>NZ_JAGSPJ010000009.1 GCF_018139545.1 Affinundibacterium fentianense | reverse complement strand
TTAGATTTTGGTCATTCCAAACCGTCAAATAGGTTGGGTCGATGTCATCTTGTTGACTCCAAATGAGCGAGCTGACGGCATCTTGTTCGATATCTTGGATACCGTCGCCGTTACCGTCACCTGTGCCCTCACCCTCGCGATTCGGTACATTCGCTTCCAGCCAGTCAAAAATTGGCGTTTGATCACTACCAATGCTGAGTGCGGGGCCTTGACTACCGCCAATTAAAAGACGGTCGCTAAGATCTGTGATGCCATGTTCGCTGCGTAAGTCGAGTTGCAGCTGCCCATTGCCTTCAATGCCAGAAATCTTGATTTGATAAGTGCTAGGATTGACCTGGGTGATGCCGCTAATACGCGCATTAATGTCGCCACTCTTACTTAAAATGAAATCGCTAGCATCAACTCCTTTTACATCTTCGCTAAATTGAAGTGTGTAAAGAGCTTGATCAGGATTGGCTGAATCTTGAGCGACTTCAAACGCATCAATTTCTGGTGGAAAGCTATCACGTACGCGAACTGTCAAAGTATTGGTAACGCTCAACCCGCCGGCGTCGGTGCTGCGGACAGTAATTTCGTAATCTCCAGCACTGAGTTGCTCTGGGTCCTTAACATGCAAGGCATTGCCGACGATGCTAAATAGTTGGCTGTTATCGCTACCGACAACGAAGGCATATTGATGGGTATCGCCCGGATTCATATCGGTGGTGTTGAATGTACCAACAAGTGCATTCGCACCAGCGCTTTGCGATACGCGTGTACTACTGAGATCGATCTTTGTTGGTGCGCCATTGACTGCCGTGGCGATGACACTTGTTAGCGAGTCCGTATCGCCTGCGACTCCATCGTGAATGGTGACACTGAATTGCGTTGTTTCGGTACTGCCAATCGCAACGCGACCAGTCGTCGGTTGGAAAACCAAGCTCCTTAGAGCCGCTTGAATTTGTGCTGGGCTCGCTGCCGAATGGACGTAAGTGAGGCCGCCATCGTTCGTGCTAAATCCGCTCAGCGCGAGTGACGCGACTGTAAAAGTTCCTTTCGCGGCCGTATCTAAAGTGACGCTAGCGGTTTCTTTCGCGTCAGGATCGTTATCGACAATCACAATGTTAGAGAATGGCGCAATGGTGCTGATATCTGTCAAACGCAGCCCTGCACTTGTGCCACTGATTTCAGGCGCAGTGTTGACGGTGTTGATCGTGAAATTATTCGATTGGGCGTTACCTTTTCCGCTATTGCCATGACTATCCATGACTCCTGCATAATCTAAAATAATCTTATTACTGTCATCAGCGACGCCAAAATTCGGTGTGTAGGTCGCAAGCCAAGTGACGCCGCCATCTTTGCTAGACAATGCACTTAAGTTGCCGTTAGGTACTTGTAAATCGCTACCATCTAAACCTGTGATTGCTTCACTAAAGGTGATAGTGACGAGTGTGCTTTCACCCACAGTTAATTGTGTATCGACTAGGCTGATCGTTGCAGTGGGCGATTTGGTATCGATCACAAAATTGGTTGTATCCTTGCTGCCTGTACCCGCATTGCCAGCAGAATCGATGATTCCTGAAAGATTAAGGCTGATGGAATTCGTGCTGTCTTCAATATCGTCAGCAGGTGTATAGCTGGCAGTCCAAGTGATACCACTATCTTTGGTGGAGAAATTACTCAAGCCTCCATTCGGCACGGTGAAATTGGCAGCAGTCAAATCTGTGATTGGTTCACTAAAGGTCATCGTCACTGTCGCAGTGTCGCCAATTTTGAGCGCGCTATTGTCGATACTGATGGTCGAGGTCGGACGGCGAGTATCAATAGAAAAATTTTCAGAATCTGCCGTTCCTGAACCTTTATTGCCAGCCAAATCAGTAATCGTCGACATGTCTAAGGTGATTGCATTCGCACTATTTTCGACATTGTCAGTCGGCGTGAAAACGGCTGTCCATGTTAATCCGTCATCCGAACTCTCAAGTTTGCTGATGCTGCCATTTTTGCTCTGGATATCGTCCGTTGTGAACGCTGTGACCTTCTCGGTGAAGCTAAATGTCACGGTTGCGGTTTCACCGATTTTGAGTGCGGTATCCGAGACACTGATCATGCTAGCTAAGCCAGGTGCGCTTGTATCTGTGCTGTATTTTCCAGATTCGATGCTGCCGACGCCCGCATTGCCAGCGAGATCGGTCAAGCCACTCAAATCCAGGCTTAAAACACCACTGGTATCGGATTTGCTTTCATTTGGCGAGAGTGTTGCCGTCCAAGTTACCCCTTTATCGGTGCTAGTGAGATTTGAAATGCTTCCATTCTGGCTAGTGATGTCATCGGTGGTGAAATCCGTGACAGCTTCGGTAAACGTGAATGTGACTGTGGCAGTTTCACCCGCATTCAGCAGGCTGTCGGATAGGCTGATTTCTGCGGCAAGGGCAGGGCGGACATTATCAATTTCGTAGTTGGGACTGCTCTCTTTACCTGAGCCATAATTGCCCATCACATCAGCTATGCCACTCATTGCGAGCGTGATGAGATTGCTGGTATCGCTAATCTCCTTGCTGGGAGTGAAGGTGGCGTGCCATGTTATCCCGTCTTTGGATTCCAAATTGGAAATCACGCCGTTATCGGCAGTGAGGTCATCCGTTGTAAAATCTTTGACTTCTTCACTAAAGACCCAAGTCACAGTAGCTGTTTCACCGATACTCAGTTTGGTGTCGCTCATGTCAATCGATTGACTGAGTGTTGGTGCAACACGGTCAATTGTTAGGACATTGCCACTGGTATAGCCCGTTGTAATCTGATTACCGACGATATCGCTAATTTGCGTCGCATTTTTATTGAGGTCAATGCGAATGTCGCCCGCACCTGTCAGGTGATCGATGACGATCGTATATTCATTGCCTTTGCCTGTTATCGACGCAAGTGAACCAGAGGCGTTACCTGTGGTGTTTAAACTGAAATCGCTGAGGTCAACACCATTGACATCTTCACTAAACGTCACTTTAAACGAACTTGATTCTGAATTCGTTGCCTTGTCACCGGTGGGGGTAATACTACTGATTGTCGGTGCATGTCTGTCGATTGTGTAAAACTCACCTGCGGTGTACGCGCCACTCACAAGATTACTTGCAGTGTCACTGATCGCTGTCCCAGAGCCATTGAGATCGAGTCTCAAGGTTCCTGTTCCACTCAGATTGTTGATCGTGACAGTATAGGTGTCGCCACTGCCTGAAATGGATGCGATATCGCCATCCGCATCGCCTGTCTTGCTGAGTGTTAGGTCATCCAGATCGAGCCCGCTTACGCTTTCCGAAAACTTTAAGGTAAAACTGAGCGAACTAGCATTAGTATTGTCCGCATCAGCGCGTGTAATGGAAGTCAGGCTTGGGACGGTTCTGTCAAACGTATAGCTCTCGCCAGCGGTATAGCCCTTGTTAAGTAGATTACCTCCAAGATCATTAATACTCGTTCCAGAATTATTGAGATCGAGGCGCAAGCTACCCTCGCCAGTCAGGCCACTGACTGTAATTGTATAGCTGTTCCCACTGCCGCTTACAGCAGTGACAGTGCCGGCCGCCGCACCTGTATTCGTTAGGCTGAAGTCGGCGATGTCGACGCCAGTTACACTTTCCGAGAAAGTGAGCGTGAAGTCGACGCTATCGGCGTTGCTGGGATTTGAGTCCGCACGGACTAAACTGCTTACAGTCGGCAGTTTGGTATCGGCACTGATATTCGCATTGGTGACGCTTGCTAAGTTATCTTCGTCAAGCGCGTTCTTGAATTTTTCAGCAGCAATACTGATAGCACCTGTGAGACTTTGGGTGTCATCGTTCGGTGTAAAAGTCGCAGTATAAATCTTGTCGTCTTGACCGTTGACAGCAAGATTACTGAGTACACCGCCGCTGACAGTGATATCGTCCGCATCGAATCCTATCGGCGATGCACTAAAAGTGAAGGTGATGGTTGCGGTTTCGCCTGCCTTAAGCGTGTTGCTGCTACTGCTGATCTCCACTGTCGGATTGGTTGCGACGCTAACCGTCAATTCGGCTGCGGCAGAACTTGCGGCACCATCGTTGACTTGAATGTTGATGACGCGATCGCCTTTCACTCCGGTTGCATCAAAGCTGATGTTTTGCAAAAGGGTCGACACGCGGGCGGGCGTTGCTTGCGCATTCAAATTAATGATCAGGCTATCACTTCCGGTGCCTGTGCCATTGTTGGCGATACTCCCGATGATTTGACCTTCAATCGTAATGGTGCTGCCCACAGCGGTCTGATTCGAAAGGCTCAGGTCTGCGTTGGCTCGTATGCCTAATGTATCGCCAGTTTGACGGCCGCTAGCAATGGCAATACTGAGGTATCCACCATCCAGATTGGCGTTGTCGATGTCAGAGACGACGGCCAAGACTGCTTGATCAATCAATACTGCCGCTGCGCTAGCCAAGACCGATTGGTTATCTGCACTGGTGAGACCTGTGATAACCGGCGCGTCGTTCGCATTGGTGACTGTAATAGCGATGTCCTGGTTGTCTGTGAGAGTACCATCTGAAACGGTCACGGTGATGTCATAGACATTGTCTTTGCCCTTATCCGCTGGGCTTTCAAAGTCTGGCGCATTTTTGAAAGTTAAGGTGCCGTCACTAGAGTTGATATCGAAAAAACTCGCATCAGTTCCCGCGATACTATATGTTAAAGTCGTGTTGGCATCGACATCGCTGGCGACGACTTTGGTGATACTTGTTTGGTTCTCCGCAGCGCTGACTTTTGCCGTTGCGCCTCCTCCGTTACTCGTGATGACTGGGTCTTCGTTAACATCTGTAATATAGACGGTGATAGCTTGTTGATCTGATGCGCTTCCGTCTGACACTTTGACAATCACATCGTAAGAATTGCTCTTATCGCCGTCAAGACGTTCTTCAAAGTTCGGCGCACTAATGAACGTCAAGTCGCCAGTGCTCGTATCAATATTAAAGAACGAGGCATCTGTACCAGAGATGCTATAGGTCAAGGTCTGTCCGACATCGACATCCGTCGCACTAATGGTAGCGATCTTGGTTTGGTTTTCGTCTGAATAAAGATTTGCTGTTGCTGCGCTTTTATTGTTATCAATTCGAGGTGCGTCATTGATTGATGTCGCGGTGATTTTGGTCGCCGTATTCGCTCGGCCATCACGCGGCCCATCGTTAGGCGTTATCGTGAAAATCGTTTGAACGGTATTGCCGACGATGACTTGATTTTGTGTCGGATAAAAAACGAGGCTTTGTAGGTCTTTGCTTAGCGTTGAAAAATCTGTTGTTGTGGTATCGAGCGTGTAGTTCCCGGGAGTTCCTGTGATCCCTTCGCCCGACAAGCTACCATTTGCTGCGTTATAAGTAATACGTACTCTACCGCTGATAGAGTCCACGTCACTGACAGATAAATTTTTAAAAGGTTGGATGCTAGCCTGGTCTGTAAGTGCGCCATTCGTGGTAAATGTCCCACTGAGTGTCGGTGGATAATCTTGTGGTGTGGAGAAAACAGCGGTGTAATCGACTACCTCCACTGTTCCGCTCACAATCAGATCATTTTGATTTTTATAGGAGTCGCTGATCCACACTCCCGTCGCGCTGTGGTCTGAATGCAGGCTAGGGATGGTGACAAGTTGGTTTGCATCGTCGATTAGCTGCGAACTGGTCACGGCCGAGGGTTTAAAGCCATCGATGAAGTACGCGGAGTTGGACGTGGCATTTGCGCCGCCCACCGCAAAATAATTGCCAGAAGTATCGGTCGCGATAGTGCGTATCAGGTTTGCTTGAATACCCGTATCGACAGTCAAACCTAAGCTACCGTCTGCTCCTAATGTTTGGACAAAATAGCTGTTCGCAGTGTTCCCAACGCCTGAGGTCAGGTCTTTGCCGAATAGGTCAAATCCTCCACCGAACATCGGGGCAATCACCGCCGCACTTTGAAAAAAAGCGGTATCGTAAGTGCCGACAAGTTGATTGGAATTATTCCAAAGTGCGACCTGACTTGGTGTGAAAACGTCGGCACTACTAATCGGTATCGCAATCATGCCGTTCTCATCGATCGCTGCCTGCTCGACAATCGGTGTGCCCGAAGCGTAGACCTTGCTGACTGCGCTGCCTATCGTGGAGCCGTCAGCGGCATATCGTTGAAAAAGTACAGCAACAGTTTCATTACTTGACGCTGTTTCGGTCCACAAAATGACGAATCCACCATCCGCATCTGCGAGGAGTCGAGATGATGGGCTATAGGAGTTAATCCATAATGGCGCAGTGGTGTTCTGAGATTCACCATTGCTATTAAAAAGTTGCAGACCGTACCCAGACCGAGATTGACTGGCGACCACAAATCCACCATTTTTGAGGGCGATAATTGATGCACTATCGTTGGTTTGCGTGACACTTTGATTGTGTGTTTGCCCGTCGTTGTTATTAACGACATTCGCCACCGTTCCAGATAAACTGATGGTGTTGACGTCCCCTTGGCTGTTGACGATGCTTACACTTAAATAATCTAAATTCGGTGTCCCAAAGTAGTCCGCGACCATGTTTGCATGCAGGACAACCCGTTCGCCACTAGACAGTTTCACCGCACCTAACATCGCCATTGGCTTAGTTCCCGGGGCTCTGGTGTCTATGTAATCGCTCCCAGAGGATAGGAAGACCTGATTGCTGCCGTCGATCAGACTACCTAATTTGCTCTCATACGCGTTGATTGCGAGAGTGCGGTCTTGGACCAGAGTGTAGGCGTCTGAAGTGGATGCGATGATTTGTCCATCACTGTTTGCAACCAACTCCATATTCCAATCACCATTGAGTGAACTGGGGCCGGTCGTATCAGTTGACGCCGCGACAGTTGCGCCGGTGCTAAGGGCAAATTCTTGAACCAATTGGGTGCCGCTCTCGAGTTTGGCGAGGTCGCAGCCGTACAGCACAATGAGACCATCTGTCGTGAGTGTTTGTCCAAGATGATGTAGTGCAGCTTGTTGTGAGTCGCTTGTGATATTCGTTAGCGTAAGGTGTTCTGATCCTAACTGTAGATCTGCATTGCTAGCGTGAGAATAGATATGCAAAGTACTGATTTGGATTTGTGCTGGCAATACGTTCAGAATATCCTGAATGCCATTGCTCTGTCCGTTGATATAAATGATCTGAACATCGTTCGGTAATGCCGCTGCGATTTGTTGATAATCTTTCAGACGAGTATCGATGACGGCGAGTTGTATTACGTTGGAGTTATGGGAAGTCAGAGTGTGTAGTTCAGTATTCATCGTTTTTATCATCGAGCTGGCATTACTTGATCAAGGCTATGTGCAATCGCATTAGCGGTTAAGTGTCGAATGTCGGTAGGAAGCTATTTCAGCGGGCGTCGACTTACAATCTTCATGTGCATTCCACCGAAAGCATTTGGACCGGGAACAGAATAGAAATGTAAATCGCCGTCGATTGTTTCCGTGCCTATCGCGTTCTTGGCGATGCGTCGTTCTAGTTCGACGGTATTCGTTGGGCTTGAAATACTGACGTTGTATTGCACATTTTTCAGATCAAGGCTTTCAGGATTTTGCAAAATTTCCGTCGCGCTGAATCCCACAAAAACACTGGGGGACGTATTCGTGGGATCGCCAAATGCAAAGACATAATTCGTTTGTTTGTTGCCCGTAAAACGAATCGAACAGTCTTGGCCTGAAATGCTGATTGGGTACACCACGCCCTTCGTCAGCGGGTTTCCTGATTCGCTTAGATAGGTTGAATCAACGATGCCATCATAAGTGCCTTGCACCGCGGTAAATAGTTCTTTGACCGCTCCGCTACAACTGAAACCAGGCGTGCCTTGTGAAGTGTTATTTCCTGCTAAGTTTGTGGAGGAAGTGTTGTTACCGCCTCCGCAGCCACTGAGTGAAAAGCAGAGGCTCAAGAGTAAGCCAGGAAAAACTAATTTTGAATGTGCATCAAACATGCTGAGTTGCCTATTAAATCAGGATTGAGTCGGTAAATTGGTGCTTGCTTTGATTTGTTGGTGAACAGACCTATGTACGCGGTGGAAACACACCTTGCATTGCGATGGCAAAATTCATAGTGAGATAGGGCTGCATATTGTTATGCGGCTGACCGCCTCCCGCTTCTGCCAATGCGCTTGCATGCATGGTGCCAGACGCTCCGCTTATCGGCGCAAATAGTGGGACGCCGCGCGCACCAACCGCTAAACCTGCTCCACTTGGCGAAGTAGAATTCCCCGCAATATTATTGATTTGCATCGTATGGTTGTGCGAAGGAATTTCTGCCGAAGTCAACGTGACAGTCGATTGACCAACGGGGTCTCCGAGTACTCGCTCACTTAGTCCAGGCCCTTGGCCTGACCCTATTGCAGCGCGGCCGCTAAGATTGGGTAGGGCAAAAGAAGTTCTACCATCGCCACCGTAGGTGATCCCAAGCAGCGAGAAGAGCGCTGTATTTTGCGATATGGATAATATTTGTCCATCGCACCATGCCCAGCCTCTTGGTGCAAAGTTAAATGGAAAGATGCGGATTTCCGCGACGAAAGGATCTGCCATGATGTAACCTTAGTTGGGGCTGGGGAAAAGACCAAAAAGCGAAATGATGTAATTGATACCTAGGCTAGGCATCATATTTGTATGCGGTTGACCTCCACCGACAGAGTTCAACACTGCTGAGTTCAGTTTGCCATCATTCGCGTCAAAAATAGTCGAGTTGGAGTAGGCTTTGATCGAGCCACCAGCGAAGGTCTTGCCGATCGGCGTGGTATGCGTTGCATTGCCTGTTGGTGCAGATGCTGTGGGCGACTTTCCACCCAAATTATGACTGTGAGCAGGTATTTGATTGACTGATAAGGTAACTTCTTCTGCACCACCTGCTTCACCGATTACAAAGCCGTTGCCTAGGTGAATTGGGACGCGACTTCGCAGGTCCGGTACAGCAAAAGTCGATACGCCATCTCCACCATATGTGGTGCCAATTAAATAGAACAAAGTTTCATATTCGGAAATCGATAAGATTGAGCCGTCACAGAAACGCCATCCTGCTGGGGCGAAGTTGCCAGCAAATATCCGAATCTCGCCTATATAGGGTTGCGCCATATTTCTAAACCTTTGGGTAAAGTAAATTAGTACTATTTAGTATGGTGATGGGAAAAGCCCTTGCAATGCGATGCAAAAACTGAGTGTCAGAAACGGCTGCATGTTTAAATGCGCTTGCGACCCACCAATGTTATTGGTGTTCGGAAGACCCGAACTGGACGTTTCGTAAATTGATCCGGGTGATAGATCGGAGAACAGAGGGTTTGTCGTTTGCGCTATTGTTCCATTGGTTGCATTGCTCAAGTTGGCGCGTTTGTTTGAAGCATTGATCAAATGCCTGTGGACAGGTAATTCTGACAAACTGAGTGTATGCGCTTGTTCACCACCTTGTTGTCCCAGTGTATAACTATTCCCTGCATGGATGGGTACCCGACCACGCAGATCCGGCAAACCGAAAGTAACCCGACCATCGCCACCATAGGTGGTACCCAGTAGCGAGAATAGTGCTTGATTCTGGTTGATTGGTAAAAGCTGACCGTTGCAAAGTGCCCAGCCTTTTGGAGGGGAAATAAAGCTGAACATCCGTATTTCGGACAAAAAAGGTTCTGCCATAGTGCTCTCTCAATGAGTTGCGCTGTAAGTGCCAGCGCCTTGGTTATCAAATTGTTGGGGGCAAATTGTTGGAGCGTGCGCTGGTCGTACGACAAATAGGTAAGCGCCGCGTTCCTCGATTTCCTTAAAGCCTAGCCGTGCATACAGGCGACGAGCGGGGTTGCTATGCTCCACATGCGCGCTGACGCTTAGCTGTCGGCCGTCAGCTTCGTTAATGAGTTGTTTTAATAAGCTTGAGCCGATTCCTTGATTGCAATAGGCAGGCAATAAATTAATATCGATAATACGCATTTCTTCTTTGCCACGATGGACATACAGACGTCCAATGATCTTGTTCTCAATCAATACGCATGCGAACTGCGCTGATTTGTAATGCGTTTGATAGTGATGATGTTGGGCATCAAATTGCATCGCAAGAAATTGATCTTTTTGTTCGTCGGACAAGGGAAAATATTGCATCTCCTTGGCACGCGATGCATAGTAAATTTCACGCAAAATCGGCATGTCGTCCGCTTGAATTGGACGTAGGCTGATGGAAGAATGCATGTTCATAGCTTGCATGATAATTAATAAGAACGACCCGCTAGTTGGACAAATTAACCGAAAACGACTTCGAAAAATTGGGTGCCGTTTTCGCGTTTGCCAATCGGGGAAATGAATACTTTCATTTCGCCGAGCCGCCGATGCTGCAGTGTCTGAATTGCTGGAGCGAGAGAAATCGGCTTAAAGCTTGCGAACTGTAGACTAAATGGTTCAACGCGCAGATGCGATGGGCGTGGATCATTTTCCCGTCGATGCGACGCAACGTCTTCCAATCGTAAACTCGATTTACGTAATCCATTGCCTACTAAAAACTCGGTGCCAATGCATGCTCTAAAGTCGTCAATGCCGAAATCATTTAGACAAAGATGCTCTGTTTGCGACAATTTACTTTGGCATCGCTCTGGCTGCTCGGCTGTGCTGGAATCATACGCGACACTGGCTGGCGTGGAGAGCGAGGTGAGCGCGAGAGCACTTCCAATAGAGAGAAAATTGCGTCGCTTTAAATTATGCTGACCAGACATCCAAAACTCCGTTATAAAAGAAACTTCTTGATTTAATTAAATATAGCTTGGTAACGCATTTGTCGGCTGACTGGGTCGGGGCCGATTGGAACGATAAACATGTCAAACAACCCAGTGGTCGGATTATCAAATCGATAGATTTGTTGAGGAAGAGCCTCTTGTTGATCCGATTCGAAAATAAGTGAGAAATGCGCTATAGGATGTGTTGGACTGCTCGCGGGACTTTCACGAAGCTCCGAAACTGAAGTCAATTTGAGCGCAATCGGATTGTTAGCAGCTGCCTGAACCTGGAAAATATGATTGATACAGGTCAAGAAAATCGGATGTGTTGGCAGTGTCATTGTGAGCATGAAGGAAATAAATTGCTCGCAATATTATTGATTCAAAACTTGCTCGTCAAGCTTAAGTGCATGTTTTTAAAGCGTATTTTTGCTTACATGTAAAATTTTACGTCACTATAATCATAAAATAAATAGTTCTATTTATTTTTGTTTTCTTGTGGAAATAAAATGCATTCTGAATATTTCCATGTTGCAATTTTGCATTGAATTTGCGGATTATTTAAAGGAGGAAATTGCCCCCTTAATTCAATGTTTATGTTTTTAAAAAGGCAATTACTTGCTGTCTTTCCGCTTATCGTATCGAACACAATAGCACGGCAATATCAGAAAAAAGGCCACCATGACTCAAAATGGTGGCCCGATCTTCGTTTGTTGATTAGAGGTAGTCTGTCACCAGATGCATCCCAACCAATTCGACTTGCGGCGAGGAGTGCATGAGTGCTGCGACTTGTGAAACGGAATTGGCGGTCTGTAGACTCAATAAAGCTGCCTCCAAACTGTCATCCGACGCATCGACCTTGGTCAATAACAGTTTAGCCGCATGGTAAGCGACATCAAGGTCGGAAGCCTCACGAGGATCACTCGCACTACCAAATTTCATCGCGAACTCTAAACCTAGATCGACACGATTGAGCAACGCATTCTGACGCACACTCGCAGCCCAATAATCTGCATCACTCAAGGCTTGAGATTTTTTCGCAGAAACTAAATCGGCGGTGATGGTTGCTAAGGCAAACTCGGCAAGCATATCGGGACGCGATTGACCTTGATTGATTTTACCCGTCCAATATGCGATGCCTGTGCTGTCACCTTGATTGCCTAAACCCTCTTTGTACATGACTTCAACAAATTGTTGATTGCTCAAACTAGCATAGTCACTGAGGAAACGAGAATGTCCTGCAAAAGCCCGAGCGATATCGGTCATGGTTTTGCCATGTTCCATTTCACTGAGCCAGTATTGCAAGCCGCTGTAGTCAGGCGCGCGGT
>NZ_JAGSPJ010000008.1 GCF_018139545.1 Affinundibacterium fentianense | reverse complement strand
GCGCCGATGATAGTGCTGCAACCAGTGTGAAAGTAGGTCATCGTCAGGCTCTTATACCAGAAAGCCCCTGATTCCAACGAATCAGGGGCTTTTGCTTTATCCCTACACAAAAACATATTCCACATAATCCGATTCTTTGTTACTCCTCACTTCCTATCCATTTGCTTGGGCTACGGTTCGCCTATTTCAAACTCCTATTATCCTACGTGTTCAACGAACAATAGAGCTTGCCTTGGTCGATAGGATCATTTAGAAGACGATATAATTTCAACTTGTTGCTGTCGCTGTGAAAAAATACTTCATTCGATCAGCGTGGAATTCGATTAATCCTCTTTTTGCCCAATCGATAATGTCTCAATCAAAGCGCGTCATTGCAATTGTCGGTGCTGGTCCAGCGGGCCTAATGGCAGCAGATATCCTTTCAAAGGATGGGAAATTAGTGCATGTTTTTGATGCAATGCCGTCTGCAGGACGAAAGTTTCTGTTGGCGGGGAAAAGTGGCATGAATTTATCCCACGCAGAAGATATGACTAGATTTCTTACGCGCTACCCAAAGTCGTCCGATCAGCTACGATATGCGCTCTCAAAATTTGATTGCCAAGCAATAAGAGGTTGGGCACTCGACTTGGGGATCGAGACCTTCGTTGGAAGTTCGGGGCGGGTGTTTCCTAGTGATATGAAAGCGGCCCCGTTGTTGAGAGCTTGGATACAAAGATTGCGCAATCAAAGTGTTATCTTTCATATGCGCCACAAATGGGTTGGAGTTGAGGGTGAAGATTTAATATTTGAGAATGCAGGCAAAATGACGCGACAATCATTTTCAGCTATTGTCTTTGCAATGGGAGGTGCCAGTTGGAAGCGACTAGGATCAGATGCAACATGGGTTTCTACTTTTACCAATTTGGGTGTAAGCATTTCACCGTTTGAGCCGAGCAATTGTGGTTTTTCGGTGGATTGGAGTTCCCATTTCTCAGAAAAATTTGCAGGAACTCCTTTAACGAATGTCCGTGCTCGTCTCGATGAAGAAGACAATCTAGATACCCGTCAGGGGCAGTTTGTTATTACGAAACGCGGGGTGGAGGGTAGTCTAATCTATGCACTTTCATCTGAGATTCGTCGTCACATCCATCATAACGGCTATGTAAATCTTTATCTCGATTTAACGCCAGGTAAATCCTGTGACCGCGTCTACAACGAAGTAAAGGCATCTAGGGGATCGAAATCGATTTCGGCTCATCTGAGAGGCAAGTTGGGCCTACACCCAATTCATGTTGGCCTGCTTTATGAGACATTGGGAAAGGAAGCAATGATGGACCATGAAATTCTTGCGAGAGCGATAAAAAAAATGAAAATTACTCTTCAGGAGCCATTTCCGATTGATGAGGCAATTAGCAGTGCTGGGGGCGTCTCCTTTGAAAGTGTCGATGATCAAATGATGTTAAAGCTTAAACCAGGCTGGTTTTGCGCAGGCGAAATGCTTGATTGGGATGCGCCTACAGGCGGCTATTTACTGAGCGCTTGTTTTGCTACAGGGGTTGCAGCAGCAAGAGGTGTAGAAAAGTGGCTTTTTGATAAGTAGAAGAATTGATTGTTAAATATGAAAATAGACGACAAAAACCCTAACGAAATCCCTTCTCCATGTATAAAACTATGTCAGATTGGACCAGATCAGCTTTGTTTGGGTTGCTTACGAACTTTAGATGAAATTGCTGCATGGAGCAGAGCAAGTAATGAATTGAAGTTAGAGATTCATAAACAAATTAGTCTACGTCGCGAACGCTTAGATAAGGTTAAATAGAGCAATACTAGCTTGTTCAAGTTTTTGGAACAAATTGCCGTAAAGAACCTATCTCTTCAGGGAAACTTAATTATGCGTTCTAACATTGTCTTGCTAGCGTTTATGATTGTTACGTCTACTGCACTTGCAAATGATCCCGTAACAAAGCCGATAAAGCCAGTTCCATCGAAAGACGAAGTCACCAGCTCACAGAAAGAAGAGAGCAAAGCTACGAAAGAAGCGGCCCCTATACGCGAATCAAAGGCGGCTGAGGCAGCAAGAAAAAAAGAAGCACAAGCTGCCGATGAGCTCGCAGCAAAAATTGCTGAACGATTAGCGGTGATTCGGAAAGACAAGGATGAATCGAACAAGCCAATAGCTCGGCCTTATGTACGCACCTATTCGGTTCCAATAAAAAAGTCAGCTGAAATAGAACAAAAGCCGAAGAAGTCTGAGAAGAGTCAAAGCGCTCATTGGAGCTATGAAGGTGAAGAAGGCCCATTGTCTTGGGGTAAGCTTAACTCTGCTAACGTCAAGTGCGATCTCGGTGAGCGGCAGTCACCAATTGATATTCGCGATGGTATTAAAGTTGATCTAGATGTACTCAACTTTGACTATAAGCCTAGTCAATTTCAAGTCTTAGATAATGGGCATACGATACAAGTGAACGTTAATCCAGGCAACTATGTGAATGTTTCTGGTAAGGCCTATGAACTTCAACAGTTCCACTTTCATCGTCCTTCAGAAGAGCGTATCAATGGTAAGGGATACGAAATGGTTGTCCATTTTGTCCACAGGGATCGAGAGTCTAAGCTAGCAGTGGTGGCAATATTATTAGAGTTAGGTGAGACACATCCTGGAGTCCAACTCGTTTGGAATAATCTTCCCTTAGAAAAGCATGAGCCAATTAAAGCACTAAAGAATATCGATTTGATGCAATTTTTGCCCAAACAGAGAGGCTATTTCACCTACATGGGATCATTGACTACCCCGCCGTGTAGTGAGGGCGTTCTTTGGCTGGTGATGAAAGAGCCTGTTCAACTCTCACCCGATCAAGCGTCGATTTTTGCTCGCTTGTATCCTAACAATGCTCGACCCATTCAGAAGTCTGCAGGCAGACTCATCAAGGAATCATTGTGATGATGGAATTTAATTCCACCGCAAATGTTAAAAGGAATACATGCTTCCAACACTTAATATAATTGGTGCGGGACAGGTTGGAAGATCTTTGGGTCGCCTTTTTTATCTGCATGGCGTATTTAAAATTGGACACGTTGTAAGTAGAACGCAATCCAATGTCGATGCCGCGGTTCGGTTTATTGGTCAAGGTACCCCGACCACTGCTATATCGGATTTGAAACCGACAGCAGTCACCTTGATATGCGTTCCGGACGATGAAATTATCAAGACAGCAGAAGCACTATATCGAACGCATACCGTGCAACGAGGCAGTTTGATATTTCATTGTAGCGGCTCAAAGCCAAGCAGTGATTTGAAAAGCGTCCCCAATTTTCCGAATGAGTTGGGATTGGTTTTGGCGAGTGTACATCCGGTTCGAAGTTTTGCAAATCCGGAAGAGGTGAGTCAGGATTTTCGTGGCACAAATTGTTGTATCGAAGGCGACGAAGGAGCGCAATCGATACTGGTGCCAGCATTCGAAAAGCTTGGCGCTAACATCGTACACATTCAAAGTGAGCGTAAGTTGCTGTATCACGCTGGTTCCGTATTTGCGAGCAATTTTTTGGTGACGTTGCTCGACACCGCAATGCAAGCATATACCGCTGCTGGTATCGCACCAGAGGTCGCGATTGAGTTGGCCAAAGGCCTGTCTCAAAAGACGTTGCAGAACGTCTTTCAGCTAGGAGCGGCAAGCGCACTAACCGGCCCAATTAAACGTGGTGACTTTGACACCGTCCTACGCCAAAATGATGTTGTCGAAGAATGGGATGAGATGCGAGGTAAGTTGTATTCTGCTTTCATTGATCCAACAGCACAACTCGCTGGTCGCCAGAAATAAATCCGCGTCAAACTCAGGTCTACTCCGAAAAATAGACACTATTGCGCCCACTTTCCTTCGCTTGATAAAGCGCCACATCCGCCCGCTCAAAGACACTATCTTCACTTTCTTGAGATCGACACTCTGCAACACCCATACTCACCGTCAATGACAGTCGACCCTTGGTAAGGTCCGTGGTGCGGGAAAAATCGTTTGCAGCGATCGTACTTCGTAAATTCTCAGCTATTGAAGTTGCCTTTTCGAGTGAGCAATTTTTTAGCAACAGAAGAAATTCTTCGCCGCCCCAGCGGCATATCACATCACTTTCGCGTAAAGAACGACGACTTATCGCGGCAATTTCTCTTAGCACATGGTCGCCAACTAAATGACCATGTTTGTCATTGATTTTTTTAAAATGGTCAATATCCATCAGCGCCACACACAGGGGTTGACGTGACCTTTCACTGTCCAAAATTGCCTGTTGAAATACAAAATCGAAAGCCTGGCGATTCAATAATTTAGTCAAAGAATCGGTTGCAGCAGATTTTTCAATCCGGTTTTGGTAGTGTCGGACAGAGAGAAGAACAATCAATAACACGGCAATCGTGATGCCCAAGCCAATTCCAGCGTTGACCATCAATAGCTTTTGTAAGGGTTTGAGTTCTGTTGCCAGATTTTGTTCAACTAATAGATGCCAGCCTAATTCTGGAATGAATCTGGAATTCAGATAGATGGCCTCGTCATCGATTGTGTACTCTAAATGTAAAGAGTCATTTTTTGCATTTGAAAGTACCAGTTTCGCAACTTGATCGATCCCAGGGCTATTGAGAATATTTGTTTGGCGCTTAAGAGAGTTACTAGCAAGTACGACGTTTCCTTTTTTATCTACGAAATAAATCTTTCGCTGAAATCTATTTTGATAGTTGTCTATCAAATGTTTCATGGTGTCTAAGGTCAATCCAATACCCACAGCACCCATAAACTTTCCTTGGTAATCCAGTACTCTGTAATTGGTGAATATGGTCATGCTGTCGTGGTTGGCGAGGTCAATGTCGACGTTTGTTTCATATGCCGATTTCAAATTTTTGACTCGGAAAAACCATTGATCGCGGGCATCTGTTTGATTAATGCTTTTCAGAAGGCCCTCGGGATAGTAGTAGTTCTTTGTCAGGTCACTGACGAGGAAGCTAGAAATGGCATTATTCTTGAGTTTGATTTCTTTTAAATACTTCGATATTTGTGAGGGATCTTGCTCTCCGTCTAGCATCCAGTCTCGAACAAACGTATCGTTGGCCATTTGTGATGAGACAAAAACTGGTCGCAACACATCCTTTTGAATTTCCGAATAAATATTGTCACCTGTGATTGGCAAGGTGTTTTCAGACAAGCCTCGACGCAGTGCGTCTTTCGACACCAAATAACTGGTCGCCAAAACAGCGATAAAACCAAGAATGAGAATTACAGAGATCCAAATCAACAGACTGTATTGTTTATACGATTTACTCATAGGCCGATTGCAGCACCATTCTGGGGGGAGTTAAACGAAGAAAGCGCCAATAAACGCTAAATATAGTGGCAAGATCATACTATAAACCACGCGCAAATTTCGTCGAATTGCTCACGTAAATCTATTTTAGTCAGGGCATTTGGTTTTCTCTGCCTTAAAAGAAACAGCTTATTTTCGTGATAACTGTGCATTTTGTAAGAATTCCCGCTAGCATGTTGAATTGCATCTTCCGGATCAGTCCTGATGCCCTGACCAGATAACTCATTGCATTTGATGTCGTCGTACAGATTGGAAAATAATGATCACCAATTCAAAACAATCAAAACCTGTCGTAACGTCTTATTTTTGTGCAGCTTTTGCGCTCTTTCTCGTATTGAAAGCAGGTTTATTGGTCGCGCTCTTCTCTGGTTTATTTCTCTACTCATCAGTAAGGCTGTTGGTCCCCACAATTCAACGTCGATTCGGCAACCAGCAATCGAGAATGATTGCCGTTGTTTTCTTGTCAGTTCTGATAATTTTTTGTATTAGTTCAGCGATCTGGGGTGTCGTTGTCTTTTTACGAAGTGATGCGGGTAACTTACAGAATTTGTTGCAAAGACTGGCAGATTTGATTGAGTCTTCGCGGCAGCAATTACCAATATGGCTCACCACATATTTGCCTGAAGATATTGAAGCTTTGAAGCGGATTTTGACAACGACACTGAGAGAACACGCAGGTGAAGCGAAGGCCGTGGGACAAGAGGCGGGCCATTTAATCGTTCATTTGCTACTTGGAATGGTGATTGGAAGTATGGTTGCCCTTCAAGATGCGACAACCGTCCAGCATTATCGTCCTTTTGCAGCTGCCTTACACCAGCGAGTTGCGAACTTGGCTGAGATGTTTCACCGAGTGGTGTTCGCACAGGTTCGTATCTCGTTCATTAATACGATATTCACTTCGATTTTTTTGGCTGTTGTTCTACCGATGGCAGGGGTCCATCTGCCCTTAGTAAAAAGTATGATCGCGATTACGTTTATTGCCGGCTTGATTCCAGTTGTTGGTAACATTATTTCAAATACAGTCATCGTTATTGTGAGCCTTTCTCACTCGTTACAATTGGCAGTGATCTCCCTCAGTTTTATGATTGTGATACATAAACTTGAGTATTTTTTAAATGCGAAAATAATTGGGTCTCAGGTCAATGCAAAGGCATGGGAATTATTGACGGCGATTTTAGTCATGGAAGCTCTATTTGGTTTACCAGGTGTGGTAGCAGCACCTGTCTTTTACTCCTACTTGAAGCGCGAGTTAAGTGAACGCGGCCTTGTATGAGAATTTTGCTGTACGGTTACTTTATATAGGAGTAAATAAATGATTTTGGAATTAGCCGATATTCGTATTCAGGCAGGCCGACAAGTTGAATTCGACGTAGCAATTCAGCATGGACTCAATAGCGTGATCGCACACGCAAAAGGTTTTTGTGGTTATAAAGTAAATAAGGGGATTGAATCACCTGATCGTTATTTATTGATGATTTTTTGGGAAAATTTAGAAAATCATACCGTTGATTTTAGAGAGTCGCCAGCGTTTGCAGCATGGAGAGCGATCGTCGGTCCTTTCTTTGCATCCCCACCCACTGTGGAGCACTTTGACCTTTTAGCTAAATCAGAATAGTGCGCAACGAGGTCAAAATATCACTTGGTAGGTTAATGGGAATAGATACTTGTAAACCTAGGATTTGCCCCAAAATATGAAGAGTAATTTGCATCAGGGTTCGCTTTTTTCTCGCTTACTAGCTCAGCCTGTTATCGCATTCATTTGTATTCAAAAAAGGAAGTCATGGTTCCGCATCTCGCAACAGCCTTGAATGGCCCGTTATTAGATTTCGAAAAAAAGATCTTGGAAGCTACGCCTTCGATAGAGAGGTGGTTTAGGCTTGAGTGGCAAGAACATACGCCGCCGTTTTATTGCTCGGTAGATCTGCGCAATGCAGGATTCAAATTAGCCCCAGTGGATACGAATTTATTTCCGGGTGGTTTTAATCATCTTGGATCTGAGATGTTACCGTTGGCAGTGCAAGCCTCAATGGCTGCGATTGAAAAATACTGTCCTGATGCACGAAATCTATTGTTAATTCCTGAGGATCGTCCGTGTAATGTTTCTTATTGGCAGAACATTGCTCGTCAAATGCAAATCTATCGGCAGACTGGATTGAATGTTCGATTGGGAAATCTTGATGAGACAGCATTCGAAACTAAAATTATCACCTTGGCAGATGGCATCGAACTATCCATCGAACCACTACAACGATCAGCCAATGGCAGACGTCTAGGCTTGAAAAATTTCGACCCGTGTACGATTTTGCTAAACAATGATTTATCAACTCGGATACCAGGAATTTTAGAAAATATTCATGAACAGACTTTGTTGCCACCTTTGCACGCAGGCTGGGCAATGCGACGTAAAACCAATCACTTTGCCAGTTATGACGAAGTGGTGAAGAAATTTGCGAAAATGGTGGAGATTGACCCTTGGTTGATTAACCCGTTTTTCGCAAAGTGTGGCGATGTCGATTTTGAAGCTGGATTGGGATTGGAAGGCCTTATGGCGACAGTCGATACAATACTGGCGAAAATTAAAAAGAAATATAAAGAGTATGGAATCAAGGAAAAGCCTTTTGTGATCGTTAAGGCCGACGCTGGTACATGTGGAATGGGGATTATGACGATCCGTGATTCACGTGAAGTACGCGATCTGAACTCAAAGCAACGGAATAGAATGACGGTGGTTAAAGATGGACGTGAAGTTCACGACTATATCGTTCAAGAAGGAATTTATACCTTTGAGCAAATTGACGAAAGTGTCGCCGAACCAGTTGTTTATATGATCGACAGGTATGTCGTTGGTGGATTTTATCGTGTTCACCAAGATCGCGGCATCGATGAGAATTTAAATGCACCAGGAATGGAATTTGTCCCACTCGCGTTTGCTCAACAACATGCTGTGCCAGACATGCGCGCAAAGCCAGGAACCGCTGCACCTAATCGGTTTTATATGTATGGCGTGGTTGCGCGTTTAGCACTATTAGCCGCGTCACTGGAGTTGGAAAAAACCGATCCCAATCCTGAAATTTATTGAGTAAAAAATGAAAATTGCTTTCCTTACAGATCCACTTTCACAATTCAAAATCTATAAAGATTCTACCTATGCGATGATGTCTGAAGCGGTGAGCCGAGGGCACAAGATATTCGCATTCGGTCCATCAGATTTAGCGTTGAAGTCTGGGCGAGTTAGCGCCACCGTTCGCGAAGTACATTTGACAAATGATGGAGCAACTTGGTACCAGCTTGGGGAGGTGGAAGATTTAGAGCTACAAGTCTTTGATGCGGTGCTGCAACGAAAAGATCCACCGTTTGATATGGAGTACATCTATTCTACCTATTTGCTCGATTTGGCTGAACATCAAGGTGCACTGGTGTTTAATAAGCCCTCAGCGATTCGGGATCACAATGAGAAACTCAGTATCGCGCAATTTCCTCAGTTTACGACACCTACATTGGTGACCCGCAGCGAACAAAAAATTCGAGCATTTTTTGATACTCATCGCGATGTTATCTTGAAGCCCTTAGATGGTATGGGAGGTACAGGTATATTTCGGATTCGAGAAGATGGAATGAATCTTGGATCGGTGATCGAGACACTGACGGAAAATCAACAGCGTACGATCATGGTACAAAAATATATTCCTGAAATCGTTGATGGTGACAAAAGGATTCTTCTCATAGGCGGGAAAGTCGTACCATTTGCATTAGCGAGAATTCCTCAGGGGGGAGAAGTGCGCGGTAATTTAGCCGCTGGCGGCATTGGAGTTGCGCAGAAGTTAAACGAGCGCGATCTTGAAATTGCACAAACGCTGGCACCAATACTATCCGAACGAGGCTTGTTACTGGTAGGATTAGATGTAATCGGAAATTATTTGACCGAAGTTAATGTGACAAGTCCAACTTGTTTTCAAGAAATCACGCAGCAAACGGGTATCAATGTTGCGGCAATGTTCGTTGACGCACTGGAGCATCAGGTCGGCTCGAAGGACACATAATCAATATTTCTTGATTTAGATTACTTAATCCTCGACTCAATCAGGAAAAGCGGAATGGTTGGTTTACTTTTGTTAACGCATGCGCCTTTAGGGGATGCCTTTATTCAGGCAGCCACGCACGTGTTTCGTAGTCGTCCAGAACGATTAGAAGCGATCGATGTCATCGCTGATCAAAATGTAGATGAAGTACGGCGCTTGGCACAAGATGCGATCAATCGTCTCGACGATGGATCTGGCGTCTTAATCATGACGGACATTCTAGGTGGCACCCCTTCCAACTGTTGTCCGCAACGAAGCGACGAGATTCAAACGGCCGTGATTGCTGGGATTAGTCTACCGATGCTCTTGCGCGCAATCACTTATCGACAAGATCAATTGGATGTGGTCGTTGAAATGGCGTTGGCCGGGGGGCAAAATGGCGCGACTCGGGTTGAAAATCGGATTCGTATCGGTCAAAATTAATCTGATACACGTGTGCACGGGAAACTAATCTGTAAAGCGAAAAGAATATGATTCAAGAAGAAGTTGAGATCATCAATAAATTAGGTTTGCATGCGAGGGCTTCAGCAAAACTGACACAACTTGGCGGAAAATTTAAGTGCGAAGTTTGGTTGACTCGAAATAATCGTCGTGTCAATGGAAAATCCATTATGGGTGTCATGATGCTAGCGGCAGGTAAGGGAACCAAAGTTTTGTTGGAAACCAATGGCGAAGATGAGCAAGCCTGTTTCGAAGCAATTTCTGCATTAATCAATGATCGTTTCGGTGAAGGCGAATAGGACGAAGTCGCTTCGAAGAAGGTTTTTTTTGGGGGGCTTCTTGATGCTTACCTTTGCATAAAACGTCATTATAAATTAATACATAGCGAGGCCCTGTGGCATCCTTTACACTTCAAGGTATTCCTGTTTCACGTGGGATCACGATCGGTCGTGCCCATTTGTTGCGTCCTGCAGCTATGGATGTCCGACATTACTTGATAGCCCAAGAGCAGGTTGAAGCGGAGGTTGAGCGATTGCAGGCCGCAATCGCTCAAGTGCAGTTAGATTTACAATCAATTTGGGCAGAACTCCCAACCGATGCGCCAACAGAGCTTGGTGCGTTCTTAGATGTTCACGCATTGATACTTTCGGATCCAATGGTGTCCGAAGCCCCACTCGATATTATTCGCACTCGGCATTACAACGCTGAGTGGGCATTGGTCACGCAAGTTGATGTGTTGTCTGCGCAGTTTGACGAGATCGAAGACGAATATTTGCGTGAACGAAAAGCCGACATTCAGCAGGTGGCGGAACGTGTATTGAAGATCTTAACGGGGAGCGCCGATCAACTTCCTCGTGCTTTAGGCGTCGACGAGCGTAACGCCAATATGATTGTCGTCGCGAAGGATATCTCCCCGGCGGACATGATGCAATTTCGTGATGTCGCGTTCACTGGCTTTGTTACTGACGAGGGGGGAACTAACTCGCATACGGCAATCGTTTCGCGCAGTTTAGGAATTCCTGCAGTTGTAGGTTTAGGCAATGCATCTCAACTAATCATGCAAGACGATTGGTTGATTATTGATAGCGATGCCGGCGTGGTGATTGTCGCACCCTCTGCACTGTTAATTACTCAGTATCGTGATCAGCAAGCAGTTTTGATCAAAGCTAAGAAGAAACTTGGGAAGTTAAGGAAAACACCTGCCATCACGCGAGATGGAGTTGAAATCACGTTGCTTGCCAATATCGAAATGCCGGAAGATGCGCATGCAGCGATAGAAGCGGGAGCGAGTGGTGTCGGTTTGTTTCGATCTGAGTTCTTGTTTATGGGACGTACGGGAGGTGAGCATCAATTACCTTCTGAAGAAGAACAGCTGATCGCTTATAAATTGGCTGTGCAGACAATGAAAGGTCGACCTGTCACGATACGGACCTTAGACGTTGGTGCAGATAAGCCTTTAGAGCACAATGAACATAACATTCTTAACCCTGCCTTAGGGTTACGTGCGATTCGTTACTGTCTAAAAGAACCGCAGATTTTTATGACACAATTGCGTGCCATTTTGCGCGCCTCAGCATTTGGAAATGTCCACATTCTCATTCCAATGATCGCGCATGCATTTGAAATAGATCAATCGTTGGCGATGATCGAAAAGGCAAAGTCTGAATTGCGTGCGGAAGGAATTGCGTTTGATGAAGATATCAAAATTGGTGCGATGATAGAAGTTCCAGCAGCAGCGCTTAGCTTACCAATGTTTGTGAAGAAATTAGACTTTCTTTCAATTGGGACGAATGATTTGATTCAGTACACGCTTGCTATCGATAGGGCTGATCATGAAGTTGCGCACCTTTACAATGATACCCACCCCGCAATTCTGCAACTCCTCGACATGACTGTGACTGCAGCGGAAAGGGCGAATATTCCAGTCGCAATTTGTGGTGGGATGGCTGGAGATGTTAAATTGACTAGGCTCTTGGTAGGAATGGGGTTCCGGGAACTATCGATGCCGGCGGCAATTTTGCCTGAAATTAAGCAAGAAATTCTAGGCACGAATGTTCGCGAGCTTGAAGGTAGCATCCGGAAAATATTGCGCACCTATGATCCCAAACATATTCAAGAAATTTTAGTGGAGATGCGGGAACAGGTCTTTGCTATTTAAGTAAGCCTTCCGCATATTGCTGCCAGGAAATTTAAATTTTCTGAATTATTTGCTCTCAATACATGAATTCCAGTGGTTTTTTGCCACTAGATGACTTGCCAACAGGCAAAAATGGAGTATATTCTAATCAAACAGTGGACTTACTATTCGTAAATGCGCTGCTCATTCTGGTAAATATTTTTTTCCTAATAATCCAATACTATAAGACTCAAATGTTCTGTGGCGGTGTAGAAAAACCACGGGGGATATTGAGATATTTTTGAACTTCCTTACTTGGCTGAATAGACATGAACTTAACTACAATGAAGGTGGGTAAGCGCCTTGGGCTTGGGTTTGCTCTCGTACTGATTTTACTCATTGCGGTAACTAGCCTTGGTATTTCCAGGATGGCTTTGATTCAAGATCGACTTGAAGACATTGTGAATGTTAGCAATGTAAAAAGTCGGTTAATTATTGACATGCGCGCTATTGTCTATGATCGCCAAGTTTCGATGCGAAATTTGACTTTGTTGACTGATATTGATGACATGTCCAAAGATCTGAAAAAGATCGATGAGCAGTCAAAATCCTACGGTGATAAAGAGTCGAAATTAGCGGAAATGTTGAAAAACAACTCAACTTCGACGACCGAAGAGCGTACTTTGCTCACCAAGTTGAAAGAAAAGGAGAAGGCTGCCGCTTCTCTGCCTAACATGGCGAGAGACCTTGGTTTGGCTAATAATCCTGAAGCCGCAACCATTGCTTTGATCAAGAAAATACGTCCTGTTCAAGATGAATGGTTGAAAGTTTTGGATGAGTTGGTGGTTTTGGAAGATAAACAAAATGCAGTCGTTGCGGAAGAGGCAAAGTCCGCATTTAGTAACGCACGTAATGTTTTACTTTTATTAGGCGGCTTGGCTTTGGTATTGGGAATCATTGCAGCAGTCATTATTACTAGAAGTTTACTAAAACAATTAGGTGGCGAGCCTGATTATGCAGCAGACATTGCTAGTCAAATCGCAGCAGGTGACTTGTCAGGAATCATTGATACCAATTCTGGGGACACTGAGAGCTTATTGGCCGAGATGAAAACTATGCGTGATAGTCTCGTGAACATTGTAGGGCAAGTCCGCGTTGGAACAGACACAATCGCGACCGCATCTCGCGAAATTGCTACAGGCAATTTGGATTTATCGTCAAGAACAGAGCAACAAGCGAGTTCATTGGAGAAAACCACGGCTTCCATGAAGGAATTAACAACCACAGTTAAACAAAATGCTGACAATGCCCGAGAGGCAAATAAATTAGCTGCCTCTGCTTCTGACGTTGCGCGTCAAGGCGGTGCAGTGGTTGCCGAAGTAGTTGACACGATGAGTTCGATCAATGAATCTGCGAAGAAGATCGTTGATATTATTAGCGTGATTGATGGAATTGCATTCCAAACAAATATTCTGGCTTTGAATGCAGCGGTTGAGGCTGCTCGTGCTGGTGAACAGGGGCGAGGATTTGCAGTCGTTGCATCAGAAGTCCGAAGCTTGGCCCAGCGTAGTGCTGCTGCTGCGAAAGAAATCAAAACATTGATTGGTGACTCAGTCGAGAAAGTGGAAGTCGGTAGTAAATTGGTTGGACAAGCGGGCGCAACTATTGATGAGGTTGTGTCAAGCGTTCGACATGTTACCGATATCATCGCGGAGATCAGTGCGGCTAGCCAAGAGCAGAGCTCTGGGATCGAAGCTGTTAATTTGGCAATTATCGAAATGGATGGCATGACCCAACAAAATGCGGCTCTTGTTGAGGAAGCTGCCGCCGCAGCACAAAGTTTGCAAGATCAAGCTGGTGAATTAGCGAAAGTGGTGAGCATCTTTAAATTAAACGCTGGTGAACAAAACTTATTTGCGAATCGTGCCAATGCTGCGCCAGTGAGAAAAGTTGAACCAGCGGCAGTTTCAAAGCCAAAGACTGCGATGAAGTCTCTGCCAGCAGCGAAACCCGCTCCTAAGAAAGCGTCACCTGCGAAGCATAATGACGATGACTGGGAAGAATTTTGAGCTGAGAACGGTTGAACAAACTTACCGTCGTACGGATTAATTCTAAGTTCACAAACATTTTACAAAAGGCAAGCAAATGCGATCACAAATTATTAAATTTAGTGCTGTCTTGGGATTTTTATTAAGTGTTGGTGCCAACGCAGCGGTTGTCTCACCCGTTATGGATACAAAGTCATGCGAGTTGCCAAAGTATCCCAAGGCATCTCTGATGAATGAAGAGACGGGCACGGTAACAATGGCATTTCTTATTGGAACTGATGGCAAGGTTATGGAGTCAAAGATTGATACATCGAGTGGCTCCAAGAGTTTAGATAAGGCGGCTATGGCAGCTTTCCAGCTTTGTAAGTTCAAACCTGGATCGAAAGATGGTAAAGTTGAACAAATGTGGGTGAAAGTCGATTACGTTTGGAAATTCTAATTGTCGACAATCAATCTTTAACCAATTTATTGAAATGAGTTTGTTTATGAATGCAAAATTGTCGATTGCCTTGATCGGGTTGATGACTGCAATTTCAGGCATAAGTTACGCAGCTGAAGTCGCGCCGGTAATGGATAGTAAATCCTGTGAGTCACCGAAGTATCCAAAAGCGGCTTTGATGAACGAAGAGACGGGTACAGTATCGATGGGTTTTTTGGTGTCTCCAGACGGAAAAGTAGTGGAATCGAAGGTCGAGAAATCTAGTGGTTCAAAAAGTTTAGATAAGGCCGCATTGTCTGCATTGAGCTTGTGCAAGTTTAAGCCTGGAACGAAAGATGGTAAGGCGGAACAGCTTTGGGCAAAAGTTGATTTCGTTTGGAAGTTGGAGTGAATTGTTTATGCCTTCAGAGAAACCCGCCAATCAATGGCGGGTTTTGTTTTATGTGCTGCCAAGTTAATTGGTGGATTGAAATGGGTACTTAGAAGAGTTGGAGTAAAGTATGTATTTAACTTTTATCGATGGAAACTGGTCGGAAGGAAATGTACCCGTAATGGGGGCGACGGATCACGGAGTTTGGCTAGGCTCCTCCATTTTTGACGGTGCGCGCTCAATTCGTGGGCATTTACCAGATTTACGTCTACACCTAGAGCGGGCTTTACGCTCAGCTGAGCTTCTTGGACTTACTTGTCCATATACGATCGATCAAATCGAACAATTGTGTCGTGATGGCGTTGCGAAGTTTCCTACGGATGCAGAACTCTATATCCGGCCTTTGATTTTTGGGAAGGATGGTTTATTAATTCCAACCACCTCAGGATTTGCCCTAACTTTATTTGATGCACCTTTGCCGGCCTTTCAAGGATTTTCTTCCTGTCTTTCAGCACAAATTCGACCCAAACCGTCAATGGCGCCAACAGATGCGAAAGCGTCCTGTTTGTATCCAAACACAACTCGTGCGTTGCGAGACGCGAAGCAGCGTGGATTTGACAATGCAGTTGTTTGCGATGCAGACGGTCACGTCGCTGAATTTGCGACTGCTAACTTGTTTTTTGTGTCAGAGTCTGGCCAAGTTGTGACTCCTATTGCGAACGGCAGTTTCTTGGCTGGAATTAC
Organism: Affinundibacterium fentianense; assembly: GCF_018139545.1. Taxonomy (GTDB): domain Bacteria; phylum Pseudomonadota; class Gammaproteobacteria; order Burkholderiales; family Burkholderiaceae_D; genus Undibacterium; species Undibacterium fentianense. The sequence continues at coordinate 179,648 of NZ_JAGSPJ010000008.1, read as the reverse complement.
TCGAGCGCGCGTGATCAATTTATTGGCGGAAAAAGGTATCCAAGTCGAGCAACGCAGCGTCAAACCTATTGAATTGAGTCTAGCGAAGGAAATTTTCAATACTGGAAATTACGGCAAAGTGATGCCATGTACAAGATATGAGCAACATGACTTACCAATCGGAGAGATTACCAAACTCGCTCGTGATTTGTATCTTGAGTTTATGTTGGAGCATTAAGTTTTCGGGGGTATTTCACCCCCCCTTTTTTTTACGTTTTCTGTCCAATTGTCATTCAAAATGGTCTTTGTATAGAATTTCATCTAAGCGAGCGCCAAGACTGCGTGCCATCTCGTGGCCTTTTGCTTTTTCAACTGCATCAAGATAGGCCTCTCTTAACTGAACAAAGTCTTCCAATGTCCCAGCGCGTTCTACTTTCAATTGCAAGCCAAAGCCCCTCAGGCCCAAAGTACTTTTTACAGTTTCATTGAAGAAGCTTCGCAATGCGAGTAGTCTGGCTTGTGGATTTACTTCAATTGCAGCTTGTGGGACTACAGGGTTTGTTGCGATTGTCGTTGATATTTTCGTCGCTTCGGCATCCGCTACCAGTACGCGCGGTGCGATAAAAGCATCTTTGAGCAGTTGTTCGATATGTTCTTTACCAAGGCCTAGTCCTTGAACACTTCTTAATATTTCCTCCTCGGTATGTTTACCATCAATGATCACTAGTAGTGGTCTAAGTTTTGCGCTGAGGTGGTAGCTTCGGGTGCTGATCTCTTCTTTACCCTTTGCTGTCTTATCGTAATAAATTTTACTCATAGAGACTCCGGTAATGCTGAATATTCTCCCCTAACTATTGAGCATGTTTATTTAAAAACTTATTTTTTTTAATAGAATAGACTATAAATGAATCGAATACATTCTGCCCAAAAATAATGTGACTTGTCGATATATTTTTTTTAGACCTGTCCACGCTATCACAGGGAACAAAAAAAACGCTCGTCATGTATCGACGAGCGTTTCTATTGAACTAGATTGTGATCTTAGTCGTTAGCATAAATATCGACGTCTTTGGTTTCTTTAACGAATAACATACCAATGACGAAAGTTGCTGCCGCCACAATGATTGGATACCACAGGCCGTTATACATATTGCCTGTTTGCGCAACAATCGCAACACCGGTAGCAGGTAACAAGCCGCCAAACCAACCGTTACCAATATGATATGGTAAAGACATTGAAGTGTAGCGGATACGCGTTGGGAACATTTCAACGAGCATAGCAGCGATAGGACCATAAACCATGGTGACATAGATTACAAGGATGGACAAAATCAAAACGATCATTGGCTTGTTCACGCCAGCAGGGTCAGCTTTGGCTGGATAGCCAGCTGCACGCAATGCGTCAACAACCGACTTTTTAAATGCTGTGTCTTTTGCTTTAGCATCGGCTGGTGCCATGCCTGTCGCAGAGTAAGACTCAATGACAGTTGCACCGATGGAAATCGTTGCAGGACCTTGCCCTTCGACCGTCTCATAGCTAGCTGAGTTGGCAGCCAAAACTTGTTTTGCTATGTCACAAGAGCTGGTGAATTTTTTCGTGCCAGTCGGATTGAATTGGAATGAACATTCTTTTGGATCTGCTGTGACCACAATTTTGTTTGCTGCTTGTGCTGCTGCTAACGCTGGATTGGCAGCCTCAGTCAGTGCTTTAAACAATGGGAAGTAAGTCAAAGCAGCAATTAAGCAGCCCGCCATAATGATCGGCTTACGGCCGATTTTGTCGGAAAGCGCACCAAAAATAACGAAGAATGGTGTTCCGATAATCAACGATGCGGCAATCATCAAGTTCGCGGTTGCGTTGTCGACTTTTAATGTATTGGTCAGGAAGAATAACGCATAGAATTGACCTGTGTACCAAACTACCGCTTGACCAGCAGTTAAACCAACTAAAGCTAAGATAACAATTTTTAGATTACCCCATTTGCCAAAGGATTCAGTCAATGGCGCTTTAGAAACTTTGCCTTCGGATTTCATTTTCGCGAACGCTGGGGATTCATTCATCGACATACGAATCCAGATTGAGATAATCAGCAAGATTGCTGAAACCCAGAATGGAATACGCCAGCCCCAATCAGCAAATTGTTCTTCGCCAACTGCTGTGCGAGCACCAAGGATGACTAACAAGGACAAAAATAGTCCCAAGGTCGCTGTTGTTTGAATCCATGATGTAAAGAAGCCACGTTTGTTTGCTGGCGAATGCTCGGCAACATAAGTCGCTGCACCACCATACTCACCACCGAGTGCTAAGCCTTGCAGCATACGCAAGCCAATTAACAATACCGGTGCGGCAATGCCTATGACTTCGTAGCCTGGTAAACAGCCCACAATAAATGTGGAGCCGCCCATAATAACAATCGTTACTAAGAAGGTATATTTTCGACCTATCATATCCCCAAGGCGACCAAAGACTAAGGCACCGAATGGACGAACGATGAAGCCCGCAGCGAATGCGAGCAACGAGAAAATCATTTGTGAGTTTGGATCGAGTGCGGTAAAGAATTTTTTACCGATGATCGCGGCGAGTGTGCCGTACAGATAGAAGTCATACCATTCAAAAACCGTTCCCAAAGATGATGCAAAGATAACTTTGCGCTCCTCTTTAGTCATACCTTCTGATGCAACATTTGGGTTACCCATATTGTGTCTCCTCTTGCGGTTGTAGTTATGTTACTAAATTTACTTGCTGCTATTCCTCATATATTTATCGCGTCACCTAATAAACTATCAACTTTGATCAAAATTGACAATCAATATTTTCCCTAATGTGCAAAATATCTTTACATAATTTGTGTGCGTTGTAATAGAACAAATCAAACTCGTTAGGCTGCATACAATCGTTTGCATTTAGAGTAGTGTTATTGAGAAATACTCCCACGAATGTCAGAGCGAAATATTACAGCCCCCCTAAATTTTGATCTGCGTCAATAGAATGCAAATAGTTTATGAATAATCCCGAGTCTATAGTCGAATGTGATCTGCTGGTTATTGGTGGTGGCATCAATGGCACTGGGGTTGCGCGAGATGCTGCAGGTAGGGGCTTATCGGTGATCTTGTGTGAGAAGGATGATTTTGCTTCACATACTTCTTCAGCCTCATCGAAACTAATACATGGTGGTTTGCGCTATTTGGAGTTTTACGAGTTTGGTTTAGTGCGTAAAGCATTGCTAGAGAGGGAAGCGCTGCTCAAAATTGCCCCGCACTTGATTACCCCGCTGAATTTTGTAATGCCTCACCGAAAAGGACTGCGTCCACGCTGGCTATTGCGGCTAGCCTTGCTGGTTTATGACCATCTTGCGCCTCGTGAATTGCTCCAAGCAGCGCGAAGTATTCATTTCTCGACAGATAAAAGTGGCCAAGGTTTGCAAAAATATCTCAAGCACGGATTTAGATACACGGATGCTTGGGTTGATGATGCTCGTTTAGTTGTTCTAAATGCAGTTGATGCAAAAGAGCGCGGGGCACGATTGTTTTCTCGTATTGAATGTACCGCCTTGAATCAAGTTGATGGGAGGTGGGAAGCAAAGCTTGAGTCAAGATGCAACTCAGAGACACAGGTAATCAAGGTCGTTGCTCGCGCGGTCGTTAATGCTGGTGGTGCTTGGGCTGGTCAAATTCAAAATTTAGCGGAGTCAGGTCTAACTACTAAATTGCGATTGGTAAAAGGTAGCCATCTTATTGTCAAAAAGCTTTATTCGGGCACGGACGCATATTTATTTCAACATCCTGACGGTCGGATTGTTTTTGCCCTTCCATTCCAAGATCAATTCACATTAATTGGAACAACCGATCTGGAGTATGAGGGAGACCTAAACCAAATAGCAATTACAGATGCTGAGATCAACTATCTATGTGAATTGAGCAACCAATATTTTGAGACCCAAATTTCGGCGCGGGATGTCGTCTCAAGCTATGCTGGGGTGCGACCTTTGGTTGATGATGGGAACGATGACGCGAAGGCAATTACTCGCGATTACCATCTTCATCTTGTCGATCATGGCGCGCCAATTGTCCATGTTTTTGGCGGAAAAATAACCACTTATCGTCGCTTAGCCGAGGATGTTTTTCATTTGCTGAGTGCTCACTTTCACAATTCCCGACCAGATTGGACCTCCAAAGAGCTTCTACCTGGGGGGGACTTATCTACCACTTTTCCGAGTCGAGACAATGTATTGCATCGCGACGCTTTTGTTGCTGACTGCGTCTTGCGCTACAACTTTGTAAATCGTGCGACTATTCAGCGCATGGCACAGGCTTACGGCAGTAGGATTCATGTGATTCTGGAGGGGTGTCTCGATGAAGAGGCCCTTGGCCCGGAGTTGGTACCAAATCTCTTCACACGGGAAATCGACTATTTGGTCAAAAACGAATTTGCGACAACCGCAGATGACATTTTATGGCGTCGAACAAAGCTAGGTCTATTTTGTTCTGAGGCAGACCATGCCCGTTTGAAAGACTATGTAAAATCCTATTTTGCGTCTACAAAATCCGCGTAGAAGTCTTGTCTGATTTCTTCACATAGAAAGAACTAGGAACGCATTCATCGCTAGATTTGACTCTTTATCCCCCCAAATTGACGGCGTGTCGCTGGATGGTGTTATTCGCTGACGTTCTTGTTTATATTCCCAATACGGACTTGCTAAAAGTTGAATAGATAAGGGAAAAGGTGGGGGACATGAATAAGACAGAATACATCAATACACTTCGTCAAGAGTTACAAGGCTTACCAAATGACTTGGTCAGTCAGACCATCAACGACTACGAGATGCAGTTTGCTTCTGGTTTGGATGCCGGAAAATCAGAGGCCGATGTGTGCAAGTTACTTCCTAATCCGCGCATCGTCGCGGCGCAAAAACGCGCAAGTGTACGTTTTCAGCATCTTCGGAGCGATTTTTCATTCGGAAATCTCTTGACCTTATTGGTCGCGGCGATGGGACTCGTCGTATTTAATTTCTTTATGCTCATACCAGGATTCATTTACGGTGCTTTTCTGTTTGTCGCTTATTTAGGCTCAATGGTGATGTATGGCGCGGGTATCGTAGTTTTGGCCGTCAGTATTTCTGGCGTTCAAGATATGGTGTTTCAGCTTCCCGGCTCACATCATTTTCACAAAGGGAGTGCGCACAACTATCAATTGCAGCAGCATGACCGAGTGGTCAATCTGGATATCACTGAGTTTGGTATTGAGGTAGATAAAGGAATACACCGTATGGTTGACGACAATGTGACGATTGCCGGTGCACAGAGTCATTTCGATAAGCGTGCAAAGACCATAAGCATAAAAAATAAAATGACCGCAAAGCATTCGATTTTAGGCTTGGTGCTGTTGTTGAGTGGCACGGCTTTGCTTTTATTGTGTTTATGGATGACAAAGTGGACAGTCCTTGGATTTGGACGCTATTTGAAATGGAATGTGAGTCTGTTGCGCTGGACTGTTCGAACACCGCAATTAAGATAAGTAGATCGCAAACGAATTGGAGTGCAATATGAAAAGTCTATTGAAATTTGGTAGTGTATTGTTGGTGTTTGGTTGTGTGTTCAGCATTATTCTTACTGCGGTGATTCGTGGACACGCTGTACCGCCAGATGCAACGCCGAAGATGCAAACAACCCCAAGCGATTCAGCCATGGTGGCATCATCGGCTGTCTCGAACCAAGCCAACCCGAAGCCGATCGCGGCAGAAAATAACGAAAAATAGAGTGGCGCTTTTTTCTGTCAACGAAAAATTGGGCAATACCGAGGTTTGCTATTTTGATACCGGTACTTTTCTCGTTGACGAAATTCGGTACGCAAAAATCTCATTTGCAGTCAAAAGCATACAGTTCTTAAGGAAGATGCTTGAGTTTTGAATCGCGTAATTGCACTCATAGTCTTTCTGCGATAATCTTTGTGCGTTTGTTAAATTCTATTCATTTTCGCTGTTTAGTGAGGCGTCATTGGGTGGAGTTTGGCACCTTTTTTCAACGCCCAATTGATCTGGATTTATGATTACTTTGCACAGTAAAAGATTACTCGTCATGTTGTTTGTGTCTTGTTTCATGAGTGGGGCACACGCGCAGCAAAATTCAATGCAGTTTATGAGCGCCGCCAACGCTAAAGTTGCAAAAGCTTCAGCACTTAAGTCTAAATGGGATGGCCCAACATCGGGACCTCAATTGGCGAAAGATAAGAAAATTATTTTTATCGCACACGATATGAGTGATGCGGGAACCTATGGGGTGTTCACTGGTATGAAAGAGGCTGCTGTCGGTACAGGGTGGCAAGTCTTGCCACTCGACTGCCGTGGCCAATGTAATCAAGGCGCAGGTGTCGTAAAGCAAGCCCTAGAAATGAAGCCGCAAGGGATCGTATTAGCAGGCGTTGACGCAGCTAGCCAAACAAAGGGTTTGGCGGCAGCTGCCGATGCAAAAGTTCCAGTGGTCGGTTGGCATGCTAGTTTTAAGGCGGGCGCCGTTCCGGGACTCTTTACTAACATTACAACGGATCCAAAAGAAGCCGCGCAAATCGCCGCCTTGTTTGGAGCGGCGGAGTCAAATAGCAAAGCCGGTATTGTTGTGTTTACAGACACTTCGACACCTTACATGGCAACCAAATCTGGAGCGATCGTGGAAGTCTTGCGTCAATGCGAAGCTTGCCGGATCTTGAGTGTAGAGGACTTGCCGCTCGCGGAAACGCGGAAGAAATTTCCTGCCCTGATTGAGGGCTTAGTAAAGCGTCATGGTGCTAAGTGGACTCACGTTATTGCGGTGAATGACATTTATTTTGATATGTTAGATAAGCCCGAAATTGAGTCTATGGTTTCGGGTAATAAATTACGTGGTATTTCCGCCGGTGATGGCTCATCAACTGCCTATAAGCGTATTCGCAAGAGTGATTTGCAAATTGGTTCTGTGCCTGAACCTTTGTTTTTACATGGTTGGCAATTAGTTGATGAGCTCAATCGAGCGATGTCCAAAGTCGCACCAAGCGGATACAATTCGCCCTTACACTTAGTGACGCTTCAAAATATCAATTACGACGGTGGACCGAAAGACGTGTTTGATCCATCAAACGATTTTCGAGCTAAATATTTGTCGTACTGGGGTAAATAAACCAAGTCAACATTGATAAAAAGGGCGAATCAGATTCGCCCTTTTTTTTATACTTTCAAAGGCTATATGAATAAATCTGAGGCGATTTACATTGCAAATGAGTCCTTAAGGGCTAATGTACTCAATGAGGGAAACACGCAATTCTCGCAGATAGTCAGATATGTCAATGACGAGGGGTGGTGGTTGAATATTCCGCTTGCCAATTTTCGTAAAGAGAACCATTTCCTATTGTGTAGCGAAAAAAATCGGATAATCCGCCATCTTATGTTAAAGCCCAATGGAATTTTGAGTCCAGCAACGAAATTTCGCGTTAAAGATGGTGTCGCAGATGTCTTTATTTCAGCTGCGAATCCAAAGAAGCTGGTCGATATTTTACAAGGGGGGAGTAAATACAGTTTTAATAAGCATCTAGTTGATGAGCATCGCTATTAAATCGTATTGGATACTCGAATTACTTAAAGAGTCGGCAGGGATGCCATCCAATTAAGCTATTTTTCGTTCCAATTTGGAATGCCGCGTGAGCCTTGTAGACCTCCTGAGTGGACGGCCACGATGTTTTGCCCTTTGGGCAATTGTCCCTTGATACAAAGTTGATGCACGGCATAAAAAAGTTTTCCGGTATACATTGGGTCAGTTGGAATCCCGGTTTGTTGTGTGAATTCGCGGCAGAAAGTTTTGAGTTCTTCGGTAATTTTGCCAAAACCACCATACGTGAATTCATGCAGAATTTGATAATTTAAGTAGGCAGGGTAACCAGCTTGCTCAAGCAATAAACGGACATCTTCTTCTAGATACTGCGCATTTTGGACTGCGCAGATGCCGATGATGACGCCGTGTCCCCGCATGCCCGCGATAAGTCCAGTCATGCTGGTTCCAGATCCGCAAGCCGTCAAAATAAGGTCAGGATGGAAAGGTAATTCTTCGATCAATTCTGCCATTCCTTGTATACCTTCAACACATCGACCACCCTCTGGTATCCAGAGCATGTTCTGATCATTTTCGACAAAATTTTGCCAATAGTTGTTATCAACGCGTAGTTGACGATAGTCCTCACGGGAGACGAAACGTAGTTCCATTCCTAGTTGAGCGCAGTCTGCTAGGGTGGGGTTGCGTGGCTCGCTCTCTGAATATAGCCCTCTGATTAAGCCAACAGAATTTAGCCCGCTCATTTTTGCAGCGTGCGCCAGCGCATGTAAGTGATTTGACCACGCTCCGCCCATGGATACGAGGGTCGCTTGTGTTGCGATGGCATCGCGGAGAATATATTTCAGTTTGCGAAATTTGTTTCCTGAAACGTTTGGATGCAATAAGTCATCTCGCTTTATCCATAGCTGCACCTCAGGAAACAGCGGTGAATTGATTGCTTGTAGTGGAGACGTCGATGATGGAAACGGCATGGGAACTTGCTGAACCTTCTTAAAGTAGGTATTGTAAGCCCAAATATCTCGAAAGACTTTTGCAAGTCGAGATGCAGCAATAAAACGAAATGATACTTGTGATGTCTCTTTTGTAGATCGACTTATCCATGTCAAAAAAAACTCGTCAAACTATCCCCTTTGCGCAACAGCAATTGCTTGAAGCTATCGCTCAAATAAAAGGAGGAAATAGCCGCGAAGATGTTTTGCCCAAACTAGAAGCCGTCATGGCACAACTACAAACCTTGGTGACGCACGATCATCTGACTGGAGCGCTAAATCGCAATACGTTAATTGAGCGCCTCGAGGCCGAATTACAGCGTTCGCGACGTACAGGGCATACGTTTACTGTAGCCATTATTAGTGTAGATGACTTACCCGAAATCATGGAGCAATTTGGGCAGGATGTGACGAAGCGAATATTGCAGGTGATTACTAGCGAAGCGACGCAATTGTTGCGAAGCTTGGATTCCTTTGGCCGAATTGGAGCAACTGAGTTCGCAATTGTTATGCCGACAACTTGGTTAGACCAAAGTCAAATTGCGATTCGGCGTTTAAAAAACCGCCTGCAAGACTTTGACTGGCAAGCGGTCGCGACATCGTTGCATGTGGGTTTTTGTACTGGCCTAACTGCCAATGCGCCGGGGGATCAAGCTGAAGTGGTTCTTGAGCGCGCAAGTGAAGCACTAAAACGGGCTCGCCAGCAAGGCGCGGGATCGGTCGTTCAAGTGGAGGCGGATATCCCTGGTTTCGACTTTAATGCTGAATAGACGAAGTGCGTAAATCCTACTTTATGTGGACTACGGTGTTTTCGATGTTGAGTTGGTCTACTTGATTCCAGTTGTGAACTATTCACGCTACTTAGTTGTCAGAATTAGGTATTTTTGTTTGAAAATCGCATTAGAAATCCTAATTCATTCATTGAAAGGCCAATTTTATGTATCTTCGTCAACCTAGTCGACTTAGGGTAGGGCTTGTTTGCGCAGCGCTGGGACTGAGTATTGCAAATGTCTATTTTGCATCTGCGGCATCCGCAAACAGTGCTAATACAATCGCGAGCCACGCAGCCAATGTGAGTCTTGATGACAAAGAAAGCGCAACTCAACGTGCTGAGTATATTCGTCGACATTATACAAAGTATGAGTATCGAATTCCGGTCAGAGACGGCAAATTATTGTTTACTTCAATTTACGTTCCGAATGACGCTAGCGCCAAGAAGACCTATCCGGTGTTACTCGTTCGTACGCCCTACACAGTCGCGCCATATGGAACGGATAAATATAAAACGAAGCTTGGCCCAACCGCGGAATATGAAAGAGAAGGTTTCATCTTCGCTTTCCAAGATGTTCGTGGGAAGAATATGTCAGAGGGAGAGTTTGTCAATATGCGCCCACATATTGATAAAAAATTGAGTAAACTTGATGTTGATGAAAGTAGTGATACTTTCGATAGTATCGAGTGGATGTTGAAAAATATCCCCAATAACAATGGTAAATTTGGACAGTGGGGTATTTCCTATCCAGGATTTTATACCTCTGCAGGTGCCATCGATTCGCATCCCTCGTTAAAAGCCGTGTCGCCTCAAGCACCGATCGCTGATTGGTTTCGCGGCGATGATATGCATAGGAACGGCGCATTCAATGTGCAATTGGCATTTAGTTTCTTCAGTGGATTTGGCAAACCTCGACCATCACCAACAGACGTGAATACAGATCGTGGGTTTGATTGGGGAGTACCTGACGCATATCAATTCTTTTTAGAAATGGGATCTTTGGCGAACGCAAATACGCGATACTTTAAGGGCGAAATTCCATTTTGGAATGAGCTCATGGCCCATCCTAATTACGATAGCTATTGGCAAGCAAAGAATCTTTTACCGCATTTGAAGAATATAAAAGCAGCGGTACTGACGGTGGGTGGGTGGTATGACACCGAGGATTTATATGGTCCGCTTCAGACCTATAAAGCAATTGAAAAAAATAATCCAGGAATTACCAATACCTTGGTTATAGGGCCTTGGGTGCACGGAGGCTGGACCAATACGAGCGGTGAAAAGATTGGTGATGCGAATTTTGGCTTCAAAACTTCATTGACCTATCAGCCTATCGAATTTGCTTTCTTTAAGCATCATTTAAAAGGCGGGGATAAGCCTTCCATTCCAGAGGCTTGGGTTTTTGAAACAGGAGCAAATCGTTGGCGTAACTTTGACAGTTGGCCGCCTGCGAATACGCATACTAAGTCATTGTATTTCCAAGAAAATGGAAAACTTGGGTTTGCCGCACCGAAGGATGCAAATTTGAGTTTTGATGAGTATGTCAGTGATCCAGCTAAGCCTGTACCGTACACGACGGAAATCGGAAATCGTTGGAGCAATCAATATGTAGCGATGGATCAGCGTTTTGCGAGCAGTAGACCGGATGTATTGACCTATCAGTCTGAGATTTTGGAACGTGATATTACGTTTGCCGGCCCACTCGAAGCATCATTGTTTGTTAGTACGACGGGAAGCGATGCGGACTTCGTGGTTAAATTGATTGATGTTAATCCAAATAAGATGGAAACAGCAGTCGGTGAAGTCAATCGTGGGGCGCAACAGACATTGGTGCGTGGAGAACCTTTCCGTGCACGTTTTCGAGATAGTTTTGAAAAGCCGCAAGCAATGGAGCCCAATCAAATTCATCAAGTTAAATTTGCGATCAATGATGTGATGCACACTTTTCAACGAGGCCACAGAATTATGATTCAAGTGCAGTCGAGCTGGTTTCCTTTCATTGATCGCAATCCACAAAAATTTGTTGAGAATATCTACGATGCAAAGGACAGCGATTTCGTTAAGGCAAATCATCGTTTGTATCGTGGTGCTGACAAATTGAGTCGATTAAATGTTCAAATTTTGCCAGCATTAGATGAAAAGTCCGAGTCGAAATAAAGTCACGGATTGTGTAGGAAAAAACCCGCAAAATGCGGGTTTTTTTTTCGTCCATTCACCGCTGTTGTCGAGAAAGTCGTTATGATAAGCTGTATATCTAAAACTATAGCAACCGCAGACGCGGAAGTTGCATTCTATTTCAAAAAGTGAACCGCTGTGGCTTATAAAACGCATCAATTATGTGAAGCACTACGTATTCGAATTGATGATTTGCGTTTAGGAATGTTCATCATTGAATTAGATAGGCCGTGGGTACAGACACCGTTCATGCTGCAAGGCTTTTTGCTCAATGAGGCGCTGGATTTGACGACTTTGCAAGGCTTAGTAAAAGAATTGGTGATTGATCCTCGACGAAGCAACGAGCATGCATTGGTCCATTTACCAGTCGATCTTTTATATGAGTCGCCGCCAGTTTCGCATGGTGCCACGAATTCCCGAAAATCATTGGATCGTGCTCCAAAAGATGCAGAACAACAATCGAATCTTGAACGTGTGGTTGGGTGGTTGCATAAAAAATTCATCAAAACTGATTATGCGGCAGCGCGTCGCTTACGACATCACCCCAAAAAAACAGTTCACCAGCATAGAAGTAAGGTGATTGCTCACGCGCATAGTGAATTAGGTCGTTTTGAGCAAGAATCATTCGAGCAAACGATTGACACGCCAGTACAGGTCATCAGTAAGACGCAAATTGGTGTCACTAGGCGGTTCGCTGCAATGATGCAAGGTATGGAGCCTCGCGATGCGAGCCTTGCTGATTTAAGTTGGTGGGCTCGTTGGCTTAAGTGGAGTGAAGATGGGCGACACGCGCATCACTCACTTTGGAGCCGGCGCAAGCAGAATAAACTTCGTTCGCGTCGACCAGAGTACATCCCTGAAGAGCTCCACTTAGTTCACTACCACGATCAGCGAAGTATGCGTGATGAATTGGTTCGGGCGCGTGAAGTAGTCGAAAGAGCCGGTGCGCTGATCGATAAGTTGCATCAAGATTTAAGAAACATGCAATCGTTAGAGTTGAAGGAAGTATTACCGACGGTTCAGCTATTGACCGATAGTGTGATTTCTAATCCATCTGCGATGATGTGGCTGTTAAGAATGCGTTCAGAAAACATGATGGTGGTGTCGCATGCATTGAAAGTATCGGTGTATATGCTGACACTTGGACGCCATATTGGATTTTCTAAAGAGCAATTGGTTGAGTTGGGTTTTATCGGCCTTTTGTTAGATATTGGAAAACTTGAGATGCCAGAGGGTTTGCTCGCCAAACCTAGTCGACTATCCCCCGCCGAAGCGTCTATTATTCAGAAACATGTGGATGCTAGTATCAACTTGCTCGAAGCACAAGAACCGCTTAGCCCTAATGTCAAACTTGGAATTAATCAGCATCACGAACGAATGGATGGCAGTGGTTATCCACGTGGCTTAGCGGGTGCGGAGATTAGTATTTTTGGACGAATGGCGGCAATTGCGGATAGTTTTGCTGCGATGACTTCCGCACGACCATATGGTGAGACACGTTCTTCTTTTGATGCAATGAAAGAGTTGTTTAGGATGGCCGAAGGGCAATTGCATGCACCATTAGTCGAAGAATTTGTGCAAGCGATTGGAATTTTTCCAGTGGGTAGTTTGATTCAACTAACGACGGGCGAGGTTGCGATTGTACTGGAGCATAACAAAGTCCGGCGTCTCGATCCGAAGGTTTTAATATTGACGAAAGCTGACAAAAATCTTTTAGAAAAACCCATGATGTTCGACTTGATGCGCCAGGATTTAGTCGAAGATGCCGAGCGTATTAGCATCCTTAGAGGATTGCCCGATGGTGCATATGGCTTGATATGTCATGATTTTTATCGTGCGTAAAATCACGTGACGCGTGAATTTGTTGCGAAGTGCAACACTGCTTGAGTTAAAAACGAAGGAAACGCAATTGATGGCAATTACAGGAAATACCCAGACAGCAATTGCTCCCCAATCGCAATTACTGCAGAGCTTGGAAGAGTTCATGGCGATGCTTGAAGCTGAGATTCAAATCGCTGATGAGCATCATCTTGTTGCGGTATTGATCATGTCCTTACAGCGAAGTGACCGACTGCAGGCATTACTGTCTTCACAGTATTCAGGCATAGTTCGTGCACATTTTTACGATAGTCTGAAGGCGAGCTTACGGGCAAAAGATCGATTCGTTTTCGCGAGTGAAAATGAATGTTGGTTTATTCTGCCGCAGTTGAGCTCCGAGGCGCTCGCTGTACTAGCATGTCATCGATTGCTTTCAGCGTTAAGTACGCCATTGAAGATTGAATCCCACACTGTATTTTTTCAGCCGGAAATAGGCATTGCCTGTGCTACTTTGCATGCGCAGAATGCGCAAGACCTCATGCGTATTGCTGATCAAGCCCACAAGAATGCGCAACTAAACAACACCCGTTTTGAACTTGCGTCGATACGCCGAGACCAGAGAACAAGTCCAGACGACCTGCCTCGTGCGATTCAACAAGTATTGGATGAGAACGCATTAGAAATGCGATATCAGCCCAAAGTCGATTTGCGTTCCAAGTCAATCAAGTCGGTCGAGGCCTTGGTGCGTTGGCCCACGAATCATGCGCAGTCCGTTGCAACAAATCTGCTGATCGACACGGCTGAGCAATATGGCCTGATCGAACAATTGACTATGCAAGTCGTGAACAAGGTCTTACAACAGGCGGCAGAATGGCAGTCCTTGGGTTTGCAAGTTGTTGTTTGGATTAACCTGTCAGCGCGTTTGCTCGCTTTCGAACAGTTGCCAAAAGTATTGGAGCGCTCGCTGAAAGTATGGAATTTGCCTGCTAGTGCGGTTGGCTTAGAGGTCACTGAGAGTGCCTTTATTCATGACATCGAACATACGACAGCCTTACTTTTTGAATTAAAGAACTTAGGCTTTCGCTTGTCGATTGATGATTTTGGGACAGGTTATTCCTCACTTGCCTATTTGCGACGTTTTCCGATTGATGAATTGAAAATTGACCGCGTATTTGTACAAGGAATGATCAGCTCACAGCAAGACAAGCAAATCGTGCAAAGCATTATTGGTTTAGCGCATAATTTTGGCTTGTCTGTGGTTGCGGAAGGTGTCGAGCAAGAAAATACCTTGAACGCTCTGCGGCTGATGGGCTGTGACGAAATTCAAGGATACTATTTTGCGCAGCCTATGCTGGGAGATGCGCTCCCGAGCTGGTGCGAAGCGTTCAATCGAGAAAGTGCGGAACGTTTTTAACGACGCACTACAGCAACTTCTTTCAACATCTTATTTCCAACCAATATTTCTATGAACATGTCTTCAAATCCTGCTCAAAAACAGCGGCTGCGTATTGGTTTGATTGCGAATCGTGCCCATCAGGATGCACCTGATTCAGCCCTTGTGCAATTATTTCAACGAGCTGCGCAGTCGATAGACGCATTGGATATTGAATGGGTCGTTGTTGGCCGCACTCTAGATGCCATCTACGCCCATCAACTTGATCATATTTGCGCTCCACATGTTCGCTTTCCTTATGGTCGCGATGGTGGCTTGATGAAATTGGTCGCACATGTTGTTAACTCGGAAGAACATAATTCGGTCGATGCGGTTATTTACTTGATCGATCCGGTTGATCACTCTTCGATTTTCCCTGAAGCATTGGCACTAAAGCGCCAATGTGTCATACACCGTAAGCCATTTCTGGCCACTTTGGCGGCAGCCTGCGAGTGGCTCGAATTAGAGGCGGTTTCTCGTGGAAACCTAATTCAACCCTTGGAAAGTGAAGCCTATGATCTGGGAAAGGAAAGCATTGCTTTAATCGCGCATGATGCACTGAAACATAATATGTTGCAGATTGCAGAAAAACACTTTGGGTTGCTTGATCAGTTTGCACATCGCTATGCGACTGGAACGACAGGGTCATTGTTAAATCAGCTGGCGCAGAAGATAAAAGGTGAGGAGGCTGGTCGGAACTGGGTCAAACCTTTTCTGTCAGGTCCGATGGGGGGGGATGCGCAAATTGCGGAACTGGTTTTGGAAAAGAAAATTCGACGCATCGTGTTTCTTGAAGATCCGCATGTCGCTCGGCAACATGAGGCAGATATCCAACTATTGGAACGTGCTGCTAGGACAATTACTGATTTCGCTTTGGTGGTAAGCGACGGCGAAGGAAGTGATCGTTGGTTGGGCTTGTTGGCGCAGCGCATTGCGCTATAAGTGAGAATAGTTGAATTCTATGGTCGTTTCTATATGAATTCGTTACAATGTGACTCACAAAATGGGTAGGTTTAAACAGGATTTTTTGAAAGAAATAAGATTATGACGCGCCGTTATTCCGATATGAATCAGCATGATGCATTATACAAAGTAGCAAGGGCTTATCCAGGCGGCTTGGATGCATTGGCGGTGCGTATGAAAATGTCTGTGAATGTCTTGAGAAATAAGCTGGCCCCCGGTATTGAAACGCACTATCCCTCGTTTGAAGAAACCTCAGAAATTATCAGTCTATGCCATGAGGCCGGGGTGAAAGATGCTCTATTGCCATTGCATGCCATGCTCGCTCGACATGGCATGGCTGGATTTGTCGTGCCAGAGCCTCAAGAATTTACGGATGATGATTTGTCACAAACTGTTTGTCGAGTAATGAGCCAAGTTGGGAATGCTGCTGAAGCTGTCTCCGCTGCGATGATGGATAGAGTGATTACAACACTGGAAGCAGATCTGATCGAGCGCGAATTCCAAGCTGCGTTGGCTGCAATAGGTGAATGGCGTGAAAGGATACGCCAACATCATAAAGGTACGTGAGGAGAACATTGAGGCGCAAGCTCAGCGTTCTCGATTCTCAATTCTGGTAGGCTCTCAGTGTATTGGTGTGAATAAGATTATTATTTATTGCATCGTTCAATCCCAATGCATTTCCGTTTGTTTATTTCGTACTCAATTTGGTTGGGCTTCGCAAGTTTAGCTTTGCGAACTCCGTTAAAATCTTGGTTGTGGGCATCATTGTGCATGCCCGTCTTCAATCAGGAATTCGATGCGAAAATCAGAATCACAGCTGGCGCCAGGATGGTACGTGTATGGCGCTAATCAAGATCCCCAGTCCCCTTATCAAGTTGCCGTCGTGATGCCTTCAATTGGTCGTGCTAGTGTGGGGCGAGCAGTTCAATCCGTTTTCAATCAAATTGGTGTTGGCCGTATTCAGTTGCTTATCGGGCTCGATGCGATTGCAGGTGACTGTGATGAGCTTTTTGACGTATTGAAACGCATTCCACCCAATGTGACTGTCAATTTATTTTATCCCGGTTATTCGACATCAGTACGTCATGGTGGCGTGCATCTTGCGCGCGATGGGGGGAGTTTGCGAGCCAGCTTAAGTCTATTGGCAAACGCACGTTACGTTGCTTATTTGGACGACGATAATTGGTGGTCGAACAATCATTTGAGCAGTCTATTGGAGGCAATAGAAGGGAAAGCTTGGGCTTTTAGTTTACGCTACTTCGTTCATCCAGAGTCACAAGTTCCGATTTGCCCCGATACCTGGGAATCGATTGGGCCGGGGCGTGGATTTTTTGAGAAAAAATTTGGCGGATGGGTCGATCCAAATAGTCTGATGCTGGATAAGCTAGAGTACACACCGATTTTGGGACTTTGGTGCATTCCTTTGTCGGGTGATTCCGATGGTATGTCAGCAGACCGTCGAATTTTCGATGCCATTAAACGAGCCTCTAGCCCAGGAGAAACTGGACGACTTACCACTTTCTATGTGATGCAGCCAGCGGATGGTCTCCATAAATTGCGTCTAAAAATTATGCGCGATTTGTACGATAAAGCGGGTAGTGCGAACAGTCTCAGTTAGTTCGATTTACACTTTGTAGGAAACACAGCCATGTCATCCAACACTCAAGGCGCGACGCGTAATCAACCAACATCGCGTAGGGATCTATTTTGGTCATTTACGATCCTGGCGATGCAAGGCTTTGGTGGCGTTGTTGCTATCGTACAGCGAGAGTTAGTCGACAAAAAAAAGTGGATGACGAGTAGCGAATTCCTCGAAGAATGGGCGGTGGCGCAGGTCATGCCTGGACCGAACGTGGTGAACTTGGCGATGATCATCGGTAATCGGTTTTATGGCTTATCCGGTGCGCTGAGTGCCCTCGCAGGGATGCTGTGTTTTCCACTTGTGTTTCTTCTGCTGCTTGCCTTGTTGTATGGAAAAATTGCCACCCATCCAGGGGTCGCAGGAGCGTTGCGCGGGATGAGTGCGGTTGCAGCTGGAATGATTATCGCAAGTGGTTTGCGTCTAATTCCAGCCCTGAAAACGCATCCGCTGGGAATTTACGTTGCTGTCGTCGCGAGCGTATTGACTTGGATTTGTATCGCCCTGTTCCGTCTACCTTTGGCTTATGTATTGATCGTTATCGGTGGGATCAGTATGTTTTTTGTCTATCGCCAGTTGCAACAAGTGGTAGAGGATCAGTGATGAACTCAATTGTGCTATTCACCAACTTAACATGGTTAGACTGGGGACAATTGTTCTTGCATTTTATGTTGCTCTCTATGCTTTCCGTGGGCGGAGCTGTTTCCACATTGCCGGATATGCATCGATACCTTGTTAATCAGCAGCATTGGATGAGTGATGTGCAATTTAATGCCTCCGTCGCGCTGGCGCAAGCAGCTCCTGGACCGAATGTCTTGTTTGTAGCATTGATGGGCTGGCAAGTCGGTGTCAATACGGGCAGTGTTTGGATGGGACTATTAGGTGTAGTGATCGCGATGGTTGGAATTATTTTGCCGAGTGCAACGCTGACATTTAGTTTTGCAAATTGGAGCCATCGAAATCGAGAAAGTCTTTGGGTTCGTAGCTTTCGACTTGGTATGTCACCGTTGGTGATTGGCCTATTGATTGCCACCGGTTGGATTATGGCAAGTACACAAGCGACTGACGCGGCCAGTAGCACAAACCCATGGACCGTCTATGTACTCAGCGGGAGCACAGCAATCATTGTATGGCGCACCCAAATACATCTATTGTGGTTGCTCGGTACCGGCGCGATTTTAGGATGGCTTGGTTGGATTTGATGGTCTCTCATCACCACTTAACGGTAGACTTTAGTACCAGCCTGGTTGTTGCGTTCAGAGAGCGATGATCAGCCCCTTAATTTACCGCTTGATAGGAAGACTTAAGCGTACTTCCAAGCCACCGTCGTCGAGGTTGGTCAAGCTGAGTTTTCCGTTGTGTTGACGTGCGATATTCAGAGCAATCGTTAAACCCAAGCCCGTTCCCCCAGTTTCACGTGAGCGGGAGCTTTCAATTCTAAAGAATGGTTCAAACACGCGATGTTGCTGGTCTGCTGGGATGCCAGGACCATTATCGCGAACGCAAATGTGAAGCCATTTTTGCTTCAATTCATTGCTTTGGAGAAGATGAATTTGCGCGCGATTCCCATATTTAATTGCGTTATCCAAAAGATTATTGATGCAACGACGAAGTGCTTGTGGCCGTGCCATGACGGTAGCGCCAGATTTGTCAACGAGTGAAACTTCGTGTCCAGCATCGCATGCGTCACTGCAAAGACTGTCAATTAAAGAATCGATATCCAAGGCTTGTAGCGTTTCGTTACTATCCATGCTTCGGGCTAGATCTAAACCCTCCTTGACCATCAATTGCATATTGGATAGATCTCCCACAAGCTTGTCATGTAATTCCACATCGTTGACTTTTTCTAGGCGCAAGCGCAATCGGGTTAGCGGAGTTTGTAAATCATGGGTAATCGCTGCGAGCATTTGGGTGCGTTGCTGAATATGGTCGCGGATACGTAATTGCATAAAATTGAAAGCGCTCACAGCTTGACGAATTTCTTTTGGACCGCCCTCCGTTAGCGCTGGGCGATTAATGTCCTGCCCAAGATCGGTCGCCGCCTGCGCTAAATGTTGAAGGGGGCGTATCGTCATGCGTGAGACAAATAGTGCGAGCGCAGCAATGCATGCGAGAAAAAGCGCTAGATAGAAATATGTCTCAGGTTGTATCGGAGTCGAAGGAGGTCTTGCAGGAAAAATAGTTTGATGTAAACCTGATCCATCACTTAAAACAAAAATCAAAGCCTCGCACGCTTCACTAGGTCCGCGGTCGTCCAGTCGCATTAAGCAGTTTTCTGGCGCAGGAGGAAGGGGAATGATCTTAAAGGATTTACTTAGGCGTTCAGATAGCGCGATGCCATAAGGTGTGCTGGCTTCATACGCAGGAACTTGCGTTGGTACTGGAACGACTTTGAGGCCAAATCGGTGAATGGCTTTGAGTAGGCCGTCTCGGTTGGCTGCAGGGAGTGCGTCAATTGCATGAATTAACTGTTCTGCGTGCTTGGCACGATCGGTGCGATACGAGTTGCGTTCGTTGCTAATACTGGTTTGCCGCTCACCAAAAGCGAGCCACCATGTCAAGGCCGCAGAACATAAAATTCCTAAAAGTAGAACAGAAAAAATGCGAACTGAGACCGTATCAAAGCGTTTCATAGATGTGATTTAAGACTCTGAGTGAACGTTGACGGTTAATACATAGCCACCGTTCCGAACAGTTTTAATAATCTGAGGAGAACGTGCATCCTCTCCTAGTTTTTGACGCAAACGACTGATTTGAATATCAATGGAGCGATCAAATGGATCGGCATCCCGGCCTTGTGTCATATTCAGCAATTGATCGCGATTTAGTACGGTGTTGGGTTGCTCTAGAAAGATATTTAATAAGCGATATTCGGAACCTGATAGCGCAATAATACGGTTGTCTGGGCTGATCAAATGCCGTGCGATTAAATCGACAGTCCATTCGCCAAACTTGAGCTTTTGAGGTTTATTCGATTCTGCCAAGTCGCCGGTAGCCTGTGTCCGCCGCAATACGCTGCGAATACGGGCCAATAATTCTCGAGGTTCAAACGGTTTTGGCAAGTAGTCATCAGCCCCCATCTCTAACCCTAATATTCGGTCAAGCGGTTCTCCACGTGCAGTAAGCATGATGACAGGGGTCGAAGATTTCGAGCGCAATTGGCGGCATAACGTTAAGCCATCATCGCCAGGCAGATTCAGGTCCAAAACAATAAGGTCAACCTGCTGCTTATCGAGCATAGACCACATATTGCTACCATCGCTTGCGGTTAAAGTCGCATAGCCATGTGTTTCAAGATAGTCGGCGAGAAGATTGCGAATTTCGCGATCATCATCAACAATTAAAAGTGTATTTTGAGCGTCCATATGGGCATTATCTGTCAAGCTTTCGAGAGCTGCACGTAAATCTCGCGCTATTTTTGTATCGACTTGTTATGAATTCGGTTGATTGAAACAAAGTGAAACATGCAAGTGTTGGGCGGGGCCTATAGTTACATGGTGAAACATAGATGTCACAGAACGACATGCATATTTTACAAATGCCCTGCAAGATGTATCTCATGTGCATTGCACATATTTCGAGAAACACGCAAGTTCATATCAACGAGGAGTCGATAAAATGAAACTATTCAAAAAAACAATGTTATTAAGTTGCTTTGCTCTTAGCCTGATCGGCGCAACAGCTGTTTTTGCACAACAACATGCAAATAGTAGCAATGCCTCAGAACCAGTAAGAATCGGTGAAAGAAATCGAGCGAAGATGCAAGCCGCGATGGAAAAATATCATCATCGATTACATGATAAATTGAAATTGTCAGCACAACAGGAAGTGGCTTGGAAAGCGTTTACTGACGTAATGGCTACGCGTCAAGAAATGCAAGCAGAACGCCCACCAATACAAAATTTGTCTGCGCCTGTGCAAATGGAAAAAATGTTAGAACATGCTCAGCAACGTGTTTTACATTTGCAAAAACATCTCGATGCCTTAAAGACTTTTTACGCTGTTTTGACACCTGAGCAACAAAAAGTTTTTGATGAGCATCATCATCGTATGCAACGCGGCATGCGCATGCATATGCGAGATAGGATGCAAGACCGCATGCACAATCGGCAGCGCGAACATGGCATGGAAATGACCCCATCGAAGTAAAATGGCTGCGGGGACAAGTTTAGTCGCGCATAAATTGATCTATCCGATAAAATGGAGGCTTAGGCGGTTGCGCCTCCATTTTGAATCAATCTCTCATTCAAAACTCGATTTGATTGTCTGTTAGATTGTACTACTACAATGAATAATTCCGTTTTACCTGAGTCGGCTATTGAAATAGCGACTGCGCATATCCATCAAATTTTGGGCTCTTGTTTTTCATATCAGCCGACCCACCAAGCGGTGGTCGTGTTTGATTTGCGCTGCGAACTATCAATAGCCCTGACCGAAGCATATCGGCGTAACTTGCCGAACGCGCTCTTCCTTGACTTTGATCAACACAATCCTGAGCAAGTGATGACTTGCCTGAATACGCTTCGACCAGCAGACCTGGTCGTTTTAATTCAGTCAACGAATTTTCGAATGGATGCGTACAGGGTAAGAGTCGAATTATTTAAACGCGAGCTCAAAGTGATTGAACACCCGCACCTTGCGAGAATGGTCGGCACGGAAGCAAGCATCTATATTGATTCGCTGGCGTATGACGCGGACTATTACCGAGGTACAGGAAGAGGTCTACAGGAGTTGATAAATGATGCTTCCAACGGGGTGGTCGATAGTGGGGGCGTGCAATTATTTTTCGATGGCCCATTCGAGAGTGCCAAGGTCAATATTGGTGATTACTCGGGGATGAAAAACTGGGGTGGTCAATTTCCTATCGGAGAGGTTTTCACTGAGGCAAAAGAGTTGGAGTCGGTGCATGGCAAAGTCAAAATTTTCGTATTTGGAGACACTTCGTTTTCTGTGAATAAACCTGAGCATCCGATTACGTTGGTGATTGAGCGAGGTCAAGTGATCGGTGTTGAAGATTCAACCCCAGCATTCGACGAAGTGATTGCTAAAATCCGCACCGACGAACAAGTTGTTTGGGTGAGAGAGCTGGGTTTTGGATTAAATCGCAGTTTTAATCGAGAGCGAACTGTTAGCGATATTGGTACTTATGAGCGCATCTGCGGAATTCATTTGTCTCTTGGCGCCAAGCACGGGATCTATGCCAAACCAAACTTTAAGCGGGGCGATGGAAAATATCATGTGGACGTATTCGCCATTACCGAGTCAGTACTTTTGGGTGGACGCGAAGTGTATCGTGATGGTGCTTGGGTGATATGATTACAAAATAAGGACGCTTTAAGCGATTTTTCCTAGTAGTGTGGAGGTCGCTCATCAATTACCGATGGACGCTGGCTGATGTTGACCGAAAGTTCACGTAGTCGACTGGCCAACGCGACACAGAGTTTTTCTAATTCATCAATTTTCTTCTGTTGTTGGTAGACCTGCGTATTTAAGGTGTCGACCAAATCGTCTTGTCTGCTTAAACGAATTTCTAAATCCACCAAGCGCTCGTCGGTATTCATTCCATTTCCTTATTGGTTTGTCGCTCGTTGAGCGGAAGCGTCGCTATTTTACCGCAATCAATTGGCTATTCAGGTCGTCAGCATAACAGCAGGTATAATGGATTTTTAATGCAAAATTTGCGACGCATGAATCAGCCTGCTATATATCAATTTATTAGATTTGCCGCTGTCGGTCTTTCGGGTACGGCAGTCCAGTATTTAAGTATACATGCCGCTGTTATGTGGCATCTTTCTTTATTTGAGAAATCGTCCGCGGTAACGGGGTCAGCAATTGGATATATTCTCGGTTCGATTGTCAATTATGTGCTGAATTATTTTTTGACTTTTAGTAGCGGAAAATCACATGCTGAAGCAGCCAGTAAATACTTTACCGTGTTAGGCGTTGGTTGGTGCATTAACTATGGGATGATGAGCCTGCTCGTCGAGCGTTGGCAGGTTTGGCTTTGGTCGGCACAGATATTTACTACCGGCTTAGTGCTATGTTGGAATTTCGCTGGCAGCAAGCTTTGGGCGTTTAAAGATCAGTGAAATCCGTGCTTCATTTCTTAACGCGCAAAGTCATTGTTGTTCGGTATAGCAAAAATAGGGTAAAAGAAAGTAAAAAACACCCATCAAATCATGTGCAGCGATAGGATGATGCACCACAGCTAGGTAATAAAGTAGATCGCCAAGTATCATCAAGCTATGTTGTAGTAGTGGATCATTGATTGGTGCGTTTAGCGTGCTAAAGCGAGGAGTATTGGTGTTCAAATCTCTGTTTAAAAAATTAACTTCTGCCAAGCTGGTCGCTGAAGAACAATCACAGTCTCGTCCTGCTTCAAGTGAAGTAGTGGACCCTCACCTCGAAGCTTTGCTACCTGTGAAGAAGGGGGGTAAAGAAATTGCAATGAAATTATTTCAAGCGATGTCGACGGATAAAGGTATTCACCTTGAGTCCTTATTGAGCGCGCTTGGCGCACTCGCAGGATATGCCTGCCAAATGAGCGTTCGTGAAGAGTTTGTGATGCGCCAAGGGCGACCGCTGAAAGAAGTCTTTATTGTTGTCCAGAGTAAACAAAACGCGAACACTTATTATTTTGGTGATTTATTAAATCGACCGTTAGCAGAAAGTCGATATTCAGTTTGGTCACTTGCGTCTGGGGCGGCGCAAAAAAATGGTCTTGAGCGATTGATTGATCTACATGACATTTTTAGGCATGTCACCGATACTTTAGGCAGTGTGGCATTTGGTATCCCGCGCACGGCGCTGGCACACCAAGCGAAAGAAGTTCCATACAACTACGTCAATTTCTTGTGGCCCCAGTTGTTTCCTTTGGTGCAGAGCTATTCCGCTAAACCGCAAGATTGGCCTATGGTATTTGGGGTCGCGATCCAAGAAATTTTATTCGCAAGCAAGGATTTAATCGATCCAGCGCTCGCTTTGAGTATTGTGATGGAGAGTGCGGTGCCAATGTCGAAAATTTATATCCCAGATCAGGTTTAGGTGAGTTTTGAAGATCTTCCCCATGACGGAGAATTGCACCGGTATTTGGTTATTGATTACTGATTTGCTTGCTTGAAAACAATGTTAATATGAGGCAACTTTCAACTTCGAGTTTCGCCAGATCATGTCGATTCAGAAATTCGAGGATTGCCTTTCGAGTTTAGAAATCCCAGTTGTATTGAAACGCTTATTCAATTTAGGGTAATAACATGGCATGCCAGCGTACTAAAAATCTCCATTCGCTCGTTTTTGCTTTTTTCTTAGCTGTGTCCCCGCTTAGTGTGGCTGATTTAAAATCGGACCAAGCTCGCTTAGAAGCGATTCAATTGTTATCTGAGAAAGATAATCAGGCTGCACTTAAACAGTTAAAGGAGTTCTACAGCGAGTTGCCTCCAAATTCGGAGTATCAATTGCGGTTGGATGTTTTGCGAGAATTGTCTGCCGCTTATTTTGACGCCGGCGATATTGCCGAAAGCGACAAAATCAATTTGGAAATTTTGAATTTGGCAAGAGCCCGTCAAGACAAGGAAACGGTCGCGGTGATGCAAATTGATGACGCTTTCAAATTACGGGATGCTGGTAAATATGAACCTGCCATTGCGAAACTGAATGAAGTTGCGGCTTCATTGAAAGGCTCAACTCGCGCGGACAATCTACTTCGATTAGAGTCAGCTTACGCGATGATTTATCGTGCTTTTAGCAAATTTGAACAAGCCCTCTCGCATCAACTGGAAGCATTACGTCTAACGGATCAGCTAACGCAGAGGAAAACGCTCGCTAAAATTCGTCGACTCGACGCATTGGCATCGCTGTATTTGCTGATGCAAAATCCAGAGCAAACTTTGTTGGTTGCGAATGAGGCCCTGGTACTCGCAAGTCAGGTTGATTCGCCAAAAATTATTGCAGGCTTGCGTATGAACCAAGCAATGGCACTTTGTGACTTGAAGCGTTATCCAGAGTGTTTGGTTGCTTATGAACGTTCTTTGAATGCGGCGCAAGAGGCGAATCTCCCTAAGTTAGAGGCGCTCATACTGAGTAATATTGCGGACCTGCATTTACGCACATTGAGTTTTACTCGTGCAGAAATGGTCGCTCGCCAAGCGTTGAAGAAAGCAGAGTTGATTCAAGATTTACCCTCTATTTATAACGCAAAGGCGAATGTTGGATTTGCATTGGGCGGACAAGGGAAAATTGCACAGGCGATGGAATTTTTGAATCCCGTTCTAGACCGAGCGAGGGATTTGGGGGATAAAGCTGATTTGGAGGCGGTTGTCGGTGAGATTGGCCGTATGTATGAACACGCCAAGATGTACAAGGAGGCGCTACAGTACACGAGAGAGCAACAAAAGATAGCCAATGAATTATTCAGAGCGGATCGTTCTAAAACTGTCGCTGCTCTGCAGGAGCAATTCGATGCTGATCAGCGTAAGAAACAAATCGAATTACTTGCGCGCGAAAACCAAATTAAAGATGCCGACATAAAAAATAGTCGCTTACAACAGATCATAACGCTACTTGGTGCGGTCTTGACCATTATGGGTGGGATCTTTATTTACATGTTGTATCGGAAGGTGAAACAAACCAATGAACGCCTAGAGGAGGTCAATCAGCAGCTGGAGTATCACTCTGTCCGCGATCCATTGACAGGCCTACATAATCGGCGCTCTTTCCTCGATTTGATGAAGGTGCGCTCGGAAAATGTCGAGCATGACAGACGCGAAGATGATGGCGAAAGTCCAGATTGCTTGATGATTATGGATATTGATCATTTCAAGCATATTAATGATAGTTGGGGGCACTCAGCTGGCGATGCTGTGCTTGTGGAAGTGGCAAAGCGCCTCCGCAGTGCAGTGCGTGATTCTGATATGACATTACGTTGGGGTGGTGAAGAATTCCTAATTTATGCGCCAAAAACGAAGCCGGAAATGTTGATGCCATTGGTTGATCGAGTGATGAAATCGATAGGCTCGACGCCTGTTATCGTCGGGAATAATGCAATTCCGGTCACGATCAGTGCGGGCTACATATCTTTACCATTTTCTGGCGTTCCCGAAGAGGCGTGTAATTGGGAAAAGGCGATGCAACTTGCTGATATGGCGCTGTATATGGGGAAAGTGAATGGCCGAAACCGAGCGTATGGTTTACTCCGATTGCTAGCGCCCTATGAACAGGCTTTGCCAGAATTGGAACGTGATTTCTCAGATGCTATCCGACAAGGATTGGTTGAAGTCGCGATTATTCAAGGTCCGGCGACCAGTCAATAGGGCAATTTGAAGAAAAATGTTTGCTACCACTAGACAAGATTCAGAATTGTGCCTATAATCTTGTTTCTGTCGTTGCTGATGACACAGCAAACGGTAATTTGAACTAAGCAAGTAGTTATGGGTGCTTAGCTCAGTTGGTAGAGCGGCGCCCTTACAAGGCGTAGGTCGGGAGTTCGAGCCTCTCAGCACCCACCATCAAATTACTAAAGTACAGAAACGTTTCTAAAACGGAGTGGTAGTTCAGTTGGTTAGAATACCGGCCTGTCACGCCGGGGGTCGCGGGTTCGAGCCCCGTCCGCTCCGCCAAGTAAAAAGAAAAACGCGCTTAGGCGCGTTTTTTTTCGTCCTTGTAAAAGACACGATAAAAAAGCCCAGTACTTTGTCTGGGCTTTCTGAATACTGCTGACTAATCGTGCGGTCGATCAGTCTAGGCGGCAATTGGATCAGCAACCTGACCGCCAAGTGAGTACACAATATCATCAAGCATTTTCGCGAGCTCCGACGCCATTAATAAGAAGTCTGCGTCAAATCGTTCGTTTTCATCGGCGGTACGAGTATCTTTGTCCTCATTCAATATGTCGAGTGGCTTGATTCGTTTGATTGCCAAATTTTCGGTAAGTACAAATGAAATTTTGTCGTCCCAAGTCATGGCTAACTTAGTACATTGTTTGCCCGCCGCGATATGCCTCTGAACGTCGTCTGGATCGATTGAATGTCGCACATAGCGGACTGTGGCTTTGTCTTCGGTATGCGCACGCAATTCGGTGTCCTGATCGATCGTGAAGCCTTTCGGTGCTTCGTTCCCCGCCAACCAATCGGTCATCGCAGTTTGTGGTGAGATTTGTGTTCGCAAGCTTTCTAGCGGTATTTTGTCGCACTTCAGTAATAGTTTGATCACTTCGTCGGCCTTGCTAGGGCTTGAGCTATCAATAACCAGCCACCCGTTAACTGGGTCGATCCAAACATAGGTTTGACGTGTGATTGCAAATGCGCGAGGCAAGAGTTCATCTGTGACGCGTTCTTTTAGATCTTTCATTGCTTTGCGACCTGGAGCGAAACCTTGCTGTTCCTCCAACTCCTTCGCTCTTGCTTTGGTTACTTGGTTGATCACAGAAGAGGGCAGGAGTTTTTTTTCTGTCTGCAACAAGAGCAATAATTGTTGGTTGACGCTGTGCACGAGTTGTTCATTCCCTCGCGGTGAGGCCCAGCCCTCACTTTGCATATCACCCGAGCCGGTATTGGCGAAGGCTTGCGATGCTAATTGCATCTCTAATTGTTCGATGTTGACTTTCCAAGGGGCAGGAAGGCGAAAAACTTGTAAATTTTTAAACCACATAAGTATCTCAGTGAAGAGGGAAAGCGGCTCATTCTACACGTTGCGGAACAAGTTGATGAAGCCCGCGGGTGAAAACTTTTTGATGGGTAGTCGTATCTTGCAACCCTTAAATGCGAGTGCCGCTTGATTTTCTGCTCTTG
Organism: Affinundibacterium fentianense; assembly: GCF_018139545.1. GTDB lineage: Bacteria > Pseudomonadota > Gammaproteobacteria > Burkholderiales > Burkholderiaceae_D > Undibacterium > Undibacterium fentianense. The sequence goes on along the minus strand of NZ_JAGSPJ010000008.1, from coordinate 151,522 downwards.
CAGGTCGTCCAAGTCTGATTCGCTAGCATACAACGGTTATAATGCAGGCTAATTTCCTTAAAATTTGTGCAAATAGCAAACTAGCGCAACGCAAAATCTAATCCGACATTATGTTAGCTCAGCAAAAACAAGATATCCTTGAATCTCTCAAGAACGCGGTGGCACCTATCATTGCAGGTACCGAACTTAACCCAACGCTTGCGCTTGAGCGCCCTCGAGATCCATCGCACGGTGATGTTGCCTGTAACATTGCGATGCAAATAGCCAAACCATTGAAAAAGAATCCGCGTGAGCTCGCACAACAAATTGTCGATGCATTAATCGCGCAACAAAATCCCTTGATTGCAAGCGCCGAATTGGCGGGCCCCGGGTTTATTAATTTACGGGTGACACCGGCGGCGAAACAAGCAGTGGTAAAGACCATCTTGCAGTTGCGAGAAAAGTTCGGTAAAGGCGATAAAGGCACTGGTAAAAAAGTCATCGTTGAATTCGTTTCAGCAAATCCGACTGGACCTCTTCACGTAGGACATGGTCGGCAAGGCGCACTGGGCGATGCCTTGTCGGCGTTGCTTGAAGCGCAAAATTTTGCGGTCACGCGCGAGTTTTACTATAACGATGCTGGCGTACAAATTGGTAATCTTGCGGTCTCCGTCCAGGCTCGGGCGAAGGGTTTGAAGCCTGGTGATGCCGAATGGCCTGAGGCAGCCTACAACGGTGAGTATATTGCCGAAATTGCGCAAGATTTTCTGGCGAAAAAAACGGTGACTGCGAGTAATGGTGCTCCCGTTACAGGTAGCGGCGACGTGCAAGATATTGAATCCATTCGCCAATTTGCGGTGACTTATTTACGCAATGAACAGGATATTGATTTGTTGGCGTTTGGCGTGAAGTTCGATAACTATTACCTAGAGTCTTCTTTGTACTCAGATGGCAAGGTGGAAGCGGCAGTAGACGCTCTGATTGCTGCCGGTAAGACCTATGAGCAAGATGGTGCGCTGTGGTTGCGGACGACAGAATATGGCGATGATAAAGATCGTGTGATGAAAAAGTCTGACGGTACGTATACTTATTTTGTTCCCGATGTCGCCTATCATATTGTGAAGTGGCAACGCGGTTTTACACAGGCAATTAATGTGCAAGGAAGCGATCACCATGGCACGATTGCGCGGGTTCGTGCTGGCTTGCAAGCTGTCAATCAAGGAATTCCTCAAGCATACCCAGATTATGTTTTGCATAAAATGGTCACCGTTATGAAGGATGGCGCGGAAGTAAAAATTTCAAAACGAGCTGGTTCTTACGTAACAGTGCGTGACTTAATAGAATGGTCAGGCGGTGGTGACGTTGTAAGAGGACGCGACGCAGTTCGCTTCTTCCTAATTTCGCGTAAAGCAGATACAGAGTTCGTATTTGATGTCGATGTCGCTCTGGCAAATTCGGACGAAAATCCGGTGTATTACGTACACTATGCCCATGCGCGTATTTGCCGCATGTTGGCGCAATATACAGAATCGGAAGAGGAATTGTTAGCGTTGAAAGATGTCGACTTGTCGCCTTTAACTGCACCACGTGAAGCTCTATTGTTACAAAAACTAGCGGAATATCCAGAAACCTTGGAAAAGGCATTGGATGAGCTAGGTCCGCATCAGGTAGCATTCTACTTACGCGAGCTCGCCGGTGAGCTCCACAGCTATTACAATGCAGAGCGTGTTTTGGTCGATGATCAGCCAACCAAATTAGCACGTCTCGCGTTAATTTTAGCAACGCGTCAGGTGCTACGTAACGGTTTGAGTTTGATCGGGGTTTCGGCACCGAATCAGATGTGAGACCGCAGAAATTTCAATGCCAAACGTTGACAGTAATTCCGTAATACATGTCGAAAGAAGATTGGGAGAGACAAGTTTGAATACGAAGAAATTGATGACTCAAAGTGGTAGTACCTTGACCGGAGTGATTATTGGTTTAGTGATTGGACTTAGTATTGCCGTTATCGTTGCCTTGGTGATTAACAAAACCTCGACGCCGTTTACCAACAAAGGTGGCAAGAGCGATAAAGCCGATCTACCAGTCGCGCAAATGCAAGATCCCAATAAGCCTTTGTACGGGAACAAAGATGCGGTGAATCAGGCGGCGAAGGAAATCGCGGGTAGTAAAGCTGCAGAAAATACCAAACCTGTTGACGCCTTAACGTCGGTGGTGAATGCCGCAAACTCTGTAGCCCCTGGCGCGCCTACGACCAATGTTGCTCCAGCCAGTACTGCGAGTAAACCAGAAGTAAGCGACGAGAAATACATCTATTTTTTACAAATTGGCGCATACAAAGAAATTGCTGATGCAGAAAGTGCACGCGCTAAATTAGCGATGGTCGGAGTTGAAGCGAACGTGACCGAAAAAGCGGGTGATAATGGTGTTTTGCATCGCGTCCGTGTTGGGCCTTTTGACAGTTTTGATGGAATGAACAAAATGCGCGCCAAATTGTCTGAGAATGGAGTGGAAACTGCGGTTGTCAGATCTGCTAAATAATTCGTTGTAAAGTTTATTGCCTACACAAGAGGAAACTATGCGTTTAATTCGTCACTTAATCTTACTGAGTATTGCATTTTTTAGTTTTTCTGTTTTTGCACAAGAACCGCGTCTAGGGCAGGAATACACCGTATTAGATCGTCCTCAGCCAACGGATTCTGGAAAAAAAGTGGAAATTACTGAATTTTTCGGCTATTTCTGCCCTGCTTGTAATGCATTCGAGCCATATTTCGAGGCTTGGATCAAAAAACAAGGTGATCGAATTGTTGTTAAACGCGTTCATGTGAATTTTCATGAATTAGTGACACAACAGAAATTGTTTTTCACGTTAGAGGCAATGGGCAAAGTCGATGAGTATCAATTAAAGACTTTTAATGCGTATCATATTGATCGGAATCGTCTTTCAACTGATGCAGAAGTATTGAAATACGTTGAAAAAGTCGGGTTGGATAAGAAAAAATTCACCGACATCTACGGTTCCTTTTCGATTCAGTCCAAAGTCAGCCGTGCCGCGCAGTTGATGAGCGATTATCGGATAAATGGGGTGCCAACGGTCGCAATTGATGGACGCTTTATCGTCTCACCGGCAGATTTATTTGCAAAAGCAAAAGTACGGGACGGATCGCATGCTGGTTTGGTTGTCATGGATTGGTTAGTGGATAAAGTCTATAAGGAAAAAAATCCGACGACACCTGTCACCGCGCCAGTCGCTCCAAAGAAAAAGTAATAATTTAAAGTTTGTCTCGTTATCGCAAGCATGAAAAAAAATCCGTCAATTGGCGGATTTTTTTTATGCGCACTGAATGCCGTGACAATAGCCAACCAATCATATGATTCAAACGGGTGCGGAAAAAATATGCAAAAACTAAACGTGTTTATTACAGGTGCATCGTCTGGATTGGGTGCGGCACTTGCTAAGGAATATGCTTCGAAAGGTGCGTGCCTCGGTCTACTAGGAAGAAAAGCTGAGCAACTTGAACGTTTGCGTCTGAGTCTACCAAACCCAGATGTGCATCATGTTTACGTTGTTGATGTCAATGACCACGCCGCACTGCATCAAGCAGCACACGATTTTATTCAGGTAGCAGGACAAGTTCATATTGTGATTGCCAGTGCAGGCATTTCTGTCGGAACTCTGACGGAAGAGTCTGAAGATCTTGCTGTGTTCAGGCGTGTAATGGACACCAATGTTTTGGCAACTGTTGCGACTTTTTCGCCCTTTATTGAGCATATGAAAACCCATGCCGAAAAAGGTTTTTGCCGTTTGGTTGGTATTGCCAGTGTTGCTGGGATTCGGGGGCTGCCTGGTGCGAGTGCCTACAGCGCATCGAAAGCAGCGGTGATCAGTTACTGCGAATCTCTGCGCGTCGAGTTGAGATCTTGCGGGATTGCAGTTGTCACGATTGCTCCTGGCTATATCGATACACCTATGACGCAAGTGAATGATTACGCAATGCCTTTTTTATTGCCCGCCGAACAGTTTGCCACTCGCGCACTGGCGAAAATTGCTGCAGGCACTAGTTACTGTGTCATTCCTTGGCAGATGGGAATTGTGGCAAAACTTTTGCGAAGTTTGCCGAATTTCTTGTATGACAGAATTTTTGCGAATGCACCGAGAAAAGGACGAATCAATCGAAATCGTAAGGATGAGGAATGATCGATCAACGCGACGCTATTGATTGCTTGACCGATGCCTGTGGGGTGATCCATAGTCCTGTACCAAGTAATGTGAGTCCTCGAATTGTCTGCTTGGTTCCGTCGATTACCGAATTACTGTTTGATCTCGGATTGGAAAAGTTTTTGGTCGGCAGGACAGGATTTTGTATTCATCCCAGGGATAGAGTTGGTGCTGTTCCCAAAGTAGGAGGGACAAAAGACGTCAATTTGAAAAAGATACGACAGCTCGAACCCACACATTTGATTGTGAATATTGACGAGAATGAGAAACCAACGGTTGATCAACTCTCGCAATTTATTCCACATGTGATCGTCACGCATCCTTTAAATCCTCAAGATAATCTGCATCTTTATCGCATGTTGGGGGCGATTTTTAATGTCAACATCCAAGCTGAACAATTATGTCAGGCCTTCCAGGATGCAATCTCGAACGTCCGCGTAGATATGACGCCTAAGCATGTTTTGTATTGTATTTGGAAAGATCCTTGGATGACTGTGAGTGAGGATACGTATATTGCGCAGAACTTGGCACTGCGTGGGTGGATTAATGTCTTTCCGCAGGCGCACGCGGTGAGTCCAAAGCGCTATCCTCAATTTGAGTGGGATGACCCCATCCTCGCAAATACGGATTTAATTATGCTTTCGACAGAACCCTATAGTTTTACTCACCAGCACTGCGAGGAACTCCAGAGGACCTTGTTAAAGCCTGTGATTTTAGTCGATGGAGAAATGCTATCCTGGTATGGTAGCCGCGCAATCCAAGGCTTACGCTACTTACAAAATCTCAACATTTAACCAGATTGTTGAAATGTGTATTGCAATGCCGCAGCGATAAAAAAACCGCGAACAAGTCGCGGTTTTTCGAAGGATACAGAATTTCCCTGTATCCATTTTATCTATTAAGCTATTTTAGAAGCGATAGTTTAAAGATAAGTTATACATACGGCCTAACTGGCTGAAATGCGAACCATCATAGGTAACCATGGAATAACGTTGGTCAAATGTGATGTTGTCAGATTGGATTTGGGCTGGTGTACGGCCTGTGTAATCCAAAGTTTTGCTATCCAAGATTGCTTGACCTTTTGCTTTATCGCCCGCAGCTTCCAATTTCCATGATGGCGTGACGTTGAACATATTGTTCACTGCAAACGCCAAGGTCAGGCTTTTATTGATCTGGTAGTTGATAGAGAAGTCAGACACCGTTTTCGTTTTAAATACAACCGCCAAGTTTTGATCCAAATCTGCATTTCTGAACTTGGTTGGACCAAACACAGTGTTATTCAGCGAGAGATTGAAATCACCGATGTCATAGTCGAAGCCAATGATAGATTTGAATTTTGGACGTGATGTGAACATCAAAGCTTCTTGTGTAATGTCCAAAACAGATTGTCCAGCTTTGGCAATAGCAGCTGGATTATTCACTGCACCATCACGCTCATTTTGCAGTGAGTAGTTTCCAGACCAGTTGAAGTGCAATTTACCATCACCTAATTGCATATTTCTGTGGTTGAACACGTAATCGATACCAGAAGTTTGGCTGTCCAAAGCGTTCGCGAAGAAACTCAAAGAAACGATGTTCGCTGCTTTCAGGATCTTATCGAGTTCCGCAGTTGCGTCGCCGCTTGGTTTAATTTCTTTACCCAAAATAATGCGATCTTTGAGGGAAATATTGTAGTAATCCAAAGTCATGCTGGTATCTTTGCTTGGTTTGTAGCCCAAGCCCAACGTGAAACTAGTCGATTTCTCTGCTTTAAGTTTCGGCACACCTAATGCAGCGGCTTCTTTCGACACATTGCTCGCTAAGCCCGAAACTTGAATTGTGCCGCCAGAAAACGAGTATTGCGCCTTCTGAGTATAGATTTGATGCAATGACGGCGCACGGAAGCCTGAAGACAAAGAACTACGCAACGTTAATTGGTCATCAATCTTATATTTCGCACTTAATTTACCAATCACCGCATTGCCGAAATCACTGTATTTTTCATAGCGTGCTGTTGCATCTAAAACCAATGCGTCGGTTACGTCGAACATCGAACCACCGTACACGCCGTAATTTGAGCGTGTTGAGCTAAATGAATTTTCCGGTGTGTTTCCTGCGTATGAATCAGCGCCAGAGTATAAGTAAGAAGCCTCTTCACCAGCAATCAAAGTATATTTTTCAGACCGGATTTCAGTACCGAAATAGGCGTTAACGCCTTTACTTAGCTCTTTGGAGAAATCTGCATTCCATACAGTATGAGTGAATTTTGAACCACCAGCGTCAAACCGTGTTTGACCATGCGGTGGCAACGGGGTTTTGTTTGCTGCCACAGCGGCTAGATAGGCATCTTCCATACCACGGTTCACGGAATTTGTGACCGTGTACTTTTGTTCATTGCCACCAATAGTGAGACTGATATCGGATGCCCAGCCGTCGATATCAAATTTTGTACCGATCGTTGCGTTGTAGTCTTTCAATGCACCGAGGAATCCAGGCACATATCCTAAATAAGGTGTGCCTGCTGCATGCAAGAGTCCATAGTCAGTTGGGCGCCAGTACGGTGTCCTGTAGTTTGCATAGCTGTCGATTTTCTTATCGATGTAAGCGGCATTCGCATAGATGTTGGTATCCGCGCTAATGTTATATCGTGAATTGACCAAAAATTTCGTTGCACGAGTGTCAGGTGATCCATTGATATTGCCTGCGTCTGGCTTCTTCGCGAGAAATGCGTTGACTTTGGCAAGGTCAGCTTCAAAGGTCGCAGGACCATCACCAAAAGTCGCTGCTTCGCCACGTGCGCTAACAATGCCAGAGCGTGAGGCCAATCCATTTTTTGACGCTTCAAAGGTCAAGTTGACGAAGCCTTGATCACCCAATGCCAAACCATGGTTGATGCTAACAGACTGCATCTTGCCGTCACCTTCATGTGTAACACCTGTGCGACCAGTAATCGATGTACCTTCGGGATTGTCTTTTAGGATGATATTGACCACACCTGAAATCGCGTCAGAGCCATATTGTGCTGATGCACCGTCGCGTAACACTTCGATGCGTTTAATTGCATCTTGTGGAATAGCCGAAATATCAGCACCGCTCTCACCGCGTCCTGGCGATGTTTGGGTATAGACCAAAGAGCTCGCATTTTTGCGCTTGCCGTTGATCAAAATCAGCGAGCGGCTTGGACCCATATTACGAATTTCATAGGGATCGAGCAAGGAAGTCGCATCATTCACCGGTGTTTGTACCGTATTAAATGAGGGAACACGGAAAGCCAGTGCTTTATCTAAAGATGCCTGCGCGGTTTTGGTCAATTCGGATGCTGCCAACACGTCAACTGGAACAGGTGTGTCAATCACAGTACGATTTGAGCCACGCGTACCGGTGGAAGTGACAACGACTTGTTGTACTTCTTGGTTCGCAGCGGGTTTCGCTGGCGTTGCATCTTGTGCGCTGGCAATGCCTCCACTGGCCAGCATCAAAATTGCAATTTGCACTGTACTTTTTACAAAAATATCTTTATTCGGCGAACGGCCGGAGCTTGATGATTTTTTCAATTCTTATCTCCCATTTAATTTAATTGTATTGAACGGCAGGGGTTTGCCACTCAACGTGCGGATAGTACTGGTATGCCATGCTTCCCTATAAAAATCAGGCAAATTCATACTACCTGAGCGGATTGGTACGTGCAATACGAGTTAACCGCATGTTGTTTTTTGGTGTTTTAATTGCAATTCAGAATTGCTTTTTTTGCGCTTTTTATTTATTGACATGTTTTTTTTAATGTTTTTTATCCTAATTTTTTGTTGTCGCTCAGACTTTATTTTGTGTACTTGTATGCAAAACAGATGTGCTTTTCTGTGGCGCAAAATGCTATATTGGCATCGCTTTAGATCAAACTTCGAGTAACACTCCAATGGCGGGACGGCACAATGACACAGTTCTCAAAAAAGAACCTAGGAATCGCATTTTTAACAATAGCAATCGCTGCAAGCGCGGGAGCTTGGTGGGTCAAGAAACACAAGACGACCAAGCCAGTCATGGGCGAGGCCTTAATTGCTAACCCTGATACGCCATTTGCTATCGGATCATGCTTAGCGCGTCTGCATGACGATAAGCCCGCGTTAGCTGTCATGTTTTCGCAAAGTATTGATCCAGACCAGGCTCTGGACAAGCTCATCGAAGTCAGTGATTTAGGCGAAGCGAAAGGCGGCAATGACAACAATGAGGGCGCGAGAAAAACCAGTTCGACCGCTGCGGCAAAGCCAACCGAGGTAGTTAAAGGTGGGTGGATACTTTCTGATAATCCACATGTACTTTTGTTTCCATTCGTAAAAGCGGGTCACACATATCGGGTCAATCTGAGTGGTATGCTCGCCGCCAGTTCCGGCAAAAAACTCAATGCGCCGCAAAGCTGCGAATTGGTGAGTGATGAAATGGCGCCATCCTATTTCTTTGCAAGTAAAGGAACTGTTTTACCAGCCGGTTTAAACGGGGGATTACCTGTCGTAACGGTGAATATTCCCGAAGTGGATGTCGAGTTTTTGCGAGTTTCACCAGAAAAACTGCCCAAATTTATCGATATGGTTGTTGGGAAAAATCACCAAGGGCAGGAATCTGAAGAAGAAACTGAGAGCGAAGAAGCGGATTACTATGATTATTATGGTAACCGCAACAAGCTCAAAGGATTGACATCGGGATGGCAATTGAATGCCTTGCAAGGTATTGCAGAGAGCGTTTACCAAAATCGATTTGTGACCAACGAAGTACCAAATAGTCGAAAGGTCAGTTTTTTACCGGTCGAGAAGATTTCGGAGTTAAAAGAGCCAGGGATTTATGTCGCAGTGATGCGTCGGCCCGGCTACTACGATTACGATTATCAAGTGACATATTTTTATGTCAGTGATATCGGCTTACATCTGCGTCGCCAGCAAAAGCAGACAGACGTGTTTACGACCTCACTTAAAGATGGCAAAGCGCAAGGCGGAGTTGATCTCGAAGTTCTTGCTGACGATGGCAAAGTCCTATTACGTGGAAAAACCGACGGTGATGGACATGGTGTTCTGCCTGGTTTGCCGAGCGCAGCACGATTGATGTTGGCCAAACGTGGTAAAGAAACGTCTATTATTGTTTTGCAAGAGCCTGGTCTTGATCTGGCGGAATTTGATATTGGTGGGCATTTGCCGCGAGACGCTAAGCTATTTGCATGGTCTGGGCGTGATTTATATCGTCCGGGGGAGCGGTTTACAGCGTCATTGATGGCGCGCTCAGCCGAAGGCATTGCCTTGCCTCCACAGCCAGTGAAAGTTACGCTAAAAAAACCCAGCGGTGACCTTGTCAGCTCCACCGTTTGGCAGCCCAATCCAAAGACGCCAGGGTATCTTCAAAATACGATTGATCTTCCACCAGATGCGGCGACGGGGCGTTGGAGTCTAGAGTTTCGAGCTGATCCGAATGCAAAACGACCAGATTCGATTTACAGTTTTCAAGTCGAAGAGTTTTTGCCGGAGCGCATGAAACTCAGCTTGAAAACAGATACAGTACCTTTACAGGCGAACAACCAATTTCTAGTCGCTGTGCAAGGCGATTATTTATACGGTGCGCCAGCAAGTGGGAATCGCCTTCTAGGTAGTGTTGCACAAGAGCGCTTCAAAAATCCACTGTCGAAGGAATGGCCAGGCTTTATTTTCGGTGATTTCGCTGACGATAAGGATAAGACCCGCGCTGAATTAGAGGAAACTGCGCTAGACGATAATGGTAAGGCCGAAGTGAGTGTAGCTTTTAACGCGAATGCCAAGTCCCCGGTCAAAGTGCGGGCATCTTTTAGCTTGCTCGAATCTGGAGGTCGACCCATTGTGCGCTCCTTAGAGCGAGTATGGTGGCCAGCAAAGGCAATGATCGCGATACGCCCTCTATTTGAACGTGACGTTGCGCACGAGGGGAGCATGGCGGAGTTTGAAATAATTCGAGTCGATAATAACGGAAAATTTGTGACGCTAAAGCAAGCACCGTTTAAATTGGTAAGAGAAGATCGCCAATACTATTGGCGCTACGATGCTGGTCGCGGCTGGCATTCTGGCTATTCGGAGGCCGAAGAGACGATACACGCTGGTGCATTGGAACTAAAAAATCGAGCCAAATTGACCGTGCCAGTCCAATGGGGGCGCTACCGTCTTGAAATCACCGATCCTGAAACTAATTTAGTTTCACGTTATTTTTTCTATGCGGGATGGAATGCACAAGATAGCGAAAGTGTTGGCAACCGACCAGATCGTGTACGACTGCAGTTAGAAGGTGTCCCGGCTAAACCAGGAAATGATGTGACATTAAATATTATTCCGCCTCACGATGGTGAAGCCTTGATTCTACTCGAAGCAGATAAGGTTTTATGGAGTAAGCGCGTTTCCGTTAGTACTAATGGAACCAAAGTGAATATTCCTATCGATAAAACTTGGAATCGATCGGATATGTACGTCTCTACGGTCGTATTTCGCCCAGGTAGCCAGGGCGATAAAGTCACCCCCGCTCGTGCAGTAGGATTGACTTGGCTGCCATTAGCGCGTGAAGCGCGCAAACTGAAAGTAAGCGTGGCAACGCCGACGCAGGTTGAACCCGAAAAACGTATGGTAGCGAAAGTTAAAGTCGAGAATGCTGCGGGTAAGAAAGTGACAGTGACCGTCTCGGCCGTTGATGTCGGTATTTTGAATATCACTGGTTTTAAAACACCCGATCCTTTTGACTTCTTTTTCGGTAAGCATCGATTCAGTGCAGAGTTGACCGATATCTACGGGAAATTAATCGAACGCATGGATGGTACGCCTGGCAAGATAAAATGGGGCGGCGACGCAGGCAAACGAGATACGAAGAGTATGCCGAAAAAAGTAAAGTTGGTTGATATTTTTTCAGGCCCAGTTCAGCTGAATGAAAAAGGTGAAGCGGACGTTGCGTTAAATATTCCCGACTTTAATGGTAGTCTGCGGGTGATGGTTGTCGCCTCGACAGAGGACGCATATGGGAGCGCAGAGAAAGAAGTTATCGTGAGCGCACCGATCGTCGCGGAAATCGCAACCCCACGTTTTATTGGTCCAGGCGATACCTCCAGTTTTGCACTTGATGTTACGAATATGATGCCGAGCGAACAAAATATTCAGATCAAATTAAGCGCCGATAAGTTGTTAAAAATTGCCGATGGTGAAAGGAATATCAAACTCTCACCTAAGCAAAGAAATATCTTGCGATTTAATGTGGAACCGACTGAACCATTTGGTTTGTCACGTATAAGTCTCGATGTCAAAACGGTTGGCGCGAAACCTATCCTTATTCATCGTGAGTTTGCTTTGCAAATACAGCCGCCAGTACCGCGCGAACAAGATGCGCGTCGCTTGCGTATTGAACCCGGTGCGACCCAAAAACTTGATGCGAATATGGTCGAGCGTTTCTATCGAGGTTCGGCGACCTTGAGTGTCACCATGTCGAACCGACCTCCACTGAATGTCCGTAGCATTGTCAAAGGCTTGTTGGATTATCCGTATGGTTGCTTAGAACAAACCACGAGCGCTGCCTACCCACATGTTTTCATTGACGAAGAAGGTGCGAAGGCGGTCGGCTTGATTCCCCATACTCGCGAGCAACGTGCAAAATTTATTGAGGGGGCGATTAGTCGTATTGCAGGGATGCAGGGCGCAGAGGGGGGCTTCAGACTATGGAACGGAAATGATGGTTCTTATGAAATGTGGCTGACACCTTACGTGGTAAGTTTCTTGGCCGATGCTCGTGAAGCAGGCTTTAATGTGCCTGAGGAAATGAGTAAGCGTGCGCAGAAATGGATGAGTGACAAACTCAATAGCGCTGCGAATCAATTTTCCCCTTTACCTACTTCCGTGAAACCAAATGCAAACGGGCAATATGACTGGCGCGACTACGATTTGATTCGCAATAGTCATCAACGATTTGCCGAATTAGCGCATATTGGTTATATGCTCGCACGCGATCAAAAGGCATCGTTAGCTTCTCTACGCTTGTTGCATGACAGCTATCGCGATCGCGCTAAATCCCCACTCGCATTGGTTCATCTTGGACTTGCATTGCAATTGATGGGAGATCAAAAGCGTGCTGATGTCGCATTGAATGACGCGATGAGTAAACCTTACGGAATACGTACGGATTGGGACTGGGATTATTTGGGGGATTATGGTACTGCGGTGCGTGATCAAGCTATGACGTATGCCTTGATGTTGCGACACAAAGTCACCCATCCGCAGCGCGAGGCTTTATTGATTAGTTTGGCGGATCGTCTCAGTAAGCCGCGTGGATATTTTTCAACGCAGGAGCGAATTGCTTTGTTCCTAGCCGCTCGCGCTGCGGGTGGTACGGTGACGGATCCATGGGAAGTCGTTTTAAAAACCGCAGAGGGAAGCAGCAATATCATATCTAAATCGAGCGAGAGCCGAAGTTTCGAGCCTGCGTTGGCGGTGAAAGGTATCTCGCTCGAAAATAAAGGAACCAATCCATTATGGATAGAAGTAGAAGCAAGCGGCTACCCTTTAAAACTGCCCATTTCTAATGCGGAGAAAATCAGTTTAGAACGTAAATGGTTTACCGCAGCAGGTAAGCCCTGGAGTGGTGGCAATCTCAAAGTAGGCGATATGTTGATCGTACGTGTCACAGCGAAGTCAAAACAAGTGATTGAAGATGCGATGGTGATCGACCATATTCCTGCGGGATTAGAAGTGGAAAATTTAAATATCTCCCAAGGACCGCAAGCCAGTGAATTTAACATTGATGGAATCAATCTAGCTGCGGCGATGGCAGATGAGCGTATCAAGCACAAGGAATATCGAGATGATCGGTTTGTGGCTGCGGTCAGATTGAACGGCAATCCAATTCAGTTGTTTTATATGCTGAGGGTAGTCACACCTGGGCGTTTTCATGTCCCTGGAACTTACGCTGAGGATATGTATCGGCCAGATATACGCGCCTATGGCCCTTCGTCAGATGCTGTCAATGTTGTTGATCCGCGAGCGGGTAAATAGGCTTGGCTCGATATTTGATTGGTTCGCGCTGCCGAAAAATTGGAAATGTATTTGGGTTTAACCATTGAACTCAATGCATTTCCGATGGGTAGATTTTTTGGGGCGACAGTGCTGTTCATTGTTTGCTTGAGGATGAACTAAATCTCAAGAGGAGTTTAAGCGCGATAGCCTCTCTTTTTTTCTCGATTTAAACAATGACATTAAACAAAATACAGAGTTTATTTCTTTCCAGCTTGCTTTTTCTTCCCAGCCTCTCATCTGCAGAGATCTATCAATGCCGAGGTGCGGAAGGAAAAATGCGATACTCTGATCGCCCTTGCAAGCAACAAGTCGAACAGCAATCAATTGCAAAAATTGTAGTTGCGCCAGCATCTGCGGGAAAAACTGCTAGCTCCAACTGGAAAGAGAAAGACGAAGCGTTGAAGGTGCGTCATAAGATGCGCCAAGAATATGAAAAATGCTTGGCCGATCCTATGAGTTTGGTTTGTTTTGGTCCTGATCAAGTTGCTGTTCGTCAGAAAAAATAAGAAGCATCAGACCGCGTACTTCGATGCTGAATTTGGGTCGATCTAATTGGTTTTCGCAAACGCGATGAGCACCATGATCATTGCAAACACGCATAACGCTGCACCCGCGATTTTCCAATAGGAGTAGGGGCGTTCACCCTGTACTTCGCCTGTTTGACCATTTACTAAAAAGCGATACGTCTTTTCACCGTACTTGTAGGATGATAACCAAATCGGCAACAGTATGTGTTTGAAACTAATCTTGGAATAGCGAGGCTGCATTGCAGTGATACGTTGGTGATCGCCTCCAATATCGCGACAAATAGTGTTGCGTATGGTGTCTTCCATGATCGATCGTGCGTCAACAAAACCTGGCTCGAGGGGTATTTGGTAAGCTTCGACCGTGAAACCTGATACATATTCATCCCGATAGCTTTGTAGCTTATTCAGATTCCATGGCGCTAAATTGTCCGCATATTGTTTCGGAAGTGTCTTTGACGCGATGACTAAGACATCGTCGAAGTTGACGTCGACTTCGCCAGCGACGAAAGTCCAATCGGTCTTTGTTACCTGTCGTGTTTTGGTTTCGCCATCTTGGATATAATTTTCTGTGACGGTGTAATCATCCCCTCGTTGCCCTTGATAAGTCGTATGCGATTCCGCATCATAAGTCCAATAAGGTGTGTAAATCCCTTTTAACCCACGATCAGCTCGATAGGCGCGTTTAAGCGCATTCGGGGCAAACCATAATCCCGCTACCCAATCACTAAATTTTTTTCTGGCTTCGCTTTCTTTAACATCGAATGGGGCGATTGCTTTAGGTTGGATTTGTCGTTTGGAATAGGCGTTCGCTGCGATCATTGGCGCTGCACAAAATGGGCAACGGTCGGAGACGATATGTTGCCCAAATTGGGATTGTGCTCCGCAGGCTGTACATTTGACGGTTTGCTGTTCGATGACGGCTTCATTGCCCGCTTGTTTGTTTAAGTAGTCTTGGTAGTCGAGTTCTTCGTTACTGACCGATTGAACGCTCGCATCCACCTCAATCTGATTTTGCCCGCCGCAGTAAGGGCACTTCAGCGCATGCTGACCAGGTGAAAATTCAAGTTTTGCGCCGCACAGCGAGCATGGATAGGTTTTTGTTGTCACAAGCTATTCCGAAGAAACGATGAGAATCAAAGTAAGACGTAAATCGACCACAATCCAAGTGAGACTCTGTTGGTTTATGATCGATGGTTGGCTAGGCAAAGATTATTGTGGTGGCAGCGGTGGTGGCAGCGCGGCAAATAAGTCGTTTAAATCGACTTGGCTACCGGCTTTTGCCCATGTTGGCATTCCTTGACACCAGACTAAGCTGTCGCGCGTTAAGGTTCCATTCGCGACTTGACTTTGCAGAGCAGCGCGCTCAAACGGTCCAGCTTGTGCGCCATTGATCGCAACAAAGTACGCTTGCGCTCCCGGCAAGGGTGGTGGTGTCGTGCCAACGGTTTGTCCATTGTTGGCATTCGCTTGAAACAAATTACCCATACTTTGATTGAGCATTCCTCCCACACCAACGCCCATCATTGCGCCGGTCATGCCTGGGTTCTGTGCGGCATCGCGTAGTGCTTGCGCTCCTTGATATTGCGCGAATTGTTGCATGTTACCAATCGCACGCATCGCGCCTTGCTGATCGATTGCTTTTTCTACTTCTTCTGGTAGGCCAATGTCTTGCACCTGTACTTCACAGAGTTCTAGTCCGTATTGCTCAAAGTCAGCAGCGATCTTTTCTTGAATTCGCTGGCCAACGACGCTGACTTTACTCTCTAGGTCGATAACCGGTACACCAATTTCAGGCATGACCTCTTTAATCCGTAAGCCGATTTTTCCGCGCAGATTTTCTTCGATGTCTTGAATGGTAAAGTCGGCCTGTGTGCCAACCAACTCGAGTAGTACTGTTTTTGCGTCGCGAATACGCAAGGTATAAATTCCGAAGGCGGTGACACGGACAACGCCAAACTCAGGATCTCGCATCGTTGCAGGACCCGCTGTTCCCCATTTTAGATTGGTAAATCGAGTCGTTTTAAAAAAGTAAACTTCTGCCTTGAAAGGACTATTGAAGCCATATTTCCATCCTTTAATCGTACTCAAAAGAGGCATATTTTCTGTGCTCAATTCATACATGCCAGGCATAAAAATGTCAGCGACTTGCCCTTTGCCCATTTGGCCTTCGTTCACCACTACCGCGACTTGGCCTTCGCGAACGGTCAGTTTGGCTCCCATTTTGATTTCATTTTGGTAGCGCTCAAAGCGGTGTACCATCACCGCTGGATTGTCGTCCATCCATTCGATGATATCGATAAATTCGTTACTGAGCTTGTTCCATAGACCCATAGCGTTCTCCTAGTTGGTCATGCGATGTTTGTCGTTTCTGCCTGTGCCTAGTGTGTGAATAGCATCAAGTCAGCTAAATGAATGAAGTATTGCTTATTTGGTAAATTAAGACAAGCATGCGGTCGATTTACGCTGCGAAGCGAGTATCTTTGGTTAATGGTATCGTCGAGTTGGCGTGCAATCGTTGGGGCAATATTCGCATCATCAACGATGGAATCAGAATCGCGCTTTGAACGTTCGGCAGTGAGTGACATACTGGTCGCAAAATGTCGGCTGGAACGCAATGCTCAATTGCGTAGTGGCATCACCTTACTCAGAAATATCGCGTGGCTTTTAAAAGCTTCCAAGCACTCCTTGTCGCAAGGGTGAGCGAACCGTGCTTAAGCTTGACTATCCCAGTAAACGGTAAATGATTTATGATAGGGATCTCAGAACGGACTCGACGGAATCGATCAGCACGGAATTGATCATTGGCTGGCATTTAGGCAGCAAGATCCGTTTGTAAAAGGAGTATTGCGGGTCCGAGAGGAGCGACTCTGGTTCTCATCAGCTAGCTGCTCAAATTATGCACTAGTGTGGGAGTCCAAGCAGATTGCCTACCGTATGAAAATGTAGGGTGATTTCTGTCAGAAAAAACGCTAGAAAAATTAAGGAAGAACGACTATGCGAGTACATCAAAAGACAAAAGCTTCTTTACTCTTTTTTAGTCTTTTTTTTACTATCGCCGAATGTTTGGCCTGTTCGTGCGTTGTCTCCAATCCGAGTGACAAAGAACAAGTCGAACAAATGTTGCGCGATTCTCAGAAAATCTTCGTGGGCAAGGTGCAGGCAAGTATAGCGCCCCGAGGAACCGATAGTCATCGGAGTTTTCGATTTGAAGTGTATGAAGTTTTCAAGGGACAGTCTCGCCGAATTGAAACGGTATTCACTTCCATCAGTAGCGCTGCTTGCGGCACCACGCTGGCAACGGGAAAAATCTATTTGGTTGCGGCCCGAGGTGAAGACAAGCGACTACTGATTAATTCTTGTGAACGTCCCGTCGAAGTCGAATTCGTACAGGAGCAGCTTCGTATGTTGCGACAAACTTTGAAGGTGCGGAGTTGATCGTCGTTTCTTTGACGATGTCGTTCCCTACATAGAATGTCAAAGCTTCGCTATTTTTCCTAGACACATATCAACAAATAAGCGCTCAGAGACTCAATGCTTACAATCAGAAAAATGCAACTGGAAGACCTCGAAGGTGTGATGCAAATACAAGCACGATGCTATCGGGGGAATATTCCTGAATCGAAGACTTCACTTGTAGCGAAATGGTTTGCTTCCCCCGATACTTGTTTTATTGCGCTTGCAGACCACAGCATGGTCGGTTACCTATTCTCCTTACCGTGGACAAGTAGTGCACCACCCCAATTAAATGCAAGGGAATGTGAATTGCCACCGACGCCAGATTGCTTGTATCTGCACGATCTTTCAGTCCATCCCGACTGGCGCAACAAGCAAGTTGGCAAATTGTTGGTTGACCAATTTTTCGTGACATTGTCGACGCAAGCCTGGCCTCAGGCATGTTTAGTTGCGGTTCAAGATTCGACAAGTTATTGGTCTCGTTATGGATTTCAAGTTGTCGTACTGGCTACAGATAAGCAGATCAAACTTGAAAGTTATGGCAAGGATGCGCGTTTTATGTCCCTATCTAGAAGTGAGGCATCGAACTAAGCTAAGTGTGTGAAATTTCGAGTGTAAAGTGGAAAACAATCGGTGATAAGGTAGAGGAGCGAGCAATGAGTGGATTAGGATCTATACTAATCGGCATGAGTGCATTGATATTTTTGGTTTTGGGTAGTATCCATCTCTACCTTAGTTTCTTTAGCCGAGTTTTCTATCCACGCGACGACCACTTGCTAGATCTGATGCAATCGAATTCGCCGCGTCTGACGAGACAAACGACTTTATGGCGGGCGGGACTCGGTTTTCATGCAAGTCATAGTCTTGGTGCGATGCTGTATGGCGCTCTTTTTCTCTATTTTGTAACCATCGTTCCCGATTTTTTCTTCAAACAAGATTTTTTGCTTGTCATCGGTTTCATTTATGTCGCTTGCATGTTCGCTTTAGCGAGACGATATTGGTTTCGCGTGCCTTTTTACGGGACCGCGCTCGCAAGCATCCTGTACTTGGTAGGGGGCGTCGTGGCTCGGTTTTCTCCTTAATTTTTGCTTGGTTTCATTTTTTTAAGATTGCGGGTCATGCGTCAATAAATGACCTGGTTTAGCCTAGACAATGGTAATCAGAGAAAGTTTGAATAAATTCCATTGGGAAGTCGCTTGAAATAATGGTTTGAGATAGGTAGTGCCTATTCGCACGTTCCTCATAGTGGAAGGAAATTTATGACACAAGAAAACGCAAAAAAGCCGGTGCAATTACTCGTTGTAGATGATGATGCGCTTGCTTTGTCGGCACTGAGTTTGATTTTGCACAATTCGAATTTTGCAGTGATAGAGGCTCATAGCGGACATGAGGCCTTACTAGTGGCACAGCAAACGCCTTGTGATCTCGCGCTATTGGATATGCATATGCCGGATATGAACGGCCTCGAGTTGGCAAAACAATTAGACGCCGCTGCCGGACTTCCTTGTATGTTTATTTCTGGTTCTAGCGAGGCCGAATTAGTGCAACAAGCCGCCGATTTTGGCGCTGTCGGCTATATTGTGAAGCCCTACGATATTCAACAAATCGCTCCTGCAGTATTGGCAGGACTAGCCCGAGCGAATGAGATTAAGCGACTGCGGCGTAAAGAGATTGATTTGACGACGGCATTAAATGCCGCGCGGGAGACCAGCATTGCAGTCGGACTTTTGATGGGAAAATTTAATGTCGATCGCGACACGAGCTTTGAGATGCTCCGAAAATATTCAAGATCTCATCGAGCTAAGATCCACGAGGTTGCGAGTGAACTTATTCAGGCGTCCGAGTTATTCAGTGCATTTAGTACTATGTTTGCAGAACAGCAACAGGCACATAAAAAATAATCGAAGCAGATTTAACGCTTGTTCACAATCTCGATAGTTTCTGTGTGGCAATGTCATTTATACTGTCGCTACAGTTTGAATAGATCCGAACGAATTACTCGGACTTGCACTCACCCAAGATTGTCGTGAGTGTGACAAGAGCACACATCGCTGCCTATACCCACGCAGCAAACCGCTTCAAACGGCCCATTCCGCCGAATTTCATTTAATTTTATCGTTGGCATTGTCCCCCGCATGCGTATTGTCAGCTTGCCTGGTTCATTGACGCTTGACGACACCTCATTTGAAACAAGGAAAGATCATGGAAAACCAATCGATCGAAGCCGATCATGCATCTCTCACGCAAGATGGCCCGAATGACTACTTGAGCTTCAAAATTGGCGAAGAAGAGTACGCCATCGATATTCAGAACGTGCAGGAATTGCGACGCTATGAGACGGTGACGCATATCGCCAATTCACCCGATTATGTCAAAGGCGTGATCAATTTGCGCGGCATCATTGTGCCCATTCTCGATATGCGTATTAAGTTGCGTATGGGGCCGCAACATTATGACGATTTGACGGTCGTCATCATTGTCAATCTGGCTGAAAAGCTCACAGGTATCGTGGTTGATAGCGTGTCAGACGTCGTGACTTTGGCTCCGAATGACATCAAGCCCGCACCGATGATTCAGGAATTGGTCGATTCAAATTATTTACTGGGTTTGGGAAGCTTAGACTCGCGAATGTTGATCGTTGTCGACATCGCGCGGATGATCAATAGCGCACAAATTGGGCAACTAAATTTGTCGGAAAAATGCGAAGTCGGCGTTTTGGCTTAGATCAGCCAATCTAGCAAACTAAGCCAAACTGAACTAATGCTTCAAAGTGAGAAAAAAATGAATATCAAAAATTTGAAAGTAGCGCAAAAACTCGCCATCGCTTTTTCCTTCATTATCCTTGTGTTGGTGATACTCTCGATTGTCAGTTACCAAGGGCTGGCGCAGCTAAAAAATGAAATGGATTTGACCGACAAAGATCGTTATCCAAAAATAGTGATGTTGCATACGATTAAAGATGGATTAAATGAGAACGCGCGCAATTTGCGTAATCTCTTGTTGTTGACTGATCCAGAGGTGCTGAAGGGTGAGTATGCCAATATTGAAGAGAGTGCGCAAATCATCGCAAAAAATCTTGAAAAACTCGACCAAAGCATCACGTCTGTCAAAGGGCGTGAACTGATCAAAGAGTTGATGGACGTGCGGGAGAAATTTATTGCGTCTAGAACAAAGTTTTTAAATTTGACCAAGGCCGGCGACAAAGAGCAGGCATTGACTCTCTTGAGTGGCGAGACACGTGGTATCCAACTGAATTATTTCGCTGCACTGGATAAGCTGATCACATATCAACAAAAATTGATGGAGGAATCGGCAACCGCAGCGGAATTGGATGCGCGTTCGGACATGAATTGGATCATTGGTATCTCCGCCATAGCTATCTGTATCTCAATTCTCTTGGCGATCTACATTTCTAATTCGATTACTCGCCCACTGAATCAAGCTGTGGCGTTCGCTCGTCGTGTAGCCGAAGGGGATCTCACGGCACAAATAGAAATTCAATCGAAAGATGAAACAGGGCAGTTGATGAGTGCACTGCAGGAGATGAATCAAAGTCTCTTAAATATCGTCTCGCAAGTGCGTTCTGGAACCGACACCATCGCGACCGCATCGACAGAGATCGCCGCAGGGAATATGGATTTGTCTTCTCGTACCGAAGAACAAGCGAGTTCACTGGAAGAAACGGCCTCTTCCATGGAAGAGCTCACCAGCACTGTTAAACAAAATGCTGACAATGCACGCCAAGCTAATCAATTAGCAAGTTCCGCTTCAACGGTCGCGACGCGTGGCGGCACTGTCGTGGCGAAAGTGGTCGACACGATGGGTTCAATCAATGATTCCTCGAAAAAAATAGTAGATATTATTAGTGTGATTGATGGCATCGCTTTCCAAACTAATATCTTGGCTTTGAATGCAGCAGTTGAAGCTGCACGTGCTGGTGAACAAGGTCGCGGATTCGCGGTGGTCGCATCGGAAGTTCGAACTCTGGCGCAACGCTCAGCGGCCGCTGCAAAAGAAATCAAGCATCTTATTGATGACTCGGTCAACAAGGTTGCGGAGGGCAGTAAGTTGGTTGAGGAAGCCGGCACTACGATGAACGAAATTGTCGTCAGTGTTCAGCGCGTGAGCGATGTGATTAGCGAGATTACGGCAGCAAGCCAAGAGCAAACCTCGGGGATAGAACAAATTAACGTTGCAATCATTCAAATGGACAACGTAACCCAACAAAATGCTTCTCTGGTTGAAGAGGCTGCGGCAGCTGCTGAATCGATGCAAGAACAAGCACGCAGTCTATCGGAAGTTGTGAGCGTGTTTAAAATCGATGCACTTGTACAATTGAATGATCTGACCACCACTAGCAAAACTAATAATAAACCACAAGCAGTTCGGGCATCGAATTTGAATGGGACAGTCAAACCCGCGGTAAAAAAGGTCGCTAAGCAAGTGCGTGCGGCTGGCTCGACGATGTTAAAGCCCGCGTTGGCAAATCGCGCGCCAGCATTGGCAACTGGTGCTGCTGATATTGATTGGGAAGAGTTTTAATGCTTACATTGCAAAGCCATTCTCACAAGCCTGCTTTCTCAACAATTCGCCAAGAGGTTACGATGCCAAGTCGCAAAAAATGGCGCAGTATTTTATGCATTAATGAAGATCAACAGCAGCTAAACATGCAAGGGCTAGTCTTGGGCTCTATGGCAAACTTGAGTGTGTACTATTGCAACTCTCTCCATAAAGCCGTGGATTTGATGAAAGCGGTTCAGCCCGACGTAGTCCTATTCGATTCGCAAGACAACGATGATATTCAGAGTATTTTGAAAGGATTGTTTAGCGAAGAGGAAATGACGATTCCATTCATTTGCTTGGTGAATACCGACCAGTATCTCGATTTAGCGCAAGTCGAACAGCAGAACATGTTAGGAGTGATTGTCAAGCCAATTGAATTGCTTCAGTTGCCCGAAAGGGTGCTTGATATCCTTGAATTCGACTTGATTGATTTGTGCGTATGAAATCCTAGTTATCGCGTGATGTTGACGGATTGAAGATCTTGCCATCTTTGTCGGCACATTCTTGGTATTGAGGCGAAGGGACCTGCAAATAAATGCTGCGGCAACTCTCTCGCTTTGGTAAAGTCATTTGCCTCAAGTATTTTTAACTGACGTGAACCTGTATCGGTTCAAAAGCCCCAGTCGCCCATCAATGCTTCGAACAAGCATCCATGGCGCTGGGGCTTTTGCTCTTAGTAAAATAGGAATCAGCCAAGAAATGGAAGACTGGCATGAACTAAGTGAAGAGAGTAGTATGCCGCTTGGATCGCAAAATCAATGCAAAATTCGATGAAAAAAGATGACAAAAATCAGGACTTTGAAAGTATTTCCTCGGCTGTCACGGACCTAAATCAGTTGTTACGGTCAATGCAGCCGCGTTTGAATCCAGGTGTCTTTGTTTTTTGTGTTCTTCCAAATCAAGCAGCAATTCCGCCAGAATGCATTGGACTAATGCGTGAGTCAGAAGGGATGACTGTTGTTGTGCCCGAAAACCTTGCAATTGAGGCAAATTTGACGATCTTGTTTCGCGCATCTTGGATTACCTTGCAGGTCCATTCAGATTTGCAAGCAGTCGGTTTGACGGCAGCATTCGCCAGCGCTCTAACGCAAGCTGGGATAAGTTGCAATGTGATTGCTGGTGGATTTCATGACCATCTATTTGTGCCGATTGCTAAAACAGAGCAAGCACTTCGCGCCTTATCCGAACTACAGATTCAAGCATCGGGATCAGCATCTTGAATCGATTTCCTGCGACTCAAATCAAGATTGGCATGATGAGAGCAATACCATCATCACGGGCCTTGCATCTAACTTGCAAGCGAGACGATTTCCATTAGGAGAAGCAGACGATGAATTGGTTCATATTAATTACGGCAGGATTGTTCGAGATTGTTTGGGCGATTGGACTCAAGTATTCCGATGGACTGAGTAAATTCTGGCCTAGTGTTGTGACCCTTGCAGCCATGCTCGTGAGCGTTGTTCTACTGGGATGGGCGATGAAAACGCTGCCGGTTGGAACTGCCTATGCCGTGTGGGTTGGCGTCGGTGCAATCGGAACTGCCATATTTGGCATAGTGTTGTTCAACGAGGCCGCAAGTCTTGCGCGGATTTTGAGTTTGTTATTGATCTTGTTAGGAATTATCGGTTTGAAATTAAGTGGTGCCGAGTAGTACCGAGTTGTGTGGGATCAAGTGCTTGAACATCTGGCTTTGTAGATTTTTGCAGATCCTAGATGCATTGTTAGTCGAGATAAAACAGGAATAGAGTTTATGAAATTGTTGGTGATTACCCATTCGTTTGATTTGAACGGTGCGGCGGCTATCTTAAAAACGATATTGCATTATTGGGTGCATACCCTAGGCTGGCAAGTCGACATTGCACTAAGAGACAAAGCCATGGCAGAACATGGCGCGGCATTACGTGAAGCAGGATTTTGTCCTTTGGTTGAAACTAAGCTACCTGGCGATTATGACTTTGCCTTAGTGAATACTTTAATTGATCGAGCGTACATTGACCATTTGTATGGAAAAATACCTATTGTATTTTGGGTGCATGAAGGAAGAACTGCTTTATTGAATATTCCCGATACGCCGCGCAAATTGATTAATGCATTTTCGAAACCGGACGTTCTAATCTTTGATTCAGATTGGCAAATAAAGCAGGTCTTTCAAAGTTTTTTGTATCACCTTCCGGCTTCGAGATTGCATTTCGCGCACTGTGCTGTGACGGACTTGAGTCAACATATTCAGATGGCGCCGAAAGTAGACGGCGCCCGCTTATCGATCATTTGTTTGGGGTCGGTGTACAGCCGTAAGCGCCAATTAGACCTTGCACAGGCCATCCTCATTGTTGGAAAAAAATACAAGATCAAAGGACGTTTTGTGGGTAGTCTAAAAAACGTGGATACCTTTGGACCCGTAATTCAAGATTTTTTGCATAAATTTCCCAGCGTCTTGGAATGGACTGGTGGAGTCAGTGAAACACAGCGCAATGAGTATTTATCCCAAGCTGATATCGCGTGCTTCCCGTCGGCCGATGAAACCTTTGGTATTGCGGCATTAGAAGCTGCGAGTTTGGGTTTGCCTGTTATCTTGGCTGATTTGCCGGTATATGACGAAGTCGGTTGGCGGCATGGCGAAAATTGCCTGAAGTTTTCCGTGCGAAACGTCAATGCGCTGGCAGAACAATTAGAGATTTTGGTCAGCGATTCGAGTTTGCGATCGCGTCTCAGTGTGGCTGGAAAAAAACTGTCAGCGCGCTTTGGCCACCAACAGTTCTTCGATGTGATGACGAATGCAGTAAAAGGCTTAAAGCGCCAACCCCTTGTACAGGTCGGAGAGAATCCAACAGATTAATTTTAAAAAAGTGAAAAGTCAGATTAAAAATGATAGGCTCTAGACTTTTCAATTTTACAATCTGTGAATCATGCTGTCCTTGATAAAAAAACGCTTGTGCGAAAGCACGGATCAATTGACATTGACCGAGCATGCATACTCGCGCTTCATTGCAAACAAATGCAGTTATGTATTTCTGAGCATTATGGTATGTGTACTGAGTGTGCAATCGGTTCATGCGCAAAGCAAAAAACAATCGAGTGAATATGGTCGCCGCTTGGAAGTGGAAATCAATTTGACAGCGGAGCAGATCGCTAAATTTGCTAACTTTAAGCCGCCAGCTGCGAATTTTCAGCCAATGAGTCCGATTGATGCTTTGACCGCGACGACGGAAGACTGGACTGGCGACCGAATAAATGCGGATAAAGATAAAGGTCCCTATAGTATGGTAGTGACCTTGAAGGGTAAGGCAAAACAGCATGGCGATGTGAGTACCTTGTGGACGACGGGGTGGGCTACTACCGAAGGTGCCGCAAACATTGTCGTGCTACCCGGTCTCTCAAAGCTCAATGTCAAGGCGGGTGAGGCGCTTGAATTGACCAAGGTGAGTGCACCAACGCGCTTCAAAGAAACCCGTGCTGTGCGGCCCATGCTGAGTCTCATCAAAGCCGAAAATATCGATATCGAGTCGATTCATATTCAGGTCTGGTCGGGTATTGGTGAAAATTCATGGCGCGACACCCTCATGGCGTTTCGTTGGTTGGGACTCGGCCTCATTTTCTTTCTACTGCGCTGGTGGTGGGTTAAACGTTAGTGGACCGCATTGTTCGCTTAAAACGTATTGTGCAAGAATAGAAAATCACTGTTGGAAATGGATTCCTGATGTGACTGACACCCCCAAGTTGTTTACGATTCTCTGGGGCGTTGGCTTACATTTAGAATGCGCCGTAAAGAGCCGTAAGGGTATGCGGAATGTCGCAACATCGCGGGTGAGCTTGGGAATCATTATTGCCTTGTTTTCTCTAGTTGGACATGTGTATTGAATGAATATTTTTATTGTGGGGGAAGCAGAATAATGAGTGTATTTTCCGAGCATATTAAACAATTTAACGGCATGTATAAATTGCCTGTGAGTGTCGCGCCGACGCTTGATGTTGGCGTGCCAGCCGCAGAACGGATGGCCGCTTTCAAAGATATTTTGATTGAAGAAGTGCACGAAATTGATGAAATTATTGAGGCGCAAAAAACAGGGCGCGATACAGTTGAAGTATTGACGATGCTTGCGGATTTGCTTGGTGATATTCAGGTTTATTGCGCGTCGGAAATGGCAAAATTTGGTTTGCCATTGGATGAGGTGTTGGACATTATTATGCAGTCGAATCTTTCTAAATTGGGTGCGGATGGGCAGCCTATTTATGATGAGCGAGGAAAAGTAATGAAGGGGCCGAATTATTGGAAACCAGAACCCAAACTACATGCGATGCTGACTGAAAGACTAGAAATACAACAAGGGAAAAAATGAAACTGCGAAAGCCGCTGTATTTTCTGATGTGTTTGTCGAGTGTTGCGATCGCTGCTTATGCAGTGGTGGCGTATGCAGCGTTCCCCCTCGGATCTTTGGTACATCCCGACATGCGCACTAATTTTGAACAGCATCGAGCAATCGTGTATACCCATATCTTTGCTTCTTGTCTTGCGCTCTTAATTGGTCCATTTCAGTTCTCAACTCAGTTACGTGCAATTTTTCCGATTTGGCATCGTCGTTTAGGAAAAATATATTTGTGTTTGGGCGTACTTCTAGGCGGCGTCTCCGGTTTAGTGATGGCTAACACAGCGTATGGTGGCATTGCCTCGAACTTGGGTTTCGGCATATTGGCGTTGCTTTGGTTGTATACGGGCTTGAGCGCCTACCGTTCGATTCGCATTGGCGACATCAATGCTCATCAGCGGTGGATGATACGTAATTTTGCACTAAGTCTCGCTGCGCTTAGCTTGCGCATATATCTCCCTTTAATCTTGATCTTTGGTTTGTCATTTTCGTTTTGGTATCCGATTATCTCTTGGTTATGTTGGGTCCCCAATTTGATTATTGCCGAATGGTTGTTTAATCGATCATTGTCGGATTGACGCATATTGACTCTTTAAGCTTGGTGAAGCTGGTTATTGAATATCGCTTTTAAGATTAATTGGACAAATAGTTTGGTCACGCCTATGCTGGTTGCGGCTATTCGTAGCTAGGCCAGTGATGTTGGAAGAGATGGGGATAGTCAGAATCAAATAATTCGAAACCATTTGACAAGATAAGGGGGGGAGCAAGATGCGATTTGATCGTAAATACTTGATTTCAGCTTTGGGGTTTGCAGCAATTGGGATGTGTTTGGGAATCGTGATGGCGGCCAGTAAAGACCATGCACAACACGTCACGCATGCGCATATATTGCTAATCGGTTTTGTGGTGTCGATGATCTATGCCATCGTCCACAAATTGTGGCTAACAGGCTTGCGTAGTGGAATAGCGAGGCTTCAATTTGTATTACATCATCTAGGTGCAGTCGGAATTGGAACAGGCTTATTTTTACTGTATGGTCGGTTTGTAACTGAAGAAAAATTGGAGCCTCTACTTTCGATTTCTTCAATTGCTGTCCTGATCGCAGTTCTCTTGATGCTATGGATGGTCATCAAATCACCCGATGCATAAGTGCTATTTGGCTGTTGGTATACGGTGTTTGTTACTTATCGCTTTTTGGTTGGAGATTTATTTGCAAAACCGGGTGGATTTGCTTTGAACCAGAACCATGCTGGATCTATCCCTCCTGCTTTAATTATGGTCTGATTGAGGCGCATTTGAATCACGATGGCGACAAACGCCAATGTACAGAAAATAGCAATGGCAATGAGTGAGTAAAACAGGACCTGCCAAGCAGGTGTGTGCGGGAAAGCATCATAAGCAAATCCGAGAAGTAGTGCCGTGATGGCTAACAGTGCTGTCAGAAATTTAATCGCGTTTTTGTAGAGCGAAGCCATGAATTGATCCTATTGAAATTCACTAGAGATAGTTGAACATCGAGAGTAGCGAGAGCTTTAGGTGCCATGTGAAAAAAAATAGCGACTCGCTTGCTACAACGACATGATAATGCAAAATAACAATAAAAAATGTTTTTTTATACAGTTTTTGAGTGTGATTTTGTAAGCTTATTCAATATTGAAGTGCGACTTGGGAGTTGATCGAGTATCGATTTGTGTGTTTGAAAGCCGGCACGTCAGAATTGGATTGACGTGCCTAACTTGGGGATAAATGCTTTAGACTTTTTTGAGATAGCAGGCTTTAAGCATAAAATTACCTGTGTCCATTTTGCAGTCAACTTCATGGTCGCCACCGACTAAGCGAATACTTTTTACTTTACTTCCTTGCTTCAAAGTTATTGACGAGCCTTTGACTTTCAAATCTTTAATCAAGACGACGGCATCACCGTCTGCCAATACATTGCCATTCGCATCTTTAACGATGCGTTCGTCTGATTCTTCGACGGCAGCTAATATTGCCCATTCGTTTCCACAATCTGCGCAAACGTAGTTATCATCATCTGGGTAGGTGTTTTCCATTCCGCATAAGGGACAGGGAGGTAATTGAGACATGTTTTCTTTCTTACTAGATACGAAGCACGCTATTATAACCTACAAAATGTAGGGTTTATTTCTTCCGTGAAGATCTCTCTCTGATTCGCGATAAATAAAAAGCCGAAGTACATAAAACGATACTTCGGCTTAATGATTTGTCGCATTAGGTGGGGCAGTGTCACATCAAACTTGCTGCTCCATTCAACTGCGGCTTCGATTAATTGATGGTGGCTTTGACCGTCAATGCACTAAACGCAGAATAGGCGTAGACCCCGACATAATAACGACCAGGGGAGGGGGCGTTGATTGAGCAAGTTTCAACTGATGTTGCACCGTCTGATTTGCATTTAAAACTGGCACTGGTCGGCTTGGTCGCAAGTTGCGTGTAGAGATCCGCATCACCATTGGCTCCGTTTAACGCGAATGTAACGCTAGTTTTGCCGGCGGGAACATCAATTGCATAGTATTTCCAAACCCCGGTCGCCGCGCTCTGATTGGCCAAACCAACGCCACTCGTTAACATGACGTCGGCTGGTGGTGTGCTCCCAGTCAGCGTGCCTTTCATTGCATAGTAACCCAATGAGGAATAATTCGAAAAGCCGTTCTGCGGTGTTCCTTCGGCTCCTCCAGCGACCACTAAACGATAGTCGCCGGCTGATAAGTTGAGGGCAATAAATTCCGCAGATCGGTTGACAGCCTTATTACTACTCGCGATCAATGTTCCCGCTGCAGTGTAAATTTTTGCGTCGACATCAAGCATCCCAAAATATTCAATAGGGTCAATTTTGAGATCCAGCTTGCCATTGCCGGTTACCGTAAATGTAAATGCATCAGTATCTGCTGTTTTTTCGATTTGACCAAAATTCGTCGTCGGGCTGATATTTCCTGCAGCATCAATGTTTAGAGCTTTACCCGACGGATTATCGTCCACGACATAAGGAATCGATTCGTTGACGTTCATAATTCGCAAATCGTCTTCGAAATTGGTTGCCGTGTTGTATTCGCCTTTACTCCAAGTCCAACGACTTGCCGCCCAGTTAGCACCCATCCAGTAATTACCCATGATCGGTCCCCATTGATAAGCTGCGATCCCTTCGAAATACTCACCACCGGTGCCGCCGTGATCATGATTCATGCCCATTTGATGACCGACCTCATGTGCAGCGGTCATACCAATTCCATAGCCGTAGTCAAAACCACTCGAGGGATTGCGATATAGTGTTCCTGCGGATGTTGTTCCGAAAGAGCTGAGTGGTGCGTTAGAGCGGCCATCCTGATTGACAAAATTAATCACGCCAGTACGTAAAATATTGGCAGACTTCGCTGCGTTATAAACTGCAGGATTAGTGGTGATATTAATGTTGTACATCGAGTATTGGTCCGCAACGATTTGCCACGCACGATACATATTCTCTTTCGTCACACCATTGAGAGGAGTTGATCCACTCATGACTGCGGAATGATTGAGATAAAAAACCCAAGGGCTTCCAGGCTTACTTTCTAATTTAGTGACATCTTCATTGTTGTACGGACCGATATGTTTTGCTTGACGCAAAGCCATACTGCTGTAAACGGGATGAATTGCGCCTGCGAGATTATTGATGGTCGTGGCCTTTAACCATTTCTCATCCAGATCGGGTACGACTTTGCTGATGGGAACTTCTGTCACACTGACGATACCTCGTGTATCGGTACTGTATTCCCACGCTTTTCTCTCTTTATGCTTGATGAGATAGCCACTAACATTTGAAGCGGAGCCTTTGAGATAAAAACTCGATTTTGCATCGCCTTTTATTTGACCGGTGACGGACAGGTTGCCATCTTTAAATTGGTAGTCGCTAATCTGTGTATTCAGGTGTTGATTTTTCGCCAAATCTTGTTCTCCAGAACGCAATCCGGTTGCTCGATTGGGATTGGTGAATTTCTCGGCAAGGCTGCGAATGACACTCGTCGCGCTGCCAACTTCCTGTTTTTGCTCAACCGCATTGGCGGTAAGAGCGAGTAACAATAGCCCACACAAAGCACTTGTTTGCGCATTTCTTGTGTGACTTTGTTTGTTTGTTTTGTTGTTCGGTTTCATATTGGTCTCCCATTTGGATTGAAAAGCCGTAGGAATCATGACTTTCCGGATTGCATATCGTTAAATTATTATGTTCGTGACGAAACCAGAACTAACTTCATGGAACCATGCCGGAAATTAGCTAACAGAATTCGGGACGAAGGCAGAGTTAAACAGAAAAATAGTCGTTTCAATATACCTCGGGTATATTCAAGCGATATTGATTTGTATATACAATTGACATGCTTTTTCAATAAATTTATCTGGGCTATTTAAACAAAAAACAATCCACGAAAATAACTTAAAAACACCATTTATCCCCTGTTTTTATGTCCTTTTAGAATTAGGTGTTTTTACTTTTCTGTTGATAATATAAAAATACACATGGTGTCGTATTCTGCGCTCACTCCTCAACGCGACTTGAGCTCGTAAAGTCTAGCTGTGCCCAATCAACGCGAAATAAGCTAGAGTGATGACCAATAGAAATTGATTGCTCGGAAACAAAAAATACCTCATCTTCCATGACTGCAAATTACGATTTTAAAACCATTTTTCGCTTGCATCAGACCGGAAAATTACAAGAAGCACTGCCCCTGTATCTGCAGTTCTTAGAGCGCCAGCCAGACCATATCGATGCTTTGGTTTCTTTAGCCAATTTGTATCTACAAATGGGTAATGCAACCGAAAGTGCTCACTATTTCGAACGTGCTCTCGAATTGAAGCCTCGAAAATTGTTGGCATTGCATAATTACGCAATGTGTCTCAAACAACTGAAACTGTTTGACCGAGCACTGCAGTATTTTGATCGAGCACTCATCGTTGATCCCTGCTATGAACTCGCCTATAAAAACAAATTAGCCTTATTAACTAGTTTAGGCAAACATAGCGAACTCAAATCTGTATTGCAAACTGCAGTCAAGAATTTGCCAGAATCGTTGAATTTGAGGATGCAATTAGCGAGTGTTCTACAGCAGGAAAAAAACTATGCCGATGCTTTAGAGGAAGTCGACGCGGTATTACAACGTCGACCCAATGCGGAGCAAGCGCACAATTTGCGCGCAAGCATTTTGTTAGGAATGGGGCGAGAAACAGATGCAGTGCTTGCCTACCAAGCAGCCATTCAAATTAATCCGAACTATACGAATGCCTATGGTAATTTGGGTATTGCCTACTTATCGCTGTGTGACTATCAAAGGGCATTAGACAATTTCGATCGAGCATTGACATTAGAACCTAACGTGGCGGGGGTACGGAATAATCGTGCGAATGCATTACAAAATTTGCATAGGTTTGAAGAGGCCTTATTGGCTTATGAAGACATCTTGGATCGCAATCCGCGCGACAGCGTTGCGGCAGCCAACAAGGGGATGCTCTGCCTATTGACAGGGCGTTGGAAAGAGGGATGGTCACTCTACGAGGCACGTTGGCAAAATGCCGCGATGTCGATACACGCTGAACTCTTCTCTTATCCTTTGTGGAATGGCAGTAATTCGCTTGAAGGAAAAATCATCATTCTTCATCCTGAGCAGGGTTTTGGCGATACGATACAGTTTTCTCGCTATGCTGCGCTCCTCGCCAAGCAAGCAGAAAAGGTTTATTTGGTGGTGAACGACCCTTTATACAGTTTAATGCAACATAGCATTACGCAGTGGCCTGAAGCGGCAAAAATTGAGGTGATGACCGCCGGCGCACAAATACCGGTCTTCCACTATCAATTGCCTTTGCTCAGCGCCCCGCGCGTGTTAAAAACGGAATTGAGGTCGATACCAAACTCGGGGCCCTATCTTTTTGTTGAACCCAAGAGCCGTGCAAAATGGCAGGAGATACTTGGCGCGACGAAACGACCAAGGATAGGTTTGGTTTGGTCAGGATCTGAAGCGCATACAAATGACAAAAACCGAAGTATTGCGCTTGACCAGTTAGTCTCCCAATTTCAGCAGTTCCTCCATCCAGAAATTGAATTTCACGCTTTGCAAAAAGAGATCAAAGTGAATGATCTCGCACTGTTGGCGCGACTGTCGATTCAAAACCATACAACACAGATCACTAATTTTAGTGATACTGCCGGTTTAATTGCGTGTATGGATTTAGTCATTAGTGTTGATACCTCTGTCGCACATCTTGCTGCTGCGATGGGTGTGGAGACTTGGATCGCGTTGTCCTATGTTCCAGACTTTAGATGGCTACTCGAAAGGCGTGATAGCCCTTGGTACGATAGTGTGAAATTGTTCAGACAAGTCGCGCCACGTCAGTGGAGTACGGTCCTGAAGGATCTTGCGCTCGCTTGCAATCGGCGTTTCGATCGCCCAGTTTTGACCTCGCTAGGATCAGCCCAACTCAGCAATGTCGCAGGGGTAGTTGGTACCGCGCGCACTCATCCACCTAGCGAAATGAATGTCGCAAACGGCTTAGTTCAGCAAGGTAAGTGGGATGATGCCGAAGCGATTTATCGTCAAGAGGCTGCGCGATTTGGGAGCAGTGCTAAATTGCACAATAATTGGGGTGTCGCCTTGCAGAAATTGCGACGCTATCAAGAAGCCCTTGACTCGTTTGATATTGCAATACGCCTAGATCCGACCTATGTGAGCCCACACCTGAATAAGGCGATGTGCTTGCTCAGTTTAGGTGATTTTGCGGAAGGATGGCACCTGTATGAATGGCGTTGGAAAAATTCCCAATGGGATGCTTCTCGCCGAGAATTTCGGCAAGCACGATGGACTGGGGAGCAAGACATTCGTGGTCGACGCATATTGATCTACACAGAACAGGGCTTGGGCGATACTTTGCAGTTTTGTCGCTTGTTAGCATTGCTGCAAAATAGGGGTGCCGAAATTGTATTCGAAGTTCAAGCTCCGCTTTTTAAGTTATTGCAATGCTTGCCAGTTACCGTCTTCATGACAGGCGAGGCCCCACAGAACTTCGATTTCCAATGTCCATTGATGAGTCTTCCACATGCTCTGCAACTTCGCGTGGAAACCATCCCGCAAGCGATACCTTATTTGCGCATCGACCAGACGACCGTGGATGAGTGGCGTAAGAAAATAGAATCAGCTTTTCCGGTGCAGGCTAATCGCATTCGGCGGAAAATAGGCTTAGTTTGGGCAGGATCGGTACATCATCTGAATGATGCTCAGAGAAGTATCCCATTCGCGATATTTAGTAAGCTCTTTCAATACGATGCTGATTTCGTCATTCTGCAAAAAGAGATTCGTCGTTCAGATCGGATGAACTTAGAACTTTTAAGGAATTTCGGTAAGCGAATTGCGATTGTCGATGCTGACTTAAATGATTTTGCTGATACTGCGGGTGCATTGAGTCAATTGGATTGCTTAATCTCGGTCGACACTTCAGTTGCGCATTTAGCTGGTGCTTTGGGAATTCCGGTTTCTTTACTCTTGCCATACGAGGCGGACTTCCGTTGGATGATAGAGCGAGAGGATAGTCCTTGGTACCCTAGTATGCGACTGTACCGACAAATTCAAGTTGGTGATTGGAACCAAGTGATTGAAAAAGTACGCAGTGATTTACAGTCGCTTGATGCAC
The DNA here is from genome assembly GCF_018139545.1 of Affinundibacterium fentianense. Taxonomy (GTDB): domain Bacteria; phylum Pseudomonadota; class Gammaproteobacteria; order Burkholderiales; family Burkholderiaceae_D; genus Undibacterium; species Undibacterium fentianense. The sequence continues at coordinate 117,717 of NZ_JAGSPJ010000008.1, read as the reverse complement.
CAATCAGTCAAAAAAATGCGTAAAAACTAAATTCTTTGATCAGGAATGCAAAAACGTGCAAACGAATTTGCACGTTTTTTAAGACGGGTGAATTCAAGGGTTGAAAATCTCACACTGCCGTAATTCACATCGCGCTTTGAGTTCACGACCATCTTCACAATTGACTCGGTACACCTCGAGTGGACCTTTTTTATACAAAAGTCCAGCGCCTTTTTTCGATTCACAACTATTTTTCTTTGCAATACGTTCTACGGTGACCGATGAAACACCAATTTCAAAAGGCACACGCTCCACTTTAATGGGGCCGTCCGTGAGATGCGTTGATGTTGTCTCGGTTGATGCCCCTTTTGTTGGCGATTCATGAGTTGAATGCCTCTCTTCCTTCGTTGGAACGAGTGTTGCGCTTGGTGATTTACTTGGTTCTTCGCTGACCGACGACACTGATCCACTTGGGTTTTGTTTGGGGGCGGTACTCGGTTTAGTCTCAATGATCGACGTATCGATGAGTTGGGATTCATTGACGCCCGCTTTGCCTGTTGCCTCATCGACGACTTGTAATTTTGTTCTCGCCATCAAGAGTCCCATTTTGACTTCTTGCCAAATAAAGTAATTTTTACCAGCCTCTGCGCTTAGATCGAGAACAAAGTCGTTCTCCGCTTTCGATACAAGGGTGTGCTTTCCAGGAGCAACTTTTACGGCAAAGTAAGTTTTTGAGCCGGTCTTGCCGATTTCTTTCCCATCTATTTCGACAGGCATTTTGATCGCTGCACCCATAAACTCATTGCGATAAATGTAAAGATTCGCTTGATTCGGGTCTGCCGCAAAGGATTTTGCTTTTGCGTCTTCGGCTTGGCTTGCCATCTTAATTGATGCACATCCCGTTAAGAAGCTCGTCATCACGAGCGCCATGCCAAATAGTCTAGTTAAACCAGCCATGTTATCCCTGTCTTGTATTTGCAAATAATTAAAATCTTCGGAGTGCAGCTATTTAAGCAAATTCCCACCGTGATGAAAAGGAAAACTAGAAATAATGAGGTCTTTTTCTTACAGTGTTTGGTGAACGAACACTTCGATAAGGTCCAACCAGATTTTTTTGCGGGGATTTGCGGTTTATGCAATCAGAACGGCCCAATGGCGTACCAACTTAGTCATAAAAGTCAGTACGCATTGGGGGGAGTTCGGTGATTTTTTTCAGGGAATTGAACGTGCTGGGAGCAGGGAGCCAACAACTTCGCCAAAACCAATTCGTGGTGCGCCTTCTTTTTGTGCCCACCCACGCATGACAATACTATCGCCATCTTCAATGAATATCCGTTGTTCCCCATTACTAAAAGTAATCGGTTTCTTACCGCCTTCCGTGAGTTCAAGTAGTGAACCCGCTTCTTCGGCGGCGGGACCTGACTGTGTGCCTGACCCTAAGAAATCACCGGCCCGCAAATTGCAGCCATTGACGGTATGATGCGCCACCATTTGAGAAACAGTCCAATAAGAGTGGCAGAAATTAGACAAGGATAAACGCTGTGCTGGCAAGCCATCTTCACGCATTTTGCGGGTTTGCAATAGAACTTCAAGTTGAATATCGAATGCGCCTGCATTGCGGACATCTGCGTGGTCAAGATACGCCAAAGGTTGGGGGTCTGTTGCCTCACGTGACCACGCTTTTCGGTAAGGTGCTAAGGCTTCGAGTGTTACGACCCAAGGCGAGATTGTGGAGGCGAAATTTTTCGCAAGGAATGGGCCCAGAGGTTGATATTCCCAAGCTTGGACATCGCGCGCTGACCAGTCGTTCAGCAAGCACATACCGAACACGTGTTGTTCTGCCTCTTGAATATCAATTGCGCTTCCTAATGCGTTCCCTTGTCCAATAAAAATACCAACTTCGCACTCGTAGTCCATTCTTTTTGCTGGACCAAAAGTCGGCGTTGTTGCGTTCGGTGGCATGGTCTGCCCAATCGGACGACGGAATGCTTGTCCAGAGATGCCGATCGAAGACGAGCGACCGTGATAGCCAATGGGAACCCACTTGTAGTTCGGAAGAAGCGGATTGTCTGGACGGAATAATTTACCGACCGAAGTAGCATGGTGAATGGAGGTATAGAAATCGGTATAGTCGCCGATTTGGGCCGGCAAGGCATACTCAGCCTCCGCTTGCGCGATAAGTGTACCGACCAATTGTTTCTGGGCGACCGCATGTTCACGCAATGCCTTGGAGAGGCATAGTCGGACTTGTGATGCAACTTGATTTCCTAAATCCATCAAAGGATTGAGTTGGGTTGCCGTTAGCGCATGTGCCAAAGCGGCATTGCTAATTTCAGCAAATATGCCGGCATGCAACGCGATACTCAGATCGAGAATCTGATCTCCGATAGCAACGCCAACGCGAAACGCCTCATTGCTCCCAGCTCGACGGAAAATGCCAAATGGCAGGTTTTGAATAGGAAAATCTGTGGCGCCATCATTGGCGGAAACAACCCAACTACGTAGTGCTGGGCTGTGAGTTTCGTTGAGTTGAACGCTCATAATCAATTGCTTTCTAATGACTGAATTTTTTTACGCTTGATGCGGGTTGAAATTTTTCTTGATTCCTTGCCAGCATTGAAAATAGTCAGCTTGTAGCTGCGGAGAATTCATTGCGGCATGGGTTGGTTTGATAATGGTACATGTTTCTATCATGAACGCCATGGTGTTATCGACCTTTTGCGGTACGCTCGTGTCTATCTGGCTAGCCTTCTCATAGGTCGGAGCATCGGGGCCATGCCCACTCATGCAATTGTGTAAACTTGCACCACCCGGACGGAATCCTCCTGATTTCGCGTCGTATTGTCCATGAATTAATCCCATAAACTCGCTCGCAATATTGCGGTGGAACCAAGGGGGACGGAACGTGTTCTCGGCAGCTAACCAGCGCGGCGGGAATATGACAAAATCGATCGTGTCGACGCCGGGGGTGTTGCTTGGCGATTGCAACACCAGAAAAATCGAAGGGTCAGGATGGTCATAACTAATCGAACCGATGGTATTGAAATGGCGCAGATCATATTTGTAAGGTGCCATGTTGCCATGCCATGCAACGACATCGAGTGGCGAGTGATCTATCGACGCCTGCCAAAAATTACCACTAAATTTAGCGATCAGTTGAAATGCGCCTTCACGATCCTCGTACCATGCGGTAGGTGTTAAAAAGTCGCGCGGATTTGCCAAGCCATTTGAGCCAATCACGCCCAAGTCTGGCAACTTGAGCATCACCCCAAAGTTCTCACAAATATAACCACGGGCCTCGCCATCTGGAAGCGTCACTTGAAAACGTACGCCACGTGGAATGACCGCGATCTCCTGCGGTTCAATATCAACTAAGCCCATCTCGGTTTTCAAATGTAAGCGTCCTTGCTGAGGGATGATCAGCAACTCAGCGTCCGCATCGTAAAAAAATCTATCGGTCATGTCTTGGTTGGCGGCATACAAATGAATTGCACAACCTGTTTGCGAGTCTGCCGAGCCATTTCCGCCCATCGTCAGCCAGCTGTCGATAAAGTCGGTTGGGGTTGCTGGGAATGGCTGTGGATCCCAACGTAATTGATTGGGGGAACTTGGCACCTGGGTAAAATCGTTGGTCATATTGCCATTGCCAATTTGCACAAATGGTTGATGCATGGCCGCAGGTCGAATGCGGTAAGTCCAGGAGCGACGATTTGCGTGACGTGGTGCGGTGAAAGCGGTTCCAGAAATTTGCTCGGCGTATAAGCCATAAGCACATTGTTGTGGTGAGTTCTGATTCTTTGGCAGCGCACCCGGCAAGGCCTCGGTCGCAAATTCGTTAGCAAACCCGCTCATGTATTGTATTGTCATGACCATATCCAGAATAAAAGAGATACTCAAAAAATTGGTATTAAACGTCAGAAAAGAAAGAAGATGTGAAAGGATGCAGACCTGATGTCAAGCACACAAAGTACCCTGTAAAAATAGCAAGTATCACCTAACTATCAATGTTTCCTTGGGATGGATAAAACTTAATCCGCTAATGTAGTGTAATCGTCCCTTTTTTGCGATATAAATACTAGAATGTAGATCATTCATAAAATCAATAATGGGGGTAGGTTTGATAGAAGCCAAAGACATCGACTTAAATCTTCTGGTTGTCTTTCAAGAAGTTTTTCAAGAAAGACAGATATCCACGGTTGCTCGAAAACTCAATCTGTCGCAGCCTGCGGTCAGCAATGCCCTGGCGCGCCTACGTAAGACCTTCAATGACCCGCTTTTTGTCCGCACATCGCACGGTATGCAGCCAACCCCTTTGGCGCAACAACTCGCGGAGCCCGTGGCGGCCGCCTTGGTGTCAATTACCAAAGCATTGAATCAACACGACACTTTTGATAGTGCTCGTAGTCAACGGAATTTTACGATTGCCATGACAGACGTGGGCGAAATGTATTTCATGCCGATTCTGATTGAGCAATGCCGCCTGTTGGCACCGCAGATTCATTTGGCGACGGTCAGAGCCAACAGTATTGATCTGATGGCAGAAATGGAGACTGGTCGGATTGATCTCGCATTGGGGGCGTTTGATGAAATCTCTGGCGCTCTATACCACCGCCGCTTGTTCCAACAAGAGTATGTTTGCCTTTATCGCCAACATCACCCGACCATGCGGGAGGGCATGAATGCCAAAGATTTCGTACAGACTCCGCACCTCGTGGTGTCGACCAAAGAAAGTCCCTACGACAAGATTCATCAGGCGATGGAAAAGGCAGGAATGATTGCCCGCGCAAGTTTCACTGTGCCCCATTTTGCCTCGGTACCGTATATTGTTAGTACCACAGATTTAATCGCAATCGTTCCTCAAAAACTTGCTTCGAGCGCTGCCGCGCCATTTCGATTGCAGTACTGCAAACCACCTCTCAAACTACCTTCTTTGCAAACCAATATTTTTTGGCATCGACGCTTTGCTCAAGATGAGGGAAATCAGTGGCTAAGACAATTGTTGGTGCGCTGTTTTTCAGACACGAACGGATCGGAATAATGCCCCGACTGCCAAGTCGATTTAAGCTGTCCTTTCCATTTAATGTCGATCCTGTAGTCGCACTTAGCGGCTATACAGATCAATAATGTTATGGATAGCGTTTTGGCATACCTGACAAAATTGCTCGCTACGGTCAAACATTAAACATTGCATTTGTGAACGGAAATAGCCTTTTGCTTCGTAATTTGCTCCTTCAAAGGCGCCAATCTTGTTGTAATTCGGATCTTTTGAAAATAACTCAGTGGTCTCCGCGAGATCTTTTTTAAACAGCGCACTCATTTCTGTTTCGGGGCGTTGTTCTTTTCGCAGTTGCGCGCGAGTCTGCTGAAATTCACGTGCAATCGCTTCATAGCGTTCTTTTGGCCAGGAACTAGGAATTGCGGTCCCATCTTGAATGAGGTCTCGCCACTTTAATTGGCTAGGATTTTTTAACGCAGTGACATTCGGCTCCCAAGGTTCCACCAAAATGTCTGCACCTGTTTGATAGGCTACTGGCGACGTGTAATATTCATCTGCCAACGCGGCGAAATGGTGTCCAAATTCATGAACAAAGAGATAATTCGCCCAATCGCTATTTGCGGCTGCGGTCGAAAATTGTCCAAATATGCCACCGCCTCCATAGGTCTCGTTATTGACCAAAATTTCAATAAATTCGTATGGCGCGTTTTGTGCGATTTCCCGCAAAGCACGGTTATCTAGAGTGAGGACATAACGTTCACTACCAAAAATATCATAGCTTGCGCCCGTGCTATCCGCGTGAAATTGGCCAGTTGATGGACGCGAAATACCTGTTTGTAAAGTGGGAACTGCGAGCGCCCATACGTTGAAATCGTCCGATCGCTCCTTGTACGGTGAGACTGTAAATAAATACCGACTCATGCGTTTTGCATCGCGGATAAACTTTGTCATCTCTTTCTTGGTGTACCCATCGCCGATAATCAATAAATCGACTTTGTTTTGGGTCTTTCCATCGCCGTGGACTAAAACGGGAGTGAATTGAGGTGCAGCAGAATGTCGAATGACTTGTTGTGCATTTGGGTCGACATCGATACTCCATGCTAATTGGAATTGATTGTGATTATCTCGTTTGAGAACGTGTACCGAAACTGGCGCGTCGGGTTTGGGGAAACGCAAGGATTCTTGAAATCCGCGTTCTAATTTATTCGCCTGATCGGTGGATTGCCATTCTCCAAACACGGTGGCAAAGCCGCGCGAGTAGAGTAATTTTCCTGTTTGCTTGTCGCGAACTTCAAATAAATGCGAGCCGCGATTTGTATTGTCCAAGTTTTTCTTTGGGTTGCCTGGCCAAGGTAATGGCTCGATAACAATTCGATCTAGAGCGTAGTGTTCAGTTTTCGCGTTGCCGCTATGAAAATAGTCTAGACGCAGTGTTGCGATCTGTGTGGTACCTGCCATGCTCACATTTTCCAGCATAAGCATCAGCAGTGCAGCGATTGCGTAGAGTAGAGATTGAATTCGCATAGTGATTTTCTATTCTTAGAATGGGGAAGAATAGATCGATCTTAGCAGAGTCCAATCGCGTTCAAATCAAAGCTATTTTAAATTCTAGAAAAAAAGCGTGACCGTTGCCGATCACGCCAGGAGGGGAACTAGAATTTAAAGCGTAAAACAAGTGTCGAACAGTTCGACAAAGGAGACATCCTATCTCTATGCGGCTTGCAGATGATCAACGGTCTTAAGCGGCTCTGCATCGATCAAAATACGACGCGGTTTGTGAGCTTCGGGAATTTCTCTTTGCAGTTCAATATTTAATAGACCGTTGTCTAAACGTGCGGCAACGACCTTGACGTGGTCCGCTAAGCGGAAACTATGTTCGAAATCACGAGAGGCAATGCCGCGATGTAAAAATGTACCTTGAATTTCAGGTTTAGTTTTGCGTCCGACTACTTTTAAAAGATCACGTTCAGACTCAATTTCAATCTCCGTGCGATCAAAGCCAGCGACCGCCATACTGATACGGTATTGATCTTCATTCACCAGTTCAATATTGTAAGGCGGGTAACTTGGCGTGGCTTCAGTACGCTGAGCCTCGTTCATGAGCTGAGCTAAACGGTCAAAACCAATAGCGGAACGGTAGAGTGGAGAAAAGTCGAAATTACGCATGATGAATATCCTTTAAAAGTAAGCGATAAATTGTTTTGCAGACCTCACTTGAGCATCTGCTGATACGGATATGTAGATAAGAAAATCGCTTTTCAAGAGAAAATAATTTAAATTTTTTGTGCTCTTGAAACTGCTCTGATGATCCCCATTTCACCGAGTTTTATTTTTTTACGCAGTCGTTAACTTCCCATTTTGTTTCTCATTCAAGCCGTATAAGAATCCTAGTTTTGGGTTCAATTTGATTGGGGGTTGTATCGTTCTATCGATAACGCGCAAGTGAATCCATAGAATTGATTTAAAAAATTTTTGAAATTCGTGTCAACAGAAAAAAATTCGACTTCGTTATAGGAGTACGCAGCAAGCACTGCGAATTAGTAAGTCAAATAAGTAAGCAGGACCGGTAGTTGTTTCAGTATTACACACACTTTTTACTACACACTTTTAGGAATGTCATCATGAAAAAAATTGCACTCACAATCGTTGCTTCAGCAATCACCTTTGGTACAGCATTGGCGCAAGCAAATCAAACACCGGCGACACCTGCTCCAACCGCAAAACCAAGCGCTGCGGCTGCAGTTGCCAGTGTTCCAGCCGTCGCTTCTGCGTCAGCAAGTATTGCCTCGGCCCATAAGGCGGTGGCATCTGCAACCGTAGCAGCATCGACGGCAGCAAGTGCAGCGGCAAGTGTTCCGGCAGCGGCTAAAGCTGCTGCGACAGCGGATGTGAAACCAGCTACCCATATGAAATCAGTCGAAAAGCATGCAGAGAAAGCTACTAAAAAACATGCTGAAAAAGCGACTGAAAAAGTAACCGAAAAAGTAAATGAAAAAATGGCGGAGAAAGCGCCAGCTAAAGCTGCTGTCAGTGCAAGCACTCCTGCTGTAACGAAGTAAATTTTTCGTCAGGAATAGCGGCATCCAAATTTTGGATGCCGTTTTTTTTTCGCTTTTGATCGGCACGCTAAACGAAAAAGATCGTGCTGAAACATCCGGTTAATTGATCGTGGTTGCAATGACTCGATAGATCTCAGGCATGGTTTTGTGATTACTTTAGTGGATAGCAAGGACGCAATACTTGGTCTACAGTTCAGGCAACTCAAGCTTGAAATTTGCATTCTGTTCCCTCTAACCGTCATTTCATCTTTTTTGCAAGACAAGTTTTCGAAATCTAGGCAAACTGTCGTGACTGGATGCTTTTTAATCCCCTCTAACCTCACTTTGGAGTTTGTCATGCGTAAATTATTTGTACCTAGCTTTGTCCTTGGTCTTGCTCTCGTCAGTTCACTTGCAGCTGCTGGTGAACAAGTACGTAAAGTCACACCATTTAGCACAATTCGTACGCAAGGAGCGCTCTCCGTTGAGGTGGTAATTGGTTCAGCCCATTCTATTCTCGTGAAGGGCGATGATAAATACATGGATAAAATCGTTACGGATATCGCCGGTGATGAGTTACTGATTAGCTATAAAGAAAAGAAAAATATTCGCATTTCCGATGACCTGAAAGTCATCGTTACGATGCCCTCATTGTCGAAGTTCAAAATGGAGGGGGCAGGTTTGACGACGGTGAGTAAGATCGCAGGAGACCGATTCGAGTTGAACTACGAGGGTGTTGGTTTGCTCAAAATGAGTGGCAAGGTTCGAGATTTCAAATTGCGTGCACAAGGGGTTGGGTTTGTTGATGCGAAAGGTCTAGTCGCAGAAAATGTGGATGCTACTGTTGAAGGTATCGGTTCGGTTGAAGTCACTGCCACCGAAAAACTGAAAGCCAACGTCCAGGGAATAGGTTCGTTAAATTACTTTGGCAATCCTAAATCGATTAGTAAGACAGTTGACGGTATTGGTGGTGTCAGTGCCGGTAAATAAACGGCGCCCTACGGTCTGTTGTAACGAGAAGATCAGGTGGAATTAGTTAACAAAAAATGCCAGCAAGAATGATGATTTTGCCGGCATTTTTTTCGTCAGAACGCTTTTTGAAAGATCTATCTCAATACGTCGTCGGCTGCGACGTATTGATAGCCCAAGTCACGAGCAACGGCTTCATAGGTTACCTGCCCTTCACAAACATTCAGACCGTTACGCAAATGTACATCGTCGCGCAGTGCCTGTTTCCATCCTTTACTTGCCAGTGCAACCGCATGCCCTACCGTTGCATTGTTGAGGGCGAATGTTGAAGTCCGAGCGACTGCTCCTGGCATATTTGCCACGCAATAATGAATAACGCCATCGACGAGGTAGGTCGGCTCAGCATGGGTTGTTGCATGTGATGTTTCAAAGCATCCACCTTGATCGATTGCGACATCGACCACAACAGCGCCTTTTTTCATGCGTGAGATCAGATCGCGACTCACTAATTTTGGTGCGGCCGCGCCTGGTACCAAAACACCGCCGATAACCAAATCTGCGGAGAGCACAGCTTCCTCGATTGATTGCGCATTCGAATAGACGGTTGAGATGCGGTTACCATAAACCAAATCTAATTGACGTAGGCGATCAACACTCTTATCGAGCACAGTAACGCGCGCACCGGTACCAACCGCCATTTGCATCGCATTGGTGCCAACCACACCAGCGCCAATTATGACTATATGTGCAGGTGAAACGCCGGGAACACCGCCGAGCAATAAGCCCATGCCACCTTTGGATTTTTCTAAATGTGCGGCTCCGGCTTGGATCGCCATACGACCAGCAACTTCACTCATTGGTGCCAATAAAGGTAAGCCACCATTCGCCCCGGTGATCGTTTCGTAAGCGATGCAAATCGCGCCTGATTTGACTAATGCCGCAGTCTGTTCAGGGTCCGGCGCAAGATGTAGATACGTGTATAAAATTTGACCTGGACGCAGCATGGCACATTCAACGGGCTGCGGTTCTTTTACTTTGACGATCATTTCCGCACGTTCAAAAATTTCTTTTGCGTTTTCTACTAGTTCAGCACCGACTGCTTTGTACTGTTCATCTGTTAAGCCGATTTCGGTGCCCGCATTCTTTTGAACCAAAACTTGATGTCCACGTGAAGTCAATTCACGTACGGAAGATGGGGTCATGCCCACGCGATATTCGTGGTTTTTAATTTCTTTAGGTACGCCTACGATCATGATGTCTCTTTCTATAACTTGAGGATAAAAAACGTTGGAAAAACTCGTTCCTACGTCACCTTTATTATTGTTATCAACGATCCGATATGTCTTCGGTCGTGCATGATTATGACATTCAGAAAATGATGATCTTCGTGCTTCTTATGAAAAACTTAAGTTTGGTCAAATCTAGCGATTGTGCGTACGCACAATGTATGGATTTCTGTACAAAATTAGCAGTGCCGTATTGAAATCAGAACGGAAATTCTGGTTTCATGCCGACATTAGCCAGTTTGATTGTTGTTCATATCGAAGTGGGATTTTCGACTGTCCTTCATTTCCGTCGAATAGTCTTGTATTGAGCAGGTCGTAAGTATGATGTCTTAGGAATCGAACATTGCACACTAAATGAGCATTCTTTGCCGCACGGGCTCTGCGTACTTTTGGTATCTTTTTATCTACGTTGACTAGGCAGTGATTATTCCGGTCTATCTAATTTAGTCGACAGCAATATCGTCGAAAACGTGTCTACCACGCCTTTAATCAAGCGAATTTTGTCAATCACCGCGTCGAGTTCGTGCGTCGATTCCGTCGACAGCATCGCGCACAAATCATAGCGACCACTAACCGTGTACAATTTGATAATCTCATGCCGCTTAGTGAGTGCCCGCATGATTTCAGGTTCATGCTGCGATTCGATAGAAATCAAGACCATTGCGCGTATGCTGGGGCGACTGCGGCTGATAGAGACATCGACTGTATAGCCACTGATGATGCCACGGTCCTCTAATGACTTTAAGCGTAATTGTGCGGTGCTGCGGGCGCAGCCTAGCGCTTTTGCCATCGCCACGATGGGTAAGCGTGCATTCACTTTGAGTAAATCAATAATTTGCTGATCGAGTGGGTCTAAGGATGATGACATACGAATAATGAGTTGCGTTTCAGGCACTTTGTTTGAATGTCATACATTATGACTGACTTTTGTTTGTTGTTTAAGTCATTTTGTACGTTTGTGGCGGCACAACACCTCCTTACACTATCTCCCTGTTGCCCATATGGGTACCCATCACATTTTGCCGTCATAGCGACACAGCTGCGACATAACAGAGAGAGCCAAATCATGGACCAAAAAGTCGAATTTAATCCTATCAAGAAATTACTGACACGCGAAGAATTAGACGCTTATGATCCAGAGTCAGAATCTTGGCAAAAGCAATTCACGCGTCGTTATTCTCACCATTCTGAATTGATGGGCGTGTTGAATAATGTAGAAGACGTCGATAACACCGTCTACAAAAAATTCGCAGTTGCAATTACGCCTTACATGGCGAAATTGATGGACAAAGATGATCCAAATTGTCCTATCCGCTTGCAATACATGCCTTCGCACCATGAACAAACCGTTCCTGGCTTCGCGACATCCTTAGATCAATTGGGTGAAGAGGGCGATACGATTCCTGGTACTAGCGTGGTGCATCGTTATCCACGTCGCGTGTTGTTCTTGGTTTCCAATACTTGCGCAACTTTGTGCCGTTTCTGCACACGTAAGCGTATGGTGTCGCAGCCTGATGGTTCCGTTGCGAAAGATGAAATCGAAGCATCGATTGACTACATCGCTAGCAATCCAGAAATTGAAGACGTGTTGTTGTCTGGCGGTGATCCGTTGACATTTACCGATGAGCGCTTGGACTACATCCTCGGCGAAATTCGTCGTCGCGCACCGCATGTTCGCTTCTTGCGTATGGGTTCCCGCATGGTCGTGCAATTGCCAACACGCGTTACACCAGAATTGTGTGCGGTATTGGAAAAGCATCGCGTACAGATGATCAATATCCATATCGGTCATCCAAAAGAAATCACCCCATTGCTGCGTCAACGCGTGAAGATGATACAAAAAGCCGGCATCATGATGGGCTTGCAAACAGTCTGTTTGAAAGGCGTGAATGATGACGTGATGGTAATGCGTGATCTGTTCATGCAAACCATTGAAATGGGCGTACGCCCTTATTATGTGTACTCCACAGACATGGTTGAAGGTGCAGCGCACTTCATCGTGCCACATCACCGTATGATTGAATTGTATGAAGGCTTGCGTGGTTGGATCAGTGGTCCAGCAGTACCAACATTCGTGGTAGACGGTTTGGGTGGCTTGGGTAAATTGCCTATCATTCCTACTTATGTACGTGAAGAAGAATTGCCAGACGGTAGCGGCACCACAGTCAAGTGCCGTAACTACAAAGGCATGACAATCGATATGCCTGGCTTGGGTCATAACTTTAGTTTGCCTACGCGTAGTAATTAAATTGTTACGTTGTTAAAGCCCCTCTCCCGCAGGCGGGAGAGGGGTGGGGGTGAGGGATTTTCAGTAATGAATGTCAGTCATTAAATGCATGAATTTCGGCATTGCTTCTTTCCAGCGATGCAGCGATTTCAGTCACCCTCACCTTAACCCTCTCCCGCTTGCGGGAGAGGGAGCATTCATCGCAATTATTCTTTTTGCGCACGTCCAATTTTCACGAAATTCATCATGAAGACTACAACACCAAGCTCCCCATACGGAATTCACCGCGTTATCGAACCACAAGGCGTCTTGCCACAAGGCGCGTGGAGGATCGATAACACGATGGAGATCACAGACAACGAAATCCTGATCGACGTTTCCGCTTTAAATATCGACGCCGCCAGCTTTACGCAAATCAAACAAGAAGCGAATGGTGATGAAGCCAAAGTGGCAGAAATCGTCAAAGGCATTGTTGAAAAACGCGGTAAACATCACAACCCGGTGACCGGTTCTGGCGGTATGTTAATCGGAACGATCTTGGAAATTGGTTCATCTTTAGCCGGCAAGATTGACTTAAAAGTAGGCGACAAAATTGCTACCTTGGTCTCCTTGTCATTGACACCTTTGCGCATTGATGAAATCGTCAAAATTCATATGCAAAAAGATCAGGTCGATATCAAAGGTAAAGCGATTTTGTTTGAAACCGGCTTGTACGCTAAGTTGCCAGATGATATCGATGAAAAAATGGCGCTCGCTATTTTGGACGTGGCTGGCGCACCTGCGCAGACAGCACGTTTGGTGAAAGAAGGCGACACCGTCGTTGTTATCGGTGGTGGTGGCAAGTCTGGTACTTTGTGTGTGTACGAAGCGAGAAAACGCGCTGGTAAAAACGGTTGCGTGATCGGCGTTTCCCCATTTGAAAAAGACTGCAAACGCATGCAAGAATTGGGTTGGGCCGATCATACTTTGCAAGTTGATGCGACCAATGCTTTGGCCTTGATGGAAGCCGTAGCGAAAGTGACCAATGGCGCAATGGCGGATTTAGTCATCAATTGCGTGAATATTCAGAACACGGAAATGGGCAGTATTTTGTCCACCAAGCAGCATGGAAAAATTTATTTCTTCTCAATGGCAACTAGCTTCACCGCAGCTGCCTTAGGCGCAGAAGGTGTCGGTAAAGACGTGGAAATGATCGTGGGTAATGGTTACGCGACGGGGCATGCGGAGCATTCTTTAGCGCTCTTGCGCGAGAGTGAAAAACTGCGTCAGTTGTTCACAGAACTCTACGTTTAATTTCGCTCTAGAACTTAGAAAGTTGCCGACGATGGAGTTCAAACATCCCACATTAAGTCATATCAAAACCAGTCCGCTCTGGCAACGCATCCACGATAGTGGCATGCAAACCTTAGCGGTCATGGGCATGACCAAAAACACCGGTAAGACTGTCGCAATGAACCATGTGCTGGCGCAAGCAGCGGCAGCGCAAGTGGACATCGGCTTGACCTCAATCGGTCGTGATGGCGAAGACCGAGATCAAGTTTTTTTCAATCCCAAACCACCGATCATGGTGTGGCCAGGTAATCTCGTTGCCACTGCACGTGAAACCTTGCAGCGTGCCAAAGTACGTTGGAAATTAATTGACTCAACACAGATCGACAGCCCTATGGGGGAGATTTTGGTGGTCAAGGTGTTGGAATATGGTGAGATGGAAGTCGCTGGCGCATCGCGTGGCAGTGATCAACTAAAAGTCATCGCGCGCTTACGTCAATGCGGTGCAAGCTTGGTGATTTTGGATGGCGCTTTAGGTCGCAGTCATCATGCGTCTCCAGCGATTGCAGATGGCGTGATTTTAGCGACTGGTGCTGCAATTGGTGGCGGTATTCAAGATGTGATCCGCAAAACACGTGATCGCCTTGGCATTCTTGGTATCAAACAAGCAGATGATCATGTCAAAGCCCAATGTGAAGCCGTGTTTACACAAGGTGGCGTTGGTATTTGGGATCAAGATGGGAAGATCCTCTTTTTAGAAGAAATTGCCACTCTCAATGCGGGTGCGAAGTTGATGGAATACATCGATGCCAAGGTTGGCACCATCGCCGTTAGCGGTGCTGTTGGGCGCAATTTGTGGCGCGCTTTAAGTAGCTTGGCGGAACGTCATTCAGCATTGAACGTGGTTGTTGCAGATGGCACGAAATTATTTATAGAAAATACCGATTTATTGATCTTTCAAAAACTCGGTGCGAAATTAGTCGGGTATCGTGGCATTAATTTGACTGGGATTACCTTGAATCCATTTTCGCCCATGGGTGGCAGTTTTGAGGCTGCTGAGTTTTTGCAAGTCGCGAAAGCTGCTTTTGTTGGCTATGACGTTTGTGACGTCGTCCTCGAAGCAACTTCCAATGAAAAAATTAAAGAAACAGGAGAAGTAGCATGAGCCAATTAAAACTAGATCAGGCACAAATCGACCGTGCACGTGATTCCGCGCGTCGCATTGCACGTGAGGTGTTCGATGAAATGTCACAGTACACGACGACGACGGTAGAGCGCGCCACTTTGCGTTTGCTCGGCATCGATGGCATTGATGAAAACTATGTACCTTTGCCCAACGTGGTGGTTGATCATTTACAAGCACAAAACTTATTGCAACATGGTGCAGCGCCTATCGTGGTCGCTGCCATGCAAGAACACAATATGACGGCGCAAGCTGTAGCAGAAGCCGTGTCAAAAGGCACACTGACCTTAGCTTTACCAAAAGATGCCGATGCAGCGCGTAAAGCGACAGAAGCACAAGCTGCGATCATGTGTCAGCACATCGCTGGTCAACGTGCATTCCGCGCGAAGCAAATTGAGACCATGGGCGAAGCACCAACACCTTGGTTATATTTGATTGTTGCGACCGGCAATATCTATGAAGATGTGGTGCAAGCACGCGCCGCAGCAGAACAGGGTGCCGACATCATTGCGGTGATTCGCTCAACTGGTCAAAGTTTGCTCGACTACGTGCCGTATGGCGCAACGACCGAAGGTTTCGGTGGTACTTACGCGACCCAAGAAAACTTCAAACTGATGCGCGCTGCTTTGGATGAAGTCGGTGAAAAACTTGGCCGCTATATTCGCTTGACTAACTATTGCTCAGGTCTGTGTATGCCAGAGATCGCGGCAATGGGCGCGATTGAACGTCTCGATATGATGCTGAATGATTCGATGTACGGCATTATCTTCCGCGACATCAATATGAAGCGTACTTTCATCGATCAATTCTTCTCACGCATGGTGAATGCCTATGCGGGTATTATCATCAACACCGGTGAAGACAATTATTTGACGACGGCAGATGCCTACGAAGCGGCACACACCGTCTTGGCATCCCAATTAATCAATGAACAGTTTGCGTACTTGTCTGGTTTGCAGCCAGATCAAATGGGTCTCGGTCATGCATTTGAAATCAATCCTGAATTAGAAAACGGCTTCTTGTGGGAAATGGCGCACGCGCAATTGGTGCGTCAAGTATTTCCAGATGCGTCATTGAAATACATGCCGCCAACCAAACACATGACAGGCAATATTTTTAAAGGTCAGGTTCAGGACACTTTATTTAACATCGTCAGTACCGTAACAAATCAAAATATTCATTTGCTCGGCATGATGACTGAGGCGATTCATACGCCATTTATTCAAGATCGTTTCTTGGCAATTCAAAATGCGAAGTATGTGTTCGGTACGATGAAAGATTTGAACTCGGAAATCGAATTTAAATCCGGTGGAAAGATCGAAACCCGCGCACAAGAAGTGTTGGCAGAGACAGAAAAAATTCTGGCAGAAATTGAAGCAATGGGTTTATCAGCCGCAATTGGCAAGGGCACTTTTGCCGAGATTTCACGCACCCCAACTGGAGGTAAAGGTTTGGCTGGTGTGATCAGCAAAGCAGCGGATTACTACAATCCTTTCCCACAATTGATGTTGCCAACACAGACAGCGTAAGGAGAATAACATGACAACAATGGCAGATATCAAAAAACCAGAACAATGGGTTAAGCCTTACGGCGACACGATGAATGATGGTCGCGTACAAGTTTCTTTCACCTTACCAGTTGCACTCGATGAGACTTCAAAAGAAGGTGCTAAGCGCTTGGCATTATTGATGGGTTTAGAAGAGCCAGCAGTGGTGCATAGCGAAGACATGGGTAAGGGTTTTAGTTTTTACGTCGTGTATGGTCAGTGCAAACATCAAGTCGATTTATCGAGCTTCCAAGTCGTCAAGCCAGAATATGAAACCTTGGATAAAGACGCGATCAATGCCTTGATCGCGGAAAAAATGGGACGTCGTATGGTCGTCATTGGCGCGTGTATCGAGACCGACGCGCACACCGTCGGTATCGACGCGATCATGAATATGAAGGGCTATAACGGCCACAAAGGCTTGGAAAGCTATCATGAAGTTCGCGCGATCAATATGGGCGCACAAGTCGATTCAGAAGAATTGATCGCCCGTGCGATTGAAGAAAAAGCCGACGTGATTTTGGTGTCGCAAGTCGTGACGCAAAAGAATATTCACCTCGATAATTTGACGAAGTTATCTGATCTGTTAGAAGCAGAAGGCTTGCGTGATAAAGTGATCTTGGTGGTCGGAGGCCCACGTATTTCGCATGAATTAGCGAAGGAGTTGGGTTACGATGCGGGCTTCGGTACCAAGTCGTATGCAGAAGATGTCGCTTCGTTTGCGATTCATGAGTGGATTAAACGTCACGCTGCGTAAGTGAATTTAAGTTCCCTCTCCCGCAAGCGGGAGAGGGCTAGGGTGAGGGCGGTTCAGAAACGAAATTATGTGTTTGAAACATGGCCGTGATTGTTGAATGTTTTATTCACCCAAAATTTTGTTGGTATGCTCTGAACCACCCTCATCCCCAACCCTTCTCCCGCTTGCGGGAGAAGGGAGCACTGAACAGAATTTGAAAGAGGTAATAAATGGAAGACTTATCCAAATACACAAGCATGATACGTCTACGCATGGGTTCGCACGACGCACACTATGCGGGTGATCTGGTTGATGGCGCGAAGATGTTGAATTTGTTTGGCGATGTCGCGACGGAATTATTGATTCGTAGTGATGGTGATGAAGGCTTGTTTGTCGCGTATGACAATGTGCAATTTATGGCGCCAGTGTTTGCTGGTGATTACATAGAAGCGACAGGTCGCATTGTCTCTATGGGCAAGACTTCACGCAAGATGGAATTTGAAGCGCGTAAAGTGATTTCTCCTGCGAAGATTGCTGGACAGGTTTCTGCTGCTGATGTGTTGGCTGAGCCTGTTGTTGTTTGTAAGGCTTCTGGGACTTGTGTGGTGCCGGCGGATTTTCAGCGGATTAAGCGCTGATTACTTACCTTGCTCCTTCCCCTTCAAGGGGAAATTGGAGGGCTTTCGCAAAGCACGCTTTGCACCACCAATTTCTAAGCCGCTTGCAAGCGGCGCGGTGGGAGGTTGGGATGGGATTTAGTTTGTAGATTGTGTGAAAGCTGAGTTGTTCTGTCGTTTGTAATTTGATTTAACGGTTTTTGTTGTTCGTCGTTCAGTAGGTCGGGTGTGGCCCGACAGCCAGTTACCTTTTTTGCTTCGCCAAAAAAGGTAACCCAAAAAAGGCGACCACGCTGCCACTGGCCTTCGGCTTCCCAATTGTGCAAGACAAAAAATGGGAAAGTGTCGAAACTCGCTGCGCTCAGACAACGACACTTTCTTTATCCATTTTCTGTCTCGCACAATTGGCAGTGTCAGAAGTGGATGAAGGTCAAAAGCAAAGTCAAAAGCAAAGTCAAAAGCAACGACACAGAGCCGTCAGTAGAAAAATATGCGTTCGTTGAGAATGATTGTTTTGGTGTTGCTGTTGTTTTTGAATTTGACTTACCTCCGTTTGAGACGATGTAATTTGTGCGTCACAGAAAATGGATAAGAAAGTGTTGTTGTTTGAGCCGAAGGCGAGTTTCAACACTTTCCCATTTTTTGTGATGCACAAATTATGCTGAAGCGTAGCGTAAGCACCCCGCAGGGCGAGTCTACGGTCGCCTTTTTTGGGTTATCTTTTTTGGCGAAGCAGAAAAGGTAACTAGCTGTCGGGCTACCCCCGACCAGTGAACGATCAGCAAATGCGAACGCGAAAACGAAGTAGAAAAGAAAAAACGCGGGTTGCACCCGCCCTATAAATAAGCCAATGAATTAGTTAGAAAAAAACGCCAACTATAAGAGGCAAAACATGGAAAAACTCATCATCACCGCAGCCCTAACCGGCGCAGAAGTCACCCGCGAACAACAACCAAACCTCCCCATCACCCCAGACGAAATCGCCGATGCAGCATTCGAATGCGCCAAAGCTGGTGCCTCCATCGTGCACGTACATGGACGCTATGACGACGGCACGCCAACCCAAGATAAAGAAATCTATCGCCAAATCATCAACAAAGTCCGCGAGCGCTGCGATGTGATCGTGCAAGTTTCTACAGGCGGCGCAGTTGGCATGACAGCGCAAGAACGTCTGGCGCCAGTCACTTTGAAACCAGAAATGGCAACCCTCTCGATGGGGTCAGTCAATTTCGGCAACGACGTGTTCATGAATCATCCCGATGACATGGATATCTTCGCGACGACGATGAAAGACTTGGGCGTTAAAATCGAATACGAAGTGTTCGACACCGGCATGATCACCACCGTGAATCGCTGGTTGAAAAAAGGTTTAATCACCGCGCCATTACACGTCGATTTCGTACTAGGTATTCCTGGTGCAATGGCGGGTACGCCAGAAGCCTTGATGTATATGCGTTCGCAATTGCCAGCAGAGGCAAGTTGGACCGTTGCAGGAATCGGTGCTGCGCAATTGCCACTAGCGACTATGGCAATCATCCTCGGTGGTCACGTGCGTGTTGGTTTTGAAGATAACGTGTATTACCGCAAAGGTGAACTCGCTACCAGCAATGCACAATTAGTAGAGCGCGTGGCACGCATCAGTCGTGAACATGATAGAGCAGTGGCGACTCCGGACGAAGCGCGTAAGATTTTAGGGATGCCAGCACGTAGTTAATATGTGTTTTTGACTTAAAGAAAAGCTGATATACGTTCATGTGTATATCAGTTTTCTTTATCATCAATTCAGACTGGCGGAAATTAATACGATATTCGCGTGTCTCGAAACTAAAACGATAAGTGGTCTGTCAGTCAATTGTGACTGGCTACTTATCCATCGACTTATGCATCGTTTTAACTAAGCCGAGAAAGCTGTCTAAGCTTACTGCAGCAGTATAAATATAATCGCCTGCTGGTTGGCTTTCGATCTGGATATCGTATTGACCAGAGGGGAGCTCGCCATCGTTGGTATTCACTGAAAAAGTCGCATGCACGTCTTTGATCATAAAGCAGGTCCCATGTTCTTCTTTAGCAATTGAACCATATAAAATGATCGTTCCATATTCGAGTTCGACCGCGTCAATTAGCTTTTGTATTTCGTGACTCCGCATTTGTTCTTATCCTTTAGATAGAATCAATCATCCCCCAAACTAGCCAACAACTCAGCCTGATGCTCAGCCACCAGTGCATTGGTCAGTTCGGTCAAATCACCGTCCATAATGAAATCAAGCTTGTACAAAGTCAGATTGATACGATGATCGGTCATGCGGCCTTGTGGGTAGTTGTAGGTGCGTATGCGTTCGCTGCGGTCACCTGAGCCGATTAAGCTCTTACGCGTGGCGGCTTCTTCGGCTTGTTTCTTACGCAGTTGACCGTCCATGATGCGGGTGGCTAACACGCGCATCGCTTGCGCTTTGTTTTGATGTTGACTACGACCATCTTGGCATTCCACTACGATGCCGGTTGGGATGTGGGTTAAACGTACTGCGGAATCCGTTTTATTGATGTGCTGACCACCAGCACCAGAGGCACGGAAAGTATCGATACGCAAATCGGCGTTGTTGATTACGACGTCGGTCAATTCATCCGCTTCTGGCATGACTGCGACGGTACAAGCTGAGGTATGAATTCGACCTTGGGTTTCTGTTGCGGGTACGCGTTGTACACGGTGCCCGCCGGATTCAAATTTGAGTTTGGAGTACGCGCCAAAACCGGCGATACGAATGATGACCTCTTTATAGCCACCGAGTTCTGACGGTGATTCCGACATCACCTCGACTTGCCAGCGATTGCGTTCGGCGAAGCGGGTGTACATACGCAATAAGTCACCTGCGAATAGTCCCGCTTCGTCACCACCGGTTCCTGCGCGGATCTCTAACAAAATATTGCGTTCGTCATTAGGATCTTTCGGTAGCAACATAGTTTGTAATTCGCGTTGCAATGCTTCGATACGATCTTTCGCGGCTTGGATTTCTTCCTGCGCGAATTCTTTCATGTCGGGATCATTCAACATCTCTTGCGCTTCGACGATGTCGCTCTGCGCTTGCTGATAGTTGTGATACAGCGCGACCAAAGGTTCTAGCTCTGCGTGCTCACGATTGAGCTTGCGATAAGCGTCCATATCATTCGTGACGCCTTCTTGTACCAGCAATTGACCAACCTCAACTAGACGTTCAGAGAGTTGATCGAGTTTATGTAGCATGGATGGTTTCATGATTTTTTTGCTTTATGCTTGCTTGGCTCTTTCGTGAGATCTTAAATCTCGTTGAGCCGTAATTAATTGAATTGAGAGTATCGTCGTGATGACGCTAGAGCATGCGCAAAGGCATGCGTAGAATGCGTGAGGCAGCTAACGCTTAGTACGGAATAATTGTGGCAGCAAACGCACCAGATGCGCGCGTTCTTCGCCGTGGGCTTGATGCAAGGCTTGTTGTGGGCCATGCAAAAATTTTGCTGTAATGCCTTTGGAAAGGGCTTCCAAAACCACTTCGATATCGTCGCCACGTGCCAGCATTTTTCGTGCACGTTCTAATTCGTGTTGGCGAACTTGTTCGCCGCTTTCGTGTAAATCTTGGATCACAGGAACCACGTGACGACCATCGACCCAATGCATAAACGATTGCACGCGGGTTTCGATAATCGCTTCGGCTTGCGCTACAGCGGCGTGACGATTTTCTAAACCGCTTTGTACTACGCTGGCGAGATCATCGACTGTGTACAAAAACACGTCATCCAGCTTTGCAACTTCTGATTCGATATCGCGTGGTACCGCGAGATCAACCATAAAAATTGGACGGTGCTTGCGCGCTTTAATTGCACGTTCGACCAAGCCTAAACCAATGATAGGTAAGGACGAAGCCGTACAAGAAATAATGATGTCGAATTCGTGCAAGCAATTTGGTAATTCGGCTAAGCGAATCGCCTTACCGCCAAAACGATTGGCGAGGGTTTCGCCACGTTCTAAAGTACGGTTGGCGATGGTGATGGTTTTAGGATTCTGCGCAGCAAAGTGCGTTGCGCATAGTTCTATCATTTCACCTGCGCCGATAAACAAGACTTTTTGATCGGCGATTTTGTCGAAAATACGTTGCGATAAACGGACCGCTGCGGCTGCCATCGACACACTATGTGCGCCGATTTCGGTCGTACTACGTACTTCTTTGGCGACTGCAAAGGTGCGCTGGAACAGTTGATGCAGATACGTGCCAAGTCCACCTGCTTCATCAGACTGGCGTACTGCTTCTTTCATCTGCCCTAAAATTTGTGGCTCGCCCAACACCATCGAATCTAAACCCGATGCGACGCGGAACGCGTGACGTACAGCATTGTCTTGCGGCAGCGTGTACAAATGATGGCGCAAATCTGCATAAGGCAGTTTGTGAAAATCGGCCAAGAAATGCGCGGTCATATCGATAGGATTATCGACATCAGCAACGGCATACAGTTCGGTACGATTGCAAGTCGACAATACTGCAGTCTCAGAGGCATGTGCTGCACCGTTGCGCGCAAACCATGAGCGCGCACAAACTACCGCCTGAGAAATCTGCTCAGGGGTGAATGCGACCTTTTCTCTAAGAGAAACGGGTGCGGTGGTGTGATTGAGGCCGACGGCGAGTAATTGCATAGAATAAGGTGGGAGCTTAGGCCGTCATTATAGCGCGAGTCGTCTTACACTTCATCTTTGCTAACTAAATCTTGCTCCAAATCAAGCTTAATTACATTGATTTTAAGTAAATGGCTGGTGGATAGTCGTTGTAGCAGCAATTATGCAGTGTGAAATCAAAAGAAACTGTTCAAAAGAAGCTAAGCAAAAGAAAGATAAGTTAGGCCTCAATCTTGTCGTGGATGTATTTTTCATACATGCACGACAAGTGATTGGAAGCATTACTCCGAGAACGATGGTGTTGATAATCGTAGACCATTTCCAGTTCGCCCTAATTTGTGGTCGGTTTGCTATCGATTGTTTGCAGGAATCTCAATCTTAAAAGTGGTTCCTTCCCCAGGCACACTGGTAAAGCTGATCTGAGCGAAATGACGATCAATCACAGTTTTGACGAACACCATCCCCAATCCAATTCCATCATTTTTGATTTGTTCAGCCGATTTGCCATGACCCAGACGTTGAAAGCGCTGAAATAGCCGTCCTTGATCAGAACGCGCGATTCCATAACCTTGATCTTCTACGGTGCAAACTATTTTGTCATTGAGATTTTTTGTTTCAAATGAAAGTCGGCAGGTCACAATAGTCTCGACTGGACTATATTTAATCGCATTCGATAAGAGATTGGTGAGTACGCGCGTCATAAGACTGCGGTCGACTCTAACTGGATATTCGCCTTCAGGGATTTCTGTCACGATTTGAATGCGTTTCGCCTTTGCTAGTGTCCACATTTCCTCGCTCGCATCGATAAGGATATCTTGGAAGTCGAGATCGCTATAACGATATTCATTCGATTCCGCGTGCGCTAATTGTACAAAGCTGTCGGCTAACTTCAACGTCGTATTCGAAGCTTTTTCAATGCGACTCAAAAAATCTTGGTGATCAATTGCGGTCTTGGGATTTTTTTGCAATTCGATTAAGGCCAAAATTGAGGCTTGCGGCGCGCGCATATCGTGCGAGATGAAGTGCAAGGTCTCATCTCGACGCCTTTCAGCTTGTCGAATTTCGGAGATATCGATCATGCTGACAATCCAGCCAATAAGAATTTTCTGTCCAGAATAGCAAGGAGCACTTTTGATAATCAAATCGCGATTCTTGGGATCGACTACTTCGACACCTTTTTGCAGGATATCTGTTTGATCGAGATCGAGAATATGCCACCAACTAAAGTGCTCTTGCTCCGTGCTATACACCGTGTTTGGCTGACTCATATTCGAGAACAAGTAAGGTACTAAGGTATCGATAACATGTGGCATACCGATACTTTTGAAATAGGCGATTGCTGCGGGATTGGTTAAAACCACATTGCCATCTGTAGTTGTGACCATAGTGGCATCGGGTAGGCTATGCAAACTGTCAGTAACAAATTGACGCAAGTCACGCACACGGCGTGCGGCGGCTCGCATGGCCGTAATATGGCGTTCTAATTTGTCTTGAATCTGGCGTCGCACATGAGTTTTTGCATCGCTAGCCAAAGTCATATCCGGGTTGAACTCGGGTAATAGACTTGGTTCTTGATCTAATAATAAAAACTCCTCTCCTAAAAAACCAATTGCTGCTTCTAAGCGCCGCCAACTCCATAATGGATAGGAAATGAGTAATACCAAAATCGTTGTTGAAGGGGGGAGCCAATAACCAAATCGAAGAGCAACAACACTCCCCAGCAACGTGAGGCTGATCAATCCGATGATCGTCAATAGAGCTTGTCGTGGTGATAGAAATAAAAAACTTAGGAGAGCGATGAAGAGTGTGAGCATGCCGATGCAGATAACTTGCCATGGCTTAGCCTTATTGATGGAACGTCCGTCCAGCAAGCTAGCCAGAATATTGGCATTAATCTCGATGCCCGAGAGTGCACCTTCGTTCGAGGTCACCGGTGTAGGAAACGCATCTGCCATGCCTTGCGCGGTAGGACCGACCAATACATATTTATCACGGAAAAACTCTGCTGGTACTTCGCCTCGTAAGACAGAGACGAAAGGAACAGAGCTGAAATGACCGCTACTTCCATAAAATGGAATATGCATTTGTAAGTCCCGATTCCAAATACCATCTTGATATCGATTCTCGAGTGGATTTCGGATGGTTTTCGGCAAGGATTTCTGTGCACTATCTGCCGTTTTTGTCGCTGCGCCGACTTCCATCATAGCGAGTGCAAAATGAGGCCACCATATTCCCTGGGTTCCTTCTTGTAGAAAGACGCTACGTGCGACGCCATCATCATCAAGTTCTATATGAATATGCCCAATTCGCGCAGCAGCATTTGTTAACGCGGGAATCGGTTGCACCGCGCGCAAGCCTTTCCCAGCATTGACGGATACCAAGGGTAAGACGACATTTCGACTATCGGTAATTGCAGAAGCCAGTAAATCATCGCCTGCCGAAAGGCCGTTTTGCGTCGATAGATTGGTATCTGGCTCGGCCTCTGCAAATAAAACGTCGATGCCCACAGCACGCGGCTTCGCCACATGGAGTTGGCGTAATAGCTCGGCATGGCGCGCACGTGGCCATGGCCACTTCCCCAATTCGGCGAGACTATAGTCGTCTATTGCGATGATAATGATGTCTTCACGAGCGGGATGTTTTTGCGTGCGTAGCAATTGATCGTAAGTGGTTTGGTCAAGTCGCCGCAGGCTATCTGTGTACCCTAAAATCGCAACTAATCCAAATAGAAAAAAGCCTAATATCAGCCATTCACGCAAAGCGATTTGCTTGCTTGCCTGTGAACTGAAATTCATCTTTGCTTGGTGTGACATCCGCTCTGTTCCTTGTTCGCTTGGATATCAAGCAAGCCGCAATGTGACTTGTCGTCGTGAGTTGAATAGGGGCATGGATCGCTTGCTTATGGTTTGTTTGGACGAACCGTACCGCCAGCCGAATTCAATAGTTCGCCACTGCCAGTCATCCATCGCATATGTATTTCGAATTTTTGCGGTTTGCAGAACTGACCAACAAAGCCATCTGCATCGGTTGCCCGCACACGGATAAAGTATTCACCTGGAGCAGGACGCGCCATACTTAAGTTCGCTTGTTTTGATTGTTGATTCAAGATGGGCAATTTGAATGAAGGCTCGTCCGCGACTTGGACCTCGTAAGTTTGTCCCGCTTCTCCCGGCCAACTAAATTCAAGTTGGTCACTCCCGCTATCCGCAAATGTATTCATCGTCTGCGGGGCGAGCGTGGTGAAAGCGTCAGGTACTGAAAATGGACCCTGATCGGGTTTGCCGTTTGTTTCTGTGACTGTGGCAACCCGCCAAAAGTAATCGCCAAAGGGCAACTGACTAGTGTAAAAACTCGTTTGTTTCAGATTTGCTTGGTCTGTTACGATTTGTTGAAAGCTGGGGTCTTTTGCAATCTGTAAATGATAACTTTTTGCCTCACTACTCTCCGTCCATAGAAACTCCAAGGTCTCAGAACGGACTTTCTTTTTCGGTTGCAAAGTGAAGGGCGGAATGGGGTTCGCCTTGTGTTTGAAAGCCGTCACGTAAGGCATCCCTTCCAAATTATTCTTGTCGATCGCAGTTAGACGTATGAAATAGTTGCCGTCGGCGATGCCGTCAAATTTGAAGCGATTTTCCTGTGAGTAGGACTCCGCAATAATATTTTGTGCCGACATATCGAGGCTAATCTGCGCTCGATAGCGCGCGGCTTCGGGAATGCTGTCGACAGTGAAGTGCAATGCAGGCCGTTCTTGTAGAAGATAATCTGTTTTGAGATTTGGTGCTTGGAGCAGAGCGACTGGGTTACCCACTCCCGTTTTATTAATGATATTGCCTTGTCCTGCTGGAAGTACCAGCGCGTTTGGTTTTTCTTGTTGACCTACCGCGACGCCACCTTCAAGGACTTCATTTCCTATCCCGTTCTCGTTCACCCCAACCCTAAAATGGGTGCCTCGAACGCCCGCGATTGCGAGAGGCGAAGTCACTTCAAAACGTCCGCGATTACTCGATAATGGGCTAACTTTAGATTCCACTTTTCCTTGAACTAAACGAATTTCGGTTCTAGGGCTTCGGGTGTACTTTGCCATTCTAAGTTTGGCGATCGCAACTTGACTGTTCGAAGGAATGGAAATACGTGAATTGTCAGGTAAGGAAAGGGTTAGAAAACCATTTTTTCCGGTTTTGAGTTGACTTCCTTCTTGGACGACATTGCCCATGGCGAGGTTCGACTCGCTACCATTTTTCTTTATTTCCATTACTTCTCCGGCCATGGCGATGACAGTTGCTTGGCTGGGTTCTTCTGGAAGCAATTCTGAAGGGATGGCAATTGAACTACCGATTCCCATTGTTTGATTCGTCTTGAGTTTGTTATGTTTCGCGATCGCTTGCCAATTATTGGGATTCTGCGTGAATTGTGCGGCAATCTCCGACAGAGTCGTATTCTCTGATGGGTAAAAAGTAATTTCCCCAGCTTTGATGGTGAGACTCCCGGCGCTACCTTTAAAAACTTGAGCCGACGCGGGATTGCTGGTAATGATGGTGGCAAGAAAAAACAGGCTGGCAAAGTAGGACTTTGCAGCCTGAGAAGAAATGCATTTCATGAAGGTCTCCTGCCAGCTCTATTGATTCACTGGCCTTGGTCAATCAGGGATTTGAGATTTGTTCTAAGCGATAACCGTAGCTATACACAGGTGCTAATCTGTAGCCATTTTCAGGGCGTAAATCAAGTTTGCTTCGAACTCGGGAAATATGGGTGTCCATAGTTCTAGACGGAATTTCGATATCGCGTGACCAGACCGCTTCTAAAATATAAGCGCGTGAAAGTGGTCGACCCAAGTTTTGGAATAGTAACAGTGCCAAATCGAATTCTTTTTGCGTCAGTTCGATGCCTTCCCCATTTAGTTTGGCTCGACTAGCACGTACGTCGAATTCATAGCGCCCAAACTGTATTATTTCGCTGGCTGTTTGTGTCGGATAGGCGCGCCGTAACAAGGCATTCACACGTGCAATGAGTTCTGCGCGACGAATCGGTTTGATCATGTAATCATCCGCGCCCGCAGCTAATCCGGCGACGATATCGTCCTCGCCAGAACGACTTGTCATAAACAATACTGGCAAAGTAGTCGACAATTTCTCACGGACCCAATGCAAGATTTCGGTACCGCTCAAATCGGGGACTTGCCAATCGAGGATCAGCAAATCAAAACTTTCTCTATGCAATTGATGCAGCATGGCTTTTCCACTGCTGAAAGGATGGCATGCATGTCCCGCATCTGCCAACGTTGCTACCGTTAGGTCGAGTAAGTTCTGATCATCATCCAGTATGGCAATTCGCATATTTTCTTTACAAAAAATGGGGTTACGAACAAAAAACGGAAAACTTGAGAGCGCATTACGCACGCTCTCAACTATGACCGGCAGATTTAATTTCTGGATTCAGCGTCGGGAAGAATGACATTCACATCCAATACTTCCAGATTGCCCTGCTTATCAAGTGAAACTTTAATATCGTCGGGGTTCACTTTGGTGTATTTGGAAATGACCGCAATTAATTCTTCTCGTAACGCGGGAAGAAAGTCATAGCCTTCACGTCCAGAATTGCGTTCCCTAGCAATGATAATTTGCAGACGTTCTTTCGCTGCGCTTGCGCTCTTCGGCTGCGATTTAAACAAAAAATCAAGCAAAGCCATCTTACTTACCTCCGAAAATACGTTGCAGCAAGCCAGGCTTTTCGTAATCGACGAAGCGCAATGAAGGTTGTTCACCTAAGAAACGTGCAACCACGTCACCATAGGCTTCCGAAACATCGCTACCTTTGACGTGGATGGCGGGGTTTCCATGATTCGATGCATGAAGCACTGCTTCAGATTCCGGAATGACACCTATCAACGGAATACGTAAAATTTCTTGGACATCGGTATAGGAAAGCATTTCTCCAGCTTCAACACGTTTGGGAGAATAGCGCGTGATGAGTAAATGCTCTTTTACAGGTTCACCACCGGCTTGCGCACGTTTTGACTTGGCCTGAATAATACCCAAAATGCGATCTGAGTCCCGTACAGAAGAAACTTCTGGATTTGTCACGACGATTGCTTCATCTGCAAATGTCAGTGCCATCACTGCGCCTCGCTCGATACCAGCAGGAGAATCGCAAACGATAAATTCAAAATCCATTTTGATTAAATCATTTAACACACGCTCGACACCTTCCTCCGTCAAAGCATCTTTATCCCGAGTTTGCGAAGCTGGCAAGATAAACAAATTGTCGCAATGTTTGTCTTTGATCAGTGCTTGGTTTAATGTGGCCTCACCGCTAATGACGTTCACCAAGTCATACACGACACGACGCTCACAACCCATAATTAAATCGAGATTGCGTAGACCTACGTCAAAATCGAGAACAGCGGTCTTGTGTCCGCGCAAAGCTAAACCTGATGCAAAACTCGCACTCGATGTGGTTTTGCCTACCCCGCCTTTGCCTGATGTCACAACGATGATTCTTGCCACAGGGAACTCCTTATTGATCTTGTTGATTGCTAAAAAAATTGAATGTTGCGCTATGCTTAGGTGGATTTCAGTGATGATACTTCAATACTGTCACCGACCAACTTGATTTGTATAGGTTGATTCGGACTCAATTTTGGAAAGCCCGAATCAAAAGTTTGGTAAATACCCGCGATTGATACTAATTCTGCTTCCATTGAAGTGACAAAAATTCGTGCATTGGTATTGCCACGTGCTCCTGCGAGCGCTCTGCCACGTAACGGCGCATAAATATGAATACTCCCATCAGCGATGACTTCCGCACCATTATTGACTGATGCGGTCACGATCAAATCACACCCACGCGCATAAACTCGTTGTCCTGCTCGCACTGGCGTATCAATAATCATGGCCGGAATGTGCTCGACGGCTGTTGGCATCGGTGTCGCTGTGACAGGTTTTTGAATTTCAGGCGCTTCTTGCTGTTCTCGCGGTAATTCGGGCTTGGCCTTGCTGACAACATCAATGCTTAATCCGTGAGCACGAATCGTTGCATGTTGCTCTTCTGCCGCGTTTCGAACTGCAACTGCGTGCAGTCCACAAGACTTGAACAAAGCAATGATGGCAGGCCAGTCGAGCGTTTCTGCCGCAATGCTTTCGACATCAATAATTGCAAATTCATCGTCGAAGAAGTCGGGTGAGCCGCCTGTCATTTCTTTCAGCGCGAGCTCCAGCGAGCTCAATAATGACTCGTTCAAAATGACAGCGACAGCCACAACCGTGGATATTTTGACTTCAATGGGTTTACGGGTCAGGCTGTTTTGCATGTTGTGATTCTTTTGATGAGAAAAATAATTGTCGTGGTGCAGCGTCGGTTGATCCGCAATATGACGAAAGCTTGCAAGAACGTGTCGCAATGTCGGATTTATCTGACTTTTTTGCACAACCGCCATCGTACCAATTGATTGCCCACTTAGCAAAAAAACTGCGTGAAAATAGACTAAAAAGCGTGTATTTGTGTATTTCCGCGAATTTAGTGGCGATCGACGGGGACGACGCTTAGGACTTTGAAGTATCAAAATCCTAGTGGTAAGGGTAGGCTTAGATTGACTCAGTAACGGCGGCGATGGCGAGAAAAATGGTTATGCGTAGAGGATTAGTTGGCGGTGAGATTTGAATGTTTGTCGGCGATTCGTATTTCTTCATCATCGATCGATAAGCCCAAGTCTTGTCGATGCAAGGCGCGTTTTAGAATGGCAATGCAGTTGATTCATCCCCAGCTCGCCGGCCGAAACTGCGGCGCCGCCCGTTATTTTTACGTGTATCGATATATGGTTGGCAATTAATTACTCGTCTTTCATGTAGGCGGCGATCAGCGATTGTGCGACGTTCGACTGCCGGCCAAGTGAGATCAAACGAACTAGTGTTGGCGCCCGTCATTGTTGTACTCAAAAGACCCGGAGCCAAATTGCGATTTCTCTTTGATGAGAAGATATCTAAAGTTTGGAAAAGGCGTAAGAGTGACATGTTCATTTCCTCCACTTTCAACGAGTGTGTCAGCATTTACTAAGCAGCATTTATGCCTGTTTTGGAGCATTTGTTTGTTGTGACCATTATAGAGAGTGAAACTTGAAGAGAAAGTTAGTAACTGTTAACGATCTTTAAATCTGAGGAGAAACTTGGGAATCTGTGCTGAGTAGGGGGCCTGGGTGGCTTGCGTTGGCGCGAGGACTCGCTCGTCAGGCGTGTAAAGGAAATGTTGACATGTAAAATCTTAAGGGGGCAGGCTAATGCTTGACGCTAACCTTTTAAGGAAATCGGTGTATAAGCATAGTGTAAATCGCCTGCTCGACGGCCAGCTGACTTGCGCCGCCCCTGTACTTTGCGGGTATTGAGAAATGTTGCATGCTGTTTCTCGCGGCGATCATTGTGACGTCTGTCGTTTTGCAAGCGTCGTTCTTCCGCGTAAGTAATTTTTGTATTGGCATCGGAACCTGCCTCGGTTTCATTCCGCGCAGGGCGCGATCGATGTGTTTCGATTGCCGGTTGTTGATAGTCGAGAATGCGGCTGAATTGCAGCGGTAACATAGACATGCAGCTTGCTTAATTGAGAGATCGTAGTATTACGGCAAGTATTGCCGTAAACTTTAGAAATTTCCTTAAAAAACAAAGGGTTGCGCGGTGGAAATGTTTGTTCGTTGGATTTTTTTAAGAAATGCAAACGGCAAAACTCATCGGAGTTCTGCCGTTCACTTTGCTTTTGTTGAGGATTAATCGTCCGCCCGCGTGCAAAACATCGCAGTTGCGGAGCAAGCGTTGCTTTATTTTGACTCTGTTCCGACACCGTGCGCTTGCTGATCTGCATGGTAGCTGGAACGAACCATCGCTCCTACCGCTGCATGCGCAAAACCCATCTTGTAGGCTTCTTCTTCGAACATTTTGAAAACATCGGGATGGACGTAGCGACGTACAGGCAAATGGTGGCCGCTCGGCGCCAAGTATTGACCAATCGTCAGCATGTCAACATCGTGTGCGCGCATGTCTCGCATGACTTGCAAGATCTCCTCATCCGTTTCGCCTAGACCAACCATAATTCCCGATTTTGTCGGCACGTTGGGGTGTAAAGCTTTGAAACGCTTTAGTAAATTGAGCGAGTATTCGTAGTCTGAACCTGGACGTGCTTCCTTATATAATCGAGGAGCGGTCTCTAGATTGTGATTCATGACGTCAGGAGGCGCCATATTTAGTATCTCTAATGCACGGTCCATGCGTCCACGAAAGTCGGGTGTCAGAATTTCTATCCTTGTCGTTGGTGATAGCTCGCGAATTTTTGTAATACATTCAGCAAAATGCGCGGCTCCCCCGTCTCTTAGATCATCCCGGTCAACGGAAGTAATGACAACGTAGCTCAAGCGCAATTCAGCGATTGTTTTTGCTAAGTTGAGAGGCTCATTCACATCCAGCGGATCGGGACGGCCATGTCCCACATCGCAAAACGGGCATCGACGTGTACATTTGTCACCCATAATCATGAATGTGGCTGTTCCCTTGCCAAAACATTCTCCAATATTGGGGCAGGTCGCCTCCTCGCAAACGGTGACCAATTTGTTGGCACGTAAAATATCTTTTATCTCATAAAAGCGAGTCGTTGGAGAACCTGCCTTGACACGAATCCAATCAGGTTTAGGTAAGCGTTCAGCTGGGATAATTTTGATGGGAATGCGAGATGTCTTGCTAGCACCTTTTTGTTTTTCGGTCGGATCATAAGCGGCCGAGTCGGTGGCGAGTGGAGTGTTATCAGTAGTCATAGCTCAAATTAGGCGACAGTCAGTAAATGTTGTAATCGTTGTGCCAGTGCAGACTGGACTTGTTCGAGTGGTACATGCACATCCAATGTTTGCATGTCAATGGTTGCGAGCCCCTTATAGCCACAAGGATTGATCCAAGAAAATGCTTGTAAATCCATCGCGACATTCAAAGAAACGCCATGATAAGTACATCCATTCGCGCGCACTTTTAATCCAAGGGCAGCAATTTTTGCACCTTGCCATTTTCCTGCGCTGAGATAGATCCCTGGGGCACCAGCAATCCTTTCGCCAGCGATATTATACGCTGCCAAGGTATCGATGACCGCCTGTTCAATTTGATAAACGAATTCGCGTGCAAAAAGACGACCTTTACTATGGCGTCGTTTTAGATCGATTAATAAGTAAATAACAACTTGTCCAGGCCCATGAAAAGTGACTTCGCCGCCTCGATCCGTTTGTACCACCGGAATGTCATGAGGGTCTATGATGTGGGACCGATCAGCGCCTAGACCGAGTGTGAAAACGGGAGCATGCTCGACAATCCACAGTTCATCATTTGTTTCCGCAGTGCGCGCGTCGGTGAATGCACGCATCGCGGCGAAACTTGTCTCGTAGTCCTCTCGCCCTCGTTGGCGAATAATAATTGCTTGCTTATTTGACATGTTGTGCAAGGCGTTTAAGCGTTAGTCGCTGAATAAAAAATTCACCATTCTCAACTTTTCTGAATGGAATGCCATCAGCAACGAAGCCGGGCCCACCTTTTTGTATCCATTGTTGCGCAAGTTGATCAAAATCGCGTAGCGGCATTCCTAGCATTTGTGCTGATAGAACAAATCGGGCTCCGATTTTTTGTTTTTCAACGAATGATTGGACATCTAGCATGATTTTTGTTTTGGGTGGTCAATTGACACGTGGATCGTCCACAAGCAAGCGGAATATCTAGCTTAGTCTTTTGACTGGAAAAGCGACTAAGAATTAAAGCACCATTTTTACCATCGGGTGGGATGATAGAGCGCGATAAATATTGTCTAATTGCTCACGATGTATCGCTCGCACTGTGACGGTCAGGGACAAGTAATTTCCTTTGCTCGATGGTCGCATTTCTAGCTTTCCAGCGTGAAAAGTCGGGTCGTGTAGCATGACAACTTCAACAATGGTTTGCGCGAAAGCATCTTGCATTAGACCCATGACTTTAATCGGAAAGTCACATGGGTATTCAATTAGGCTTTCTTCGGGTGTAATTTCACGCATGCTAAATATTCTAAGATGATCAGATTACTGTGCTGTGAGGGTATCCACAGCAGTGGACTTGCCCAGCGTCAAGCGCGAAGGCATCGATGGGTTCTCGATAGTTTCACACAACAATTGGGGATGAAACTCTGAAAACCAATAGTTTGAACTTCAAACCAGCTCTTCGCAAGCCTTGTTTTCCATTATTAAGGTAAAACTCTTATGACTTGGTAAGCGAGATAAGTCGCTGGTAGCGCCACTTTAAGTAGATAAAACTGCGACTTTCTCCACACCGCTTTACTTCTCACTGAAGGGGGGTGTTACTATTGTGATACTTTTTTTATTCGTTTAGCGTCTGCTTGCAGACTCGAACAAATTATCAGAAACGGCATCGCGAGCGCACGTTTGATTCATTGAAGGGAAGCGGCATGGAAAGATATCCTGAAATTTTGGACTGGATTGCACAGAAACGAATCGAGCCGGGACGGGAGCAAGATGCCCTGAGACACGCTGGTCTGATTCCAGACCGATTGGCTTGGCGTCGATTCATCGATCAGTGTTTACTCTGGAGTAGCGTGGTTGGCCTCGCAGTGTCTTTGATTTTTTTTCTTGCCTATAACTGGCAGTACATGGGGCGCTTTGCGAAATTGGGTTTAGTCGAGGCCGCGATTGTGTTGTGCTTGTTGGTCTGTTTGCATGTGGATTTGCGTAGTCAGGCTGGCAAAGCGTGCCTGCTGTTGGCAAGTTTGTTGGTTGGTGCACTTCTCGCTTTAGTTGGTCAAATTTACCAAACGGGTGCGGACACCTATGAGCTGTTTCAGGCTTGGGCAATCGCTTGTTTGATTTGGGTTGCACTTGCGCAGATGGCGGTTCTCTATGTCTTTTGGTTGGTGCTGGTCAACTTGGCAGTTGCCTTATATTTCCAAGCCACCGGGATAATTTGGGGAATGTTGTTCGCAATTGACGATCAGCTCTGGATGTTGTTTGGCTTAAATACTTTAGCCATGGTGATCTGGGAGTTCGCTGCTGCAAAAAAAGTCCAACATCTGCAAGAGCGCTGGCCAGCGCGACTTATCGCAGTGGCCAGCGGAGCGTACGTCACAATGCTGGTCTTGCATGCCATCTTTCAACCTAGTCATTATTCTGGTGAAAGTCCGCATGTCGGCGCGGGGCTGACCTACTTGATCTATTTGATTTGGTTGGCTGCAATCTATTTCGCCTATAGATTTAGGATCAAGGATTTGTTTGTGATTGCTGGTGGTTTGCTCAGTTTGTTGGTCACCGGAAATCTTGCTGTCGCCAAATTGGTGCTTGATCAACATGATGCGGGGGGATTTTTATTGTTGAGTTTGCTGATTATTGGTTCATCTGCAATCAGTGGTATTTGGTTGAAGAAATTGACTAAGGAGATGCAATAGTGAAATCAATAAATTTGAGTGGCGCCTCTCACGCAGAAAAGCGCGCGTGGATATGGAAGCAATTAAGCGAACAAGATATTGTCCGGGGAGCTTTGCCTGAAATGAGTGACGATCAAAGTAGTGTCAATCAAGCGTGGTATATCCGGATTCTGCTTGGGTTTGCTGGCTGGCTCGGAGCACTATTTATGATGGGCTTTGTTGGGATCGGGCTGAAATTTGCGATGGACAATTTGATTGCCGGAATTTGTATTGGAATTGCGCTTTGTACACTTTCTTACACCATTTTTAAATCCGCAAAAAATAATGATTTTGCGCAGCAGTTCGGGTTGGCGATGAGCTTAGCAGGACAGGGATTTTTTATCCTAGCGCTTTTTCAGCATAATCATTCACAGAATTCGGTGAACGCACTCGTGATCTTGGTCTTCGAAATTTTATTGACCTTCTTCATTCCCAATTTTATTCATCGGTTTTTGACAACGATGGCGGCTATCTATGCAGTCTATTTCTTGTTACAGGAATCGCAAATGGCGTCTTGCCTACAAGGTTTGTTAGCTATCGGGCTAGCTTCAGCTTGGTGGTCAACGCAGATATTGCGTCAGCCTGCAATTTGGCGCCCGATCGCTTTTGCCTTGGCGATTGCACTCGTGATGTCAGAAGGGGGGCGCTTTGTGAGTTGGTTTGAGATCCATTCTGCGCAAACATGGTGGCTCAAAAATGGTTGGTATTTGGGGACAAGTATGGTGAATCTCAGTTTCATAGTGAGCACCTTGCTTTTATTGCGCCGCGAGCAAATTTCATTTCGCTCTTTGCTTGGCGTCTGGGCGATTTCTGGCGCGCTTGTAATTGCTGCTTTTGCGTATGTGGTGACCGGATTGAGTGCGGCAAGTCTTTTGATTTTGATCGCGTTTAGCTTTTCGAATCGCGTATTACTTGGATTGGGGTTCATCGCGATGTTAAGTTATCTTGCGCATTACTATTACCAGATGCAAGTCACGCTTCTTTATAAATCTATTGTGTTGGCAGTTCTCGCTTGTACCTTATTCTTAGTGAGATTAATCGTACACAGAGTGTTCCCCCAGTCGCCATTCATTGTTGAACCGATGGAGGAACTAAATGCATAAATTCCTATCATTTTTGCAAGGCAAGACACGAGCATTGCTGGCGCTTCTCGCTGGTCTCATCATTCTGGTAGTCGTTAATTGGAATGTCGTTGAGCGCGAGCGATTGTTAAATCAAGGTCGTTTTATCCTGTTGGAATTAGCACCGGTCGATCCGCGATCCTTAATGCAAGGGGATTACATGGCATTGCGCTTTGCTATCGCAAATCAAGCATTTCCAACACTGACTCCACGGCGTCGACAATTGTCCGGTGTGACCGAGTCCGACTATCCAGTTGATGGAAAAATATTGATACGAGTCGATGCGCTGGGCATCGGACATTTCGAAAAAATTGCGAATGTGGACGCTCCTGTGCGGATTGATCAAGCATTGATTCGGTTTCGAATTCGAAATGGCCAGCTTAAACTTGCAACGAATGCTTATTTCTTTGAGGAAGGACAGGCTGCGATGTTTGATCAAGCTAAATATGGTGGGTTTCGGGTAGCACCAAATGGCGATATGATCTTAGTGAGTTTGCATGACCTCAATCGTGCCACATTGGGCAAGCAATTAAACGAAAAATCAGAATAGTTTTCGTTCTGAAGAAGTTGGTGATGAATTGCTAGCTAAAGTAAGTTGTCATCGGCAGCTATATTGCTGGTGATTGCCGTAGTGTCTGGTTCAGGCGCGTGTTTCGGGTATTATAACGAGGTTGAGAGAGGAAAAACGATGCCTAAGAATTTGCAAAAACAGTGGTGGTTTATGTTTCCGATTACATTTATTTCTGGCTACGCTGCGTTCCTATTAGTGCAAGCTGCTGGAATCGGTGGATTGGAAAGTGTTTCACAAATGTTAGTGTTCGCGCTTTGTTTTGCAGCATTACGAACTGGTTTGCAGTTCGTTGCGTGGCTGGCGATGGTCGGTTTTATGCCAAAGTTGGCGAAATCCGTGATGGATAGGGAAGCCGGACCCAATTAATTATACTCGTAATCCATTTGCAACAAAAAGCCCGCAACAAATCATTGAAGCGGGCTTTTTTGGGATGCGATGAGGTGTAGATTTATTTAAATAGCAAACGAATCGAATCCCAAGCGCGACCAAATATACTTGCTTGCGATACTTCCTCAAGCGCGAGTACGGGAAACTCGGCTACAGGCTTACCATCGAGCATCATTTTCATTGTGCCGACTTTACTATTTGCAGCAATCGGCGCAACCAAGGGATCTTTTCTTTCTAGTGTCGGTTTCAAACGTGTAGCACTACCTTTTGGCAAAGTGACATATAGGTCCTGTGTGAAGCCAACTTTCAATTTAGCTTGACTGCCTTTCCAAACATCGAGAGTCTCAATGGCTTGGGCTTTGTCATAAAGTTTGACCGTGTCGTAATTTAAAAAGCCCCAGTTCAAGATCTTCAAGCTTTCTTGCGCGCGAATTTGATCACTCTTGGTTCCGGTTACTACCGAGATTAAACGACGAAACCCACTCCCATTTGGGCGAATTGCAGAGGAAATTAAACAGTATCCAGCGGCTTCCGTATGTCCAGTTTTCATACCGTCAACGGTAGGATCCAACCAAAGCAAACGGTTGCGATTCGCTTGGGTGATCTTGTTATAGGTAAAGCTTTTCGTTGAATAGTAGGTTTTGTAAAACTCAGGGTGATCGGCAATTAATCGCGACGCCAAAATACTTAGGTCGTAAGCCGTTGAGAAATTGTCGGGGCTAGGTAATCCATGAGAGTTGGCATAGCGTGTTGCTTTCATGCCGAGACGCGCCGCTTCGCGATTCATTTGCACGACGAATGCTTCTTCACTACCTGCTACCGCTTCAGCTAATGCAACAGAGGCATCGTTACCTGATTGTACGATTAGGCCATATAACAAATCACCGATGCTCACTGGTGTTGCGGGATCGATAAACATTTTCGAACTGCTGGCGTCAACCTTCCAAGCGCGAGTAGAAACAGTGATTTGCTGATTGAGGTCTAGGCGTCTTTCTTTGAGTGCGTTGAAAACGAGATAGGCCGTCATGATTTTAGTCAGGGAAGCAGGTTCAATTTGTAAACTTGCGTTGTCTGAGTTGATGACCTGGTTACTAGTCGCGTCAAGCAGAATCCAAGATTTTGCTTCGATCAGGGGTTTAGGTAAGGTTTGCGCGCTTACTTGATTGACAGGCGCCAAGCTGGCAACACCAACGAAGATGGTGGTGCAAATAGTTTGAAAAAAAACAGAGAGAGATTTATTCATTATGGTTAATACAAAAAAGCCTAAAGTTAAAACAAAAAAGTAAATAATTTTTAATGCCACAGATCGCTAATAATTTTTTTGATATGAGGCAACCGACGATGGAAGAAATGATCCGCGCCAGGAATCACCATCACGGGGATATCTTGTGGCCTCAACCATTCGAAGACGGCTTGTAAAGGGATCGTATCGTCTAGCTCACCATGGATTAAGATGGTATCTGTGGGAATGTCTGGCATAGCCCATTTCCCTGCGGCAGCGCCAACAAGAACTAATCTTTGCACAGAAATTCCCGCGTCGCTGAGGCGTTGGTGGAGACGAGACTGTACGAAGGTACCAAAAGAAAAGCCGCTTAGGACAAGTGGTAAATCAGGGTAACGCTGGCGCATAAAATGAAGCAAAGTTTCCATGTCGTCAGTTTCACCAATCCCCGCATCATGGACACCTTCTGACTTGCCGACACCACGGAAATTCATTCTGACTGTGACATATCCTAGGCTTACAAAAGTACGTGCTAGCGTCTGCGCAACTTTGTTTTCCATGGTTCCACCAAATAGTGGATGAGGATGAGCAACCAAAGCTAAACCAGCGAAGCTAGGAAACATTTCTTGATCTGGATAGTTAACCGCACATTCCAAATTGCCTGCGTCACCATTTATAAGAAATTGTTCGGTGTGAATATTCATGCTTTACTACACTTTCAGTCTTTCAACGATGTTGCCGCCAATTAGATCGACATCAATAATTTCGTCGATGTCGGATTGATCGACGTAAGTGTACCAAGTGCCCTGCGGATAAATCACAAGTACTGGTCCTTGATCGCAGCGATCGAGACAACCTGCTTTGTTGATGCGAATTTTGCCTTCGCCATTCAGATCTAGTTGTCGAATGCGACGTTTTGCATGTTCTTGTGCCATTTGTGCACCACGTTCAGCACAACAAGGGCGTCCGTCATCGCGCTCATTCATACAAAAGAATACGTGTTTCTTAAAATGGAGATCGTCGGACATGAGTAAATATCAAAGTAAAAGTCGTTTAGAGGAAATGGATCGTCAGATTGGCTTGTCTGTTTTCAAGTGTCTTTTAAAGACTCTCCCTGAAATCAAGGCGCGAGCCGAGCAAGTGCTATGATACAACGATTAGCTTGAATTCGTTTGATCAATTGCCATGTGCGCAAGCGCTGGGTTGAATCTCTGGGTACTCGTCCATAGATCGGAAATTGTATGAATTCGGCTATCTCAATTAGCTTCTTCACCTAGTGGCAAGCAATCAAATGTTAGGTTTCCGATATTTTGTTTTTGGGTTAGTTATCAGTCTCAGTGCATGTGAGAAAGTGCCGGTACGTGGGCCTGTGGATGGGGCGTCGTCGCCGAATGGTGCAAGTGCGCGAGTCGAGGTATCGCCAGATAATTTGCCGCAGTCCGCATTCAAGATTGCTGATCACTCCCGTCAAACTTTAGATAAGGCAAAACGGCTTGAACAGGAGGCGGCCAAAGCTGCGCAGGTGCAGTCAAAAGAAATTGATGACCTTACCAAGTAGGACAATCACTTTCGATCCATCTCGAACAATGTATCGATTCCTCAAATTTATTTGGAGGGGAGCTTTTTGCTTTTCTTGGGTTGACTAGCGGGTAAAACTTGTTTGGCAAGGCGAATCAGCGCAGATAATTTTTCTGCTTGTTCTAACTCATCGCGGAGTAATAAGTAATTTTTTGCACCTGGATATGGTGGTGCTTCGATAGCATTTTCGAGTGCGGCATGCAGTTTTGGATGGGGTTTCAAGAAAAACTGGTTGTCGCATAAAAATGCCACGACAGTGTCATCGCAATACAAAGCATATTCACCAAACATTTTTCGATATCGAATTGTTCCAATATTACGAAGTTGATCAACCACAAATTCAACAAAATGGAGATCTGTTGCCATTGATATACCTCGCTTGATTATTTGGTTTTTAAAGGAAATTTTAGGGGTTCTGCTAGGCGCGCACGCCAAGTTCTCTCATTGTGATCCACTTCGGGGATTTAGTTCGTACTCCAATCAAAACCTTGTTGATATTGTTTGGAACGCATTAGGTGATTTGTATTTGTATTGAAAAAACTAAATTCCCGATAAAAATGGTGGCGTAAAACCGATTCAGCTCAGTGTTGTTGCATTTGTGCAGACCACACCATTTTAAATCTTTAAGCAAGCTTCGACCTATTAAATTTATCTTGTAAGTACAGTACAAAACAATACTACCTATTTGGGCGACAATCAGTTCGGTATGCAATGCGAAAGTAAGCAATGGGGCGATTCGCTACTCTAAAGTCCTGATGTGAATTCTAAATTGACTAACAGGAAAAGAGCCCCCTCAATGTACGATTGAGCCGTCAAAAAGTCTAAATGTAATGAACTGAAAGAGATCTTGGTGAGAATAAGCAAGCACCTGTAGCAGAACTTGAGAAACTCACCGCAGGCGTTCTGTGGCCGAAAGAATGCATTGAAACATTGAATCAATTTACTTTTTGTTTGACTGATCTCGGGTTTAATTTGTTTGCTGCGTATGTTGATCTGTGGACAGGCGTTTGGGATTGATGAGATACCAGATTGCCATTAAAGGCCAAACTACGGACAGGAATTGCGCAGCACCGTAGAAGTTCAGCATCTTCCCTTGTACCAAAGTTTGTAGTGTATTGAGGAAGTAAGGATTACTGGGAATTAAATTCACCATGAAAAAACTAATGATTAAAAGGATCATCGCCAAGCGGCGCTGAACATAGTTGGGAGTGAATGAGAAACCATAGAGCATTAATATGCCGATGGCGATGCCACCTTGTGCACCCGGTGCCAGCCACAGAAAAGCATTCTCAGGTTGGAACATGAGCGCATAAGACAGGGCTTTAATTGCGAGAGCCGATACTAGTAAAAGGCAAGACAAAACGAATTTTGGTGCATGCCGATTAAATAGAGAAAGCCAGAGCAATATCGCGCCAGAACAACCGCATGCTGTAATGATGGTTTCTGAGAGCAGGTAGTTTTCTGCGCTTAACTCAATTCCATTTCGTAATATGTCGCTTAGATCAATACTGATATCGAGGTATTCCTCACACCACAATGAGATGATAGGCAGGATCTGTCCATGTCCAAACAAAAAAGCCTGTGGGAACAATTGTGCAAGCGGCCACAGGCCCAGAACGACTAACTCTCGTGAACTCCCTTGTTGTAACCAATGGGTTCGTAGACGTTGAAGCGCATCACTACGAAATACCGAAGGAGCGACGACGCCGCCAATGATTGCACCTAGGATAGTCCCTATTCCGTTTGTGATCAGATCCAGTAAAGAGGTGACACGAGTGGGTAAAAAGAACTGTGTGCTTTCCATACAAGCGCTCATTGTGATCCCAATAAGGCAGGCACCTAACACGGCTGACCAGCGTGCAAAACGCGGGTACATCGCAAAAACGATTAGGCTGCCAAAGGGGATGTAACCCAAAATATTTACAATCGAGTCAAATAGCGGCCGATATCGAGGCCACTGGCGAAATTGTTCGCCAAATGCCGCGAGATTTTCAAAATGCCACCCCGAAAATGGATAAAGGCTGGCGTAGATAATTAGGACGGCGTAGGCAACTAAGCTCGCACGGAAGAAGGGGGACGATTGAGGCTCTTGATTGGACACGATCTAATAAGTCGAAAATGCGAAAATGAAAGTCAATGCTACCGCTGTTGAGGCACGTTGACTACCGCTTGTATCCAAGTTACGAGTTCAGTAATAAGCTGGTCGGTAGCAATCGGCATTGCGCTCGCACCACCTAGAGCATCCGGTGTTGTACAAGATTGCTCGGCATAAAATGTTTTTTGAGCTACGAGTTGCTTGTTTCGGATCAAGGTAGCGCGCAAGCGAATGACGACTTTACTTGCGTTAACCTGTGAAAAATACTGAGAAAATTCTTCTAAGTCGATGCGTAGATGCTGCGCGCTTTGCACCCCTTCAAACTGTGCACTGACCAAACCACCTTGTTGTTGGATATGTTGAATAAATCGTTGTTTAAGCAATTCGGATGGCGGCACACTCCATCGACTTTGCGCGTAGGGTCTTAGTTGTTGCGCATTCTCGTAAATGAGCCGATACCACATTGAAGAGCCTTCGAGATTGGGCGCAACCTGAATAGGATGCAAATTAATTTGTAACTTGTTCAATTTGTCGTTGATACCTGGGTGTTCTGCACCACCAAAGTCGAATGACTGGATTGGTGGCGTATTGACACATCCGGTTAATATGCAAAAGATAAGCAAAGCATTGGTGACGTACCGTATGCTTCTTGTCAAAAACAGGTGTGACTTCATGGCGTATTCCTAAAAATAATATTCGATTCCAAATGCGGGACTCTATTTTTGTGAGTGAAAGCCAGGTTCGCCCGGGCCAGGCGGAGTGGGTTTTGGACCAAATAATAAGCTCTGAGGGCGCTCATAAAGTGAATCCGTGCTGCGATTGATCCCACGCAATGTTCCGCGCGCATCATGCAATACGCCTTGAAGAGCAGGCAGGGTTTCATACTGTAAACTCGAGCTTAATTGTTCTACTTGTTGACTCAAATGACGGATGCTGCCTTGTTCACCCTGCAAACTATTAACCAATTGATTGACGTTTGCGCTTGTGTTTCGCGCATTGTCGGAGAACTGTTTGAACGCTAGAGCGCTTTCTCTTGCTTGGGAGATCGCTTGAGGAAGGGTCGCGAGGATCGGGTCTAGCTTGTTAGGTAGAGTTTCCCATGCCGCTGCAGTTCGTCCCATTTGTTGCACTGTGTTCGTCAAGATTTTTTGATTGTCGAGGCTGAGTAAGCGATTCAAACTTCTACTTATTTCCTCGGTCTGACTCAGAATAGCTAACCCCCGTTTTTCCACTTCTTGAAGTAGTCCTGGCCGCAAAGGAATTCTAGCGCCAAGTTGAGGGTCTCTGATCACCGCCGCCGGTTGACTTCCATCATCATCAAGCTCAATGTACGCAATACCTGTTACGCCTTGGTAGCCGAGGCTAGCAAACGTCGATTGGGTGATGGGCGTATCTGAAACAATATCCAAGCTGAGTAAAAGCTGCCCTGGGACTTTGGGATCGAAATCGATATCGGTTACCTTTCCAACTTTAATTCCTTTATAGCGAACTGCTGCTTGGATATTGAGGCCAGAAACCTTCAGTTTGGTCGCAATTGTGTAAGGTGTTCTCTGGATTTCATCTTTGCCCAGCCAAAGTGCCAGTATCCCTGCAAGTATCATGAGACCAATTGCAAAGACGCCGGCGATAAGTGCATGTGACTTACTTTCCATTTCGTGCTCCCGATTTCGTGTTCACGGGTTGTTCAAGTGTTTCCGACCGCAGGACTTCCATCGCTCTTTGACCTCGGCCACCTTGGAAATAGGTTTGAATGAATGGGTGTTTGAGTTGAGTAACTTCCATAGCAGTTCCCGTTGCTATTATTTTTTTGTCGGCAATGACACCAATCCTAGATGATAAAGCAAACAAAGTATCGAGATCGTGCGTCACCATCACTACGGTTAAATTCAGTAATTGATGTAGTGATTGAATCAAGTTGACGAAGCTATCTGAACTATCCGGGTCTAAGCCCGCTGTAGGTTCGTCGAGAAATAACAATTCTGGATCGAGTGCGATCGCTCGCGCGAGAGCGACTCGTTTGATCATCCCTCCGGATAGGTCGGAGGGCATTTTCTTCGCATGTTCAAAACCGATGCCAGACATGTGGAGTTTGAGGTATGCGATATCCATGATCATGTCTTTGGGAATTTCACCGAGCTCTTTTAATGGTTGCGCGATATTTTCAATGACATTGAGGGCGGAATACAAGGCACCGTGTTGGAATAACATACCAGATCGTCGCCGCAAATGCTCCATGTGATGTTCCGCTGGCGCGTGAATGTTCTCTCCAAATACCTTGATCGTGCCACTCTTTGGCGTTTCTAGCCCCAACATTTGACGCATCAAGACAGTTTTGCCCGACCCCGATCCGCCGACAATAGAGAAGATTTCTCCGCGACGAATTTCGCAATTCAGATCATCGTGAATCACAGTGCGTCCAAACTGTGTGCGCAAATGATCAATTTCGATGATAGTTGTTGGCAGGGGATTTGAGACTATTTTTGTC
The DNA here is from genome assembly GCF_018139545.1 of Affinundibacterium fentianense. Classification (GTDB taxonomy): domain Bacteria; phylum Pseudomonadota; class Gammaproteobacteria; order Burkholderiales; family Burkholderiaceae_D; genus Undibacterium; species Undibacterium fentianense. The sequence continues at coordinate 73,319 of NZ_JAGSPJ010000008.1, read as the reverse complement.
ATTGCGTTTAATAGGGCACTTTACTAAATAGGATCGCAAAAAAGGCATCCGCAATAATCACAGTCGTGATTGAAACGACAACTGAACTCGTCGTTCCTAGTCCGAGACTTTCGGTGTTCGGTTTTATTCGTAATCCATAGTGACAAGCAACTAAGCCGATCAATAAACCGAAAACGATACCTTTGCTAAGGCCGATCCAGTAATTCGCTAAAGAGACAGCTTCTGGCAACTTGTGTAAGAAATATCCCGGTGACATATCGAGGATAACTTGTGCTGACAAAGCCCCACCGATCAATGCCATCACATCTGTCCATATGATTATTAAAGGCATGGTGATTGTGAGGGCAATCACTTTGGGCATAATCAGTCGAAATCCGACGGGAATGCCCATCACACGCATGGCATCGAGTTCTTCGGTCACCCTCATGACCCCAAGTTGCGCAGTGATAGCGGAGCCGGATCGACCCGCTATCAATATTGCGGCTAGCATGGGCCCTAATTCTCGAATAATACTGATGCCGAGCAAGTTGACGATAAATAGATCGCCACCGTAATTCTTTAATTGCTGTCCCGTTAGGTAGGATAAAACAACACCGATAAGCAAGCCAACCAGCGCGGTGATGGCGAGCGCTTGAAAACCAGTTCGATAGACGTTGGCAGATATTTCTTTCCATGGACCTTGTAGTGGATGTCGAATGAGTCGACCAAGGTCGAGCACGAGTTGACCTAAGAGCTCGATGATCGCAACAACATGTAGAGCAAAATTAAGTGCAAGTAGTCCTAATCGACCAAAAGGCAACTGTTTCGATTTTTGCACCTTTGGGATTGGTAACGCTTGTACATGTGCGAGCCGCTCAAATAAAATTTTGTGCGTGTCATGGAGTTGGATGTTGTCAGGAAATTGTCGGTTCCAACTCACCCAAAGTAGTTGGGCGCCTATATGGTCGAGGCTATTTAATTGCCGTAAATCCCATTGCAAATTCGGATGATGTTGTAATTCTAAAAGTTGTTGATGTAATGCTTGCATATGCCCGTTTTCCGCAAGCATGTCAATGAGCCAAGAGCCCTTGACGAGAGCACTAGGACCCTGGTCACTTAAAATAGTAAGACTAGGCTTTGTTTCTTTGCGCATGTCAGCAATGAACTCGACGAAAGTGGTTTAAGTAATTTTGATTAGTTAATCATTCGAATGGCACTAAATCCAATTAGACGCACTATTTCTCCTGAGGTAAAGGAGTTTTATTATCGATCACCTCGCGACAATCTCCTTTCAGGTGGGAATCATCGTAGTTACTCCAACCATAGCTGTCGACATAGCGTGTATGAAATCGCCAACTAGGATGAAAGATACTTCGTTCGAGTTTCTCATCTGGATAGTGTATTGCGGCTAAGTCGAGTACCGAGTGAAAGAAATTTTCGGTACTCAATTGGGCGTTTTGATGCGCCTTTAATTGGTCAATTTTTTCTGGAAACCGCTTCGCGAAGCTAGAGGAAAACCAAACAAATGACGGAACGTGGAACTCGAATTGCGTGTTGTGCCCGTGAAAAGCAAGATTGCAACTGCCATCGTAAAGCGTTTGCCCATGATCAGAAATGTACCAGAGTGCGCTTAGCTGGGACTGCGTTTTCAAAATTTGAATCAAATTGGACAGCACCCAATCTGTGTATAAGATCGAATTGTCGTAGCTGTTATTAATCGCCACTTTGTTCTTCAAATTGGTATAGGCAGGATTAACGACGCCAAACAGTGATGGTTGCCACTTGTCATAGCTCTGTGGGTATCGATGACTGTAGTTCCAATGGTTGCCAAGAGTATGTAGCACAATCAGTTTTTTATTGGATTGATCTTTCAGAGCTAGTTGAAATGGTGCGAACAATTCATGATCAAAGCTGGAGCTGTTTGTATATCCTCCTAAGTTAAGGAAGCGAGTAACATCCGCTTCTTTCGCGATAACGGAGGTAGGCGTATCAAATTGACCGAAGCTCATTTGATTGGACAGCCAAAAGGTTTTAAAACCAGCTTCTTTATAAGCACTTATGAAAGATTTCTCGGTAAAGCCGGGTTTTAGGCTTTGCGTTGCTGGCTTTCGAGTTGCGATGATAGGTACTGATAATCGGGTCGCCGCGACTGAGGTGATGACGTCGCTTAGACTCACCAAGTTTTCTTCTTGGCTTAAGTAGGGGTTTGTGTCTCTGTCGTATCCGTTCAAGCTCCACCTATCGTAGCGAGACGATTCACCTAGGACAACGACAACGGTCTGTGCCATCTCTTTATCGTTGTTGATTTGATAGGCTTGAAATTGAAATCGATTATTTTTCGCACTTAATTCTGCGAGATATTTTCGTTCTTTAAAAAAGTCGATGCTGCGAGCATAAATTCCCAAGGGCCAACTACGAGCAAAACTTTCGTCATCATAAAAAGTTTCCGCCCATTTAGGGAGCGGGTCTTGATTGTCTAGGAAAGTCTCAAATGCATTCCAAGACCGAATCTCCCAGACATTTATTGAAGATTCATCTTTCTTTGCAGTCTGAGTTTGGCTAGCAACCCCAATGCGTAGCCCGTAACCCCAACAAAGAGCGCAGATGAGAAGTCCGGCTGCTGCGAACCATCGAGAGCGATGCTGCCAGTCTAAATCTTTAAAATGATTCGTTGTTCGTAAGCTGCTCCACCACCATGCCAAAATAGCAATTAGCGAAGCGAGTAGCAGCCAGATCTTGTTTCCGAGAAATTCGAGAGCTTCGTTTGGGCTTGTCTCTGTGATGATGCCTAGGTGATGAGGGGATATGCCTTGCCCAAAGTAGACTTGAAGATAAACTTCAACAGGGAGTGCGAAAAAAGCTGGTAATAGTGCGTAATGTAAATATCGCGGGCTCTTAAATAAAACCCATAGGCAAAACCAAGAGAAAAGTTCGTAGGAGACTAATCGAATTGGAAAAGCAAGCTTCTTGCCGAAAATGTAAGGAATAAATGGTATACAGCTAAGAATAAGATAGCTGCCTAACAAGTATGCTTTCTGAAAGTTTGTGTTGCGAAGCATTGATGCACATCTATTAAGCTAAAGTGGGTAGATAGAGCAAGAAAGAATACAACTTCATTCTTACAACTTAGAAGCCCGCTTATTTTATCCTCGATCCGTGAAAATAGCTTCTTGGAAATTTTTACGTAAAGGACACGTATCGTTGAGTTGATGAATTGCCCTTTTTTTAAACAGATCCTCTGGCATAAGTACTTGTTCCAATTTGTTTTTCTTGTTGACTTCGCGTCTTCTTGAGGTGTACACTCGCGAGTTCTCGATTTTATATGGTTTATACTTACGCACTGCCAATTTGTGAGTGGGTGTGAATGGTTGAGAGCTCGTAAGCCTTATTTGCGGGTGAATATATAGATTTAAGTGCCCAGGCAACCGTTTCTGGGCGTGTGTTTAACGTTGTATTTTGTTGGATTAAAAACGATGCCAACCATCAATCAACTGATTCGCCAACCACGCGTTTCCGCAGTGGTTAAGAGCAAATCTCCGGCGCTGGAAAACAGCCCGCAAAAACGTGGCGTATGTACCCGCGTTTATACGACAACTCCAAAAAAGCCTAACTCGGCTTTGCGTAAAGTTGCCAAAGTACGCTTGACCAACGGTTTCGAAGTCATTTCGTATATCGGCGGTGAAGGCCATAACTTGCAAGAACACAGCGTAGTTTTGATTCGCGGTGGTCGTGTAAAGGATTTGCCGGGTGTGCGTTATCACATGGTTCGCGGTGCTTTGGATACTCAAGGCGTTAAAGACCGTAAGCAAGCTCGTTCCAAATATGGTTCTAAGCGCGCTAAAGCTGTTAAGAAGTAATTTTTTAGTTCACTAAAAATTCTTTGTAACCTGCTTGTAAATTAAACTCAGTAATATCTCCGTAATTCGGAAAGGTGTCGGTCTCGAATGAGCCGAGTAAGTGGTGGCTATGATGGCTTACCGCGAGCGTTGATAAGTTGTTATCGACCGCTCAACTGAAGATTGAAAGGAATTGAAATGCCACGTCGTCGTGAAGTCCCGAAACGGGACATTTTGCCGGATCCAAAATTCGGTAATGTAGAAGTATCTAAGTTCGTTAACGTGTTGATGTTGTCTGGCAAGAAGTCTGTTGCTGAAGGCATTATCTATGGCGCGTTTGATCACATCCAATCTAAATCTGGTAAAGATCCATTGGAAGTGTTTGCAACTGCAATTAACAATGCTAAGCCATTGGTTGAAGTTAAATCCCGCCGTGTTGGTGGTGCTAACTATCAAGTTCCAGTTGAAGTTCGTCCAGTTCGCCGTTTGGCTTTGTCTATGCGTTGGTTGCGTGAAGCAGCAAACAAGCGTAGCGAAAAATCTATGCCACAACGTTTGGCAGGTGAATTGTTGGAAGCCGCTGAAGGTCGCGGCGGCGCAATGAAGAAGCGTGATGAAGTGCACCGTATGGCAGAAGCCAATAAAGCCTTCTCCCACTTCCGCTTCTAATTTATTTAGGCTTTGCGTTAAAAGTGAGAGGCCATTGTATGAAGTTTTTACAGTGGTTTTTCTAGGTATATTGAATCAGGCCGGGCGTGATTTCTTCTTGAAAATTACGCTCGGTTTTGTCCATTAAAAGATTTAGGAATAGCTATGGCCCGTAAGACCCCCATTGAGCGCTACCGTAATATCGGTATTTCGGCTCACATTGATGCTGGTAAAACCACGACAACCGAACGTGTTTTGTTCTACACCGGTGTAAATCATAAAATTGGTGAAGTGCATGATGGCGCGGCTACCATGGACTGGATGGAGCAAGAGCAAGAGCGCGGTATTACTATTACATCCGCTGCGACGACTTGCTACTGGAGTGGTATGGCAAATAATTTCCAGCCGCACCATATCAATATTATTGATACCCCAGGCCACGTTGACTTCACGATTGAAGTTGAGCGTTCTATGCGTGTTCTGGACGGCGCTTGCATGGTTTACTGTGCAGTTGGCGGCGTTCAGCCACAATCTGAAACAGTTTGGCGTCAAGCTAATAAGTACAAAGTTCCACGTTTGGCGTTCGTCAACAAGATGGATCGTACTGGCGCGAACTTCTTCAAAGTGTACGATCAAATGCGTGCACGTTTGAAAGCAAATCCAGTGCCTTTGCAAGTACCTATCGGCGCTGAAGATTTGTTCGAAGGCGTGATCGATTTGGTTAAGATGAAAGCGATCATTTGGGATGTAGCATCTCAAGGTATGAAATTTGAATACCAAGATATCCCTGCGCATTTGGTAGAAGAATCCAAAAAATGGCGTGAAAACATGGTTGAAGCAGCTGCTGAAGCCAGTGAAGAGTTGATGAACAAATACCTCGAAGAAGGTGATTTGTCTGAAGCTGAAATTAAAAAAGCTTTGCGTCAACGTACGATCGCTTCTGAAATCGTTCCTATGATGTGCGGTACTGCGTTTAAAAACAAAGGCGTACAGGCAATGTTGGACGCGGTTATTGAATACTTGCCATCTCCATTAGATATTCCACCAGTTCCTGGTTTGAATGAAGATGATGAGCCAGTAGTGCGTGAAGCGAAAGACGATGAAAAATTCTCCGCTTTGGCATTCAAAATCGCAACCGATCCATTCGTTGGTCAATTGTGCTTTATTCGTTGCTACTCCGGTACTTTGAATTCTGGCGACAGTGTATTTAACTCTGTTAAAGGTAAGAAAGAGCGTATCGGTCGTTTGGTTCAAATGCATGCGAACCAACGTGAAGAAATTAAAGAAATGATGGCGGGTGATATCGCTGCGGTTGTTGGTTTGAAAGAAACGACAACCGGTGACACATTGTGTGATGACAAGGCAATTGTTGTTTTGGAGCGCATGGTGTTCCCAGAGCCAGTTATTTCTCAAGCGGTTGAGCCAAAAACCAAGGCTGACCAAGAAAAAATGGGCTTGGCATTGAACCGTTTGGCTGCTGAAGATCCATCTTTCCGCGTACGTACTGACGAAGAATCTGGTCAGACAATTATCGCGGGTATGGGTGAATTGCATTTGGATATTATCGTTGACCGTATGAAGCGTGAATTCAACGTGGAAGCAACTGTTGGTAAGCCACAAGTTGCATACCGCGAAACAATTCGCAAAACATGCGAAGAAATCGAAGGTAAGTTCGTTAAGCAATCTGGTGGTCGTGGTCAATACGGTCACGTTGTCTTGAAGATCGAACCGCAAGAACCAGGTAAAGGTTTCGAATTCGTTGACGCGATCAAAGGCGGTACAGTTCCACGCGAATACATCCCGGCGGTTGAAAAAGGTGTACGTGAAACATTGACTTCCGGTGTGTTGGCTGGTTACCCAGTGGTTGACGTTAAAGTGACTTTGTTCTTCGGTTCCTACCATGACGTTGACTCCAACGAAAACGCGTTCCGTATGGCGGGTTCGATGGCGTTTAAAGATGGCTGCCGCAAAGCAAGTCCAGTTATTCTGGAGCCAATGATGGCGGTTGAAGTGGAAACACCTGAAGACTACGCTGGTACAGTGATGGGTGATTTGTCTTCGCGTCGCGGTATGGTTCAAGGTATGGATGAGATTGCTGGTGGTGGCGGTAAGATCATTAAGGCTGAAGTGCCATTGTCAGAGATGTTTGGTTACTCAACATCTTTGCGTTCTGCAACGCAAGGTCGTGCGACTTATTCTATGGAATTTAAGCACTACTCTGAAGCACCGAAAAATGTAATCGACGCAATCGTTACATCTAAAGCAAAATAAGTATTAAGTAATTTAAATCGGAAATCCTGCCTTGTTTGCTACCTGCAAGCGAGGCAGTTAATTAATCTAATCGTTCTTTTTGAAGGAAGAATAAAATGGCAAAAGGTAAGTTCGAACGCACCAAGCCGCACGTTAACGTCGGTACAATTGGTCACGTGGATCACGGTAAAACGACATTGACAGCAGCGATTGCGACAGTATTGTCAGCAAAATTCGGCGGCGAAGCAAAGAAATACGACGAAATCGATGCGGCTCCAGAAGAAAAAGCACGTGGTATTACAATTAATACAGCACACGTAGAATACGAAACAGCAGCGCGTCACTATGCGCACGTTGACTGCCCAGGCCATGCTGATTATGTTAAAAACATGATTACTGGTGCTGCTCAGATGGACGGCGCGATCTTGGTTTGCTCCGCAGCAGACGGTCCAATGCCACAAACACGTGAGCACATCTTGTTGGCTCGCCAAGTTGGTGTTCCATACATCATCGTATTCTTGAACAAATGCGACATGGTTGATGACGCTGAGTTGTTGGAATTGGTTGAAATGGAAGTTCGTGAATTATTGTCTAAATACGAATTCCCAGGCGACGATTTGCCAATCATCCAAGGTTCTGCAAAATTGGCGCTCGAAGGCGACAAAGGTCCATTGGGCGAAGAAGCGATCATGAAATTGGCTGATGCGTTGGATTCTTACATCCCAACACCAGAACGTGCTGTTGACGGCGCATTCTTGTTGCCAGTAGAAGACGTATTCTCTATTTCTGGTCGCGGTACAGTTGTTACTGGTCGTGTTGAGCGCGGCATCATCAAAGTCGGCGAAGAGATCGAAATCGTTGGTATTAAAGACACAGTTAAAACAACGTGTACTGGTGTTGAAATGTTCCGTAAATTGCTCGACCAAGGTCAAGCAGGCGACAACGTAGGTGTATTGTTGCGCGGTACTAAACGTGAAGATATCCAACGTGGTCAAGTTTTGGCGAAGCCAGGTTCAATCAAGCCACATAGCCACTTCACAGGCGAGATCTATGTTTTGTCTAAAGATGAAGGTGGTCGTCATACACCATTCTTCAACAACTACCGTCCACAGTTCTACTTCCGTACAACGGACGTAACTGGTTCGATCGAGTTGCCGAAGGATAAAGAAATGGTGATGCCAGGTGATAACGTTTCTATCACAGTTAAGTTGATCAACCCGATTGCGATGGAAGAAGGTCTCCGTTTCGCGATCCGTGAAGGTGGTCGTACTGTTGGTGCTGGTGTTGTTGCTAAAATCATCGAGTAATTTATTTTGAATTAAGCTCTGAAGTTTGATCGTGAGTAATCGCGATAAAATTTAGAGAAAATCAAAAATTGGTGTACACTAGTCGGCTGTCGTGCTTTTTGAGTGCGGCAGCCGTTTTGTTTTAGCGGTCGTAATAAGCGCTCTTTGTTAAAAATGCCACATTTACTACATCGTGGCTCGTTCTTTACAGGAAATATCATGTCTACAGCAAATCAAAAAATCCGTATTCGCTTGAAAGCTTTCGATTACAAATTGATCGACCAATCAGCTTTGGAAATCGTAGAAACAGCTAAGCGTACCGGCGCTGTTGTTAAAGGTCCAGTTCCTTTGCCAACACGTATTCAACGTTTCGACGTATTGCGTTCCCCTCACGTCAACAAAACTTCCCGTGATCAATTTGAAATCCGCACGCATCAGCGTTTGATGGATATTGTTGATCCTACAGATAAAACTGTTGATGCATTGATGAAGCTCGACTTGCCAGCTGGTGTCGACGTAGAAATCAAATTGCAATAATTGCTAACTCGATAAATCCAATTCTGGGGTGCAGCACGGCGTTGCTTGTCCTCGCAATACCTAAGTATTGCTGCGGGAAGCGCCTTGTTCTGCATCCCCATAATTGAATTTCTCAAGCTGGCTTTCGACGTGCTAAAAAGATTTTGAAAATAGTAAGAATCGTTTAAGTGCTAAGAAAAAACTGACATACCATAATTTTTTCCATTTTCAAATAAATTTTTCTTGTAAGTGGAAATTATTCGGGTTAAAATCGAAGGCTTAAATTTTGATAGGCTTTGGCTTGTCTATTTTTAAGTTTTAAAAGTAAGTTTCTAAACATCAGCCTCACCCAATCGTAGGTGAGAATGGAGAAAACAATGAGCTTGGGCCTAGTTGGTCGCAAGGTTGGTATGATGCGTATCTTTACTGAAGACGGTGATTCAATTCCAGTCACAGTGTTAGATGTGTCAAACAACCGCGTGACACAAATCAAAACTCCTGAAACAGACGGTTACTCCGCTGTTCAGGTGACATTCGGTCAGCGCCGTGCATCCCGTGTAACTAAAGCGGCTGCAGGTCACCTCGCAAAAGCGGGCGTGGAAGCTGGTACTGTCTTAAAAGAATTCCGTGTTGACGCTGCTAAAGCTGCTGAACTAAAAGCGGGCGATGTTGTGCCTGTTGGCTTGTTCGAAGCTGGTCAAAAAGTCGACGTGCAAGGTGTGACAATTGGTAAAGGCTATGCCGGTACTATTAAGCGTCACCACTTCGCATCCGGTCGTCAAACGCACGGTAACTCACGTTCACATAACGTACCTGGTTCTATCGGTATGGCGCAAGATCCTGGTCGCGTTTTCCCAGGTAAGCGCATGACTGGTCACTTGGGTGATGTTACGCGTACTGTGCAAAATCTTGTTATCGCTCGTGTAGATGCTGATCGCCAATTGCTATTGGTGAAAGGTGCTATTCCAGGTGCGAAAAACGGTCAGGTGATTGTATCGCCAGCTGTTAAAGTTAAAGCAAAGAAGGGGGCTTAATTTATGGAACTGAAGCTCCTAAATGCAGAGGGTCAAGCTGCTTCTAATGTTGCTGCACCAGATACTATTTTTGGTCGTGATTACAACGAAGCTTTGATTCACCAAGTTGTTGTTGCTTACCAAGCGAATGCTCGTAGTGGTAACCGCAAACAATTGGGTCGTGACGAAGTTCACCACACAACTAAGAAGCCATGGCGTCAAAAAGGTACGGGTCGTGCTCGTGCTGGTATGTCATCTTCCCCATTGTGGCGTGGAGGCGGTCGCGCTTTCCCGAACTCTCCTGATGAGAACTTCTCTCACAAAGTTAACAAGAAGATGTATCGCGCAGGTATCTGCTCGATCTTGTCTCAGTTGGCACGTGAAGGTCGTTTGAATGTTGTTGACAGTATGACTGTTGATGCACCAAAAACTAAGTTGTTGTCTGAGAAATTGAAGACAATGGGTTGCTTGGATTCAGTATTGATTATCACTGAAGACTTCAACGAAAACTTGATGTTGGCTGCTCGCAATCTGGTTAACGTATTGGTTGTTGAGCCACGTTATGCTGATCCAGTTTCTTTGGTGTTCTACAAGAAAGTGTTGATTACTAAAGCGGCCTTGACAAAGATTGAGGAGATGCTGGCATGAACGTAATCAAGCATAGTGAAGAACGCCTGATGAAGGTGTTGCTGGCTCCGGTGATCTCTGAAAAAGCAACCATGGTTGCAGAGAAAAACGAGCAAGTTGTTTTCCTGGTAATGCCAGATGCAACTAAGCCAGAAATCAAGGCTGCAGTTGAGTTGCTGTTTAAGGTTCAGGTTGAATCTGTGCAAGTAGCTAACCGCTTGGGCAAACAAAAACGTACTGGTAAATTTAATGGCCGTCGCAATCATACAAAACGCGCTTTTGTATGCTTGAAGCCAGGTCAAGAAATTAACTTTACCGAGGGGGCATAAGCATGGCACTCGTTAAGATGAAGCCAACCTCACCAGGCCGTCGTGGTATGGTTAAAGTGGTAACTGAAGGCTTGCATAAAGGCCGTCCGTTTGCTGCTTTGTTGGAAAAGAAAAATAAAACTGCTGGTCGTAACAACAACGGTCATATCACTACACGCCACATTGGCGGTGGTCATAAGCAGCATTATCGCGTAGTCGATTTTAAGCGTTCTAAAGATGGTATTCCTGCGAAAGTTGAGCGCATTGAATACGATCCTAACCGTACGGCGCACATCGCATTGTTGTGCTACGCGGACGGTGAGCGTGCATACATCATTGCATCTAGAGGTATGGCTGCTGGCGATCAGATTATGAATGGCTCTCAAGCGCCAATCAAATCTGGTAACTGCTTGCCAATCCGCAATATCCCAGTTGGTACGACTATGCACTGCGTAGAAATGTTGCCAGGTAAGGGTGCGCAGATTGCTCGTACGGCTGGTGCTGGCGTGGTGTTGATGGCTCGCGAAGGTACATACGCCCAAGTGCGTTTGCGCTCAGGTGAAGTGCGTCGTATCCATATCGAATGCCGTGCAACGATCGGTGAAGTAGGTAACGGTGAGCATAACCTCCGTAAAATTGGTAAAGCTGGTGCGATGCGTTGGCGCGGTGTTCGCCCAACAGTTCGCGGTGTTGTCATGAATCCTATCGATCACCCACACGGTGGTGGTGAAGGTAAGACAGCAGCAGGACGTCATCCAGTTTCTCCATGGGGTCAGCAAACTAAGGGTAAGAAGACACGTCGCAACAAGCGTACGACTTCCATGATCGTTTCACGCCGTGGCAAGAAATAAGGGGTAACACATGACACGTTCAGCTAAAAAAGGGCCGTTTTGCGACGCCCATTTGGTAAAGAAAGTCGAAGCTGCGCAAGCAAATAAAGACAAAAAACCAATTAAAACTTGGTCACGTCGTTCGACAATCATGCCTGATTTCATCGGTCTGACTATCGCTGTGCACAATGGTAAGCAACACGTACCAGTGTACGTTTCTGAAAACATGGTAGGCCATAAATTGGGCGAATTCGCATTGACTCGCACATTTAAAGGTCATATCGCGGATAAGAAAGCGAAGAGATAATATGGAAACCAAAGCAATATTGAAGGGTGTACGTCTGTCCGAGCAAAAAGGTCGCTTGGTTGCAGACTTGATCCGTGGTAAGAAAGTCGATCAAGCATTAAACATCTTAGCTTTCAGCCCGAAAAAAGGCGCAACAATCATCAAGAAAGTGTTGGAATCCGCAATTGCGAATGCCGAGCACAATGATGGCGCTGACATCGATGAATTGAAAGTGACGACGATTTATGTCGAAAAAGGACCAATTTTGAAGCGCTTCACAGCGCGCGCAAAAGGTCGCGGTGATCGTATCTCTAAACAATCCTGTCACATTTATGTGACTGTTGGTAACTAAGGAGTCACGATGGGACAGAAGATACATCCAACCGGTTTCCGTTTAGCGGTAACACGTAATTGGTCTTCTCGCTGGTATGCAGGCAATGGTAACTTTGCCTCCATGTTGAGCGAAGATATCAAAGTACGTGATTACCTGAAAAAGAAACTGAAAAATGCATCAGTAGGTCGTATCACTATTGAGCGTCCAGCAAAAAATGCACGTATTACTATTTACAGCTCCCGTCCAGGCGTTGTGATCGGTAAAAAAGGTGAAGATATCGAATCCTTGAAAGCGGATTTGGGCAAGATCATGGGCGTGCCTGTGCACGTAAATATCGAAGAAATTCGTAAGCCAGAAATCGATGCGCAATTGATCGCTGATTCTATCTCTCAGCAACTTGAAAAACGTATCATGTTCCGTCGCGCGATGAAGCGTGCGATGCAAAATGCAATGCGTCTCGGTGCTAAGGGTATCAAGATCATGTCTAGTGGTCGTTTGAACGGTATCGAAATCGCACGTAAAGAATGGTATCGTGAAGGCCGCGTGCCTCTGCATACCTTGCGCGCTGATATCGACTACGGTACAAGTGAAGCGTCTACGACATACGGTATTATTGGCGTTAAGGTATGGGTTTACAAAGGCGATCGCTTAGCTAATGGCGATGCGCCTGTAATTGAATCCGCACCAGAAGACGACAAAAAACGTCGTGGCCCACGTCGTGAGGATGGCAAGCCAAACAGCCGTCCACGTGCGAAGCGCCCTGAAGGTCAAACTCCAACTGGTGCAGCACCAGCAGCTAAACGTGTTCGCACAAAAGCAGCTGACGGCGCGGTATCAGCTGAGAAAGCAGGAGAATAATCATGCTGCAACCAGCACGCAGAAAATATCGTAAGGAACAAAAAGGCCGCAACAAGGGTATTTCCCATGATCGTGGCACAGCAGTATCCTTCGGTGAATTTGGTTTGAAATCAATTGCACGTGGTCGTATTACTGCACGTCAAATTGAAGCTGCACGTCGTGCTATGACTCGTCATATCAAACGTGGTGGCCGTATCTGGATTCGTATTTTCCCAGATAAACCAATTTCTCAGAAGCCAGCTGAAGTTCGTATGGGTAATGGTAAAGGTAATCCAGAGTACTACGTCGCCGAGATTCAACCAGGCAAGATGTTGTACGAAATGGATGGCGTTGATGAGGCGCTGGCACGCGAAGCTTTCCGCTTAGCAGCTGCTAAATTACCATTGTTGACAACGTTTGTCGTACGTCAAGTCGGCACTTAATAGGGAGTTGTAAATGAAAGTATCTGAACTCCAAGGCAAAGACTCCGCAGCTTTGACGAAAGAATTGAATGATTTGTTGAAGGCACAATTCAGCTTGCGTATGCAAATCGCTACGCAACAACTGAATAACACTTCGCAACTCAAAAAAGTTCGTCGTGACATCGCCCGAGTTAAAACAGTCATGAATCAGAAGGATGCCAAATAATGAACGATCAAGTTAAAGTTGCACTGAAGCGCACATTGATTGGCAAAGTTGTTTCCGACAAGATGGATAAAACAGTGACAGTCTTAGTAGAGCGTCACGTTAAACATCCTTTGTATGGCAAGATCATTGTGCGTACTGCTAAATATCATGCACACGATGAAGCGAACCAAGCAAAAGCCGGTGACACAGTCGAGATTCAAGAAGGACGTCCAATCTCCAAAACAAAGGCTTGGACATTGACTCGCGTTGTACAAGTTGCGCCAGTTTTATAAAAGTTGTTGCAGTAATCGTTTTTTGATGTAATAATGATGGGCTGTCATTTGCAAAGCATGCGAATGACAGCCTAAATGTCTCTCAGGTCAGCATTTTGAGAGTGGTTAAAAAATCGTCCACCTAATCGGTTGACTCGTGTGTTGTTATTTGTGCTTCTAAGGGCGTCTGACAATAAAAGAGTTGGCTGGCGGGACCAAGACTGACTACAGATTTGCAATGTGCGGATTGTGTGGATTAAGTTGGGAAAGAGAACAATATGATTCAAACAGAAAGCCGGCTAGAAGTGGCTGACAATACTGGTGCGCGCGAAGTTTTGTGCATTAAAGTGTTGGGCGGTTCTAAGCGTCGTTATGCAGGGATCGGTGACGTTATTAAAGTCACGGTGAAATCCGCTGCTCCACGCGGTCGCGTGAAAAAAGGTGAAATTTACAATGCAGTTGTGGTTCGCACTGCTAAAGGTGTTCGTCGTCAAGATGGCTCTTTGGTAAAGTTCGACGGCAATGCTGCAGTGTTGTTAAATGCAAAGCTCGAGCCAATCGGAACACGTATTTTCGGCCCAGTTACACGCGAATTGCGTACTGAGCGTTTTATGAAAATCGTTTCGCTTGCTCCTGAAGTGCTGTAAGGGGTCGTGATGAATAAGATTCGTAAAAACGACGAAGTCATCGTCTTGACGGGTAAAGACAAAGGTAAGCGCGGTCAAGTGCAGCAATGCATCGACAGTGATTACGTTGTTGTAGTAGGCGTGAATGTTGCAAAAAAAGCGACTAAGCCTAACCCAATGACTGGAGCAGTTGGTGGTATCGTTGATAAATTGATGCCGATTCATGTTTCCAATGTTGCGTTGTTTAACGCTGCATCTGGTAAAGCAGACCGTGTAGGTTTTAAAGTTGTGGATGGTAAAAAAGTCCGCGTCTATAAATCTACTGGCGAAGTTGTGAAGGCGTAAGTCATGGCCCGTCTACAAGCATTATATAAAGATAAAATCGTTGCAGATTTGACAGAGAAATTCTCTTACAAGTCTCCAATGGAAGTTCCTCGCATCTTGAAGATCACCCTGAATATGGGTTTGTCCGAAGCGATCGCTGATAAGAAAGTTATCGAGCACGCTGTTGGTGATTTAACAAAGATTGCGGGTCAAAAACCTGTCGTAACTAAGGCACGTAAAGCGATCGCTGGTTTCAAAATCCGCGAAGGCTATCCAATCGGCTGTATGGTCACTTTGCGTGGCGCACACATGTACGAATTCTTGGATCGTTTCGTGACTGTAGCTTTGCCACGCGTTCGTGACTTCCGCGGCGTTTCTGGTCGCGCATTTGACGGTCGTGGTAATTACAATATCGGTGTTAAGGAACAGATCATTTTCCCTGAAATCGAGTACGACAAGATTGACGCGTTGCGTGGTATGAATATTAGTATTACTACGACAGCTAAGACCGACGAAGAAGCAAAAGCGCTTCTCGCCGCATTTAAATTTCCGTTCAGAAACTGAGGTCGCCATGGCAAAATTGGCACTGATTAATCGTGAGCAAAAGCGTGCAGATTTGGTGAAGAAATTCGCCGGCAAACGCGCCGAATTGAAGGCCATCATTGATGACCAATCAAAAACTGAAGAAGAGCGTTATTTAGCTCGTTTGAAGTTGCAGGCATTGCCGCGTAATTCTAATCCGACTCGTCAGCGCAATCGCTGCACTTTGACAGGTCGTCCACGTGGCACATTCCGTAAGTTTGGTTTGGGCCGTATTAAAGTCCGTGAATTCGCCATGCGTGGTGAGATCCCGGGTATGACTAAAGCTAGCTGGTAATAGGAGAATAGCAATGAGTATGAGCGATCCTATCGCCGATATGCTGACCCGCATCCGTAACGCGCAAGTTGTTCAAAAGACTGCCGTCGCGATGCCGTCCTCTAAGGTAAAAGTTGCAATTGCAAACGTACTGAAGGACGAAGGCTACATTGAGGATTTCGCAGTAGTAGAAGCTGCTGGTAAATCTGAATTGAAAATCGGTTTGAAATATTATGCAGGACGTCCTGTTATCGAACGCTTGGAACGTGTTTCACGTCCAGGTCTCCGTATTTACAAAGGTAAAGACGAGATCCCAAGTGTGATGAACGGTTTGGGCGTGGCCATCGTGTCCACACCTAAGGGCGTTATGACTGACCGCAAAGCGCGCGCAACCGGTGTCGGTGGCGAAGTTATTTGCTACGTCGCCTAAGGAGTGCAAGATGTCTCGAGTAGGTAAAATGCCAATCGCGTTGCCAGCAGGTGCAGAAGTTGCCATCTCCGCAGCAGCGATTACAGTAAAAGGCCCTATGGGCGTATTGACACAAGGCTTAAACGGCTTGGTGTCTGTGGCTAACGAAGGTGGTTCGTTGAACTTTAGTCCAGCGAACGACAGCCGTGAAGCAAATGCAATGACAGGTACTTTGCGTGCACTGGTCAACAATATGGTGACCGGCGTAACGAAAGGCTTCGAGCGTAAGCTGACATTGGTAGGCGTTGGTTACAAAGCGCAAGCGCAAGGCGATAAGTTGAATCTCTCCTTGGGTTTTTCTCATCCTGTCGTACACGACATGCCTGCTGGCGTGACATGTGCAACACCAACTCCAACTGAAATCCTCATCAAAGGTGTGGATAAGCAGAAAGTTGGTCAGGTCGCAGCAGAAGTTCGTGCATACCGCAGCCCAGAGCCTTATAAAGGTAAGGGTGTCCGCTACGCGGATGAAGTGGTTGTGATTAAAGAAACCAAGAAGAAGTAATAGGGGTTAGACGATGGATAAGAAACAATCACGTCTGCGCCGCGCGACTCAAACCCGTGCCAAGATCGCAGAGCTCAAGGTCACACGTTTATCTGTGCACCGTACGAACCTGCATATCTACGCTAGCATCATTGATGCAGATTCCAAAGTTTTGGCATCTGCTTCTACAGTGGAAGCTGAAGTGCGTGCAGAATTGGCGGCGGCATCCAAGCACGGTGGTAATGCTGCGGCAGCCACTTTGATTGGTAAGCGCGTTGCGGAAAAAGCGTTGAAAGCAGGAGTTACCGAAGTCGCGTTTGATCGCTCCGGTTTTCGTTACCACGGTCGTGTGAAGGCGTTGGCGGAAGCTGCGCGTGAAGCCGGCCTGAAGTTCTAAGGAATATTGTCATGGCAAAAATGCAAGCAAAAACAGCAGCCGACAAGCCGGATGATGGCATGCGCGAGAAAATGATCGCGATCAACCGCGTAACCAAAGTGGTTAAGGGTGGTCGTATCATGGGTTTCGCTGCGCTGACAGTTGTTGGTGATGGCGATGGCCGCATCGGTATGGGTAAAGGGAAATCGAAAGAAGTTCCAGTAGCCGTACAAAAAGCGATGGAAGAAGCGCGTCGCAAAATGATCAAAGTCACGTTGAAGAATGGAACTTTGCAACACACTGTTATCGGTAAGCATGGTGCATCTTCAGTGATGATCTCTCCAGCTAAAGAAGGTACTGGTGTGATCGCTGGTGGTCCAATGCGCGCTATTTTCGAAGTGTTGGGCGTTACTAACGTTGTTGCAAAGTCTAATGGTTCCACAAATCCATACAATATGGTTCGTGCAACATTAAATGGCTTGGCAAAAATGAGTACTCCAGCTGAGATCGCAGCGAAACGCGGCAAGTCCGTTGAAGAAATTTTGGGCTAAGGTGATCGCAATGACTAAAACAGTAAAAGTACAATTGGTCAAGGGTTTGATCGGTACGCGTGATTCACATCGTGCCACAGTGCGCGGTTTAGGTTTGCGTCGTGTTAACTCAGTTTCTGAGTTGGAAGACACACCGGCAGTGCGCGGAATGATCAATAAAGTCTCGTATCTTGTGAAGGTTGTATCGTAAGCCTTTGGGTTTGCGATCGGAGCAAATTATGGAATTAAATACAATCCAACCAGCTGATGGTGCAAAACACGCTAAACGTCGTGTTGGTCGCGGTATCGGTTCTGGTTTAGGTAAAACGTCTGGCCGTGGTCACAAAGGTCAGAAATCTCGTACAGGTGGCTTTCATAAAGTCGGTTTTGAAGGCGGTCAAATGCCTTTGCAACGCCGCTTGCCGAAACGTGGTTTCAAATCATTGGCTACTCCATACAAAGCAGAAGTACGTTTATCTGACTTGGAAAGTCTACCAGTAACAGAAATCGACGTATTGGCTTTGAAACAAGCTGGTATCGTGTCTGAATTGGCACGGGTAGTTCGTGTGATTTTGTCTGGTGAGATTACTAAGAAAGTAACTTTGAATGGCTTGATTGCTACCAAAGGTGCGAAGGCTGCAATCGAAGCCGCTGGCGGAACAGTGGCTGATTTAGTGATTGCACCCGTAGTTAAGAAATTACCTGCGAAAGCAAAAGCTTAATTAAGCCAAAACGGAGCAAACATTGGCAACATCTCCTCAACAAACTAAAAGTGCTGCAAGTGGTTTTCCCTGGGGAAGACTATGGTTTTTATTGGCAGCACTAGTTGTATATAGGATAGGCGCACATATACCTGTTCCTGGAATCGATCCAAAGGTATTGGAAGATTTGTTCAAGCAAAACCAAAATGGTATTTTGGGTATGTTTAACATGTTCTCTGGTGGTGCTTTGTCTCGCTTCACAATTTTGGCACTCGGAATTACGCCGTATATCTCTGCCTCGATTATTATGCAGTTGATGTCAGTCGTTTCTCCTCAGCTTGAAGCATTGAAGAAAGAGGGTGAGTCGGGTCGTCGTAAGATTACTCAATACACCCGTTACGGCACATTGGTATTGGGTGTTGTGCAGGCGTTCTTCATTGCTTTTGGTTTGGAGACGCAAGCAGGCTTGGTGTTGGATCCTGGAATGGCATTTAGATTTACCACTGTCGTTACTTTGGTAACTGGCACGATGTTCCTGATGTGGTTGGGTGAGCAGATCACCGAACGCGGTTTAGGTAACGGTATCTCTATTATCATCTTTGCGGGTATCGTCGCCGGCTTGCCAGGTGCATTAGCAGGTTTGTTCGAATTAGTTCGTACTGGCTCTATGCAGGCGTTTTCCGCATTGATTATTTGCGTGATGGTTGCAGCGGTTACTTATTTGGTTGTGTTCGTAGAACGTGGTCAGCGTAAGATCCTCGTCAACTATGCGAAGCGTCAGGTTGGCAATAAAGTTTATGGTGGTCAAAGTAGTCATTTACCACTCAAGTTGAATATGGCAGGTGTTATTCCGCCGATTTTCGCGTCCTCTATCATCATGCTTCCTGCCACTATCACTGGTATGTTTGCAAAAGGGGCGCAAGATCAGGATTCCGGTTTTGTTCGGTTCTTGCAAGATTTAGCAAGTTCATTGACAACTGGAGAGCCTGTGCACGCATTGTTGTACGCAGTAACGATTATATTCTTCTGTTTCTTTTATACAGCGCTGGTTTTTAACAGCAAAGAAACTGCGGATAACCTGAAGAAAAGTGGTGCGTTTGTGCCAGGCATTCGTCCAGGTGAGCAAACTTCTCGTTACATCGACAAGATTTTGATGCGTTTGACTTTGATTGGTGCGGTATATATTGCATTAGTTTGCTTGTTGCCGGAACTGCTGATTGCACGTTGGAAGGTACCATTCTATTTCGGCGGAACATCTTTGCTGATTATTGTGGTGGTAACAATGGACTTTATGGCTCAAGTGCAAAATTACGTAATGTCACAGCAATACGAATCGCTTCTTCGTAAAGCAAATTTCAAGGGCGGCGTACCTTCACGGTAAGCACCCAGAGGAACAGCAGATCGAATGGCAAAAGACGACGTTATACAGATGCAGGGAGAGATTCTCGAGAATCTTCCGAATGCAACATTTCGAGTTAAGTTGGAAAATGGGCATGTTGTGCTTGGCCATATTTCAGGAAAAATGCGTATGAACTATATTCGCATTCTTCCTGGTGATAAGGTGACAGTAGAATTGACGCCTTATGATTTGAGCCGAGCACGTATTGTGTTCCGGACCAAGTAAATTAAATTGAACTAGAAGGGAAGAGGGCAAAAATGAAAGTTCTCGCATCAGTTAAGCGGATTTGCCGCAACTGTAAGATCATCAAGCGCAAAGGTGTTGTTCGTGTAATTTGCACAGAACCACGCCATAAACAGCGCCAAGGTTAATTAACGTTATTGAACGAGGAATAACGAATGGCACGTATAGCAGGGGTTAATATCCCAAATCATCAGCATACCGTAATCGGCTTACAAGCTATTTATGGTATTGGCGGCCCACGCGCAGCAGATATCTGTGCAGCAACGGGTGTTCCGACCACTAAAAAGGTCAAAGATCTGGACGACAACGAGTTAGAAAAGCTTCGCGACAGTATTGCAAAATACGTCGTGGAAGGTGATCTTCGTCGTGAAATCTCGATGAACATCAAGCGTTTGATGGACTTAGGCTGCTACCGCGGTCTGCGTCATCGCAAAGGCTTGCCTGTTCGTGGACAACGTACACGTACAAATGCACGTACACGTAAGGGCCCACGTAAAGCAGCGCAATCATTGAAAAAATAATCCAGCGCAGTTGTAACTTACTGGATTCAAGGAACCAATTATGGCAAAAGCACAAAATAACGCAGCGGCAGCACGCGCTCGTAAAAAAGTTAAGAAAAATGTTGCTGAAGGTATCGCACACGTTCACGCATCTTTCAACAACACCATCATCACGATCACTGATCGTCAAGGCAATGCATTGTCTTGGGCAACAGCTGGTGGTCAAGGTTTTAAAGGCTCTCGTAAATCTACACCGTTTGCAGCTCAGGTTGCAGCGGAAGCCGCAGGTAAAGTGGCTGTAGAATGCGGTATCAAAAATCTTGAAGTACGTATCAAAGGCCCAGGCCCAGGTCGTGAGTCCTCTGTGCGTGCTTTGAATAATTTGGGTATCAAGATCTCTTTGATTCAAGACGTTACGCCAGTTCCACACAACGGCTGCCGTCCTCCAAAGCGTCGTCGTATCTAATACTTAGCTTAGCTCAGGCTAAGCTTTGTAAATTCTAGCTTCCATGCTAGAATGCAGCCCGCCAATAAATTTGGTGGGTTTTGTTCTTTAGAATCGTTCTTTAGAATTTAGCGACTTTTTTAAGACCACTGTTTGGTAGCAGGTAGACCAAACTAGCGTAGGTGTATTGAGCACTTACGTCATTTACAAAGGAAATTATTGTGGCACGTTATATCGGACCAAAAGCAAAATTATCCCGCCGCGAAGGCACGGACCTCTTCCTGAAAAGCGCACGTCGCTCTTTGGATTCCAAATGCAAATTGGATGTAAAACCTGGTCAACACGGTGCAAAATCTGGTGCACGTACTTCTGACTTCGGTAACCAATTGCGCGAAAAGCAAAAAGTTAAACGTATGTACGGCGTATTGGAACGTCAATTTCGTCGTTATTTCGCAGAAGCTGATCGTCAAAAAGGTAATACTGGCGAAACTTTGTTGAAATTGTTGGAATCCCGTTTGGACAACGTTGCATACCGTATGGGTTTCGGCTCCACACGTGCAGAAGCACGTCAATTAGTCAGCCACAAAGCATTCACTGTCAATGGTATAGTAGTGAACATCGCTTCTTACCAAGTTAAGTCTGGTGACGTTGTAGCTGTTCGTGAAAAAGCGAAAAAGCAAACACGTATCGTTGAGGCTTTGTCGTTGGCTGAACAAGTTGGTATGCCTTCTTGGGTTTCTGTTGACGCGAAGAAAATGGAAGGCACATTCAAGTCGATGCCAGACCGTAGCGATATCGCTCATGACGTCAATGAATCCTTGATCGTCGAATTGTATTCTCGTTAATATTAAGTCTCACCGCCTGCCCATTTTTACGATGGGCAGGCTTTTTTCTTTTTGCCATCAGCCTTATCGGTGTAACGAGCCGAGGGTATTGAAAAGGACAAATCATGCAAAACAATCTGTTTAAACCTCGTATTATCGATGTCGAAATGTTGGGCGCAGGCTCAGCAAAAGTTGTGATGGAGCCTTTCGAACGAGGTTTCGGTCATACGCTCGGTAATTCTTTACGCCGCGTCTTGTTGTCTTCTATGGTTGGTTATGCACCAACTGAAGTGACTATCGCTGGTGTTGTGCACGAATACTCAACTCTCGACGGCGTACAAGAAGACGTTGTGGATATTTTGTTGAACTTGAAAGGTGTGGTCTTCAAGTTGCACGAACGTGATGAAGTTACTTTGACTTTGAAAAAAGAAGGCGAAGGCGCGGTATTGGCTTCCGACATCGATTTGCCACATAACGTAGAACTGATTAACCCAGAGCACGTGATTGCGAATTTGACCGCTGGCGGCAAA
This sequence comes from Affinundibacterium fentianense, assembly GCF_018139545.1. GTDB lineage: Bacteria > Pseudomonadota > Gammaproteobacteria > Burkholderiales > Burkholderiaceae_D > Undibacterium > Undibacterium fentianense. The sequence continues at coordinate 51,363 of NZ_JAGSPJ010000008.1, read as the reverse complement.
TTGGATATGCAAATCAAAGTAGAAAAAGGCCGTGGCTACGTTCCTGGTAACGTACGTCGTTTGTCTGAAGATGCGAACAAAACGATTGGTCGTATCATTCTGGATGCGTCGTTTTCTCCTGTACGTCGTGTTTCTTACTCTGTTGAATCTGCCCGCGTTGAACAACGTACAGATTTGGACAAATTGATCATCAACATCGAAACAAACGGTGTAATTACGCCAGAAGAAGCGATTCGCCAATCTGCTCGCGTATTGGTTGATCAATTGCATGTATTCGCTGCATTGGAAGGCACAGAAGCAGCCGCAGAAGCACCATCACGTGCTCCTGCTGTTGATCCAGTATTGTTGCGTCCAGTTGATGATTTGGAATTGACAGTACGTTCAGCAAATTGCTTGAAAGCGGAAAATATTTACTACATTGGCGATTTGATCCAACGTAGTGAAAACGAATTGTTGAAGACACCAAACTTGGGTCGCAAATCTTTGAACGAAATCAAAGAAGTATTGGCTTCCCGCGGTTTGTCTTTAGGCATGAAGTTAGAAAACTGGCCGCCTGCTGGTTTAGAGAAGTAATCTTGATGTCGGGTCGATTCGTTTGACCCGACGTTTTATTTGTAGTGTGTAGTAAGAACATTACCGGTCCGCGTCAAATGGTTTGACGATAGAAGAACTGGAATTTTTAAACAATCGAAAGGAAGTATCATGCGTCATCGTCACGGCTTACGTAAGCTGAATCGTACATCATCCCACCGTTTAGCAATGTTGCGCAATATGACAGTTTCTCTGTTGCGTCACGAAGCAATCAAAACAACTTTGCCAAAAGCGAAAGAATTGCGCCGCGTTGTTGAGCCAATTTTGACTTTGGGTAAAACAGACACATTGGCAAACAAGCGTTTGGCATTCAACCGTTTGCGTGATCGTGAAATCGTACAAAAATTGTTCGCTGAATTAGGCCCACGTTTTGCAAATCGCAACGGTGGTTACCTGCGTATTTTAAAAATGGGTTTCCGTGTTGGCGACAATGCACCTATGGCCTATGTAGAATTGTTGGATCGTCCAGAAGTCACTGACGCTGCAGATGCACCAACAGTTGACGAATAAGCTAAGTTGTTATTAGCAGTTCTGAAATAAAAAGCCGTTCAGTAAAATGAACGGCTTTTTTCTTTTGGGTATCGCCGCAATACTATACTGAGTGGTGTCAATGACGCGATTCTTCGTAATCCGTTAAGATAGTGAACGCCACCGTCGGTCTGATTTTGTGTCGACGTTTTGAACCATGCGAGAGTCAGTGACTCTGATGGGCTATCTGTAGAATTCTAAAGAATATGATGAAATTTTTTTTAAGCGCGCTATCAGGACAAGATCCATCACATTCATGGAGTGCACTTAATCGCTATTTAAGGGCGTTATCGGCGCTTGTGATTGCCTTCCTCTTGTTTATATCATTTGCTAAGGCGGAGGACTTTCTGGAGCCTGAGAAGGCGTTTCAAGTTAAGGCGCAGATGGTAAATGGCGGTAAGGTGCAGATTACTTATACGATTGCTGATGCCTATTATCTTTATCGTGAGCGTTTAAGATTTGCGGCTCAAGGAGCAGAGTTGGGTGAATTTCAACTCCCTGCGGGTAAAGTGAAATTCGATGAAACTTTTCAAAAAGATGTAGAAACCTATCATCACGAATTGGTGGTGCAAATCCCTATCAAGGCGACTTCCGATTTTCAATTGAAATTAGAACTACAAGGTTGCGCCGAAGCCGGCCTTTGTTACCCACCTATGGAAATAACATTGCCGGTTAGGCTGCCTGACATCGCAAATGGTAATAGCAGTGCGGCAGGACTGGCTGATGCAACTCCAAATACAACAGCAAACCTGAAGCCGGATACAGCGTCGCACTCAGTGCCAGCTAGTGGTGAACAATCTAGTATTGCTGATGCCCTGAAAAGTGGGCGTCTTAGCTTGATTATCCCTTTGTTTTTGGTACTTGGTTTGGGCTTGTCCTTGACGCCTTGTGTGTTACCTATGGTACCTATTCTTTCATTCATTATTGTGGGTGAAGGTGCAGGTGTAAAACGTAGCCGAGGATTTTTCTTGTCCCTGAGCTATGTGCTAGGAATGGCCTTGGTGTACACCTGTTTGGGCGTCGCTGCTGGCTTATTGGGCGAAGGCCTTTCAGCCACTCTGCAAAATCCTTGGGTACTGTCGGCATTCGCGTTGCTGATGATAGTTTTATCCTTGTCGATGTTTGGGGTGTATCAATTGCAAGTGCCGGCTGCGATTCAAACTCGGCTGACCTATTTTTCCGAAGGCCAGCGCAATGGGAAAATGGCAGGTGTTTTTTTAATGGGCGCGATTTCGGCATTGATCGTCGGCCCTTGCGTTGCTGCACCGTTAGCGGGAGCGCTGGTGTATATCAGTCAAACCAAAAATGTGATTGTAGGCGGAACAGCATTGTTTTCGTTAGCGATGGGTATGGGTGTTCCATTACTATTGGTAGGCCTATCGGCAGGTAGTTTATTGCCGCGCGCTGGAGTCTGGATGGAGCAGATCAAACGCTTCTTCGGCGTATTGATGTTAGCGATGGCGATATGGATGGTGTCACCGGTTTTGCCACCTGCAGTGCAAATGAGTTTGTGGGCAATTTTGCTGCTTGCTTATGGGATTTATCAGTTGGGCTTCTATCGAGGCAAATTATTTTCTAAACTGATTGCTTTTGTTTTTGTGCTGGCCGGTTGCGCGCAACTTATAGGCGTAGCGACAGGCGGGCGTGATTCACTTGCGCCTCTCGCGCACCTTACTGGAACAGTGCAGCATGTCAAATTTCAACGCATTAAATCGTCGGCGGAATTGGATGTCGTGTTGGCGCAATCCAAGGGAAAAATTGCGATGTTGGATTTTTACGCAGATTGGTGCGTATCCTGCAAAGAGATGGAAAAACTGACCTTCGTCGAGCCTAGAGTGAAAGCGCAATTAGATCAAATTTTGTTGTTGCAAGTCGATGTGACTGCAAATAACGCGGATGACAAAGCCTTGTTGAAACGCTTTGGCCTGTTCGGTCCACCAGGGATTATTTTCTTTGGTGCTGATGGAAAAGAGCTACCCAATACGCGGGTTATCGGCTACCAGAATGCGGATATATTTTTGAATTCACTGCAGAAGTTAAAATGACGCTGAAAGCTAACATGATGAAGTCATGGTATCGGCTTCATAAATAGAACTAAAAAAGCTGGCTTGGTTTTGCATCAAGTCAGCTTTCTTTGTATGCTTTATCGAATCGGAACTACCAGCTCGGCGTAATCATAGAGCGCCCCAAGAATTTCTTCTGCATCCTCATCGGCAGACTCGGATAATTGATCAATCTCATTGAAATACATATCAACAGTGCGCGAATTCGCTGCTCCTTCCAATAATCGCGTTACGCGGTGTTCTTCCCATGTGGCCATCTCATCTTGGTTGAGTGACTCGGGGAAGTTGCGGGCACGGTAGCGGAACAATAATTCACCTAAGCGCTGATCGTTAAAATGCGGATGTGCGTTCGCCAATTGCTGGGGACTCATTTGGCGCAAATCATTCAATACTTTTCTATCCGCACCGCTAATAAATCCGCCATATAAATCTTCATCTACATCGACTGCTTCAAAACTAGGGCGCGCATAGACTTGCTCCCAAAGTTGCGTGTTGAGCTTTATTTGTATGGCTTGTGCGATCTCAGCGTGCGCCATGACCTGGTGCATGTCGATGCTCCAGCGTTCCGCCATGTTAGTGCTGAGTGTTTTCAGGTTACCAATCACGATAGGTGATTTGTTCAGATGTATGCTCTTGACTGGCAAACGTAATATGCCTTCGGGCAAATCCACTGTTTTGCTAAACATGCGTTGCTGTATCGTAGCCACATCCAAATGCTGCAATTCGCTGGGGTCAAATTGCAAGTCCCAAGCGATAACTTCATTTTTATTGGTTGGGTGTATGGCCAAAGGCCACATCACAGCAAGGCAACCGCGTTCAGTGCTGAACATGCCAGAAATATGTAGGAATGGTTTGCCTAATAAAGGCAAGCCGATTTCAGCAGCTACTCTCTCTTTCTTATGAAGTCCGAAACAAAAATCAAACAGTTTTGGTTGCTTCTCTTTGATTAATTTTGCCAAAGCAATCGTCGCACGTACGTCGGACAAAGCATCATGTGCTGCTGTATGTGAAATGCCATTCGCCGCTGTCAAATGTTCGAGTCGAAAACTAGGTTTGCCATCTTCATTTAAGGGCCAGTTGATACCTTCTGGACGTAGCGCGTAGGTCGTACGTACCATGTCCATAATATCCCAACGCCCACATTGATTTTGCCATTCACGTGCATACGGATCAATCAGATTGCGCCAAAACATAAAGCGCGTGATTTCATCATCAAAACGTATTGTGTTATAACCGACGCCAATGGTGCCCGTGGCGGCCAAAGCGCGTTCTATCTGTGCAGCAAATTCATACTCCGGTAATCCTTGTTCTAGACATTGTTGCGGCGTGATGTGAGTGATTAAGCAGGATTGCGGGTCAGGTAAAAAATCATTTGCAGGTTTGCAAAAAAGATTAATGGGTTCACTGATTTCATTTAAGTCAGCGTCAGTGCGAATCGCTGCAAACTGAGCAGGTCGATCACGCCTAACTAGTGCACCGAAGGTTTCGTAGTCATGCCAGAGAAAGCTATGTGTTTGCATATTGAAGCGGTCGGATTAAAGAAATGATTGTCATCATTCAGCGGTCTGAACGATCATCGCGATTTCTGAAGTAACTTTGTAGTCCAAGTGCAATCAGAAACAAAAATACAGACAGCCCCATCAAACCTATAGTCCATTTGAAGCCTGTCTCGTCATTAATCCAAGGCATCTTGGCAAAGTTCATGCCAAAAATACCTGTGATTAAAGTCAATGGCATGAAGAGCGCGGTAATCACAGTCAACAATCGCATTGTCTCACTGGTCTTGTGCGCGACTGCCGCAAAATGGATTTGTACAGAAGATTCTAACGAGGCTTCCAATCGACGAGTATGGTTGAGAACACGATTGATATGTTCCATGACGTCATTGGTCCGAACTAGTAGCAAGTCCTTGGCGCGACTTAACTCTGTGCTGGTCGCATCGTAAGTGTCGACAAAATGATCGCGCAATTCTTGCATTGCGTCATATTGTTCTTCACACAGGTGCTCCAGTTTTCGTAGTTCTACACGTGAATCAAGGAGCGCGACCCAATTGTTAAAGGGTTTTCGTGGATCAAGCAGGGCATGCTGCCAGCGATCCAATTGCGTTGTTAAAGGCTGACGTAAATCAAGGTATTGATCAACCATTAAATTTAACAAACGTAGCATTAAGTCTTCAGGAGAAGCAGGTAGCCGACTGCTAAGATTGTAACTGTCCTTAGGCTTATAACTTTGCAAACGCGCGCGCATTCCCTCGATGGTGCGACTATGCTTTGCTCTTACAGTGACCAATGTGTTATCGAGCAACAGAAAAGAAACGGGTTGAGTTTGTAGTCGCTGCAACACGGCCGGCATTTTTTTCTTCGATGTGTCACGCGTATTCTGAGCCTCTGCATTCAAAGCCAGCTTTTGAAAAACGACAAGCTCATAATCTTGAGCCGGATCAAAGTTAGAGGGATGATTGAGATTGCAAATGTCCTTCAAATGTAAATCGTAAATACGAATGCCTGTTAGCTCCTCAATTTGACTACGCCAAGCATCCGGATCTGCCGCGACTTCTTCATGTGTCACGTCAAGCCACACGTAACGATACGCCTGTTGAGTAATATCGTTTTCGCCGTCACCAATTAAATCCGTACTACTACTGTTGCTCATCGGATTGAGTACAGCTTGGGTCTCGCTTATATAAAAAATATCCATGAAATCCGTGGCAAAAGTTGACACTTAGAGACTGCTGATAAAACATTTGTCGAATGAAATCAGCGTGACCAAAGCATCTAGTACTACTTTGTTTGTTTTAGTAGGCGAGCAATGTCACGCGCAAAGTAGGTCAACACACCGTCCGCCCCCGCGCGCTTGAACGCCAAGATAGCTTCCATCATCGTCTTGTCGTGATCGAGCCAGCCATTCTGTGCTGCAGCTTTGATCATGGCATATTCGCCACTCACCTGATAGGCAAAAGTGGGGACTTTAAATTCGTCTTTTACCCTACGCACGATATCGAGGTAGGGCATCCCCGGTTTGACCATTACCATATCAGCACCTTCCGCTAAGTCGAGTGCAACTTCGCGTAACGCTTCGTTACTATTGGCAGGGTCCATTTGATAGTTTGCTTTATTGCTTTTGCCCAAATTGCTAGCTGAACCGACTGCGTCGCGAAATGGGCCATAAAAAGCTGAGGCATATTTGGCTGAGTACGCCATGATGCGAGTGTAAATAAAGCCATGTTCTTCAAGCGCACTGCGAATCGCCCCAATTCTGCCATCCATCATATCGCTCGGAGCAACAACATCAGCCCCAGCTGCTGCATGAGTCAGTGCTTGTTTGACTAGTATCGCGGTCGTTTCATCGTTCAAAACATAGCCGTCAGCATTGATGACTCCATCTTGCCCGTGGCTGGTATAAGGATCTAACGCGATATCTGTCAGAATTCCTAATTCTGGACAACGTGCTTTTAAGGCGCGAATCGCACGAGGAATTAATCCATTGGGATTGCACGCCTCGATGCCATCCTCGGTTTTTAGCGCATGATCGATAGAGGGAAATAATGCCAATACGGGAATACCTAATTGCACACAATCGTCCGCGACTTCTAACAATTTATCTAAACTCATCCGCTCAACGCCCGGCATCGAAGCAACAGATTCGACCTTGTTTTGACCGTCGATCAAAAAAACTGGATAAATCAGGTCTGCGGAACTAACTTGATTTTCGCGCATTAAATTACGTGAAAATGCATCTCGACGCATGCGACGCATACGAATGTGGGGGAATTGGGCAGTTGTGGAATTCATCATATCTAAAAATTTATCAGGTTAATGAAACTTTTTTTTCAAATTAGGCTCATAGGGATAGGCAATATGCTTACCGCTGTTCCTCCCTAAGCGGGGCGCCATTTGTTCCCATTCGATTGGCGTTTTTTTTCACCCGGCACCCTCCAGTGTCGGGTTTTTTTATACATCAATTATTTATTGATGTCTTTCACTCGTTTGAATCTGGACTGTGTACTTCGATAAACTCTGATCCCGGACTAGTTGTGTTGCTAATTTGAGGCGTGAACTCTTGATTTAAACCGAGTAAGTCTTTGATCTTTAGGTCCGCCTCTTCAATCCCGGTACGATTTAGTGCGGAAAAAAGTTGCGCTGTAAACGGATAAGGATTGCCCGCGCTATCGACGTAACCGGATAAAACGTTCTGTGCTTGGCGTAGTGCATTTGTTGCATCGTTGCGATTCAGTTTGTCTGCTTTTGTCAATAAGCAGTGGATAGGTCGTCCCGTTGGTGCAAACCATTCAAGCATTTGTCGATCTAAGTCCGTGAATGGTCGACGAGAATCCATAATCAAGACTAAGGCTGACAGTTGATCGCGCTTTTGTACGTAAGAACCGAGTAATTGATTCCAGTGATTTTTCGCTGCACCAGGAACTTCGGCATAGCCATAACCCGGTAAGTCAACGAGGAGAGCACGTATCTCATCTTGACGTGTTTCGTCCTTGCGGTGCTGCCCGACGTGAGCACCACCAATAGAAAAAAAGTTAATATGCTGTGTCCTTCCAGGCGTCTTTGATGCAAAGCATAATTTTTTTTGATTGCAGAGAATATTAATTGCGGTTGATTTTCCCGCATTCGAGCGACCAGCAAATGCTACCTCAGGAACTTGCAAAGTCGGCAAATTTCGCAGATGATTAACTGTAGTAAAAAAGCGGGCTTGCCAAAGGATAGACATAGTTGGGCCAATCAGTAAGGTGGAGCTTAGGCTGCAAAAAAAGGGGCGGAAATCGAGCGTTTTATCTTGAAAAGTGAGGTTTCCTAGCGTCAATTGACTTGGAATTGCTCTACATTTCCACGAAAGCTATTGTACAATAAGGGGTTAGCTACGTGGGCTTCATGATATGAATGCGTTCCGTGTGCTTTTAGCCTCGCAAGTACTTTAATCGTATCGATTTCCAATTTTCAGTCTCAAGGTGTTTGAATGAACCGTGCATTTTTATTATTTTCTAAGTCGCTCAGCCTAGTAATATTGGCGGCATCCTCCCTCGTTTCTGTTGCCTCTGCGAATGAATCAGTCTCTAAGCCAGTCAAAGCCGATGCAAGTAAAGGAGAAGCGCTGTATACCAATGGCGATGCAACTCGCGGTATCGTTGCTTGCGTTTCTTGTCACGGTGCAGCTGGTAATTCGACCATATCGGTCAATCCGAAATTATCGGGTCAACACGAAGCCTATCTCGTCAAGCAATTGAATGACTTTACTGGTCCAACCCGTAATAATGCAGTGATGACGACTTTTGCAAAGTTGATGACGGCAGACGACATGAAAAACGTTGCTGCTTTCTTGGCAACGCAAAAGCCTAAAGCTGGTGCAGCAAAAAATAAAGACATCGTTGAGTTAGGCAAAACAATTTACCGTGCAGGTATTGCTGAGAAAAACGTTGCTGCTTGTGCTGGTTGTCATAGTCCCAATGGCGCAGGAATCCCAGCGCAATTTCCACGCCTTGCTGGACAACATCAAGATTACACCATCGCCCAATTGACGAACTTCCGTACGGGTGTTCGTAAAAATAGCGCACAGATGGTGACTTTGGCAAAACGGATGTCAGATGATGAGATCAAAGCAGTGGCTGACTATATTGCCGGTTTAAAATAATTTTGGATAAGCTGACACGGATAGTCGGCATTCCTAGTCAATCAAATAGATAACGGAGGGGGTGGCGCAGGCCATCCCCTTTTTGTTTTTGGAATTGTATGGAACACGAAACAAGTACTTCTGGCTTAAAAATTTCGACTAATCGTGCATGGCTTGCCAGCTCGGTAGAGTTGCTCTCTTCGATGCGGTTTGCAATCAGTCTACTTACCATTATTGCCATTTCATCGGTAATCGGGACGGTATTAAAACAAAATGAGGCTTTGCCAAATTACGTTAATCAATTCGGACCGTTCTGGTTTGAAGTCTTTCAACACTTAAGCCTCTATTCTTTGTATTCCGCTTGGTGGTTTTTGACCATTATGGGATTCCTCGTTTTATCAACCAGCCTATGTTTGCTCCGTAATGCACCGAAGATGCTGAAAGATATGCGTAGTTGGCGCGAGAATGTCCGTGAGCAATCGCTACGGAATTTTCGTCATCATGTCGAATGGACGAGCCCCCAACAAGCAGAAGAATTAACGAGGCAAATTGGAGAACGTATAAGGCGACTGGGCTATCAATTCAAAATTTTACAGAAAGAAAACGCGGTACTGATTGCCGCAAAGCAGGGGGCCGGAAATAAATGGGGCTATATTTTCGCGCATGCGGCGATTGTTGTGATTTGTATCGGTGGACTGCTAGATTCTGATCTTGCTATTCGATTCCAGACTTGGTTCGGTGGAAAAGTTCCGTTTGAGGGGAGCGGTGTTTTGATCTCGCAAATTCCGGAGCAGCATAAGCTGTCTTTAGCGAATCCAACCTTTCGAGGAAATTTAGCCATCCCTGAAGGAAAAAGTAGTAACACAGCGATCATCGCCCAGACCAAAGGAGTGTTTTTGCAAGACCTCCCATTCACGATCGAATTAAAAAAGTTCCATATAGATTTTTATTCAACTGGTATGCCGAAGCTGTTTGCGAGTGACGTCGTGATTCGTGATCATGAGACGGGTAAAAGTTTTCCTGCGACAGTGAAAGTAAATCATCCGTTGATCTATAAAGGCATTGCCGTTTTTCAATCAAGTTTTGATGATGGTGGTAGTCAATTACAGATTAAAGCACATGCTATGACTGGTCCAAAGTTGCGCAATTTCAAATTGAATGCGACGATGGGCGGTAGCAATGCTCTTAACGCGGAACTGACTGGCGACAGTGCAGAGTACACAATTGAGTGGACAGCTTTCCGCGGATTTAATGTTGAAAATCTTGCTCGTGATGGACAAGATGTGCGAGCGGTCAATCCGAATCAAGATTTTGCTCAAAAGATTAGTGCTGATTTGGATAAACATTCCGGGTCAGCCGCAAAGAATGCTAATAATAAAGAATTGAAAAACGTCGGCCCAAGCATGCAATACAAGTTGCGCGATAAGAACGGCCAAGCTCGTGAATTTAATAATTACATGCAACCCGTAGAATTAGACGGTAGCTGGGTCTTTTTGGCGGGAATGCGTGAATCACCAAACGAGCAATTTCGTTATTTAAGGATTCCAGCGGATGAAAACGATCAGTTAGATGAATGGATGCGATTGCGGGCAGCGTTATCAAATCCCACCCTGCGTGAACAAGCAGCGATACGTTACTCAAAGCGCGCCCTGCCAGCAACAGAGGCGCAATCAATGCAGATTCAGCTAGCCAAATCCGCGGCGCGTGGAATGGGAATTTTTGCGGGAGAGACTGAAACAAGTCGACTTCGAGGATTTACTGCTATTGATGATTTTTTAAGAAAGATACCCGAAGGCGAGCGTCCTAAAGCTGGTGATGTCTTTATGAAGATTTTGAATGGAACAATGTGGGATCTCTGGCAATTGGCGCGTGAGCAGGAAGGCTTACCAGCCTTAGAATTGACCGAAAAACGTGCCCTTTTCTTGCAACAATCGATTTCAGCCTTGTCGGACGCTTTCTTTTATAGCGCGCCAATTTATTTGCAGATGACAGGTTTTGAAGAGATCAAAGCATCGGTGTTTCAAGTCACCCGAGCACCGGGCCAAAATGTAGTTTATCTTGGTTGCTTGTTCTTGGTGATCGGCGTGTTTGCGATGTTTTATATTCGTGAACGTCGCCTTTGGATTTGGCTTAAACAAAGTGATTCTGGAACGACAGTGTTATTAGCACTGAGCTCTCAGCGCAAAACTTTAGATTTTGAGAAAGAGTTTGAACAGTTGAAGATGCAACTCATGCCGCCGAGTGCGATAGCTGTGACGACTGCCAATCAATACGGTGACACAGCAGTTTGAAGTAACTAAAAAAACGAAGAATTGAAAATCATTCATAGGATAAGTATGGAAACTAGTCTGACCTATCAGAGTTATTGGAAGCGTTTGGGAGCCTTTGATTGGCTTTATGCATTGATGTTGAGTGCAGGTGCTTTGTACGCTTTCAAAATGTATGGCGCACACATGGATGTTTATGAAGAAGCGATCTTGCTTTTGAGCGCACCAACTTTTGCGGTATTGGGGTGGAATTGGAAACCGATTCGTGCTTTGATGATCGTGTTAGCAATCTTGTCATTATTCGCGATCTCACAATACGCGGGTTCTTTAGATTTGGCGAACAAAAAATTCTTTTTGAAATACTTATTGTCGAGCCAATCCGCCATTTTGTGGATGAGTACTTTCTTCGTTTTGTCGACATTGTTTTACTGGGGGGGCTTGATTGCTCGGTCTGATTTTGGCGCAGCAGTTGGATCTGGCTTGTGTTGGGCTGCCGTTGTGATGGGCTTCACAGGTCTATTGGTGCGTTGGTATGAGTCTTATCTGATTGGCGCCGATGTCGGTCATATACCCGTGTCAAATCTGTATGAAGTATTTATTTTGTTCTCGATGATTACTGCTTTGTTCTATTTATATTATGAACAAAGCTATGGGACACGCCAGTTGGGTGCTTTTGTCTTGTTGGTAATTTCAGCAGCGGTCGCTTTTTTACTGTGGTACACCGTGAGTCGCGATGCTGCGGATATCCAACCTTTGGTGCCCGCATTACAAAGTTGGTGGATGAAAATTCATGTACCAGCCAATTTCATTGGCTATGGAACATTCTCTTTGGCGGCAATGGTGGGGGTCGCCTATCTATTGAAGTCGAAAGGTTTTATCTCGGATCGTTTGCCGAGTTTAGCTGTACTAGATGATGTGATGTACAAAGCAATTGCGGTTGGATTTGCATTTTTCACGATCGCGACAATCTTGGGAGCCTTGTGGGCTGCCGAGGCATGGGGTGGATATTGGTCTTGGGATCCCAAGGAAACTTGGGCATTGATTGTATGGTTGAATTATGCCGCATGGTTGCATATGCGGTTAATGAAGGGCCTGCGCGGTCAAGTGGCTGCATGGTGGGCAGTCGTGGGCCTGCTTGTGACTACATTTGCATTTTTAGGGGTGAATATGTTTTTATCAGGATTGCATTCCTACGGCGCGCTATAAGAAAACAAAGTTGGGTTGCATGGAGAAGGGCGCTCGCGTAAAGCCAGCGCCCTTCTTTTTTTTGAATGTAGTGGCAACTAGATAATCTATCTTACAAACTCGGTTCGTGCTGTACCGAAACGTTCTATTATTTTGTAAGGTTCAAACGCTTTCTTCGACTTATGAGACACTAGGGTAGCAGCAGATCAGTCCGCCGCTGTTCCGTATTTGATTGAGCATTGTTTGTCATAAGCTGATTGCTGTCACTGAGGAGAATTTATGAGCAAAATTTTGAAAGGATTTGGTGATTTTGCACCACTTCCATCTGAAATAACACCTAGAGAAATCGTCGAGTCGAGGCGTGAATTTATGCGAAAGTTGGCAATAGGATCGATCGCTAGTGCATCGATCCTAGAAATGCTGCGACGTGAAGCATTCGCTCAAAATGGCGTGACGCAAAAATTATCAGGGACGATTAATCCTCTATATGCCTCGACCGAGAAAAAGACCGGCTATCGAGATGCTAGTACCTATAATAATTTCTACGAATTCGGTACGGATAAGTCAGATCCAGCTGAGACGGCCAACACACTCAAAACTCGACCATGGGTTGTGACCGTTGAAGGAGAGGTGAAGAAGCCTCTGACTTTCGATTTGGATAATCTAATTAAGCTAGCTCCGTTGGAAGAACGTATTTACCGACTGCGTTGTGTCGAAGGGTGGTCGATGGTTATTCCCTGGATGGGCTATTCTTTGTCAAATTTATTGAAGAAAGTTGAGCCTACATCCAACGCACGTTATGTGGAATTTATTTCCTTAGCAGATAAGCGCCAAATGCCTGGTATTAATAGTCGGGTTCTGCAGTGGCCATACACTGAAGGCTTGCGAATGGACGAGGCAATGCATCCCCTGACTTTATTGGCACTTGGCATGTATGGTGATGTCTTGCCAAATCAGAATGGAGCACCGGTACGTTTAGTCGTGCCATGGAAGTATGGATTTAAGTCGGCAAAATCTATTGTAAAAATCCGTTTAACAAAAGATCAACCACGTACTTCTTGGAATCTATCTGCACCGGAAGAATATGGATTTTTTTCGAATGTGAACCCGGAAGTCGATCACCCACGCTGGTCACAAGCTACAGAGCGTCGGATTGGTGAAGATGGTTTTTTGACGAGAAAACGCAAGACCTTGATGTTTAATGGTTATAGCGAGGTCGCAAGTTTGTATGCTGGGATGGACTTGAGAAAATATTATTGAGGACATCTATGAGATCGTTAACGCAGCGTCAAATTCAAAGGGTGAAATGGATCGTTTTTCTTTTGTCACTGCTGCCGGGTGGACGATTGATTTGGGCAATTTATCGGGATTCACTCGGTGCCAATCCGATTGAGTTCATTACGCGAAATACCGGAGAATGGACACTTTATTTTTTATGTGCGACGCTTGCGTTGACCCCGGTTAGGAAGTGGCTAGGCTGGCATTGGTTAGTGCGCCTGCGCCGTATGCTCGGGTTATATAGTTTCTTTTACGCCAGCGTTCATTTTCTGACGTTTCTTTGGTTCGACCATTTCTTTGAGCTGACGGAAATGTGGCAGGATGTTTTGAAACGGCCATTTATCGCTGTCGGATTTATTGCATTTAGTTTGTTGATCCCGCTCGCCCTGACAAGCAATCAATGGATGATCAGGCAATTAGGCGGTAAGCAGTGGCAGCGTCTACACCAATTGGTCTATGTCATTGTGCCTTTGGGAGTATTGCATTTTTTCTGGATGAGAGCAGGCAAAAACTTGTGGATACAACCAACTTTATTTGCGTTTGGAGTTGCTGGTTTGCTTGTGATCCGTTTGTTCTGGAGTCTGCGTGATCGCCAGAAAAGAGAATCGCACAATTAGCTATGATTGCGTGAATGAAAGTGACTTCTCAGGACTAGACGGTGTACTTGGCGCCGTCTTTTTTTCAGGAATAAATAATGGACCTTTTTGGCCGCATGCACTTAATGTTCCTAACAGCATTAAATTAAAAACTAATAGCCCTGTAGACCGTAAGCTTATATAGCGCGATTTATTCAAAATAGTCGATCCCGTATAAAATGCAGCTCTGAATGAGCAAAATATCAAACAATGCAGGAGTGTAACATGACCGAATCAGAATTTTTGCGTATGGCAGATCACTGCTTACAGCAAGTCCAAGAGATGTTTGAGCAGGCATTTGAAAGCGACACTTGGGATGTCGATTGCAAACGTAGCGGAAATGTTCTTGAGATTGAATTTGTGAGGAACGGTTCAAAAATAATCGTAAATAGCCAAGCTCCGATGCAAGAGATGTGGGTTGCTGCGCGTTCTGGAGGCTTCCACTACAAATACGTCGAAGATTCTTGGCGAAATACACGTGATGGTACGGAGTTGTTCGCAAGTTTGAATAGTATTGCGGAATTACAAAACTAATCTGGCTAGGGCGCTGAAAGAAAAATAGCGAGGATACAGCCCCTCGCTATTTTTGTCTGAACACATTTAATTCGGATCGACCTGTGGTTTATATTCAGGCCATTACTCAATGATTACTTCGTCTGCGTTGAGGTTCCGTAATGCGGATCCAGGTGGATTTTCTACGTAAAAATAGTCGCCTTCTGCTTGAATGATTCCATTAGGTACTTTGCGTTCCATAATCGGAATGTCACGCAACGCGCGCTGCATATAGCCTATCCATATTGGTAAGGCAAGGCCGCCGCCAGTCTCGCGGTTGCCAAGATTGCGTGGCTGATCATAACCAATCCAAGCTACACCGACAATTTTCTCTTGATAGCCGGCAAACCACGCGTCAATTGAATCATTTGTCGTCCCCGTTTTGCCGGCGATATCTGGGCGCTTTAGAGAGAGCGCCTTAGTTGCCGTACCAAAGCGGACAACATCACGTAGCATACTGTCCATTAGAAAGGCATTTCTTTCATCAATTACCCGATTTGCCTCGTCTTCAGCGACGTCCGGTTTCGCTTGCGAGATCAGTTTGCCATCAGAGTCGGTGATCTTTGAAATTAGGTAAGGGTTGATCTTGTAGCCTCCATTGGCAAATACTGCATAAGCACCTGCCATTTGCAAAGGTGTGACTGCCCCCGCGCCTAAGGCGAGAGTTAAGTAGGGAGGATTTTTTTCTGGCAAGAAGCCAAAACGACTCGTATATTCTTGGCCATACTTAGCGCCGACTTTCTGCAAAATGCGAATTGAAATCATATTCTTTGATTTCGTTAAACCTTTTCGCATCGACATCGGACCTTCGTATTTTCCATCGTAATTTTTGGGCTCCCAAGCCTGTCCACCTGTCTGGCCGGCATCAAAGCTGATCGGCGCGTCATTAATGATCGTCAAAGGTGACAATCCTTTCTCTAATGACGAGGAATAAATGAAAGGTTTAAAACTAGACCCTGGTTGACGCCACGCTTGCGTAACATGATTGAATTTATTTAGGTTGTAATCAAATCCACCAACGAGAGCACGAATTGCACCATCGTGCGTATCCGCTGCGACAAATGCGGACTGAACCTCTGGCATCTGAATAATCGACCAATTCTTACCATCCAGAATTACACGAATGACGGCTCCTCGCTGGATGCGTTTGTTGGCTGGAGCATTTGGTTTTAGCCCCGATGCACCAAAGCTAAGTCCTGATCCTGCAATTTGTATTTCTTCGCCAGAAGAGAGTACGGCACGGACAGCGGTAGGGTTTGCTTCCAAGACCATCGCCGCGAGTATGTCGTCGCTATCAGGGTGATCTGCGAGCTCCTTCTCGATAATTTCATCTGCAGCATCCTTATTTCTCGGTAGTTCGACAATGGCTTCTGGACCACGGTAACCATGCCGACGTTCGTAGTCGAGCACACCTTTACGAAGAGATGCATACGCGGCTTCTTGTTCTTCTTTGCTTATTGTTGTGTAGACATTCAATCCGCGTGTATATGTTTCTTCTTTGAATTGCTCGTAGACAAGTTGACGAGCCATCTCAGCAACGTATTCTGCGTGAATGCCGAATTCGGCACTATTTGTCTTAATGTGCAACTTCTCCACTTTAGCTACCTCATATTGTGCTTCCGTGATGTAGCCAAGTTGTTTCATACGCTGCAAGATATACTGCTGACGCACGGTTGCACGCTTTGGATTGGCAACTGGATTGTAGGCCGACGGTGCTTTCGGGAGGCCAGCAAGCATTGCAGCTTCGGCAATCGATACATCTTTCAAGCTCTTACCAAAATAAATTTGCGCTGCAGAAGAGAAACCGTAAGCACGTTGTCCTAAATAAATTTGATTCATGTAGACCTCAAGAATTTGGTCCTTGGTCAAATTTTGTTCAATTTTCCAGGCGAGTAAAATTTCATAGATCTTTCGCTTGATCGTTTGCTCGGTTGATAAGAAAAAATTGCGTGCGACTTGCTGTGTGATTGTTGACGCACCTTGTTTGTTACCACTAGTCACATTATTCAGAGCAGCACGGGTAATTCCTATGTAGTCGACACCGCCATGTTCGTAGAATCGGTCATCTTCAATCGCTAATACTGCTTTTTTCATAACATCGGGGATTTGTGAAAAATGCACAACGTTTCTGCGCTCTTCGCCAAATTCAGCGATCAATACATTATCAGCGGAGAAGACACGTAACGGCATTTTCGGACGATAACTAGTGATCGCATCAATCTCCGGCAGGTTGGGGTAGGCCATGGTGATTGCGAACACTAAGATCAACAGGCCGGTTAAACAGAGTCCAAAAAAGATCAAAGCAATATTGATGAATATGCGAGCCAATGGGCTGATTGGTTTCTTTTCTTGCTCTGGTTGTTCGGAAGGTGGACTATTGGAGTTTATTGATGACATGACAATATTTTCTTTAGGAGTGACACGCACGAATTATAAAGCCCCGTTTCGTTGATAAAAATTGCATTTCTGAGTTTTTGATGACTAAGTGGAGAATTGACAACGTAAAAGCGCCGTTCAGTCTTGAAAATGCTTTACATTACACTCCCCTTATTGCTAGGATTTAACGTAAGCTAGTATGAGTGTCTGCTAAATCGCGGTTTTTAAAAGAAAAAATCAAATTTGTACAAGTTTGAATTGTTTTTTTAGAGCAATTTTGGTTTGAAAACTCTGGTATGTTTGGCATAAAAAATATTTATTTGAGGGGATATCCTTGGCTTTAGATCTTGCATCACTGCTTGGAAAAAAGAATCCGCCCCTGGTGGGCTTGGATATCAGCACGTCTGACGTCAAGCTGGTTGAACTCTCTCGGTCAGGCGAAAAAGATTTCAAACTGGAACGATGTGCTTCCGAGCCGCTACCGAAAGGTGCGGTCGTCGACGGAAATATCGAAAATCTAGAACAGGTATCGGAAACCATTTTGCGAGTATTGAAACGAAGCGGAACGGGAACTAAGAACGTTGCGTTGGCAATGCCAGCCTCGTCTGTGATTACCAAAAAGATGGTTTTGCCTGGAAGCCTTTCGGAGCAAGCTCTTGAATTTCAAGTGGAGTCTGAGGCGAGTCAATATATCCCTTTCGCGATGGATGAAGTTAGTATCGATTTCTGTGTGATTGGTCCAACAGCCAATTCCGAGGAAGATGTCGACGTGTTACTTGCAGCGTCGAGAAAAGAGAAAATTGAAGATCGTGTTGCTGCCGTGCAATCTGCGGGTCTGCAAGCCAAAGTGATGGACATTGAGTCATATGCCGCGCGCTCGGCTGTTGAACGTTTGATAGAGCAGCAGCCAAATGGCGGACAAGATCAAATTTATGCGCTATTTCAAATAGGCTCAAAGGTAACTTATATTTCTATTCTCCTTAATGGTGAAGTCATCTATGAGCGTGATCAGCAATTTGGTGGGAATCAACTGACGCAAGACATTGTGCGTAACTATGGATTGTCCTTTGACGAGGCCGAAACTAAGAAACGACAAGGTGATCTCCCTGACAGCTATGAAATGGAATTGTTAGAGCCATTCTTAGAAAATGCTGCCTTGGAAGTAACCCGAGCAATACAGTTCTTTTTTACATCAACTCCCTACACCAGAATTGATCAAATATATCTAGGCGGTGGGTGTGCGATGCTCCCAGGATTAGTAGATATTGTGGCTGAGAGAACAAAGTTATCGACCTCCGTTATTAGTCCATTTAAGGGGATGGAATTAGGCTCGAACGTGAACGAAAAATCTTTGCGGAATGATGCCCCGGCTTACCTAGTTGCTTGTGGACTAGCGATGCGGAGGTACGGATAATGATCAGAATTAATCTCCTTCCCCATCGAGAAGAAAAGCGCAAAGAACTTAAGAGCCAGTTTTATGCCTTAATGATGATGTCTGGGTTAGTAGGCGCAGCTGTCGTTATTTTGGTCGGCTTGTTTTTTTCCGCACAATTGTCCGCGCAGACGGACCGGAACGCTTTCATCACCGCCGAAAATACTGAGTTGGATATCAAAATCAAGGAAGTTGCAAATCTCAAGCAAGAGATTGAAGCGTTGACCGCACGTCAACAAGCGGTGGAAGATTTACAGGGGGATCGAAATCAGCCTGTATTTATGATGAATGAATTGGTTAAGCTGGCTCCCGAAGGGTTGTATCTGACTTTAATTAAACAAGACGGTCAACGAATTGCGATTAAGGGATATGCGCAGTCGCATGCAGTAGTCGGTCTCTTCGTTAATGAATTGAATTCCTCCGAGTGGATGACGAAGCCCGAAATTATTCAAAATAAAGCGGTTGGTCTCGGTCAAGGCCGTGATGCGAAACGGGTAATTGAATTTGATTTGAATGTCGGCATTCGTCGTCCTCGAGAACTTGAGGCCGCTGCCGCTAGTGCAACAGATACCGAGGCTGCTAAGAAGAAGACTGTAGCTCCTAAGGTGCCTTAAAAAAGAGAAGAATATGGCAGATATCAAAGAAAAATTCGACTCGGTCATTGGGCAATTTCAGGACCTCAATGGATTGCACCCTGGCTTATGGCCGCTAGCGCCAAGATTGCTTGCAGCATTTGGGCTCTTCTTGTTTGTGTTATTTGTGGGGTGGTGGTTTTATTGGAGTACGCAACTAGAAGAAATTGATCTAGGCCAGCAAGAAGAGCAAAAACTCAAAGACACCTTTAAGATTAAGGTGCAGCAATCGATTAGTCTTGATGCCTTAAAAGAGCAACGTAAATTGGTCCTTCAGTATGTTTCTAGAATGGAAAAACAACTCCCAAGTACAGCGGAATATGCAGCTGTCTTAGAAGATATCAATTCTGCTGCGAATGGTCGTGGTTTAAATATGGAAATCTTTAAACCAGCTGCCGCAACTATCAAAGATTATTACGCTGAACTTCCGATAGAAATTCAGATGATTGCAAATTACCACGATATGGCGCAGTTCGTGGCGGACGTGGCGAAACTTCCGCGGATTGTGACGCTCAATAATTTGACGTTTGCTGTTAGCAAAGATGCGAAGAAACCCGGCATTGTTATGGATGGCATAGCGAAAACATATCGCTATTTAGATCCTGCCGAAATCGCGGAACAAGCCGCTCTTCGTAAAAAAGAGAAAGAAAAGCAGAAAGAGGCTAAAAAATGAGAATACTTCGTAAGCTCATTATCTTAGTTCTTGCTAGCAGCCTTGCCGCATGCGGCGACAATGGCGTTACAGAGCTGAAAGAGTGGATGGATCAAGTTAAAAAAGAAATGCACGTGAAAGTAACACCAGTTGCGGAACCTAAGGTGTTCGTGCCGGTGACTTATAGCGGTGGGCATTTGATCGATCCATTCGACTCAAGCAAATTGCTAGTTGTTTTTGCTCGCTTGAAAGCCGCGAATGACAATGGTTTAAAACCTGACTTTGATCGCCCTAAAGAAGCGTTAGAAGGATATGCGCTTGAAACCATGAAGATGGTCGGTACGATCGATAATCGAAAATCATTGCAGGGCTTAATACAGATTGGGAAAGCGGTTTTCCCTGTAGTGGTAGGCGGCTACATGGGACAAAATTTTGGAAAAGTCATCAGCATCAACGAATCCCGCATTGATCTGGTTGAAACAGTCCAAGACGCGAGCGGCGAATGGACCGAAAGAAAAGCAAGCTTGGAATTGCAAGAGGCGAAAAAATGAATAAACTGATAAAAGCAGGAATGAGGAGCGCGGTGAGTATGAAGTATTTCCTTCTGGGTTTGCTATTCATGAGCCAGATGGCGAATGCGCAAAACGCGAACACCATCGAATCGATTACTGCAAATCAGCAGGGCGCGAATGTTATTGTTAAAATCAATTTCAAATCACCATTAGTGAAGCCGCCGGTCGCATTTTCTATTACCAACCCATCCCGTATTTCACTTGATTTCGCAAACACGACCAATGGCACAGGTAAAAGTACTGTGGACATTGGACTTGGCGAAGTCCGTAGTTTGAACTTGGTTGAAGTACCAGACCGTGCTCGTATGGTTTTTAATCTCAATCGTCCACTGAATTATGCGACTTTTATTGAAGGCAATGCGTTAATCGTTACCATCGACGGATCCGGTGGACTGGCGACGCCAGTCAATAGTATCGGCTTACCAGTGTCAACTGCACCAAAAGAAGCGATACCAGCTGGTAAGCAAATGCTGCGCGATATTGATTTTCGACGTGGAGTGGCTGGGGACGGCCGTGTTGTTGTTGATCTGCCGAATGATCAAGTCGCAATTGATGCGCGCCTACAGGGTCAAACTATTGTTGTTGATTTCCTTAAGGTCGGATTGCCAGACATTCTGCGGCGTACTTTGGATGTTGCGGATTACGGATCGCCAGTGCAAAAAGTTAGCACGAGTCGTCAAGGTGAAAATGTTCGTATGTTGATTGAACCCAAAGGTCTCTGGGAACATAGTATTTATCAAAGCGATCGTCAATTAGTAATTGAAGTCAAACCAATTAAGGAAGACCCCAATAAGTTGACACAAGGCACACAAGGTTACAAAGGGGATCGATTCGGGATGAATTTCCAGGATGTTGATGTGCGTGCGGTTCTGCAAATCATTGCAGAACAAGGAGGCGTCAACATTATTGCTAGCGACTCGGTGAGCGGCAACATCACCATTCGTTTGATTGATACTCCATGGGATCAAGCACTTGATACTGTGATGCAAATCAAGGGTCTTGATATGCGTAAGAACGGCAATGTCATCCTAATTGGGCCGAAGGATGAATTGTTGACGAAGGAAAAGTTAGAGTTAGAACAAAAAGCAGCCATTGCAGAACTTGAACCATTGAAGACGGAATCTTTTCAGCTTAAGTATCAAAAAGCGGAAACTTTTCAAAAATTATTTGGGGTAGAGAATGCGACCAATAATCGGATGTTGTCGAAGCGGGGCAACGTGATGATTGAGCCAAGAACAAATCAATTGTTTGTTACAGATATCGCGTCGAAAATTGAAGAAGTGCGCAAACTGATTCAGAAGACCGATATTGCAACTAAACAGGTCGTGATTGAAGCGAGAATTGTTGAGGCGGATAATAAATTTAGTCGAAATCTCGGCGCGAAATTAGGTTTTGCTGACCTGCGTGGCTTGAAAGGTGGCGACACAGGCTTTCAAATCTCTGGCAATCAGCGCGCTGCAGTGACAGGTAATTATTTGGGGGTTGGTGAGCAAACTGGGCAGGCAAGAATTACGGAAAAGAGTTTTGTCCCTAATACGCAATTTGTGAATCTCCCAGCAGCGGGTATCGGTGGTCTCGATGCTGGTAGTTTAGCAGTGAGCTTATTTTCAGCTGCTGCGAATCGTTTTCTAAATTTGGAATTGTCAGCGTTAGAAGCGGATGGCGATGGTAAAATTATTTCAAGCCCAAGAGTTGTCACGGCAGATCAAACGCCCGCACACATTGAACAAGGACAAGAGATTCCATACCAAATTGCGACGTTAAGCGGTGGAACTGCGATTTACTTCCGAAAGGCGACCTTAAGTCTTGACGTGACTCCACAGATCACTCCCGACGGAACAATTATTCTGAATGTGGATGTTCACAAAGATAGTCGCGGCGAGGAGACTCGTGGTGGCCCAGTGATTAATACGAAGCAAGTGAAAACAAATGTGTTAGTTGAAAATGGTGGCACTGTTGTTTTGGGCGGTATTTACACGCAAGAAGAGCGCGCTGACGTCACGAAAGTCCCATTCCTTGGTGATTTGCCTTTGTTTGGTAATTTGTTTAAATCAACTGGGAAAACAAATAATAAAACCGAATTGCTGATTTTTATCACGCCAAAAGTTCAATTGACGGGTACTTTTGCAAATCAATAAGTTGTAAGAATAGTTAGGTAGTTTTTGATTCTGATACAGATTTGATCTGTATTCATTAATATTAAATAGGTGTTACATGACGAAGTTAATTCGCGCTTTTTTCGCAATGACTGTTTTGCTTATGCTGTCAGCTTGCGGTGGTGGTGGTGGGTCCGCTGGGAATACCAGCGGGGTTGCCTTGTTTACAAGCGCAGCAGATAAAATCATCATTGCGCCAGGCGAAATCCAAACATATAACGTGGGTGGTGGCGTCCCGAATTACACGGCGACAAGTAGTTCTGGTGCTGCTAGTGTCAGCGTCAGTGGCAAGACATTAACCATTACTGGTGGCGGTGGGGGAACAGCGACGATCACGGTCGTAGATGCATCCGGCGCCAGAGTTACGATTGAAGCGACTGTCGGCAGTGGGGTTGATCTCTTCACTAGCGCACCCGAAAAACTGAATTTGGGTATCGGTCAGGTTTCAACAACATTCACCATCGGGGGAGGTAGCCGAATTTACACGGTAGCAAGCGGTAATCGCCAGGTCGTTGCTGTGACGCAAAATGGTTCGCAGTTTTACTTGACTGGTGTGGCTGTTGGTGTAAGCACAGTAACGATCAACGATACCTTGGGCGGAAGTAAAAAAGTGGAAGTGACGGTTGGCTCTGGTGCTGAACTTTATACAACAGCCCCGAGCACGGTTGTCGTCTCGGTTGGAGGAACATCTTCGACTTATCAAATTGGCGGTGGAAGCGAAATTTACTCATTAACGAGTAGCGATCGTAGTGTAGCAACCGTGTTGACTGTCTCCCCTAAAGAGTTTGCAATTGTTGGGCAAGCGGGGGGGAAAGCTGTGGTGACTGTGACGGATTCGTTGGGTAAGTCTGTCAAACTTGATATCGTTGTCGGTAGCTTGGTGGATTTATTTACGACTGCGCCAAGTCTTGTCACAGTTGGCGTGGGAGCAACATCTGCCGTTTATACTATTGGCGGCGGAAGTCAAATTTATGCTGTGTCGAGTAGCGACAAACGCATCGCGACTGTAGGTCAAACTACATCGAAAGAATTTATTATTACTGGTCAGACGGGTGGTAAGGCAGTCGTGACAGTAAAAGATTCACTTGGTAAAGAAATCAAGATTGATGTTGTTGTCGGTACCGTTGATGCCTTGTTTTCAACGGCAGCATCCGAAGTGACAGTTGAAGTAGGCGGTGCGAATGCATACAAAGTCGGCGGGGGCACTACTGTTTATACTGTTGGTAGTAGTAACATTGCTGTTGCGAAAGCGACATTAACTGGCAATGATTTGGTCATTACTGGCGTTTCAACAGGAAAAGCGACAGTCATCGTTCGTGACTCGACAACAGGTATCTTGTCAATTAATGTCACAGTAGGCACTGGCACACCGACCCCGTTATTTACGACAGCTTCGAGTGATGTCGTGATTGCACCTTCAACTTCGCCAACTTTCACTATCGGCGGTGGTCGTGCACCTTATTTAGTCAGCAGTAGCAATACCAGCGTATTGACGGCGACAGTGTCTGGTAGCACTCTGACGCTTTCTGGTGTCGCAGTTGGTTCAGCTAAAGTTACAGTAACGGATTCATCAGGCACGCCATTGACGATCAACGCAACGGTTGGTTCCGGTACAGTCGTCCCCTTGTTCACGACTGCACCGTCTTCTATCACTTTAGCGTCTGGTTCCAGTGCATCTTACTCAATTGGTGGCGGTACTGCACCGTACTCTGTCGCATCGAGTAATTCTGGTGTTGCATCGGTGAGTTCGACTGCTGGTGGATTTACAGTGAATGGTGTTGCTGCAGGTGCCGCGGAAATCGTGATTCGTGATTCACTTGGCGCACCAGTCAATATCGCAGTCACTGTGTCATCTGTGGCGAATACTGCCGTGAATATCTTGCCTGGGGACTCCACTGGTGCTGTGGGCGATACTTTGGTATTTAAGATTTCTGGCGGATCACCGAACTACACGATTACGAATAACAATCCAAGTATTGCAACTGTTAGTCCTACATCAATTTCAACGACAGGTGGAACGTTCACGGCAAAACTTCTCAATGTCGGCGCAACGCTAGTCACGATTGTTGACTCCCAAGGACAAACAAAGAGCATCACAATCACTGCAACGGCGGCAAGTTCATTGTTACGTATTTCACCCAATACATTGTTGGTCGCTGAAGAGTCGACAAACACGATTGACCTTTCGATTTATGGTGGTACACCACCTTATCGAGCATTTACTAGTGATTTGAATTTGTCATCCGTGAGTATTGTTAGTACATCGACTTTACGCATTGGCTTGGGCTCAACTGGCAATCGATGCTTTATTTCAGTTGATGAATCGGGTACTTATAAGCCACTGGGTATTGGTACAATTACTTTGACAGTCTTGGATAGTCTCGGTGCCTCGGCAACGGCGCTTTTCAATCTTAAAGACAATGGTATGGGTGATCCAATAACTGGAGTTGGCGGATGTACCCCGATCCCGTAATTTCATGTGAATGTTGAGTAATTTGAGTGACAAGTAACATCTATCTAGTAGGCTTGATGGGCTCTGGCAAAACGACGGTTGGCAGAGCCCTCGCAAAAAAATTAAATAAGCGATTTGTTGATTCTGATCACGAAATAGAGGCACGAACAGGTGTCGCTATTTCGGTGATATTTGAAATTGAAGGTGAAGCGAGTTTTCGCCAACGTGAGGCAGATGTCATACGCGATCTCTGCCAGCAAGACAATATCGTGTTAGCCACAGGTGGCGGCGCAATATTGAATCCTCAGAGTCGTTCCTTACTTCAATCCCATGGTACGGTTGTCTATTTGAAGGCAAGTATTAGTAATATCTTGCATCGTACTCGCCATGATAAAAAAAGACCTTTGCTTCGCACTCCTGATCCTAGAAAAAAGCTAGAAGAGCTCGAGCAACAGCGGGATCCTCTGTATCGTGAAGTCGCACATATTGTTATTGAAACTGGGCAACCGCAACTGCAAACTTTGGTTCAGACGATCATCGAAAAAGTCCCTGGGCAAAAGAAGACTCATGGCGACGATTTTGTGCAATTGACTGAAAAAGTACGCGGTGCCTTGGTCGCAAATCAGGATATTCAAGCAATTAAGTTAATTATGGACAATGACGTCGCTAGGGCAAAAACTTTACAGGTTGACTTGGGGGATCGATCCTACCCAATTACGATAGGCCAAGATCTCTTAACGAATCAAACTTTCTTGCAAAATCGGATTAAGGCGCAGCGGATCGTGATAGTGACAAATACTGTCGTGGCACCTTTATATTTAGAGTCTATCGCAAGCACATTGAGCAGTATCGGCAAGCAAGTCGAAACGATCGTTTTGCCCGATGGGGAAGAGTACAAAAACTGGGAAAGTTTGATGACGGTTTTTGACGCCCTGCTGAGTAAGAAATGTGATCGTAAAACCATGTTATTAGCCTTAGGTGGCGGTGTTATTGGTGATATGACGGGTTTTGCCGCTTCAGCATATATGCGGGGAATTCCATTCGTCCAAGTACCAACAACATTGCTGGCCCAGGTTGATTCATCTGTCGGGGGGAAGACGGGAATCAATCATCCTATGGGTAAGAACATGATTGGCGCGTTTTACCAGCCGCAAGCTGTTATTGCTGACATGAATAGTCTACACAGCCTACCTGCTCGGGAATTGTCTGCTGGACTGGCGGAAGTCATTAAGCACGGTGCAATTATTGACGCGGAATTTTTTACATGGATTGAGACCAACATTGAAAAATTGCGAGCTAAGGACAATGAGTCACTATCTTATGCTGTGCTCAAGTCCTGTGAAATTAAGGCAAATGTCGTGCGCCAAGATGAACGCGAAGGTGGTTTGCGAGCAATTTTGAATTTTGGGCATACATTTGGTCATGCAATCGAATCTGGTTTAGGCTATGGCAAATGGTTGCATGGCGAAGCCGTTGGCTGCGGTATGGTGTTAGCTGCTGACCTATCATACCGTCTTGGCTATATAGACTACGTAAGTAAGGCACGCATAACAAGATTAGTCGATGCGGCAGGGCTCCCGACTGTCGCACCAGATCTTGGTGAGCAAACATGGTTGGAGTTGATGGAAGTTGATAAGAAGAATGAAGATGGCAAGATTAAATTCATTTTATTGAAACCACTTGGAAAGAGTATTATCACGGAAGTTCCAAAAGAACTCCTACTTGCGACTTTGCGCTCAAGTACACTGTAGTCAATTTCTTTGCTAGGAGAAGACATGTTTTCCGATAATCATCTAGCGCCTTATGCTGCACAGTCGGCACACACTAAAGGTCGGCGCTTCTCGGAAAACTCTCCAATTTCGCGCTCGGAATTTCAACGTGACCGCGATAGAATAATTCACAGTACTGCATTTCGTCGCCTTGAGTATAAAACTCAGGTTTTCGTGAACCACGAAGGTGATTTATTCCGTACCCGACTTACCCATAGTATTGAAGTAGCACAAATTGCTAGATCGATAGCGCGAAATCTTCAGTTAAACGAAGATTTAGTCGAAGCGATTTCCTTGGCACATGATCTTGGGCACACACCTTTTGGCCATGCAGGACAAGATGCATTGAATTCTTGTATGAAGGAATATGGCGGTTTTGAACATAATTTGCAGAGTTTGCGTGTCGTCGATGTATTGGAAGAACGCTACGCGAGTTTCGAAGGCTTAAATTTGACCTTCGAGTCTCGCGAAGGAATTCTCAAACATTGCTCTGTTAAAAATGCACAAGAGCTGGGTGATTTAGGTTTGCGTTTCATCCACAAGACTCAACCGAGTCTAGAAGCACAACTGACTAATTTGGCAGACGAAATTGCCTATAATAATCATGATATTGATGATGGCGTACGCTCTGGATTGCTGACTGAAATACAGCTCTTGGACGTAGATTTTTTCGCTCGATGCCGACGGGAGGTCGATCAGGCTTATCCAGGTGTTTCGGGGCGACGTGCCATTTCGGAGACGATACGTCGCATGATTAATTGCCTCATTACTGACTTAATCCAAACCTCTATACAACAAATTAGTGACTGTGCACCGAAAACAATTGACGATGTTCGGCAATCCAAGCCGATGATTGCATTTTCTGACGCCATGCATCGCGAAGCCAAAGCCTTGAAGCAATTTTTGTACGAACACTTGTATCGCCACTACCTAGTCAATCGGATGAGTAACAAGGCAAAGAATACAGTGCGTGAATTGTTCACTCTCATGATGAATGAGACAAATTTGATTCCCCCCGATTATCGAGTGCCACAACAAGTCAGTGCAAACCAAACAGCTATGCTTCAGGCGCGTCGAATTGCCGATTACATCGCAGGAATGACCGATCGCTATGCGATTCGCGAACATCGAAGATTGTTTTTAATCGAAGAGATATAGACAAGCACCTCAAGGCTCGCGACCATCACTTCCGTTATTGACCCATTTTAAAATTGAAGGAAATCGAAATGTTTAAAAAAGCAGGACATCATCTCTGTATTTTATTGGCGGCGATTTCTTTACATCTTGGTGCCGACGCTTCCGATCTCAATCAAATCAGTCAACTCAGCAATAAAGATGCAAATTCTGGATTGAAAGCTGCTTTGGAGCAGGGGGCAAATGCTGCACTCGCTCGGTTAGGTGTTGCCGATGGTTTTTTAGGCAATGAAAAGGTCAAAATTCCCCTACCATCAATCTTAGAAAAAGCGAAACCGCTTTTAAAACTAAGCGGACAAGGTAAGCAACTTGATGAACTGGTCGTAGCGATGAATCGTGCGGCGGAATCTGCTGTGCCATTAGCTAAGCCCTTATTGATCGACGCGATCAAAAATATGTCAATTAATGATGCGAAGAAAATTCTGACAGGCGGTGAAACCTCAGTGACCGATTTTTTCAAAGAAAAAACATCGCTTGCTTTAGGTGCTAAATTTGTACCTATAGTTAAAGGAGTGACTGATCAAGTGGGCCTCGCTACCAAGTACAATTCGGTGATGATAAAAGCGCAAAAAATTACAATGGTGCCAGAGAAGGAAGCAAGTGTTGAAAGCTACGTCTCAAGCCGAGCCGTCGACGCGCTGTATATATTGATCGCCGAGGAAGAAAAGAAAATTCGACAAGATCCAATTGGAACGGGAAGCAAGATTATTGGCAAAGTTTTTGGATTATTGAAATAATCTTTAGGTAGGTTATTCCGAGCATGCAGTGACACGCCAATATTTGTATGCATGCTCGGGGTGCGCTTAATGCGTTCTCGTTTGCCTGTAAAAAAGTAATTAATTTAATGCAGCCAGAGGATGCGCATAGTCTGGCCACACTCGTTCGAAAAACGTATTAACCATGGCACCATTGACCTCTTCTACGGTGTTGGGTGACCATTGAGGCTGATTATCTTTATCAACCACCAATGCTCGAACTCCTTCTAAAACTTCACCGTGCTTGAAGCAATGCCTGACCATTGTTCTTTCTATTCTCAAACATTCAGCAACGGTCAAACCTTGACACCTTCGTAGTTGCTCTAAGGTCACGGCCATCATCAAGGGGGAGCGCTTCTGCATCGTAGTAATACAGGATTCAGCGAAAGCCGTGTTTGAGGCAGCCAGTGACGCAAGAATTTCATGAATGGTATTTGCGTGGAAGTGCCGGTCTATGGCTTCTTTATTGCGCGCGAGTTGGCTTGTTTGCGCAGCATTGTCAGTTGCAAATTGCGCTGCGAAGTTTCGGATGACAGCCCGTACATCGTCAGCTTGAGTCTCCTTTAACAAATCATACAGTCCAGGCAAGGCGACAGTGGGAATGTAGACGTCAGCGAGGTTCGCAAAAATTGCGTCCGCCGCACCGATCACGTCGCCAGTCACACCGAGGTAAGTGCCAATTTGCCCTGGAGTTTGATTTAGGAAAAAACTGCCACCGACATCTGGAAAAAGTCCAATGTTGACTTCAGGCATTGCCATTTTTGTGCGCTCAGTAACAATTCGAAGACGTGCTGCAATGCCAGCTTGCGCTATTCCCATTCCACCGCCCATGACGACACCGTTCATCAGTGCGATATAGGGCTTAGGATAAAAATGAATTAAGTGGTTAAGCGCATACTCCTCAGTGAAAAAATCTTCGAGTAATGCGCTATCTCCCATTGGAGTTTGCGTTCCCACATCATAGAAGAAGCGAATGTCACCACCCGCGCAAAAAGCTTTCTCACTGCTACTGCAAATAAAGACTGCTTTGATTGTTGAATTGTCCCGCCACTCATACAAGATTGCGCTTAGTGCTCGAACCATTTCCAAAGAGAGCGAATTTAAAGACTTAGGGCGATCCAGAGTGATGAATCCGATTTGGTTGATAACCTCGGTGTGAACGTATGAGTGCATAGGACATGGGCAGGAATTCGAGAGTATTGGATTTTAGCCTATACGCTTGCCGGAACCAAGTTTGCGAACTGAGGTTCAGATTGATTTCAACATCGATACGACGAACAAGGCTGTTACAGACAGCGACACAACTAGAGACTTGCAAGTCGGGAAATAGAAAGAGGATAGAGGAAATAAAAGGACGCTAAAAAGCGTCCTAGGTTCATCACGTGAAGTGAATCAGTGTGCAATTATCGAATCAAATTAATCAGTTTCAACTGATTCTGGATCAGGGATATGTTTAATCGCATCATGTTGATGATTCTGAATTTTATCCTTATGTTTGATTACTTGGCGATCAAGTTTGTCGATCAAGGTATCGATTGCTGCGTATAAATCATGCGCTAGGCTCTCGACATGAATATCTTTGCCACTTAGATGTAAATTGATATCTGCTTTGTGGCGTTTGTCTTTTTCGCGGAGCTTATCAACCGTCAAAATGACAGCGATATCAATGACTTGATCGAAGTGTCGTCTTACCCGCTCTAGCTTGCCTTGTACATATTCACGAATTGCAGGAGTTACTTCGACATGGTGTCCACTGATGGTGAGATTCATACTGCGCTCCTATGGTGATATTGCTTTTATTTGCTATCTAAATCTTGTTACTACAATCGCTCATGCTGTAAAACTATTATTGAGCTAAACCATATATAACGATAGAAAACAATAATTCAAGAACTGGTTTATAAAGATTTTCGCAGGCTAACTGGGGGAATTTTTAGAGCTTCGCGGTACTTCGCAACTGTACGACGCGCGATGACCATTCCTTGTTCTCCCAATATGTCGGCGATCTTACTATCCGAGAGGGGTTTCTTTTGGTCTTCTTCTCCTATTAATTGTTTGATCAGTGCCCGTATCGCCGTAGAAGATGCTTCACCACCCGTTTCTGTCGCGACGTGACTACCGAAGAAATACTTCAACTCAAACATACCGTGTGGCGTCAGCATAAACTTTTGAGTTGTTACACGCGAAATAGTGCTCTCGTGTAATCCTAGTGTATCAGCTATTTCGCGCAAAACAAGGGGTCTCATTGCAACGGCCCCATGCGTGAAAAAATTATATTGTCTTTCAACTATGGCTTGTGCGACGCGCAAGATCGTATCGAATCGCTGCCGCATATTCTTAATTAACCAACGAGCTTCCTGCAATTGAGGACTGAGACTTACATCGCCTCGCTGTTGTTTCATTAAGTTTGCGTATAACTGATTGATTCGCAGGCGCGGCATCACATCCCTGTTCAGCATAACATGCCATTCATCGCCTATTCTTTTTACAACAACGTCTGGCACCACGTAGTCGGACTTGGCCGAAGCAAAGGCTAGTCCGGGTTTCGGATTGCATTGTCGAATTACGGTTTGGGCTTCACGTAGATCTTCGTCATCACAATGGAGAAACTTGCGGAGTTTCGTGAAGTCTCGTTGTGCAAATAGCGGCAAGTAAGTTTGCACAATTTGTAGTGCTAATTTACGTGTCACAAACGGCACTTTGGGCATCCGTCGAATTTGAATTGCTAAGCACTCTGACGTCGTTCTAGCACCAACTCCTTCAGGTTCAAAACTCTGCAGCATGTTGAGTGCAAATTGTAATTCTTCAAGTTCGACGCAGAGATCGATCGGTAAGCTTGCGTGAATTTCTTCAAGCGATTCGCATAGATAGCCGTTGTCATCGATCGCATCGATGATAAGTTCAATAAGGGCGCGATCACGAGTCTCTCGTATTGAAACCCGCATTTGTTCCAGAAGATGGTCGCGTAGGCTTGTCATTGCAGCTTCTAGCTGCGGTCGGCCATCGTCATCATCACGATTTTTTGAACTGGAACTCGGCGCATCATCAAAGCTCCAGTCATCTGTATTCGCGGTTTGCTCAGCGTCGTTTGAATTGTCTGAAACCTCTGTAATGGATGATTCTGACGCTTCGGTTTTACTTGCTTCGACAGGGGTGAACTCAGTTTCGCTACTACTTGATACATTATTTAAACTACCATCTGCCAATAGACGTACTGCATTATCTAAAGCATCATCGACGCGCTCCAAT
Organism: Affinundibacterium fentianense; assembly: GCF_018139545.1. GTDB lineage: Bacteria > Pseudomonadota > Gammaproteobacteria > Burkholderiales > Burkholderiaceae_D > Undibacterium > Undibacterium fentianense. Next base: position 19,406 of record NZ_JAGSPJ010000008.1, on the reverse strand, counting down.
AGAGGATTTTCGACTAATAAGTTCTCCAATTCTTGATGGAGTTCAAGTGTCGATAGTTGCAGCAGTCGAATTGATTGCTGCAGCTGTGGCGTTAAGGCCAGATGTTGAGAGGTGCGTAGCTGTAAACTTTGTTTCATATTTTTTGATTTTGCTACATCCGGAAATGTTCACCAAGATAGACGCGTCTGACTGTCTCGTTGGTGATGATTTCATCCGGGCGGCCACTGGCAAGCACTGATCCTTGATTGATGATGTAGGCATGATCGCAAATACCTAGGGTTTCACGAACATTGTGATCAGTGATGAGCACGCCGATTTGACGCTCTTTAAGAAAACGCACAATTCGTTGAATTTCAATCACTGCAATTGGATCTACACCAGCGAATGGCTCATCTAATAAAACGAAGCGGGGATTGGTGGCTAATGCACGAGCAATTTCTACACGCCGTCTTTCGCCGCCCGACAATGCGCGGGCAGGGCTTTCACGTAGACCGTCGATTTGAAGCTCTTCGAGTAAGGTATTCAAACGCTGATTGATTTCGTTCTTTGAAAGTGGCTTACCTGCCTCATCAATTTGCAATTCCAAAACCGCACGGACGTTGTCCTCGACGGATAGTTTGCGAAATACAGAAGCTTCTTGGGGAAGGTAAGAGAGACCTAATCTGGCCCTTTGATGAATTGGAAAATTGGAGATGTCGACACCATCAATGTCAATCTTGCCTGCATCGGATGGGACGAGACCAACGATCATATAAAATGAAGTGGTTTTTCCCGCGCCGTTTGGACCCAAAAGTCCCACGACCTCGCCACTTTTCACCTGCAGCGAGACGTCGCGTACAACTTGTCGCATTCCATAGCGCTTCTGCAGATCTGTAATTACCAATGTGCTGGTCATAGTATCGCTTTTATTTATCTTGTTTAACCGGAGTTTTAACCGCTTTGGGTTCCGAAGTAATCGAGACTCGCCCACCGCCCGGAACGCGCTTGCCAGACGCTGAATTGGTTGCCGTAAAAATATCGTTGATACTGTCGTAAGAAAGAAATTCCCCTTTTTGCTCTTGCGTTACTTTCGATTCGCTCAGATATCTCACATTCGCTTTGGCGATGAATCGTACGACTTCGGTTTTCTTATCATACTCGACGCGATCCGCAGAACCTTCAATCCAGAGTTCGGTTCCGCCATCTCGCTTTTGCCTGAAAAAAACCTGACTGCCATTTTTTCCGAGTAATGTGACGCTACCACCATCGTCTTTAGTCTCTGTTTCGACAGCGGATTCTGCGCGTATCAATAAAGTGCCACGCGTAAGTTCTACATTACCAGTCAGTGTTTTTGTCCCCGTCTTGCCGTCATACACTGTATGCTCTGCATCAATCTTTGTTTTCTTTTGACTGTCTGCTTTTTCTGCATAGACTGGCGCTGACAGCATAGTTGAAGTGACGAGTCCTGTTAGTGCTAGCTTTGAAAAAATGGACAGAGTGAGCGAAATGGAAATTGTATTTGTCTTCATTTGTTTAACCTTTACTGGTGTTTTTTGCAGTGCGCTGTTGCGAAAAAAAAGCAAAACAGAGCGACTTAACTAGTCGATACAAACGGTTTTGGTTGATGGACTAATCGTTTGTACTGTGTTTCGTCGTATCAATTTCTATATGTACTTTGCTCAAAAAACGCAGTTTTTGATCTGCGTTATCCGCTTCCATCCCCACTGCGCTTATTGTTGCCTTGCGTGTCAGCATTTTGATACTAGCAGCCGTTTTCATTTTTTCCGTATCAGGAAAAAGGATCAGTGAATCGGTCTCAATCTTAATAGATTCGACTTGTTGGCTCCTTGCACGTTCCAATGTAACGTTTCCAAGCATATGAATTTGATCTTCGGGTTGAGTATTTGGTTTTTCTTGAATTTTTTGTTTCACAATAGCGCGATCTGCACTAATGGTCATCGGTGTCTTTTCCTGATCAATTCCCACAATTTTCGGACGTACTATTTCAAATTCATCTTCGAGTGGGAAATGAATTAATCGATCTCCAGTGATTCGATAGTTGGTTTGTTTTGATTGCGATAAGCGCACAAAATTAAATTGTTCAACATAGTAGTCTGGCTCACTGCGATTTTTACGATTGGAAGCGAGATCCTCGCCTTGACGCCGCATCACTTCGTATACCCAAAAGCTGCCCAGCATTAACAAGCCTAAGAGGGCAATCCCTAGCCAGACTCGAATCCGATCTGCCGTCATGTGTTACTCACGTCGCAAAAAGGGGCGAGTGCAGCGAGGTATTTACCTTGTGCTTTTAAGATTAAATCGCAAACTTCACGGGCAGCCCCTCGACCGCCCGAGGCGCTAGTAATGTAATCGACTCGTTGGCGGACTTCTATATGCGCATTCGGAACGCTGGCCGCAAATCCGACTCGTAAGAGTATCGGTAAATCGATCACATCGTCACCAATAAATCCACATGCATCGTGTGCGATATTTAATTGCTTACTTAATTCAATGAAAGCTGATTTCTTATCATGAATTCCCTGCATAACGTGAGTGATTCCCAAATCGTGCGCGCGTTTGCTCACGATTGCTGATTGTCGGGCGCTGATGATTGCAGTTGCAATGCCTGCATTTTGCAATAATTTGATTCCTTGTCCGTCTAGCACATTGAAGGTCTTCATCATTTCTCCTTCTGGGCCAAAATGGAGGCTCCCGTCAGTTAGGATGCCGTCCACATCAAAAATCATCAGTTGCACGCGTGCGGCTTTTCTTTGGGTCTCTGGAGTCGATTCGAAGTTGGTGTGCATCAGATCACCTTTGCACGAGTTAAGTCGTGAATATGCAATGCGCCAACTAATTTTCCGTCCGAGTCTGCCACCAGAAGCTGGTTAATGCGGTGCACTTCCATGATCTCAACGGCTTCTACTGCTAATTGTTCGGGACCGATTGTGTGGGGATTTTTCCGCATAATATCAGCAATAACAAGTTCAGAAAAATTGAGCGGCTTGTCCATTAGGCGGCGTAAATCACCGTCGGTAAATACGCCAACGATGGTATTTTGGCTGTCAACAACCGCGGTCATGGCCATCCCTTTTTGCGTAATTTCTAGTAATGCACTGCTTAATTTTGTATCTGGTTTAACTTGGGGAATTGCACTTCCTGTGCGCATCACATCTTTTACGTGCGTCAACAAGCGTCTCCCTAACGCACCGCCAGGATGAGATCTAGCAAAGTCTTCTTCTTTGAAGCCTCTTGCGTCAAGGACCGCGACCGCAAGTGCATCGCCAAGTGCTAGCGTGACTGTGGTGCTGGCGGTCGGCGCTAAGTTGAGTGGGCACGCTTCTTTGTCAACATGCACGCTGAGGTGAAGATCTGCGAGTTTAGCGAGTGTTGAATTCGGATTTCCGGTCATGGCAATTAATTTGACGCCTAGACGTTTGAGGATCGGAAGAATCGCTACCAGTTCACCGGCCTCGCCAGAATAAGAAATGGCAATAAAAATATCCTGTGCGGTCACCATTCCCAAGTCGCCGTGTGCCGCTTCGGCGGGATGCACAAAAAAAGCGGGCGTTCCGGTCGATGCAAAAGTCGCGGCGATTTTGCGCGCGATATGCCCTGACTTGCCAATACCTGAGACCACCACGCGCCCAGCGCACGTCAATACTAGCGCGATCGCTTCGGTAAATGCAGCTGCGTCATTACCTGCTAACCGGCGTTTTAGATTGAGAATTTCATCAGCTTCAATTTGCAAAGTTTCACATGCTAGTCGCAAAGCTTGATTGGTCGTTGTATCGAATGAAGGCATAGATGAGAAGTCTTTTTTACAGTTTATTGTACCCATCGTTGCAGTATAAACTAAATACGATTAAGCAAGAACCCTGCCAGTTAATATGTTAAGGATATTCTCAGTGAAACCAGCTGCTGATGGCAAAAATGACGAGAGGATAGTGTGGCGTCTTGGAATTAATCTAAGTCGTTTATCGATTGAAAAGGCACTTTAGACATTGCAAATCGGTAATAATAGATCGTATGAATGCACTCGATACTACTTTACTTTTACTCGGCAGCGCGGTTCTTGGCGTGGGTGCACTGCGTTTGCTAAATTTGCCACCAATGCTTGGCTATCTGACCGTTGGCATATTGATTGGACCACATGCATTGGGCTGGGCACAGGAAAGTTCGACGACGCATCTTTTGGCGGAATTTGGCGTGGTTTTCTTGATGTTTTCCATCGGCTTGGAGTTTTCGTTGCCGAAGCTATTTTCTATGCGGCGAGCCGTCTTTGGTCTTGGTATGGCACAAGTCATAAGCACCATTGGTCTTGCTATGGTGATTTGCTTTGGCGCTGCTTTTGTTTTGCCAGATTATTTTGCCATGACTTGGGAGGCATCATTTGCGATCGGTGGGGCGCTAGCGATGTCATCAACCGCAATCGTGTCGAAGATGCTAACTGAAAAATTGGAGTTAGAGAGCCAACATGGCCGACAAATGATTAGTGTCCTATTGTTTCAAGATTTGGCAGTGGTACCACTGCTTATATTGGTACCAGCCCTTTCAGCCGAATCGAATAACTTGAGCATGAGTCTTGCATTGGCTGGAGCGAAAGCAAGTCTGGTGCTTTTTCTCTTGTTCTTTGTTGGGAAAAGAGTGGTGCGCGAGTGGTTTGCGATCGTGATTCGTCGCCGATCACAAGAGCTATTTATGCTTAATCTTCTGCTTTTTACCTTAGGTGCAGCTTGGCTTACCGAAAAAGCTGGGCTCTCATTGGCACTCGGCGCATTTGTTGCGGGGATGTTGATTTCAGAAACTGAGTACAAGCACCAAGTTGAAGAGGATATTAAATCCTTCCGCGATGTATTGTTGGGATTGTTTTTTATAACGGTGGGCATGCTTTTGAACTTGGGTCTTGTATTGGAGTACGGTTGGCTCATCTTGTTGCTCTTGGTCGGGCCAGTACTTTTGAAATTTGGCTTGATCTTTGGTTTGGCTCGGCTATTCAAATGTCCGACCAGCGTGGCGTTACGTACAGGTTTAGGCTTAGCGCAGGCTGGCGAATTTGGTTTTGTTTTATTAAACCAAGCTGGAGGTTTAAATCTGATTGATCCCTTGCTATTGCAATTGATGTTGGCGTCGATGGTATTGTCGATGTTGATATCGCCATTTATTTTGGCTAAGTCAGATTGGATTGTTTTAAAGTTGTCGTCAAATGAGTGGATGATGCAATCGCTAGCGTTAACGCAGATCGCAGCGCGCACAATGAAGGTGAAGAGGCATGTCGTGATAGCGGGCTTTGGACGAAGTGGGCAAAGTTTGGCGCGTCTATTAGCTGATGAGAAAATTGAGTACCATGCATTGGACCTCGACCCAGACCGAATAGCAGAGGCGCAAAAAGCCGGCGCAAACGTGTCATATGGCGATGCTGCACGACGTGAGAGTTTGACGGCGGTAGGGATTAGTCGCGCCGCTGCACTGGTGATTACCTACACCGATACCCAATCAGCGCTAAAGATTTTACATTTGGTGCATGAGTTAAATCCCAGCTTGCCAGTGGTGGTGCGTAGCCACGATGACACCGATCTAGAAAAATTGCGCGCCGCAGGTGCAACGGAAGTTGTGCCTGATTTGATGGAAGGTAGCTTGATGTTGGCCTCGCATGCATTAGTACTGTTGGGTGTTCCATTGCGTCGTGTCGTGCATACGGTACAGATGGCGCGGGATGCTCGTTATGAAGCATTGCGTGGGTTTTTTCATGGAGCGAGTGATGCTGCCGACGATGCTGAAAACATGCAGTTACGATTACATACGGTGGTATTGGGAGAGCGAGGAAAGAATCTTGGACGCTCGATTGCCGAGTTGGAATTAAGTGAGTTTTCGGTCGATGTCACGAATGTACGACGTGGAAAAATTCGATTGGAGCCAAGCCCTGAATTAACCTTAGAGGCGTCCGATGTGGTCGTTTTGAGGGGAACTGCCGAAGGGGTCTCGCGTGCTGAACAACGATTATTGAAATAGGCTAAAGATGATTGATACTAGTGAATTAATTAAAAAGCATATTCGTACGGTGCCGGATTGGCCGCAAGTCGGTATTCAATTTCGAGATATAACGACCTTGTTGCAAGATCCAAAAATATTTCGAATTTTGATGGATGTCTTTTTGGCACGTTATGCTGACCAGAAATTGGATTTGGTTGCGGGGATGGATGCTCGAGGATTTATTTTAGGTTCAGTCTTAGCATATGAGCTCAATATTGGATTTGTCCCGATTCGTAAGAAAGGCAAGTTGCCATTCGCAACTCTCGAAGAAAGCTATGATTTGGAATATGGGAGTGCAACTGTAGAAATTCATACTGACGCATGTAAGGCTGGCGATCGAGTGCTTTTGATAGATGATCTCATGGCAACGGGGGGCACCATGATGGCAGGTAAGCGCCTATTGGAGCGCTTGGGGGCGAATATTGTCGAAGGTGCTGTCATCGTTGATTTGCCCGACCTTGGAGGTTCAAAATTGATTGAAGAAAGTGGATTGGGGCTGTTCAAAGTGTGTGAATTTTCTGGTCATTGAAGTAAATTCATAAAGATATTTGCTTAAATTTTAAGCAAATATCTTTGTTCGAGGCATGCCGATCTCAACTTTTTGTCTTGTTTTGCGTTATACTGCACACTCTCCAAGGAGCGCTGCGACAAAATTTTCAAGCATTTGACATGTTTGGATGATTGCCAGGCTTGGATCAGTCGAGACGAGTGTGTGTATAGTGCAATCGTTCTCACAGCAACTGCGCTCACGTTACTTTTTTCTTGGTCAATATTAGAAAGGAGGGCGTGAGAACGCCACCATCATGACATCTCAAACCGCAACTGCAACAACGCAAGATTTCCACGTCGCAGACTTAAGCTTGGCCGATTGGGGCCGCAAAGAAATTCAAATCGCAGAAACAGAAATGCCTGGCTTGATGGCGATTCGTGAAGAATTCGCTACTAGCCAACCTTTGAAAGGCGCGCGCATTACTGGCTCATTGCATATGACGATCCAAACCGCAGTGCTGATCGAAACCTTGAACGCACTCGGCGCGCAAGTACGCTGGGCATCTTGCAACATCTACTCAACGCAAGATCACGCTGCTGCGGCAATCGCCGCTGGCGGCACGCCGGTGTTTGCATTTAAAGGCGAGAACTTGGATGAATACTGGGAATTCACACACCGCATTTTCGACTGGAAAGATGGCGGCTACTCCAACATGATTTTGGATGACGGTGGCGATGCAACTTTGTTGTTGCACCTCGGTACCCGTGCTGAATCCGATATTTCTGTTTTGAACAATCCAGGTTCAGAGGAAGAAACTTGCTTGTTCAATTCCATCAAAAAACACTTGGCAATTGATGCGACTTGGTATTCCAAACGTTTGGCAGCAATCAAAGGCGTGACAGAAGAAACGACAACCGGCGTGCATCGTTTGTACCAAATGCACAAAGAAGGCAAGCTCGCTTTTCCAGCAATCAATGTCAACGATTCCGTTACTAAATCTAAGTTCGATAACCTGTATGGCTGCCGCGAATCTTTGGTTGATGGGATCAAGCGCGCAACGGATGTGATGATCGCCGGTAAAGTTGCTGTCATCGCTGGTTATGGTGATGTAGGCAAAGGTTCAGCACAAGCGATGCGTGCTTTGTCTGCGCAAGTATGGGTCACAGAAATCGATCCTATCTGTGCGTTGCAAGCAGCGATGGAAGGCTATCGCGTCGTGACTATGGATTACGCTTGTGAACACGGTGACATTTTCGTGACGACCACGGGTAACTACCATGTGATTTCACACGAACACATGTTGAAGATGAAGGATCAAGCGATCGTTTGCAATATCGGTCACTTCGATAATGAAATCGACGTTGCTTCACTCAAGCAATACAAGTGGGAAAACATCAAGCCACAAGTGGATCACGTGATTTTCCCAAGCGGTCGCCGCATTATTTTGTTGGCCGAAGGTCGTTTGGTCAATCTCGGTTGCGGTACTGGCCATCCATCCTATGTGATGAGCTCTTCATTCGCCAATCAAACCATCGCGCAAATTGAATTGTTCTGCAATACTGATAAATATCCTGTTGGTGTTTACACTTTGCCGAAACACCTCGATGAAAAAGTCGCTCGTTTGCAATTGAAAAAACTCAATGCGCAATTGAGCGTTTTGACGGATGAGCAAGCGAGCTATATTGGCGTGAAAAAAGAAGGTCCATATAAGCCTGAGCTCTACCGTTACTAAGACGCGCCATAAATCCAATTGCTGGGTGCATACCTTTGTCGTGAATAATCGCAATATCAACTATTGCTGTGCTTTACTTCGCGGTCTGCATCCCAGTAATTGAATCTCTGCCGATCTTAGCTTTTCAAATTTGTAAAAACTTTGGAGATGCCATGCGCTTACTCGCTACTTGGTTAATCAACGCGTTGGCATTATTAGCGCTACCGTACTTACTTAGTTCCATCACGATAGATAGTTTCACAACTGCCTTGTTGGTCGCAGTAGTTTTGGGTTTTGTGAATACCGTGATCCGCCCTATCTTATTAATCCTGACTCTGCCCGTGACTGTCTTAAGTTTGGGACTGTTTATTCTGGTGATTAATGGGCTGATGTTTTGGGCGGTTGCCAGTATGTTTGATGGTTTTCACGTGGCAGGTTTTTGGTCGGCAGTTTTTGGCGCTTTGTTATACAGTGTGATCTCATGGACGCTCTCCACTTTACTTCTACAAAAAAATGAATCCACATAATTTTAGTATTGAATTCTTTCCGCCAAAGACGGAAGAAGGAACCGAGAAATTACGGGTGACACGTGCCAAATTGGCAGAGCTAAATCCTAAATATTTTTCCGTGACCTTTGGTGCAGGTGGCACAACGCAACAAGGCACTTTAGATACGGTTGTTGAAATCCGTAAAGAAGGCTTTGATGCTGCCCCACATCTCTCATGTGTCGGTGGAACACGCGACTCGATTCGTCAGATTCTCAAAACTTATCAAGAGCAAGACATTCATCGTTTGGTCGCACTTCGTGGCGATTTGCCGAGTGGGTATGGAATGGGTGGTGAGTTCCGTTATGCGAATGAACTGGTTGAATTTATTCGTGCCGAAACTGGCGATTGGTTCCACATTGAAGTGGCTGCCTACCCAGAAATGCATCCACAGGCAAAATCACCCCAAGACGATTTGCAAAGCTTTGTACGCAAAGTGCAAGCAGGGGCGAATGCTGCGATCACACAGTATTTTTACAATGCGGATGCCTATTTCCAATTCGTTGATAATGCCCAAAAGTCAGGTGTGGATGTGCCTATCGTTGCGGGTATTATGCCGATCACCAACAGTAGTCAACTGATGCGTTTCTCTGAAATGTGCGGCGCAGAAATTCCTCGTTGGGTACGTTTGAAACTAGCCAGTTATGGCGACGACAGTGCATCGATTAAAGCTTTTGGTTTAGATATGGTGACGCAGATGTGTGAACGCCTATTAGCGGGCGGCGCTCCGGGTTTGCATTTCTATTCTCTGAACCAAGCTGCAGCCACGACGGCAATCTGGAATCGATTAGTCGGAACTTAATTTTTCGGATCGGGATTAATTCCAAAATCGGAGGAATGATAAAAAGCGCCAAGCATGGCGCTTTTTTTATGAAGGTAAGTTGCGTAGTTGGTATTCGGATCTGCTTGTACTTAACGCTGCACTGAAAATGGCGCTCTTCAATGTTCGTCTATTTTAGTTTCTTAATTGTGCATGGCGTTGGAGTGCTCGTTCCTACTGCTGATTTTTTGCCAAAGATTGTCCAAGGAAAACTAGTTTATTTAAACCGTCGAACGATCTCAAGAAATTCACAATCGATTTTGTTGCCGTTTGATGCTGCTCTAAATGGGTAGTTCATACAGTAAGCGATGGGATCGCTAAATAATTCGAGCGTATAAGATACATTTTCATTTTTATTATTGCATTTCCCTTGACGCCTTGAATTTTAATAATTAGGCTACTTTTTCATGCTAAATTTATTAACATGAAAAATTCGACTACTTAACTGAGGAATAAAATGAAATTGAAAACAATTAAAGTGTTGAGTCTTGCAGCGATTTGTGTCGCAGCAGTGAGTGCGATGTCATTGAATGCGCTTGCTCGACCAGCTTATGGATACACAACTTTTTACTTTAGCGATGCAAGTAAAACCGAAGCAGTTGGTGAGCTTGAGTTCATGTGTTCAGGCCGTTCGGTGATGGATGGAGTTGTTACGCCCTATACAACTACTTATACATATCGTTGCAATTAATGAACATTTGAAAGACAAAAAAAGTGAGCCTCGTCTCACTTTTTTTATCTTAGGTTTGATAAGTTAAATGGAAAATAGTTCTGAGAGTGCTTGACCAGGGTGATCTGTACGCATAAAGGCTTCACCAACCAAAAAACCGTGCACATTGGCATTTCGCATACGTTGTACATCGGCTTTGTTCGTGATGCCAGATTCAGTAATCAAAAGTTTTCCATCGGGGATGCGTGGTAGCAAACCAAGTGTGGTATCGAGTGTCACATCGAAGGTACGTAGATTACGATTATTGATACCGAGTAAATTGGTTTTGAGTTTCAATGCAGCGTCGAGTTCTTCCCTGTTATGCACTTCAACCAAAACACCCATACCGAGCTCGTGCGCACAGGCTTCTAGCTCTGCCATCAAGCCATGATCTAATGCAGCCACGATCAGTAAAATACAATCCGCACCCCAGCTTCTTGCCTGATAAACCTGATAAGGGTCGATCATGAAATCTTTGCGTAAGACTGGCAAAGCGCATGCTGCGCGTGCTTGCTGCAAGTAGATCGGTGCACCTTGAAAAAACACTTCATCAGTTAATACGGATAAACAAGCAGCACCATGTTGCGCGTAACTGGCGGCGATTTCTGCTGGCTGAAAGTTTTCACGAATCACGCCTTTGGAGGGCGACGCTTTCTTGATTTCTGCAATCACAGCTGCTTGGCCTAGCGTGATCTTATTCCGCAGACTGGCTTCAAATCCACGCAAATTTTGTTGCGCTTCTTTATTGCTTTCTACATCGGCACGTAAGCTAGTGTAGCTTTGTACTTTTTTATCGCGCGCGACTTCTTCAGCTTTGACTTCGAGAATTTTATTGAGTATGTCTGACATGCTTATTTACCTAACTGATGCGTGACTTCGATAAGTTGATGCAGCTTGTTAAGTGCTGCTCCCGAGGCGATAGTCGCTTGCGCTTTCTTTACGCCATCAGCGATGGAATCAGCAATTCCCGCACCGTACAAGGCAGTACCTGCGTTCAAGCTAACGATGTCGGTTGCTGGGCCGGCGACATTGTTGAGTACATCTAAAATACGTGCTTTAGATTCATCAGCGCCGGACACTTTGAGGCTCCGGTTAGAAACCATTTGTAAACCAAAGTCTTCTGGATGAATATCGTATTCGCGAATTTCACCGTTCACTAATTCGCCAACCATCGTTGGTGCGCCGAGTGAAACTTCATCCATATTGTCGCGTCCCCAAACGACAATCGCATGTTGCGCACCTAAGCGTTGCAAGACACGCACTTGAATACCCACCAGATCAGGATGAAATACGCCCATCAAAATATTCGGCGCACCTGCGGGGTTGGTGAGCGGCCCCAAAATATTAAAAATCGTACGGACACCTAGCTCACGTCGCACCGGTGCTGCATGTTTCATCGCTGCGTGGTGATTCGGTGCGAACATGAAACCGATATTGGTTTGGGCAATCGATTGTGCGATTTGTTCGGGTTGCAAATTGATATTCACGCCCAGGGATTCGAGTACATCTGCGCTACCCGATGATGATGACACGCTACGACCCCCATGCTTGGCAACACGTGCGCCTGCTGCTGCGGTAACGAACATCGACGCGGTAGAAATATTAAAAGTGTGCGCACCATCGCCGCCGGTGCCGACGATATCAATCAAGTTCTTGGTGTTCGCCATCGGTACTTTGGTCGAGAATTCACGCATCACTTGTGCTGCGGCAGTGATTTCTCCTATGCTTTCTTTTTTGACGCGTAGACCCATGGTGAGTGCCGCGATCATGATCGGCGACATTTCACCGCCCATGATTTTGCGGAACAGCGACAACATCTCATCATGGAAAATTTCACGATGTTCGATGAGGCGGGTTAAAGCTTCTTGCTGTGAGATCGTCATTTTATTTTCCCAATAAAAAATTCTTCAACAATGGATGACCGTGTTCTGACAAAATCGATTCAGGATGAAATTGCACGCCCTGTAAATCAAATGTCTTATGGCGCACGCCCATGATTTCGCCGTCTTCGGTCCATGCTGTGACTTCCAAACAATCGGGCAAACTAGAGCGCTCGATCGCCAGTGAGTGATAACGCGTCACCGTGTAAGGACTAGGCAAGTCGCTGAATACGCCAACGCCGGTGTGGGCAATTGGTGAAGTTTTACCATGCATGACTTCTTTGGCGCGAATCACTTTGCCACCAAAGGCTTCGGCAATACTTTGATGGCCAAGGCAAACACCGAGAATAGGAATCTCGCCCGCAAAGCGTTTCAGCACGGGTACAGAAATTCCAGCTTCCAAAGGCGTGCAAGGGCCAGGAGAAATGCAAATCCGATCAGGCCTCATCGCCTCGATTTCTTCCAGCGTAATTTCATCATTGCGATACGTGCGAACTTCCTCACCCAATTCAGCAAAATACTGCACGAGGTTGTAAGTGAAGGAATCGTAGTTGTCTATCATGAGTAGCATTTATATTTCTCCGTCTAAACCATCTTGTACTTGTTCAGCGGCACGCAACATGGCACGTGCTTTGTTTTCAGTTTCTTGCCATTCCATTTCGGGCACAGAGTCCGCAACTACACCCGCTGCGGCTTGTACGTACAGCATGCCGTCTTTAAGCACTCCGGTGCGGATCGCAATCGCTAAATCCATTTCGCCGCCGAATGATAAATACCCGCAAGCACCGCCGTAGATACCACGTTTCACTGGTTCGAGCTCATCGATCAATTCCATCGCGCGAACTTTTGGTGCGCCAGATAAAGTGCCGGCAGGGAAGGTGGCTTTGAGTACGTCTAAATTGGACATATTTGGCTGTAGCAAACCTTCGACGTTCGAGACGATGTGTTGAACATGCGAATACTTTTCAATCACCATTTTTTCGGTCAGCTTGGCGCTGCCAGTTTGGGCGATACGACCAATGTCGTTGCGTGCGAGATCGATCAACATGACGTGTTCAGCAATCTCTTTTGGATCTGCTAATAACTCAACCGCGAGTTCTTCGTCACGTTCCGGCGTTGCGCCGCGTGGACGTGTACCAGCCAGCGGACGTATCGTAACTTTTTTATTGCCATCGCTGAGCTGTTCATTACGCACGAGAATTTCTGGCGATGCGCCGATGATGTGCATATCGCCAAAATTGTAGAAGTACATATACGGCGATGGATTAATTGAGCGCAGCGCACGATACAAGGACAGTGGAGAGTCAACATATGGCTTCTTAATCCGTTGTCCAATTTGTACCTGCATCAAGTCGCCCGCCATAATGTATTCCTTGGCTTTGAGCACGGCCTTCAAATAGTCTTCTTTGGCGAAATCGCGGATGGCTTCAGTGCGTACCGATGCGGATGTGACTGGCACATCGACACTGCGACGTAACATCGCGCGTAAATCTTTCAAGCGTTGGCGTGCTTTGCTCCACGCCTCAGCTTGCGTCGGGTCGGCATACACGATCAAATACAATTTGCCAGAGACATTATCGATAACAGCGAGCTCTTCGGTGAGCAGTAATTGAATGTCGGGCAATCCGAGGTCATCTTTTGGCGCAGTTTTTTCTAAGCGCTTTTCCACGTAGCGCACGGCATCGTAGCCGAAGTAACCAGCCAGTCCGCCACAAAAACGTGGCAAGCCAGGACGTAAGGCGACGCGGAAACGGGATTGATATTCGGCGATGAAATCCAAAGGATTGCCCTCATGTGTTTCTATCACTTGGGCGTTTTTGATGACTTCGGTGTGAAAGCCCGTTGAGCGCACCACGGTGGAAGCAGGCAAGCCGATAAAGGAATAGCGACCAAAGCGTTCACCGCCTTTGACCGATTCCAACAAGAAGCTATTCTTGCCGCCATTGGTCGCTTGTGCGAGTTTGAGGTAGAGCGTGAGTGGTGTTTCTAGATCGGCAAAAGCTTCGGCGATCATCGGGATACGATTGTAGCCTTGTGCGGCCAAGGATTTAAATTCGAGTTCAGTCATGATGGTTGTGCGTTAAATATGTTTGACCGCAGCTTTCTCATTTGATCAGTGCCAGACGTCGGAAATATGGACGCGGCGAATGACAAAATGTGAAATCAAAGGTCGAAACGGTAAAGCGAAAACTTACAAAAACTTGTCAAAGATGACGAGAGATGAAAAAACGTCGTTGGCGCGCATCAGGGTTTGGATAAAACTCAGACACATAGACGAAAGCGCACACGCTGGTCAGTTAGATTGCCAGCGTCGCCATAGCCAAGCCTCAAAAGTGCCTGGAATTGTGGAAGGACGTTTCTTATCGAGGAACATTCTAATTGTGTTAGAAGTTTGATGAAATTATTGGGTTTTTTCTACTGAGTAAAAATTGTGCAGCACTCAGTAAGGTTTCGACTATACCATCATTTTCAATAGTTTGTACAGCCTCACCGTGATTGTAGCCATACGGCACGATTAAGACTGGGCAGCCCGCAGCACGCGCAGCCTGCGCATCATTGGAAGAGTCGCCAATTGCCACCACTTGTGCTGGCGCCAAGTGAAAATCGAGGCAAACTTGTAGCAGCGGTAAAGGATCAGGTTTTTTGCGAGGCAAAGAATCACCGCCATACACCACACTAAAAAATTCGTTCAAGCCCATCTTTGCCAGCAAAGGCGTGGTGAACGCGATCGGTTTGTTCGTCACACAGGCCAGACGTAATCCTTGCGCCTTGAGTGCTCGCAATCCTTCGATTACCTCTGGATACAAAGTGCCGTAATCGCCATTGATCGCTAGATAGTGCTTTTGATAGCTTGCCATCGCTTGTGCAAAATGTCGCGTGACTTCGGCTTCATTGAAGTCCGTTGCTAACACGCGCTGGATTAAATTTTCTGAACCTTTGCCTACAAAATGCGTAATGGTCGTGAGGTCTAAAGGCGCGAGTGAAAATTCTGCACGCATGCGATTGATCGCGACCAAAAAATCCGGCGCGGTGTTGAGCATGGTGCCGTCTAGATCGATGATAGCGGCTTGGATGTTTTGGAATTTAGGCATGCTGTTTGTTCTGGAAGTCTTAAGATGGAGTGATTTCACCATCTCTTCTAAATTGCAATATTCAGCTATTCAGTTAACTAGGTGTCTTGGATGGGAGTTGAAAAATGAACTTCTGCAAATTCGTAAAGAACAAATTCAGCATGATTTTCTGTACACCATTCCTCTAGTTCATCCCGTAATATTGCCCAAAGACTTTGCGCCCAAATCGGAGCTTCCTTACGCCACGTGTTTTCTGGAGGGAGGTGTGCAGACAGGGTTCCCATAGGAAGTTCCAATATGAAACTTCCCAGGGAGCATGTGCAAACTAGCTCTTCTTTCCAGCGTGGTTGAAAAGTGAAAGTGCGCATTCTATTTATTCGTTTTACATATAGCTCTCAAACTGATGCCAACTCACTCCGCATAGCATCGATCACAGCCTTATAGTCAGGCTTACCAAAAATCGCAGAGCCCGCCACGAAAGTATCGGCCCCCGCAGCTGCAATCTCACGAATGTTGTCAACTTTCACACCACCATCGACTTGCAACATAATGTCGCGGCCAGATTCGTCAATCATACGACGCACGGCAGCGATCTTTTTCAATGTATGAGGGATGAAGGATTGTCCACCAAAGCCAGGGTTGACTGACATCAGCAAGATTAGATCCAGTTTGTCCATTACATGTTCTAAGGCATGCAAAGGCGTAGCGGGATTAAACACCAAACCTGCTTTGCAGCCGTGATCGCGAATTAATTGCAAGCTGCGATCAATGTGTTCTGAGCCTTCTGGATGAAAGCTGATGATATTCGCGCCTGCTTTGGCAAAGTCTGGAATGATGCGATCGACAGGTTTTACCATCAAATGCACATCAATCGGCACTTGCACATGTGGACGAATCGCTTCGCAGACTAGGGGACCTATGGTGAGATTAGGCACGTAATGGTTATCCATCACGTCAAAGTGAATCATATCCGCGCCAGCAGCGACGACATTCCGAACTTCATCTCCCAAGCGGGCGAAGTCGGCAGAGAGAATACTGGGAGCGATGCGATAAGTTGTCATATTAAAATCTCGAAGAAATGCACAAAATGGAAGTCCTGACCGCAAAATGTCAGCGAATGCCGTATTTTACTCCTGCGAAGTTTGGCGTGCTCTTGTAATATGCGGGTTTTGTAAGCATTTCCTTGCCTTTGCAACTTGCTGAAGATGTTGCGAGTGCGTGTTAAGTGGAGATGTCTCTGGCCTTGTTACTGAATTTCAAGCTGATTTTTCTGGGGTTTTATGACGAAATACGATTTTACAGTGTCAGTCGTGACGCAATATCTGGAGGAGCAATCTCATCCTGATCAGGCGCATTTTGTTTTTGCCTATACGATTACGATCAAAAACACGGGAGATATTCCAGCGCAGTTAATTTCTCGGCATTGGATTATTACCGATGCTAAAAATAAGGTGCACGAGGTTCAAGGTTTGGGCGTCGTTGGTCATCAACCTTTACTCAAACCCGGTGAAGTTTTTGAGTACACTAGTGGAAGTTCTTTGGAAACCCCGCATGGGACAATGAAGGGAAGTTATTTTTGTGTCGCCGAAGATGGACACAAATTTGATGTAGCGATTCCGGAATTTGTTTTATCTTTGCCGCGCACTTTACATTGATTACCTTGATCAATTTTCTTGGATTGTTTTACTAGGAAAATACCTAGCATTTATCGATTTTGATCTTGGTTCTGATCTTTGCTTGTTTTACTTTTGTTCGGTGGTTTTTTTCCTGAAAACATAGTCCACCACACAATAAAGACAAAAAGAAAAAAAGCACCTAGTGCTTCGACAGCTAATAACCACATAGTTAAGCCTTTATGAAATTTTTGTTTGAACAAAGACGTATTTTAGCAGTATCACTGCTGTTGACATTGGCGGCATGTACAACGCCACCCAGGGTAACGCCGACAGAGCCGGTGCCAGTGAAACCACCTGTCACTCCACCTGTGACAACGGTGCCAGCGACGCAGCCTGTACCACCTCCAAAATTGGCGCCGATCACGAATTACACACAAGCTTATAAGTTAGGTTCTTACGCTGACCTGCCAGGTTGGGCGAATGATGATCTGAGAGAGGCTTGGCCTGCTTTTGTTAATTCATGTTCTGCGTTACGCAACAAAGCCGAGTGGCGCGAGGTTTGTGCCAATTTGAGAAGCGTTGATGCAAAAGAATCGTCGGCTATCCGCGCTTTTTTTGAAGCGAATTTTTTACCTTATCAGGTTGCGCATCTCGATGGTAAAACAGAGGGCTTGGTCACAGGATATTACGAACCTTTGCTAAAGGGGGCGCGCAATAAGGGCGGTATTTATCAAACGGCTTTATATGCGGTACCAAATGATTTGCTGACGATTGACCTTGGTAGTGTGTATCCGGATTTGAAAAACATGCGTCTACGCGGTCGCTTGGTTGGCAATAAAGTGGTTCCCTATGCTTCGCGCGCAGATATTTTGCCATTTTTATCTGGCAAAGAATTGGTTTGGGTTGATGATCCAGTTGACGCTTTTTTTCTACAAATACAGGGATCAGGTAGAGTACAGTTGGATGGTTCCGGTGAAACCATACGTCTAGCCTATGCGGACCAGAATGGGCATCCGTATAAATCCATTGGGCGTTATTTGGTCGATAAAGGCGAGTTAACTTTAGATCAGGCATCAGCGCAAGGCATTAAGGCTTGGATTGCAAAGAATCCAAGTCGCCAAGACGAGTTATTAAACGCTAATCCTAGTATGGTATTTTTTAAGGAAGAGAAATTGCTCGATCCCAGTATTGGGCCTAAGGGCGCATTGGGCGTTCCCTTGGTGCCACAAAGATCAATTGCGATTGATCCAACGCAATTACCATTGGGTGCACCGGTATTTTTATCAACTACAATGCCACTCAGCAGTAATCCATTACAAAGATTGATGATGGCGCAAGATACCGGTGGCGCGATTCGCGGTGCTGTGCGAGCGGATTTCTTTTGGGGCTTTGGTCGTGAGCCGGGCGAATTAGCGGGCCGAATGAAGCAACGCGGTGCAATGTGGTTACTCTTGCCTAAAACATTTGAAATGAAAAATAACTAGTTACTTTTGCGGAGAAGATGATGGAATACCAAAACATTATTGTAGAAACGAAGGATAAAGTGGGCGTGATCACTTTAAATCGCCCTAAAGCCCTGAACGCATTAAATGATCAACTGATGGATGAATTGGGCCATGCCTTATTGGCTTTTGATCAGAATGATGATATTGGTTGCATGGTTATTACCGGTAGTGAAAAGGCGTTTGCCGCTGGAGCAGATATTGCTGCGATGGCTGACTACAATTATATGGATGCCTATAAAGGCAACTATGTTACCAAGAACTGGGAACACATCCTTCGTGTAAGAAAACCAGTCATTGCGGCGGTGGCTGGATACGCATTGGGCGGTGGCTGTGAACTCACGATGATGTGTGATTTCATTATTGCTGCTGATAATGCTAAATTTGGTCAGCCAGAGATTAAGCTAGCAACTTTGCCCGGATGTGGCGGTACACAGCGCTTACCACGTGCCATTTCTAAATCGAAAGCAATGGATTTGTGTTTAACCGCGCGTTTAATGGATGCGAATGAAGCTGAGCGTGCTGGTTTGGTGTCACGTGTTGTGCCACTGGAAAAATTAATGGAAGAAACTTTGGCGGCTGCGACGACGATTGCTTCAATGTCGTTGCCAGTTGTGATGATGATTAAAGATGCGGTAAATCGTTCGTTTGAATCTGGTTTAACTGAAGGCGTTCATTATGAGCGTCGTTTATTCCATGCGAGCTTTGGTACTTATGATCAACGTGAAGGCATGAAGGCTTTCTTGGAAAAACGACCAGCTAATTTTCAAAATAAATAATAGCTGAATCGCCAATTATTCTGGAATCCTATATATAAAGCGCTCCGCTTGCGGAGCGCTTTGCTTTTTTTGGATGAGTAAATTTGAAACGATTTATTCAATTTATACAATATGGCGAAATAAGGCTTGCCAAGTAGGCGAGGGGTTTGCTATAGTTCGCCTCCCGCAGAAAAGCGTGGTTGAAATAAGAGAAGTGCAGGCGGTAAGGCGTTGATTTTCCTGAGGTTTGAATCGAGTGAGTTAAAACGATTTAAGCGAAATAAGAAAACAG
>NZ_JAGSPJ010000021.1 GCF_018139545.1 Affinundibacterium fentianense | reverse complement strand
CCAATGGCAAGGTTTCTGGTGACGCACTATCGACAATCGTGTCATTAATTGTCGCGACCGTGACCGTGAAGCTGGACACGCCCGCTGGGACGATCAAGTTGCTACCGACCAAGCTCACGCCATTGCTAAATGTCGGAGTGGTGTTGTAGTCACTCGTCGCTGTCGCTGTGCCACCACCCAAGGTGTAGGCATAGGTCGAGGTATTCGATGTCGTTCCTGTCAACGTGATCGTGTAGGTCAAGTTATTACCTTCGACCACATTGTTGTCACCCACACCCGGTGCGCCTGGTTCAACTGTGGAAACCGCTGGCTTGTCGTTATCGATAATGCCGCCTGTCCCTGTCACACCTGCTATCACCAACGGCACCGTTTCTGCTGTCGCCGATTCCA
>NZ_JAGSPJ010000007.1 GCF_018139545.1 Affinundibacterium fentianense | reverse complement strand
GCTTTGACGCTGACGGCCTTGCCAACGGCCGTATCGTCGATCCCGGTGCGCCTGGCTTAATCACACTGAACCAACTTCAGCTCAGTCAAGCTCAACTCGCTCAGGTCAGTCCTAGAAATGCCGATACGCTCAGCTTTAACGTCCGCTTCTCCGACTCCGTCAAGCAAGTCGATGTCAGCGATTTCAAACTCAATTTCACTGGAAATGCACAAGGTCAGATTCAGTTCGTCGAAAAAATCTACGACAACCTGTATCGCGTCCAAGTCAATCAGTTAGGCGGCGATGGCAGTGTTGCGTTGAGCTTAAATCAGGCTGCGAATAATATCGTCAACTTGACCGGAACCAGTATCACGCAAGCGGACATCAGTGCGCCGCACATACTCGAGAGTCACATTGCCAATCGATCCAATAGCGAAAAAATCGCAGCCCTTTATACGCTGATGTATCACCGCGCGCCTGACTACAGCGGCTTGCAATACTGGCTCAGTGAAATGGAACATGGCAAAACCATGACCGATATCGCTCGGGCTTTTGCAGGACATTCTCGTTTCCTCAGTGACTATGCTAGTTTGAGTAATCAACAATTTGTTGAAGTCATGTACAAAGAGGGTTTAGGCAATCAAGGTGACAGCACAGGCGTCGCATATTGGACGGGTAAAATCAATCAAGGCCAATCGCGTCCCGATATGCTTGCCGAGTTTGCCTTAGCAACCATCACCGCCGATTTAGTTTCGGCGAAAAAATCTCAAGCCTTGAGTGATGCAGATTATTGGGCTGCGAGTGTGCGTCAGAATGCATTGCTCAATCGTGTCGATCTAGGTTTAGAGTTCGCGATGAAATTTGGTAGTGCGAGCGATCCTCGTGAGGCTTCCGACCTTGATGTCGCTTACCATGCGGCTAAACTGTTATTGACCAAGGTCGATGCGTCGGATGACAGTTTGGAGGCAGCTTTATTGAGTCTACAGACCGCCAATTCCGTTTCACAAGTTGCAGCACTCATGCACTCCTCACCGCAAGTCGAATTGGTTGGGATGCATCTGGTGACAGACTTACTTTAAGTTTTGTGATTGAGATAAAAAAAACCTGTCGCGAGACAGGTTTTTTTGTTTGTAGATCTTAAACTAAGGGCAAGCTTGGGAGAGAGTTTAGTCCCGCTCAAACAAATTGCCCAAACCACCTAAGACAGATCCCTCTTCACCACCTCGGCTGCCGCCCATTTTGGAAGCGCCAACGATGCGGTTTGCCATTCTCGCTAACGGTAAAGATTGGAGCCAAACACGACCAGGTCCGCGCAAAGTCGTGAAGAAAATACCCTCGCCGCCAAATAGCGCTGTTTTAACACCACCAACAAACTGAATGTCGTAGTCCACATTACTAGTGAAGGCAACCACACAACCTGTGTCGACACGCAGGGTTTCGCCGGGTTGTAGATCTTTGGCGATGAGTGCCCCACCTGCATGAACGAAAGCCAAGCCGTCACCCTCTAGCTTCTGTAGAATGAATCCTTCACCACCAAAGAATCCCGCACCCAAACGTTTCTGAAAAGCGATACCGAGCGAAACACCTTTCGCAGCACAGAGGAACGCGTCCTTCTGACACAACAAAGTACCGCCTAATTGATCAAGATGCATAGGAATAATCCGACCAGGATAAGGTGCACCGAAGGCAACTTTGCGCTTACCAGATCCTTGGTTGGTATAGACCGTGGTAAACAAAGACTCGCCCGTCAACAGCCTTTTTCCGGCACCCATCAAGGAGCCCAAAAGCCCCCCCTGCGACGCTGCACCATCACCAAAAATGGTCTCCATCTGGATCTGATCTTCCATGTAAAACATGGACCCAGCTTCGCCCACGACGGCTTCACGCGGATCTAATTCGATCTCGACAAACTGCATGTCATCGCCAAAAATCTGATAATCAATTACGTCCATTGCCATGTTGATACCCTCTGTATGATTATAGGAATGTTCCATTGACCAGCATCTTACTTGCCACGTCACGGAGACTGAGCAGCATTTTAACCAGATTAATTTTGATGAAGGACAAAATAATCCGGTAAAAATTTTTTAGGAATACCGAACACCAATACACATACCAAAGTCTTGCTGATCGACGAATCTCATGCAATCCTTTTGGCGGCTATCGCGTTACCTGCACGACTAACCGCTTTGCGTCCTAGGTGTTGAGAAATGAATTGGCCCGCATCGACCACTTGATTGAGATCGATACAAGTGTCGACACCGAGTCCTTGCATCATAAACAGCACATCCTCGGTAGCGACATTGCCAGTCGCACCTTTAGCATACGGACAGCCGCCGAGACCGGCAACAGAAGAGTGGAAAATGCTGACGCCAACTTCCATGCTGGCGTAAATATTCGCCAAGGCCTGTCCGTAAGTATCGTGAAAGTGGCCGGAGATTTGCGCGATTGGAAATTCCTGCGCAACGCGTTGCATCACGGCTTGTACATGACGTGGCGTACCGACGCCTATCGTATCGGCAATGTCGATTTCATCGCAGCCAAGATCGCGCATCAACTTCACCACATCAGCGACTTGTTCAGGAGTGACTTCGCCTTGATACGGACAACCAAATGCGCAACTGATACTCCCGCGCAATCGAATCCTATGCTGTTTCGCCGCCGCTGCCACATCGCGGAAACGCTCTATCGATTCCGCAATCGAACAATTGATATTTTTTTGCGCAAAGGCTTCGGAGGCAGAACTAAAGATCACCACTTCGTCCGCACCGGCAGCCAATGCTGCTTCAAAGCCTTTCATATTCGGCGTCAACGCAGAATAAATCACGCCTGCCTTGCGCTGTATTCCCGCCATCACCTCGGTTGAGGTCGCCATTTGCGGCACCCATTTCGGTGAGACAAAAGAAGCTGCTTCGATATTCACGAAACCTGCTTTAGTCAAACGATCAACGAGTTCAATTTTCACTTCTGCGGAGATCGTTTCTTTCTCGTTTTGCAGTCCGTCACGCGGGCCGACTTCGACGATTTTGACTTGCTTAGGTAGACTCGGTTGTTGATTCAATGCGGTATTCAGTTGCGTATTCATTTTCAATATCCTTTACTTTGATCCACCACACCAACCACCGATTCACCACGCTGCAAGGCAGCGATCTTATTCGCAATTTGCTGCGCGCTCTCGTCACGTACGGTTAATGCGGAAATATGCGGCGTGATGTGGATACGTTTTTCACTCCAGAATGGATGTGCTGTTGGCAATGGCTCTTCGCGGAACACATCGAGTGTCGCGCCAGCAATGTGGCCTTGCTGAATCAGTGATAATAAGTCTTCTTCAACAATGTGTGCGCCACGTGCGACGTTCACAATATAAGCGCCCTGCTTCAACTTCGCCATCTTGGTTTTATCCATTAGATTTGCTGTCTCTTTAGTCAGCGGCAAAATCAACACCAAGACTTTGGTTTGACTTAAAAAAGCATCCAAGCCTTCATCGCCATGAAAACACTGCACACCGGCAATCTGTTTTGGGGAGCGACTCCAACCAAGCAAAGGGAAGCCGAAGCTACGTAGACCATCAATGATGCAATTGCCTAAAACGCCAAGACCTAAAATGCCAATACTAAAATCCGCTTTATCATGTTGCGGCAAAGCGCGCCATTGCTTGTCTGCTTGCAAGCTATCGTATTCATCAAAACGACGGAAATGACGCAGCACTGCGTGGCTGACATATTCAGCCATCTGTACACCCATGCCCGCATCATCGACGCGAATCAAAGGCACGCCTTGCGGCAAGGCATCACCTAATTGCAAGATCGCATCAACACCAGCGCCAAGATTGAAGATCGCGTTCAAATCGGCACGTCCACGCAGCATGGCAGCAGGCGGTTTCCAAACTAGCGCATAATCGGCTGGCGCGTTATCGCCCTCTTCCCAAATACGAATATTGGCATCGGGCAGATAGCGGTGAAAAGCGTTTAACCAAACGTCGGGATTCGCACCTGCTGCGTAATAGATTATGTTCATTTTTCTGATCTACCAATTTAAAAAATCATTTGAACGATCAAGTCAAATTGTAGTGGGGGTGCAACCAGCCTCTCTCCCGCTTGCGGAAGATGGGTTCTAAAATTTTCACTACTTGAAATTTAGCAACGGCGCGCCTTCCGTAACCTGATCACCCACCGCGTACAAGACTTCTTCGACCACGCCGTCGTGCGGTGCGGAAATGGTGTGCTCCATCTTCATCGCTTCCATGATCAAGAGCGCATCGCCTTTCTTCACTTCTTGACCGTTCTTCACCACCACTTCGACGATCTTGCCTGGCATCGGTGCGGTTAAACGACCGCCTTCTGCTTCGGCTTCGCCCGCATGTGCCATCACATCGTTGTAATGCAAATCGTAGTGCGTGCCTTGGCTAAATACGTGGAAATGTTCGCCATCGCGTACTACCGTGCCTTTCACGGTTTGCTCTGCGATAGCTAACACGACATCGTCACCACTGCGCGACACTAAGCGCACAGTTTCGCTTTCGCCATTTGCTGCGATGACCCATGCGTCTTGGGTGTAGGTCACTTGCACTGCATGCGTTTGATGTTCTTCAGCGAATTGCAATCCACGTTGCATGTAGCTATTCATGCGCCAGCCTTGACTACTTTGCCATGGATCTGCGCCTGTCGATTTTTCTGACTGCAACAAGGACACCGCAGCCAAAGACAAGATTGCTAAATTGGCCGGAGCTGGCGTAGGAAATAAGGCGGCTTGATTGCGTTCGATCAAGCCCGTATCTAAATCCGCCGTTGAGAAAGCTTGACTGGTAATGAGGCGCGATAAAAATGCGATATTCGAATTCAAGCCAACAATCTGATATTGCGCCAAAGCTTGTGCCATGCGCGCCAAGGCTTCGGTTCTGTCCTTGCCCCACACGATCATCTTCGCAATCATCGGGTCGTAGAAAGGTGAAATCGTGTCGCCTTCGCGTACGCCACTATCAATCCTAAACGCAGCGGGATCTGGTGAACCACCGAGTTCAAAATTCACAGCGCTCGGCGTACGTGCGTGGCGCAAAGTACCGATCGATGGCAAGAAACCTTTTTCTGGATTTTCTGCATACACACGCGCTTCAATTGCGTGGCCATGAATCTGCAATTGCGACTGTTGCAAAGGTAATTCTTCTCCCGCTGCGACACGTAACTGCCACTCTACCAAATCAGTGCCTGTGATCATTTCGGTCACTGGATGTTCCACCTGCAAACGCGTGTTCATTTCCATGAAATAGAAAGAACCATCTTGGTTGGCGATGAATTCGACCGTACCAGCACCAACATAACCCACCGCTTTTGCTGCGGCGACTGCTGCTTCACCCATCGCGGCTCGACGTTCCGCTGTCATGCCTGGCGCTGGGGCTTCTTCCAATACTTTTTGATGACGACGTTGTACTGAACAATCACGCTCAAATAGATAAACACAATTGCCATGCGTATCCGCGAACACTTGGATCTCAATGTGGCGAGGACGTTGCAAATATTTTTCAGCAAGCACTTTATCATCGCCAAAGGAATTGATCGCTTCGCGCTTGCAAGATGCCAAGCCATCTTTAAAGTCCTTGCTGTGCTCAATCACACGCATGCCTTTACCACCGCCACCAGCACTGGCTTTCAACAACACAGGGTAGCCGATGCGATCCGCTTCGTTTTGCAAGAAATCAGGATCTTGGTTGTCGCCGTGATAGCCGGGCACCAAAGGTACGTTGGCCTTTTCCATCAAAGACTTGGCGGCAGACTTACTGCCCATCGCTTCAATCGCTGACGCTGGTGGTCCAATGAAAGCGATACCCGCTTTCGCACAGGCATTCGCGAACTCACTATTCTCAGACAAGAAGCCGTAGCCCGGATGGATCGCTTGCGCACCCGTTGCCAATGCGACTTCGATAATCTTATCGGCACGCAGATAGCTTTCTTTCGCTGGCGCTGGGCCAATCAAGACCGCTTCATCGCACACGGCCACATGTTTAGCATTGGCATCCGCTTCGGAGTACACCGCAACAGTCTTAATGCCCATGCGACGGGCTGTCGCGGCAACACGGCAAGCAATTTCGCCACGATTGGCGATAAGGATTTTGCTAAACATGATTTTTGTCTTTCTATCGTCGTTTTCTTTATTAAGTATTTTCTTGCTGAATTTCACTGAATTTCACTGACTGTCGCAGAGAAATGCGCGCCTGGTTTAACTACAATTTCCTGCTTTTTTCTCCACCACACCACGCGTTTTCAAACCCAATTTTTCCAACAAGACTTTGTCGTCTTCGGCTTCTGGATTATCTGTCGTCAACAATTTATCGCCGTAGAAAATCGAATTCGCGCCAGCCAAGAAACACATCGCTTGTACTGCTTCGCCCATTTGACGACGACCGGCAGATAAACGCACGCGCGCTTTCGGCATGGTGATACGTGCTACGGCGATGGTGCGTACGAATTCCAATGGATCGAGTGGATCAAGACCATGCAAAGGAGTGCCTTCAACTTGCACCAAATGATTCACTGGCACTGACTCCGGGTAAGGATTTAAGTTTGCTAATTGCGCGATCAAACCAGCACGTTGACGACGTGTTTCGCCCATACCGACGATACCGCCACAGCAGACTTTAAGGCCTGCTGTACGCACGTGGCCTAAGGTATCCAAACGATCTTGGTAATCACGCGTCGAAATCACGTTGTTGTAGAACTCAGGTGCGGTGTCGAGATTGTGGTTGTAGTAATCGAGGCCAGCGTCTTTCAAACGCTGCGCTTGCTCTTCTTTGAGCATCCCTAAAGTAGCGCAGGTTTCTAAGCCCATCGCCTTCACTTCACGCACCATGGTTTCGACTTTTTCCATGTCGCGATCTTTAGGTGAACGCCATGCGGCACCCATACAGAAACGGGTCGCGCCGCTTTCACGTGCCGCTTTGGCTGCATTCAAAACTTCGCGCACATCCATCATCTTTTTGGCTTCAACACCCGTGTCGTAACGCGCAGCTTGTGGGCAGTAGCCACAATCTTCTTCGCAGCCACCGGTTTTGATCGACAACAAGGTTGCCAATTCGACGTCGCCATTCGGGAAATTCTCACGATGCAAAACTTGCGCCTTGAAGAGCAAATCATTGAACGGCAGATCGAACAATGCCATGACGTCTTCTACAGGCCAAGTCTCCGCCGTAATCGGCTTGACTGGCGTTTGAAACGTGACTGGCTGCGTATTTTCTACCTTACTTTCATGACCGACTGTTTGATCCATCATTGATTCCATGATCTCTTCCTTACTTCAATAAATTCAAATCTAAATACTGACTCGCTTGCGCAACCTGATCGGCAGCTAAGCGCGGCACTACACCTAAACATGGCGCGCCGAGACGCTGCCGTAATGCTTCTACATTCTCATCAAAAAACCGCATTTCCGTATCAACCGTGTTGGCCACCCATGCCGCCAAACGCAAACCACTCGCGCGAATCGCTTGTGCTGTGAGCATTGCATGGTTAATACAACCCAAACGCATACCGACCACCAAAATCACCGGCAAGCCCAAGCGCCGTGCCAGATCGACGGTACTCGTATCGTCATTGAGCGGCACACAAAATCCACCTACGCCTTCCACCAAAACCACATCCGCGAGGCCTTGCGCTTGTTGATAGCAGTGCTGAATATGCTGCACATCCATCTTCACATTTTCTAACTGCGCCACAATATGCGGTGCCGCTGGTGTACGCATCAAATAAGGCACCACAATTTCCTGTGGCGCTTTCACGCTCGATGCAGCGACCAAACTATCGACATCTTCGTTATGCAAAACACCGTCGATCTCATCCGCACCCGAAGCGATGGGCTTCATCCCTAGCGTCGATTTTCCTTGCTGCGTGAAAGCGCGCAACAAGGCGGACGTCGTAAAAGTCTTACCGATCTCGGTATCAGTGCCTGTGATGAAATAATCGTTTGTTCTGTTTTGCATTTGTATCGTTTTATTCTTCCAAACCATTCACAGCATCAATCAACAAAGCCAAATCTTCCGCGGTATGCGCGGCCGACAAAGTAATGCGCAAACGCGCTGTTCCTACTGGCACGGTTGGAGGTCGTATCGCTGGCACCCAAAATCCTTGTTCGTACAGAGTTGCTGCTGATTTCAAACTTTCCGCGTTATCACCGATCACAATCGGTTGCACCGCTGTATCAGATGGCATTAAAGTCCAGCGTTTAAGTTTCAAATCGCGGCGCAATTGCGTAATCAAAGTTTGCAATTGGGCACGGCGCGCATGTCCTTCTTCGCCTTGGATAATATCTAAACTCGTCAACAAGGCATGCGCCAAAGCCGGCGGTGCAGCCGTCGTATAAATATAAGGACGCGCCTTGTTGACCAACCATTCGATCACATCGGCATGTGCAGCCACGAAAGCGCCGCCGACTCCAGCCGATTTGCCTAAAGTTCCCATGTAGACCAGGTTAGGCGAACGTAAATTGAAGTGCTCTAACACACCACGTCCATTCACACCCAATGTCCCAAAACCGTGAGCATCGTCGATCACTAACCAAGCATTAAATGCTTCGCACAGAGCGAGCAATTCCGGCACAGGAGCCAAGTTGCCATCCATACTAAAGACACTATCGCTGACGACGATTTTCGTCGCCGCTGACGACGCTTGCAGCATGCTACGCAAAGTCGTGACATCACCATGCGGATACACCTGCAACTTTGCGCGCGACAATTTAGCGCCATCGATCAAAGACGCATGGTTGAGCGATTCGGAAAATAATTCTGTCTCTTTACCAGACACCGCAGCCAAGCCGGCCAACACGGCAAGATTCGCCATATAGCCTGTGCAAAAATACAGCGCCTTAGCATCCACCAAATGCGGCGCGACAAATTCAGCTAGACGCTCTTCGAGCACAGCGTGAGCGCGACTATGGCCGCTAATCAAATGCGAAGCACCGCTACCAACACCATATAAGTCCGCACCTTCTTGCAACGCGGCGATAATTTTTGGATGTGCTGCCAGGCCAAGATAATCATTACTACAAAACGCCAGCATATCGCGGCCATCAACTTTGACACGCGGCGCACTCGGGCTCTCGGCATGACGACGACGTCGACGCAAACTCTTGCTGTCTAAGATTGCTAATTGGTTTTGAATTTGATCGAGCAAAATCATGCAGCTTCTCCCATCACGTGATTGAAGACTTTCAGCATGCGCTCACCCACCAAACTCACTTCTTCTGGATTTAAAATATACGGCGGCATCAAATACACGGTGTTACCAATCGGGCGCAACAATAATTCTTCTTGCAAGGCTTGGGTAAAGAAACGGCGAGAGAATGTTTTTGCAGCTGGAGCATTCGCGTCATCAAACACAGCGTCGAAAGCCCACATCATGCCTTGCTGACGAAAATGCTTCACTTGCTGATGTTGTGCGAGTGGCTGTAAAGCCTGAGTAATGCTGGCAGCCTTCACGCGATTTTGCGCCAACACATCATCAGTCTCGAAAATTTCCAAGGTCGCCAGTGCGGCGCGGCAAGCCAAGGGATTGCCAGTATAAGAATGTGAATGCAAGAAGCCACGACGCACATCGCT
The DNA here is from genome assembly GCF_018139545.1 of Affinundibacterium fentianense. Taxonomy (GTDB): domain Bacteria; phylum Pseudomonadota; class Gammaproteobacteria; order Burkholderiales; family Burkholderiaceae_D; genus Undibacterium; species Undibacterium fentianense. Next base: position 272,040 of record NZ_JAGSPJ010000007.1, on the reverse strand, counting down.
ATCGTAAAAGCCTTGATAGATCGCTTCGCGCGTCATCACCAAAGACAGCGGCAAATAGCCACCACTAATCCCTTTGGATAAGCAGACAAAATCAGGCCAGATTTGCGCATTTTCGCAAGCGAAGAAAGTTCCCGTTCGACCGCAACCGACCGCGATTTCATCCGCAATCAAATGCACTTGGTATTGATCGCACAAGGCGCGCACTAAACGCAAGTATTCAGGATCGTGCATGGCAAAGCCTGTCGCGCATTGCACTAAAGGTTCTAAAATCACCGCCGCAATTTTGCCTGCACGTTCTTGCAAGCAGCGTTCCATATCAGCCGCTGCACGGCGTGCAATATCGATCGCTGTTTCACCTTCTTGCGCCTGACGCGCATCTGGCGAAGCAACCACGTGGGCGTTGCGTATCATGGGGCCATAAGCATCGCGGAATAAAGCCACATCGGTCACCGCCAGCGCGCCTATAGTCTCACCGTGGTAACTACCTTTCAAGCAGATGAATTCTTGTTTCTCGGTTTGACCTTGATTGCGCCAAAAATGGAAACTCATCTTCAAGGCGATTTCGGTCGCCGATGCGCCATCTGATGCATAAAAAGAATGGCCAAGTACGCCGCCAGTTAAAGCCGATAATTTTTCAGATAAGCGAATCACAGGCTCATGCGTGAAACCTGCCAACATCGCATGTTCTAATTGATCAAGTTGATCTTTGAGCGCTGTGTTGATACGTGGATTCGCGTGGCCGAACAAATTCACCCACCATGAACTTATCCCATCAAGGTAACGTTTGCCTTCCATATCGACCAGCCAGGCGCCACGGCCATGACTCACCGGAATCAAAGGCATAGTCTCGTGGTGCTGCATTTGCGTGCACGGATGCCAGACGCTTTGCAGACTACGTTTTACCCAGTCGGATGTGCTAGCTGATGTATTCACTGCGTTCAAATTTGTTCCTGATTTCTTCAAAACCAACTTCTCTCGTTTGCATCAAACTTCTTACTTCTATGTCTTGCTGTCTTACCGGAATGCGCCGGTATTCATGCCCTGCATTTTTTGTAGGGCGGCTGCAACCCGCGCTATTGCTCTACGACTAGGCGGCGCGGGTTGCACCCGCCCTACGAATTTGCTCTTAGTCCCCTCTCCCTCAAGCGGGAGAGGGTTAGGGTGAGGGTGGTTCAGAAATCTGTAATGTTAGTACTACGCTTACTTTGCAGAAACCTGCACTCCCCACATCCCCTACCCTAATTTACAAACCCGCCGCTTGCGGGAGAAGGGAGTAAAAATCCCAAAAATTGCAATCCTACCAAAACCCGCCATTATACGTGATCACACCAACCAGCTCGGCTTGCGCTTCTCAAGGAAAGAACGCACACCTTCACGTCCTTCTTCAGAGGCACGAATCGCCGCAATGCCTTCCACCGTATTCGCAATCAACTCTGATGTAATTTCGCCACCACCAACCTCGCGCACCAAAACTTTAGCTTGTGCAACCGCATTCGGGCTATTCGTCACCAATGCTTTCACGATTTCAGCGACTTTCGACGTCAATGCATCAGCAGCGACCACTTCATGCACGAAGCCAATACGCAAAGCCTGTGCCGCATCAAAACGCTCAGCTGTTAGGAAATAACGACGTGCGGCATTCTCGCCCATGGCTTTAATCACATACGGTGAAATCGTGGCCGGAATCAAGCCCAGCTTGACCTCGCTCAAGCAGAACTGCGCGGTATCGACCGACACAATCACATCACAAGTCGCGACCAAGCCCATGCCACCCGCATAGCAATCGCCCTGCACTTGCGCCACCACGGGTTTAGTACAGGTGTAAATCGCCGCCAACATCGCCGCTAATTGCCCCGCATCGGCCACATTCTCCGCATGCGTATAGTCCGCCATCTTCTTCATCCAATTGAGATCAGCACCCGCACAAAATGCAGGACCATTCGCCGCCAACACGATCGCACGAATACTGGTATCGCCACTCAATTCATTAAACACCTGCGTAATCTCCGCAATCGTCGTTTCGTTAAACGCATTGCGCACGTCAGGGCGGTTAAGAGTGACCGTCGCGACTTTGTTGTCGCGGGTGAGGGTTAGGGTTTGGTACATAAGACTTCCTTGTTACGATTTTCTACAACTTTTCTGGAGGTACGGACACTGCGAAAAATTCAATGATCGGGATGCAGTGCAAGGCGCACACCGGAGCAATATGTCGATATTGCGAGGATTTGCAACGCCGCAATGCGCCCGAACATTGGATTTAGCGTAGTGGACGTCACATTCTGAATATCCCAAACTTCGCATCCGGAATCGGTGCGTTCAACGCAGCACTCAATCCCAATCCCAACACCATACGCGTATCCGCCGGATCAATTACACCGTCATCCCACAAGCGAGCCGATGCATAGTAAGGATGGCCTTGGTGTTCGTATTGATCTTTGATCGGTTGTTTAAACGCGGCTTCTTCTTCGGCGCTCCAGCTACCACCTTTTGCCTCAATGCCATCACGACGCACGGTTGCCAACACGCTCGCGGCTTGCTCGCCACCCATCACGGAAATACGCGCGTTCGGCCACATCCACATGAAGCGCGGTGAATAGGCACGACCACACATACCGTAGTTACCAGCACCAAAACTGCCGCCGATAATCACGGTGAATTTCGGTACATTCGCCGTCGCCACCGCCGTCACCATCTTGGCGCCATTACGCGCAATGCCTTCGTTTTCATATTTACGACCGACCATAAAGCCGGTGATATTTTGCAAGAACACCAGCGGGATCTTACGTTGGCAGCACAGCTCAATGAAATGCGCGCCCTTCAAGGCAGCTTCAGAAAACAAAATACCGTTGTTGGCGACGATACCAACTGGCATGCCGTGAATATGTGCAAAGCCACAGACTAAAGTCGTACCATAACGCGCTTTAAATTCATCGAAATGGCTACCATCAACAATGCGGGCAATCACTTCACGCACGTCGAAAGGTTTGCGTGTATCGACTGGAATCACGCCATACAACTCTTGCGCAGGAAACTTCGGCTCTTCGACAGGTTTCAACACCACCGTCTGTGGCTTGTGACGATTCAAATGTGAAACAATGCCGCGCGCCAAAGACAATGCATGCGTATCGTTTTGCGCCAGATGATCTGCCACACCCGACAAGCGTGTGTGCACATCGCCGCCGCCAAGATCTTCCGCACTCACCACTTCACCGGTCGCGGCTTTCACCAGTGGCGGGCCCGCCAAGAAAATTGTGCCTTGATCTTTGACGATAATCGATTCATCACTCATGGCTGGCACGTAAGCGCCACCCGCTGTACAAGAGCCCATCACGACAGCGATTTGCGGAATGTCTTTGGCAGACATATTGGCTTGGTTGTAAAAAATACGGCCAAAGTGATCGCGATCTGGGAACACTTCATCTTGATTCGGCAAATTCGCACCACCGCTATCAACGAGGTAGATACAAGGCAAATTGTTTTGCTCGGCGATCTCTTGTGCACGCAAATGTTTTTTCACCGTCATTGGGAAATACGTACCGCCTTTTACCGTGGCATCGTTACACACGATCACACATTCTTGACCAGCCACCCGACCGATACCTGTGATCACACCCGCGCTCGGCGCCGCATCGACATCGTTCTTTTCTTTATACATATTGAACGCGGCCAATTGCGAGAATTCGAGGAAGGGCGTACCCGGATCAAGCAACATTTGCACGCGATCACGTGGTAGCAACTTACCGCGCGCCAAATGTTTTTCGCGTGCTGCCTCGCCGCCCCCTAAAGAAATTTGGGCGATTTTTGCCTTGAGATCATCGACGATCAGCTGCATCGCCGCTGCATTGGCTTTGAAATCATCAGAACGAGGGTTCAATTTAGAATCTAATGTTGTCATAATTTTTCCAGATTACTTATTCAGTGTCACTTCAATGAAAGAGAGCTCCCAGCACATTGGTACTAAGAAATTTTAATTGAGTGACTATTCGTAAATTCCATCTACATAAAACCATTTACCATCGTATTTCACGAATCGACTCTTTTCGTGCAAACGATGGGCTTTACCGCCAATTTTGTAGCGCGCCACAAATTCCACCATCGCTTCTTTTTCTTGTGTTGTGTGCTTTTTCACTTCCAATCCTAACCACTTGGTCGCACCGCCATCGACGATGGATTCTTTCGGGCAAGTCCGCTCATCCCAAGTGGCTCGCAAGTACGCTTCGTCGTTGAGCGTGTAGGCGGTGTAACGTGAGCGCATTAATGCTTCTGCAGTTGGCGCGACTTCCGCGCCGCTGACGTAGCGGCCGCAACATGCTGCGAATTCTTTGTTAGTGCCGCAGGGGCAGATTGTTTTACTCACGCTTTACCTATTTTTTCTTTGTAGGGCGGGTGAAACCCGCGCTGCTTTCTTTACATTCGATCGACGCGGACTACCTGCAAACTACTCTTCATTTCAATTTCAGACTGCGCCAAGCTCAACCTTTACAGGTCGGGTGTGGCCCGACAGCCAGTTACCTTTTTTGCTTCGCCAAAAAAGGTAACCCAAAAAAGGCGACCGCACTAAGTCGCCCTTCGGGTTCCCAATGCTGCACAACAAAAAATGGGAAAGTGTTGAAACTCGCCTTCGGCTCAAACAACAACACTTTCTTTTTCCATTTTCTGTTGCGCATCATTGGCGACTTAGAAGCGGATGAAAGTCAAAATCGAAAAATAACAAGCCCTACCTACTCGTAAATTTTCCCCATGTACAAAATTTCCGCAGCACGACGCCAAGGATTATCAGGTTTCTTATAAAACTCTAGCCCATTTTTTGATGCCTCTGCCCACGTTGCTGCAGCTTCTAGATACGAACCTATTGTTCCATTTTCCCAGCCGTTGTGAGTTGGTCCATATAGCGAACTCGGCGCTTCAACTTCTTTTCTTTCTGAATCATGCCAATCCTGAGCAATACATCCCAAGAAGTATATAAACGACTCTTCACTGTCGACCAAATTAACTAATTCAAAAAGATCCTTGGTCATAACTTCTATGCCTTTTTACTTTCTTTCACCGCCGTAGGCGCACCCGCTGCTTTCCAAGCACCAAATCCACCATCAATATGCGCGACATTTTCTAAGCCCATGTCTTGTACCGTCTTGGTCGTCAATGCACTGCGCCAGCCGGCTGCGCAGAATAGGATGAATTCTTTTTGTTCGCCGAATACAGGTTTGAAATAAGGTGAATCGGGGTCAACCCAAAATTCGATCATGCCACGTGGTGCGTGGAAGGCGCCTGGGATGATGCCTTCGCGTTCCAATTCGCGAATGTCGCGCACATCGATGAACTGCACATTCGGATCTGCTAGTTTCGCTTGTGCTTCCGCCACGCTGTAAGTTTTGATCTGCGCGTTAGCTTCTTCCACTAATTGTTTGTAGCCTTTTTTCATGTCTCTTCCAATCTCGCTTTTACCGTGTCTAAATTCTCGTAATGCGAATGCAAGCCGCGCTGCTGTGGTTCTTAAAGTTTTGGTGGCGCGGGTTGGACCCGCCCTACTCAATCAAAATCCACCTGTAGCCAACCATTTTTCTAATTGCGGCAATCTATCATTGCCCCAAAATGGCTCGCCATCCACGATCACCCATGGTGCGCCGAATACGCCTTTACCGACGGCTTCCTCGCAAGCCTCGGCCAGTTGCGCTTTATAGCGTTCGTCCTTGCATGCGGCAGCCGCTGCTGCGCCATCTAGAGCCATTTGATCTACATACTCTGCTAACCACGCAATATCATTCAAACCCGCGGGACCTGAGAAGTAGGCTTTAGTCACGCCACGCGTAAATTCACCGACGCGCTCTGGTGCGACTTCTTTCATCCATAAACAAACGCGTGCGGTGTTTTGCGTGTTAATCGGGAATGGTTTCGGCAAAATAAACGGCAAACCTGCGAAACGAGCTGAGCGCTCCATGTCTTGCTGGTGATAATTTGCCATGATAGGCGGACGCATCGTCAATGGGCTGGAGTTGGTAGTCTTAAACACTACGCCCAACAACATGGGCTTCCAATCAATCGTATAGCCATACTTAGTCGCCAAGTCCTCGATCACTTGTGTGGTCAGGTAAGCATAAGGTGAAACGTAGTCAAACCAGTATTCGATGCGTTTATTCATAAGTAATCCTTTAAACTAAGTTGCACCAACTCAACCAAAACTACAAATTTCGGAGCAGACAATTTGGTACATTTTCAAAAACAGTACCAGCGTCTGCCAACAACAAAATTTTCATTTCATCTCGAACTACTCTACGAACATGTTCGACCGAATCTTTTGGATCAGAATTCGATTGAGCGTCGAATGTAAATGATGATTCGTGCTCCGACCAATATACGCCAGCGGCGGCTCGATATACATACTGATAGGATGGCTTCCCACCAGACTTAAGTTTCAGCAATATCTTACCGTCGGAAAGTCTTTTGACAATTTCAAGTAACTCAATCGTTGGCAAATCTTATCTCCCACCCTGATTCATCTACTAGTGACTCAATCCATCAACCCACGACCAATCAAAATCTTTTGAATATCCGAACTACCCTCATAGATTTGACATACGCGCACATCACGATAAATACGTTCAACTGGAAAGTCGCTCACATAGCCATATCCACCGTGAATTTGGATTGCATCGGAACACACTTTTTCTGCCATTTCTGACGCAAACAACTTCGCCATGGCGGCTTCTTTTAAACATGGTTTACCCGCATCTTTCATGCTCGCTGCATGCCAAATCAATTGGCGTGCGGCTTCGATTTGTGTCGCCATGTCGGCCAAGCGGAATTGCACGGCTTGATGTTCAAAAATTGCCTTGCCAAATGTGCGTCTATCTTTAGCGTAGGCTAAAGCTGCCTCGAACGCCGCACGTGCCATGCCTACTGATTGGGAAGCGATACCGATGCGACCGCCTTCCAAACCGGACAAGGCGATCTTGTAACCCATACCTTCTTCACCAATTAAATTGGCGGCGGGGATGCGGCAGTTTTCGAACAAGATTTGTGCGGTGTCGGACGAGTGCTGGCCCATTTTATGCTCAAGGCTGGCAACGATATAACCTGGCGTTTTGGTATCGACCCAGAATGCGCTAATGCCTTTTTTGCCCGCTGCTTTGTCGGTCACCGCCATCACAATCGCTACGTCAGCGTGCTTGCCGCTGGTGATGAATTGCTTCACGCCGTTCAACACGTATTCGTCGCCTTCGCCGCCTTTTTCTAACCTCGCGGTAGTACGTAAATCAGAAGCGTCACTACCTGCATGCGGTTCGGTCAAACAAAATGCGCCGAGTTTTTCGCCGCTGGCGAGTGGACGTAACCATTGTTCTTTTTGTTCTGCGTTGGCATACATCATGCCGATGCTGCAGACCGGGCAATTATTTACGGATACGACCGTAGAAGTACCGCCATCACCAGCCGCGATTTCTTCCAGCACCAGTGCCAAAGACAAATAATCCATCCCTGCACCACCAAATTCTTCGGGCACAGCGACACCATAGGCGCCCATTGCAGCTAATTCTTTGAGTTCTGCTGCTGGGAAATGATGTTCTTTATCCCAACGCGCGGCATTTGGTGTGATGCGCTCTTGTACAAAACTACGCACGGCGTCGCGGATCATTTCGTGTTCTGATGTTAGTTGCATGTGTTACTCGATTCTAAAATTTTAAAAAACCTACCAAGCCAACGGCGATCCGTCATAATTCAAAAACTGCCCATTCTGCGCACGACTACTATTTGCAATCACCTCGCGCATGCCAGCGACACTGACATCAACGCTAATCTCTGCACCTGCGCCACCCATGTCGGTTTGCACCCAACCTGGATGAAACGCGATGCACGTGGCTTTTTGCGTGCTGAGCGATGCATCTTTCAAGACCGAATTCAAGGCTGCTTTGCTGGCGCGATACAACCATGCCACATTGTTTTCACGCAGAGCGATGGAGCCCATGCGCGAAGACAAGACGGCTAACTTGCCACTCGCGTTTTCGACCATGGGCAATACCAAAGGCAGTATGCGCATTGCGGCTAACACATTGGTGTGCATGACTTGATCAAACTCTTCTTGCTGCGGCGATTGCAAGCCATTGGTTCTGCTGCCGAAGACACCTGCATTCAAAATTGCGAAGTCGATCTTCTCATCGTCTAAGCGCCATGCAAGACCTGCACAGTCGTTCAAATTGTTCACATCGAGCGGCAAGGCCTCACAACCATGCGCGGTCAACTCCGCTAGATCCTCGGACTTGCGCGCAGTAGCGATCACGCGCCAACCTGCGGCTTTGTATTGGCGCGCGAATTCACGACCGATACCGCGTGAGGCTCCGATGATTAATGCTGTTGGCATTGCTTACTCCGTTTTTTCTACCTACTTATTTCAATCTCCCTTCTCCCGCTTGCGGGAGAGGGAACTAAAAACAATTACACCAACTCAATCGCCATCGCGGTCGCTTCACCACCACCGATACACAAAGAAGCCACGCCGCGTTTGCCGCCACGTGCTTTTAATGCACCGATCAGCGTCACGATAATACGTGCACCAGAAGCACCGATTGGATGACCGAGTGCGCAAGCGCCACCGTGCACGTTCATCTTGTCGTGAGGGATACCGAGATCTTGCATCGCTGCCATAGGCACAGCGGCGAAGGCTTCGTTGACTTCAAACAAATCCACATCGGCTGTTGTCCAACCGATTTTTTTGTAGAGCTTTTCAATCGAGCCAACTGGTGCCGTGGTGAACCAACCTGGTTCTTGTGCATGAGTGGCATGACCTAAGATTTTAGCGATTGGTGTTAAGCCCAATTCTTTCGCTTTGGATTCGCGCATCAAGACTAAGGCTGCTGCGCCATCGTTGATGGAAGACGAAGATGCTGCTGTGATGGTGCCGTCTTTTTTGAAGGCTGGCTTCAAGTTTGGAATCTTGTCGAGCTTAGCTTTCAATGGGCCTTCGTCTTTATCGATGACCACATCGCCGCCACGGCCAGAGACTGTCACTGGTGTAATTTCCCAAGCAAAGGCACCGCTAGTTGCTGCAGCTTGTGCGCGTGTGACGGAAGCAATGGCAAACGCATCTTGTGCTTCGCGTGTAAAGCCATATTTGCTGGAGCAATCTTCTGCGAATGTGCCCATGCTGCGGCCTTTGTCATATGCATCTTCCAAGCCATCTAGCATCATGTGATCCATGATCGTGCCGTGACCGATACGATAGCCGCCACGTGCTTTAGGAATGATGTAGGGTGCATTGGTCATCGATTCCATACCGCCGGATACGAGCACCTCGTTACTACCAGCGAGCAGGGCATCGTAAGCCATCATGGTCGCTTTCATCGCTGAGCCACACATCTTAGACAAAGTGACTGCGCCAGTAGAGAATGGCAAACCCGCTGCCAACAAAGCTTGGCGTGCTGGCGCTTGGCCTTGACCTGCCATCAAGCAGTTACCAAACAAGACCTCTTCGATCAATTCTGGTTTAACGCCAGCACGTTCAACTGCCGCCTTAATCGCCACAGCACCGAGTTGGCTCGCTGTCAAAGAAGCGAAATCACTTTGAAACGCGCCCATAGGTGTACGAGCGGCGCCGACGATTACGATAGGATCATTCATGGTTTTCTCCAATTAAAGTTCATTGTTTTTTAGAACCCCTCAACGCCGAGACGCTGTGAGGTTTACATCATTCACATATTCATAAATCTGATTTCTTGTGGGTACGGGAACACATCGTCCACCTTACCCTTCACAATTCGATCTTTACGTTCTTGCCAATACTGTGCTGTCAGCAAGTCCGCATGGTGTTTCATAAAATACTGTTTGACCTTGGCATTGCCGAGCAAGAAAGTACCAAACTGTTCTGGGAACACATCGTTCTTCGCAATCGGATACCAAGGCTCTGCAGACATTTCATCTTCTTCATTGCGTGGCTGTGGAATGTTCCTAAAGTTACAGTCGACGATGGTTTCGATCTCGTCGTAGTCGTAGAACACAACGCGTTTATGTCGGGTCACACCGAAATTCTTGTACAACATATCACCGGGAAAAATATTCGCGCCGACTAATTCTTTGATCGCGTTGCCGTACTCAACAATCGCATGTTCCATCGCTGCGTCATCGCCTTTTTGTTCAGCCTCAGTCAGCCAAATATTGAGAGGTGTCATGCGGCGTTCGATGTACAAATGTTTGATAATCACTTCATCATCGCTCACTTCTAAAATCGAAGGCGCATAGCGACGAATTTCTGCCAATAAGTCTTCGGAAAAACGTGCGCGCGGAAATGCCACATCGGAATACTCTAAAGTATCTGCCAAACGCCCGACGCGATCATGGTTTTTAACCAGTTGATACTTTTCTTTAATCAAGGCTTTAGTCGTTTCTTTCGGCGGTGGGAAGCTATCTTTAATGAGTTTGAAAACGTAGGGAAAAGATGGCAAGGCAAATACCAACATTACCAAGCCGCGAATACCTGGCGCGGCTTCTATCATGTCTGAGGAATACTTGAGGTGATGTAGGAAGTCACGATAGAACAAATTCTTACCATGCTTTTGCAGACCCAACATGGTGTAAATTTCACTGCGTGGTTTACGCGGTAGTATGCTGCGAATGAACTGCACGTAGGCCGAAGGTACATCCATATCGACCATGAAGTAGGCACGTGTGAACGAAAATAGAATCGTGATGTGCATGTTATCGAACAGCACGGTGTCCAAAATCAATTCACGATTTTTGTTGTGAATGATGGGAATCACGAATGGCATTTCTTGGTTGCCGTTGATACTCTTACCGATGATGTAAGCTGCCTTGTTGCGGAAGAATAAACTCGCCAATACTTGAAATTGATGATTCGGTTCGAAACGCATATCACCAAACTGCTCAAGCAAGCGCGCTTCGACTTTCGCCAAATCGGCATCAAGATGCGCGAACGGTGTTTGCAGTTGGAAGTTCGTGACGATACGTTTCAAACTAAAGCTCAATCCATCCGCTGCGGGATAATACACACGATAGGTCGCTGGCGTATCGTCGCGTTCGATGTAATCCGTTGCTGTTGCTGGACGAACAAAAATGAAGTCGTTGTGAAAATAGGTGCGATGTAAGAGTTTGGTACAAACAGTATTGAAGAAAGTCTCAGCTAACTCAGGTCGCAAGTGATCGATCAGCAAGCCCATGTAATGTAGCTTCACTTCGCGCCACACTTCGTCCGTCAAATCATCGCTATCGTATTCGTCTTCCAGAATCTGTACACATTCCTTGGCGCGCTTGTCGTAGTAAGCAATCCGTTCACGCGCATCTTCTTGCGCGGCTTTCCAATCACCACGTTCAAAACGCTGCTTCGCCAATTGCGTCGTCGCGCGGAACAAACGGTAATGCTTGTCAAAACCGTCGAGTATAGTCCTTGCAATGTCGAATGCAATTTGCGAAGACAACAATTTAGGAAAGGCGATTTGTGGCATCAGCGTCAACCGTTTCAAAACCTCTCAACACAAACTCGCAAGAACCCGAGTTCAACGATTTTCAGAATTGCGTACAACTAATTTTCGGCATTTTGATGTCGAGATATTCGATTATCCGGATGCAGTCCTAGGCGCCGCCCGCAGCAATATGTCAATATTGCGAGGATCGGCAACAACGGAATGCACCGGAGAATCGGATATATCGATATCAAATAGTTTCGGCGAACAATTCACGTCCAATTAACATACGACGAATCTCGCTTGTACCCGCACCAATCTCATACAACTTCGCATCACGCCACAAGCGGCCAACTGAGTATTCGTTAATGTAGCCATTACCACCCAAAGTTTGGATCGCTTCGCCTGCCATCCACGTAGCTTTTTCAGCGGAGTACAAGATCGCGCCAGCAGCATCTTTACGCAAAGCGCGTGTGGCTTCTGGCGTCTTAGCGCGCACGCAAGCTTCACCGACTGCGTAAACATAAGCCTTACATGCCATCATGGTGGAATACATATCAGCAATCTTGCCTTGCATCAGTTGAAATTCACCAATCGCTTGACCAAACTGTTTGCGTTCGTGGATATACGGAACAACAACGTCCATACATGCTTGCATAATGCCCAATGGACCGCCAGACAAGACGGCGCGTTCGAAATCTAAACCAGACATTAAGACATTGACGCCTTTGCCAACGCCGCCGAGTACGTTTTCTACTGGCACTTCGCAATCTTGGAATACTAATTCACCAGTATGTGAGCCGCGCATACCGAGCTTGTCGAGTTTTTGTGCGATGCTGAAACCTTTGTAGCCTTTTTCGATGATGAATGCTGTCATGCCACGTGGGCCGGCTTCCAAATCCGTTTTTGCATAGACCACTAAAGTGTCTGCATCTGGACCATTAGTGATCCACATTTTGTTGCCGTTCAAAACATAACGGTCGCCTTTCAAATCAGCACGCAATTTCATGCTAACAACGTCAGAACCTGCGTTAGGCTCTGACATTGCCAAGGCGCCAACGTGTTCGCCAGAGATGAGCTTCGGCAAATATTTTGCTTTTTGTTCTGCATTGCCGTTGCGATTAATTTGATTCACGCAGAGATTGGAATGCGCGCCGTAAGACAAACCGACGGAAGCAGAAGCGCGGGAGATCTCTTCCATGGCGATAATATGCGCGAGGTAACCCATATTCGCGCCACCGTATTCTTCGGAAACCGTCATACCCAGCAAACCCATTTCGCCCATTGCTTTCCACAGGTGCATAGGAAATTGGTCTGTTTTGTCCATTTCGGCTGCGAGCGGTGCAATTTCGGCCGCTGCAAATTGTTGAACTGCTTCGCGCAAAGCGGCGATGTCTTCGCCGTGATCAAACGTTAAACCTGGTAAGTGCAACATAGTGTCCCCAATCTAGGTAGTAATGATATGACTTCAAGCTGCTGCGGCTCGCTCACTCTACTAGCAGTCAGTAGAAGCGAAGCTTGAGATTATATGCCCGCCTGAATGTCGAAAAATTTGGCAAAACAAATTAAAAGTTCATTTTGCGTCAGTCAAAAATGATACTTGCAATTGACGTTAACGTAAACGTCAATTCGAACTATTTGGCCCTTGTTCTTACGGATATTCACGAATATTCAGGAATTAGTTTTTTGCTTTATTAACAATTTCCAATAAACGCTGGCTTTCTTCTTCGTGCGCGGTGATTTCCCCGAGCATCACTTCGATGTCTTCACGTTGTTGCTCCAAAGAAGCACGATGCTTGGCCAAAACCTCTAAGAAACTCTTTAGCTGAACTTCCGTATCTTTGGGCGAGTCATACATCGTCACCAGATGCTTGATTTCCGAAAGGCTTAATCCCAAACGCTTGCCCCGCAAGGTCAATTTGAGATGTGTGCGCTCACGTGCTGAGTACACACGATTGCGTCCGCTGGGGCCTTCGCGGCTAGGACTGATCAAGCCCTGATCTTCGTAAAAACGAATTGCACGAGGTGTAATATCAAACTCTTTTGCTAATTCGGTAATTGTATAAGTTGCCATTGCTAAATATTTTTTGTTAAAACAAACAATAAAGTTATCTTAAAAACACCCAAAAAATCTCGGCGAATGCTCGCAATTAGCGAGATAAGCCCAACATCAATTGTGATTTGAATTTAGAATCTTACCTGAAACGCAGTTAACGTAAACGTCAATTTAACGTATTGGCCTTCAACCCTGCAGCGAACACCTGTTGCGTCACATACACAAAGCTATGAATCTCTTAGAACAAGAATTGCACTACCCCCTCGCTAACCAGATACCCGAAGCGGGACAAGCGATAGAAATTGCCCCGGGAATTTTGTGGATAAGAATGGGATTGCCGTTCGCCCTGAATCACATCAATGTGTGGTTGATTGAAGATGACTATCCAACCGACCAAGGCAAAATTCGTGGTTGGACGATAGTCGATTGCGGTATCAATAGCGACGCGACGCGTGATGCTTGGGAAATTTTGTTCGCGTCCCATCTCAAAGGCTTGCCGGTTGTGCGCGTGATCGCCACCCACTGCCATCCCGATCATGTTGGCAGTGCGGATTGGTTGTGCACTTTATGGAATGCCCCGCTCTATATGAGCACAGGCGAATACGCATTCGCGCGCATGATGTCGGCGGGTCTGCCTGGCGTGGATGGTTCTGCGATGTTTCCACATTTCCGCAAACACGGTTTGGTCACTGCCGAGATGCAGGAAAAAATTCAGGAACGCAAAACCTATTACACGCGCTTAGTGCCGACCGTGCCCACTTCGTATCACCGTCTGCAAGATGGACAAGACTTGATGATAGGCGAACATGCGTGGCGCATCATTACGGGCTTTGGTCATTCACCTGAGCATGTTTCGCTGTATTGCGCAGATTTGAATTGCCTCATTTCTGGCGATATGGTGTTGCCGCGTATTTCTACCAATGTCTCGGTATTTGCAGCAGAACCAGAAGCGAATCCGGTGAAACAATATCTCGACTCTTTAAAAAAATACGCGGATTTGCCGGATGATGTGTTGGTATTGCCTTCGCATGGCAAACCATTTACGGGTATCCATGCACGTATCCAGCAATTACGCGATCATCACGCCGAACGTTTGCAAGAAGTATTAGATGCTTGCGTGACACCTCTATCAGCACACGACATCGTGCCCATCATGTTTAAGCGCGCGCTCGATGCGCATCAATTGACTTTTGCATTGGGCGAAGCTTTGGCGCATTGCCATTTCTTATGGCTGGAAGGCAAATTGGCTCGCCAGTTTGATAGCGATGAGGTGTATCGTTTTGTGACAACAGACAAGTTGGTTGGAGCATGTTAACGATGCAGAAAGTCCCACTATCGGTCTATCTCAAGTTAATTTGCGTTGCTTTGTTTTGGGGCGGCACTTTCATCGCAGGTCGAATCGTGTCACAAGAAATTCCTCACATGATTGCAGCAGCGGGACGCTTCCTCGTCGCTTGTCTATTTTTACTGATCCTCGCGTGGCGCGTTGAAGGTGGTTTGCCGCGACTGACGAATCAACAAAAACTCGCTACCTTGGGTTTAGGTTTCACTGGCATTTTTCTTTACAATATTTGTTTCTTAGCGGCTCTGGAGCGCATGCCTGCGGGCCGAAGCGCGCTCTTTGTTTCACTTAGCCCCATCGTCACCGCCCTCTCCATGGCGATTTTTTTTCGAGAGCGCTTAGGATTGATGAAGTGGCTAGGGATTGCGATTGCGTTTATTGGTGCAACTGTAGTCTTAACTCGTGGCGAGCTAATCCATGCAATGCACGCCATCGCGCAAACGATAGGAAGTGGCGAATTATTTATGCTTGGTGCAGTGTGTGCTTGGACTGCGTACACCATTTTAGGAAAGCAAGCCTTAAAGGGATTAAGTCCCATCGCAGCGACCACTTATGCATCATTGTGGGGCCTGCTCCTACTGACTTTGGGAGCCATTCCGCAATGGCCAGAACTTGAATTGAGACGTCTTAGCTGGCAAGTAATCAGTGCGATCGCTTTTTTGGGCATTTTTGGCACAGTACTGGGCTTTGTTTGGTACTACGAGGGCGTCAAGATTTTAGGTCCGGCACGCACCGCAGTATTCAATAATCTCGTGCCTGTTTTTGGTGTCTTGCTCAGTAGCCTCATTCTGAAGGAAACCATCCTAACTTCCATGCTAATCGGCGGTGCCTTGGTCATTTTGGGTGTGAGTCTAACCAATCGGCAAATCAAAACGGACGCCGGATTAAAGTAGTTTTGCCCGTATCACAAATCAGCATTTCTCTAAATAGCAAGGCACCAAACGATGACACCAATCAAGGCAGTAACGACCATCAATCCAGAAAACAAACCTAATTGATAGACTGAATGCGGTAAAAGTCGGTCATATAGGTAGGGTAAATTTTTTTGTAAGCCTTGTTTCTCAATATCCAAGGCATCAACAGAAATCTTGGCTTGGGTCGAATCCGGTACAACGGGATGAATACGATAATGCGTCATGGTTCAATCGGGATCAAACGGCAGAAGCCGCATTGGAGCACGGGGAAAAGGCTATAGGCTATTGATCTGGACTACTATTTAAAAAGTACGAAAAATTGCTACTCTGCGTATCGATTTTCTGTACTTTTCTTGAAACGACAATCCATCGCCAGTGAATGCGCTCCACGATCCTACTGACTAGGCGATTCTGTTCAACACCGATACATACCAAGATCTCACAATCAGGGCTGCCGCTAAACTGGCTAAAAGATGCTTAATGCTGTGTCCGCTGATCCAAACAAGACTATGGAAAATTTGGGTATCCAAGACCTCAGCAATTTTTGCCAGCACATAAAGAACAATCGCGAACGCATAGGCGCGTCGCCTTTGCATTTGGCAAGAAGTAGGAGAAATCGCCAAAGTTTGCCAACCTGGAATAACAAAAATAGCAACCACTTGCAAACCCAAATAGAGTCTCAGATCACCGGTGTATTTCCACCAAATCACCGACAACAGCGCTAACACACACCCAACACTTAGTTCAACTACCATTCGTGCAGTGGACGGTGGATGGAATTGGTCCAAGCGAACCGCAGCAATCAAACTGGCGCACGCCAATGCGATTGGCAATCGGTCCCAAAACAAACGCCCGTCATTGGGAGCGAGATGGTAGAAGCCTGAGCCGATTGTGGTAACAAGAATGCTAACAGCAAAGAATAAATACGCCGCATCAGCTGGATGCCAGTGGGCGATTAATTGACGCGTGATGGTGCGGTGATTGGCGATCACCACGCCCGCCACCAAAGCAAAACCAAGATTACTCAAGACATCGATTGCATTTGGCAATCCCCACAACACACGGGCATCCGCAAAGGCATGATAGGACTCATGTTGAAAAATCGGACCATGCCACCAAAAGGCAAGGACGATCAAAATCAGGAGGCAGCGTGGAATGTGTTGGGAGTTGAATCGCATGTTGTAATCTAAAGTGAGTTGTCGATTGAATCTTATCGGAGCCACTAGCTCCATGGAGAGCGCAGAGCATGCACGCAAACCTGTTCGGTGAATACCTTTTGCGCCTAGGTAGCAACATTGCGGCAAAGAAGTCGAACACGACAATACTTAAACACTAGCTTGATAAGTAAACCTAATGCTACAGTGCCTGCATTGTTATTTTCTGGACCTGACGTATGACCGAGATAAGCCAACTATTGAGCACAATCAAATACCAACTCAAGCAGCAAGCGAAAACCTATCGCGACGTCGCGGATGCATTGCAATTGTCAGAAGCGAGTATTAAACGCATGTTCAGCGCCAGCAGCGAAGCCCCAATTACTCTCGATAGGATCGTCCAGATCAGTCACTTTCTCGGGTTTAGTTTGGCGGAGTTAACGCAAGAAGCCAGTTTAAGTAACGCAAAATTAAGCACATTAAGCGCTGCGCAAGAAAAAGAATTGGTCTCCAATGACGAACTTTTGTTGGTCGCCGTTTGCGCGGTCAATCATTGGAGCATGGCGGACATTCTGAGCTATTACCAACTCAGTGAAACAGCTTGCTTAACGCATTTGCTTAAATTGGATCATCTGCGATTAATCACACTTCTGCCTGGAAACCGAATTCGGCTGAATATCAGTCGCGATTTCGATTGGTTGCCAAACGGCCCGATTCGCAGCTATTTTCGCAAAGAAGGTATGGAAGATTTTCTCAATGCGCACTTCCATCAGGAATTAGAAAATTTCACATTCACCCATGGCATGTTGACGGAAACGGCGGCCAACAAATTGCAAACCGAATTACGTCTATTAAAGCGGAAATTTGCCGAGCTACACGCTGAAAGTCTCAGTGCGCCTCTACGCAAGCGCTATGGTATTGGTATGCTGATGGCAATGCGTCCTTGGGAGCCAATCAGTTTTTCTAAATGGCGCAAATGAACCAGAAATTCGAATCTGCAAGGACCTACTCAACAGCTGCTTTGGCCAAGGCATCAGAGCCTTGGCTTTATCGATTTTAGTGGTTTTGGTGACTTTAATCAAAACGCTACATCACTGAATTACGATCAATTCAATATCAAAAATCAAGCTTGCTGCCGGAGGGATAGGCCCGCGACCATTCACGCCATACGCCAATTCATGGGGAATAATTAAGGTACGACGTCCACCGACTTTCATCCCAACCACGCCCTGATCCCAACCCTTGATGACTTGCCCATCGCCCAATTGAAAGCTAAAGGGGATGCCGCGTTGAATTGAACTATCAAACTGTTTACCATGTTGATCAGCTGCCGTTGGGTCATACAACCACCCGGTGTAATGCACACTGACGCGATTACCGACGACAGCCGCTGTGCCTTGACCCGGCAAGACGTCCTTGATTTGCAAACCGCTGTTGGTGCTAGCGCTGCCATTGGCTGTCACTGCACTCGGGGTCGACTCACCGCTACAGGCGAACAATCCAGCCGCGCAACAACAAACCAAACAAATCCTGCAAAAGCTAAACGACAGCCTAAATGGTTCTTTCCGGATCTTGTTTAACATAAGGTTTCCTAGATTAAAAACAAATTATTCGATCAGAATGATAGGCGTTGGCCTTATCAACCCTCCATTATAAAGCAGCCGGTCAATGCCACTCGAATCGAATACGTTTGTTTTGATAGGAAAAGGCTAGGTACACCACCCCACTTCAAACTGCGCGCAATGAGATCAACGTATGCCCGTGTATTGTGCAGAACAAATCTTCCAGTCTTGTTTTTCTTTGCAGAGCAGATAACTCGCTCGAATCGAAAACTGCCTACTTTGCTCCCCTACTTGCATTTTGTAACGCAGCTTCGCGATCACCAACTTAGCCTCTGGCAATTCACGAAATACAGGCTCTAAAATTTCGACCGTGGGAATTTGCTTACGATTCTCTGGAGCATAAAAACCTAACATTTTGGCACGCTCGTCGACTTCGCCTGCAGGAGAGACTTCGACATATTGACTATGCGTGACGGCTTCCAAGCTTTTCTGATCAAAATTGGCTTGTGCTTGTACATGTTTCTGAACGAGTCCCAATGCATCGCTGCTACTGAAGTTCGTTGCGGCCGATACGGGGGCCATCAAAAGTGGGAAGCAAATACTAGCCGCTATCCATCGTGTTACGCTCGTTTTCAAATTTATCTTGACCTGTTGATTCAAACGCATTTTTGCCCTTTCCGAGATCTTCGTCTGATCTAATACTTGCTGACAGCTTTATGGGATTTGCCGAACTAACTCAGCGATGCCGAGTTGATCATTTAATCGAAAGAATCCAACAGGTTCCACCAGCTTGCGACGAAATGCAGAAATTCTGGTACGGAATGGGAATTCGACCCCAAACAAGCGACAACAGGCACGGGAAGTGACTAAATTCAAAAGAGATATCTGCGTTTCAATTATCCATTTGCTTGCATTCAGTCTGACAAAACGATAAGCTTCGCGCTCTTTTTTTCTAAGCTCGGCGCTTGCCGAGTTTGTTTGCATGAGCGCCACCGTCTTCATTGTCACCGATATTTTCGGGTTCACACCAGCCATCGCCAGTTTGCAACGTTTTCTCGCGCCAGCAATCGATACAACATCCAAGCCAGTCTGTCAGATTATTACGCCATTTGATGAGACACCAACTTTTCGAAATGAACAGGAGGCCTATCAGTTTTATCTGGCAAGTGGTGGCATTCGCGCCTATGCAGATAAGATTCTCCGATTGTCTATGTGCAGTCCTGCTGTACGCCATGTGATCGCGTTTAGTGCTGGTGCCAGTGCATGGTGGTTAGGCTGTGCTAGTCAGGTCAATCGCCTCCACCCATCGCTGGAATCATCAAGCTTGTTCTATGCATCGAGAGTCCGGGACTATTTGGATCTCGAAAGCAGCTTCCCATGTCATTTTATTTTCGCTGAAACAGAACCCGCCTATCAACCCATCGAGATAGTCGAGGCTCTAAGGGCTAGACAACATCAAGCAGAAATCGCCAGAGGTACACGGCATGGTTTTATGAATCCCTATTCATCGGGATTTTCGCTAAAGCAGCAGAGCCACTACTTTGATGTTCTCTATCAAAAGTTACACCCTAAAAAGGCTTTAGTCGCTGCGTAGCAATGCCTTCGCAATGATTGGATCCCATATCGCATTTGGCTAAATTCAGTTAAATTACTTAGAATCAGGTATCATCGAGCGTCAGAGTTAGTGATCAAGCACTGATCTATCCACACTTCGAAGTATTTAGAGCACTGCGGCTGCCATTGATCCTACAAAATAAATCGCAAGATCGTTCTTTTTCGCCACGCAATCGCGATCTAGTCACATTAATCTCTTTGCTGAGCGCAAACATCTTCCAAGGTTTTCAGGAGGTCCCATGTCGAACCAAACACTTTCCCATTTAGAGTTGCATTATGCACGATCAGATAAACTAATTTTCTTTATCCTCGTCGGTATGCAAATCTTTAGTTTTGCATTATCACCTTGGTATGGCACATGGAAATTAGCATTTCTGATCGGTTTGCCTCTACTGCTCATACCAAGCTATTTGATTCATTTTTTCCCAGGTCAATCTTTGACCCGCCTCATGAATGGCATTGCGTTGATGTCGTATTGCGCGCTGCACATACAACAAGCAATGGGAATGACAGAATTACATTTCGGAATTTTTGCGTTCTTAGCGTTCCTGCTCATTTACGCAGATTGGCGAGTCATCCTCGTCGCTGCAGTCACCGTTGCCATTCATCATGCCAGCTTTGGCTACATGCAAGAGCTGGGTGTCGGGGTGATATGTTTCACAAAACCAAGTTTTACGATTCTATTAGTCCATGCTGCGTACGTGGTTGTCGAAGCAGCGGTACTCTCTTACATCGCCGTTCAAATTCATCGCGATCGCCTTCAAGAAATCGAATTAATGAGCTACACCTCAGAATTAGGCGGTCAAAATGCGGCAATCAATTTACGCGATCATGCAAAAAATCCTGTCAGCGATTCTGGCAAAGCTTTGGTCTATGTCATCGATACCTTGCATGATTCTGTCAGTCAAGTAAAGCATGGCGTCGAAGCAATCATGCTCGCTTCACGTGAAATGGCAGACGGCAACACAGATCTATCACATCGGACGGAGGCACAGGCCAATTCCCTCGACAACACCTCGTCAACGATGGAGAAACTAACGCAAACAGTGCAGCAAAATGCAGCCAACGCAATCGAAGCAAATCGACTGGTCGTCGCTGCCTCTGAGATAGCCCGTAAGGGTGGTAATGTGGTGACGGAGGTTGTGCAAACGATGGGGTCCATCAAAGAAAGCTCGAAGCAAATTGTGGACATCATCGGCGTCATCGACGGTATCGCGTTCCAGACCAATATTTTGGCCTTGAATGCGGCAGTTGAAGCCGCGCGCGCGGGTGAACAAGGCCGGGGTTTTGCAGTCGTAGCGTCAGAAGTGCGTAGTCTCGCACAACGCAGTGCCAGCGCCGCCAAGGAGATTAAAGAATTAATTGGTAATTCATCGCAAAAAGTCGATCAAGGTAGTCAGTTGGTCGACAAAGCTGGGCAAACAATGGAGGAAATCGTAAGTAGCGTTCGTCACGTTGCCGACATTATGGCGGAAATCGCTGCAGCTAGTGAGGCGCAAAACGACGGCATCCAACAAATTAACAGTGCAGTCAGCACTATCGACAGTATGACCCAGCAGAATGCGGCGCTAGTCGAACAGGCAACCGCGGCATCAGAGAGTCTCATCGAGCAGGCGGCGTATCTGCGGAACATCGTTGCACAATTTGTTACACGATGATTGATCGAAATGCACGAGCAATGGCGGGATTGAGGCGGTGAACACTTGCCTAACTCCCGCACCTGCTAACGTTTGTCCACGCTGAATTGAACACTCGCGACATGACCTGCCGCATCGATCACCGTGATGCTATGCTCCCCCGCCGTGTTAAGTACAAAAGTTTCGCGTTTTTTCAATCCTGACGATCGTTGTTGACCATCTAATAGCCAATAATGTTGGCCACTTCCGCCGACCGCATCCAATGTCACAGGAATATCACTGCGTCCGGGTGCGGCGCGCAATCGGCTACCGCTGTTTAAACCCATTAATTTAATACTCCCGACGACATTCAGGCCGGTACAATGCGCTCCCCAATTCACCAATCCCCACTCCAATTTACGTTCAGGCGGCAACCATGCCTCGAGTAAAGACGGCCATCTCGCCACTTCGATTTGCTGCGCGTTCGGATTGCAATCGAGCGTTGTCCGCGTTTTGGTCACGGTATCCAACCATACAGTTTCCACTAGACTACGCGCTCGCAATCGGTCGGGTAAGGTCGGTGGGATAGTATGATTAAGTATCCATGCACTCCGTTTCACATGACAATGTTTCGCAGAGGTTTGTTCAGCGGCAACACCGAGAGGCCAACAAATTTGCGCTGTACTCACTTCGTCTGGCACCTTTTGACTGATTGGTGTGCTGCGCGGCAGAGCGTATGCAATTTGCTGCAATAATGGCGCAGCAACATTCGCGCCAAAAAATCCAGGGTTTGGAGTTCCATCTGGGCGGCCAACCCATACCCCCAAGGTATATCGGCCACTGACACCTACTGCCCAGGCATCACGAAATCCATAACTCGTGCCGGTCTTCCATGCGAGTCGAACACCGCTACCATCATTCTCAACAAATGGTTGATCCGGATGCCCGCCGCCTTCCAAAATACTGCGTATGATAAAGGCGGCACCCGCACTCATCATGCGCGCCTCGTGCATCGGTGCATTCGGTGTGATACGGGGCGTTCCCGCCATTCCTTGCATCGCTAAAGAACGATAAGCGCCGACCAATTCTTCTAGGCTTGTTCCCGCGCCCCCCAATATCACACTCAAATTGGGTGTCGCTTCTTTGGGCAGGCGTAAGCGCAAGCCCGCACTCGATAATCTCGCAGTAAAGCGACTTGACCCAATCCGATCGAGCACGTCCACTGCGGGCACATTCAAAGACCGTTGCAACGCTTCCGAGACACTCACAGGTCCGGAGAAACTTGCTTGAAAGTTGCCTGGATCATAGCCACTGAACGATTGTGGGGTGTCAGCTAACAGACTTTCGGAATGAATCAAACCATCATCCAAAGCCATCGCATACAGAAACGGCTTCAAAGTAGATCCGGGCGAACGGATACCTCGCACCATATCAACGTGACTAAATCGACGTTCATCATGAAAGTCAGCCGAACCCGCATAGCCCAAAATCTCTAAATTTTTGCTATCGATTACCAAGGCTGCCATCGACACAAAGCGTGGCAGCTGGTCAACCTTATCCGCTAACATCCGTTCCAATATTGTTTGTATCTCGCGATCTAAAGTGGATTGCACTATCGTTGCTCGCAAGTCCACCGATCCCCGCGTTTTTTTACGATTGATTTTCGATTGGCGCTGCGCCACTTGACGCAGACGTTCTGCCGCAAGCGGAGCAAGCCATGCTAGGCGGGGTGGGTTTGCCCCCACTTTCTCGATGAGCGCATCCTCGACTTCCGCTTGGGTCCAATGTTTTAGCTGCGCCATTCGGTGTAAAACTTTATCGCGATATTGTTGCGCTTTGAGAGGATGGCGATCGGGTCGCAAACGGGACGGGGCTTGGGGCAGGACAACCAATAGCGCAGCCTCCGCAGCAGACAACTGAATAGCACTCTTGCCGAGATAGCTTCGGCTGGCCATTTCCACGCCTTCAACAATCCCCCCCATCGGGGCGTGATTCAAATAGAGCGTGAGGATTTCATTTTTGGATAAACGGAGTTCCAATTGCAATGCCCTAGCAATTTGTCGCAATTTACCAGATACACTGCGCGGGACAGGCTCGATCGCCCGTGCTACTTGCATACTGAGTGTTGAGCCACCCGATACGATCTCGCCGTTTGTCAGCCACTGCCACGCAGCGCGACTCAAGGCCAAGGGATTCACGCCGGGATGCCAGTAAAACCATCGGTCTTCATAGGTCAATAAGGCATCAATATAATTTTTCGACACTTTGTCTGGGGTCACGGGAAAACGCCAGACACCATCGGCGTCGGGCCAAGCGCGTAAGGGAGTCCCATCGCGTGCCACCACCACCAGACCGGGTTCATCGTCAGGAATCGGCGGTGGAAAAACTTGGTCTAGCAACAAAAGTAGACTGAGTGCAGCGGCGCAAAATGCGCGCCAGCGGTGGGTACTGACCCAATTGCGGCAGTGCTTCAGAATACGCGACGTATGATGGAAAGCGGACATGGCTAGCTTTAACGAAGGACTTCAAGTTAGAGCCTGCATTGTAAAATGAATAAATCATTCTCGTCAGGGCAAAATGTGGTCCGATTCTCCTTTGCTAAGAGGCGTGCTTATCTCGACTCAGGAATAATAAACAGAGCGGGATTTTTTTCTGCCAAATCTCGTAACAGATTCCACACGACTCGAACCCTTTGCAAGCGATACAAATCGGTCGGCGCAACTAAACAGAACGAGCGCTCCGCATAGAAATGATTTTCCAATACGCGCACCAAACGCCCATCGTTTGGAACCGCGTAGGGGGGTGCCAAAATGAGGCCCAAGCCCAATGCTGCTGCCTCGCACTGTGCGGCGAGACTTGTACAGCACATACGTCGATGCGGAGTAAAGCCCAATTCGCCCATATAATTTAAGCCGCTACTGGCCAGTCGATCCTGCACATAATCGACAAAGTCATGCTGCATCAAATCTGCATGTACCTTGATCGGAGGATGCTTGGCAAGGTATGAGGGCGCTCCATAAATGTACATCCGAAAACTCGCCAAACGAGTCACCATATATCGCCCTGTGCTAGGTGGATCTAGCATCACACCAAGGTCCGCTTCACGATTCGCCAAATTCGCAAAGCGCGGCAATAAAAGTAAATCAACACTGAGGTCTGGATGCGCCTGCAACAGCTCAACGAGGGCCGGAGCGACAATGCGCGAACCAAAAATTTCGGGAACACCTAATCGAACAATTCCTCGCACGGATATTTGCGCACCAGTTAATTCATCCTGCGCTGCTGTCACCGCGCTCTCCATTGCTTCGGCATGCGGAAGTAAAGCTAGGCCCATTTCTGTTAGTTGATAGCCTTCACGGCTACGATCAAACAATGTCGCACCGAGTTGCTCTTCAAGGCGATCAATACGACGCGCAACCGTGGTATGTTCGACCGCTAAACGCCGCGAAGTTCCAGATAAGGTGCCCGAACGTGCTAACTCAAGGAAATACCGTAGATCAGTCCATTCTGGCAAAGTATTCATCGTCGTCACTTTTCATTCCTCATATTCTCACTCGTTGATCGGACAACTTTGTTGCACCATACTTATCACGAGGATCGTTCATTCAACAAAGTAAGACTACCTTACCAATATCGCTTGGGCACCTCAGAAAATTGATTGTGCATCAAAGCACATAAGTTTGGCAATTCTCTTGTTTTTGCCATTAAATAGTCTTTCGTTAAGTAAAAAATGCGCCGAATTAGCGCATTGTTCACTTTGTTGCGCACTTACCACGTGCGCGATACATGCTGCATCGCACAATAGTGGCGCATCAATGTCGAGAAAATCGGGTTTTATGCCTACATTTTCATCAAACAGGACTTTTTATTAATTAAATGGCACTACTGTGCATTTTTGCACAGTGGGTTGGCAAAGTCACCTGTTTCTAAGCGCTTTGAATTCGGACAAACTGATTTCCGTGATGATGCATTTGCATACCACCTGAAATAGAAGAAACCGCAAGACCACATCGATAAGCCGCCAGTTGCACTGTATTGCCAGCGTCGGTTTGATCGAGCTACAACAATATCGACCATCCTGGAGACACACATGAACTCATCAAAACAATCTAAAGCGAAACTCGTCTTTCTGACCCGCTCAGCGGCTGCCGTCCTCGCAATCTATGGTAGCAGTGTTAGCTATGCTTTCGCCCAATCAACCGACAACACAGCTAAAGCGAACGATGAGACTTCAGTCGCTAAAGTTGTCGTTAGCGCACGTCGCCGTGAAGAGACACTACAAGACGTGCCTGTTTCGGTCACTGCCTACAGCGCGGATCAAATTTCTAAAGCTGGGGTTGCTGACGTGACTGGTCTTGCACTCACCTTGCCGAACACGACATTAAGCGCCTCTCGCGGAACGAACTCAACATTGACGTCCTTTATGCGTGGCGTTGGTCAACAAGATCCCTTAGCTGGTTTTGAATCCGGTGTTGGTATCTATCTTGACGATATTTATTTGGCGCGCCCACAAGGTGCGGTCGCCGACATCTACGATGTTGAACGCGTCGAAGTCTTACGGGGACCACAAGGGACATTGTATGGTCGCAACACGATAGGCGGCGCGGTTAAGTATGTCACCCGTAAAATGGGTCCTGCAACCGATATGCGTTTGAAGGCATCAGTGGGTAGCTACGGTCAGATGGACGGCGTTTTCACAGCGAGCACGGCACTGTCTGATACGGTGCGGGTTGGCGGTACGCTGGCAAAATTCAAGCGGAATGGTTTTGGGACGAATCTCGCAACCGGTGAAGATAACTACAACAAAGACGTCTCCGCAGCGCGTTTGAGTGCAGAGTTTATGCCGAACAGTGATCTATTCATTCGCATTTCAGCAGATACTTCACAGGATGATTCGAATCCAAAACATGGTCATCGTCTAACTGTTGGTAAAATCAGTAATGCGCCAGTGCTCGATAACGTCTATGACACTCGTGCCAACTTGAATACTGCACTGGGTCACAAACAGCAAGTAACACAAACTGGTGTTTCCGCTTTGGTGGAATACCAAGTGCAGCCAGATTTGATGTTCAAATCTGTCACAGCTTCACGCCATGATACTTCCTACGCACCAATCGATTTCGACTCCTTAAACAAAGTCGACTTTGACGTTCCTGCGCTGTACAAAAACAAACAATTCAGCCAAGAGTTTCAACTGACATACACCGGCAAAGCATTCCAAGGTGTCGCAGGTGTCTACTACATCGATGCGAATGCGTATGACAAATTTGATGTACGATTGCTCGGCACCTCGACATTCACCGAGGGGGATATCGATACCAAGGCTTGGGCTGCATTTGCCGACGCCAGTTTTGATTTGAGTAAAGACCTGAGCTTGTCCATTGGTGGCCGCTACACCGTCGACAAACGTGAAGCGAGTATCTTGCGCCAAATCTATTTAGGCACAGCTGGTTCACCAGGCATGGGTAATCCTGCGGCAGTCTTATTCCGTACCGACACCAATCTCAGCAAAGCCGATCTCAGTCGTGAAGACAAAAAATTCACCCCACGCATCTCGCTCGGTTGGAAAGCCAGTGCAGATCAGAACGTCTATGCATCTTGGACTGAAGGCTTCAAAGGTGGTGGTTTCGATCCGCGCTTGAATTTGGTCGGGACGAAACTCACTGTCGACAAAGCAAAACAAGGCTTCCTACCAGAAAAAATTAGCACATTCGAACTCGGTTTGAAATCTGCATTCGCAAAGAATACGGTGTTCACAAACGTTGCGGTGTTCCATAGCGATTATCAAGATGTTCAAATCCCTGGTTCCGTCGCAATCGATACGAATGGTGACGGCAAAGATGATAGTTTTGCTGGTGTAACGACAAATGCCGGCAAGGCGAAAATTGACGGGATCGAAATTGAAGCGACCGCACGCGTCACCGATGCCTTTAGCTTGTCAGGAATGCTGAGCTATATTGATGCAAAATATACGAAATACGTTGGCGCAGGCAATATCGACGTGGCATCACAACGCGTCTTCCAAAACACACCCAAACAGACAGCAAGTATTCGTGCTAGCTACGATTGGGATATGGCAATGCTAGGGAATGGCGGCAAACTGACTTTGAGCAGCAGCGTCGCTTTCCGCGGCAAAACTTATCAGTTCGAAACACCAACCCCGATCTTGGATCAAGACAGCTACAACTTGTTTGATGCAAGTTTGGTATGGACTCGTACCGATGGCCGCGTGCGTGTGGGCTTACATGGCAAAAACTTGAATGATGCGCGTTACAAAGTTGCAGGTTACTTATTCCCTACTTTGGGTGAAGGTAGTACTACAGCATTCTACGGAAATCCACGAACCTATACGCTGACACTGGACTACCGTTTCTAAGAGTTTCTAAAACAGAGCCGAGACGCATTTCTGGTATGCAAACGCGACCTCGGTTCAACACCATGTTTTAGGAAGTTTGCGGCCAGTCCCAAACTAGACTGGCCGTTTTTTTAAGTACTGTTCATTCCAATCAGACTTAATACATTACGTCATCGTACAATTAAGACCACACTCACACTCAATCAGGGCTTGTTCATCGTGAGCGATTTCAAAGACATTTATTTCACTAGCAAGGACGGCTTGCGACTTTATGCACGCGACTATCCAATGCAACAAGCCAAATCCTCATTGCCAGTGGTTTGCATTCACGGATTAACGCGCAATTCAGCCGATTTTGATGAACTTGCTCCTTGGCTCGCTTCGCTGGGTCGACGCGTGATCGCCGTTGATGTGCGAGGTCGCGGCAAGTCGGAGCATGCTGTCAAGGTGGATCACTACCACCCTTGGGTTTATGCGAACGATATCGTTAGTCTCTGTCAGCATTTACAAATATCCCAAGCAATTTTCATCGGTACCTCGATGGGTGGCTTGATTACCATGACGCTCGCCTTACGCAAGCAAGGTCTGATCGCCGCAGCGATTTTAAATGACGTTGGACCTGTACTATCGGTCAAAGGCCTAAACCGCATTGCCTCTTACGCTGGTGGTGGAAATCGCTTCCAAAACTGGGATGAGGCGCGCACCTATATCAAAGAGATCAACCAATCTGCTTTTCCCAACAACAGCGATGCGGAATGGGATAAATGGGCGCGACGCGCCTTCGCAATGAATCCGCAAGGCCAATTAGAATTGCAGTATGATCCCTTGATTGCAATGCCCTTAAAAACCGGAAAACTTAAGGCCACCTCGTGGCTGATCCGCTGGGCGTTTCGACGCCTGACCAAACGCCGACCATGCCTTCTCGTCCGCGGTGCCATCTCTGATTTATTAGAGCCAACGCAAGCCGAGATGATGCGTCAAATGGCTCCGAATTTAGACTATGTCGAAGTACCCGAAGTCGGTCATGCCCCTATGCTGACCGAACAAGCAGCAAAACAAGCAATACAAACATTTTTAGAGAAACTAGCCTAAAGAAAACTAGTCCAAGCAAACCATATCACGTGCCCCTAGCTGGCACATTAAAATAGAAGGAAAGATATGCATACCCGACTCATTCGCAATACGCATCAAACCAATCTGGCCCGTCGTAAATTAACAAAAATCACCTTTGCTATCGGAGCTTTAGTCAGTCCCATTTTGGTCGCTGGCAATGTGCTAGCGCAAGACATCAAAGTCGCTTTAATTGCGGGAAAAACTGGCGCTCTTGAAGCGTATGCCAAAGAGACTGAAACCGGTTTTATGATGGGCTTAGAATACCTAACCGGCGGCAAAATGGAGTTGAACGGAAAGAAAATCAAAGTCATCGTGAAAGATGACCAAAGCAAGCCAGATATGGGGCGCGCGTTATTAGCTGAAGCCTATGGCGACGATAAAGTCGATATCGCGGTCGGAACTAGTTCATCCGGCTCCGCCCTCGCGATGTTACCAGTGGCAGAGGAATACAAAAAGATTTTGATAGTCGAACCAGCCGTTGCTGATGCGATTACAGGTGAAAAGTGGAATCGTTACATTTTCCGTACCAGCCGCAATTCTATGCAAGATGCATTGGCCGCAGCCAGCACAATTAAGTCGGGCGGGAGTATCGCATTTTTAAGTCAGGACAATGCCTTTGGCCGCGATGCGATCAAAGCAGCTAAAGAAGCCTTGGCCACCGCCGGTTCCAAAGCAAAAGTTATCCACGAAGAATACGCAGCACAAACAACAACTGACTTCACTGCGCCCGCACAACGCATATTCGATGCACTCAAAAACAAGCCAGAGCCACGTCTATTGCAGATCGTGTGGGCGGGTCCTAGTCCGATGAATAAATTAGCCGACTTAAAGCCGGAACGCTTCGGGATTAATCTCGCACCGGGTGGCAATATTTTACCCGTAATGAAATTATGGAAATCCTATGCTGGGACTCAAGGTACGATCTATTACTACTATGATTTTCCAAAGAATAAGATGAATGACTGGCTCGTAGCTGAACATACCAAACGCTTTAAAGCACCGCCTGATTTCTTCACTGCGGGGGGATTCGCAGCTGCCAGCGCGGTCTACACCGCACTGAACAAGGCGCAATCAAACAACACTGAAAAATTGATTGCGGCGATGGAGGGAATGGAGTTTGAGACACCTAAAGGAAAAATGAGCTTCCGTAAAGAGGATCATCAAGCATTGCAGGTGATGTATCACTTCAAGATCAAGAAAGATCAGAAGAACGAATGGGACTTGTTAGAATTGGTCAGAGAAATTCCTGCGAGTGAGATCCCTGTTCCCGTCAAAAACAAAC
The DNA here is from genome assembly GCF_018139545.1 of Affinundibacterium fentianense. Taxonomy (GTDB): domain Bacteria; phylum Pseudomonadota; class Gammaproteobacteria; order Burkholderiales; family Burkholderiaceae_D; genus Undibacterium; species Undibacterium fentianense. The sequence continues at coordinate 241,627 of NZ_JAGSPJ010000007.1, read as the reverse complement.
GCTAAAAAAACGCTCAGATTTTCACATGCAACAAACCGAAAACCCTATGGTTGATAGTCACACTATTTCCACTAAGTCAGACGGCAGCTTCGTCCAGCCCGTGCCAGCCACAGCGTCGCTCAGTACGCGCGACTTGTGTATTCGCTTTGGTGGCCACATCGCAGTCAATCAGGTCACGGCGGATTTCTACCCGGGCACATTGACTGTCATCGTTGGTCCCAATGGCGCGGGTAAAACGACTTACTTTAATCTGATCTCTGGCCAGTTAGCGGCGAGTTCGGGAACGGTAAAATTGTTTGGCAAAGATATTACAGCAACGGGCGCGGCACATCGCTGCCGCGTTGGTATTGGCCGTGCATTTCAATTGACCAATTTGTTTCCACATCTTTCGGTTCTCGAGAATGTCCGACTTGCTGTTCAAAGTCGTACCGGCATCGGTTTTAAGCTATTTTCATTGTGGTCAAACCATACCGAGTTAATGCAACAAGCGATGCACTACTTGGAACGCGTTGCACTGGCAGATCGCCAACATGACAGAGTGCTGACGCTGTCGCATGGAGACAAGCGCAAGCTTGAAGTTGCACTGTTACTTGCTTTAGAACCCGAAGTCATGATGTTCGACGAGCCTACGGCTGGCATGAGTGTCGATGAAGTCCCTGTCGTTTTAGACTTGATACATCAGGTCAAAGCAGAAAAAAAGAAAACGATCTTATTAGTCGAGCACAAAATGGATGTCGTGCGTGCGCTAGCCGATCGTATCATCGTTCTTCACAATGGTACGCTCGTTGCTGATGGCGAACCGAGCACTGTCATGGCGTCAGCGATCGTTCAAGAAGCGTATTTGGGTAAAGGAGCGAAGGCATGAGTGGATTAGTGCAAGAAGCACACCCCAGCGCCATTCTCGAATTAGAGAATGTACACACCCATATCGGCGAGTACCACATTTTACAAGGTGTGAATCTCAGCGTTCCGCGTGGAGGGCTAACCGTTTTATTGGGGCGCAATGGTGCTGGCAAAACAACGACATTACGTACCATTATGGGCTTATGGCAAGCAAGTCAAGGAAGTATTCACTTTCACGGGCAAGCAATTCAAAATCGAGCAACCCCGGAGATCGCAAGAAAAGGAATCGCGTACGTTCCTGAAAGCATGGCGATTTTCTCAGACTTGACTGTGAAAGAGAATTTGCATTTGGCAGCGCGTAACGGACCGATGGATCCTGCGCGACTCGAGTGGATTTTTAACTTCTTTCCCGCCTTAAAAAAATTCTGGAACTACCCTGCTGGGAATTTATCTGGCGGCCAAAAACAAATGGTTGCGATCGCCCGCGCTATCATCGAGCCACGCCAATTATTACTGGTCGACGAACCGACCAAGGGTTTAGCCCCTGCCATCATTGAAAGTCTAATTGCAGCCTTTAATGATTTAAAAAAGAACCAAACTAGTATCTTGCTGGTGGAGCAGAATTTTAATTTTGTACGGCATCTCGGCGACACCGTCGCCATCATGGATGATGGCAGAATCGTTCACGCAGGGCGCATGCAAGACTTAGCAGAGAACGAAGAGCTACAACAGAAGTTACTAGGCTTATCGCTTTCCAGTCACCAATGAGGACAAAGAAATCCGTACCGGACTTTGTTAACACTCCAATTTCAGGAACTTCGTATGAGTAATACCGATTTGCCACGACTCCCTCGCGACCTCACGCCCTTGCTACTTGTGCCAGCGCTGACAATCTGCATGCTACCGTTAATTGGCAGCTTCCCAACTTGGCTTACACTCACGGTCGCAGGTTTGGCAATGGGAATGATGATTTTCATTATGGCGAGTGGTTTAACCCTCGTGTTCGGCTTAATGGATGTGCTCAATTTTGGACATGGGGCCTTCGTCGCGGTGGGCGCCTATACCGCAACCATGGTCTTACTGCCACTCAAAGGCTGGCTAGAAATCGATTCCTTAGCGATGAATCTGAGCGTTCTTGGCTTAGCAATGTTGGTAGCGATGCTGATCACAGCGGCACTAGGTTGGGCATTTGAGCGCATCATTATCCGTCCAGTTTATGGTCAACATCTAAAACAGATTCTCATCACCATGGGCGGAATGATTGTTGCCGAACAAATTATTGGTGTTATCTGGGGCGCAGAACAAATTCCCCTCCCTTTACCTGAAAGCTTGCGTGGCGCCATCTTCGTCGGTGATGCGGCATTAGAAAAGTATCGACTGGTTGCTGTGATCGTCGGTCTCTTGGTATTCATCAGTATGTTTCTTATTTTAAATCGCAGCAAACTAGGCTTGCTGATACGCGCAGGGGTAGAAAATGGCGAGATGGTCGAAGCACTCGGCTATCGTATTCGTCGATTATTTGTCGCAGTCTTTGCCGCTGGTTCCGCATTAGCCGGTTTAGGTGGCGTGATGTGGGGCTTGTACAAAGAAACCTTAACGGCTGCGATGGGCGGCGAGATCATGGTTATGATTTTCATCGTTGTGATCATCGGCGGACTGGGTTCCGTCAGTGGTTGCTTTATCGGAGCACTACTCATGGCACTAGTCAGCAATTATGCTGGTTTTCTCGCACCTAAACTGGCATTGGTGTCGAATATCGGATTGATGATGCTCATACTATTGTGGCGTCCCGCAGGGCTCTACTCAGTTGGACGACGTAGCGCCTAATTCTTTTTTATCACCACAACGATTTCTGAAGTATTGAAAGCCATTTATGAATTTTTTGCGCTCGCTCTTATCGGATGATTTTCCACGCAGCCGGATCCTATCGATTATCTTACTGGCTATTTTCTTGGGCTTGCTCAGTGCACCATTTATCACAAGCGGCGCACGTCCACTCAATACCGCGGCAACCATTTGTGTGTACGTCATTTTGGTCGCATCGTATGACCTGCTATTAGGCTATACCGGTATTGTTTCCTTTGCGCATACGATGTTCTTTGGAATCGGTGCGTATGGGGTCGGCCTCGCACTCTCTAGCGAGACACCCAGTTGGAGTGGAATGTTGATAGGACTGTCGCTCGCTGCGGTTCTGACCATCGCCCTTGCCTTGATTATCGGAATGTTTGCCTTGCGTGTACGAGCTATTTTTTATTCAATGATTACGCTCGCGGTCGCATCTTCATTCGCAGTACTCGCCTCGCAGTTATCCGATTTCACCGGCGGCGAGGATGGCAAAACATTTCGAGTTCCTGAAATCTTAACGCCAGGCTTTCAATTGTTTGAGCAAACCTTCTGGGGCAAAACAATAGATGGGAAAATCATCACGTATTACATCGTCTTCTTCGCTTGTTTGCTTCTCTTTTTGTTTTTGCTGCGGGTTGTCAACTCCCCTTTCGGACGCGTACTCCAAGCAATACGAGAAAACGAATTTCGCGCGGAAGCGCTTGGCTATCGTACTGTGTACTATCGAGTCATGGCAAACTGCCTCGCCGCACTAATCGCTGCCGCCGCTGGCGCGCTGATGGCGCTTTGGCTGCGTTACGTTGGTCCTAAGACGATGTTAAGTTTTGAAGTCATGACCGATATTCTATTGATCGTTGTGATCGGAGGAATGGGAACTTTATATGGCGCCGTGGTGGGGGCCGCATTGTTTATCCTCGCACAGAATTATCTCAAGTCATTGATGGCACAAGGATCAGAGGCATTAGTTGATTATCCTGTATTCGCGCAAATTCTGCATCCAGATCGGTGGATGCTGTGGTTGGGCATCTTGTTTGTTCTCTCGGTATACTTTTTTCCCACGGGTATCGTTGGCAAGCTGCGGTCTCTCAAGAAGAACCTTTAATCGCATGCAAGCTTAAGCGATTTGCTGGCAATACGATTGGCATGCACGCGCTAACATGCAAACGACTTCCTCGCGACTTGATGGTTTGGAGAGACAGGCATCAAACCCGATATCGAGATAGGACTGTCGACTAAGGTCGTCATCATTGCCCGAATAGGCAATAATAAAACTGGGCTCTTGTTTTGCTTGCATTTGAAATTGTCGAATTAAGCGCAGGGCTTCAATCCCACCCATGATCGGCATTTCTAAGTCAAGAATAATCACATCAGGCCTCTTGCTCGCCACCCGATCCAAAGCCATGCGCCCATTAATTGCAGAATCCAGTTCGTAATTCGCTTGTTCGATATAATCTGCCATGACCATTTGATTAAAATCATCGTCATCAACCAAAAGAACCCTTGTTATGCCTTGTGTTTCGCTTCGATCTGCGGCAGACGATAAAGCTTGTTCAAGACGTCCAGAATTGCCAACAATTTGATTGGACTTAAGCGGAAGTGATGCATGTTTTAAGCACAAGGTCAGCGTCGTCCCCTCATCATCCGAAGTCTGCATATGCAATTGCCCCCCCTGAACAGTCGCTAGCAAATGGGAAGAGTAGGTGCCTAAGCCCGTCCCTCCAGATTTTCCTGCAGTCGCATACTTCGCAAAAAAATTCTCACGCAAAGCGAGCGGCACTGCACCGGCATTATGAATGCGCAGTTCGATCCATTCTCCCTTGATTAAACGTAATTCCACATCGGAATTCTCAGGTGCTGCCTCGATAGCATTCTTGGTTAGATTCCCTAAGATGGAATAGCACAAGGAGTCATCCGCTTCGACAAAGAAATTCTCACCCTCCGCTTCCACATGCAATTGGATTCCCTTGGACATCGCTTGTGCGCTCAAGCCCAATACGATACTCGACGCCAGACTCAACAAGTCGACCGAACTTGGGCGAAAAACATAACTACCGCTTTCCATCCGAAACAAGTCCAAAGACAGATTTACCATACTTAAAGCACGATTCGATGCACTCTCTATCATGCTAAGGATTTCTTCCTCGTGCGCACTCAAGGTACGCCCTGCCCGCAATAATCCCGGCGCTGCGGAAATACTCACGAGTGGCGTCTTTAGGTCGTGTCGGGCAATTCTTTCTACATCTTCTAAAGTGCGTAAAGCCTGCTGGAGTGCATGATTTTTTTCGTCGAGCTCATGTGTACGTTGTAGCACGCGTTCCTCTAGCAAGCGTTCCGATTCTTGCACTTGCTTCAACATCGTTTCTAATTCAATATTTAGTTGTCGCAACTGGGTGTTTTGCTGGGTCAAAGTCCGTTCATGTTCATAGGCTAGAAACGCGGACTTGACCGTCAAAATAATATCATCGTGATTAAATGGCTTTTCGAGGAAGCGATATAAATTGGCTTGATTGATGGCCTTTTTTACTCCCTCAAAATCACTCTGGCCCGTCAACATAATGGTAATAGTTTGAGGACTCCGTTGATGCAAGCTGATTAACAATTCATCGCCACGCATGCCCGGCATAATGAAGTCAGAGATCACAATGCTCAGTTGTTTTCCTTGCTGCTCCAGATCATCGAGAATTTCTAGAGCCTCTGCGCCTGATTCGGCGATTTCGATTACGTAGCGATTGCCAAATGCATGGCTCAGCAGCGTACGTAAGGCCACCAGAACCGTGGTGTCATCATCCACACACAAAATGATTGGACTCTCGCTCATCGATCCTATCCACTATCAAACTGCCTCAGTCAAATGAGGCGGCAGGTACCCGATTCGAAAACTGTCATAAAAGTATTCCTGAATTCAATCAGCACTGCAAGAAAGATTTGACGTACGGAAACATGGAAGTGATTGCTGGTGGCGAAGAAATCCAACGAATCCATAGAGCTGGAGAGGCGCAGCACTGTGTTTAGCTTGTGCCTAAACACACTCAAATAATCTCGGGGGGTATGACGAAATGCCCACACTCAGATCTGTGAAACCCCTTGCGGTGATACTATGGACACTTGGCCTTTTGCTTTCAAGCTAACATTTTTATCGCAAATATGACCCCAAATTCAGCCTTACTCATCACGATACGCAATACCATCATGATTCGTTTGCACTTAGGCTTGGCCCACATCATCCATTTTTTGCGGTGTCGTCGTCAACAAAGGTCCAAGCTATTCATTTTGATATGTCTAGTCACTAGCTTTGCGTATGGACAAACTTCAGTAGGCAAGACTTCAGACAAAGTTACGCCTGAATCGTACACTGACCATCTCATCCCCAAACAGGCATTTTCTTTTACCCAACGCTATTTCGAGCGCGTCGGCAATGAAGACTCTTTACCGATCAATGTTGTGACGGCTTTAGAGCAAGATACCCGAGGCTTAATTTGGATAGGAACACAAGCGGGGTTGGTGAGCTATGACGGTTATCGTTTTTCGACTTACACCCATTTTGATCACGACAAAAATTCTTTGTCGGGTAACTATGTCAAAAGTTTATGGGCAGCACCCGATCATCGACTATGGGTTGGGACATTGAGTGGCGGAGTCTCGATCTTTAATCCACGTACTGCCAAATTCACGCCGTTGACATACGGGGCGACCGGCAACACAAAATTAGAGATTGGGGCAGTTATTGCAATTCGTGGCGCGCGCGATGGTGGGGTATGGATAGTGGGCACCGATAACGGCTTACATCACCTGAGCCAAGATTCCAAAATCCTTCGCAACTTTCGTCATCAGAATAACGAAGTACATAGTCTACTCGACGACAAAGTCCGCACAATAATGCTGGATCGCAAAGGGAACTTATGGGTGGGCATGGTAAGCGGCTTGCAAAAATTGGCGGCGGGCAGTCAGCAGTTTGAACACATCAGCGGGGACGACAATACATTTATTGATCGCGAAGTACGTAGTCTCTATGAAGCGGATGACGGCAAAATATGGATAGGCTTTGCCAAAGATGGCGCAGCTTGGTTTGATCCTAAAACAGAACAAAGCAAGACAATCAAGCTTGATACCTTAGGTGGCAGCAAGCTTGGAGACAATGTGGTGGACATTATCACGCAAGTGCGTCCAGGCGAGGTATGGCTATCCCGCTATGGCTATGGAATTTACGTCATTCGCACAGAGACTGGCGAGATTCTGCAGAGAATTCGAAATGATCCTGCGATGTCGAGTTCACTTGCGTTTGACCAAGTCGGCTCGATGTTAAAAGATCGATCGGGGATTATTTGGGTTGGCACGTGGGGCGGTGGACTGCAGCGCTATAACAGTCAAGAAGCGGTGCAAATGCTACGCTTTAGTCCAAACCAAGCTAACGGTCTCTCACGTTCCAACGTACGTAGTATTCTCGAAACGCGTGACGGACGCTTGCTATTCGGCACCGATGGAAATGGGATCGATGTATTTGATCGATATTTGGGACTAGTCGACGGCTATCGAAACCGTTCACTAGAACCGGATACCAGCGTTGCACTGGCAGTTTTAGCCTTAGCCGAATCCAACGACCAAACCTTGTGGGCAGGGACTCGACAATCTGGGTTACAGAGCTTGCCTTACAAAAGCAAGCGATGGAGAACATATACGGTCAAAAACGGCCTGCCGAGCAATCAGATCCGCAGCTTGTTTGTCAGTAAGAATCAAGATCTATGGGTCGGCACAACCTTGGGCTTAGCCTTGTGGCAGCCCACCCAACAAAGATTTCAAATATTCAAAGGCGACGACGGAGCGCCGATGAATAGCTATGTCACTTCCTTCGCTGAAGATTCACAAGGTCGATTATGGGTAGGAAGCGAGTCAGGGCTATGGGTTTACGACACCAATACGCAATCGCTACAGCAGATCCAACATCAATTGCAGGATGCCGCAAGCTTAAGTTCGAATGAAGTGAATGGTCTCCTGATTGATAGCAAGGGACAACTTTGGGTCGATACCGCACAAGGTCTCGACCGTCTCTCTAGCTGGGATGGTCAACACGCTCGCTTCGAGCACATCAGTACGAAAATTGGACGTCCCGGCCTCTATTTTGGTGCGAATTTATTAGAAGATCGACTTGGTAGAATATGGACGCAATGGTTCATGTACGATCCAAACCAACATCAATTGACTGAACTGAATCGTTTGTATGGAATCGACCTAGGAACAGCGTGGGTTGCATCCTATTGGCGAACCAGAGATGGTCGCTTTCTTTTTGGTGGAACCAAAGGCGTTGCCGTCATACAGCCAGAACAATTTCAGTCTTGGAATTACCGACCAACGGTATTGGCAACCAGTCTAAAAATTGATGGCCTTGAACAACACGACTTTCACGACGGTAGCAGCATCTCCATGCTTCCTCAACAACGTAATTTTGAAGTCGAATATGTGAGTTTAGATTTCTCTTCACCCGAAAAAAATCGCTATGCGTATCGCCTCCTCGGCTACCAAGATACTTGGATAGAAACGGATGCACAACATAGAACGGCAAGTTACGGCAATCTATGGCCCGGTGAATATCAATTAGAACTGAAAGGCAGTAATCGCAACGGCGATTGGAGTGAAACTGTTTTAACTATTCCTATTCAAGTGATCCCGGCATTTTGGCAGACCAAATGGTTCATCGCGCTCATTTTGATCAGCGTCGGTGCAAGCATCTATAGTGTTTACCGTTGGCGTGTCGCGCGAATAAAAGCTGAGAAGCGCAGTCTACAAAAACTCGTCGACTCCCGCACCTCGGACATTCTGAATCTCGGCGAAATTGGTCAAAGCCTCACTGCCACACTTGACATTGAGCAAGCATTTGAGCGGATTCATAAACAAGTCTTAGCGCGGGTCGATGCGCACGTGTTTGGGATTGGTTTTTTAGATCACCACACGCACATGATCGAGGTCGACTATATGGTGGAAGATGGCTTGCGCCAAGATCAATTCCATTACACCTTAGAAGAGCAAAATCGGCCGGCGGTTTGGTGTGTCACGCATCAACGCGAACTCATTACGAATAACATTCAAGAACTACTCAACTATGTTCCAAACATCGCTCCAGTGCGTTCTGGAAAAGCGACTGAGTCAATTGTTTACCTGCCCTTGTTTGTCGAAAAAGAAGTGGTCGGATGTATGACAGTACAAAGTCCACGAGCGAATGCTTATTCACCCGATCAGCTGGAATTTCTACGCGCAATCGCGAACTATGTGGCGATTGCCATTGCGAATTCGAATTCACACCGACATTTGATCGAGGCGCAAAAACAATTAGCACAGCAAGAAAAAATGGCGTCGCTTGGGCAACTCGTCGCGAATGTCGCACACGAAATCAACACACCGATTGGTGCCATTAAATCGAGTGGTGACAATATTACGAATGCGCTCAATACAGTCCTATCTGATTTATCCGAATTAATGTATCGACTCGACGAGCCAACGCGACAATTATTCTTAGAGTTGATCAAGCAAGCAAAACTCAATAATCATGTACTCAACACGCGTGAGGAGCGCAAGTTGGTGAACGAATGCAGTACCCGCCTCGACGACCTTGAAATCAAAGACAGCCGTCGCAAAGCCAGTGTTTTAGTTCATATTCGTGCACATAATCAAGTTGATCAATATCTGCCGCTGCTAAGACATCCGGAATCAGAACAAATATTCCAAGCTGCACAAGATATAGGCGCGATCATCAATAGTACCCAAAATATCCACGTGGCAGTCGATCGCGTGTCAAAGATTGTCTTCGCATTCAAGTCCTTTTCTCGAATAGGAACAAATCACGAAAAAACGACAGTCGATCTGCGTGAAGGGATGGAAACGGTACTCACTCTGTATCAAAGCAAAATCAACAAAGGCACCGAATTAATCTGTCAATTTGACGACATTCCAGCCTTATCATGCTGGCCAGACGAATTAGTTCAAGTTTGGGTCAACCTCATTCACAATGCACTCCAGGCGATGGACTATGCAGGAACCTTAACGATCAAGATACAAAAAATCCAAAATGAAGCTGTCGTCTCCGTGAGTGATACTGGATCGGGGATCCCTGACAACATCCGCAATAAAATTTTCGACGTTTTCTTCACGACAAAAGCAGTCGGAGAAGGTAGCGGACTTGGTCTCGATATCGTCAAGAAAATCGTTGCGAAACACCATGGCCGAATTCATTTTGAATCCGAGCTCGGAAAAGGTACCACTTTCTTCGTGCACTTACCCTACGAATCAACCCATCACAATGATAACTAGGGATAACTAGGGATAACTAGGGATAACGAAGGATGATTATGGTTGAATAAGGACAGACGACACGAGGCCATGGATGGCAGCTATTACAATTTGAACGTCGACACCAGTTCTGCCAGCTTCACAGCCTGTTCGTTCAAGCTTTCGGTCGCTGCCATCGCTTGCTCAACCAATGCCGCATTTTGTTGTGTCATATCATCGAGTTGATTCACTGCCGAACTCACCTCAGTAATACTACGTCCCTGCGTTTGCGTGCTATGGCTAATCTCTGTCACCACGGTGTTCACTTGCTGCCCAGAATCGACAATCTCATTCATGGTCTGCCCTGCCGATTCGACCAATTGGCTACCCGCGTTCACTTGCTCACCTGAATCAGTAATTAATGCTTTGATTTCTTTTGCCGCCGCCGCACTCCTCTGTGCCAAAGAACGCACTTCCGACGCGACTACCGCAAACCCACGACCTTGTTCGCCAGCCCGCGCGGCTTCGACTGCCGCATTTAAGGCCAAGATATTAGTTTGAAATGCGATGCCATCGATCACGCCAATAATTTCATGAATTTTGGCTGCGCCTTGGTTAATTTCACGCATCGTGGCAATGACTTCTTGCATCAATTGTCCACCATTTTCAGCGATATTGGCTGAACGTCCTGCGAGCTGCCGCGCTTGTTGCGCGTTTTGATCGTTATCTTGTACGGACTCTTTTAATTGCGCCATCGCCGCCGAAGTTTCTTCCAGGCTAGAGGCTGTATGCTCCGTCCGCTCTGATAAATCGCGTGTTCCCGTCGCAATCTCATGACAGGCACTTTGCATATTTTGCGTACTTTGATTGACAGTCAGAAGAATGCTTCGCAAGGCTTCACGCATACGTTCTACCGAACCTAGGACGCTCTCAGGCCGCATTCCGTCATAGTCTTCAAGTGAGGGTCGCAAATCGCCTTCCGCAACCACTTGCAAACGCGCGGTGACGATGGCAGGTTCTGCGCCAAGGTCGCGCAGTAAAGAACGCGCACTCAACCAAAGTATGGCTGCGACACAGGCTGCAGCGGCAATACAAACGATCAATAGCCATCTGCCATTTTCCCAAAAGCGCTTGTCCGCTTCGGCGAAGCTGACGCCGTTCCCGACTATCCAATGCCAACGCGGAGTTTCGACTGCGACAGATAAGATTTCCACCGTCACATCGCCACGTGTCGATTTCCACCAGTAATCTGTTAATTGACCATTCGATTTTTTCAGAGCAGCTTTCGCAAGCTTACCGACGCTTTCACCTGCCGAATCTTTGAATTCGTTAAAACTGGTGCCATGCAGTTGTGGATCAAGTGGAGCGGCGACAAAATTCAACGCATCATCCACAACAAAACAGTACTCTGATTCATGGTATTTGTTTTCGCGTGTGATCCGTGTCGCGATCTCTTTCGCCTGAATCTCACTGAGCTTGCCCTCTGCCGCGAGATTTTCCAGTTGCACGATGGACAAATATGTACTACGCATAATTTGCTCGATACGTGCACGATTGTCTTTATTTGCTGCATTTTTTGCGGTCGTCAAACCGACCACCATGACGATCAATAAAAATATCAAGACGATGCTGGCGATAATCAATGCCTTAGTATGGAGCTTCATGAACGATCCTTTTCTCACTGCTAGACAAGCGCGACGTGTGAGAAAATGATGAACTGAAGTCGATACTGGGTCAATATAGCGAGACCGATATATTGCTCAACAGCATCAAAAAAGAGACAAGTCAGAAGCGGTCTACTCCAGCGGTCACTTCGTGCGCGTTCTGCCGAATTAAAATACGTGTTTGCGAAAAATTTAACATTTTGCACAAACCATGTGGACAAAGCACCCGCCCAGCAAACATCGAAGCGGTGTCCTGACAGAGCCTTCGTTACCTGCATGAATCAGGTAAAATTTGCCTTTTTACGCCAACCCTGTTTTGTTTCGTTCACCCTAAGCACATGTCGCGATTTGATCACTTAGAAGCGCAAGAATTCCCCTTTCTGTATGCACTCGCATTATTCGACGCCCCCTTAAGTCAAAATGTGATGTTAGAACTTCTGCTACAGCGACGAGAATCCTTCAGCAAAGGCGGCGAAGTTCCTGGCGTCATCGCAGTGCGTGATCAGCTCACTGTGCTGTGCGAAAAACAATTGGTGATTGCAATCAGCGGGAAAGGCTATGCACTGACAAGCGGCCTGCGCGAGCCTTTAATTGTACATTTGCTTTCCCATAGCGACGTGCGAAATTGGGTGGAAAGTATTCGAGTCATCCTTGGAAAACGTGAGGAATACAAACATTGGAAAACGCACAACGCTGCATTTTGTCGTCGCGAATTATTTTTCTCATGTTTAATCAACGACGTTGAAGGTATTGCATACTGGCGAAACCATTTCTTTGAAGCGCGCACTGGTGAAAAGAAGACCCTCACTGAAAGTCTGTTTGAAAATCCAGATGGGCAAAGTATCTTCCAACAGTTTTCTGGGCTAACTCGTGGCGTTCTTCTGTCTGATTTGTTTTACCAAGCAAATTGGCATGCAAGCGATTGCCAGTTGGCGTACAACTACACGCTACAAGATCTTACTGGCCTAGGTGAAGGCATTCACTATGTCGTGGAACATCTCATCTGGCAAACGTTTTTACGAGGAGATTTTACATCGCTCCAGACTCTCCAACCACACTGTGGCGAGGCGCATTTACCTGTATTCCATTTTGTACAAGCGATCATCGCGATGGACTATGCGACAGCACTTTCCCATACCGACGATATCGCCAAATCAATCAAAAAACTGACAGGCAAACGCAAGATTCATTTATCGGATTTAACCGGCCTACTGTATAGCGTTTGCCTGCTCGCCATCGACACTGATGAAAATCGCAAGAAACTGAAAGAGCACGTTGATGAAGGGATCAAGCAAAATGATGCCTTTACCTATTATTTACTAGAAGCCTTAAGCAATCATTTGGCAAAAGGCGTGCCACTGGTTTCAAAACGTTTTGTTTTACAACGCGAACTCGGAAGCGAAACTGTGTTCGAAGGTCTCGCCCTTTTTTGGGAAAGTGAACCAAATCGCGACGATGCGCTATCGCGACTCAAGGCCGCACTGCAGCTTTACACCCAACATGGCTATACCTGGCTAGCTGCAGAAACTGACGCCTTGCTCGTGAAACAATACGGCGAACCAGCGCAGCTCCCAAATTGGCACACCCAACATCGAATGCGGCCTCTGTATTTGGCATTGCAACGTGAAGAGTCTTGGCAGCGTGCGTTGACCGCATTAAGTCAACTAAGCCAACAACAGCAACAGAAAGACAGTACCGACCAACGCCTCATATGGCTACTTACCCTACACAAGGATGACATTGCACTCGAACCTCGCGAACAGAAACGCAGTGCGAAAGCCGTGTGGAGTAAGGGGCGCCCTATCGCACTTAGACGCCTCGTCCAAGAACAAGAAAAACTCGGCTTTTTGAGTCTGCAAGATAAACAAATCCTCGGATGTCTACAAAAAAGTAGCGACCACTACTATGGACAAGCGGAATACCAGCTTGACACCGACCGCGCCTTACCGTTGTTAGTCAATCATCCTCAAGTTTATTGGAGTGACGCTCCCGATGTCAGGATCGATATCGTCAGTGCTGATCTCGCCTTGATTTTAAAAGAAAGAGATCAGCACATCAGTCTCCAATTGGAGCCGCCTATCCATACGCAGCAAGCCTATGTGATCCGAAAAGAAACGCCAACACGGCTCGCAATTTATACATCCAATTCGGAGATTAAGCAGATTGCAGGCATACTGGGAACCGGACTGACCGTACCAATTGCCGCGAAAGGCCAATTGGTAGATGTGATTGCTGCGATCGCCCCCCACCTGACAATTCATTCCGATCTACCTGAACTCGCACAACAATTTCAATCCATTGATGCTGACACTACGATCTACGCCCATCTCCTTCCCTTGAAGGAGGGACTACGTCTACAGCTCTTAGTGCGACCGCTGACAGAAGGTGCCTGGTTTGCACCGGGCAAGGGAGCCGCAAATTTATTTGGTGAAGTGGAAGGAGGAACGGTACAAGCGCGCCGTGACTTGGTAGAAGAGAAAAAACGCATGCAGGCAATCATCGCTGCTTGCCCTACTTTTCAAGAAGCGATAGAAGACTATCACGAATGGCAATGGCAAGACCCGCAGCAGTGTCTAGAACTACTCAGTGAACTTAAGTCACTCCCTGATACTGAAATACAATTGGTATGGCCTGAAGGGGAACGTTTCCGTCTGCAAGGACAACGTTCCTTAGGTCAGCTGCGCCTCAGTATAAAGAAGCAAGGCGAATGGTTCGTCGCCGGCGGTGAGGTGAGTCTGGACGATGGTCGAGTACTGGCTTTACGCGACTTGCTACAAATGGCAGAAAGCAGCAAAGGCCGTTTCTTGAAATTAGGAGACAATGATTTTCTCGCATTAACAGAGACATTTCGAAAACGTTTAGATGAGCTGCGACGTTTTGGCGAGGCCCAGGGTAAAGAGGGTATTCGGATCCATTCACTCGCAGCGGGTGTACTGACGGAACTCGCAAACGAAGTAGGTGAACTCAAAACTGATCAAGCGTGGCGCGATCAAATCAGCAGAATCGAATCCATCGCAGAATTCATGCCACAAGTTCCATCGACTTTACAAGCGCAATTACGAGACTATCAGCTAGACGGTTTTCGATGGCTGGCGAGACTGGCGCATTGGGGTGTGGGTGCTTGTCTAGCAGACGATATGGGTCTAGGAAAAACCGTGCAAACTCTCGCGCTGCTAGTATCGCGAGCACCAGAGGGACCTGCCTTGGTGATCGCGCCGATTTCCGTTGCGATGAATTGGCAAAGTGAAGTCGCGCGCTTTGCACCAACCTTGCGTATTCGTGCCTATCAGCGCAATCGCACACTCGATCATCTTGGCCCATTCGATATCGTGATTGCAAGCTATGGCATGCTACAACAAGATGCGGAAGCGTTCGCAGCACAGCATTGGCATAGTATCGTCTTAGATGAAGCCCAAGTCATCAAGAATGCAGCGACCAAACGCAGTCAAGCAGCGATGGCATTGCAAGCCAATTTCAAAATGATTGCAAGTGGTACGCCGGTTGAAAATCACTTGGGTGAGTTGTGGAATCTTTTCCGTTTCATTAATCCGGGTCTACTTGGATCGCGAGAACACTTCACCGAAAAGTTTAGCCAACCGATAGAGAAAGGTGACAAAGAGGCACGGATTCACCTCAAAAAACTCATCCAAGCGTTTATTCTACGACGCACCAAAACACAAGTACTGAGTGAGCTGCCGCCTCGAACTGAAATTCAATTACAGGTGGCCTTAAGCGATGAAGAACGTCATTTATATGAGGCCCTCAGGCAGGAAGCAGTCGATAAAATTGCACAACTCGAGCCCAATTCAGGCCAATCGATGCAGGTCTTGGCCGAGATTACGAAACTTAGAAGGTTTTGCTGTCACCCTAGACTCGTACTAAAAAACGCGCAGATGACGGGTAGCAAGCTCACGGTCTTGCAACACACAATTCAAGAACTTCTGGAGAATCGGCACAAGGCCTTAGTGTTTAGTCAATTTGTCGACCATCTTGCTATCGTCCGCGCGTGGTTAGACGAGGCAGGAATCGATTATCAATACCTTGATGGCGGAACCACCGCAATCGAGAGAAAGAAACGGGTCGATGCATTTCAGGCGGGCTCGGGCGATATTTTCCTGATTAGCTTGAAAGCGGGTGGTACTGGACTCAATTTGACGGCAGCAGACTATGTGATCCACCTTGATCCTTGGTGGAATCCAGCAGTTGAAGATCAAGCATCAGATCGTGCGCACCGCATGGGACAACAACGCCCGGTCACCGTTTATCGACTGGTGACCCAAGATACCATCGAGGAGCGCATTATTGCTTTGCATGCGGAAAAACGTGATCTTGCGGATAGTTTATTAGAAGGCGGTGATACAAGTGGGCGTCTCGATACCGATGCTTTATTACAGTTGCTCAAAGAAAGTGCTTAGATTGCATCGACCCGACATCCAATTCGTCGTGCAAAGCAAACTCAAAGAACAAAAATCAACTACAGCAATGCATTTCAATGATATGGTTGAGCTTACACACTCGCACTTCGCGACCTTCATGCGCTTGCAACCCCAGTCCCCAACCCAGTCTTATAAAGTGAGATTGTATTTTTCATACGAGTTACCATGCCAAGTGAAGTCTACGATCTCAACGACAATACCATGATGCGTGACCTGCCGCTCAGCTTGCAACACTATGAGTTGCGTTTCCGCATGGTGACCGATCATCCTCATTGGATTAGTTACGGCGCTTGGGACAAACATCTACATCGCTTAGTTGTGATTACCGAGATCCGCTTAAACAATGAAGAGACGGCGGTGTTTCTGCAGCGTGCGCGCATCGCAGCCTCACTTAGTCATCGTGCTTTCGCAAAAATTCACGCTTTAGAAGCCAGCGACACTTCTACCTTCATCGTTACTGAGTATGTGCAGGGATCCGATCTCAACACATGGATTGCACAGCGGCATAACAAACTCTTAGCCGCGCTAATGCACATCCGACAACTTGCAGCGGCATTACTGGAAGCACAGGCCGCGGGATTAGTGGATATTGCACTCCAAGCTAACCATCTTCTGATTGACCAAAATCAGCACATCAGAATTCTCAATTTGCTATCAAGCTTCACTTCGAAATTGCCTTCCGATCGGCCTAACAATCTCCGGGCGCTGGCGGTGATTTTCTATCGTATGTTGACCGGGATTATTCCTGACGACGAACAACATTCCGAGCATTGGAGCTGGCCAACAGCCGTCACGCCAGCAATCCGAGAACTGATTCTATCCATGCTAAGCGAAGAGGAAATCAATCGAATCAGCTATCAAGACCTAATTGAGGCGTGCAATCAGCAAATCGATGCCGAAGGTGGTTCCGGCAGTTTGTCTGGGAGCGAACTGCAGCAATTGTCGCAACAACTTCAAGCGGCACGGTATAAAAGGCGACGTTTGCAAGTCGGTTTCACACTTTGCGGTGCATTATTGGTGGGTGGTGTTATTCTTAATGCACCAGATGATTGGAAATGGAAACTCCAAGCATTCATCCCTTTTTCCGCAAGTCGTGAATTTAAATTGGGCATGCGAGCACTAGCACGATACGACCTTCCGCCCATGCTAGACGCGGCGACCCAACATTTCAATCGTATTTTAGAACGTGATCCTAACAATGCTGCTGCAATCGCTGGACTTTCCATCGTATATAGCTACCGCTACCGTAGCAACAATCCAGATGAATTCTGGTTAGGCAAAGCAAAGGCCAGCTCGCAACTTGCGCAAAGTCTTAACCCGAATCTCGCGGTCAGTCAGATCGCCCTCGCTTTGGTGCTCGATCCAAGGCAAGATTTCGAATTGGCGATCAAAGCTGCGCGTAAAGCAAAAGAACTGCAACCCGACAATTTGCTCGCGTGGCAAACGGAAGTTCGGGTCTTGTTATTATCGCGCCAATTCGAAAAAACAATTCAAGCCAGTGATTTAGCGTTAAAAAAATTTCCGTTCGACTGGCTATTGCTTAATCTTAAGGGCGTCGCGCTATTAAATCAGGTCAAACACGCAGAAGCTGAACAACAGTTTCGACTGAGTATTCAACATCACCCTGATGTCACACTCTCGTATGGTTTCTTGGCAACCACGCTTGATGGCCTAAACCGTAAAGAAGAAGCCTTACAAGTACTTCAACAGGGCTTACAAGTACGTCCAGATGCGGTGTTGTATCTACGCTTAGGGCAAACTCAGTTCGCACGTGGCGAACTGGCGATTGCCTTATCTGCATTCGAAAAATCCATACAACAGAATCCACAGAGCTACGAAGTTTGGAACTCCTTCGCTGAGGCGCTTATTCTTGACCCAACTCGCACGCAAGAAGCGCATGCTGCTTTTCAGAGATCACTCGAACTGTTGTCCGTGCGTTTAGCACGTAGTCCAAATGATAGTTGGTTGGTGATTCAAGCAGCTTGCATCGAAGCAACGCTCGGACATAGCGCTCGCGCACGGTCCTCCATCGACCATGCGCTCAGAACGAAACAAACCAACCCTCAAATTTACTTGCTTGCTGCGCGCGCCTATGCCGAACTGAATGAACCGACTTTGGCTATGGAAAATTTAGCCATCGCACGCTCGCTAGGAACGACCGAAGCGCAGATAATGGAGATACGGCAATTAAAACATTTATCGCTCGCATCGAATGCAAACAAATAAAACGGCAATAGCGCGCGCCACACAATAGTATGGTGTAGCAAGAAAATTTTTCATCAGATCCGCTCTATTCCATCCCTAAGCCCAGTCTTGCAGATGTTCAAAAAAAACTGATGCGATAGGCGACAACCGCTTACCCTGCGGGTAGATAATCCACCAATTCGAATGAATAGGAAATTCCGCAACAGGCAACACCACCAATCCTTCCGATGCAGGTTGATGATTTAAAGCATGACGTGAAATCACCGCGATGCCAAGGCCCCCAGCGACAGCTTGCTTAATCGCCTCATTGCTGCCCAGCTCAAGACGAATCTTGGGCTTGAGTTGATGGGCTTCAAAAAAACGATTGCATGCCATACGTGTGCCTGAGCCAGCCTCACGTAGCACAAATTGTTCGTTTTCGATTTGGTCAAGTTTGATGCGTTTTCGGCTCGCAAAACGATGGTCTAGCGGTGCAATCAAAACAAGTGGGTTTTCCATAAATTGATGACGCTCAAGATCCATATCACTTGGCGGCATCGACATAATATATAAGTCATCCGCATTCGCCTTGAGTCGATTCACAACCCCGTCTCGATTCAAGACTTCAAAGGCAATATCGATCTCTGGATATTGCTTGCAGAAATTCCCCAACATTCGTGGCACGAAATATTTTGCCGTGCTGACCACCGCGACACGTAATTGCCCCTTCGTGTGACCCTTTAGGGCGTTCAGTGTTTGCTCGAGATAATTCATTTCCTTTTCCAACAATAACGCAGACTGAACTACGGCCTCGCCTGCGGATGTGAGATAAACCTGTTTCCCGACCACTTCGTGCAAAGGTAAACCAAACTCTTCAGCCAAGGCCTTTAACTGCATCGAGACGGTAGGCTGGGTAATGTGGCACGCATGCGCTGCAGCAGTGATATTTCGACATTCGGCCACAGCGAGTAACACTCTGAGCTGTCGAAAAGTGATATTCATCATATTTAGTCTATGGTAACAATCATTATTATTGATTTTACTCTATACAACGATCACTCTACAATCGCGCCCACTCACAACACGCTAGAAGGAATTACTTAGATGCCGAGCTTTACCGATCCTGTCATATTATTTTTTCTTTTTGGACTTTTCGCTGGTGCTTGTCGATCAAATTTAGAGATTCCGCCTGCCATATCACGCTTTTTGTCTCTGTATTTGCTGATGGCGCTGGGACTAAAGGGAGGATTTGCGATTGCAAAAACGGGAATGACGAATCAAGTTATCCTCTCACTTGCATGCGCAATTGGATTGGCCATTATTATTCCTTTACTCGCTTACCAAGTTTTGCGTCTGTTTATTTCAAGTTTCGACGCCGCAGCGGTTGCAGCAACATATGGTTCAGTCAGTGCGGTCACTTTTATTACAGCGACACAGGTACTCGAACAAAGACATATCGACTTTGGCGGCTATATGGCGGCAGCAATGGCATTAATGGAATCACCCGCGATGATCATTGCGATCTTTTTCGCGAACCGCCAACGACAAAAACTGACTGCCAATCGAAATCTAAGCGCAACATCGAGTCACACGGATTCACCGCACTCGATCAGTAAGCTACTCCATGAATCACTGACGGATGGCGCGCAATTGCTGCTAATTGGTTCCTTACTAATCGGGATCATCAGCGGTGCGACCGGAGAGGCAATCATGCGACCATTCTCAGTTGATCTATTCAAAGGACTATTAGCCTTCTTCTTACTCGACATGGGATTATTGGCAGCCCGGAACTTAAGTGGGCTACGCCAGCAGTCACCATGGATACTGGTATTTGCCGTCGTCGCGCCACTATGCCATGCGGCGATCGCTCTATCGCTAGCATGGGTCTGCCAAGTTTCACTCGGTGATGCCATCCTCTTAATGGTCCTAGCATCGAGCGCGTCCTATATTGCGGTGCCTGCCGTCATTCGATACGCCATACCGGAAGCGAATCCTAGTCTCTATATAGGCATGTCTCTAGGTTTAACCTTTCCGCTGAATTTGCTATGTGGTATTCCTCTTTACATCTCTATCGCAAGTCAATTGTATGGATTCGCCGCACCATAAAAAAAAGCCTGGTGAAGCACCAGGCTTTTTTTACACATAGCGATTCACATTACGGTGTGCAAGTAACGCCGACTGCTGAAAATGCTGCCGTCACATCCGCTTTAACATAGCCACGATTTACCGCAGCTTTTTCAACGCCACAAGCGCCTTGGTTAAACGTGCTGTTTGCGGTCCAATACAAACGATTTGCATCTGCCATCACTTGGAAAGCTTTTTGTACATTCCATCCTGTTTTTGTAGCCAACAAGTAGAATGCCTTGTTGTACACACCGCTAGAGTAATGCACATCTAAGGAGCTCGTGTATTTCGACGCATTGTCAATCGATGCGCCATCCAATGGTGGATTATTCATGTAACGCAACGCACCTGATCCTTTGAAAATTTCTTTACCGACTAAGAAGTCGTTCGAGCCTTTCATGTAGAACTCGGCAGCCTCGCCCGCCATGTCGGAAAACGCTTCATTCATACCACCCGACATACCGGAATACACCAAACCAGAATTTTGTTCGGTAAAGCCATGGCTCACTTCGTGTGATGTCACGTCCAGAGAAACCAAAGGATAGAACGTGGTCGCACCATCACCGAAATACATCGCTGTACCATCCCAGAATGCATTTTCGTAAGCACGTTTGTAATGCACACGCATTAACAATTTTTGGCTAATTGGGCGGACACCCACCCAAGCTTGGTACATGTTGAAGACCACACCGCCGAAGTAGTGCGCATCATTCATTGGCGCGTAGCCGCCATTAATCGTTTTGACGGTGTTACGTGGGCAAGTAAAGCTATGTGGCGCAGAAGGAACCTTCGTCAAAGAATTCATGTTGTAGGTCGCAACATTCGTATTATTCAATGAACAGGTCGAGCCGCTTTGTGTCACATTCAGATAGCCATACTTCGTACCAAACTCGTACTGACCCGTTTTCGTATTGCCGCCAGGACCCGTGCCGTTTGCATGGTTAATACCTTCCCATTGGCTCAATACTTGACCAGTGTTCGCATCCAACATCGTAAATGGACGGCGTGGCTCATCTGTGTTGGTCGCGTTAAATGAAACAACATAGACCAAGTGTGCAACACCGTTATCACCGCGTTTCACATACATTTTAACTTGATCATTTTCTGTCTCGAAAATTTGTGCTTTTGTTTTCGCTTGAATCAGCGCATCTGCTTTGGAGAAAATCGGGCGGATAGTAGGCAGATCGCGATCGATATTGCGCAGGAGAGCGCCAGTTAAATGCGAACGACCATTTTTTTCGACGTGCTCGACCACGGCTTCATTCCATACTGGGACACCTTGGAAGAGTTGTTGATGGCGAGTGACTTTCAGACCGTTAGCGTAAGTCGTGCTCCGTTCTGCTTTCAAATCGCCTGCTTTGATACCCATGCCGGCGATGCTTGCATTGCCAAAGCCAGTGAAGACTTCGCGATCTGCTGCCTGAGCACTGAAGGCGCTGGCAACTAAGATTGCGATTAAAGCTGGACGTACTACGTTATTTTGCTGCTTTACCATAATTAATTTTCCCCAAATATTTTTAAATAATTATGAACAGACTGAATTATCGAAAACGGCCAGACTAGCTGGCCCCTTTCACATTGACTTCAACAACCCATTTTGAAATCAATGCTTGCCGCTTTTGACGACAAGATCTCCCCGAACGTTCGACCTGACCCAATTCATCGCAAATCTTCTTGGGTTCTGAATTTGTATGAAAAGTGTAGCGATTCGTATCAATTTGTACGAGACAAAATTTTTGGGTAGAGGATTCTAATTTTTGTCAAAATAGGCTGGTTTACATAGACGAAAACTAAATTAAATGTGGTCTGAAAAATATTTTTTGGAGTTGTAAAAAACAAACGGAGATGTTTTTAATGCTATTTATTAATATAAATAATTATGTCGATTTGCAACTTTTTTCAACAAAATCATTTCCATTGAGAAACAATACCACTTATTCTAGTCTCGAAAGAGATGCGTAAAGTTTCTACTAACCAGTAACTTCTCGGCATGTCCTTTGATTAATAGCTGCATGCGTTCCGCATCCAGCCGTTCTGCGGCAGCGATTGCTTTCACATTCACGACTGTGGAACGATGCACTTGCCAGTATCGTTCGGTGTCCAAACCCTCCAATAAGTCCTTCAAAGGGGTTCGCACCAAGGCTTCAAACTCGGCCAATACTACGCGCGTGTATTTCGTGTCTGATTGAAAAAATAAGATGTCGTCGACATCAATCAATCGAATTTGCTTACCAACACTGGCTTTAATCCACTTGATTCTTTCATGCTTTTGACTCGGCATTAACGCCTGCAAATTTTTCAACACTGCGCTGATATCTGCTGGGTTAGACCGCAATTTCATTTCAACTCTTTGCAAGGACTTTTCCAGACGTTCCTCTTGTACGGGTTTAAGCAGGTAATCTATCGCACCTGCCTCGAATGCCTCAATCGCGTATTGGTCGTAGGCGGTAATGAAAACAATATGCGCAGCATGACCAATTTTTTGCGCAACCTGTAAACCAGACAAGCCAGGCATACGAATATCAAGAAAAACTAATTCTGGTTGGTGCTCTAAAAAACCATCCCAAGCATCGTTCCCATTTTCAGCAATCATGACGATATTCGCTTCTGGCCACAGTTTTTCCAAGAGAGTTCGGAGCCGCGTTTGCATTAAGGGTTCGTCTTCTGCAATTAAGATTTTGATGTTCATGAATTTTCCTGTGGTTAACTGAGCGTTTGCATTCATCAATTCGATCTTCAAACTCTGATTTAAACACCTTGTGGAATAATTGGCATGCGCAATTCCGCCAATACGCCACCCGTCTCAACTTCGCTGATAGCAAGCTCGGCTCGCGCACCGTACAACAAGCGCAAGCGATCTCGTACATTTTGGAGACCGATTCCAGTACTCGGCTTATCACTCAAACCTATGCCACTATCTTGCACCAATACCACCACGGTGTCTTCGATTTTGCTTGCTGAAATCTGAATGGATCCACCACGCAGCGATGGTTCAATACCATGCTTGATCGCATTCTCAGCGAGCGTCAACAAGACCATACTTGGAAGCTTTATGTCGCCCAAATCGCGTGGTAAGTCCAAATGGAATTCCAGACGCGACCCCATTCTTACTTGCATGACCTCAAGATACGCACGCACTAATTGAAATTCTTCCGCAAGACTAATTTGATCTGAACGCATCTCACTCATACTTGCCCGCAAAAATACAATCAAGTTCGCTGTCAGTTGCGCGGCTTGCGGTGCTCCTTGTTCTGCCAACTGTTGCACCGCGCCCAAGGTATTAAAAAGGAAATGGGGTTCAATCTGTGCCCGTAATAGGCGCAGTTGGGATTCACTGGCTTGTCGTGCATTCTTCTCACGCTCGGCTTCTAATTCCAACTGAGCATTAATCGTTTCATAGTTCTTGTTCCGCCAACCTGCCACCATACCAATGAGTAGTGCATAAATCACCCCAAGGATCAGGGCGACTTTGATGACATTCGGCGCATCTTGCTCAATGCTCTGCACGATATTTTTTCCCTTAATCAAGGCACCGACCATCGCCCCACCTAAGAGTCCCACACAGACGCCCAGCGCGCCACTCAATAAAACACGAAGCCGATGTTTGGCAATTTGTCGATAATTGAACCAAATACCAATCAAAGAAAAGCTTAAAGCCCAACCGATGAGATTCGCGACTAGAACCAACACCCACCAGTCTAACTTTGGGCGAAACAACTGCAAGAACAATCCGAACATGCTAAACAACAAGCAGAGCTTCGCGATAGCCCACCACAGCTTGGCACCACGGAATGACACAGAGAACTCACGAAGTTGCGCGCGCTCAATTGGACTAAGCGAGCCTAGACGCCGTGCAAGACAGCGGCGCCATGGACTATCAATCTGTTCGATTGCTTTTGGGTTCGCGAGAACGCCTAATAATTCCTCATCCCAATGGGCATACCAAGATGTCATTTTTTTCCACATTTTTCTCACCTTTCTTGTTGGTTAGAGCAAGTTCCGATGCGGCAATATAAAACAGCCTAAGCATTTCCTTGTAACGGATTGAGATCGACGACGATTTCTTTGGTCTGAAACACGAAAAGTTCAAAACACCTATCCGTTTCAGCAGCGACTTCCACTTGCATAAGGATGCGATCGTATGAACTTGTCTCTATCTGTGATCACCTTAATTTGCGTCAAAGCAAAATACCTCAACTTTCTTCACCCAAACAGACCTAATCGCCTTTTCACGATTCCCAATAGGTTGAACATGCCCTATGATAGAAAATATGCCGCGCCCATTTTTCATTTCCTAGGATGTCTACTATGTCTGAATCGAATTCACTCAACACCGCAAGGACCGCGCGTTATCATCAACTTAGCATTCGCTTACACTGGCTGATGCTGATTTTATTGATTGCCGTGTACGCGACAATTGAGCTACGCGAATTTTTCCCTAAAGGTAGCGACCCGCGCAAAGCCATGAAGATGTGGCATTTTATGCTCGGCCTCTCAGTCCTAGGCTTTGTATTTGTCCGCATTCTCGCTAGAATCCGCAGCACAACACCAGCCATCGTGCCCACTCCACCTGCATGGCAAGAAAAACTCGCCAAACTCATGCATTTCGCATTGTACGCACTGATGATAGGCATGCCATTGGCGGGTTGGATGATTCTCAGTGCAGAAGGCCAGAGCATCCCATTTTTCGGTTTGGAACTCCCCGCACTAATTGGCACAGACAAAGCGCTCGCGGAGCAAATCGAAGAGATTCATGTCACGATAGGAAAATGCGGCTATTTTCTTATTGGCTTCCATGCACTTGCTGGGCTTTATCATCACTACATCGTGAAGGACAACACGCTCAAACGCATGCTACCTTAGGGCGAGCGTGACTGCTTTATTCTCTACATCATCGACCAAATAGATGTCCCAAATTCGATTGCGATACGTAGTACGCAATCCATCACATGGCTACATATCCACCCCATTGCATTCAGAATTGCCGATTGAAATCGGCAATTTTTTTTGGAAATAAAAATTGAGGATAGTGATCTATTTATCCATAGAGACGGACTTCAAAAACTGAATCAGTTTCTTTAAAAAGATGGCATCCAATACCATGTTGGGATCACTATAAGACGCCACTTGAAGTGTAGTATCAGCTGGCACGGTCTTCATAATATGATTCATTCCCTTGATAATATGCAGTTCGGCTTTTGGCTGTGCTTGGGCTAGCTGAATAGCCTGTGCAACGCCAACTTGGATATCCGTATCACCTTGAAATACCGCCGTCGGAATCGTCAACTTTTTGATGATATCAGTGGGTACAATGGGGAACCAAGAGATCAAATAATTTTGTACACTAGGACGATAGAGTGCCAGAAGCGGAGCGGGAATGTCGGCAACAGTTTCTGATTTTTCTAGGCGGCTTAAAATCGTTTCATTGATCTTTGCAAGATCAGGTGGCAATTTATCCGCAAGCTGCATACGTAAAATTTTTGCAGCAGATTGCGCCGGACCTGCTATCGATACATAGGACTTGACTGCATTGCTGCCTTCTTGTTCACTCTGTTTTTCTTGCATCAACTGCTGCACGGCGAGCAAACCCAAGGTCGCGCCTTCACTGTGACCAAAAACGATCACACCACTAAACCGCGCATCTCGATTTAGAGTTTGTATCCATTTCTTGACATCATTCACGTAGGTCTGAAAGCGCAAGTCTTCCTCGCGCATTCCAGCGGCGAAACTTTCGCCTATGCCGCGCTTATCAAACCGAACCGAAGCGAAACCGGCAATCACGAGTTCTTCCGCGAGCATCTTTAAGCCATTATTTTTTCCTGGCAATGCTGGACTATTTCCATCGCGATCAGTTGGTCCAGATCCAGAGAGAATCAAGACGACCGCTGGTTTTGTTTTATGCGCAGGGATGAGCAGACTTCCATATAAAGTATTGGCTCCTTCGCCAATAACAATGCTACTTTGAATAAACTCAGCACGCGCTGAAATGACGCTAAATAGCAAACCTAGGAACAAGCTACATTTCACAAAACGAATCCACTGCATCATGCATTCCTCCATTTTCAAAGGCCAGACGAGGCCATTCGGCACCCAACTATCAGCGCGATTGTAGAGGATTATCAAATAGATTTACTAGAAAATTAATCAAACGTAGAGACTTATGCCGACGCTGGTGATGGTGCTCGGCATATACGCTTCCCGCACCGCATTGGTCTGCTGATTACGTGACGAATCTGGCTGCCCCAGCATCGATGACTGACTCGAAAAAGGCACGGAAGCCAACACAGCCATTGCTTGAATTTCCATCTGTTGTGCGCTGGCCGCAACAGCGCGATCCTGCGCGGAAGGATCGGCTGGCGCAAGTGCTGCAGCTTGAATTTGACGTGCTTTCTGTATCGTTTCAGCGGGCGTTTGACCCGGTGATGTGTCAATGCTGACTTCACCAGCAACCGCATAATTCACACCGTCAGGACCTTTTTCATAGGTGAAACTCGCTGCCGAGGTCGCCAATCCCCCGCTTACTGCCAAATGCGCTAATTCGTGTTGCCGCACAGCCAAGTCGCGTGCTTGTAATTTAGCCAGTTGTGTCAACTCAACATCACTGAGTCCAGACGATGTCGACGACGAAATGGATAAACTAAGCTGTGACGAAGTGACACTGGTATCTTGCGCTGTCGTATTGCTGCCCACGGACTTATTCTCAGATCCACGACGACCAACATAAAGTCCTGTCGCATAGTTTGTTGCAGATTCGATTGCGCCGACTGCCATACCGAACTCCATCTGATCCTGACTAGAACTTCATGATAGTTCGCAAGAATCAAAAAGACAATCTCAACAGAATGCGAATATGATCGATTTAAGACGACAAGAAGAGGAGCTCATTTTAGCGCGACCTTGCCGGCAATGACTTTATGAATCAACACAAGCTTGCGCATATCTTCTGGCAATACGGCAAGCTTTTGAATTTCATTGGATTCAAATCGATACGCATTCCGATAAGTTTCTACATGCTGCGTAATCCGCGAAGGGTAACGTGTGACATGTGCCTCGTCTTTCAGAAATACCGCAACAAAATCGTTCCATTGCCCTGTCCCTTGCTCGCTGACATAGGATTCGAGCAATGCTGCTGGTATTCCATTCCGTTTTGCCCATGTAACCAGCGCCTTTCCGCTATCGGGATAAAAACGCCAACAGTCCACCGGATATTGATGAAAAGCGCCATTCGATGGCACATTCAAATAAAACAAGCCATGAGGCTTGAGAACCCTCATCACCTCTAAGAATACCAACCAAAACATTTCTGAATGTTCAAAACAGGAGCTCGAAACAATCACATCCATGGACGCATCGGCAAACGGCAATTGGTAGGGATCATCTAAGACGACGTCAACACCCTTCGCGGCAACAAAATCCACCCCTGTATAAGAGAAAGTTGGAGAAAAAATAGGCCGTAGACTGCCGTTCACATCTTGTGAACCAATTTCCATGACTTGTGCGTCGGGCGAAAAACCGGAATGATAATGATCGAAGAAAAGTTGACAATTCTGCAGTGCACTTGGATGCATGAAGTTCTCTTTAAAATTTGCGTTTCGCTGATAAATCAACAGAAATCAAGGGGTTAAAATTGGGTAGTTAAAATGCACAAAGTCCGATTTGAATACGGCATTAATCTTCTCGATGTTTTGCGGCTCAAATAATTTCGCGTAGCGAAACCCATGAATTGCTTGCACTTTCGGGAGTTCACTCGCCGGAGTCTGGTTCACTGACACAGTGGATGCAGGCTCCAAGCCATACAGTTCACAGAGTCGAGCAAAATCCTCTTCAAAGCTCTCTACCTTGCCAACAAAATCTACCACCAACTGATCTACACGATGTGTCCAATAGGAGCAAGGATGGAGATATAAACTACTGTTACGACCAAGTTCTAAGATCTTATGTAGCGGCAACTGCGCAAACCATCGATTGATGTCAAAGCTCGATCGACAAATTTCTTCAAAATTATCTGCCAATTGTTGTGTTACCAATTGGTGTATCCAGCTTGCGGGCAGTTGCCATTTGGGTTGCGACAAGGCATCGCGCAAAATTTGTTGGAATCCTGAATACACTCGATCATATGGGTTGCGCACAAATACCGCGAGCCGATAGCCTAGTTGCGCTTCGGGTAACAAAGAAAAATCAGCCAAGGTAATATGTTGATGCACAACTCGCTGCAAATAAGGATTGAAATGATAGCTCTTCGGATAGGGAGACTGATCAAGATGCTTCAAACGGAAACGAATTGTCTGACTCGCCGTTTTCCACGGGAATAGAATCACGAGACGATGCTGATGACTAATGATCATCGACACACCCTCCCGAATCGACTTGTACCAATTCGCGATACCAACGCAGTAGCCAGATTGCCCACGCCCCGTACGTCGTCTCTCGAGTTTCGCAAAGTGACTATCATCAGATTATCCTTGCCAATGTCTTAGACCATGGGCGATTCGGTCAACCGCAACTTGCAAACGCGATAAATCCTGAGTATAGGCGAATCGTACATGTTGCTGTGCGCGATGTTGACCAAAATCCAAGCCCGGCGTAAATGCGAGGTGTTCCGTCTCTAAAAAATGCTGACAGAAGCGATACGCATCCCCACCAAACGCACTCATATCGGCATAAAGATAAAACGCGCCTTGCGGCTCCACTTCAATTTTAAATCCGAGTTCACGCAATGCTGGCAAAAGAAAATCTCGACGTTGCGCGAATGCTTGACGTCGTTCCTCGAAAATCGCAATGCTCTCAGGCTCAAAACAAGCCAATGCCGCATATTGCGCCACACTTGATGCGCTGATATATAGGTTCTGCGCCAGTTTTTCCAACTCGGGCACCGCGGCGTCAGGTGCGACCAACCAACCAAGTCGCCATCCAGTCATACCAAAATATTTTGAAAAACTATTCAACACAAAAGCATGATCATCGACCTCAAGCACACTACACGCATCCGTTCCATAAGTCAGTCCATGATAGATTTCGTCGACCACCAAATGTTGCCCTTGTGCGCTTAACACGTCAGAAATCGACCGCAATTGATCGCGATCAAGTATTGTTCCCGTAGGATTGGCCGGTGAAGCAACTAAAGATCCAACTGTATTTTCGTCCGAAAAATGACGAATTAAATCGGCGGTCAATTGGTAGTTTGATTCGGCACCAACTGGCACCAATTTAGCGGAAGCTTCAACAAGGCGTAAAAAGTGACGGTTGCACGGATAACCAGGGTCTGCCATTAGCCAGTGCTTACCAGGATTGACTAATAAACTCGTAGCCAACAACAACGCGCCAGAACCGCCTGGTGTGATCAAGATACGATGTGGTGCAATCTGAAGTCCATAACGTATTTGATAAAACTGACTAATGGCTTCACGTAAAGCTGGCAATCCGCGTGCCGCGGTATAGCGTGTATGGCCTGCGGCCAATGCAGCTTGCCCTGCTCGAATAATCGGTGCCGCTGTGACAAAATCTGGCTCACCGATTTCAAGATGTATGACGTCATGTCCAGCAGCTTGCAATTCATTTGCGCGAGCCAGCAACGCCATGACGTGAAATGGTTCTATTGCTTGGCTGCGCTGACTGTAAGATCGCGCTATTGTCGCACTGGCTTTTCTACTTTCCATAACTTCCTTAAAGGGCACTAAGTCGATATCGACAGTGTAACGTTAAGCCGCATTGATAGAAATGTCATTGAAGCAAATCAGAGAAGACGCAGAGCTAACCATGGGTGATAGCTGTTGATTCATCCGTTTTTTCGTCATGCGCTGTGTCGATTCCGCTGCGATATTAATTTGGACCGCCAGCAAGGAGATGGGCCAGTGCTTCTTCGTAAGCATAGTCCGCGATGAATTGGGCAATTTCGTTCACACGTTCAGTCTCCATAAACTGCGCGAAGATATGCCGATGCTGATCAAAAAATTGAGGGCAGTCGCCACTGTCGCTGCGCAATAATTCGATGAGTTGTTGTGAACTTGATTGCCATTGTTCGGGGCTCACCACGAGCTTATCCTGATCGACTGAGGAGGCGGGGATCGGAACGACTGGCAAATGACGTAAATCGCTCAACACATTTTGTAGGGAGATCGCCAATTTTTCGGCCAAATTGAGACAATGCTCTGGCAAGCCATCCGATTGAATTGCTGTTTCTAATTGACTCGCGTCTAGCTGCAATTGTGTCGCGCCAATACTGCCGGCCAAACCTTTTAGTGTATGAACGCAAAGTAAGGCCCGTTCAAACTGTTGCTGCATAATGGATTCATAAATTTGGGCGGAAGTCTGCGTTTGGCCCTCACGAAAACGATGCAGCACCTGTACGTACAGACTCGCTTTCCCCATCATTAAACTCAAACCGCGCTGTGCATCGATATGTCTAAAATGAGAAAAATCGTCGGCGTCGATCGTCGCCATCGTTTCACCTGTCACCTGATAGTCCGCTTGCTCTTGCTGAATAGCCAAACTCGATGCGGTCGTGACTTTGTGTTTCAACCAACGTGCCAAGGTTGAAAACAAGGCAGTCGGTTGTACTGGTTTCGAAAGAAAATCCTGCATTCCTTCTTCCAAACAACGCTGACGAACATCCGCCATCGCATGTGCCGTCATCGCAATAATCGGAATTGCATAGTAAATAGCTTGCTGACGTATCGCGATGGTGGCCTGATGTCCGTCCATGCCAGGCATCTCAAGATCCATCAAAATTAAATCGAATGTTGCAACTGCGTGTTGTTCCAAAATAGTCAAAGCTTGCTGCCCACCATCGGCAACCGTTACATGGATGCCTACCGTCGCAAGCAATTCGACCGCGATTTGTTGATTGATCTGATTATCTTCGACCAACAAAATCCGTGTGTCGTGATAAGTTTGGTGCGTATTTGACAGGGTCGTTCCCATCTGTTGCAGCGTCAACTCACTACACAGATCAAATGGCAAACTAAATTCAAAACATGAACCTAGGCCAATTTCACTGGTAGCGTGAATGTGGCCACCGAGCAAGTCGACCAGCTGGTGTGAGATCGACAAGCCTAGACCCGTTCCGCCAAACTTACGACTAGTAGAGCTATCTGCCTGGGTGAATGCAGAAAATAATCTCGAAAGTTGATCATTCGTCATACCAATACCCGTGTCTCGCACTGAGAAATGGAGATTTAGACTCTTTGCTGGATGTTGACTATGGCTCCCATTGAGTTCCACTGTGAGTGACACCTCACCCTGTTCGGTAAACTTGATCGCATTATTGACTAAATTAACAAGAATTTGTCCTAGCCGTAGTGCGTCGCCGACGAGATAACGTGGGATATGCGGCGGGACATCAATACTCAATCGCAAGCCTTTTTCAAAGGCCCGCTGCGCCGTCACTGTGTTCACATGCGTCATCACATCATCGAGAGAAAAAGGACTGAAATCGACTTCCATTTTTCCCGCTTCGATCTTAGAAAAATCCAGAATACTATTAATAATTCCCAACAATGTATTGCC
Source organism: Affinundibacterium fentianense (assembly GCF_018139545.1). Lineage (GTDB taxonomy): Bacteria > Pseudomonadota > Gammaproteobacteria > Burkholderiales > Burkholderiaceae_D > Undibacterium > Undibacterium fentianense. The sequence goes on along the minus strand of NZ_JAGSPJ010000007.1, from coordinate 209,769 downwards.
AGCCTCGTGGATCTTATTCAAATAATCCCGTTGTCGTGGGCTCATTTCAGTGCGTAAAGAAAGATAGGCCAAACCAATGATTGCATTCATCGGCGTGCGAATTTCGTGACTCATGGTCGCAAGGAATGCGCTTTTTGCTAGGTTCGCCGACTCTGCTGCTTCACGCGCTTGCAATTCTGCAGCGATTTTGTCCGCTAACATTTGTTGGTGCGAGCGTTGCGCCTCGGCCTGCAAATCTTGATCCAGCAGTGCAGCCGTTTGCACTAAAGTTCGGATTTCATCGGGGCGATATTGATTGAAGTCAGGTCGACCACCAATTAATAACATTCCAGTCAAATTACCGCGATGGGTGAAAGGAATCACCAAGGCATTTTCACCAGCAACATCGCTCAAGGAGAGTGGCACACGAGCGCGCAAAATTCGCGCTAAGTCGCCCCCCCAAGTTTCAATTTCTTTAGGCGCTAGGACAAAATCGCCCGCGATTTTGCGACATTGGCCATCGTGGTAGAGATAAATCGCACTCAGCGCCCCGCCCGTGTAGGAATGAAAACTATGAATATAGTGCTCCAGCAGCGCTTCTCTGCCCTGAATATCAGCGGCGTTCGCTACGGCAATTTGCAGCGCCTCCTCCTGTACCCGCCATTTCGGATACAACCAAGTTCGAACCAAACGCTCCGAGATTTCTCGCCACGGTCTATATGCAAGGATGAAAATAAGCCCACAAACGAAGTCGAACATCAAGGTCTTCCATCGGGCATCCAAATTCAAATAACGCGTAGCGAATAACTGCATCAAAATCAAACAAGTAATTAGGCCAAGCGCGAGCAAAACATAGACGCTAAATCGATTCAATGCAAAACTAAAATCGAATAAACGATTTCGAAGTAAGGCATAACCTAGACCGCCATAAGCGAGAAAAATAATCAGATTAATGCACAACTCAAAATAGGCGAGCGAAATTTCCTCGTCCATGATGCGGAATAAGTTATAGAACAGATAGATCGCATAGATATGGCTCATACAAAAACCAATCCAAGCCAAACGTTGGCGTGTAATGCCACTGCTCGCACGCCAGGAAATCGCTAAAGCACCTAAAGAAAATATCACGGATGTGATTGCCATCGCGCGGCGCCACAAACGTAAATTCAAAAATTCACGCAGTTCCCAGGGTAACAATTCCAAATTTTGTGCGATGTAACAGCATGTATAGCTCGCAAAGAAAAGCGCATAAATATAGAAAACAATCCTGACCCAACGCAAACGCCAATGAGGTCGACTCTCTGGAAAGATCAGACAGAAATACGTAAAAAAAACATAGCCGACAAATAACTCAATCGGAAACAAGTAGGCGGTCAACCAATTTTGTAATGCACCTCCCGGTAAATACGTAATGAAGGTGTCTGGAATAATCGCCATCATTGCCATCGCCAATGCACGCATCGGTGTACTATTCGCATGCCGCCGTACCAACATCAGAATAATAAACATCGCGATAAATGTCGTGGCAAACTGCAGCAAAGTGACAGATAGCCAAATTTCTGCATGGCGCAAATTTTTAGGATGTGGACTGAGTACCAATAATTTGCCAACTGGTGTCGTTTCACCGGATGGGAACCACCAAAGCCGCACCTGCTCATCCAAGCTCAACAAACGACTTTGATCACCCAATTGCTCGAAAACGACACGATCGCCGACTTTGGCGCCGGCCTTCAGTAAAGGGGAACCTGGCTCCAGTTTTTCTATCGGTAGTCGGTAGTGACGATCTGGAACACCAAAGATCGCGCCAATTTCACCTGCCACAAGCGGGGCAGCTTTGCGCTGCCATTGACTGCTAGCCCAAATATCCAAAATGCCGAGCACGACCACGAGCGTCAGCATCACTATTTTGTAGTGCCAATCAGAAAATGAGGCTTTATTTTTCAACATGCGGCAATCTAATGAATCCGATTATGGGAATCTGGGTAAGCTGAGATTCTAAAGGTGAAGTACAGCTTTCTAGCCATTTTTATAAAAAAATTGCCCAAAATCAGCGTTTTCTGTTGCGCAACTGGTCTTCTAGATTCATCGGAACTCGATCCCCGCGGGCGTGTCGATAGGATTCACTTTCCTACATAGAGACGAATCGATCAACCCATCTCGGACTCAGCAAAGCATGATTGATCTCAAGTTTCGCGATATGATGCCAAGCTTCCCCCTCCTGAACGGACGGATGCGAATGCAGAACAAGGATTTGGAGCGTACAAAGCATGTTAATTAATTGTGTGGCCTACCAAGAAGGAAAGAAACTCGCCGATATTTCGGTGGAAGACATTAGTGAATATGTCAAGAGAAGCGATTGCTTTGTATGGGTTGCGTTAAAAGATGCAGAAGCCGATGAACTGACGCAGATGCAGGGGGAATTTGGCCTACATGAGTTAGCCGTAGAAGATTCGATGAAGGGACATCAACGTCCAAAAATCGAAGAATATGGCGATTCTCTCTTCGCTGTCATGCAAACTGTAGAAATCATCGATGGGGAATTATCTGTCGGCGAAGTCGATGTCTTTGTCGGTGAAAACTACGTTTTATCAACGCGCAATCGCTGCCAACAAGGTTTTCTTGGGGTCAGGTCTCGCTGCGAGCGTGAACCGCATCATCTCATGAAGGGTTCTGCCTTTGTTTTGTACGCCTTGATGGATGCGGTGGTCGATCGTTATTTCCCAGTGGTGGATGCTTTGGAGTCAGAACTAGAAGCAATAGAAGACCACATTTTTACCCAAGGCTCACAACGTTTAAATATTGAACAACTGTACCAACTTAAACGTAAAGTGATGATTTTAAAACATGCCGTTGCACCTTTACTCGAAGCAGTTAGCAAGCTTGATGGTGGACGCGTTCCACCGATCTGTGTCGGCACGCAAGAATATTTCCGCGATGTGCACGATCATCTCTACCGCATCAATACATCAATTGAATCGATCCGGGACACGATCAGCACGGCGATACAAGTTAGTTTATCGCTGGTCAACATTGACGAAAGCGAAGTTAACAAACGACTCGCTGCTTGGGCTGCGATCTTTGCGGTAGCAACCGCCTTCGCTGGGATCTGGGGTATGAATTTTGAACATATGCCAGAACTCAAATGGGAATATGGTTATCCCGCTGCACTTGGATTGATGGTAAGTGTCTGCGCTTACCTATATTATCGCTTCAAAAAATCTGGTTGGTTGTGAGGACTATGGAATTTGGGTGAACGATTCACCAAAAAGAAGTCCGTCGAGAGACATCGATTTGGCGAAATTTGGCGAATCGTGTCGCCCATTAGATAGTGCGATCGTTCCCTATCCAATCTTAGAAAGTTTTGCCCACCATAGCCACAACAGAAGTTCTACCAAGGAATTTTCCATTCGCGGGTGAGGCATAAGCAACTTCACCAGCATTCGTACCAATGACAGCTAAAGACGCACTGAGGACGCCGAAATCTTTCGTAACGCCGATTTTCCAATCGGTATAGGTGTAGGTATTATTGTTTTTCACTTGTTGATGCCCCGCATGTAAATTCAAGACCAAGCCACTGTCTATTTCCACGTTCGCACCGATGTCTAGGTAGCCACTGTTTTTACTGCTTGCAAAGCCAAACAAATTCGTCGTGGAGTTCGAATATTTCGCATACACTGAACCGTAATTGAGCTGACCATAAATCTCTGTCGTATTCGCGCTCACGGCCAATCCATTGGATGGATACACGTAAGTCAAAACACCGACGTCATAACTGATGTCACTAGTCAATGCACCGCGCTTACCTGCATACAAATCGACTTCAACACTACCTCCACCGCCTGCGTCTTTGGTCCATTTGATGGTGGATGCCCACACACCTGCATACAAGCCAGATGGATTATTCACATAATCTGCACCGCCTTGCAAAGCGGGTTGTAAACGGGTTTGAGAGATGCCGCGATAACGATAGTCGGTGGCTAAGGCTGCATTGAAGCTGACTTAATGTTCAGGCTTCACAGTTGGTGCTGCATCTTGTGCTTGCGCTGCTTGGTTGCTAAACAAAGTCGCGATAGCTGCAACTACGAATACGTTTTTCATTTTACTTCCTTTCAAATTAACGACGGTGTCGTTCTGGTGAATGTTCTTGTTGAATCAGTCTTCAGCAAGGACACAAATACTTTTTACTGCGTCAGCCCTGCGCAGGCAGGAGTCCAGTGTCTTCGGTTGATCAAACAACGCCGCTAGGTTCCCGCAGACAGCACGTGGGAATGACAAGATTTGCGGTACATTCCCTGTTGTACTTCAATCACTTCGACCTATCTGATAATCGACGCTACAAAAATTAGGCGTACAGAGACCCTATCGACGAATCAATTGATCGTCGATTGCTACTCATCAAGGGGTTAATTTACAGCGAGCTAGTGTGGAAGCATCAGGCGATATCCAACCGCTGTTTCAGTTAATAAATACTTGGGCTGGGTGGGATCATCTTCCAGTTTTTGCCTTAGGTAACGCATGTAAATCCTTAAGTAGTGACCACTCTCGCCATGCGATGGTCCCCAAACCTCTTTGAGCAATTGTGGATTGGTTACCACTTTGCCAGCACTATTGACCAAGACATTGAGCAATCTGAATTCCGTTGGTGTCAGATGCACGACTGCATCCGCTTTAGTCACCAATCTCGCTTTCATATCGATCTTTACATCGCCAAATTGCACGATGCCACTCAAATCAACACCTGGTTGACGCTGCCGTCTCAAGGTCGCGCGCACACGAGCTTGCAACTCGCCTATTCCAAACGGTTTGGTTAAATAGTCGTCGGCACCAGCATCGAGTGCGCGGATTTTTTCAACTTCACTGACGCGTGCGGATAAGACGATAATCGGTACACTAGACCAGCGTCGTACATCTTTAATAAAATCAATACCATCACCATCGGGCAAACCTAAGTCCAGTATCACTAAATCGGGCTGCCTAGTGCCTGCATCAATCAAGCCACGCTGCAAGCTACTCGATTCGTTGACCTGCCAGCCTTCTTCCTCCAATGCAGAACGTACAAAACGACGGATCTGCGGCTCATCCTCGACTAAGAGTGCACTAGGCGTATTAACGTTAGGGTCCTTCATTGCTTGATTCATTGCTTGGTTCATTGTTGTTCCCGTTCCTCAACGACGAGGGCAAGTGGCGGCTCGGTATGCAAGGCATTCATTGATTCAAAATCGGGCATCTGCGGCGGCACGCCTAATGGCAGCGTGAACAAAATACAAGCGCCACCATCTGGTGATTTCGCTGCCCGTATATGACCGTGATGCGCTTCCACAATTGCGCGACAAATCGCCAAACCTAATCCTACACCTGGCTTGGAGGATTCACGCTCGCCACGCGTGAATTTCTCAAATATCGCTTCCTCCTTACCCACTGGCAGACCTGGCCCATTATCATAAACCATCACTTGCAAATCACTTTCTAAGAGATTGACGCTCAGTGTGATACGTGATCCCTCTGGTGTATATTTCGTTGCATTTTCTAACAAATTACAGAGAACACGTTCTATCAAAACGGCGTCAAAATTCACGAGTGGTAAATCGTTCGCTAACGAAGTTTGCACTTGATGGGCTTTCAACTGCGGTGCGCTGATGCGTATCGCACTGCCCACGACTTCTTCAAACGGTTGCCACTGCAAATCTAATTTCACTTCGCCACTCTGTATGCGTGCCATATCCAGCAAATTCGCTACCAATGCATTCATGCGCAGCGCTTCTGCATACAATGCTTGTGTCATATCCTGTTGCTTATGACTAAGTTCAGGTTTAGATGTGCTCAGCGCTTCCGAGATACCGACTATCGATGTGAGGGGCGTACGCAAATCATGCGACAAAGCAGCTAATAAAGAATTGCGCAGCCGTTCTGACTCCATATGCAACAAAGCACCTTGTGCGATCTCGATGTAATGCACACGCTCTAAGGCAATTGCGGCCAATGCTGCGAACGTATCCAATTGTTGACGCTGTTCGGGTATCAAAATCCAAGTACGGTTTTCCGGTGCAATCGCTAACAAGCCACGGGTACGCATCGGCGCGACGAGGGGCAAATAGAAATAGGGGCTAGATGGCAGAGTATCCGTGCCTATCCCAGCGGCTTCCACTTTATCAAAAGCCCACTGCGCGATGCCCATGTCCAAACCACTCGCCATAGATTCTGGCAACTGCAATCTCCCTTCGTCATCGGGTAACAACAAGATGGCTTTGGCACGGAATGCACTTTGTATCACCGCCTGTGTCGCTTCAGTAATTTGTTCAGTCTGCAAGAAACCAGATAAATCGCGTGCAAATTCATAGAGAGCGAGCGAACGTGCTTCGCGATGTGACGCTACTTTGGCTTGATATCGGAGGCCAGCGGTCAGATGTCCCGTAATCAAACCAACTGCCAACATGACTGCAAAGGTCATCACATATTGCAGATCACTAACAGCAAAAGTGAAGCGAGGCGGCACAAAGAAAAAATCAAACGCCATAACACCCAAAACGGTCGCCAACACGGAGGGGCCGCGTCCAAAACGCACCGCTACCAATACCACCGTCAATAGAAATAACATTGCGATATTGACGAGATTAAATACCGCGAGTAAAGGAGTCGCTATTAGGGCGGTTACAACACTGGAGAGTGCTGCGTAAACATAGCGCAATGCGCGTCTCTTATCTGAATTAACGCCCTCGACCACTACGGATTTCAAATCAGAAGAGCGGGCATCTGGATTGACCTCGAGCTGATTCGATTCACCACCTATCTCAATCAAATCTAAATTGTGCGCGTGTGCCGCTAACTGTTGCGCCAGAGTGGTACGCCAGTTGAAAACCGCTTTACGACGACCAATTACGATGCGCGAAAAATTATACTGGTTAGCATAATCGACGATGGTTTGCGCAATATCATTGCCCGTCAACACTGCCGTCTTAGCGCCCAAATCTTGCGCTAGTTTTAAATTCTTTAAAATGCGTTCGCGCGCTGGCGCTGGTAATTTCTGCAGAGCCGGTGTCTCAACATAAATGGCCTGCCATTCCGCGTTCATTTGTTTCGCTAAACGCGCTGCGCTGCGGACGACGTGATCGGCGTTCATTTGCGAACCGACACAAACTAACAGGGCAGCGTCAGTTTTCCATACCGCATTAATTGATTTTTCTATGCGGTAGGCCTGCACATCATCTTCCACTCTATCCGCGGTGCGGCGCAAGGCCAGTTCGCGCAAGGCGATCAAATTTCCTTTTCGGAAAAAATTTTTCGCTGCCCGCTCAGCTTGCTGCACTTTGTACACCCGACCTGATTTTAAGCGTGCAAGCAATTCGTCTGCCGGGATGTCAACCAATACGACTTCATCAGCTTCGTCAAAAATCGTATCTGGCAAGGTCTCAGCAACGCGAATGCCCGTAATACCACCCACAACATCGTTGAGACTTTCTAAGTGCTGAACGTTCACTGTTGTGAACACATCAATGCCAGCATCTAGCAACTCCTGAACGTCTTGCCAGCGTTTGGGATGCCGCGATCCAGGCGCATTCGAGTGCGCGAGTTCATCGATCAAAATCAATGCCGGCTGACGCGCCAAGGCCGCATCGATATCAAATTCTTGCAAAGTCTTGTCGCGATAACTGATTGCTTTCAAGGGCAAGACTTCTAAGCCATCCAATAGTGCGGCTGTCTCATCACGCCCATGCGTTTCAATCACCCCTACTAAGACGTGTTCGCCACTCTTTAATAACTTATGCGCAGCAGACAACATTGCATAAGTTTTACCGACCCCTGCGGAGGCACCAAAATAAATGCGTAATTTGCCGCGCATTGCACGCCGCTCCTGCGCCTGCACTTGCGCAAGCAGGACATCTGGATTGGGGCGTTGGTCGGTGTTGATTGCCATAACGATGTAGGTGTTGTCGACTAAACTCAATTAATTACATATAAGACTTACGCAAAACAGACGCTAGCGTCGTTGTTGCCGCCTCGCCGTATAAATGTACTGTCTTCGGCGACACGTCTAGCTAGCGCAATTTTGCATAAGTTCTAACATAATTACTTAGCTTGCGGGAGTACCAAATTCAATTGCAAGACATTCACGCGCGGTTCGCCGAACAAACCCATCACTGGCTTCTGAGCGAATTGATCGACTAGTGCGCGTACCTGCGCTTCTGTCATTTTACGCTCACGCGCAATTCTAGGGACTTGATAATACGCAGCTGCCAAGCTGATTTCTGGATCTAAACCACTGGCTGAAGCTGTCACTAAGTCAACTGGAATTGCCGCTGTGTTGCTTGGATCAGCGGCTTTCAATTCATCGACCCGCGCTTTCACATTAGCTAACTGTGCTGCGTTAGTAGGGCCTAAATTTGAACCACTCGAATTGACCGCATTATTCCCCATCGGTCCAGTCGCGGATGGGCGTCCCCAAAAGAACTGCGGAGAACTAAAGGACTGACCGATCAAACTAGAGCCGACCACTTTGCCATCTTTGATAATCAAACTACCTTCTGCCTGATCATTAAAGGCGAGCGTCGCGATGCCTGTCATGGCTAAGGGATAAGCAATTCCTACTACGACCGTCAGCCCGAGAAACAGCATCACGGCAGGACGTAAGCTGGACAACATAGAACTATTTGTACTCATGATATTTCCTAACTCTCAAGCGAGGTTTAAAAGCGTCAAAACCATATCTATCAGTTTAATCCCGACAAAGGGCAGGATGATTCCGCCTAAGCCATAGATCAAGAGATTGCGACGCAATAACAAAGACGCACCGACCGCACGATATTTCACACCCTTTAATGCCAAGGGAATCAGAAATACAATAATCAAAGCATTAAAGATCACCGCAGACATAATGGCTGAATTCGGACTGGTCAATTGCATGATGTCGAGTGCCTTCAGTTGCGGATAAGTGGCAACAAAAGCCGCTGGGATAATCGCAAAATATTTAGCAATATCATTCGCAATTGAGAAGGTCGTCAAAGAACCACGTGTCATCAGCATTTGCTTACCAATTTCAACGATCTCCAACAACTTGGTTGGATTGGAATCGAGATCCACCATGTTTCCGGCTTCTTTCGCCGCTTGCGTACCCGAATTCATCGCTACTGCGACATCGGCCTGTGCCAAGGCAGGTGCATCGTTGGTGCCGTCACCCGTCATCGCCACTAAACGGCCTTCGGCTTGATAGCTGCGTATCAGTTTCAATTTGTCTTCAGGTGTGGCTTCTGCCAGAAAATCATCGACACCCGCTTCGGCAGCAATGGCCGCCGCCGTCAATTTATTGTCACCGGTGATCATCACGGTTTTAATTCCCATGCGACGCAATTCGGCAAAACGTTCTTTGATGCCGCCTTTGACGATATCTTTCAGTTCTATCGTGCCCATGACTTTGCCGTCATCGACCACCACCAGAGGTGTACTTCCGCGACGAGAGATGTCATCAACGGTCTTAGTCACTTCAGCCGGAAAAGCACGTCCTGCGGCTTCTTGAAATTTGCGTACTGCGTCCGCCGCGCCTTTGCGTATCACCCTTAACGCCTGCACCGCACCATCACCGATATCGACACCGCTCATGCGCGTCTGTGCTGTGAATTGCACGAAATGTGCTTGCAAGCTTGCCATTTCGCGCTCACGTAAATTAAAGCGCTGCTTAGCCAATACAACGATACTGCGACCTTCTGGCGTTTCATCGGCAAGCGAGGCGAGTTGCGCCACGTCCGCCATTTGCACGGCCGTAACACCTGGCGCTGGAAAAAATTCTGAAGCTTGGCGATTACCCAAAGTAATCGTGCCGGTTTTATCGAGTAGCAAAACATCGACGTCACCTGCTGCTTCGACTGCACGACCAGATGTTGCAATGACATTCGCTTGCATCATACGACTCATTCCTGCGACACCAATCGAAGACAACAAGCCACCGATCGTGGTCGGAATCAAGCAGACTAACAAGGCGATCAAGACTGTTATCGACACAGGAGAAGAACTCAGGCCTAAGGCTGTCGCCGCATTGACACTAAATAAGGAGAACGGCAATAAGGTCACAGTGACGACTAAAAAGATGATCGTCAAAGCAATCAACAAAATAGTCAGCGCAATTTCATTCGGTGTTTTTTGGCGTTTTGCGCCCTCGACCATGGCGATCATGCGATCGATAAAAGCTTCACCGGGATTAGAAGTCACACGCACGACTAACCAATCAGACAGCACACGAGTTCCGCCGGTGACCGATGAAAAATCCCCCCCCGACTCACGAATTACAGGCGCGGATTCTCCGGTAATCGCACTTTCATCCACGGTTGCCACGCCTTCTATCACTTCACCGTCAATCGCGATCACATCATTCGCTTCGACTAGAAACACATCGCCCTTACGCAAGTCTTGCACATTTGCCGGCAGCCAAGTCGTGCCGTGTTTGGGTGTCGCCAATTTTTTAGCGATGGTCCTTTGTTTTAGGCCTTTCAATGAGGCTGCTTGTGCCTTACTACGACCTTCAGCCAATGCTTCGGCAAAGTTCGCAAATAGCACCGTGAACCACAACCAGATAGAGATCGCCAAAATAAATCCGGCATCGGCTTCCCCTTTTCCCAGCATGGCTTGCACATACAGCATACCCGTGATGATACTGCCAACATAGACCACAAACATGACAGGGCTACGCAATTGCGTACGCGGCGTCAATTTTCGGAAAGCGTCGATGATGGCGGGTTGAATCAACTTCGTATCAAATAGCGCTAGCCGATTTTTCGTATTGGCAGTATCCACATTAGCGACTTGTTCGGTTTTCGCTGCTGCATTTTCTGCAACAAGATTTTTTTGTGCATTCGTATTAGACATCAGATTCTCCTAGGGCCTAGCGTGGACTTACTGCGCTAAACATTTGCAAATGTTCGACCACAGGTCCCAAAGCCAAAGCGGGTACATAGTTCAACACACTGATTAACACTACCGTGCCTGCTAACAAAGCGATAAACATCGGGCCATGCGTAGGCATCGTTCCAGTGTTCACTTCCAGGCGCTTTTTCGCCGCTAAAGAACCTGCAATGGCGAGCACCGGAACGATCACCGCAAATCGCCCAAACCACATCGCTATCGCCAGCATGATGTTGTAGAAAGGTGTATTTGAAGTCAGACCAGCAAAGGCACTACCATTGTTATTGGCCGCTGAAGTAAAGGCGTACAGGACTTCAGAAAAACCATGCGCACCGGGATTCAAGATACCCGCACGTCCAGCATCACTCATCACCGCAATCGCGGTACCTGCCAACACCAAAATTGGCGTGACTAAGATCGCGATGGAAGTCATTTTCATTTCGTAGGCTTGAATTTTTTTACCCAAATATTCTGGCGTACGACCTATCATCAAACCTGCGATAAATACGGCGAGTATCGCGAAGATCAACATGCCATATAGACCTGAGCCAACACCACCAAACACCACTTCACCAAATTGCATGAACGCCAGTGGCACCAAGCCACCGAGCGGCATCAAGGAGTCATGCATAGAGTTCACTGCACCACACGATGCCGCTGTCGTCACCGCAGCAAACAAGGCGGAGGCGCTGATACCAAAACGACTTTCTTTACCCTCCATATTGCCACCGGCTTGCAAAGCACTCTGCGCCTGATCAATATTCAAAGCGGCATAGGCAGGATGGGCTTGCTGTTCAGCCGCCATCACACCGAGAGTCATGACCACAAATAGAATACTCATAGTGGCAAGCACCGCGAATCCTTGACGTCGATCACCGACCATACGACCAAACGCAAAACACAGGCCGGCAGGAATAATGAAAATCGCGATCATCTGGAAGAAGTTAGACAAAGCCGTTGGGTTTTCAAATGGATGCGCAGAATTCATATTGAAGAAACCGCCACCATTGGTGCCCAACATTTTGATCGCTTCTTGTGAAGCAACCGGCCCCATGGCCAAAGTTTGCGTCTTGGTTGTTAAGGTTTCCATCACAGGCGCGCCCTTGTCGTCCTTTAATGCTTGTCCATCAGGACCATTAATAGGCTGGCTGTAAGTCACAGGCTGAATCAATTGCACTTCTTTATATGGCGAGAAATTTTGAATCACGCCCTGACTGATCAAAAAGGTCGCGAAAATCACCGACAATGGCAACAGTAAATACACCGTTGAGCGCGTCATATCGACCCAGAAGTTACCGATGGATTTGGATGAATGACGTGAGAAGCCACGAATCAAAGCAAACACCACCGCAATCCCGGTCGCTGCGGAAAAGAAATTCTGTCCGGCGAGCACCAACATCTGAGTTAAATAACTCATCGTCGCTTCGCCGACGTAGCCTTGCCAGTTGGTGTTGCTAACAAAACTCACAGCAGTATTAAAAGAAGAATCTGCACTGACATTCGCCATACCCTGCGGATTGAAGGGCAACCAAAATTGCATACGCTGCACCAAATAGACCATCAAGGTACCGAAAGCATTAAATACCAGTAAGGCAATGGCATAAGCCTTCCAGCCCATTTCTTGGTCGCTCTGAATGCCGGCCAATTTGTAAAGGCCGCGCTCCAAGAAACCCAAGTAATTCAAACCAGGAACCTTGGCTTTCTCGTCGGCTATTCGACTGATAAGCTTGCCCAGCGGATAAGCCAAAGCCAGCAAAACCACAAAAAAGACCAGCATTAAGAGTAAAGATTGCGTCGTCATCACAGCTCCTCTGCATTCAATAATGCAAACACCAAATACACCAACAAGGCTGAAGCAACCACAGCACCAATAACATAAAAACTATTCATTATTTACTCCCCGCGTTGCTATCCAGTTTGTGACACATCGCTGCTAAGGCCAGCACCAATAGAAAGAATCCTGCGATTCCTCCTATAAAGAAAATATCGATCAAGTTTTCGACCAAATTAGACATCCCATCCTCCATAAGCATTTTCTGCAGATAGAAGCATAGTAAAAACCGTGTAAGAATCTTGTTAAAAGGTAAGCGTCAGGTGTAAACAAGGCGTAAAAATTGCGTGTCGAACTAATACATTTCTCAAATCCAATATGCTAGTCTCTCGTATGACTTTGAATTTCAATACACAATCAACACTGATATCAAAACTACGACCTTGGCTTATTTTGAGCACACTACTCATACTAGCCACATTGGTCTCGTTCGCACTCGGCACTTACATTAGCTTTACTAGCCAAGCAATGCTATTTGTGTTGATCGTGGCGATCGCTGCCTATTTGCTCGACCGCTGGCAATCAGTTACTGGTGCGGTCTTTTCCGTATTGCTTCTGAATTTTTTCTTCGTGCCTCCGACCTGGACCTTCCATATTGAGCATCCTGAACATCTGATTGCACTTGGCACCATGTTAATCGTTGCATTGACGATCAATCAGTTGACCGCCAACCTGAAGCAAAAGACCGTGCAGGCTCTTCAGAATGAACAGCGGGCACGGCAGTTGCAAGAGCTTGCAATTGGACTCGCACTATCCGAAACGGTTGGCGGAATTCAAGAATTAGGCAAGCGAGCTTTTGAACAAGCTTTTCAGGCTAAATGTTATTTGGTTTTATCCAACCTAGCCCCGACTGCTCAGCAATTGGAGTCACTCAGTCAGCAACAAATCGATGGGCTACACCACTGTATGAAGGAAATGCAGGTGCTCGGTGCTGGTAGTCTTCGCTGGGGAGAGTTGAATGATTGGTATATTCCAATAGGCAACAAAAAGGTCGGCATTGGCGCAGCATTGATTCAAGCAAAGGCAAGTGACGACCATGACAATCAAGCCCACGCCCAAGCCATTTGCTCCTTACTAACCCAAGCCTTTGAACGACTACGATTCAATCTGCAAATGCAATCAGCGCAAAACGAAGCACAGAAACAACAATTGCAAAGCACATTTTTAGCGGCCATTTCTCACGACTTACGCACACCACTGGCGGTCATGGTCGGCGCTGCGAGTGCACTGCGTAGCCAAGGCGACAACTTTAGCCAAGCACAGCAAGCGCATATGTTGCAAAGTATCGTGGACGAAGCCAACTACCTCACCAGTGTCACTGAGAACACCTTGCAGCTAGTTCGTCTATCCGAGACCGGAAGTCAATTGCATCGGGATTGGGAATCAATCGAAGAAATTGTTGGAGCGGTGCTCGCTCGCATTAAACAAGGAAGAATAGAAACGCGTCTACAAGCAAACATTGAAAACGACCTTCCTTTGTTACGACTTGACCCCGTCTTGATCGCACAACTACTTAGCAATCTGATCGATAACGCGCTGAAATACAGTGAAGGCATCGTAGAGCTAGAAGTCAAGGTTGACCAACACCTCGTGCCGCCAACGCTTCATATTGCGGTGATGGATCATGGACCTGGCATTCCGACTGCAGAACACAATAGCATTTTTGAAGCCTATTCGCGACTAGCTAAGCACGATCAAGCCAATCAACGTAGTGCGGGTCTGGGCTTAGCGGTTTGCCGTGCGATTGCAATCGCCCATGAGGGGCAACTGATTGTCAATGATCGCGAGGGAGGTGGGAGTTGTTTTGTGCTCAGCCTCCCAATTCCCCAATCACCCTTCATACATCCAGAAAACGGTGGGGCACTTCCATGACGATACGTGTATTGATAGTCGAAGACGATAAGGAGATCCGCTCCCTGATCCGTGCCAGTTTGACGGTCGAAGGCTTTGTAGTGCAGACCGCAGCATCGGTAAGCGAAGCAGCAGCGATGCTACACCACGCTTTGCCTGATGTATTGTTGTTGGACCTTGGCTTACCAGACGGAGATGGTGAGCAGTTGGTGAAGCTGGTTCGCACCCAACACAATTTACCGATATTGATTATTTCCGCGCGTCATCAAGAGAAGCAAAAAATTCGATTACTTGATACCGGTGCAGATGATTTCTTGACAAAGCCATTTAGTATCCCAGAATTGCTTGCACGCATACGAGTCGCCTTGCGCCATCGAGGAACTCGCTTGATGGCAGCAACCACGACGTTTTCTCAGCGCGAATTACATGTCGATCTCGCCAAGCGATTGGTAAGCTTGCGCGGTCAGGTATTACACTTAACACCAACTGAATTCAATCTATTGGCGCGCTTAGTTCGCAGTGCTGGCTATCTCGTCACTCACAGGCAGTTACTAAGCGATGTGTGGGGACCTGACTATGTCGAACATACCCATTATCTCCGTCTCTACATGGCACAGTTACGCGCAAAAATAGAGGACAACCCAGCGGAACCTCGTTATCTGTTGACTGAAACGGGCGTTGGATATCGATTGGCGATGGAAGAAGATGCCTAGTTTTTGCAGCAGATCATTGTCCTTATGTCTTCCTAACACCTGAACCGAGACAATTTCAACCTGTTCATTCTTTTGTCAGGTTTTTATGCGCTCCTTTTCGAATTCATCACAGACCCAACGTGAAAGCATCGCTGCGCTTACGCTCGGTGCACTTGGCGTGGTCTATGGCGACATTGGTACAAGTCCACTCTACACTATGAAAGAGATATTCAGCCCACACACTGGCGTACCTCTCGATGTCGAGCATATTATTGGTGTGGTTTCCGTCATATTTTGGGGCTTAATGACCGTAGTCACTCTCAAGTATGTCACGCTGATTTTGCGTGCTGACAATCGCGGTGAAGGTGGCATCATGGCACTCACCGCCTTGGCGAGCAAAGCCGCGGGTTCGACCTACTTGCGCCGCATGAGTTTACTGCTGATTGGCGTATTGGGCGCGGCTCTTTTTTATGGTGACAGCGTGATTACTCCTGCCATCTCTGTTTTGAGTGCTGTTGAAGGCTTAGAAGTCGTCTCACCCCATTTCAAACCCTACGTGCTACCTATTTCAATTGGTATCTTGATTGCACTATTTGCGATGCAACGATACGGCACCTCGGTTGTGGGTAAGCTATTTGGCCCTATCATCGTGCTTTGGTTTAGCAGTTTAGCGATTTTCGGTATCTTGCAGATTCAGCAGCAACCCGCCATTCTGGCTGCCTTAAATCCGATTCGGGCAGTGCAATTCTTATGGCAACAAGGAGCCCACCTCTTCATCGTCATGGGTGCGGTGGTGCTCGCATTCACAGGAGCCGAAGCCTTATATGCCGACATGGGACATTTTGGAAAAAGGCCTATCCGTCTAGCTTGGACAGGACTTGTACTGCCGGCCTTAGCGCTCAATTATATGGGGCAAGGTGCACTGCTGATGCGCGATGCGAATGCGATTGCCAATCCATTTTTCCAGCTATTTCCAGATCTACTACTGCTTCCGGCTGTCATCCTCGCGACTATCGCGACTGTCATCGCTTCCCAAGCTGTCATTTCTGGGGCCTACTCAATGACCAAACAGGCGATCCAACTCGGCCTGCTACCACGTATGCTTGTGCATTTTACGTCGGCAAAAGAGATCGGGCAGATTTACATTCCCACTGTCAATTGGATCCTCCTAATCGGTGTGTTGCTAACGGTTATTGGATTTGGTAGCTCATCCGCCATGGCGGGTGCTTATGGTATCGCAGTCACCGTGACCATGTTCATCACGACCTTGCTGACCTTTTTTGTCGTCCGCCATGGATGGAATTATCCCTTGACTGTAGCACTGGGGGCGACTGGACTCTTTATGACCTTGGACACTTTATTGGTCATCTCATGCTCTTTCAAGATTATCGAAGGCGGTTGGTTTCCCTTGGTTCTAGGCGCATTGATTTTCACGATCATGGCAACCTGGCGACGTGGGCGCGAATTGTTGATTCAGCATATTCAGCAAGATGATCCAGAATTGCTGCCATTCATCACAGCGCTATCGGAAGATAACATGCACCGCGCTGCACGTACGGCCATCTATGCGGTCGCCAATCCAGCTACGGTTCCACAAGCATTAATGCACAACCTCAAGCACAATCAAGTGCTACATGAGCGCAATTTGATATTGACTGTGGTCTTTCATGATGTGCCATGGATCGCTGAAAATGAACGGATACAAGTTGAACCACTAGTGCCTTGCTTCTGGAAAGTCAAAGTCAATTACGGCTTTAAGGATGAGCCCAATTTGCCAAGAGCATTAGAACAATGCGAGCAACACGGCCTGCAAATCAATTTATTTGAAACCTCGTATTTTTTGAGTCGGGAGATTGTGGTTCCGACGAAAGGCACGGGAATGGCGCATTGGCGCGAACTCTTGTTCGCTTTGATGTCCCGCAATTCACGCAGTGTTGCTGACTTCTTTCACTTACCAAACAATTCGGTGATTGAACTTGGGACGCGCGTTCAAATTTAGAACGCTTGTCAACCGACTTGTTCGCCCTCATAGGGTGGACAAGTCTCGCGGGAAGCTTGCATTCCCGTACTAGGCCAAAAACCGGGGATTTGTACAAGACTTAGGCTTATTGCCCGTAGCTCAATTCTTGAATTTTTTTCAAACGACCGTCTTCAAAAGTCAATAACTGCATGAAGCGTTGCGGGCCAAAATTGTATACCCATTCTTCCAATTGAATGTCGATTTCCCGCTCAAATTCGAGACCAGTTCGTGTATCACCGGAATACTGATTGACGGAGTAAGGAAGCGTAGGACTAGCCTGACGTAGCCCTATTCGACGGCGTTCTGTGCGCTGTTCTCGTGCGGCAGGCACACCACACTTTTGCATCACCTCGACCTTGTGCATCCCAACATCAACGACATAGTTATTACAGCGAAAGGCCAATGCATATGAGTCTGTCGCGTATGCCATCATCACCGAGAAAAAGCCACAACCAATTAATAACAATCTCGCTCTCATCGCCTCTCTCCTCTCATCCCTATTCCATGCTCTTATGCGGCCATGCTCGATCCGACACGTCGTGCAAATGCATAGAACGCGGGGGCGCCGTGGTTGGTTGACCTCTCAACATATCCGCGTCGATTCATGCCATTATCCCAAAAACAAAAAAACGGCTCGATGTAGCGAGCCGTTTTTTCAAGGTGAATTTCCTCCGCTATCACTGCCCATACTTTCGATTAAATTCCTCATCTTGCATTACCAAAAACAGGATGGCTTCGATAAACCCGACAATCGCTGGAATACCTGTCCAGAAAAACAATAAATAGAGTATTCCTAAACCAATTTGACCTAAATAAAATTTATGCCCACCCAGCCAGCCCAAAAAGAAAGCAAACAAAGCCGCCGCAATTTTGCTCTTGCCATTCGGGGCTAATGTTCCAAGATTAATTGAATTAGGGACAGGCAATTGACGAACGCCACATTTAGGACAAATTTCCGCTTTGACCTTAATAACCGATCCGCATTCACTACAAAATTTTTCATCGATACCCTTTGTCATCACTTCATCCATTCTCGTTTCCTCTCTGTATTAAATTGTCCGCGCTGACTTCAGCATCGCCACAAATCGGAATTGATAGTAACGAGCCTATATCGCTAAGACAATCGATTTGTTGTTTATCAACGCGGTGTTCGAACTCGCACATTACCGAAAAATCGGACAATAGCGATCAGCGTTGCAAAGCTCGGCGAGCGACAATGTCTATACGTCATTTGATCTTTCGCAACACAAGCCGGGCTCAACCAACTCAACCTCTCTAGAAAAGAAAATGCGCGCTCTTATTGCTGATTTCGTCCAATTCAATTAAATGTCGATTGCCAGCAGACACCTATTACGTTTAATCTAGTGTCGATAGGTAGAATTAAAATAAGATCAGACAAACCGAGCAGCACCGCTTTTACTCTTTAGGCGAAAAAGACCTTTATGCAGAATTTTGACGATCTCTGCCCTACAAGCAAATCACTGACTTGCAATCGCAGCAAGCAATTTGCACACGGCATGTCGGCCCTGTTTTGTTTGCTCGGTATCGTGATGGTGATCCTTAGTTCAAGCATTCATGCACAGAATGGCCCTTCGCCTATTCCCCTACGCATCCAAGATTTGGAAAAAACAAACGATCCTATTGCCAGTTATATTGTTGAGATCTTAAACCTCGCGATCAAGAAAAGCGGACGACCTTACCTTGTTGTGAAATCCAAGGAATCGCCGATCCCTCAGGCCCGTCAAATTTACGAAATGTCCCTCAATCAAGGTAAGCTAGATGTTATCTGGACCATGACCAGTGACGAGAGGGAGCAACAAATACGCGCTATTAAAGTCCCGATCGACAAAGGTTTTTTTGGTTGGCGCATACCTTTTGTCCATCAAGACAATCCCAACCTCCTTGAGAAAGTTCGAACAAAAGAAGACTTAGCCAAATTTCGCGCGGGTCAAGGCAATCTATGGCCGGATACCGATATTCTCCGAAGCAATGGATTGCCTGTCATTACCGGTTCCGACGAGTCTCTAGGCAATATGTTACGGGCAAAGCGTTTTGATTATTTCCCTAGACCTGTCATTGCGATCTGGAATGAAAAAAAGAACGCTGACTATCGCCAACTCGCCATCGATACGAATGTGATTCTTCACTATCCGACCGCCTTCTATTTTTTCGTCGCGCCTGAGAAAACCCAACTGGCTGAGGATCTGACTCGCGGATTAAAGCGTGCCGTCGACGATGGTAGCTTTGAAAAAGTATTTAACCGCTATTTTGCGCAATTTATTCGAGACGCAAATATTAAGAATCGCATCATCTTTGAACTCAAAAATCCACTCATAAAAGAAGGCTCACTACCACTTCAGCAAAGTCAGTATTGGTTTAAACCTTAATTCACCAAGTTCATCGTACATTTGACCACGACACACTGCTTTATTGCAGGCTTGCGCGCGCTTTCGATACGACTTCTCACCATTTCTTAGGCGAATGGCAAGCTACGTTTTATTGCGACAATCTGGCGCCAAGAGATACCACTTTTGCTAGAGTCAAGCTGGCTGCTTCCACTATCCAATTCTCTAAGCGGACGACATTTGAAGCCGCTCCGTTCAAATCGCTATCATTCAGAATAAGCATTTCAGTTTGTTATTGCTTTTGTCATTCTGATCATTGATAATCCAGCAAATTTTTTTTATTTTAACAAGTTTTTCTTGCTACACATTTCCTCTAACGCTTCCAGCAATCACACCGCTCATCCTATGCCTAGACTTTCCATTACAGCCGATTACGATTTCAAAAATGAAGGCAATACCGCCACCACACCTTACACGTTCACCGTCAAACGGACTGGCGATTTAAGTGCTACCTCTTCGGCTAAATGGACGGTCGTCGGTTCCGGTGCCAATCCCGCTAACATTGGAACAGATATTTACAATGTATCGAATGCGGCAACGGGTATCGTGAACTTCGCAACAGGCGAATCAAGTAAAACGATTACCGTTTACATGATGGGAGATACTGTATTTGAAGCCGATGAACAATTTAGTGTGATTTTATCGGAACCCGTTGGAACACTAATTGATCGATCAACCGCAATTGGGGTCATCAAAAACGATGAGCCAGCGCCCGTCCCAACCAGTCTGTCCATTGCGCCTTTAAGTGCCAACAAAGCCGAGGGAAATGGTGGCATGAGCGCACCGACTTCCTTCACCTTTGAGATTACACGTGAAGGTCCGACGGATGGCGTCTCGTCGGTTTTTTGGAGTGTGCCGAATCAAATCGATCTGCCAGACACACCAGTGGAAGCTGGTAAAGCCAGCGAGATGGATTTCTACACTAACGCACAATCTGGCACTGTCACATTTGCAGCGGGAGAGACCAAAAAAACCATTACGGTCAAAGTATTTGGTGATGGGGTTAGCGAAGACGATGAACAGTTCACAGTGCATCTTGCGAATGCAATAGGTGCAACGATCAAAACTGCCGATGCCATCGGTGTGATTCGAAATGACGATTACGGTTACGACATTAGCACAGAAACCGTTTCGATCGACGAGGGGAATTCTGGCAGCCGCTTCTACGAATTCACGATCAAACGGGATTCTGCTTTATCCAGCAAAGCATCCTCAGTCATGTGGACGGTTAAGGGATCGGGCGCATTTCCAGCCAACCTCGGAACCGATATTCCAGAAAGCAATGCATTTGGCACGGTCTCATTTGCGATTGGCGAACTCAGCAAAACCATCAAGATCCAAATCAATGGTGATACCGCCTCCGAGTTTGATGAACAATTCAGCGTTGAACTTTCCAATCCAACTTCGGGCGTGATTCGAAATGGGGTTGCCTACGGAATCATTCACAATGACGACAAAGAACGCGACCTGCCTGTAGTATCGATTTCCAATACCAATGACTCGGTCTACGAGGGCGATAATGGCACGACTCCCGTCACTTTTGAACTAACACGCAGCGGTGATATCAGCGAGACAGCGACGGTGGTTTGGGGCGTGACAACCAGTTTTGATCTTGATTCCAGCATCATCAATACCTCCGACTTAACACTCTTTACCAGCGGAACAACAGGCAGCGTCACTTTTGTACCTGGTCAAACAAAAGCTATCGTCTCAGTTGGGGTTGCTGGCGATACGGGCATTGAAAAAAATGAAGCTCTAAAGATCACGCTAACGAATGCTTTCGGAACAACGATAGGCACTGCTAGCGCCACCACAACGATCATGGATGACGATGCTTTCGCGAATGTCTCGATCTCACCGATCACACTATCGCAAAAAGAAGGCAACGATGGCTACACGGTTTTTGAATATACCGTCACTCGCACTGGCGATCTAAAAAAAATCGCGTCTGTACACTGGGAAGTGAGTGGAAAAGGTGATTCCGCCGCGTCACTAAGCACAGACCTGTTGAATGCCTTGGAAAATACGCAAGGCGACATCAATTTTGCTTCAGGCGAGGCAAGTAAGAAGATTGAGATCAAGGTATTGGGTGACACCGTATTCGAAGCAGATGAAGAATTCTCCGTCAAATTGTCTGGCGCAGTCGGCATCAAACTGGCACAAAGTACGGCAGTCGGCATTATTTTAAACGATGATCCTGAACCGCCGAAAAACAGCAGCCCGACAGGCACATTAACGATTCAAGGCGAAGTACTTTTAAACAATACAATCGAAGTCAACAATAAATTGGCGGACATCGACGGTATGGGTAAAGTCAGCTACCAATGGAATGCTGATGGCACGGCAATCAATGGCGCGACCGATGCGAAACTCATCATCACGGACAGTATGGTCGGCAAGACATTGAGTGTCACAGCAAGCTATCTCGATGGCCTAGGTAAAGCCGAAAAAGTGACCAGTGCTTCAACGGTGGTCGTCAAAGGTGTATATAACGGCACTGCAGGCAATGACCGCTATGTTGGCTCTTTCCTCGACGATGTTATGTCCGGTTTAGACGGGAATGACAGTCTAACTGGCAACGCGGGTGCGGACGTCTTATCAGGTGGTCTCGGCAACGATATCCTCAATGGCGGTGTCGGCAACGATATTTTGAATGGTGGCGACGGGATTGATACCGCGATTTTCAGTGGCAAATTAGCAGACTATTTATTCAATTTCAGCGCGGGAACAATCAGTGATAAACGCACGACTGATGGCAACGACAACTTCCTTGGTGTTGAGAAATTTGAATTCAGTGATTTAACAGTGAACACGCAATTACGTGCACAATTTGCCTCGATTCCGGAAGAGAAAGCAAAGTCAATCATTGAACTGTATATTGCTTTCTTCCAACGTATTCCCGACGCAGACGGTTTAGCCTATTGGTTAAGCGAAGTCAAAAACGGCAAGACATTGGAACAAGTCGGAAATGCATTCTACGAGGCTGGGGTGAATTATTCTGCCCTAACTGGCTATTCCGCGAGCATGAGTAATACCGATTTCATCAATACGATCTATCGCAATGTACTGGGACGTAAAGATGGCGCGGATTCGGAAGGCTTAAGTTATTGGAACAACGAATTACAAACCGGACACAACACACGGGGTGGGCTTGCTTTATCCATTCTCAACTCAGCGCACACATTTAAAGGCAACGCACAATACGGCGCGGTTGCCGATCTACTAGATAACCGCTATGCCGTTGCGAAGGTGTTGGCGGTTGATATGGGGATAGGTTATTTATCCTCAGAATTAGGGATTAAAAAGACCATGGATGCACTGGCCTTAATCACGAATACCGACACGCACTCCGCTGTCAGTTTGATTGGCATTCCCGATACCGGCTTTAACTATCTCTAAGGATTTTGAGGTATCGGTAACTCTCAGTGAAACAGGCGCATTCGAGGCATTTTTTCTAGCCCAGAATGCCAAAAAAAAAAGAAGCGGCTGAATCGGTGTATTCAGCCGTTTTTGTATTTTCATCGCATTCAAACGAAATCTGACCAGCAGTCCTGTATGATCATGACCGCATACGTTGGCACCCTCTCCATTTCGTCTGCGTATCGAAAGTCTAGGTATGAATCCAAACACAAGTATGCCTTCTTCTATTTTAATTCTGGGTGAAAGTAACTCTGTCTATCACGACGGCTGGGTGGCGGGTCTCTTGGCTCAGAGTGGAGAGAAGACGACAATCGATAACCGTAGTATAGGTTCAAGTGGCATCTTCAACGTGATTGCGCAGCTGGTTCAGCTAGACGATCAATTCACACCTTTTCAGCACGTTCTGATTGATTCATGCATCCAAGACGCGAGTTTTTTTCAAACTCGTTTGAATGACTATCTTTCCCTGCTAAGCACATTGCTCGACTATCTTGCATCTCACGCGATGCCAGTCAGTTTCGTGCAGTTTCAAGCTCTCGATGCGAATCAAACTGAACAACATTTTTACGCGAGCTACCGCGATTTCTTAAGAAAGCGCGGCTATGAGGTGTATGTCGCACAAGAATTTTTGGCAAATTCTGAAGGTACAAATGCTTTGCGGCAGAACGCTTATGCTGACACGCATCATTTACATCGTCCAATAGCTTTTCAATTTGGCGAAGCGATCGCGAACAATCTGCGGAGCCAGATATCTGCTTCGTCCAAGCCACCACTCAAACAAGAAACAGCACGTCAAATACGCGACGTCTTCCACATTCTCGATGCCGATTATTTCCTACAACAGAGCAATCGGACTCAAGGCCATATTCAAACTGGTCTGGTGGATACACCGACGATTAATTTGACGGAAAACGTCATGCACCTTGACGTCGATCCTTCCTTACATGGAGGTCAAATCATCGGCTTGCAATTTAATGCCTCCAATTGCAATGGGGTTCTTCAGATAGCCTCTGCCAATCAAGTCAGTAAGAATTTATCCAACAGCGCAGGTCGACTATGGGGCAAGCCTCTGCAATGGGCGCGGGTGTTGCACACACCTGTGATTTTAGGAAGAGAACTACGACTCTCTGTCCACGCTTCCCCAAACCATCCCACGCAGATCGAAGCAACGGAATATTGTCAGCTCTCACAATTTAACCCGCAACTATTGGCATCGGTCGAATTGATCAGTTTGATCATTTGGCGCAAACCGGATTATTTGGAGTCGGATCTCTCAGCATGGATCGATGCCAACCGAACTTCGCTCTCGATGGAGGGGCGTCGCGATATCGCGCGCCTTTTTGGAGAATCAAAATACATTGATCTCGTCGATCTGACTGAGCAACTTTTACATAGATTGCCGCTGGAGGCTTTTGTTTGGAAAGTGCGTGGCGCCGCATTATTGGAACTCGGACTACGCGATCAAGCCATAGCGGCTATGCAATCCGCACAGCAACTCAGTCCAAAAGATCCTGAGATCTATAATAATCTTGGGGCTGCAATGCAATTACAGCAAAGACTTGCCGAAGCGGAGTCACATTTTCAAACAGCACTCAAGTTACGCCCAGATTATCCAGACGCGATTGCCAATTTGGCCGACCTCTACTTATCTCATCAGCACTTTGCCCAAGCCCATAAGTATCTGAACATGTTGACTGCGACACCGCAGAATCGTTTTGAATTACAAAACAATACTGCAATTTGTTTGTATCACTTAGGTCAATTTCAAGCCGCACAAAATACGATCCTCGATCTGCTACCAGATTTTCCTGATTCAGCACAACTTTGGACCAACTCGGGGAATGCCCTCGCAGCACTCAAACAAACCGCAGCAGCAGAGACAGCCTATCAAACAGCGTTGAGGTTCATGCCTGATTCGGTTGATGCAATGAGTAATTTAAGCTTGCTATATACAGGAATTGGGCGTTACGAAGAGGCCGAACAGCTTTGTTTGCGCGCGCTACAATTGCAACCCGATCACCACGGTACGCTCAACAATTATTCACTTAGTCTACGTGGGCAAAATCGCTTAATTGAAGCGATTCGCTGTTTGCGAAAATTGCTCGACTTTGCGCCGAATAGGGAAGATGCCAAGACAAATCTGGCTTACTTATTGTTGGCGACAGGCCAATATGAAGAGGGTTGGGCTTTGCATGAGTCGCGTTACCACGAACGCAATCCGCAGCGGGTCAATACAGCCAAACTAACGACACCACCTTGGCGCGGCGAAGACCTACAAAATAAGCACTTGGTCATCGTGCCCGAGCAAGGCATAGGAGATCAAATTCAATTTGTACGTTACTTACACGCATTATGCGATCAAGGTGTACAGCAGATCACGGTCTACGATTTTTCTCAAACCAGCGCACTTTTTGCCAGTCTGGCTAGTCGGCAGGTTCAATTTCTAGCACGCTCGGAAGCCATCCCACAGCACGACTACTGGACGCGGATGATGAGTTTGCCCTATCTATGTAACACGACATTGACAAGTATTCCTGCGAGAGCATCCTACCTTGCAGCGGACACTCATCTCAGTGAACAAATCAAAACGCGATTATCCGCACTCCCAGGCATCAAAATAGGGCTATGCTGGTCGGGTTCTCCCGCCTACCGGCATGACAATGAGCGTAGCATTGGTATTGCTGCGTTCCGGCGTTTGCTGGAGGCAGTCAATTTGCCGAGACCGGTTCACCTGTTCAGTTTGCAACGTGGTGAACGCGAACAATTTTTAGAAGAATTTGCGCCTCTCGCGGTCGATCTTGGGCATGAGATCGATCAAAGCACCCCACCCTTTATGGAAACTGCGGCTCTGCTGACACAGCTCGATCTAGTGATCTGTTGTGACACCTCGGTTGGGCATTTAGCCGGTGCGCTTGGTTGCCCTGTCTGGTTACTACTTCCTTTTGTCGCGGATTGGCGTTGGATGACGATGCGAGATGATACCCCATGGTATCCCAACACGCGCTTGTTCCGACAAAATGAAACAACTGATTGGCATAGCGTATTTGATCGCGTGCTCGTCGCTTTGCATCAACATGTCGCTCGAATGACGAGCCCCCAACCAATTTGACGAGCGATTCTATGCCAACGATCCACACGACTTTACCAGCGCAACTGAAGGTGCCGGTTTCTATGGGCGAATTTTATGACAAGCTGAGTATTCTGCAGCTAAAACAGCGCATGATTCACGAAGCGGATAAACGTCAGCAAGTCGAATTGGAACTCAATTCTCTGCTTGCCATCATGCCTAATTTTCCAAACATTCAAGTCAGCCTGCAAGAGCTGCTTGACCAGCTCGACAAGGTCAATGAAGCAATCTGGTTGGTGGAAGATGCGATCCGCGTATGTGAACGCCAGCAAGAATTTGACGCACATTTTATTGCACTAGCTCGCGCGGTCTACACCAACAACGACCAGCGCGCTCGAATCAAAAATCATATCAATCAGCTGACGGGATCGACTTTCACGGAAGTCAAATCGCATCAAGAAGCGACCTAAGGTTTTACTTGAACCCTCTGGGGAAATGATCAACTAGCATTGGCCAGTGACAGTGGATATGACACAAAATTTGGTGTCAGATCAAGACGAAATCGAAAAGATCGGACGAGATTTTCATAGCAATCGCGTCCGATGTTTACTCCATACGATGACTTTTTAGTTTAGCCGATTGAGTAAGGCGCAATACTCGCTCTTTACTTTTGCATCGTTGGTTAAATTGCTATGCGATCCATTTTCCACAAATACGTAGGATTTTTCTTGGCTACGCAAATTTTCGTACAATTTTTTGCCAAGGTGCGCGGGCATCGTGGTGTCTTTTCCGCCCGTAATGACCAAGACCTTTCCCGGATAATCACGGGTGGCAGAAAGATTATCAATTGTCTTCAGATTCTCCGAAATGGTGACGTCGACAAAAGGTTTAAAATACCAAGGAATTTGCGCATCGACCACGTCAGCTGGGGTCGTTCCACTCCCCTCCAAAACCAAACCATCAATTGGGCGATTCGCTGCTATATGCCCCGCCATAAACCCACCTAAAGAATATCCATACACCAGTAATTTGCCTGGAGTTTGCGCGCGGACGTAATCATAGACACGCAATGCATCGGCTTTGAGGAGGAGCGCATCCGGTTGACCATTTGTGCGGCCATACCCACGATAGTCAAAAGTCGCAAAATGTGCCGGGCATGTCCCAGCTAATTTCGCCAGCAAAGGTGCATTTTCATCGACATGTGTGAGATTACCGCCGAAGTAGAGTACAGTCGTTTTACCCTCAGGTACCGTGAC
The DNA here is from genome assembly GCF_018139545.1 of Affinundibacterium fentianense. Classification (GTDB taxonomy): domain Bacteria; phylum Pseudomonadota; class Gammaproteobacteria; order Burkholderiales; family Burkholderiaceae_D; genus Undibacterium; species Undibacterium fentianense. Next base: position 182,361 of record NZ_JAGSPJ010000007.1, on the reverse strand, counting down.
GCGAACGCCTCTTATCGTGACCGTATCGCTACCATCTTGCACCACCCCTATTTGCTCTTCTTTGAGCTGTGCTTTGGGCACAATGGTTTGCAATTTTTCCTGATCAAATACGGCTTTTGTTTTGTATCCGGTCAGATTATCAGGACGAATCAAATCAAGATCTTTTACAACAAAGGATTGGCAAGCACTTAAGCTGCACATTGCCAACATCATCATTAACAAACGCATGCATACCTCATTTCTTAATAGGGTCAAAACAGTTTGGGTCAACATCTTGCCGATTATTAAAAATCGTCGGCGAGATTATTTCAACATTTAGCTTTTTTAACAATATGCTTTGTAAAAATAGGCAAACTTCTTGTACGGATCAGACAGTTTCTTAGGCGGGCATCCGTTATATAAGGAGTTTAATGACAGGGACTTCGCAAATTGTGAAATGTCACAAGCCTGCATCGAAGGTTTTCACGCTAACTCCAAACGAACCTCGAAACGATAGCAAGCCGTTGGCTTTGCGCCCCCCTCGAAATAGGTGCCTTGTTTACGAGATTGATTAAGTGACGGCAAATGACCATAATGTGGCTATCAACAAGCCGATTCGATCATGAAAACACTACCTGCTTCTCAACAAGATTACTTAGCACTTGATAATCAATTCTGTTTCGCTTTGTATTCGGCGTCATTGGCGATGACCAAGACCTATAAACCCCTATTAGATGAATTAGGTTTGACTTATCCACAGTATCTGGTGATGTTGGTACTTTGGAAGCAGGATGATATTTTGGTGAAAGAGATCGGCGAGGCGCTTTATTTAGATTCTGGAACCTTAACTCCGCTCCTAAAACGCTTAGAAGCGGTCGAAATCATTTCGCGACAACGCGATGCCAGTGATGAACGTCAAGTACGGATTCGGCTTACGGAAACAGGACGTAGATTAAGGCGGCTGGCTGCGAAAATTCCGCTCGAAATTCTTTGTGCGAGTGGTCAGGATGCAAGCCAGTTAGCCAAGCTTCGTACGCAATTACAGCAGCTCCGTTCGGCATTGCAGGATGCGCAAGCAGATTAATGCCGCGCCAGAGTGGTAGTCGTGGACGAAATAGACGCAAGCAAGTGAATCACTAGCGACTACTTCCCTCACTAGTCTCTTATCTCGATTTGTCTACCAAAAATTGCGCTTTACGCATCTGCTCGACATGAAACGTGGGCTCATGTCGCACTTTTCCAGCACGTGGTTCAATAAAAAATCGCTATCGATTCAATAGAAAAATTTATCGCTACTTCATCACAATTAAATTGCGCACAATTTAATTGTGCACTATTATGATGTTCAAGCCTGCACTGCTGCATCAATCCCTGACAGTAAAAGGCTCAACAAGACAAACCTGATCTGAATAATTAGCCATTAAGGAGTTCACCATGCAAGTACTTTACACAGCCCACGCCACCGCAACTGGCGGTCGCGATGGACGCGCGCACAGCGATGACCAAAAATTAAATGTCAGTCTAAGCACACCAAAAGAACTCGGAGGCGCTGGAGGCGAAGGCACCAATCCTGAGCAACTGTTTGCAGCAGGCTATTCTGCTTGCTTTATCGGTGCAATGAAATTTGTCGCTGGCGCAGCGAAACAAGCTCTACCTTCCGAGACTTCCGTGACAGGAGAAGTGGGCATAGGCCCAAATGGGAACGGTGGTTTTGGTTTGAAAGTGCATTTAACTATTGCATTACCAGGCCTAGAGCGCACTATCGCAGAAGGCATCATCGCGAAAGCCCACGAAGTTTGCCCCTACTCTAACGCGACGCGCGGAAACATCGAAGTACAACTGACGCTGGCGGCGTAATACAAACAAGGCACGATAGCTTGTATCGTCACATCGTGCCTTGCATTTTCTAGACTAGATGCATTCGCAATCCGCTTGATCACTTCCTAGTGCGTTGACGGGCGCGCTGCTCTACTTTTTTTACGACCGCTACCACTGTATCTGTCGCATCATTGGGAACGGCAATCGACAATTGATAATGCACAATTTCAAAGCCTGTTTCAGTTTTTCGCACCACCCCTGATGCTTGGCAAATCCCCATTTGCGTATTCAACTGCTCATCAAACCAAATAATAGATTGATCAGGGGTCATTGCAATATGCCGATTAAAGGCAGTGAAAGCCCAGGCAACTGGGCGTTTAAAATAGGGCTGCGCCCATACTTTAAAATCATCGCGCACCCACCGCTCGGTTTTATCAGTACCGATATACACACCATCTGGCGCGATCTTGTCAAAATAAGCCAAACGCGAATGAGCAGCATCATCGTGCCACTCGTCTAAAAACTTAGCCAATTTAGTCTTGGTTAGCTCAGGGCTATCAGCGGCAAATGCTTGTCCCCAAAAAAGCAAAGAGAAGAAGCCAAAGACGATCAACAATTTTCTCATTATTTTATCCTTTCCATTTCATCAAAATAAAGCAAAGTAAGCCGAGCATGTTAAAGCAACTCATATGATCTACACAAATAAAAAACGCAAGCGCCTTAATGTACCGATACCCCATTCGACAACACCTAACCGGCGCACTGTATTCGATAAGGTATTGTAGAGTCACTTCACTCCCTAAATTTTGGCAAGACTCATCCAGCGATTGGAAGCAGTCGACGCATTGCCAAACGAAACGAACTACGAAATAATTCCGCAAGAGAGGGGATATCTCGACTAAACAAGGAACAGAATTCAATGCCTCGTTACACCATCGTTCGCAACTACTTTCTTTTTCTTTCTCTATTATTGGCATCCAGCTTGACTGCCACATGTCTTGCACAAGAAAGTGTACAAAGCACAGACGACACCAAGTCAACTCAACGCATCTCCTTGCAGACACAACTGACTCAAATAGAGACTACGGTGTTGGAATTCGCTGAGGAGCGTGTTACCAATCCACGCGCAACGATCATTTTCGAAAACGGTTTATTGTTAGACCTGACGACATGGAAAGCAGTCGCGGCTGGCCTCAAGCAATGCTGCAATCTCTTTTTCTACAACCGCCCTGGTGTGGGACGCAGCACTGCCGGTAGCTCAGACATCACCCCCGAGTCGGAAAGTCAACGATTACAGCGCCTACTAGCACAACGAGAATTGCCGGGACCGTACATCTTGGTGGGACATTCACTTGGCGGGCAGTACGCACAGGCCTATGCCCTACGCTATCCCGAACAAGTCAACAGTGTCGTGCTAGTCGACGCCTTACCGCTTGGCATAGCCAAGGCTTACCCAGATTTTCCTTGGTACACACAATTGGGCCTATGGGTGTTCGCCGCCAAAACAGCAAGACAAGAAATTGCCAACATAGAACCGATGGGCAAGTATGTAATGGAACGAGCTAAGGCCTACAACAAACCGATGATCCGCCTCGTCGCGCAATCTTCACCGCAACAACACAAACCTCGAGGCCTCGTCAAAGATTTGCTGCGCGGCGTAATCTACGCCGAGGATTTCGGTGTGTGGGCAGTCGATCCTGAAATCGCCGAAGAAAGAATGACAAGCTACTACCCGAATGCGGAGGTGCGATCATTTCCTGCAAACCACCGTATACAGGAGCAGTATCCGGACGTGGTGATTGAAGCGATATTAAGCGTGATCGAAAAAAGTAAAGTCACACCGACCAACTCGAATAATGAGCCAATTCCAACGCGAGATAAATGAGTTGCACTCGTCTAGTCGTAGAGCGTGTGTAGCCAGAGCCAGCACTATTTTCTAAATTCCGAGAATGAGAGTGGGAAAAAAGAACCGTCAGCACAATACATTGTTAAGACTGATTAACTGCAAGGGTTACACCCGTCCGACATGACTACATATAGTCAACGCCCTTGCAACCCGCTCTAAGTTCGACATTTAAGTCTTGAGTGATATTAACTTCAGTGGGCGGCTTTTCTGCTACAAATAACATCGACACTCGCTTCCACTGACTGCCTTTCAAGACCAGGACCTTACCGCCTTCTCGACATGTTGCCTTTAATCCCATAGGCCCTTCAACTACGATATCGTAATCACCCACACGCTGAGATTGCTCATACTTCACAGTAGTTACACTATCCTGCAGTGCGCAAAATTTCGCACTATCTTCAGAAAATGGCATCTCAAAACAGAAATAAGTATGGCCAAGTTTAGTCCGCTTTTTCTCTATTTTTGATATTTCTATGTACTCCGCCATCGGAGCGCTACATGCGCCAGAGAAAATGGCACCGCCAATGGCTCGCTTCACCTCTTCATCGGTCTTGGCATCCGCAATCGCGACAATATCTTTCTGATTCGCAACGGGACAAAACATTTGATTAGGCTTTAACAAATCGCTTGCAAGAGCATTGAAAGAAAGGAGAATACTTGAGAGAGTCAATAAAAACTTCATACAGATTTCTTTGCGAAACTAGATAGGCGTGAACGGAATTAGTATCTTACCACTCCAAGATCACAAAATTAGGCGCTGATAGCTCTCACCTCAATCATTTACTCGCCCCCCAAGAAATTGCGACGAGAACTTTCAAATTGCAGCAAAGGGATTTTGACGTCTGAGAATATATTTGAATGATGTGACATTGATGTGTTTTACAGCGCGGGTTCTGCCCGAAACTGAGAACTATATAGTCTACTTCGAGTCAATTATTTTTCTAAGACCGGAATACCTCAAGTACTTCATCGCATCTTTGTCATTATCATCAACTAAGTAAGTTTGATCTTCATTCCGTACTATCTGCATCGACCGAAAACGGCTTGCCATCATGCCTGTTTCGATTCTTGGATTAAAATGAATATGATCAAGAATTTTTACGTAATCGCCTTGTGCCCTACCATATTCGCCCAAACACCCACGCCAAATTGCAAGATATTTCGAACCAAAAAATTCTATTCTTAGGTTAAAACCCTCACCATCCCCGCCCTCCCACACTTCTGTAATGTTCTCCTGCGGTAGCAAGGAACTGTCAACAATAACAATCGAAACGAGTAGTGCACATGAAAGTGAAATGGCGATAGCCAAAGAAATTACAAAAATGACGATACGTTTTTCCATAATTTACAAACCTTGAACAAATTATTGAAAAGCATGACAGGAGATACCCGCAAACATTGATATGCCAAGAAATTCAATCCGCAGGATACATCGAAGATTAGTATTGAATACCCATCATCGTAGTCAAGCAAGTTGCTGGAATTTGATCGACTTACGCTACATACACCCTAGAGATCTAAAACTGCGGCTTATTAGCACGTGCTTTCTCTTCTGCCTCGGCCTTTTTCTTGAGATACTCAGCTTGTGCTGCATTCATGCTGTTCACGTCACGAATCAATGCTGGCGAGTACATCACCATATCGTAACTCTGAATCAAATCAGTATTGGACTTCATCGAAGCATTCGTCGTCAGCGCTATTGCACAGGTATTACGGAAGCTATTTTGAATTTGAACAAAATCGGTGATTGGTACAATCATGGAGTACTGTTGTGCAGCGCAAGGCCCCGATTTTGAATCCAAGTGATGTGATGCAGTTTGCTGTCCATCGACACCATAGGCCCACGCAAAATATCCAAAGTTCGGGCGATTGCGCTCAGCAACAATCACATTTGGCGCATCATATTTTTCAAACAGTGCTTTCTTGTAAGTATCTAATAAGAGCGGTTGATCTTTTGGCAGTTCGATATGGCGGCCAATCAACCAGATATTCCCAGCCTCATTAAAATATACAGTGAACTGATCAGTAGGCATCGCATTCGCTGAACCTGCTTTCGCGGCGATGCCACGATAGTTATTCACCATAATATTTAGCTTATCGATCTTGTAATTTGGGTTGAGCTTTTTGATGATAGGCAGGGCATCATTCACGTTCATCCCCAAACTGATACCACCGATTTCTGGCTTATGAATTGATGCTAAAAATTTCGGAAAAGAATTCGAATCAAGCAGCAAGCCTGGTGAACCTGGGCGTGGCAAACCATCCAACTGCACAACGCCTTCTTTGGCAGGAACCGACCCGATACCGCCAGACGAAGTTGGTACAGGGGCGACACCTGGCGTTTGTTCTGGCTTCGATGCACTTTGTTGCCCTTCTTTGACACTTTCCTTGATGATTTTCTTGAGATTAAATGTTTGCGCATTAACCTGCGTAGATGACAAAGCAAAGCCGGCCAAGATCAGTGAAGCAATTTTTTTCATGAGTAGATTCAATCCAAATTAGTAAGGTGGCAGAGCAAACGCCATGCTTGCACCACGCCCAACGCAAACATACGATGCGCATCGCATATCCACTTCGCTGCAGCTCGTTGTTCTAAGTGCGTGGGGGCATTGTATGAGAATTTATCTAAACTACCAATTATTTTTGATATGCGTGTTAACTGATAGATCGAATAAAATCCAACTGAGAAATTAATTCAGGCAATGAATATGCATTCATTTTTTGAGGTTCAAATGGGATTTATGCAACTCGGAATATTCTAGCTATTACACCTTACAAAATGCCGGCCTTTAATTTATCGATCTTCGTCTGCAATTCTTCTTTACGTACCAGATCCTTGGTTTGCTTCGCTACGCTTTCTAGGGCCAAGAGCCTCGCTGCCTTTAACGCTCCCTCTTCCGTCGTTACCACGTCAGGTTTCACACCATTCCCTTCCCAATTTGTCTTGGTAATCGGATTGATGGCCCTTGCAATGGGAATGTAAATGGAGAGCTGGTTCGAGAGTTCAAACGGGTTGACCATATGTGCGCCACCACGCGTCGCTTCGCCAACCACAGTTGCACGCTTTAGGCTCTGCAAATCATAAGTAATTTCTTCTGCGGCAGAAAAAGTAAGAGCACTTGTCAGAATATAGATTGGCTTATTCAGATCGAAGCGAGGACCCGGCACTGCTGGGTCCGTCCAATACTCTTGCGTCAAATTAATGCGGCGAAAATAGAGATCATTAAGATGCACTTTGTGATCACCTAAGAGATAGCTGGTGATCCATTCAATCATATGCGGATCGCCACCACGACTCTTTCTAAGGTCAATGATCAGCGCATCCGCATTCGCCGCTAAACTCATCACCGCTGTGATCGCGTTCTCGCCAAATTCGCGATAGGTGATCTCATTGAACTCCAACAAGCCAATATTCCCTTCTAACACTTCATATTTCTGAATACCAAAATTACCCAGCCTTGACCTTTCAAGTGCCTTTGCGCGCCGTTGTTCGCGTGTCTCAACAGTACTGTCTTTAGGAAAGACGGATTCAGTCAAGAAAACTTCAATATGCTGATCGTGGCTCACTTCACGCAAGTCTTTGGTCAACCGAATCGCAAAGTCCTGGGCTTGATCGAGCTTGTCATACTCTCCTCGCAGCAAACGTGCTTTCAAATCATCACCTATTTTTTTGGCGACGTCCTCAAATACGTAATTACCAAACATCGCGTTCGCAATCTCATCGATGATTTCTTTGCGGGCTTGTTCGTTGAGTGTGTTGGGCTTCTCGATGCTGAGAGTATCAGTACCTATGACTGTGTATTTCAACTCAAATGCAACAACAGACGCTGACAGAAAACCAGATAAACATATCAGTGCTTTGGCGATACTTTTTTTGAGGGTCTGATTCATTTGCACAACCACGACGATCCAATAAGATTCTTTATTATAAAGAAAAATTAGAACCACTGGAGCGCGATTGCACAAATAAGGAAAGGCTAAATCGTAGCGCGGGAGCAACCCGCACCGCCGAAACTTTCAAAATGCGTGAGGTAAATTTGATGTTGAAGAAGTATTTGAACGATGAATCGTCAAGGCTAATCGAAGAACGCTATAAGTCTCGTATGACCGAGCAAATCATCGATGTTGTGAGTGTCCACTAGCGCAATAACACGCTGGAAATTAGATTAGCGGGATACAGAGCTAGGCGCTTCCCGCAGCAATACTTGAGTATTGCGTGGAAAAGCAACGACGCTATGTGCCCGCCAATTGGATTTAACAGCTTGTTATTTACATGTTGCGACGATACTGCCCACCCACTTCAAACAACGCAGTCGTAATCTGGCCCAAAGAACAAACCCGTGCTGCATCCATCAATTTCGCGAACACGTTTTCATTATTGATCGCTGCTTGTTGAAGAGCAGTTAGCGCTACCTGTGCGACGTCGGCGTGGCGTTGGTGGAAGTCTGCCAAGCGTGTAAGTTGCGATTGTTTTTCTTCCTCGGTTGAACGTGCCAATTCGATCTTCTGTACGGTTTCGCCACCTTTTGGATTGCGGAAGGTGTTGACGCCGATGATAGGCAAGGTGCCGTCGTGCTTGAGGTGTTCGTAGTGCATGGATTCTTCTTGAATCTTGCCGCGTTGGTAGCCGGTTTCCATCGCGCCTAAAACGCCGCCACGTTCAGCAATGCGTTCGAATTCTTGCAGGACTGCTTCTTCGACGAGGTCGGTCAATTCTTCGATGATGAAACTACCTTGAATTGGGTTTTCGTTTTTCGCGAGACCCCATTCGCGGTTGATGATCAATTGAATTGCCAAGGCGCGACGGACTGATTCGTCGGTCGGTGTCGTGATCGCTTCATCGTAAGCATTGGTGTGCAAGCTATTGCAGTTGTCGTAAATCGCGATCAAAGCTTGCAGCGTGGTGCGGATATCGTTGAAGTCGATCTCTTGTGCGTGCAAGCTGCGGCCTGAAGTTTGGATATGGTATTTCAACTTCTGACTACGATCATTCGCGCCGTATTTATCGCGCATCGCCACCGCCCAGATACGACGAGCAACGCGACCCAGGACGGTGTATTCTGGGTCCATACCGTTACTGAAGAAGAAGGACAAGTTGGCCGCGAAATCATCGATGTGCATGCCGCGTGCCAAATAGGCTTCAACGAAAGTGAAACCGTTCGACAAAGTGAAGGCCAATTGCGAAATCGGATTCGCACCGGCTTCGGCAATGTGGTAACCCGAGATCGACACGGAGTAGAAATTACGTACTTGATGATGCACGAAATACTCTTGAATATCGCCCATCACTTTGAGCGAGAACTCAGTCGAGAAGATGCAAGTATTTTGACCTTGGTCTTCTTTCAAAATATCAGCTTGCACCGTACCACGGACATTCATCAAGACCCATGCGCGGATTTTTGCAGCTTCATCAGCGGTCGGCTCGCGCTTGTTATCGGCACGGAATTTATCCATTTGCTGATCAATCGCTGTGTTCATGAAGAAGGCCAAGATCGTTGGTGCCGGGCCGTTAATCGTCATCGACACTGAAGTCGCAGGATCGCACAGATCAAAACCGTCGTAGAGGACTTTCATGTCTTCCAACGTGGCGACAGAGACACCGGAGTTACCGATCTTGCCGTAGATGTCGGGACGAATCGCTGGGTCTGCGCCATACAAAGTCACAGAGTCAAACGCGGTCGACAAACGTTTGGCGTCCATACCTTGCGACACCAATTTGAAGCGACGGTTAGTTCGATATGGATCACCTTCACCGGCGAACATACGCGTTGGATCTTCACCTTCGCGTTTAAAGGCAAATACACCTGCCGTGAATGGGAACGAGCCAGGGACGTTTTCTAACATTAACCAGCGCAAAATTTCGCCGTGATCTTCAAAGCGTGGCAATGCCACTTTACGAATCGTCGTGCCAGACAAGGATTTTTGCGTAAGGCGTGTACGAATTTCTTTGTCGCGAATTTTGACGACATACTCATCGCCAGCATAGGCCTTCTGCATGTCGGGCCACATAGCGACTAATTTTTTAGATTCGGCGTCGAGCTTATTGTCGCGCTCAGTAATTAAATCATTTATGCTATCAAATGAGTCAGCGGATTTTCCAGCCACAGTCAACATCTGCTTGGTAGCTTGCAATTGCTGACGTTCACGGGCAATAGCAACTTGTTTGTAGGTATGCTTGTGATAGGCGCGCACGGTGTCAGAAATCTCGGCTAAATAACGCGTACGTGCTGGTGGCACGATCACGTTTTGTGCGCTAGATGTTTTCGTATTCACAACGGCGAGCTTGCTTGGCTTTGCTTTCAAACCGCGCGCCACCAATTCAGGCAAAATGCCTTGATACAGCGCCGTCACACCATCATCATTGAAGCGTGATGCTTGCGTGCCATACACCGGCATTTCATCCGGCTTTTTGCTCCACATTTCGCGGTTGCGTTGATATTGTTTGGCGACATCGCGTTGGGCATCGAGCGCGCCTTTGCGATCGAATTTATTGATGGCGACAAAATCCGCAAAATCGAGCATGTCGATTTTTTCTAACTGAGAAGCCGCACCAAATTCTGGTGTCATCACGTACATCGACAAATCCACATGCGGCACGATCGCGGCATCACCTTGACCGATACCCGATGTTTCAACAATCACCAAATCAAAGCCTGCTAGTTTGCAAGCGGCGATCACGTCAGGCAAGGCTGGAGAAATTTCTGAGCCTGCTTCACGCGTTGCTAAAGAACGCATAAAGACTTTGACTTTGCCCTTCCATGGATTGATCGCATTCATACGAATACGGTCACCGAGCAAAGCGCCGCCAGATTTACGGCGTGAAGGATCGATAGAGATCAAAGCGATATTCAGTTCATCGTCTTGATCGAGACGGAAACGACGAATTAATTCATCCGTCAGAGAAGACTTACCTGCGCCGCCGGTACCTGTGATACCGAAGGCTGGCGTCTTGATTGCTTTGGCAGATTCGATAATCGTTGCGCGCAAAGCGGCGTCGACTTTATCGTTTTCTAATGCGGTAATCAGTTGCGCTAATGGGCGATGTTTGTCGGCGAGCTCGCCTTGTTTTAAAACATCTAAGCTGGTTGGTGCAAATGGTGAGAGATCGATATCGCATGCTTTGATCATGGACAAAATCATGCCGACCAAGCCCATGCGCTGACCGTCTTCTGGGCTGAAAATACGTGCCACACCGTAAGCATGCAAATCTGCGATTTCTTCTGGCACGATGACACCGCCACCGCCGCCGAATACTTTGATATGTTCACCACCACGTTGCTTAAGCAGATCAATCATGTATTTGAAATACTCAACGTGCCCACCTTGGTAACTTGAAATCGCGATACCTTGCGCGTCTTCTTGCAAAGCGGCAGTGACGATTTCTTCGACCGAACGGTTATGCCCCAAGTGAATCACTTCGGCACCATTCGCCATCAAAATACGACGCATAATATTGATCGAGGCATCGTGGCCGTCGAACAAGGATGCTGCCGTCACGAAACGGACTTTGTTAGTAGGTTTGTATTCGGTTAACTTCTCGGCGATGGATAGATCAGTCATTTTTATTCCTTCGATGCTTGTGGCATGGTTTGGGTATTTTTTCGATGATTTCGATTATATGACGTTTCGTTTCTGATTACTTTACGTTTACGTTCACGTCACTTTTTAATTACGGCTATTTGTTGGTTTTTGCTCCCGTCTCCCGCAAGCGGGAGACGGGTTGGGGATGAGGGCTGCTCAGGCTGGAATAAAATTATTAAATTCAGCTATGTTTTGAATAAGCGATGTCTAATTCATTCACTTACTTTGGCCTTTGCATTTTCTGAACCACCCTCACCCTAGCCCTCTCCCGCTTGCGGGAGAAAGGGGACTTTATGCTGCCGCTTGCTGCTTGCTTGGCGCACTCATCAAAGCCGCTTTCTCGACATGATAAGCCTGCATGGCTTTTTCTTTCACATGGCCGAAACCGCGAATTTTCTCAGGCAAACTGGCAATCGCAACGATTTGATCGAGGTTATCTGCATTGAGTTTATTCAACAAAGACAAGATCGTGTCGCGGTAGTCAGTGATCAAGGCGCGTTCTTTTTGACGTTCTTCGGCGTAGCCAAAGATATCAAGCTTAGTCCCGCGCAAGCCTTTGAATTTAGCCAGCAATTTGAAAGCTTGCCACATCCAAGAACCATATTGCGCTTTGACCAAGCGGCCTTGCGCATCTTTCTTGGCAAACAACGGTGGCGCCAAATTGAACTTGATACTGAAGTCACCTTCGAATTGTTGTTTCAATTTTTCCGTGAATTCGCCATTGGTGTACAGACGAGCGACTTCGTATTCATCTTTATAGGCCATCAATTTGTAAGCGTATTTCGCCACGGCCATGCTTAAGCGATTGCCTTTAGCTAGCTTTTCTTCAGCACTACGCACAGCATTGACGAGCTCTTGATATTGAGCGGCGTATCCTGCATCTTGGTACGCAGTCAGCTCGGCGACGCGACGTTTGATGATACTGTCCAAACTTTGCGGCATCTGCACGACGACTGGTTTGGCTGGGAAGGCGATGTTCTCCACGCGCTTCAAATCGACGGCGGCACGACGCCCCCACAAGAAGGCCTTTTTGTTCGCATCGATGGCGACGCCGTTCAATTCAATGGCGCGCAACAATGCCGCTTCAGACAAAGGAATCGCGCCTTTTTGGAAAGCGAAACCCAGCATGAACAAATTGGTCGCAATCGAATCGCCCATTAAGGCAGTCGCCAACTTCGTAGCATCGACGAAATCGACATTGCCACCAACGGAATCAGAAATCAAACGCTCAGTCGATTCTAAAGGGAATTGCCAATCTGGGTTCTTCGCAAACGCACCGGTTGGCTGTTCGTGACTATTGATCACGGCACGTGTACGACCCGCACGCATTTTCGAAATCGCATCGTGTTGGCCTGCGGTCAAAATGTCGCAGCCCAAAATCAAATCGGCTTCGCCCGTTGGAATACGTTGCGCACGCAACTTGCTGACTTTTTCCACCACGCGAATATGCGACGTCACCGAACCATTCTTCTGCGACATGCCCGTCATATCCAACACCGAAGCGACTTTACCTTCCAAATGCGCTGCCATACCAAGCAAAGCACCGACGGTAATCACACCCGTGCCGCCAATACCGTTCAATAAAATATTGTAGGACGTATCGCAGCTCGGCAGAGTCGGCAATGGGATATCACCAAAGTCATCCTGCTTAGCTACACCCGTTTTCGACTTCACTAACTTACCGCCTTCGACAGTCACAAAGCTAGGGCAGAAGCCTTTTACGCAGGAATAATCTTTATTGCAGGACGATTGATCAATCGCGCGTTTGCGACCAAACTCGGTCTCGACTGGCATGATGGAAGTACAGTTCGATTGCACGCCGCAATCGCCACAACCTTCGCAGACCGCATCGTTGATGAACATGCGTTGGTTCGGATCGGGGAATTGGCCTTTCTTACGACGACGGCGTTTTTCAGCGGCACAGGTTTGATCGTAAATCAACACCGTAGCGCCTTCGATCTCGCGCAATTCGCGTTGTACTGCATCCATGTCTTTGCGATCATGCAAAGTCACTTGACCAGGCAAACCACTGCGGTCTGCATAACGACTCAAATCTTCAGTGACCAAGGCAATACGTTTCACACCTTCCGCTGCCATTTGTTGCGCCATCATTTGCACGCTGATGGTGCCATCGACTGGCTGACCACCTGTCATTGCTACCGCATCGTTATACAAAATTTTGTAAGTGATATTGACCTTGGCTGCGACTGCTGCACGAATCGCCAAATAACCCGAATGGAAATAAGTACCATCACCGAGGTTTTGGAACACATGTGGCAATGTAGAGAATGCTGCTTGACCTATCCACGGTGCACCCTCACCACCCATGTGGGTTGTCAACTTATTGAACTCAGGATAAATCGCCGTCGCCATCACGTGGCAACCGATCCCTGCTAAGGCCAAGCTGCCTTCCGGTACTTTGGTCGAGGTATTGTGTGGGCAACCGGAACAATAATAAGCAGGACGCGCGGGCGTGTTCACCTGTTTATTTAACACTTCGTCTTTGGCTTCCAAGAATGCTAAACGTGCTTTGATTAAGTCGCTAGTGTGGAAGCGCGCGATACGTGCAGAAATCACGCGCGCAATTTGCGATACCGAGAAATCAGCCTTTGACGTCAACAACCACTCACCCCGTGGTGCAACCCATTCACCTTTTTCATCGAACTTACCAATCACACGTGGACGCACATCGTCGCGCCAGTTATACAGTTGTTCTTTGAGTTGGTACTCGACCATTTGGCGTTTTTCTTCAACCACCAAAATCTCATCGAGACCTTGTGCAAACTCACGCACACCATCCGGTTCCAAAGGCCACGGCATCGCCACCTTGTACAAACGAATGCCGATGTCGGCCGCCATTTGTTCATCGATGCCGAGGTTTTCAAACGCTTCTAAAACGTCGAGGTAAGATTTACCTGAAGCCACAATGCCGAGCTTGGCGTGCGGGCTATCAATCGTCACATGATTGAGTTTATTGGCGCGGGCATACGCGAGAGCGGCATAGATTTTGTAATCCTGCATCAAAGCTTCTTGCTTACGTGCTTGCACACCAAGAGTGTCGAGTGACAGGCGGGTATTCAGACCGCCCTCAGGCATCACGAAATCTTCAGGGATCGTAATTTTCAAGCGGAAGGGATCAGCATCGACCGACGATGTCGATTCCACCGTATCTGCCAAGGCTTTGAAGCCGACAGCACAACCAGAGAAGCGCGACATGGCCCATGCATGCAAACCCAAGTCCAAGTATTCCTGCACATTCGCTGGATACAACATTGGGATCATGCAAGCCGAGAAAATGTGATCGGACTGATGCGGCAGCGTTGAAGAGTAAGCGCCATGATCATCACCGGCCACCAAGATCACGCCACCGTGTTTCGAGGTGCCCGCATGATTCATGTGTTTGAAAACGTCGGCACTACGATCGACGCCTGGACCTTTGCCGTACCACAAACCAAACACGCCATCGTATTTGGCAGGGCCAATCAGATCGACGGTTTGCGTGCCCCACACTGCAGTGGCGGCGAGATCTTCATTCACACCGGGAACGAATTTAATATGATTCTGTTCCAGTAATTTCTTGGTTTTCCACAAAGTTTCATCCAAACCACCAAGCGGTGATCCGCGATATCCTGAAATGAAACCGGCCGTATTCAAGCCAGCGGCGAGATCACGCTGTCTTTGTATCATCGGCAAGCGCACTAATGCCTGAATGCCTGATAAGAAAATCGTGCCGGTATTCGATGTGTATTTGTCGTCGAGCGTGACTGGTGCCAACGGTGGCGCCGAATTGGAACCGACGGAGGATGTTGCTGAGGCTGTAGATGCTAGGGTGGACGAAAGCGAAGACGCTTCCACCGGACCAGCAGATTTCATTGCTGTGTCGGATGACATTGTAGAGCTCCAAAAAATTTGTGATTTTTGTGTGCAAAGAACTTGGGCTGCGTCCGGTAAGACACAAGTCTGTTCTGAGCTTATGGGAAGGTAATCGCCATAAGTTCAAGTTGCATCGGCTGAGATGGCAGCCATTTTAATTCAATTCAGGCCTGAAACCCAAGAAAATGCCCGTCAGTACGGTCGTTTTTCATCAGAAAGTTTCTTAAAACCTAATGAGCCGCACCACAATTCCTATGAACGGCGCTTGAACATCAGGTTTTAATACTTTACGTAGTTTCAGGCAAATCTGAATTGGAGACATCAAAGAAAGCTTTCGAAATACCGGGATGGAGACCACACCCATTCGCTGCAGCGCTTTCTCGACTTCCTTTGAAATCTGCTGTATTCACAGTGTAGTGAGGCTTCCCATTTTTGAAAAATACGAAATTTAAATAGGGGTATCACAAAAATTGATATCCATTCCATCACGATATGTTGTCGATAGAAATGCTCTAAATCCGATCACCAATTTCAATTCACGGTACAAGTCGCTAAGTCACATACTCCATACCTACAAGATAATTAATATCGAATGCAGGACGTACTCGGGATGCACAGGCCAATTTAAGTAATACCGAAGAGGGCGATCGAGATTTTGAACGGTTTCACTTCAAGAGTTAGGCTACGTCGCTAGGAAAAAACGGCAATAGAGAGAATCAAAGAGTAGGCGTGTACTTAAGGCTGAATATCCAACATTTCTGCTCCTAACCACTTGCCGCTTTTCACCAATTCGCGACTCAATTCGATGACTAATTTCTCAACTGCCATCGCGGCGTTTGTCAGCGGAATATTTTTTGATGAACATAGGCTCACGGTGCGAGATAATTTAACGTCTTCAATTGGACATGCACGCATCTCCCCACGTTCAATTTCCGCCAGTAGGGGTGACACTGGCAATATGGTTGCGCCCATATCCGCTAGGATCGCCGATCTCAAAATAGCGATTGAAGTGATATCAATGACTTGATCAATTTTCATACCGTGGTCTCGCACGACTTGTTCGATACGAGGACGCACGCCGTGCTGGATACTCGGCAAAATCAAAGGGACTTGCAATGCTTTTGCCAAACTAATGGATTTTTTCTTACAAGAGAATTGAGAATTGGCGCGGGTGATGAACATCATGTCTTCTTCGACTAAAGCGCGCGTATTGAATTTTCCTAATTGTCCATCATCGAACAATATTGCTAGGTTCAAACGCCCAGAGGCTAACTGTTCGGTAAGATTTCCAGTTAATTCCTCCGTCAATTGAAACACAATGTCGGGAAAGGCCGCGCGCACCGCACTCAAGAGTGGGAATGCTAAAGCACCTGAAGCGCTTTGCGGTATTCCCAGAGCGACAGTTCCGCTCGGCTTATTTGTTGATTGATTCACCGCCGATTTTGCATCCGCAACTTGTTTGAGTATGGCTAAAGCATGCTCATAAAAGATCCTCCCTGCATCAGTCGCCTGCATGCCTTGTGCAGAGCGATGCAACAGGGTGGTCCCGAGCTCTTCTTCCAACTGTTGAACTTGCTGGGTCAGCGCTGGCTGTACGATATGTAGAACACGCGCCGCACGAGACAAAGAACCATGATCAACAATAGCGACAAAATAGCGTAGCTGACGAAGTTCCATAGTCTCGACATGAGTAAACGATACGGAATAAAAAGAATACCGCGCAAACGCGGCTAGGCAAGTTTAAAAGAACTCTACGCTGTCTTGCGACTGCTCGATGTGCAGTGCGCCAGACTGTACCAAGTCTTCGTAATGGCAAATTCGATTTCTACCATTACTTTTCGCATAGTAAAGCGCTTGATCAGCGCGGCCTATGATACCAACTGCAGGCTCAAAAGGATCAATATGCGCAAACCCTATGCTAATCGTGACCGTGCCAACTTGTGGGAACGGATAGCGAGCAACATTTTCTCGGAAGCGCTCAAAAATCATGTGTGCATCTTCTTTTGTCGTGGAGCGCAATAGAATTACGAACTCCTCGCCACCAAAACGGAACAACTTATCGGTAGGACGGAAAGATGAACGCATCAAATTCGCCACCAAAATTAAAACTTCATCGCCATACAAATGACCGAAGGTGTCATTCACACGTTTGAAATGATCAATATCTAGAACTGCCAGCCAATGTTGTTTTTCTTTGTCGTTCTGACGACGCTCAATTTCAGGTTGATCGACCTCATCACTCAATTGCTTTTGTATGCTAGTGCGTAAGATTTTTGAGAAATTATCGTCAAAAGTTTTACGGTTCAACAAACCTGTCAGAGAATCACGCTCGCTGTAATCAAGCAGATTTTGGAAGTTACGATAAACAACCAAAATCCCACTCATGACTTCTTTGGTGTTGTCGGAATAGATGGTGGGATTAAAAATCTCCAAACAAACATTCACCTTGTCATTCATCCAAATCGGCAGCCAAAGGGTTCTGTCACCGTTGGATGCGACACTCTCAATCACGTTTTCATGACGATTCAAACCGGCCGCCAATTGTGGAAATTGTTCGATTGGAATTTCTGGCGTCAAATGCGCTAAATGCTCATCGCTGGATGCTAATTTGCCTTGATCAATTGAAATCTGTGCTTTGACAAACACTTTTTCACCAACATGCAAAATGTCGAGCACGCGCGCACGCGCAGCATGAGTCAATTCGCTGAGAGCAGAAATGACGGAGATATTGAGCAGATCATGGTCACGATGACCCGTAATCTCCATCAAATGTTTGATGATTGATTCCATAAATAGGATCTAAGGAACAACTTTTCTATAAAAAATGCAAATAAAAACCAGTGTGCTCGAAGTCTTTAGCAAGACTAACTTGTCTTACTTGATTGCGATTTACTGCAATATGGCGCAGATTTCATGTAAGACTTTCAAACAAGCTCGAAACTATACCAGTTTTTTGTTTATTTTCTAATCATTTTGATGCATCTTGTTCTCATATCGTCTTAATCTTAACTTTAGTTGCTCAAGGATAGCAAGGCTTTCAGGCTAGACGTCGAGAATTATTGAAATCTTGTTGTTTGGCAACGAAAGCGCGGAATAGACAAGCTCGATCTATACAATCCAGCGAATAGATCCAAGCATGGCAGAACATCCTGTTGGCAAAGCCGATCAAAAAAATGGGGACAACAATCAGCTCGACTAATGAGACTTCTTAATTAACAATTTCTTATAATTTTTCTTGCCAATCCCCAACTATTTTTCCCAGAGAAACTTCGATTAGTAGGCATCTTGAGGTATCCTAACGACTTCTGAATTCCACTATAAAAATGACCCAATAATGGCTAATTACGTCTACACCATGAATCGAGTCGGCAAAATCGTGCCGCCTAAACGTCAAATTCTTAAAGATATTTCTCTCTCCTTTTTTCCCGGCGCAAAGATCGGTGTCTTGGGTTTAAATGGTTCGGGCAAGTCCTCGCTACTTAAAATCATGGCGGGTATCGACAAAGACATCCAAGGTGAAGCTGTACCAATGCCCAATTTAAACATTGGTTATTTGCCCCAAGAACCTCAGTTAGATCCCGAACAAACGGTGCGCGAAGCGGTTGAAGGTGCGCTCGGAGAAGTGTTTGAAGCAAAAGCAAAATTAGAACAAGTCTATGCAGCTTATGCAGAAGAAGACGCCGACTTTGATGCCCTAGCGAATGAACAGGCTCGTCTGGAAGCAATCATTTCCACATCCGCTGGCGATAATGTGGAATTGCAATTAGAAATGGCCGCGGATGCTCTGCGTTTGCCGCCTTGGGATGCCAAAATTGGTGTTTTATCTGGTGGTGAAAAACGTCGTGTCGCATTGTGCCGCCTCTTATTATCTAAACCAGATATGCTTTTGCTCGACGAACCAACGAATCACTTAGATGCAGAATCGGTCGATTGGCTAGAACAGTTCTTGTTGCGTTTCCCAGGAACAGTCGTCGCAATTACCCATGATCGCTATTTCTTGGACAACGCAGCAGAGTGGATCTTGGAACTGGATCGTGGTGCGGGTATTCCTTGGAAAGGCAATTATTCATCTTGGCTCGATCAAAAACAAGCGCGCTTGAAACAAGAGGAAGCGACCGAATCCGCTCGCCAAAAAGCCTTACAAAAAGAATTGGAATGGGCGCGTCAAAATCCCAAAGCTCGTCAAGCCAAGAGTAAAGCACGTTTGGCACGCTTCAACGAGATGAGCGAACACGAATACCAAAAACGGAATGAAACACAAGAGATTTTCATCCCTGTTGCCGAGCGCTTGGGTAACGAAGTCATCGAATTTAAAAACGTCAGCAAGTCTTTCGGCGACCGTCTCTTAATCGATAATTTGAGCTTCAAGATTCCACCTGGTGCGATCGTCGGTATTATCGGTCCGAATGGTGCGGGTAAATCCACTTTGTTCAAAATGATCAAAGGCATAGAACAACCAGATAGTGGTGAAGTGGTACTCGGTCAAACTGCGAAAATCTCCTTAGTCGATCAATCGCGTGAAGACCTAGGCAATACCAAAACCGTATTCGAAGATGTTGCCAATGGCGCGGATATCCTGACGGTTGGTCGTTTTGAGATGCCCTCACGAGCCTACCTCGGTCGTTTTAATTTTAAAGGGGGCGATCAACAAAAAATCGTTGGCAATCTCTCAGGTGGTGAACGTGGTCGTTTGCATTTGGCCAAAACTTTGCTACAAGGTGGCAACGTCTTGCTACTCGATGAACCCTCAAATGATTTGGACGTGGAAACACTGCGTGCATTAGAGGATGCCTTGCTTGAGTTCGCGGGTAGCGTTATGGTCATCTCGCATGATCGCTGGTTCCTCGATCGTATTGCCACCCACATTTTGGCATTTGAAGGCGATTCACAAGTCAGCTTCTTCGACGGTAACTACCAAGAATATGAAGCCGACAAGAAGAAACGTCTAGGTGAGGAAGGAGCGAAACCAAAACGTATCCGTTACAAACCTTTAACTGTTTAAGTTTTCGGGATTTAAACGCAGTACAAATCACGTTGATGATGGAGTCCATGATGCAAGCAAAAAGACGACTAATATTACTAAATAGTCTAATCGTATGCACGGCGCTGTTAACTGGCAGCGCTTGGGCAAGTGATAAAGCTTCTGCCAGCGCGGGCGGGGGCAATATTGCTCGTCTAGAACCGTTTGTCGTGAACTTGGCAAGCTTTGATCACTATCTGCAAGCGATTATTACTTTACAAGTAAGCAGTGCTGAAATTGGCGACAAAGTAAAGATGTTTATGCCAGTGGTGCGTCACGCCGTCATCATGTCGTTGAGTGGAAAAGAAGCGATCGAAGTTCAGGACAATGCTGGAAAAAAACTCTTAATCGAAGAATTACGCGAGAGAATTAATAAGGCAATTTCCGCTAAAAACGATGATGGCGTACTCGATATTTTCTTTGAAAATTTTGTGATTCAATAATAGGTCAGTCCGATCATTTCAGTCGATCAGCTGTCAGCTTTTTTTGTAGCGAGCATATATTCATTATGTTTCAACTCAAGGCAGCGGTCGCTGCTGAAATCGAGATCAAAAAGAGCCGCTTTTTAGGTCAACTCTATCCAATTTATTCGCGTCAGGAAGCGCAACGTTTGCTCACTCAGATTCGTGGACAGCACCCCAATGCTGTCCACGTTTGTTGGGTTTTGTTGTGCGAAGGTGATTCTGGTCTGGATGATGATGGCGAGCCTTCCGGCACAGCAGCTAAACCCATTTATAACGTTCTGGTTCACAAAGAATTATTCAATGTCCTTGCCGTGGTGGTGCGCTATTGGGGCGGTACCAAATTAGGTGCGGGTGGACTGACACGCGCTTACGGGCAGGCGATTTCGGATGCTTTTAAAGAAGCGGAATTGGTGGCGATTGAAGTCCTCAGCGAGCTCAAACTTGCTCTCAATTTTTCAGATGAATCCTTGATACGGCGCTTGTGTGATCAATATGGCGCTACGGTCTTACAAGTTGACTATGCAGAACAAGCCCATTTAACGATCAAACTCAAGGCAAACCAAACCGAACAATTTTTTCAAGAAGCCTGCAACGTATTACGTGGAAACTTACGTAGAATTTCTTCAGAAGAATCAGAAGAGCGATCAGAGTAAGATCGTGATTTGTGCAGGTGCAGATTCCGTCGGACTCGCCTTAAAGCCGGTCTTGGCATAACGTTGCCAGCGCCCCAAAACAAAGCTAGTCAATAGATTCGCGCGGATCGCCACTTCGGCTTCAGCGATTTGTCCTTGCACCCCAGCCTGACGCAAGGCCTGCTTATAAGCAAGTTCAATTCTGTCCATGATTTGATTCATTCTTGCTTGCAGACGCTCATCTTCATTCACCAACGCATCGCCGATCAAAACCCGTGTCATTCCAGGATTGCGCTCTGCAAAACTCAACAGCATCAAGCTGATGCTATGCACTTGCTGGATACCATCTTTATGCTGCTGGCTAATTTGATTGATAAGGCCGAAAATAGTGGTTTCAATAAATTCAATTAGCCCCTCAAACATTTGCGCTTTACTCGCAAAATGTCGATATAAAGTTGCCTCAGACACGTCAATCTTCGCTGCCAATGCGGCTGTTGTGATTTTCTCGCCTTTCGGATTTTCCAGCATGCCAGCTAAGGCTTGCAGTATCTGGAGCTTGCGCTCGCCGGGTTTCGTAATAGACATAGCTAGACTCTAATGGTTTGGCAATCGAAAGGCGGAACAGAAAAACTAAACAATGCGTAATTGACGCAAACGACGCGGCAATTCGAAGACTGATTTTACTGTGATATCGGCACTCGCAGAAATACTTTTCTGCTGTACGTGTTGTCCATGCCCAGTCACCATCACAGTACGCAAACCGATTTGCTTTGCCGCCTCAATATTCGCGACACTGTCTTCTACCAAAATGCATTGATTTGGATGCCAACCATGTTGCGCCAATAGTTTGCGTAAAAAAGGCTTACTCGGCTTAGGATGCGATTTTCCGTGCACACGCATATTTTCAATCGAAATGTGCGCAGCAAAATGACGGTGGATATTGAAATGACGTATCGCTTCTTGGGAATAGCTTTGCGGTGCATTGGTGAACAGAATTTTCTTTCCCGGCAAACGCGCCAAAATACTCGACAAACCGCGCTCGCGCCTCAACAAATCAGGCAAATGTTCAAACCGATGAGCCTCACGTAAGAATTCCGATTCTTTAACGCCATGATGGATCACCATACCCTTCAGAGTCGCACCATAGCGCTGCAAATAACCGACTCGCATGGCTTCTACAGTCGCTGGATCAGATGGATGATTCGCATCGATCAAGACTTGCGTGATGTAGCGCGTCATGTTGCTGGCAATGCTGGGGAAGACAGCTGCGCTGGCGTTGTGTAGGGTGTTGTCTAGGTCGAATAGCCAGATGGTATTTTTTTTCTTGTTCATTTTTTGTCTGAGCTAATTTGATCGTCTACAGGTCGGGGGTGACCCGACAACCAGTTACCTTTTTTGCATCGCAAAAAAGGTAACTGCAAAAAGGTGACGCTGGCGCCCCATCCCCCCCTGCTTGCAAACAGCTTAGAGATTGATGGCGCAAAGCATGCTTTACGAAACCCCATCAATCTCCCTTCGGGTTCCCAATTGTGCAGAATAAAAAATGGGAAAGCTTCGAAACTCGCTTCGCTCAAACAACGAAGCTTACTTTTTCATATAGGCTTTAAACTCATTCAGGTTACCTGCAATCTTAATCGCCTCCTCTGGTGCCATGCCAATTGTAGGCAAGTAAAACACCTCACCAAATTCATTCAACACCAATAATTCGCCGCCACCATTTCCACCAAAGGCCATAAGACCCGGAGCATATTCAGATAATTGATAATCTCGATTTAACTCTTCAAGCTCGCTTGGCGGCCAAAGAACATACCATTCTGGCTCAACAGATAATTCACCTTCAAGGAAGCCTTCATCTATCCATGAATATAGTATTTGTTTAATTAATTCAATATTCATGGTTCATATTTAACTACTCATATAAAGCTCGTAGGGCGGGTGAAACCCGCGCTGCTTAGGTGTCCGATGTACTGGCGGCGCGGGTTTCACCCGCCCTACTTTTTTGCGCTACTTTTTTTAACAGAATAGCCCGCTAGCCAGAAATTTCATTATGGGGATGCAGTGCTAGGCGCTTCCCGCAGCAATACTTAAGTATTGCGAGGACAAGCAACAACGCAATGCGCCCCAGAATGAGATTTATGCTAGTGGGATCGAATCATCGTACCAAACGCTTGCTCAGTCAAAATTTCCAACAACAAAGAATGCGGGATGCGACCATCAATGATGTGCACGGTATTGACGCCTGATTTTGCGGCATCTAGCGCCGAGGAAATCTTCGGTAACATGCCGCCTGAGATCGTGCCGTCTGCGAACATTTCGTCGATTTCTCTGGCGGATAAGTCGGTGACCAAGTTGCCTTGTTTGTCTAACACGCCAGGAATATTCGTCATCATGATCAACTTTTCAGCTTTCAAGATTTCGGCAATTTTGCCGGCCACTAAATCGGCATTGATGTTGTATGCCTGACCGTCTTCACCGAAACCGATAGGAGAAATGATTGGAATGAAAGCATCGTCTTGCAGAGCTTTAACGACCGCCGGATTGATCGCGTCGATTTCGCCGACGAAGCCAATGTCTAAGAATTCGCCTGGGTTTTCGCGATCGGGCATTTTCATTTTGCGGGCGCGAATTAAGCCACCGTCTTTGCCTGTCAAACCAACCGCTTGACCACCGTAGTGATTGATCAACATGACGATATCTTGTTGTACTTCACCGCCCAAGACCCATTCTACGACTTCCATAGTTTCTTCGTCGGTGATACGCATGCCTTGTACAAAAGTGCCTTGCTTGCCAACTTTTTTCAGCGCATTGTCAATTTGCGGGCCGCCACCGTGCACTACGACAGGATTCATCCCCACCAATTTGAGCAAAATCACATCGCGTGCAAAACCGTGTTTTAAGCGCTCTTCTGTCATCGCATTGCCACCGTATTTCACGACGATAGTTTTGCCATGAAATTTGCGAATATAGGGTAAGGCTTCTGCCAAAATTTCAGCTTTAATTTCAGGTTCTACCCCCGCCAAACGATCAGATGTTTCGTGGAGAGTGTTTGTGGTAATGCTCATATTAAGGGTATCCTATGAAGTATCGGGGTCTTAGCCTGAATTTTACAGGCAAAAAGCATGCTCAACCAGACTAGGTCAATTATTCATGCAGCACATAAAAGAATTACATCACGAGCTAGAAATGATGCGCCCCGCCCTACAGCGATTCGCATTGCTTCAATTGCGCAATCCAGTGCATGCCGATGATGTCGTACAAGAAAGTCTACTCGCAGTTCTCGAAAAACCTGAGCAATTTCAAGGGCAATCAAGTTTGCGAACCTATGTCATTGGTATTTTGAAATTTAAGATTATTGATTTCTTAAGATTAAGCAAACGAGAAACTGCGCTTGCCGATTTTTCCACCGATGAACAAAGTGAGGAGGCTATTGTTGAGCATCTATTTCATGCGAATGGCCATACCATCGAGACGGCAAGCGCATGGGGCAAACCCGATGCCGTGTTACAGCAACAAGATTTTTTCAGGACATTAGAACTTTGCTTGGAAAAATTGCCGCCTCAAACTGCGCGTGTGTTTATGATGCGTGAATGGTTAGAACTAAGCACCGAAGAAATTTGTAAGGAATTAGATCTCAGCACGTCTAATTTATGGGTACTCCTTTATCGCGCACGCTTACGTCTGCGCGAATGCCTAGAATTGAACTGGTTTGCCGACTCTTATAAGAAAATCTGAGCGACTCTCTGATTGCACACCACAAAAACGGATATCTCTATGCGTTACTTTTATACATGCAAACAAGCACACCAACAGATTTCTGAAAGCTTAGATCGTGATTTAAGTCTGGGTGAACGAACTCGACTGTCGATACATCTCAGTATGTGTCGTTCTTGCAGTCATTTTAAGCGACAGATGCAAAGCATACGACTGGCAATGCGCCAAATGGCCAACGGGAAGCTCTTTGATCAAGCGCCAAAGCTTACAAATCAACAAGAGCACAAAGAACCGTAATGGCGTAGTCTTGAAAATACGTCGAGAAAAACACAAAGAAGCCGATTCAGTTACCATAATACCTTCTCGCATTTTGGGCCTTTGTGCCGACAGGAAAAATAATGCCAACCGATTCTCCATACCAAGCCGTGCCCACAGTACCTGTTTCGCAACGCATTCGCGAACGGATTATCCAAGCCAAAGTGCGCTATCACGCAAACGATAACATTGCCGAGTTCATCGAACCAGGTGAGCTAGATGAATTACTGGCCGAAGTCGAAGGAAAATTGCGTGGAGTTTTAGAGAGTCTGGTGATTGACACCAAGAGTGATCACAATACACTCGATACGGGACGCCGTGTCGCGAAAATGTATCTGAACGAAATCTTCAAGGGGCGCTATGTTGCGATGCCACCGGTCACCGAATTTCCGAATGCCTCGCATTTGAATGAATTAATGATCATCGGCCCGATTACGGTACGTTCCGCCTGCTCACATCACCTCTGCCCTATTATTGGCAAAGTTTGGATTGGTGTAATGCCAAATGAACACTCCAACCTGATCGGCCTATCAAAGTATGCACGGATCGCCGAGTGGATTATGAGTCGACCACAAATTCAAGAAGAGGCGGTGGTGCAACTAGCCGACGCGCTACAAGAAAAAATGCAACCGGATGGATTAGCGGTGGTGATGGAAGCAGACCATTTCTGTATGCATTGGCGAGGGGTGAAAGATATGGATTCCAAAATGATCAATAGCGTGATGCATGGCTCATTTTTGAAAGATCCCAATCTGCGTCGCGAATTTTTATCGCTGATTCAGAAATAATCCAAAGCGCATTACGCCATCTACCGACCTGAATTCACTGTGATAGGAAAACCTGTATGTTAGTTCGTCTTCTTTATGCTAGCCGTGCCGTCGATGGCAATTTGAATGAAACCGTTCAAAACATCATGCAACAATCGCGTGAACACAATCCTCAACATGGGATTACCGGCATCCTTTGCCATAGCGATCAAGTTTTCATGCAGGTCTTGGAAGGTGGGCGCGAAGCGATCAATACTTTGTATAGCCATATCGTCCGTGATTCGCGGCACCAAGATGTCGTGCTTCTGCATTACGAAGAAATTAGCGAACGTCGTTACTCTGGCTGGACCATGGGTCAAGCCAATTTAGGAAAAATTAATCCATCCATTTTATTGAAATACTCGGCGCTACCTGAGCTCAATCCGCATCGCATGTCAGGTAAGATGTCATTAGCCTTGATCGAAGAATTGATGGCATCCGCTGCGATTGTCGGTCGCGCGTAGGCTCAGGCTTGTGCTAGCTAGGCAAGGTGATAGCGTAGCAGGCACTCACGACTTCAGGCACGGGAGCATCTAACGCTGCACATACGCAGCGTAACAAATCCGCACTTTCTAAACTTAAGGGGTCTGCACTCGCCTTCAGCATCAAACGTATTAGAAACGGTTTTGCCAAAGGGGCGAGTTGTTGGAATTTGTCGAGTGCTTGCTTGACCACAAAGAAATCGATTGACTCTCGTCCAACGAACTGCTCTCTTTGCAAACCCAATTCAGGCATGCTTGCAATCGCTCGAATATAGGCTTGACGCGCCAAGTCCCTGTCACTCTCAACGCCGGCCATCAGAGAGATTAGCAAAGCCGTTTCCTCTTTCAATTCGGCGAGGCGGTGATAATGCACTTTCACATCGCGTCCAGCATTCACGCTTAAACGTCGTTGCACTATGGTTTGCAGTACAAATTCACTTTGACTGATTTGTTGATCAGCGGCGATCAACCGAGACAGCAAACCCAGCATTTGTCGACGCTGTTCCGAATTCAATAAATGTAAAGCTGGCATAGCAAGATCCAAGACGGGCAATCGCATGACCGGTGACATCTTCTCGAGAGTCTCATGCAATAAGGTCGCAAATGCACATTGCTGCGGCAAAAACTGCCTTAAAATTTGAATTTGTGACTGATAGTTCTCTGCCAAAGTGCGATCAAGAACCAAGGCACAAACCAGTACGCTTGCAGCCTGTGGATCACGCGCTGCCTGCAGGATCTCGGCAGGAATGTTGACCGGCTTTTCGCACTGACTAACTCGATTTGCTTGAGAAGAAGCCTCGTTGATTTCCAATGGTTCTCGCTGACGATAACCAAAATCAGGATGAAAACCCACTGACACGACTTCTGGTACATGAGCAACTCGCCCGCTAGCCCTATCTCCTGCCGCGAGTCCGACTGCGATCTCCGAATCATCCACCTTCACGGCATGCACCGCTTCTTCCTCAATCTCGCTCGCCTCTAAGAACTCTACGCGACGTCCATACAGTCGCTCTAAACGAACTTTAATCGGAGGATGCGTTGCAAATAAACCGGATAACAAATTGGGCCTAGCGGCGCCAAGAAACATATGCGAGAACTGTTCAGCATTCGGATGATTAATCCTCGAACCGCATTGGTTACGCAAAGTTAAGCCGCCAATTTTTCGCAATGCGCCGCCTATTCCTTCCGGGTTACGGGTGAATTGTACGGCACTGGCATCGGCCAAAAACTCCCGCTGGCGTGATACCGCAGATTTAATCAAGCGGCCAAAGAAAATACCGATATAGCCGATGACAAATAGGGCAGCACCAAACGCCAACAACACCAATTGAAATGAAGGGCCTTTTTCGTCGCGACTGCGCGAGCTGCCCATTCGAGCACCCCATTCCATCATGTGCTGTCCGAAACCTGCCAACATTTGGATACCGAACAAGATACCAATTAGCTTGATATTCATCCGCATATCGCCATTCAGAATATGGCTAAATTCATGTCCTATCACCCCTTGCAACTCATCACGAGTCAAACGCAATAGGCTACCGCGAGTCACTGCGACCACCGCCTGATTTTGATGATAGCCGGCGGCGAACGCGTTGATTGCATCTTCTTCATCAAGAATATATACACGAGGACACGCGATACCTGATGCGAGCGCCATCTCTTCCACGATATTCAGCAGACGCCGCTCTTGCCTTTCACTTGAATCTGGCGAAATTAAGCGACCACCGGCCATGCGTGCAACGGCATCGCCACCTTCTTTTAAACGCGCCATTTCAAATAGCGTGCCACCACCTATCAACAGCAAACATACAAAGGTATTCGTAAAAAAGAAGCCGCGCGGAAAGCTATGTGGGCCAGCGAGTGACTGCCCTTTCATCCAAATCCAAATTAAGGCGAGGCAACCATTGACCGCTAAGCCGATGGCGAGCACCGCCAATGCAAACAGGAATAATAATTTCTTACTCTCCCGGTGTGCTTGCGCTTGCTGCTCAAAAAAATTCATGGTTTATCGCAATGCAGGTCTGACAGAACTTTGCGGGCGTCTTAAAACGAAACCTTGATGGCTTTACGTTCTTCGGGGGCTTCCGTCGCTTGTAACAATTCGGCGATTTTGAATCCAAACATTCCGGCAAAGATATTTCCTGGGAATTGTTCGCATGCGGTGTTGTATGACATGACGCTATCGTTGTAGGCTTGGCGTGCGAATGAGATTTTATTCTCTGTGCTGGTCAACTCTTCAGTGAGTTGCAGCATGTTTTCGTTTGCTTTCAAATCTGGATAGGCTTCTGATAGGGCAAACATTTTCCCCAACGACGAAGCTAAGGCACCCTCAGCATTGGACAATTGGTGTACGGCAGCGCTGTCAGAAGGGTCGACAGCGGCCTTGGCATTTGCCGTGACAGCTTGATTCCGCGCTGCAATCACTGCTTCGAGGGTCTCCCGCTCGTGTTTCATATACCCTTTAGCCACTTCGACTAAATTCGGAATTAAGTCGTAACGGCGTTTCAGTTGCACATCAATTTGCGCGAAGCTATTCTTAAATTGATTTTTCGAGCTGACTAGACCGTTGTAGGTACTAATTGCCCAAAATATGATGCCACCGATAATCGCTAAGAAAATAATCAAGCTCATCTCTACTCTCCCAAAAAAGAGGGCCGCAGTATTCAATTGCAGCCCTTGTCATTCTTACTTATTTCGATTCTTCACTTAAATCAATTTTGCCTGGAGTTGCCAACATCGCTTTCAGCTCGGCTTCGGTAATGTATTCAAACACTTTCACCACTTTACGTACCCCATTCACACCAGCCGCAACCCGCGCGGCTAAATCGCCTTCGCGCTGAGTCACACGTCCCATCAAAAACACAGTGCCGCCTTCAGTAATAACCTTAAACGCGTTGCCATACAAATCTTTGGTATCAAACAAAGAAGCTTTCACTTTGGTTGTAATCACAGCGTCAGAAGAACGCGCGGAAAAATTCGATAGACCGGATACGATGACTTCGTTTTGCACCGCGGCGACCCCTTGAATCGCGCGAACTTCATTTTCTGCCGTTAAGCGAGCTTGTTCATCTGCAACCTCACCGGTAATCAACGCACGGCGATTGAAGCTGTTAACATTTACATGGGCGGCATCACCAAGTGCACGGCGAAGAGCGGATTCCCCCTTTAGCACGATCGCCTTGTCTTCGGTCTGTGCCCCCAAGGTTCTTCTATCGGTCGCTGCCAACGTGCCGACCACAGCGCTGCCCACCACCACAGCCACGCACCCTTGTAAACCGACTAAAGCAGTACATGCCAAGCTTATCGCCAAGAAAGGGCGAGCAACTTTTTTCCAAGCAGAACTGGCAACAGGATTACTCATCAGAATCACCTCCAAATAAAGCGGCATCAATGCCGTCACACATGCAATGTATCGTCAACAAATGTACTTCTTGTATGCGCGCTGTTCTATCGTGTGGCACGCAAATATGGACATCTGCCTCGGT
This sequence comes from Affinundibacterium fentianense, assembly GCF_018139545.1. Taxonomy (GTDB): domain Bacteria; phylum Pseudomonadota; class Gammaproteobacteria; order Burkholderiales; family Burkholderiaceae_D; genus Undibacterium; species Undibacterium fentianense. The sequence continues at coordinate 152,289 of NZ_JAGSPJ010000007.1, read as the reverse complement.
CAATTTATGGCGCATTTCTCCACCGCCTTTGCCAGTTAGAGCGATCACACGCATATCCCGTTCCAGTGCAGCATCAACCGCATTCAGTACACCTTGAGAATTGCCCGAGGTCGTAATAGCTAACAGAATGTCGCCTGCTTGGCCAAATGCTTGAACCTGCTTTGAAAATACCTCCTGAAAGCTATAATCGTTCGCAACTGCAGTCATGATGGACGTATCTGTGGTCAATGCTAAGGCAGGCAAAGGCAAACGTTCGCGCTCGAAGCGCCCAACCAGTTCCGCTGCAAAATGCTGACAGTCGGCTGCCGATCCCCCATTTCCACAGGCGAGAATTTTATTGCCATTAGACAAGGCGGTGAACATTAATTCGATGGCTTGTTCGATCGGATCAGCCAACACTTCTGCTGAAATCATTTTGAGTTCGGCACTTTCTTGAAAGTGCGAGAGGATACGTGGATTTTTCATAGTGGGGCGATTATAGGGGAGTACTCGTGAAGGTGGCACCTGAATTGCAGGTAAAAAAATGAAGTTATTACCGTTATCGTCAACAAATTTCCTAGCATGTTCTTGCATCCAGAAGGATGACTTGCTGGTCTTCTTCAATAAAGATCTTTCTTTTTGATCTCTATTCCTGTTGCCGTCATCAGGTATTTTAACTCAGGAAGAGATGATATTCCTTAACCATTGCATATCCTCTCCATCAATAGCAATCAAGTCAAAACGACAGGGCGGTATAACTTTAATTTTTTGCAAATAAAATTGTGCGGCATGCACCAATCGTCTTTGTTTTGCGGCTGTGACACTTGCAACAGCCCCACCAAATTGCATGGATTTACGCTGACGCACTTCGACAAAGACAAGACAATTGCCTTCTCGCATAATCAGATCGATTTCACCGCCTTTGCACAGAAAGCTGCGTTCGATCAGGACTAAACCCTGCTTTTGTAGGTACAACAGTGCTTGTTCTTCAGCAGCGTCGCCACTACGCTGCTTACTTGTGCGTGAACTACCTAGTCGGCGTGTCAGCCAATTCGATTCCGTCATAGCGTACAATCATTAATATGCAAAACATGGAAACTGCCGAATGAACCAAGATCCCCACACATCATTTAATCCGCAAGCACTTTTTGAGTCAGTTGCGCAGCAAAGCTATCCTAATTCGACTCTGTACATCGTTGCAACACCAATCGGTAATAGTGGCGATATTTCTCTCCGCGCACTGTATCTCTTGCAACTCGCGGATGCCATCGCTTGCGAAGATACACGGAATACTGCGCAACTACTGACACGATACGGCCTGCACAAACCCCTCATCGCCGCACATCAACATAATGAACGTGACATTGCACAAAAGATTATCCAACGTTTGCAAGCTGGTGAGCGGATTGCCCTCGTATCAGATGCGGGTACGCCAGCGGTTTCCGATCCGGGTGCAATTATCGTCGATGCGGTTCGACAAGCCGGGTTACGCGTGTCTCCTTTGCCTGGGGCATCGGCGGCAATCAGCGCACTTTCAGCAAGCGGGCTAATTCAAGATCAATTCTATTTCGTTGGTTTTCTTCCGGCCAAGGCTGGCCAGCGCCAAGCGTGTTTACAGGAGCTTACGCCGATCACAGCGAGCCTGATTTTCTACGAAGCACCGCATCGCATTCTGGAGTCGGTACAAGCCTTGCTAGAAGCGTTTGGTCCAAAGCGCCAAATCGTTTTTGCGCGTGAACTTAGTAAACTCTTCGAGGAAATCCATCGTTGTCCTTTAGCCGAGGCAATCGATTGGTTAAAACAAGATACGCATCGAGAAAAAGGCGAGTATGTCGTAATTGTTGAAGGCGCAAGTGCAGTCCAAGAAGACAACGATTTCGAAGCGAAACGTGTTTTAGGAATCTTGTTGGCGGAATTAAGTGTCAAGCAGGCAGCAGCACTGGCAGCGCAATTGACCGGACAAAAAAAGAATGCACTTTATCAATTAGCGCTGGAAATGAAAGAACAAAGTCAAACAACTTAAGGTCTTTGCACGACAATAGGCTTCGCTGTGCCAATCGCCAATTCTTGCGCAGCCATTTGCGCTGCCTCGCGATTTGCATAAGGACCGCTTTGCAAACGATATAAATTTCCTTGTTGAACGATTTCCAACTTGGTTTGTGCGTTCGCTTCGGCACCTTGATTTTTCCAAAGCTGCTGCAGTTGTGACATACTGGTCTGCGCATTCGCGCGTATCGCAAATGCGGCGAATTGAAGATAATAGCTTTTACTCGGCTCCATATTCCGCGTGTCCGTTAAGGGCGTTGCGATAATTTTCTCGTCCTCGGCAGTCCGGTTGTTTTGCTGCGAAGCCACGAGTACTTGCAGACTAACACTTTCTTTTTCCTTGCTTGTTGCGCTACCACTACTTGGAGACGGCTTGGTGTTCGAGGCCTTCACTGACTTTTCGTCCACCTCACGCGCTACCATCGTCGATCGATTCATGCTCGAATCCAAGTTCACAGCTTTGGTACTTGCGACTTGGTTTTGACTATTCTCCGCCATTCTCGCGATATCTTCAGGTAGTAACCTCTCGAGTTCAACTTCGCTACTGCCTTTTCCGAGATAGCCCAACTTCAACGCCGCGGTATAGGAAAGATCCATAATCCGACTGGAGTGGAATGGGCCACGATCATTGATGCGCACGATGATTTGCTTACCATTGCTGAGATTCGTCACGCGTGCATAGGATGGTATCGGCAAAATCGGATGGGCGGCAGTAATCTTGTACATATCGTAAGGTTCACCTGACGAAGTACGCTTCCCATGAAATTTTTTCCCGTACCAACTTGCCACGCCCCTTTGTTTGAACGGCGTCGTACTGTCATTAATAGGAGTGTATTCTTTACCAAAAACCCTATAGGGTTTATTCCCCGTTCGCGAATACGGTTCTATCGTTGGAATAGGGTCCACCGTAGATTCCAGTCCATCAGGAATCTCATCGCCCGGTCCATCATCTTGATAGTAGCCACCACGTCCTGAATTGGCCTTTGGCAAATTTGGCGTGGTATTCGATTTCGTCGGAAGCGGCGACGACGTCGCACTCGCGATGGGCTTACTACTTTCTTTAACAGGCGCCATTTTCACTGGGGTAGAACATGCGGCCAAAAGCACGCCTATTCCCAATGCTATGCAAAATGAACGAAACTGCAGTTCAATATGGGCGTACTTTTGCGCTAAATTCATCGACAGTCTCATCCTTAAGACTTCATCAACTTGCGGTGGTGTTGCACACTCATCAGTATCCCTGCCCCCATCCCCAAAGTCACCATCGCCGTTCCGCCAAAACTCATAAATGGCAAGGGCACACCGACCACAGGCAAGATACCAACTACCATACCCATATTAACAAATGCGTAGGTGAAATAAATCATGGTGACCGCACCTGCCATCAAGCGAGAGAACAAGGTCGGTGCGTTGGCAGAAATCATCAGACCGCGCACGACAAACAAGAAATACAAGGAGACCAAAAATAATGCCCCAATAAATCCAAACTCTTCCAGATAAACCGCTGAAATAAAATCCGTCGTATGTTCGGGGATAAATTCCAAATGTGACTGCGTCCCATTTTGCCAGCCTTTACCTGTCAAACCTCCGGAACCCACCGCAATCATCGATTGAATAATATGAAATCCCTTACCCAACGCGTCCACGGTCGGATCAAACATAATCTCGACACGATGCCGCTGGTAATCATGTAATAAAAATTTCCAAACCAAAGGCAAACTGGCGAGTGCCAGCACAAACAGGCCGCCTAATAGACGCCAAGAGAGTCCCGCAAAAAATATCACCGAGAAGCCTGCGACAAAAACTAAAATCGTGGTTCCCAGATCTGGTTGCTTCGCAATTAAACCAGCAGGAATGGCCAGAATAACCGTAGCAATACCAAAATCCTTCCAGCGTAGAGAGCCCTCTCTCTTCTGGAAATACCATGCCAACATCAAGGGTAAGGCAATCTTCAAAATTTCCGAGGGCTGGACTACCACACCAACATTTAACCAACGACGCGCGCCCTTTTTTACCAAACCAAACATCGCCACTGCGATCAATAAAGCAACCCCAACGGTATACAAAGGTACGGCGAATCGCATCAAAGTTTGCGGCGGAATATTTGCAACAATCCACATCACAAAAAAAGCAATCACGATGTTGCGCATATGATGTTCTAGTCGCCCAGGGAAGTCGAGCCCAGCCGAATACATGGTGACAATTCCAGTCGACATAATCAAGAAAAGCAAGATCGACAGAGGCGCGTCGAACACCAAGAAAAATGAACGGATACGCTGCCAGTAGACGTCTCGATTATCCATTTGTTTTTTTCACCGCAGTAGGTTGTACACGCACGGGTTTTTCGCCGGTTTCTGGTTTGGTCAAGGTTTTTTTCTCGACATTCGAATCAAGCTTGTTTGTGGTTGGTGCGGGCACTTTAGACCCATTCTTATCGCTCACATTGTTGGCATTGTTCGCTGAATTCACTTCGGTGTTGGGCACCACTTTCATCGCTTCTTCTTCACTCAATTCTTCGTCATTCTCGTTATTGGGATCGACCACTTTTGTGACAGACAGAGCAAGCGTCTTATCAGCAGGTCGTTTTCCAAGCAAGTAATAGTCAATCGCTTTGCGTACAATTGGTGCCGCCGATTCCGCACCATACCCCCCGTTTTCAACGATGATCGCGATTGCAATTCGAGGTTTATCAACTGGTGCGAAAGCAATGTACCAAGAGTGATCGCGGAACCGTTCTACCGCATGCTTGGTTCCATGTTTTTCAGTTTTTTTCATGGCAACGACCTGCGCGGTACCCGTCTTTCCGCCAGACGTGTATTCGGCGCCGGCAAAAGCTCTTGCGCCCGTCCCTTCTTTCACGACGCCCGCCATCGCATTCTTAATAAACTCGACATTCTCCGGCTTCAGTGAGATACGGTTACTCTCTTTGGGTACAGTTAAGGTTCTCTGCTTGGTTTGCGGATCTTCAACTTGTTTGACGAGATGCGGCTTCATGACGATACCGTTATTCACTAAGGTCGCCGTCGCATGCGCCATCTGCAAAGGCGTAAATGTATTTTGCCCCTGACCAATGCCGAGAGAAATCGTATCGCCTGGAATCCATCGTTGATTAATCGTTTTCTTGAACGCGGTACGTTTCCATTCTGTCGACGGGAGTAATCCACGACGTTCGTTGTCTAGATCGATCCCCGTGATTTGTCCCATACCAAACTGCGCCATGAAATCATGGATCGCATCCACCCCCATGTCATTCGCTAATTGGTAAAAATAAGTGTCACAAGACAAGGCAACAGCGCGGTACATATCAACAAAACCATGCCCACCGACACGGTCGTCACGGAAGATCTTATTTCCAAACGCAAAATAGCCAGGATCGGAAATCGCTTGCGTCATTGTCCGCTTTCCGAGTTCCAATGCGGCCAATGCCATAAAAGGCTTAAACGTCGAACCTGGAGGATAAGCCCCAGTCAATGGACGATTGAGTAAAGGAATATCCTCAGATGTATTTAACTCGTTCCAACTTTGTTGATCAATTCCTTCAACAAACAAATTGGGATCGAAAGTCGGCATCGAAACAAAAGATAATACGTCGCCTGTTGAAGGTTCAATGGCAACCAACGCGCCGCGGCGATCGCCGAATGCTTCTTCAACGACTTTTTGTAACTCGATGTCAACGGACAATATCAAGTTCTTACCGGACGCTGGTAAATTTCGAGATAAAGTCCGAACTGGTCGCCCTCCCGCAGATACTTCGACTTCTTCAAAGCCGGTGGTACCGTGTAAGAGTTTTTCGTAACTTTTCTCTAGGCCTTCCTTGCCAATATAGTTCGTGCCCTTGTAATTTGGTGCATCCTCGCTGTCCTCAATTAATTCAGCGTCGCGCTTATTAATACGTCCGATATAGCCAATGACATGGGACGCGACATCACCCAGAGGGTATTGACGGAACAAACGCGCTTGGACATCCACACCTGGAAAACGAAAGCGTTGAGCGGTAAAACGTGCAACTTCTTCATCGGATAGACGAGTACGAATTGGAAGGCTACCAAAGCTCTTCGATTCATCCATTAATTTGCGTAGACGTTTACGATGCTTCGGTTGGATATCAACCAAGGTCGACAAATCGTCGATCAAACTATCTAAGTCCTGAGTGATTTTCGAAGGCGTGATTTCAAGTGTGTATGCAGAGTAATTCCGCGCCAAGATCACGCCATTTCTGTCCATAATCAAACCACGATTCGGAACAATCGGCACCACTGAAATGCGATTTTCATTGGCTTTCGTCGCATATGCTTCATGCTTGACGATTTGCAGCCACACATAACGACCAAGCAAGACCGTAAAGCACACCATTGCGAGAAGGCCGATCACAACCAATCGAACCCGAAACAGATATAGCTCGCGTTCAGTATTTTTTAACTCCGTCATAGCGCTCCCATCCTAGTCTAAATCGGACGCGTATCGTCTTTATCGACTGGGCGGCGTTGCGGTGCCAACAGCAACCAACTTGCAATCGGCCAAAGAGCGGTGGTCACCACGCATTCTAAGAAAAACAACCATCCAGGGAAATGCGAATCCGATGACAATAATCGCACTGCCAACTGTATTAATTGCACGCCGAGGAACAGCGGGAACACCTGCAAACTTTGCACCAAGGGAGGGAACCACAAAACACGGCGGTGGATAGAGATGGCGAAGTACGATAGCAAAGTAAAGGCCAGTGCGTTTTCACCTAGATAGACAGCGTCATGGACATCCATCAATAGTCCCATCGCAAAGGCGACACCGATCCCCACTTTGCGCGGTTGATGAATACTCCAAAAGACCAGTACCAATGCAACAAAATCCGGAACTCCGACGTGTACGCCCCAAGGAAATAAGTTCAACATGAATGCACCCAATAAGCTGAGTGCAATGAAGAATGAATTAACAGGTAATAAAATGTAGTGAGGATGATTCATTTTTTATCCTCTTTCACTGAACTTGCGGGACGTGGATTCGCTTCGACCTTTGGTGCCTTAGCAGTCTTGACAGTTTGCGTTGCGCCCGCATTCGTGGCGCGATCCGCTGGCTGTGCTGTCGCGCCAGCATTCTCCCCACTGGGGACGGTCTCCGCAACATTCTCTTTTGTGATGGGCAAGCTGGTTGCTGGCGAAGTCCCATTTTCTTGCAAGGGGACGGCCTCCTTCGCATTACTCTTCTCATTTTCCTTAACCGAATCGCGCGTCACACGTCGATTAATTTTTTCCTTCTTGGTTCGCTCTTCCTCAGATTCGGGTGGCGCGATATGATCGGTTTCAACGAGTAGAATCAGTAGTTGCTTGTGTTGTTCTATGCCAGCCACCGGCGTACATAAAACGACCTCAAAAGTGGTCGTTGCTTTACTCTCGACTTGCGCTACTTTTGCGACTTGAAGTCCGGGTGGGTATATTCCGTCGAGTCCTGAGGTGACTAGAATATCGCCAAGTTTAATATCCGCATTGCTGGTCACCCGCATATCAAGATAAGCAGAACGACCGCGTCCATTAATCACGCTACGCATACCACTACGCTCAACTTGCACCGGGATTGCTTGGTTTTTGTCAGTCAGCAACGTCACTTCAGAAGTCAGTGGAAAGACTCGCGTTACTTGACCTATCACGCCTCGATCGTCAATCACAGGTTGACCAAGAGCCACTCCTTGTTGCATACCTTTATTCAAGATAATTTTGCGCGCGTATTCATCACGTGCATCATACAAAATCTCCGCCAATACGGATTTTCCTGGCGTGCGCTCTTTCAATTCTAAAAGCCGACGTAGTTGCGCATTTTCATTCGCCAGCGTTTGGCTACGTTGCACCGTTTGCGCCTGCAATATTTGCTGAGTCTTGAGCTCTTTTAATTCTTGTTGGAGGTGAACTGTTGAGGCAAAGTATTCTGCTAACTGCTTAGAAGCATCACGCGGCATGAGTACTAGCATTTGTAAAGGATGAAGAACCGTATTGACGACTTGCCGAACCAAGACCAGAGAATTGAGTCTTGAATCAACAACCAGCAGCGCGAGTGCAAAAACTGCGAAGAACACCACTTTTACACGCGCAGAGGCGCCCTGTTTAAAAAGTGGAGGAGGACTATGTTGCATAGGTTGACGCCAGCGAACAAGCAAAAAACTTAAAAAAAGATCTGGCATACCAATTCGCCAGATCTGACTTTACCCTGTATTTATACTGGTTGAGCGGCGTTCCGTTCTCAATGCAACGCCGCATACGACACAGATTGTTCAATCTTTACTCGTAAGAAAACAAGGATCCTAATTTATCCATGCGTTCTAAAGCCATTCCCGACCCGCGTACCACGCAAGTCAACGGCTCTTCGGCAACCAAAACAGGCAAACCCGTTTCTTCCATCAACAGACGATCAAGGTCACGTAACAAGGCGCCACCTCCGGTCAACATCATCCCCTTTTCAGCGATATCTGCACCGAGTTCTGGCGGCGTTTGTTCGAGCGCATTTTTAACAGCCGAAACAATGTTATTCAATGGATCGGTCAACGCTTCTAAAATTTCATTGCTTGAAATCGTAAAGGAACGTGGAATCCCTTCGGACAAGTTGCGTCCCTTAACTTCCATTTCCTTAATCTCTGAACCAGGGAAGGCAGAGCCGATTGTTTTCTTGATCGCTTCTGCAGTTTGCTCCCCAATCAACATGCCATAGTTACGACGAATATAATTAACGATTGCTTCGTCAAATTTATCGCCACCAACACGCACGGAGCCTTTGTAAACCATACCACCGAGAGAAATCACACCCACTTCTGTCGTGCCACCGCCAATATCAACGACCATCGAACCAGTCGCATCAGAGACGGGCAAGCCTGCGCCAATCGCTGCAGCCATTGGTTCTTCGATCAAATACACTTGAGAAGCACCCGCACCCAATGCAGATTCACGAATTGCACGGCGCTCAACTTGGGTTGATCCACAAGGAACACAAATGATAATCCGTGGTGATGGTTTAAATAGCTTGGTGTCATGCACCATGCGAATAAACTGCTTGAGCATTTGCTCTGTCACAGTAAAGTCCGCAATCACACCGTCCTTCATTGGACGTATCGCTTCGATATTGCCTGGCACTTTACCCAACATCTGTTTGGCTTCTTTACCCACTGCTTGAATTGTCTTCTTGCCGTTGGGACCGCCTTCTTGGCGAATCGCGACCACGGAAGGCTCGTCCAAAACGATACCTTGACCACGCACATAAATCAGCGTGTTAGCTGTGCCGAGATCGATAGCTAAATCATTACTACGAAAAAAACCAAACATGTAAATTCCTGTGTGTTCTGTATTGTCGATATGGCGTCAATATTGAATTGACTTGCACAGCAACTTTGCTGCGCAAAAAATTGTTTACCCCCGATGTACATCTAGGCACAAAAAGCCCTTATTCTCAGGATGACTAGGCACAAAAAAATGGTCAATCAAACAGAAATTAGGTTTTTTTAAATGAATTTAGCTGCAAATAAGCGGAAATTTCAAAATTCCCCATGCAACGTTTGCACCGCGACAACCCATTCAAAACTTTCTCCACCATTACATCAAAATCACTAATTCAGCCAACAAACTCGGCATCTTCGGCGATTTTAAGAGTATTAACCCGACATTCTACCTTATAATCCTAGAAATCATAGGTTATCCACCAAATAGAATTTGCAGCAATCTTGCGGCCAATTCAACGATTTTCGCAATCCATTACAGATATATTAAAAACACAATTTTTATGTCTCTGTCGGTTGCAGGTTATAGCTACATTTCATTATCTTCAACATCATTTTGGCGCGCATTTATCGCGTCGCAGGACGTAGTCAATCATGTCATTAGAACTCAACGATGTAAAACGCATCGCCAATCTCGCTAAACTCGATCTGTCCGAAGCTGAGGCCCAAAGTACACTGGATAAGCTCAACGGTTTTTTTACGATCGCTGAACAATTGAACGCCGTTGACACAACGGGAATTGAACCACTGAGTCATCCGCTTGCTGCATTGATGCCAGAATTTTGCCTGCGCCTCCGAGAAGATCAGGTGACCGAGTCAAATCAACGTGATGCCTACCAACGTGTCGCGCCAACGACGCAAGATGGACTTTATCTTGTTCCTAAAGTGATTGAGTAAAGATCGCTCACTTGGCCGTCTGTCGTCAACAAGCAAGTCGCACGACAGCAAGACTCGAACAATCGTACCGCGCATCGTTGACATAAAAACCGTTTGCGGTGCCACAGACAAAATACAAGTTCAAACGCTGAGAAAATCCATGCATACGCACTCTTTGAAACAACTCTCTGCAATGCTGCAGAACAAACAAGTCTCCGCTACAGAATTGGCTAGCCACTATTTAAATCGTATTGAGGCTAGTCAATACAATGCGTTCACCCATGTTGATCGTACGCTAAGCTTAGCGCAAGCAGCCCTCGCAGACCAACGTTTAGCGCAGGGGACCGCCAGTGCATTAACAGGCATCCCGATCGCGCATAAAGATATTTTTGTGACGCGAGATTGGCGCTCAACCGCTGGATCGCGCATGCTAGAAAATTACGTCAGCCCATTTAATGCGACTGTGGTTGAACTATTTAACCAAGCTGGAACCGTGACGCTAGGCAAACTTAATTGCGATGAATTTGCAATGGGTTCTGGGAATGAAAACTCTTACTTCGGACCGGTAAAAAACCCATGGGATCCCAGTGCAGTTCCTGGCGGTTCCTCAGGCGGATCAGCCGCCGCAGTGGCGGCGAGATTGACGCCTGCAGCGACTGGAACAGATACCGGAGGATCGATTCGCCAACCAGCTGCATTTTGCGGCGTGACTGGCATTAAGCCCACTTACGGTAGTGTTTCGCGCTTTGGCATGATCGCATTTGCATCCTCCTTAGACCAAGGTGGGCCTATTGCGCAAACAGCAGAGGATTGCAGTTGGCTGCTCAATGTCATGACAGGTTTTGACGAAAAAGATTCGACCAGCGTACAACGCGAACGTGAAGATTTTTCGCGCAATCTGGATCGCGAGCTGAAAGGCTTAAGGATTGGCGTTCCACGCGAATTCTTTGGCTCAGGCTTGGCAAGCGATGTTGAACAAGCGGTACGTGCGGCTTTATCTGAATACGAAAAATTAGGTGCCGAATTAGTCGAGATCTCACTACCAAAGACAGAACTATCGATCCCAGTGTATTACATCATTGCGCCGGCCGAAGCATCCTCAAATCTCAGCCGTTTCGATGGTGTTCGCTATGGACATCGTGCCGCCGAATACAAAGATTTAAATGATATGTATCGTAAGTCGCGCACGGAAGGATTTGGTGATGAAGTGAAACGTCGTATCTTGACGGGCGCCTATGTCTTATCCCATGGTTATTACGATGCTTACTACTTACAGGCACAAAAAATCCGTCGCCTGATCGCTCAAGATTTTCAAGCTGCATTTGCGCACTGTGATGTCATCATGGGCCCAGTCGCTCCGAGCGTTGCTTGGGATTTGGGCGACAAATCAGATGACCCAGTCGCGAACTACCTCGCCGATATTTTCACTTTATCGACAAGTTTGGCGGGCTTACCGGGTATGTCGATTCCCTGTGGTTTTGGTCAAGGTGAGAAAAATAGCAAACGTCCTGTTGGATTGCAGATTATTGGCAACTATTTTGCAGAAGCTAAGTTATTAAATGTCGCGCATCAATTCCAACAAGCGACCAATTGGCATACGCGATCACCAGAATAAATCGAAGGATGAGGAAGCGCAGTTCGACCACAATGTGACGAAGTTTTATTGAGATGAGTACGATTTTCCCAACTCACTGTCGAACCAAAGCGCAATCGATCATCCTTGCACCCACTCGCATTGGAGAGTGGACATAGAACAACGTTAGACTGAGAAAGAATTACTAAAGGATTCATTATGCAATGGGAAGTCGTCATCGGTTTTGAGACCCACGCGCAGCTCAAAACCCAATCTAAAATATTCAGCGGTTCATCCACACAATTTGGAGCAGAGCCCAATACGCAAGCTAGTCCCGTTGATCTGGCATTGCCAGGGGTACTACCCGTAATGAATAAAGGTGCCGTCGAAAAAGCGATTCAATTTGGTCTCGCCGTGGGTGCCACAATCGCACCAGAATCGATCTTTGCACGCAAAAATTACTTTTACCCAGATCTTCCCAAAGGCTATCAAATCAGCCAATTCGAAATCCCGGTCGTGCAGGGAGGATCAATTACTTGTGTGGTCGAAAAAGACGGAAAATCAGAAGTCAAAGTCATCGAACTGACACGCGCTCACCTAGAAGAAGATGCAGGAAAGTCGCTGCATGAAGATTATCAGGGCATGACGGGGATAGATTTAAATCGTGCAGGAACACCTCTACTGGAAATTGTGACCGAACCCGTGATGCGCAGCGCCGCCGAGGCCGTCGCTTATGCAAAAGCCTTGCACTCATTGGTGGTCTGGCTGGATATTTGTGATGGCAATATGCAAGAGGGCTCATTCCGCTGCGATGCAAACGTCTCCGTTCGTCCTGTTGGACAAAAAGAATTTGGCACGCGCTGTGAAATCAAGAACTTAAATTCCTTCCGCTTCCTGGAAGAAGCGATCAATATCGAGGTCCGTCGTCAAATTGAATTGATTGAAGACGGCGGCACGGTCGTGCAAGAGACCCGACTTTACGATCCAGATCGAAAAGAAACACGCTCGATGCGTAGCAAAGAAGATTCGCAAGATTATCGCTACTTCCCAGACCCCGATTTGCCACCGCTACGGATTAGCCGCGAATGGGTTGAACAAGTACGTAGCACGATGCCAGAACTACCAACGGCAATGCGTTCACGTTTCAGTACGCAATATGCCTTATCCGACTACGACGCAATGATCATCACGCAATCGAAAGCAATGGCGGCCTATTTCGAAACTGCGATCTCTGCCTCAGCAGGCGGCGACCAAGCCGCGCAAGCAAAACAAATTGCCAACTGGTTAATGGGCGATGTGTCATCCACACTCAATCGCGAAGGAATAGAAATCCAGGACATCCCAGTGAGTGCAGCACAACTCGCGGTGCTATTGCAAAGAATTACCGATGGCACGATTTCCAACAAAATCGCCAAAGAGGTGTTCGCAGCCATGTGGCAAGCACCTTCGTCCGATATCCATTTAGCGGACCAAGTGATTGATGCCAAAGGATTAAAGCAAATTTCGGACGTTGGTGCCCTAGAAAAAATCATCGATGAAGTCATGGCAGCCAATCAGCAATCCGTTGATGAATACCGTGCTGGCAAAGAAAAAGCCTTTAATGCATTGGTAGGGCAAGCAATGAAGGCGACTAAAGGCAAAGGCAATCCAGCTCAGGTGAATGAATTGCTCAAGAAAAAATTAGCTGGATAAGCGCAACACAAAAAACGCGGCAAGTCTATTCTCTCATCACCGCAATAGACTTGCATCCGCTCCATCTCCTTCACTTGCGCGAAATGCATAGGTGGTCAGAGACCTTGCTGGCGCTAGTTTGCAATGTATTCTGCCCCTATCTTTTTCTGCATTCTCAGATTGATTTCGCATGCAACTCTCTATCCATTCGAGTATCCAACAATTCAACGAAGCCGAATGGAACATCTGCGCGGGAGATCACCCATACGTTCAATTTGGCATGTTGAAAGCATTAGAAGACTCTGGGTCTTGCACTAGCGAACGTGGCACAATACTTCGTTACTTTAGTCTTAGGAACAAGCAAGGAAAACTTCTCGCGTGCGCCCCAGCGATGATCAAAATAGGGAATAAACGAGAATTTGGACCAGAAATTGTCTGGTTACAGCAAGGCACAAATCAAGGCAAATTTGCTTGGCCAAAATTTCAAATTGGTATCCCTTTTTTCCCTATGGCAGGTCCCAAACTCCTAATACACCCAGATCAAGATGCTACAAAGATAGAAAAATTATTAGTGCAAGCGATTACGCGCTATGTATTCGGACGTACGCCGTACACAGTCTTCAATATCATGCACTTAGAGCGGAACAACGCAGAAAGAATCTTTCCACCTGCACAGCCGGTTTTACAAGACAACACAAATCCTATTGCGGTAATGAGCCACGAATATCGTAGCATTTGGAGAAACCAAGAGTATGCCAATTACAGCGCTTACGAAAATAGTCTCCCAAGCCGAAAGCGCTATGCCTACCGCAAGGAACGTCGACGTGCTCGCCATGCAGACTTAACGTTTCAAGTACTGAACGGTCACGAAGTGCAAGAAGATTTCTGGAAAGACTTTTATCGCGGACATAGCATGGTCTGCGCTCAACACGGCAACGCGGCATGGCTGCCGGAACAATTCTATCTGGAGATGGGAACTCATCTTGCACCACAAATTGTGGTGTTCGCCGCCTTCCGCGAGCAACAGTATGTCGCAGCAGTATTAGCATTTCGAGACAACAATTATTTGTACACACAAACTTGGAGTTGTGTCGAAGAGCAACGCCACCTCTGTTTTGAACTATTGTGTCACATGCCAATTGACTATGCGATCGAACATCGCCTACACAGTATCGATTCAGGACTCAGCGCTGCCCATAAAGTATCACGCGGATTTCTGGAAGAGCCTATTGCGAATGTACATTGGTTCAAAGACACCGCACTTCAAGCAATTGCACAATCGCATCTCGACTTGAAGTTAGATAACGCAATGAATGAAATAAGCAACTAGGAAGTCGATCCGCAGTCTATAAGACGATGCCAACTTTCACCTTATGCAATCAGATGCGGCAAAGCCAATCCTTCTTCACTCAATACGACCACGAGGTCGCCCGCTTGCGCCAGACTCAAGGCGCGTTTGATTCCATTTTCATCGTCGGGAAATTGTTCAATTTGCGCACTTGATATTCCCGCATCGCGCAATTGTTCCGTATAGAAATCCAACATAATCTGTGCCGGATTATCGCCCTGATAGTCAGGGCATTGCTCTGCCAAATGACGGTTTTGTCCGAGAATAAAATGCTCAAATTGCCCAGCCAACATGGGAGCGATTTCGCGCAAATGCTGTGCACTACGATTGCCAATTTGGTAGCTAGCCAGAATCTTTCTACGTGCGGGAATCTGACTGAGCAATTCACATAAATGGCGAATACCATCGGGATTATGTGCGTAATCCAGTAAAACTTGGAAAGGAAATCCGGAGATAAAATTGAACCGCCCAGGATTCATTTCTACGGTACATTGAAACTCACTGAGTGCAGTCTTTATCACCGACAATGCGATGCCATGGCCAATTGCCATACCGACAGCAAACATGGCATTCATTTCGTTGTGTCGAATCAATCCATTCATTGTCGCCGGAATAGCCTTGAACGGCATGAGTACTTTGACCTGGCCTGCGTGATGGATTGCAATACTAAGTTGTCCATCGTGCTCCAACGGATAAATCGCACAATGCCCTACTGCGACATGCTGCGAAATTTCAGGGCTATGGGGATAACGGCTTATCAAGATCGTGTGCGCTGCACGGCTTCGCTCAAGCATCGCCATGCAAAGTGGGTCGTCTGCGTTCACGACGATGGCTCTGGTTGCACGCTCTAAAACTTGCGCCTTCAAACTCGCCATTTGCTCTAGGCTGCTAATACCATGTTCGCCAATGTGGTCGTTCTGAACATTGAGCAAAGCAGCCACATCATAGACATCGGCTGGGTGTCCAAATCCTAACAGGCCTTTTCGCGGCAATTCAATGACTGCTGCCTCAACGCTCGAATCAGCAAACAATAGATTGGCTCCTGGAAGCCCAGATAAATTATCATCATGGATCTTATCGCGACCGATCCACGTACCTTGAGTAGTACAAACACCCGACTGCTTGCCGGCAGCCATCCAAACTTGATGCATCATCTGGGATGTGGTGGTCTTCCCATTCGTGCCCGAAATGGCCGTCGTTGGAATGCGTGAAGCTGCATCAGCAAATAACCAGTCGACGATCTCACCATTCAGATCTCGCTGGGGATCGCCTAACCAATGGACGCGCAATCCTGGTTGCGCATTGACCTCGCAAATTGCGCCCCCCACCTCTCGCCACGAACGTGCAATATCCGGACAAATAAAATCGATTCCAGCAATATCTAGTCCAATAACTCGCGCTGCTCGCTCCACTAAAATTTTATTATCCGGATGCACCAAATCGGTGACATCGGTCGCGGTACCCCCTGCACTAATATTCGCAATTCGGCGCAGTGCGATAAATTGCCCTGAAGCAGGAATCGAATCAAGCTGCAATTCTTGACGTGACAGACAGATCAAGGCTTCCTCATCGAGACGCAGACTGATCAGCATCGAACGCTTATCCTCACCACGATGTGGGCTGTTATTTTCAATCGCGACTAACTCTGCAACGGTATGTAGGCCATCCCCCATCACCCCGCCTGGTGTGCGTTTGGTGGCAATCGTAAATCGTCCACCGACCACCAATAAGCGATGGTCATCACCCCACACATGTTTTTCAACAATCACACTGTGCTTGCCGAGACGCATTGCATTTTCAAATGCGCGAAAATAGGACTCTTCATCGCGAATATCGGGAACCACGCCCACACCTTGATCGAGGTTACTGGGCTTGACCACCACGGGAAAACCTATCCGTTTAGCAAAAAGTAAACCGGTGGCGGGATCAGTAAATATCTCACTTTCCGGGACGGGGATCGCAGCTGCCAATAGATAGCGATTGGTTTGGGCTTTTTGTTTCGCGACAGCCACGCCAATATTGCTCGTCCTATCTGTAAACGTGCTATTCAAACGGCGGGCATTCTTGCCTTGCCCGAGTCGCAACACGCCCAATTGCGTAAAGCAAGGAATGCCTCTTTTCTTCGCTGCCAATGCAAAACGATAGGTACTAGGAATTAGCGCAGTCGGCGACAGACCTTCCCACCAACGCTCGAAATCACGAGCAAGTATTTTCTCGTCTTCGGGATCCGGGTTTTCCGCACACATCAACACGAAGTAGCGCAGAGCAAAATTCACGATAGGCGTTAAAGTCGCTTTACTGTCATATGCAACAGCAATATTCCAATAGGTGTCCCCGCGACGTGCGCACTGCCCTTGTAGTACAGGAATACGCGCCATGCGTTGAAGTACGATGATTAGACCGATCAACCAATCATCAATCGTGACAGCCTCGGTCGCTGTTTTACTAAACTGTGCGATCCCTTTAGCTTGATCGATATCCCAGAGATTAGGATGAGTCAAGAGACCGAGACGTTGAAAATTGTTTTGTAAATGACCGGCGACACGATCCCAATCTTGAATGGGCTCTGAAATCGTAATGTCTATCCAAGCGGTTCTATCACTAAGACCAGCGGCGCATCCACGCAGACATTGAATGGATTTAACTGTGAATGTGGCCATCAGAATTTTTTAAAAGTTGGGAGTCAAAATTGAGACATTGAATCAGAGTGGCATTCGAATGTCTATGCTTAGTTTCAGGAACTAGTGGAATTAGAGTATCGCAATTGAAAAAGCAAAAAGCCTTAAAATTCGCAAGAATCCAAGGCTTTTCGCTTTAGCGTAACTACTGTTTCAACAATGTTCCGGCGAAAGCTATTGCTGGAAATAACTGGAAACTGTTTGCAGATCGCCGTAGCTCACATCGCCGGCCACAACCTTCAGCTTGACGAAAGCCAACAAATGGCCGTAGCGCGCAGCGGTTAGGTCACGTCTTGCTGCAACCAATTGTTGTTGTGCGCTGAGCAAATCGGCATTAATACGAATACCGCCTTTGACGCTTTGTTTTGTGGCTTCGACCAGAGCGGTGGCAGTAGCCACTGAGTTCTGCATGGCTCTGATCTTACTCAAGCTACTACGCGAAGCATTAAACTCTTTACGCAACTCGACCAACATTCTTCCGCGTAAGGCATCACGATCGGCAATGGCTTTTTCTTTTTGCGCGACTGCTTGCTTACTCACTGCATTCGCATAACCACCAGAGTAAATTGGAATGGTTAATTGCACGCCAGCGGTACGAATATTATTGTCCTGGCGTTGAGTCGACACCGTTTCAGATTTACCGTGATTAAAATTGCCGTTAAATTCTAAGCGTGGTGCATGCGCGGCACGACTCTTTGCCACTTCTTGTTCCGCAACTTCGACAGCCAGATTGGCGGCACGCAACTCTGGATTATTCTTTTCTGCTTTTTCCTGCCAACTTGGATAATCACCCTGCACCAGATCATTGACCGAAATGTCAGTGGCTAAGGTGTCGATACTCAATACCTCTTCCCCAACAATATTCGACAATGCATTACGCGCATTAATCAAATTGTCGTTCGCTTCGATCAATTGCGATTCGGCGATGTCCAGCTTAGACTGGGTTTCGAGCATATCTGTTTTGGTGCCCTCACCTTTTTCGAATAATCGGTCATTCAAGCGCTTCTGCTCAGCATACGAATCGCGCTGTGCTGTATACAGCCGCAACTGGTCTTCCGCATAGCTCACGTCGACATAAGCGGTCATCAAACGGACGATCAACTCCGCGCTGCGGCCCTCGAACTGTGCATCACTCAACTTGGTCTGCGCCTGCCCCTGTTTAAAGCGGGCATACCCTTCCAAATTGAATATTGATTGACGGACTGACACGCTTTTACTCGAGCTGGCGTAGTCGAGATTCGTCTCGCGCAATCGCCCTAAAATATCCGGGGCGATCTGTTCGCCTTTGTTCTTACTCGTCGTGTACCCATACTGCACTTGCGGCAGCAACCCAGCACGTCCCAACACCTCGTACTGTTGGCCACTTTGATTGTCAGCTTTGGCTGATCGGTATTGCGGATCGTTCTTCAGCGCTGCTTGATACGCCTGCAGCAAACTAATTGCGGAACTTGGAACCGCATGCAGCAGCATTGCTGTGCAAGCGGCAGAAATGATTGTTTTGCGCAATAAAGTCGATCCCATGATTACTCCTCTTTCATTGCTGCGGCAGCACGTGTATGGATAGGGCCGAGCAAGTAATTCATCATCGTGCGTTCACCTGTGATGACCACCATTTGCACTGGCATACCCGGACGGATTTGGAACTCTTCCAAGGCGCGCATGCCTTCTTTCGTCACGCCAGCGAGCACTTTGTAGTAAGGGGTTCCGGTTTTCTCATCGATGGAGCGATCAGCAGCAACATGCAAGACATAGCCATGAATCTTCGGTGTCGTTTTGGCGTTGAATGCGGAGAAGATCAATTCAACTTTCAAATCTTTATGAACTTTATCAATCAAATTAACCGGCAACATACCTTCGACAATCAAGGAATCTTTTGCAGGCACCACTTCCATCAATTTGAAGCCACTCGGCACAATAGCACCAACGGTATAAATGCTGGAACTCACGATTTCACCATCAACTGGCGCTTTAACCTCGACGTTTTCATAATCACGCTCTAAGGCCATCGTGCGAGCACGTAAGGCATCCACTTCTTTTTGGGTATCCGACAGCATTGCTCGGATTTCCTTTTGATATTCTTGTTGACGCTGTACTTTACGCAAGCCTAATTCAGCGATTTGACTTTGCATTTTGCCGATGCTGCCATTGTCCTCTGCGATTGAACCTAAGGTTTGAGAGTATTGACGTTCAACGTCCAATAAGCGATTGCGTGCGATGTAGCCGTCTTTCGCCAACTCACGCAAGCTTTCAACTTGTTCCTTCAAAAAGCCCATTTGCTGCTTCTTGGTGACCATGGATTCTTTCAATCCGTTCACTTGAATTTTCAAGCCTTCGATATTTTCATCGATTGCACGAAGTTCGCTTTGCATCGAGCTACGACGCGCATTAAAGAGCTGCTGTTGGGTAGCAATCAGGCTTGCAGCACGTGGATCGTTTTTGTCTTTCAACAAACTTGCAGGAAACACGACCGCAGATAAATTATCTCGCTCAGCTTCTAAGCGTGCGAGGCTAGCAACGGCACTATAAGTTTGCGCACGCGCCATCTCCAAGGCAGAAAATGCCGCAACTTTATTCATACGCATCAGGACTTGTCCTGCTTTCACAACGTCACCGTCTTTTACCAAGATCTCGTCCACAGTCGCCGCGCTAGGTGCTTGAACAACTTTGCGGTTGGACGCAGCGATCACGTTACCCGACAAAGGCACACCTTGATCAAGCGGGGCGAATGATGCCCAAACGATGAAACCGATCACACCGACTAAGACGATCAGCCATCCTAGGCGAGAATAGCCACTTGCGTCCGTGTTCAACTCAATGACGTCTTCCGTGGCAACCACATCCGTAACTTCGGAGGGCTGAGTTTTGCTGCTCAATTTATTTATCAATTGATTCTTCATACTTATTCCTTATCATCCGCAGCGGCGGCAATGCGTGCATCCGTGTCAGCTGGCGGTTCAGTTGCCGCACTCGGATTGCTAACGTTCGTGGGTGCATTTGGATTCACTGGTGGACGTGCTGTGCCGGCTTGTGGATTGCCTGCTTGTCCGCCTTGAAGTTGCTGCATGGCTTGCTGCTGTGCCTGTTTCAAAGCCATTAAGACTTGATCGCGAGGACCGAACGCGACCACGGCACCGTCTTTCAAGACTAGCAATTTATTTGTTGCGCCCAATACCGATTGACGATGCGTAATCAAGACCACCGTTTTCCCTAATTGACGGAAGTTGTTAATCGCCACGACTAAGGCTTGCTCACCTACTTCGTCCAGATTCGAATTGGGCTCGTCGAGCACCAAAATCGAAGGGTCGTTATACATGGCACGCGCCAATCCTATGCGTTGCTTTTGACCACCAGACAAACCCGCACCTGCTTCACCCATTACGGTGTCATAGCCTTTTGGGAAATGCAAAATCATGTCGTGAACGCCAGCCAATTTCGCTGCCGCAACCACTTTCTCAGAATCGATTTCACCAAAGCGGGCGATATTTTCAGCGATACTGCCGCCAAACAATTCGATATCTTGTGGCAGATAACCAATCGCATGACCGACTTGGTCTTTGTTCCATTGATAAATATCTGCACCGTCTAAACGTACTTTGCCCACCGCTGCAGGCCATACACCCACCAATAGACGAGCGAGAGTCGATTTGCCGGAACCAGATGGTCCAACCACACCCAACACATCACCGGGTTGAACTGCAAAGTTCACGCCTTTCAATACCGCTGCCGGTGCGCCTGGAGGGGCAGCAGTCACGCCTTCGACACTCAAATGCCCCTCAGGCTTGGGCAATTCCATACCAGGAACACGGGCTGGATTGGCTGCCAATAATTCATTCAAACGTTGATAGGCGCTACGTACCGATCCCCATTGCTTCCAAACACCAATTAATTGATCAATCGGACCTGTAGCTTTACCTAAAAGAATCGAGCCAGCGATCATCATCCCTGGCGACATTTTGTGTTCTAGCACCAATAAAGCGCCAAAACCAAGGATCAGAGATTGCATCGAGACGCGGACAAATTTACTCAACGCGGTCACAATGCCGGACTTTTCACTGGCTTCTGCTTGCAAATGCAAAAATTTAGAGTGGAGCTTGTACCAGCGTGCCATCAAGTTAGGCAGCATCCCCATGGCTTCAATCACTTCCGCATTGCGCAGATTGTTGGTTGCCAAATTGCTTGATGCGACAGCCAAGCTATTCGCTTCTGCCAAGGGTTTTTTCGAGACTTTTTCATTCCAATATGCCAGCGCTGTCATGATCGAGACACCGACGATCGCAAACAAGCCCAAGGAATAGTCAAACATAAACATCAAGGCGATGTAAAACGGAAACCATGGTGCGTCGAAGAACGCGAATAATCCAGATCCCGTCAAAAACTGACGAATTTGAGTTAAGTCTTGCAAGGCTTGACCCGCATTGGTTCCACCACGCTTCAAGTTTTGTTCAAATGCCGCCGTGTAGATACGCTTATTCATCTGCATATCGAGTTTGGCACCTAAGCGAATCGAGACGAAGCTACGCACAAATTCTAAGGTGCTCATTAAGGCATAAGCGCCGAGCATAATGACGGTCAACATCAATAAAGTCATTTCATTTTGACTTTGTAAGACACGATCATAAATCTGCATCATGTACAGTGATGGGACTAGCATCAAAAGATTCAAAATGGCACTAAAAATGCCTATCGAGCGGAACGTGCTTTTAAACGTCGACAAAACGTCGAGAATTTCGTTTTTAGGTAAAGCCGTGTTGGGTTTAGCTGTCATAAATCAGTTTGCACGTTGACGTGCCCATTATCAAAGACGATTGTTTTTTTGATGTCATCTTAAGGGTGATTTACCCTGACATCACACAGAAAGAGCGCGTATTATCCTCGCTCGCTCTTGATTAAAATGTGACGTAGATCACATTTTTCGAAATCATACTCCCAAGTTTGGGACAAATCTACAGAAACTTTGTAACCAATTGAATTTATTTTGACTGCACAAAAATAAATGCTGGCAAGAATTCAGGGAAGTCCGTCTCATGAACTAAGAGTTACGGTCGAATTCGCTCGCCGAGATCGAGAATTGCATCTGTCATCGTGCCTGCAATCAAGACCCCAATAGCGATTCCAATCACTGTTCAAATAGCGATGCAAGCAGTGTCGCTATCGCATCACCAATAGAAAAACCCCAGCCCTCTTGCGAGGACCGGGGTTTTTTTAGATCACAGCCCGAAACATCCGGGCCATCAACTCAGATTAGAGGTCTGTGTTGAAGTTTGCTTGTGTGATTGTACCAGTCAAACCAACCAATACGATTGCCAAGTCATTCGTGTCGATATCGCCAGAATTATTGGTATCTACATAGATTGTGTTTTCGTTTTGTACATAAACAACTTGCAGATCAGTGCCTGTGCTCAACAACGCTGTGTTTGCCAAGTTAGCGTTCGCGAAGTTACCAACGAACTTAACATGGTTGCCAGAGAAGCTGAACAAGTCATTGAACGCATCCAATACGTTGTCCAAATCGATGTAATCACCGTTAGTTGTGTCATCGTAAGTATTTGCTGCTGTATCGTTGTTGTCAACGGTACCTGCTGCAAAACCATGGATCGTATCAGTTGTTGAACCAGAAGATTCAGTTGCGTCATCGTAGAAGAACCAGTCAGAGCCAGTTCCGCCAGTCAAATCATCCGCACCAACACCACCGTAGATGAAGTCATCACCAGAGCCACCGTCGATTGTATCGTCACCAACAAAACCGTAAAGAACGTCGTTACCAGAACCACCGTTGATCACGTCTGCATCACCAACGAAGATCACAACATCATTGTCTTCACCAGCGCTGTAGACAGTTTGCGCCACTGCTGCGGTTGTTGCTACATGACCGATAGAGCCACCGTCACCACCAGACAAGCTTACAACTGGTGCTGTGAATGACGCACCCGCTGTTGTGCCAGTGATTGTGAATGTAGTTGCGCTTGTTGCTGATACTGAGTATGAATTGGCTGCATCAGTAGAACTCAAGCCTTCCAACCATGCATCGAGACCATTGATCAATGTTTGCAATTCGGCTTGCGTTGCTGTGCCTGTTGCCACAACTGCGCCACCTGTAGTGTAGTTAGAACCACCGATTACGAATTGCAGAGACTCACCATTTTCCAAATCACCTACAGTGTAAGTATCAACTTGCGCTGTACCTGCTGCTGCAATGAAAGAAGATGTGAAGCCATCAACGTCAGCATCGTTCACTTGTGCCAAAGTTTGTACTAAGGACAATGTGCCAGCTGCTGTGTCGATTGCGAAGCTGTAGTTTTCTTCAACAGTCGTTGTATCAGCCAAATCTTTGTTGAACATTGCCAACAACTCTGTCAAAACTGCAGCACGTGTCAAGCCATTGGATGTACCGTCGTAAGCATCTGGACCTGATGTTGCGTCAGAAGCAGCAACAGTCACCGAGTTAGTGATACCGTCGATTGCTACAGTCACCACGTCACCAGCACGGAATGTTTCTGTATCGATAGTCAAGACTTCGTTGACTTCACCGAATGAATCACCCCAGATCATGTCTTCACCAGCGTTACCTTCTAATGTATCGCCCATTTGGCCACCGATGATCAAGTCATCGTTTTGTGTGCCTTTAACGATCAATACAGAGTCAGTTTCTGCCTCGCCGTTGAAAACCATACCGCCAGTGTCAGTGTTTTCATTGTCAGCATCATAGTAGTCTGTGTTTTCGATACCAGACGCGTCAAATGTCAACTCATCTGTGGACCATGCGTCATCCAATTCTACTGAGATGTAGCTGTCTTCTGTTGCATAACCATCTGCATCCGGCTCAGTATTGTCAACCAATACGATCTTGTCGATGCTACCGTTAGTCACGTTCAATGCAAAGAAACCATCGCTACCAGCGTTACCAGCGATAGCTGCATCGTTACCGATGATTGTGTCTTCACCATCGTTGCCAGCAGTGCTGTCATAGCCTACTGTCAAGTTCACAACAACAGATGCTTCGTCCAAACCTGTGTCAACAAAGTTCAAGCTACCGCCGCTGTTTGTTGTCATCGAGATGTCCAAATTAACGATGTCTTCATCTTCATCGCTATCTTGGTTGTCGATAGTCAAGTTAGTTTCGCCAGATGCTGTTGCATCGATGACCAAAGTTGCATCGTGTTCTGCGTCAACAACGAAGTTTTCGCCGATGACCAAGTCAGTGTGTTGTACAGAGTAGATGTCACCGTCTGTGAACAAGATTGTGTCGATACCAGTTACCGCTGCTGCTTCGTCCAAAACAACTACATTGCTGTCTTCGCCGCCAGTAGAAACGATGTCCAGGATTTCAACGCCTTTGATGTGTTCGAAAACGTCATCATCTGTGTTGCTACCTGTGTAAGAACCGAGATCGTCTTCACCGTTAACTTGCAATGTATCGCGACCTGCGCCTGCATCGATGTAGTCAGCTTCGTCAGTCACATCTTTAGTGATCGTCGTTTGGTTGCTGCCATCCAAAGATTTGTTGTTTGCGCGTACATCGTCGAAGTACATGTCGATCACGTCGTCACCAGCACCCGTTGTGATGTGGTAGTTGTTTTCTTGTGTGACTTCGACGTTCGTGTCAGCAGCACCAGTGGATGTGATGGTGTCAACACTCAAGTTATCCAATGTCAAAGTTGTACCAGCAACAGAACCATTCACAACTACAGAAGTTGCAACCAATTTGCTGCCTTCTTCGTACAAGTTGCTTGGATCTTTAGATGCTGTGTGATTTGCATCGCCGAAACCATTGAAATCGATGTAGTGACCTTTATCATCCGCAGCCAAGTTAACAACAACGTTTTCTACACGTTTGTCATTGTCATCTGTTGTGGAAGATGTATCAGATTCCAACGCTGTTTGCGTTGCGCCCAATTCCAAGTCGATATCGAAAGAACCGCTACCAGAAGCGATGTTCAATGTGAATGTGTCTGCGTTGCCGCGTGCATTCGCCATGTTCACGTCGAGAACAACATCAACCAATTCGTCATCTTTCAATGCGCCTTTAGTCACGCCAGTTGCTTCGTTGGCTTTCAACGTCAAAGCGATGTCAGAACGCAGATTGTCTAATTCGAAGTAAGTCGATGTACCTGCTTCGTAGATTTCTGTCGCTGCAGTTTGCAACAATGCTTTTTCGTTAGAAACGAGGTTGATTGTTTTCAATGCAGAGTCAAAACGCATTACGTCAGCATAGATGTAACCATCTGTTTCGTCGTTATCGTTTTGTGTCACGCCTGTCGCTGTTTTTGTCGCAGCATCAATCTGGTTAGAGATTGTGAAGTTTGCTGTTTCGATACCAGTGATGTTAGCGTTGGTGTCATTGGATGTTGATGTAGCATTCACCCATGTTGTTGTGGATGTTACATTCACGCTGTCCAATGCAGTCACGTTCAATACGTCTGCACCGTCACCACCACGCAATTCTGCGTCAGTTGCAACGATAGTGGAGTCCATATTTGTTGTCTTAGACACAGTGCTGCTATCTGTGAAAGAAGCAACGTCATCGCCTGCGCCCAAATCAACGACCGCACCCAATGCATTCACAGAACCGTCTGCATTCACTTCTGCTTTACCAGATGTGTCAGCAGCCAAGATCGTGTTGTTTTTCAAAGAGACAGTCAATGTATCGTTGCCTGTACCAGCAGCTACAGATGCACCTTCAGCAACAGTTGCCAAAGTGATCTTGTCATTGCCTGCACCTGTGTCAACAGTTGCACCAACTTGGAAGAATGTGTCGTCCTTATTGCTATCTGTCAAAGAACCATTGTTCCAGTCAGCATCGCTCAACAAGCTAGCTACAGTCACGACGTCATCGCCATCGCCAGTCACGATAGAAGAAGCAGTCACTTGACCGAAAGTAGAGTTGCCTTTAGCAACGTCACCTGCTGTCGCACGCAAATCAGTTGCAGTTACTGTATCGTTACCTGCGCCTGTATCGATTTTGCCAGACAATGCAGCATTACCAACGTTACCGTTGATAGACACTTTATCCACGCCTGCGTTTGTTGTGATAGAGCCGCCGAAGTCAGCGCCATCGCCCAAAGCGATCAAGTCGTCGCCTGAACCAGAGGACACAACCAAAGCTTGGTCAGCATCGTCTTCACCAGAGTGATTGACAACGCTCAATGCCAAATCGCCAGTCATTGCAGAACCATTGACTGTCAAACCAGCAACGCTTTCGAGGTGAACAACTGCGCTCACATCACCAGTACCAGTGATCGTGAAGCTTTCCAAGTTGCCATCCATTACGCCACGGTTTGCTTCCATGTTAGCGGAAGAATCCATCAAGCCGATTTCAGCTTCTTCTTCACCGAACAATACGTCTGCACCAGCTTTCAAAGTGATGATTTCTGCGCCTGTGTTCAAACCATTGATTTCTGTGCCAGCTTTCGCATCGAAATTGATCGTTTGTTTCAAGTGTTGTACGCCATCAGCATCGATAGAGTCTTCTGCTTCGTTGTTTGGATAAGCGATCGACAATGTATCAACGTTAGCTGAGCCAGTGATTGTTGCGTTCACTGTTGTGAAACCGTAACCTTTATCTTCGGAGCTGTCGCCACCTTCAGAGATAGCGATATTGTGCAAACGAACATTGTTCAAGTTGACGTTCAATACGTCGTCTGTCGCTGTCAATACGTCTTCACGGTAGTTGAATTCAACGCTGCCGTTACGAGTTGCATTGGACAATGTCAAGTTCGTTGTTGTCTTATCCAAATCAGAGAAAGAAACATTCGTGTTGTCTGCAGTGATACGAGATACTTCCAAAGTTTTCAAGCCAGTTGAATCTTGGAAATTGATACCGCTGATAGAGCCAGTTACTTGGATCTTCGCAGTTTCGATACCTTTCAGAGTTGGCGTGATTGTGCCTTCTGAAGAGTCATTTGTATTACCGATTGTTGCATTCAAAGTTGGGTTTGTACCAACGCCTGTCAATTCATCTTCGTCTTGCAAGCTGTTGATCAAATCATTGCCGCCTGGTGTGTAGACTGGCACTGCTGTGAATACGTTTGCAGCAAATTTGTCGATGTTGTTTGTCAACACTTTTGCGTTTGTTGCTTCAATTGCTTGGTTAGCAGCTGCAGTACCGCCTGCACCAGCAGAAACCAATGGCAACAAGGAAGAAGCAAATGCGACGTCATTGCCGTTCAAATCAACAGCGTAGTGCAAGCCAACCGCTACTTTGTTGTTCAACAAAGATTGGGATGTCAACGCAGCTGCGTCTGTACCAGAGTAGTTAACAACTGCTGTCAACAACTCAGTGATCAATGTACCTTGAGCAGTTGCTTTCGTTGTCGCGCCTGCGCTCAATGTATTCAAACGTGCTGTCCAGTAGTCCAAACCTTGTTGGTCTGCAGCACGGCCCAATACGTTCACGTAGAACTTAGCAACGATTTCTTGGTTCGTCAGGTATGCAGGATAGTAAACACGTGCTGGAGCGACGTTGAACATATCTTGTGCAAGCGCTTGGAACGTTTTACCTGAATCTAATTGGCTCACCCAGTAACCCAAGCCATCTGCCTCTGGCGCGCGGCCGAAGAGGGAGACGTACAACTGGGCCACTTGCGTGCGCATTTGTGTAGTAACAGCCATGTGTGTAACTCCTAAAAGGAAATTAATTTAAAAAAACAGCAAGTAAGCCCTGTTGACTCACTTGTCGACGGTATAGTAAATACAGACAACAGAAATAAATGTGACATACATCACGTTTACAACTTTTTTTCGTAAATACAACAGGTCTTGCTGCGAAATTACTGCTTAACAAACTTTTTTATTGTTTGAAACTGACATGCGCAGTAGTCCAAGATTTTACTTCAGAACAGGATTGCAATGTAAACACTTGTTTGTATGTACATTGTAAGAATTTACTTTAAGTTTGTATTTGCCAATGAAATGTGGTTTTCTGGCTAAAAACGACGCTGCAAGCCTAGATTAAAAGACTTGGCTTTTTGAGAAAATAAAAGAATATTGGACGCAATGCTGCTGTCATCGACGCGAAAAAAGAGGTCAAGATCGGCATTCAGTGTTTTCGTCAATTGGATTCGTGCAGTTCGACGGGTCACTTGGCGGCGGGCGTTATTTTCTAAAAGTGGGCTATAACCCTCACTGTCGAGCGCAAACGCTGCATTCCAGCTCAAATCAAAACGCCACTGTGGACGAAATACAGCACCGAGCTGGGCAACCACTTCTTTACGACGAGTTTTGCCACCGGCACGTTGACGAGTAGGCAAATCATTTCCATAACGGGCAACGATCGTCGCTTGGAGCGCTTTTCCTGCGATAGGCATTTTACAAGCGCCCGCTAATTGTGCCCATCGCAAATCGGCATCTTGAGAATGCAATCCCATGTACCGACGCCATTCATTTTCTAAGGACGCGCCATAAAAGCAATCGCGCCAGGAACGTTCGATGCTGCCACTGAGGCGAAAATCACGTAATAAGCCCTTATCACCGAGCCAACTCACGTCCGTGAAAGCGGTTACACCAACTAAGCCAAGAGGGCTCGGACGCTGCCACCCGACGTTTCCTGACAACTCTGTCGTCGAAAAATCGCGTTCACGCTGATAGCCACGACGCTTCACGGAAGCATTCATCTCTAAACCGGGCACATCAAATGGACTGTCGTAGCGTGCCTGCAAGGCTGCCGCGACATATTGATCACTGCGAGCTTGATAGGATGGGTCCAACGGCAAATTCACTCGATCGGAACCAAATGTGATCGGAATATAGGCAGATTGCAATCCACTGTTTGCATTCGAATCCCGCCCCACACCGAATTCAGCGGTATAACGTAATTTTTTCTTAGGCTCCTTCGCTTTCTGGATAAAGCGCTTATAGCCATCGATCACTTGCTGGATATCTTTGCTCGGCTTGAATGTCACTTCTATATAGTCGAAGTAACTACTCGCGCTTCCTAAATTACCCGTCTCCAAAGTCGCAATCGCTAAATCCATCCAAGAACCCGCATTACTGGGATCAATCAATACGGCGCGCTCGAAGGAGGCTGCAGCACCTAGGTAATTTTGTTGCTTTAACTGAAGCACGCCCAAGACATTGAAATAATTGGCCTCATTCTCATGTGAGGCTAACTCGTTTTCTAGGGCTTGCTGCGCCTCAACATAATTGGCGCCGGCAAAGAGATCGTAGGCTTTTGGGAAAGTTTTGAGATACTGAATGAGGCTATCGCTTGGTTCCGCTAGCTTTTGTGCTTGTGCCACACAGGGCAAAGCAAGCAGGCTACATAGCAGAGAAAGGAACCAAACCAAGCGCATAGAGAATCGTGTGCAAAAGCAAAATTGGCAGAATTATAATACGCATTCAAAAACAAAAATAGGTTTCCTCATCATTTCTCGATAAAGATCAGTGATTTTGCCTGTTTTCGCTTGCAACTCGATTCGACTCTGGGTGTCATTGGACTTTCGTTCAATGCGATCCAGTTTAAAGCGAATTTAATCTATCGACTGATACAATCGAAATCAATCCTCTTTGGGTGCAAACACATCCACCGATTGCAGCCTGCCACGTATCGTTGCAGAACCTAAATGTCGCAAGCCAGCCTGCGGCAAGAAGCTCGCGCACCGCGCACCGATCAAAATGTGAGCTTGATACTGTGCCGAGAGGCCTTCAATCCGACTCGCCAACACGACAGCCTCCCCTAACGCTGTGTAGGTGCGTCGATGCTCGGAACCAAAGTTACCGACCAAAGCGAGGCCCGTTTCAATTCCAATACCAACACTGACAGGTTCAATGCCTAAACTACGGCAAAACGTATCGAGATGAACTATCCTTTGGTGCATTTCTTTCGCAGCGGCAAATGCATGCAAAGCATGCTCGGGGTCATCTTCGGGCGCATTCCAAAACGCCATCACAGCATCGCCAATAAATTTGTCGATCGTCCCATGATGATTTACCACGGCAGCCGCCATTTCGCTAAATATTTTATGCATCAAGATCGCAACCACCTCAGGCCTTGCATTCTCAACCAAGCCAGTGAACCCTCGAATATCGGCAAATAACACCGTGATTTCACGTCGTGTTGCGTCAAGTGCCGTATTAGGTTTCTTTGACCCGCCTTCTGTTGTGGTTAAACGCTTTGCGACTTCTTTTGGCAAATAAGTGGCAAGTAGCCCAAACACCCCGACGCGTTCTATATTTGAACGATGCAATGCAAACAAAATTGCAGTCAAAATCATCAACGGTGGAAATAAAAATAATGGGGTTAAAGGAATTTGCCATTTCCATTGAATAAAACACACCATGGCAATCAGCATGCTGCCACTCCACGCGAATGCCAGCCATGACGGATAAAACAAGGTCAATACCGCAGGGCGCTTGATTCGACGCATGGCGAACTCCAAGACCAGCACCAAAGGCAATAAGATAATAAAAACTAACAAACTTACCCAGCGTGGCTCAAAAATAAATCCCTCATCAAATAGTGCAGATAAGACCTCCGCATGAGCGATCATGCCGGAGGCCTCTGGGTTAGAGGGCGTCACGATGACGTCAGCCATGCCCAAAGCAGTCGAACCAATCAGCGCAATTGTTCCTTTTAGTGCTTTCGAAGAAGAACGCCGCTCCAAAATATCGCTCGCAGAGATTGCCAACCAATCATGCTGCGAATGGCGGTATGGCACAACGATTGCACCATCTTTGTTGAGTGGTATCGTTGCGACCACCGCTTCCGGTCCATCTTGAATCAATAGTTCCCATGACGCAGCAAACAATCCCGTACCCGCCTGCAACTTAAAATTGGGATTTTCC
Organism: Affinundibacterium fentianense; assembly: GCF_018139545.1. GTDB lineage: Bacteria > Pseudomonadota > Gammaproteobacteria > Burkholderiales > Burkholderiaceae_D > Undibacterium > Undibacterium fentianense. The sequence goes on along the minus strand of NZ_JAGSPJ010000007.1, from coordinate 121,087 downwards.
ATGAGTGCCGCAAATGCTTGGATTTCCAATAGAGGGCGACACATCACCGTAGCATTGCGTTGACACAAGATGGGCGGAACGTGTCGGATAGAGCCATCGGCATCATAGATAGGGGTAATATGTCCGACTCGCGCAGGCATGATTGCCGCGTGATTACTGGTCACGGGAATACCACTAAAACGTGGGGCGTTCACTGCCAATTGAATCGGATAGGATTCTGGCAGACGACCAGACAATTCAGGTAATCGCCGATCCTGCAAGTCATAAACAACAGCGCCAGTAATTTCCGGCCTTTGCATTTGCTCCGCCAATATTTTGTCTTGATTTCGCGCTTCGGGAAATACGATGTCGAGTGCAACGCCAGCGACGCCATAGTGATCGACCAAATTCGCGATCAATGCTGCCACCTTATCTCGCGGCCAAGGCCAAGGCCCCTGCTCTGCAACGCTCTTTTCGTCAATATCAATCAACACTAGTCGCTGTTCGTAGCGATCCAATTTTGCAGAATGTGCCTGCCAATCACTATACTGAATGGCAGCCCGAGTACGCCAATCGCTAAGGGTATTTTCGATTGGTGCTGTGAAGTCTGGGAAGAGTTGGCGCGAAAAAATCGTGACGAGCAAAACCGTCAAAATTGCAGCAAAACGCAGCAAAGCTCTCGACATACATCTGCCCTCAAAAGCAAAAGTCAGGAGCGCGCTCCTGACTTTTGCTGAATCGAATACCCACCAGATTACTCGATGGGTTAATTGGTGAATCGAATTGACGAATCAAATGAACACTTTCAAAAACTGTTTCGAAAACTGCTTCAAAAGCTGTTTATTGCACCCAACGTGTTGCGCCAACTATGGACGTCCCGCCATTGAGTGAGCGCTGAAATAAATACCCCGCCTGATCGCTATTTTTTGATAACGAACCCAACACAAGCGTATCGGGGCTTGCAGTTTCAGTGATAAACAAACCTTGCCAAGTAACTTCACCACCGGCACGAATTTCCGTGACCAAGCCATCTTGCGTCTTCACATTCAACGCTGTGTCAAAACGACGATTCGCAAAATCCACTGTCAAACTCGGATTCAAAATCGAAGCAGCAGTCAGTGAGCGATCCGCTGACATCAAATAAGACTCTGACGCAGCCAATTTGAATTTGGCAACGCCCGAGCTAGGTACAAAGGTTTCGCCTGCTTCACGGAAAATCCCGAACAAAGCCGTTCCCATTACCACTTCACGGTCAGGTGACATCGCTGAGGTGATCGTCCCTTCCATATTTGTCGAACTACCGTCCCAACGTCCCCACCAAATTTTGGCAGGAATGACTGGTTCTGGCTTGGGCTCTGGTTTGACTGCATTCGCTAAACTATCAATCTTGTTTGCAATATTCGTCGCTGTCACGATCTGGGTCGCATCCACAGGTGGCGTATTATTCGCCGCCTTGCCGTTGCGTTCAGCTACAGGTTCTTCTGGACGCGGCGGAGCGATCAGATTAGGCGAGTTCAGAGACTTTTCAGCTGGTACCAAAATCGGCGCATCTTTGTGATTACGTAACTCTAAATACGCATCGCGCATTGCAGCAGTCAGTACGCGTGCTGTCGCTGTGTTGCAAGGGCCAAACGCGCTCGATAAACATTCTTGACTTAGCGGGGACATCACAATTGCACCACTTTGCACGACAACACGTGTCACGCTTTGCTCCGTATGTACAACAAAATCCGTGCCGCGAATTCCAATCGCAGCCAAAGGCGTATTTAAACGGTAAGATTCCTTCGATGCCTCACCCGCTTTACCCGTAATACTACGCGCCGTGCCTTGTTCTAAATTGAATTTAATGCGGCTGTTCTTTGGTTGTTCAGCATCGTATTTGTATTCTTCAATAACGAAACGTGATGAGGGACGAATACTGACGAAAGCACCATCGATCAATTTAATGTGAACATGCCCATTCACACCCGTAGCGATCGTCTGTCCCGCTTTAATCGCATCTCCGCGAGAAATTGCTTGCTTCTGCCCGTTTGTTAGTGTGCTTGCTTCACCAATAACAAAAGAAACCGTTCCCGCAACTTCATTTGCCCAAGCGCACAAAGGCATTGCCATCGCGAAGAACAACACGAAAAAGCCAGCTCTAATATGATTCAACCATGTACGCATAACTACTACCTCTAAAAACTAACTGACTTACTAACATTTGTCGCATAACTTGGGCTTTAAGCAGTAATGGCTTTTGCCACATGCCAATGCGCTACTGGTGCACAACACATTGCCCTGTTTTTGATTTTTGACTTTTGGCGAGCTTGCAGAACTCTTGCCCGGAAACTACACACGGTCTTCAATTTAAATTTAATTGAACACAAAATAAGTTTACAATCTAGCACGCTCTTAACTTTACACCTGATTCTAACTTATTTTTGGTATCCTGTTGTTTATATGGGATATTTCTACGTCCAATTTGCTTTTCGTCACTTTTTTTGCGTTACTTTAGGCCTAAAACTCGAAAAAATTAACATTAGCAACATCTACTTTTCGAACGTCGAGATGCGTCATCCGATTTCAAAACGTAGTAATTGGAACGCTATCCAATCGAGATCGGTTGACGCAGGGCTCAACCACATAACCGTTAACTTGATATAAACACAATTCATTCATGCCTATTGCTTTACACGTTGCTGCGAGTATTCCACTATTTAAAGACTTTGACGAAGCTACACTTGCAAAAGTAGCGGGCTTGATGTCGAGCCGCAGCTACTTGAGCCATGATATTGTGATGCGCAAAGGTGAAATCGCGGACAGCCTTGGTTTTTTGCTAAATGGAAAATTACAAGTCGTCGATCTTAGTGAAGAAGGTCGAGAAATTGGCATCCATTTCATTTTGCCTGGCGCATATTTTGGCGAATTATCAGTGATTGACGGGCAACCGCGCTCCGCCTCTGTCATTTCAGTCAAACTCTCTGAAGTCGCATTTCTACCGAGCAATCATGCACGCGATCTGATTTTTCATCATCCTTTGATTGCGAAACGCTTGATGACGCATTTCGCTCAAATCGTTAGGGCTGCCTCCAACCAACGTACACTCCTTAGCATTCCGAATGCATTCCAACGTGTCTTCGCACAACTACAAACATTCGTGCGCGAATCAAAAGATGGCCAAGTCATCGAAGGTTTGCCCAAGCAGCATGAAATCGCGATTATGGTCAACACCAGCCGCGAAACGGTTTCTCGCGCGATTCATACTCTCATGAAAATGAATGTGCTGGAAAAAAAAGGGACCATCCTCATTGTCAAACGTCCTGAGAAACTCAAGCAGGTTGCAACTGTCGGCATGGACGAAGGCGAGAATAATAAAACTTAATTAATCCAATCGAATCGCGGCAGATATCACTCAATTTGAAAGACGCAATTGACGACGCCATAGCAAAACTGGCTGCTCAACCAAACGCTGCGTCACCCAAGCCAAACTCAAACTGAGCGTAACGTAAGCACACCACGCAATCAGCGTTTTAGGCACGCCCAACACCGCCCATTGAATAAAAAAATGATTTAGAAATACGCCGTAGGAGAGATCACCAAGGCGATTATCCCACGCGACTTGTTTCAATGGAGCGAGGAAAAACAGCGCTGCCGCACCAATCAGCAGGCCAATAATGACTTCGCGATTATAAGGTAATAGTAGATGGCCAAACTGACTTAATATTCCCCACAGCACTCCACAAAAAATTAGTATCGATATTCCCCAAAAAGCTGCCTTCGTTTTTTCCGCTCGCAAATCATAAAAAACGGAACCCAGCATAAAAAACAATAAGACACCAGGCAACAATCGATAAGCATAAAATTCGGTATTGATTGTTCCCCAACAAGCAAACAAAAAGATCCCTCCTGACAGAAGCAAGCAAATATAGCGCAATCGAAATAAGATCAAAATAGGTATCAATAGGTAAAACTGGATCTCGGCACCAAGTGACCAAGCAGGTGGGATCAGAGTAAACAAATGACTATTATTAAACATGTAGTAGTTGAGTGGTACGAGGAGCAAATTCGACAAGTACTCTTGCATCGCTGGCGGGAACTGCAAAAAGTCTGTCCGATGTCCACTCAGATAAAACCAGATTAAGGTAATCCCGGCAATAAACAAATACTGAGGATATAAACGCAGCGCTCTATCGAGATAAAAGCCAACTATTTTTTGGCCACCTACATAGTGTTGGCGTATCAATGCTGTCATCACAAAACCGGAGATCATGTAAAAACACACGACTGCAATGACACCGGGATTGAGTTCCAAGACTCGAAAGTTGGCGTGACTCAATGCGACGCAAAGCGCTAAAAAAAGGCGAAAACTACCTAACATAATGCTCCAAGGGATTGGCTATTCCATCGATGATATTTAACAAGCGGTTCGACAAATGTGGCCAACTTCTTTCCCGTATCCATGCCGCCACCTGTTCGGCCTTTTCTGATGCAACATGAGGATTCTCGAGAAAATAGCGGATTCCTTCAGCAATCTGCTCAGGCTCTGTTCCAGATAATCGATGTACGGCTTCTTCTACATCCGAGAAAATGGCGAGCGGTGTCACAAGAACTGGTCGCCCCGCAGTCAAACCAACGCGCGTTGCGGCACTCGACGATTCTTGCGTGTGCTGATAAGGAAAAACAATCACCTCTGCTTGTGCCAGCAACTGTAAAACATCGGCATCTGCCATAAAATCCGTCTTCAAACAAACCCGTGATTGCAAACCCAGTTGCGCAATTAATTGAAGACAGGCGTTGGCCTCGTCTTGAGATACTGGAACAGGATATAAGGCATTCAATAGCAGCAAATGCAAATCATTGCGTTCGGGCTCTAACGCTGCAAAAGCTCGGATAAGTTGCTGTATTCCTTTGTGCGGTAACAAAAAGCCGTAGGAAGCAATCACGCGCTTCGCGCTCGGTGCTGGCAAATTGGAGGGCACAGGTGCAATACCGTGCGGAAAATAACAAAGTTGTTCAACCAATCCCAAATCTTTAAGACGGTTCATGTCTTCAATACTGTGCACAAAGATGCGTTCGACTTGCCTCAGAGAGGGCTGTATATTCTTCAAGGCAAAATGTCGGCCGCCAAAAAAAACATCCGCAGTCGAATGGAAAAACACATAAACGGCGACGCCGAGATCGTGCATAGACTGGATGAAAAGTCCTAAATTTTCCGGCGAGAAAAAACCAAAATTATATTGAACAACAACGGCCGAAATCTGGTGTTCGCTAATGTAATCTATCGCGTTTTCCAAGTTTTCATCATAGGCGATTTCCCAAGAACGTAGAACAAAGTCTTGATCAATTCCTGTTCGTTCTGGAATATGATTTGCCAACACGTGTAGCCGATGTGCTGGAAAATTTTGTGTCAAAAAATGCGAATAATTCGCGATACCACATCGAGCGTTCCATGAACTAATCCAAGCGATCTGCGGTTCCTTACGCACAAGAGGCTGTTGATGGATCGCACAGACCAAGCTTCGAAGATTTTGTGCAGTTTGCTGCCACCCAAATTTCTCTTGTATTAAAGTCCGTGCCGCATCGACTTTAGCTTGCACCAGCGAAGTAATATTAGGAAAAGTACTTTGATACAATTCGCGTAATTGTTGCGTGAGGTGCTTCACGTCCGGCTCTGCCCACAAAGAATGGGTCAGCCCTAAATGGGTATTCGCTTTTGCAAAAGTGTAGTCACATAACCATGCTGTTTTCTCAGTACAAAAATCCGTCTGACCACCCCAAGCAGTCGTTATCACCGGCACTCCGTAGAGCATGGCTTCTGCGATCGGCAAGCCAAATCCTTCTCCACGACTTGGGGCAACAAACACATTCGCTTGTTGATACAAAGCACTCATGTCTGCATGCGACCATTCTTCTTCAATCAGGAGCACGTGCGGAAAATGGCGATCTGCATCGCGTAAAAATTGTAAATCCTGGGCAACTTGGTTATGCGGATTACTAAATGTCTTGATGATCAGGCTCACATCATCGTCAGCTCGGAAAGCTGCGCCATAGGCGCGCAATAGAACATCGACACCTTTGCGTGGAAAACAAGAAGAAACATGCAGGAATTGAAATCGACGGGCCTCGCGCAAGCGCGTTGCAGCGCTAACGCTCAAACCTTGTTCTTGTTCTTGATACTGGTCGACACCAGCGCCTGTCACAGCAATAGGAATACGAACGCCACTATCCCGCAATATCTTCGCAACGGTATTCGACAAAACGGCAACGCCATTCAAGCGTCGATTAAATTCAGCGACGTAATGTTGTGGGAAACCCGTTTCCTCCCAACCATAAGAGTGGATAAGCTTGGTCTGCGCCACCATATTCGCAACATGTGGCGGATAACAAAATCTCGCGGCAACTGAAGGTATACCTATCTGCTTCGCAAATGTGAGCATTTCCGCGCAGTCTGGATTCGCGTTAACAAAATCAGCAGCAGCGTCAAAATCTCCATGACCTTCCATACTACGCAATGCGATAGACAAATGCGGCGCATCGAGTTTTTTCAGCCCTCTTGCCAATTCACGATTGACGATTGCCAAACTATAGTGACTATCGCATGGGCCTTCGATGAGCCATGACTCAGCCTCAACGTTGAACTCATTCAAATCCAACGCAAGAACACAACTCGGATCGATCCGATCTAAACTCCGCTGGAGTGCTTGTCGTCTCCAAGCACGATCTTGAAGTTGAACTTGAAAAGCCCGCAATCTCGGCTCTTTAAGCAAAGTTAACAACACTGACGCTTGCTCTTGCGCCGAAACTGTATTTGAGAGGAACAGGTTATTCTTCATACCCGTCCCAAACTCTCGACGCATGATCTCATTTTCACACGCCACAATCGGTACATGGTAGGCGGTCGCATAGCGGCAAACCTTAGCTGTGCAATCGTTCGACTCCGGTAGCCATACCATATCGGCAAAACATAAAATTTGAGGCCAAGTGCTTGTCTCAATCCATATTGGGTCTTGATGGACGCCTTGATCTTGATCTCGACTTTGATTTTGCGGACTTGTATCGAAATCGCTGATCACCTGCAATACGATGTCACTGTTGAAGGCAGAAGTCGCGATATGTTGTTGGATTATTTTTGTTTGAGCATTAGAAAGCTCGCTACCCACAAGCACAACACGCAAGGGTAAATCGGTCAACGCTTTCAAACGTCCCAGCATGATAGAAACTTGCTCGACTGTGGCTTCCCAAGCATCTACCCCTGCCGCCAACGGCGCACGCGACAATGGCGTCACAATCAAACATGCATCACGACAACGCTCAAGCAAAAAGCGTGTATTCGAAACTTGTTCCGGTGACGGGGAACGAGCCATTTCAGCCTTATGCAAACTTAAAAACTGCGCTAGTTGCAAACATTTAATATCGGCTAAAACAGGTACTTGCTCCACATCGTGACCATCAATCAACATAATGATTGAAGAATCTGACTTCAATTCTTGGATCGATCTAAGTGCGGATACATCAGGAAACTGTGCGGGAATAAAATCCGAAAAGATCGTTGAATGAAGACCCAATCCTTGTATTTTTTTTTGTACTTCCAACGCCAATGCTAATGAAGTGGCATCAAGCTGTGTTGCTGAAATAAATTGATGGATAGACTTCACTGCCATATTACTTCCTAGCGATCAAAGCATAATCTCGCGGGCCAAACAGGTATTGATTCAGCACTCGCGCGCTCGCGTCTGTCTCTGGCAACTGATAGTGGTCTTCGAATGGATTTAAACGCACAATTTGTGCCTTAGCAAATCCTCGCTGCTTGGCCATAAAAACTGCGACATCTGGCACGATTGGTTTGAGATGACTCGGGTCGTAGTAGAAGTTACATGCTCCCGTGATCAAATTTTCAGGATTGGGGGTCTCAAAAATTAGTATTCCGCCTGGACGCAACGCGCGATATGCTGAATCGAATAACGCAATTAAGCTTTCGAATGAAATATGTTCAATCAAGTGAAAGGCGGTTACACCACCTAAACTGTCGCTGGCTTGTTGCGATAAAAATCCAAGCGCATCGGCTACTTCAGCCTGCAATCCGATGGCACGGCATGCTTGCACTTTATCTGCGTTGAGATCAATCCCTAAAGCTGGAATGCCGATCTCCTTTAACAAACTCAACCACTCGCCGCGCCCACAACCGAGATCGACGAACAAAGAACGGTCTGATTTACTTAAGGTCAAAAAGTCTTGCAGGTAGTCAATGTACACTCGTTGGCGCTGTGCAATTGCATACTCATCGCCACGAAACGCTTGCTCGAATTCATAATAAAAGGCATCAACGTCAAAAGTAGAAGGCGACTGACTTTGTACAGGCCTTGGATTGACAAGTATTGCGTGGCTAGTCTCGGCAGACAAACTGTGCTCAGGGCTCGCCATTTTGGTCAATTCTGTTGGCGCTTCATCTACCCGTTTTTTGTTTTTGTCAGGGGACTCCGAATACCGACTTGCACGATGCAGCAAAGTGCGAAACTCCCGACTGCCGACTTTTTTTTCCAAACGCATTACGCGGGCACCGAGGTCGAGCATATCGTATTGCTGCAATCGCTTACTCAACCCGGATTCGGCGGCCTGCACTGTGCGATTCGTCTGCTCTACAACTTGCACATAAACGAGCTCAAGTAGAGGCTCCAGTGCATCGACGCGTTCATGTAATCGACGTAAATCTTCTGCCTGCAGACCAATTCTCCGTTCTAAATCAGCCAAAGCGAAAGTGTGTTGTTGACGTGTAACTGGAAGGCGAATCAAGGCTTTGAGCCATACCAAGCAATATCCCAACAATGGGATTGCCCTAACACGCTGACTCAGTGAAGCATCCTTCTTCGTCATTGCTCGCCATTTTCGTTTTAAATATGAACTCGATTGTGTGAGTCCACAATCTGCAGCCTGCTCACTAAGTGTTTGATCGAGATGGCTCGGCCTGTATGGAAACCTGCTTCGAATTTCGTGTATGACATCAACACTTGATGATTGAAAAAGCGATTCAAGCATTGCGGTCGACCCAGCTTGGGGCGTTTGGCTACCCGATTTCTGTGGGTGCGCATTCATCCTTATTCGTTCCGCCAACATCGCCTCTGCAGGTTCCGTGGATTGATGAGCTTTCATAGGCGTAGTAAAGACCTGAGTATTTCAATAAAGTGGAGAGTATACGTGATCAAGCTGAAATTCAGCGTGTTTGACATATAATTATTATTTACACAAATATTAGACAAACTTCGCCAAATTTTACGCCAAGTCTGGATGTACAATAGGCGACTTTTCAGCGACGCTCTTACTCGCTTCTGTCCTTTGGTCTGATTTGCATCATCCATGCTGGATGAGGACTTGGACAAAATTAAGAAAGATATTCATGTTATTGCAACCCGTCATTCTCTCCGGAGGCTCAGGCACTCGTCTCTGGCCACTTTCACGCGACAAACATCCTAAGCAATTGCTCGCATTGTTCAACAATGAAACGATGCTGCAAGCAACCGCTTTACGCGTACAAAATTTTCAAGGTGCAGCGACTGTCAGCTCGCGAGTAATCGTTGTTTGCAATGAAGAATATCGTTTTATTACGGCGGAACAATTGCGCGAAGTCGGTTGCACTGACTCTACTTTATTATTAGAACCATTTGGCAGAAATACCGCGCCAGCTGTGACCTTGGCCGCATTAGCTGCCAGCCAAAATGACAACGATAGTATTTTGCTGATCATGCCGGCTGATCACCAAATTGGCGATGAAGAGGGTTTCTACCAAGCGATCGCGGCAGGCTTACCTCAAGCTAGCGCTGGGGCAATGGTCACCTTTGGCATCGTACCTGATCGTCCTGAAACAGGTTATGGCTATATTTTGCTCGGCAAGCAACTCGATCAAAGTATTGCACTCGAATTAAAAAGCTTCGTGGAAAAGCCCCACGTAGAATTAGCACAAGAATATGTCAAGAACGGGCAACACGTATGGAATAGTGGAATTTTCATGATGCGCGCGAGTGTTTGGTTAAGAGCGATTGCGCACTTCAATCCTGCAATGTTCGAGGCTTGTCAAACTTCATTCAAATTAGCCAAATCAGATTGCGATTTCGTTCGTATCGACAAAGAGGCATTTGCAGCATGTCCATCCGACTCGATCGACTACGCCGTAATGGAAAAATTAGCTAGCGCTCCAGAGCTTGGAATTTCAGCATGCGTAGTGCCATTCAACGCGGCTTGGTCAGACGTCGGAGCTTGGGATGCCGTGTGGCAAGTCTCCAATAAAGACGAAAACGGCAATTCCTTGCGTGGTGATGTTCTAGTCGAGGACTCTCGCAATTGTCTATTAATGTCCGATAGTCGTCTGCTCGCCTGCCTCGGACTCGAAGATGTCATCGTAGTCGAAACGCCGGATGCGGTATTGGTCACGAATAAAGCGAATACCAGCAATATCAAACGGATTATTACGCGTTTGAAAGACAGCCATCAAGCGCTGACAGACAATCATCGCAAAGTTTATCGTCCTTGGGGACACTACGACTCAGTTGACCGCGGAGAGCATTTTCAGGTCAAGCGGATTGTCGTCAAACCTGGTGGCAGCTTATCCATGCAAATGCATCAACATCGCGCCGAACATTGGATTGTTGTCGCTGGTACGGCTAAAGTCACGCGCGGTGATGAGGTCATGACTTTACAAGCGAATCAATCAACCTATATTCCACGAGGCGTGAAACATCGTCTCGAGAACACGACTGATGCTGAGTTAGAAGTCATTGAAGTGCAGTCGGGTAGCTATTTAGGCGAAGATGATATCGTTCGGTTTGGCGATATTTATGGCCGTCTCGATATCTAAATTAAGCGAAAGCAAATGCCTTGAAAGCTGTCCTTCTATCACTTTGGCGCTTCCGCCACTTTATGCTGTCGTCAATTCAAGCAGAATTTCGTGGTCGATTCGCGCGCAGCAAATTAGGTGCGCTATGGATGATTTTGAATCCCTTGGCGCAAGCTAGTATTTTTGCGATTGTACTTTCCGAAGTACTAGCCGCTAAATTGCCACAGATCGAAAGCAAGTCCGCTTATGCCGTTTACTTAATGGCAGGTACAGCTGCCTGGGGATTATTTGCCGAAATCTTGAATCGTTGCACGAATGTCTTCATCGACTACGCGAACACATTGAAGAAAATCGCCTTCCCACGTCTTTGTCTACCATTGATCGTTGGCGGAAGTGCCCTACTCAATCACCTGCTTTTATTGGCCGCGATCTTGGTGGTATTTGCTTTCTTGGGCCATCCGCCAAATCTAGCATGGTTGGTTTTACCATTTGGTATGCTACTCATCGTGATGCTCGCTTTTGGGATCGGCATCCTACTTGGCTTGCTCAATGTTTTCTCGCGAGACGTTAGTCAAGTGATGGGGATCGTGATGCAATTATGGTTCTGGTTAACGCCCGTGGTCTACACCGCGAATAGCTTGCCAGAACGTTTTCAATTTTTATTGGCAATCAACCCAATGACCGCGCTGGTACGAATTTATCAGGATGCGTTATTGCTCGGTCGAGTTACCAGCGGATCTACTCTGATATTACCCGGCTTGTTCGCATTGGGTTTGTTTGTATTTTCGTTTTGGATATTCCGTCGCGCGAGCGCAGATTTGGTGGATGCCCTATGAACTCAACACCAATTCCCGTTCTTAAAGTTGATGGCATTGGTAAATGCTATACAAAATTCTCTGGCCTCTTTGACCGCCTGATGTCATGGGCGGGTATGAAGGTCAAACCGAGTTACGAATATTGGGCAAACAAAGATATTTCTTTTGAAGTACAAAGTGGTCAGGCAGTTGCAATCATTGGGCAAAACGGCGCGGGTAAAAGTACCTTGCTTAAAATGATCACCGGAACAGTTCGCCCGAGCGTTGGACAAATCACTGTGGATGGCACCGTGAGTGCCATGCTTGAGCTAGGTCTAGGATTTAATCCCGAATTTACCGGACGTCAAAACGCGTATATGGCTGGCGGCCTCATGGGTCTTAGCCGGCTTGAACTCGATCAACTAATGCTTGGAATTGAAGCTTTTGCTGAAATTGGCGACTTTTTTGATCAACCGCTGCGTGTCTATTCGAGTGGGATGCAAGCGCGTCTGGCTTTTGCTGTTGCTACAGCGGTTCGTCCAGACATTTTGATTGTCGATGAAATTCTTTCTGTCGGCGATAGTTATTTTCAACATCGCAGCTTTGATCGCATCAAACAATTTAAGGAACAAGGTACTTCGATTATATTAGTAACCCATGGCATGGGTGATGTCCGATCTATCTGTGATCACGTTATTTTGATCGACAAAGGCCAGATGCTAAAGCAAGGCGCGCCAGATGAAGTCGTTGACTTCTACAATGCGATGATCGCTCAAAAGGAAAACGACAAGCTTGCAATCAGCCAAAGTCGCGATCAACAAGGTTGGCTCAAGACACGCTCGGGCAACGGTGCGGCAAGCATCGGCAAAGTATATCTTCGCGAACAAGGCATCGAACAAGAAGGCTTGAATAATCGGGAGAATATTCCGAATGAGATACAAGCGAACAAACAAGGCTTGTCAGCGGTCACTGTTGGACAGCAAGTCGTTTTAATTTGTGAAGTACAAATCGCACAGGCAATTCCAGAACTTGTACTCGGCATCATGCTACGTGACAAACAAGGTCATATTATTTGGGGTAGCAATACGTGGTACACCAAGCTTGTTCAATACGATTTAAAAGCGGGGGAAAAACTCATTTTTAACCTGCCATTTACCTGTCAGCTTGGACCGGGCTCGTACTCCGTCACAACGGCTCTCACCCGCGGGGAATCACATCTTGAACAAAATTTCGAGTGGTCAGACAACCTACTCGTCTTTGATGTGATTAACGTCGACAAACCGATGTTCATCGGATCAAATTGGCTGAATGCCGAGTTCCAAGTTGAGCGGGACGCCACTTAACAAGAATCAAACAAAATCAATATCGACTGCAAACTCATCAATTTGCTATTCAGCATGTGCCATCGAAACAAGCGCTTTAGATCAAACTTTGATATAGCTTCCGATAACTTTGCGCCATTTGCAAAGCCGTAAAGGTGGATTGATAGCGCTGGTAGGCTTGCTGGCCCATTTCAGCCGCTCGTTGTGGATGGGCCAACAAAAATTGCATCGCTTGACGGAATGCTCGGGGATCACTAGCCGGAACAACAAGGCCAGTTTTCTCATGCAAATTCACATATGAAGTACCCGTTCCAATCTCGCAAGAAATCATCGGTTTCCCAAACATGGCAGCTTCTAACAAAGTAATGCCAAATGCTTCGGAACGCAAATGAGAAGGAAAGGCTAAGCCATAGCATGCCTGCATCAACGCAACTTTATCGATTTCAGGTAGTGCACCTAAGAAATGTACATTATTCAAGCAGAGATGCTGTGCCTGTTTTTTCAATTCTGCTTCAACCGGACCATCTCCCAAAATAACAATTGGGATGGAGGTGCCTGAGGCTGCCTCCAACAAGACATGCAAACCCTTATAGTAACGCAGCATACCAACGAATAAGAAAAACGGCTCTGGAAAACGATCACGCCATTTTTGCAGAACGCCGGGGGATGGCTGAGGGTAAATACTCTCATCCAAACCGTAAGTGATCACCTCGGTCTTGCCAGAAAATTTAGCTAGGGTTGGGCTGGTCGCCATATAATTCGGCGAGGTCGCAACGATCTTGTTAACGCGTTGTAAGAATTGATTTTGCAGAGGTTGATATAGTTTGAATAAATGTTTTTGACGAACAATATCAGAGTGGTAAGTCAATACACTAGGCTTATCGATGCCACACGCAAAATGCGCCAAATCCATAAACGGCCATGGAAAATGGTAATGAATAATATCGGCACTTGCTGCCAATTGTTTGAAACGTCCGAGTGCCGACCAAGAAAAGCCCGTCGAAGCAATTTCTAAGTTCAATGGGGCACGATGCACCTGGTGACCTTCAAATTCCAGCTCAAGATTATTTCTATCACGGGTTAGGGTTAAGACTTCGGCATCAATCCCCAATCGAGCGGAACCATTCACCATCTGCCGAATGACTTGCTCCACTCCGCCAAAACTATCTGGGTAATACGTGCGATAAAAATGTAGGACCTTCATAGGCATCACCTTATGATCGCATGGCCGAAACCGACTGATAAGCCGCAACCGTATTGTTCACGCAGGCGTCCCAACTCAACTGAGCCGCGCGTTGCAAACCCAGCTCGATGGCTTGCGCACGCCAACAATCATCTTCTAAGCCTCGTTGTAATGCGCGACGAATATCATCTCTATCGGCAGGATCTACCAACAGCGCTGCACCATTTGCGACTTCAGGCATCGACGAGGTATTCGAGGTCAGCACAGGAACACCGCTGGCCATCGCTTCTGCGATCGGCAAACCAAAACCTTCATACCAAGAAGGATAGGTGAATAAGCGACAACCCGCATACAGTTGCGGTAAGACTGATTGTTCGACAAAGCCAAGATATTTTAACCAACCTTCTGACTCCGCACGCAGAATGTCAGCATGAATTGCGTCACTTTCCCAGCCTGTCCCCCCCACTAAAACCAAGGGCCAACGTTGTCGCGTGGCTGCCGGCAAGGCGCGATAAGCGGCGATCAAATTCTGCAAATTCTTGCGTGGCTCGATGGTCGATACGAACAAAGAATACGCGTTTACTGAGAGACCAAATCTATGCAACACCGGATGCAGTTCTTCAACCGTGCGTGGATAATAAATCTGATCAACGCCGAGCAATACAGTTTTAATCCGTTCAGCTGGAAAATCAAACTCTTGCATTAACTCCTGACGAATCGCTTCCGAGTCGGTTAACACCAAATTGGTTCTTTGTAGCGATGCTGGAATGGTTTCTCGCATCCGCTCCACTCTCGCTTTTGGATGCCAATTGGGAAACCGATAAATTGACAAGTCATGAATCGTCAAGACAGTGGGCAAATGCGTTTTCGGAACAAAGTAATTTGGGCCATGAAAGATTCCCTCTTTCACTTTATTCAACTGCCCACTGACTACTTGCGGCATGATCTTTCCGTAAGCATAGGAGACCAAAGGAATGCGGCCTAAACGACGACGCATTTCACCCGGAAATTGCACCAATGCCCGATGGATACGCCCCTTATAATTCAACTGAATCGGTTCTGGTACTTGATTTGATTCGGTTTGAATGTCTAGTCGCTGAGTTGATCCCGATACTTCCTCTATACTGGGTAAAGATGTCCAGCGACCGTCCGACATAAATTGAATCGATTCAATTTCCCGATGCAAAGGTGCACGGGTTGCGAGCTCCCAAGCATAGCGTCCAATTCCGGCCAGAGGCGGATGAATTGCCTCGATCGAGAGGATAAGTTTCAAGCCGCCGCCTCGACCAACTGTTGTTGAGTGGATTTGACTTGATCGAGCGAAACCGCTGACACATCGACATCGTTCAACATCCATTCCAGCGTTTGTTGCAAAGATATCGACGGTAAGGTGCCAATGCATGCTTCCAATTTCATCGCATTTCCAACTAATACTCTAACTTCATTAGCACGTACAAAGGCTGGGTTGACTTGCACCTCTATTTTATAACCAGCGATGTTCTCCGCCATTGAAATGACTTCTCGTAGCGTGTATGCCTTTCCTGTACAAACATTGAAAGTCTCACCGGCAGGCACTTTTAAAAGTAATTCGGCATAGGCTTTCGCGACATTGCGAACATCCGAGAAATCGCGTGCGACATCAAGATTACCTAACTCGATGCGGTTGGCTTTACGCTTAAAGTGCGCAACTATTTTCGGCAACAAGAAATTTTCTGCTTGTCCAACACCGGTGTAGTTAAACGGACGAGTAATGAAAATCGGTAATCGATCCATCCACAAGCGAGCAACATGCTCAACTGCCAGTTTACTAATCGCATAATCATTGGCGGGAAGGGGTAATTCCGTTTCAGCAATCACGCCAGCACTCGAGTTACCATAAATATTTGCACTGCTCGCGATCAACACTGCCGTTGGCGGCGTTGAAAGTTTAGTTAGAGCATCTAACAAATTACGCGTTCCAACCACATTAATTCGGTAAATGTCTTCGACATTTCCATGTCCTACAAACGAAATCGCCGCCAAGTGGGCGACGATATCGGGCTGCACTTGATTCACTACTTCCTGAAGCGCAAACGGGTCGCATAAATCCACATAATATACGCCGAGACCTAAGGCTTCATTGCCATAGGCGGTTCCGAAAATATCATAGCCTCGAGCGCGCAACTCGTTGGCTAGATATTCACCAGTAAAGCCACGCAAGCCCGTTATCAGGGCTCGGGGGCGACGCGGCTTAGATTTAGAAAGAATGTCCATGCGTATTCCGCTGTAAATCTGCGTCTACCATCATTTGGCACAATTGTTCTAAGGTGGTCGTTGGCTCCCAACCCAGTACATCTTTTGCTTTTTGTGGATTACCAATCAGTAACTCAACTTCAGCGGGACGATAAAATTTTGGATTCACTTTAACTAAAATTCGCTTCGTTTCTGCACAACGGGCAATCTCATTTTCTGCTTCACCTTCCCACATCAATTGGAATCCGGCTGCTTTAAATGCCATCGTGACAAAATCACGCACGGTTTCTGTGCGATTCGTTGCTAGAACAAAGGTGTCAGGTTCAGCAGCTTGTAACATGCGCCACATGCCTTCCACATATTCTTTTGCAAAACCCCAATCACGTTTCGCATCCATATTTCCAAGCTCTAGGCAATCTAGCTTACCAAGTTTAATTTTTGCGACTGAGTCGGTGATTTTACGTGTCACAAATTCACGACCCCGCAATGGGGACTCATGATTAAACAAAATACCACTGCATGCAAAGATTCCGTAGGATTCACGATAATTGATCGTCATCCAATGCGCGTAGAGTTTCGCGACGCCATACGGACTACGAGGATAAAACGGTGTGGTTTCTACCTGCGGTACAGCTTGCACTTTGCCAAACATTTCCGAGGTCGATGCTTGGTAGAACCGAATTTTTGGGTTCACCACACGAATCGCTTCTAATAAATTTAACGCGCCTAAGCCCGTGATTTCGGTGGTTGTCACCGGCTGCTCAAAAGAGACGCCGACAAAACTTTGCGCAGCGAGGTTATAGACTTCACTCACTTCAGTTGATTTGATCAATCGAATACTGGACGACAAATCGGTCAGGTCGTACTCAACCAAATGGAGTTGCGGATGCTTGTCGATTCCTAATTCTTCTATACGCCAAAAGTTCACCGAGCTGGTTCGACGATAAGTTCCATAGACCGTATAGCCCTTTTCGAGCAATAGCTGCGCGAGATAGGCGCCATCTTGTCCAGTAATACCAGTGACTAGTGCTTTTTTATTCATTGCAAAAAAACCTTCAACTAAAGCAAATATTAATACTTAATTAATTTTCTTCGATTAAACCACATAGTTTCATGGAGCTTCAATCGAATCTGTGATGTTCGTCACATTTTGACAGTATACCTTCAAGCACAGCAGTTAGAAGTAATACTTTGTAAGCTTTTTGTAGAAATTTTAATAAAGTTTCTTGTGCCCACGAATCAAATCGCGCCGTAACGTTGCCGATAAGCAGCGACGGCATTTTTGTAATGGGCAAGCTTCTCGTCGGCGTTTTCCGCAGAGAGACATGCAAACAAATCATTCAGATTGGCAATCGCAATCACCGGAATACCATACGCACGGCTCACTTCTTGAACAGCGGAATGCGCTGATAACTGATCGTCGCTCCCCACTCTTTCCATACGATCAAGTGCAATCAATACAGCTGCAGGCGTCGCACCCGAGGCTCGGATCAATTCAACCGACTCTCGTACCGAGGTGCCGGCAGAAATGACGTCATCCACAATTACGATCTTTCCTTGAAGTTTAGCCCCCACGATGGTCCCCCCTTCACCGTGGTCCTTTGCTTCCTTTCTGTTATACGCAAATGGGACGTTTCTTCCTTTATTGGCGAGTGCAACCGCAGTTGCCGAAGCCAGAGTGATGCCCTTGTAAGCGGGGCCAAATAGCATGTCAAACTCAACTCCAGAATCGAGCAAAGTTTGTGCGTAGAAATTGGCAATTTTGCCTAAATTGGTGCCGTCATTGAATAAACCGGCATTGAAAAAATAGGGAGAAGTACGACCAGCCTTGGTTACAAACTCACCAAAGCGGATGACTTCAGCGTCCACTGCGAATTGAATAAATTCTGATTTTAAGTTTTCTTTCGATTGGGTCATTTTATTACCTGTTTATGCTGGGTTAAAGGCTTGATTCCTAGAGAGCTTTTATAAATTTATACGGTGAGCAAAAGGTGGCAACAGCCTATCAATCCCCGCACACAACTGTTCAGTACTCGAGCGCCAATTCAGCCAAGGCATCGTGGTGGTCATCGGCACAGCATTGCGTTCGCGCAGTTGCATCCAATCACGAATCGCCTGAGCCAATTCAGCCGATGTTGACGCATCAAAATAACTCACATGCTGACCTGCCACTTCTTCAAAGACGGGAATGCGACGTGCCAAGATCGGCATTTGATAACGCGCCGCCTCAATTAAGGGAAGTCCAAAACCTTCGCCAAATGAAGATGCCAACAAACAATCACACTGTTGGTACAAACGCGCCAATTGTGCATCATCAGCCTGATCGAACCAAAACAGACGCTGCCCCAGCTCAGGATGCGATGCAATCCGCGTTTGCAGTTCTTCCGTCTTCCATCCACGTCCACCAACGATCACCAAACTCACCTTGGCACCCATCAGCCAAAGCTGTTCAAATGCCTCTAAACTTTGGGTATGTCCTTTGCGAGGCTCGACGGTTCCTACCATTAGGAAACTGATTGCTTGATCCAACCCACTTGGTACTAAATCACCCGAATCAGGCACCACCGCAAGCTCCTCGGTGATATCCGCTCCAAGATGAAAATAATCCAATGCAAAATGCGCTGCTAGCTCAGACTTATTCTGCTCAAGCCAAGTCTGCACCTCTACTTTTACCGATTTTGAGATACAAATCGCTCCATTCGCCAGCTCAACAACCGTCGACAGCCAAGCTTGAAAATTGATCACCAATTGAGGTTCAAAAAAACTTGGTTGAAGTAAGGGTAGCAAGTCATAAATCACAAACACCATACGCATCCCGCGATTCCGCAAAGACTGGAGCATGTCGCGATTTGCAATGATAGGTTCAAAATGCAAATCTAAACCTAAAAAAATATCGTTCTCACTAACCTCGACCAAATCGCCATCATTCGCCAACGCGGCACTACCCAGCAAGTTGGCGCCAAAAGTTCGCGCATATCGCAACCCCTCAGGACTTAAAACAACAGGCTCAATACGACCATCGAAAAGAGCATCATTCATTAGGCACGTCACAATCGCACGTACAACCCGCTGGATTCCAGAATTGGCATCAACCTCGGCCAACCGAGATACATCGATTAATAATCTTCGATCATTTGAAGCCGCATTGCCGGCGATTGCAATAGCTAAGTCACGGAGAACCGCATCGTCAAAATTGACGCTCTGAACTAAGTCTTGCAATTTACTGTACAGCAAATCCCGTTGTGTGTGCTCAGCATCGATATAGTATTTCTCGATTGCTTGTTGATAAGCACTGCCAATTTGGTGTGGCTGATGAAAGTGACGAATATGCTCAATCGCTTTTTGTCCGAGTGCCCTACGTTGATCCAAATTTTGATACAAATTCGTTAAGGCTTGCACTAAGTCGTCGTGGACAAATTGATCCTGAAGCTTCAACAAAGCATCGTCAGGTAGTTCTGCCATCGTACCGTTTGCATTAATAATCGTGGCGATCCCATGCGCCATACAATCAAGCACTGTGCCTGACGTCTCTCCTCGAGATTTTGTCCTTAACTGAACCGCCAAATCACTGGCTTGCAAATACGACTTAAACATCTCTGGTGTCGCGAATCCAGTTAAACGAACTCTGCCAGCACTTTGATCGGCAGAAATTAAATGCAGCGTCGTCTCACCATATTCCCCACCATCATTTTGCCCAACAAACACCAGATAACAATGTGGATCCTGCGACAAACTACTGTCATGCCATGCTCTAAGCAATGCATGATTCAATTTCGTTGGCCCTAACATGCCAAATGCGCAAACAACAAAATCTGCCTCTTGAAAACCTAAGGCTAGCTTTGCTGATTGCCGTGAAAACGTCTCTGGTAAGCAGCGTAAATGCGGAATGTAGGTCCACTGCTTCGCCTCAAATTGACCATACCAGCGCTTTGCTAACTCAAGCGAGAATTGCGAATGCACAATCACACCTCGAGCTGGGTCCACGATCGCACGATTGCACGGATATTCCCAGATCACATCATGCACGTTTGCGCATTGAGCATTTCTTGCGAGCGCAGGATAACCGTGCGCTTGATATAAACTTTCTACCCAAAAACCGGGTTTCTCTCCCGTATGATCAAGATGAGAAACAAGATTACTGATATAAAAATCATGCAAAACGACCACGCCAGGATGTTCTCGGAGTAAGTCGAACATGTGGCTATGGTAGGTGGAATTCCCAACGTGATACAACACACGGTCAAATTCTTTACCGTGTTTGCGAAACCAAGCGACAGAATGCAGCGGGAAGTTTGCACTCAGCCAAGGATCGGCAACAGTGACCTGATCGCTCACAACATGAATGTCATAATGCCGAGCTAATTCAGGCAAGAGTTCGGCACTGTAATCAGCGATGCCCGTTTTTTCCGGGGGTAATGGTGAGATGTAAGCGAGCTTAGGGCGTGCAGCATTTCGCCTAATCGGAACACTGACTGTGTTTGCAGATTGTTGTTTATCAAAACGTGCCTCAAATGCGGCAATCGCCGTCTTTGCACAAGCGTCCCATGAAAATAACTTCGCCCGCTCCAGACCATGGCGAGACAAGCGACGACGGAAGTCTTCGTCACTCAATGCTTGCACCATTTTTTGTGTAATGCTTGCCTCCTGAAATGGATCAAACATCGCATCAGGCAAACCGATTACTTCCGGCAAACTACTCGTATTTGAGGTAATCACTGGCGCGCCACAATTCATCGCCTCTAATGCTGGCAAACCAAATCCTTCATGCCACGATGGGAAGACAAACAGCTGGCAGGCTTGGTATAGCAAAGGTAATTCATCATCGGCAACAAAGCCTGTGAGTACCAACTCATCCTGCGCTAAACCCAATGATGTTGCTAACTGCATTAGTCGCTGACGATCTGGTTGGTGCACACTGCATACCACAGCGAGTTGATGTTGCTTCCGAAGTTCCATCGGCAACTGCGCATACGCAGCGATCAATCTCTCTATATTCTTACGTAGATCTATACCACCCGTATACATGACAAAACGGCGTTTCAATCCATATTTTTGTAGCAGTTTGTCCAATACAGCCGGCGCATAAGTTCGCTGAACAAAGCGCTCATCGACCGCCGAAGAAATATTTACGACATTCGACGCTGGCAGCTGCAAAAAATTAAGTGCTTCATCGCGCGATGAATTAGAAATCGCAAGCAACAAATCTGCATTTTTTAATGCCTGAATTTTTTGATAGTACCAACGACTAATCGCACGGTCCCCTAAATACTGCTGACGATGAATCAAAGGAATCAAATCATACAAGGTGACAGCAGTCGATGCCCGATTCAAGGCATGGACATTCGTCACGGCGTCATCGCCAAGGCCTTCAAATAGACTGGATACATGGATGATATCGGGTCGCAGCTGTGCGAAAGCTTCTTCACGCAACAATTCACTGGCAATCCGCCTTGCATCCACACTAGGATTCGCAGCCGAAACGTTAGTCAACGCACGCCAAGTATGTATATGTTGATGCGGTAACAGTTGAGAAAACTCTCGACGCAAATCGGGAATCGCATCTCCGAAAGCGCCATTCAGGGCCAAGTGTACCTCGTGTTTCCCTGCCTGCCGAACCATTGCCTTGGCAAGAGCGAGCGAATAACGACCTATCCCTCGAGTACGACTTCCAGTCGATTGACAAGCTTGTAAATCAATAAGTATCCGCATGAAAGTTCAGTCTGTTTTGTTTGGTTTCAGGTTAGCAAAGACATCACGAGCTTGCGCGCTCATTGAATGCATATCAATTGCAGTAAGCATCTCGACCGACACCGTTTGATTGATTGTTTTTGGGATCGAAGGCGCTTGAAGATGGCCGAGGCGTACCAAATACCCTTGTCGCCATCTTGGAAACATTTTTAATATGAACAACGCAGCATTATTTAATTTTTGACGGCGCATGACAAAATGCATGAGTCTTCGAATCACACGTTTTGGGAGTCCCATGATCAGTCTGGGCTGTTTGATAAGAGTGGCAAACAAACGCAGTGGAGCTGTCATCCGCCAAGAAGTGCTACGATAAACCGCATTCAGTTCTTCGCGCAGTTGCTGTTCGCTCATGGTGGTCTTCGTAGTCAAAATGTAAGGGCGATAGTATAAACGATGACTACGCTAATGCTTCAGTAAAAGCGCAAGTTACATGGATTCTGCTATGCTCTTATGCAGATATATGCCTTCAAAAAATTTTCTAAAAGATGACGTACTATGACAAAAATTATCTCTGCAAATCTAAACGGGATCCGTTCAGCAGCAAAAAAAGGCTTTTTTGATTGGATGAAGAAAGAACTGCCTGATTTTCTCTGCGTACAAGAATTAAAAGCCCAACAAGCAGATATGACCGATGACTTTCTTCAACCTCATGGCTATCACGGCCATTTCCATTACGCAGAAAAGAAGGGCTATTCAGGTGCAGGGGTTTACAGCAAAACTAAACCCGATGCGGTCCACATCGGTTTCGGTAGCGACGAGTTTGATCCCGAAGGACGCTACGTGCGTTGTGACTTTGGCAATTTATCAGTCATTTCAGTCTATTGTCCCTCAGGCTCTTCTTCGGAAGAGCGTCAAGAAGCTAAATTTCGATTTATGGCCGAGTTTGCTCCGCACCTAAAAACCTTGATCAATGAGGGGAGAGAACTTGTCATTTGTGGCGACTGGAATATCGCACACAAAGAAATTGACCTAAAAAACTGGAAGAGTAATCAAAAAAATTCTGGCTTTCTACCTGAGGAACGCGCTTGGATGAGCCATCTATTCGAAGAAATGGGCTGGGTGGATGTCTATCGCCATTTGCACCCCGACACAACTGGCGAGGCCTATACTTGGTGGAGCAATCGCGGTCAAGCTTGGGCGAATAATGTTGGGTGGCGGATCGACTACCACGTTGCCACACCCGGCATGGCCAACAAAGCGCTGTCAGCATCGATTTATAAAGAAGAGCGTTTCAGTGACCATGCGCCTCTGATTATTCAATATGGATGAGCAGGCATTAAAGAACTACCTCGATTCACCCAAGTCGGCATAGCGGGGCACAATAAAAAAGCTTGATTCAGTTACTGAAATCAAGCTTTTTTGATCTTAAACGATGGCTAACATAGCTACATCAGCCTAATTTTTCACATCGGGGATGCCTTTGACATTTGTCCGATAGGCCGACATTCCACTCAATTCGACTCCCTTTGCTTTCGCATAAAGAGGCATCACTTCGGGAAAATGCTTACGTATTTCATTGATCCGATCATTGCCAGCAGGATGTGTAGAGAGCCATTTTGGTGGTGCTTTTTTATTCACGACACCCATTTTTTGCCAAAGCGCGACGCCCGCTCTTGGGTCATATCCAGCTCGCGCGGCAATATCTAATCCAACAATGTCTGCCTCGGTTTCGTCATCACGCGAGAATTTCAACATAACGATATTCGCGCCAGCACCGCCCAATCCCGCGACTGCTTGACCATTGTATCCTTTGTATTCGGCAAAAAGCGCTGCACCTTTCACCAACAAATTGGTTGCCATTGACTTACCAGCACGCTCTGCACCATGCTCACGCAGTGCATGCGCGATTTCGTGTCCCATTACGATTGCCACTTCATCATCGGTTAACTTGAGTGTATCCAAGATTCCTGTATAAAACGCTATTTTGCCGCCCGGCATACAGTAGGCGTTGACCTGCGATGAACCGATCAGATTCACTTCCCACTTCCATTCAGCTGCGCGGTCATTCCAAGGCAAGGCAAAGGGAATCAATTTTTTTGCAATTTCACGCAAACGTATAACTTGCGGATGATTGTCTGGAGCTAAAGCGCGCTTTTGTTGAGCGTCTTGCATAGTCTGCGTATATTGCTGCGCAGCCTGTTGGTCTAAGCCGCCCCCCAAATTGCCTAGCTTACGCATCATGGACATTTTGCCGACCTTTACCCCGTCTTGTGGCTCGTGATCTTGCGCTTGCGCAGTTGATAACGTCAGCATGACAGGTAATATCAAGGCGAAACTCAATGTCGATAAAATTCTTTTCTTTCTCATGAATGTTTTCTCCCAATAATTCACAAAATGGTAACAGAGGAGCCAAACCTTAACTGCAAAAAATTGCTAATTACTATCCTATTGTTTAGCATTTATTCAACCACTGGTTTTACCTGTTCATTCCATGGCGCGACTTTTAACAATAGCAGCATTCCTGGTATGGCGAGCGCAAAACAAATCAAGAAAAAGTTAAACCAACCAGTTGCAGCGACAATATACCCAATCAAAGCTGTCGTGAAAGTACGCGGCACGGCAGCCAAGCTAGTAAACAAAGCAAATTGTGTGGCGGTATAGCGTGGATCAGTTGTACGCGCGATAAAGGCAACAAAGGCGGCAGTCCCTAAACCGACACCAAACGCCTCAGACGCCAAGACAATACCAAGCATGATCGGATCAGGGCCTAATTTGGCAAGTAAAGCAAATCCTAGGATACTCAATGCTTGCGGCACACCAAATATCCACAATGCACGATTGATTCCCAATTTGATCATCCATACCCCTCCCACGACACCGCCTGCAATACTTCCCCAAAATAAAGTGATCTTCGCGATGGCACCAATTTGCGTCAGTTGAAAGCCGAGATCAAGAAAAAATTTTGTTGCGAGTGTTGCCGCCATACTATCGCCTAAGCGATACAGAAAAATAAAGGCGAGTATCCAAAATGCGTGCAGCCAACCTGAACGATGAACAAATTCTTTAAAAGGTAAGATCACCGCATCCTCTAAGGTCTTGGGCTGTTCACCATAAGTCTTCGGTTCGGCAACTAACAACGTGCAGAGCAATCCCGGTAACATAAACGCTGCGGTAATCCAAAAAACCCACGCCCAGGAAATCAAGTCGGCAAGAATTAATGACAATGCTCCGGGCACTAAGCCCGCAACCTTGTAGGCGTTAACCTTGATCGCCGCACCTAACCCCTGTTCGTTGTCATCCAAAATTTCGCGTGAGAATGCATCAATTACGATATCTTGGCTTGCTGAAAAAAACGCGACGGCGATTGCAAGCGGGATAATCACTGAAAACTGCGAAACCGGATCGAGCATCCCCATCGTTCCAACGCAGACAAACAAGGCTAATTGGGTTAATGCCATCCAACCGCGACGACGTCCCAACTTCCCGATGCTGAATCGATCCATCAATGGTGACCAGATAAATTTCCAAGGATAAGGAAACATCACCAGAGTGAACAAACCAAGTTTTTTGATGTCGATCCCTGACTTTGCGAGCCAAGCTTGTACCAAATTAATCAGAATAAAGAGCGGCAAACCCGAACTAAACCCTAAAAACACTAAAGTCAGCATGCGCTTATTCAAATAGGTCTGCCACCGATTCATCGCCAGCGCGGTTTGTTTCTGATCTTGGTCACTCATCGTCTAATTTCTCTTCTTGAGGCGGAAAACCGCAAGACTACCACGCAAATTCGGTAGCCAGTGTATCTGTTTGCCTTCATGTAATGCGACACATTCCATCACTTCCAGACCAACATCATCTGCCAAATCAGCAAAGTCGTAAATCGTCGCGCAACGCACGTTTGGGGTGTCATACCATTCAAACGGCAAAGACTTCGAAACTGGCATCTTGCCGCGTAGAAGCGCAGTGCGATGCGGCCAATAACCAAAATTAGGGAAAGACACAATTGCTTCACTACCGACTCTCGCGATGTCTCGCAGCAGGGGTTCAACGTGTTTCATCATTTGCAGCGAAGATAAACACAACACGGTATCGAAAGCATGTTCTGAAAAAATGCTGAGACCGTTCTCCATATCTTGCTGAATCACATTAATGCCACGTTTGGCACATTCCAAGACTTTATCGTCTGCAATTTCAATACCATAGCCTGTGCATTGTTTATCCGTTTGCAGATAATCAAGCATGACGCCATCACCACAACCAACATCCAAAACATGCGCTTGTGGCGCAACCCAATCAGCGATAAAAGCAAGATCAGGACGTCGTACCTTTAACTCTTGAACGTTCATGCAAACTCCTGCGCAACTCGGTTGTAATAGGCAGCGATAAAATTCAAATATCGCGCGTCATCCAGCAAAAATGCATCATGCCCATGCGGGGCATCAATTTCCGCGTAGCTAACGGTACGTTTATTATCGACCAGAGCTTTGACAATTTCTCGACTTCGCTCTGGAGAGAAACGCCAATCAGTCGTAAACGAAGCAAGCAAAAATTGGGCTTTGGTCACTGCCAATGCTTGGCTCAAATCACCACCATGTTCACGCGCTGGATCAAAGTAATCTAGCGCCTTGGTGATCAATAAATAGGTGTTTGCATCAAAGTAGTCCGAAAATTTATCCCCTTGGTAGCGCAGATAAGACTCAATTTCAAATTCAACGCCATAACCAAATTGATAATCGCCGGTTTTCAGTTCACGTCCAAATTTTTCAGCCATATCGTCATTCGACAAATAAGTAATGTGACCAATCATGCGCGCTACGCGTAATCCATTCTTAGGGACAACTTTGTGTGCGTAAAAATCTCCGCCATGAAAATCGGGGTCAGTTAAGATCGCTTGTCGTGCAACGTCATTAAAAGCAATATTTTGAGTTGACAATTTCGGTGTCGATGCGATGACAACACAATGACGCAAACGATCTGGGAACAAAATACTCCAGGCCAATGCTTGCATTCCACCTAGCGATCCCCCCATCACTGCGGCAAATTGTTGAATTCCCATTGTATCGGCAACCCGTGCTTGAGCACGCACCCAATCTTCAACAGTGACGACTGGAAAATCTGCACCGTAGGGTTTGCCCGTTGCAGGATTTGTGTGCATCGGACCAGTTGAACCAAAGCAGGAACCAAGATTGTTAATTCCTATCACGAAAAATCGATTGGTATCTAATGGCTTCCCTGGACCAACCATATTGTCCCACCAACCAATATTTTTTGGCTGATCGGCATAGTAGCCAGCGACGTGGTGCGATGCGTTTAATGCGTGACAGACCAAAACAGCATTCGACTTATCTGCATTGAGCGTGCCGTAGGTTTCGACCATTAAGGTGTAATCGGCGATACTCGCACCGCTTTGTAAAGGCAGAGGGTCACTGAAGCGATACGCTTGTGGCGTGACGATTCCAACGGATGACATAAGCTATTCCCTCGAGATCGATTTGATCTTAACTTTAAAAAAATATTTAAAAAGGGGCTAAAAGAGGGGCTGAATGAAGGGGGGGTACTGCGGCATTCAAGCTCGCTTTAGCCGTATTTATTGTTCAAATACCTCAATTAGATAATTAAACCGCGCCCGCAAGCTGATTTCAAATCGGCGCAATGTGCGAAGGATAACGAAGTCTGGCTCTAGCGTCAAATTTAACATCCAACTTGAGCCAAGTTTCCTATATTCAAATTTCACTTCAAGATGAACAGTCCCTACTACCATCGGCTAAGGATTGGCGCGTCTGCATAGACTGTCCCACTCACCAGATCCAAACGGCGGTCCCTCGATGCTTCAAGATTGAGTGCCTGTGCCTCACTCGACGGCACAGGTCCGTATGCGCGCAGCGGACGATTACAAAATTACATTTGCCAAGAGAATTTTGTGAACAATTCACTTTGCCTACGTTTTGCGCTGTAGCCGGGCGCGTCAGATTGGTTACGTGTCCACCCTAGGTAAATCGCACTTCCAACTCCAGCTAGGTGGGTGTACACCATCGAACTCACTTGTCGGCTTGACTCAGGTGCAACCTTGCTAGCATAAGCCCCTGCATCCCGTGTCGTCCGTGCATTTTGCAAAATAAGACGTAAGGTATCTTTTGCACTTAAATGGACAATACTATTCATTTGAAATGCAGTCTCCGTATAAGCTCGTTCACTGCCTAAGCTGGATAGATCACGATTGATCCAATTCGTCGCGAAGCTTGGCTCAATTTCCAAGCGATCCAACGGCCTTAACTTGGCACTTAAGCTATACGATCCTCCACGACCTAAACGGTTAGCCAAGATATCAATGACGTCACCAATCGTCATATCAAAAGCCATTCGGGCCACTTGTTTGCCTGGGCTAGCTGCAAAACCGGTGGCGATTCGACCGATAGTAAATAATTCTCCATTTTGATTCACACGGCTGCGGACGGATGGACTCACATTCAAATACGCGGAGCTATCGTAAGGGCCCGCGACACGAATGCCGGGAGCCACAATTTTCGACAGCACATTACCATCTGAATCGACTTTATACTCTGTACTAAGATAAACATTGACCTCATGCAAGGCACCATTGCGACCAAATTTCTTTGTAAGATCACTGTTCACACTTCGAAATCCGACCTGAGAAAAAAAACCATTATCAGCACGAAAATCTTTACTAAAGTCACGCAAGTTCACCGACATACCCCACTCATTATCACCCCGCGACCAATCAAAATAGGCAGCATGCCCATTGCTGTTCTGACCCTTTGCAATATCTCCGTTTGGAGCCACTTGTGCATTTCCGCTGCTAAACAAAAATTGACCACGCATCAACTGATTTTTATCGATTTGCCAGACAAAATCAGGGCCAAGCACACGGTTATATCCGAGTCCCCCTGCATATTCACGATCGGTCAACACTCCCCCTAATGACAAAGAGCCAAGTCGAAAATTCGCCCTAGCATCGGTCGCAATCGATGCTGACGTACTATTCGCATACCCGGTGTAATAAGTATGGGGAACCAAAACCAAAGCCCCGGCTGCATCACGACTCGTCAATATACTAAAGTCCTTATCTGCATCACGCTGTGTGTAACGCAAACCCACGTCCGGGTTAGCGATACTGCGGGTACTTATGGCGTTTAACGGCGTTCTGAAGATATCTGCACCTTCTAGAAAGAACGGGCGTTTTTCTTGTACAAAAATACCAAATCGTGTGTTCCCAGACAACTGGGGAGAGTCCAATTCTATTTGGGAGAAATCAGGGTTTAGAGTGGCATCAATTGTCACAGCAGAACTCGGGCGGAATTTTAAATCCAAGCTCAAATCGCTCGACCCATTCGAAGCAGCAGGCTTATCCTTGACTTCATCGCGCGCCCGACGTACCACCAACTGCGGTGTGACATTCCAATTCATGCCGGATGGAAGATCTTGCATTCCTTCTATCGGATGCGAAAAACACAAATTACAACTTGTTGCTCTCGTAACCGCGCCACTGTACATCCGATAACGCTGTTCACGGGTCATATTACGCAATACCAACAAACTCCAAGGGGTGGTCGAGTGCTTATCATACGCAATCGAAGCAAAGGGAATTTTATATTCAGCGCTCCAGCCATCATCGAGACGCGAGACACTGACATTAAAATCATAGTCCGGTGCCGTATCGTCACCACTTGTATCGCTATAAATTCCATCCATTACCGCGCCACGTGCGTTGACATAAAATACTTGGGCTGACTTGTGACCGCTACTCGGATCGATATACAACGCAAAAAAATCTTGATCAATACTGATTTTGTCGCGACGTGCGAAGGAATCACGAATGTCATTCGGAACGCTATCGTAGGCTTTGATACCAACATACAAATAGCGATCATCGTAAGCGACACGAACTTCCGTTCTTAAGTGCGCAAGCACACTATCGAAGGGCTGCGTTTGAAAGAACTCATCATGCACATTCGCTTTCAACCATGCTGTCTCATCTAGCTTTCCGTCAAGTTTAATATGTTCACCAGCTTGCAATCGGTGAGCTTGGAATCCAGCCTGTGCGGTACTCGAAGCAAAAACAAAACTGAGAAATACTAAGAGAAATACTTTCATGTGCTTGAACGAATAAGATGCGAAAAAAGTGTTATTACTAAGCTCCAAGATTCATGATTTGGAGAAGACTGTTGTAGATGCGTAAATATATTTTTAGTTCAAAAAAAAAGACTGCCGAAGCAGTCTTTTTCGTAAAACGAACTAAGCTACAACTAAACTAATCTAGATAGATTCAGCTTAGAAGGAGTGCAACAAACCAACTGTTGTACGTGTTGCTGTCTTGTTGCCAGCACCGATGAACAAGCCCAATTCTTGGTCTTTTGCAGCAGTTGTACCTGCTTTAGCATAAGAGAAAGAACCGTAGAAAGTTGTACGCTTGCTCAAAGCATACTTAGCAACTGCTACATATTGATCAGCTTTACCTTTTACATCGCCAGAACGACGATTCGCGTAGTAAGCAGCAGTCAAAGTTGTTTGTGGCGCTACTGCATAATCAACACCTGCACCCAATACAGACAAAGTACGGCCTGTTGTATTCAATTCATTCTCAGCGTAAGTGACTTTTACTGTGAAATCAGAATTAACCACGAATTTTGCACCACCAGTGTACACGCGCAAAGTTGAGCTATTGGAAGCGTCTTTCAATTGACCATATGAGAAAACAGCTGTCAAACCATTTTGGCTGAAACCAGCAGATGCACCAGCGTAGCTACTTGCAGAAGCGTCACCAGCTTTTTCACCGAAACCGTACATTGCGCCGAAGTTAATGCCACCCAATACTGATGGGAATGCATATTTAACAGAATTATTTTGACGTGTTGGAGAAGATGCACCAACGCTTGTACCGTGAGTACCGAACAAGCCATTGTTATTCAATGCACCAATTGCTACGTTTGGATTTGTACCAACGTGCGCAACGTTCAATGGATCAACTTGAATCAATGTGTCGTACGCCAAGTTTGTTTGGCGGCCAAGATTAAATGTACCGAAGTCACCAGACAAACCAACAGAAGCATTACGATCGAACAAAGAACCAGCTGTGCCAGTATCAACGTTCAAAGAGCTTTCCAAGTTGAAGTTTGCTTTCAAGCCATTACCCAAATCTTCAGTGCCTTTCAGGCCCCAACGGGAAGAAGACAGGTTGCTTGCGTCTAATGAAAACTTTTTGCCGCCAGTTGCTGTTTGGTTAGACATATGAGATGTCGATGCATCAATCACACCGTACAAAACTACAGAAGACTGAGCAGAGGCGACGGATGCGAATGCACCCAAAACTGCGAAAGCGATAAGTGATTTTTTCATTGAAAAATTCTCCAAAGGTTAATGAATTTTTTGGTCGATGTCAAAAGCAAAACATCGATCGAAAACTGGTATCTCTTTTTTTATTGGTTACTGCCACGAAACGTGGCAACATTTTGACTCATATACTAAGTAGCATTTGATCAAATTGCACCATTTTGGGCAAAGAGAATTGCGCTATTATAGAACATATTGAAATTTTATGTGGCATTGCAACAACAAAGACCTGATTTCAATCAAAAAAACTGCCACAAGAACAATTTTTCTGTTAACGCAATTATTGCGTTAACGCAATAAATAATTAGAAAAAACCTTTACAATTCAGTCCTTTAAACTTGCCAGTCAACTTTTCCTCTCGCTTATGTTTAATCAACAAACCGACCATTTTCTGATTCGCTTTGATCGTGCCCTACGCGTCATTACAGGGCAAGCTAAAGCGTCTCGTCAGAACCCAGCCTCAAATTGCAAAGCATCCGTGCTGACTGAGGCGGAACAGAAGCATAGCGCCGGTTTAATGCGGGTCAACCACGTTGGCGAAATTTGCGCGCAAGCACTCTATGATTCACAAGCGGTGTTTTCACAATCGCAAGACGTAAAACGCCAATTCGCTCGCTCGAGTG
This sequence comes from Affinundibacterium fentianense, assembly GCF_018139545.1. Classification (GTDB taxonomy): domain Bacteria; phylum Pseudomonadota; class Gammaproteobacteria; order Burkholderiales; family Burkholderiaceae_D; genus Undibacterium; species Undibacterium fentianense. Next base: position 89,111 of record NZ_JAGSPJ010000007.1, on the reverse strand, counting down.
TCGAGGAAGAAGATCACCTCGCTTGGACAGCAGAACGCTTACAGGAACTCAATTCTCACACTAGTGTACTCAATCCTCTTTGGTATGTTGGCGCCTACACTTGCGGCCTAATCGCTGGACGTAGTGGGGATGCGATTAGTCTCGGGTTCGTGGTTGAAACTGAGAAACAGGTCGAAGCACATTTGCAGAGCCACCTCAAATCACTACCGGCAGACGATCATGCTTCACGAGCCATCGTCGAACAAATGCGCCAAGATGAAATCGCCCATGGCGCAGCGGCTCAAGCGCTAGGGGCAACAAATCTACCCGCACCGATAACCTTGCTGATGCAAGGGATGGCCAAGGTAATGACTACAACTGCGTATCATCTATGACGCGTTTTGATAAGAGCCTCATTTGAGGCACCACCCCTGAATTAAATTCTATCCAGTTTAGCGATGCTCAAATCGAGCAATTTCATACCAAACTTTCCAAAATTAATATGTGCCCGGGCGTTGCTGCCGCTGCCTTCAATGTTCACAATCACGCCTTCGCCAAATTTGGCATGCGCAACATTTTGACCAATACGCCAAACTGATTGTGATTGTGACTGCAGGCTCTGCGCAATCGCATTGGCACCAAGCTCCGGTGCATCGTCCCATGCTGACTTGGGTCGCGCAAACCAGTTTGTTTGTATTTTCGGTGAAAGCCATTTCAACGACGCTTCTGGCAACTCATCAAAGAATCTTGAACGCAGATTGTAGCGTGTCTGCCCATGCAACATCCGCGTCTGGGAGAAAGTCATATAAAGTCGCTGACGAGCACGGGTAATCGCCACATACATAAGGCGACGCTCTTCTTCTACTCCCGATTCTTCTTGCGTACTATTTTCGTGAGGGAATAGGCCTTCCTCCAGCCCACCGATAAAGACTGCATCGAACTCCAAGCCTTTCGCCGCATGCACTGTCATCAACTGCAGGGCATCTTGGCCAACTTGTGCCTGATTGTCGCCTGCCTCTAGTGATGCGTGTGACAAAAATGCGGAGAGTGGTGACATAACAGTCGGTAAAGCCGCGTCAGCATCGATAATTTCGATGGGCGCGGCACCATTCGTGATCAATTGTCCCGCAGGTCTCGAAGCTGGCCCATGCAAAGCAGGAGCGTCATGACCAAAGCCTTCTTCTGCAACAAATAATGTCGCGGCATTAACCAATTGCTCCAAGTTCTCAATCCTTTCCGTTCCTTCCTTTTCAGATTGATAGTGGTTCAACAGGGTACTAACATCCAGCACCACCTGCACCATTTCTGGTAGCGGCAAATGCTGTGTCTCAAAGCGCGCGCCTTCAATCAGTTTCACAAAACTAGCCAAAGAAGAGCCTGCCTTGCCGCTGACATAGGGAACTGCGGCGTACAAAGAAATACCATACTGTTTCGCAGCATCTTGCAGTTGCTCGATCGATCGCGCACCAATTCCACGAGTAGGAAAATTTACAACGCGCATAAACGCGGAATCGTTATGCGGGTTGTCCATCAACTGCAAATAGGCAATCGCATGTTTGACCTCTGCACGATCAAAGTAACGTTGCCCTCCATAAACGCGATATGGCAAATTCGCAGAAAAAAGGGCATGCTCAATCACTCGGGATTGTGCATTCGACCGATACAAGATAGCAATTTGACTTTGATCGTATCCATCCCGAATCAAATTTTTGGCCTCTTCGGCTATCCACTGAGCCTCTTGAATATCGCTACTTGCTTCAAAAATCCTAACGAGCTCACCGTGTCCGGCATCGGTACGCAAATTCTTTCCAAGTCGTTGACTATTATGTTCGATCAATGCGTTCGCGGCATCCAATATGTGACCATGGGAACGATAGTTCTGCTCCAATTTAATCAGATTTTCAACTTGGAATTCTTTTTCGAACGCCGACATGTTGCCAACATTGGCTCCTCGAAATGCATAGATACTTTGATCATCATCACCCACCGCAAAAACCGCTGCTTGGGTACCTGCCATCAATTTGAGCCATTTATACTGCAAGTCATTGGTATCTTGAAACTCATCAACCAATATATGTTTAAAACGTGATTGATAGTGTTCACGCAAAGGCTGATTCCGACTCAATAACTCATAAGTACGTAACAACAATTCAGCGAAATCAACTACCCCTTCACGTTGACACTGCAAATCATATAAATCATACAACGCCACCATTTTGCGATTAAAATCATCATATGCATCGACCTGTGCCGCCCGCAAACCTTGATCTTTGGCACTATTAATAAAATACATTAATGTCTTCGGCGGAAATTTTTCATCATCGATATTATTGGCTTTTAACAAACGCTTGATGAACGATAATTGATCACCGGAGTCCAGAATCTGAAAGGTTTGTGGCAAGCCAGCATCACGATGATGTGCGCGCAAAAGGCGATTGCACAGCCCATGAAAAGTGCCTATCCACATGCCACGCGTATTAATGGGCAACATCGCAGACAAGCGCATCAGCATTTCTTTTGCTGATTTGTTGGTGAAAGTCACGGCAAGTACACCGTTCGGAGAAATTTGCCCAGTTTGAATAAGCCAAGCAATTCGGGTCGTTAAGACTCGAGTTTTACCCGACCCAGCACCAGCTAAAATTAAGGCTGATTGCGCCGGCAATGTCACAGCAGCTAACTGTTCGGGATTCAGATTATGAAGGAGATTTTGCATTCCCCTATTATACGGGAGTGTCAACTGGCGACGCAAAAAAGACTGATTTTTTATACAATTCGACTATTTTTTTTGGCTTAAGCGCTGAGTTTTCTTGCCTCATCATAGGTTCGCAGCCAAGTTAATTGCAATACTCGTGCATCACTACTAGCGCGGTGACGGGCAACACACAATTCCTTAATGATTTGCTCCTTCGTCGCATCCCAATTAGGCAATTGATCATCATTAATAATCTCAAATAGATCGACTAATTTGAATTTTGGTGTGATTTCCGCTGCATCAAATAGCTTAGCCATCCAAACGTAATCTTGCCCCCACCCATCGGTATAGACAGTACGTCCGCCTAGGAAAAAATTCAATTGCTCAGCAACAAATTGCACCGTATTACCGCGTTCGACTAAAATTTCGCGAGGGATACCGTGCACGCGCGCGGCATCCAAATTCCAGTGCAACCAGTCGTCCTCAGGGCGAATTAAAGAGCACCATCCCTCACCATGGCGACCAGAAAAACCAACCTCTATGGGATAGCTACCTTGTCCGAAGCCGGAAGCTTCGAAATCAATAATGATGGGTACAGTCATCATCGCCGACTCCAGTCAGTGGGAAGCGAATACGCGTGAGTATTCGGGCATTCCATTGTGCCTTAATTTTTCAGCAAAGCAAGAATTTGACTGCAGTAGAGCGTAAGTTATCGATTCGACGTGGTTTTTAGTTCACGCCCGTGGACCTGGCAAGCATGAAAACTAAGGTAAGAAACGTGCACCGTGTTCGCGTTGGCGCCGCAAGGTCTTAGTGGCAACGAAAATCTCTCGCAAGAAAAAAATGAAACTGCCAATCAATGCAAACACAGCAGCAACAAACAGAGCGGCAATAATTTTATCCAAATGTATATCTAAGGCATCGCCTAAAAATAATGCCGCGATCACTAGGCAAACCAGCAATGCACAAGTTGAACTCAACGTAATTGCCCGATTAATTAAGTGCGATCGTTGATACAACTCATCGAGTTCAATTCGCATTATCGGAGTCAAACTTTCTGCGCCTTGTTGCCCAACGATTTCTTCAAGAACACGTGATCGATCAATAATCCGAGCCAACCTATTGGTCAAAACCGTTAAATTGGTGCCTACCCCAGTCAGCAAAAATACGGGGGCAATAGCTAGTTGGATGATCTGTCCAATATTTCCTAAATGTAGATTTATCACGATCAAGTTCTTTCAAAATTTCTAGGCGCACATTTTAGCAGTCAAAGAGAAACTCCATCCGCGCCCTTTTTTGACCTTTCACGTCAAAAACACAGTATTTAATCGCATTGAACTCGCGTAAAGAGCGCTGCTCATGCACAGTAGCGTTCATCACGAACTTGAGGAGTACTGAAATGATCTCGCAAATTTTGACACACACACCAGTTTGGGTATGGATTTTACTGGTAGCTCTCTGTGCCGTCGGCTTACAACAAACTCGCGACCGCAACATCACTTTGCCACGTTTACTAATTTTACCGATCGCGATGTTAATTTTCTCAGCTAGCAGCCTGCCTAGTAAAGCGAGCTCAGGATTGCAGGTTTTTTCCATTTGGCTTGCCAGTGTGACGATTTTTTGTTCGCTGGGACTCATCTCGAGGACAAAGACAAAACATCGCTATGACGCAGTGTTAAATCAATTTTTCGTCGCTGGGAGCTGGTTTCCATTGGCGCTCATTTTCAGCATGTTCATAGCAAAATATTCAGCGGCAGTCACGTTTGCAATACGTCCCGATTGGGCACTAGACGCGACTTTCAGTGCGAGCTTTGCTGCGTTGTTCGGTGCAATCAATGCTGGCCTCTTGGTGCGTGTCGTCCGTATTATCGCGCTGAAACGCGCGTACCATCGCTTGATGGCAGACCAAATCAATTTAGGCGTAGAGCCATCCCATTAGGCAGGGTTGTCTATCGATGGCCGCGGAGAGACGCTACTACTCTCAGCGATGTTGATTATTGATGATCCAGAAAATATTGAATTGCATCCCGTGCTGGTAGCGCTTTTGCAAAATAGAAACCTTGGCAAAGTTCGCATTGAACATCTTGCAAAGCGCGCAATTCATCTTCAGTTTCAACCCCCTCGGCAACTACAGTTAAGTTTAAAGCCGATGCCAACGCGACGATGCTGTGGATGATCGGATTGCCCACTTTACCAACACTAATTCCTTGAACGAAGGTACGATCAATTTTGAGTACATCGAGAGTAAGTTGGTGTAAATAATTTAAAGAAGAATAACCGGTACCAAAGTCATCCAGCAAAATTCGTACGTGATGGTCACGCAACACTTGAATATTCGCCTGAGCCTGAGCAAATTTATCAATAACCGCCCGCTCTGTGATTTCGATGCCCAAGCTATGGGGTGGGATGACAAATTCTTCAAGTAAGGCCAGCATCATTGCGATGAATTCAGGGCTTGCAAAATGTCGCCCTGATATATTAATGCTGACTTTCGGGGTTAAACCGAATTCAAGTCGCCACTCTTGCATTTGCTGGACAACTTGACGCAGCACAAAACGATCAATTTTCTCTATCAATCGATGCTTCTCAGCGAAATCGATAAATTCATTTGGTGCGATCCAGCCTCGTTCCTGATGCGGCCAACGAATCAACGCTTCGAAGCCCACTGCTCGCTTGCTCTGGACATGGATAACTGGTTGGTAATGCAAGACAAAATGCTGCTCATTCAATGCCCGCAAAATTTCTTCGCCAAATAATAAATCCCGTACATTCGCCCGATCAGATAAAGGATCAAATAATTGAAAGTGCCCCCTTCCCGCGGCCTTCGCCTGATACATAGCGGTATCAGCACGACGAATAATTTCATCAGCTGAAACTGTGGCATCTGTGATAAATGCGATTCCAATACTCGTCGAACATGCAATCGATACGTCGTTCGCAAGAATGGGTTCCCGCAGTGCTTGAATGATACGTTCCGCCAAGCATACGGCCGTTGCTTCAGAGTCGATATCCTCTAGAAACAGCGCGAATTCATCTCCGCCAAGGCGAGCGACCGTGTCCAATTGACGCGTCTGCAATGTCAACAATTTTGCGAATGCCACCAACAGTGCATCACCAACTGCATGGCCATACCGATCATTGACCGTCTTAAACAAATCGACATCCATATATAAGACGGCGCACAGTCTTTGGTCGATACGTTCTCGTTTCTTCAATGCATGAGAAACTCGATCCAAAAAGAGACTGCGATTTGCTAGGCCAGTCAAGGCATCATGCAAGGCCAAATGCTGCAATTTTTTCTCTGCGAATTTCCGTTTCAGTAGATTGGACACATGTTGCGCCACATACCCCAACAGTTCCCGATCGGAATCCAAATAGGAAACTAATGATGAGTAGGTCTGCACCACCAGCGCACCTTTGAGATGATCGCCCGCATCAATCGGAACTCCTAACCATGATTCCGCAACCGTACCGAGAATTTCAAAATCACCATTTTGCGCGCGTTGAATTATTTCATTCCGGCCCAGCAGCAAGGGGGAATTGTTGAAAATAACCCATGCAGACATTCCCCGCATTTCGGCATCAATCGGACCGTCTTCGGCAGACATATCAGGATGCCTTTCGTCCACAAAATAAGGAAATTCAATGCAACCAGCATCTTCATTGTAGACCGCGACGAAGAAAGATTTTGCAACTAATAATTCAGTAATAAGGTGGTGAATTTTTTCATAGACCTTGAAGAAATTCTCATCCTCATAGGTCAATGCAGCGATATTGAATAAGATACTCTGCAACTTACGTGCATACTCCAATTCACTAATAGAGGTTTCAAGTTGATGAATCAGATTTGCCTGAGCAAGCTTTGCCGATACCATCGAAGCAACTGCATTTAGAATTTTGATATGCTCAGGGGTATAAAAATTCTTGGCAAGGTTTTCGCTGTCGATGACCCCGATTAACTGATCGGCATAAATAATGGGGATTGCCAGCTCCGAACTTGCCTGCTGCATATCCATCACATAGTTTGGGTCAGTACTTAAGTCGTTGACCAAAACAATTTCACGGGATTTTGCTGCACGACCGACCAAGCCTTCGCCTAGTCGCAAGGTCAATGCATTATTGACAGAGCCTTGCTCTGAAATTTTGTGTCCAAAAGCAGACTGCTGTATGAGCAATTGTGACGCTTCATCCCATAAATAAATCACACAGTCGTCGAAACCCATTTGCCCGACCACCTCATTCGCGGTGTACCACAAAACTTCTTCGCGAGAACGCAAACGTAATAACGCAATCGCAAATTCACTCAAAATATTGAGTAAAGAGTTGCGCTCACGCAGAGTATGGATTTCCAGTTCGCTATTTAAGCCCGCTGATAGTTGTTCCGTCATCTTGTTTGAGTTTGATTCAAGTTACAAGTTCAGTTGTCTGAAGCAATCGGCAGAATCCGCATAACCCGGCCACTTTCAAATACGGCTAGCGAGTTAAACAAATCGTGCAGGCATTTTACCTAAGCATTGGTAAAAAATATGCAACAACCGTATCAATACAACACAAGCAATACGGAAAATAAAAAAAGCAAAGCTGGCATGAGCCATACTTTGCTATCAATGAGTAAGAAATTAAGCTGGTGGCAGACTCTATTGCGCAAACTCCTTTTCATGTAACCATGCGGCGTGGTGCACAGTCGATTTACTCGCAGTCCAATCTTTCAGCATTTGTGGCGCGATTGCGTGCAAAGTTCGCAGCATTTCGGGCGTCGACGTATTCGCAGCCAGCTCAATTCGATGGCCGTTCGGATCATTAAAGTAGATAGATTGGAACAACTCATGATTGGTGGGGCCAATCACCTCCAATCCCATGCCTTCCAAATGCTGCTTCGCCGCAAGCAAGCTATCTAAATTCTCGACCTTGAAAGCGAGATGTTGAACCCACGCTGGCGTATTCATATCACGTCCCATCGGTGGTGAGTTCGGAATTTCAAAAAAGGCCAAGACGTTGCCATTACCCGCATCGAGAAACACATGCATATAGGGATCTTCCTCTTTGGTGGAAGGCACCCGATCTTCGGAAATCGCCAACATAAATTCCATCCCTAGCGCTTGTTGATAGAATTCCACCGTTTCTTTGGTATCTTTACAACGGTAGGCAACATGATGTACGCCTTGTAGTGCCATAACTGTCTCCTTGTTTGAGTCGCCACAAAAGTCAAATGATCGTTTTTGATCGCGATGCAGTTGATGCCCCATCATTCATGCATTGCTTCGAACTGAGTTTGAAATTCAAATCACGCCGCGACGTTCCTGATCTTTTTCAATTGAACGGAACAGAGCGCCAAAATTACCTTCACCAAAGCTCAAATTATTTTCTCTCTGAATAATTTCAATAAAGATGGGGCCAATAATATTTTTAGTGAATATTTGAAGTAAATAGCCATCCTCGTCACCGTCAACCAGTACTTGGTGTTGTGCGATACGTGCATGATCTTGACGAACATGGGGAACCCGTTGGAAAACATCCTGATAATACTCATCATCGATATCCAAGGTTTCAATTTCACTGCCCTGTAATTGATCGAGAGAAGACAAAATATCTCTCGTAAGAAAGGCCAAGTGTTGCACCCCTGGACCATTATAGTCACGCAGGTATTCGGCGATTTGATCTTGTTCGTTTTTGGGTTGATTGATCGGGATACAAAAGCTACCGTCAGGTGACCGCAAGGCATAGCTCGTCAAACCCGTCTTGGCGCCTTGGATATCGAAGTAACGAACTTCGGTAAATCCAAAAATATTCTTGTAGAAGTCTGCCCATTTTTCCTGTTCGCCAAATGGCACATTGTTGGTCAAATGGTCGACTGTCAAGAAACCTTTTTCAGCTTGGATTAAGGGAGATGCCAAGGCGATGAAATCCCGTTCATAGATCGAAGACGCTCCCGAAGCAGGCTCAATAAAATAAATCACACTATCGCCAATCCCGTAAACCGCAGGATAAGCATGGTCTTTATCACTGTCGGCGACAGCTCGAGCGCCACGCTTTACGGCTTCCTCTAAGGCGAAAGTGGCATCGTCAACTCGCCACCCCATGGAACAAATTGATGGTCCATGCTTCTTGGCAAATTCAGCCGAAAATCCAGCTTGTTCATGATTAATCAAAAAGTGAATATCATTTTGGCGGAAATAACTAATTGCTTTCGTCGGATGCTGACGCAATTTTGAAAAACCAAAAGCCCAGAATAGCTGTTCAAGATGTGCAGCGGACGGTCCGCAAAACTCTGTGAACTCAATCCCGCGTAAATTTAATGGATTTGCTGTTGTCATTCTAAGTCTCCCGAATTTTCACGCCGATCTACGTTTCAGTTCCCGGCGATTTGTGTTGTAAGTTCATGAGCTGTTCTAGCTTGTTAGGCTTTCACAAACTCACGCATTGCTCGTTACTTTAATCAAGACAAATCAACAAAAAAAGCTTAATATTTAGCTAAACATCATCAAATTTTTCGATGAACTTTCTTAACGAGGGGAACATGAGTCTAGATCTCAATTTCATGTTGGCTTTAGATACCGTCGTACGTGAAGGTAGCGTTGCGAAAGCGGCTCAACGTTTACACCGCGCGCAATCGGCAATCAGTTATCAAATTAAGCAATTAGAACAACAACTAGGACTCAGTTTGCTCGATCGTGACGGATATCGCGTCAAACTCACAGCCGCTGGTGAAGTCATCCTCAATGAGGGAAGGCGCTTGCTGATACAAGCGAACCAACTCGAAGCCCTAGCGCGTGAGTTAAATCAGGAATGGGAAGCAAAACTCCTGGTGATCGTAGATGGAATCCTGCCCTTGCAAACTGTACTGAAGGCTTTAAAAGGCCTTGCACAAGAGGGTGCGCCGACGCGCGTACAGGTCAAGGTGGAATTTTTACAAGGAGTACAACATAGGTTCGAGACTGAGAGGGCAGATCTCATGTTAGTCAAAGACTTCGTTCCCCATCCACATTTGCACGCTGAAGAACTTGCTGGGATCGAGTGTGTTTTATGCGTTGCTCCCGAGCACACGCTAGCCCAAATGCGTACTGTTAATTTGGCCCAGTTGCAAGAGCATACAGAACTCTCGGTTCAGGATTCTATTCGAAGTGGCAATGATCAACACGTTTTTGGAAGCGAACGTGTCTTTTATCTCGATGGTTTTTTTGCGAAAAAAGAAGCTTTATTGATGGGACTGGGCTACGGATGGATGCCTGTCTTCTTAGTCAAGCAAGAACTCAAAAAAAAGCAACTAATCGAAATTCAATTTGACGAAGGTTCTCGCTATCGTTTCACACCTCGTTTGGTGCATCGTCGGGATCAGGCGCTAGGCCGAGCAGGACGTCGACTAACCGAACTATTACGGGCTGAAGCGCTCGGTTGAGGAACAAAAAAGCGAGCTTAAACACGCTCGCTTTGAATTGAGACGAAACGACTTAGAGCAGCAAGTCCAACTAATGTTTAATTACTTTCACCGACTTGTTAACCTTAGACGCATCCATATAGGCGATGGCGCCAGGATTACTCGCAACGAATTTTAAAATTTCATCATCACTGCCCATTTCTTTTGGCGGCTTCGCACCACCAGTGAAAATTTGACGCGCCCACTGAGCCTTCAATTGCGAAGGATTTTTCTTCAACATTTTATTTCCAAACTCCTCTCGAACAGGTCCCTCTTTTTGATCTATTGGCGTTGCTTCAGCGCCATTCGAGAAAGTTTTCGTTTGCCCCAAAAATATCTTCGCGATTTGCTCTTCGTCAATCGCTGCCGAATTCGCAGGATTAACGATAACCACCACGTCGGCTGCCACAGCAGTATTGGCTAGATTGAACATGACGCTTCCACCAAGGGCGAACATCAAGGTTTGAAGGGTCGACTTTTTTAAGGAAAATTTCATGTTAGCGCTCCCTTAGAAAGTAAAGTCGTACGAGACTGTAATTAATTTACGCGTATTGTCCGTACCATTTAAGAAATCCCAGCGGCTGCGGTCCAACTGTAATTTCAAAGCACTGCCATCACTTAACTGGTAGCGCATACTCACGCCAATATTTCTATCCACTTCTTCTGGAGCACCAGTCGACCCATATGCGTTCAAACGACTGACGGTCAGCATTGGCAAAAAGTCGCCCATTCGATAACCCGCGCCGATCAGATAACCTTTATAACTACCTCGTGCTGGCGCTGCATTGACTCGAGAAAATTCACTACGGACGACTAAATTGTCACGATCAACATTGAGCGACAAGGACGAATAAGTTTGTGGCGAAGACTTACCAAATTCCACTGGATCTGGTGAGAATTGCTCCAAACCATTTGGGCCTAAACGCAATCGTCGCTGCTTAGATTTATTTATCGCAGCACGCGCTGTAAACCAATCTCGATTCAATTCTAAATCGATGCCATACATATTATCCCACTCGACATCGACGCGAGATGGATCGCCTAGTTTCGCAATTGGCACTTCTTTCGAATGTTCTTTCCCAACATAGACTGTTGATTTAACTGCCCATCCGCCAATATCGTCGCGGAAGGTCAAATTTGCGCCGTTGTAATTGACGACTGGCCAGCCATAAACATCGGGCGGCACACGCGCCCAATTATAAGCAAAAGCCACGTCTTGGAAGTCAGAATAGAAAAACAGCGGCAAACGTTTTCTTCCTACTTGCAGCGTGAATTTCGGGCTAATGTTGTAACTAAAAAACGCTTGCTCAACAGCGAGATCCGCGTCTCCTGCCGCATGCCTAGCCATCAACTGGCCAGTGAACGAAAAATTATCGGTAAAGCTCGCGGTACCTTGAAATCCAAAACGCGATTCCGGTGCAAAATTCCACCGTTTTTCATAGACACTACCATGCGAGTAATCCGCGATATAACAAGGACATTGCCACTTTGTATTGTCCGGAAAGCCGGTCTCTAAACCAGCAGCACTAAAGACACGACCCGCAGTGATATTGCCGAAGCCTGAATATGTAAAGTCAATCGCCTGGCTAACGCCTGAAACTCCCGAAAAACACAAAAAAGCAAGTGCACTACGAATACTGACTGTTTTCACTCTTCCCATTTTTTGCTCCTCTATTGTGAATCAACCAAATTGACAAGCTCACCCAGTCTGTTGCCTAGGCAAGTTGACTGGTGTAAAACCAGTATAGGCGTGCAATTTGGCGATCGCGTGCAGCACAGCAAGTTTTTATCTGGAAAGATGTCGAAAAGCAACGCTTGCGTTGTATTTTGTAATGCACTCCTAGGAGCAGCTGTATTAAAGAAGCAATATAATAAATAAAAATTAATAGAGAGCGCTGTTCAAAAGATATTGAGCAACGCGCCCTTTCCCAAACAAAAGAATGCAATTCAAGGAAAACTATCATGCTTAGCTATGAAGTCACCGTCAAAGTTCGTACCGATTTGCAAGCTGCTTTTGAACGCTACATGCGCGAAAAACATATCCCCGAAATCTGGGACACTCTGTGTTTCACTTTTATTCAATTTGAACAGAATGAAGAGGGACATTTTCGCACTTGCTATCAAACCCCGAAGCGGGCTGACTATGATCGCTATATTGCAGCCCATGCGAACGCCTTGCGCGCCGACTTTATGCAACATTTCCCAGACGGCTGCGAAGTCTCACGTCAAGTTTTCGAGTCAAAACAAGAGTGGAGAATCAACCAATAAAAAAGCCCGTGATGTTTTCACGGGCTTTTCTTAGGATTTGCAATTCCTATGCAGCTTCGCTTTTTGGCCTAAAACAAGCCTAAGGATTTCCACACTGGGACTTTATGCTCAATGAATTGCGCAAATTGTGCTTGTAATTCAAGCGCATTTTCTTCATCACCGACAATTGCTTTGCCGTCTTTGAGTAATTGCAGATTTTGTGCGTACAAAATTCGAACTGCAAAGCGCGCGAGTTTCTCCGCATCTTCTATACCAGGATGATTTAACATTGCCCACAATAGGAGATTTTCTTGATAGCTTGCACTGACGCCACAGCCTGTCAAAGTTGAACAATATGCATGAAATTCATCGCCATACTGAACCTGCTTTGCGATCACAGCATTCATTCGTTTTGCCGCCGCCTTATCGAGCGATTTTCTCGACTCAAAGAAAATCGATACTTGATTCGACGCAACAAGCAAAGTCACAATTTCGGCGATCGTCGAAATTTTCTTACCTCGCATCGAAGGCAATTCACTCAATTCTCGGATAGTCTTTGGACCATCCTTAATTGCTTCAAAAACCGGATCATAAATTTGTGAACTACCAGTAAATTCACAATTGACGAGACTAACTTTGGTTGCCAAATCTTTGGCAGGAATCGACAAAGCGATACCCGCTGTATTCAACAATTCTGCCTGACGCGCACTATTGATCCGACGCGCACCACGTACGAAAATGTCTTTACGGAATGCGGTATTGGTCATATAGTCCACCACCGTTTCGCGCATGGTTGGATCACTGATGGAATTTAAGAATGCCATGCGGTCTGGGTTCAAATACAAGCCGCGGTAAACATTATGCAATTCTGCAGAACCGACGTATTCAAGTTTCGCGTTAGCTAGATCACGCGCAACATCCGCATGGTACATAGGCTGCCAATGTTTGTGCATATACTCGTGCACTAAGTAATTCTTCTTTGCCGTTTTTAATTTCTTAACACGTGACTCAGCACTCAAATTATTGGCTAAATAGGCAGGATTCAAGCTACTCAGTTTTGCGATGAAATCGCTCGCATTATCCATCTGCACGTCGCTGCGCGCAGGATTCAGCTCTGCGTGATCAACGATCAATCGCTGTAAAGGCAATGACGATGCCCAACCCGGCATTGCGTTATAGCTCAGATAAACAATACCGCCGGGTTTCAAATAACGCGTCAGGAAATCGACGATATATTGGCGATTTTCAGCAGTCACCCAGGTGTAAATACCGTGCAATGTAATGAAATCAAATTGCGGTAAATCGGCGACCGCGCCTTTCGCCAATTCTTCAAAGCTGTTTTCAAGTAAGCGTAGATTATCCAGTTCGGCAGCCGCAGCGATCTGTCGTGCGCCAGCGACATGGGCAGGGTTAAAATCGGCGGCGTAAAAACGCCCATTGGGATGGGATGCTGCTAATAAATTCGACGTGACACCACGTCCAAAACCTAACTCAAAATAGGTAAATTCGCGATCTAGGTCAACTGGCTCTATCCCATTCAAAATGCAACCATAATTCAGATAGACTGGGCTTTGTTCGCGATAAAACCCTGCTGTGTAAACCAAATCAGAAGCATAACCTGAGGTCCAATCCATTCCCTACTCCTTCATTCTTTGCGGATAAAATTGGCACTCTACACGTTTCCCTCTCGATATGGCAACTTTATCAATCAAGCAATGCTGCGCGCCGGTTGAAATCGCCACAGTAATTGGGCAAATGCGATCTATCGAGACAATAAGCAATCAATCTACGATCGAACTATCAATTGACACTCACCAAGAACTAATAGCACAATTAATTTTCACAACGCTATCCTGTCTTTGCGCGCACTTAAAATCAATCGCGCGAGTAATCTTGAAACCAGTCCAAAACGCACTGCATTGAAGTTCGATCAGACAGCTTACTAGCTGGGATTAAACCAAGAACCAATTGGAGTTCTCTATGTCATTTGTATCAAATATTCGAGGTCATCGCTGGCTAAGGCTAGGATGTTATGGCCTGATCATCATTCTGCTCAATTGCACCGCTCTATCAGAATCGCGAGCGCAGGGCGATCCCATCACTGGCTTGACGATGTCAGTCGACTCGAATAGCAATAATAATGCGCTGAACGCATTTTATATTGGTGACCCTGCGACATCGAACATTACTGTCACGAGCGGACCGATACACGGTACCCTGACTTTTTCCGATTTTGTCTTTCTCTACACGCCCACGCCTGGTTACATGGGAATGGATGCTTTCACTTATACCTTCAACAATGCAGATGGTTTTCCAGTTGCTGTAACGGTCAGCATTACTGTCCTTGGTGAAGGCCCCACTTTAGAATCTACTGTCAACGAGGTTTATAGTGATTCTCAAGCAAACCAAATCAACTTACTGGTCTCTAGCAACAGCACTTCACTGTCAATTCAATCGGGGCCACAAAATGGGATTGCTCAAATTAAGGGTAAATCCTTGATTTACACGCCGAACAAAGCCTTTATTGGACGCGACATCATCATGCTCGTAGCGAGCAATTTTTCTGGCAATTCAGAAGCCGTTCCGATTTACATCAACGTAATTAGCGCTCCGCTGACTGCAAACCCACTCTCAATCAGCGTTGAGGCAAATAGCCAAGCAAATCTGATACAAACACAAATCAGCGCCGCAGCAAGCGATATAGAGATCGTCACACCTCCTCAACATGGCAATGCCACAATCAGTGGCAAAGCCATTTTATTTACACCAAGCTCCGGGTACAGTGGATCAGATAGCATCACGTATATTGCGAAGAATGCCAATTCCCGATCCACACCAGCACTCATTAGTATCAACATCAAACCTTTGCCATTACCCATCGCCAATCCGATTAACGCCGAGGTCATGGCGAACAGCAATGCGAATAGCATTGCCGCTAGCGTGACAGGGAAATTTGTGCAACTGAGCATCAGCAAAATGCCTATCCACGGCACGGTCAGTGTGAATGGACAAAACTTTATTTATACGCCGAACAAAGACTTTAGTGGTGACGACAGCTTTAGCTACATCGCCACTAATGCGAGTGGCAAATCCAACGAAGCAATCGCTAGTCTGATCATCAAACAGATCGCACCCGTCGCACAACCGGGTGAGCTGACTCTCAATGTAAACGATGGTGTGAGTATCATCCGTCCGATCATCTCTGGCGCAGTCGATAATTTGCGTATCATAACGCCAGCAAGTCACGGAACAGCAAGCGTGAGTGGATTGGAAATTAGGTATACGCCCACACTCAATTTTATCGGGACAGATAGCTTTAGCTATGTTGCGACGAATTCTGCGGGAAGCTCCGCGCCCGTTACGGTGACTGTGGTAATTAAGGCCAAGCCACCCGAAATACGGAATGCAAACCTGGTAGTCTTGGCAGGCAATACTGTCAGCCTCGATCTATCTAGTTTAGTGAGCAATACGGCAGGCGCGGCGACGACATTCCAGATTATCAGTCAGCCAGCGCATGGAATTGCCGTATTAAATGATAGCAGGCTCACCATACGCGCAGATTTGAATTATGCTGGCGTGGACCAAATGCGCGTGATGGTGAATGCAAATGGCCTCAACTCAGCACCAGCATTGATAGGCATCACCGTCACAGCACGGCCCGATCCAACTCAGGACAAAGCGATTCAAGCACTTCAAGTAGCGAAGGCGGCGGTGATCAATCAATTTGAACGATTGCAGTTAGAGAATTTCAACAGCCGCTTGCACGAAATTTCTAGTCAATATTCAGCACTCAGAAATGAAACAGAAAAAAAGAAGCAAGCAGACGAATGTGGGAGATTAAGTCTATGGGTGAGCGGGCTGAATTCTTTTAGCTCAATTGCCAGCGACTATGCTATTAAACAAAGTAACGGCGGCATGAGCATAGGCGGTGATCGCTGCGTGGGCAATCCGGAAACTGTACTCGGTTTTGGCTTGGGGTATGCGAGCAATCGGGGGGAATTGCCGGGTCTAGCAACGACCATGGTGGCAAATGCTCGCAATATCAGCCAGTACGGCCAACTCAGCCCATTTCCCGCTTGGCATTTTTCCTGGGTCATCGGAGTCAACGACATTCAAAGCGACTACACCCGTATTGCCAATGTTACGAATTCCAGCAGCGGCTTGTCCGGTCCACCGAATGAAATTTGGCGTGCGGCCCCAAACAACAGTCAACAACACACAGGTAAATGGAGTGGAAAACAAAAAATGGGGTCGACATCGGTGGGTTTTGATATCAACTTCACGCAATTCAAAATATCGCCGTACCTGCGTTTAGATCGTTCGGTGATGACCATCGGTGCCTACTCCGAAACAGGCAATGCGAGCAGCGGATTGGCGTACCAAGCGCAAAGCTTTGATAGCCGTCGCACCACACTCGGTGCCAACACCGAAACATTAATTAAAACGTCTTGGGGCGAATTAACTCCTCGTCTGCGCTTGGAGTATCAACGCGATCTTGGTAAGCATGACGACACACGCATGAACTATCTCGACAATCTGGATAGTCCTGCCTATATCATCAAAGGTAGTGAGTTAGATCGACGCCTATTCCACATGGGAATTGGCGGTGATTTATTGTTAGAAAGCGGTTGGGTTGTTATTTTGAACTACGGTTATTACCGCAGCAACGAAGGCAATCATTCAAATGCCTTCCGTGTACGCTTGTCGTATCGCCTCTAGGGACAAAGCGGATGAAGATCCTATATGATTTTCATCCGCTTGATTTATCCCATTGCAAAGCCTACCGCTGACTTTATTTACCGATGCAGAATCGAGAAAAAATAACCCCGAGTAAATCATCAGAGGTAAATTCCCCAGTAATGCTGTTTAATCGATCTTGAGTCAGACGTAATTCTTCTGCGAATAAATCGAGGGATTGATCATTTTGTGCGGCATACTCGGCTGCTTGCTCCAAGTGTTCATGCGCATGCTTCAGTGCGATCAGATGACGTTCACGCGCCAAGTACAAGGATTCACCAGTTTGTTGCCAACCTGCGATACGTAATAATTCTTGGCGTAACAAGTCCATCCCTAAGTGCTCTTGTGCGGATAAATAGATCTGCGTGAGATCACCAACATTATCAACGCTTGGATGATGTCCTGAAATATCAATCTTGGTCCACACACAAATGACAGGTATCTCTGCGGGAAATCGGGCAGCAATCTCTTCATCTGCGCGAGTCGGTCCACGGCTGGCATCGAGCAAATGCAAGATCACATCAGCTTTTTGAACCTCGGCCCAAGTGCGTTCAATACCGATGCGCTCAACTGCATCGATGCGATTGGCTAGTCGATCATTCACCCCATCCTCGTCATGATCATGGCGAATACCAGCGGTATCGATGATATTCAAGGGAATACCCTCAATGTGTATGGTTTCTGTAACTTTATCTCGAGTCGTCCCTGCAATCGGTGTAACGATAGCAATGTCATCGCCAGCAAGAGCATTCAATAATGACGACTTACCCACATTCGGTTGTCCCGCTAAAACGACATTCAAGCCCTCACGCAATAATGCACCTTGTGCGGCTTGTTCAAATACTGCGCGTAGGGCTTTTTGAATGTCGCTCAATTGGCCGCGAGCATCAGACTTTTCCAAAAAATCGATTTCTTCCTCAGGAAAATCTAAAGTCGCTTCCACCAACATCCGCAGATGCACGACTTTTTCAACCAAGGCATGAATAACCTTGGAGAAGGCACCTGACATCGATTGCGATGCAGATTTTGCTGCAGCTTCGGTCGATGCTTCGATCAAGTCGGCCACTGCTTCCGCTTGGGCCAAATCAAGCTTGTCATTCATAAAGGCGCGTTGGGTGAATTCACCGGGCTCAGCCAAGCGCAGACCATGTTCTCTACCGGCTTCCAAACAACGACTCAACAACATTTGCATGACCACGGGGCCACCGTGACCTTGTAACTCCAAAACCTCTTCGCCTGTGTAAGAATGCGGCGCCTTGAATGCGATCACCAAACCTTGGTCAATCACGGTGCCATCCGCCTGCTTGAAATCAAGATAGGTCGCATGGCGCGGCTTTAAGACAATGTCACGAAAAAGATTTTGCGTGATTGCACTTAAGTCTTTACCAGAAATTCGCACGACGCCAATACCACCACGTCCAGGAGCGGTCGCAATTGCAACGATAGGGGTGCTGTCATAAGTATGGGTCATAAGGAATTTTATCTTTGCTATTCAGAAATCTATTGACATTCTAATGCGTCATATCATGCCATTTGTGTCGTAAACGCGACATGATCTGCAGCAAAAAAACGCGCCGGGAGGAATAAAAAAGCCCATGAATCATGGGCTTTTTCAGTTCAAGAACAAACTATTTTAGCGATGCTCGGGCGGAACAATTTTATTATTGATTACCCATTGCTGACCGATCGATAAAACGTTATTGACTACCCAATACAATACCAAGCCCGATGGGAAGAAAAAGAACATGATGGAGAACAATAAAGGCATGAACAACATCATTTTCGCCTGCACTGGATCCGCTGGTGCTGGGCTCAATTTCGTTGTGATATACATCGAAATCGCATACAGAATTGGCAATACCAAATAAGGATCTGGTTTTGACAAATCAGTAATCCAAGCCATCCAAGGCGCGCCACGCATTTCAACCGATGCTTGCAAGACCCAATACAAAGACAAGAAGATTGGCATTTGAATCAAGATGGGTAAGCAACCACCAAGAGGATTAATTTTCTCGGTCTTGTAAAGTTCCATCATCGCCATATTCAACTTTTGCGGCTCATTCTTGTATTTTTCTTTCAAAGCCGTCATTTTTGGCGTCACGACTTTCATCTTTGCCATACTGCGATAACCCGCCGCTGACAATGGGAATAAAGCTAATTTAATGGCAATGGTAAATACGACGATCGTCCAACCCCAGTTACCCAAGACTTTATGAATCAACTCCATGATCCAGAACATCGGCTTTGCAATCATCGCGAAATACCAATAGTCCTTCACCAAATCCATACCAGGTGCGACTTTTTCTAAGATAGCAGACTCTTGTGGGCCAGAATACAAGCGCGCGTTTGATGTGACACTTGCACCTGCTGCGACATTACCTAATGGAATGACTGAGCTGATCGAATAGATATTGTCACGCACACGTTCTGTACGAATTTCGCGCTGAACTTTATCCTCTGGAATGAATGCAGAAACAAAGAAGTGTTCAATCATTGAAATCCAACCGTTATCCGCTTTGGTTTCGTGATCTGGCTTCGCATCGGATTTACCGTGGCGTTTTTCAATATCTTCAAAATTTAACTTTTGGAAATGTTTCGCTTCGGTGTACACCGCTGGGGCATAGAACTCGGTCTGTCCGGAAAACATGCCGCCTGAAGTAGGTTTGGTTCCGTCGTGGATCAACTGCAAATATAACGACGGACTAATTGGCGCAGCTGTTGTGTTTACGACCGTGTGTTTCACGTCAATCACATAACTGCCTTTTTTGAAGACCAGTGTTTTTGTGAGTTTAACGCCTGCTTGTTCTGACTCCAACACTAGACTCAATTCATTCGCACCATCTAATGTGCGTGGGCCTGGCAATGCAACAAAACCGGATTTATGGTTAGGGAAATTGCCTCCCAACAAACCTGTTTGTGCAGCATACGTGCGGGGTGGGACAGGAACTTCCTTGGTGCCTTTAAAGAACCCAAAAAAGCTAGTTTCTTCGATTCGTGTTCGACCCGCATGGTGATCAAATAACACCACGTTTTTCTTAGGCTCGTGGCTATCTGGATAATTCAATAATTCCAAACGCTTAATTTCACCACCGATTGTGTCAATGTCAGCCTTGATCAAATCCGTTGTAATGGTAATCGTCTCGCTCTTTACCGCTTGTACAATTGCTGCAGCAACCGCATCAGTTACAGCATTAGATGCATTACCAGCAGCGGGAGCCGCTGCCGCAACTGCGGAAGCACTCGCGTTTTTCGCCTGTTGATTTTGCGTAGGGAAAAACATGGATTGTTTTCCATTATGCTTCATCCAGTTATCCCAAAGGAGTAACAGAGACATCGAGAAAATAACCCAGAGGACGGTACGCTTTATATCCATTTTATCCACTTGTATAGATGTTAAAGATCGGGAAGGTTAATGACTTGCTTATTAGATCAATTTCGATCAATTTAGATCAGTTGTTGACGAGTTGATGTGGGGTCTTTTGTCAGAATTTCATCCCCACCTTGTACAAAATTTAAATCGGCTGGCGAGCATTGATGATCATCCTCTAATTTACATCCCGTGTCGTCGCTGGCAACACCACTTTTGGGCGGCACCAAGTCAATACCTCCAGGGTGCCAAGGATGGCATTTGCAAAGTCGTTTACCGGCCATCAATGAGCCTTTCGCCGCGCCATATTCACGAATCGCCTCCATTGCGTATTCTGAACAACTAGGATAAAACCGACAATTTTGGCCCAACATCGGACTGATCGCCAATTTATATCCACGCAAGATCAGAATTAACAAGCGTTTCATGTGTGTGACTCTGGGAGCGAAGTAGAAGATAAGGCAACACGTTGCGAAACGAACAGACGCAAGACTTCGTCCCGCAAGTCCCGCTTTAATTGCGCATTCGTGGCAGGACCGGCTTTGCTATTGACTGGCTTAGATAAGCGCACAATGCAATCCACCTTCATCAATTCAGACTGTCGAAAAATTTCGCGTGTCACACGCTTGATCATATTGCGTGTCGCCGCTCGCGGAGCAAATCGCTTTGCCGCTACTACCCCGAGACGGGCGTGCGGCAGTGCATTTGCGCGAGCATATAATACAAAATGTGCTGTCTTTTGCACAGGACGTAAACGAAAAGCGGATGAAAATTCATCCGCTTTAAGAATTCGTCGCTCCCGCGCAAAACTACCGCCGGACAACTGATATTGAGCTAGGTCAGGATTGGCAGTCAAATTAGTCACAATAATTTTTAAACCTATTGAATCAACTAATTGACGATGTATCCGACTAGTCGCTCGGTATTCAAGAAATTCAATTATAGGGAGATAGTGCAAGGCGTTTCCCGCAGCAATTGCTAAGCTCTAAAGCAAAGTATTGCGAGGACAAACAACGCGGCAATATCCCCTAGAATTGGATTTATTGGATGCCGATTAAGCTGCTAGGCGCTTACGGCCTTTAGCACGACGTGCGTTCAAAACTGCGCGGCCACCACGTGTTGCCATACGAGCGCGGAAACCGTGCGTGCGCTTACGACGAACTACGGAAGGTTGATAAGTACGTTTCATGTTGATCTCACTATTTGAGCAAAAAATAAATCGGAATTACGGGTAATAGTGCATTGCGCCGTTGCTTTGATGTCACCTTGTTATGGAAAGGTACTCAATAAACAATAGCAACACGCTATTCACACCATTACTGCCCCAAAACCGCTGCTCATGCTTAGTTTCATCTTGTGACTTCCGCTTTGCGCTCGACGAACTATAGAGATAGCGTCAAGACAATTAAAGTACACATCTAACAAAACAGGGTAGGGAACCCGTAATTAGACACCATTTACAAGTCTACTGTCAATCCATTTGGTTCTTTTTCTTCGTTTTGCGGAAGTGTTACTCAAAAGAAATTTTACCTCTCCTGTGGATAACTCGACGCGCGGAGGGTAGAATAGAGGGATCCGAAGTATTGCTTCACGTAATCAAAAAAACACTGTTTTTAGTTGAATCACGGGTCCCAATTCACCACTGTTTGATCTAAATATAAAAGCTGTTGGTGATGGCGAGTAAGTAACTTGTCTATGGTTGAATCGTGTGACAAAGCGCAAGGTGGCGTATAACAAGTGGGCACCCAATTACGGTCAAGGCAGCATTCAAATAAAAGTGGAATTGAAAGCGTGCGACCTCCTGTTAGCTTGATAGTTAGATAGAGAAAAAGCACGAAGCCAATTTTGAAAAGAACAAAAACCAAATAAACAGTAAAGCGATTCATGGAAAATTTCTGGCAAGCCTGCTCCTCACAACTTGAACAGGAACTCACGCCTCAGCAATTTAGTGCTTGGATTAAACCATTGACCGTGGTGGACTTTGAAGAAGGTCTGCTGCGTATTGGTGCACCGAATCGCTTTAAACTGGATTGGGTCAAAGCCCAATTCGCAAGTCGCATTTCCGAATTCGCTGCGCAATTTTGGGATGATACGGTGAATGTCGAATTCATCATCGATCCACGCGCAGGCAAAAAACCGATCTCGACCACCACACCACCGGCCAATGCTGGGCAAGACAATGGTGCTGATCATGGTCAACGTACATCGCAAATTGGTAGTAATGACTTAGTCGCACCAAGTCCAATTCCAGAAACAGCGCCACGTCGTGATAATTCACGAATTAATTTCGATCTCACTTTTGATAGTTTTGTCACTGGTAAAGCGAATCAATTAGCGCGTGCGGCGGCAATTCAAGTGGCGAATAATCCTGGCGTATCGTATAACCCGCTATTTTTATATGGTGGCGTTGGCTTGGGTAAGACGCATTTGATTCACGCAATTGGCAATCAAATTTTGCACGACAAACCGAATGCACGGATTCGTTACATCCACGCCGAACAATATGTGCGCGATGTGGTGACGGCATATCAGAAAAAAGGGTTCGACGATTTCAAACGTTACTACCATTCACTCGATTTATTACTAATCGACGATATTCAATTCTTTGGCGGTAAGAGCCGTACGCAAGAAGAGTTCTTCTATGCATTTGAAGCCCTGATCGCCGCCAAGAAACAAATCATTATCACCAGCGATACTTATCCGAAAGAAATTTCGGGGATGGATGACCGCTTGATTTCACGTTTTGATTCGGGTTTGACGGTGGCGATTGAACCACCAGAACTCGAAATGCGCGTCGCGATTTTATTGAAGAAAGCCTACACCGAAGGCGTACAGTTTTCTGACGATGTTGCTTTCTTCGTCGCTAAACATTTACGCTCCAATGTGCGTGAACTCGAAGGTGCTTTGCGCAAAATCTTGGCGTATTCGCGCTTCCACGGCAAAGACATCACGATTGATGTCGTCAAAGAAGCCTTGAAAGATTTGTTGTCCGTACAAAACCGCCAAATCTCGGTAGAGAATATTCAGAAGACCGTCGCGGATTTTTTCAATATCAAAGTCGCAGATATGTATTCCAAACGTAGGCCAGCGAATATCGCGCGACCACGTCAGATTGCGATGTATTTGGCAAAAGAATTAACGCAAAAAAGTTTGCCGGAAATTGGCGAATTATTTGGTGGTCGCGATCACACAACCGTACTGCACGCAGTACGCAAGATTGCGGCAGATAGAGCGAAAAGTCCTGAGTGCAACCATGAGATTCATGTGTTGGAGCAGACTTTGAAGGGGTAATTGGCAACTTAAATGTTCCCTCTCCCGCAAGCGGGAGAGGGGAGTATAGATAAGAGTAAGTAGTATGTAGCAGCAAAACCCGGCGTAGGATTTACGTAAAATTGGCCACACAAATGATGGGCAGTTTTTCGCAAGTCCTCCCAATGTAAGAGTAGTTATGTGTTACTCGATCCGTGTCACAACACGGCATCCAGTAATGAAGCATCCTTTAACATTGATAAACAAGTGAGGATATAAAATGCAATTGGTCAAAACCCACAGGGATACCCTCTTACGGCCCCTGCAAATTGTGAGTGGTATTGTCGAGCGTCGGCACACTTTGCCGATTCTGGCCAATATTCTCATCCGCAAAGACGGCGAAAAAGTGTCCTTTTTATCGACCGATATTGAAGTCCAAATTACTACGCATGCGGAAATCGGTTCGGGTGGCGAAGTGACTGCGACCACGGTTGCAGCACGCAAATTACTCGACATTTTGCGCGCACTGCCTGATGACAATGACGTCACCTTGAAGCTCGACAACAAAAAGATGACCGTGCAATCCGGCAAATCGCGTTTCTCTTTGCAGACTTTGGCAGCGGAAGAATTTCCAACCGTCGCCCAAGCGGAACATTTCAATGCCAGCGTCAGCTTGCCGCAAAAAGCTTTGAAGCATTTGTTCAACATGGTGCATTTCTCCATGGCGCAGCAAGATATTCGTTACTATTTGAACGGTTTGTTATTAGTCGTTGATGGTAAAAACGTGATTGCAGTGGCAACTGACGGTCACCGTTTGGCCTATGCACAAGTCGAAGTCGAACAAGAATTCGCGCGTCAAGAAGTCATCATTCCACGCAAAACGATTTTGGAATTGCAGCGTCTGTTAGAAGACAAAGACGAACCAGTTCAACTCGACATCGCCAACAACCAGGTTAAATTGACATTCGCGGATATCGAATTGATTTCCAAATTAGTCGAAGGCAAATTCCCTGACTTCAATCGTGTGATCCCTAAAGGTTACAAAAACAATTTCACCTTAAGCCGTGAAAAACTCCTGCGCTCTTTGCAACGTGTCGCGATTATGACTTCGGACAAATTCAAAGGCGTACGTTGCGTGATCGAACCAGGTTTAATGCGCATCTTGTCCACCAATGCGGATCAAGAAGAAGCGGTCGAAGAAATCGAAATCGATTACGGCGGCGATAGCGTCGATATCGGCTTTAACGTGACATATTTGTTAGATGTCTTGAACAACCTCAAAGTCGATCAAATCAATATCGCTTTGGGTGATTCCAATTCATCTGCTTTGATCACAATTCCTGAGAATGGTGATTTCAAATACGTTGTCATGCCGATGCGGATTTGATGTAACAAACCTCCCTTCTCCCGTGAACGGGAGAAGGGTCGGGGATGAGGGGCGTTCAGCAATCCATGAGTGTGAAAGAAATCAATCTTAAGATTCCATCACAATTTTGGTTTTTCTACGTACTCAACCACCCTCACCCCAACCCTCTCCCGCTTGCGGGAGAGGGAGCTAAAAAACAAAACAAAGCACTAAAAAATCGCAGCCAAAAGCTGCTTGTTAATTTCAGAAGGTAGCCATGTCAGAGAATACCCAAGACAACACACCAGCCGTTCCAGAACCAGCAAGTGCCGCAGCATCTGCCAGTTATGGTGCGTCCTCGATTCAAATTCTCGAAGGTCTCGAAGCCGTGCGTAAGCGCCCCGGCATGTACATTGGCGATACCTCTGATGGCACCGGTTTGCATCACTTAGTTTTCGAAGTCTTGGATAACTCCATCGACGAATCTTTGGCAGGCCACTGTACCGAAATCAACGTCACGATTCATACCGACAATTCGATTTCCATCACCGATAACGGTCGCGGTATTCCTACCGGTATCAAGTGGGACGACAAGCACGAACCCAAACGTAGCGCGGCAGAGATCGTCATGACCGAGTTGCACGCGGGTGGTAAGTTCGACCAAAACTCTTACAAAGTGTCTGGTGGTTTGCACGGCGTGGGTGTGTCTTGCGTGAACGCGCTGTCTAAATTATTGAAATTGACGATCCGTCGCGATGGCAAATTGCATACGATGGAATTTTCAAAAGGCGTCGTACAAAACCGCGAATTAGAAACGATCGACGGCGTACTCTGCTCTCCAATCAAAGTCATCGGCGATACCGACAAACGCGGTACCGAAGTACACTTCTGGGCAGACGAAGAAATCTTCACGCATGTTGAATTCCACTACGAAATTTTAGCGAAACGTATTCGCGAACTGTCCTTCTTGAACAACGGCGTACGCATCAAGTTGAACGACCATCGCACAGGCAAAGAAGAATTGTTTGCGTTTGAAGGTGGTACACGCGGTTTCGTGGAATACATCAACAAAAACAAATCCGTTTTGCATCCAACCATTTTCCAAGCCACTGGCGAAAAAATGTCGGACCAAGGCACCAACATTACTGTCGACGTTTCTATGCAATGGAACGACGCCTACAATGAACAAGTGCTGTGCTTTACCAATAATATTCCGCAACGCGACGGTGGTACTCACCTCACCGGTTTGCGTGCAGCGATGACACGCGTCATCAACAAATACATCGAAGAACACGAATTCGCGAAAAAAGCCAAAGTCGAAGTCTCTGGCGACGATATGCGCGAAGGCTTAACTTGTGTCTTGTCTGTCAAAGTACCAGAACCAAAATTCAGTTCACAAACCAAAGACAAATTGGTCTCATCCGAAGTGCGCGGCCCAGTCGAAGAAATCGTCACCAAAACTTTGACCGAATTCTTAATGGAAAAGCCAAACGATGCCAAAATCATTTGCGGCAAGATCGTCGAAGCAGCACGTGCGCGTGAAGCAGCGCGTAAAGCGCGTGAACTCACCCGCCGTAAAGGCGTAATGGACGGTTTGGGCTTATCTTCCAAACTGGCCGACTGCCAAGAAAAAGACCCAGCGCTGTGCGAACTCTACATCGTCGAGGGTGACTCTGCGGGTGGTTCAGCCAAACAAGGCCGTGATCGCAAATTCCAAGCGATTCTGCCTTTGCGCGGTAAAGTTTTGAACGTAGAAAAAGCACGCTTCGAAAAAATGCTGTCGAGCGAACAGATCACCACATTGATCGCTACACTCGGCACCAGCATCGGCCCAGACGAATTCAATGTCGAAAAACTGCGCTACCACCGCATCATTATCATGACCGATGCGGACGTCGACGGTGCCCACATTCGTACGCTGTTGTTGACGCTGTTTTACCGCCAAATGCCATCCTTGGTTGAACGCGGCCACATCTACATCGCACAACCACCGCTGTACAAAGTCAAAGCAGGTCGTGACGAACGTTATCTGAAAGATGACGCCGAAGAAGCGATCTACATGACCACCGTGGCATTGAACGGCGCAGCACTCACCCCAAGCACAGGCGCAGAACCGATCGTCGGCGAAGCACTCGGCGAACTGGTACGCCAATTCAACTTAGCCAATGCCATCATGACACGCTTAACCCGCGTCATCGACCGCGCCGCCTTGACTGCCATCATGACCGGCGTGGTACTCAAATTAGACAATGCAGAACACGCAGAACAATCCGCACAAGAGCTCACCAAAGCCATGAACGACCCAGCGGTGAAAGCCGTCGTTCGCAGCGACGAACTCTCAGGCGCATTCAGCCTGCGCATAGAACGCATGTACCACGGTAACGTCAAAGTCAGCAGCATCGACGCCGACTTCGTCGACAGCAGCGATTACAAAGTATTAGAAAACGCTGCACAAACCTTCAAAGGCTTGTTAGGCGAAGGCGCCTTCATCCGCCGCGGCGAAGGCGAGCGCATGAAAGAAGTCGCCGTACAAGACTTCCACCACGCCATGCTCTGGCTACGCGAAGAAGCCGAACGCGGCGTCTCCAAACAGCGCTACAAAGGACTAGGCGAAATGAACCCAGACCAACTCTGGGAAACCACCATGGACCCAAAAGTACGCCGCTTACTCAAAGTACAAATCGAAGACGCAATTGCTGCGGATCAGATCTTTACGACCCTAATGGGCGACGACGTAGAACCACGTCGTGCGTTTATTGAGGGGAATGCGCTGAGGGCTGGGAATATTGACGTTTGATTTTTTTGATCTACTAAATCTGAGAAAGCCCTGCAACTTGCTGGGCTTTTTTGTTGGGCCGTGAATCTCGGAGCTGAAAGGGAAATGTTTGATTGTTAGAATTGCCCGCAGGTTTACTACACCATGATTTAACATAAGGAGCAGCGTTGATAACGTTTAATCGACGCAGCCCCCTTTGATCTCAAACTTATTCTTCCCGACATGATCGAATACTCATCATAGCGTTCTTATGTTTCTGTATATTTCGTATCAAATTTTCCATCTCTGAAGTGTCCCAAACTTTACCTCGATTGCGATCCCGAAAAACAGGCAATCCATTAACCTCCTCAGTTTTTGCATGTGCGAATTCAATTCTATTTTCATTTATTTCATCCATGAATAAAGAAACTATTTCTTTCGCCTCTATAGCAATTCTTCCTCCTTGTTGTTCGAGCAGGTAAATTAGCATATCGACCTTAATCTTTAGATTTGCTTTTTTTAATAAACGGTCAAAAGGTTTGGATTCAGCCTTTGCTTGCTCGCCTACTGATTGGTCTAAATAACTCTTTTGCGCCTCTAATATACGGTTTTTCATTTCTTCTTTTTCAGGCATCGCAGGTATAGTCAAAAGGTGCTCGATCGATTCTACTAAAAGGTAATCAATTTCGCTCACCGCACCAACAACCAAACCACGAATATAATTCGGATGAAAGAAACGCCTCAACGTACACTTAACAATAGCGAACATCTCTTGCCCGAGTCGCTGATCTCTGTTCAAACAAAATATTCCGTCTATTTTTTTAGTGATCAACGCCTCTCGGAGTTTTTGTGCACCTATCGCGCTATAAAACACCATTTCTACAGAAGTATATCTTCTCAAACGTTGTAAGAGAGCATCTCCTTTTGATGAACCCAAATCATAGTCCACGACGATCAGATCGTACGGTGTGTAATTTCTTAAGGTTGTTAAGTGTGGGTTAAGGGTGTCCTCATCAAATTTGCTAACCCACGTTACTTCAAGGGAAATTCCCACACTGGTGAGGTTGGCTTTGATAACACTTTCTGCGCCTGTCACCTCTTGCGGCTGATTGTCAAACCACAATATTCTATATTTGAGATCCATTATTTATATATTTTAATGTTGAACACAGTACCAGAAATGCTTGAGTCGCCGAGAGTGATGACACCTTTCAATTTCTCTAACAGCTGTCGAACATGGTAAAGACCCAACCCAGACCCGCTAGTTGTTGTCACTCCTTTCTCAAAAATCGATTCTTCAATCTGAATCGTTGGATCCAATCCCATTCCATTATCGCGAGCCTCGATTTGAAGAATATTGCTTTCGAGCCTTCTAATATTGAATTCGATTTTTGTCGCTCCTGCTTTATACGCATTATCAATAAGGTTATCTAGAATTATTGATATTTCGATTGGCTTAAAATCTATGACGAAATTAGATACGCTTCTTTTGACCTCGACAGTTATTCTGTTCTCATAAATTGGGCAAACACGTTCCAAGTACTGTTGAACATATCCTCCCAAGTCTTCGCGAATCGTATTTGATTCCATACGAAAATTCGCTGTCGTTGCAAATCTTGAGGCTGCTAGCACCTGCTGATTCAATAGAAGTAAATTCTCGAGCAATTCTTGAAACTCCTCTCGCTTCAAGTTAGCACCATTTCTTAGCATGATCAAATTCGCTTCAATGCTGTTTATTGCATTACTAGCGTAGATAATGACCTGATGATGGAGGTTCTCTAAAATCTCCTTATCATGACTTTGGAGAGAAGTGAGAAACAGGTTTTTTTGTTGCTCTTTTTCGAATGCAACAGTGGCTAGCTTTTCCTTTTGCTCTGCTTCCTTTCTATTTGCTCGTTCACGTTCAGCATAGGCGACTGCGCTAGCCTCGGCTCTTTCCATTTCGAGAAATTTTTGCACCGCTTCATTGGCGGAATTTGCAAGTTCAACATCCCCAACTTTTGTTGCTAAAGATTCTAAATCTTTGAAAACTCGACTATGTTCACTAACTTTATTACTTACTATTGATAGTAAATCTTTCGCATAAGTTTCGACTGTAATTGCAGGAGAATTCGCTAATTTTGCAAGAACAGAAATCACTGTTGCCTTTGCCTCATCCCCATTCAAAAACGAAGAATCTTCAATGTCCATGTCAAATTTCAGAACCCAGCTGACGCCAACTACATAATTTTCTAAACGTAGAAAACATTTTTTCCAGAAACAATCACGTAATTCATGTGCAGCAACTGTCTCGATCAAACCTTTATCTCGACTAGACGACTCCTTAAATTTGGTCTCATCGCCCTTTACGTCTATACGGCCTACGATGTCACGAGTCCCTAGGAATCTCGCGTAACCTTGCTGTTTACGCGCATCAATTCCAAAAGAGTCATCTGAAGGCTCCCCTAACGGGTAAACTCTAAAGCCATTCTTGAAAAGAAATATCGATCCAAAATTAACTGATGGCAACCCCATTCGACGACTAAAAGTCGCTTTTGCAGATCTATTAAGGTAGAACAAGTTACATTCGAAATTCGAATCCAATAGGCTAGCATACGGAGCCTCTTCAGATATTCTATAAATTAATGCCCCGCGGTCGTTCAATTCTGTATAAAGCTTCTTCGCTCCATGATCAATCCATGTTCTTAACCAAGTTGTCTTTTCCTCCAAAACCTGAAAAATAAAATTTTCAACTACGCCGTTGACAAAACTGTTTGGCGCTGGGTCGTCAATATTTTGAGATGAAAATTTTTTATCTTCTAACTCCTCTAATGGAGCAATGATTGTGATCTTAAATGATTCTCTATTCCTACCAAATGGATCAATTAGCTTTGCCAGTGATCTTTTTAAATCTAATAACTTCGACCGATTCCACGGCTGTCGTAGGCCCGTGATACTTAACATCGTACCCGATGAGGAAGGTGAGATTACCCAGTCTGGTTTAACAAAATCTTTAGATGACGTGTGACGTACAGGGATGTTCACAAACTCGTCTGTCAAGGAGCGTTCAAATTCAGTCCAATCAACATCAAGTGAATTTACAGATCCAAGATCCTTAGCGCTACGTGACTGCAAAATAAGTCTGGAGCCAAGGCGATCACAAGAAAATCGCCCCACTCCTTTACTCCCCGCGTAATGTCGACTCACACTTAGGTCGTTTCTATAGTCATTTTCTGTAGATCCAGAATCTTCGCTCCCGTCGTTTTTCGCTGAATAGGCCACAAACAACCACTTATGAACTAAGTCCTCGTAGGTTAGACCTTTCCCATCATCCACAATGTGAATTTCATTTTCAGCAAAATACAATATGACATTTTGAGATTTTGCATCAAATGAATTCTTTACTAATTCGAAGATCGCGACGTGGTCATCAGTAATCAAATCCTTACCAATAATCGACTTTAGCTGTGAACTTATCTTAAAGTTCAAAATTTGTGTATCGGCATCCGCAATGGACATAAATTTGAGCTTTCTCTAAATCGGCAGATTAAATTAATTCCAAGTTTACTTTTTCACTGCGTTCTACCTTATGGTTCAATAAGGCTTTCTTAAGGAAAGTACCTATTGCCTCAGAAACTAAGGGAGGCACGGCGTTCCCTACTTGGGTATATCGAGGACACTCTAATTTTCGACGTGCGCCCCCCGTTGTATATGGACCAAGAAACTCAAACCAATCTGGAAATGATTGGAGCCTCGCATTCTCGCGAACCGTGAGTATTCGAGGTTCAGAGTAATGCAAAATGTCGTCAGGTAAAGTTGTCACTGTGGGCGAAGGAAGACTCTTTTTTAGCACTGTAATCGAATGTTTTTTTGTCCCAACTTTTTTCATTTCATCCAACGAAATAGAAACCCCCGCACGACAGACTTCTCTAATTTTCTTAAAATGCTCTATCGTTTTCGCCTTGTGTTTAGCAAGTCGTAAACTGTTAGGCTTAAGTTCTTCACAATCGCCCCTCATCAATTTCAGATAGGGTGATAACTCTCGTCTCGTCCAGTAATTGAGTTCTTGAAATCCCTTTATTGGCGAGTCGGTCGAAGAAACCAATTTTTTTCCATATGTCTCAAGATCATAAAGTGCATCGTGTGAACTAACATTTCGATCAACAGGAAGGTTTTTATTCACCAGATAGGATGATCGAGTTTTCAGAAATTCAGAAAAGAGGTTTTGGAAATTTGTCTTATCATCTTGGCGCTCGCAAATTAAAAAAAATCTCTTACGATTTTGCGGAACCCCAAAATCAGCGCAATTCAGTAAACCAGCAGA
Organism: Affinundibacterium fentianense; assembly: GCF_018139545.1. Taxonomy (GTDB): domain Bacteria; phylum Pseudomonadota; class Gammaproteobacteria; order Burkholderiales; family Burkholderiaceae_D; genus Undibacterium; species Undibacterium fentianense. The sequence continues at coordinate 57,023 of NZ_JAGSPJ010000007.1, read as the reverse complement.
AACGGAATAACCCAATTCTGTTAAGCGATGTGCGATATACGCGGCGTAACTTTTTTGCTTATTTCCATCAACTAGAAGCGCATCGCCCTCAGCACCACCGAATCCAATGTTAAAGCCAGCGACGTTCTCAATAACAATGTACTTCGGCATGACCAAACCGACCACTGCTAAATATTGCTCACTCATTTTATTTCGAGGGTCAGCTGGATTACGTTTGCCCGCAGTCGAGAAGCCCTGACACGGTGGGCCTCCAACAATTAGATCGACATGTCCACGCAACTGAGATACTTGAACCGAGTAATCTTTTAGTAGATCTTCACAAGTTTGTGCTTTTTGAGGTAACCATGTAGGCCAAGAAAAAAAGCCTTTATCGTTATTAATCAAATTCTTTTCGAACGTAGAAAAAGCGCTTTCACTTTTCTCTATGGCGAACAAGCCATTCCAACCTGACTTGACGAGGCCCAAGGAGAGTCCTCCACATCCTGCAAAGAGGTCAATGAAAGTGAGTTTTCGTGTCATATTAGGTCCTGATGATAGGTTGCGATTCAAATACGAATCAAGGCTTCTGAAGCACTGGCTCTCTTGACGCAACATTCTATTAGTTAATGCACAAATTCGGGAAGTTTTGTGATCCTTTTTTATTGATTACAACATAAAGATGATCGAATTTGTCCATTCAAAGTTGCAAAATGCACGTTATCATATCGCTGAGAATATCGAGTGACCCCTAACTTCATAAGAATAGTAAGAAAGTCCCTTCTTAATGATCGAAAACAAAAACACCATCCTAGCCAAAGCAAAAACCTGGTTCCGCGAAACCATCGTCATCAATCACGCAGGCAATTCTCAAAAACTCGTTGATCCCAAAGAGTTCAACATCAATCCTTTTCTAACGGTCTATTTGGCGAATTTTTTGACAGGTAATTCTTCACCGCAGAGTATCGCTAAGGCACTGATTTATCCGCGCGTGTTGGGTCAATCCATCACGACTTCGTTTGGTGCGAACATTCAAAAATTTGCTTCGGATGTGCTGGATGGTTTTGCTAGTACGACTAGCGGGATTGATATTGAGTTTATTGATCAGGTTGATGGCGTTCGTAAATATTGCCAGCTTAAAGCGGGACCGAATACGATTAATAAAGATGATGTGGAATCGATTGCCGGGCATTTTAAGGGTGTGATTAATCTCGCTAAGGTAAATGGCTTGCGGGTGAGTTATGACGATATGGTGGTGGGTTTGATTTATGGTGAGGCGCATCAGTTGAGTGGGCATTACAAACGGATTACTTCGCAATATAACTACCCAGTATTGGCAGCGCATGATTTTTGGTTTCGCTTGACCGGTGATGATGGTTTTTATGGTGAGCTGGTTGCTGCGATTGGTGAAGTGGCGATTGAGGCTGATTATAGCCAGGAGCTGAATAAGATTATTGACGAATTGGCTCAGCAGGATGAGATTATTCGCTTGTCGCGAATTAAGTAGTTTTTGTTTTGGTCGGGTTGTTATTGGGCGTTATCCTTCTGAAGTTTTTGTAGTCATGCTTAACCTCCCTCATCCCCAGCCCCAGAATTTTCACCTCACCGCTTGCGGGAGAAGGGAGTTTGTATCGCTCTCCGCGCTGGCGTTCCTCACAAGCTTTTTTCCTCATTTTTTACACACTCAATAAAAATAGGTTGACAGATTTACTGAATAAAAATACAGTAGTAACCATGTATAAGGTTTGAGTAAAAGGATGAAACATGGAAGATCGTGCTGATTATTATTCTATCGCCCAGGCGGCGGATATTTTGGGCGTAACGAAAGAGACTTTGCGCCGTTGGGATGAGAATGGCACGATGGTAGCCCAGCGTATTGAGTCGAATAACTATCGCGTTTATCATAAGTCACAATTAGAGTTTTTTGAGAATACGCAGCATATGTTCAAAAACGCTTGGGATGCTGAATTCGTGACCAAGCCAAATCGCGGATATAAATTATTAGAACTATTCGCTGGTGCGGGTGGTTTAGCGATTGGTATGGAGCGTGCTGGGTTTGAATCTGTTTTGCTCAATGAACTCGATAAGCATGCGTGCAATACGCTGCGGCAAAATCGCCCTGATTGGAATGTAGTTGAGGGTGATATTTCTAAAATTGACTTCACCAAATATCGCGATCAAATTGATATTCTCTCTGGCGGATTTCCTTGCCAATCATTTTCTTATGCGGGTAAACAATTGGGTTTTGAAGATACGCGCGGCACTTTGTTTTATGAGTTTGCGCGTGCTGTGCGTGAGACTAATCCTAAAGTATTGTTAGGTGAAAATGTACGTGGTTTGCTCAATCACGACAATGGCGCAACACTTAAAACGATAAGCAATATTATTCGCGACCTAGGCTATACCTTGGTTGAACCGCATGTGTTGAAAGCGATGTTCTATCAAGTGCCACAGAAGCGGGAGCGTCTATTTTTAGTCGGTATTCGCAATGATCTAGCAGATAAAGTGAAGTTTGCTTGGCCGTCTTCCTACAAGCGCATTTTGACCATGCGTGATGCACTGAAAAAAGGTGAGTTGTATCCATGTGATGTGCCAAAATCAGAAGGTCAAACTTATCCGAAGCGTAAGGCCGAAATTTTGAAGATGGTGCCGCCTGGTGGCTACTGGCGCGATTTACCAGACAATATTCAACGTGAATATATGATGAAGAGCTACTTCCTTGGTGGTGGCAAAACAGGCATGGCGCGTCGCTTATCATGGGATGAGCCGAGCTTGACTTTGACGTGTGCACCAGCACAGAAACAAACCGAGCGCTGTCATCCAGAAGAAACCCGCCCACTCACGGTACGCGAATATGCTCGCATCCAAACCTTTCCTGATGATTGGCAATTTGCTGGGCCAGTGTCTGCCCAATATAAGCAAATCGGTAATGCGGTGCCAGTGAATTTAGCTCACGCGATGGGTCGTGCTCTTGTGCGTCTATTAAATCAAATTGATGATCACATGAACATACCAGCTAGTGCTAAGAAGAAAAAGACTTCAGCAAAAGATTTCGACGAAGTCACTGCTTAGCTCATTTAGTAAAGGTGCGACGTCGCTCGCACCTCTTTTGTTTTCAATACGAACACGGTCTCGCGACTAGCGCATTAACATATTTATTTGCAACTCTTTCCGCTAATCGCCTCGAATACTCTAAGCCACAGTCTAGCTCTTCATCTCTCAAGCTCACTGACCATATAAATCCACCACGCCATGTGTCTGGATTGGGGTCGATTGTTATCTCATAGCTGTTGATTTTTTCTTCGGCCACACTAACACCACTAGCTGCATGATTGCTTCTCATCGCGAACCTCCATTTGTCTAACGCAATAGCGATATTGCGCTAATCATCAAGGTAGGTCTACGGACTATGAGTGACATTTCTAACTCGTTAAAAATAAAATTGATTTTAGTTTCCAAGGAAACTAAACTACGAACATTCAATAAACGACGTTAGCCATGAAACCCACATCAAAACCAACCACTAAACTCCTCCCCAGCGCCCTAGAAGCCCATCTCGGCTTCTGGATGCGTTACGTCTCAAACCAAGTCTCCGCTCGCTTTGAAGCAGAGTTAGCTACGCACGATGTGAGCGTGACGGAGTGGGTAGCTTTGCGGGCTTTGTATGCGGAAGCGATTACGACCCATGCCGGTTTGATTGATGCTTTGGGTATGACTAAGGGCGCGGCTTCTAAGATTATTTCTAAGTTGGAGGCCAAGGATTTGGTGGCGCGAGATTTTGTCGATGGTGGTGCGCGTGAGCAGGTGTTGCGTTTGACTGCCGCTGGGCGGTGGTTGGTGCCTAAGTTGGCGAAGCTGGCAGATCAGAATGATGATTATTTTTTTGCGCATTTGGGCGATAAGAAACGCCAAGCTTTGATTGCTGATTTGCAGGAATTGGTGGCCTATCATCAGATGAAGCAAGTGCCTGTCAAATAGCGAGCTTTTCTTCTTTTTTTATTGAGTTAAACATAAATATGAGTACAAATATGAGTACAAATATGAATGCAAACAATAAGCACGAGTTGATTCACCAGACTTTTGTAGCTTCGCAAGCTGGCAGCATCCATTTTGGTCAAGTGATCGCTGCTTTGATGAGCGTTGATGTGGAGTCTTACTTTGTTGATTACCGTACGCGCCAAGTGACGTATTACTTTCCTAGCGATGAGACTTTGCAATTAAGCTATGACGCGGATGGTGAAGTGTTTGCTCAAGATTTTGATCAAGCGGCGGTGAAGGCGGCGATTGTGGGGGCGCAAAAGGGCGAAGTGATGTATCCCGAATTTAAAAAGCTAACGCAAAAAGCGGGTTGTATCGGCTATTTTGTGTGGATTAAGGGTCGTCATGTGTCTTATCTTGGCCGTAATGGTGAGACGCATGTTGAACATTTTCCTAATTAGCCTCGTGTTTTTTTATTTATTAATTATTAATTTTGATCATTAATTATTGGCTTTAAGCTACTTGTTTCGGTTGTCTACCAATACCGTTTGCGCATCACTCTTGTCGCGTTGAAACTTGCGAATGCAGCGTAAATTGAAGTCGATTTCCCTCGGCTACGCCACAAATCCCACATTAATAGTGAAATTACTAGACGGACGAAGCGCCATTGAATATTCTTTCACTATGGCAAATAGTTATCGTAGATAGCATTGTTGTAAACATATAATTTAACTTCCGTCTAGGGAAGTGCGTATGTTTCTTTCATCCGCGACCTGCGAATCAATTATGGCTATTTTCACACTATATTCACATCACGTGCTCGCTGAGGCTTTCCATCTCTTTTTCGCGGCGTCCGCGCAGTTGAACGGCTAAGAGGAAGACTGGGGTCGATAAAGTAGGCTGAACAGCCAACACGAGTAGTCAAAGTGAAACCCTGTCCTAGAGCGAGATGGCCCGATTCGCCATGCTTGGGACTATTTGGATTTAAGTAGAGGAGTATGTAATGGATCAGCATGAAAAAACGGTCGTGTACGGCACCGAAGACCTGCTCACAGGCTTGTGTAACTCAGTCACTCGTGTGCTCAACGTCGCCACTCAAAGTAAGATTCATTATTCGGCAATGGTGCAACGTATTACCAAGATTGGCTTGAAGCCTGATATTGGTTGCTTCGTCTTGTTTGATGGCGGTTTTTCGGGCTTGGTGGTGTTGAATTTTTCTGGCCAAGCAGCAATGGAAATTTACGCCAAATACATGCTGACAATGGGAATGCCAGAATCAGAATTGGCATCGGCATTTACCTCGGATGAAGTGGCAAATATTTTGGGCGAATTGATGAACCAAATCGTTGGCGATTTCACTGGCAAGATCCGTCGTGAATTGCAAACCAACATCACCCAAAATCAGCCAAAAATGTTGGTGTTGACCAAGCAGGTCATGTTAAGCGTGGATACGCCTTTGGATAGACCTGAGATCCGCCGCGTGTCGTTCTTTACTGAAAACAATAATATTTTCTATCTCGAACTCGCGATTGATCGTACAGAATTCATCAAATTGCATGACTTCGATATCAGCGAAGTGCCTGATCCAGATGATTTGCTGGAGTTTCAACAATCCAACCAAGGCAAGTCGGCGGCAAGCCCTTCAGCGCCGAGCGGCGATGACGATAGTGACGAATTATTGCGTTCACTTGGGATGTAAGGCGGCCCCATCTTAGCAATGCTTTTTGAGGATCGCCACGTCTAAGAAGTCGTGAGCATCTTCCTGTTGCGCGTGGTCTCTATTGGATCAAAATAGGACCACCGCGCGATTTATCTTGATCCGCAGGCCCGTCAAGCGGCTACGACAGTCCCATACGAAAGTCGAATTGTTCCATCACACCTAAGAAAATCTGCAAAGCCGGACTGGTGTCTTGCGCTCGCCACAATGCCAATAGACTAGACGTCGCAGGTAAAGGTATAAATTTCAAATGATGATTCAAATGATGCGAATACGAAATGGGCATCACTGAGATTCCAAGGCCTTTCGATACCAAGCCCAAGAGAGTCACACCAAAATCTGATTCGACACGGATGAGGGGATCAAATCCCGCAGCTTCAAACACGGCTTTGACTTGGGAAGCGTGCTCGCTGTTCCCCGTTAATGCAGGTAGCACGAATACTTCATCTCGAAGTTGGAGCAAGTCCTTATATTGCAGACTGCGCTTGTTGGCATAGCGATGCTGTTCCGGCACAACCAATGCGAAATGTTCGTGCATCAGGGGTCTAGAAATCAAATCGCGTGCCTTAGCACTTTCACGATTAAAGGCGATATCGATCCGATGTGCTTGCAAAAATGGATCAACATCCGCTGCATCGACCTCAAACATTTGTACAGCAATTTGGGGATATTGCTGGTGTAAGGCAAGCAACAGATCGGGCAAGATCGAAAATGTAATCGAGGCGGGATGCCCTATCCGTAGGGTGGCAACCTCACCTTTGGCAATTTGACTGGCGCGTCGTGTCACGCTCTCAAATTCACTGAGAAGTCGTCCATAGTGATCGCGCAGAAATTCACCAGCTGGTGTCAGATTCACATTGCGTTTATCTCTTTCAAACAAGGCAAATCCCAATTCTTCTTCCATGCTCTTAATGTGGCGACTCAAGGCCGATTGCGTGATAAATACTTTTTCTGAAGTTTTCCAGAAATGCTGTTCTTCAGCGAGCGCTAAGAAGTAGCGTATTTGTTGTAAATGCATGAGGACCACCGATTTTTTGCACTTGCTTGTGCTTGCTTGTGCTTGTTTGAGTTTGCTGGAGGAGTGATCTGCTTCAATCGGGAAGACGATCTTTTAAATCAATATTCGCATTAATCAACTCGAATTTAGCATTTTATTGCATTAAACAGAAGCGTAAATTATGTCCTAAGTCATTAAGCACGAGTCCATCCCAGTCGCGCTATTCGACACTGTAAGAACAGGAATAGCAAAGTCGCGTTTACGCACCGCCCAGCACATTCAAGAAAGCTAGCCTATGCAAGTACGTCCTATGAAAATACGTCAGTTATCCAGCCAAATCGCGCATCATTATTTGAACAGCCTGGGATGGGGAGGCGGCATCGTTTGCCTAATTGCATATGGCTTGAATACCCAGGAGCTGATTGCCAGCACCTCACTGACCTTTCTGCTGATGAATGTATTTGGCTGTTGTTGCTTAATCTATTACACCTATAAAAAAGAAGCCTTCGCGAACACGTTTCTCAATGGCGTGTATTTATTCATGACTGTCTTGGCATTGATCAAACAATTCTAGGAGTAAAACATGCTGCAATTTATTCGTACTGATTCTAACAATCTCGACTTTCAACAATTGGTGCTTGCGCTTGACCGCTATCTAGCGATTACCGACGGCGATGAACATGCGTTCTACGCACAATTCAATAAATCAGACGGCTTAAAGAACGTGCTGGTGGTCTATCAACAAGATCAGGCCATTGCCTGCGGAGCAATCAAACACTATGCGGATGGCGTAACCGAACTCAAACGTATGTATGTAGCACCCAATGCCCGTGGCCGCGGGCTTGCTTCGCAAGTCTTAACGCATCTCGAGAATTGGGCAATTGAATTGGATTATGGCAGTTGCATACTTGAAACCGGTGTCAAACAGCTTGAAGCCATTCGACTCTATCAAAAGAATAGCTATCAGGTGATTCCCAACTATGGACAATATGTGGGCATGCAAAATAGTGTTTGCTTTTGCAAGAATCTCTCTAAATCAGCGGCATGATGGAATTGCACTGAGCAACTCTGCGCACAATGTGAACGCAGATCATTTGATTCCCACAACGCGATACATGATGAGGGCTAGCGTGCGTATCTTGCAATTTTATTTTGGGTGCCGTGCCTTTGCGTGATATCGTGATGTAAGAGCATTTTTTGAAAGCACATCGATGAATATGCAGAAAATCCATGCAGGTAAGCTTCGCGCCATAGGCTACGATGCACGTGAACGTGTGCTACGGGTGGAATTAGACGATGGGAGTGCGATCGATTATTCAGGTGTCGGGCAAGAGATTTGGCGTCGCCTCTCTAGCGCGTCATCGAGTGCCGCTTGGAGTTTTTATCGCGACAATATTGAAGAAGAATTTCATGGGAAACGTGGACGTGCGTCGACTTCATCGGCCAACAACCGCGCAGCCTTAGACGCATTGTTTGGTCCCGCTGCTTCTGCTTCTGCTTCTGCTTCTGCTTCTGCTTCCGATTCTGCTTCTGACTCTGGGTCGGAATGAAAATCGGAATTGGACGAAGGTCTCCCAACGATTCTGACAAGGTGTGCTGATTTGCCCGATATGACATGTCCGATTGCAATGCAATTTCTTAGTTCAGAGCGACGACTCTGATTCCTCTCCAGCCGCCTTCAGATAAGATTATTCACGCGTGATATCATAGTTATGTTTATGTCGAGGCGACGTTTCTTGCGGCGGATGCGAAGAACGATCTTTCGACATATTTCATGCGTTTCATGCTTTTTTAAGGATCGAATTTCAGTGCGTGCAGCTGGGCGTACCGCGCCCAACTCAATCCCGTTATTTCTGCGCACCTATTCGCGTTTATTTAGGGCTTACTTTGAAAGAATTTTCTATGCCAAAACTTAAAATCACCTATTTTGATTTTCATGGTGGCCGTGCAGAGCCTGTACGTCTCGCGCTCGCAATTGGCGGTGTGCCGTTTGAAGATCACCGTTTTTCTTATCCTGAGTTCGCTGAAGTTCGTAAAAACACTCCGTTTGGACAGGTACCAGTGTTGGAAGTGGATGGCGAACAGATTACGCAATGCGATGCGATGTTACGTTATGCGGGCAAACTAGCAGGCTTGTATCCAAGCGATGCTTTGCAAGCTTTGGTATGTGACGAAGTCATGTTCGTAATTGAAGAAGCCGGAATCAAGATGGGGCCAACTTATCGCATGTCTGGCGAAGAGCAAAAAGCTGCGCGCCTTGCCTTGGTGAATAGTTCTATTCCAGTTTATCTAACATGGTTAGAGAAGAAGCTTGCGGCTGGAGGTGGCGAGTACTTTGCAGATCATCGTTTGACAGTTGCCGACTTAAAAGTTTTCATTGATATTCGGACTTTAAATTCTGGCCGCCTCGATCATATTCCAACTGACTTGGTTGAAAAAGTGGCACCGAGCTTGAATGCGCATATGAAACGTGTGGCTGAACATCCAGCGATCGTGGCCTATTACGCTCAGTTTGCGAAATAAGCTTCGAATTGGCGCAAAGCCGAGGATATAAAAAGGGTCTCAAAATAGAGACCCTTTTCTTTTGCCTGCGCCGAAAGCGATGCGTGAAAATTTGCTCGGTCAGCAGAACCGAACAAGATCATGGCTGTACGATTAGGACATGCTTGGGTAATCGGTATAGCCTTTAGCGCCTGGCGTATAGAAGGTCGATGCGTCCGGTGCATTCAATGCTGCGCCTGCTTGTATGCGCGCTGGCAAATCGGGATTCGCCAAGAAGCCGGTGCCAAATGCAACTGCATCCAGTTTGCCGTCTTGAATTGCCTGCTCTGCTTCGGCTCCTGTGTAGCCCATGTTACCGATCAACACGCCCTTGTAATGAGCACGTGCCACTGTCATCACATCGCCTGTTTGCGCTTGGAAGAAGTCGGCACGCATCACGTGCAAGTACGCCAAATTGAAACTATTCAAGTGGGCACTCAAATACTCCATCCACGCCAATGGATTGCTGTCTTTCATGCTGTTATAACTATTCAGCGGTGACAAACGCAAGCCCACGCGATCCGAACCAATTGCCGCGCACACAGCGGTCAATACTTCGTTGAGGAAGCGAGCACGATTTTCTATATTGCCACCGTATTCGTCCGTACGTTGATTAGATCCATCGCGCAAAAACTGATCGATCAAATAGCCATTGGCTCCGTGCACTTCGACGCCATCAAAGCCCGCTGCCATGGCATTTTTTGCGCCTTGTGCAAAAGCTTGCACGATTTCTTTGATTTCAGCCTGGCTCAATTCTGCTGGTACAGCGTGCTTGACCATGCCTTGCGGTGTATGAATTTCTCCGTCAATCGCGACTGCACTGGCGGAAACGGTCGATGCACCTTGGTTGAGATCAGGATGGGCAGCGCGACCAGCGTGCCAGATTTGCATGACGATTTTGCCGCCTTTAGCGTGTACCGCAGCGGTGACTTGTTTCCAAGCGTCGATTTGTTCTTGGCTATAGATTCCTGGCTCTGCTGCAAATGCAGAAGTGCCTGGCATCACCATGGTGCATTCTGTGATGATCAAGCCAGCACTGGCACGTTGTGCGTAATATTCTGCCATCAACGCATTCGGTAAATGTTCGAATCCTGCACGAGTACGTGTCAATGGTGCCATCAAAATACGATTCGGCAACTCAAGCGCGCCCGCTTTTAATGTAGTAAATAGCATGAGATTTCCTTCTTATTGGTGATACCTCAACCAAAGGTATCGGTTTGAAATTACAAATAAAGTTTCCCTGAGTTGGTGATCAAATCCGATCACGTCGCCCAATGGAGCAAACTGGTTTTGAATCTGTCGCTGAGGCAAATCAGTCCTGCCTAGCATCGATCATCAAAATATGTTGGGTGCTGCGCATTGCACTATTTAATGCGCTTGCATCGCGCCGCATTTTGGTCAATAAACTCGCCCCCAACCACATCTGATATAGGCTGGTTGCGGTATCGAGCGGATGAATCGCGCTGGATAAGGAACCATCCGATTGTGCCTCTACTATGCAACTGGCAATTCTAGCGATGATGCGTTGCGTGCCCTCTTGCAAAGCGATACGCATCGCTTCTGATAAGTCGGACACCTCACCAGCAAGTTTTGCCGCGAGACACTGACATTGCATGTCCTGATTCACCAAGGACGCCCGCCAGCCCTCCCAATACGCCATCAATCGAAGCGCAGCGGGACGATGGTCGGGTGCCAGCAAGCTGTCGATACTGGTCAGATAGTCATTGAAATAATCGGCGAGCAAAGCTTCGCCAAATAATTCTTTGGATTTGAAATAGTGATAAAACGAGCCTTTTGGTACCGCTGCCGCAGTTAGCACTTCATTAAGGCCAACCGCAGCGAAGCCTTTTCCCAAAATAATGGGTTTAGCTGTGTCCAAAATATGCTGTCGTGTATTGTCGCGAGTCATCATGTGTTGCATTGTAAACTAAATTAGACCAGTCGTCTTGAACCCTTCAGAAATGCGGATGGAAAGCTGAATATCAAGACAAATTTCTCCTGTAAGCGGCAAAATGATTTCAAAATGACCATTCAGTCCAAATTACTCACAGCGATCTCGTATGAATCGCCTAAAATGCTGACTCTTTTGCTTCAGCCATTTTTTTAATCCCTGAATTTTTTGCAGGCCATGCCAACTATCCGTCACGCATTTCGCGAGGCGGGGCTAGTCAAGACGAAATCAGTAAAAATAGTAAGCCCATGACATCCGCGCTCACCCCTCACGCTGTTTCGCGCTTACGCGCTTCTCGTCTCGAACGTAGTACTCGCCCTTTTCTCGCGCGCGGCGGCCCCAGCGGCGAACGCTGTCCATTTTGTCGTTTGATATTGAGTCATTGCTTTTGCGCTTTACGTCCTACCGTAGTAAGCCAAGCAGGAGTTTGCTTATTGATGGCAGAGCACGAAACACTCAAGCCTAGTAATACAGGTTGGCTGATTGCCGACCTTATTCCTGATACCAGCGCTTTTGGCTGGGCACGAACGAGCGTTGATCCTGCATTAACAGCCCTTCTTGCCGATCCTAAATGGCAACCCTATGTCGTCTTTCCAGGTGAATTTGTTGCACCTGAGCGTGTTGTGACAGATCTAAACGAATCACGTTGTTTGGGTCCCGAGCAACAAGCCAATACCAAACGTCCCCTTTTTATTCTGCTCGATGCAACCTGGCCAGAAGCACGTAAGATCTTTAAAAAAAGTCCGTATCTAGAAAAATTTCCTGTCTTGAGCCTCAAACCCGAGCAAGTTTCGCGTTACAAATTACGCCGCTCACGTCGCGAAGACCATTTATGCACGGCAGAAGTCGCGGCACTTTGCTTCGCGCTGGCAGGCGATCACATGGCGGCACAAACCTTAGAGGCTTATCTTGATGTATTCACTGAGCACTACCTCAGCGCAAAACAGCAACGCCATATCGACCTCAACGATACGGTCCATCAGCGCTTACGCGCATTGCATCAACACAATACTGAGGGCAAAGCTAGCATAGGAAATGCGAGCTTTCCCGCTTAAAAACGGATAAACTAGCGAACCCGCAATTCGCTGTCGACGAATTGCAATGAGATTCCCGAAAGCGCACCTTGGCAAACACAGAAAAACGCTTGGCCGACCATTAATACGGCGATGCAAATCGAAGCTTGTCGCAATCGCAATGCAATATCTCACTCTCGAATCAACGTAACGCAATACCAAAAACTATGACTGATAATACTAGCAAACCTGATTTTCCTGACCGCCTCTCGGTTGATCCTCGCAGCAAGTACTACGTTGCCGCAATCTTCGAACACGAAGTAGGCATTTTGCTCAATGGTAAAGAACGCCTAGGCGTTGAAGAATACTGCATTAGCGAAGGCTGGATCACTGTTCCTGCAGGCAAAACTTTAGATCGCAAAGGGATGCCGATGATGATTAAGGTCAAAGGCACAGTCGAGCCTTTTTATCGCTAATCGAATTTCTTAAAAGCCGCATGTCGAACTTCCATCATGTGCAGTTTATTTCATGGGAGTTATACACCGGTCCGTGTAAGGATCTCGCGCACCCTGAGCGAAGTACTTACGCGGGATTGCGCAGTGATACCACAGACCACCGCACCGATGTGGCTAGCCAATGCCGCGACATTGAAGCGCGCCTCGCTTTTATTGCCGATGCATTAGAACAAGCCCATGCCTTAGCCGATCCGTCGCCACAAACGCTCAAAATTTTTATGGCTCCAGAGTTCTTGTGCCGCGGTGCTGGTGGTGCCTATTTGCATGACTTATTGAACGGCTGGGTCGGTGCAGCACCGTCGAATTTTTGCCTTTCGACGCCATTTGACCATGCTTGGCCCGGTTTGTTCGGTGGCATGCAGCGCATCGCTGCGCAAGCCCAATACGCTGACTATCTGCTGGTTTTTGGAAGTGCTGTAAGCGCATCCTTCCCCACGGCTTTATCCAGCAACGGTCGTTATGAATTAGATCCAAGCCAACCTGGAGAGGTGTATAACACGACGTTGATTCAGCGCGGCGGTGCAGAACATCGTTCCTCGTGTTATGCCGCACGCAAACAATACGTATCTGGGATTGATTTTCTCAAATGGTGTGGCGATGCCTTACACCATACCAACCATACAGTGGTTCCGGCTGATCCTGAATCCGTCATCCCCAAGGATGTCTTGGGTGTCACTGAAGGCGGTGCACGCTTTACCCTCCCTAGTATCCAGCATGCCGATGGCAGTCTAATTGATTTCGGTATCGAGATTTGCTTAGATCATGCGTATAGCGGCGGTTGCCGTCGCAATGAATTTGGTCGACTTCGTACAGCCAATCAATCGGTAACCATCCAACTGGTACCCTCTGGTGGAATGGTGTTGAATCCTGACTCAATCCGCCTATTGCCTGAAGCAGGTCCAACGCCCTACAGTTATGCCTTCAATTGCGATGGCTATACAAGCTTAGATTTTCGCGTTTTTGGCAGCCACACACAAATATGGAATGGCGCAAATGGAGACGAAGTTCCAGTAGAGAATCGATTAATCGAAGTCGGTGGAGGTGATCCTTTTCCTGGTACACAACTACGCCGGGTGGCAACCGAGTGTACAACGCATTTCGGACCTGTCTTAGCAGAGCAATTATGGAAAAGTAGCGCGGAAGCAAAAGGTGCAGGTTATGTGCGGGTCATGCAGGTCATGCCCCTAAAGCCTCTTAGTTGATAAACTGAGTGGATAAACTAAGTAAAAAAACTTAGGGAATCAATGCACGATAATTTGTCTACAATTGGTCGACAAACACATCATCAATACTAAAGGAAACGATCATGTCTACATTAGAAAAAGCGCTCGCAACAGCGAGTCAGGCTCACGCAGGGCGTATTGGCGAAGATGGCGAAGCTGAAGTGCTACATCCAATCCGTGTCATGCTAAGGCTTAGCGACGATGAAGAACGTCAAACCGCGCTGTTGCATGACACCATAGAAGATGGTGGAATGACTGCAATAGAACTCCGTGCCGCAGGATTTTCAGAGCGCATCATCGAGGCAGTGGAAACGCTCACTGGTCGCCCCAACGAAACTTACGACGACTATATTCGTCGTGTTTTATTGGTCCCACTTGCTGCTCGGGTAAAACGTGCCGATGTCGAAGAACATGCCAGTGTGGTAGCGCAGATGCCGGTCAATGCGGAACAACAAGAACGCATGGGCAATTACGAACGCGCGAGGATCGCTTTATCACAAGCCTAAATGTGTGCGCCATGGCGCAATGTGTAACGACTCGCAGGGAACTTTTTTGATAAAAATAAGTCAATGATTGCCTGCTCTGTTTGAACTCAAAACGCTGTCAAGCTAAAGAGAATCATGGCCCCAATCTGCTCTTCAAATCAGATATTTCCATATGGGAATTTTGAAGATGAATTATTTCGAGGACATGAACTTTGTGCATACAATACGCGTTCTGATGTCTTCAAGATCAAACCAATTCATCTCTCTATTTCGAGGAAATCTCCATGACAACAAGAATATCGACTCCACTTCGTAACACCGTTATAGCGGCAGCAGTCTTTGCGCTGTGTGCGAGTGCATCCAGCATCGCCAACCCAACCTCAACGGCGGCTTCAAGTAAATCTGCACCGACCGCCAAGACTTCGTCTGGGCTCAAAGTCGACTATCAAAAATTCACTTTAGCCAATGGGCTCGATGTGATCTTTCATATTGATCGCTCCGACCCAGTGGTCGCTGTGAATTTAACCGCCCATGTGGGTTCCGCGCGCGAAAAAGCAGGCCGCACTGGTTTTGCCCATCTTTTCGAACACTTACTTTTTCTTGAATCAGAAAATCTCGGTAAAGGCGGCCTCGATAAAATGACCGCGCGTATTGGTGGCTCAGGGGCAAATGGATCGACTTCTCAAGACCGCACCAATTATCTACAAACCGTTCCTAAAGATGCCCTAGAAAAAATGATTTGGGCCGAAGCGGATAAACTAGGTTGGTTCATCAATACCGTGACGGATCAAGTATTAGCAAAAGAAAAGCAAGTCGTCAAAAACGAGAAGCGCCAAAGTGTTGATAATAATCCTTACGGTCATACTTCATACGTCATTGATAAAGCACTCTACCCTGCGGATCATCCCTACAACTGGCAAGTGATCGGTTCGCTAGAGGATTTACAAAACGCCACTGTGGATGATGTGAAAGAATTTTTCCGCCGTTGGTATGTTCCCAATAACGTCACGCTCGTGATCGCGGGCGATTTCGACACCGTCCAAGCGAAAAAATGGGTAGAAAAGTATTTTGGAGAAATCCAACGCGGTGAAGAAGTAAAACCCCAAGCGAAACGGCCTGGGTTTGTAAAAGAAACCGTCAAGCTCTACCACGAAGATAATTTTGCACGTGTACCAGCCTTAACCATGGTGTGGCCTGCGGTTGAACAATTGCATCCTGATTCCTATGCATTGGAGGTACTGGCCCACTATTTAACACAAGGAAAACGAGCCCCTTTCTATCAAGTGTTAGTGGAAGGCAAAAAACTGAGTGCGAACGTCAGCACACGAAATGACACCTCCGAACTAGCAGGACAATTTGTTTTGAACGTGCGCGCATTCGACGGCAAAACCTTGGATGAAGTTGCTTCCGCCATTAACGAAGCATTCGCACTCTTTGAAAAAGAAGGGATCGCCGACAAGGACCTCACCAGAATTAAAGCAGGGCAAGAAACGCAATTCTACAATTCGCTCTCTAGCGTCTTAGGTAAGTCTGCACAGCTCGCCGAATACAACTATTTGATCGGCAACCCTGGCTACGTCGAACAAGATATCAAAAATATTCTTGCTGTCACAGCCGCTGATGTGATGCGTGTCTACGAAAAATACATCAAGGGCAAAAATTATGTTGCAACCAGCTTTGTGCCTAAAGGTAAACAAGCTGTAGCCCTGAGCGGCTCGACCAAGGCGGAAGTCGCTGAAGAAAAAATTGTACAAGGAGCTGAGGACGCGGTCGATCCTAATATCAACGCGACCTACACCAAAACTCCGTCCAAAATCGCGCGTGACAAAGAACCTGCTTATGGTCCAACCGCTAGCGTCAAGGTGCCCGCTGTCTGGGAACAAACATTGAAGAATGGATTGCGCGTCTACGGCATTCAAAATAACGAAGTCCCCTTAGTTCAATTTGAGATCGTCATCGATGGCGGCTTACTCTTAGACGACCCACAAAAAGTTGGTGTTGCTAATTTGATGGCTCGGATGATGACGCAAGGTACTGCGAAGAAAACACCACAAGAATTAGAAGAAGCGATTCAACAACTCGGTGCGATGATCAACATCTCTGCGCGCACCGAAGATATTCGAATCACGGTCAATACTCTCGCTCGCAATTACGCAGCAACTCTGGCTTTAGTCGAAGAAATTTTATTAGAGCCACGCTGGGATGAAAAAGAATTCGCGCTACAAAAGCAAAATATCTTGAGTCAAATTCGTCAACAAGAAGCGAATCCTAACGTCGTTGCCAGTAACGCTTATAACAAATTGCTCTATGGCGAAGACAATATTCGTTCGCGTAATTTGTTAGGATCAATCGAGAGCGTCAACGCGATCAGCATCGCTGATTTGAAAACCTACTACAGCAAGAATTTATCCCCTTCGATAGCTCGTATGCATATCGTTGGTGCTTTGCCCAAAGCGAGCATCAGTCAATCACTAGCTGGTTTAAATCAACGATGGTTAGCAAAGCAAGTCACTATTCCTGCTCCAAGTAAGGCCAAAGTACCGAGTGAAGCGAAAATCTATTTCGTCGATATTCCTGACGCAAAACAATCCGTTTTGCAAATTGGCGCGCCGGCACTAGCGGCGACGGACAAAGATTATTATGCAGCGCAGGTCAGCAACTACATCTTTGGCGGTGGTGGATTTGCATCGCGATTGACACAGCAATTGCGTGAAGGGAAAGGCTATACCTACGGCATCAATTCCGCTTTCAGTGGAAGCAAGAGCACGGGGGAATTCAAGATTACCAGTGGTGTGCGCAGTAATGTGACATTGGAGTCAACCCAATTGATCAAACAAATCCTACAAGATTATGCCCGAACATACTCGGATGCCGACTTAGCGACAACCAAGAGTTTCTTAATCAAGAGTAATGCACGAGCCTTCGAAACTGCCAATGCCAAGTTGGGTCTGTTAGAAAATATTAGCAAATACGGTTGGTCAGCAAACTACATCAAGGATCGCGAACAGATAGTCAAATCAATGAGCATCGAGCAAATCCAAGCCTTATCGCAGAAGTACCTCGATCCAAACAAGATGATCTGGTTAGTGGTCGGTGATGCCAAAACCCAATTACCACGCATGAAGGAACTGGGATTCGGTGAACCTGTTTTGCTTAATAAACCACGCGAAGAAAGTAAGTAAGTAAGTAAGTAAGGCACGGCAGTCAACTTCACAAATGTAGTCAGACAAACAAACAACGACGCCAAGGCGTCGTTGTTTGTTTTTATGGCTGCGGTGTCATCGCCATACTATAGTCGGGCACACCACCTCAGCTACTGACAGTCACTCGGGAAACGCCACTCATTCACAAGATAATTTTGAACCTCTGCACTGCGCTGCGGCAGGGCTTCTTTCGCGCTATTCATAATATTGCAGGCTGCCATGCGCGGACTCACCGCATCTTGCTTGGCGTTCGCACGCTTGAAAAAACTATCCATAAATGTGTCGCCAAATGTTTCATTTAGATAGAAAAGCACGGCTGTAATCATATTGCTAGGATCGGTCGCTGGATTACTACCGGGAATAGGTCTATCCGTAATGGCCGGCTCTACTGCTTGTATATAAGATTGGCTCGAACTTAAGAAACCGTCTCGATATTTTTTGCTCGCAAAACGACCGCGACGTAATAAATGATCTTGGCTATACCCCATGTCGCGCAAACATCTTTGCCAAATATATTCTGGGAACGCTGAGGTCATACGCCCACCTGGTAAATTGGAATCCCCATAAAAATTATCGAGTTTTTGGAAGATAGGGAATGCACGCCCACCTTGGCGACCAAATTCATAAACACCAACCCACCAAGCGTAGGCATCCGCCTTGCTACGTGTGCCTCGCGACTGATCGAAAGTGTCTTTGGTCATTTCTGCACGGCCACCCGCACCACATCCCGCACCACAAGTGGTGTTGTCGGGGACCACGCTCAATTGTCCTTTCCCCACAAAATCGGGATCCCAAATGGTAGGCCATCTATTTTGCCCCAATTGTTGGTACAGTCCAAAACACTGATCTAGATTGGTCACGATGGTTTGGATGTCGGCTTGATCATATAAGTCTTGTGAACGAAGAATGACTTTTCTGCCTTCCCAAACATGGAAAGAACCCGTGTAAGTTCCCGAGCTCGAACCCCAAGTTGTGTAATTGCGTAAGTCACGATAAGTCACAGGACTGCGATTTTCGACAGTGATCGTGACACGGGCTATTGGACTAAAGACCAGACCGTCATTGACCTTTAGACCAAACACATACGTGCCTGTTTGGTCAGCAGTGAAGCTCGGTGTGGCGATATCGAACGCATTGAGTATGGCACTACTATTATTAGGTTTACTGATGAGTGACCAACTATACTGGAGCGAGTTGCCATCGGCGTCAAAGCTGGCACTACCGTCGAGATTGACGAGACTACCTTTCACGACAGATTGCGGATAGCCAGCAAAAGCCTCAGGCGCAGCATTGGTCGAATCAGCGCAGTCCGTCGGGAAGCGCCATTGCGAAACCAGATAATTCTTCACCTCATCTTTCAAGGACTCATTGACTAAGCGTGCGGTCGACATGATATTGCAAGCCGATTCCTTAGCCGTGACGGGTGTTTTTCTCGCCAGGATGCTCTTGAAAAAGCTATCCATAAATTGGTCACCAAAATTGTCATGCAGGTAGAAAAGAACCGTAGAAATTAATTGCCAAGGCACGACCTCCGGATTGGAACCGGGAATCGGCCTATCTGTGATAGTTGGCTCAATAGCTTGAACATAGCTTTGATTCGACTCTAAGAAACCTTTCCGGAAAGTCAACATCGAAGGCTCTCCTCTTTGGCGAATAATTTCTTGTGGCATACCAATATCCGTCAGGCATCGTTGTGCAATATACTCGGTGAAAGCCCTTCTCAATCTCTCCCCAGATGTGCCATTTGTTCCAGTGAAGTGATCGATCTTTTGGTAGATCGGAAAAGCATTATTGCCTTGCTGTCCGAGGACATTAAATGCGCTCCACCAGGCATAAGGGTCAGTATTAGATCTGCTTCCACGTCTATTCTCATAGATAGTGACATCAATGTCGCCTCGCGCCCCTGCTCCGCAGAAATTTGGGCCACAGCTTGCTTGCAGGGGAAGAAGGCTAATTTGCGCTTTTGCCCCAAACTCTGGATCTGAAAGTGTTGGCCAAGCTCTCTGGCCATAACGCTGATACAGGGACAAGCAATAATCGATATTTCCAATAATCGTCTGCAATTCTTGGTTTGAAAATTGTGACTTCGATCTGATTATTGATTGATTTCCCTCCCAAACATTAAAAGTGTCCGTCACGTTGCTCCAACTTGTATAACTTCGCGATCCTTTGAAATTAACCGAAGAAGTTGCCTCTGCTTTAATCGCAACTCTCGAAATATTTAAACTATTTAAACTTCCATCATTAACACTTAAACTGATGATGTAGCTTCCTGGCCGATCTGCTATAAAACTAGGCGTAGGTGATTTTACGTTATCCAGGCTTGCATTACTGAAGTCAGGTTTAGAATCAATTCTCCAACTAAACGTTAGGTTTTGATTCGCCCTTTTAACACTATCTCTTCCATCCAGCTTCACTGTGCTGCCCGTCAGCACAGTTTGTGCATAGCCTGCTACCGCGATCGGTGGAAATGCATTCAGTGATCCATACTCAACTTTAAAATTGGCATCATTCGTGTTGTAAGTGGCTATCGCTAAGGATGTATCGCTTGACGTAATTTTGGCAACGATCGCCATTGTTTTCGCAATGGATTCGTTCGCCGTGTTGTAGTTGATTCCTTGTTCGATGGCGAATTGGCGCGCCACGCCAATTTTATTGTCGAGCAATTGAGGCACCCAGCCCCAGTTTGGATCGCGGACAAAACTATGTGCTGAGTTGAGCATGGTAATGACCAACTTACCTTTGGTACTTTGTTTAGTCCTTAATTGTTCAGCCCAATAGTTCACATCCGCATCGGGTGGCGCATATTGCCCCGTTCTTCCCAATACATTCTTATAGATAATTCGAACGAAGTCTGCATTTGTCATGCTCTCCGAATACGATGTGAGGTCACTGTATTGAACTGCCGCCGCATAAAAATTCTCTGCAAGCTGATCGATTGTCATACCGGCCTTAATTTGTCCAGCCCAGTACACCAAACCATCGGCATCCGGTACCCGATTAAAAAAAGCAATGTAGAGCTCTATCAAGGATGTCAATTGCTGTTGACTAATTTGAGCGACCTTTGCGGCAACCTGCAAATTGATCGTCATATCCGAAAATTTTAATGCTTCGCTCATCGGCAGAACCGTCTTCGATTTCACCCCGATACTACTTTGTAAAACAATCCCTTCTGGCGAAAAACTAATCATGTAGTCCTTACGCGCGCCATTGATGATTTGAGTCGAATTGCTCACTGGTGCCGGGCTTTGGCTTTGGATCGGCGGGGCGTTTGCTAAATCAGGCGTGTTGCCGCCACAGGAGACCAGCAAAGGTAGAAAAAATATGAAAAATAGATAGGGGGAAACAGTCTTAACACGCATTTCGGTTCACCTCAAGGTAGTCAAACCATCAATTTGCGGTCAATCGAGTCGTACTCTTTCGAGACCAACCATCAGACGCACAATTCATCTCAAACAACAAAAGGTTTTCAGCATACGTCGATTACTAAGTAGCCTAAATTTCCGCGGGGGGAATGAAAGACACTGTGCGACTTCTTATGACAGATTGCATATCAAGCTTGGTCAATACAATCCCAATTCGAAACAAAAACTCGCCTAGCTATTTTGCGATATCTGGGGAGCATCCCTCAAACCATTTTTTATAGATTCTTGGAATCGATTGAATTTTGTCTGCTCCGTGCGACACGTGATCCATATTGGTGCGGACAATTTATTTCCAAACAGAAATTTGCTGGTGACGTTTGCTGACGAACGACCGACTTTATTGTCTTGCTTAACCTTGCTTAGGCCTCTCGCTCGATTAAGAGCAAGTTGCAGGTGATTTTCTTAATTCGCAATCAATTAAAAAAATATGTAAAGGGTGCTTGACAAAGTTTTTTTTTGGTTTAATATGTCAAACATGCTTTACACATTAAGTGATGCCAACACACTCACTTAGACTGTTGAGCAGCAAGAATGAGCAGCGATGATGAGTCTTTCTATACGCTGCTTATTTTTTAAATTGATATGTCAAGCGTACTTTACATAACGATCAGATCGGACGTGAACGAAAGTAGGCCTCCAGATTGAGAGCAAGGTGTCCTTTACGATTCCCTGCTTTTTTTATCGACCGACGTGTCAACTTTGCTTTACATTGACTTGCACGCAACACCGAATTTAACTTAATTGAATACAACAACATAGGAGCCCATCATGCGCAACATCGACATCAACCCACAATCCCGTCGCGAACTCAATGCTTCCATTATCTTGGCAGCAATGTTGTGGTCTTTCACCATGATTTTCGGTGATGAATTGATCATCAGCATAGGTCGCACCGCATTTAGCTTACTGCCGATTCTTCCGATTGCCGTCTTTGGGATCGCCTTAATCCGCCATGTCAAACGCACTGGTCAAAGCGAACAAAGTGCGATGCGTAGCAATATCGGTTTAGCGACCGCATTCACCGTCGTCTTTGTTTGCGGTTTAGGCCAAGTAAAAGGTGCGGGCTTTGCGCAAATCACTGCGATGGCCGCATACACATGCTTTGCCGCTGCACTCAGCCTGATTTGGACCGTACGTCGCGTCTGCAAATGCTAACCCACTTCCGCACACCTAACCCAGTTCGCTGTCTATTTACCATTGCAAAGAGACCATCATGCCTTTAACCCATTTACTGAAAACCACTTTGTCGACGATTGCTTTTGCAACGGCCCTCTCATCAATCTGCGACGAATCTGTCTACGCAGCCAACATCCAAACAAGCGCAACAACTTCAGCGCAAAGCGCGCATATTCCGATGCGCGAAGAGTTTCAAGTTGGTAGCCTTTACGTCGAGAAATACGCCAATCCTAACGCCAAAGGTGCACCGATCATCTTAGTTCCAGGCTTGTCGAGTGGCAGCTATGTTTGGGATGAAACAGTCAAGCAGTTGCGTGAGGGGCATGAATTGTATGTCTTGACCCTAGCGGGTTTCAATGGCAAACCCGCCATCAACGGCGCCAAACTTCCTAAAGCGAAAGAGTCTTTAATTGACCTAATTCAGTCACGTCACATCGATCGCCCCGTGTTGGTCGGTCATAGTCTAGGTTCAGCGATGTCAATTTGGCTTGCCGAAACCCATTCGAATTTAATCCGTGGTGTTTTCGCTGTCGATGGACTTCCTGTATTTCCTGGCACGCAAAATTTGACTCCAGAGCAAAGAAAAACGATGGCAGAAGCAAGTCGCCAACAAATGGCAAACGCAGATGCGCAAACTTACGCGACCCAACAATTGCGCTATATGCAGGCAACAGGCGTGGTCAATCCTCAACTAGCAGAACAAATCGCTGCACGTAGCGCGAAGAGTGATCCCGTCGCGACCGCAGACTACATGGCAGAATTGCTGATGATGGATACGCGTCCAGACCTCCCAAAAATCCAAGTACCCGTGACCGTTGTATCTCCGTATCACGCACCGGATTTTGCAAGGGCAAACATGTCAGAGGAATCGAAAACCCAATATTACATGGGCCTAGTGCAAGGGATACCAAAACTCAAACTGGTGAGTATTAGCGATGCACGTCACTTCGTGATGCTTGATCAACCGAAAAAATTTCACGATGCATTGATGACGTTTCTTCAAGAACTGTAAGATCGATCAAATCGTGTGATGTAATCAGCAACGTGGCCAACACAAATTTGTTTGGCTGGTACGAGTGACGTTGATGCATCCACGACTTAATCTGGCACCAAGCGATACGGGAAATAGCTTGTTTGAGGCCTTAGTTGATCGAGTTGATCGAGTTGATCGAGATTTAACTGAGTGAGATGCAGCAGATTGATGTCCCGCATCGTCTGCTGGTCATGCAAGTAAAACTGTCCTTGCGAATGAAAAATCAGAGGAAGAGGTATTCCATCGAACTGAGTGGTCGTGCAACTTGCCTCGGGCCGCAAATCAGGGGTCAGCAAATACCACATTTCACACAATCGATTCTCATCAAGTCGAGCCAAAATAATCAGATGCGGCAGTACTTGAACCACTCTTAGTTGGACTAGATTGGGAAAATCTGCGCATAGAGAAAGCTGCATCCCCGACAATATTGGCATGGGGTGCAGTTTATCCAAAATCACCGAATTCAACACCGTTCCGTACCGTGAGGTGTCAATAATCTCCACCCCTCGTGCTGTACGATGGAGTTTGGCATGACGAGCACTAATACGCGCGGCCAACTCGGGATGCTGAAGAGCGATATCGGCAACCGATACTGTATTTGAAGCGGTATTCGCCCGTCCGATAATCCACGATGTTTGCGCCAGTAAACGAATCGGCACTGCGGTGTACATCTGAGAGTTCTGGTTAGTCGAGTTGGGTTCGCGAATCGGTAACAAGCTCGCCCGAACCCATTCAGGCCGCGACCTCGCCGAGACGGAGACGGACCTCGCTGACGTTGTTAGCGATGCATAACTTGGCAGGCTCACTTCGGTCATCCATTCATCCCACGCCAGACTAGCCAAATTCGCTTCACTTGCATTGTGCTGTTCGCGCTTCGACGCAGGCGCCATATCCCATTGGGCAATCGCAGCATCTTTGGCGTAGATATCCACGTTCAAATGGCGCTCATTCGAGTCACTTAAAGATCCTAAGCCGCCTAATTTGGCGATGGCACCATCTTCCGCATGCACTCGGACATTCTTTTGTACAGCCAAAAAGACTTGATGAATTTCACTCAAGCTCGCATTCGCGCGCGGTAACAGGAGACTGGTTTTGCAAACCCAATGATGTTCAAGTGCCTGTTCATCAATATAAGAAAGTTGAATGTCCAAAGGATATTGACCATGCTCTCGACCTTTCCCGGAAAAACTTAACATGATGGCAGGCCATGCACCGGAGGGAGTGCGCTGTAATACAAAGCGATCACATTGGGATGTCAGAAGTTCCGAACGACATTCTAATTCTACGACTTGAACCGATGCATGCAATACCGCTCGCAATGCTAACTTCAAGGTCTGTCGTCCACCTGCTGCACGCGGATCATAACCGCTAAAATGTAGCTGTAGAGGGGATTGCGTCACTTCAGAGAAGGACGCCTTTGCAGCGGCGAGCCCTTGTATAGCGCGTCGTGCTTCTTTTGGAAATGGTGGTGTCGTCTTCATTGCCTTGCTCTCACGCCTTGATCGCGTTGGAGATGGAAACATTCTTTGCTTTCCGGCCTTGCCGAAAAGTGAGAGCCAACATGGCTTCATCGCACTGTAAAGCAGTGAGCGTTGATTGAAGGTCAGAATATCGCAACAAAAAGCATGCTGTTTTTGGGATTACCTTTGTAAAAATACTATTTTTTCGGATTGACCCGCTGGCTTCAGTGCAGTAACCTAGCCCGCTTTGTGTCGTCGGTGTAGTCGGTGTCGTGTGCGAATGAAAACAATAGGGCGCTTCGGCTCAGTTCTAGAATAAAACAGGTCGTCAAGCGAAGAGACAGATGCCAGCACGACACACGAACAATCAAGCGCTAACTGGAAATAATTATGAAAAAAATCGTTGTCAAATTTGGGGGTTCGAATCTTCGCCAACCGCAAGATATCGATCGCATTATTAATGTGATTCAAACCTACCAACGTCCACTGGTTTTGGTCGTTTCCGCATTTTATGGGATTACCAATGCATTGATAACTTGCGTTCAAAATGCCAAAGAAGGTGCTGGAACAAAAGCGGCATTGCTAGAGAGTCAAAGCTATACGCACCAACTGCGGCAGATGAAACGGCAAATTATCGAGGCGAATGTCGCCACCGCAGCAGATCGTGATCGTATCGAAAAAGCGCTCGCGGTACGTATCGATCAACTCGATCGCTATTTGACTGGCATTCATTGCATCGGCGATGTGCCCACTTTTGTCAACGATGCGATTTTAAGTTATGGCGAGCGCTTGTCTAGTTTATTGCTGACTGAAGTCTTATTGACACACGGTATTCAAGCGCGCGAGGCACTGCCAGAAGATATCGGCCTGATTACTGATGGCGTATTTGGCAATGCTGCATGTGATTTTGAAGCTAGCACCGCATCCGTAGCGCGCGCTTTAGATGGCGATGAGATCATCATCGTACCCGGATTTTACGGGGTCGACAAAGAGGGGAAAGCGACCCTGTTTGGACGCGGTGGTTCCGACTATTCCGCGGCGTCGATTGCCTGTTGCATTGGCGCTGAATCACTCGATGTATGGAAAGACGTTGATGGATTCTTGAGCGCGGATCCCGGCTCAGTCAGTGCGCCACGCTCCATTTCACAGTTAAACTATCTTGAGGCGGCGGAATTATCGTATTTTGGTGCGAAAATTTTACATCCACGCACGGTCGAACCACTATTTAACCAAGACATTCCTATTCGTATCTTGAATATCACGAAACCTGAACGCGGGCTACAAGCCTATACCGTCATTAACGCGCAACGCAAAGTGACCAAAGATGTGGTGAAGAGCGTAACTTCTACCGAAGATGTGGCAATCCTCAAACTGCACGGCCCTGGCGTTGGTTTCAAAGCCGGCATCTTGGCCCAGGTGACAAATGCATTAGATCGTCATGGCATCAATATTAAGAGCGTCTTAACTGCACAAACTGCGATCAATATTCTCCTAGCACGCGACCATCTAGATGCTGCTTATGCGATTGTGGCAGAACATCACTTGGCTGGTGTCGTTGAAGTATCGAGAAATACTGAGGTCGCGATCGTCGCGGTTGTGGGCGACGGCGTTTTAGAAGCTTCTGATATTGGCAGTGCGATTGCTAGTCGTGCGCTATCCGCTGCAATTGCCAGTGGCGTGCGGGTGTGTCTAGCCGCCGCCGGGGCGAGCGAAGTAGCAGCATATATGTTGGTACATCAAGATGATCGCAAGCTGGCATTGCAAGCTGTGCATACTGAATTTTTTGGAGTTTAGTTGATTGGCACTGCTTCGTCAGTGCCAATTCAAAACAAGCGCAGACTCGCAGCATCGCTGCACATTCTTAAACGCAGCTTATTTTATTTGATAGTCAGTGTTGTACGACGCACTTCACCTGGGGCTAAGGGGCGGTTGACTGCCTTTTCGAAAGCAGCGATTGCTTCACGATTCGAATTCTGTACGGCTTCGATCCGATTTCGTTGGGCTTGTCGTTGATTGAATGCCTGATTCTCCGCGTATAAATCACGCCCTGCTGCTGGGGCGGCATTACTCACTGGCGTATAGGCCATAATCGTTTTGTCTTTCGCGGTCGCTTGCGGGCACACCGCTTGAGTATAGGTCACCTTCCCGTTTTTATCGGTGCATTTCTTTACTTGGGCAGTCACATTAGCACTGAGTACAACAAGCCCAGAAAAAAGTGAGAAAGCAATGAGTCGAGTCGATTTCACGATTGAGACCTTTCAAACCATAAGAAAAAAAGATATTGAAAAGTGTAACCCACAATTCAAACATCGCGTCAAAATCTTGCTCCGTTTGTGAAATTTCGACGCCCCTCTCCAATCCCCTGCACCGCAAAAAGACAAAATAAAAGACAAAATTCGTCAAGCTCGGAACGAATACGGTGTTTACCGTATGTCGATTTACACACCGACTCTTTAGACTGCGCTTCATCGTATCAACCAAATCGTCGTGGTTGAATTTTTTTGATGGAGTAGAAAATGTTTGCAACTCTTTTAGTGACATTATGGCGTTGGACCTTAGCCTTGTTAGACTGGCGATGCCATTGGCGTGTCATTTGCGGCCGTCCTACGATTGATGTAGTTATCATCACGAATGTCCGTGATCCACAAGAAAAACATCTCTTTTGGGGGAAATGGGCACCCAAGCACGGTCATTCAAATGGTGCAAGAATCTATTTGCACGGGGTCGCTGGACGGGTACGCGGAATCTATAGCACAGCCGAAGAATTGCTCACCAAATCGGGACGTCAACTCGCCAAGCAGCAATTTATTCAGGCAGTAAAATGGGCGGACCGCCGAGGAGCTAAAGTCGTCTTATTGGCTGCATCGACCAAACGCTTATTTGGACGCGATGGCGCCGAGTTGAAAGCCCTGTTCCCACACATGCTATTTACGATAGGTGACAATGGCACCGCGCTACTTCTATGCCAAGACATCATGAATGCACTCAACAAAGCACAATTGACGACAGAGAGCAGAATATTGGTCATAGGACCCTACGGCATACTAGGGACTGAAGTCACGAAATATCTGCTCAAGCAAGGATTTGATGTTGCAGGTTTTGGTACAAATCCGACTTTATTGCATGAGTTTTCATCGAATTTTCCGATTCAACTAAGTAGCAATATTGAAGATTTTGGCAAAGTTGATGCAGTGATTGCATGTACCCACAGTACTCAGGCCAAACTCAACGCCAAGTCCATCGAACAGCTCCGCCGTACTGATCGAAAATTGCTAGTCATTGACGTCGCTGAACCAGCCAATCTCGATGCGACCACTTATGCGCAATGCCAACACGCCGTGGTTCGTCAGGATGCGGGCAACGCATGGTCTCCAGAGCTAGGTTTTGTCCTAGGAAAAATTTCATCAGATATGTTAAATCTCGCACCCAATAGTGTGTTTGGTTGCTTTGCGGAATCGATGGCGCTCTACCATGCCATCTATCGACAACATCAACATACACTACTGAATCAAAATTGGTTTCAAGTGAATCGCCTCAATAGCGCGATCCTCAGCTATAACTTTGAACACTTGGATGTGATGGCTGCACCAGCTTACTGTTTTGGCGAAAAAGTATTCGATTTTTCTTTAGAAGGACATCCAAACAAGCGGGGGGCCGATGCGCCGCCTTCTCTCGCCAACGTTGAGAGCAAGCATGGTCGCTATGCCACGACTTAATGGGGACGCCAAACAAAGTAGCGAAAATAGAATGAATCGCGAGTCAAATCGACATAGTCATTAACTTGGTATGTCTGTTTTGTTATTCAAAAGAGTTAAAATACTTGTTTTTCTATTCAGTCTATTTTCACTCCAAACAGATGGCTCAACAAAATACTTCGCAAAGTTACAATTCTCCGCTCACGATTCGCTCAATCACACCCGACTCTTACCAAGGTCGGGTTGCCGTTGACTCGAATATCGTCATTACTTTTAGCGAAGCGATACTAGCCGGTAATGGATCGATTACGATCAGAAATTCCCTCGGTGAAATAGTCTTTCAGGAAAGCATCAATAGTCCCAACATCACGATTTCAGGCGCGGTGTTAACGTTTAATCCGAGCACGAATTTGGCGTTTGTCTCGCAATATTCCATCGAACTATCAACTGGTATCGTCAAAACGGCGAATGGTGTGCTTTACCAATCGCCCAACTACGCAATCGCCAACTTCAGCACAGAATTTAGCAATATCGCGATGAATGTGACAGGCACGCCCGGCAATGACACCATCTACGGCAGTAGCAAAAACGATGTCATTCATGGTGGTGCTGGCAGGGATAAAATTGAAGCGAATGACGGCGATGATATTGTCAACGGCGGCGACGAGACTTCGGGCTACTTTGATGGAGACTCAATTTCTGGTGGGGATGGCAATGACATTTTGCACGGAAATGCAGGAAGTGACGAAATCGATGGTGGAAATGGCGACGACAAACTATACGGCGACGCGGACAACGATAGTTTGAATGGGGGCAGTGGGAACGACGAAATTTATGGCGGCAGTGGTGACGATACAATCGATGACTATGCTGGCAATAACGTGCTCCGCGGTGAGGATGGCAATGACTTGATCACCAGTGGTTATCTCTATGCTGACAACGGATTCAGTCTACTCGATGGAGGTGCCGGCAATGATATGATCAACGCGGGTGCCTCAGATGATGTGCAAGGGGGTGATGGCGATGACAAAATTCGCTTTAATGCTCGCTCAGGATATACTCGCGTCGCAAATGTCGACGGCGGCAACGGTAACGATACATTTAATGTCTATGCAGAAAGGGCCGACAACCTTGTCCTTCTACGAGGCGGGAGTGGGACAGATACCTTTATCATCGACAATTACGGTCTAAGTCTAAACAGCAATTTTACGATCGTAGATTTCGCTGCTGGTAAAAACGGCGACAAAATCGACCTCAGCAAAATTATCAACGCATTCTATCAATTCACTAAAAATCCTTTTGATGTTGACGGTTTTTTGCGTTTAAAACAGGATGGCCAAAATACCCTAATTCAGACCAAGGTCGGGACTTTAACGAATACGAATTTCTGCACGATTTTCACCTTAGAAAATATCACCCCCAGCCAACTCACTGGCGATAATTTTACAGGTGGACTTAATCCTAACGGGAGCACCGTTGGTATGGTTTTGATCGGTACTGAGCGTTCTGAAGAACTTAGGGGAAATATTCTTGATGACCAGATTTCAGGAGAATCTGGTGCAGACACCATCTTTGGCGACAAAGGCAATGACGTATTGATTGGCGGCACAGAAACTTCGATCAATGATGCTGACACAATCTACGGAGAATCAGGCGATGATTTACTACTCGGTGGCGCAGGGAACGATTCATTGCATGGCGGCGATGGTAACGATACTTTAGAGGGCGGAAGCGGTGACGACTATCTGAGTGACAGCATAGGAATCAATCTAATTCGAGGCCAAGATGGGAATGATCTTATCTTCATCAATTCGAACGAGGGCGGTATTTTTGAAGGTGGAAACGGTAATGATCAATTCGAAGTGAACACCTATGGGAAGATACAGAATGTCAGTATGACCGGAGGTACAGGCGCAGACATCTTTGCGATTCGCATTTCAAATGTCAGCAATATCCGGATTAAAGATTTTTCCGTCAGCGATGGCGATTTAATTGACCTCAGCTCCCTGCTTCCACTCGTCAAAGAAAATCCATTTGGCAGTAGTGCCTTTTTAAAGGCAAGCCAAGACGGCTCAAACATCGTGATTTTGTTTGACGATGACGGCGCAGCTGGCAGCGCCTATGCGATGCATCCGATCTTGACGATCGAAAATCTCAATGTGAATTTACTTGACGGAACTAGCTTCAAGAGTGGTTGGAATCCGAATGGAAGCGATCAGGGCGAAGCAATTCGAGGCACAACAAATGACGATAGACTCGTAGGCAGAGATCTCAACGATAGCATTTACGGTTCTGCAGGCAACGATTACATCAACGGCGGAAAGGGCAACGATCAACTGTCTGGGGACGAAGGATCAGACGTTCTGGTTGGCGAGACTGGGAACGACACACTCAACGGTGGTGCTGGCAATGATGATCTATCGGGTGGCGATGGCAATGATCTCTTAGATGGCGGAACGGGCGATGACCATTTAGTAGATAGCGTCGGTGACAATATTCTGCGAGGAGGGACTGGCAACGATATCTTGATTTCGGATGGCGCGAATAGCGTGGCTGATGGCGGCGATGGCGATGACCAAATTATGACACCCGGTGGAAACGATACGGTAATTGGCGGTACTGGCAACGACATCGTCATGTATGGCGGCGGAACAACGACAGCGACTAAGGAGATCACTAGCATCGACCTTGGTGAGGGGAATGATCGTCTGCATTTCGAGCCCACCAAGGCTGAATCCAAAGCCACTGTAAGCGGAGGTCTCGGTATCGACACCTACAAGCTAGGCGCTTCAGCATACAACGGCGTCTTGACGATTAGTGACTTTCAAGTTGGTCCCCGCGGTGACATCATCGATTTGTTTGACCTTTTAAACGGGCACTACAAAGGTGGTAATCCATTCGGCACGGCAGGCATGCTGCGCTTAGTGCAAAAAGGAAGTGATGCCGTTATCGAATATGACTACGATGGGCAGGAATTCAGTACCTATGGTTTCCGTCCAATCTTAGTCCTAAGCGGAATTCAAGGCAGTACGCTGATCGCAGAAAATTTCGGACAGGGCATGAATCCAAATGGCGGCGATCAAGGTCAAAATGTCACGGGAACGATCTCTGACGATCGGCTCATCGGTGGCATTTTGAACGACCGCTTGTCCGGTGATGCAGGAAATGACACGATTGACGGTGGCAATGGGGATGATCAACTTTCAGGCGGAGACGGAAAAGATCGACTCAACGGTGGCATGGGAAACGATGTACTCAATGGCGGCAATGGCAACGATATTCTGGATGAACAAGATGAGATCGGAGACAACCAATTTTTTGGCGGCGACGGAAACGATTATTTAAAGACCTTCGGCACCGGCCTCAATCAACTCAACGGCGGGAATGGAGATGATGTACTGATTGGTGGCAATGGTACTGACACGCTAAACGGCGATGATGGTGATGACACGATTGACATCAATTTCAATTTTGGCAGTGCTAGCCGTGCTCGAGAAATTGTTGTTAACGGCGGCAATGGCCATGACAAAATCACTTTTAGTGCCGGCTATGATATGACCCAAATCAAGTTGACCGTCACAGGCGGCAATGGGATCGATACCTTTGTCGTACCCAACATGGTAAATAACACGCAGTTGATCGTGACCGATTTTACTCCTGGAGCAAAGGGAGACTTCATCGATATCAGCAAACAATATTACCAGCACGACAAAAATCCATTCGGCGAGGTTGGCTACGCTCGTCTATTACAACGCGGCCAAGATACCGTTCTGCAAATCGACACGGATGGTCCTGACGGCTTACGCCAATTTCAAGATATTTTGACGCTAAAAAATGTTCTATCGTCCAGTTTGACGCCAGCCAATTTTATAGGTGGCTATGCACCAAATGGCATCTCTCAGGGCATGCTGCGAGATGGCGACGAACAAAACGATACAATTGATGGCACGAGTCTGAACGATACGCTGAATGGCGGTGCTGGCAATGATGAACTAAACGGTGGTTTTGGGGATGACGAACTACATGGCGATCTCGGAAACGATATTTTAGTCGACAATAGTGGTGACAATGTCTTTCTCGGCGGCGCTGGCGACGATGCGATCTATTCAAACGGTGACGGTACGAATAACGCGGATGGCGGCAGTGGCAATGATACTTTCTTCATTTCTGGAAACAGCGGGACGTATAGCGGTGCTGATGGAAACGACACATTCACGATCACGACCAATCACTATTCCTATGGTAGTGTCCGCGTTCTCTCTCTGAATGGTGGCTCTGGCGAGGATCAATTTACGATTACTGGAAGTTTTAACCAAAATCTCAAGTTGAATGTCAACGGCGGCCCTGACGCAGACCTTTTTACACCTCGGAATAGCTACAGTTCTGGCACATTCAATATTCTTGATTTTGATACGAATGTCGGCGGCGATAAGATTGACCTGACCGCTATCCTCGCTGAGATGAATTTTTCGACAGAGCGTCAAGGAAATCCATTCGCCAATGGCTACTTAAGTCTGCAACAGAGTGACGGCGACACCGTGTTAATTGCAGACCAAGATGGAACCGGCCCGATATCCAACAAGGTCATCTTGACTCTCAAGAATCTGAATGTCAATGCACTCAATCAAAGCCATTTTGTCGAATCATTCGATCCTAAAGGCGGGAACATTGGTGTGGAAAAAGTCGGCGACGCCCAAGATAATCGCTTTATCGGCACTTGGACCAAAGACACCCTGACAGGCTTAGCAGGAAACGACTACCTGACTGGTCAAGGAGGCAATGACTTGCTCGATGGAGGCACTGGCAACGATACCTTGGTTGGCGGTGCTGGTGACGATCAAATCATGGGCGGTTTGGGCTTTGATACAGCGTCCTATTCATCCGGCCTATCCGACTTTCAATTCACCAAGACAGAAACAGGCTTTAAAGTTGAAAGCAAGTATGGTGGCAATAGTGGTGTAGATAATCTCAGCGGTATCGAATATCTTCACTTCACCGATATCAATTTGAATTTAACAGTCAAAGAGAAAGCTGCATCCATTGCGTCTGCCGATGTCAAAATGCTCATCGAACTCTATGTTGCATTTTTTAATCGTACGCCAGACGCCGATGGTGTGGCGTATTGGATCGACCAATTCAAGAACGGACAGTCGATCGCACAAATCTCGGAATCGTTTTACAACATCGGTGCATCCGACCAATTTGCTGCGCTGACGGGATTTACCACCTCGATGAATAATGAAGATTTTATCCACACGTTCTACCGCAATGTACTTGGTCGGAAAGACGGCGCTGACGAAGGTGGCTTGCGCTATTGGAATAACAAACTCATGACCGGCGAGTCAAGTCGCAGTTCACTCGCGCAAGATATCTTAAATTCAGCGCATACCTTCAAGGGAAATGCTGATTTTGGCTATGTTGCAGATCTACTGGATAATAAATACTTAGTAGGTCGCACGCTTGCGATTGATTGGGGTATTAGCTTTGTTGAGAATCCTTACGAACGCGGCGTGAGCATCGCTGCGGCGGTGACACCAACAAATACGGACTATGCATTAAGTTTAGTGGGTGTCGTCGGAAAAGATCTGAATTTCTTTTAGATTGCGATGTTCCCAAACAAAAAGGCTTCTGAATTTGAAATCAGAAGCCTTTTTACTTGTGCGGGCACCGCGACACTTGGCTCATATACGTTCAGCCAAATGCAATAGACCACCCTACTCGCGCACCGTTTTAGCTAACCATATCACGCTGCAATCGACGCGGGACTTCCCAATCAAGTTCCCAGTCACGTTTCTTTTCTAAGGCATCGATATGTTTCAGCTTTTTATCTTCAACGAATTTACCTGACAATAAATATTTTGGTTTCGTTGGTGCCGAAACGTAGCCACGTACTTCCCACAAGGAACGCTTCAATGTTGTTGCTGCCAGAATGCCATAATCGGCACCGCAGCTGATTCCTTTTTCGGCGACCACTGCTTCACCAGCTTTGATGTACTTCGCCGCATAAATCGTTGCTTTTGTTGCGATCCACCGTCCGCTATGAATTTCGCCATTTAAACTTGTAATTTGTCCCGTCGCACGTATCGTCCCCCAAGCACTAATGTCCCCATGACTATGAATCGCACCGACTGTAAGATTTCCCTGGCAAATTACTTCACCAGCATAGAGGCCGCCGTGTATATGTATATCGGTTTCACTAAACACTTCACCTTTAACATTGACATCGCCATCAACGGCAATTGCAATGGCGCTCAAATGCCCACCGACATACTGGATTTCCGCGACATCTAACACATCATCTAGCTGGACATTCCCATGGCAATCAAGCACATCACAAGACAAATAGCCAAGCACTTGAATGTCGCCATAACCGCCAAAACTTTCGTGATGTGCATCGCGTTTTAAAATGGCTGGGTGCACCAATTTATCAATAAAGTTGCTACCATCTTTAACAGCCTTCGCTTGATCTAATTCAAGCACACGCGCCATCCACTCAGCGTTGCAACCCGTTTTCAACAAGAACTCAACTTCGATATCGCCAGCACAATCTAAAGCTTGGCCGACATACAAAGACTGCACACGAATATCGCCTGTTACCGTGAGTTTACCTAAACAAAAAACTTCTTCCGCTTCGAGATTGCCGTCAACCAACAGGTCGCCACCGATAATGACTTGGTTGGTAATTTGCAAATCACCCTGAATATGCGCGTCACCAGTGACAGCGAATTGTTTGCGTTTCAGTTTCTTTGCCAAAAAAGGAATGGGTGCTGTTGTCATAGTGAGCTCGGTTTCAGGTATAGATTAACGGTTTAAAATAAGACGAGATGAAATAATGATTTCGCGAATTATGAGGGCAGGGCGTCTAAACGCCCCGCTTCCGCCAATTCACGAATCACACGTATCGTATCGATATCTGCCTCTTGATAGGCAGCACGACGGTATTCGTTCAACATGTCATTCTCTGCATCAGGATTCGCATCCTCGCCACTGTTGTAAATAAAACGGACAAATAGAGCATCGGGGGCTGGCTCTTCTATCAACATGCGCAAGGACGAAGGATGGATATTCTGTTGCGCTGGAACTTCATAGTGAACGTGCGCAAGATGCTCGAAATCGACACGGTCAGCAATCACCAATTCTCCGTAGCGCAATTGTCGCGTCATCGATACCGCAGTACGCTCACTCAGTAAACATTCATCAATATAGTCAACAAATAACTTCGGTGACTCTGCACGTAGCACAAGACCACGCCACAATTGTTCTCGAGTCATCACACTGACCATGGGATTGGTTAAGTCGTTAATTTCGACCAAATGTTCAAATTTCATCGCGTATCCTTTCTGACGGACGATAGTTTACACCGCTTCCCGATCAACACCCAATGATTTCCAAATGATAGAGAGGATCATAAAAACAAAAAGCCATCAACACGTTCGCATTGATGGCTTAATCGTCGGCAGCCCGAAAGCAGCCATACTCCACTCAAAGACTCGTCTTAGTAAGCTTAGTAAGACAAGCGCGGCGTGGTTCTCTTGATTTGTGATGCAGGTTTCGCAAGTCGCTTGTCCTGTGCTTCATCCACGGTAAATGCTGACATTGCATTTTTGAGCAAGCCAACTTGCTCTTCCAAGGCACCAGCGGCAGCTGCTGCCTCCTCGACCAACGCAGCATTTTGTTGAGTGGCTTCATCCATGTGCTCCAGGGCTGAGTTGACTTGTTGGATGCCATCACTTTGCTCAGCGGACGCAGCTGTAATTTCATTGATCACAAAGGCCACTTGTTTGATTGCTTCAACGATTTGCGTCATTGAGGCGCCAGCCTGATCGACCAAAGTAGAGCCTTGATTGACCTTTGTCACCGAGTCTTCGATCAAGCCTTTAATTTCCTGAGCTGCCGCAGCACTGCGTTGCGCAAGAATACGCACCTCGCTCGCCACCACGGCAAACCCTCGTCCTTGCTCACCGGCTCGTGCCGCTTCGACTGCAGCATTCAATGCAAGAATATTCGTTTGAAATGCGATTCCTTCTATCACAGCAATGATATCAACAATCTTTTTCGAGCTATCGGTAATGCCCTGCATCGTCGTCACGACTTTATCGACTACCTTGCCACCATCCAACGCTAAATCTGACGCATTTAAAGCCATCTTATTGGCCTCGCGCGCATTTTCCGCATTATGCTGTACGGCACTGGTCAGCTCCTCCATGCTGGCTGAAGTTTCTTCCAAAGTGGACGCTTGTTGCTCAGTACGCGAGGACAAATCCATATTGCCGTTCGCAATTTCTGAAGCGCCCACTTCAATAGATTCTGTGGCTTTTCGCACATCCATTACCATCACTTGGATTTCATCAATAAAATGGTTAAATGCTTGTGCCGTTTGGGCGACTTCGTCGTCACCTTTGACGTGGATACGACGGCTTAGATTGCCGCCGCCACCCGCAGCAATTTCTGTCATGGCGTCACGCACGTGCTGCAGTCCTTGTAGCATACGTCCCACCATCAAGGTTGCTAATGGCAACAAGATCGCTAAAACAATCAAGAGTACGGTCGCAGAGGTCATCAACAGTTGATTGAGTGCTTCCTGTGCATTATTTTTATCAATCACTAAGGCCAAATATATTTCAGACCCTGCTATCTTTTGTAACAACAAAAAATGAGGATTGCCTGCAATTTGGGTGATGAGCGGATCTTGCTGTTTTGCGACTTGAGGGATCTTATCGAGTTCCAAATCACTAGTTATTTCTTTGGCGGGTTTCATGACCTTCGCAGCATCTGGATGGGCTAGCACTTGACCTGATTTATCCAGAAGAAATGCGTATCCACCGCCCGCCAATTTAATCGTCAAAATTTGTTCAACAATCTTTGTCAGAAACACGTCAGACCCCACTACACCTCCCGCCCCACCGGAGACAGGCGCCGCAAAAGAAATCATCAAGCCGGGTGGCGCAACGCCCATATAGGGTGAAGTGACAATCGTTTTCTTGGCTTCCAATGCATCTTTGTACCAAGGCCGTACAGTTGGATCAAATCCTGCTGGTGGAGGATCTGCAGGGACGTTCACAAAGGTCTTGTCTGGCTTACCTTGATACACACTTAGAAAACCTCCTCCCTTTTGCACCATTGCTAAAGATGCTTGCAGATCAGCACCATTTCCTATGCTTTCCGCAAGACTCGTCATCAGGTTCATATTGGTTTGAACCCAATTGCTCAATAAAGCGTTGTAACCTGATGCGACGCCACGCATTTCATTATTCAAATCGGATTCGATTTGCGATTTCAGGCGCACATAACTTGCAATCGTCACCATCACCGTACAAATGATGATCAGTAAGCCAATGGCAGCGATTAGTCGATTTTTGAGAGAATTCATGCGGATTTCCGGTAAAGATTTGATTTAGATCAAGAGATACAGGCTAATAAGGCTGTCTATCTTACCGAGGAATTGGAAAAGTGCAATGGAGAAATATTTCCAAATTTCAATATATTCAAACCTGCGAGCACGTCCCGGCGATCAATGTGCAGTTCCACCATTGCTTTAACATGATTTGTCCTCGCTGCTGAACAGGTGCGTCCTACGAGTTTGAATAAAACTGAATATTTTGACAAGGGACCAGTTTCGAATAAACTAGGTCATAGAGAACAAAATCTACCTTGAGGATTTTTTTGACTATCGCAAAAAGTGTTGCAAATCGACAGCATTTTGCACGACGGTGATTCCTTATTCTGCCGTACGCAAGGCATTCCAGATCACGAGCAACCAAGCCGCAAGAAAGGCCAATCCACCGATAGGCGTAATGGCACCAAGTACGCGAATACCAGTCAACGCCAGCACATACAAACTGCCGCTAAAGAAAACGATACCCAGTAACATGAATCGCAGACTCCAACGCATCACCGTGGTTTGCCAGCGCGTGGCTAAATGCGCAAGTGCTAGAATTCCGAGTCCGTGCACCATTTGGTACTGCACTGCAGTTTGCCAAATCGCCAGCATTTCACTAGACAATAGCGTTTTAAGGGCATGTGCGCCAAATGCACCGGCCCCGATCGCGACCAATAAATTGAATGCACCAACGGCGATCCATTGACGTTCTCGCATTACATTTCCCTCGTCTTGTTGAAATAGTAAACATAGACTTGCGGACGAAAAAAATGACCGGACAGGCCGGTCATTTTTCACACACAAACACTACACACTCTTTATTACACACTACACAGTTCAAATTCTAGCATGCATTAATTTTTGCCGCCGAATATGACAAATTTAAGCAGCAGTTTTTTCTTGGGTTGTTGCAGACATGCCAAATTCACCTAGCAATTTCGCTTCTTTTTGCTTCGCCAACTTGAAATGCCGCTCTTTAACGTGACCATAACCACGAATATCTTCGGGGATACTCGCAATAGCCACGGCTTTCGATAAATTTTCAGCATTTAATTGTGGCAACAGTTTGCTAATCAACTGCTTATATTCCACCGGCAATGCACGTTCCATACGACGTTCTTCGGTATAACCAAAGATATCCAACGCTGTTCCACGTAAGGATTTGAAACTCGCTAGGACGCCAAATGCCTTCATCATCCATGGACCAAATTGCTGCTTGATCAATTCACCTTTTTCATTGCGCTTAGCGAACAGCGGTGGCGCGAGGTGGAAGTTAATCGCATAGTCACCTTCAAACATATCGGCAATCTTTTGTTTGAATTTGCCATCGGTGTACAAACGCGCGACTTCGTATTCGTCTTTGTAAGCCATCAATTTGAACAAATACTTCG
This sequence comes from Affinundibacterium fentianense, assembly GCF_018139545.1. GTDB lineage: Bacteria > Pseudomonadota > Gammaproteobacteria > Burkholderiales > Burkholderiaceae_D > Undibacterium > Undibacterium fentianense. Next base: position 17,865 of record NZ_JAGSPJ010000007.1, on the reverse strand, counting down.
CTACGGCTTCTGTCAGGCGCAAGCCTTTGCCATCGACTAATTTGCTTTCGGCGGCTTTGACTTGATTCACAAAATCGCTGTAGATTTGTGCATACGCGGTGTTTTGGTAATCCGTTAAGAAAGCAACGCGTTTTGCGATAATGTCGTCCAATGTTGGTGCGCGTTTGAGTTCGATGACTTGCGCTGGCGTCGTCAAACGCTGTACTGCTGCCAAATCGTTCGCGGCAATACGGCCCCAGTTGAACGCTTGCTTGTTGAAGTCAATTGCCACGCCATTCAATTCAATCGCGCGCATCAAAGCGGCTTCGCTCAACGGCACCCAGCCTTTTTGCCATGAATAACCGAGCATGAACATATTCGCTGCGATACTGTCGCCCATGAGTGCAGTCGCAATCGTGGTTGCATCGACCATATCAACGCGGTCTTGACCGCAAGCCTTACGAATTTCAGCTTCCGCAGAACCCGCTGGGAATTGCCAGTTAGGATTCTTAATAAAGGTTGCTGTTGGGCTGCTGCTGGCGTTGATCGCGCCTTGGGTACGGCCTTCGCCCATACGAGAAACCGCATCTTTGCCTGCGGTGACGATCAAATCGCAACCGATAACCAAATCCGCCATACCAGTACCAACACGCGTCGACTGGATGTCTTCCGCTTTGTCCGCTAAACGCACATGCGACATCACCGCACCGCCTTTTTGCGCCAAGCCTGTCATGTCCAGCACTGAGCAAGATTTACCTTGCAAGTGCGCTGCCATCGCCATGATTTGGCCAATCGTAATTACACCGGTACCACCCACACCAGTCACGATCACACCATACGGCGTTGCGGTGCTTGGCAACACTGGTGCTGGCAAACTGCTGACGTCAAATGCGCCACCCGCTTCGACCTTGGTCTTCGCTGGCTTCTTCAATTTGCCGCCTTCCACTGTCACAAAACTTGGGCAGAAACCATTCACGCAAGAATAATCCTTGTTGCAGGAAGATTGATTAATCTGACGCTTGCGACCGAATTCAGTTTCTAGAGGTTCAACGGATAAGCAATTCGATTGCACGCCGCAATCGCCACAGCCTTCGCAGACCGCTTCATTGATCACCGCGCGTTTGGCTGGATCAGGGAAACCAGGCTTACCGTCTTTACCGATTTTTTTGCGGCGACGACGTTTTTCTGAAGCACAGGTTTGATCGTAAATCATCGCGGACACGCCTTTGCATTCGCGCAATTCGCGTTGTACCGCATCGAGTTCGCTACGATGACGAACGGTGACACCCGCTGCCCAAGGATAATTCGCGGGATATTTTTCTGGCTCATCCGTCACCACAATAATCGGTGACACGCCTTCTGCCGCAATTTGACGTGAAATCATGCCCGGATCGAGTGGGCCGTCAAACTCTTGACCACCCGTCATCGCGACGGCATCGTTAAACAAAATTTTGTACGTGATATTCACGTTACCGGAAACGGCAGCGCGGATCGCCAACAGACCTGAGTGGTAGTAAGTACCGTCACCCAAGTTAGAGAACACATGCTTCTCATTGGTAAATGGTGCTGCGCCAACCCAAGTCACACCTTCGCCGCCCATGTGCGTAAAAGTGGTGGATTCACGGTCCATCCATGTCACCATGTAGTGGCAACCGATACCGGCCAAAGCGCGGCTACCTTCTGGCACTTTGGTTGAAGTATTGTGTGGGCAACCAGAACAGAAATGCGGAATACGATCTTTATTCGCATCTGGCTTAGAAACGGAATTCAACGCCGCTTCTTTCGCTTCTAAATACGCGACGCGTTCTTTGACTTGTTGCTCGACTGGATGACCAGCGAAGTAACGGCTGATACGTGAAGCAATCGCATGCGCGATCTGTGCTGGGCTCAGTTCATAGGTCGCTGGCAATAACCATTCGCCGTGACCACTGCCCTGAATATTGGTCCATTCACCCGTATCATCAAACTTACCGACTACGCGCGGACGCGCTGCTTCTTCCCAGTGGTAGAGCTCTTCTTTCAGCGCATATTCGAGAATCTGACGCTTCTCTTCAACCACCAAGATTTCTTCCAAACCAGTCGCAAACTCACGCACACCGTCGGATTCTAAAGGCCAAGTCAGGCCAATTTTATACAAGCGAATACCGATGTCTTTCGCAACTTGTTCATCAATGCCGAGATCAGCCAAAGCTTGACGCGTGTCGAGGTAAGACTTACCTGCAGTGATAATACCGATCTTCGCGTTCGGGCTATCCCAGATAATTTGATTGAGTTTGTTAGCACGCGCATAGGCTAAAGCCGCATACCATTTGTAATTATTCATGCGCGTTTCTTGCGCCAAGATTGGATCAGGTGTACGGATGTGCACACCATCGGCTGGCATCACGAAATCGCTAGGAATCACAGGCTTGACGCGATCAGGATCGATATCGACCACGCAACCAGATTCAACGATATCGGTTACGCATTTCATCGCTACCCACAAGCCGGTGTAACGCGACATCGCAATGCCGTGCAAGCCGTAATCCAAATATTCTTGAACCGAGGATGGATACAAAACAGGAATACCGCAAGCTTTTAAAATATGTTCACTTTGATGTGCTGCCGTGGAGGATTTCGCCGCATGATCATCACCAGCAATTACCAATACACCGCCGTGCGGCGAAGTACCCGCCAAATTCGCATGTTTAAACACGTCACCACAACGATCCACGCCTGGGCCCTTACCGTACCAGATACCAAACACGCCATCATATTTCGCCCCAGGGAACAAATTCACTTGTTGCGTACCCCATACCGACGTCGCGGCTAAATCTTCATTCACGCCTGGGTGAAATTTAACGTGATATTTGTCCAAATGTTTCTTGGCTTTAGCGGCGGTCATATCTACTGCACCGAGCGGAGAACCGCGATAGCCAGTTAAGAAACCAGCCGTATTCAAACCGGCTTTTTCATCGGCCTGACGTTGCAACATGGTCAAACGAATCAAGGCTTGCGTACCGGTCATAAAAGCACGGCCGCGTTCTAAAGTGTACTTATCGTCGAGAGAGATGGTGGTATTGATGGCGGCATCCGCTACTGCGGATTGCTCAGTTTTATTGGGTGAATTCATGCTGCCTCCGGAATTTTTCTAATGTGGCTTGGGTTTGCCTGCGCCATGAAACGAATCCTGCTAGCTTTTGGCTAGATCATACGCTCAAAGCAAAAAAGAACGACAAAATTAACAAGGCTCGCACAGTATCACGCGCGTCTTTCGCTCCCCATGCACAGTCACCACCAAAAAGACCAGTACAGTATGACTGACAATTTTGCAAAGTGTACTGGTTGAGGTATATTAATTTTAGGCAATTTTTTTGTCTCAGAAAGACACAATCCGAATGCATTCCAAATAAAATCTGCGAGAATAGAAAAGGCCTTGTCCCTCCATTACCATCTGAAAGTTAGCACCATGAAGTTTGAGAGTGATTCTTTGTTCGCGGCCATGATGGCACCCTGTTTGCAGTTGATGAGCAAAATAGGACTACGCACTAAATTACTCGGCATGTTCTTAAGCATTTTGTCAGTTTGCTTGCTTCTCGGTTTAATTTTGCTCGCTAAAGAAAATGCCCAAACGACGACAGCCGAGAATGAGTTGTATAGCATTGAACTCGCGCAAAAGAACAATGCAATTATTCATGCCATTCAACGACTACGCAGCAGCACCTCGCCGAACGAAATTCGCCCCCAACAGCAAAGTTTAAAAACGGCTATCAGTGACTTCTCTTTGCTATTGAAAAGAGATGATCGTTTAGACTTAGTCGAACAGTGGCAGATCTTGGCAAAGGATTTGCAAAATATCGCTGAACACAAAAACTTACAGGAAGCTAAAGGTTTACTCACAAGTAATGTCGATCAGCAATTAGTGCAACTTGCAGACAATATCAACGAACGTAGCGGATTGCTATTTGATCCTGAGGCCAATTCGTATTTATTGATGGACTTCGGCTTACAAAAATTGCCTGTCTGGTTAGATGCCTTATCAAAACTATCTGCAACGACGCAAACCGCACTACAAGCCAATGCAAATGACCCACTCCATTTTGCAAAAATAAATTCACTCTTTGATCAAACTCAAGTGGCGATACAACAAAGTGAAAAGAGCTATGCTGCGATATTACGCACTGGCGAAAAAGAAATCCCCGCATATAAAGATGCATTGCAGCTTAGTCGACAAGCTCTAGAATTCATTCAAAAAAATTATCTTGTTAACCTACAAAGTGAAGCGCAAAACAAGATCAAACAAGCAACAGATCTGGCGCTCGGTAAGACTTATCTACTGCAAACCCAATCACAAACTCAATTGAGCCAAATCCTACAACAGCGCCAAAAACATCTGCGTTGGCAATCTTATCTGGTGATTATCGGTTTGCTAATCACGCTTATCCTTACTGCCTATTTATCGTTTGGCTTTTACTTGAATCTTATGTATGCCGTTGAAAATCTTGAACAGGCCGCTGAAACTGTTGCTTCCGGTGATTTAACGACCTCGGTTCAAGTTCAAGGGAGCGACGAACTCGCCAAGACTTCAAGTGCAATTGACAAAGCAAATTTCAATTTATCCGCACTTGTGGCAAATGTCCGCACCAACGCAAGCATGGTGTCGGATCTCGGCAAACAATTATCGAGCGGCATCAATGACATGGCGATCCGCACCGAACTACAAGCTCTCAGTCTGGTGGATACTGCCCAGAACATGGAGACCTTAAGCGAAACTGTCAAAACGAATGCAGCCAATGCCAAATCAGTCGACAATCTCGCGTCGAATGTTCGCATGATTGCCGAATCCAGCAGCGACACCATGCGCGCCGCTGTCTCAACAATGCAAGGGATCCATACCAGTGCGATGAAAGTCCACGAGATTGTCAGCATGATAGACAAGATCGCCTTTCAAACCGATATTCTGGCTCTGAATGCTGCAGTGGAAGCATCCCACGCGGGTGAACAGGGTAAGGGCTTCGCAGTCGTAGCAAACGAGGTTCGAAATCTAGCACAGCGTTCCGCGGATGCGGCACGTCAAATCCGGCGCTTGATTGATGATTCGGTGAATCGCGTCGAAACTGGGGTCGAACAAATTTATGAAGTTAACGAAACACTTTCCGATATTGTTGGCGGCATCCGCAATCTGGCGAAAGACATCAATGCGATCTCGACGGCATCAACCGAACAAAGCAATAGCTTAATCCATATCTCGCAAGCCATTCGCGAGCTTGATGAGATCACGAAGAGCAATAGCAAAATGGCTGAAAATGCCAAATTTGCCTCATCAGAGCTTGAAGTCCGCGCAGAAAAACTAACGTCTGTCGTCTCGGCATTTCGTTTACGCCAAGGGACAGCTGATGAAGCCAAACTCCTAGTGAATAAAGCCAAAACACTCTTTAGTATCCATGGAATGCATGTGCTAGACATCATCACATCAGATCCTGAAAAAATCTTTGCTGATCGCGATATGTATGTTTTTGCGTTCGATCGCCAAGGCCAATACCGAGCATTCGCGGGAAACGCTGGAAAACTGTCGGTCAACCTGTTTCATGTGCCTGGCTTGGATGGTAGAAAATTGGTAGAAGATGCCTTTGCACTGCCTGAAATCGGTGGTTGGGTTGACTATTCTATTGAAAACCCTGTCCTGAATCGTATTGAGCAAAAAACTTCCTATATAGAGAGAATCAGTGACGATATCGTGATTGGTTGCGGCGTTTATAAATCTGCTTAGACGATGAACACGCTATAATCGCTGTATGAAACTTCAATTTACTAAAATGCACGGCGCTGGCAATGACTTCATTGTGATTGACGCCATCAACCAAGCTATCCATTTTTCGCAAGAACAATGGCGTTTTTTAGCGGATCGCCGCTTTGGCATCGGTGCGGATCAAATTCTGGTTGTTGAAAAAGCACCAAGCCCCGACCTGGATTTTCGGTATCGCATCTACAACGCGGATGGGGGCGAAGTAGAACAATGCGGCAATGGTTCACGTGCATTTGTGCGCTTTGTAGTGGACAAGGGCTTAACAAAAAAATCGAGTATCCGGGTCATCACCAAAGGTGGTGTGATCGAGCCTAGCATCGCCGAGGATGGTCGCATCACTGTGAATATGGGCGTGCCCAGCTTTGCTCCGGTGGATTCAAATTTTCTCGCCAACAACTTAAGTACGAGTCTGCGAGGACAGGACACACTCTATGCCTTGCCTTTAGCGAACCGCGTCGCGCAAATTTCTTGCGTGTCGATGGGCAACCCTCATGCGGTACAAACCGTCGACGATGTCGCGACGCATCCGATAGCCATTGAAGGACCCATCATCGAACAACATCCCTTGTTTCAACAAAGAGTGAACGCTGGATTTATGCAAGTGATCAATCATCACCATATTGATTTACGCGTATTTGAACGTGGAGCTGGCGAAACATTGGCGTGCGGTACTGGCGCGTGTGCAGCTGCCGTTGCAGGAATACGTCGCGGTGAGTTATTGAGTCCGGTTGAGGTCAAAATGCGCGGCGGAAATTTACAAATCACCTGGGCTGGCGAGGGACAACCTGTCTTCTTAAGTGGACCAGCCGTCGCGGTTTTTGATGGTGAAATTGATATTCCCGACTAAGTATCTAGAACTTGATCAAGCCTCCCAAGACGACAATTTAATAAGTAAAACCAACATGAACAGCCACGATATTGCCGACTATTTAAGCCAACACCCGCATTTTTTTGAAGAACATGCGGAGCTACTAGCGCAAGTAAAGCTGACCAGCCCAATTATGGGTCGCACCATTTCGCTGCAAGAAAGGCAAATGGAAGTCGTCCGCGAAAAACTCAAAGTTATGGAATTGCGTTTGTCGGATCTCATGCGCGTCGCGCAAGAGAACGATGTCATCACCGACCGCTTTCAGCAATGGACGAGGGAATTATTACTGGCACGAAATGACGTCGACTTACCCTATATATTGACACGTAGCTTACAAGACATTTTCGCCCTGCCTTTTGCCACACTGCGTTTATGGAATGTTGCAGCGGATTTCACCCATACTTGGTTTGCCGCCCCCACCACCGAAGACGTGCAGTTATTCGCGAAGGGCTTACGTACCCCTTTTTGCGGGGCGAACAATGATTTTGAAGCTGCTCAATGGATAGAGTCAGAACAAGCTGTTGCCTCAGTCGCCATGCTACCTCTGCGTTTGAGTTTAGATGAACCCTGTTTTGGACTTCTGGTACTGGGCTCACCCGATCCAGCACGTTTTACCAAAGAAATGGCAACGGATTTTTTAAGCAAAATCGCTGACACATCCAGTGCGGCGTTACTCTGCATGATCGACGCCTAAGGTAAGTGAACACGAAGCGGGGTAAATCAAGATGCCATCCACCGCAGAACATAATTGGATACAAGACTATCTCAATGTCTTGCAACATCAACGCCAGCTCTCAGCACATTCGATCGATGCCTATCGCCGCGATCTCGCCGAACTAGCACAGTTTGCACAGTCTAGAGAGCTCGCCAGTCTTAGTTATTTTGATTTACGCCGCCTCACATCACAGGTCCATGCTAGCGGTTTGAGTCCCCGCAGTATCGCCCGCAAACTATCAAGCTGGCGTGGATTCTATCGTTGGCTAGCAGACCAAATTTCCCTACCTGCAAACCCAGTCGATGGGATCAAAGCGCCGAAGAAAGTTCAATCCCTTCCCAAAGCGTTGGGGGCGGATGATGCAGTACAGCTTGTCTCGGCACGCGGTAGTGACACAGCATCTGCGCTCGCAAATCGCGCCATGTTCGAACTCTTATACTCTAGTGGCTTACGAGTTTCTGAATTGGTCAGTCTCGACTTACAGGACGCGAGCAATGCCACTTATCGCAGCGCTGGTTGGGTCGATTTCGCACAAGCAGAGGTGCGGGTAACAGGAAAAGGCAACAAACAAAGAATCGTCCCCGTCGGCCAAGCTGCAATAGATGCACTGAAAGACTGGTTAGCGATTCGACCCACTTTGATTCAACAAGAAATACATGCTTTGTTTCTGAATGAGCGTGGTAGGAGAATGTCGGTACGTTCAGTCCAACTTCGGCTCAAAGCCCATGCACAAATCGTCGGCATCCCAAGTGATGTGCATCCCCATGTATTAAGACACTCGTTTGCTTCTCATGTATTGCAATCATCAGGCGATCTAAGGGCTGTGCAAGAAATGCTAGGGCATCGTTCCATCGCCGCGACACAGGTCTATACCGCACTCGACTTCCAGCATTTGGCAGCGGTATATGACGCAAGCCATCCGCGCGCCAAGAAATAGTTGTGCCTCTTGTCATGACAAAAGTCATGCTAAATCAATGGCATTTTGATCTAACAGTATCATTCCAATTCAAGGATACTCTCTCCATCAAACTCAATGAAGGAGAACTCCATGCGATTTAAATCAGCCATCCAACGCTCACTTGGCACCCTGCAAAGCGCTTTGCTTGTGACTAGCGCAGTCCTATCTGGCAGCTGCGATGCGACAACACTCATTCAGAACGTACGTCTATTTGATGGTGAGAAAATGCAAACGCCACGGCAGGTTTTGATTGATCAAGGAAAGATAATAGATACCCACTTCAAGGGCAAGATAACGTCAGCAATGCAGTTGGTTGATGGTCGCGGGCGCACCCTACTACCAGGTCTGATCGATACGCACGTGCATGCCTTTCAGGATCAAGATTTGCCTTTGCTGTTTGGTGTGACGACGCAAATCGACATGTTTAGCAGCGTACAAGCAATGCGAGATATGCATAAAACGCGAGAACAAGCTACTGGTCGGACCACAGCCGATATATTTTCCGCTGGCATCCTCGCAACCGCACCGAAAGGGCATGGTACAGAATATGGGATAGAAATTGACACGATCACGCGACCAGAGCAGGCAGCAGCATGGGTCGATCGTCGTCTCGCCGAAGGCTCCCATTTCATCAAGATCGTGATGGAACACGGTGCCATCGGTATGCCATTTAACAGTCTCGACTTAAGGACGGTCGAAGCCTTAATTGAAGCTAGCCATGCGCGCGGAAAATTGGCAGTCGTGCACATTAGCACTTACGACGACGCGAAGGCAGCACTCGCAGCCGGCGCCGATGGATTAGTCCATCTATTTAACGGTGCGAATCTCAAGGCGACACAAGTCGAAGAACTCGTCCGCCTGGCCAAAAAACGTTCAGCATTTATTATTCCAAGCTTTTCTGTCTTAGAAAGCATGGCTGGTATAAGAGCCGAGGACATCTTGAATGATCAATCGATACTAAGTTTGCTCAGCAAGAATCAACGGATGCCGCTCAAGGTCAGCTACGGATCGACACCGCATCCCGATAGTCTTAATGCACCACGCCAAGTCACAGCCGCTCTGTACAAAGCTAAAGTCCCAGTGTTGGCAGGGACCGATGCGGGGAATCGTGGAACCCAGTATGGTGTCAGTCTGCATCATGAGATGGCTGCCTTGGTTGATGCTGGCTTACCACCCATCGCGGCACTAAGAGCAGCAACTTCGGCAGCGGCCAAGGCCTTTCAATTAAACGATCGTGGTCATATAAAAAATGGCTATAAAGCCGATTTACTACTGGTTGACGGCGATCCCAGCGAAGACATTCGCTCAACTCGTCGCATTATCAACGTGTGGAAAAATGGCGAAAGTGTCGCATCGCTCCGCCATCAAAAACGTGTACTAGTCAGCGACGAACAAAATAAAATGACTTCAGCCATAGATTTGCCAAAGCACGGTCGAATTAGTCTGTTTAGTCAAGAAGAGGGTGCCAAGGCATTCGCAAGTCCATTTGGCATTGGATGGATGCCTTCGAATGATGCAACAATGGGAGGGCATTCTACTGTCGCATTGCGCTTCGGGGAATCAGAACCAGATGGCCAAGCATCAATGCAAATCAATGCAAGCATTCAACCAGGCTTTGCCTTTCCTTGGGCTGGCGTTGTGTTTTTTCCCGCTCAACAGGCAATGCAACCAGCAGATCTGAGCAATGCCAATACCCTGAAATTTAAAGTAAAAGGAGACGGCAAGATCTATAATGTTGGCTTCACAATGCAAGGAAGTTTCATTCCGTTGAATATCAACTTCAAGGCATCCCCGAATTGGCAAGAGATCAGCATTCCGTTCAGTCGGTTCAAAGGACTCGATCCTAGCATCATTACCATGCTCAGTTTTAATGCAGGACCAACCACGGGTGAGTATCAATTTCTCCTAGCTGATGTACGGTTAACCAAAGAATGAAACATGTATTTGTCGAAAGCAGCGGTTGTCGTCAATCGCTGCATATCGAGCGATCAATGACTTAATAGGAAATACCATGTCCGTGCTATCGCAACTACGACAATTTTGGGTCGCACCATGGATACCTGCGCGCTATGGTAAAGCACCATTATTCTGGTTACTTTCTTTCGTTATGTTTGGTTGGAAGTTTCTGTACGCGACACCGAGTTCGTTGGAAGTCGGCATGGTCATTCTGAGTATTATTCTCTTTTTGCCCGTCTATTTGTATAGCTTTTGGGTTAGTGACTGGCGAGCTGCTGTCTGCATTATTTTTCTTACGTGTCTCGGCCTAGCTTGGGCTCGGTTTAATTTTGGCGGATCTAGCTTCATCATTTTTGCGGCGGCCCTGTGTTCACGCTTTCCTGTGCCACGTAACGCTTATCTCGCCCTATTTCTGGTGCTCTTTGTAACGGCCTTAGCCAGCTATATATTCAAATTTCCGAGTTTTTTTTGGATTCCAGCTCTCGTTTTCAGCCTTCCAAGTGCAATTGGCGCCATCGTTGGTGAAAACTTAAATCGCGCGAATCAGAAACTATTTCGCAACCAGGAAGAAATTGAACATCTCGCTGCACTCGCCGAACGAGAACGCATAGCACGCGATCTGCACGATTTACTCGGTCACACTTTGTCAGTCATCACGCTGAAGGCCGAGTTAGCAAAGAAGTTATTTGATAGAGATAGTGCTGCGTGTAAGCAAGAGATTCTCGATATTGAACAAACGGCTCGTCAGGCACTGGCCGAAGTGCGAGCAGCCGTGCTGGGCTATCGTGCCACCGGGCTCATCCACGAACTCGCCAATGCGTCCAATACACTGGCGTCAGCACAGGTTCAATTGACATCGCGCGTCGAGTCGGATCAACTGCCTGCAGCCGTTGAAAACGTCATCAGCCTTGCTCTGCGAGAAGCCGTCACGAATATCATACGCCATGCGCAAGCGAAAACATGTCAGCTCTCTATCTCACAAGATAAGCTGTTCGTCTATTTTCAAATTCAGAACGATGGTTTGCCAAATAACGCTAAGCATCTCACCCTGGATCAGGGGCACGGACTCAAAGGTATGCGCGAACGTGTCAGGTCGGTCGGTGGAGAAATGCAAATCTCAACACATAATGGAATGCAAATTGATATTCGGATTCCCTTACATAGCTCAAATTAACTGACTAGTACGCGTAGCGACTACATTGGTAGCTGCCTCATTTTGACAGGAAAAATTAATGATCAAAATCATACTCGCTGAAGATCAAGCGCTAGTTTCTGGGGCGCTTGCCGCACTCCTCAAGCTAGAAGGAGACATTGACGTACTCGCCTTGGCAAAAAATGGCAAAGAGGCATTGGAGCTTTGCGTCGCCTTAAAGCCCGATATCGTTGTCACCGATATCGAGATGCCACTCATGACAGGCTTAGAATTAGCAGCGGAAATTGCCGATAAGAAGCTATTCAGCAAAGTGATCGTCCTCACTACATTTGCTCGCTCGGGCTACCTGCGTCGTGCAATGGCCAGCGGCGTGCGTGGTTATATGCTAAAGGATGCGCCTGCGGAAGATTTGGCGAAAGCAATTCGGACGGTTCATAACGGTGGACGAGCGATCGCGCCTGAATTAGCAATAGAAAGTTGGAGCGGCCAACAAGATCCGCTGAGTGAACGTGAACGTCAAGTATTACGCTTAGCAGGCACTGGTTCGAGTAGCACTGAGATCGCCAAGATGATGCATCTTTCGGAGGGCACCGTGCGAAATTATTTGTCTGAAGCGATCAGTAAGCTACATGCAAAGAATCGGGTTGAAGCCTATCGCCTTGCTCGTGATGAAGGTTGGCTTTAAGAGGTAGCCAACTTGGATTCGGCAAAAAAAAAACGGCGCCATTTGCGCCGTTTTTTTAAACGATGAAATCACTACATGCTCATCGTTCAAGTTGCTTGAAACAGACGCCATTCAGAATGAAGCTTGAATGACGTTTTTTGCTAGCTTATTTTTTCGCAGCCTCTTGCGCTGCGATAGCTTTACCAACGTGAGAATGCTTGCGGCTATACAAGAAGTAAATCACCAAGCCAACGCTACCCCAAATTGGCAACACCAATTGTGCGACTGTCGGCAAACTGAAGAACAGGAACAAGCAGCCACCAGCAGCGACAGGGGCAACTACCCAGACCATAGGTGTCTTGAATGGACGTGTACGGTTTGGATCTGTTTTACGCAAGATCAAGACCGCAATCGCCACCATAAAGAATGCAAACAAGGTACCAGAATTGGATATGTCCGCTAATTGACCTACCGGGAAGAACGCAGCAGCCACGGCAACAAAAATGCCTGTCACGATTGTCATCAACCAAGGTGTTTTCCATTTTGGATGAATATCGGCCAATTTTTCTGGCAACAAACCGTCACGTGCCATAACGAAGAAAATCCGCGTTTGGCCGAAAATCATCATCAAAATAACGCTAGGCAATGCAATACTTGCTGCTAAACCGACCAATTTAGATACTTGATCATAGTGCAATTTACTCAACACTTCTGCTAGTGCTTCATGCGAGCAAACGATAGGCGTGCTACCCGCAGAGGCGAGTTCTTTACAACGCGTCACAAATTCAGCGGAATCTGGCGACAACACCGCACCAGTAATCGACGTGATAGGTTGAGCACCAACGGAACCGACCACACCAGCAGCGACCAACATGTAGAAAACCGTACAAATACCCAAAGAACCGATCAAACCGATTGGCACATTACGCTGTGGGTCTTTGGTTTCTTCCGCCGCGGTAGAAACCGCATCGAAACCAACATAAGCAAAAAAGATCGACGCCGCCGCACCAACCACGCCGACACCGCTTCCCTGTGTACCTAACCAACCATTTGGCAACATCGGTACGAAATTCTCACCGTTAATCAACGGCAATGTGATAACGATAAAGGCTGATAAGGCTGTTACTTTCACCGCAACCAAAATGGAGTTGACTTTCGCGCTTTCGCTTGTGCCCTTCACCAATAAAGCGGTAATAACGAGCGCAACAACGATCGCAGGAACATTGACGATTCCATGCGAGAAATCAATCACTGGCATGTATCCATTCATGGACCAAGAGGGTCCACGGCTCAGCAATTCGGGCAAAATAAATCCGGTCGCTTTTTGAATCAAGCCCATTACATAGCCTGACCAACCGACACAAACGGCCGCAGCCGCGACTGCATATTCGAGCACCAATGCCCAACCCACTGTCCATGCCAGCAATTCACCCATTACCGCATAGGTATAAGTGTATGCAGAACCTGAAACCGGAGCCATCGCAACCAATTCGGAGTAACACAAAGCGGCAACCGCGCAAACAAAACCAGCGATGATGAATGAGTACATCATTCCTGGACCTGCTTTTTGTGCCGCAGCAGCAGTCAAAACAAAAATACCCGTGCCAATGATGGCACCGATTCCCAACATTGTCAGTTGGAATGCACCCAGTGAGCGATGTAAAGATTTCTTCTCTGCTGTTGCCAGAATGTCGTCTAGCGACTTAACACGCCAATCCATTATTCTTCTCCTTTGCACATAGACGTCGCGGCATTCTCTTGTCTAACGCTTTGCGTTAGCTCTTTCGCCAGCTTCAATTTCAACCACTCCTCGCGTTCAAATGACATAATATTTCCTTAAGGCAAATATAATTTAATTTCTTATCTCTATTTCAAGACACCTTGCAAGATTGCTCAGTGACAACCGAAACAGATCTGTTTTTGTAAACCTGCGTAACATAGCGATTTATGTCTAAACAGTAAAGAGAAAAAACGCGAAAACCTGCCCAATGCGCACGTTTCAGACAATATTTCTGCACTGCATAGCAACAAACCACCAGAATGTGGTACGCCTTCGCACAAATTGGCGAGACGTAGTAGTGATGCGCGTCTTCGATTGTACGGGGCGAATTTAGTTCCCCGAAAAAATTGTTTTTTCTACATGGAAATATTTATCGCTGTTCACCATCACAACTGATGTCGTTTTCTGATTGAATAGCTTGCACCGGCAAACCGCAGAAGGCGTAATCAAACAGCCTTTGAAACGATCAAATATTCCGTTAGTCGCCAGGTTAGTTTGCCTTAAAGCAAACTGGTGTATATTGCGGGCAACTTGACCTACAGATGATTGAAACAGCGAACTGGCACCTAACGGTCAACTGAAACTTCGCGCTCATGGTTTTTTATCTAGGACAAATCTCAGTTTTATTTTACTTTTTGGAACGCCTATGCACACCAAACGAACGCTCCATGCCCCCCGTCTGTTCCACTTCGGGCTGACCGGAATAATCAGCCTGACTTGCCTGACATTGAGCCTTTTTGCCATCGCCAATAGCAAATTGCCATCACCGCAATCAAAAGTCAGTGCGAATCTCCAAGCCACGCCGGGCAAAATGAAAGGTGTGTTCTACGAGATCAGCCTAGCGAAACAAGCCGACGCAAAAGCTAACCAGACTGTACGTGCCTATTTGTACGGAACCATACATTTTGCGAAACCTAGTTTTTACCCACTACCCAAAATCGTCAGCCGCGCATTTGCTCAAGCGGATACAGTCGTCGTTGAAGCAGATAATACCGATGAATCTGCCAGCCCATCCATCGTCGCCAAACTCAGTTACGCTGAACCCGATAAATTAGAAAATCATCTAAGTCCAACCACTTGGAATCGACTAAAAAGTATGACCGGCGCAGCAAGCCAACAATTTCAACAATATCAGCCGGTCCTCGTTGCGATGGGCCTCAGTATCAGTGTTGGCCAACAAATGGGCTACGATCCTGCTGCGGGTTTAGATCGCTACTTCATTTTGGAAGCAAAAAAGGCAAAAAAGGAGTTGTTTGAAACCGAAGGACTCAATTATCAAACCGACGTTTTATCCAGCCTCAGCGATGATGAAGGCAATGCTTTACTGGCCGCTACCTTAGAGGCTTTTCAAAAGGGTGAAGTCAAACGAGAATTTCAAAGTCTGGCACAGGCTTGGTTGGAAGGCGACAGTCAAAAACTGTCGCGCGTATTTCTTGAAAGTAGTCGCAGAGACATAGGCTCACAAAAAATTACCCAGAGACTCATAGACGACCGCAATCCTGCGATTGCAAAAAAAATCCATGACTTGATGCTATCTAACAAAAAATTATTCATCGTGATGGGAAGCGGACATTTCGCCGGTGAGCAAAATCTGATCGATCAACTGAAACAACTAGGTCTCCAAGTTCGAGCATTACCCTAATGATAAATCTGAATGAACCACAAATTGAACACCCGTGGATTCCTCTTGCAACGCTAGTGGAAATCGAAGGGTGGATGGAACTCAACAATCAAGAGCTACAAAAAGCCCTAGAAAACCAGCATACTGAAGGACAGGGAATATGTCTAAGCTTAGTGCACGGTGGTGAAATTTACTTTCATACAAATAGTGATGGCGATCTCCTACTCGATGTCACGCCAGAGGCAAGTTGGGTGCAGCCGGCAATCATTGCAAGTACCAAAGCAACGCCGCCCAAGGGACAAATTTGGATATTGCCCCAACACGCCTTGTTGCCACTCCTATTTGGACTCAATCCTTTGATAGGAAGTAGCCGATTGGTTCTAAAACACGCATTCCGAATTCAGAAATTTTAAGAAAAAACTCAATAATCATGCTGATCTCGCAAAGAATTACCTGTGTGAGATCTGTCATGGCGTTTTCACTTGATTGGCATGATATCGGTTACTTGATAACATGCGGCCCCCCCTTGTTACTTCTCTTAATTCAGAACGCGAAAATCATCGAATAAAAAACCAGCCTGACGAATTCCATTCTGGAAAACATTTCATTCCTATGCGAAAGTCCAATTGGAACTCCAATTGGACACCGCGTCGATCTATCAACAGCTTTGCCGATAAAAATCGTCCTACGAGAATCTAATTAACGGGACTTTGGATCTCGTTTCAAAAAGATGTGCTCCATTTTTCTAATCTCGAAACCGACCCCAAAAGGTTAAACGCCTCAACGAGGTGCAAACACTCCAATTCCATTACCCCCTCCCCTCCTTGCTCGATATCTTGCTTTGGCACTTTCCCTTAGTTTTTAGTTAGGGCATTGAGCCTTACCACTCCTCCTTTCGAAGGAGCACTTCCCCCCACCTAGGGGATTCTGCCTTTTTCAAGATAAATATATCCTCAAAAATTTTAAGCTAAGAAGGAAATATAAATGAACAATATCTGGGGAACAAACGGATCCGATACACTTTATGGTACTGGTGGCGATGACAAGATTAGAGGTCTGGCTGGTAACGATACGATATACGGTGTTTCGGGATGGGACATTATTTTAGGCGGTTTTGGGGATGACGTGATTTATGGCGGAGATGGTCATAATGAATTGTACGGGCAAGAAGGAAATGACATGCTTCTTGGCGGTAGAGGTGTTGATACTATACACGGCGGGGCGGGAGTTGATCAGATTTATGGAGGCGCAGATAATGATTTAATTTATGGGGGTGACGATGACGACGAGATTAGTGGTGGTACAGGTAAAGATGTAATTTATGGTGACGATGGAGATGATTACTTATTGGGCAACGGGGGAGATGACGATTCTAGTAGCGAGTCCGACTTCCTCGATGGAGGCAATGGCGATGATACCATCGCTGGATCAGAAAGCGCCGATATCCTAGTAGGTGGAATGGGGCACGATCTCCTTGGCGGATTTGACGGAAACGATGTCATTTATGGCGATTTTCAAGATCTTAACTCACCTTTTGGAAATTCAGACGAATTATTGGGAGGACTCGGGAATGACACTCTTTACGGCGGAGTTGATGTAGATAGATTATGGGGAAATGAAGGAGACGATTTATTGTCAGGTGGTAACGGTGACGACTCTCTCTATGGCGGGACCGGCAAAGATGTTCTATTCGGCGACGATGGTAGTGACGCCCTGTTTGGTAATGACGGTAACGACACATTATTTGGTGGCAATTATTCTGATGAGCTAGTCGGTGGCAATGGCAATGACATCCTATTTGGAGGAGAAGGCACTGATCAGATGTATGGCGAAGCTGGCGACGATACTTTAAATGGCGGAACTAGCGACGATTACATGGAAGGTGGAATAGATAATGACTACCTCTATGGTGACCTAGGCAATGACGCTCTATATGGTGGAGATGGTAACGATTACCTAGACGGCGGACAAGGTGACGATAATATTGCAGGTGACAACGGTAATGACACTCTACTAGGTAACGATGGTAACGACAAAATTTATGGGGACGATGGTGTCAACTTGCTCAATGGTGGAAATGGCAACGACGTATTGTATGGCGGCGAACACGGCACCGACACCCTTTATGGAGAGGCTGGGGATGATCAACTGTATGGCTTTGATGGAAATGATGAGTTGGACGGTGGAACAGGCAATGATCTTCTCGATGGTGGTGCTGGTAACGATGTGATTCGCGGTGGTGATGGCATTGATACTTTGCAATTCACAAATCTCACTGGCTTGGCGGGGGTTACGGTTGACCTTCAACTGGGGTATTCGTACAACGCAACTTTAGGCAGCGACACGGTCAGCTCGATCGAAATCGTTCAAGGGTCTTACAGAAATG
>NZ_JAGSPJ010000020.1 GCF_018139545.1 Affinundibacterium fentianense | reverse complement strand
GGCCGCGGTCTGCTTCTCGTCGAACACCGGGAGTTGTGCGGGAAGCTTCTTGCTGGTAAGCTTGGTCAATGGCCGGGCAATCAGAGCATAGTCCCGTACGAACCGGCGATAGACGTTGCACATACCCAGGAAGCTCTTGAGTTCCGTCTGGGTTTTGGGTTGCCGTGCATGCCGGAGGGCCTTGATGTTCTTCTCATTGACTCGGAGCTCCCCCGGACTCAGCACGTGCCCCAGATACTCCACCTCAGTCTCAAACAGGTGGCACTTCTCGGCCTTGAGGGTAACTCCAGCCTTGGACAGGAGGGCCAGGACCTCCCGAAGGTGCTCCAGGTGTTCCGCTGGGGTCTTGGAGAAAACGATAATGTCGTCCAGGTAGACCAAACATGTTCTCCAC
>NZ_JAGSPJ010000019.1 GCF_018139545.1 Affinundibacterium fentianense | reverse complement strand
GGCTGAAGTACCCTACCGGACGTAGGTCCGGGATAACGTTATCGGTACCGATCAACGTCTCTCCCTGTAACAGGGTGCATCCCACTTGTGTATCACACGCATCGACATCGATGACGAAGGTACCCCGTCTATGCGGTAACGCAAGGACGGGTGGGGCTAGTAGGGCTCGCTTCAGCGACTCGAATGCCTCCTCTTCGCTAGGCGAAGGGGGTTGGAGTACCTTGGGTAAGGTACTGCTCGTAAGAACCGTTAACGGTTTAGCTATCCGAGCGAAGTCCTTGACGAACCGTCGGTATACATTGCACATTCCCAGGAAGCTCTTGAGCTGCGTCTGGGTGTTAGGGAACCGGGCATCCCGGAGTGCCCGGGTATTGGCTTCGAGTACCCCTAGTTTACCAGGGGTTATCTGGTG
>NZ_JAGSPJ010000006.1 GCF_018139545.1 Affinundibacterium fentianense | reverse complement strand
TATTCAGTTGTGCTGCATTCGGGGCAGTCAAAGGATTCGTGATCGTTACCGCTTGTGATGCACTGATCGCTGTGCTGCTATTTAAACTAATCACCGCTGCACTTGTTGCACCGAAGGTATAACCGCCTGCTAAGACGCCTCCGGTGATCGCGGTCTCCGTGACCGTACACGTTTCACCTTGTACCAAGCCCGTGATCGTGCCGGTGGTTCCTGCTGTAAAACTCGTGGTCTTGGTGCCGCTGATTGAACAAACCGCTTGCACACCGATTGTTGGTTGCGTTGTGACTTTACTTGGTACCGTGTCGCCTGAGTAGTCTTTAGTGATATTGAGTTGTGCTGGGTTGGGTGCAGTCAAAGGATTCGTGATCGTTACCGCTTGTGATGCACTGATCGCTGTGCTGCTATTTAAACTAATCACCGCTGCACTTGTTGCACCGAAAGTATAGCCGCCAGCTAAGACGCCACCCGTGATGGCAGTCTCCGTGACCGTACACGTTTCACCTTGTACCAAGCCCGTGATTGTGCCGGTGGTTCCTGCTGTAAAACTCGTGGTCTTGGTGCCGCTGATTGAACAAACCGCTTGCACACCGATTGTTGGTTGAGTCGTGACTTTACTTGGTACGGTGTCGCCTGAGTAGTCCTTGGTAATATTCAACTGCGCTGGCGCCGTAAGTGGATTCGTGATCGTCACCGCTTGTGATGCACTGATCGCAGTGCTGCTATTTAAACTAATCACCGCTGCACTTGTTGCACCGAAGGTATAACCGCCAGCTAAGACGCCACCCGTGATGGCGGTCTCCGTGACCGTACACGTTTCACCTTGTACCAAGCCCGTGATCGTGCCGGTGGTTCCTGCTGTAAAACTCGTGGTCTTAGTACCGCTGATGGAACAAACCGCTTGCACACCGATTGTTGGTTGAGTCGTAACCTTACTTGGTACGGTGTCGCCAGAATACAGCTTGGTGATGTTGAGTTGTGCTGGTGGCGCAACCAGTGGATTGGTCACTGTTACCGAATTTGTCGCTCCACTTAAGGTTAATGGATTCGATCCACTAATCACGGCAGAAGAGGTACTCGAAAATGTATAGCCCCCAGCCAAAGTTCCACCCGTAATCGCAGTCTCACTCAAGGTGCAAGTGTCACCCGGAACAGTGTAAATTGTCCCAGTCGCTGGCGGAGTAAATGTCACATCTTGGGTACCACTCGCGGTACAGACCGCTCGCATCGTAATACTTGGCTGCGAGGAAATCTTGCTCGGAGCCGTATCGTTGGAATAGGCTTTGGTAAAAATCAATGCTGCTGGGTCAGGTAGTTCACCAATAAAATCAAAATTATGAAACTCATTGCCTGAACCGTTTTGAATGAGGTCTCCATAGACAATCACACGGCCATTCATACCCGGCACCGCATGCAGCATGCCGCCATTTGGCACCATGACACTACCACGAAATTGGGAGCTGCCAGTCAAGTTTACTTGGCTAGCGTTCGCAAAATTCCAAACAATACGACGAGTAAGGCTTGGACTAGTATCATTAGGAAAGCCACCTTCGTAAAAGCTATTACTATCAATTGTCACGCTTCCACTTGAAACGACATTGATCAAGACGGTCGCATTAGATGGAATAGACTCAAAATTAATGGAAACGCCTGAAACACTTCCTGCCAAACTAAACACTTGCAAGGCCGACGTTCCGTTGCCGGTAAAGGTCAAGGTTCCGAATTCGTTCACCGCCGTACCTGTGGTCGGCATTCTCAACCAAATTTGACTATTTGCCTGGAGTGCGGAGAAATCGATCGGAGAACTTGGAACTAATACATTTTCACTGACGGTGCCGCCAGTTGTTAAATTACCTGATCCTGTTCTTACGCCGCCAATTAGAGTATTTGTTGATAGTCCTAGACCATCCAGTGCGGCTGTTGCTCCGCTTGCAATATTGAGATTGCCACCAACCACCAATCCAGGATTCCCCGTAATCGATGAATCTTTTGGGACAACGCAGGCTCCCGCGCCTACCGCTATTAAATTATAGAAACCAGCGTTCAGATTAAGGTTACCAGCCACATAAATTCGGCCTTCACCCTCCGCACCCGAATTCACAGAAAAATTTCCACCAACAACAATATTGTAGGACTCATCTCGTCCCACAGAGCCAGCAGAAGGACAATTTCCAGGTTGGGAATAACTGGCAGGGCAACTTGAACCAGAACATGCGGCTGGTCGCGTCGTTGAGAACGCAAAACTCACTTGGGAGAAACTTGCCATGCCGCAGACCACTAAGACCAAATTTATCGCCAAATTCTTAACTCTTTTAGCTAAATTTCGCAGGAGGATTTGACTCCCAACCTGCGCAAAAAAAGCGAAAAGAAATTTGAACGACAATAATACCACTTCCTCAAACCGATGAATCAACATAATTGTTCGAACTTTCATGAATTTTTCCCGACATGGTGGGCGAGAGAGAATTTTGCGACACAAGCATCTCAAAAAAGGAAAAAGAGAATCCAGAAGAAACTTCAATTTCTCATTCAAAAACATAGGCTTAGTGATCTATTAACCCAGAATTATCGCTAGCAAGCAAAAAGCCGTCAAATAATCAAAACTTCATGCATTTATGAAAATTGATTTCAAAAAACTAATTTTAGTGATTGAAACAACAATTAAAGTGGCATTAAATAGGTATTTAATTTGAAAAATACTGGTATTTATTGTTTTTCGAATATTTTTTAATCTTTTTTTGATTTTAGAGGTCTGAACCTAATTCACAATTCTTTACAATGACAAACAAAGAAATCTCAGAATCTGTGGCGCTTAACGTGAAATAAGGAAACCGAATCCAGAATTATGTTGGGACAACTAAAAATGTCACATACGCTGATTCGATCAAATGTGAAGACCTTGATAAAAATAAGAGTGGCGCCCCATCATGCAATTACTTCAGATCCGTTTTCATCCAATTCTATGGCATTCGCATCCACAACCATAAAAGAAACCGACAACCACTTACTCCGATACGACACCCACTTAAATACCAGGCAAATAAAGCTCTTAGTAAAACTATTTCTTTAAACGATGACTCAAACACGAAACAACAAACACCCACAACATCAAACCGCCAGCGAATAAAAAGCTAAAGTGAAATACGCCGATAAATTTGTCGGTGATTTACACCGAAGATACTGCCAATAAAACAGACATGCGTGGGGATTGATGCCACCGCCAAACCGATTGCGTCTCGTTTCAGGCTAGCCTGTGGACCCGCAAAATTGGGGGTATACGGTATAAATCGCAAGTTTTTCCCATTGCTACAAGGCGCGATGTTGGTACACTTTGTGTCCCTACGATTTTCTGGCGGAACAGGATTAGTCAATGAAAAAGAAGTTTGAAAAACTCAGTCAAATTGCAATGCAATCGGCGAATGATGCGGGACGCGCAATAATGAGAGTCCAGCACCAAGCAAAAGATAGGTCACAAGATTTCGCTAAGGATCTGCTACAAAACGTTTCCCACACCGTCAACCAAGAAGTCCTTGAACGTACCCGCGCTATGACGACGGTCGCTCTAGAGACCAGCAAATCTTTGCATCAATCGGTGCAACACACTTTGCATCAAGCTGTCGAACATGAGACTACGCAAGCAATCGTGAATCAAGTCAAAGAGCGTGGCATGCAAGTCGCAGAAAGCACGACACAAGGCGTGAAATTTATCGGCAACCAAGTGGTCGAAGGCGTCAAAAAAGTCGATCAAAAATTGGAAGAGAATCACCTTGAAATCAAGGAAAAAACTGAGACGGTGTCGATGGGACTCGGCATCGCCGCTGGAGTTGCTGCTGGTGCCGCAATAATTGGGCCGCCCCTAGCCGTCGCAGTGGCACCGGTAATAGGCGCAGCCGCCACCGTCACGGGGGCAGTGGCTGGTTCAGCGTATTTCTACTCCAAATGGAAAACCAAAGATGGCAATAAAAATCTCGACGCGACTTCGAATACCGATGTCGATACTAGCAACGGTAACGAGCAAATTTCTAAAGAAGACCCAATGAAATAGACAAGCAATTCTCTCGACAACGGTCTTGCTCGAATTACCTTCGATATTTGCCGTTCGCCTTTAAATAAGCACCCGATTCCTCAATTCAATCAGACCGCTTATTACGCTGCCATTATCTTTCTAGAGCATTCGGCTATCGGCTACAAGTATTCAAGTGATAAACAACTTCTGTGGATGCGACTTTTCCCTTCATCCCGCCTGCGACATCCACTCGCTCCAATAGCGTAATTTCATAAGCTTTGGCATAGTGCTCGAAGACTTCTTGTTCTGAGATAGAAAACGGCGGCCCCTCAACTGCATCTTGTTGATATTCATAAGTGATCAACAATTGAGGCGCACAGTGTGTGATGTGACTTAAATGTCGCGAATAGTCTTTGCGCATCGCAAGCGGTAGCGCAACCAGAGCCGCACGGTCATAGATCGCATCCACTTTTCCGAGCAAATCATGGTTAAATGAAAAGAAATCTCCGACAAAGATTCGGATCTTATTTGCGGAATAGCATTGAAAGCCGGCGACTTGCGTCACTTCTGGTGTGAGCGATAAGTCCTCGAACAATTCCCGTACTGCCAATTCACTCAACTCCACTCCAGTCACTTGATAACCCTGATTCAAGAGATACGCTATATCCTTGGTTTTTCCACATAACGGTAGCAAAATGTGTTGACCACTTTTTAGCTTAAGTTGATGCAAATGGGCGAGCAAATGCGGATTAATGTCTTGCCGATGAAAACCGATTTCGCCACGCCGCCATTTTTCATGCCAAAAATTTATATCCATACAAACTTATCCTTTCAACTCAATTAATAAATATTTCCAAGCCACTTCACGCTCAACATCGATGATAGGATACAAGCTCAAGTCAACTTGAGGTCAAGAACTTTTTTTCTGAAACGATAGGATGGAGTGCGCCTATGGATATCGCTGAAGTTACGCAAACGAGTGGTTTGGCTGCATCAACCCTACGTTACTACGAGGAGATCGGCTTGATCAGTTCAACTGGGCGACGCGGACTTCGTCGGCAATTTCATGAAAGTGTCGTCGAACGCCTCGCCTTCATCCAACTGGCACGCCGTGTTGGTTTTAGTTTGACGGAAATTGCCGAGCTTTTATTAGAATCGACATCCGAAAGAAAACAATTACGACGCGATTTACTGAGCTTAAAAGCGCAACAGATTGATCAACAAATTCGCGAACTGACGGCGATGCGCAACGGCCTCAAGCATGCTGCAGTTTGCCCCGCACCCAATCACTTCGAATGTCCAAGTTTTTTGCGGCTCCTTCGCATCAGCACAAAAAAGGCTAAGCGTGAACATGGATTGTAAACTCCATTTGAAATGCGATTGGTTTCTATACCATTTGAAGTCGTCTCACACTCCCCTCACAAATTCAGTAGCTGAACGCCGTCAGCATGGGATACTATCAACTTTTCGATTATGGCTAGTTCGACGTATGGTAACTTCCTTTGTTCGTTTCAGACTATTGCGAGCGCTCTGTATCGCTGTTACTTCCACCTGTATGACGTTTCCTTTTGGCGTCTTGGCACAGACTGCACCGCCAGCATCAGTTGAAGTGTTATTGAAAAAAGCAGGCCTTAAAAATCAATATCTGAGCATGGTCGTAATGCCAGCGCGAGAAGGTAAACCCGAATTCGCTTATCAAGCAGAAAATATCGTCAGCCCGGCCTCGACGCTCAAATTACTCACAAGTTTTATTGCGCTCGACGAGTTGGGTCCCAATTTTCGTTGGAAAACCCAAGCCTACATCGATGCGCCGATTCAACAACAGGTTTTACAAGGGAAATTGTACTTAAAAGGCGGCGGCGACCCCAACCTCACCTACGACAAATTAAGCCTATTCTTACGCAGCTTACGGATACAAGGACTCAGGGATATCCAAGGAGACATCGTGCTCGATCGAAATTATTTTCAGCCCAATCGCCCCGAGCTGAACGCAAGCAATTTCGATGACAATCCCGATGCCTATTACAACGTGATTCCCGATGCGCTCCTTATTCATAGCAACATCACTGCATTGACTATCACGGCAGATCAACAGCAGGTCGAGGTCAAACTTGCGACACCAATGGACAAGGTGCAAGTAATCAATCAAATAGCGCGTAGCAACGCGCCTTGCAATGAGTGGAAAAATTCCTGGCAAGCTCCGAAAGCACAGCTAGACCAGACCGGACAAATTCAAATAATTTTAAAGGGAAGTTTCCCCAAAAATTGCCAAACAACTGTCTACTTGAACCTACTTGATCGCAATACCTATATAGCTAGCGTTCTACGCGCTTTGTGGCAAGAGTTAGGGGGAAGTTGGCAAGGCAAAGTGATAGATGGCGCGGTTCCACCGAATGCAACTTTGCTCGGACAAAAAGAGTCAGAGACGCTCGCTGACACCATCCGCATCATTAATAAATTTTCTGATAATGCCATGGCACGCATCGCATTTATGACAATGGGTGCCGAATCCGCATTAGCAAAAAATTTTGCTGATACCAATCAAGCAGCCAATGCCGTGGTGCGGGACTGGTTTTTCAAACATGACATCAGTGCACAAGGTTTAGTGATAGAAAATGGTTCAGGTTTGTCGCGCATTGATAGAATTAGCCCAATGCAACTTGCCCATATCCTGCGTGTTGCTGCGAACAGTCATTGGTATCCAGAATTTGCCAGCAGCTTACCCATAGTCGGTATCGATGGCAGCATGCGGAATCGTTTAAAAACAAGTAAAGCGGAAGCAAAAGCAAGAATTAAAACTGGCTATCTAAAAAATGTCATGGCCATCGCGGGCTACGTGCGGGACCAACAAGATCGCGATTGGATTGTTGTCGCCCTATTGAATACCGAAGACATGCCAGCAAACAAAGGGAAAGCTGCTTTAGACGAGGTCATCAATTGGGTTGCGTTAGGACGCCCATAAACCCATTGATGATGCTAACCGCCGCCTCACAAAATAGTCGATTCGTCATTATCCCGATCCAATTTCACCATTGACCCCCTCAATTTTGCAGTTGGTCGTCATCTCGGTGCTTCGAGCAAGAATAATCGCTATAGTGTATGCATGAAGTAGGCTTGCAAGCATACAAGTCACCACATTCACACAGGCGTATTGGTTAAGGAGTTGCTATGTTAAGTTTCTTAATTTGGATTATCGTATTCATCCTCTGTTGGCCCCTTGCACTGCTTGCGTTGGTGCTCTATCCGATTGTCTGGCTACTACTCTTGCCCTTCCGTCTCATCGGTATCACAGTCGATGCCGTATTTGAATTGCTCCGCGCGATTTTATTTTTGCCGGCCCGCATCTTCGGAGCAAAACCACGCTAGTGCATACTTGGTGCAATATCGCTATCCCGCCATACCATGCGAGATCGAGCAAGCAATTAGAGGAATAAATCGCTAGGACAAATGACTAATGCGGGGTGTTAAACAGATCCTGCAACTCTTCACACCAATCCTCGGCATCGTGCGCACTAATTCCTAAAAACTGGCAGACCAATGCGCCGCCTTTGTGCCATTCTGAGGAGCTTTCTTGGCCTTCATATTTCTGAATCGCATACTCTGCCAGAGAGGTGAGCGCGATCAAACCTCGTACACCTTCATCCGTTGCGGTGTCTTCGAGCGTTGCATAATCATGATGCAACAAGATCGCCGTCGAAACTTGTTCTGGGAGTCCCCAAGTTCGCGCCATAAGCGAACCGATCGAAGCATGATTGGTGATGTGGTATTGGTCTTCGATTGAAGTTAGTGGTAACGCATACTCGCTATTCGCTTTTTTCCAAGTTTCACCGTAATCAGGAAATCGTTCCATCAAAATCGGTACGCCGATATCGCAAAACAATCCAAAAGTATGGGCCACATCGGAGGTACAAACTGGAGCACGTCGTACCATCGCACTCAATGCTTGCGCACGCTTACTTGAAAAATCCCAAAATTTTCCCATTTTCATGGCACTCGCACTGATCGATTGGCGGGCAATAATCCCTGTCATCAAAATCCCAGTTTGCGAAGTACCAATCAAATTCACTGCATGATCAACCGACTGCGCTTTGAGCCGTAAGCCAAAAAAAGAGGAATTCGTTAATTTCAACAGCGAAGCGGCGAGCGCGACATCGTTCGCAATGATTTTGGCGAGACCTTTTGCACTTGGTTCGTCTTTGTTCAATTCTTTTTGCAAATCCACCAACAAACTAGGACGAGGCGGGATACGAATTGTCTTTAAGAGGTTGTCGACAGCTTGCTTATCCGACACCACAGGTTGAACAGGTTGATTCATCTTCATTCATATCGAAATTGGAGTGGCCAATTGGCCTATCCGTCTATTAGACATTATTTCCACAAGGAAATCAATTCAGTTCCAGCACCTTAGCGCTATTGCGCTTTCCAAAAAAGCAAATACCATCTCCCTGCCCCAGTTCCCAACACTAATTCAATTGAAGCAGTCATTTAGACTAGACCTGCATGTCACGATGAATTTTGACAAGCATTGCAATTCATTTCAAAGGGATAGGCGTTTGGCGATCAACCGGAACGGCGGTCACACTATTTTGCGGTGAGCCCTCAATTAATTTATCAGAATAAGTCAAATAAATGAGTGTATTTCGTTCAAGATCGACCATACGGACGATACGCAATTTTTTAAATAAAATTGAAAGACTTTGATTAAATACTTCTTCTTGCTGTTTTAATGCCTGCACAAAATGGATCGCTCCCACTTGCCGGCAGGAGATGGATGCTTCAGCCTTATCTTCCGCCAGTCCCAACCCACCTTTGATGCCCCCTGTCTTAGCTCGCGACACATAGCAGGTAATGCCGTTCACCTTCGGATCGTCATAGGCTTCAACCACAATTTTATGATCTGGTCCTATCCACTTGAACGCGGTATCCACACTCCCTATTTTTTGTGCCTTCGCCTCCAAACCTAGCGCCAAAAAGCCGCATGCTATGAGTGCTACGGCATAATTTTTTGCTTGCATATCTTTATCCTTCTCCCGTTCTTAAACAGTTATTTTTTGATCCGACCAAAAAGAGCTTAGCGTAAAAGATGCTAACAGATTTAACATCGGTCAAATACGATCAACTTTCCACGCCGTGCTCTGAGGTGTTAGAATCTCGGCTTATGAAAGCATTTTCTCCATTTAAACTATCACGACGCTTGATCATCGCGGTGTTATTCCTGTACGGATTAACGCTCGGTATCGCTACCGCTGCGCCCGTGATCAATAGTTTGACTGGCGAAAGCATATCGATGATTTGTACCAGTACAGGCGTAAAGTTTGTCACCGCTTCTGGCAAAATCGTCGACGGCAAAGCGAGCAGCCATACTTTAGATTGTTCATTCTGTATGCCTAGCGCAATCACACCAAGCTTGCCACAGCTCGACGCTGCCCCTCCTGTGCATGCGCTTTCTTACGCGACACAAAGTATTCCGTCGGCACGTTTAGCGGCCATCGTTTCAGCCCCACTTCCACCGCGCGGGCCACCCGCACTCAACGCAATCTGATACACAGTCCCGTTCAAGCGCTTCCACTTGAACTGGGCAGTTTGGTATCCATTCCGCTTCTGATCATCTGTTTTGCCGAAGTATTCAGCTCATTTGTGCGCATATTCGCGTCTCTGATTCTCCGAGCACTGCCGTGATCAGGCATTACTTATACCTTGAGTATTTTCATCAAATCATATTGAGACCCGATTCGTCCAATTGATGAAACAAACAGCGCCATACGTGCGCTGCGCTCATGATTGCAATGAGAACACAATGAAACTTTCTAACACTATTCAATTGCGTCGTACCGCTTTAATTATCGCCTTATCTACTGCATTTCCAACTTTTGCGCACGATAACAACAATGACCAAGATGGCGAAAAAGCGAAAGCAGAACGCGTCATTATCAAGGGGGATAAGCCGACGACCCTGCCAACTGAAATTCCCACAACTATCGAAGGCATCAATGCCAAAGCCATTGAAACCACGATCAATGCACTGGATGCGGAAGACGCCCTGAAATACTTGCCTAGCCTGTTGGTGCGCAAGCGCTACGATGGCGACTATAACCACGCTGTGCTAGCGACGCGCGCTTCCGGCACAGGCAATAGCGCCCGTTCGATGGTGTATGCCGATGGTATTTTGATTTCCAACTTACTAGGCAATGGCGCAGGCTTTACACCACGTTGGGGTCTGGTCACACCAGAAGAAATCCAACGCGTCGATGTCCTATATGGCCCATTCTCAGCTGCCTATGCTGGCAACTCAGTGGGTGCGGTGGTCGACTACGTCACCCGGATGCCAGAAAAATTTGAAGGCCATGTCAAACTCGCTGGCTTCACCGAAGACTTTAAAGAAGTCGCCACGGATCAACGCTACAGCGGTCATCAACTGAGCGCCAGCCTTGGCGACAAGCAAGGAGCTTTCTCCTGGTGGGTAAACCTCAACCGCATGGACAGCGATAGCCATCCTTTGGTATTTACCAACAAATTATTGTCAGCAGGGACCGTAAGTACAGCGGGCAAACCTGTCACTGGCGCAGTGGCAGGTCGTAATCCACAAGGTTTAGACTGGTGGTTGATCGGCGCCACCACGCAATATCACACGATTCAAGATCACGCCAAAGTCAAACTTGCCTATGAAATCACGCCAACAATACGCGCGAGCTACACCTATGGTATCTGGCGTAATGATATGAATAGCACCGCAGATAGTTATTTACGCGACGCGAGTGGCAATGCGGTGTACAGCGGCGACGTGAATATCGCTGGCCGAAAATTCACCATCAACCCAACGGATATTGCGAATAGCAAAAATAAACTACAGCATGTCACCCATGGCGTGAGTGTGAAGAGCAATACCAAAGGCGAATTCGATTGGGAAGTGGCTGGCAGTATCTACGACTACCAAAAAGACATCGCTCGCGCACCGACTGTCGCGATTCCAGCCGCCGACATCGGCGGCGCGGGTCGCATCACTGATGGCAGCGGCACTGGCTGGAATACCTTGGCATTAAAAGGAATTTGGCGCCCGAACACCGAGCACATTGTGGAATTCGGCTACCAACGTGACGCCTACAAATTGCACACGCTCGTCTCCAATACCGCAGACTGGATCAACGGTGCCGCCACGACACGCTTCTCCGCCTTCCAAGGTAATTCTGATTTATCAAGTTTCTATGTGCAAGACGCATGGCGCATCAACTCAAACTGGAAAACCATTGTCGGTGGGCGTTTTGAACAATGGTCTGCACATGACGGTGCATTATCGAATGCCACCACCACGTTGCCATTCGTGAAACGCGATGAGAACGCATTCTCACCCAAAGCAGCACTGGCCTATCGAGCGTCAGACGACTTGACTTTGAAGGCATCGATCGGTCGCGCAGTACGGAACCCGACTGTCTCTGAGTTATATCAGGGAACGGTATCGACGCAAACCATCGTCAACAATGACCCCAATCTCAAAGCGGAAAAATCTTGGACTAGCGAATGGAGTGCGGAACAATCACTGCATAATGGTAAAGGATTATTGCGTACGACCTTCTTCCATGAAGATACGGCTGACGCACTGTATTCACAAACGAATACCTTAGTCACACCCAATATCACCAACATTCAAAACGTCGATAAAATTCGCACCAATGGTCTGGAAATCGCTTACCAAGATAACGACGTGGTGATCAGTGGACTCGATATTGCCGGTAGCGTGACTTTCGCGGATTCCATCATTACGAAGAATGATAAATTTGCGAAGAGCGTCGGCAAATGGCAACCACGTGTCCCCAAATGGCGTGCCAATTTCGTCGCCAGCTATCGCGTCAATGAACAACTGTCGACCACACTCGGCATTCGTTATAGTGGCCGCCAATACGGTTCTCTGGACAACAGCGATGTCAATGCATTCACGTATTTAGGCTTCTCCAGCTTCTTAGTGGCTGACTTGCGCGTGCGCTATAAGATCGATAAGCAATGGACTGCGGCTGTGGGGATCAATAATCTCAATAATAAAAAATATTGGGCTTTCCACCCGTACACCCAGCGTAGTTTAGTGGCGGAATTGAAGTTTGATTTTTAGTCATACGCGAAAAATCCCCTCCTCCACATGCGGGGGAGGGTTGGGATGAGGGTGTCTCAGACATTGCACAAGCATTTTGAATCACTCTCTTTTTCAGCCAAGTTACAGTGAAACAGGTCGCAGATTTAGCCAATCGAAATCAAAATTCGAAAAAAGGATTTTAAGATGTATCCAACTTCTCATATGTCCCAACAACGTCGGCAATTTTTAGCTGTCAGTTTGGCTTTGGGTCTAGCTGCGTGCGACAGAAAATCACTCAACTTCAACAGCATCGACATCACTGGTGCCGATTATTGTCGCGATTTTAAGCTCAACGACAGTGATGGGAAGCAACGACAATTGTCCGATTTTAGAGGACGTTATGTCTTAGTATTTTTTGGCTTTACACAGTGCCCCGATATCTGCCCCACCGCGCTTGCCCGTGCTGCCGCAGTAAAACAAAAACTCGGCAAAGACGGTGATCAATTACAAGTGATCTTTATCAGCATCGATCCAGAGCGCGACACCGCGGATCTCATGCGCGCCTACACACACAACTTTGACCCTAGTTTTATTGGTCTACGTGGCAGCGCCGAACAAACAAAACGGGTTGCTGATGAGTTTAAAGTCTTCTATGCTAAGGTCGCCACCGGCAGTAGCTATACGATGGATCATTCGACTTTGAGCTATCTATTCGACAGCACAGGCAAGATACGACTAGCGATGCGGCATGAACATAGCGCCGATCAATTCGCATCGGATATTCGTCAATTAATGCAGCACGCCACTTAGCTTTTTACGGCACACCAATGTCATCCACTTTGTACTGTATGTAGTCCCCACCAACGAAAGGAAAGACCATGAAAAAAATCATCGCTCCACTCTTCGCCGCTCTCAGCTTAAGCCTCAGTGCGGCTGCCTTCTCGCAAGTCGCAGTCAAAGATCCTTGGGTGCGCGCCACAGTCGCACAACAAAAAGCAACGGGCGCCTTTATGCAACTAACTTCGACCCAAGATACGAAAATTATTTCTGCCAGCTCACCTGCCGCAAAATCAGTGGAAATTCACACCATGGAAATGGATAAAGACGTCATGAAAATGCGTCAAATCATGACTTTAGATTTGCCAGCAGGTAAAGCAGTCGAACTAAAACCTGGCAGCTTTCACGTCATGCTCATCGGCTTAACTGCGCAAGTGAAAGAAGGCGACATCGTGCCATTGACACTGACCATCGAAGGCAAAGATAAGAAGACGCAAACAATCGAAGTCAAAGCGGTTGGCAAAGCGATGAATACAACGGCACATAAGATGCAACACTAAACAGCGAACACTGTTCAGACAAGTCAAAAATGCAGTGTCATCCCTGTGAAGGCAGGGATCCAGCGACTTTAACTTTTTAGCTCTCTGGATTCTCGCCTTCGACTTGTACAAGTCGAACAAGATACAAGACTCAACACGCCAAGCAACAAGGCAAAAACCGGAGGACATATGAAGTCAAATTTATCCATGTTTTTCAGCACCATGCGTTGTTTCAATGTCGCTGCCATGGTGGCTTTAGCGATCTGGCACGGCTATGTTTTCTATTTAAATCAAGCCATATCAAGAACTCCGCCATCCCCAGTCATCGAGCTCAAACTCAGCACACCAAGCAATCCAAGCACCGATCACACCGGCCAAAGCACGGTCTAAAAACAATCTGAAGCAAAATTAAACCCATCATGAAAAAACTTCTCTTACCTCTCTGCCTGATTGCCATCACCAACCTAGCCAACGCCCATGTCACACTAGAACAATCAAAAGCCAAAGCGGGCAGTTACCACAAGCTCACATTTAAAATTGGTCACGGCTGCGAAGGTAGTACCACCCATACGGTCAAAATCAGTTTGCCAGAAGCCGCAACAGGCGCGAAGCCCATGCTCAAACCCGGCTGGAAAATCGACACTGTGAGCCAAACCCTGAGCAAGCCGTATGAATCACATGGCAAAACTATCACCACAGGCGTACGCGAAGTGACTTGGAGCGGCGGACAATTGCCCGATGCCTACTACGACGAATTTGTTATTCAAGTCAAACTCAGTGACGAAGTCGGCAAACAATATTTTAAAGTCACGCAATTATGTGAAAAAGGTCGCCTCGATTGGATAGAAATTCCCGCAGAAGGACAAAGCAGTAAAGCGCTTAAATCACCCGCCCCCGTGCTCGAAGTCGAAGCCAAAAACGAAGTCGCGCCGCATCACTAAGCGCCGATTTTCTTCTCAAGCAAAACGAGAATAAACCAAACGAAAAGGTACCAGAGAAGGCGATCGCAGTCGCCGACTCTTCCCGCTAGACACTTTCTTACATAACACATTGAAAAACCCACTCAAAGCATCTTGGAAACGCCCTGCGACATGGTTTCGCTGGCATCGCTGGCTAGGCTATCTGATCGGTATCCAACTACTGATTTGGATCATCGGTGGTCTGATCTTTGCTATCGTGCCATTTCAAACCATGGTCAAAGGAAAAGATTTAGTCAGCAAACCTAGCCTGCAACTACCCGAACAATGGCAACTCAACTTTAGCAAACTCACCACCGAACACGGCGCCTTACAGGGCTTGCAAAGTATCGCATCCGCGCACGGCTTCGCTTTACGCTTGCAATTCAAAGACAAAAATTTGATCACCGATCTTCATGGCACGCCACTGCCCAAGCCGAGCCAAGACCAAATTCAAACTTTCGCGCAACAACTCTATCGCGGCCATGGCAATTTAGAAGCAGTACGACTCCTATCCGCCGTACCTAGGCAACTAGCAATCGTCAAAGAACTAGGCACTCGCACCAACATCTGGCTCGCGCAATTTAAAGACAGCCAAAACACCCGCTTATATTTCGATGCCAACACAGGCGAGTACATCACCGTCCGAACAGACGCTTGGGTCTGGTACGACTTTTTCTGGCGCTTGCACGTGATGGATTATTCCGAAGGCGAAGACTTCAACAATACCTTACTACGCATCGCAAGCATGCTCGCACTTTTGATGATGCTGACGGGCGTGGTCCTCAGTGTGCGGAATCTACTACGCAAGCGATTCTAAAACCCAATCATCAATTGAAAACGATCCTGTCAATAGTCGTGCAGTTACTCGCATCAATTTATTTATCGCATTTTAAACAGAAATACACTCGAGATAGCTAGACAGGGTGAAAATTTGTTTAATTGACACCACCAAATAACTTGATAGAATCATTGACTTTATTGCTGACGCATTTCATCGCTTTTTTAATACACAATAAAATTGTCGAAAAGTAGAAGAGAACTAGGATTTATGCATGCTTGAGAGGGATCACATGAAAAGTGTTATGCGTCAGGTTAAAATGTTATGCGACATTGTGTCGTATATATCTAGTTCGGCCTCACGTTAAATGCAACTCAACTCCGACAACCTGCGCACTATTGCAAGCTCTTCTGACGCATCTGAAGGGGATCGGCGCGTCGCGGCTGCAGTTTGCGTCGCGATGGACGACTGGCCCACACAAGGTCAGATTCTCGTTGACGAATTTCTTCGCGAGTTATTGGCGGAGTTTGGGCAGCCAACTTACGAAAACATTCGTTCTGGTGCTGCCCGTCTAAACATCACGACCGATGCGTGGAAGGCCGAGGCGCTTACGGGTCTCTTGGTTGCATGGTCCGAGAATAATAGGCATTTGAGTCTTTGCGACCTCTTAGGGGGTCTAAGCTCCCCATCGCCGAACCATTCATTCAACCCGGACGCGCTAAAGCGCGCCGGTTAATTCAAGCACGTTAGGAGGCGTAAGTTGCATCACTGCTACGTCTGCGGAGCACCGACAGAAGATCCGCCTTGGGGTGATGACGGGTGCTGTCCGAGCTTCGAAATATGCCCGTGTTGCGGGTGTGAGTTTGGTTACGAAGACTCCTCGGTGAAAGGAATCGAGACGTTGCGAGCAACCTGGCTTGCTGGTGGAGGAGAGTGGCGTGAGCCCAAGTTCAGGCCGCAAGGTCTATCTCTAAATGACCAGTTGAGACAAATTCCAACGGAGTTGCCGGCGAAGGTTCTACGGAACAGTGCGCCGCCTCCTAACTAATCGGTGCAGGCGCGACCGCCCTGACGGGCGGCGGCCTGAGCTCAAACGTTAGCCAGACGAGGTTCGCGAGCGATGACGCCTTCCCATCTCGACTTCATTCGACTCGTCGTTGAAGGAGACGTCGAACAAGTCGCTCGCTGCTTGGCGGTGACTCCCAGCATGGCTTCGACACCGTCCAGTGTCGGCGCGACAAGGACAGACTCGTCTCGGTACTTTTTCTCGGAAATTGCTCACTACTTGTATGCAGGTGATACGGCGCTCCACCTTGCGGCAGCTGCATTCCAACGCCAGATCGCGGAAATCTTGGTAACGGCTGGCGCAGATTGCCAAGCCAAGAATCGTCGTGGCGCAGAGCCATTGCATTACGCAGCTGATGGGAACAGGCACGCCCCTGTCGCTCAAGCTCAGACGATTGATTACCTGATCTCTGTTGGCGCAGATCCAAACGCCACCGATGGATCCGCCGTCTCGCCTCTCCACAGAGCCGTCAGGACACGGTCAATCGCAGCAGTAGCGGCGCTTGTTAAAGGGGGCGCAGATCCACGAAAGCGGAACGCCGCAGGCTCAACGCCATTGCACCTCGCCGTTCAAACGACTGGGCGCAGTGGAAGTGGAACTGATCATTCGCGTGCGCAGCAGGCCGCAATCATCAAGTTTCTCATTGAGCAGGGCGCAAAGGTTACGGACAAAGACGGACGTGGAAGGTCCATCTATGAGGCGGCATCCGATGAACCGTCGCGCTCGGTCCTCCGAGAACTTGGCGCTGGCTAACAGCCCGTTGAACCTGACGGTCCGCCGGGAGCGCGAGTTAGCCAATCGTCTGGTAGAGTCCCGGCGGCCCGCAGGTTAACGGCACGTTATGCCTTTGAAAAAAATGAGCAACGAGTCCTTTAAAGAGTCTTGGTGGCTGATGTATTCCGATTTTCCCAATCTAAATTGGGCTCGGCTTCGTGTATTTGGTACCGGAATGGCGAAAGTATTCGACTCGGATGAAAAGACGCATTCTTTTTCGTCTGAGGGCGACGCAGTGAATTGGCTTCTGGAAGATGAATTCACTTCATACGAAAAACTAGACGAAGAAGATGAACGAGAATATGAAATTTCGATTTCATCAATTAGGCCACCGGTCGGAACAACGCTTGAAGAACTAAAAGGCAAAATGTATGTCAAGGCGAAAAAAGCATAACGACGCGCTCAACACGGAGGGTCTTGGTCAACGCGCCCATGGCGCGTTGACCAATCCCGTCTGGTAGCGTGAACGTTATATTTTAGCTCCCTCCCACCAAGACGATTCTCATGGATGAACGGGCAAAAGCTTGCAACCCGCACTGACTAACAATTGAGATCGATAGAAAATTAGTTTTACCCTGTCTCAGTAATTCAAAAAATAATACGCAAATTCAACTACAACGGGAGACGAGCGGCTTAACATCGGCAATCCAAGCTGGATTGACTCACCCACTCGCTAGCATTGCCAATTCCCCACACCCAAGCTAGCATCTGTCATCTTCTTTACGAGTTCGTCTTATGAAGCCGTTCATCAAGTCGCTTTTTCTATCCTTCTCTTGTATCGCCCTCGTTATCACTAACCTGTCGGCGCAGAGTGCAACTTGGGAAGAAACCGATGGGCAGTTTTTTATCAATGGTGATTTAGCTGCAGTCAAACGCATCTTGTCTAAAGAAAAATACAGCGGTGATCAGCTGAGTTTGGCTTTGAATTTTGCTGCGTCTTCTGGCAATGTGGCGTTGACGCAGTATCTTGATAGCCTTGGTTGGATAAAAGCCTGTCAAAAACTACGCGATTGCAAACCGATTCAGTGGGCTAGCATGAACCAAGCTAGACCGCAGATGGTGGAATGGCTACTAAGCAAAGGTTTTAAATCTGACGCGGAATCGCTCGAAGCTGCGGCCGTACTCAATTTGCCGCAAGACAGCACGGTTGCCAATAGCTTTGCTGTGGTCAAATTGCATTGTGAAAATGGCGTCAATCCGCTCTTAAGTACCAGCTATCAACACGAAGGAAACAAGGTGATGGTGGCTTCAGTGATTGAAAGACTCAGCGAGAGATTAAATTCGGCTAGTCAAGATCAAGGCTACGCTTTGCTACATGCACGAGCGCGTGCAGCGGAGGTGATCACCACCAGCTTTATCAAAGCGGGTTTATGTAAAAAAGGCGCAAAACAATCGACATGGTTTGACGATTACTTGAATCTCATCACAGCAAGCCGACCAGGTGATACCGATCTTAGCAAATCCAATGTTTACCTAGCGGCCAAGGTCGGCAAGGAATGGCGTGGCATCGTCGAAAACTATCTGATGAGTGAAGCCCTGCTAAGCAAAGATGCTGCACAAAGACTGTCGATGTTGAACGCCTTCAAAACAGCAAAATGGCTGGAACGCTGTCGTCAAAATCGGTATTGCAGCCTGATCGATGTCGCCGCAGAAAGTGGCGCGGACAAAGCCACTTTCGATTTCTTGGCGAATGAAGGCTATCCACTTGATAGCCCAAATGCTTCCGGCGTCACTCCACTCGCCTACGCGACAGCAAATGCACAATTCGCTACGGTAAAAAACTTGTGCGAATCCGGTGCCGATTTTCGGAAGACCACCAAAATGGAAATCTATGACCGCTCGATCATCAGCATCGTCCGTAGAGCATACAGCTATACGTGGTGTAGCGCGATCATCGACGCGCCTCTATCCAAATCAGAAAAAGACCCTATCCAACATCGCTGTGAATATGAAGGCGGCTCAATTGCTAGCCCGCAAACTGGTGTCAGTATTCCCGAATGCATACCAGGCAAATCTTGCTTGGGCGTGGCCTTTCCACCAAAGGGAAATGAAACACAGATAAAAAACCTCAGAGCCCTCGCTGACCTCTTTGACTATTACAAGAGTGGTCAATGTAGAACGCCAAACAAAGTACTAAGTTGTAACGCCAACATCAAGCCTTATGCGGTATTGATCGCCGACAAAGTACAACTGCGTAGCGAAGCCAATGCCAATAGCAACAAAATCGAAACGCTATCGTTTGGTACGACGTTTGAAGTCATCGACAGCAATCGCTCCTGCGAAACCATGGCAACGCGCGAAGGGCGTTGGATCAAAGTGAAGGTCAATTTCATTCCGCTGCGTTCTAGAGAAGAGTACATCGACATGCAAGGATGGATTTTTGATGCGTATGTCGATTATCTGCCGACATTAGAACCCTGAGCGCATTCCAATTGCACGCGCTGAACAAGATTGTTCAATTTATGCCTTCCGCATTCGTGGTATGAGAAAGTATCTCCGTCACTCAGTGTTTGGATCTTAATGGTTTCTGCACAGCGCTAGGCGATTGACCAAGATTGCTTAATCGCTAAATTTCGCTCAAGCATCTTCAAAGTGACATGATTTTATCGATGATTTATAACTAACTTTATAGCTAACTTTATAGCTAACTTATAAAGGGAAATAGAGAATTTTACGTGTAAAGATTAGCAATCTTACACCCGATTTATTTGTCCCCAAACAGGAGCACATCCAAAATCAATTCAATTCCACAAGGAAACTTAAACTGGAGTAGTATCCTCAAAACTTGATCGAAAATTCGACCCAATTGGATCACGCCGCTAGAGCAGATTTCATTTGATCGGTTCAACAGATGTCAGGGGGAACGAAGATGCAACATACATCGTTTGAGGAAATGGCAGCGCTGTTTGCCTTGATCCTTGATCACGTCCCCATTGGTGTGGTCATTTTGGATGCCGATTTGCGCCTCCGCTTTATCAACCAAAGGCATGCGCAAAACAACCGCATGGATACAGCCGATCAAATAGGCAAAAAACCGCGCGACTATTTGCCCGAAATCGCCCACATTATTGAACCCAAATTACAATTTGTCATTGACCATGGCATTCCCCTTCTTAATCAGGAAATTCAATCACGCAATCAGACTATCCATGGTCAAGCAATTCATCGCTTAGCGCACTATTACCCATGGAAAAATAAACAGGGGGAAGTACTCGGCGTCTTCGGCATTATTCTTGATTCGCAAGTCGATCAATTTTCCGAAAGTTTGCTCAAAGAGAGCGAGCAACGCCTACTCAATGTCTTAGACAATCTATTCACCTTCGTTGGCGTCCTTGAATTAGACGGCACGGTCAGTCATGCGAATAAAGCGCCATTAGAAGCTGCGGGCATCACCATTGAGGATGTTCGCGGCAAGAAAGTGTGGGAGACCTATTGGTTTGCGCACGACCCGCATTTGCAAGACAAAATGAGAGAATGCGTTGAACTTGCTTTGCTCGGCCATATTTCTCGTTTTGACATGCAGGTTCGCATGCGCGATGGTCAATTAATGTGGATCGATTTTATGATGGCTCCCCTGCGCGATAGCCTTGGGAATATCACCCATTTAATCCCGTCTGGCAATGACATTTCACAACGTCATCATGATGCTGAGGCTTTAGCGATTTCTGAAGCACGTTTTCATTCGATAGTAGATTCCTCAGACGAAGCCATCATTTCTAAAAATCTCGAAGGGATAATCACGGCATGGAATCCCGCAGCAGAACGCTTGCTCGGATACACTTCTCACGAAGCCTTAGGGCAAAAAATTAGCCTGATTTTTCCGCCTGATAAAATCGACGAAGAACGACGAATCCTGCACCAAATCGGTCAAGGTGAACATGTCTCGCCTTTCGAGACCGTCAGAATTCATAAAGACGGCTACCCAATCGAAGTGTCGGTCACCATCTCACCGTTAAGGGATAGACACGGAAAGATCGTCGGTGCTTGCAAGCTTGCGCGGGACATCCGCCTTCAGAACCAACAACGATCGCAAATTCAACGCTCACTCCAAGAAAAAACGGCGCTTTTGCACGAAGTCCATCATCGCGTTAAAAACAACTTGCAAATCGTTTCAAGTCTCTTAAATATGCAAGCGCGCAAAGTGTCAGATGACGCCGCGAAAGCAATCAATGAATGTCAGATTCGAATTCGCTCTATGGCATTGGTTCATCAATTACTCTATGAATCTGACAATCTATCGAATGTCGATATCGTCGACTATTTGCAGCAACTCATCGCTTTAAATAAAACGAGTTATCAAGATCTCCAAGGAGACATCGATATCCACTTTGAATGTGAGGTCGGTGCGGTGTCGCTCGACGTGCAACGTGCGATTCCTTGCGGACTCATCGTATCAGAACTCATTTTAAATGCGTTCAAACACGCATTTAAAGATAGACAGTCTGGCAGAATTCAGGTGCGCCTTAGTGCAATCGACGATCAACAAAGTCCCAAGTTAATCGCGCTTCAAATCAGTGACAATGGCTGCGGTCTTCCTACGAGTTTTGCTTGGGGTGGCCGTCAAAGTCTCGGCGCACAACTCATCCCTTTATTTGTACAACAATTGCGTGCCCACCTCGAAACCCACAGCGATCAAAACGGGGCAAGTTTTCTTATTTCTATTCCGTGTTGAAGACCAAGCTAAGATGATTTCCTTATCGTATTCAAGCTGGTGCCCTAACAAGAACAGGAGTTCTCTATGCAAGTCGAGCGTATCCTAATTGTAGAAGATGAGCCCGTCGTGGCATTGGATCTACAACAAACGCTAGAAGAGATGGGGCACAAGGTGCTTGCAATTAGCCATAGCTTTGAAACTGCGCTCGAGGCTGTGGTACGCGAGCAGCCTAGTCTCGTCATGATGGATATCAATCTGCAAGGTGACATAGACGGTATTGATGCTTGTGATGTGATCTACCAATCATGGCGAACACCGGTCATTTTTCTAACAGCCTATGTCGATGAAAAGACCATTAATCGCGCTGCCGCGTGTCATCCTTTTGGTTACATAATGAAGCCCTATCAAAAAAAGGAATTGCACGCTGCATTGCAGATTGCACGCGCTCGCCACAATGTAGAAAAAGCATTAGCTCGATCTGAGGAAAGACTAGCATTAGTGGTCGAAGCTGCTGATTTGAGTATTTGGGAATGGAACTCGGAAGATCAACAATTGACGGGGGATCCGCATTTCCAGGCTTTGTTTGGCACGCAATTACAACCCTACACAAATAGTCTTCAAACCCTGTTGCAAAGGATTCATCCTGACGATCACGCGCAAGTTCGTAAAATGCTTTCTATCACAGGATTTTTTAATTTCGCGTTTCGCTATCTACAAGCCAATGGCGACTATTGTTGGCTTGAGTTATATGGCAATCTACGTGAGAGGAGTGATGGTCATGTATATGTACTCGGCGCGGTCCGTGACATCACCCAAGAAAAGCAAGTAGAACAACAACTGCTTCAATCTAGTGTCGTCTACAGTGCGGTGGCAGAAGGCATCATGATCCTCGACGCACATGGCCAATTGATCTCAACGAATCCTGCGTTCACACGCATGACAGGTTTCAATGAGGACGAGGTATTAGGGCAACATCCCGCAGACTTTTTACTCATTCCGCAGCAAGACCAACC
Organism: Affinundibacterium fentianense; assembly: GCF_018139545.1. Lineage (GTDB taxonomy): Bacteria > Pseudomonadota > Gammaproteobacteria > Burkholderiales > Burkholderiaceae_D > Undibacterium > Undibacterium fentianense. The sequence goes on along the minus strand of NZ_JAGSPJ010000006.1, from coordinate 382,052 downwards.
TAGTTATGCCAACATCGCAGCAACGATTGAGGGGGCTTGGTCAAGTGAGGCGCTTTGCCAATGTCGCGACGGGCGCGTATTCAATACACTTCAACAAATTTGCGCGGTACGCGACGAACAAGGAAAGCTCATCCAATTTGTTCATACCATTGCTGACCTGACCGCGATTCGCGCCTCTGAAAAGCAACTTGTTTATCTCGCCTACCATGACTCGCTAACACGCCTACCGAACCGACGCATGCTCATGGATAGACTTCAGCATACGATGCTCGCGAGCGATAGAAATGCGCAATTCGGTGCGATCTTATTTATCGATCTTGATAAATTCAAACTGCTCAACGATACACTTGGTCACGATGTAGGCGATATTTTATTAACCCAGGTTGCAGAACGCTTACAAGCATGTGTTCGGGAGTGTGACACCGTCGCACGATTAGGAGGCGACGAATTCATCGTCATGCTCGAGCAATTGCAATCCGACTATGAGCAAGCGAAATTACAGGCAAACGTGGTTGGTAAAAAAATACTCGACGCGCTCAATATGAAGTATCAATTGGCTACACACGAGCATATCTGTACGCCGAGTATGGGCATCGCCTTGTTCCAAGGTAGCGAAATCTCGGCAGATACAATCTTAAAACGCGCCGATTTAGCCATGTACCAATCCAAAAAACTAGGGCGAAATCAAGTGAGTTTTTTTGATCCCGACGCCCTACCCCATTTCATTGAACGTCGAACCTTGGAATTTGAATTGCGCGACGCTCTTCAGAAACAAGAGTTTTTACTACATTTTCAAATTCAGGTTGATCACTGGCGGCAACCCATCGGAGTTGAGGCTTTAATTCGCTGGCAGCATCCAGAACTCGGCTTGCTCCTCCCAAGCGACTTCATCCCACTCGCCGAGGAAAATGGTGCAATTATTCCCATTGGCTTATGGGTTTTGGAGCAAGCATGCCAACAACTCAAGGCATGGCAAGCCTCGAACAAGACGGCGCAATTGAGCCTGTCGGTGAATATCAGCGGAAAGCAGTTACAGCAGGCAGATTTCGCCCAGCAGGTCTTAGCGCGAATCGCGCAGTATTCGGTTCCTGCCCATCTCCTCCGTTTAGAGATCACCGAAGGCGTGTTATTGGGAGAGATTGACGCGATCGTTCATAGCATGAATCAATTGAATGCAGCGGGTGTGCGCTTCGCTCTAGATGATTTTGGTGTGGGCTATTCCTCCTTGCAGTATCTTAAACGACTCCCCATCGATCAACTCAAAATCGATCATTCGTTTATACAAGATTTAGAACATGATCAAAGCGATCGCACTATCGTCAGGACCATTGTGGCGATGGCTAACAATTTGGGTGTTGATGTCATTGCAGAAGGTGTAGAAAATGAGTTGCAACTCGAATTATTGCGCAATAAAGGATGCGTCCATTTCCAAGGATATTTGTTTGGACGTCCAATTGATATCCGTCAATTAAACGGGTTTCTATCTTAAGTCGCTATCGATCTGAGTGGGCAAGCTTGATCACAAGGCGACAAGTCATGAGCCGAAATTAATCATGAGCCGAAATTAAATCTTCACGAAGGAAGTTTGGCATGCAATTAAGCTTCAATGCTTTGAATTGGCGCTTTGATTGCATACTTTGATTCCATGTTCTAGCAATTCCATTGAGATTTTACGCATCCAAGCACCCGCAAAAGGAGCTTGACAGAACTGCCCAAAAATTCGACACTCTCAATTATTAGTCAAACACCTAATAATTGAGAGATTGCCGAATCATGGCGCGCCCTTCGCAAAATATTGACCAAGTTTTACTACAAAGCGGGCGCGAGCTATTTCCGCTCTGCGGCTGCTATGACCTATCGCTGCGGGCACTGACGGAACATGCCAAAGTGAATATGGGGATGTTTCACTATCACTTTCGGACCAAAGACAATTTCCTTGCGATTTTGCTGCAATCGATGTACGAAGACTTGTTCAAGCAATTGCAAGCGGAAACGGAACAGCCAAGATCTACACTAGAAAAACTCAAGCACACCATGCTGCGCCTCGCAGGTTTATTACGTGAACATGGAGGTTGGCTCGGTCGTGTATGGGCCGACGCGGCCCGTGGTGATCAAGTCGCCCAAGACTTCATGAGGAAAAATGGCTCAAGGCATATGCAGCTGATCATTTCGCTGATTTTTCAAGCGAAGCAAGAGCAAGTATTGGCTGATATCGCACCGATGCAAGCCTTTACTTTTCTCATGGGTTCGATTGCGGCACCCATGGTGATTGCACCACGTGTGATGCAAATGGGCTTTGCGCCACAATTTTTTCATGAACAAATGCAAGAAACGGTGCTCAGCGATGATGCGATTGTCGAGCGTGTTGAACGTGCCTTGTTTGCTCTGACCATTCCTAAGACATCCCTACCATGTGGAGAAAAGCATCATGCGTAAGACAATTATTGTGTTTGCTTTGTCGGCTGTTTTCTTTACCCTAAGCGCCTGCACCCCATCGCCGAGCAAATCATGGGTGGGCTATGTCGAGGGCGAATATCTTTATATCTCCTCGCCACTCGGCGGTCGCATCGAAACATTGAACGTCCTCGCAGGTCAAGAAGTCGCGCAAAACGCGCCTTTATTTAGCCTAGACAAAGAAGCAGAAACTGCCAATATTGAGGAAGCCAATGCGCGTGCAAAGGCGGCGCGGGCGCTGTCTTCCAATACGGAAAAAGGCAAACGCACCGAGGAGATCGCCGTAACGCGTGCACAACTAGTGAGTGCCGAAGCGCAAGCCAGCCTGGCGCAAAATGAACTACAGCGACAACAACAATTGCTCGCACAAGGCTTTATCTCAAAAGCCAAAATCGAAGATGCTACGACCAATGTGAAACTTACCCAAGCCCGCGTAAATGAATTGAAAGCCGCATTAGCCGTCGCGAGTTTGCCTGCTCGCATTGATGAGCGAACAGCCGCAGGTGCCAATGCAGTTGCGGCAGAACAAGTACTGCGCCAGACCAATTGGCGTGCTAAGCAAAAGACCGAAATGGCACCGCAAGCCGGCTTAATCAGCGATGTGTATTTCCGAGCGGGCGAAGTCGTCAGCGCGGGGCAAGCTGTCTTAGCGCTATTGCCGCCGGGCCATGTCAAGTTACGCTTTTATGTACCTGAGGCAGAATTAGCCACGGTACATGCGGGCGATGCTGTCAGCATACATTGTGACGGCTGTGGCACACCGATTACTGCGACGGTGACCCGAATCGCCAACCAAGCTGAGTACACGCCGCCGGTCATTTATTCCAACGCCCAGCGCGCCAAGCTGATGTTTTTGGTCGAAGCACGACCCGATCCAGCCGTCGCTAAACAACTCCATCCTGGTCAGCCGATTGAAGTAAAACGCAATAAGACGGCACTCCTACCATCCGCACTATCGGAGAAAAAATCGTGAACGGCTTAGCGATTGACGTCAACGGGCTCAGCAAATCCTACGGTGGTCGCGCTGTGGTTGATCAAGTGGATATTCAAGTAGAGCAAGGAAGAATTTGTGGCTTCCTCGGTCCCAATGGAAGCGGAAAAACGACGACCATACGCATGCTTTGCGGATTGCTAACACCCGATGCGGGCAGCGGTACTTGCCTAGGCCTCGACATCTTCAAAGATGCCGCCAGTATCAAACGCCAAGTTGGCTACATGACCCAAAAATTTGGTTTGTATGAAGATCTATCAATACGCCAGAATTTAGACTTTGTCGCGCGATTGTTTGAACTCCCACATCGTAAAGACGCAGTGGATGCGTCACTCGAACGCCTAGGCTTAACTGCACGAGCCTCACAATTGGCAGGCGCATTATCTGGTGGATGGAAACAGCGTTTAGCTTTGGCTGCGTGCTTGATTCATACGCCGCGTCTATTGCTACTCGATGAACCCACCGCAGGGGTCGACCCAAAAGCACGTCGTGATTTTTGGGATCAAATTCACCAACTTGCGACAGAAGGCATTACCGTCTTGGTGTCGACCCATTACATGGATGAAGCAGAACGTTGTCACGAATTGGTTTACATTGCTTATGGAAAAATCTTAGCGCGCGGCACCGAAGCACAAATCATCGATCATTCACAGCTCAAAGTATGGACAGTAGAAGGTGATGATCTGGGAAAAATTTTAGAGCCACTAAAACATTCTGAAGGTGTGTTAAGCGTGGCTGCCTTTGGTAATGCGGTCCATGTCGCAGGACTCGACCAAGATTTGGTCATGGCGGCTCTGGAAGGTGTTCGCCAACGCCATCCCTTGAAGATTGCGGCAAGTCGTGCCAATTTAGAAGACGTGTTTATCAGCATGATTGCGCAAGCGCCGGACAACTTTCAACTGCACTCTCAATATCAGCAAGAGCGAGGACGTTGACCATGACCCACTTCGCAACGCTTGTGCGCTTTTCATGGAAACGCTGCCTCGCCGTATTCATCAAGGAATTTCAACAAATGATGCGGGATCGCTTAACTTTTGCGATGGCTGTTGGGATACCCATCATGCAATTGATCATGTTTGGTTATGCGATTAATACCGATCCCAAAGGCTTACCAACCGCACTCGTGAATTTAGACCATGGTCCTTTTGCCCGCAGCTTCACCGCTGCGTTGCAGAATACGGGTTACTTTCGGATGGATTTTAATCTTAAAAGCGAAAGCGAAGCGGAGGATTTGATTGAACAGGGCAAAGTCCAATTTATCGTCATCATTCCACCGCGCTTTACCGAAAAAGTCGTGCGCGGTGAAAAACCTAGCCTACTGATTTCGGCAGATGCAACGGATCCTTCCGCGTCAGGCAACGCGATTGCAGCACTCAACGCCATCGCTCCGCTCGCCCTAAAGAACGACCTGGTCGGCCCATTCCAGCGTCTACAAAGCATGCCACAAGCTTACGACATACGCATACATAAACGATATAACCCCGAAGGTTTGTCTCGCTACAATATTGTGCCTGGCCTCATCGGGACAATATTGACAATGACAATGGTCATGCTTACCTCACTCGCCATGACACGGGAGCGTGAACGCGGCACCATGGAAAATCTGTTGGCCACACCGGTTCGTCCTGCGGAAGTCATGGTGGGAAAAATTTTGCCCTATGTTGTCATTGGCTACATACAACTCAGTGTGATTATGAGCGCGGCCTTGATTATTTTCGATGTACCGATGATGGGAAGCTTGTCACTACTATTGTCGCTAATTGGTATCTTCATCATGGCCAATCTCGCCGTTGGATTTACATTTTCCACGATTGCCAAAAATCAGCTGCAAGCAATGCAGATGACCTTTTTCTTCTTCTTACCGTCGATTCTCTTGTCTGGTTTTATGTTTCCTTTCCGAGCAATGCCAGAATGGGCGCAAACCATTGGTGAAGTTCTGCCACTGACGCATTTTTTACGTATTGTGCGGGGCATTCTCTTGAAGGGGAATTCTATCGCCGAGCTAAGTCAAGAACTCTGGCCGATGGTCGCATTTCTCGCCGTCGCCGGATTCGTGGCGCTGAAACGCTATCGTCAAACTTTAGACTAACTGAATTTACTGGACATTTGGCTCGCAAACTCCACCGCCAATGCGGCATTGCTTACCTTAGGATGAAAGCGCAAGATCCACGATTGACACGAGCACGAATATAAAAAAAACCGCTGCAAGAATTTGCAGCGGTTTTGGTAAAGATCATGAAAAAGGCATTAGCTTCATTGTGCATCCAACCAGGCTTTCAACGCCGGCAATCGTTCCTGTTTGACTTTCATTTTATATTGTATTCCTGCAATAACCGTATCAACTTCTCTGCGCGCACTCACATCAAGATGGGTTTTCGCAAAAGACTCTAATTTTTCGATCATTTTGGGATCTGTCGATTCTGCTGCAAGCAAGGGAAAATAACGACTGCGTGAAGTCGCATCTACTCTCTCATTGATCTTGTCGATATGACTTAAGGCAAAATCGAAGGCTAAATCAGGATGTCCTCCCGCCACCAAACGTATCATTCCCGCACTAATCGTCAAACCGGGTTCGTCTGTCAATGCCAAATCCAAGGCACGTTGCGCTAACAGAGGATCATTGCTGGAAGCTAATAACTCATAATAACTTTGACGAACCAAAGAAGACGATTCGTTTTTTGCTTGCGCATGCAAGAGATCCCATGTTGCCTGATCCGCGTTTTCTGCAACGATACTGAGTATGAGCAAACGCAGCGCTGCTGGGACTGCATTCGGATCGAGTTGCATCTGATCAAAGCGACGCTTCACTTCCGCTAAGACGCTAGGTTCACCGAGCTTACCCAGGACACCAATTAAATTGGAACGAAGGTTAGCCATATATTCCGCCTCGCCAGTTTTGGCATCCCAGCCCATTGCCTGCAAGAGCGGAGTCAGGCGTTGAAATGCGAATTGCTTGAATGCTTTCTCGCGTGCCTCATCTCCTTTCAAATACCCATCTATCGTCGAAAAAACGCCGGCGATATTGCCCCACACATGGCTACTTGCATTGGCCGGAGTCGCTTTTGCAAGATCTAAATAATTGGCGATATTTTCTTGACCCGCCAATCCTAGAGCCCAACTATCGGTCAAGATACCCACCTGATCAATTGCCGACACCTCTGAGAAATGTTGTACCAGTTGCGCGAATACCGGTGGCGCGTACTGGGTTCGGTAATATCCCATTTGTCCTGCATTCACAACGACCACGCCACACTCTGGCAAAACCAATTTTGCTTGGCCGTTCACAACCAAAGTTCTTCCCTCAACTTTTGTTCCCGCAATTTGTGCAACAACTGGCACACGCCAGTGCAAGGGCTTTTTGTTTGGCAAATCTTTGGAAAACTCACTTTGACGCAAGCTCACAATCGCCTTGCCATTTTGGCAGACGACGTTCTCGACGTAGATCAAAGGAACGCCTGGTTGTTCCGTAAAGTCTTTCGCAATGGCGATGATTGGTTTCTTGGCAGCTTTTTCGACTTGTTGCCACAAATCACGAGACTGCGTATTGGCATACGCATGTTTTTTCATATACCCGCGTACTGCGGTACGCCACGCGTCGGCTCCCACGTAATTTTCCAACATACGAATGACAGCTTCACCTTTTTGATAAGTAATCGTATCAAAAGCTTGGCTCGCCTGATCAACTGTTGTGATCTTTTGTACGACAGCATGTGTCGTCGCTAAGGCATCACGCCCAATCGCCTGTTCACGTACTGAGATAGCATTAAACTCAGGCAACCATTCAGGATGAAGACGCATCATCGTGCGATTCTCCATCCATGAAGCAAAGCCTTCGTTCAACCACAAATCATCCCACCATTGCATCGTGACCAAGTTACCGAACCATTGATGCGCAGTTTCATGCGCAGCTGTCACAAACGCTAATTCTTTGTTTGCGTGGGTCGAAAAAGCAGGGTCAAGCAAGATTGAACTTTCAAATGTAAATATCGCACCCCAATTTTCCATTGCGCTAAAAAACTGACTACTACCAGGTGCAGCAATATTATCCAACTTCGGCAAAGGATAGCGCACACCAAAGTAGTCATTAAACTCGCGCAATATCCCTTTAGATTCTTCCAATACATAGCGTGCTTGGTCCAGGCTTCCACGTTTGGCGATCACACCAATTTCCGTCCCCTCCGATTCAACGGTAGCCCGTTCAAAATCACCGACACTGAGAAACAATAAATACGTCGACATCTTCGGTGAAGTCGCAAATTTCACCCGCGTTTTTCCATCACCTAACGCTGTCTTCGAAAGAACAGGCATATTACTGACTGCGAGCTGTACGCTAGGAACTGTCACTTCCAAATTGAAAGTTGACTTGAACATTGGCTCATCCCAAGAAGGAATGACACGACGTGCATCCGAATTTTCAAACTGGGTATACAAGGCGCGCTGTTTTCCACTAGGGCTATCGTAATCCAATGAGAACAATCCGACCGCTTGGGTACCAATCACACCTTCGTATTCGAGCTCAAGTTGATATCGACCGGTTTTCAGCTGTTGGGAAAAATCGAAACTGGCTGTCTGTGATTCAGGATGGAGGGTGATCTTTGGGTTGTCACGTAGCAGGCGCCCCTGTCCATCCAATAGACGTACTTTATGGAAACGCAAATCCACTGCGTTTAAGGTTAAGACTTGGCGTGCTTGTAACACATCCAAATGTATTTTCACTTTGCCGCTAAAACTCGCCTCGCTAGCATTCGGAATTAAAGCAACATCGTAATGCAGTGGGCGTACGCCGCGCGGCAACTGCGTGGTGACCTTAGCAAGCTCAAGCAAGCTTGGTGACGTGTTCTTCTGAAATGGGGCTACCAAAGCAAAGGCACTCAAACTACTGAGGCCAACGACACTGGCAATCGCGATTGCCATCAATTTCAATTTCATATTTTCCCTTATTTGACTCTTGTATTTTATTGTATTGGTTGTCACCACCGTCCTGCGAAGGGAGTCAGGCTGAACTCGATCAATACCTTATGAACGAGCGTTCATAAGGAAGCTCCTTCTGCGAAAAAAATCGATGACGACAAGCCTATTGTAATAGAACATAGTCTTGCTCTATTACTAAAGCTTAGTCTGTACTCTGTCGAATTAGTTCCCGCTCTCGCTCTCTCTATCCTTTCAAGCCATACAAGATTGCTTGAATACCTTACTTAATTTCCATACTTTCCCCACTCATCAAGTTGCAAGAGCGGTTTAGTTTAGCGAAAGCGTTAATCAAGATTGGCGGTACGATACGGATTGACTTCCGATGCAAACACGACACTGGCCTGATTGCCCCAAGCATTGCGAATATACGTCAGGACTAGTGCAAGCTCTTGATCATCCAAAAACGGGGCGAACGGCGGCATACTATAGGGTCGTGGATTCGATCTTGTTGCTGACGCAAATCCGCCGGCCAAGATGACCCGTAAGGGGTTCCCAAAATTATCCATTTGTAGCGAACGATTTCCTTGCAAAGCGGGATAGACACCCGACTGTCCTTCGCCTTGTTGCCCATGACAATCCATGCAGTGTTGCCGATAAATTTTCTCGCCACGCATCATCATAACTTCCATTTGAGAAGCATCGAATGATGGACGTGCTAGGACTTGATCCAACATATCAGGAGCAGCACGTATCTGGCGTGGCAATGATTGTAGGTATTTCACCATCGCGACGGCATCTTCTTTGTGTAAATATTGCAGACTTTCCCTTACGACTTCAGCCATCGGTCCCTGCACACTAGACTGCTGATTCACACCATCGTGTAACAACTTAACGATTTCCTGCGTGTCGCGACTGCCTAAATCGAGCTCCTCCTTCGCCAACAGTGCAGCCGCATACCACCGACTGCCAAACATTTCGCCCCCAGAAAAATCATTCGTTCCATTGTTTGCACCCAAACTGTTGCGACTACTATGACAGGCACTGCAATGCGTCAAGCCACGGACCAAATAGGCACCGCGATTCCATTCCGCACTTTGTTGCGACTGGACTGTTAGTACGCCAGGCTTAAAGTAAAGCGCACGCCACCATGCAAGGGCAAAGCGCTGATCATAAGGAAAGGACAAACGATGTTCGGGATTGCGCTGCGATACGGATGGCAAAGTTTGCAAATACGCGAACATCGCATCAGCATCATCACGCGTGATATGGGTGTAATTCTGAAAAGGGAAGGATGGATATAGCAAGCGTCCACCTTTCGCTTTGCCATTATGCAGTGCATTCCAAAAATCCTCGGCACTCCAATCACCGATTCCGGTGGCTTTATCAGGAGTGATATTCGGCGTTACAAATTGCCCAAACTCAGTCTGCATCAGGCGGCCACCAGCAAAAGCGACCCCACCTCGTTGGGTATGACACCCTTGGCAATTGCCGAGTTTGACTAAGTACGCACCGCGCTCAAGTAGTTCTTTCGTGAGTGATGCATTGGCGGCGCTGAGTTCGTTGGCGCCCTTCGCCTGACCCGATCCAGATCGAAGCACATGATCAGAAGTACGATTGCTTTCGGTGCGTGCCGCATGCTGATACGAATCGCCAAGTTGATAACCGTACCAAGCCAACAGAATAAATCCAAGCATCAACAACCAAAAAAGTCGCGACACCACATATTTTATTTTCCTTATCATGGTTGAATGCTCCCGCAACGCATAGGAAATTGCTGATCTTTGGTCGCTGTCATGGCTTTGGATTGCACTGGAATCGTTTGATTCGCAAGCCATGCTGAAACGGCGGCGATATCTCCCGCGTCAAGTTGTCTTGCAATGCTTTGCATACAATCAGGCGATGATGCGTGCCGATTACCCGTCTGCCACGCACCCAGTTGGGCGACCAAATAGTCGCGAGGCAGACCAAGCAATCCCGGCACAAATGGCGCTAGCCCTGTCATCAGTTCACCATGACAAGCGACACAGGCAGGAATTTTCTTTACGCGGTCGCCCAATTTCACCAAAGACTCACCGCGTTTCAGCTCAGCCACGCTCGCTGGCGTTGGCTGAGGAGCGGCATAGGGAGGATTCAGTTTGGAGAAATAGTCAGCGATTTCGCTCAAATAGCTCTCGTTCAAATGACTCAGCATATACGTCATCATTGGATAGCTACGTTTCTCATCGCGAAAGTGACGTAATTGATTCAATAAATAGCCACTTGGTTTTCCAGCGATGCGAGGGTAATAACCATCGCTCGTTGCGCGACCTTCTGCACCATGGCAGGCCGTGCATGCCTTTAGCCTTTGCTCTAAGGTATCTGGGATTTTTTGGGCTGAACTGAATTGACACAGAATCAGCGCTGCAAAACACGCCACAATCCGCCAAAATTTAACATACCGCAAGGAGCTTGGAGAGGCATCTCCAATGTGATCGTACTGCGTTGTGAGTAACATCTTCATTCACCAACAAAAAAACAAAAGACGCTGTTGCGCGCACGTTACCAACCTCGCGGTCGTAAGGCACAAACAACAAGCGTCTTCTGTCGATACTTCATTCAACTCGACATATCGATTTCAAAACTTGCGCACTCTGAGGTGTATCTCAATTTTAAGGCAAGCAACTTGGTCAATACGCAAAACAATCTTGCCCAGTCATCGCGATACGACTTTCCGTCCTTCAGTTTTACTCGACTTCTTTACTCTTTACGCTCGCGCGCGAGATCGTTTTATCAGCGAGACGTTTGCTCGACTTCAGCAATTCAATTTCGTCGCTCAATATGTGTGCGGCTTCAATCAACAACACATCTTTCGCTTCTTTACTGGCTTTTTCTGCTGCCAATTCGGAGGCGAGGCTACGTTCACTGCCTTGCAAACCATCATCTTGGGTCGCTAATTTGCTCGCATCACCTTTGGTTTTCACTTTACCTTCTAGGCTAGCGCGAATCGCTTCACGATCCTTAATTTTTTTCTCGCGAGCATCACGTTCTGCGCGGCGCTCTTCTTCATTCAAAGAAATTTCTTTCTTTTCTTTTTGCTTTTTGAATTCCGCGACATCCTCTTTGATGAATTGGAATTCTTTATCTTTTGCGATGCGCAGCTCGTGACGTACTTGTAACATCCCCTGGATATCTTTTAAATTTCCCAAAGCATGATAATTCGCTGGTTTAATTTGCACCCATGGCAATGCGTTGTCATAGCTTGATTCACCATAGCTGTCCGCATCTGTGAAACTAGGATAAGCAATGTCAGGCGTCACACCACGTAATTGCGTGGTGCCACCGTTCACACGGAAAAACTGCGCGACGGTCATCTTCAGGTCGCCATACTGCGCCTTTTCGCTACGCGCCATTTGATCTAAGCTGATTACAGTTTGGACTGTGCCTTTGCCAAAGCTGTTTTCACCGATAATCAGACCGCGACCATAATCTTGAATCGCTGCGGCAAAAATCTCGGACGCAGACGCGGAGCCTCGATTGATCATCACGCCCATAGGTCCATCCCACGCAATTACGCCTGCACTATCATTTTCGACATGGATTTTCCCTTGCGAATTGCGCTGCTGTACAACAGGACCTTTTCCGATGAACAAACTGGTTAATTCAACTGCCTCATTCAATGAACCACCGCCATTGTCACGTAAATCGATTAACACACTATCGACTTTTTCCTTTTTCAACTCCGCCAATAATTTGGCGACATCCCGTGTCGCGCTCTTAAAATCTTTATCGCCACGGCGACGCGCGTCGAAATCTTGGTAAAAAGTCGGCAGCGCAATCACACCAATACGGCGCGTACCCTCTGCTGTTTTGACTTCTTGAATCGATTTTTTTGCGGCCTGTTGTTCAAGGGTGATCTTATTTCTGACCAGCAAAACTGTTTTGTGTGCGCCATCGGGACCAGCATCAGCAGGTAATACATCTAACAAGACAGTCGTATCTTTCGGACCCCGGATCAATTTGACTACATCGTCCAAACGCCACCCCATCACATCAACAGGTGTACTATTCGCCCCTTGGCCGACACCAACAATCCGGTCACCCACTTTCAACTTACCGGACAAAGCAGCTGGGCTACCAGGTACTAATTCCCGTACGGTCGCCATTTCATCTCTATCTTGCAAAGTCGCGCCAATGCCTGTCATAGACAAACGCATAGAGATATCAAAATCTTCCGCTGCCTTTGGTCCAAGATAGTTGGTATGCGGTTCGACTGACATCGCATATGCGTTCATAAACAGTTGAAAAACATCTTCGCTCTTCAACTTGTTCATCCGCGTCAAAGTCGTTTCATAACGTTTTTCTAAAGTTGTCCGAATTGCGGCGGGATCTTTCCCTGCTAATTTGAGACGCAGCCAGTCATTCTTGACACGTTGACGCCACAAATCTCGCATTTGTTCTTCGCTTTGCGGCCAAGGTTCTTTTTCGCGCTGATAGCGATAGCCTTCTTTTTGTGTAAAATCGAAATCCGTCTTCAGCAACTCACGCGCGTAAGTCAGACGTTCCTTGAAACGCTTGTGGTAGAGATTAAACATCTCAAAAGGCGTACGCAAATCCTGTCCAAGAATCGCATCATCTAATTTGTCACGGGCTGCCGAAAATTGATCAATGTCGGACTGCAAGAAAAAAATTCTGTCACCATCAAGTGACTTAACATAGCGATCAAAGATCTTTTCTGACATGGCGTCATCTAAAGGCATGGCCTTATAGTGAAACCGGGTGAAAAATTCGGCCGTCATATTGGCGGCTTGGATTTGTTGTGGTAGCGGCTGAAAATTCAGAGGAGCCACAGCTTGGCTCACTTTAGTGTTATCAGCGGCGTTGGCGAGCACCACTGAACTTGATTCAGCGGTGGCAAAATGAGCGGATACCGCGATGGCAATTGCCATTCCAATCAAGGTTTTCTTCATCGTCTTTCTCCAAGTATTCGTATAACAACAATTACACCATACTGTCTTTTTAAGTGTAATCAACACCACTTTTTCTCATATCTACATACGAATAGTTTTTACTAATATTTCTTACTAATATTTCTTACTAATATTTCTTACTAATACGCAAATCTGACTAATCGCGCTGACCAATCATAGATGGGGACCGATATCTAGCACGATCATAGGCTAGCAGCATATCACTTGTTGGGATTTCCCACATCCGCTCAAGCCTGACTTTCCGCTGTTTCTACGACGTTTTTTGTAACGGTATGTTGTTCCGACCTGTTACAGAATGTTAAGTTCCAGCCATTTGAATATCCGACCACAAATATGAGCAACTAATTCGCATCGCCCCGACTCAGCAAACTTTGATGAACAAGGCGAAAACCGCAAAAGAAACCGAACCCAGCGGCGCCCCAAACAAGCGCGGCAACTATTTCAAACGTATTGCGCAGCTCGGGGTGGCTCAACATCAAAGGCCACAATATCAGCGCGCGACAAGAACAAATGCATGCCATCCCAATCAAACCCGTCCGCAAAAGTGGCAAGCGTCGAATATGCCCAAGGGCTGACAAAGCATACAGCGCACAGATTCCCATCAGTAAGGCGATTACCGCACCACTAACTGGTGCGAGCCAAGTACCTTGACGTGCCGACTCGACAATACTCGGCGGCGCACCAAAAAACGCATACCAAGTTGGTCCAGCAAATAATGCGACAACATGAATCAAGACGCCTATTATGGCAATCGTAGCCGCCACATAGACTCCAAATTGAGTTTGCTTCATCTCTCTATTCCCCAATACCATTCACTGAACCAGCGATACCTACACGTCTATTGATCGATGTTTTTCCCAGCAGGTTTTAAAACCAATAGTCAGCAACACATTTTCCATCGCGCGGCAAATCCTCGAAACTGATCAATCCATCAAAATGATCGATGGGTATCTGCGCCACCTCGGCGGGCTCGGCCAAGCGCAAGTTCACCGCCAACCGGCGTCGTCCAAGTTCGTCGAGTTGTAAGCCACGCCAATGGGTAACACAAGAACATACTGGACACGAATGAAACTCCAATGCTTTTCCGCGTACATAGGTCTGCGTGCGGCCAGTCACGACGATGCCACCCGTTACTCCAGTTCCTCCAGTTCCTCCCTTGGCTCCGGTTACCGCATTCTCATAATCATAGGCCCACAGAACACCGTACCGCCTGCACGCTGTGCAATTGCACGCGGTTGCGCCGTCGGGAAGATACGGAAATCGCCAATTCACGGCGCCACATAGACAAGTTCCACTCAACATCGTCATCTCCTTATTTATTTCAATGTTCTACCAAACACTCGCAAGACTAAGTACGGATTTTCAACAAAACCCTACGTATCGCTTGCACACGCTTATCTGATTACCACGACATTCCGATCTCAAAATTCACCAGCATCGATCTCAACTCATTATTAACTTAAGTGCAACAGCTTCGTTTCCATCGCGATTGTTAATCTACGCAAAATTGCAAAGCTAGCTAGACCAAAAAGGTGACCAGTGCGGGATTGTACAGCGCATTTTCCCTCCGACGATTGAGTGAAAACCAAGTTAATCCCTGCCTACTTTATAAAACACGAGGAAAGAAAATGGAAAAAAGTTCTTGCTTTACTGTGCAACACACAGTACAGTGCACCACATGGGTACAACAGATCATTTTAACAAACTCGAACTTGAATTAAGGCGCGGTGTCGTCGTCCTGGCGACGTTGTCTCAACTCCGCGAGCCTCGTTACGGTTACGAGTTAAGACAAGCATTGACAAGCCAAGGGATGAACATCGAAGAAGGCACGCTTTATCCCTTGCTGCGACGTTTGGAGACACAAGGCTTACTCAAAAGTGAGTGGAGAATTGACGGAGGGCCACCGCGTCGCTATTACGCATTAAATGAGGATGGCCAGCGATTACTCGATCAGCTCAGCTCTTCATGGCATTCCATGAATGAGGTGATGGGACGATTGTTAAAGGAAGTTTAAATGAATCCGAATCAAATAATTGAATCTTATGTCCGCGACGTCGCAGCGCATCTACCGCGCGGCATGCGCAATGATGTCGCGTTTGAACTTCGCGTGCTTTTGCAGGAAGAACACCACGCGAAAACCGAAGGCGCCGTCGACCTTTCCGACACCACAGCCGTGATGAATTTACTCCGCGAATTTGGTCATCCTCACGAGGTTGCCGCCCGATATCGCCCCAACTTCACAGTCATTGAACCAAGCGATGGCCCCCGTTTCATCCGCCTAAGCATCATTGGATTGCTGATCATTTGGTCACTAGGACTCCTAACAAGTTGGCAACAATTAAGTTCAGCGCCAAACAATGTGTTGCAACTACTCGTTAAATGGTGGGGCGGAACGGTCATTCCTTCACTGTGGTGGCCAGGCGCACTAGTTACCAGTTTTGCCATCGCGTCTTGGGTCAAAAAACGTTGGCCTCGGTCGTCCAACTGGAAACCAAGTGACCCAGATCGCATCGTCGGCGGGCGCCTTAGTCTTGCTTTCGCCATTGTCGGCATGCTTTGCGGGATCATCATTTTGATCCAACCTACTTGGATATTGGATTTCTTTTGGAATGGCAAAGCAGCACCCGCGGCTTACGCCGCCTTAACCTACAGCGAGTCTTTTCTGCAACGCCAAGCAGGTCCACTATTCATTCTTATCACGCTGAATGTCCCGTTTTTCATCGCCGTCATGATACAAGGTCGATGGAGCAATCGACTCCGTCAATTCGAGTTGACCTTGAGTTTGCTGACATCAAGCGTCATTCTTTGGACTATTGTTGATGGGCCAATATTACTAAGCGAGGTCAGCGACAAGACAACAAAATTTCTCCTCGTGTTATGCCTAATTTTTACCCTATTCCATTTGACGATACAGTGGATGCGCAAAACGAAACCAAACTTAAGTCCGACGGCGCTGTATTCTCAAGATGTCAGACAATCACACTAGAAAAATAGTCCCCATCGAAGTAGAGGTGAACGAGCACATCATTAGCCATGTGCGCGCGCGGTCGCTAATCAAAACTCTAAGGAGTGGGTCTTAAGTTGCAGGCAAGGAGATCCGAATCTCGGTTCCTTGCCCAACTTCACTACGCAATTGAAATTCGCCACCCCATGCCAAAACCCGTTCGCGCATGCCCGAAATACCGATTCCAGCGACGGCCTGCTCTGGATCGAAACCAACTCCATTGTCTTTTATCTCAATACATAACTGCGTGGGCTCGAAACATCGAGTCAGTTTTATTGAAACTTGGGTAGCCTCAGCATGCTTTAAAATATTCGAACAAGCCTCTTGCACAATCCGATATACGGAAATTGCCAAATCTGCGTCTAATTGCGTCAATTCACCTTCTGTGGTGAATTCAAAATGACAGGCCTCATGTCCAGCATTATATAGGCGCAGCATCTCTTCAATTGCGCCTTCTAATCCCAACATATCGAGAACTTCAGGTCGTAGGCGGCGAACCAAATTGCGCCCATTGGCATACAGATCTAGCGCCAGTTTAACAACTGATTTTGCCCGCTCTTGTATTTCTAAGAAAATTGGTGCGTGGTCACCATTTACTTCGACTCGACTCGCCATTTTTGCAATGCGCTCTGCCTCTAGTCGCACCGCGATCAACGAAGCATTCAGTTCATCGTGAATTTCCACAGCAATACTTTGTCGTTCATTTTCAACTATCGCGTTAACCTTATGAATTAAGCGTCGCTTTTCCGCGTCTGCTTTGAGTGCTTGATTGCGAGATTCGGTGAGCTCTTTGGTGCGCTCGACAACCGTATCCTCTAGCAGTGTCTGCGACTGATGCAAGCTGCGAGCCATCTCATTCAAGGAACGCTGTAACTCACCGACCTCCCCCCCATGCGTCAGCGGAATTTGGGTGTTTGTGCGTCCCGCACTGATATCCTTCAGAGCCTCAATTGCTGCATGCAAAGGACTAGTCAATCCCTTAGACAAATACCATGCCAAACATCCGCTTGCAGCGAGCGCGAGCAAAGACATCAATAATTCGATCGAGAATCGATAGCGCTGCTTATCGAGCAAATAGGTTCTCGTCATGGTTACACGAACATACCCCAGAATCGTTTGGGCTTTTTCCTTGCTTTGGGCAAGCTCATACCGTTCGTGATTCTCGGTATGTAAATTCACCCAAACCATGTGACGCTTAACGGGCAGCTCGACAAATTTCACTTCTGGCTTTGCCCGCCCCGCATTTTCAACGTGACTCATCTCGACCTTATTGGCGTCCACAATATCAATCCGATAGACATTCTGATCCGATTGAATGACGCCATAGATCATTTGCTTGATACCCTGTACATTTCCAGCGATCAAATTGTATTCAACACCGTCTGCAAGCGCCGTGGTGATGGTTTTTGCGCGAGCATTCAACTCATCTTCGACTTCTCTCAAGCGCGCGAAATAGGAATAAGAGAGTAAAGAAAAAAACAGATAAAAGACTGGAAATACGGCGATCACCATCAATCGCGTACGGATGCTCCAGCTACGCCATCTTAGAAACCAAAAAAAACGGTGCCATGAAGCTTGTTGGGTGTCAGTATGCATATTACCTAAGGCTCGATCAGGCCATGTTTAACAGCAAGCTTGGTGATTAATGCAGGACGATGGATTCCTAATTTTTCTTTCACTGCTTGACTGATATTGCTAATCGTTTTTTGCGAGAGATCGAGTTTCTCTGCAATTTCGACATTGGTTAGTCCTTCTGCCATCAACTTAAAAATCGCTAAGCTACGCTCATCTAACAAGGTTTGCGGTGAGGCATCGCCGCGCACCGACAGGTTTGCTAAGCGTTCAGCGATATGCGGCATGAAATACAGTTCTCCTTGGCTCGCTCGATGTACCGCAACCGCCAATTCTGCTGGATCACAATCCTTGGTCACGAACGCTTTTGCGCCAAGCCGATAAGTCTCTTTGATCAAAGCATCTTGATCGAATTGACTCAAAAACACGATCTGGGCTTCGCGATGCTTTTCCATGATTTGTCGTGCCGCATCAAGGCCTGTCATCTCTGCGCCAAAACGAATATCCAAAACCACGACATCAGGGCGCAATGCCTCAAATTGCTGCACAGCCTCCTGCGGAGTTTTCGCCTGCCCGACCACATTGACACCCTCGGCACTGAGTGACATCGCAAAACCTGTCATCACAATAGGGTGATCATCGGCTAATAAGACTCGAATCATCTGGCTCATACACTCTTCTCTATTAAAAGTCCTTCATTCCCACGTAAGCAACCCAGTCAGGCGAATCGCTATGAATCCGACTCGTTTAGCCCAGCTTGATCTCATGCTCTACGCTCACCACAATTTTACTAGTAAATAGCAATTGTATGTTCACAATCAACTGAAATCACTCAATCACCAATGAACCAAAAACTTATCAAGAGCGACATTTCATACAAAACGACACGCAAAGTGGAGTGATCGCATTGCAATTCAAGTCATTGTTTTAGAAGGATAAATTTTAATAGCAACTATTAATGTCATTTAAAAGCAATTAAAAATAAAAAATATTCCTTTATTTTTGCTAGTTACTAGCATAACATGATTCCACAAACACGCAAATCGATGATGTGTACAGCCCCTCGTAGGCCCCATGTATTCCTTCATTGTGAAGTCTGTTTGGTCGCCAGATCCCTATCTACTAAGGAGCACAAGATGACTACGCAAAGCTATGAACAAATTCCCAAAAGAAAACTGACCTCACTGACGGTTGCTGCATTGCTGCACGCCGCAGCGATTGGTCTCGGTTTACAGGCAACCAATGTCATCGATTTTCGACAAGCGCGCATTATCGAACTCGCAACAATCGAGCCTATGCCGCCGCAACCTGCGCCCGAGCCCCTGCGAGAACCACCAAAAACGATGCCTTTGCCGACTTTGATCGAACCGCCACCACTAACACAAATCAATTCCGGTCCCAGCATCACGACCGAGAGGCGCGATCCGGGTGAACAAATAGAAACTGGCTCAGGTGGCACTACTGAGTTAATGACAGGCAAAACCGACGTCATCGCGCCACGCGCGCCCATTCGTATTGCCGCACAAGTCGATGCGCATGCTTGTGCTAAGCCTGACTACCCATCGAGTTCTATCCGCAATGGTGAAGAAGGCATCGTGCACCTTGCGATGCTAATTGGTGCAGACGGTCGGGTTTTGGAAGGCAAGGTTGAAAAATCGAGCGGCTCGCGCGTTCTCGATAAAGCCGCAATTCAAGGCTTGAGTTTATGTCAATTCAAGCCCGGTAGCGTCGATGGCATCCCTGAAAAATCTTGGGCAAAACTTCAATATGTTTGGACCCTTGACCAACCATAAGTGCGAATAGGTATTGCCATCAATTTGCAAGCATTACTTCACAAGGAAATCACCATGCAATCTCTCACATCTCACATCGATCAAGCAAAGTTAGCAGCGCGTTTCGCTTGGGTATGCCTAATTGGGCTGGCCGTCAACGCCTGCAGTTTCTCGAGCAAAATAGACACGGCGCACGAGACGCAATCCAATCCTAGTACCGAGTCAGACATCATCATCCATGCAAAGACAATCACTGAATCGCCACCCTCCCCAATTGCATTGCAAAGCCCAATGGAACTTGCTATGGAGATGCCGGTAGCACCGCCACCGTATATTCCGCCAAGCGGCTCGCCAAACCCAACGAACGCAATGGCAAAAGTGAAGGCTGACTTCGATTCCCATCAGTACCCAACTTCCAGTACGGCGAAGTATCCAAGCTACAAAGAAAATAACTGGAAACTGGTTAGCGAAGAGCCACTTTCCACTTTTAGTGCAGACGTCGATACTGGCAGTTATGCCAATGTCCGACGATTCATCCAGCAAGGTCAGCTGCCTCCACCCGATGCCGTCCGCGCCGAAGAATTAATCAACTATTTCTCTTATAACTACGCGTTACCAAGCAAAGATGCGCCGCACCCTTTTAGCGTACACACCCAATTAAGTCTTTCGCCATGGAATTCCGCGCATCAACTTGTACGAATCGCCATCAAAGGTAAAGATCTTGCCAAAGAAAGCCTGCCGTCCGCAAACCTCGTCTTCTTAGTGGACGTCTCGGGCTCGATGGCATCATCAGAACGCTTACCTTTAATCAAGAGTGCGCTCAAATTACTAACGGCACAATTACGTCCACAAGATCGCGTCAGCTTGGTGACTTATGCCAATGGAACTCGGCTCGCATTAGCAGCAACACCGGGCGATCAAAAACACCAAATTAAGCTCGCAATCGATCAACTCAGCGCTGGCGGGGGAACCAATGGCGCAGCGGGAATCAAATTAGCCTATGCACAGGCGCACTCAGCCTACATTCCAAACGGGATTAATCGCGTCCTATTGGCGACCGACGGTGATCTCAATATCGGTGTCACCAATCAGGATGAGCTCAAGGCACTGGTCGAACGGGAGCGCAAAACAGGCATTAGTCTAAGCACATTGGGCGTCGGCGACGACAACTACAATGAAGCACTCATGAAAAAACTTGCCGACAATGGTGACGGCAGCTACCACTATCTCGATAGCCTCCAAGAAGCACACAAGGTTCTTGTCAATGAATTCACTTCGACGCTGTCAACCATTGCGCAGGATTTAAAGCTTCAAATAGAATTTAATCCCGCACTGGTGCAAGAGTATCGCCTGATTGGCTATGAAGCACGCGCCTTAAATCACGAACAATTCAATGACGATCAAGTCGACGCGGCAGATATTGGCGCGGGACATACCGTGACAGCCCTATACGAAATCAGTCTAAAAGGAGCAAAGGGACATCGAGACACGTTGCGCTATCGCGCCAATGACACGAAGGCCAAAGAAAACCACGCTGACGGCAATGCGAACGAACTGGCGTGGCTGAAACTACGCTATAAACAAGTTCGGGAACATCGCAGTGAATTAATTGAAATACCTATACTTGCTGATCGAGCCGTGAAGGCGATCAATCTGGCGGATCAAGACTTTCGATTTGCCACAGCTGTGGCTGCTTGGGCACAGTGGCTACGCGGAAGCAGTTTAATCGGGGATTTCGGACCAGAACAAATCCTGGCGCTGGCTCGGTCGGCAGCAGACCACGATCACTTTGGACGTCGTGCTGAATGGATACGTTTAGTCGAGTTATCCGCAGCGCTCCACCCTACAAATGCCGATCACTCTCGCCAGAGTCATACAACAGCGCCAACCTTAAACAGCGGAACCACACAATCAATCCCATAAAGACAGGGAAGTTTGTCATGGTAAAGCGTCCATCAATTCTCCGCGTTTAGAATTCAAGGGAATTGATGCGCTTTGTTTTATGACACATTGGCTCTCAACAGATTTGATGGTTGCACTCGAATGCTTTTCAATCGCCCCAGCAACGCCTACAACAAATGATCACGATCGCAGTAGAAGCATGTTAGAAAATCATGTATATTGCCTTTCTTGGAATTATTTTCTATACCGAAAATAACTTTCTAACGATCAAGTCAGTCTCTCCCTTCGCATCAAATTAACCGATCATCATCGCTATGAACCAATTCAATGCACTGCGGGCATTCATAACATTTTTTCTTTTCAGTTTAATGTGCGCATGCGGTGGGAACCACGACGACATAGGATCGTCGAGCCGCAGTTTTCAGCCGGCCCCAAGTAACGCAACAACCATCAATTTAGACGGCCTACGGAGTGACTTTGAGTTAGTCAAAACCTCGACACTATTTCAACTGCGGAATAAGAAAACAGGACAAATCAATTCCTACCCGCTCGCGACGACTACTTTCCAGTTTACTGACGTCAAATTAACAACCACACTCAAGGACATTAGCACGAGCATTGCCGAGAGCGATCTTAAAATTTTAGTCGAACTGTATATCGCTTTTTTCAATCGCGTCCCCGATGCCGAAGGGCTAGCGTATTGGATCAACGAAAAACGCGCTGGCAAATCCATCCCTGAGATTGCAGATATTTTCTACAACGCTGCCATTCAGTACAGCGCGCAAACAGGTTATTCAGCACAAATGAGCCATGCTGATTTTGTCCGGATCATTTACAAAAACGTACTCGGACGATTCGGCGCAACGGCACCACCAGCGGAAGACGTGAATTACTGGGCGGGTGAGCTCGATACTGGAAAGACTAGTAAAGGCGGTCTAATTTTAACTATTCTGAATGTCGCCCATAGTTTCAATAATCACGTTGAGTTCGGTTGGGTACCACGACTATTAGACAACAAATACGCAGTGGCAGCCGAGTTCGCCATAAGCGAAGGAATCACCTATATCAAACCCGAAGAATCCTTAAACAAGACGATGGCCATCGCTGCGGCAGTCTTACCCAATTCGGCAGACGCCGCAAAAGCCTTGTTTAAAAGCATAGGTCTAACAGCTGACCCAAATAGTCTGGCACCACGATTAATTGGCAGTCCTCGCTTCACACTTGGCAACCCGTCTTTGTTAGAGCTCACATTTGATCGTGACATGGATGTGGGCTATCAAACCGAGGGCAGCTACGAACTTGGAAAGACCGGTTGGCGTAGCGATAAACGTAGCTTTTTTATGGAGATAAATAAGTACACGCCGAACAGCAAAGTGATCTTCTATGGGACCGGTACCGATGGCAACCCGGCTTTCGCTTCGGTTGATCACATCCCGATGGAAGAGAATGTGACTTTCTATTTCCCAAAAGATCCAGCCCATTTAATGGATCCTCCTGTGATTGCGAATCCCGTGAAGTTCACTGAGGGCCCCAACCCTATTTTGGAATTTCAATTTGATAGCGATATGAACGCTAGCTACGCACTCGACGGAAACTTCAACTTAAAAAAGGCCTACTGGAAATCCGATAAACGCAGCTTTGTAGTCGAGCTCCTCAATTTTGTAGCGGGCGGCACGATCAATCTAATGGGTGCAAATGCTGATGGCACGCCCGGCTTTGTTGGCACCAACAACGTTCCGATGAAAGTCATGTTTGTCTATCGCTTTCCGCAAGGTGATAACCCGGGAAATCTCGGTGTCGCCAAAGTCATTCAGGGCCCAACTTTTACGGGAGGTAGCAATCCGCAAATCAGTGTCACTTTTGACCGTACAATGGGTCCAGGATTTACTGTGACGGGTGACTATATTCCCAAGTCGAATACTTGGACTGCCGACAAAAAAACGTTTGTTATCAGCTTAGCGAGTTTTACACCAGGTGGAAAAATTGTCTTTGAAGGCGGCACGAATAGCGGCTTCCGCTCGACTGCAAACGAAGCTTTGGGCGAGTCAGTCAGCTATACCTTTCCGAAAGAAGACAACAACAGCACAGGCTACAGCAAAATTATTAGTGGCCCAACTTTTACCAGCGGCAGTGCGCCGAGCATTCGCATCACCTTTGATCGCGATATGCGACCTGATTTTGTGATGTCTGGTAACTACATAGTGAAATCAAGCTATTGGCTGCCAGACCTTAGAACCTTTGTCGTCGATTTTCTCAGTTATACACCCGGCGGGACTATCCGTTTTGAAGGAGGCGACCAAGGCGGTTTCCGCTCAACGCTGAATGAACCACTAGCAGAAGGCTTTACTTTCACATTCCCATTGCAATAGCCTTCGCAAAAAGAACCCGATAAGGATCGCGCTTGACATCGAACACGCTGATACGATCTTTCGATGCAACGATGCAGCCGAAATAGGGACAATTTTTACAAATTACATTGCCTCAACTGAGGCCACTCAACTTTTCTTTGACTATATCGATTGAAGTCGAATTCTCTATGCCTATTCATGAAGTCAACACGTCCACCCGTGTTTCAAAAAATCACCTGTCCACGCAAGTTTGCGCCAACTGCGGTGCTGAAGTTGAAAAATCTTACTGCCCTGAGTGTGGGCAAAATATCCATATTCACCATTCGCTGCTACACCTAGTCGAAGAATTGTTGCATGGCCTATTTCATTTTGATACCAAAGCTTGGCGCACGATCCCAGCACTGACACTTCGACCTGGCGAATTAACCCGAAACTATATCCAAGGCCAACGCACCCGATATGTTTCGCCGCTCGCCTTGTTCTTGTTTCTCATTTTTTCAATGTTCTTTGTGTTCAACTTGACTAGCGGCGCATTGCCGAATGCGATGCATGCGGATAAAAATCAAACTGCACTCCAGACTCAAATCGACTTGCAACAAGACGCTCTCATTGTTTTACAACAGCAACGAAATACCTTGCCACTTAACACACCAGAAGCCCAAACCATCGCATCAAAAATAACTGAAGCAGAATCAACATTAAAACAACTCAAGGCAGCGAAAGACGAACTAGAAAATCAAACTGATTTGGATAAGAGCCCCTTTAATAACCATTCTGAAGACAGCGTACGCCTCAATCTAGAAAAAAACACGCCAAATCTGGCCACGCCATTCGTCGTCAAGAGCCTATCTAAAATATTGCAAAATCCAGAACTCGCCTTATATAAGTTCAAGAATACCTTGTCCAAACTGGCATTCCTTTTGGTGCCAATTTCCCTGCCATTTCTATGGCTGCTATTCGCTTGGCGTCGACAGAATACGATGTTTGAACATGCTGTTTTTTCCTTACATTCGCTTTCGTTCATGTCGATGTTGATGATGTTATCGTCACTGCTTGCAGCTCTTAACTGGTACGCACTATCGAGTTTGATTTTGATTTGTGTTCCACCTATTCATATGTTCCATCATTTGCGCGGGACTTATCAACTTGGTCGCCTGTCAGCAGTTTGGCGCAGTTTTGCTCTATCGATCGTTGCGCTCCTATCACTTGCAATTTTCGCTTTGATCGCCTTGCGCTTTAGCATTTGAAATTGGACATTGAATCCAGAACTGCGCTCTCGCA
Source organism: Affinundibacterium fentianense (assembly GCF_018139545.1). Lineage (GTDB taxonomy): Bacteria > Pseudomonadota > Gammaproteobacteria > Burkholderiales > Burkholderiaceae_D > Undibacterium > Undibacterium fentianense. The sequence continues at coordinate 356,850 of NZ_JAGSPJ010000006.1, read as the reverse complement.
AGACAACTTTCCGTTGTAGGACACTGGCAACTTAAGGTCACGCCAGATATGATGCCTAGAATCTCTACATTCCAATGCTATCCCTAGTTCAAGAAAGTACGCTATGTCAAATCAAACTAACAATCCAGCCGAGGACTTTTTGGATGAAGTTGAAATTCGGGTATTAGGTTCTCTTGCCGAAAAAGAAGCGACCACACCCGACAACTATCCTCTCTCCCTCAATGCTTTACTCAACGCTTGCAATCAACTGACTAGCCGCGATCCCGTCATGACTTTGAGTGAAGCTGAAGTCACCGTAGCACTTGATCGGCTTGCGCAACGAAAATTAATCAGTGTGACGCATCAAGCAGGAGCGCGCGTCGCGAAGTATGAACACCGCATGCGCCTTAAATGGATGCTTGAACAGGACAAGCTCGCAGCATTGGTGATTTTGATGTTGCGTGGTTGGCAGACTGCGGGAGAAATCCGCAGTCGCGCCGGACGCTTGCACGAATTCCGCGATATTGCAGAATTAGACAAGGCACTAGAATTCCTGATGAATAAATACCCAGCCTTGGTAGCGCGTCTGACGCTCTCTCCTGGGACAAAAGAACCCCGCTATGCTCATCTCCTTAGTTGCGATGAAACTTCAATCGAACAACAACAAGCGACCATGACTAGTCATTCCTTAGCGCCAGCAGTCCGCGCTGACCGAATCAATCAGCTAGAAGACGAAGTTGCAGAACTCAAGCGAAATGTCGAAGATCTGAAGACGCAGTTTGCAGAATTCAAACGTCAATTTGATTAAGAAAAATTCCAAGCAGCCTTAATTATTTTGTTCGTTGAGGTCGATACCGTTCAAATTCTTGGTTTGCGTCTCTACTTTGACCCATGTCTCAAGTTCAAACTCTCCCATTAATTATTGTGGGTATCGTGAATCTTCTCAGTCGAGAGCAAGGAACAAAGAAAGCGATAACTCGGGACGACCTAGATGCAAGCAGCCCCGTTTGCATTGAGGCCTTCTGAACAAATGTCCGATTGGACGAGGATATTTTCCTTTCCATTCATCAGGCTCCATGTCAATATACTAACGTTTTCATCGCCCCCCGAACATAGCACACCACTTAATTGAAGCTTCAACTTTATGAACACGCTCAACTTATTGCTCAACTTATTGCACAACTTATTGCACAACTTATTGCATAACTTACTTAAGCACGCCTATGTCTTTTCGCTGAGTGTATTCCTCAGTCAAACTAGCTTTGCTTGCGACGCTCCAGTCATTGAACGCCCCATTGTTGCCATCGCTGTGCAAACGGATGCACTCATTCAAAAACGCGACTTCAACAGTTTGAATCAGCTGATCTCTGAAATGAATAAGGCAGATTCACTAACGAGCGATGGTCAACCTAAGCTAATGGGCTTTTACCAAGGAATTGCAAACGCCTTATCAGACTGCAAGCACCCTCGCTCAGATATCGACTGGGCGGATTATCGTAGAATCCTACGCGATTGGCATGACACGACAACATATAAAACAGCTGCAAAGATTGCGCTTGCCCAATTCGAACTTGAATATGCTTGGTCTGCACGCGGCAGTGGGTATGCTTATAAAGTGACACCAGAAGGGTGGCGCCTATACTGGGCTCGGACCAAGAAAGCGAAAGATATTCTGAACCAAATCCCCCCAACTGAACGGAATAATCCAGCATGGTATTCAGCAATGTTGGAAGTCGCGGCAAGAGAAGAGCTCAGAGAGGAAAACTACGAAAAGCTGTATCGTGAAGCAATTACTAAGTTTCCCCATTATTACGATTTCTACTTCACCAAAGCTTCTTATATGACAGAAAAATGGGGAGGAAGCGATCAAGAATTTCAACAGTTTGTTCAAGAAACATTGAAACGCTTCGATGAAAAAACGGCGCGCGTCATGTATGCTCGCTTACATTGGTCGCACGGTAGCGACGATATGTTTATTTCAGGGCAAACCGATTGGCCGAAAATGAAAGCCGGATTCGAAACGCTGATAGCAGACTTTCCCGACAAGTGGAATCTGAATAATTTCGCTAAGTTTGCATGCCGCGCAAATGACAAAAAAACTGCGAAGCAACTGTTTGAAAAAATAGGAAAACACGTCACTTTCGCGGCATGGCAGGAACCTGAAGATTTTACCCAGTGCAAACTTAAAAGTAAGGGTAAATCCTAGACAATTCGTTACCTAGGCGATTGAATCGACTTTACGATGCGAATCAAGCGCCATTTCCAAGCACAAATTCTGTTTCGACTTAAGCAATCTGCTGACGCACACATTACATTGGTCGCCAGATTGCAAGTCGTTGACAGTGAGAAAAAATACCTTTGATTTGGCGGCTTTCAAGGTATATTCAATTAAGCAGGCTCTCTCTAGCTCTGAGCAAGCTCAATACAGACTCAATACAGACTCAATACAGACTCAAATCAGCGGTGTTAATTCCGATCAATTTCAACGCTGTCTGCGCATCCGTCGGAGTGACTGCTGCTGCGATTTCCATTCCGTGTTTTATCGCATCATCCCCACTCGCATAACCCAGTCCCAAATCAATTGCGAAACTACGTGCAACCGCGATTTTATTATCGAGTAAATTCGCAACCCATCCTAAAGTTGGATCGCCTTTAAAATTGTGGGCAGCATCCAAGATTGTTGAAACCAAACTGCCTCGGGTTTCACTGCCATCCGCGAGTTTTCCATTCCAATAACTCAAGCCTCCGGCATCGGCTCCCTCTGCGCGTCCCAATACATTTTTGTACACCACATTAATGAATGCGGTGTTTGTCATATTTGCCGTAAAGCCAGTGAGGTCTGAGAACTGCACGCCAGCACCATAGAAAATATCAGCAACCTGATTCACGCTCTTTCCAGCCTGCATCTCACCTATCCAATACACCATACCATCGGCGTCGGGTACCCGATTAAAAAAGGCGACGTACAATTCAATCAATCGCTGGACGCTTGCTGTTGGTGCTTTCGCGGCAACCGATTGCACCATCAAATTCACGGTCATATCCGCAAATTGCAACTTCTCAACCTGACTTAGACTATCAATGCCATCTACGCCCAATTTTGAATAGATTTGATAGGATTCGCCCGATCGTGTGATCTTATACTCGCCCAATTTGCCCGAATACACAGCTGTGTCGATGCCAGCACCACCATCCATCGCATCATTGCCGCCCCCGCCATTCAAGAGATCATCACCTGCTAGGCCATTCATTACATCGTTCGTATTCGTTCCCAATAAATTGTCACTCAGTGCGCTACCGTTGACGATATGCGCATCCAAATTAATTTGCACAAACACTTTATATTGATTGGTATTCCCTTTTCCATCCGACAATGAATAGGTGAAACTATCGAAATTCTTAGTTGCAGAGTTGATCGTGTAGGTGTACGCGCCGTTCGATTGAAGTTGGACACTGCCACTTTCTGGTGCTTTTAAAAGTTGGTAGACTGCCTCGCCATCCGAGAGATCACTCGACACTGGTAAATGACCGCTCTGCGTCGTTCCAAAATCGACAATCAACTCCATATCCGAACCGAAAGCTTTGTTCGCTAGCGTCAAGGTTTGATCTGAAAAACTCAACTTCTCGATATTCAGCAAAGTGTCATACCCTGAAGATCCATCGCGTGCAGCGACAAAAATCTTGCCAAATGCGCTTGTAATGAAATAACTGTCACGATTTGCGGTAAAGATCGCCGTATCGATTCCTTTACCGCCATCGATCCAATCATTACCATTCTGGCCGGTCAATTGGTTGTCAACATCATTTCCCAACAAAAAATCATCGAGTTGTGAGCCGATCAGATTTTCGATCACACTCCCCACCGCGATGCCAAGATTGTTCACAGCTGGAATCCCATCCGCAGTGACACCAAAACTACTTAAATGACCCGGTATTAAATCCATACTCACGCCGACTTTTGAAGCCGAAGCATCGATCGAGTCTATCCCGCCATCATCCACAATCGTCTTTTGTTGCGCAGCATAACTACTGTCCAAGACAATACGTGTATCGGAAGTATTGATGGATTTGGTTCCATACAGGTAGCGCAGTGCGGCGATATCCATATTGCTCCAAGTCGCAGGAAAAAGACCATCGGCCGAGTAATTTTGCGACATCACTGTATAACTCGTTTGATCGTAGGCACTTAGAATTTCTTTTGCGTAATGATCGGCAGCGTCGATATTCCGTGTATGTCGCAAACCTAAGGCGTGACCTAGTTCATGTAAGTACGCGGTATATCCCGCTGTGCCAGGAGCAAATTTCAGCATCGACTCGACGTCCATCCAAATGTCGCCCGCTGCATCACCCGCTTCCCCCGGAAAATGACTCATTCCCTTAGAGTTTAACTGTTGACTGACTCCCATCCGAATACTGCCTGCTTGCCCCGACGACTCATCAATTTCTCGAAACTGCAAACCCGTGAATTGACTCAATTCCTTGAATATCGCTCGCACGCTGTCTCTCTCAGCAGGCGAAAAAGTTCGGAATTGCGTGACTTCGCCCCCCGCACTGGTCGCATTGAGTATAAAACTAAAACTCACTTCAACCGCACTACCCACGCTTGACGACGCATTCCATCGATTTGCAAGCCCCTGTATCAGACCATCCACAGCCAGATCTTGCACGGTCACAAACTCGGTCAGCAAACGCTGTTGTTCGATCTCGCCATCCCAAATCGTGAGTGCTTCAACATTGCTTAAACTTGCAACAAATTGATTCGACAAGCGACTGGTCACCGTAGCGCTCTTTCCATCTACGCTGACTTTAATCGTAAAGTCATCCCACTTTGGTGCCGTATCTGAAAACCACGGCAAATTGACGACATCAAATCCTTCTCGTCCGTCGACAGTATTTTTCCCCGTTCCAGCCCAAAAAGCGTTGGCGTTTTTACTGCCATAAAATTCATTCTCAAACCAATTTCCTGCAGCGGCTTCGATTCCAATTAAGGTGTCACGCCCACCCCAACCATCCAATGCCCAGCCCTCGCCAAGATCAACAACAATTTTTCCCGGCGCACCATCCCAGTATGCCGCTACGACTTGCCACCATGGTTCTCCCTCGATAGGAATAAACTGTATGGTGTCATTCCCACGACCACCCAAAACATTCCCGCTATACGAGCGGATGATGTCGTCACCGTCATCGCCAAAGACATTATTCCAGCTGTAGCGCTCACTAATAGGCTGGGTATAGTCATCTTTACCTTTCGTCAAACGTATGTCAGCCATGCCACTCATCCTTTTTTATGTCGAGAAAACAAATACCAATTTGTCAGTGCCTATAAAACTATCTCAACCATCCAACTCGAGCTGAGCAATTTCCTGAAAAATCGTGCTTATGTTTTAAACAGAGGTAAAGTTTTTTGTGAAAAATTATTTAGATTTGGGAATACGGTCGACAACTGCGCCGCCGGCAAACCCATCCATTGCATGAGACTTGCGCCAACCTGTTCGGTACTGGTGGTGGGTACATGGCGGCCCCCTCTGCCAGGATCTCCGTCTTCGACGCCGCCCAATACCAAAGATGGGAATTGGCCAAACACTTGCCCTCCTGCGACAGCACCACCGAGAACAAACCAATGATTGCCCCATGCATGATCTGAACCAGCGCCGGAGGCTGGGCGTAAGGTACGTCCAAAGTCACTCAAACTAAAGGTGGTCACTTCCGAACTCATACCCGCTGCGACGATCGCTTGATCAAATGCAGCAACCGCTTTGCCGACGACAGCCAGCTGAGCATCTTGGGTACGCGCATCATTCCCACGCTGGCCATAATGCGTATCGAAGCTGCCCCAGCTGACTAAGAACACCTGGCGCTTGTAGCCCATGTTTTTAAACGCGGGAAGAACACTCGCTAAAGCCCGCAAACGCGTCGCTAAATCATCACTTGCGAAATTCGCTTTCGGCTCACTCGCTTTAAGAAAAACCTGTGTCAATAGAGTCGACTCGCTCACACTCAAGTCTAGGGTGCGCGCGTATTCCGATTCGTATTGATTCGAAAACTGCAATTTCGCCATATTATTTAAAGCCTGTGCCCAATAGGTCTGGGGCGAGGCGAGGTCAGCGCGTCCCCAATAACGCGCACCACCTGGCGACATAAACGAAACACTTGCATTTTTTCCGAGCACCAACGTACGATCCGAAGACATCGTGACTGCATTTAGTTTATTCAAGTAAGCAGCAGGTAATAGCTCTAAGGCTCGTCCAGCCCAGCCACTTTGATCAAAATCGCCGCCCCAACCTTGCTGCATCGCAGTTTGATCACTGTGCGACATCAGATAGGGAGGAATAGCAACCGCACGATCAATAACCTGCGCACCCGTTGCGGGTGCGATCAAAGGACCAGCATTCACAATCCATCCAAGTCGCTTCTGGTCATACAAGGACGCGAGTGGCGCTAAACCAGGGTGTACAGCAAAGCTATGCCCCGCACTGGCTCCGCTTAAACTGATGAGCGATTCTTTAGGTAACGCCAGATCGGGGCGTGACTTGCTGTAGTCATTGTAGGCAGCATCAGTCGGAATCAAACTATTGTGACCGTCATTTCCACCATTCAGAAAAATACAAACAAGGGCCTTATAGTCATTCGACGCGGCTTGGCTGAGATTCGTATCACTATATAAAGTACTGATGCCCAATCCGCTTAAAGCTGGCAATCCCAAGGTTTTCAAAAAAGCGCGTCGTTTCATTTGATCACTCCAAAACTTGGACTTGTTAATGCAAACTGCAAAGTCGTCAACGCACCTTGCTCATTTGACTCCCAACGCTCACCGTTCATCAAGCTTGTTAAACTATTGCGCAAGGTCGCGGGCATCGCCCCACGAAACCAACGCTTACTGAGAAGATCTAAAAAGGCTGTCGGCGAAATGCCAAACGCTGCTGTCAACTCATCGAGTTTGCATCCCGAATTTTTCAAATTATTCTGATGATTCGGGTTATTTGTATCCGAAAAACGCCAAGATAAATCACCGAGGCGTGAAGTAAATTCTAGTGTGTTTAACAGACGTTGCTCTGGCGCCAGCAAATTGCTGCCAGGCGCACGGTCACCCGCCTGGTAGTAGGAAAAAATACTAGGAGGGGAAATGGTTGCTTGATTTTGTGGCTGATCCACGTATTCATTCCCTTGCCAAACACCGCGCGTCATATGCTGACAACCGAGTCCTCGATAAACCGATGACAGCCACAACACGGGCTCCCGCAAATAGCCTGACTGACGATCATTGCCACCGAGTTGATCGCCTTGACGCGCTTCAGGATCGAGTAAGATTGCTTTCACCACTGCGGCTAGATCCCCACTCACTCCTTTTCCATTATTCTTGAATACAGCGGAAACTCTTGCGAGATATTGTGGGCTGGGATTGCTAGCGACCAAATGCTGAATCAGACGAAGACTAACAAACGGCGCAGTATTCGGATGCTTCATTAACATCGCAATCACGGCATCCAATTCTTCGGCAGGTCCCATGCCGGATTTAAGGAGAGTTCCCATCACTGTCTTTTGACCACTGTCATGTAAAAAACTCGCTTGTTCTGGGACCATCGCTTGACCGTAATGTGGCCAACTCTGATTCGGCAGTCCGGTATTATTCGGCGGAGCACGCCAGCCCGTCAGGGCGCGCGCCAATTCTTCCACGTCTTTTTGCGTATACGTTTCTTTGACTTTACCTTGTGCATCACGAATCACGCTACCGTCTGGATTCAGTTGCACCACACCGACCGAAAATAGCTGGAGTAACTCGCGAGCATAGTTTTCATTTGGCGTACAACCGAGACATTGGGGCGAGGTTGGGCGATTTAATTCATTATTCAAATAAAAGCCCATGTGTGGATTCAACGTGACTTCTTTTAACAGCGTTGCATAATTTCCTAAGGCGTTGCGACGTAGCATGTTGTAATACTCCATGCTGCCATTCGCTTGTCCCATACTCACCGGAATGTACTGAAAAATCGCCCAAGTCACACGTTGGCGCAGTTGATCGCGAGCAGTTAGCGCAGAATCCCAAAACTCACTATTGCGGTATAGCCAAGCGACTGCCTCACCAGCTTGGTTTGTAAAGTTCAACGCTTCTCGAGGTATCGTATAGGGCACCGCCGGCATCGCGATTTGTGCATTGATCCATCCTTCGTATCCGACACTTTGCAGATCGGCGATCAATGCTGGATTAACGCCAAAACTGACTTGTTCAGCAAATCGCGCAGCAGCGTAATAGCTGAGCGGTGAAGTACTTTGCGTGCTCACTTGCCCACTTGAATTGTGTGCCGCAGGCACAAGATCTTCATTGCTCCGAGTGCAGGCTGTGATCAAAAAAATACTCGTTAAGTAGAGACAGCGGTAAAAATCTTGCATTTTCATTGTTGCCTTCTCCATTGAGACACCCCTCGAACAAAAACTGATCCTTTGTAATGACCGATCTCAGCTCATCAATCCAATTCCAGCTGCGCCCCGAGCAATGACTTCTTAGCTCGCTGAATACGGCGAAATCAATCTCGAAATGGAACTCAAAATGAAACTCCAATTACAAAGCGAATAGAGTGAGAATAACTTAGGTAGGAAACAAACTGTAGGAGGAGGATCCAATTAACAACAGAGTCGCCAACTTATTGATTACAACAAAACAAGTTCAGGTCGTTCGATGGAGAAGCTTCCAATGTCACGCCATTTAACAATAGTCATAAAAGCAATTTCACTTGATCAATCACGTTCGCACAAAATTGATATAAGCTTTCAACAATCAAAACATATGGTGTTAAGACTTGAATCCAAGTGGTGCAAGCGCAATCCGTTTCGCTGAACAGCCTTTGCTGACTAATCAAAACAAGTCATCGAGAACAACTGCCGGCATCGATCAAAGAAATCCACTTCATTCCTCATGACAAAGGACCGTGATGCCACAACATCGAATTTTTACCACTGCTTTCTCAAAGGTCTATCCACTTTACGTCAAGAAAGCGCAAAACAAACAACGTACCCAACAAGAAGTTGATCATCTCATTTGTTGGCTCACAGGCTATACCGAAGAAGCACTCCAAGCGCAAATACTTAGCGAAAAGACTTTCATTGAGTTTTTTGATCAAGCACCCAAAATGCACCCGAACATCCATTTAATTACGGGTGTGGTCTGTGGAGTACGAGTAGAAGAAGTGGCCGATCCGCTGATGCAGAAAATTCGCTATCTCGATAAATTGGTGGATGAACTCGCGAAGGGAAAGCCACTAGACAAGATAAAACGATGAGTTATCGTCAATGAAAAAACATGGGCTTTCTGGTGATTGCCGCGATTTTTCCGACTCGTCTCGACTGCGAATGCCGACTCAGAATCTTGATGGCAATTTGTCTGAGGTAAAACTTAAAAATATCCGTTCGAGTGAGTGCTGTCGACAATCAAGTAGGCGTAGAATTGACACGATTTCATCGATTCTTGTTGAATAAATGCTGTTGATAGCCCGCTGAGAATCCATTTCAAGATAAGCGAAAATAGGCCAAATCCCCAATATCGGCGATGCTTTTCTTGAAATAGATTTTCAAATTCTAAGGATGTCGTCATGAACATTAGAGAAGGAGCAGCACTAGCACACATTATCATTGTTGGCGGAGGCGCTGGTGGACTGGAATTAGCCGTACGCTTGGGCAAACGTTTAGGAAAACGTGGTAAAGCACGGATCACACTGGTTGATGCCTGTCGCACCCATTTGTGGAAGCCCTTACTCCATCAAGTTGCAGCGGGAACGTTGGACAGTCATGCAGATGAGCGTGAATATTTCGCACTAGCGCGCAGTAATCATTTTCATTTTCGATTGGGCCGCATGCTGGACTTATCACGCGAAACCAAGGAAATCTACCTTGCCCCCACTTTAGATGGGGACGGCAAAGAGTTGTTGCCACAACAGGCGATTCAATATGACCATCTCGTCCTTGCACTTGGAAGTCAAACCAATGATTTTGGCACGAAGGGAGCGAAAGAAAACTGCATCATGCTCGATTCGCTAAAGGCAGCCGAGCGTTTTCACCAAAAACTGATCGATCAGTGTCTACGCGCACAAACGCAACAGCAAACGGCAGGCACAGGACGTTTTACGGTCACGATTATTGGAGGCGGGGCGACTGGCGTTGAACTTGCTGCCGAATTGCATATGACCACAAAAATACTGTCAAACTATGGGCTGGTCAATTTCGATCCAGAAAAAGATTTGCGTATCGTTATCGTCGATGCTGCGCCGCGTCTATTACAAATGCTCCCGGAGCGACTTTCCGCTGCGGTTGCAAAAGAGTTACGCAGTATTGCAATTGAAATTCACACGAATGAGCGCGTAATCGAAGTGACGCAAGAAGGGGTCGCTTTAGCAAGCGGTCAGTTTATTCCCAGCGGACTAGTCGTTTGGGCCGCCGGAATCAAAGCACCCGATTTTTTAAATGGTATCGATGGTTTAGAGAGCAACCACTTGAACCAACTCATCGTAAAGAACACGTTACAAACTACACAAGATCCGGCGATTTTTGCAATCGGGGACTGCGCTGCGTGCCCACAAGGAGAGGGTTTACCCAACGTTCCACCACGAGCGCAATCTGCTCATCAACAAGCCAGTTGCTTAGCCGATTCGCTATGTCGATTACTCGAAGGAAAGTCACTCCAAGAATTTCACTACAAGGATCACGGCTCTTTGGTCTCACTTGGCAACTACAGTACGGTTGGCAGTCTGATGGGAGCAATTGCAAGTGGTTCTGTCTTTATTGAAGGAACACTTGCAAAATGGATGTATTGGTCCTTACACAAACACCACCAAGTTGCGGTCAATGGCTGGTTCCATACTTGGCTGTCAACTTGGGCAGAAACGATTGACCGCGTACGCAATCCACGGATCAAACTACACTGAGATAAACGACCTAGCTATGTGCAAAGAAGGAGGAAACAGCACGGGGTTTAGGCAAATGACTTGAGCTTGAGTGACCATTATGCAATACTTGATTCCGATCATCTTGCATTAGCATTTATCTCGCACGAACTCGCGGCTACTTGCCTGCAAATGGACCTGACAAACGATAACTAGCCAGCCATTCAATATCAACACACAACATAAATTCAAAAGCTGCGAGGCTGGTGCCAGCCATTGAATTCACAGGGAGAGTTTTACTATGCGATATTTATTGTTTGGCGCATTATTTTTGCTTACTTTGAGCAATCCTGCACAGGCACAATTTTTCTCATTATTTGGGACGACATTAGATATCGTCGCGACCCCATCAAGCGCCACCATCTACAAGAAAAAGGCTCAAGATAATTCCTTGGTGCCCATAGGTGTAGGAACTGCAAAACTAAAACTAGAGAAAAATGATTCGAATACCATCGTCGTACGTCAAGATGGCTATCGCGATAGCGTACGGAGCTTTTCCAGTGAGGCTGACTATCCCGACAAAGTTTTCAATATTTTCCTGACTAAGCGTGTGGTTCAGTTGACTGCTCTTCCCTATGACGCGAAGATCTTGATCAACGGTGAATACCGTGCGAATCGCTCCTACGAAGTCGAAGTCGACGAAGGTCAAACAACCACGATCGAGATCGTGAAACCCGGATTTGCGACAATCAAACGGATCTACCGCTGGGATCGCGGCGGAGAATTACCACCGATCGAAGACCGTGTTGAATTACAAGACCGCAAAGTATCAATTACCACCGCAGGCGAAGGAGTCGAACTCTTTAGCAACGATGCAAAACTCGGCGAAGGAGACCTCGATTTCATCGTCAAACGTGGTAGTTGCGCGAAACTCTCTGCCAGAAAAAATGGCTGGATGAATGAAACCAAAGAGTATTGCAATAAAGACGGTCAACCCGAACCTCCCCTGTTTGATAAATTCGTGCTCAAAGGTCGTCTCGTCAAAGTTTCAGGTCCCGAGGAGGCCAGAATTTATGTCAATGAAAAAGCCGTCGGCACAGGTAGCATGGCTGTTCAGGTTCCATTTGGCAGCTGTACGATGGTCAAAATTAAGCAAACTGGCTTTCTCACTTTCCTCCAAGAATATTGTGCGAAGCCCAATGAAGTGGAACCACCCTTAGAAGAAAACGTCGTACTCCGCCCCGACGGCTCCTATGCCGCCTCGACTGCGAGCGACCAAGCGAATGTCAATTTCACCATCGAAGTCGGGAAGAAATTAAAGGAAGAACAAGCTTGGAAGCTACTCTCATCGATCGTCCTCAATTATTTCGATGTTCTCGATAATTCAGACAGTCAAACGGGCTATTTACGGACCGCATGGCAGATTAAAACGTGGGGGCAAAATGAAACCAACGAATCCGTTGTGCGCACACGGGTCATACTCAAAAGAATCAGTGATTCCCCACTACGCTACTCTTTGAAAATTGTTAGTGAAAAAAATAAAGATGGATTGCGCGGTAAATGGTCAATCAAAGACGATGAACATTTTGACTCTTGGGATAGGATACTCAATACCTACAAAGACCTCATTAGCGAAGCACAAACTCGTCTTAAATAGCCATCACCATCGGCGATAAGCGCGACACAAAAAAGTCTCCTAGCAAAGTCAAGGAGACTTTTTTTTTAAACAAATGCTAGCTCGTGAAATTCACCAAAATATATAAGTCAAATGTCTCCGAATTAGACAACAGAATTATCAATAAGCTTGAACGCACTGCGCTCTACCCAAGGTAGGAGTTGAACTAATTTTGATCGTTTATTGAATTGACTTTGATTGCGTCGACTGGTCACTTGAAGTGGAAGCATGGAAACTCAGTACCTGTGACAGATTTTGCGCGCCCGGCGCTGATGTTTGTAGAATCCAACCGGCTAAACTGACAACCAATCCGGTGAACAAAAATGGCCAGATCGTCTTGCGAACCGCCGTCCTAAGCCATGTCCCATCTGCTTGTTTCTTCAAGTGCCGATAAAACCCGGTCGTCAACAAAAAATCCACCATCAACTCAGCAAGCAACATCGGAGCGGAATAGACGACGTAGAGCGTGGACAGCAAGATTGCCAAAATTAAGGCACACAGGGCAATAGGAACCCAGATATCATCGGCATCAGCGAGGCTCGATACTGACTTCGCACCTTCCTCGCCTGTTCCCCCAAATAATGACGGTGTCGAGACATTGCTCGCAGATTCAAACGATGTACTTGAACCAGCACCCGAAAAATCACCGCCGCCGCCCTGTAACGAGTTGGCTGTCGGCTCCAACGAAATCGAATGGCCATGCCCAGCGTTGATCAATAAATCAGCAGCATCAACGCCACCCTCCAATAAACCATGCCTATCCAAACTCAACCATAGTCGTAACATCAAAATAAAACCGATATAAGCAAAGCAAAAAGCGCAAAAGTATCGCAACCACATTGCGTGCATACCTAAATGGAAGAGAAGAAATGTCCCAAGAAATCCTAACATCCCTGTCAATGCAACAATCAGCATCATTTGCAAACGTGGGTTAGTATTTTTCTCAAGATAAGTCCGCCAACGCGCAACTAACTGCGCTCGACTAGGTTGGGTAGTGCGATGACTTCGTGGTTTGATCTTTGACATAAAATAGACGCCTAAGGTGGAATCTCAAAGCATCCATTTTAAGAGTTTTTCATATTGCCATGTTAAGCGAGTCACTCGCTAATCTCGATAGAACGGCTTAACGCGACACCTCGAACCAATATGGTAAGTCAGTTTGAATCTGCACTCCCCTAGCTCACTAAGCTCCTTTAGCTCCATCAGCAGACTCACATCACCACATTTTGTAGCATAAATTGGAATTCTTTCGCGTCTGGACCGCTGCCGCCACCGGTCATCACGATATCCGCGCTCCGAATCCCGAATAGACTAATTTCAGTATTGATTTCTGAGATGATGGCAGAATTCAAAACCTCCCCCTGCTCAACCTGTGATGCGACGCCTATCCAAATCGTAGGATTAAATTGAAACACTGCTTTTTGCCCTGGTGCGAGATTCGACTTACTAGCAAACAATCGGCCAGATTTATAGACATAAGCGTTAATCGCTCCACGATTTAAGTTATTCAACAGTTCAATCGCATTCGGGTTATGCGTGACGCCGACTGTGCGTAGTTGATCGCCGGACTTGGTCAATACCATTTCAAAAGCTTCCCCTTGATTGACGGGAAATTGTGGCGTGTAGTTGCCCCAGCTGTCACTCGCGCCGATACTCGAGTCAATAGGATAGACAAAAGGATGGGAATCTCCTTGACCGCAATTTTTGATGACCGTCCAAGCGATGTGATTTGCATTTTCAATGTCAGCAATATTCTTAGCAAATATCAGCACATCGGAGTTATTTTGATCGTTAGAGAGATTAATAAAATTAAGCTGGATATTCATGATGTTGTCCTTGTCTGTTGAGTCGAGTCACTAAGCGACAGAGTTCACCTCAGCAAAATGCATACCATACGCCTCCCATTGTCGAAGATGACTGACGCCATCGACTTACCACGCGCACAATCGTGCTGGCCTCCCTCCTCGTATGAAAGAAGAAACAAGATTTATTTCACTTATTTATTACATGTCAAAAAACTGTCATGACACGACAAACTGAACAGACTTTGATCTACATACATAAGGACTACGCATCCCTGTGCTACAAGTTTCATTTCTTGTACTTCCATCCCAACATCCAGAAATTTACTGAGCTACAGCGCGAAAACACTTATGCTAAAACTCCACTTTTCAACATTCACTCTAGAAGATTTTCTCCAAAACTATTGGCAACAGCGACCTGTCGTCATTCGACTAGGATTTCCTGAATTTGCTGATCTTATCTGTCCAAACGATCTCGCCGGTTTGGCTTGCGAAGATAATGTGGAATCGCGATTGATTTACAAAAAAGATGGCGAATGGCAAGCCGAAGCAGGCCCATTTGAATCATATGAACACGTAGACAATCTTGCGTGGACCTTGATTGTGCAAGCAGTCAATCATTGGTCGCCTGAAGTTGCGCGCTTAGTCGAAGTCTTTTCATTTATTCCTAAGTGGCGATTTGACGATGTCATGATTAGTTATTCGACGCCTGGTGCCGGGGTTGGTCCCCATATTGACCTATACGATGTCTTTATTTGCCAAGGTTCGGGTCGACGTACCTGGCGCGTCGGCGAACAAGGGACGCATCGTCAATTTGCGGCGCATCCCGCACTTTTACATACAGATCCATTCATACCGATTATCGATGTTGAACTACTCCCTGGCGATATACTCTATATTCCGCCTGGCTTCCCACATGATGGCGTCTCGCTTGAAACCTCAATGAGTTTTTCAGTTGGTTTCAGGAGCAAGTCCGCCCGAGATATGCTCAGTGGTTTAGCGGACTACCTAATTGATCAGGATTTAGGCAATACGCTGATCAGTGACGCTGGGCGACAGATCCATCGCCATCAAGGACTCATCAACAGCCAAGATTTTAATTTAATCCAAAATCAAATGCGCGCAGTTCTTGAAGACAAAACTTTAATCACGAAGTTTATCGGAAGCTTTTTAACAAGAACTAAATGTCTACTCGATTTACAAGAGCTTGACGATCCCTATACTGAAGTCGATCTACTTGCGCAACTCCAACTACAAGATCTAAAGCGGACGGGTGGTCTACGATGTTTTTATTTCGAAGATCAAGTCGAACAGAGAATCTGCTACGTGAACGGTGAATGCTATCAGTTTGAGGCATTCGACTCAAATGCGATAAGCCTCATTTGTGATCAAGAGCGATTAACTTGGTCCGACCTCAAAGATCAACTCATTCCATCGGATGGTCAATCAGATTGCGCGGATTTGTTGACGACATTAACTGAGTGGGTCAACTTGGGCTACTGGTATTTTGAAGATCAAGAATAAGCAGCATAGATCTAAGGCGAATTGACAATGCCGCTTGTCGAGAAAGCGGCGAAATTTTGCATCTGTCACGCGATGTTGCGAATCGCGTTGTCATGAACTATGCCAGTGTGAGAGGTGCGACGACTTCTCTAGCAGAACACTAACTTGCGCAACGCTGCGTACTTAAAAGAAAAAGCTTTGCGGTGCTTTGACAGGAATAAAACGAGAATTGCACGCAATAACAAGGTCTCGAAGAGATCTCGATTGAAGATCTTGACGTCGATTGTTTATCGCTCATTCCGAACTTGGCGGCGTATGCAAGATGGTCGCACCTTCACCTTCTCGGCCCTTAAAAAAACTAGCAGAAGCTTGTTCGGCGCAATACATACGAACAATTTGCATGGCAATCCAAGGTGCTTTAACCGGATCTAATCGCACAATCAATCGAATCTCTGCAAAGACCGCATCGCCCTGGCTATTTTCGGCTATGGGATATGGTGTATAACGAGGCTGTACTAGCCAATTTTTCGCGAAATCCAATTGGTCCAAATCTTTAGCATTGGGGCTAAGTAGCAAATCCTTACCGCCACAGGAATCCATTTTTTTGGCTACAAGATGTTCGGGATTGATGCCCAATTCACGCCATGCATCGGCTCTCACGTTTCTTGGCTCAAATGGAATCTTAAGATCTGCACACAGCCCCTTTTGAACTAGAAAGAACCACTCAGGGTGACTATGCCACCTAAGCTGAGCCGATTTGATGTTCTCAAGAAAAGGATGCTCAGTAGGTAATTCATTCAATATAAGGCGATTTAGGATTTGGTCGTGTTGGTTCCGTTTTCCATTGAGAATGGAGAACAAGCGACCTTGTGCGTCGATCTCGACTTGATGCGGCTCCACAATCGGAACATCCCACAACAAGGAAGTTGCATACAGATCGAACAAGGTTCCGCGCTGCCAAACTTGATGTTCCAGCAAGGCTGGCGAATTGCCCCCGACCACCCATTCACGAGCATTCTGTAGCCATTCAGCGTCGCAACCCACATCATGCCAAGGTGGACAATCCGCAAGTTCCGGCCAAAGATCACTGTGTAGTTGGTGCAAGCGAAATCCGGTGCTCAACAGCGAAGTGAAAGCTTGAAACTCCACTAAGCGAATATCCCAACCATTTCCATCCTCGACTATCGCATAATCAACCGTTAAAACGTCGGCTTCATGCGCTTGCTTCCAGCCTTTTTCCAGCGTCCTTACAGCTTGCAAATGGGGTCCCAACGTGGCACACAGAGCATTGAGTCGGGTACACAATCTTTGCTGCAAAGCATGGGATGCAATCACAGGCCACTCGGAAAAAAGTGTCAGATCCTTGGGCAATCGATGGTAAGAGGTATCAGCAGTTCCCGCCCGTTCCGCCCAACCGTGATGCATAGTATGCTTGGAATGCGGCGCAGTCTGCATCAACTCAAAACTACGTGGATGCAGAGGATGCGAAGATGCATCTTGCCCAAAAAAGGTTCGCTCCGCAGTAGTATTAGGGCGAATAGGCTTTCGACTATTGTAAGTAGGACGTAGGAGCAAATTGTGCCTCTTCCGTTGCATGAATCAAATGTTTTACAAGAGTTTGATAGTTTTCAGAGCGCTGAAAAATACCTCGCTGAATATCCGCCGATGCGCCTTGTAAAAAAAGCGCCTGGACTTTCTCTTGTATGCTTTCAAATAGTTGCAATTGTCGCGCGACTTTTTCTATGCGTGCCAACCAATGGGTAAAATAATCGACTAAACTCACCGATTCTTCACTGCCCCAATCGATCAAGCACGCGGCAAGACCACGGCGACGTACACGCCACTTATTCTCCTCAAGACAAGCGCGGGATAGCGGCTTTGGCAACGATCCATTCTGGTAATCCTGTACGAGGCAAGCGACCTCACATTGCAGCAATGCCGTAATTAGCCAAATGTGATCGAGCGACGGAGTCGCATCACAAATTCTGACTTCCAAAGTATGATATCGATGATGAAGTCGCAGATCTTCCCACATCCCATGCTGAGCTTCGAGTGTGCCAACTTTTCTCAGGAGTTGAATATGCCCAAAGTACTCTTCCTCCGATTGCCATATATCAGGGGTCCCCATTCTTGGAAGACGATCTAGCATAGAATGACGCCAACTTTGCATGCCTGTATCGCGCCCTTCATAGAAAGGCGAGCTCAGTGAAATGGCCAGTACTGCCGCCAAACTATTGCGCAAAGAATTGAAAATTGGCATTGGCGGAATGCCCGATGGCAGTCCCAAATGGACGTGAAATCCATACGAGACCAAACTTCGCATAATGTCTGCGTATTCATCCACCAGACGTATATAGTGCTGATGCTTCAGATGATCTTTATTAATTTCCTGTTCTTTCCAATTCGAAAATGGATGCACGCCAGCGGATAAGATCCTTTGGCCTTGGGATTGGGCTCGCAGCCGAATAATTTCGCGCATCGAGGCAACACTGGCGACAATTTGATCGGGTGTTGTGCAGATCGGTGTTTGTAATTCGACAACGGCTTTATGAAGTTCGCATGAGGAACTACCGTTTTGATCCGGAAATTCTGCTTGGCCGCGCTCAAAATCGTGAGGGACCAGCTCAAGACTGTGTTGATCAACAATCTGCAATTCCTCTTCTGCACCTAAAGTAATGCCATGTATCATACGTCGCTCTCTCGTTCGTGATCACTTATACCCATTTACTTGACTCGGATTTTTCGACCCAATTTAGACTTGGGACATTCAACCCAAGAACCCGCTTCCGTTTTGTCGGACAAACTTCCAACGCGATTTCACAACAGTCTAGAATGCCAGAGAGACATTCAATTCTGCCAATACAGGGGTATAAGTGCCCTAGTTCGGGCAATTGGCTGATGTCATCTCTGAGAGGTACGTCAAGGACACATGGTATTGTCAGCAGCGCACGAAGTAGGTTTACACAAGTTAAAAATCTTGCGTCGCTGCACCGTCCTCGTGCAAACGTAAGCAAGGCGCTCGATGATGAGCACTAAATCAGTGCAAACGTATTAAAAATAAGCTTCACTTAGACAATTAATTCTTTACAAATCAAATACTTAAAATAGATCACCAAATTGGAACATTTATTGCTTAAAAGTATGATCAAATCACTTTTACGCACTCAATTAGGGAGATCTCGTCATGAACGAAATGAAGCACGGCGTCGACGCGCTTTTTATATTGCTAGGCGCAATCATGATCCTCGCCATGCATGCAGGGTTTGCCTTTCTAGAACTCGGCACGGTTCGCAAGAAAAACCAAGTGAATGCCTTGGTAAAAATTTTGGTCGACTTCGCCATCTCCACAATTGCTTACTTTTTCATCGGTTATTACCTCGCCTATGGCGTGCATTTTTTTAGCAATGCCAATGTACTCGCGGAAAAAAGTGGCTATGAATTAGTCAAATTCTTTTTCTTACTCACTTTCGCTGCTGCGATACCCGCCATCATCTCGGGTGGCATCGCCGAACGCGCTAAATTTGGCCCTCAATTAATCGCAACCACACTCTTGGTTGGCTTCGTCTATCCTTTTTTTGAAGGCATAGTCTGGAATCAAAGTTTTGGTTTTCAGGCTTGGCTGAAATCCCTATTTTCCTTTGAGTTTCATGACTTTGCTGGTTCGGTTGTGGTGCATGCGGTCGGTGGATGGGCTGCCTTACCCGCTGTCTGGCTACTTGGTGCACGACGAGGACGTTACTCACGTGATGGCGCGATAGCTGCGCACCCGCCATCGAACATCCCATTTTTAGCTTTAGGAGCGTGGATACTCACCGTGGGGTGGTTTGGTTTTAATGTTATGAGTGCACAAAGCCTAGAAAAAATGAATGGCTTGGTTGCCATCAACTCCTTAATGGCGATGGTCGGTGGCACCTTAGCGGCCTTAATTAAAGGTCGCAATGATCCGGGCTTTGTGTACAACGGGCCTCTAGCTGGTTTGGTTGCGGTCTGTGCAGGGTCCGACCTCATGCATCCACTCGGCGCGCTGCTTACAGGCAGTATTGCGGGCTTAATTTTTGTCTGGATGTTTACCTTGACGCAAAACAAATGGAAAATCGATGATGTCTTGGGCGTTTGGCCACTCCATGGATTATGCGGGACTTGGGGAGGCATTGCGGCAGGCATTTTTGGCCTACCAACATTTGGGGGCATGGGTGGCGTTTCATTCATGGCGCAGTTGATCGGCACTTTGTTAGGCCTGCTGATTGCCTCCATCAGCGGCTGGTTGATTTACGGCGTCCTGAAAAAGACTGTGGGAATTCGGCTCGACCCAGAGGATGAATTTAATGGAGCGGATCTGAGTATCCATAAAATTTCATCGACAGCGGAACGCGAGACGAGTTGGTAAATGCTGAGGAGTCAGATGTGGGAATCGCGCGATACCTAGTCTAGGCCCTCAATATCAAAAATAGCACAACCCATAAAAACTCTTTCGACTTCATGCTATTGTGGAGCCAGATTAGGCACACTCGCTCCACTTCATCGACCTTTCTATGATACGTCTTGCTACCCATTCAGACTTTCAATTCATTTTTGACCTCTACATGCACCCCGTCGTCAATCCTTACTTACTCTATGAAAGGATGGATGCCACGGAATTCCAGCCGATTTTCGCGCAACTGCTAGAGGCTCAGGTGCTATACATCTTTCATGATGAGGCACAAGCCGCCGGCATGTTCAAACTTGTACCGAATCGACATCGGACCTCGCATATCGCCTACATCGGAGGTGTCGCGATCGATCCCCAATTGACGGGCAAAGGTTTAGGAAAAAAAATGTTTCAGGAAATTCTGGCATTGGGACAGGCGCAAGATCTTCATCGTCTTGAGCTGAGCGTTAGCGTCGAAAACCGACGCGCTATTGAGCTATACACACAGTGCGGCTTCGTCGCAGAAGGTATCTTACGAGACTACACCTATTTAAAAAGTGAGGATCGATTCATCAATGAAGTCTTGATGTCTTATCTTTATCCGCACCAATCGAAAGAAATCAACTGATACAAAAAAAATGTCGTACCATCGTGGTAGACAGTACGACATTTTCATTCTCTGCGTGTTTCAAGTTGAATGAACGCAAACCCAAGCGACACTTTAATCTGGTCGTGCCAAGGTCGGCGTTCCTCCTATGTACTTTTGTAGCCAGTTCTGTACTTCCCAGTACCAATATACCGAATTTTGGGGTGAAAGTATCCAATGATTTTCATTCGGGAAAATCACCAAACGTGAAGGAATTTTCATTCCCTGCAACACGCCATACAGTGCTGTACTATTGACATACGGTACCCGATAGTCAATTTCACCATGCGTCAAAAGCATTGGTGTCTTAAAATTTTTCGCATAGGTCATGGGGTTATTTTTTTGCATCGTTTGTGGGTCACGCCACGGGCTTCCACCCAATGTGATTTCAAACGAATAATTCGTCGAGTCGGAACCATATTGCGCAATGAAGTCGTTGACTCCAGCATGATCAATAATCGTCGCAAATCGATCCGTATGTCCAGCAAGCCATGCCGCTAGGAATCCGCCATAACTCGCACCTGCTGCGGCAATCTTCTTCGTATCGATGTTGCCGATTTTTTTTACCAAAAAGTCATTCGAACGCAAAATATCTTGGGTGGGTTTCTCGCCCCATTGGAAATTGATACTACGCGCAAATTGCTCACCAAAACCAGTTGAGCCATGACGATTTACCCAACTCACGATGTAGCCGGGTGCAGCCAATACATGGGCATTCCAACGAAAATTAAATGCATTCCCCACCATCGTATGCGGACCGCCATGCATGAGTTGGAGTAAAGGGTAAGTCTTGGTTTTATCGTATTCTGGTGGGAAAATTAACCACCCCTGCACCGTTTCATCATTTGCCCCTTTAAATTCATAACTCTCCACTTTTCCTAACTTCATACCATCCATCAAAGCGTCATTGAAGTGGGTCAACTGACGTACTTCCTGCGTATCCATATCGAAGGAAAAAATTTCATTCGGTCGGTCAAAGCGACTTTGCAAAAAGATCAATTTGTGAGGGATAGTCCGAAGTTTCGACATACCCGCTTGACGCAACACCCGCGCAAAATTGCTACCATCCGTCTGACTGCGATAAATGCTTGTCTCCCCTCGGTCTTCCGCAAGCATCCAAATTTCGGATTGATCATGATTCAATTGAAACTCTGCAATTGCAACATCGCGCGAAGTTGTCACCCCGGTATTTTTCCCCGTGGTCAAATCATGTCGCCATAATTTGGCCGAACTTCCATCGTAAATCGGGGTGTTGGTGCGCAAATAAAAAACGTCCTTATCATTCAAGGACACTTGCACACCAAAGTCGGTACCACGGTTATCCGGACTCAAATTCCTGACATGTTTTTCAGTACTAATTGGAATCCAATAGAGGTCCATATTCTCTGCTTCAGCATGAGGGGCTGCGATGCTATTTTTGCTCAAAACAAGCGCTTGACTATCAGCGGTCGGTTGGAAGTCAAAAGTCCCTGTGACGCTAAATCGATCGATTGAATCCGGTGTCAAATCTCGTATTTGGCGGGTCGCAAAATCCAGCAATAACAAATGGCTGCTCAAATTATCCGTTAGCCAATGATCAAAAAAGCGATACACCCTATCTTCCGTGACTTTTGCGGTCATTTTATTGTCGCGTCGTCGCTTTATTTCTCTCTTCATCGCTTGCAAATCGGATGCACTCCAATTGCCCTTTAGATTCGGAATTGCATAGCTTCCGAATACAATCCCAGAACCATTCGGTAACCACTGTGGATTGATCACGCCAAAAGGCAAATCCAGCAGTTTCTCAGCCTCACCACCGTCCAATCGAAGCATGTACAACGCAGACGCTTCATCATCTTGGCGTTTCGAAGTGAAGATAATTCTTGTCCCATCCGGGCTCCAAATCGGCGCACTATCATTTGCATCCAAACTAGTTAAGCGCCGCGGATTCGCACCGTCGATGTCCATCAACCAAATATGTGTTTGCGCACGATTACGTTCGAGCGACCAATGCTGTACGGTGAACGCGATTTGCTTTTGATCTGGCGAGACGTTGGGATTATCAACCCGCTTGATTGCCCACAAATCTTGTGGCGTGATAAGACGTTTATTATCCCGACTACTCTGGCTCTGTTCGTTTACAGCTGGCGGTCGCACACTGCTACTTTGTTCCTTCACAACCGACTCACTGGCATTCGCGATGCTCAAACTCCCTATCAGAACCGCAATAAAACTGGTCCTTTGAGCATACTGGGTGAATTGTTGCCAATAAGCATAGTGGATTGTTTTACATTGCCTAATCATGGTTTACCTCATTCTGTTTTTATCAAAATTGAATTGTGCAGCAACACGAACAACAATCTGAACAATCGCAATCTGCTCAAATCAATTGGATAGCATACCTTACCGTCCTTCGTGATGAACAGCTTTGTATCGCTGACTGCTTCCCCAAAATGACAAATTTTTTCAAGATACGAGACCTCGCCACCCTCTTTTGCTGCAAATCGCGACCATCCTCGCCATCCGCTCAGGAGAGCAAACTAAGACAAGGTTGAGTAAGTTCGATAAAATGAGGGACTAGAACTCAACGCCTCACCGACAAGCGCCTTGCTTCAGTTAATTGTGCTTGCTATGATGAATCGCCTCCGCGAAAAAATCCCACCTGACTCTCCTTCATGTTACAAAGCCCTATGTCATTTACCTCCTTCGGTCTCTCTACCGCCCTCCAAAATGCTCTCGGGGGACGTGGCTATCTCGCTCCTACCACGATACAACAAGAGGTCATTCCAGCCATGCTAGCTGGGCACGATGTCATTGCAACTGCACAAACAGGCTCGGGCAAGACGACCGCGTATTCCGTGCCAATATTGGAGCGATTTCAAAAGTTAGAGGGAGATAAGAGCCGTCCCGTACGCAGTTTGATTTTGGTCCCTACGCGTGAATTGGCAATTCAGGTCGGCGACACCTTGCGGAGTCTCAGTCAAGGTTTTTCGCATCCGCCAAAATTAGCAGTCCTGTTCGGTGGCATCTCCATCAATCCCCAGATGATGCATTTACGTGGTGGCGCGGATATCGTCATCGCGACACCAGGTCGACTCCTCGATTTGGTCGCGAAAAATGCACTCAATTTGCGACAAGTTGCGAGCCTCGTCCTCGATGAAGCGGATCGTATGCTCGCCTTAGGTTTCACCGAAGAATTAAGCAAAATTATTGAACTACTTCCAAAGCAACGTCAAAACTGTTTTTTCTCCGCGACCTTTGCCCCATTGGTGAGAGAACTCGCAGAACGATTATTAGACGACCCAATCCGTATCAACGTCCCAGATAACGATTTTTCCAAGCCCGACATACTACAACGCGCCATCGTCGTCGAAGCCTCACAAAGAACGCAGCTCTTGCGGCATTTATACCAAACTGAACAATGGCAACGCGTTTTGGTTTTTGTAGCGAGTAAATATACGGCTGATCTGTTAGCAACAAAGTTGCGTCGTGCGCACTTGAGTGCTGATGCGTTTCACGGTGAATTAACCCAAGGAAAACGCAACCAAGTGCTGAACGATTTTAAAGCTTCTAGACTCAAAATCTTAGTGGCAACTGACGTTGCAGCGCGCGGGATCGATATCGATCAATTACCCGTCGTCATCAATTTCGATCTACCGCGTTCGGCAGACGATTACACACACCGCATAGGTCGAACAGGACGAGCAGGTGCTTCGGGTACCGCGATTAGTTTCATTTGCGCAGACGCGGCGAATGAAGCGCATTTTCGTTTGATAGAAAAACGTCAAGCTTGCAAAATCCCGCGCGAACATATTGCGGGTTTTGCTCCAGAAGCAAAAGACTTGGTACTCCATGCGGCCCCAGTATTGAGCGATCCCCATGGAGGGATCAAAGGCAAACGTCCAAGCAAAAAAGATAAACTTCGTGCACAAAGTGCAAACCAATTGGATTCGCAAAATGCAACTCCGTCCGATTCCTGACACAAAATCCTAAGACGACGCCGTGACGATACAGATTGATTCGCGAGTGGATGATTATATCCAGCAGTCTGCAGCTTTCGCCCATCCCATCTTAAGACATATCCGCGCTCTTCTTCATCGACACTGTGCCGAGGCCGAGGAAACGATCAAATGGGGTATGCCACACTTCATGTATCAAGGCAGCATACTGTGCCATATGGCGGCGTTTAAACAGCATTGCTCTCTGGGATTTTGGCTCGCCCATTTGCTCGAAATCGATACAAAACATGGAAGTGCAATGGGTCAATTCGGGCGCATTACGTCGATCACCGATTTACCAAGCGAGCAGGCGTTTGCCGATTTGATCCAAACAGCCCAAGGATTAATTAAGGAAGGACATAAAAGAAATGTCGGCAAAGGGCAGGCGGCCAATCCTATTTCATTAGTCATTCCGCCTACGTTTCTCGACGCTTTACAAGCAAACCCAAAGGCCTACGATTGTTTCAAACATTTTTCTTATACCAATCAGAAAGACTATGTCGATTGGTATTCGGAGGCAAAAACAGAAGCGACACGACAAAAACGTCTCATTCAATCAATCGAATGGTTGACAGAAGGTAAACGTCGAAATTGGAAGTACGAAAAATCATCGTGATCACCTGTCATCGCCATCGTTGCGATGATCACATCTAAGCATACAGCACATTTATTGCATCAACGAAATCAGCAACGACCATCATTCACTTTACTTCTCTCGATAAATTCGTATCATCTTCAAAGACCCTTCATAGTGATATGCCATTTGTTCTTCCGTATAGCGATGTTCAAATCCCACAGGGCAAATCCATCGTGCGAGACAAGTACTGACGCATGCCGCATCGTCTTGCTGCCGGTAGTCCAAACAACGCTGCAAGTCCATTTTTTCAGAATCGATCGCACGGGGTGGACATGCATGCAAGCACGGTTTTTCCACACAAGTCTTGCACGGCGAATGATGGGCCTGGGTGTCAGATCTCACAATCGGTGTGGTCGCTAGCGTGGTATTTGCCAGAATCAAAGCACGATAAGCAAACCATGAACCAAACTCTGGATTGATACCAACCATGAAGGGCGTAGTATGGTGCCAGCCAACCAATTGGCCCAATTTTTGAAGGCTAATACGATGCAAACTTGGGTACACAATTTCATAGGCACTGTGTGGCCAATCCTGAGCAAAATACTGCCGCACTACATCGATGGAAAACGTATCAACAGGATGAAGGTGCAGGGGATTTTGCGCGTCAAGTAAGCCACCAACGCATTGTTTATTTTTTTCCTTTAAGGCTTGCCAAAATCGCCTTCCAGCATGAGCAATCAGGATTAAATGCTGGAATTGGTCAACGGACGGACAAGCTGCCAACAAAGTTTGGTAGACGTCAGAAGGCAAATCACTGACTTGAAAGACCGCATGACAGTTCAAGCCGGCATTGCGTAACAATTCAGATGAGATCGATTCAAACTTGGAGGGGGACAAGGTCATATTCATCCTTCACTGTGCTTCACAATCAGAACCTTCACCGCGAAGGGCTGGTCTATTTCTCCGCGAATAGATGACGCGGACAAGTGTCTCTGCTAGACTCAAAACGTCAATTCCACACTTTTCGGACAAGGATCATCGCAGATTCTGACTAGCTTATGGCACATTTACTCGACAATATTTTTTGGCATAGCCTTTCCGAGTCGCAGTCACAATTTGCAATTGGAGAGGGAAAAGCCCGTCGCTATGCATTGGGTTTTTCTCCAATATTAGGATTCGCTGAACCTTGGAATCCGGACTTTGATGCTTTACGCCCCTACTGCCAAAGCAATGAGCAATTCTATTGTGGTGATTGGTCTGGCGCAATTAGCACAGCATGGCAACAGCATTGGCGAATCGACAAAGAAGCGAGCATGTACAGAATGGTCTGGCAAGGTGAATTACCTTTAGAAGATACCCTATTCTCATACCAGCCCTTAACAACACAAGATGCAGAACAAGCTCTTGCCTTAGCCCAATTAACCAATCCAGGGCCGTTTGGCTTGCGGACTATAGAATTGGGGCTTTATCTTGGCTGCTTCGAAGCTGGTCGTCTTATCGCGATGGCTGGCGAAAGAAGCTTTGCGCATCCCTACCGCGAGATTAGTGGAGTATGCACGCATCCAGATTTTCAAGGTAGAGGACTCGCGGGCCGTTTGATGCGTCAGATTATCCGACATCAACTGCAAGCACAGGAAATCCCTTTTCTTCATGTGATGAGCCACAACAAACTAGCACATGAACTTTATTTAAAAATGGGCTTCGTTGATTACTGCGAAACGCCAGTGCGCGTGATCACGCGATTATAAATCACATCGAATCTGATTTTCGGGGGCATGACGCGCCTACGAATGTGGCCCAGAGAACAATCAAATACGCGCTATCCTGCTGGCGCGCACTCCGGTGGTTATGAGGAAATAGATTGGGCTGTGTTAAACTTCTGCCTCTTCAATTTCCGATTTAAGATCACATTGCTATGAGTATTTCATCCACACAATCCCAACTAGGCCATCTTTATCCACCCGCCTTGTGGCAATGGTTTGAACAAATTTGTGCAATTCCCCATCCTTCCAAGCACGAGGCTGCATTGAGCGCGCACATACAAGCTTGGGCTAGGGAACGTGATCTCGCTGTCATCGTCGATCAGGTCGGTAACTTGATTATTCGCAAACCTGCTAGTGCTGGGATGGAAGATCGCAAAACCGTGGCAATTCAAGCCCACTTGGACATGGTTCCGCAAAAAAACGCGGATAAAGTCCATGACTTTTGTAGTGATCCGATCGAGCCTTGGATTGATGGCGATTGGGTCAAAGCTCGGGGCACGACTTTAGGTTCTGACAACGGCATTGGTATGGCTTCTGCGCTAGCTATCTTGGGCGCGAGTGATATTCAGCATGGTCCCTTAGAGATTTTACTTACCGTCGATGAAGAAGCTGGAATGTCAGGCGCTTTTGGCTTACAAGCAGGCATTTTGGAGGCTGAGATCCTGATCAATACCGACTCCGAACAGGAAGGCGAAATCTACATGGGATGCGCTGGTGGAGTCGATGCAAAAATTGCACTCCCCGTCAAATGGCAAACGGCAGACGAAGATCATCTTGCGTACACGCTCAGCATTTCTGGCTTAAAGGGTGGGCATTCAGGTGTGAATATTCATTTAGGCCGTGGCAATGCGAACAAATTGTTAGCGCGCTTTCTCGCAGGGCATGCCAGCGAACTGCACCTTGCCATCAGCCATTTACAAGGTGGCTCACTCCGCAATGCGATACCGCGTGAAGCACAATGCAGTTTTACGATTCCGGTCTCCCAACTCGAATCATTACAAACACGTGTCGCGCAATTTGAAACCTTAGTTAAGACCGAGCTCGCAGCAACGGAACCTGCAATCAAACTCAGACTCGCTGACGTTCAAGCACCACAAAAAACACTTGATACGGAATCCCAATCACGCTTAATCAATCTCATCAATGCCTGTCCAAATGGTGTGATGCGCATGAGCGACGATATTCCTGGTGTAGTCGAAAGTTCCCTGAATCTTGGCGTTATGACGACCGAAACCGATCAAATCCAAATTATTTGTATGGTGCGTTCGTTGATCGATAGCGGACGAGCCTACATCGAGAGCCAGTTGCAATCAGTGTGTGACTTAGCTCAGGCGCAAATACGCTTTGAGGGTTGTTATCCAGGTTGGAAGCCAGACCAGCAGTCACCAGTAATGGCGATCGTCAAAGACACCTACGAAAGTATTTATCAGCGCGAACCGGAAATCATGGTGATCCATGCAGGCTTAGAATGTGGACTATTCAAAAAACCGTATCCGCATTTGGATATGGTTTCCATTGGACCGACGATTCGTTTCCCACATGGACCAGACGAAATGGTTAACATTCAAACCGTCGGTCAATATTGGACTTTGCTACTCGCCGTATTGCAACGCATTCCGCAACGGACAAACTGAGTTAAGTCGATACCACGCACCAGGCCAGTCATCTAAGATCACTGGCCATTTTTCTGTTTGAATCGCGGCAGACAATTGTGCACTGACGACACTAGATACGATGAAATAGCTAAAAAAATGGACGTATTCGTTTCTCTAAACGCGCAATAAGCAACGGCATCTCTTCGATAGGTACTTGTGCGTATCCAAGCATCAGACCGCACCAGCGATCCTTACTCCCAATATTGTGTCGACTAAGAGCAGGAACAATAAGGCCGTCGGCCAGTGCGGCGGCACTGACGGCAACATCGTCAATTGTTTGGTTATGAAAACATAGCGAAAGATGCATGCCAGCAGTGCTGCCATAAAGGCTCGCGATATCAGAGAATGTATGCTCTAAGAGCGCAACCAAACAATCGCGACGTTGTCGATAAAGGCGACGCATGCGACGCAAGTGCCGAAGAAAATCACCTTCTTGAATAAAACGCGCAAGACACAATTGATCTGCTGTCCTGCCTCGCAAGAGCTGACGCGCGGCCAATTCAGATAATGGGGCGACTAAATTCTTTGGCACCACCATAAAACCAATACGTAAATCTGGAAACATCGTTTTACTGAACGTACCGAGGTAAATAACTGGCGCATGTTCAACCAAGCCCTGCATTGAAGGCAACGGCGGACCGTCGTGTCGAAATTCGCTATCGTAATCATCTTCGATAATCAAGCAAGCGTGCTGCTGTGCGGCATGAATTAAAGCAAGGCGACGCTCCAAACTCATCACTTGTCCGATCGGGTATTGATGGGAGGGCGTGACATAAATAATACGTGGCGAAACGGACTTCCAATCCGATCGTCGTGGAGCCAACCCATCTTGATCGACACGTATGCCTTTAATTTTCAAGCCCGCCGAACGAAAAGCGTTTTGCGCACCAATATATCCTGGACTCTCCATCCAGATCAGGTCCGCAGGATCGGCCAATGCCTCAGCACAAAATTGCAAACTCGACTGCGTGCCATCCGTAATGATCACTTGCATCGGATCGCAGTTCACACCACGTGAGCTGCGAAGGTAAGAAGAAATCGCCTCTCGCAACACCATTTCACCGCATGCGTCCCCGTAATCAAGACAATCTGCAGGAAGTGCTCGCCAGACTGCATCCAGCATTTTCCGCCAACGATCTTTTGGAAAGTCGCGAACCGAAGGTACACCCGGTGCAAAAGCTGTGTGCAAGCTGGCCGCGACAGGGAGTGGAAGAATTTGCTGACTACGTCGCGACAAGGCATGATCTTTTGAAGTAACCGGCGCAAGATCGTTTAAAGAAGAGGACACCTGAATATTTGCATTCACAACACTGCCACGCCGACTGGCATGTAAAAAACCTTCGCTAATTAATTGTTCGTAAGCATATACGACAGTATTTCTAGCGATCCCCAATTCTGCTGCCAGAATCCGGCTTGCCGGCAAGCGTGATCCCGCGTACAAAACACCGGTTTGAATGGCATTCCGAATCATCGCATGCAGACGTCGCTGCGTCGAAATGCGCTTGGTATCCTCCATAGAAATTTGTCGCCACATTTCAAGTAAGAGAGCGAAATCCATTTTACTAGTCCTAAAAAAATTATTAGTTTTGGATCTTTTTATAGAACCAATTAATCATTATAGTTGGAAATAGCGTGAACACCAGCTGAGTCGACCTCCGCGATATCAGCGCCAGAAATTCACTGATCACGCGTAACTTTTGATCATTAAAACGCAAGAACAACCGAGGCAAATCATCTCTAGGAGCCAAGACAAAGCATGGAAAAACAAAACAAGACGCAGACAACAACGCTACCAAGTGAACGAACACGTATTCGGAGAATCGCAGAAAATGCAAACAATGAGAAAGCCATGCTGTATTCAATTATTGATGAAGCTTATCTTTGCCATATTGCTTTTCAAGATGAAAAAGGCATGCATTGCATTCCGACCGCTTGCTGGAGAGAAGACGATTTTCTCTATGTGCATGCGGCAAATGCCAGCCGATTGGCGAAGGTTCTCGGCAGGCAGCAACAGATCTGTGTGACCATTACGCATCTTGATGGCTTGGTGTTGGCGCGCGCCGCCTTTAATCATTCGATGAACTATCGTTCGGCGATGATCTATGGCAGTTTCGAACAGGTACACGATCCAGAGCACAAAGCAAAATCCATGGAAAGATTTATGGACAAAGTCGCGAGCGGTCGTCAAACTGAAGTCCGTCCTGGGAATCATGCTGAACTTGCGGGGACGAGTCTAATGAGAATCGCCTTAGTGGAAACCGCTTGCAAAGTGCGGCGCGGTGGCCCCAAAGATGACGCGGAGGATAGTGCCATTCCGGTTTGGACTGGTGAATTACCTTTGAAACAAATGCACCAACCACCGGTCCCTGACCCAGCGAATCAAACACCAACACCAAACTATGTCACGAGTTGGTATCAAAACACATAGATCAAACAAAGGGCATCAACAAACACCGAGATCAGCGACATCTCGATGTTTGTCGCTCTTGGAATCGGCAAAAACCCATAGTCGCAAACTATTTGGCACACACTAAGTTGGCTTAATCAACAAAAAATTCTCATCCTCAATCCGAGCAACATAAGATCAAGGAAGTTGATCAAACATTTTCCTTACATCGCATCCAGATTGCGACCTTGATTGTTATTTCCACTTTCCAAACTCATATCGATTCGCTTTTTTTCGATCAAGCTTGTCGGTGATCGCAGACTGTGACTCCACAGCTTTCACCCTATAATAATAAAGTCATGCATCGCAATATCAGATTGAGTACCGAGAAAAGTTGAAAATTCTGTTCCGAGCAAAACAAATTTGGATCGATATTCTGATACTTAAAATCGACAAAGCATGGCAAAAGTAAGGCCGTTATTCTATTCAATCACAGCTTGCAATGCGCCAACTAAGGCGGCAACTGTGCGATATTTTTGGACAAAAAATGCATATCGCTTGGGAACATTTCACACCAATTTCATCACTATCCGGAGGCCTCTTGATTGGCCTCGCTGCTGTCATTTTATTCGCAGGAATTGGTCGCATAGCAGGCGTCACTGGCATACTCGCTGGCATTTTAAATAGTCTATTCGCTGCGCAAAAAAATGATTTTCTTTGGCGCTTCGCTTTCATTGTTGGGCTCGGTTTAAGTCCAATCATTTATGCTGGGTTCAACGAATTACCTGCCATCCAACTCGAAGCAAGTTGGCCCAGCATTCTTATTTCTGGCCTTTGCGTTGGATTGGGGACGAGGATAGGTTCAGGCTGCACCAGTGGACACGGAGTTTGTGGGATTTCGCGACTCTCTGGACGTTCTATGATCGCGACAATCTCCTTTATGGGCGCGGGTTTCGCGACCGTTTACCTGATTCGCCATTGGCTATAAAGCTGACTTTTTTATTGTAAAGAAATGATACTTCGTACACTCATCGCAGCGCTCAGCGGACTTATTTTTGGTTTAGGATTGATCATCGCAGGAATGGCGAATCCCGCTAAAGTCCTCGCCTTTTTAGATCTTGCCGGTGCGTGGGATCCCTCCCTCGCATTTGTGATGGCGGGAGCAATCGCCTTGGCGATCCTACCATTTTTGTTACTCAAAAAACGCCGTCTCGCATGGTCTGGCGATCCACTCCGTTTTCCGAAACTAACACGCGTTGATCGACGACTGGTCAGCGGAAGTTTACTGTTTGGAATAGGTTGGGGAATAGCAGGAATTTGCCCTGGTCCAGCAATCGTTTTACTAGGTGCGGGAATCGCAAAAGCGGCCGGGTTTGTTGCCACCATGTGCTTTGGAATGTGGCTCGCTGATCGGATCAGTAGCAACGAGAACAGGGACGATGATTAATGGGCTCGAAACATTGAATCCATCCCCGCAAAAGCATGAATCGTCAAAATAGTCGGCGCAACAGACCAAGCAAAAATGCTAGTCCAAGTTGAATTTTTGCTCATCGAAACGGTACTTTTTTCCCAAAAACCGCCCTATTCACTGAAAATCAATAGACTTTATCGTAATTTGTAAATTCCCTCATGACATAAGCCTATGTTAACATCGCTGTTTTATTTCCAGTTTCTCTTTTATGAGATCGACAAGCGATGGACAAAGCATCAAGCACAATCAATCCAACTAGCAAGCTAGAAGAATATTTTTCCAAGTTTCGGCAACACATTATTGGTATTGACCAAGAATTTGATTCGCCTTACGGAAAACAAAAAATTATTTATACCGATTGGACTGCGAGCGGGCGTTTATACCGTCCTATTGAAGAAAAGCTTATTCACGCATTCGGTCCTTTCGTCGCGAATACGCATACGGAAACAACATTTTCGGGAACAGCAATGACGCTGGCGTACCACGAGGCCAAACAAATTATCAAGAAGCATGTCAACGCCAGTGACGACGATGTGTTGATTAATGATGGTACTGGAATGACTGGTGTAGTCAATAAATTTCAGCGTATCTTAGGATTTAAAGTCCCAGAATCGTTAAAGGAATACTTCGATCTACCGCGAGAAAAGCGGCCAGTCGTATTTATTTCGCATATGGAACACCATTCAAACCAAACTTCATGGCTAGAAACCATTGCAGATGTCGAAGTCATCCCAGCGGACGAAAATGGGTTATTCAGCCTTGAAAATTTAAAAGCACTGCTCGCTCAATATGCGGACAGACCGATGAAAATTGCTTCCATCACCTCATGCTCGAATGTGACAGGGATCAAAACCCCTTACTACGACGTTGCTAAGTTGATGCATCAACACCACGGTTTGTGCTTTGTCGACTTTGCCTGTTCCGGCCCGTATGTTGCCATTGATATGCATCCTGCCGACCCAGCATGTAGTTTGGATGCCATCTTCTTCTCGCCTCACAAATTTTTAGGTGGACCTGGCACTTCTGGTGTTTTAGTGTTCAACAAGACGCTTTATCACAACATGGTACCGGATTGCCCCGGCGGTGGTACGGTCTCTTGGACGAATCCTTGGGGTGAACACAAGTATGTCGACAATATCGAAAGTCGCGAAGACGGTGGCACACCGGGCTTCTTGCAAGTGATCAAGACTGCATTGGCGATCCAACTCAAGGAGCAAATGGGTGTACCACAAATTCTCGCAAGAGAGAATGAGCTAACCCGTTTCGTATTTGCTGAATTAGAAACGATTCCTAACCTCACCATCTTGGCACAACAGCATCAACAACGCTTGGGAGTGATTTCCTTCTTTATTCACGACTTACATTTTAATCTTGGTGTGAAAATCTTAAATGATCGCTTCGGCATCCAAACTCGCGGCGGTTGCAGTTGCGCAGGCACTTATGGGCATTACCTACTCAACGTCGATCAAGAAACTTCACACAAATTAACTGACCAAATTAGTTCTGGTGATCTCACCAGCAAACCCGGTTGGATACGGATGTCCATACATCCGACCACAACTTCGCAGGAAATCGCCTATGTTTGTGACGCGATCAAGCAACTTGCTGCGCATCATCAAACTTGGTCTTCGGATTATCGCTACGACTGTGTAACGAATGAGTTCATTCACAAACAAGCGCAAGCTGCTGAAGCTGCACTAGTCTCGTCTTGGTTTGCGGTGACTGACTAAGCCAGACAATCAAAACATCAAGAGCGGAAACGAATACCTTCGATTCCGCTCTTGTCACTACCGGTAAACTCTATTTTTTGATTACAACTGATAGTACGATTGTTTGTGATTGAATCTCTTTAAATCCAACAGCATTCAATCAAAATCTGGCAATTAGAAATGGAACTGTGCACCAACTGAAAAGCCTGTCACAGTATTTTTCTCTTCCCCGATTTTCACGCGACGAGATTCAACCTCAGCGCGCAGTGCAATATCTTTTGTCAAAGCATAAGTCACGCCTAAACCCAGAACTGGTTGTGTTGATTTGGTATCAGCGGACATTGAAAAGACATTTGGTAAGCTAGCACTTGTGTCAGCAGTAACCCGTGCAATACCTAATTTTGCGAATCCATCTAAGCCATCAGCAAGTTGGTGCTTGAGTACCCCAGCAAGTTCAAATCCTGTTGCTTTCGCTTCTGCAGATGCAGTTGTATTCGCAATCGTTGCTGACGCACTCAATTTCCCCAAGGAAAAGTAACTCGCTTCCAGTGCAAAATTCTTATCGACGTTATATCCCCCAGTCAATTTAAACGCATTTGTACTGGTATCGCACTTCGCGCCGCCTTTATCGCAATCAGAATTCCACTTCGCGATACCCGTTGTCCCTGCCACATAGACTTGGGCGGATGCAGTCGCACCAACGGTTAAACCTGCAATCAACATTAAGGACAGAAAAACTTTATTTTTGAACATAGAAACCTCGAATAAAAACTGTAAATGAAAAATGAACTAGGCTTTTGGCTGAGTCCAATGTCAGCAATCTGTCGACTCATCGTGGCATTTGGCTGAACATGTGGCGGAGCATAAGTGCTCATGCAAAATTTTCTTTTGTTTTAAACTGAGGTCGTTTCTCACAAACTGTGTAGTAGCGACTAGCAATACTTTCTAGCAAATAAGTTCAAATCGGAACTAAACGAAGGGCACATTGTCGCGGGACTTTTTCATGGATCAGCGACATTAGATTGCAGCAAAAATAGTGAAATTTGCATTGTTAGCGCCGAATATCAACGCACTATCGTGTAATATCTTAGAGTTTGGTTTTGAATACACTTTGTCAAACTCATTAGAAGGTTGAACCATGCATGAGGCAAGTAAGGCACTTTCACGCCGCTTACACGATAGTCGATTCGCGTCACGTTATTTCGTCGGGAATGGGGTCGATATCGGTTGCGGGCCCGATCCGGTTAGTCAATACGTTGAGCAGTTTCCACTGATGCGACAGGTAAGAAATTGGGACATGCCTGATGGCGACGCTCAGTACTTGGCGACATTAGCCGATCAGAGCCTAAACTTTGTTCACTCTAGCCACTGCCTTGAGCATATGGTTGATCCTAAGATTGCTTTGCAGAATTGGCTACGTGTCTTGAAACCTGGCGGCCATATGATAATCACTATCCCTGACGAGGATTTATACGAACAAGGGAAATTTCCATCCACTTTTAATAGTGATCACAAATGGACTTTTACAATCCATAAGAAAAAAAGTTGGTCACCTAAATCGATCAACTTACTTGAATTCTTAGCAGAATTTTCTGATGTCGCACAAGTTTTAAAAATTGAATTACTTGACGCAAGTTATCGTTATCAAATTGGGCGATTTGATCAAACTTTAACCCCAGTAGCCGAATCGGGAATTGAATTTATTCTAAGAAAAATTCCTGAGTTAGAGTTGCAGCAAGCAGGCCGCTATCAAACAGTCGCGCAAAACGCGCGTTGAGTGTGATATGAAGATTCATGGCGAATGGGAAATTAGTGTCATTCGACAGATATTGATTCGTAGCACAGCGGGTGTCTTTAACCGAGAAGGGACACTCGCCGTTTTTCAAGAGACTCAAGAAAAGGCGCCTATCCAGGCACCATGGGTGGGTTTAACCAATGCCGAGAATTGGGAAATGTCTGGCGCTGAAAGCTTGCAGCTTTTTCCTAGCATGCGTGAGTGGGCGTTCGCACACCAGTGCCAAGCACTCGCGGTGGTCGTACCAAGTGAATTGAAGAAAAAAATTCATCAAACCCAAACTGGCATTTTCAGCAAGGATCAAGTCGCCTATTTCACACGACTAGATGCAGCATGCGAATGGCTAACGCAAAAAGGGTTTCGCATTAGCCCCGAAGAGTACCCGCATGCCGAATTCATCCGGCGCACCAAGCCCCAAACACCGGACGATCTTGGCGGTACACCAAACGTACAATCCAAAGTTTTACTTTAATTAAAATGCGCCAACATCTGCGCGAGATAACTTGGGGCTGCAACATCATTTTCTGCGGGTGCCCATAGACTGCGCTCTGCCTCGGAAATCGCGACATAGGGCCCTGATTTCGATTCAAAAAACACTGAGTTCGGAGCAAGGGCGACCATGCTGTGAAAGGTTCCGACCGGAATGTGCACACCAAACTGCGCTGTGTTTGGTGCCAGCTCAATCGCCTGAACGACCTGTCCAATTGAATCAAAAAGAAGAACACCGATCTTTCCAGCAACAACCACTAGGGTTTCATCCTTATTCTTCGCCAAATGAC
This sequence comes from Affinundibacterium fentianense, assembly GCF_018139545.1. Lineage (GTDB taxonomy): Bacteria > Pseudomonadota > Gammaproteobacteria > Burkholderiales > Burkholderiaceae_D > Undibacterium > Undibacterium fentianense. Next base: position 319,854 of record NZ_JAGSPJ010000006.1, on the reverse strand, counting down.
AATGTGGTTGCACATAGGTTCCGGGCTGAAGTGCATTCAATAATCGATGACAGAGCGATTCATTATTCTCATGAAAATTCAAATTCTTACGTAAGCGCGCATTGCCACTCGCTTCACTTGATAAGGCACTAAGCATCGCCTGATCTAATATTTGAAATTTTGTCATTCCTGTTCCTTTTTCATTGCAGGTGAAGTTTGCGCCACTTGCAGGCCCAATATCGTGTATTTTTTTGAATTTGCTCGCGAATGTTCAATCGGATACTTTTTGGCATTCAGCAAGATCTTTTCACTTGCGGCATCAAGCAAGTCCACATCTAAGCGATCGGCTAGCATCACCAGATAGTTAAGTACGTCAGCCAGTTCATGTCGAATCGCGGTTCGCGTCATTTCATTGAGCTCATCCAATTCTCCAGTTCTCAACCATTGAAATGGCTCTAATAGCTCTGCTGCCTCAACCGACAAAGCACTTGCTAAGTTTTTTGGCGTGTGAAACTGTTGCCAATCTCGCTCCGCCACGAAGAGACGAAGACGGTCGCGTAATTGTTTTAAATCTTGTAATGATTCTGACATTTTATTTCACTTCACAGTCACATGAGAGAGACGCTATTTTACGTGGATTCAAGCACTTCACCGTGAATCATTTCCCAGTTGCAAATCTTGTTATATGAATATTGCGATGCAATAAAATCTCTGCTAAAACTCGCAATTTCTCGCATCTAGCAATACAATTCTAAATGTTGCAACGCCACAAAATCAATTTCATTTGTATCATCTACGATCGAGCATCTTACCCCTATCACTCTTGCAGGAGGAAATATGATTTTCGTTTCAAATCAGTTTCAGCAGTATCCAACTCAACAACTCGAACAGCACTTGATGGCCTTTTGCGAATTGACACAATCTTTGAGTGAGGAATTTGATCGCACTGCAGAACTCCAAGCACAGACAATCCAAACTTTGGTCGAGAGTGGCGGCTTATTCTTGAGTGATCTGAGCGCCCTGCGTACACCACAAGATTTTTTCGTACGCGCTTCAACCGAACTACACAAAATTGCCGAACAGCAGCAACAGTACTTGCAGGCTGCGATTCAATTAGGGCAAAACATCTTACAGAAATCTTGGACTATCCATCATTCGTTTTCGCCCATTTTGATGGAAACGATGATCAGCACGCAGAATGTGGAGACATCCCAATCAATCAAAGATATTAATCAAGTCGAGCTTGCGCCAATCAACAGCACTCCTTCCGCAAGAAAAACGGTAAGTGCAAGGCGCAAAGCAAACACACAATCCGCAGAAACAGTCGAGCTCAAAGTCAATACAACACCTCGACGTACAACCCAAAGGTCAAAGAATTGAAATCTAACTCCAGCAACGCGGCGCCAGAAATAAACGACGTCAATCAAACAAATGAAGCTCCAGCAAAAAAATCGGCTGTCTTGGGCTTACCGGCACCCGGTAGTATCAAAGCAGGATTCTCTGGAGTCGTCGGACAGCCTAGCTACAAAGCAAAAAGCAGCAAAGCAACGGGCGCAAAATATCGCGTTCGCCAATAAGTAAGTGCCCCCCAAAAAAAAGCCCCCAACATCGCATGCGTGTCAGGGGCTTTTTACTGATGACTATCGAAACTTGATTTTCACCAAACGTGGCAGATCAACTCCAACGTAAATCGTTGCGCGAAAGCGGTAACTGACGCACACGTTTTCCCGTTGCGGCAAAAATGGCATTGCATACCGCCGGTGCCAATGGTGGCAATGCTGGCTCACCCAAGCCCGTCACTGGGAAATCACTCTTTAAAAAATGGACTTCAATCTTTGTTGGTGAATCTGGCATTCGCAGCAAACCATATTCATTGAAATTCGATTGAACAACACGGCCACGTTGAATATCAAGCTCGGGAAACATCAAAGTGCTGATGCCATCAATGACGGACCCTTGTACTTGGTTTTCGGCGCCACTCAAGTTCACAATTTGCGAACCAATGTCTGTGACGACAACTACTCGATCGACTTTGAGTTGTCCCTCTTTTGACACGGTCACTTCCGCAACTTCTGCGATATATCCTCGATGACTAAAGTGAAATGCGATACCTTGCCCTTGGCCGCGCGGAAAACGGCGTTTCCCCCAACCCGACTTTGCAGCAACTTCCATCAATACTTTACGCATTCGGCCAACATGATAGGCCTGCCCTCGCTCACCGGTGCCTGGCATGAGGTCCTTATCTCCGAGGATCTCCAATCGGAATTCAAGAGGATCACGACCTGCCGCATGAGCCAATTCATCGATAAAACTATGAAATACCCAAGCAAAAACATTACTACCTGGCGCACGCCATGGCCCCATCGGTACCCCGGTCTCCATTGGTGTCTGTTCCAATAAACAATTTTCTACCCAGCGTCCTGGGAATTCATCGCCAGACAAGCTCGCCCCGCTTCCAGGTTGCAAAATACTCTTGCCTTCACGAACGACGCGATTCGCAAAGGTCACGAAGTGGTTATGCCAAGCGATTAACTTCCCTTTCTGATCAACACCCCCACGTAAAAAATGAAACCCGCCTGCACGATAATGATCATGGCGCATATCATCCTCGCGCGACCAAGTAAGTTTGACGGGTGCTTTAACGCGCATCGCTATCGCTGCCGCCTCGATCACATAATCGGCGCTCAAACGACGACCAAAGCCTCCACCACTACGTGTCATGTGCAAAGTGATTTTTTCTTTAGGTATCTTCAATACGTTGGTAACGATTGCTTGACCAGCAGCCGGATTTTGCGTCGGAACCCACATCTCTAGGGTCGCGTCTTCCGCTTTATACCAAGCCGTACAGTTTTGTGGTTCGATACTGGCGTGCGAAATAAATGGATAGCTATAGCTCGCTTCCACAGTCTTACTCGCGCTTGCTAGTGCTGCATTGACGTCGCCATCTTTACGTAAACTCACCGTACCAGTTTGTTTCGCTAGGTCCTGTGCCGTGCGAGAAAATTGGTCCCAACTTTCATTCGCAACTTTCCCTTCGTCCCACACCACTTTCAGTTGTTTACGGGCACTAAAGCTGGCCCAAGTGGATTCGGCAATAATCGCAATACCAGGCATCAATCCATTGAGATTATCCGTACCTTCAATGATAAATGCATCGCGCACGCCAGGCAGTGCTTTGATCGCATCCAGATTCGCACTCACAACTTTGCCACCAAATGCAGGACACTTCTCATACACTGCATACATCATTCCGGGCAGCTTGACATCAATTCCAAATAAAGGCTTTCCTGTCACGATGGCGGCATTGTCGACCCCTCCAATTCGACTCCCTAATAATTTGTACTGTGAAGCATCTTTCAGTTTAATCGACTTGATATCCGGAATCGGCAATGTTGCCGCTTTTTCGACCAAACTACCATAGCTCGCTTGGCGCTTGCTGGCTCGATGCATCACCTTGCTCTTCGCTGCAATACATTCGCTGGCTGGCACCTGCCAAGTTTGCGCCGCGGCTTCGATTAACAAAGTACGAGCGAGTGCACCTAATTTCAGGAATTCATCGTAATTCAGAGGCGTAGACAGTGATCCTCCTGCGAATTGACTACCGTACGCTGGATTCAAATCACCTTGAACGATCTGTACATCCTTCCAATTCACCTCAAGCTCTTCAGCGATCACCATTGGTAAGGAGGTCTTAATTCCCTGCCCAATTTCAGGTTGCTTTGAGATCAAAGTCACCACCCCATCGCTACTGATTTTGATCAAAGCATTCGGCTGAAAACTTGCACCGGCAATTGGTTTAACAATACTCTGAACAGCATCCGCATCGCGACTCCAAAAGCTACCCAAAACTAGTGCGGCACTTGTGGCAAAAGTATTCTTAAGGAAATCACGGCGCTCGACATTATCGAGCACTGCGGTGGATTTCATTGGTTGACTAGGCCCTTGATTCATTTTTTACCTTTCTGCGAGCGCGCAATTTCCGCGGCGCGGTGGATTCCTGCACGAATACGCATATATGTCGCGCAGCGGCATAAATTCCCCCCCATCGCTGCATCAATGTCGGCATCACTAGGATTCGGGTTATCTTTGAGTAAGGCTGCTGCACTCATCATTTGGCCGGCCTGACAATAGCCACATTGCGGCACATCAAGTTCCTGCCAAGCCAATTGCAAAGGATGTGCGGCTTTCGGGTCAAGTCCCTCAATGGTAGTCACCTTTTGACGCCCTACGCTTGAGACAGGGGTCATGCATGAGCGCGTCGGCACACCGTTTATCTGCACCATGCAAGCACCGCACTGTCCCACCCCGCAACCATATTTTGTACCAGGCAGATCGAGTGCATCACGCAATGCCCACAACAAAGGCGTGTCAGGCACTAAGTCAACACTTTTCGCTTGACCATTAATCGTTAAATTATATTTACTCATTTGATTCCTTCACCCTGTTTGCTTCATCATACCCACCAATTATTAAAACAAGTCTAGAACGATGTTACGATGAGCCGCCAGAAAAATTTGGCGCCCGATCCGACTTCATTCCTTAATTCTTACAGTTACGCAACTCGCTCTCCAACTCCTGCTTTTGACGTCGAAATTCCTGCATCGATGCCGCGTCGGCACCTGCTTGTAAATTCGCATTCACAATAGCCATTTGAACCTTGATTTTTGGACAGCTTAATTGCATCTTGGGTGCAGGTTCCTCGTCTTGCTTTGTTTTTGTCGTTGTCAATTCCGAACCTGATTTTTGCGCATTCTTTGGCATATTTGAGGCATTTTGGGCCGATCGCGCCGCCTGCAATGAATTCAGCGTCTCAGGATCAGAAGTAGCCAAGATGCGCCGCACAAGTAACTTCTCTTCCATGCAATTGCGTTCTATATTCATCCTAATATCGTTTGAATTTCCACGAACTGCATAAATATCATTAATCAGCCGATCTCGTTCTGGGCTTTCGGACTTTGCCAATAAATCAGTCTTTTGGGCTCCACCCTCTCTCATCCACAAAATTTTCTTCGCTTCTTCACCGCGTGCTTTACATGCTGGATCAATCGATTGGTTTGTTTTCAAACCATCCGCAGTCGCGTTCTCGTTCGTTTTGATTTTGCCAATCACCACGCCCGTTTGTCCGTTCGCACAAGGCTTGTCTTGATAGCTACTGCCACAACGATACATTGTTTGTGCCTGCGCGATTGAGGCGAAGAAAATCATTCCGCAAAAATGGGCAATCGCTATTCTTAATACCTGTTCCTTACGCGTGGACATCATTTCTCCTTGCCTCAGAATTTCCAATCAAAATCTCATCGAGTGCATACGACTTCAGCCCATGTCATCATAAAAAAACCCATGGGAAATTGACTTTCCATGGGTTTTTTCGCTTTCATTATTAAAGCACGAACATGTGAATTGAACGGATGAAACTATGGTTTCACAAACTTCAAAGTCATCCGATCACTCTCACCAATAGCAAGATACTTCTCTTTGTCTTTCTCTTTATTGGTCAGAACTGGAGGTAAAGCCCAAACCCCTCCTTCATGATTAGCGGTATCTTTGGGATTGGCATTGATTTCAGCGCTTGCAGCCAATTTAAACCCTACGCTCTCTGCCAATTGAATCACATAAGCCTGATGGACATATCCCGTACCGCCCTTGTCATCGTGTTTCATGCTGGTTGGCAAACGATGTTCAACCACGCCAAATACACCACCCGACTTCAAGGCATCAAACGCACTTTGGAAAACCTCCTTCGCTGCCGTTGGATTGATTCCCATCCAGTTGTGAACATTTCGAAAAGTCAAAACCAGATCCACGCTATTTTTTGGCGCGTAGTCAATTTTTTTACCCGGGGCGAGGTCACCAAAGCTCACTTTGTCATAAATGGCTGGGGTCGCTTCTAGTTTGGTCTTTAACTTTGCACCCGCACCAGCCAGTATTAGCTGTCCATCTTTTCGCAAATAAGGCGCCAAAATTTCTGTGTACCAGCCTGCGCCCGGCGCCAATTCGACCACGCGAGATTTTTCATTGATTCCAAAAAATTTCAGCGTCTCGTATGGATGACGCGCCGCATCACGAACGACATTTTCTGGCGCACGATGCGCTTGTCCGATCACCTCTTTCAAGGCATCTTGCGCAAACGCTAAACTTGACAAACTACTTGCCAAAACAACAGAAAACAGTATTTTTTTCATAGAATCTCCAAGATTGAATTCAGTCTCTACACCAGATGGCATAGAGGAAATCAGATGTCATTTTGCAGCGCATCGGTTCCCTAAAGAATGCGCGGCAAATCACATAAAAGCAAAAAGACGAATTGCGTTACTTTGACCTAGATTTCTTTCGATAAGTTCCGTCTTCACAAGCCAGTTCAATGATAGCCATACCCTTTGTAAGGCTATTGTAAAACTTTCAGAATTTGGGCAATTTCTTGCCTTGTCTCTATCATTAAACGCTCAGTCCGCTCCTCATTCAAATTCAAATTTTTTAAGGCGACGGGCATCGCATTCCAATCGATTTCTTTTAATGATTGTTTGACAAAACCTGCATCAAGAAAATCAGCCGCGGCAACAACATCCGTCAAAGTGGGGCGACTATGTTCTGGCAAATCAACACGCGTTCGATCCATTACCGCCTCGCGAATATCATCCGAAACTTCCCAACTTTCCAAAATGGCGACACCAATATCCGCATGCCATTGGTCGACCAAGTCCCATAAGGCCTCCATTGAATGAAAAAGACCTTGATACTGATGGGCGCGACTAAGAATATAAAATTTACCGATATCATGCAAAAGTCCCGCGACCATGGCCTTATCAGGGCTCAATTTCGTTCGATTCTTTGCAATCACGAATGACAAAGCCGCAACCCGCATGCTTCGGGTCCACAATCCTTCCATCTGCTCTGACATTGAGGTATTTTCTTGTTGGTCACGCAATTGCTTCATTCCAACTGAGATTGCTATATTGCGCACAACGCCAAATCCCAGCAAGGTTACGGCGATTTTCAACTCTTCGATCTTCTTAGACGTTCGATTGAACATTGGTGTATTCGACAACATCAACACTTGCGCAGAAAGAACAGGTTCAGTGCTAATGATTCGCGCCACTTGTTCACTTGGCATATCAGCGTCATCCAAAGCCTGCCGAATCTTCATTGTGGTCTTTAATGATGTCGGAAATACCAAATTGCGGGAAGATAGCTCCGCGCTAAGGCCTTTGATAAATTCAAATTCAGATTCTCGTTGGTTCATTGTTAATATTTGTTAAAACAGTTAAAGGCTAGATTGATTTAAGTCATCATGGTAAAACAAATGCTGCATCTGGTGTCCATTTATTGGCGCAAGCTGATTTTTTTACAAAATAAACAAATTCCACCACAACACATCCATAGAAACGGAGAAAAACTTGCAATTTTATTGGGATAGAAGAAACTTTCTGGTAATCTAACTAGCAACTTTCAATTGCGCTTGGGAGAGCTCGCATGTTTACCGATGAGGACTTTTTTGCCATCAGCAAGTTTCTAAAGCTGGGTGTGCGTATAGGCATAAAAAATCCTATGGGACAACATCCAAGTTTTTCAACAAGCTTCCCAAATCCCAAAGGAGGATTAGTTAAAATCGAAGTCGCCAGCCTATACGACGTGGAACGCAAATTACGGGCTTTACTGGCAAACGATACGCCTGTGAAAACGAAACTAACGCCGTTCACTTATTTGGGCACCAATTTTGAAGGCGTTCTGTACTGCACCAAAGGTACCAACGAGTTCGTGGTGCAAGAAACTCGAAATATTTTTGGCATGGAATCAAAATCCATCGTTCGCAGTGCCGAGTACTTTATTCAACTTCTCCAGTAAGCATCGCCTATGTCTTGTCTATTGTTGAGTCAAGGATTGCCTGAGTCAAAAGGAAATACATGTCAGCCTCATTAAGCAATGAAGAAATTGAGGATCGGTACTTCCTTCTCGGACAAGTCGAAATTCTCAGCATACTGAACGATCTGGCACATCGCCGAGAACCGGTCTCAATTTACTTTAATGGCGGACAAAATTTCACGCTTTCCCTGATTTTGTCGGCGCGTCCAGATGGCCTAGTGTTTGACTTGGGTGGTGATCCTAAGACCAATGCGCTTTTAGAAAAAGCACCGCAGTGTGTGTTTATGGCTTTCCCTGACGGAATTCGCGTGCAGTTTACTGGCTACAATCCACAGAAATTCATGTGGGGCGATGAAGCGGCTTTTTGGGTACCCGTTCCAGAGCGCATCATTCGTCTGCAGAGACGTGAAAATTTCAGGAATCTGTTGCCCATCGCGAATCCGTTCCGAGTCAAACTGAGCGATGAAGATGGCGACCTCATCGCCAACTGGCCCATCCATGATTTAAGTGTCGGCGGTTTTGGGGTGGTTATCGAAGGTGAGCCCAAATTCAAAATCGGCGACACCATTCCTCAAGTTTGGATCACGTTGTCACCGAAGTCGAATCTACATTGTCCAGCGGTCGTTCGCCACATTACATTTATTGAAAAGACGAAGAATGGCCGATTCCAAATTGGTTTTGATTTTGTCAATTTGCCGCATGCTATGGACATCGCGGTTCAAAGAACCATCATCAGCATCGAATACGAGCGGCGACGCCTAGTCGGAAGTTAGACAACAAAGACACAAAAATGCAGCAATCCTCACTGTTCGACAAACCCGATATTAGCGAAATCCTCTCTCTTCCGGATGCGAAAATTCAATATTTTCCGCATTGCTATACGAAGCCGGAAGCCGATCAGCTCTATCAACAACTTCAACAAGAAATCCCGTGGCGCCATGAGCAAATTCGAATAGCAGGTATAGTCCGGCTTCAACCCCGTTTGAGTGCATGGTTTGGCGACGCGGATGCGACTTATACCTATTCTGGGTTGAAATTGCAGCCTCTAGCTTGGAGCTCTGTTCTCTTACAAATCAAGGAAAAATTAGAAGATACTTGCCATACTGCCTTCAACAGCGTGCTATTGAATTACTATCGCGATCACCAAGATAGCATGGGATGGCATAGTGACGATGAGAAAGAGCTGGGAGCGCAGCCGGTCATCGCCTCGCTGACACTCGGTGAAGAGCGACTCTTTCAACTCAAACATAAGCATCGCCCCGAACTAAGATACAAGATTCCCTTAGCTCATGGCAGCCTCTTAGTCATGGCTGGAGAAACTCAACATCATTGGTTACATGCGATAGCCAAAGAAAAGAGTCATATTTCTGGCCGCATCAATCTGACCTTCCGACGCATATTGAAGTAAGCAACAAAGTTCAATTCGATGCCTTTCACTGACGCCTCTTCGTCATTCACCGACCACTTCCCGCCATTCACCGAAAAGCAGATGACTTGATCAATCGCCTGTCCTATCTTATCCATGTTGCGTGAGCATTGAAACGTAAAACAACCGACAGGAGAACACAACATGAGCAATGAAACCCGCGTACGGAAAACAAGAAAATCCTTTGATCAATTTGAATTCGGTCTGACACTAATAGTGGTCGGATGCGTTTTTCTACTTTACCAATACCAAATCATCGATTTGCATTGGCGCTGGTGGACAATTTGGGCTTTGTTCGCATCATTGTTCGGTAGCATCAAAATTATTCGAGGTCCCGAACTCAGCGATCGAATCGATGGCGTTTTTCAAATTGCTTTAGGACTCACTTTATATGCCATGTTTGAGAGAATGTGGGGCTTAAATTTCTTTATTCATTGGCCAATATTACTCATCGGACTCGGTATCACTTCACTAGCAAAATATCTTGTTCGCTCGAAAGAATAAGAACCCGATTTCGACAACATCGAAGTTCACCCTATTTGAATTAAGGACAACACCATGAAAAATAGAAAACCTGAACAACGCTTAATATTTGGCGTGTTTATCATTATATTTGGCGTACTTGCTTTGGTCGACAATCTTAGAATCTTCAGTACTCGCGACCTACTCCAATTTTGGCCAACGATTTTTATCGTATTTGGCGCGATTAAATTGTCGCAATCACGTGGTCGATCCGGCACAATTGTAGGAGGAGGCTTGATCCTCGTTGGCAGCATCATGACGCTCAACCATCTTGGCATATTAAATGTGCGTATTCGCGATTGGTGGCCCATATTTTTAATTCTTGCTGGCGTGCTATTCATTTTTAAAGATAAAACCGTCAAGACTTTAGAAGGTGCCGTCTTAAATCCTGCGCCAGGGGGGGAAGACAGTCAAATTGATATTGTCGCCATTATGAGCGGATCACAGGGCAATATTGCCGCACAAAATTTCCGTGGCGGTGAAATCACCGCTGTCATGGGTGGCGTAGAATTGGATCTCCGGAATGCTTCAATACAAGGCGAAGCCGTGATTAATGTGTTTGCATTTTGGGGCGGTATTTCTATCAAAATTCCACAAGACTGGGCCGTTGTGAATAATGGTTCAGCTTTACTCGGCGGTTTTGAAGATTCGACTGTCCCCGGTATGAACTCAACGAAGCGCCTGATTATTACGGGAACAGCTGTCATGGGTGGCGTAGAAATCAAAAACTGAATGAATAAGTGAATGAATAAGTGAAGCAAGATGCTGGGATTCTCGGGATAATTCGTTACCCCCAACGCGTCCCAGCCAAATCCTCGCTTCCAATTGACCTGCTCCCGGTGATGATTTTTTTAGCATATTGAACTGTGATCCTATCCATTAATTGATTCGTAATTCCAATCGAAACCAATCCATGAATCCTTTTATCGCTAATCTACGTACAGCATTTCTCACGACTTTGGTCTGGCTGATGATTGGTATTTTGATGGCTGTCGCACTCGTCTTAAGCAATTTGACGAATTGGGAACGGGCGCTCATATTCGCGATTCCTCCCGCGATTATATTCAGTTTCGTATCCGCATCTGCCTACTATGTTTGCCGGTCACTCCCAATTAAAAAACGACGTTTCTTATTGGTGTGTGGCCTGTTTGGTGGTACTTCTTTTATTTCTGGGCTTATTTTTTCTTTAATCTGCGGTGGCTGGAATGTCATCATTAGCTTTCTTCACGAAGCGCGCTTTGGAATTCCGTTCACTTACCCTATCGCTGTTTTTATTATTATCAGTGGTAGTTTATTTTATCTCCTGTCTCTCCTAGCCTACGACGTCTTAATTGCATTTGATAATGTCAGATATGCCGAACGTCGAGAAGCTGAATCTGAAGTACTTGCCCGCGAAGCTGAACTGCAAGTGTTGCGAACGCAAATCAATCCGCATTTTCTATTTAATAGCCTCAATTCAATCAGTGCGCTTACCGCAATCGATGCGAATGCAGCCAGAAACATGACCATAGAATTAGCGCAGTTTTTTCGACTCACACTATCACTCTCCGAAAGACAAAAAATTACACTCGCTGAGGAAATCGCACTTTGCAAGCATTTTTTAACGATAGAGAAAATTCGTTTCGGGCAAAAATTACAAATACAGATGGATATCAACCCAGACACGGAATCATGTCTTCTCCCTCCCATGTTGCTTCAACCTCTGCTTGAAAATGCAATAAAGCATGGAATACGTGATCTGGTTGACGGAGGAACGATTCATCTCACCAGCAAGATCCGCGCGCCATGGCTCTTTATCTCCATTGAAAATCCGATCGATGTTGTGCCAAGTTTGGCGATTGGAACTGGGACAGGTTTAAAAAACCTTAGTGCCCGCATTCAAAGTCTATACGGTGACAAATCTCGCGTTGAATCGCAACGAAATCCACATTCGTTTCGGGTGGAAATTGCCCTTCCGCTTGAACGATGAATACAAAAAATTGTCAACAGAATTTCCGACATACTGACATTCATGAAAAATAAACTAAGTGCACTCATCATCGATGACGAGGAACTTGCAAGAAGACTGACGCGAGAATTCCTTCGCCACCACTCGGACATAGAAATTATTGGAGAATGTGACAACGGGATCCAAGCGGTAGATTCCATACTTGCCTCAGAGCCAGATTTAATTTTCCTTGATATACAAATGCCGAAATTGAATGGCTTTGAGGTATTGCAGGCGACGAACCGTCAACAAGGCGTGATTTTTACAACCGCATATGACCAATACGCACTACAAGCTTTTGATCAACATGCAGTCGACTACTTGCTTAAACCTTTTTCTCAGCAGCGCTTTGATGAGGCACTCAATAAGGCACGTAAATTGATCGGTCAATCCGACTCATCAATACAAGGCTTAATCAAGCAAGCAAGCACAAATATCGAGAGGATTTTGGTAAAAGATCGTGGTCAAACTTTTGTGATTCCTACGGCACAAATTGATTATATTGTGGCGCAAGATGACTATGTTCAGATCCATTTCGCAGGCCGGTCACTATTGAAAACGCAAAGTCTTGCTGAATTAGAGAAACAACTCAACGCAGAACAATTTGTCCGAATTCATCGCTCAAGCATCATCCGTCTTCAAGCCTTAAAGTGTATCGAACGTGCTTCCAAAGATAGCTATCAGGTGGTGATGCATAACGGCACAATACTTCCAATAAGCCGTTCTGGTCATGACCGCATTAAGGGAATGCTGTAAAGTATCGGACTTTTTTACAGTCAGCCTGTCGAGTTGCGACAGGACACATCATGTCGCTCGGTTGATCGGCATAAGACAGAATGAAGGCTTAGCAAGCAAAATGAATATCATCATTAATCAAGAGTTACGCGATTACATTGACCCACTCACGACCCATGAATATCTCGCACTTGAGCGTAGTCTGCTACGTGAAGGTTGTCGAGATGCCTTGGTTCTATGGGGAGAAACACTCATCGATGGACATAATCGGTACGCGATTTGCCAAAAACATAGCATTCCCTTTACAACTAAGCAAAATGATCAATTTTCGAGTATTGAAGATGTCATGTTATGGATGATTGACAATCATCTCGCTCGCCGCAGTGTGTCGAGCTTTCAGCGCGGCGTTCTCGCACTACGCAAGAAAGAAATCATCACCAGTCGCCGCAAAAACAAAAGCAGTCAAGAAAAAGCTGCTGAAGCTGAACAGGTAGCTAAGGAACCCGATCCCGTGTCCGTTGAAACTCGCGAAGAAATCGCGAAGGTGGCAGGCCTAAGCAAACCCGCAGTGGCTCAAATTGAAAAGATACGAAAAGCAGCGACGCCAGAATTAGTCGAAGCAGTACGCGCCGGAACCATTTCCATTAATACCGCCGCAACCATTGCATCATTGCCTGAGGAACAGCAAGTTGCCGCAGTTGCTGGTGGAAAAAAAGAATTACAGCAAGCTGCACGTCAGCTGCGCCAAGTACGTCAGCCACGTGCACGTAAAGACGAAGAAAGCACTCCTAATTCTGAAAACAGTGCGTCGAACGAGACAGCGACAGAGTTGACTCCCGCGTCCGGTCCATCAATGAATGCGCCTTCTATCCAAGCAAATGACTCCCTTCAGTCGGAATTGTCACGTTTACGAATCGAGAATCAAGCACTGAAGTCAGAGGTGTCGGCACTTCGCGCGCAATTAGCGGCGATGAATGCCTAGTTTGCCTTACTTTATTCGGTTTCATTTTGCTTTCAATAAACACCAGGAATTCGTTTGTCAAAGGTGCGGTGAATTGCGCGTGACATCACTCATCAAGAAATGCTATCCATTCTTTCTATGCACTATTAGCTTACCAAGAACAAGGAATTGCGATTGAAGCCCTTAAGAATACGGTAGAATTTGCCGCGGACGATTCTGCGTCGATAGTTTGCTTGCAAATGAGATAAAAATTTCTGTAAGTTATCCGATTTTCAAACCAAATTCGCTGGGTTTTGCTTGAAATTTGCGATTAAGACCCAATTTCCGATTTCAGTATCGGCTGTTAGCTTGTCGCTCGATCCGCCCATTTTGCACTTTGCTTTATTTTGCAATCAAAGTATAAGAATCAAAGCAACACAATATTGTACTAACTAATTTAAAACGCAAAATCCCATTCTGTTCGTGTAAAGAGTAGGGATACATCACAATAAAACACGACATCCTCTCATTTTTATTTTTTTACCTCTCTCGTTAGGAACATCATGACTATTCGCGTCAACGGCAATGAAATCGATGAAGCAACCATCCAAGCTGAAATGGAACGTGCCCGCGCAGCTGGCCATCCAGAAGGCGAACAATTACGCGATAGCGCTATCCAAGAATTAATTTTGCGTCAATTAATGATCGCCGAAGCTGCACAACATCAAATTAATGTTGGAAGCGAAGAAGAAATCATCGGCACACTTTTGCAACAAGAAGTACAAATTGATGAAGTGGATGAGGCAAGCTGCCGTCTTTTTTATGAAGAAAACAGTGCTAGTTTCAAACAGGGCGAAATGGCAGCAGCAAGCCATATCTTATTCACTCCAGGTGAAGGATTGGCGGCTAGTCTCGTCAAAGCAAAGGCCGAAGGTATCTTAGCGGATCTACAAAAAAATCCAGCTGGTTTTGCAGCGATGGCACGTGAACATTCTGCATGTCCATCGGGTAAAGAAGGCGGAGCCTTAGGGGAGTTTGGACGCGGCCAAATGGTACCTGAATTTGAACAAGCAGTGTTCTCCACCGAGGCTGGACAAATCACACCCGAACTGATCGAGACGCAATTTGGTTATCACATTATCCAAGTGACTGGCCGTAAAGGTGGTGATTTGGTCAGCTTTGATGAAGTGAAAGAACGTCTGCAAGCTTATTTGACTGACATGGAAGGACGTAAAGCGACTCATGCATATTTAGCAAAGTTGGTGAGCGCTGCCCAAATTGAAGGTTATCAGTTACCTGCTTTTTCTTGATCCGCTTATAGCAGCTAACTTGTGCCTCAGGCGTACAAAAAGTCGTCACAATCACGGACGCACTTTGTGCATTGCGCATACCAATGTATGCGCAATGCGTTTTTAATTAAATTCATTCAAGTGAAAAATCGTACGATGCGGAACGCTGGGCTTGTGATTTTCCCGTGTCAACATCGATCAGCGTATAGAGTTCGTCTTTTATTGACCAATCACTTTGATATCTCATAAAGGTAAGCGATGAGCGTAACAATGTATTCCACATCCGTCCCCGTTTTCAAACAAATGCTTGGAAGTTTGCAAGTGATTTTACAAAAAGCCCAAGCCCATGCCACAGAAAAAAAGATTGATGATCAAGTCTTTCTTCAAGCGCGCCTCGCACCAGATATGTTTCACCTGATCAGGCAAATACAAATCGCCGCAGATTTTGCAAAAAGTGTTGCAGGTCGACTAGCAGGCGTTGAGCTTCCCGATTTCCAAGATACAGAAACCAGCTTTGAAGAATTACAACAACGTTTAAGCAAAACGCTCAACTTTCTTACGAGTTTGGAAGCAAGTCAATTTGACGGAAGCGAATCCCGTCAAATTATCTTGCGCCCTGGCACACCGAAGGAAAAAACGCTGACAGGCACGGCATATTTACTGAGCTATGGCTTACCACAGTTTTTCTTCCACGTGACAACCGCCTATGCCATCTTACGTCATCATGGCGTCGATTTAGGCAAACGCGACTATATGGGCAATTACTGAGCAACCAGTCCAGCGAGCGTTCACTTCCCGAGCAATCTCAGCGTGTCGCAAAATAGCACGCTGAGTCCATTTAGCCGCACTTTTCCAGCGACAGAATTCCCGTCCATTTACCGCATCAATCAAGGTGACAATCTGATCGATGGAACCCTATCATAGGTCTTGACACTTACAACCGCTTATCAGAAATAAGACGCCATTCAAGGCACTTTACCGACAATTATCTTGCATTATCTTAAATTAAAAGTATATTGCAAAAAAACCTTGAAGCTCTTCCTTGAAAGCTGGTGCCACGATGTTTTCACAATTTCTGGACAAAGATTCGAAAGGGATTCCTGATTGCGAACAACGTCCATTCTTCGACCCTAATCAACAAATTTTCTTCATGCGCTTGCAAAAGGCATTGCCAAATTGTCTGATTTTTCCACAAATTCAATTGGCGGCAATCCTCGAACCGCATATTAGTCATGACAAGAAACGCGCCATCATGCGTCAAAAACTTGCCTCTCGACATATTGATTTTGGCGTCTTTAATAAAGACGTTGAACTGCTTTGTGTCATCGAGCTCGAAGAGGAAAGTACGAGTGCCGCCGATGAGGAATATCCAACACGAAAACTATTAAAAAGTGCAGGTATTAAGTGCGTTCGTTGGAATCGGTCGGCACTACCATCAGCCGAACAAATTCTACGAACATTGGCGCCGTACTCTGAATTAAACGCCCCCAAAGCAGAAACTAGCATGCAAACGATTGGGAAACTTTTCCTCGATGAGGATTTAAAAGATCCGAGCAAACTTCAGGAAAAAGCGTTTACCTACATCGAGCATGGCAACCCCAATGCTCTTTCCTTAGCGGCAATCAAGCGTATTACTCCCGACGCCTTTATTCAGCAAGAGTACCCACATATCTGGCAAAAAATTTGTCTATTCGCCGGTGACCCTCGCTATTTGAAAAATTACTTAGAATCCTTATTCATTCAAAATCGGCCGGTCAGAAGACGTGGATTGCCAAAACACGTCGCGAATGAGGTCATTGCGATTCAAAGTGAAAATGCACGATTCGTGGTTTCTAATGAGCCTGATCCAATTTGGGATCCGACTTTCCTACATCGCTAAGAAATACACTTCCAAAGCAGGCGTTTATAGCTCGGGGGCCAACATATGACCAAGCTTGGTTGCTTTGGTGGCGAGGTAACGCTCATTGTAGGGATTCCGTGCAATGATTAAAGGGATTTGCTCTGCAACTGTAATTTGCATGGACTGCAACGCGGACACTTTTCGAGGATTGTTTGTCATTAATTTGACACTTGTTACCCCAAGATGCTTGAGCATAGGATCGCACAAACTGTAACTGCGTTGGTCTGCGGCAAATCCCAATCGTTGGTTGGCTTCAACTGTATCGGCACCTTCGTCCTGAAGATGATAGGCTTGCACTTTCGCCAATAAGCCGATACCACGCCCTTCTTGACGCAGATACAAAATCAATCCTCGCCCTTCCGCAGCGATCTTTTGCATTGCCAATTCTAATTGTGGCCCGCAGTCACAACGCTTACTGAACAAAGCATCACCAGTCAGACATTCAGAATGAATACGTGCCAATACAGGTTGACCATCTGCGATGTCACCTAAACTCAAGGCGATATGCTCTTTCCCCGAAGCGGGGTCGATAAACGCATGCATCGTAAAATTTGCCCAAGTTGTGGGCAAAGCACATGAATCGACATATTCCAATGCCTGCTCACCTTGAATCGCAGGCAAATCCAAACTTGACATAGTGTTCTCACAGTTTATTCTTGCAAAAGCAAAAACGATCGACTTGCAGCACCGCAGACTATTGCAAATAAGATACGTCTATTGGTGCCAAAAACCAAGAGTATAAACGACTAGGGGCAAGTCAGCAGAAACCGAGCTTGAGGCATATCACTAATTAACGCATGAAATTACCCAAATCAAACATGTAACGCCGTTGGCAGGCTACAAACTTTCGTTTGGACGAGGCATAAATCACAATATGCAGCCAACAGAATAAGGCTCTCAATCGACAGCTTGTCGCCATGATGGATCGCTCAATGCCCAATAATTCCGAATTTAATTGCGCTAACCCGATGAGCATGTCGATCTCAACTAATAATGCCAACCCCTGCTGATCAATCCATTTATCGATCCAATCAAGCTAGGCATCTTACTTTCAATACGGTCTTCAATTTCTTAAAACTGAATACCAATATAGGTGGGAATTTTGAATCGAAATCGAGACGATCTCATATTCAATCATTATTGCCGAACGACATCCGACTTTCGGCACGTCAGATAACCACAAATCGATTCCTCAAAAAATTGGCACTCATTGAAATAGCATTCACCGACATCACAAAATAGTGATGTCGGTATCACCGCGCAAATTTAAGAGGTGTTGATTTCCCCAGCAACTTGATTGTTGCGGTGACGCAGAGAATATTGTCTATCTGCGCAATTGCGAAATGTCGCGCACGGCCCCTCTATCAGCAGAAGTAGCGAGTGCCGCATAAGCCTGTAATGCCTGCGAAACATATCGCTGACGGTTGAGCGGTTGCCAGGCATCAGCACCCTTCTCTTCCATCTTTGCACGGCGCTGAGCCAAAGTCTCATCACTGATATCCAAATGAATACGACGGCTTGGAATATCAATCAAGATACGATCACCTTCTTCGACCAGACCGATCGCGCCTCCCTCCGCTGCCTCGGGTGATGCATGTCCAATCACCAGACCTGACGATCCCCCTGAAAAGCGCCCATCCGTGAACAACGCACAGGCCTTACCCAAGCCTTTCGACTTAATGTAAGACGTTGGGTAGAGCATTTCCTGCATACCTGGACCACCTTTGGGGCCTTCGTAACGAATAATGACAACATCACCTTCGTGTACAGTGTCTCCTAGGATTGCATCGACAGCCGCATCTTGACTTTCAAATACACGTGCCTTCCCGCTAAAGCGTAAGATGCTTTCATCAACCCCCGCGGTTTTAACGATACAACCTTTTTCCGCCAAGTTGCCATACAACACAGCCAGCCCACCATCTTTCGAATAGGCGTTGGCGTAATCACGAATACAGCCGGCGGCGCGGTCCGTATCAAGACTGTCAAATCGCTGTTCTTGCGAAAACGCAAGCTGTGTCGGAACACCACCGGGCGCTGCCATAAATAATTTTCTGACAGCAGGATCATCGCAAACAGCAATATCATTCGCAGCAATCGCTTCAGCGAATGTACGCGCATGAATCGTCGGTCGACTCGTATCAAATAATCCTGCGCGCGCGAGCTCACCTAGAATCGCGATAATCCCACCCGCACGGTGAACATCCTCGATGTGATACTTATCTGTCATCGGTGCGACTTTGCATAAGCAAGGTACTTTGCGCGAAATGCGATCAATATCAGCCATTGTGAAATCCACACCAGCCTCGTTTGCCGCTGCCAATAAATGCAAAACCGTGTTTGTCGAACCGCCCATCGAGACATCTAACGCCATAGCGTTTTCAAACGTCGCCTTGTTGGCAATTGATCTTGGCAGAACACTTTCATCGTCATGTTCATAGTATCGACGAGCAATATCCACAATCAAGCGACCTGCACGCAAAAATAGTTCTTTGCGATCGGCGTGCGTCGCCAAAATTGTTCCATTGCCGGGAAGTGACAGACCTAATGCCTCGGTCAAGCAGTTCATCGAATTCGCTGTGAACATTCCAGAACACGAGCCACAAGTAGGACACGCCGAACGTTCGATTCGGCCAATCTCTTCATCACTTACTTTGCTATCACCTGCCTTGATCATGGCATCGACCAGGTCGATTTTCATGATTTTTTGTTCGCTCGGATTCGCTGGATGAAGACTGGCCAATACTTTCCCCGCTTCCATTGGTCCACCCGAGACGAAAACGACAGGAATATTCAAACGCATTGCTGCCATCAACATTCCAGGTGTAATTTTGTCGCAGTTTGAAATACAGACCATCGCATCTGCACAATGGGCATTCACCATATATTCCACAGAATCGGCGATCAACTCACGTGAAGGGAGCGAATACAACATACCACCGTGTCCCATCGCAATGCCATCGTCAACTGCGATCGTATTAAATTCTTTAGCGACACCACCAGCAGCCTCGATCTCACGTGCCACCAATTGTCCGAGATCTTTTAGGTGTACATGCCCGGGTACAAACTGGGTAAACGAATTCACCACTGCGATAATGGGTTTATCAAAATCACCATCCTTCATTCCCGTCGCGCGCCACAGTGCACGCGCACCCGCCATGTTTCGACCATGAGTCGTGGTTCTCGAACGATAAACTGGCATAACATTTTCCTTGCAAAGATCGAAAAGCTTGAGAGTGCCCTACTCGATTTTATATGTCAAATATAAAAGACTGATTTAATTAGGTCGAAAATCGACTTAAATGACGAGCTCTCGATTTTTCTCGCGCGTGAGCAAACGCGAAGCAAATTAAAAACCCGGTAAGTGCCAAGCTGATAGAGCGTAAAGAGATTTAAAAATTGCATGCCAATAAGTTAGGCATTACATGTAATGTTGACTAAATAGGGACAAAAGGTCGCCATTTCACGTCATGTTCGTTCCCGAATAAAACTAGGAGTTTTCCCGTACACAGAGGGAAAAAACGTCCCACGCAATCAAGTGGCATAGGAATTGCTGTCATCGTTTTCGCACAGCACGAGAATTGACATCCCGATACCTCGCCCGTCTTTCCACAAGTAGCAATGCAATAAAAAGAACGATCAAGGCAGGAGGAAGGTGTTTCGTGAAATGTAGGATTGGGCAAATTAAAGGCACAGGAAAGACCCAATCTGCAGTGATAGTGAACGCATTTTTCATTTTCAATCAATGGAGAAATACCATGAAACAAAGTAAATCCATGATCCAGTCTGACCAAGCTTGTAAAAAATCTTTGCGGTTGTTGACGATAGCGACACTCAGTTGCTTACCGCTCTACCTTGGTTCAGTCCAAGCGCAAACTATCTTACCTCAAGATGCCAAGGCACTCTGTTCTGTTGCGCCACAAAACTTCAAAAATTGGTTTAGCGGCACAGTCACTCTAAATGGCCCGGTCAATCCGGCCAACAGCATGAATTTTCCGAATGGTGGCGATTGTGATTTCTATCAATGGTCCGAGCAAATGTTTTTATGGTTAACTTCACCCGCGCCAAAAACTTATGGAGGCAATGGCTTTGTATTCAATACACCGATTTTCTACAATGTGTCTGGACCCAATGCAAATGGCCAGCGAACTTATTCGCAAAATCAAATTAATACCCCCTTACCTTTACTTAACATTAGAGCAGCACAAGCGGGTCCAAATGGTCTGCAACGCATTATTGATAAGAAAGGACGTGCATTCGAAGTCCTGCCAGCACCCTTAGCCAATAACGGCAAGTCACTAATTAAGAATAGCGATGGTAAAGACATAGAAATCGAACGGATCGAAACCGCAACAGGAAAGCGCCCTGTCTTCTTTGATAGTAACAACCAGAAAATTTCGCTTCCGGAGAAACCAGTTTTAAATACCCAGCTCGCGGCCAAAGTCGCACCGCATCTTTCCACCCTCGACACGCGGACTGCAAAAAATATGGTGCAGGCGTTTCGACATGGGAGCAATAAAGTCGTATTCGTCGATTCCAATGGGAACACGATTGAACCGACCCAAGGTCAAGCAGGCACATCAGCCGTACTGCTAGGACAAAACCAATCTCTGGTTTACTACGCAACGATGGTGAACGATGTTTTTGCCTACTTCCAAACAGGTATTGCGAACGGAAGTATCCCGAACTCCAACAACATTTCACCACCTGGTAATTTCCCAACCGCTTTATTCCCGACCACACAAGCAGAACTCGATCCTGTAATTGCCTACGCTGCTAGCAAGGGAGTCACCTTCCCAGACAAGGAAGCACTGGCCATGGAAATTAAATCAGCTTGGATAGACGCAACAGGAATTGAAGCGCTAGGATTCAAATTAGGCGACTACCTCAGCGTCAAAACACAGGTACCAGAGTATGACAAATCAAATCCGATGTTATGGATACCGACAGGCAAGAACAAGTCGCTGACCTTAGCACTTGTTGGTATGCATGTAGTAGGAAGTGCAAAGGGACATCCTGAGATGATTTGGGCGACCTTCGAACATATGAATAATGCACCCAATACCGCCTATACCTATACCAATAGCGTGAATAAAACTATCACTGTGCCTCAGAATAGTCATGGGAAATGGCTTTTCGCTGCCCCCGATGCTACCACTTATAACGTGCAAAAAGCCAAATTCTGCGCCTCACAAAATGTTGGCGATCAATGTCCGGCTTCAAGTACAAATTACATTGCTGCACTCGTCCCAACGGGAGTCGCAGCGAGCGACACCCTACGCCTAAAAGCATTTGGTTCTGGTTCAGACGCGAGCAATGCGACTTTGGAGAATACCGAGGTCATTTCAACCAACAATAGTGTTCGCAGCCAATTGCTTAAAGGAGACATCCGCGCCAATTACATTCTCACCGGGGCCACTTGGACTGTTGGCGGACAGGTCGTCACGACTAGCAACCAAGCCGGAACGAATTTGCTTGCGAACACGACAATGGAAACCTACGATCAAGGCATCGACAGCAAAAAAAATAATGGTAGCAATTGCTTCGCCTGCCATACCAATGGTGCACAACCCGTAGGTCAGAAAGCAAATACTTCTGTCAGTCATATATTTCGAAAACTAGTTCCCCTCTACCCTAAATCAAGCGCCGGTACAAAGTAAGCAAATTCTGGTTTGAACGACCAGCGCGTATTCTCGACTTCCGCGTTGGTCATTTTTTCCTCCGCCCTCCCTGCAAAGTCGGGCGGTATTGGTCGGTTTCAGCATGGAACCGCGTTTTGATCAATAATAGGCGCATACAAACAGTATTCAGATTATGCGTTCAAAACTGTCCCCCACTACCATTGCGCTCCTCACTGTTCCGCCACTGATGTGGTCGGGTAATGCCATCGTCGGGCGCCTGATTTATCAAGATATTCCGCCCATGAGCTTAAATTTTTTGCGCTGGCTCTGTGCGTTTTTTCTCTTATTGCCGATTGCCTATCCGATTTTTCGACGTGACAGCAGTGTCTGGCGCGAGGCGAGGCATTATGCCTTGTTGAGTTTGTTCGGAATCGGGCTTTATAACGCGCTTCAATATCTCGCATTGCAAAGCTCTGGTCCCATCAATGTTACTTTGGTCGCTTCCGGCATTCCAATTTGGATGTTGCTCATTGGCGCCCTATTTTTTAATGCGCCGATTAGGCAACAGCAAGTCTTCGGTGCGATACTCTCCATCATTGGTGTCTTGATCGTTTTGAGCCGCGGTAGTGTCAAACAACTCATGGCATTGCATTTAGTCATCGGAGATATCTTGATGCTTGCTGCGAGCATCGCTTGGGCCTTTTATAGTTGGATGTTAAGCAATCAACAGCGTTTTGCTGATGTTCGACATCAATGGGCAAAATTTTTACTCGCACAAATTACATTTGGCTTAATTTGGTCCGCTGGTTTTAGTGCAGCAGAATGGCACTACACCGATTTCCATATACATTGGAGTTGGCAATTGGCATTTGCGATACTTTTCGTCGCCATCGGACCAGCGATTATTGCATTTCGATGCTGGGGAACGGGTGTCCAAAAAGCTGGGGCGGATGTAGCGGGATTTTTTGTCAATCTCACACCCTTGTTCACTGCACTTTTGTCGACAATCATTCTCGGCGAGCAACCACATTGGTATCACTTTGCCGCATTCATCTGCATAGTCGCAGGTATTATTGTATCTTCAGGAAAAACGGTAGCGAAAACACGCACCAAAGCCGAAAATCTCTAGCAGACGGCCAAGCGACCATATTCAGTCGAAACAAGGAAAGAAAACTTCAACATGAGCATACAATTACACAGTAAGCCGGATGCACTGCTGGCGCAAACCTTGCTAGTTCAACGCGTACAATTCGATACCGATGTCGCGATCGCTGAAGGCGGGGAGGATCTTGGGCCAAGCCCACATGATCTTTACGACGCGGCACTTGCCTCATGCAAAGCACTCACCGTCATGTGGTTCGCCCGCAAAAAGAATATTCCCGTCACCCATATCGACACCCACATCACACGAGACGACAGTCAAGAGAGACAAGGAATCTACAGGCTCACCGCGAATCTGCAGATTCAAGGTGAATTCAGTGATGCAGAGTTTGCGCAATTAGTCGCCGTCGCAGAAAAATGTCCCATTCACAAATTAATGACCACAGTCAACACAGAAATCCATACGAATGTGGAGCGCATAAAATGACTACACTTGTCCATCTAAAGGCTCACAACAAAGATCTTGGTGGTGGCTTCATCGTTCGACGGCTACTACCCAACGCATTGCGGCAGGCTGTAGGGCCGTTTATTTTCTTTGATCACTTTGGCCCTGTGTCCATCAAGCCTGAGGATAACCACGATGTACGTCCCCATCCACACATAGGGCTGGCAACCATTTCCTACCTATTTGATGGGGTCATTCAACACAAAGACAATTTGGGTTACACGCAGAATATTGAACCGGGTGCAATCAATTTAATGATTGCTGGAAAAGGTATCGTTCATTCCGAGCGACGGCCTCCCGCAATGCGAGAAAAAAATTACACCAATCACGGCTTACAATTATGGATAGCGCTGCCAACTGGCCAAGAAAAAATCGCGGCGGCTTTTCATCATGTCCCTGCAGTTCATATTCCCCATATAGACATAGGCCCAATTTCAATACGAGTGCTCATGGGTCAAGCATTTGAAAAAAAATCCCCCGTTCCTACTCTCTCTCCCACTCTCTATTTAGACATACAAATTGCCGCCAACAGCACATGGGAACTACCTATGCTCGCAGATGAACAGGCGATCTATCCTATTGAGGGTGAATTATCCAATGTCGATGCAGTGATGGAAGCAAACACTTTGCAACTCCAATCGGCACCGCTCGTGCTTAGCAGCGGAAATTTGCCTGCTCGCTTTGTCGTGATTGGCGGTCAAGCGCTTGGTCATCGCTTTATTTGGTGGAATTTTGTTGCGAGCCATCAATCGGATATCGATGCAGCGGCACAGGCTTGGGAAATAGAAGAACCTGATAGCGGTATGCATCAGGTCCCTGGAGAAGTAGAGCGAATCCCCATGCCAGCACGAAGACGTCCGGAAGCATGAGAATAATTTCAGAGTATGCGTTTTGATGCTCGTATTTTTTTACCGTGTTATTTATCTAAACGTTCAATACCCAACATTTTTAACACGTATTTTTCGTAAATTGGTTCAGAATTTCCCGTCTTCATTTTCCGAATGAAATACTTTTCAAACGCAATTTTTGCATAGTGTACCCACTTTCCTTTTTTGAACCAATTCACATTCCGGGGTGGGATCTGTGGCAATGCGACGAATGCAGCACCAGTATCACCCATGTCGGCTAAACATATCGCATTCCAACTTCCTTTTGCTGTCGCTGGCGTACCTCTGAGGTCTGCTTCAATATTATGCACAATTGCGGTGACCATGGTTTCGATCATGTAACCGGTTTTAGGCGCACCGGTTGCAACCGGAGTCACCTCGACCGGTGGAATCGCGATACACACCCCCGCTGAATAAATATTGGCGAACTTTTTGCTACGTTGGAATTCGTCAACGATCACAAATCCACGCGGATTGCAAAGCCCCTCAACCGCGGCGATTGGATCAACACCGCGGAAAGACGGTAGCATCATGCTATATTTAAATGGGAGCTCATGTTCCTTTTTGAGATTGCCCATATCATCCATCTCGCTCACATACATTTTGCCATCTTCTACACGGGTCGTCTTCGCATTACAAATCCACTTGATATCGTTGTTGCGGAACTCACTTTCCAACATGGATTTAGAATCACCAACTCCACCTAAACCGAGGTGCCCAATATAAGGTTCGCTGGTGACATACGTCATCGGCACTTTGTGACGAATTTTCCGACGTTTTAAATCCGTGTTTAGGATAAAGGCAAATTCATAAGCTGGGCCAAAACACGACGCGGAAGGCATCGCACCAACGATTGCAGGCCCCGGTTCATCAAGGAACTTTTGGTATGCGGCAAAGGCATGTTCAGCATGATCTATAGAACATATCGATTGAGTAAATCCAGCAGGCCCCGCTCCTGGCACTTCGTCAAATGCTAATTTGGGGCCAGTCGTAATGACCAAGAAATCATAATGCTGAGTTGTGCCGTCCGCTAAAGTTAATGTGTTCTCCTCTGGTCGAAGTTGTGTGACTGCCTGAGCAATAAACTGAATTCCTTTTTTCTCTAGGTACGGTCGAATCTCAAAGGTAATAGCTTCACGTTGGCGCCATCCCACCGCAACCCAAGGATTCGAAGGCACAAACTGAAAATAATCGACCGCATTGATTACCGTAATTTGATGCGCACTGTCCAGTTTTTCGCGCAACTCATAAGCAGCTGGCATTCCGCCTGTTCCTGCTCCCAAAATAACAATATGTGCCATATCTCCTCCTATTATTGGAATTCAAAAATACCTCAAAAAACAGTTCTTCGTCACCTTCAAGAAATTGGCACGCTGCCACAACGAACTTCCTAAGGCGAATTCAAATGCCTATTTGCCCATTCAATGATTTGCTGCGCAGGCATCACACCACTTTGCCGCGCAATTTCACGCCCATCTCGCATTAACAGCAAAGTTGGGATACTGCGAATGCCAAACTGTTGACTGGCAATCGGTGCGGCATCGCTGTCTACCTTAACAAAACGAATATTCGGCGCCGCCATTGCAGCCTGTTCAAACTGCGGTGCCATAGCACGACAAGGTCCACACCAAGCAGCCCAAAAATCGATCAATATTGGAAGTTCAGTGTGACTAAGAAACTTGGGCAACTGTTGCTCACTCAGTTGAGCGGGATGCGTACTCATCAATGCCTGTCCACATTTTCCACAAACTGGTTGATCTCCTAGTCGTTCATTCGGTACGCGATTTGTCGCATTACAATTTGTGCACACTAATTGCATTTTCTGTCCCTCGCTATTTTGCGTCGCTGAAAACTCAGCAGGTCGTTTACTCGCCCTTTTTGAATCCCAATTTACGCATTATTGTTTCCATCAAACACCATTTCGTCAAACCACTTTGTAAGATATTTGCGCCAACAAAAGCGGTAAATGCTAGGAACCATTGACTAGTAAACAATGGGCTACCTGGAATACCCAAGGCTAAACTCAACAAAATAAAAGAACCCGCAATAACACGTACCATTTGCCATGAAGTCATGATCTTCTCCTAAAAAAATACACAATTACACTCAACAATTAACCAACCATTACTCGATCTCAACGACCACTTCGTATTTGTGGCGATACGCCATGAAATACAAAAGTGGAATCACGACCAAAGTCAATAAAGTAGAAACAAAAATACCGAAAATTAATGAGATCGCTAAGCCATTAAAAATCGGGTCATCTAAAATAAAGAACGCACCCATCATCGCTGCGAGTCCAGTTAAAGCTATCGGTTGGGCTCGCGTGATCGCAGAACTCACTACAGCGTCTTTGAAGTCCATGCCCGAAGCGACTTGGACGTGAATAAAGTCAACCAATAATATTGAGTTGCGAACGATAATTCCCGCGAGCGCAATCATTCCGATCATGCTGGTGGCAGTGTATTGCGCGCCAAGCAAAGCGTGTCCGGGCATCACTCCGATAATCGTCAATGGAATCGGTGCCATGATGATCAAGGGCGTCAAATACGAACCAAACTGCGCTACGACCAGCAAGTAAATCAGAACCAAACCAACCGCATAAGCAGCGCCCATATCTCGGAAAGTCTCATAAGTCACTTGCCATTCGCCATCCCATTTCAAACTAAAACCACGATAAGGGTCTTGCGGGGCAGTAATGAAGTATTCGTTCAATTTACCCGCTCCCGGTGTGATAATTTTTGCAATCTCTGAACGCATCGCAAACATGCCGTACAGTGGGCTATCAACTCGACCTGCCATATCGGCCACCACGTAATTCACAGGAAGACCATCTTTGTGATACAGCGGCTGTTCACGCAAGGTATCCGTGATCGTCACCAGTTCGCGAATCGGGACAATTTTTCCTTGTGCATTTTTCACACCGAGTGTCAGCAAAGTCTCGATATCGCCTTGCTCACTAATAGGTAATCGTAAACTTGTTGCGACGGGATATTTGCTTTCGTCACGCAAATAGCTTGCCGTATCACCGGAGAGTCCAGCACGCAATGTCGTCACAATGCTCGCCTGCGAAATTCCAAGTTGTGCAGCCTTTGGCCGATCAATTAATAGCAACTTACGTGGTGCAAAAATAATGCTGCTATCGTCAACATCCACTATTCCTTCTGACTTTTCAAATACTGCCCGCACTTGCTTCGCCACTTGACGACGCTCCAAATCACCTGGACCATAGATTTCAGCGACGATCGGCGCGAGCACCGGAGGGCCTGGTGGCACTTCCACAACTTTCACATTCGCTTCAGGATCTATTTTTTTTGCCAGTGCTTGTAATTGCGGACGTACGCGGGTTGCGATCACATGACTCTTATCAGAACGATGGTGTTTATCGACCAAATTCACTTGAATATCGCCCACTTCGCCGCCCGCACGCAAATAATACTGACGTACTAACCCATTAAAATTGATCGGTGCTGCCGTTCCGGCGTAGGCTTGATAATCTGTGACTTCTGGAACCGTTTGTAGATAGGTCCCAAGTTCATGCAACACGGCCGCTGTTTTCTCAACAGGAGTTCCAGCTGGCATATCTACGATGACTTGGAATTCCGATTTATTATCAAACGGAAGCATCTTCAACTGCACTAAGCCTAAAACAGGTAAAGCAACAGACAGTGCAATCAATGAAGCAACGCCGAGTCCCAATTTTTTTCTATTTTTACTACCTGTTCTCGAATCTAAAAAAGGTTTAAAGAGTCGATTAAATTGCGGAGCTAGTTTGTCAGCAAGTCCCCCACCTGCATGATGTCCCTCTTTCATCCAAAGACGTGCCAGCCATGGCGTCACAACAAAAGCAATCGCTAAGGACAACAACATCCCCATACTGGCATTAATGGGTATCGGGCTCATATAGGGACCCATCAAACCTGATACAAATGCCATAGGCAGGAGCGCAGCGATCACAGTCAGTGTCGCTAAAATCGTTGGGCCTCCAACTTCGTCAACAGCACCAGGAATGATGTCGACTAGACGTTTCTCAGGAAAAAGAGCCTGATGTCGATGAATATTTTCGACCACAACAATCGCATCATCGACCAAAATACCAATCGAAAAAATCAACGCAAAAAGCGATACGCGGTTCAGCGTGAATCCCCATGCCCAAGAAGCAAATAAGGTCACTGTCAAAGTTAAAATAACAGCGGTGCCGACAATTGCTGCCTCGCGGCGACCGAGTGCGACAAACACCAAGGCAACCACAGAGAGTGTCGCAAACAGCAATTTTTGGATTAATTTTTTAGCCTTGTCGTCCGCCGTTTGACCGTAATTGCGTGAGACGTTGACCTCAATATCCGCAGGAATCACGGCATTCTTCAGAAGCTCGACTCTGGCGATCACAGCATTCGCAACCTCTACCGCATTTTGTCCAGGCTTCTTAGTCACGGCCATGGTGACGGCTGGATATTCTGCAGATACTTTACCTGCGACGCCATGCCAAACATACTGACTTGCCTGCAGGGGACCATCCTCAACCGTTGCCACATCCTGCAGAAAAATCGGGCGTTTATTGCGCACAGCAACGACCAACTCTGCAACGCTATTTGCATCATTCAAATAAGGCCCAGCTTCGATGGCTAAGTTACGGTTGCCAGCACTCAATTCGCCCACTGGCATACCTAAATTTGCCGATTGCAAACTCGCTTGCAAATCCATTACGGTCAAATCATTCGCTGCCAACTTAACGGGATCAAGGGCAATATTGATGGCCCGCCCTGGACCACCAATCGTCGAAATCTCTCGCGTCCCTTTCACCCTTTTTAG
Source organism: Affinundibacterium fentianense (assembly GCF_018139545.1). Taxonomy (GTDB): domain Bacteria; phylum Pseudomonadota; class Gammaproteobacteria; order Burkholderiales; family Burkholderiaceae_D; genus Undibacterium; species Undibacterium fentianense. The sequence goes on along the minus strand of NZ_JAGSPJ010000006.1, from coordinate 290,293 downwards.
ATCTGCTTCGATACTGTGAGCAATCGTCTCTAGGTCAAAAGCGCTGTTGTCAGTTTTTTTACTCCAAAGAGTGAGCGAAACAATAGGTACGTCGTCGATACCTTTTGGTTTAATCAAGGGTTCCAAGGTCCCCAAATTTGCCGGTAACCAATCTTTGTGGCTCTGCACGGTATCGTGCAAGCGTACCAGCGCTTCTGTCCTAGGAACACCCACTTCGAATTGAACCGTAATGATTGCGAGACCAGGTCGCGCAACCGACATCACATGTTCGACGTTCGCAATTTGACTAAGGACTTGCTCTGCTGGAACTAGTACCGACTGTTCCACTTGTTTCGCCGATGCACCGGGGAAGGGAATGAGTACATTTGCCATCGTCACATTAATTTGTGGTTCCTCTTCGCGTGGCGTGACGAGTACCGCAAACAAACCTAATAGAAAAGCGACTAAGGCGATCAGTGGAGTCAGCTGAGCAGACTGAAAAAAACCCGCAATTCGACCTGAGACGCCCAATGCTTGTGTTTCTTGAGACATTGTCTTCTCCTATTTCGCTGTGGACAAACTTGCTGCTAGCGGATCAATCGCGACGAGTTCCCCCTTGGCTACACCGCTTAAGATTTCTTGCTCAGTATCCTGAATGCGCCCTGGTTTGATTTGACGAAGGACGGCTTTCCCTTGCGCATTGACAACATAGACCGCATACATCTCCGCACGGCGAATTACCGCAGTGCGCGGCACATACAAGCGACTGTCGCCAAGAACCGATGGATTGCTGTTTGTGCTTGCCGCATTGAATGACAGGGCAATCCGAGCGAACATACCAGGTTGCACACCTCTCACATTTGTTGGCAACTCTAAGCGTAGTTGAACCGTATGCGTATTTGCGTCGGACAATGGCAATACGGTTACATTCTTGGACGCGATAAAACGCTGTTCAGGCGGCATCGATGGTATTTCTATCGTCAGATCTTTACCTAATTTCAACGCGGCGACTTTAGCCTGTGAAACCGTAAATATCGCCCTGAGTGAGCTAGGGTCATAAACAGTCATAATCGATCGTCCTGGCATCGCCATCTCCCCGAGCGCGGAGGGCATTTCTGCCACAATACCGTTATAAGGCGCTGTGATCGAATAAAATCCCGACTGTGTTTGAACAGCATTCGCTTGCGCGATCTGTGCGTTTGCTTGTGCCGCAGCTGACTTAAATTGTGCTTGCGCACGATCCAGCGTCGCTTGACTAATATAGTTTTTCTCAAACAACAATTTTTGCCGCTCATAATCTTTTTCGGCAACTGCTAAGTTCGCTCGCGCAGCATCCACTTGTGCTTTACTCGCAGTGAACTCTTGTTGGGCAGCACGCGCATCAAGACGTACAAGCAGCTGCCCTGCTTTGACCGAGTCCCCTGCTTGCACTGGCAATTGAACAATTGCACCCGATACCTGAGGTGCAATCACCGTGTGCCGAATGGCTTCGATAACACCATCAGCGCTAAGGGTTGCATTTTCATTGCTAGCCCTAACTGCCGCTGTCACCAAAGGCTTGGCATCGCCAGCGAACGACATCTCGGCTAGTGTCATCAATGCAAGTGTCGTAAATAAAACCAAAGGTTTCATGAAGAAAGTTGACATTGTGAATACTCCGCTAAGTTAAATGGGTAAATGAAAGACTGATTTGCATTTGCTTAAATTGAATAATATACTTATTTGCGTAAATGCGCAAATAAGTATTAAATTTTTTTGACGTGAATTAACCTACATAAACTTTTTACAAACCGCACACTCAGATGAAACTCAAATCGAACAGCTGTGTCGCGATGGAAGGGCTATCTGAACTAGCCTTAGAACGCGTCGCTCAGTATTTCTCGGCTTTATCAGAACCGAGTCGACTTAAAATCCTCAATTTTTTGCGGGAACGAGAAAAAAATGTAGGAGAACTTGCAGAGGAGTGTGCGAGCTCTCAAGCGAATGTTTCACGCCATTTATCGACCCTAGCGAAACATGGCTTGGTGACGAGAGAGAGTCGTGGTACTGCCGTGTTTTATCGAATCGCCGATCCGGCAATTTATGCACTATGCGATTTAGTCTGTCGCAATGTCGCGGAACAGCTACAGCAACAAGCCCACTTGCTCGATGTCATTACCATAGCTAGACAAACCTAAAGTCGTGCTCACCTCTGAAAGAGGGATATCAACTTGTTTAGCCGACTATCACCTATCCGCGAAGTTGCATGGCTTCGCGGATCAAATTAGAAACTGACACTAATTCGTTGGTGACACGGTTTTGATCACTTTGCCGTTCTCGTCGAGCATCGTAATCTCAGCGTGACCGGCCGCACTGACCAATAACATCATACGGGTTCGTCCTTTTGCATCTTTCAGTTGGAGGCTTGATCCTTTATCACGGGTATTTCCAAGCCAAATTCGTGGAGCCGATAAACGCCCGTCCTCAGCCAATTTCTTCCAATAGGCGTCTTGCTCTGCCGCTGGTAAGTTATTTGACTCGACTTGGAATCGATCCAAATCCTCCATCGACGTGACCTTAAAGTACGGAACGTCGTTCACACGAATACCTGTCAATTGATGGTTCGCGCTATCGTGATTCAGTAACTGCAATGTTTGATCTTGACGGAATCGGTCAAAAGTCAAGGACAATCCAGAGACAATTTTTCCATCCGGCCCCATTCCACCACGCTGAATCAGACCACCATTTTCAGTTCCTTCTTCGTTCACAAAAAGCATCCCGGCGTAATCACGACGATCTGGACGTGGTCGCTCTTTTCCTTGAATAAAGTCACCGGGAAATTGTGCACGATTCGAAATCACCAAACGTTTCGTGCCATCGGGTTCAACAATGTTGATACGACCGACTGTAATTTCATCAAACCGTTCATGTCTAACTGGCTCACGGGCTCCGATTAGTGCAAAAATTGCGGCCAAAGTTGCCGCCATTGTCGTTGCACCAGCAAAAAAAGTTCTCATTTGCGACATCTTGTTCCTTTCGTTAAAAATAAAAATTCTATCAAAATACACATTTTATTTTCAATAAAGCAATAAAAACAACATGAAAAAATCTTTCTCAACATGCTCAGGCACATGAACATCCACAAACATCGGCTGTAAAAAAGCCTGACGCAATATTCAAACAAAAAAAAGGGAGGCACTTTTGCCCCCCTCCCTTTTCATCGCAAACCCAATCTTCGATTTGACTAATCTGATCCGCCGCACATGCAATGTGCCATAAACAAATAGCCACGTTTATCGCTTCGTAGATCCGCCAACCACGCAAGATCTTTGACCACTTCATTCGCGGCAGCAGGTGGAATTCCACTTGGTGCAACAGCTACTTTAAATTGCTCATTCAGTGCTTTCGCTGCTGCCTTTGTTGCGCCATCTTCGAAGATACTAAAAATACGATCAAACTTAGATGGCTCCCGCTCTATATACGTGACACGATAGTCAGAATTCAAATTAGCACGGTTGGCGGCTGACTTTAACGCGTCTTTAAAACTTCCAATACGGTCGATCAAGCCACGTTCTTTGGCTTGCTCACCTGTCCATACTCGCCCTTGCGCTACCGCATCAATCTTCTCTGGTGTGGTATTCCTGGCAGCCGCTGCCTTTGTGGTGAACTCTTGATATGTATGGTTAATTCCCAACTGAATTACTTCAGCAAAGCGAGGATTCAGTGGTCGCAGAGGATTGAATGCATCACTCATCCAAGTTGTTGTTGTACCAGCAGTATGAACACCAAGCTTGTCGAGTACTTTATCGGCAGTCGGAAAAATTGCAAATACGCCTATCGATCCAGTAATCGTCGCCGCATCTGCAATCACTTCATCGGCCGACATCGAAATCCAATACCCTCCTGAAGCAGCAACATTTCCCATAGAAATAACCACAGGCTTACCGACTTTGCGTGTTAGTTCTAGCTCTTGCCGTATCAACTCAGAACCAAAAGCGCTACCGCCCGGGGAGTCAACACGCAACACCAGTGCTTTCACATGCTCATCTTCCCGCGCCTTGCGCACGAGATTCGCCGTTGACATTCCTCCAATCGCACCTGGAGGCGCATTTCCCTCGCTAATTTCGCCTTCCGCCACGATGACTGCGACCGCCGGCCCGAAGGAAAAATGATTTTGCGCTTGCAGATAATCGTCGAAATTGACTTGCTTAAAACTCTTAGTTTGCGGATCTTTTGCCCCGAGACCCAACATCATTTGACGCAGTTCATCTCGCGACTTTAAGCCATCAATCAATTTCGCATTCACTGCAAATTGCGCCACACTTCCGTTGGCGCTCTTTAACATCTCGGGGAGATTATTGATGCTATTCATGATCGAACCAGCGGGTAACTTGCGTGCTTTCTCAACCCCATCTGTATAAAGCTTCCACATCGCGTTATATAGGTAAGCATCTGCTTCGGCAGATGCACTCGAAGGTCCATTGGCGATGTAGGGTTCAGCAAAACTCTTATAGGTACCCACTTTCAGGACATTGACCGTGATTCCGATTTTATCCAATGCATCTTTATAGTAATTGCGATACCCACCAAACCCACTCAACATCACATTGCCCATCGGGTGCATATAAACTTCATTTGCATGCGCGGCCAAATAGTATTGGCGTTGATCAAAACTCGAGCCCCATGCGATCACTTTTTTTCCACTGGCCTTAAAACGCTCAAGTCCAGCAGCCACTTCGCGCAATATCGCTAGTCCTGACCCTTGCATCCCGTCTAAAGTCAAAACAACACTATTAATTTGAGGGTCTCGCGCGGCCGCATCCAAGACGGTGAGAATATCGCGAAGTTGCGTGGAGCGGCGGTTTTCACCTTGTACCTCAGCGAGAAAAGCATCGCTTGCACTACCAGCGTGCTGTTCCACAAGTTGACCTTTCAAATTCAGGATCAGAGCGGTTTTGTCTTCTAGTTTGACTTTGTCTGATGAAAATATTGCGTTTAATAGCGCAATGACCAACAAGAGAAAAATCAAATTGATGATAAATCGTCGACTGGAATCAACCGCATTCCAAAACCATTTGATGCCTTGCCCGATTGCACGGAAGGGCGAAAATGCCATGATAACTCCTGATAAATAACAACAAACAATAAGACGACAAGACGACCACTCTGCCGATTTGGACACTTCACTGCGCGACTAAGTGATATTTCTTCCGTTGTTTTAGGACACTTAAAAGACCTTACTCTCTTACATTTTACTCAACTTGCACAATCCTTTCACAGAAAACGCAAAAAGATCAAGCTCGCTGATCCTAAGTCTTGTTCTTTGGACGTCGCCCTTCATTTTTCCCGCAAAGAAAAAAGCAATCTCCGGTTCAGGGTAAAATGATTATCGTCTTTAGCTATTACTTTAGCGAATAGCATCGCAGATTAGACAATGACAACATATTCAGGAGACGTATGAAAACAAAAGCAGCCATTGCGTGGGAAGCGGGAAAACCACTGACTGTCGAGGAAGTCGATTTACAAGGTCCACAGGCCGGTGAAGTCTTGGTCGAAATTAAGGCGACAGGTATCTGTCACACGGATTACTACACTTTATCAGGTGCTGACCCAGAAGGTATCTTTCCTGCAATCCTAGGACATGAGGGCGCGGGTGTCGTGGTGGATGTCGGTCCTGGTGTCAAAAGTTTGAGAAAAAATGATCATGTCATTCCACTTTACACACCAGAATGCCGTGAATGTAAATTTTGCCTGTCACAGAAAACCAATCTATGCCAAGCGATACGAAGTACCCAAGGACGAGGTTTAATGCCGGATGCGACAAGTCGTTTTTCTCTCGATGGCAAACCCATTTTTCATTATATGGGCACCTCAACTTTTTCAAATTACATCGTGGTCCCTGAAATCGCACTTGCTAAGATTCGCGAAGATGCCCCGTTCGACAAAGTGTGTTATATCGGGTGCGGTGTCACAACGGGGGTCGGCGCGGTTTTATTCACAGCCAAGGTCGAAGCAGGTGCGAATGTCGTCGTCTTTGGTTTAGGTGGTATCGGTTTAAATGTCATCCAAGCCGCTCGCATGGTAGGAGCGAACAAAATCATTGGGGTCGATATTAATCCAGCACGTGAAAGTATGGCACGTCGGTTTGGCATGACACATTTTATCAATCCCAAAGAAGTCGGCAATGTCGTCGACGCGATTATCAGCATGACAGATGGCGGTGCTGATTACAGTTTTGAATGCATAGGTAACACCACAACGATGCGCCAATCCTTAGAATGTTGTCACAAAGGTTGGGGACAATCCATCATCATTGGTGTTGCGGCAGCAGGTCAAGAAATCAGTACACGCCCCTTCCAATTAGTCACAGGCAGAGTTTGGAAAGGATCTGCATTTGGGGGCGCACGCGGACGTACCGATGTACCCAAAATCGTCGATTGGTATATGGAAGGGAAATTGAATATCGATGATCTGATCACACATAAGTTGCCTTTAGAGCGCATCAATGAAGGATTTGACCTTATGAAAAGTAGCGAGTCGATTCGGTCTGTCGTTGAGTTTTAATGCACTTTATTGCAACAATCATTTAGCAGTACGAAATGTAAATTATTCTTTTCCGACCAGAAACACACGCCTCTCAAAGTAAGGGCGTTGAGTTTCTGGTCCGTTTGCCCTCTCGTGCGCGAATCCCTCAAGGTCAATTTTCAAAGTTAGCAGAAAACCGGAATCCACCTCCATCACATGTTAAAATGCGCGGTTATTCTATACTTTCTGAACACCTGCAATGACCGATTCCATCAATATCCAAGACGACAGCAACGAATCAGAGAATGTCATCGTCAAAAAAGTTTCTACCGACCTAATCCGCAAAGAAGTTGCGCGACGCCGCACTTTCGGGATTATTTCCCATCCAGATGCGGGTAAAACGACCCTAACGGAAAAACTATTGATGTTCTCGGGCGCGATTCAGCTTGCTGGTACCGTAAAAGCGCGAAAAAGCGGTCGCCATGCGACGTCGGACTGGATGGAAATTGAAAAGCAACGCGGTATCTCGGTCGCTTCCTCCGTGATGCAATTTGAATATCGCGACCATGTCGTGAATTTACTTGATACACCAGGTCACCAGGACTTTTCAGAAGATACTTACCGCGTATTGACCGCAGTCGATTCCGCTCTCATGGTGATCGACGCAGCCAAAGGTGTTGAGGAGCAAACGATCAAATTGCTGAATGTTTGTCGTATGCGCAATACGCCCATCATTAGCTTCGTGAATAAAATGGACCGTGAAACCCGCGATCCCTTAGAACTTTTGGACGAATTAGAATCGGTTCTAAAGATCGATTGCTCCCCAGTCACCTGGCCTATCGGTATGGGAAAAACTTTCCGCGGCGTTTATCACATCCTAAAAGATGAAATTATGTTGTTCACGCCTGGTAGTGAACGTGCGGATCAAGAATTTGAGGTCGTTAAAGGAATTGACAATCCACGTCTGGCAGAGCTATTTCCGCTGGAAATCGAGCAACTAAAAATGGAAGTCGAACTGGTCCATGGCGCTTCGCATCCTTTCGATCTTGAAGCAGTGTTAGCCGGCACGCAAACACCAGTATTTTTTGGTTCAGCAATTAATAATTTTGGTGTCCGTGAAATCCTCAATGCCCTACTAGATTGGGCGCCCGCACCACGTGAACGCAATGCAAGCGTCCGTACTGTCGCGCCGACTGAAGAGCCATTCTCCGGATTCGTCTTTAAAATTCAAGCGAACATGGACCCTGCTCACCGTGATCGTATTGCTTTCTTGCGCGTGTGTTCAGGACGCTTTGAACGTGGGATGAAACTCAAACATCTTCGGATCAATCGCGATATCAAAGTGTCGTCCGTTGTGACATTCATGGCTTCGTCACGTGAACAAGTAGAAGAAGCTTACGCAGGCGACATCATCGGTTTACCGAATCACGGTAACATGCAGATCGGCGATAGTTTTTCTGAAGGCGAATTGCTGCAATTCACGGGTATCCCCTATTTTGCTCCAGATTTCTTCCGGATTGCACGAATCTTAAACCCGCTAAAAACCAAGCAATTACAAAAAGGCTTGCAACAACTAGGTGAAGAAGGTGCTGTGCAGGTTTTTAAACCGATTGTGAGTAGCGATTTGATTTTAGGTGCGGTTGGGGTTTTACAGTTTGAAGTGGTGGCTAGCCGTCTAAAAAATGAGTACGGAGTTGATGCCGTATTTGAGGGAACGAGCATCAGCAGTGCGCGCTGGATTACTTGTGAAGATAAAAAAATGCTAGCTGATTTCGAGCGTTCTAGTGCAGGTGCTAACCTTGCCTATGACGCCGCAGGAAATATGGCTTACCTTGCGAGCTCGGGCGTGAACTTACGCTTGACGCAAGAACGCTGGCCAGATATCGTTTTCCATGCAACACGTGAGCATGCGGCAAAATTAGACTAGTCCAAGACACTGTAATTTGCGACGAATCAAGGCGAAAATCTGACTCATCTGACTCCGATTTTCGCCTTTTTTTTTGCAGCTTTTCTTAGCCTATGGTGAGGCGCATCCGTTCAAATCGGATTGTCACGCCATCTGGCAAAGTATCCGCAACGTCTTCGACTTTTTCGAATCCCAATACTTGGTAGAAGGGCACGCCCGGTAATGTTGCCATTAATTCCAAACGTCGATAACCATGTGATAACGCAGCCTGCTTGCAAGCCTCAAATACCGCACGTCCGACCCCTCGCCGAGCTGCGGAAGGGGCGATAAAGAAAGCGCGTATCCTCGCTGGATCATGCGCGGGGTCAAGTATTTCGTCTTCCCCCATAGGCCGCTGATCACCACCGTATAGGGTTCGACGTCGGCTCCATCCACCACAACCAGCCAATACACCATCCAAAGTCGCCGTAAAATAACTTCCATCTTTAACAAGTGCGGTGTCGACTCCGAACACATACCGAATCGCCGATTCGGCTTCCTGTTCTGTATAGAAACCGCGACTCAATACCCGGGCAGACTCTATGATCATTTGATTGAGTTGCGGGACTTCATCCAAGGTACTCGGCCGAACGACTAATGAAGATAAATTGGTCATGCTGATTGATTCCCAATGTGCGAATTTGAAAAAATGACTAGTGAACAATATACACAGTATCGCGATAAAACTAAACTGCCGAAACAATTATTGGCTTTCATTAATAATCGTTCCGGCAATCGCAACAAGTCTTACTTCAACTCGCATTCCTCAATGCTTAACCACCAAGCTTTCGAAATACCAATTCTCCATTCGCTGCATCAACTTGAATCACATCCTTAGGTCCAAATTGACCTTGCAATATTAATTTCGACAAAGTATTTTCGATCTCCTGTTGTATCGCTCGTTTCAACGGACGCGCGCCATAAACTGGGTCGAAACCAGCTTCGGCAATTTTTAACAACGCCGCATCTGACACATCGAGTCCCATGTCCATTTGCGCGAGGCGTTGGTGCAAGGCTTCTAACTGGATCTTTGCAATCGCACCGATATTTTTTGCATCCAAAGCATGAAATACCACAATCTCATCAATACGATTAATAAACTCAGGCCGAAAATGCGATTTCACCTCACCCATGACCGCCATTTTTATCACATTTGGATCACTGCCTTCCATCGCTTGAATCTGGTGCGAACCTAAATTAGAAGTCATCACAATCACAGTATTCTTGAAGTCAACCGTACGTCCTTGACCATCTGTCATCCGTCCATCATCCAGTACTTGAAGTAAAACGTTAAAGACATCATGGTGTGCTTTCTCAACTTCGTCGAGCAAGATCACGCTATATGGCTTACGACGCACTGCCTCGGTCAGATATCCACCTTCCTCATATCCCACATAGCCTGGTGGCGCACCAATCAAGCGCGCGACAGAATGTTTCTCCATAAATTCACTCATATCAATACGAATCAGTGATTCTTCGGTATCAAACATAAAATTCGCGAGTGCTTTACATAATTCTGTCTTACCAACACCAGTCGGACCCAAGAACAAGAACGAACCATAGGGTCGATTCGGATCTCCCAAACCCGCTCTCGAACGTCGAATGGCGTCTGAAACCGCAGTAATGGCTTCATGCTGCCCAACGACTCTTTGATGCAACGCGTCTTCCATATGTAAGAGCTTTTCGCGTTCACCTTGCATCATTCGTGAGACAGGGATACCGGTTGCGCGTGAAACGATTTCCGCAATCTCTTCGGCACCAACTTGGGTACGCAACAAACGCGGTTTTCCGCCACTTTCAACATTTTTTGCTACCTGTTGATCAGCTGATTTTAATTGGGCTTCAAGTTCCGGTAGTCGTCCATATTGGAGTTGCGACATCGTTTGCCAATCGCCTTTACGTTTGGCATCTTCCATCTGTAGGCGAATTTTTTCAATTTCTTCCTTGATGTGGGTACTACCTTGCACTGTCGCCTTCTCAGCTTTCCATACCTCCTCCAAATCGGCATATTCTCTTGAAAGCGCCTTAATTTCGTCTTCAATCAAAGCAAGTCGCTTTTTTGATCCTTCATCTTTTTCGCGTTTAACAGCCTCTTTCTCAATTTTCAATTGAATGAGTCGACGGTCCAGTTTATCCATCACCTCAGGCTTCGAATCAATCTCGATTTTAATTTTCGCCGCAGCTTCATCAATCAAATCGATTGCCTTATCTGGCAAAAAACGATCGGTAATATAGCGATGCGACAATTCAGCCGCCGCGACAATTGCGGGGTCAGTAATATCAACGCCATGATGCACTTCATATTTTTCTTGCAGGCCACGTAGAATTGCGATCGTCGCCTCAACGCTTGGCTCATCAACAATAATTTTTTGAAAACGTCGCTCAAGTGCAGCATCTTTTTCAATGTACTTGCGGTATTCATCCAGCGTCGTCGCGCCCACGCAATGTAACTCGCCGCGTGCTAAGGCGGGCTTAAGCATATTGCCGGCATCCATCGCACCTTCCGCCTTGCCTGCTCCCACCATGGTATGCAATTCATCGATAAAGACGATTGTTTGACCTTCATCTAAGGCGATTTCTTTCAATACGGCTTTTAATCTTTCTTCAAACTCACCTCGAAATTTGGCGCCAGCCAATAATGCTGCCATGTCCAATGACAAAACTCTTTTCGATTTCAAACTATCGGGAACTTCACCATTTACTATACGCTGCGCAAGTCCTTCTACTATCGCAGTTTTGCCAACACCTGGCTCACCGATCAACACAGGGTTATTTTTACTGCGACGTTGTAAAACTTGAATCGCACGGCGAATTTCATCATCACGCCCGATCACGGGATCCAATTTACCCAATCGTGCACGCTCAGTAAGATCTAATGTGTATTTTTTCAAAGCTTCGCGCTGGCCTTCTGCCTCTGGAGAATCAACATTCGCGCCGCCCCGTACCCCTTTAATCGCGGCTTCCAAAGCGCTGCGAGTTAGGCCGTTTTCTCGGGCTAATTTCCCAGCTTCGGATTTATCGTCGACTAGAGCCAGCAGTACCATCTCGCTAGCAAGAAATTGGTCACCTCGTTTCTGCGATTCTTTATCAGCCAGATTGAGCAAGCCCATTAACTCGCGGCCAACCTGCACTTGACCATCACCTCCTGTAACTTTTGCAATACGATCGACTGCACTTCTCAGACCATTTAATAGGCCATTAATATTGACGCCAGCCCTTTGTAACAAAGAACGAGCCCCGCCATCATCTTGATTGATCAAAGCGAGTAACACGTGCACTGGCTCTATATATTGGTTATCATTAGCGACCGCCTGACTCTGTGCATCGGCCAATGCTTCTTGCAATTTTGTCGTCAATTTGTCTAAACGCATACTGCCTCCTGAACGGACTGTTTGATTGCTATATAGATTAGGTGGTAAGAGCCGTTTTCAAGAACCGAATCAACAAAATTTCCCGGCGCTTTGCGCTAAGTCAAACACCTATGCATTTAGAACAACTTAACTTAACTTACCTGCCCCAAGAAGACAGGATCTTGCTCAGAATCGGTTTCTTCGTCAAAGACGCAGATCCAGAGAAACAAGAAGTACAGATATTTTTCACACGACGTATGTTACAAAGAATGTGGCCGACTTTAATGGAAGCGATCGGTTCCCATATGCGCTTGAATCGTCCAGAAACTGCTTTTGCCAGCGATGAACTTGTCAATCTTGAGCACAAGAAAGCGGTCGATACGATCAAGGAGAAAGGTAATTTTAGTCAGGCCTATGACGCCGACAAGCGCAAATCAATGAATGGTGAGCGACCACTTTTATTGGAAACGATCAAGTTCCATTTAAAGCCTGATGCACCTTTATGGCTGCAATTTATTACGCCAGAGAATGGCAGTATCGATTTGAAATTGGAAACTTCTTTAATTCACGGCTTCTGCAAATTGCTCATCGATGCAGAACGTGCGTCTGGATGGGGACTCGAGTTAAGCCTGCCCAAGGTCGATGAAATCGGTGTCCCGCCGCACTTATTAAACTAAGACAATCATTCGTTACACTCACCTATAGCATCAATAAAAAAGGCAGAGACTTTCTCTGCCTTTTTTACAATTTAACAAATCGCTAAATTGTCATCTTGCTGGGGCTACTTACGTCCTTTTACTTCACGTTCCATCAATTTGAAGATTCGTCGATACTCATCCAACCAGCTTTCTGGCTCGCGGAATCCATGTGCTTCCACTGGATAGACTGCTAATTCGAAATTAGGATTTTTCAATTCAATCAGTTTTTGCACCATACGGATACTATCTTGGAAAAAAACATTGTCATCCAAAATACCTGAGCAAATCAATAGAGGACGTTTAAGCCCAGCTGCAAATTCAATTGGCGAACTACGTGCATACGCATCTGGATCCACATCTGGCGTATTTAAAATATTCGAGGTATAGCCGTGATTGTAATGCGCCCAATCTGCGACGGGACGCAACGCCGCGCCCGCAGCAAATTTTTCGGATTTGAACATCGCCATAAAAGTCATAAAACCGCCATACGAACCTCCATAAATACCGATACGCTGAGGATCGACATTAGCATTCTCTACCAGCCAATCAATTCCATCTTCGTAATCCTCTAATTCTGGTGTTCCCATACGTTGATAAATTGCAGTTCGCCAATCACGACCATAGCCAGCAGAGGCACGATAATCCATATCAATCACGACATAACCTTGTTGTACCAACAGATTATGAAACATCATCTCTCTGAAATAGTTAGACCATCCGTGGTGTGCCGCTTGCAAATAGCCTGCACCATGGACAAATAAGACGGCAGGCTTACGCTCACCAACTTGAGTTTTATTGTCACGATAAACTCTTGTGTATATCGGCGCAGCTCCGTGCTTTGAGGGGATTCCAATAATTTCTGGTTTGATCCAATTGATTTGGGTAAATTCTTTTGAGTTCGACTGCGTCAATTGAATCGGTTTGGCGCCTACTTGAGTCGATTGTACAAACAGATCTGGTTGGCGGGTCGTGGTCGAATGAGTCAACAACAATTTGTCTTCAGTTGGGGCTAACTCATACTCTATTCCACCATTCATATCGGTTAACACTTCGTCGCGTCGACCATCATTCGAAACGCGATAAACCTCATGAATTCCCGGATGCTTCTTATTTGCTCGGTAATAAAACCACTTCCCATCATGGGTCATTTGTACATTACTGACTTCAAAGTTTCCATTTGTTAGAGCCTGTGCTTTTCCATCAATGAGTCGGTACAACTGACTGTAGCCCGATTCTTCAGACAAATACCATAATGCTTTACCGTCCGCACTCCAACCAAATTCATTAAAACTACCATCGTTGACCCATGCCCGATCACTTAAGCGATGTGCCAATTGCCACTTCGACTTATCCCCATCGTTCAAGTTCATCGTCAGAATCCATCTGTCTTTATTGTCTGCACTAAATAGACTGAATGCCAATTGCTGCCCAGTTAAGCTCCAGCGAACACCACGAAAATTGACATAGACGGCACGCGGTGCCGCTGCTTTCGGCGCCGGCTTAGCCAAGCGTTTAGCAGTCTCCAGCTTTAAAGACAACAAAGGATCGTCATTGATTCCAGTCAATTGCTCAAGATTCAATTTGTGCGCTTTATTGGCACCGACTTCCACAATATACAAAGCCTCGTCACTTTCACTTCCCGTTCCGACTTTGCTACGTACGTCTTCAATCTTTACATACCCATCGGCGGTAATATAATGAGGCATCTTGTCACTACGCCCATCTTTACGAGGTGCAGCTGTACTGAGGAACACATAGCGACCATCCGGTGAGAGACTAAAACTTCGGAATTCGCGTCCTTTACCTAGATAGATAGGCATTGGTGCATTCGTCACTTGAGAGGCCAATTCTCGCTGACGTACTTCGCTCTCGCGTTTGTCGGTTTCGCGCTTCTTAACGATATCAAATAAGCGACTTTGTTGTGCACTGAGGTAATCTGTACTTTCTTTTCTGGTTGCAGGATCATCATCATTTTTGATATTGACCAACATGGTTTGCTCACCACTTTGTAAATTCATCGCAATGATTTTGCCATCAAGTCGCCAAGCAATTTGCTCATTACCTATGAAGCCCAATAAACCACTCATTTCCCCAGTACGAGTCAATTGCTGCTGTTTGCCATTTTTTAGCAAGAATAGGTTTCCGTTTCGCAACCAAATCGTACGCGAGCGATCAGGGCTGGTGAATTTCTGTTCACTTTCGGCGAGAACCATCTCGGCAGCGCTCAATTTTTGCGCGATGCCGCCTTGCGCACTCACTTTATAAAGATCGCGGAGTTCCGATCCAACAGCTTTACGTAAGAAATAAACCTGCTTGCCATCTTGACTAAAATAAGAACGGTCTGGCGCGATCCCCATCCAATCGGGGTGCGCCATAATTTGTTCCATTTTTAGGGTATTCGTGACTTGTGCGGATGCGGTCGGGACAAACCCGACTGAGATGAAAACTGCTGCACTGAGCAGCAAAATACCATTCTTGTTGATTCTCATTGTGTTGTCCCTCAACGGGTAAGAAGGTCGATAAAAAAACGCTGAACTCTGGGCGAGATTCAGCGTTTATTCGACACGTGTTTTTGAAAAAAATTCCTTACTCAGGTAATTTCTGCTTTGCAATATCACCCTCTACATGCTGCCCTAACTCCCCTTCCCATTTCGCAACGACTGCGGTCGCTAAACCGTTTCCAATAACATTCGTTGCTGAACGAGCCATATCTAAGAAATGATCAACACCAAGCAGCATCAACAAGCCTGCTTCAGGAATATTAAACTGTGACAAGGTCGCAGCAATGACAACCAAGGATGCACGAGGAACACCTGCCATCCCTTTAGACGTCAACATCAGTATCAACATCATTGTGATTTGCGTGCCAATTGAAAGTTCTATCCCATAAGCCTGTGCAATAAACACCGTCGCAAAGGTGCAATACATCATTGAGCCATCGAGATTAAACGAATATCCCAAAGGCAAGACAAAGGAGGCAATCCTATTTTTAACCCCAAATTTTTCTAAGCCTTCCAAAGTCTTCGGAAACGCAGCTTCAGATGAGGCTGTCGAGAATGCCAGTAAAGTCGGCATCCGCAACAAGCGGAGCAGCTCGATTACTCGACCTTTCAAAAGTAGGTAGCCAATAAAAATCAATACCAGCCACAAGACCAGAATCGAAAAATAAAACTCGGCCATAAAGACACCATAAGTTCCTAATACGGCTAAGCCACTTTTTGCAACGACGCCCGACACGGCAGCAAATACCGCAATTGGAGCAAAATTCATCACGTAACCAGTCAACTTCAACATAATATGAGCAACACCATCGATTGCTTCAATCACAACTTTCGCACGATCACCTATCGCTGCTGCTGCCGTGCCAAAAAAGATCGAAAACACGACGATTTGCAAAATCTCATTTTTCGCCATCCCATCTACTATCGATGATGGAACCAAATGCGTGATGAACTCTTTCATACTCAAATTAGTCGTTGTAATCCCTGAGACAGCATCGCTTGCCGGTAGCATCGCATGCATTGCATCGCCTGGTCGGAAAACATTCACCATAATTAATCCGAGTGTGAGCGAAATCAACGAGGCCAAAATAAACCAGCCCAAGGCCTTCCCACCAACACGTCCGACTTCATTCACATCACCCATTTTTGCAATACCAACGACCAAGGTTGAGAACACGAGTGGCGCGATAATCATTTTGATCAAACGCAGAAACATGGTCGTAATCAGTGACATCGTTTCAGAAAAATCAGCTGGCTTTGCCATACTGACATTTGCAAAATAGCCGACAACAATCCCCAGAACTAATCCCAGTAAAATATATGTCGTCAAATTTAAGCGTTTCTTCATGTTTTTGTCCTGTTAATAATAATTTCCAGATTTTCGCTACTGGTTCCAATTTCGACTTTGCAAATTGAATGTCGTCGACGCCATTCCCAGCATACAAATAGCAAGCTCGCTGCGTGTTCTAACGACATTAAAATTGGTGGCTCAGTATACTGGAGGAATTCACCCCATACCACTTTTATTCAAATGGATAGTAAGAAAATTTTCATCCCGTATTCACGAAAACGGAACCGACCAAATTCTAATTGAGACAATAAAAAACCCAGATATTGATCTGGGTTTTTTATTGTTCACGGGAGTTGAAACTCAATCCACTTCGACAACTTCGTGCGACGCGATTGGCGGTGGTGCATCACCGTTCTCGGGGAACTCCAATTTCACCTGTTCCTTATCATCAAGATCGACACTGACCCGCCCACCGCTGACTAACCGACCAAACAATAGTTCATCGGCTAGAGCTTTTCGTAGCATGTCTTGAATCAAACGAGCCATTGGGCGCGCTCCCATCAAGGGATCAAATCCTTTTTTCGCTAAGAATTTGCGTAAGCCATCACTGAAAATAGCTTCAACTTTTTTCTCGTGCAATTGCTCTTCTAACTGCATTAAGAACTTATCGACAACACGTAAAATAATTTCCTCATCCAATGAGCGGAAACTAATAATTGCATCGAGTCGGTTTCTAAATTCAGGCGTAAACATACGTTTAATGTCCGCCATCTCATCGCCAGCCTGTTTGCTATTGTTAAAACCAATCGACGCTTTTTGCAAACTTTCAGCACCCGCATTGGTCGTCATAATAATAATGACATTGCGAAAATCCGATTTACGTCCATTGTTGTCGGTCAACGTGCCATGATCCATCACCTGTAGCAAGATGTTAAACACATCTGGATGCGCTTTCTCAATCTCATCCAATAGTAAAACAGCATGCGGTTTCTTCGTAATCGCCTCTGTCAACAAGCCACCTTGATCAAAACCAACATAACCTGGAGGTGCTCCAATTAAGCGACTCACAGCGTGACGTTCCATATATTCCGACATATCAAATCGAATCAATTCGATTCCCAAGGTAAAGGCGAGTTGCTTCGCAACCTCGGTTTTACCAACGCCGGTCGGTCCAGAAAATAAGAAAGACCCAATCGGTTTGTCTAACTTGCCTAGACCAGCTCGTGACATTTTAATCGCCGATGCCAAGGCTTCAATAGCTGGGTCTTGTCCAAATACCACATTCTTCAAATCACGATCAATTGTTTGCAACTTACTACGATCATCTTGATTGACAGTTTGTGGCGGAATACGCGCGATCTTAGCAATGATATCTTCGATATCTGCTTTTCCGATTGTTTTCTTCTGCTTTGATTTTGGCAAGATACGCTGCGCTGCGCCCGCCTCGTCGATAACATCAATCGCTTTATCGGGCAAGTGTCTATCATTCAAGAATCGAGCAGACAGCTCCGCCGCACTAGTCAATGCCGCCGCTGAATATTTGACGTTATGGTGCTCTTCAAACTTGGATTTTAAGCCCCGTAGAATCTGTACCGTTTGTTCAACGGTTGGTTCATTAACATCGACTTTTTGGAATCGCCGAGCAAGTGCATGATCTTTTTCAAATACCCCACGGTACTCTGTAAAAGTAGTTGCTCCAATGCACTTCAACTGCCCATTCGACAAGGCCGGCTTCAATAAATTTGAAGCATCCATCGTTCCACCAGAGGCAGAGCCAGCTCCAATAATCGTATGAATTTCATCGATGAATAAAATCGCATTCGGCGCATCTTTCAGCTGTTTCAACACACCCTTTAGACGAAGCTCGAAATCACCACGATATTTAGTGCCAGCGAGAAGAGCCCCCATATCTAATGAGTAAACAACAGCCTGACTTAAAATATCAGGAACATCATTCTGCGTAATGCGCCATGCAAGACCTTCTGCGATCGCTGTTTTTCCTACCCCAGCTTCACCCACTAACAGTGGATTATTTTTTCTGCGACGACATAGAATCTGGATAACTCGTTCGACTTCACCATCTCGCCCAATTAAGGGATCAATTTTGCCCTCGAGCGAAGATTTATTCAGATTTTGCGTAAATTGCTCAAGCGGATTTTCTTTGGTTTGCGCTTCGGCTTGCGCATCCTCAGCACCTTCAGACGACTTTTGTGGCTCAATATGATTATCTTTACGAACACCGTGTGAAATAAAATTCACCACATCAAGACGCGTGACGCCTTGTTGGTGTAAGTAATACACAGCATGGGAATCTTTTTCACCAAAAATAGCGACCAAAACGTTCGCGCCCGTCACTTCCTTTTTACCATTGGAAGCAGACTGAACATGCATAATGGCACGTTGAATAACTCGTTGAAAACCAAGCGTAGGCTGTGTGTCGACCTCACCAGTCCCTTGCACGGTCGGCGTATTATCGGCAATAAAATTTGCCAATGTTTTTCGCAAATCTTCAATATTAACGGCACAAGCACGCATCACTTCCGCCGCAGATGGATTATCCAACAAAGCTAGCAATAGGTGTTCGACAGTAATAAACTCATAGCGAGCTTGCCTCGCTTCGACAAACGCCATATGCAAACTGACTTCTAATTCTTGCGCAATCATACTTCCTCCATCACACATTGCAGCGGATGACCTGCCTGCTTGGCGTGTGTTAAAACCAACTCAACCTTCGTAAAGGCGACATCTTTTGTATAGACACCGCAGACGCCTCGTCCTTCAATATGTACTTTTAACATAATTTGCATTGCGGTCTCTTGATCTTTATTGAAATACTCCTGAATGATTGCCACTACGAATTCCATTGGCGTGTAGTCATCATTGAGCAGTACCACTTGATACATCGAAGGGGGCTTGAGTTTCTGCGCCTGTTTTTCGAGTACCGTACTATTATCTTGCTTTATTCCCATACGTCTATTTTAGTACGTTGATCATGTGTGCAGTCACTAATTAAGCAAATAAAACTGCTTCTATTCATTGTAAGCCGCGAAAATTTTTCTTGCTGAAAGTTGATTCAATTTCGCAGTTTTTACAACCCCAAAAAAGACGATCTGACTATTTTTCCAAGAGTATTCCATGCCTCGTTTCTATGAAATGGAGACTAATTCTCGAAGATCAAGAGTACCCATCGCTCGTAAAAAAACAACAATGGTACATCGACAAGCTAATTTTCTTGACTTTAGTTTTTTTTCCGCCAAGAATGATATTTATTGATACTTAACTTAAGTTTTTATTATCAATATGAAGTGGGCAGGTTAAGAAAGGTAGCTTTACAGAGTTTTCTTGCTTTTTCGGCTCGTGTGATTAGTTTATATTTGAAAGATGTATTATGGCAACAGGTACCGTAAAATGGTTCAATGACTCCAAGGGCTTTGGTTTTATCACTCCTGATGATGGCGGTGAGGATTTGTTCGCCCACTTCTCCGCGATCCAAATGAATGGCTTCAAGACTTTGAAAGAAGGTCAAAAAGTGTCATTCGAAGTGACTCAGGGTCCAAAAGGCAAGCAAGCTTCTAACATCCAAAATCCTTAATCCGATTTTGCAATGTTCTTAAAAAACCCGCTGCGGCGGGTTTTTTTATTGATAATTTAATCCGCAAATAAACATCAAGAATTGGAATTTCTCATAATGCGCATTTTAAAGAACATTGGATTGCTCATATTCATAGTCTTAGCGAATGTTTTATTTTGGCGTTTAGGTGGTGTACCGATTCTTACACTTGGAATTTGTCTAGCAATTGCGGGTTCAGGAAATCGTATTCTTTGGTTGTCAGTGCTAACTATTTGTCTTGCCCTATCTTTTGCAATTTATTCTTTTGGCGTTTCGTCTTTTGCATTAGGAAATAATATTTTTATTGGCATTTTAGGATTTGGCCTATTGCCGCTTTTGCCGGCATTGCTAATATGGACCGCCCATAATTTGCGCATCCGTAGAGAATTCATCAATAAGAAAGCTTAACAGCATCGCGAGTCCGTTATGCATCACACCTACCTTAACGAGTCTGACAAGAAGCAGATTTTGCTATGATTAGCGCCGTCACAGATATCGAAACCACCTTGAAACCATTACGTTTTTTAATATGAGAGATTACTGAAACACCCTCACCCCTGCCCCTCTCCCGCTCGCGGGCGAGGGGTAAGAAACAAAAAAGCCGACACGAAGTCGGCTTCTTTTTAAAACTCACACACCCTTTTAAGCTTCGGAAAATTCAATTATCGGGATGCAGATCCAGGCGCAAAGCACAGCCATACACGAGTATGGCGCGCATTTGCAACGAAGATATGCGCCCGAGAATTGGATTTAACGACGCTTAAAATTACATGTTGTCGATCATTACGTCTCCGAAACCTGAGCAAGACACTTGCGTAGCGCCTTCCATCAAGCGCGCGAAGTCGTAAGTCACTTTCTTCGAAGTGATCGCTTTTTCTGTTGAAGAGATCAACAAATCAGCAGCTTCGAACCAGCCCATGTGACGCAACATCATTTCTGCGGACAAGATCAAGGAACCTGGGTTCACATAGTCTTTACCAGCGTATTTTGGCGCTGTACCGTGCGTTGCTTCGAACATCGCGATAGAGTCAGATAAGTTCGCACCTGGAGCGATACCGATACCGCCCACTTGCGCTGCCAAAGCGTCAGAGATGTAATCACCGTTCAAGTTCAATGTAGCGATAACGCTGTATTCTGCTGGGCGCAACAAGATTTGCTGCAAGAATGCGTCAGCGATGGAATCCTTTACGATAATGTCTTTACCTGTTTTTGGATTCTTGAATTTGCACCATGGACCGCCGTCGATCAATTCAGCGCCGAATTCTTTTTGTGCTAATGCGTATGCCCAATCACGGAAGCCACCTTCGGTGTACTTCATGATGTTACCTTTGTGAACGATGGTCACGGACGGTTTGTCATTGTCGATCGCGTATTGGATCGCTTTGCGTACCAAACGCTCTGTCCCTTCGATAGAAACAGGTTTTACGCCGATACCAGAAGTTTCTGGGAAGCGGATTTTCTTAACACCCATTTCTTCTTGCAAGAACTTGATCAATTTCTTAACTTGATCAGAGCCTTGAGCAAATTCAACACCTGCATAGATATCTTCGGAGTTTTCACGGAAGATAACCATGTCGGTTTTTTCTGGTTCACGAACTGGAGATGGCACGCCTTTGAAATAACGTACTGGACGCAAGCAAACGTAGAGATCCAACTCTTGGCGCAATGCCACGTTCAAAGAACGGATACCGCCACCCACGGGTGTTGTCAACGGACCTTTGATGGATACAACGTAGTCTTTCAATGCTGCCAAAGTTTCTTCTGGCAACCACACGTCTGGGCCATATACTTTAGTGGATTTTTCGCCTGCGAAAATTTCCATCCAACTGATTTTACGTTTACCGCCGTAGGCTTTTGCTACCGCTGCATCAACTACCTTGATCATAACTGGGCTGATATCCACACCAGTACCGTCACCCTCGATGTAAGGAATAATTGGATTTTCTGGAACATTCAATGAGAAGTCAGCATTGACGGTAATTTTTTGACCTTCTGCAGGCACTTTAATATGTTGATACATCGTTTTCTCCGTGGATACGTGCGTTCAAACGCTACACTAATACATTCTGAATAGATTCGCGCTTTGCTATTAACATGTCTCAATATCCTCTATAAATTCTATAATCAAGCAAACTTAAAACCGCGCTAGAACCGCATCTGAGCTAAATTACATACTCTTATATAAGACAGAAGACCACCATTTCGTATTATGCACTACTATTTTACTTGATGCCATGCTTTTGCAACACTGAGGAATCAACTTTTTAGCACTAAACTCACCCCATATTCGACCGAACTTTCGATTAGATCAATGAAACTAATTCTATTTAACAAACCGTTTGACGTAATGTGTCAATTTTCACCACACCCTACTCGCGCAACCTTGGCAAATTACATTACAACACCCAATGTCTATCCAGCCGGTCGCCTTGATGCCGATAGCGAAGGCCTAGTTTTGCTAACAGATGATGGGAAGTTACAGCATAAAATCACTCACCCCGATTGGAAGGAGGCAAAAACTTATCTAGTACAAGTTGAAGGCAACGCCACTCAAGAACATTTAATTAAACTTAGCCAACCACTCGATCTGGGCGACTTTACGACACTGCCTTGCAAAGTAATACGAATTGCAGAACCAGATTGGTTGTGGCCAAGAATTCCACCAATTCGTCAACGCGCGACGATTCCAACCAGTTGGCTTTGCATCACACTTACAGAGGGGAAAAACCGTCAGGTAAGAAGAATGACTGCTGCAGTCGGCTTACCGACATTGCGATTAATTCGGAGCAGCATTGGAGAATACAGCCTCGCGAATCACCCTCTACTTCCTGGTGAGTCGATGACTCTTGTGGCTTAAGAAGTTTTCCTGCGAAAAGGCACAAGGCAAAATACGAAAGTAAAAATGAGACTTCATGATTTCCAATAAAATCACAACCATACCAATCGCACCAGAGCGGCGAGCTCTATGCTTTCAATTCAATTTATTTTTTACTATGTAATAGAAAAGACAAAAACCGCAATAAAAATTGCGGTTTTTTTATTCTGTAATCAATATGTTCAATAAAAATTACAGCTTATTTCGTACTGCGCCAAACAAAACTGGCGCAACTCAAAACAATTAAGCCAATGCTTTCAAAGCAGAAGCTAGACGACTCTTGTGGCGAGCTGCCTTGTTTTTGTGGATGATTTTTTTGTCAGCAATACTATCGATCTTAGAAACAGAGTTCTGAAAGATCACTGCAGCAGCAGCTTTATCACCAGCTTCGATTGCCTTACGAACAGCTTTGATCGCTGTACGCAAAGTCGAACGCTGACTAGAGTTGTGTGCATTTTGTTTAACTGCTTGACGAGCACGTTTGCGTGCTTGTGCGGTATTTGCCATGAGATTTCCTAAACGTGGTCAACGCGACGGGTTCAAGGTGTAAGCTCTATTACTTACATGGCCGCGCCGCAAAATTCTGTACAGCTTTGCAGTATAACTGGTTTTGAAGGCGTGTGCAAGCATGACTTTTCCCCTTCATAGTTCAGTACATCCTAGAAATTCAACTTCGACAACAAAACGACTACCTTAATCCCTACGACTATATAAAATCCTAGCGTTTACAATAAACGTTCTCGCCCAAGATAGGATAAATAATGCCCTCTCATTACATCACCCTAGTAGGTCAACACGCCCTTCTCTTGCCATTAGAGCACGATCACCTTGAGGACCTATCCAAAGCGGCCAGCGATGGTTTGTTGTGGGAATTGTTTTTTACCACTGTTCCTTCGCCCAACACCATTGCCAGTTGGTTTGAAAAGGCAATGGAACAACAAACAAAGGATCTGGCTAGGGTCTTCACTGTTATTGACAAAGAACGCAATCAAATCATCGGTTCAACACGTTATTGCAATATGGATAGCGCAAATAAACGGCTCGAGATTGGCTATACTTGGTACGCGCAGACGTACCAACGTAGCGTCTTCAATACGGAATGCAAACTTTTACTGCTGACTCATGCATTCGAAATAATGGACTGCAATGCGGTCGAATTTCGAACCGATTGGTTTAATCAACGATCACAAAAGGCGATTGAACGATTAGGTGCGAAACGCGATGGCGTACTCCGTAGCCACATGATCTTGCCCGATGGACGTGTACGCGATACGGTGGTGTACAGCATACTGAAACACGAATGGCCAGGCGTCAAAGCTAACCTACAATTTAAACTTTCCCGAGATCCATCTAGCTCGACCCATCTTTCAAAATCATAGGCAAACAGCGTGTTAATTGATTTTTTCTTCATTTTAAAAGACGCCAAAATCCCGGTATCGATCAAAGAGTTTTTGACCTTACTGGAAGCTATGCAACAAGGCGTCGTTGGTACCTCAATCGACGAATTCTATTTTTTGTCGCGCACCATGCTCGTGAAAGACGAAGCCAATTACGACAAGTTTGATCGCGCTTTTGGTTTGTATTTCAAAGGCATACAGACGATATTCGAAAAGCACCCTGAGATTCCCTTGGATTGGTTAAAAAAGCGACTCCAACGTGAGCTCACGGATGAACAACGCGCCGCATTAGAAAAATTTGGCTACGACAAATTAATGGACAGGCTCAAGCAATTACTCGAAGAACAAAAAGAGCGGCACGAAGGTGGCAATCGCTGGATAGGCACGGGTGGCACCTCCCCTTTCGGCAATGGTGGTGATAATCCTGAAGGCATCCGCATCCGCGGCAAAAGCGAACGCCGTTCCGCAGTCAAGGTCTGGGAGGCGCGCGCGTTCAAAGATTACGACACCGAGCGTGAACTCGGCACCCGCAATATTAAAGTGGCACTGCGTCGCCTGCGCAAATTCGCCAGACAAGGAGCGGAAGAAGAATTAGCCTTAGATGCAACGATCAAAGCGACCGCCAATAATGCGGGCTACCTCGATATCAAATTGCAACCAGAACGCAAAAACAATATCAAGGTACTTATGTTATTCGACGTGGGCGGCACCATGGATGATCACATCGCACAGATTGAAGAGCTATTTTCCGCGGCAAAAACAGAATTCAAAAATATGGAGTTCTACTATTTCCACAATTGTGTTTACGACTATTTATGGAAAAACAACCATCGACGCCATTCGGAGAAATTCGCTACTTGGGATGTCTTACGTAAATACACGCCGGATACCAAATTGATTTTTGTCGGCGATGCCACCATGAGTCCCTATGAAATTTTGCAAGCAGGTGGCTCGGTGGAATACAACAATGAAGAAGCAGGTGCGGTTTGGATACAACGATTTACCGCCCACTTCCCCAAGTATTTATGGCTCAATCCCGAACCAGAAGGAATTTGGCAATATCGCCAATCCATCGACATCATGCGTAAATTACTTAGCAATCGGATGTTCCCGATTACTTTGTCAGGTTTGGAACAGGGAATGCGTTTATTGAGCAAATAGTCTGAGCTATCGGGGCAGGCCTTACTTTCAAACCCCTCAACGCCGAGACGCAGAGGCGCCGAGGAGCGCAGAGAAAAAAGTTTTGATTTACTCCGCGGTTCTGTACGCCTTGGCGTTTCAAGTATTTTTCGTTTATCCGTACAAACAACAATTTAACTGTACATAAAACCAGTATTTCCCTTTACAATAATTCGTCAAATTGGCGGTTTTCCGTGTAGGATAAAAAAAGAACAGCGTCGCTCGAATTCTGGCGAAAGCAAATAAACAAGCCAATAAATTAACATATCAATAAACTTCTCACCCATTTCATCGCATGGCAACTAAAAAAACCACAACTCCATCCGACTACAGCGAATCATCCATCCGCGTCCTGAAAGGACTGGAACCGGTCAAACAAAGACCTGGGATGTACACCCGCACCGAGAACCCGCTGCATATTATTCAAGAAGTCATCGACAATGCCTCTGACGAGGCTTTAGGTGGACATTGCAAAAATATCCAAGTCACCCTGAACACAGATGGCAGTATCAGTGTAGAAGACGATGGACGCGGCATTCCTGTTGGTTTGCATCCTGAAGAAGGCGTCCCTACGGTCGAAATCGTCTTCACTCGCTTGCATGCAGGCGGTAAATTCGACAAAGGTTCAGGCGGTGCTTATGCCTTCTCTGGCGGTTTGCACGGGGTGGGTGTCTCTGTCACCAATGCGCTTTCTAAACGTTTAGAAATTACCGTATGGCGCGAAGGTGGATTACACAATCTCGTCTTTGCAGACGGTGAAGTCATTCAACCATTAAGTACGCAGCCTTTAGGTCGTGGCGATAAGAAAAACGGTACGCGCGTCTCAGTCTGGCCCGATGGGAAATATTTTGATTCACCGAATATCTCCATCCCCGAAATGCAACGCCTGCTGCGTTCGAAAGCCGTGCTGCTGCCAGGTGTCAAAGTTACCTTTACCAATGCAAAAACCGGAGAAAGTCAAACCTGGCAATACGATCAAGGCTTGCGCGGTTATTTGACCGAAGCACTAACACAAGCCTCACACGGCGAGCTCGTCATCCCCATGTTTGAAGGCGAACAATTTGCCAATGCCGACGCCGATGGTTTTGCCGAAGGCGAAGGCGCATCATGGGTGGTCGCGTGGACGGAAGATGGCGGTGTCGTACGCGAATCCTATGTCAACTTGATTCCAACGCCTGCTGGCGGCACCCATGAATCTGGCTTACGCGAAGGTTTGTTCGGCGCGGTAAAAAGCTTCGCCGAAATGCATTCCTTATTACCGAAAGGCGTCAAACTTTTACCAGAAGACGTGTTCGCCCGCGCCTCCTTTGTGCTATCTGCAAAAGTATTAGATCCACAATTCCAAGGGCAAATTAAAGAGCGTTTAAACTCACGCGATGCGGTGCGCTTAGTTTCAAGCTTCGCCAAACCGCCTTTAGAATTGTGGCTCAATTCGCACGTAGAACTCGGCAAGAAATTGGCTGAACTAGTGATCAAACAAGCGCAATCACGCTTACGTTCACTGCAAAAAGTCGAGAAGAAAAAATCGTCTGGCGTCGCCGTTTTACCGGGCAAATTAACAGATTGTGAATCGAACGACATCACTCGCAATGAATTGTTTTTAGTCGAAGGAGATTCCGCTGGTGGCTCAGCCAAAATGGGTCGCGATAAGGAATTCCAAGCGATTCTGCCATTGCGCGGTAAAGTGTTGAACTCGTGGGAATCTGAACGCGATCGTCTGTTCGCCAACAATGAGATTCACGATATCGCCGTCGCGATTGGTGTCGATCCACACAGCATCAATGACAATATAGATCTGAGCAATCTACGTTACGGCAAGATCTGCATACTCTCAGATGCGGACGTGGATGGTTCGCATATTCAAGTCTTGTTGTTGACACTGTTCTTCAAACACTTTCCACAGCTGATTGCACGCGGTCATATTTGCATCGCCCGCCCTCCTCTATTCCGCGTTGATGCACCGGCGCGCGGCAAGAAACCTGCGCAGAAAATCTATGCACTGGATCAAGGTGAACTCACCGCGATCGAAGATAAGTTACGCAAAGACGGCGTCAAAGATGGTGCTTGGGCGATTTCTCGCTTTAAAGGTCTGGGCGAGATGAACGCCAACCAACTCTGGGAAACCACCATGAACCCGGACACGCGCCGTTTATTGCCGGTGGCTCTGGGTGAATTCGATCAAGAATTCTCCGAAGGCCGCTTCAATATGCTGATGGGCAAAGGTGAAGCGTCAGCACGTAAGGCATGGCTGGAAGAGCATGGGAATGAGGTAGAGGCCGACATCTAGAGAGGCACATAAATCCGATTGCGCGGCGCATTACGGCGTTGCAAATCCTCGCAATACCGACGTATTGCTTTGGTTTGCGCCTTGTACTGCATCCGCGAAATCGAATTTCTGAGCCTCCCTACGGTTTAACTATTGTTGAAAAATTTAGTTAGCAACAAAGACAGAATAAAACGCGGGTTGCACCCGCCTAAAATTAGATTGTAAGACTATGAGCGAACAAGCAAATTTATTTGATGAAGCCCCTGACAATAATGGTGGCAATGGCAGCAATGGTGAAACCTTAACCTTAGCAACTTTCGCTGAACGCGCTTATCTCGATTACGCGATTTCTGTCGTAAAAGGTCGCGCCTTGCCTGACGTGAGCGATGGACAAAAACCGGTGCAACGCCGCATCCTGTATTCAATGAATGAATTGGGATTGAACTCGACGGCTAAACCGCGTAAATCGGCAACTGTGGTCGGTGATGTGCTCGGTAAATTACATCCCCACGGTGATCAATCGGTGTACGACGCGATGGTACGGATGGCGCAAGATTTTTCCTTGCGCTACCCTTTGATTGACGGTCAAGGTAACTTCGGTTCACGCGATGGTGATGGCGCAGCGGCGATGCGTTATACCGAAGCGCGTCTCACCCCAATCTCCAAGTTATTGCTCGATGAAATTGATCTTGGCACCGTTGATTTTCAACCTAACTACGATGGCTCTTATGAAGAACCGACCCTGCTTCCAGGACGTTTGCCATTTATTCTGTTGAATGGTGCTTCCGGTATTGCAGTCGGTATGGCGACTGAAATTCCTTCGCACAATTTGACCGAAGTCGCCAAAGCCGCAGTTGCTTTAATTCGCAATCCAAAAACGTCCCATGCCGAATTGATGGAATTGATTCCCGGCCCAGATTTTCCGGGTGGCGGTCAAATCATTACGCCGGCTGCGGCGATTAGTGAAATCTATTCCAGCGGTCGTGGCAGCGTCAAAGTGCGCGCACGTTGGAAGATCGAAGAACTGGCGCGGGGTCAATGGCAAGCCGTCATCACTGAACTACCACCTGGTACATCTTCACAAAAAGTCTTGGAAGAAATCGAAGAGATTACCAATCCGAAAATCAAGATCGGTAAAAAGTCGCTGTCACCAGAACAAGTCAGCTTGAAGCAAGTGATGCTGTCGGTACTCGACGCGGTACGCGATGAATCAGGCAAGGACGCTGCCGTACGCTTGGTCTTGGAGCCCAAATCCAAGAATCAAGATCAAGCTGAATTCATGCAAATGTTATTGGCACACACATCGCTCGAAACCTCCGCTTCGCTGAACTTGGTGATGATTGGTGGCGATGGTCGTCCACGTCAAAAATCTTTAAGTGAAATTTTGACCGAATGGATTAGTTTCCGCTTTGAGACAGTGACGCGCCGTACCCAATTTAAGTTGAAAAAAGTCAATGACCGTATCCATATTTTGGAAGGCCGCGAAGCGGTACTGTTGAACATCGACAAAGTCATTAAGATCATTCGTGAATCGGATGAACCTAAACCAGCTTTGATCGAAGCTTTCCGTTTATCCGATCGTCAAGCAGAAGACATTTTAGAGATCCGCTTGCGTCAATTAGCGCGCTTAGAAGCGATCAAAATTCAGCAAGAATTAGCAGAATTACGCAACGAAAAGACTAATTTGCAAAACCTCTTAGATGATCCTTCGGCGATGAAGAAATGCATCATCAAAGAGATCGAAGCTGATGCGAAACAATATGGCGATGCACGTCGTACGGTGATCGAAGAAGCGCAACGCGCCTCGGTTGAACAGAAAGTCATTGACGAGCCTGTCACCGTGGTGATTTCTGAAAAAGGCTGGGTCAGAGCACGTACGGGACATGACCACGATCCGGCGCAGTTTAGCTTTAAAGCCGGCGATAGTTTATATGGCACCTTTGAATGCCGCACGGTCGATCACATGCTGGTATTCGGCTCGAATGGACGCGTCTATTCCGTGCCTGTTTCCGCACTGCCTGGTGCGCGCGGTGATGGCGTCCCAGTGACAACACTGATCGATTTAGCGAGTGGCACACGAATATTGCATTACTTTGCTGGCAAAGCGGAGACGTCTCTTTTATTGGCGTCGACGGCAGGATATGGGTTCACCGCCAAGCTTAGTGACATGGTGGGTCGCATGAAGGCTGGAAAGGCCTTCATGACCTTGGACGACGGCGATGAACCTCTCGCTCCAAATGCAGTCACAGAAGATGCGAGCGCGATCGCATGCCTATCTGAAAAAGGTCGCCTTTTGGTGTTTGGGCTCACCGAAATTAAGCACTTGTCTAGTGGTGGACGCGGTGTCATATTGATGGAACTAGAACCACGGGAAAAACTAATTGCAGCAACAGCCATTAGTCAGAAAGGCGTTAAGGTAAATGGAATTGGCCGTGCCTCAAAACCACAGGAAATCAATTTGAGCGCAAGTGGTTTAGCACCACACATCGGCAAGCGCGCACGCAAAGGTAAAGTCCTCGATTCAAAAATCAAAGCAACACATTTATTTAAGAATTAAATTCCTTTAGATATATAGGACTCATCGCAATGCAAAAAGAGTTCGTGTGATTCGTCGCACGAGCTCTTTTTAATCTATTTCGAATTTATTTTGAACTTATTACGAATAGGATGAAGTTCGGTTTATCGGCACTCGGACGCAAACCTGTGCACTCTATTGGTCGCCCAGTATGATTTGATTTTTTCCGCTGTGTTTTGCACGATAAAGTGCGGCGTCTGCTATCGTCAACAGATCATCTGGATTAGTTGACTGACGCGAGTCGGCGATCCCAGCAGAAAATCCAACACAAAATTCACCTTGTTCAGCCATGTGGTGAATAGTAGCAAACATCATTCGAATTTTATCCAAGACCATACGAGCGACATCTGCTGTTGTATTCGGGAAAATAACAATAAACTCTTCTCCACCATAACGCCCAACCACATCGCTTTTTCGCAAGCGTTGACGTAACAAATGCGATAAGGTTCGCAACACTTGATCACCAATCTGATGTCCGTAAGTATCATTCACTTTCTTGAAGTCATCCAAATCCAACATTGCCACAGCTACGCAAGTAACGCTGCGGCTAGCACTCGACATCTTTGCAATTAGGTCTTCTTTAATTGCAGTATGATTGTAAAGTCCAGTCAGACCATCACGCATTACTAAGGTTCGCAGTGCGCGATATCGCTCGGCACGTGTTGCCAATGACGAAGTCAATAACTCAGGTGAAATTGGTTTATTTAAAAAATCATCCGCGCCGACTTTCACAGCCGCAATCTGTTTTTGAAGATTATTCTCACTCGACAAAAAGACGATTGGCACATCCAGATAAGACGGATCCTGACGAATCACCCTTGATAGTTCAACACCATCGCAATCTGGCATATAAACATCCATTAAGATTAATTCTGGACGAAAATTTGCCATCGTTTCTAACACGAGTTCAGGATGATTCAAGACCTCCGCAATCATTCCCGCACCTTTTAGAACGCGGCTATAGTACTGTGCAAGATCCACATCGTCGTCAATAATCAGAATTCGGTAAAGCGGTGGATTGGGTCTATCCAAAATTTTTTCAATCGCCTCTGTCACCGCCAACAAATCGATCGGCTTTAAGAAAAACGCATCCCCCCCTGCTCGGACAGAACGTAGACGACATTCAAAACTATTGATGTTAGAAGTGAAAAGGATAGGAGGTAAAGATTTACCAAGTCCTCTTAAACGCATTACCTCTTCGGTACCGGCAAATTGTCCATGCTGAAAATCCATATCAACTATCAACAAGGATGGCTGATACTGCTCAATCAAACTCTCCAGCTGCGACAATTTTTCAACATGCTGAATATCGAACGCAAATTGCTCCAATAACTGAACAATTTCTTTGTTTTTCTCGAACTCATGGTCTGCCCATAAAATCAAGCCTTTGCCGCGTGGTTCACTGTCCCCTAGCGTTGTGATAGGCGAAGATTGCTCTTTCACTTCACCATCCACAAGCGCATCAGAAACGGGCATGGAAGATTGAACGTAGGCCAGCACTTGCTCACAAAACTGATCTGTTCGTGTTTTTGACCAGTTCGCGCCAGAAATAAACTCCTTGAGTTGTTTCTCTAAATCTCGCGAGGCTTCACCCATCTCCGGAAAACCGAAAGTACCTGCTGAGCCGGCCATGGTGTGAAGTAGACGATGCAATAAAGAAAAATTTTCCCTGTCGTCTGGATGATCTTTGAACCGATTCGTCGCGATTCTTATTTCTTCAAGCTTAGCTGGCAGCTTTGCAATATAAACTTGAGCGAGAGCCTTTAAAGCATCATTTAGCTCTTGGTCCCTATCACTCAATTACGCCACCTTATCCCACAAGGTTCGCGCTTGCGTCGCAAGTGTCATCGGATCGAAAGGCTTTGCAATAACGCCAATTGCACCAAGTGTAAAATAATAATCCTGCTCACTCGATTGTACTTTGGCGGTCATAAAGATGACTGGAGTTGCCGAAGTCGTTGGCAACTTTCGTAATTCAGATAAGGTGGTTGGCCCATCCATATTTGGCATCATGACATCGAGTAGTAATAAATCTGGGACAAAACCCTGCTCAATCGCGGCGATCGCCTCCGCACCAGAACTGCAGGTTTTTAATGTAAAGCCCCCGACCACTTCTAAGGCAATTTGAGCAACTGCCTGAATATCAAGATCATCTTCTACATACAAAATTTTACTGAGCAACTTGCCAGACATACACATCCTTTAAATAAAAACGAGGCGCCAATCGACCATTTCGCCCGAGACACGAAGATTAGCAGCAAATATGGTCATCATAGCTGTCTCAAATGTGTTGTCAAAGCTATTTCACCAGCTCGTGAATTTTTTCCAACAAGAAACATCATTTACTGAAGATGAATGTTTATTATTGCAAAAATAGAAATTGTTTTCCTTTCTGCATTATGTCAAGACTCCTGTCAAAGGAGCGAGCGCAAATTTCCAGAAAACACGCTGCCAACACATGGATTAACACCAATCATATAGGCCAAATCTGCTGGTCGCTCGATCCTCCAAAGTGTAAAGTCAGCACATTTACCCAGCTGTAAACTGCCAATTTTTCCCTGCAAACCTAAGGCTTTTGACGCATGTATTGTCATTCCCTGCAGTGCTTCCAGTGGCGTCATGCGAAACAAAGTACAAGCCATATTCATCGTTAAAAGCGGCGAAGTCATTGGCGAGGTACCAGGATTGCAATCCGTGGCGAGCGCAATTGGAACACCCGCTGCACGTAGCTCGGCAAGCGGTGGATATTTGGTCTCGCGCAAATAGTAAAATGCACCGGGCAACAATACCGCCACGGTACCATGTTCCTTCATCGCTGCAATTCCAGAATCACTCAAATATTCCAGATGATCCGCAGATAACCCTTGATAACGCGCGGTTAAAGCGGCACCGCCTTGATCAGACAACTGCTCGGCATGGAGTTTCACTGGCAAGCCATGCTTGCGCGCTGCCTGAAAAACACGTTCCGTCTGCGCTGGTGTAAAACCGATTTTTTCGCAAAACACGTCTACTGCATCCGCCAAACCTTGTGCCATGATATTCGGCAGCATGCGTTCACACACTTCTTCAATATAGTCGTCAGCGCGCCCTGCAAATTCAGGTGGTAAGGCATGCGCCCCCAAAAAGGTCGTCGTCACTCGCACGGGTAAATCATGTTGAATCTGACGCGCCACGCGCAAAATTTTCACTTCAGTCGGCGTATCAAGTCCATATCCTGATTTCATTTCAAGAGTCGTCACACCTTCGCGCAAACTACTCAGCACACGTGGCAAACTGGCTTGCATCAATTCTTGCTCAGTCGCAGCACGCGTCGCCTTAACAGTCGACACGATGCCACCGCCTTGCCGCGCAATTTCTTCGTACGAAACGCCATTTAAACGCGCCTCAAACTCATTGCTACGATTGCCCGCGTAAATCATATGTGTGTGGCAATCGATCAAGCCAGGAGTTAACCAACATCCTTCGCCATCAAAACTTACTTGTACGGTGTAGCCAGACGGCAAATCTTGAGCGCGACCTAACCAAGCAATCTTGCCATCTTTGACGGCAATCGCTGCGTCCCGCACGATTCCATAATCATTCGCTTCCCCCATCGTAGCAAGATGGACGTTATACCAAAGACTATCCCAATTAACCGAGTCCATGCTGACCTCCAAAGATCGCGCGACCTTGCTCGTGATGACTCAAAAAACTGATGCGCATCACATACAAAAGACTTCCCTCTTCTGCCGTTAAATGAATACGAATACCACTGGCTTCATGCTCTTCATCCAGCAATACCAAATCACCCGCCTCGAGCTGCGTCTGCTTCATGATTTGCGCGCGTCCCTTTTCACAAAATACTAAAATTTGTTGCGCGTCTTCGGCATTGATCACATGTTCACCAGCACGCAATCTTTGCATAAAGTGTTGACACGCATCGCGTCGTGTCATGAGATTTAAATCTACGACGGTCGCATTCACTAGCTCTGCAAAAATATTGTCTTCGCCTGCAAAGCGGTGCGGCAGGCTTTCTCGCGTCAATGTCACAGATTGTTCGTGCGAACTCCCTGAATCAGTCTTCAACACTAAACCAGCACCGTTCAAAATCGCCAAGCTTCTGTCAATCTGTGCAAAATGAGAAAATGGTCCAGCCTGCGAAACGGTCGCGGTACTTAAACGCCAAACAAAATTATCGATACTCGCAGTTTCCGGGAAAATAGCTAATTCGGTGGTACTTCCGCCGCCATTTTTCCACGGCATGGTGCGGTAATCTTTTGCGGTCCATTTGCGCATGTCAACTCTCTAAATAATGTACTTAATGATTCAACGTAAACTGTAAACTGGAAAGGCGCAGAGCACGCCAAGAATTTTAAGAAAACTCTGGGTACACTGCGCCTCTGCGGCAAAAAGACGACAACTTATGCCAAATATAAATGCGAATATAAATCCGCGCATTGCTGACTTAAAGCACCTTCAATTACTAGATTTTTAGCAGCCTCAATATCAGGAGCAAAGAAACGATCTTTATCGTAGAACCCTACTTTAGAACGCAATAATTGATGCACCACCGACAGCGTATCTGAGGTTTTTAATGGCTGATGAAAATCCACACCCTGCGCCGCGGCCAACAACTCAATGCCGACTATCGTTGCGGTGTTATGTGCCATCTCATGCAAGCGACGACCTGCATACGTTGCCATACTGACGTGATCTTCTTGATTCGCTGAGGTTGGAATGGTATCGACACTAGCTGGATGCGCATGCGATTTATTTTCCGATGCCAATGCGGCAGCTGTCACGTGGGCGATCATAAAGCCAGAATTCAAACCTGACGATGGTACCAAGAATGGTGGCAAGCCAGAGATCGATGCGTCGATCAATAAAGCAATACGACGTTCAGAAATCGAACCGATTTCTGCAATCGCCAAGGCTAGAGTATCGGCAGCAAAAGCGACTGGCTCGGCATGGAAATTACCGCCAGAAATTACCTCATTGGTATCCACAAACACTAATGGATTATCGGTTACCGCATTCGCTTCCGTCAGCAAAGTACGTGCAGCATTATTGATGATGTCTAAGCAGGCGCCCATGACTTGTGGCTGACAACGCAAGCAGTAAGGATCTTGCACGCGTTCATCGTTCACCAGATGGGATTGACGAATTTCACTACCATTCAATAAAGTACGATAAATATTTGCAGTCGCGATTTGACCAGGCTGACCACGCACAGCATGAATACGTGGATCAAATGGCGCATCGCTGCCTTTCGCCGCATCGACAGACAAAGCACCGGTAATCGTTGCCGCCTCTAATAAACGCTCAGCGAGGAATAAGCCATTCAATGCCAAAGCCGTCGACACTTGCGTACCATTGATCAGCGCCAAACCTTCTTTCGCCGCCAAGACCACTGGTGTAATGCCAGCTTTCGCTAAGGCCTCTTTGGCATCAACCATCTTGCCGTCAACGCGTACTTGTCCTTCGCCCATGATCGCTAAAGTCATGTGCGACAAAGGTGCTAAATCGCCCGATGCGCCGACTGAACCTTTGACTGGGATCGCAGGCATGATGCCTGCATTGTAAGCAGCAATCATGGTGTCAATCACAGAGGCACGAATACCTGAAAAGCCACGCGCCAGACTCGCAATCTTCATTGCAATAATCAAACGCACCACTTCATCAGCAATCAATTCACCAGAACCAACTGAGTGCGACAAGATCAAATTCTTTTGCAGCAATTCCAAATCTTCATCTGGAATGCGGGTTTTCGCCAATTTACCAAAACCGGTATTGATACCATAAGCCGCATCACCTTTAGCGACGATACGTTCGATGGTCGCAGAAGATTCATGGATAGCCGCATAAGCAGACTCTGCTAAGGCTAACTTAAAAGGCTTTTGCCAGATCGCGCGCAAGTCCGCGAGTTTGAATTGACCCGGTTGTATCGTAAATGTTGTGCTCATATTCTTGTCCTTTATTTTGTCATTCTTTTCGCCACAGAGGCGCTGAGTACGCGGTGTTTTTTTGTTTGTCACTCCTGCGTAGGCAGGAGTCCAGTGTCTTCAATTACACCACCGAAGTCGCTGGATTCCCGCCTTCGCGGGAATGACATTCATAAGCTAACCGCTTTTCTCTGCGTACTCTGTGCCTCTGCAGCAAAAAATATTCGAAATTTATTTAATCATGGGCAATTGCAAGCCATTACGCTTAGCACATGCCACGGCTTGTTCATATCCTGCATCGGCATGGCGCATCACGCCGGAGCCACAATCATTGACCAAGACGCGTGCTAAACGTTTCGCAGCTGCGTCTGTACCGTCCGCCACAATCACCATACCGGAATGCTGTGAGTAGCCCATACCGACACCACCACCATGATGCAAAGAAACCCAGCTTGCGCCACCTGCGGTGTTCAACAATGCATTCAGCAAAGGCCAATCCGACACTGCGTCGGTACCATCTTTCATGCTTTCGGTTTCACGATTCGGACTGGATACAGAACCTGTATCGAGATGATCACGACCAATCACAATTGGTGCTTTCAGTTCACCGTTTTTCACCATCTCATTAAATGCTAAACCAGCGATGTGACGCTCACCCAAACCTAACCAGCAAATACGCGCAGGCAAACCTTGAAAGGCGATACGCTCACCCGCCATATCCAACCATTTATGTACGCCTTTATTTTCTGGGAATAATTCTTTAATTTTGGCATCGGTTTTACGAATATCTTCAGGATCGCCCGACAACGCCACCCAACGGAATGGCCCTTTTCCATCACAGAATAAAGGACGAATATACGCAGGCACAAAACCTGGGAAGTCGAAAGCGTTTTTGACGCCCGTATCAAAGGCAACCTGACGAATATTATTGCCGTAATCCACCGTTGGAATTCCCATCGCATGAAAATCCAACATGGCTTGCACGTGTACCGCGCAGGCTTGCGCCGCATCCGCTGTCAATTTCGCGTGTTGGCTGGCATCTTGTTGTGCAGCCTTCCATTGTTCCACAGTCCAACCAATCGGCAAATAACCATTGATCAAATCATGGGCAGAGGTTTGATCTGTCACTAAGTCTGGCTTGATTCCTCCCGCTTTCGCGCGCTTCACCAATTCTGGCAAAATTTCCGCAGCGTTACCTAACAAAGCAATCGAAATCGCATCTTTACGTGCGGTGTGATATTTAATTAATTCGATGGCATCGTCGATGTCTTTTGCTTGTTTATCGACATAGCGTGTGCGCAAACGGAAATCGATACTCGATTGCTGGCATTCAATATTTAAAGAAACGGCGCCAGCAAATGTCGCTGCCAAAGGTTGCGCGCCACCCATGCCGCCCAAGCCTGCAGTCAAAATCCAACGACCGCCCCATTCGCCACCAAAATGCTGACGACCTGCTTCAGCGAAAGTCTCATAAGTACCTTGCACAATGCCTTGGGTGCCAATATAAATCCAGCTACCCGCTGTCATCTGACCATACATGAACAAGCCTTTACGGTCGAGTTCATTGAAGTGTTCCCAATTGGCCCATTTTGGTACCAAATTGGAATTGGCAATCAAGACGCGCGGTGAATCTTCCGTGGTTTTGAAAATACCGACCGGCTTACCCGATTGAATCAATAAGGTTTCGTCTTCGCCCAAGTCTTTCAAGCTCGCCAAAATTTGGTCATAGCATTCCCAATTACGGGCTGCACGACCAATGCCACCGTACACGACTAAGTGCTTAGGATTTTCTGCGACTTCTTTGTCTAGATTATTTTGAATCATGCGGTAAGCCGCTTCGGCTACCCACGTCTTACAGACTTTTTCAGCGCCGCGTGGTGCTCGGATTTCACGACTAGCATCCCAACGTGGATCGGTATTCATAAAATTCTCCTTGAAATTGAAACTCAACTTGGACTCGACCTTTTCTCAGTCGTTTTATTTATCTTGCATTTCGCTTCGTCGTAAGACTAGCGCATTTATCCATGCAAGAATGAAGTTACGAGTTTAAGTTGTATATACAACTTAATCAAGTCATTTTTTCGGCTATTTTCAGCAATTCAAGTTTCAGAAAGAATTATTGGCGTAATTAGATTGACAATCTTCAGCACACAATTGAACTCAGTTCCGCCATTTCCCCACTGATCGCAAAATCTAAACTGCATAATCGAGCGATGTGCCAAAATCTCACCCAAATCGAAAGGGGTGCAGAGAAACGGATACGCATCAACACGCTATCGAGCGTCAAGATTCAATAATTTCTTAAACGATGGTCTCGGTCGTATGGATAACATAAAAAAATGCGTTCAAAGTATTTCGCAAGGATCCTTGGTTATCTCGGGTTTCAACGATGAGTCATTACACTGAATGTCCTTTTTCATTTAGCCCCTATTTCAAGGTGCAGTGAAACCAGGTTGTCATAACAGTTGAGCTCTATGATTTTTTCTCCGACACCATGATTCAATTCGCGATGCGTACTCGCCCGTGTTACCATGCACAATCAACACGTTTCGAATTCAAACAAATAGCTATCGCTCATGAGCAATGAAATTCATTCAGAACTGATACCCGTTTTTCAACGTATTAAAAATTACTTGTTGAAGGAGATCCAAAACGGCACTTGGAAAGAAGGTGAAGCCATTCCATCTGAGGCAGCGTTGGCATCCAAGTTTCAGGTTTCCCGCATGACTGTCAATCGCGCAGTCCGAGAACTCACCAGCGAACAAATCCTTAACCGTATCCAAGGTTCCGGCACTTACGTTGCTCAACAAAAATACCAAGCCACCTTGGTTGCAATCAAAAGTATCGCCGAGGAAATACGGTCACGCGGTCACGCACATCGCAGTGAATTGCACGAACTCATAGCAGTCGAGGCGAATGAGTTATTAGCCCAACAATTCCAAGCAAAAGTCGGC
Organism: Affinundibacterium fentianense; assembly: GCF_018139545.1. Lineage (GTDB taxonomy): Bacteria > Pseudomonadota > Gammaproteobacteria > Burkholderiales > Burkholderiaceae_D > Undibacterium > Undibacterium fentianense. The sequence goes on along the minus strand of NZ_JAGSPJ010000006.1, from coordinate 251,248 downwards.
TTTCCGCTGTTTCATTCATTAATTGTCCACTTTGAAAATGATCAGGCCATTCAAGTTGAGGATCGATGGGTCAATGCGGCGCTCGCTGAAGATTATTTAGATCAAGATTTTTCACACATCACGCCAAACGAATACTTGGTGGCTGTCGCACCGCTAGAAGGTGTTGACTACAGCATTGAGGCCGTCATTCCACCGAAGCACATAGCAGAAATGCTGAAGATTTCTCCTCGTGAGGCATGCTTGGTTTTACATAGAAAAACTCGTTCAAAGAATCAAATCGCAACGATTGTAACAATGTGGCATCCAGGATCTCGCTATCAATTCACCGGAAGTTTCTAATCCATACACCGCCACCAAGACATTACCCTTCGTTGCATAAAATCATCAACAATATTGAATTCCTCCTGAAACACTGGTTCATACACGGATTGAGTCACATTTATGTACAAGCACATTTCGAATTCAATTGATATCCTTAGCTCCCAGTTTCAGCGTGCTTCGTGCATAAGGTCGCACTTGAGTTTGATCATTTTGATCATGTGCAATCTTTTACTATCGTTTGCGGTGAATGCGCAGGTGAAGCCAACTCCACTCGAAGAAGAAATTCCCGCTGTAAAAGAACGTCCAAAAGTCGCGTTGGTGCTTTCCGGAGGTGGTGCAAGAGGCTTTGCACATATCGGGGTCCTTCGCGTTCTTAAAGAAATGCGCGTCCCTATTGATTTCGTCGTAGGAACCAGTATGGGGGCTGTCGTCGGAGGCGCCTACGCTGCGGGTAGATCTGTCGAGGATATTGAGGAAATTGTCCGCACCACATCCTGGGAGAATGTTCTCGCAGATCGCCCCGCACGTGATGCATTAGATTTCCGACGCCGTGAAGAAGACGTTGTCTTACCCTCAAGAATTGAGTTTGCGGTAACACGCTCTGGCATTGCACTCCCCCCCTCCGCCGCCGGCAACGCTTCGCTCGAACAAGCATTGACACGCCTACTCCCCGCAGGCATGAAAAGTGAACATGTCAATCATTTGCCGATCCCATTTCGATCTGTCGCTTCAGACTTAGTGACAGGGGAAATGGTTGAGCTCACGGATACACCACTCTTCATCACCATGCGGGCCTCACTCGCGGTCCCCGGAATGTTTGCACCTGTTCATGTCAACAAACGGCTAGTTGTTGATGGTGGACTTGTACGAAATTTACCGATCGACATGGCCAAAAAAATGGGTGCTGACATTGTGATCGCCGTGAACGTCGGTACACCATTAGCAGAGGAAAAAGAATTGGGTAGCGCGATCAGCGTCGCACAGCAAATGATACAAATTCTGACCGAGCAAAATGTGCAGAGGTCGCTCAAAGAACTGCGGCCGAGGGACATATTGATCGCACCGAACCTCAATGGTATCAATTTTCTAGATTTTAGCGAGCACCACAATGCCATGTTAGCTGGCGACATTGCCACACGCCAAATGGAAAAACGCCTACAAAGTCTCACCACCTCCGTGGCTGAATATCAGCGGTATGAACAGTTGAGAACAGCGGAAGGAAATACGGCGGATGTGAGCTTGCCAATTGCTTCTATCGATATTCAAGGTACACAAAACATCAACCCCGAGATTCTCTTGAAACAATCCGGTTTGAAAGTGGGAGAGGTGACGAGTGAAGAAAAAATACGGCAAGTCACTGGGAAACTTTATGGACGTGGTGATATCGATCATGTTGAAATCGACATTGACGACAAACTGGACGAACGAGAGGTAACAATTAAAACCCACGAGGCAGTTTGGGGGAAGAATCGCCTACGCCTAGGACTCGAACTGTCTAGCGACTTCAAGGACACTCACAATTTCTCACTAGGGGCCATGCATATCGCGGCCTCGCAAAATGATTGGGGGGGTGAAATACGGTTAGCTGGAAAAATTGGTTCAGACAGAGTTTTAGGAGGTCAATTTTTTCAACCCTTAGGACCCGGCAGCGAATGGTTTGTTGCGCCATCTATTCAAAGTAACTCGTCCTCTGCCGATCTATTTTCTGCCGGTAGAAAAATATTTAGAATTGGCTACAAATCCAGCATGATTGATTTGCCTGTTGGTCACCAAATTGGCAATTGGGGCGACATCCAATTGGGCTTCCGACGCGAGCGCGCGGAGGTAAAAAAACTATTACCAGAAGAAATCGGGCCAGATTCACGGATCTTCCAATCGACAGAATATTTACGTTTCAGAGTCGATACACTAGATTCGCTTGCTTACCCGACGAGAGGTAAATACTTAACGGTAAATTGGGAACGCGCACTAGCACAAGATGGATCAAACCGTGCCATCTTGAACTCCTCCATTATTGGCATGAGCGCTTTCAAGAGTGGCGAATGGGCTGGCCACATTTATGGAGAATGGTCACGTTCCCAAGGTGACTTTGCGCCGCTATCTCTAGGAGGTTTCTTACGTCTATCAGGAACGCCGGCCGATTCCTTATCAAATAAGACTGTCGCACTGGGTCGGATTGTGATGGCGCATCGAATTGGCAGCATGCCAGCCGCACTCGGTGGGGCTGTTAGGCTCGGATTTTCGGCAGAATTAGGCGGCGGATTCGGTGAAGGCGAAGCTGTCAAATTCAGTAAAATCAAACGAAGTGGCAGCGGTTTTGTCGCCTTCGATACGCGTTTTGGACCTCTCTATTTTGGCGCAGGATCCACGCAAGGTAGTGGCTCAACCTTTTACTTATTCTTAGGGCCGATTTGGTGAACCACCCGCGTCTTCGTACTTGCCATCGTGGTAGGACGACGCAACGCCGTGAACGCCGAAAATTCCCAAGAACGGAAACCTAGCATGAGTGTATAACCGTCTCGATCCTCAGCGGGAAGTCGTCTATCCTCATGCTGTAACCGAGCGATCTCAGAGGCCAAGTGTTGGATTTTCTGTTGAATTTCCTGCGCGCTGTTTCTCGATAGTCGTGCTGGTACACACATGAGTGTTTCTCCAGCACCATCAAATCGACCATTAAAATAATCGGCGACCACAAATTCTTTAAAGAAAGCTTGAATTGGCCCATCCGCTCGCCAACGAAATGCAGGTGAAACACGCAGACGATAACGATTCATCGGCTTTAGTTCTATCAAGGCATGCTTATCAAGCTCAATCATACAAAGTATGCACTCAGCTTCGGTTAAGGTATAGGTTTCTACAATTTGCTCAAACGTCCAATGACCTAAACAAGAAATAGCCACTAACAGTAGCTTAGGATTGTCCATTAGTGCGCGTTCTTGCGCCAACGTTAAATTGTCAGCTTGAGGGGTGACATCCGCAGCTTGACGCAATACATCTTCCATAGAAATATCAGAGACTTTGCAAATTTGCGCCATCCTCGAGAGCGTCATATCCTTTTGCCCAAACATACGCTTGATACTTGACTCACTCATGTCGATCAGATGCGCCAACTGCTTATAAGTCATACCAACACGGCGCAATTCCATTCTAAGCACATCCAGCAACATTTCTGGAGAACTCATTTTCCACCTCAACGTATTCAATTACATCGGTTAAAAATTATCCGTGAATCTAACAATTCACGGTCATTGGACAAAATTAATTTCGCGCGCCGTCATCGGTCCGATGATCACCTTGTTCAAATGCGCTGGAATAATTGCGTCATATTCTGTCAAGGGAATACGCCCGCCCATAATCTCGGCCCATTGCTGTGGATGCAAAGGCTGTCTGTCGGGCTCGGCATAGCCATCTGGAAAACGCGGAAAGTCATTTTGTAGATCATACTTATCACTTGCCCCCAAGGTGTGGAGAAATTCGTGTGCAACAATCACATTATTCTTTTCACGCATGTCCGGGTTGGCAAATACATTGACCTGTCCGATCAAACCCTCCCGCAAAGCCGTAGAGCGGTGTACTTTCACCAATTGAGGGTCATAATATTGTAAAAACAAGCGAACTTGCGTCCCAGGACCGGTCGTTTTTGCATGGCGATAGGCCCACCAACGAAACTTTAAGCTCCACCAGATAACCTGAAGTACGTTAGCCTCTTCGGGTGGCGGTGGAGGACGATGCGCGATTGCTGCTCGCAAACGTATTTCAATCAACCCATGATCAGACTTGCCATAGTGCTCGGCGGATCGCCGCATAAACTCTTCAATTGATCGAAATTCCCCGCCGTCAAGCTGACGTATATACTCCTCTGACAAACGGCTACCATCTCCATTGATAGGAAAAACATTTACAACCAAAGTGTATTTCCACTCAACAGATGATACCTTTGCTCGATAAGCTGAAAAACTGACAGCTGCGAGCACAAAAAGGAGAATACCAATCCTCAAGCGTTTAAACATATAAGAAAATTGTTTAGAAAATTAGTGGAATTGTAACTGATCACCTTCTATGATTTGACAGTAAGTTTCGAATAAATTAACGGAATCATTAAACGTCCAATAAAAAAAGCAGCCGAAGCTGCTTTTCTTTTACGAACCCAAGTTCAACATTATTTCTTTGCTTTTTTACCAGCCGCTGTTGCTGGCAAGTAAGCCAATGGATCGTTTAAACCACTCTCATAAGCGGTCATCACTGTTTTTGGACGCATACAAGTCGCACCCAAAGTTGTTGAATCAGCAGATACAGAGTTGACACACACCTGCAATTTCATAATCTTGCTTTGAGGAATACCAGCAGCCGCCGCGATGGAGATCACAGAATGTTGATTCGCACCATTTGCTACCAATTGATCCACCGTTTTTTGCAGGTTGCGGCTCGTCGACAATGCAGTGAAAATACCATCCACTGAAGTATCGATAGGTTTCGCTGCTTCAATTGCTGAAGCGCTACCCACCAATGCCAAACCTAAAAAAGCACCAATCATCATTTTCTTCATCATCGTCTCCAAAATTCGACAAAACCATTTTGCCTAACACCGCTGATTCTAGTGAGTTTTTATGATGCTGCAAAGGATTAAATGCAGATTCAAGAAAAAATAAACACGAAGTTAAAAGACCGACAAATCTCTGTTCACGATTTACGACAAAACCCTGTATATTCATGCACTTAGAATAACAAATGTATGATCCACAAGATTATTCATTGGGCATATCATGCGTCGGCAAACCGAGATCGATGCCGTCAAAATCAACCAGACGAATAAGGTTGGTGACATGACCGACAAATATCGTTCGATCGTGCCATCCTTGCGCCCTCGCGGGCACTAACCAATAACCATCTTGATCATGTCCAATCCAAAACCTTGGTTGCTGCATATATTCATAGAAATCAACAGGCATAATCTGCGCTCTTTGGCGATCTTCATTTAGATCTGGTGCATGATCGAATAAACGGGATAACGCATCCATTCGGGTTCATGGAACCGTTTTCCATGCGTGAAAATAAAATTCAGGACTGCTTCTTGATTCGATAACAAAGTCGGATTATCGGTTTTCCACGCCTCAAATTTTGCCGCTAGATCTGGTTCTGACTGCAACATCTCATACGCACTATCTTCAAATACGTAATCCGAAAACGCTTCCTTTTTCTCTAATATGCTATTGAAGAAACCCCAACGGAAGAAACTGTCATGCGCCAAAGGCTCTAGCGTCTCGATTGCGTAACGAGCACTCGCTTGCTGCAAATCGACTAAGTAGTCCCCCACACGCGCGTCAATGGTTTCAATATGGGTAGTTAGACTGATTTCATCGTGAAACATATGACCTTCATAGGGATGGGCGCGCGATTTAACTGCTTCGATGCGATAGGTCTTTACCTCGATTTGTTGATCAGTCTCAACGCGACGCAATTGCACACCGTTCCAAGACAATCGCTCAATTACTTCGCGCCATGCTTGTGGAATCAAATAGCTAAAAGGGGTTTGAATGGTGAGGTCTTCAACAAAATGATCAAAGTAAGCAATCTCTTTTTCCCATACTTGGCTTCTGTCATATCCGAGACGCAAGTAATTCCCTAACTTGCTCGGACTGTAAACCGCAGCAAACCCCTTAAACCGAAAGCTCGACGGGCGGGTATGATCTACCTTCCAACTAATAGGCCATTGCGCTTTTTGACATGCTCGCTTTTTTGCCTCATCGCGCAAAGCCTGAATTTGCTGTGCATGGCGAACTGTAAAATCCAATACGACCTCCACTAAAGTGCGCATCGAGTCATAGCGATCAGCGTAAGGCTTCAACATATGGGTTTCGGGCATGAAACCTATCGTATGGTGCAAAGCTGCAAACCCAGTTGAGAATCGTGGCACTTCCAAAAAGTCTTCAATCCCATCATCAGGGGTTACTTTAACTGGATTCACGTAGGGGCAAGTTGGCCACCCTCTTTGCTCCATTCCTGTATAAATTGCTGGCAACATCGTCTCACGCAAAAACGGTCCCAAGCCATCGCCAAGCTTATCCGCCTGAGTTTGTATTAAGGTCATCGTGTAACTATAGTCTGCGCCATTGGAGGTGTGCGTATCGACCATGACATCTGGATCCCAAGCGCTAAAAAACTGATTAAAAAGCTGTGCACTAAGGCTGTCACACTTAATGAAATCGCGATTCAAATCAAGATTACGTCCGTTCGCCCGAAAGCCAAACAGCTCTGGACCATTCTGATTAACCCTCGATGTATTTTGTCGATTCAGGCTACCATCAACGTTGTAAATCGGGATAAATAGAAAGACTGTTTTACCCAACGCAGCCAGTCGCTCTGGTTGCAAACAAAAATCGCGAACCAATGCCATGCAAGAGTCGATACCTTCGGGTTCGCCAGGGTGAATTCCATTATTATTAAAAAAAATCGGCCGCTTTTCCGACTTTAAAGTCACTCGATCAAAAACACCGTCGGAGGTCACTACACCAGCATGGATAGGAATACCATTATCTGAAATTCCAATTTGTTCGAAATGTAGAATCGTCGGAAAATCTCTCGCCAACCGCTCATAAAATGGAATACAGCTTGCCCACGTTGTCGTTTGATTGCGGTTACCTGATTCGTAAGGAGTGGAATAAGCCGAAGAATTATTCATATCGATGGTTTCTCAATCTGGTTCTGAAAAGGTTAAAATCGTCGAAGATTGTAGCACCCCCTTTCCCAAATTTTTAATGCATTCAACGCGCAGTCAACGAAGAATGCTCAGAGAACATGCGTATTCTTTCTTTTTCTGCTTATGAATCCAGATGACTTACTTGCTTTAGTGAATAAAACTATGCCGTTTGGCAAATATGAAGGACGCTTACTAGCTGATTTGCCCGGACATTACCTAGGATGGTTTGCGCGTGAAGGCTTTCCACGCGGTGAAATCGGACGATTACTCGCGCTCATGTATGAAATCGATCACAATAATTTACGTGATTTACTCGTCCCTCTACGATCAAAATTTTGATTTTCCCGACAAATACTCGACGAGAAAAATTCACATTCTTTAATAAAAAAGTTCAAAAATTGTCGAAAGTACCGGACGACAGTACCAAAGATTCATTCCACTAAGCCCCTTCAAGTAGTTTTAGCAATCTTCGAGAGAAATATCGACACTCCTAGCAAGTCAGACAAGTACGAGCAAAAAATAGTTGGTACTAAGGTGATCGTAGGCGATAGGACAAATCCATTGTCTCTATCCACAGATCATTCCTAGGAACCCGAACGAACACCGTCAAAGAAATCTGTCACTCAGAAAAATGTGAACAGCTTATCACTGGACTACAGAACCTTAAGAGCACGGAGACATACACCTACCTGTGGAAATGCAAGATACTCCCCTCCATTTTGCATTTTCGTATGTCTCTGTGCCGATAAGGCTGAATGTATAAAAAGGCACGGGGTCAATTTGGCCGCCGAATATTTTCTTGGCATGCAATTGCAATCGGCTATGCTTCAATCAAACTCGGTTCCTGCATCAACGACACTGGCAAGCTTGAAAATTATTTTTTCTCACAAACAAACTTCGACACGTTGACGTACAAAGTTGATATGACTACGTAAACCATACAATTCCTCCGCATACGAAAGAGGAATTGAAAGTTGATTCACTCTTGCCTCAATCTCGTCTAATTTCTTCATCTGATCCTGAGCAATTTGCTTGCGCTGTTTGACATTAGCTTCATCGATCGCATGCTCAACAGACCGCAATTGTCCATACCAGCGATAGATACGAGAACGTATCCTCCATACATAAAGTGGTGGAATGATTTTCGACAAAGGTAGTGCGAGAGCGCCAAACGCGAGCAATACTACCCACATTCTTTCGAGAAAATTGGACATCCAAAAACTCAAATAACGTTGTAAAAACGGCGGGCCACTTTTATAGAATTTTTCCGCCTGTTTCTCTACGGCGATTTCTGTATAGCGGTCAGACGGAAATTCGCCCTGCCTACTTAACCAATTGGCCCCGCCATGTATTTTTTTCGCTGCTTGCAAAAACAAGCTAATCAAGGCTGGATGCAAACTTTCATGGGCAACTAAGGTCGCCGTTGGCGAAATTAAATGATAGTCACGGGCAGGAATATTTTTTCCAATATCAACAATCCCCCGTGGCAATATGACATGGGACAAAAAAGGAAATCGGCGGGTATAAGCTTCCGCTTGAGCAAAGTCAAATAAACGAACGCCGGGAGTCTGCAAAAGCATCTGTATCAACAACGAATCTGGCGCAGAACTCATTACTAAAGCATCTAATTTTCCTTCGATAAATGCGACTGTTGCCGGAGTATTTTCATCTTGTTGAAGCTGGACTTCAGACTCCTCCATACTATTCACACTTAACAACTGGCGAAACAAACGTCGCACCCCAAACCCATCTGGTCCGACATTAATTCGTTTTCCTCTGAGCTCTTCGAAGCTGGTCCACTCTTTCTTACTACGATAAAAAATCCAGATTGGCTCATAAAATAAACTACCAAGTGAGATCAATCCTCGCGCCTCAGCATCCAGTTGATTGGTTGAACCGCTTTGCACAAATCCAATATCGATATTGGATTCGAGATCAGTGATTTTCTCTAAATTTTCTTGTGACCCTTGCGATTGATGAACGCGCAATGCAATTTGATTCTTTGCGAGTTCCTCTGAGTATTGCTTTGCGAATATTTCATACGCACTGTTTTCCTGTCCTGCACTAAAATCGAGCGTTCTACCGGGAGCTGGATCGACCAAATAGTAAGCGGAAACCACAATTGCCAATAACAACAAGGCAATCGGTCCAAAAGCAAAAACCGCGTCTTTCAAGGAAAATAGCGTGAACTTGATCTTGGCCATAAGTTTTCCCAAGTTGAAATAAACGAGACTTGATTACGCGCGATTCAAATTAATTGAAATTCCGCCCCAAACTCTGTCAGCGAGTTCAACATCTCAGCAAATGCCGCTTGAACTTGAGTTGGCTCACCTTTCACACCAAGTTCAATATGTCTGCGTACAGTATCACTGCCAACACTCGGTAGACTAAACACTTTGATTCCCGAGTAGTTCGACTCAAGGACTTCCATCATGGGAGTCAAAGTTGACTCTGCCATTTCAAAGACCAGGGTCGATTTCTCAAGATATTGATGTTGATGAAATAAATGACTGTAATGCGTATCTAAAACCCATGCGATCATCGGCCAAGCCATGACAGGGAATCCTGGAACAAAATAATGCTGACGAATAGCGAAACCTGGAATTTTATTGAAAGGGTTGGGAATAATTGCCGATCCTTCAGGAAACTCTCCCATTTTCAAACGATGTAGATGATCGGGGGTATTCAAATCCACTACTTTTTCTGGATGCGAATTCGTTTCTACAATACGTTCTTGGATCAACCGTTTTGCCTCTGGATGCAAAACAAGCGGCACTGCCAATGCAGCCGCGGCACACTGTCTGGTATGATCATCCGGAGTTGCACCAATCCCACCTGTACTAAAAACGACATCGCCACCCTTAAAGCTTCGCTGTAAGCAAGAAATAATACGTGCTCGATTGTCTCCCACATATTCAGCCCATTCCAAAGTCAAACCACGTTCTTTCAGCAACTCTATGACCTTTGCCAAATGTTGATCAACTCGTTTACCGGACAATATTTCATCGCCCACAATAATTAATCCGAATCCCATACTCTACCTCACCTTTTCTCCGTGAATTCAAGATCAACCAGTTGAGTGACATTCTCTTTTACGTCTGACTCTATCTCATTACTCTGGCGCATAGCTTTAAGTGCTGCGAGACAGTAATACTGGTACCACAATCCTGTAAAAATAAAGATCAACAAGTAAACCCAGATCGCCATGCTAACAAACATCGGAAAGAGCAGCACGTATGTCATCGACATCGCTCCGCCCATCCACAGCATTGACGGCAAGCTTCCAATCCAACCTGCAACTAATCCTATGCACAACAAGGAACCACGGTTCTCTGCAACGATTTGTTGGCGCTCTTTTGGACTAGCAAACGCAGCTAAAGCGTCGTAACTCATCACGCGATAGGTTAACCAACCCCATAGCAAGGGCTGGACAAGCATATAAATCGGTGGAATGAAAATCAAAGGCAAAACAACCACCCAAACCAGCGAAAATAAGAAAAACGACCCAAAAGAAAATCCCAGACTCGATAGAAAGCTGGCGCCTCGACGTTTTTCCAAATCTGGAAAATCACGATTACCGACATGTTTGGCGATGCTGGGCATCACCATCAAACCAATAAAAAGCAGACTCGTCATTATCATGATTGGCAATAACAGCCACATCGACAAAAGAGGGACGATGAGTGTTTTTAGGGCAAGCAAACCCAACGAATAGAGCAGATCGCTCGCCTTAGCGAAGGCTTGATGTTCTGAAAAATATGCTTGAATAAAGTCGAATATAGCCTGCAGTCGCCAAGCCATCAAACCGCCCCACAAGAACAAGGAAATGAATAATGGAATTAGACTTAACGCCAGTATTTTGAATCGAAACTGCGCTGCCAAAGCACGTGCCCAAGCACGCATCACTGCATTCACATTCATTATTACCACTTTCGTATTGATGGAAATCGCCTCACGAGGCTGACTTTGTTCGGGGTTGTTTAATACGAACAAATTGTATTTTACCTCGTCTGCATCAAAGAGCCCCATCAAGTTGGAAAGGGAAAATCAAATCAGCTTATTGGTTTTCCACTAAAATAAGCAACTCTGGTTTGTTCTTCAATTATTAAGCAAAGGAAATACGATGTCATCAATTACAACAGTCAGCGGATTGCAATACGAAGATAAAGTCGAAGGAACGGGCGCTGAAGCAACGGCAGGCAACAATGTCGAAGTGCACTACACAGGTTGGCTACAAAATCCAGACGGAAGCGCTGGTAAGAAATTTGACTCAAGCAAAGATCGCGGCACTCCGTTCGAATTTGCTTTAGGCGCTGGACAGGTCATCAAAGGCTGGGACGAAGGGGTGCAAGGTATGAAGGTTGGTGGAACTCGCGTATTAACCATCCCCTCTTCCTTAGGCTATGGTCCACGTGGTGCAGGTGGCGTCATCCCTCCAAATGCGACTCTCATTTTTGAAGTCGAGTTACTAGGTGTTTAATTCTATTAATTCAACTAACGATACGTAAATTAAAACTCGAACCACGCGACTTGCAAACCTAGTCCACAAGCCGTGTAAGTCGCATGGGTCGAATTCAATCGTCTCAATAGAAATGACGTTGAGCGCGTAGACTTATCGCCACATGCATTACTCTTTAATGAAGTGTTCGCGATAATATTTGAGCTCTTCAATAGATTCAACAATGTCGGCCAACGCCGTATGTTTTTGGTGTTTTTTGAATCCACTTGCCAGTGCTGGCTTCCAACGGCGGCAAAGTTCTTTGAGTGTCGATACATCCAGATTACGGTAATGGAAAAATTCTTCCAGCTTTGGCATCCCGCGAAACATAAAACGGCGATCTTGACAAATTGTATTGCCGCACATTGGAGATTTTCCTGCGGGAACATAGGCCTTCAAAAAGGCGATTAAGGCTTTTTCCGCGTCCGCTTCGGTCACAGTCGATGCTTTAACTCGATCAATTAGTCCAGAGCGGCCATGTGTACCTTTGTTCCATGCATCCATTTTATCCAATACGGCATCGGACTGATGGATCGCGAACACGGGGCCTTCAGCCAACACGTTTAATTGCATGTCAGTAACAACAACTGCAATTTCAATAATTTTATCGTTATCAGGATCGAGGCCAGTCATTTCCATATCAACCCAAATTAAATTCATTTCATTCGGCTTGGTAGGCTTACTGATAACAGTGTTAATCGTTTCATTTACTTCGATATTGCTCTCTTGTGACATAATTCTTCCTAGAACTCAAATTCGACCTTGGTCTGTACAAAGCTTAAAACATTTGCAAACTTTGAGATAGCCAATGGTCTTCGACATTTTTTCTGATAAATCAGTATTTTCCCATGAATTCATACACCTTCTCGGTTTTATTCGTTGTTTTTCTTGGCCTCACAGTTAGTTTGCAATTTTGGTTAGCCACACGACAACTTCGCCACGTTGCACGCCACCGAAACGCAGTACCGCCTGAATTTATCGAAAAAATTAGCTTAACAGCACACCAAAAAGCAGCGGATTACACAATCGCGAAAACGCAATTCAGCTTAGTATCCTTATTTTTTAGCGTGATTGTATTGCTGGGATTTACCCTATTTGGTGGCCTGCAATGGCTAGCATCCTCGTTATTCCAATTACTCGGTGATGGCATGACTTTTCAACTCGCACTGCTGACCTGTTTTGCGTTGATTAGTGGGCTTCTCGACTTGCCGTTTGATTTATACCGCCAGTTTGTCTTAGAGGAAAAATTTGGATTCAATAAAATGTCACTCAAATTATTTTTCAGCGACATGCTCAAGAGTAGCCTGATCGGCGCTGCAATTGGCCTGCCCTTGGTTTGGGTCGTATTAAGTCTGATGGGTAAAGCGGGTGCGTGGTGGTGGCTCTATGCGTGGTTAGTTTGGAGTGGTTTTCAGTTGTTGATGATGCTGATTTTTCCAACCTGGATTGCTCCCCTATTCAATAAATTTACACCACTTGCGGACGACAATCTCCGCTTAAGAATTGAAAGTCTGATGCAGCGCGTAGGCTTTGCATCGAGCGGCCTTTTTGTAATGGATGGCTCCAAGCGTAGCGCACACGGGAATGCTTATTTTTCTGGCTTTGGTGACACCAAACGTATCGTGTTTTTCGATACATTAATCGAGCGTCTCACCCCTCCAGAAGTGGAAGCCGTATTGGCACACGAGCTTGGTCATTTCAAATTAAAACATATCATCAAACGCATGGTGATCATGTTTGCTATTTCTCTCGGATTCCTCGCATTATTAGGCTTTCTAAAGCAGCAGATTTGGTTTTATACAGGACTAAGTGTAGACCCGATTATGTTGGCCAATTCTACGAATGCGATGGCTCTCATTCTGTTTATGCTGACCTTACCCGTATTTACTTTCATTTTGTCCCCTTTAGGCTCAATTAGCTCGCGCAAACACGAGTTTGAAGCCGATGCTTTTGCCGTAAAACACACTAACGCACAGGATCTAGTTTCTGCGCTTGTCAAGCTATATGAAGACAATGCCTCAACCTTAACACCCGATCCCTTGCATTCTGCTTTCTATGACTCTCATCCGCCTGCATCAATTCGCATTGCGCATCTCCATCAACACGGTCAACTTACGTAATAACATGCATTCTTACTTACAGAATTTCATCGCATTTTTAATACAACAACTACAGACAACACTATGAAAACAACTGATTTACTTGCAAAAAAGTCTGCTCACACAGAGACGGGTTTACAGAATAACGAACTCGCCTCTTATTTCGCTGCAACGCCGGGCTGGGTCCAAGACGGCCCGCGCATTGTCAAAACCTATGAATTTAGAAATTACTATGAAACTCTCGCGTTCGTGAATGCGATCGCTTTTACTATTCATGAAGAAGATCATCATCCTGAATTGGTCATCACGTATAACCGTTGCATCGTAAAATTTGACACGCACACTGTGAACAATGGCAAAGGCGGGATTTCAGAGAATGATTTTATTTGCGCGGCAAAACTTGATGTGATTTTTACTCAGACTTTCGGCTAATCGCTCCATGGCAAAACATTCCGCTCCGCAGAAAAAGATGGCCGCTACCGAACAAGCAACGGTGATCGCGGCACATGGTCGTCACTACCTTGTCCAGGCAAAAGAATTGAAACTTCACTGCGTAACACGGGGAAAAAAGAGTGATGTTGCGGTTGGTGATCGGGTCGAATATCAACTCACCTCTGCAAACCAAGGCGTCATAGAAGGCATCGTTCCTCGCAGCAGTTTGCTTTATCGTTCCGATCAATACAAATCGAAGATGTTGGCAGCGAATTTGACCCAACTCATCATCGTTGTAGCAACCGAACCAAGCTTTTCAGATGACCTCGTATCGCGCGCTTTAGTTGCATCGGAATCTTCTGGGATTCAAGCGCATATTGTTTTAAATAAAATTGATGTAACTGCTAGCCTCAGCAAAGCACGCGAGCGCGTCGCCTTGTATGCTCGACTTGGCTATCCTGTGCATGAGGTATCTGTGACTGCTGCACCCGAGGCAACACGCACAACCATGCTTAGCTTGGTACAAGGACAAAGTACGATCTTAATTGGGCAATCAGGAATGGGCAAATCCTCGCTCATCAATTTGCTCATACCAGATGCAGAAATTGCGACCCGCGAAATTTCTGCAGCGCTAGACACAGGGAAGCATACAACCACCTTCACCCGATTGTTTCAAATGGAAGACTATGGTGGAAACCCCAGCTATGTCATCGACTCACCGGGTTTTCAAGAATTTGGCCTACATCATCTCAGTGAGGGTATGCTAGAGCGTGCTTTTCCAGAATTTCTGCCCCATTTAGGTGGCTGTAAATTCTACAATTGCCATCATCACACTGAGCCAGGCTGCACAATTTTGGCGGCACTAGACCGTGGTGAGATCGCAGGGATGCGACATGATCTATTCAAGCAACTTGTGCACGAAGCAGCCCAAACAATAGGGTATTAGCAAGTTCAATGCTCATTTGGAATTCGCCATTTCTGCTCGAGCTTGTGATAAAGGCCATTTGCCTTGATCTTACGTAGCCCCTGATCCAGCAGAATTGAAAACTTGAGTGCATCAGGATGTTTTTTCGAAAAACTGACGTAGAGGTCATTTTGCCCTATCGATCCGACTTGCCGAAGCTTCCCGGCCAAGTCGCCCGCATGCTTGCTCATCAAGTAATCCATAACGCGTGTGTAAATTAATGCATAGTCAGAACGTTTTAGCACTAACTTTCTTAAATTAGATAAATCGGTGGGAGCAACTTCGCGCGTAATCGATATGTCATTATCTACTTCGTCAGTGTATGTGTAACCATGCGTCACCCCAACTATTTTTCCTTTTAATGCTGCGGGCTTGAGATTCAACTCAATCGAGTCTGCCCGAGCGTAGATGCCAATTTCTGCCCTGAAGATGGGTTCTTGATGAAATCGCAGAGTCTTCATCAATTTACTGTCTTTTAGGCTATCAAAACAGCCCACTTCTTGTCCACTTTCTGCCAACATTAAACAACGTGCATACGGTGCACTCTTAAAACTCACTTTAACGTTCACGGCTGCATAGGCAGCCTCGAGAATATCGACGGCCAAGCCTTGCAATTTACCATCCTTCAAGGCGGCATAGGGATACCATTCATCCTCGCCAACTAACACCAGATTTTGACTGGCTTCGTCTGCTCGACTTTGTGCGAGCGGTAACATCATGAGCATTGCAAAAAGCAGATGCAGCGCTCGGCGAAAAAGTAAATTCAGCTTCTCTATTCTGGCATCAACTAGCATGGTGCTGGAGTTCTCAAGGATTTTTTATTCATAACCATTTAACCATAGTTTTCAGCAAAATAGTTGCATTTAGGGAAATTCTCTCATTATGAACAACATTGCAGGAACCACCACAACACGTTGAATTATCCTCAAGTACAGCAAGACATAATAAATAGAAATATTATTTAGACACATTTACGCGACAAGCGTCATGAACTTATTTAAAGTGTTTATGTCGAAAACTTGAATTTACAATCAACTGTATTAGATAGATAACTTCTTACTAAGCCCAAAAGACGCAGCTTGATATCAAACAGTTTTGCTGTTCATTTAGTTTGCTAAATCCTTACAATAATTCACCTCAACATGAAAATACGATCCCTCCTCATTAGTGTGTCATTAAGCAGTCTGATTGCTCAGGCTTACGCAATGCCAGCGACCAACGCCTATGTCAGATTCCCAACAATTCGAGCTGACTCGGTAGTTTTTACCGCTGAGGGTGACCTTTGGAAAACGAGCGTCCAAGGTGGAAGCGCGCAACGCCTCACGACCCATCTTGGAGCAGAAACGCATCCTGCTATTTCGCAAGATGGTAAATGGCTTGCATTCACTGCTTCTTACGAGGGAGCGCCTGAAGCGTATGTTATTCCTATCAGCGGCGGCATCCCGAGACGCATTAGCTTTGAGAATACAGCCGTCACGGTTCTGGGTTGGACTGCACAGGGCGAAGTTTTGGTGACTAGTCAAAATCCAGTTGGCCCAATTCTACAAACCGTTATTTCAGCGATCAATCCCCAGTCACTTGCCCGCCAAATTTATCCTGTTACGGATGCGAATGAAGCCGCGCTCGATGAAAGTGGCAAAACACTCTATTTCACACGTTTGGGGCTTCATACGCGAAATGACAATGCAAAACGCTATCGAGGTGGCGCGCTCGCGCAATTGTGGAAATTTGACCTAAACAGTCAATCAGAAGCGGTAAATCTATTTGCTAAAGAAAAATCAAATCATCGCCGTCCGATGCTATGGAAAAATCGACTTTATTTTCTGAGCGACCGAGATGGTGCTTACAACCTCTACTCTGCCAATCTCGATGGGAGCGACGTGCGCCCACTCACCAAGCATCGTGATTGGGAAGTACGAAATCCCCAGCTAGGAGATGGCAAAATCGCCTATCAACTTGGTGCGAATTTACACATCCTCGACATTAGCAATCAAACCGACAAATTAATCAATGTCGATTTGGTTTCAGACTTCGATCAATCGCGCCAGCGTTATATCAAAAATCCCTTGGAATTTTTGACCAACGTACAGGTCGCTGGAAAAGAAGAGAAATTGGTTTTCACTGCACGCGGACAAATGACAATTGCTGCAACTGGCAACCAACGCCGAGTTGATATTCTCCTACCTGAGGGTGCACGCGCTCGCGACGCGGTATTTTCACACGATGATCGTTACGTTTATGCCTTTGTCGATAGCACAGGGGAAAATGAAATATGGCGCTTTCCAGCAAACGGGAATGGCAAGCCCGAACAACTCACTAAAGATGGTGAGACCCATAGACTCGCGATGGCGCCATCACCGAATGGCAAATTGTTAGCGCATTTCGATAAACGTGGCCGCTTATGGCTACTAGATCTGACGACTAAATCGAACATGATCATCGACGACGCAGCCAAAGATGGGAACGGCACCCACGATGAAATCGTTTGGTCACCCGATAGCAAGACATTAGCCATCGTACGCGGCAATAGCTCACAAGGTCGCAATCAAATTGGTTTGTACGATCTCGAAACCAAACAATTGCACTTCGTGACGACGGATCGATACGAATCTGAATCACCGGCATTCTCCAGCGATGGAAAGTGGCTGTATTTCCTATCAAACCGCAATTTCCAACCAGGCGTCGGTGCGCCATGGGGCGATCGGAATATGGGAACTTATTTCGATAAACGTGCTGGGATCTTTGCTTTATCTTTGCAGCCCGGTAATCGTTTCCCATTTAAAGCAGACGATGAGCTCAGCAAAGTTGCAGAGAAAAACGTCGACAAAGCTGAAGGTACGGACGTTAACAAGGAAAATAAAGACGCAAAGCAAACCGAAGCCACAAAGAAATCGGGTAGTTCCATTATCTATCAAGGTTTAGCCGAACGACTTTACGAAGTACCGATTGCGGCTGGTAATTATCGACGTCTCGTCGCTGATGACAAACGTCTGTACTTCCTTGAACGCGATGCCAGCGACCGTAGTCGCAACAATCTTAAAACCTTGGCGATTAGTAAAACCTCTCCTCAAGCTGAAATCTTCGCTGCAGGTGTACGCAACTATGATCTGTCTCTCGACAAAAAACGTGTCATGCTCCATACAGGCGCAGGAAGTGGGGATTTTTATGTCGTCGACACTGCCGCAAAAGCGCCTAGCGATTTAAGTAAAGCGAAAATCAAAGTAGATGATTGGAGTTTTAATTTAAACCCGCGCGAAGAATGGAAGCAAATGTATTTGGATGCATGGCGTATGCATCGCGACTTTCTCTATGACACTAACATGCGGGGTGTTGATTGGCTAAAGGTACGTGACAAATACGCTCCTTTAGTTGACCGTGTGACTGATCGAGCAGAACTAAACGATGTGCTCGGCTTAATGGTGAGTGAAGTAAGTGCATTACATTCGCAAATTCGTCCAGGCGAATTACGTCGTACCACACCAGATGGTCAGGCTGCTGGATTAGGCGCCGTCTTTAGCAAAACAAAAGAGGGCTACCAAATCGAACACATTTATCAGAGTGAGCCGGACTTACCATCCCAACGAGCACCGCTAGACAACCCTGACTTCGATATCAAAGTTGGCGACATCATCACTTCCATCAACGGCAAAGACGTCCTCAGTGTGCGTGATATTTCGGATCTACTTCTTAACCAGGCAGACAAACAAGTATTACTTCAGTTTAAACGCGCAAACCAAACCGTCAAAACCATTTTGGTTTCGCCCATCAATATGCAAAAGCAAGCAAATTTACGCTACAGCGATTGGGAACAGAGTCTAGCCAGCAAAGTCAACCGAACCTCCAATGGAAAAATTGGCTATCTCCACTTGCGTGCGATGGGTCCTGCCGATGTCGCAAGCTTTGCTCGCGATTTTTACGCAAACTTTGATCGTGATGGCTTGATCATTGACGTTCGCCGAAATAACGGGGGAAATATCGACAGTTGGATCATTGAAAAGCTCTTACGTAAGGCTTGGGCATTTTGGTCTTCAGCAGGCAATCAACCGTACGCGAACATGCAGCAAACCTTCCGAGGTCATCTGGTGGTCCTGATTGACGAACTCACTTATTCTGACGGTGAAACATTTGCTGCTGGCGTCAAAGCACTCAATCTTGGACCACTAATTGGCAAGCGAACCGCCGGAGCTGGCGTGTGGTTATCAGACCGCAACACACTCAGTGACAATGGCATGGTGCGTGCCGCTGAAAATGCGCAATTCGATGTCAAAGATGGTCGCTGGCTAATTGAAGGAGTCGGTGTATCACCGGACATCGAAGTCGATAATCCGCCATTTTCTAGCTTCAGAGGTGAAGACAAACAGTTAGATGCTGCATTAAATTACCTGCAGAAGAAGATGAAAGAACAGCCCATCAAACAGCTTGTTCCACAGACCATCCCTAGTTTTCGATAGAGCATCGAGTAAGCTTCTTTCGAAGCATTAAAGAACCGGGAAATACATTCTCACAAAAAAAGGCGTTCAGAGTATTCTGAACGCCTTTCTTGTTTACCAATTTCCGATTCAGATTAGTGCATCATCGTTTAGGCGCGATGATCACTTGGCCCGACAACTTCACGATAAGCATGCCAAGTCGCGTGACCGATAATAGGCATCGCAATGATAAAACCAAGATTCCAAGTCATAAATCCCAGCACGACAAAACTAACAATGGTCAGTCCCCATATCATCGTCAGCGGAACATTAACAAATAAAGCAACAATACTAATAATCATTGCTGTAATCGCATCCGTATCGCGATCCAACATTAAGGGGATGGAAACCCAACTGATCGCGAAGACCAGACTTGCAAAAATAAATCCTATGCATGCATAGACTACTAAAAATTCGACATTTTCCAGCGAAAAAAGTTTTGCCAGAAAACCTTCCATAGTTGGCATACCCTTATTGTAAAACAAGGCGAAGATCACCAGCGAAGCGCGCGCCCACACCATCATAATAACCGCGAGCACCACGGCAAACGTGCCGATATTACTCCATCGCCCACTCATGGAGAAAACACTGCCTATCATGCCTGAACGCAGGTTCTCAATACGCCGACTCACGTCGTATAAACCGAGCGCTAACAAAGGTCCGACCAATAAAAATCCACAAGTCAGCGCAGACAAATATTGTGGGGCATTTGCCAAAGTGAGTTTTAGTACGCCCCCCATCACCGCAAAGCAAATCCCATACATCAAGCCTGCTAAGGGTTCAGCACGAAAATCTTGCCATCCTAAATACAACCAATGAAATGGTCGAAACGCACCTAATCGCGCGACTGGTGGGAAAGCACTTTTTTGATCGATTACCATACGTATATCAGGGGCAGCTGAATCCCCATCACGGCCGTTTGTCGGCTCACTCATTTTGTCTCCCGAGTCAAAGATTTGTTCGTTTTATCAAGTTTTTTTATCCCGGTTTCTCGCAATTCAGCTCATGTTTTTATTCTTGAGCTAAATCAAGATCATCCCGCTCCATCCTAAGCGAAAAATAATCAGAACAGCAATAGATGACAGGAAAGTCGGATAGAAATGACACAAATTTGTCTAAGCTAGATGTGAGCATTGCATGCCCCGCCATGGCTAGCTAAGCTAGGACTATCGGATTTAGGTTAATAAATCTGCCGCCATAGCGCCTCGAGCAGAGCTGGCGAGGTGATCTGCGACGCCGTTTCTATGCCGTGGAATCCAATAAATTTTGAGTCGCGGAATCTGCGAGACCAATTGCTTGGCTCTTTCACGATATATAAGGAGATGAGCAGAAGAATCATGCAATTCGGCTTGGAGATCATCGATAACGACACGACTATCGCCAAACAACAAAATCTCTCGTTTCGTGGCATCAGTTGTATGCAAACAGCAATGAGAAACAATTAATTCTAGCGATGTGATCAATGCGCTGTACTCTGCAATACTACTATTTCCATAACCTATCGCGCGACTCACTTCCCACCGCTCCCCGAACGGCGAAAGCAACAACACGCCAATGGAACATTCGCCGGGATTTGGACTTGCAGAGCCATCAAACCACGCGCGCCACGCCTTTTGTGCCGGTTGATTTGGATCGCTTTGCATCCGCACTGTTTGCTCCAGTTTCATTGCAAAACGGCGTTTCGATTCTTGCTGTTGAGACTGCTTACGTTCAACGATTTGTTGTTGCTGTGCGCGTCGTTGTGCAAGCAAATCGTTCACAGCTAAGGGCTTGGCGACTTCTAGCAAAACCTGCATATATGCTTGCTCAAGACTGATTTTCTGACGCTGTGCGAGTCGTCTGGCGAATACATGCTCACGATGAAAAACAAAGGGCAGAAGTTGTTCAAGCATAATTAGAAAAAAACAAAAATAT
This sequence comes from Affinundibacterium fentianense, assembly GCF_018139545.1. Taxonomy (GTDB): domain Bacteria; phylum Pseudomonadota; class Gammaproteobacteria; order Burkholderiales; family Burkholderiaceae_D; genus Undibacterium; species Undibacterium fentianense. The sequence continues at coordinate 229,854 of NZ_JAGSPJ010000006.1, read as the reverse complement.
TCAAGAGCCCGAAAGAAGGTATTGTAAACTGTGCCTATTGCATCTGGCTAAAAGCATACTATCTCTACTTTCCGATGCGCTCGGTTTCGCAAGCTCTCTCTCAGCAAGGAAGCACTATGTCTCTCAAAAAGCATGTTCAGCTTATGGCAAGTTACAATCAATGGATGAATGAGAAATTGTACCTCGCAGCGAGTCAGCTCGATGAAGTTGCACTCCATCTTAATCGAGGCGCCTTTTTCGGCTCTATTTATCTGACACTTAATCATATTGCCGTGGCAGATACGATTTGGTTAAAGCGTTTAAGCGCGAACTTTCTGCCGGACTCAGGACTTCCAGATAGCCGCCAATTTCGCGATATCCATCGACTCGATGCACCTTTGTTCGATAATTTTCAAGATCTTTACGACTACCGAATTGAGATAGACAGAATTCTGATCAGCATTGGAGATCTTGTCGATGAAGCGATGCTTCTTGATTCCGTCCACTATCATGATCTCAAAGGGCATCCTTTTTCGAAAAATCTCTTTAGTTTGCTGATGCACTTGTTTAATCATCAAACGCATCATCGCGGGCAAATAACAACGATGCTGAACCAAATTCAGGTCGACATCGGCGTAACCGATTTGAATGCGCTTATTCCATCGAATTAATGCAACTCTGTATTGGTTCCCAAACTGAGTTTGGATAGCGATACGTAGATTTCAGAAGCAATACCTCCTATCTATCCATGTACGAGTTAGAGTCAAGCTAACAATACAATTGAGTTTTTTACCACTTCAAATAATAAAATTGAGAAATGGGTGAGCTATGCCCGTCCATGATAAATTTGGGATACAAATCGCATTTCTATATAGTCAAACTGCATATAAGCAAATAAATACTATGTAGTTGGTTATAAAGTGGTGTGCACTTATCATGCCTGCTACTTTGCACGAGGCTCTATGACACTTACCTACATCATCTCTGGATTCGCAGTTGGCACCTTGGTTGGTTTAACAGGTGTTGGGGGCGGCTCATTGATGACGCCACTGCTGACCCTGCTGTTTGGCGTATCGCCCGCGGTTGCAGTTGGTACAGATTTGGCATTTGCCTCTATCACCAAGGCAACCGGAACTTTCACGCACCGCTTACGCGGCACAGTTGAATGGCAAGTCGTTCGCCTCTTGTGTATTGGTGCTTTGCCTGCGGCCTTGATCGCCACCCTCGCGCTCAAATATTTTGGCGGCTTAAGTAAAGAACTAGGCCAAATCATCCGGTACTCCATTGCCTCTTCTGTCTTCCTAACCGTCATTGCGATTCTCTATCGAAGTAAATTGATGGCTTGGATGAATGCCCATCCAGAACGCCAATTGCAAGGGACTCGATTAGCAGTCGCAACGGTCATCGCCGGTGCAGTGCTCGGAATCTTGGTCACGATTTCTTCGATCGGTGCTGGGGCTATTGGGGCGACCATTTTGGTCCTTCTTTACCCGAAGATGCCCGCCGCGCATGTAGCGGGAACCGACATCGCTTATGCCGTGCCATTAACAGCGATCGCTGCGATAGGACACTGGTGGCTGGGCTCAATTAACTGGGAACTATTAGGATCGCTGCTGCTGGGCTCCGTACCTGGTATCACTCTTGGCTCCTTGGCAGCGAAAGCAGTTCCCGAAAAACTATTGCGCGGCATTTTGGCAACCACACTAACATTGGTTGCATGCAAATTAGTTTTGTAAGTGATCAAGTTCGCTTCGTTATCTTGTAATCCTGATCGAAACTAACACTCGGTTTGAATTGAGCGTAGTTCAGACTCAACAATTTTTGACAGAAAGCCCCAGTTGAATCCGTGTGCTTGCGATTCACAAGGCACTCTAAAATAGGAAGTTTAAAGATGTATCGCTACGACCAACATGACCATCTGATTATCCAAGAACGCGTTGCCCAATTTCGTGATCAGGTAAGCCGCCGTATCGCCAATGAATTGTCCGAAGACGAATTCCGCATTTTGCGTCTTCAAAACGGTTTATACATGCAAAGACATGCCTACATGCTGCGTGTTGCAGTTCCTTATGGATTACTGTCTTCGACACAGGTAAGAAAATTTGCACATATCGCTCGCAAATATGATCGCGGCTATGGTCACTTCACGACGCGTCAGAATATTCAGTACAACTGGATCAATCTGGAAGATACGCCAGACATACTCGCTGAATTAGCTGAAGTCGAAATGCATGCGATACAAACATCTGGCAACTGCATGCGCAATATTACTTCTGATGAATTTGCAGGAATTGCGCCTGACGAAATTATTGACCCTCGTCCCTATGCAGAAATCTTGCGCCAGTGGACGACCTTTCATCCTGAATTTGCCTATTTACCGCGTAAATTCAAGATTGCTATCAATGGTTCTAAAGAAGACCGTGCAGCGATTGCGGTTCACGATATCGGCTTAACCGTTGTACATAATGATGCCGGTGAAGTTGGTTTCAAGGTCATGGTCGGTGGAGGCATGGGACGAACACCGATATTAGGTAGCGTCATCCGCGAGTTCCTTCCTTGGCAACATGTCATGACCTATTTGGAAGCCATCTTGCGCATCTACAATCAATTTGGGCGGAGAGACAATATCTACAAAGCCCGTATCAAGATTTTAGTCAAAGCACTTGGGGTAGAAGAATTCGCCCGTCAAGTCGAAGATGAATGGCAAGACATCAAGGGCGGACCAGGGACCTTGACGGAAGCCGAACTGGCTCGGGTCGCAAGCTATTTCAGCACACCAAACTACGCGAGTTTGCCGGAAACTGATCAGAGTTTTGTGCAATTACAACAAGAAAATAAGGCTTTCGCAAATTGGGTAAAACGCAATGTCAAACCACATAAAGTAGCAGGTTATAATGCAGTATTGCTATCACTCAAAAAACCCGGTGTACCGCCAGGCGATGCAAGTGCAGATCAACTCGATTTCATCGCAGATTTAGCAGACCGCTACAGCTTCGGCGAAATCCGAGTGACCCATGAGCAAAATCTCGTGCTTTCCGATGTCGAACAAAGTCAATTGTTCGCCTTATGGCAAGAAGCAAAAGCGCATGGACTAGCGACACCCAATATCGGTTTATTGACTGACATGATTTGCTGTCCGGGGGGTGATTTTTGCGCTTTAGCCAATGCAAAGTCCATTCCGATTGCGCTCGATATCACGGACAGATTCAATGATCTCGACTACTTGCATGATATTGGTGATCTTGAATTAAACATGTCGGGATGTATCAATGCATGTGGACATCATCATGTAGGAAACATTGGGATTCTTGGTGTAGATAAAGACGGTAGCGAGTGGTATCAAGTATCAATAGGCGGAGCACAAGGCAATCAAGCAGCCATTGGCAAAATCATTGGCCCATCTTTCTCTGCTGGGCAAATGCCAGAAGTCATCGAGCGCATTATTCAGGTTTACTTGCGTGAGCGCGTGAACGGTGAACGATTTATCGATACAGCGCAGCGGCTAGGCATTACGCCATTCAAAGAATTTGTTTATGCAACACCAATAAAAACGATCGAGCATCACGGAGAGGATGCCGGCTCTGCAGTAGTGTACTAGGGGGAGAAATACATGACGAAAATTATTAAAGATCGCGCGGTAGTGGAAGACAATTGGGAAATCTTACAATTGTCTGAAGACGATACCGCCGACGCAATCGAAGTACCCGAAGGAAAAGTGATCGTGCCACTCAAAGTGTGGCAATTTCAACGTGACAAATTAATTGAGCGAGCCAAAGAGCGCCACGATATCGCAGTCTGGTTTAGCAGCAATGAGCAAGCCAAAGAATTACAGCAAGACTTGTACTTATTTAACTTGTTGGCTGTCGATTTTCCTAAATTTGCTGATGGCCGTGGCTACTCGATTGCCTACAATTTGCGCACACGCTTCAACTATGCAGGTGAGCTACGTGCGATCGGCGACGTGCTACGCGACCAACTGTTTTATATGCAACGCGTTGGTTTCAACGCCTTTGCGGTACGTGCAGATAAAAACATTCATGACGCCATCAAAGGTTTAACCGACTTCAGTGAAAAATACCAAAGTTCGGTCGATGAAAAAAATCCCTTATTCCGTCGTGCGGCAAGAACAGGTAGTTAACTCCATGAACGATACAAGCGAATACGAAATCCGATTAGCCAACACCGTCGCGATCTTAGAGAAAATTGCGAGTGAATTTACGCCCGCAGTTTTTGCCTCTAGCCTCGCGGCAGAAGACATGGTGCTGACGGATTTAATTTTGCGCCGCCAATTTAATATTGGTATTTTTTCTTTGGAGACTGGTCGTCTGCACAAAGAAACCTTGGCAATGCTGGACAAGATTCGCGCTACCTATGCAGTCGACATTCAATTGTTCAAACCCAATCTCGATGCAGTTGAAGATTACGTCAGACAGCATGGCGTCAACGCTTTTTACGACAGCGTCGACATGCGCAAAGAATGCTGCAGAATTCGTAAAGTAGAACCGCTCAATCGCGCTTTAAAAGGCAAAAAAGCGTGGATCACTGGCCAAAGACGCGCACAGTCTGCGACACGCACCGAATTGGCAGTGCAAGAAGACGATGTCGCTCACGCTATGCAAAAATTCAACCCTTTGGCAGATTGGACAGAAGATGATGTTTGGCACTATATTCGCAGCAATAATGTGCCTTACAATGCATTACACGATAAAGGCTACCCATCGATAGGCTGCGAACCTTGCACCCGTGCCATCCAACCCGGCGAAGATGTACGCGCAGGACGCTGGTGGTGGGAAAATCCCGAGTCCAAAGAATGTGGCTTGCATGTGGTGGATGGAAAACTAGTCCGCATTAAAGCAATTTGAACGAAATGATTTGTAAACCGAATACTGAATTAAAAGGCTCCGCATGAACACCGTAGTAGAAAATCACTTCATTGATGCCGCGAGTAATCGCCATCTCGATTGGCTGGAATCCGAAGCCATCCACATCATGCGTGAAGTGGCTGCTGAATGTACAAATCCTGCCCTGTTGTTTTCAGGCGGTAAAGATTCTGTGGTGTTATTGCGTATCGCTGAAAAAGCATTCCGCCCGGGTAAATTCCCTTTCCCATTAGTACACGTCGATACCGGTCACAACTTTCCAGAAGTAATCACTTTCCGTGACAAACGCGTGGCGGAGTTGGGCGAACGTTTAATCGTCGGTTCGGTCGAAGACTCAATCAATCGCGGCACCGTGCGCTTGCGTAACCCCAAAACCGATTCACGCAATGCGGCGCAAGCTGTGACCTTGTTGGAAACGATTGCCGAACATCAATTTGATGCATGCATAGGCGGCGCCCGTCGCGATGAAGAAAAAGCACGTGCCAAAGAACGTATCTTTTCCTTCCGCGATGAATTCGGACAATGGAATCCAAAAGCCCAACGCCCTGAATTATGGGACTTGTATAACACTCGCGTTCATCCAGGTGAAAACATTCGCGTGTTCCCTATTTCGAATTGGACCGAACTCGACGTTTGGCAATACATCGCCCGTGAAAAACTCGAGCTACCACCGATTTATTTCGCACATGAACGCGAAGTGATTCCGCGCAATGGCTTGTTGGTTCCAGTCACTGAATTAACCCCGCCACGTGCTGGTGAAACCGTAGAAAAACAAATTGTGCGCTTCCGCACCGTGGGTGATATTTCTTGTACTTGCCCCGTCTCTTCCGATGCCGCGACTGTCGAAGCGATTATCGAAGAAACCGCAGTTACCCAAATTACCGAACGCGGCGCCACACGCATGGATGATCAAACCTCTGAATCTTCCATGGAAAAACGTAAAAAAGAAGGATATTTCTAATGAGCACCCAGGTACAACAATCCGCCACGACCAACGACCTCACACGTGAACGCGGCCTATTACGCTTCATCACGGCAGGCTCCGTGGACGATGGAAAAAGTACGCTGATTGGTCGTTTGCTATTCGATAGTAAAGGCATCTTCGCGGATCAACTCAATGCAATTTCTAAAGCTAAACATAAGCGTACCGTTGGCGACACCATTGATCTCTCATTGCTTACAGATGGCTTAGAAGCCGAACGTGAACAAGGCATTACCATCGACGTGGCTTACCGTTATTTCGCCACGCCAAAACGTAAATTCATCATTGCGGATACGCCGGGTCACGAGCAATACACACGCAATATGGTGACTGGTGCCTCGACTGCTGATGCGGTGATCATTTTGATCGACGTCTCCAAAGTCAAACTCGGCGACGACGGCAGCGTAGAATTGCTCACGCAAACCAAACGTCATTCCACCATCGCCCATTTGCTGCAAATCGAACACGTGATCGTGGCTGTCAACAAAATGGATTTGGTGAATTACGATCAAACTGTGTACGAGCGTATTGTCGCTGTTTACCAAAGCTTCGCAGCGCAATTAGGTCTACGCGACGTGCATCCCATTCCACTATCCGCGCTGGCTGGCGATAACGTGGTCACCAACAGCGACAATCTAGCGTGGTATCAAGGTCCGACATTAATCGAGTTGTTGGAATCTTTAGACGTGTATGACGACTGCCACGACGAGCCTTTCCGTTTTCCTGTGCAGTTAGTTGCGCGCCACAACGGTCACGAAGCGAATGATTTCCGTGGCTACATGGGACGCATAGAAGCAGGCAAGATCAGTGTTGGCGACAGCATCGTGGTACAACCTTCCGGCCAAAGCGCGACTGTCAAAGATATCCAAACATTAGATGGCTCATTACAAACTGCAGTGGTTGGTCAATCCGTCACCATTTTGCTCAACGAATATGTTGATATCTCACGTGGCGATATGTTGGCAGCAGCAGATCGTCCAGCGACGGTACTCAAATCGCTGAGTGCCGATGTATGTTGGTTGTCTGAAGAAGCTTTAGATTCGCGTCGCAAATATTGGTTGAAACATACCACCCGTCAAGTCGCGGCACGTGTTGCGTCGATCGACACTTTATTGGATATCAATACCCAAGAACGCCGCCCAACTGATACACTTAAATTGAACGACATCGCTCGCGTCAATATCAATGTACAGCAAGCCTTGGCGGCCGATGCTTACGACATCACCCGTGCTACCGGCGCATTTATTTTGATCGACGAAGTCACCCATCAAACTGTCGCAGCGGGAATGATACGTCTTGGCTAATCTATCTGAATCAACTTCGCCCTCGATCCAACAGGAAACAGGCATCGTCTATTTAGTCGGTGCTGGTCCGGGGGCAGTTGATTTGATTACGGTGCGTGGTGCCAAACTCTTGGCTCAAGCGAATATTGTTTTACACGACGCATTGGTCACGCCAGAAATGCTGGAATTGTGTCCACAAGCGATCAAGATATCGGTAGGAAAACGCAGTGGGCAACGCTCAGCTGCGCAAGAACATATCAATCAACAATTGATCGATGCGGCACGACGACACGCGGTCGTAGTGCGCTTAAAAGGTGGCGACCCCATGCTTTTTGGGCGAGCTGATGAAGAAATGTCTGCGCTCGAACAAGCCGGCATCCAGTTTGAGGTCGTTCCTGGCATTACCACCGCGATGGCAGCAGCGGCCAGTGTAAAACTGCCACTAACGAAACGTGGCATTGCACGTAGCGTTGCATTATTTACTTCTAGTACTGCACCGGGAGAAACAACCGAAACCCGCATTCCTGACTGCGACACCTTAATTCAATACATGGGCGGTAGAGAAGCGATGCTAACGGCGCAACGCATGCTCGCCAACAATTTCCCCAATCACTATCCTGTCGTCGTCGTGCAGAGCTGTAGCCGACCCGATGAGCAACATTTACATATGACCTTAGTGCAACTTGCAGAGGGCCTACCACACTGCGAAGGGCCGGTGTTGGTCATGATGGGATATGCAATGCAAAAACGACTATTTTCAGTCTAATCACCGACGACCTCTTCACAACGCGACGCACATCGCCAAGCATACTCACCATCATCTTGCGATAAAACAAGATTGATCTTGGTGCTCTGAATTACACTCGCGAATCTGAACAACGTCGAGCAAATCGACAGCTTGAAAGTCCGACATGCATTTTTTTCAATGGAATGACAGTCTCAGCGTTGACGAACCACGCATCGATGAGGATCACCAAGTCTTAATTGCGCTCATTGACGAATTGCACCAAGCGACTCAGGGAGGTGAAGACTATCTTCATCTCGTACAAATCTTTAATAAACTAATCACGCACACGCGATCCCATTTTCAGCACGAAGAAGCGATCATGGAGTCGATCAATTACCACGGCTTAAAGGATCACCAGCTGCAGCATCAACACCTTCTTGAGCGGATAACAGACTTGGGACATGCCTTAGAAAACGCTCGTGAACTTGTCGCGGTTGAAGCAGCAGAACTACTTCGGTTTTGGCTCAACTCTCACATCTTACTCAGCGACAAGGACATGGTGAATGCTTTTCATCAAACCCAGGTCATCACATAAGCGCGTCGCCAAAATTTAACTGGGGTCAGACTATTCGCTAGTCATCAAACAACCTATGCAATAGTCACGCATCGCCTGAAGTACGCTCTCTTGCTCTCCCGCCGCCGCAACTTGCCGGATGTGTAGATGGGGGTAGACTGCAGATAATTCTTCAACCATGACAGGCAGGTCTCTTAATACGTGCCCACCTTGTCCCAAAAATATCGGTGCAATCGTCACTTCGATACAATCGTCCGCAGCGATTGAGTGCATCAAATCCGGTAATGAAGGCTGCATAAATTCGAGAAACGCCAGCTCGACCCGAACGTTGGGCAAGCTATTTTGTGTCATCATTTTTAATCGTTCAAAAGGTGCTGCCCAAGTTGCAGCCCGAGCTCCATGTGCGAATAAAACTAAGGCTTTTTTTGACATAATCAGACTCAAATGATTTTCAGGGTGTAAAAATAGTGCGAACGCTTAGCGCTGCACGAAACGTAGTCCTGCATAGGCCAGCAACGAGAAAATCAGGCTAGGAAATAACGCTGTCGCAATCGCTGGCCAAGTATTAATCTGCCCCAAATAAGCGAATAAACTATTCACTAAATAGAACACCATACCTAACATAATCCCGCTAAAAATCCGCAAACTAATACCACCGTCACGTGCATGCAAATAGGCAAACGGCAAAGCCAATGCCATCATGACGAGGATGGAGACGGGATAAGTGAGTTTTTTCCAAAATGCGATTTCATAGCGTTCAGTCGATTGTTTGTTTTCCGCCAAATGCCGCGTGTATGACGCCAGTTCAAAAGCCGACATTCGATCCACTTCGGTAAACAAAACAGAAAGGATATCCGGCGTAATCTCGGAAGGTAATTCTTTGGTTTCTGATTTGTGCGTATTTGAAGAAATCATCTCTTCTGTTGCCAAATTTTTCGGAAAACTTGTCTCAACAACGTCACTCAACTGCCACACGTGAGAACGAATATAGACAGCTTTGCTGGCGTTAATTTTTCTGAGCAATTGGAAATTAGTGTCAAATTCATAAATCTTCACACCTAATAAAGTGCGCTGTGGCGATACCTCGCGTACATTCAAAAATCGCGTTCCAATAACACTTCCCGTCGTGCCTTCACTGCGTATGACATCTTTCGTCCACAAACCGCTACGAAATTCCGTCGAAACCAAGTTTGAGGCAAGCGACATGCTAATTTGCTTCGCCATTCTAGTTGCCATAGGAGCGATTACCTCGCCCAACAAATAAGTCAACAAGATGAAGATCAATGCTATTTTTGCCAGCATCTTCGCTGCAGTCCACGGGGACATGCTCGCGGCACGCATGATGGTAAATTCTGAATTACTCGCAAATTGTGCCAAAACATAAATCGTGCCTATTAAGACTGCAATCGGCAAAAAATCATAGGCATTCCCTGGAATATTTAGCAAGACAGTATAAATCGCGTGCTTAATCAAATAGCCATTTTTGTTGACTGCTGCAAGTTCTTTCATCAAATCAAAAAAGGAAGTAAGAACCAACAATGCGAATAAAACAAAGAACACGGCACGAAGGATTTCGCCACCAAAATAGCGTTGCAGCACTTTCATTATTTATCCACCATCAAATCGTGATTAACGCACTGCTGTCCGCGCTTTTGGTAAAGCCTACATTTTAGGTGCCCCCACACGGTACTCGGATGCCATGGGCTATTCACTTTTAAGCGCCACATAAAGAAGAGTGAAATCAAGATTGCAACGATCAGGTGCATCGGCCAAGAGGCACGCCAAAAACTGAGTTTTCCTTGCACCACCGCCATTTGCAGCATATTCAAAATATTCAGATTTACTGCAACCAAAATCAATGCAACGATCATATTCGCCGAACGTCCCACACGAGGATTCACATACCCTAGCGGGATCGCCAGCAACATCAATAGCAATCCCATAAATGGTAAAGAAACACGCCACAACAGCTCACCATCGCGAGTTGGGTTCGGCTCATCAATTAGGGTCTGCACTGGCAATGCTTTAGCAGACTTATTACTCGTGTCGAGTGGACTTTGAGTTGAAAGTAGAACGGCATATTTCTCAAACTGCATCATTTGAAAATCACCTTCGGTCGGCAAACCGTCATAACGGCGTCCTTGGCTCATGACTAAAAATCGATCGCCGTGTGCATCAATTTCAACTTTACCTTCTTTGGCAACAATGACGCTGGGTCGACCATCGTTGTACATGCTCGTAAAGATATTTTGGACTTTAGTCAAATCACCGGAAACCTCCTCGACAAACGAAACACGTCCGCCGCGCAATTCCTGGAATTTGCCAGGTGCGACTTTCGCAATATCCTCGCGTTTCTCATAGCGGTTACGTACTTCCTGCATTTGCTCGTTGGCCCAAGGCGATACCACGATGCTGAGCGTTCCAACAACGATACTTAAAGGCAAAGCCACACTCAAAATAGGTTTCACCCAACTGGTAAGACTGAGTCCCGAAGCGAACCACACCACCATTTCTGAATCTTGGTAAGCCCTAGTCACAACCAGCAAAACTGAAATAAATCCAGTCAAAATCAACAAAATCGGAAAATAATCGAGCGAATAAAACCCGATCAAAATCAATACGTCAGCAGACGCAATCTTCCCACCCGCAGCATCGCGTAAGATGCGAATCAACATAAAGGTCACGGTAATCGTGAATAAAGTGGTAAACACCGCGCTTGCAGCACTGAATAGTTCTCGTCTGAGCGCACGTTGAAAAATCATCATTGATTCAATTTGTCTTGATAAGTGGTTATAACAGGCCCTGACAAGGGGGTTATAATAGTTGTTTTACGCACTCAGGCGAAATTCAAAAGATCATCGCTGATCGATAATAAGGAGCAAGACGTGGACTTTAGCATAAAAACACTAGCAGCCAAAAGCACAGCAGCTGACAATCTCAGCACAATCAAAACCGCCTGTATCGTCGTCGGGGTATTCGAGAATAAAAAATTATCGTCCGCAGCAAGCCAATTGAATAAAAAAGGCGCAATCGATTCGGCATTAAAATCAGGCGACATTTCAGGCAAAGCGGGTTCTACTCTGATGTTGCGCGGCATCACCGACGTCAACGCTGAACGGATTTTGTTAGTTGGTCTCGGCGATGATCCGACTAAAGTGTCGGAGAAAGCATACATTAGTGCCGTACAAAATGCCGCTCGAGGCTTGAACAATCTCGGTGGAACAGATGTCAGCTTGGTGTTACCGCCTGTTGAAGGACGTGATCTCAGCTGGACAATACGCCAAGTAGTGATTGCTTTTCACGAAGCCGTATTTCGTACTGATGCGCATAAAAGTAAAAAAGATGCGATTCCTGCGAACATTAAGAAAATTGCAATCTACGTTGGCGCCAATGAAGTTAATCTTGCAAAAATAGCGCTTGCTCAAAGCATCGCTTTAGCAAATGGCATGGAATTGACCAAAGAACTAGGCAATATGCCGGCCAACTTCTGTACGCCGAGCCACTTAGCAAATACTGCAAAAAAAATCGCTGCAGAATTCAAAATGGCAGTGGAAGTGCTTGAGCGCAAACAAATCCAAGCACTCAAGATGAACAGTTTCTTGTCTGTATCCGCAGGCACAGTCGAACCGCCAAAATTTATCGTACTAAAACATATGGGTGGCAAAGTAAAAGACGCGCCCGTTGTATTAGTTGGTAAAGGTATTACCTTTGATTCTGGAGGAATTTCATTGAAGCCAGGCGCGGGCATGGATGAAATGAAATACGACATGGGTGGCGCTGGCTCGGTTCTCGGCACGATGCGCGCAATCGGTGAAATGAAGTTGAAATTGAATGTCATCGCGATTATTCCTACCTGCGAAAATATGCCATCGGGATCAGCGACGCGTCCAGGAGACATTATTACTTCCATGTCTGGTCAAACGATAGAAATTTTGAATACTGACGCAGAAGGCCGCCTTATTTTATGTGATGCATTAACCTATGCCGAACGTTTCAAGCCAGCAGCGGTCATTGATGTGGCAACCCTAACAGGAGCCATCATCACTTCGCTTGGTCACCATACGACCGGCCTATTCACCCGCCACGATGAAACGCATGACAAATTGGCTGAAGAATTATTGGTTGCGGGCAAACAATCGAATGACGTGGCGTGGCGATTGCCAATTGGCGAACTATATAACGAACAGTTGAAATCCAATTTTGCGGATATCGCAAATATCGGCGGACCCGCAGCAGGCTCTATCACGGCTGCATGTTTTCTCGAACGATTCACCAAAAAATACACTTGGGCTCATCTCGATATCGCTGGCGTATCTTGGAAATCTGGTGCGGCAAAAGGTGCGACGGGTCGCCCTGTGCCAATGCTGACGACTTTCTTAATGAATCGCGCAGGTTAAACTTCGATATCTAATCACAAGACGCGCTCCATGCCCGCATCGAGCGCGTTTTTTCTTATTCGCGCATCTATCGCCTTCGTCTGAGATTACTTATGAAACTAGTCACCTGGAATGTTAATTCTTTAAAAGTCCGCCTACCGCAAGTGTTGCAATGGCTGGAAATGAATCCTGTTGATGTCTTGTGCATACAAGAAACCAAATTAACCGATGATAAGTTCCCACAAGCGGAAATTGAAGCTGCCGGATATCAGGTCGTCTTCACCGGCCAAAAAACATATAACGGGGTTGCGATCATCTCCCGCCACCCAATTGAAGCTGTACAAAAAAACAATCCGCTATTCGAAGACGAACAGCAACGCATCATCGCTGCGACCATCGCCGGCATGCGCATAATTTGCGCCTACGTACCAAATGGACAAGCATTAGACTCAGAAAAATACCCATACAAACTTAGTTGGCTGGCAGCCTTACGTGACTGGGTTAAAGCAGAATTAGAACAGCATCCACAACTTGCGCTGCTAGGTGATTACAATATTGCACCAGATGACCGCGATGTACATGATCCTGCTGCGTGGGAAGGCATGAATCTAGTCTCACCTGCTGAACGTGCTGCGTTTCAAGCGCTGCTCGATCTCGGCTTAAGTGATAGCTTCCGCCAATTTGAACAACCTGAAAAAACTTTTAGCTGGTGGGACTATCGCCAGCTTGGTTTCCGCCTAAATAAAGGCGTGCGGATTGATCATGTATTACTTTCGAAACCGCTCGCAGATCGCTGCACTTCTTGCGTGGTTGATCGAGTTCCACGCAAATGGGAACAACCATCCGATCATGCTCCCGTCATTGCAACTTTGGATTAACTTAAGTAGCGAAATTAGAGAAATCAAGCAAGCAATCAAAGTCTCAAAAGCCGATTAGAAAAACTAGTCGGCTTTTTTATTGATCTGTCACAAAATGATGAAGATTTGGCGTGTATATTCTTTTAGGGAGCACTAAAAACAGCGATGTGATCGTTTTTCATGAGCCTATGTAACAAGTAAATCAAATAGATCTATTCCTCCATCCCCAGCCAATACGATACCCATGTCGAATCCAGATAATTTTCAAGGTCTAAGCGAACAAGAAGCGCAAGCACAATTTTTGATTGATGGCCCAAATGAACTGGCAACGGCACAAGCGCAGAATGTTTGGCAAATCGCTTGGCATGTCATCTCAGAGCCAATGATTCTCTTGTTAATCGCATGTGGATCGATTTATCTCATTTTAGGCGACTGGCATGATGCAGTCGTTCTTTCTGGCTTCGTGATGGGCATGGTTCTAATTAGCTTTTACCAAGAGCGTAAGACCGAACGTGCGCTTGAAGCCTTACGCGATCTATCTGATCCACGTGCAATGGTGATTCGCGCAGGACAACGTATTAGCATTCCAAGCAAGCAAGTCGTGACCGGTGATTATCTTGTGTTATCAGAAGGCGATCGTGTCGCAGCCGATGGGATTTTAATCTCGTCTCTCAATTTAACGGTCGATGAATCCTTACTCACAGGGGAATCTTTGGCTGTAGCCAAAGTAGCTTTCAACGAGCTGGCAACGGATCAAAAGTATGAGATGCATGATCGTGTTGTCCCGCCCTCTTCCGAACAAGAGCAACAGCATCAAGACAAGTTTTTCCAACAGATCACTATGGGCGCTGTTGGTGGTGACAATACGCCATTTGTATTTTCTGGCAGTCTTGTTGTACAAGGTCAAGGTATTGCCGTTATCCGAAGTACAGGAGGAAACACAGCCATAGGAAAAATTGGCAACGCCTTAGCGGAAATTCAAGAAGAACCAACCCGCATCCAAAAAGAAACTAAACAAGTCGTCAAATACGTCGCACTAGCGAGCTTGAGCTTGGCTATTTTATTAGCGGTCTGGTATGGCTGGAGTCGCTCTGATTGGACTCGTGGCATCTTGGTTGGATTAACGTTTGCAATGGCAATGATTCCCGAAGAATTACCCGTCGTACTGACGATTTTCTTGGGTATTGGCGCATGGCGGATTGGTCAAAAGAATGTATTAACACGCCGTATTCCTGCTATCGAAACACTGGGATCAGCCAATGTCTTATGTGTTGATAAAACTGGAACCTTAACGCAAAACAAAATGGCCTTGGTACAACTTGTGAAAGGTGAGCATCAATTCCATTGCGCTCATCAAAGGAGCTTGCCAGAAGATTTACATGAGGTACTGGAATTTGCCGTGCTGGCGAGTCAAACTCAAGGTAGTGAACCAATGGATCATGCTTTGCAGCAAGCTGGGCAGGACTTGCTTGGCGATAGCGAACATTTACACAAAAATTGGCAGCTACTACAAGAATATCCACTCACCAAACAATTACTTGCGATATCGCGCGCTTGGAAAAACACCGATCAAAACACAGATCAAAATACAGATCGCATTGTCATAGCTAGCAAAGGCGCACCCGAAGCAATCGCTGAGCTTTGCCATTTGAGTGTCGATGAATCCACCTCGATGATGCAACAAGTCAATACGATGGCGGAACAAGGCTTACGCGTTCTTGCGGTAGCAAAAGCGGAATTAACCACCGTATTCAATAGCACAGATTTACCTAGCCATCATCATGATTTCAACTTTAAATTACTAGGCTTGGTTGCCTTCGCCGATCCAATTCGCGATGGCGTTCCAGCCGCAATTCAAGAGTGTCGTGATGCGGGCATACGGGTCATGATGATCACCGGTGATTATCCAGTCACGGCGTTAAATATTGCCAATCAATGCGGTATCGATACGAGTTCTGGCGCCTTAACTGGCACACAAATGCAGGCCATGTCAGATGCGCAATTGCAACTGCAATTACAGCATGTGCATGTATTTTGTCGCGTCATGCCAGAGCAAAAATTACGCATCGTTAGACTGCTCAAACAAAGCAATGCAGTGGTGGCGATGACAGGCGACGGCGTGAATGATGCTCCTGCTCTGAAAGCCGCGCATATCGGGATTGCGATGGGCAAACGAGGAACCGATGTAGCACGCGAATCGGCTGATCTCGTACTACTTGATGATATGTTTTTATCGATCGTTGCAGCCGTGCGTCTGGGCCGACGTATTTTCGATAATTTACAAAAAACACTGAGCTTTATCATTGCTGCGCATGTACCCATCATTGCGCTATCATTTTTACCAGTAATGTTCGGCTGGCCTGTGTTGCTGATGCCGGTTCATATCCTGATCCTAGAATTAATTATCGACCCAAGTTGTTCATTGGTATTCGAAGCCGAGCAAGAAGAAGAGAACATCATGCAACGTCCACCGCGTTCCATGCATTCAAGCATTTTCCAAGCCAAAGTTTTATGGCGAGGTTTTTGGCAAGGTAGTAGTATTTTCCTGATGGTGTTAGCAATCTACTGGTTCACAATTCAACATGGCATCGCCAACGATGAAGCACGTGCCATCACGTTCAGCGCGATCGTTGTTGGCAACCTCGGATTTATCTTCCTCAATCGCTCGCTGAGTGGCAATTTACAACACGCACTGAACACCTCGAATCCGATAT
Source organism: Affinundibacterium fentianense (assembly GCF_018139545.1). Lineage (GTDB taxonomy): Bacteria > Pseudomonadota > Gammaproteobacteria > Burkholderiales > Burkholderiaceae_D > Undibacterium > Undibacterium fentianense. The sequence continues at coordinate 213,482 of NZ_JAGSPJ010000006.1, read as the reverse complement.
TTTGGTGGGTCATTGGTGGAACACTCATCGCAATGACACTGATCTTAAGCATACCCAATCTTCGACATCTATTTTATTTTGGTAATCCAAATACGATGCACTTAATAATCAGTACCGTGTTTGCTACTTGCGTGGTGTACATAATCGCGATCATGCAAAGTGTATTTATAAAAAGACGAAATACAAATACCAAGGCCATCTAAATTGCTATAAAGGATATGAAATAGCCTCTAGAAATCTTATCTTTAAATACAACAGTTCAAATAAAATTTCCAAGAAGCAAGCTTATCTGCTACATTGTAATTTGACGAACTAAGTAATCAAGCCCAAAATCTGGTAGATAGATTTTGGTCCTATTTTCAATAAGCAAATCAGGCTTTTTATCTAAGCAAATTGAAATGCGATGAAGGACGTTTTCTGAAACCGGAGCGGCTCTGTGTTATGAATAAATCTGAAGCCTTAGATCTACTGGTCGAACAAGCATTGCGCGGTGATCTGGTATTTTCTGCCAGTGTTGCAACTTCATTGCGAGTGCAAGAAGCCATTGACGTCGCAGATTGCAGTCTTGATAGTGCAGCCAAGATTATTCTCAATGAGCCATTACTCGCAGCAAAGGTGGTCGCTGTCGCGAATAGTGTTGCCTATAATCGCTCATCCAACAGTGTCAGTAACGTACGCTCAGCAATCGCCAGATTGGGTTTTAATACATTGCGCGCTTTAGTTGCATCCTTGGTCATGCGCCAAATTGCCGGCGCTAGTAAGCATCCCGTGATCCGCGCAAAAATCAATCAACTGTGGGAGCATTCAGCGCAAGTCGCAGCGCTGGCACAAGTCATTGCCAGACGCGTCACGAAACTCGATCCCGACACTGCTATGTTTGCAGGGATCGTTCATGAAGTAGGTGGTTTTTATCTTTTATCAAGAGCCGAAGAATTTCCTTGCTTACTTGAACCAGATGACTTATCTGGCGCGAATGACGATGCAAACTTCGATGAACTCAATGAAACCATGGCGAAGGATTCGCAAGAAGCAATCATAGGACGAGCCGTTCTGAAAGATCTCAATCTCCCAAACGAGGTAAACGATGCCTTAGAAGCGCTCTGGTATGGACTGCGAGCCATGCCGCCAGAAAGTTTAGGTGATACCTTATTACTGGCGAATGATCTCGCAAGAACGGTATCCCCATTGGACACGCGCACAGATACGGAAGCAAATCGCTGCGAGTCTGATATCAATTTCGTGGTTGGTGAAGGTAGCTTACAGAGTATCTTAGAAGAATCCGAAGACGAAGTAAGGACACTGTCCGCGGCGCTCATTATCTAAACATATGGCTCCAAACAAAAAGAGCCAGTTCGATCTGGCTCCTTTTGTTACTTCGCCCATCCTAGCAGAAAAATACTTAACAAAATTACTTATACTGACAAGGCATTTTTGATCTGCTGCAAGGACATAGGATCTTCGATCGTCGTTAAGTCACCTGCATCTCTTCCTTCACACACCGCTTGAATCGAGCGGCGCAATAACTTACCTGAACGCGTCTTCGGTAACATCGCCACGAAATACACACGAGATGGTCGCGCCACCGCACCGAGTTGTTTATCGACGACCGCCATCACCTCGGCTTCCAATGCCTTTGCCAATTCAGGCGTTGCTGCGCGCTCTGGATTTTTAATAATCGCAAACGCAACCGCGGCCTGCCCTTTCAATTTATCTTCAATACCGACCACTGCGACTTCAGAAATCTGTGGATGACTAGAAATGCTCTCTTCAATTTCACGCGTGCCCAAACGATGTCCCGCGACATTGATCACATCGTCGGTGCGTCCCAAAATGAAGTAGTAACCATCTTCATCACGGATACCCCAATCGAAAGTTGAATACATTTGTTCATGCGCGAAGTTAGACCAATACGTCTGCACGAAACGTTGATCATCGCCATACACAGTTTGTAAGCAACCGGGTGGTAAGGGGCCTTTGATCGCCACCACACCTTTTTCATTCGGTCCACAGACAGCGCCAGTCGCTTCATTAATGACGGTAACGTTGTAACCATACATGGCAATCCCTGGGCTGCCGAGACGCGTATCTTTGTGCTCAACACCGCGCGCCACCGACAGGATGGGCCAACCCGTTTCAGTCTGCCAATAGTTGTCGATAATCGGCACGCCCAATTCCGTAGCGATCCAATTCGAAGTTGTTTCGTCTAGTGGTTCACCGGCTAAATACAAAGCCTTAAGCGAAGAAATATCGTATTTCTTCATCAGCTCAACGGGATGTTTCTTCAATACGCGTACTGCGGTTGGTGCCGAGAACATGCGCGTCACTTTGTATTTCTCAACGATGCTCCACCATACGCCCGCGTCAGGGCGAATCGGTGTGCCTTCGTACATGATGGTCGCCATACCTGCAATCAAAGGGCCATACACGATGTAGGAATGACCAACAACCCAGCCAATATCCGACGTCGCGAAATAAGTTTCACCCGCATTGCCGCAGAAAATATGCTTCATCGATGAGGCTAATGCCACCGCATAACCGCCGACGTCACGCTGCACGCCTTTGGGTTTACCTGTGGTACCCGAGGTGTACAACACGTAGGACATTTCATTGGACTCTAACCAAGTGACCGGTACTTGTGCGTTCATGTGTTGTTCACGCAATGCCGCATAGTCGACATCACGCCCAGCGACCGAGTTCATCGCATCGAGGCCACGATTGACTAACAATACTTTCGCTGGCTTATGCTCCGCCAGTGCGATCGCTTCATCCAGTAAAGGCTTGTACGGCACCGCCTTACCACCGCGCATCCCGGCGTCGGCAGACACCACCACCACGGGTTTAGCATCGTCAATACGCGTTGCTAAACTCTTAGAGGCAAAGCCACCGAACACCACGGAATGCACAGCACCGATGCGAGCACACGCCAACATGGCGAACGCCGCTTCGGCAATCATGGGCATATAGATTAAGACTCTATCGCCCTTCTTGACTCCGAGCTCCAACATCATCGCTGCCATGCGCTGTACTTCGACATGCAATTCAGCAAAGCTGTAGGTTTTCTCGGAATTGGTTTCAGTCGAAATGGCGATCAATGCCGCCTTATCCGACTGTGTCTCCAACCAACGATCAATCGCGTTATAACAAAGATTCGTCTCGCCACCGACAAACCATTTGGCAAATGGTGGTTTGCTGTGATCAAGCACTTGAGTGTAGGGTTTGTGCCAACTAATGAGTTGAGCTTGTTTGTCCCAGAAGCTGGCTGGGTCTTGAATTGAGGCTTGATAAAAATCTTGGTAGTTCATGGTGTCTCCAGTTTTTATAGCGTTTGGTTTGAATTCTGTTTGGCGTGAAGTTGATTGCTATTGATTGTTATTTGTTTTGCTTAATCGCCTTTTGTACTACATCAAGTTTGTGCTTTGATTCCTATGTGGCTCATCTAACTTTTACGGTCTAACTGCATTCTCTGGCCGGGTGTGGCCCGGCGGCCACTCACTTTTCTTGCTTCGCCAAGAAAAGTAAGCAAAAAGAAGGCGACGCAGGTATCGCTGCCCTTCGGGTACCCAATTGCGCAGGGCAAAAATGGGGAGAGTCAGAAACTCGCTACGCTCAAACATCTGCCTCTCTTTTTCCCATTTCTGCCCAGCACAATTGGCAGCGCTACATGCGGGAACATCAAAACCTACAATCACAACGGTCATTGGTGGTACAAAAAACTTTTGAGACTGATTGTTTGGGGTTGCTTTTGACCTTCATCCACTTCTGACACTGCCAATTGTGCAAGACAGAAAATGGATAAAGAAAGCTTCGTTGTTTGAGCGTAGCGAGTTTCGAAGCTTTCCCATTTTTTGTCTTGCACAATTGGGAACCCGAAGGGCAGTGGCAGCGTGGTCGCCTTTTTTGGGTTACCTTTTTTGGCGAGACAAAAAAGGTAAAGGCTGTCGGGCCACCCCCGACCTACAGGCCATCAAAACTCCAGCAAACAACAAACCAAAGCCCAAACACAAAACATCAAACCGAAACAGCCCTACGATTCAAAGCAAGCTCACTCACCCTCACCCAATAAAACAAATACATCATCACCAACTTCGTCACCGCACTCACACTCGCCAGCAACAACAACGGCCATCCATCTTTAAAACCCAACATCCATCCCAAGAAAATCGAACTCAGATCCATGACAAAAATAAACTGGCTCATCCGTATCGATACCGCACCGGTACTTCCTGAACGCACAATCAAACGAATCTGATGCGCATACGCTTGTGCCAGCAAGATCGTGATCGTGACGATCAGTGTTTGTGAAATCACTCGTCCGTGATCCACAATTCCCATTTGAGAAAACAAACTCAAAACCAATCCCAACAATCCCATCACCATCATCACGCTTGCACCGATCAACACCGTCTTCGTTGCAGTCGTCCGACGATCACGCCACATCTCATACAGCAAAAGCATCACCAACATCGCAGCAATCATGCGTGGCCAGACGATGAAATGATTAAACGGTTTAATCGAATAACCATAAACAAAGAACGACCAATATGCCAAAAAACTCACGCTGAACTGGTTCAGCGACAAAACCGCTGTCGCGCCGCCTTGTTCTCCGCCTTGTTCTCCGCCTTGTTCTCCGCATTGTTCTCCACCGCGTTTTCCACCTTGCTTACGCTGCCACACTTTCTTCACTTGTGACCATATGCCCCACAAACTCGCAATGATCAATAAGGAATTGAGACTCCCTGCAATTTCTAACCACATCTAAGCGTCTCAATCAAAAACAGTCGCCTGGGACGCGCACGAACCCTTCCATCAACACACGAGCACTACGGCTCATGCTCGCCTTCTTCACGACCCATTCACGATCGACCAATTGCGCCTCAGCGCCTACACGCAAAGTGCCTGAAGGATGACCGAAGCGCACTGCCGAGCGTGCGCCGCCACCAGCGGCTAAATTGACTAAGGTGCCGGGTATCGCCGCCGCCGTGCCGATCGCCACCGCCGCCGTTCCCATCATCGCGTGGTGCAACTTACCCATCGACAGGGCGCGTACACATAAGTCAATTTCACTGGCACTCACTTGTTTTCCGCTCGAGGACACATAATCCAAAGGCTTGGATACAAAGGCGACTTTCGGTGTGTGTTGACGTTTCGCAGCTTCGTCGATGTGCTTAATCAAGCCCATGCGCACTGCGCCGTAAGCGCGAATTGTTTCAAACTTCGCTAAGGCGGCAGCATCACCATTGATCGCGTCTTGCAATTCGGTGCCGGTGTAGCCCATCTCTTCCGCATTCACAAAAATCGTTGGGATGCCCGCATTGATCATGGTCGCTTTGAGCGTGCCAATGCCGGGCACTTCCAGATCGTCGACTAGATTCCCGGTTGGGAACATAGAACCGCCAGCGCCCTCTTCTTCGGCAGCTGGGTCCATAAATTCGAGTTGAACTTCGGCGGCAGGAAATGTGACTCCATCGAGCTCGAAGTCACCTGTTTCTTGTACTTCACCGTTCGTCATCGGCACATGTGCGATGATCGTTTTGCCGATATTCGCCTGCCAAATGCGTACTACCGCGATGCCATTGTTTGGCACATTGTCGACCAAGCCCATGCTAATCGCGCAAGAGCCGACAGCCGCGGAAAGATTGCCGCAATTGCCGCTCCAATCGACGAAAGCTTTATCGATCGCGACTTGACCGAATAAATAGTCAACATCGTGATCTGGTTTAGAGCTCTTCGCTAACAGCACAGTCTTCGAGGTGCTCGAAGTGGCGCCGCCCATGCCGTCGATTTGTTTACCATAAGGATCGGGACTACCGATCACGCGCAACAACAAAGCATCACGTGCCGCACCGGCTTGTTGGGCTGCGGCTGGCAAATCTTGCACGCGGAAAAATACACCTTTACTAGTGCCACCACGCATGTAGACGGCGGGGATTTTGATTTGGGCTGGGTGGGACATGGTTTTCCTTTTCTTGGTTCTAAGTTCCCTCTCCCGCGTGCGAGAGAGAGTTAGGGTGAGGGATGCTGAGCTAGCGAAATTGATTGAGCAAAATCGATAAACCTGTTCACGATCGTTGCTTAAAACAATCTCGAAATCCTTGATCAACGCCCCTGATCCCAACCCTTCTCCCGTTCACGGGAGAAGGGCTTTTTTCAACACCGTCATGAGGCTCACGCAGATTTCGAAGACTCCAAAAAGTCCTGTGCAAAACGCTGCAAGACACCGCCTGCTTCGTAAATCGACACTTCTTCCGCAGTATCCAAACGGCAAGTCACGGCGACTTCGACACGCTCACCGTTCTTACGATGAATGACCAGCGTTAAATCTGCACGTGGTGTACGCGCTCCGATCACGTCATAGGTTTCTGTCCCATCGATCCCCAAAGTCAAACGATTCACGCCCGATTTGAATTCGAGCGGCAAGACGCCCATACCAATCAAATTGGTGCGGTGAATGCGCTCAAAACCCTCGGCAACGATGACTTCAACGCCCGCCAAACGAACACCTTTGGCTGCCCAATCGCGTGAAGAGCCTTGACCGTAGTCAGCACCGGCAACGATTATCAGAGGCTGCTTACGTTCCATATAGGTTTCGATCGCCTCCCACATGCGTGTGATTTTGCCTTCTGGCTCAATGCGCGCTAAAGATCCGGCTTTAATTTTGCCTTCAGCATCACGCACCATTTCGTTCTTCAAGGTCGGATTCGCGAAGGTGGCACGTTGTGCGGTTAAGTGATCACCGCGATGCGTTGCATAGGAGTTGAAATCTTCTTCCGGCAAACCCATTTTCGCCAAGTACTCACCAGCCGCGCTGTCGAGCATAATCGCGTTCGATGGAGACAAATGATCGGTCGTGATGTTGTCGCCCAAGACGGCCAAAGGACGCATGCCTTTCATTGTGCGCTCACCTGCCAATGCACCTTCCCAGTACGGAGGACGGCGAATGTAGGTCGATGGTGCGCGCCAATCGTAGAGTGGTGGCACACTCGCTGCTTGCTCTGTCGAGATCGCAAACATTGGCTCGTACACTTTGCGGAACATATCTGGCTTGACGCTAGACTTCACAATCGCGTCGATTTCTTCATCACTAGGCCAGATATCTTTCAAGCGGATTTCTTTGCCATCAACCACGGTTAACACGTCTTTTTCGATATCGAAACGGATCGTGCCAGCGATCGCATAAGCGACGACCAATGGAGGCGAAGCCAAGAAAGCTTGCTTCGCATAAGGATGAATACGACCATCGAAATTGCGGTTGCCTGATAAGACTGCCGTCGCATACAAATCGCGGTCAATAATTTCTTGTTGGATCACTGGATCTAAGGCACCGGACATACCGTTACAGGAGGTACACGCATACGCCACCACACCAAAACCCAGCGCTTCCAAGTCTTGCATTAAGCCGGCTTCTTCCAAGTACAAAGTGACGGCTTTGGAGCCAGGCGCTAAGGAAGATTTGACCCAAGGTTTGCGCGTTAAGCCGAGGCGATTAGCATTACGTGCCAACAAGCCCGCAGCAATCACATTACGTGGATTGGAAGTATTGGTGCAGCTGGTAATCGCCGCGATAATCACGGCGCCATCTGGCATTTGGCCTGGCACATTGTCCCATGCTGCAGCGATGCCTTTTGCTGCTAAATCCGCCGTCGCAACACGGGCATGCGGATTTGATGGGCCCGCCATATTGCGCACCACGCTGGATAAATCAAACTGCAATACGCGTTCGTATTCAACGTGAACTAAGGAATCAGACCACAAACCCGCTACCTTGGCATAGGTTTCGACCAAAGCGACCTGTGCATCTTCACGGCCAGTCAATTTCAAGTAATCGATGGTTTGTTGATCGATACTGAACATCGCTGCCGTCGCACCGTATTCCGGTGCCATATTCGAAATCGTCGCACGATCACCGAGCGTCAAGGCTGCTGCACCGCTGCCGTAGAATTCGAGATACGCACCTACCACTTTGGACTTGCGCAGGAATTCTGTGAGGGCTAAGACGATATCAGTCGCGGTGATACCAGGCTGCGGTTTGCCCGTCAATTCAACGCCAATGATGTCCGGCAAACGCATCCACGAAGCACGACCGAGCATGACGTTTTCAGCCTCAAGACCACCGACACCAATCGCGATCACACCAAGTGCATCGACGTGTGGCGTATGGCTATCTGTACCCACCAAAGTATCTGGAAACGCTACGCCGTTTTGATTGTGCACCACCGGCGACATGCGCTCCAAGTTAATCTGATGCATGATGCCGTTGCCTGGCGGGATCACGTCAACGTTTTTGAACGCCAATTTTGTCCAATTGATGAAATGGAAGCGATCTTCGTTGCGACGATCTTCAATCGCACGATTCTTCTCAAACGCTTGCGGATCAAAGCCGCCACATTCGACCGCTAAGGAGTGATCAACGATGAGCTGCACTGGCACCACAGGATTGACTTGCGCTGGATCACCACCTTGATCGGCAATCGCATCACGCAAACCCGCCAAATCAACCAAAGCAGTTTGACCCAAAATATCGTGACACACCACGCGCGCTGGGAACCACGGAAAATCGAGCTCACGCTTACGTTCGATCAACTGCTTTAAGGAGTCCGTCAAAGTCGCAGGATCGCAGCGACGCACCAAATTCTCAGCCAAGACACGCGAGGTGTAAGGCAGTTTGGCATAAGCCCCCGCCTCGATCGCTTCTACCGCTTCACGTGCATCGAAATAGTCGAGTGTGGTGCCGGGGAGGTTTTTGCGGAATTGTGTGTTCATTTTTTATCCATCTCAAAATTTTTTAATGCTTGTCGAAGAATTTTTCTCGCCGCAGAGGAGCAGAGTACGCTGAGTTTTCTTGATGTCACTCCTGCGTAGGCAGGAGTCCAGCGTCTTTCGCTAATCGACCAACGCCACTGGATTCCTGCCTACGCAGGAATGACAAGCTTCCCCGACATTCGTAACCATCAATACGCCATACTTCAGCATAAAGGACTCTTCGTTCTTTGCGCCTCTACTTCTAAGCTTTTAAGCTCTATCTTTCAATGGTACAAACGCCAAATCTTCTGGTCCCACATAATTCGCGCTCGGACGAATGATCTTGTTGTCGATACGTTGTTCGATGATATGTGCCGACCAGCCGGAAGTACGGGCGATCACGAACAACGGTGTGAACATGGCTGTTGGTACGCCCATCACGTGGTAAGACACGGCAGAGAACCAATCCAAGTTCGGGAACATTTTTTTGATGTCCCACATCACTGTCTCCAAACGCTCGGCGATGTCATACATCTTGGTCGAACCCGCTTCCACCGACAAAGTACGTGCCACTTCTTTGATGACTTTATTGCGTGGGTCGGACACGGTATAAACAGGATGACCAAAACCGATCACCACTTCTTTGTTTTCCACACGACGTTTGATATCGGCTTCTGCTTCGTCTGGATTGTCATAACGTTTTTGAATTTCAAACGCAACTTCGTTGGCACCGCCATGTTTTGGACCACGCAAAGCGCCGATCGCACCCGTGATGGCGGAATGAATATCGGAACCTGTACCAGCGATGACGCGGCTAGTAAATGTCGACGCATTAAATTCATGTTCTGCGTACAGAATCAAGGACGTATGCATTGCACGTACCCATGAGGCTTTTGGTTTCTCGCCATGCAAGAGATGCAGGAAATGGCCGCCGATAGAATCATCATCTGTTTCGACATCGATACGTTTACCGTTGTGGCTGAAGTGGTACCAGTACAAGAGCATAGAACCGAAAGACGCCATCAAGCGATCAGCGATATCACGTGCACCTGGCACATTGTGGTCATCTTTCTCTGGCAGAGTACAACCCAACACCGAGACACCAGTACGCATCACGTCCATAGGATGGGAAGACGCTGGCAAAGCTTCTAAGGCTGCTTTCAAATTCGCAGGCAAACCGCGCAAGGCTTTCAATTTTGCTTTGTAAGCGGCGAGTTCTGCCACGTTTGGCAATTTACCATGCACTAACAAATGCGCGATTTCTTCGAATTCGCAATTGTCTGCCACGTCCAAAATATCGTAACCACGGTAATGCAAGTCATTACCGGTTTTACCTACGCTGCACAGCGCTGTATTGCCTGCAGCAACGCCAGATAAAGCAACGGATTTTTTTGGTTTAAATGTTGGGTTTTCTTGTGTGGTCATGTTAATTCTCCGAAAATTTATTCAATGCAGTTCTGGGCAATTACTTCGCTTTTTGCTGTGCAAACAATGCGTCTAATTTTTGTTCAAAATCGTGGTAATTGATGCGCTCGTAGAGTTCCATACGTGTTTGCATAGTGTCGACCACACTCTTTTGTGTGCCATCGCGACGAATCGCGGTATAGACATTTTCTGCGGCTTTATTCATGGCGCGGAAAGCGCTCAATGGGTAGAGCACTAAGCCGACATCGGCAGACGCCAACTCTTCTACCGTGTACAAAGGTGTAGAACCAAATTCGGTGATGTTGGCGAGGATAGGTACTTTCACCGCGTTGGCGAATTGTTTGTACATATCGAGTTGCGTAATCGCTTCTGGGAAGATCATGTCCGCACCAGCTTCAACGCACGCCAAAGCGCGGTCAATCGCAGCTTCCAAACCTTCGACGGCAAGCGCATCGGTACGTGCCATGATCACGAAGTTTTCATCGGTACGTGCATCAACAGCCGCTTTCACGCGATCAACCATTTCTTGTTTGCTGACGATTTCTTTACCTGGGCGATGACCACAACGCTTGGCACCGACTTGATCTTCAATGTGCATCGCGGCTGCGCCAAACTTGATCATCGATTTGACCGTGCGAGCCACATTAAATGCCGATGAACCAAAGCCCGTATCGACGTCGACCAACAAAGGCAGATCGCACACATCAGTAATACGACGCACATCGGTTAACACGTCGTCCAAATTGGAGATACCCAAATCCGGCAAACCGAGCGAGCCAGCGGCAACGCCGCCACCCGACAGATAAATCGCTTTAAACCCAGCGCGTTTCGCTAACAAAGCATGATTCGCGTTGATCGCGCCGACAACTTGTAATGGAGACTCTTCTTGCATCGCCTTACGGAAGGCGGCACCTGCGGAATATTGAGACATGTTCTGTTCCTTTTTAGTTGGATGCTGCCTCTATTGCAAAGCCCGTGCCAACATCAAGTCAGATTCAAATTACAACACAGAGATACATTAAAAATCAAAGACTTAAGCACTAGCATACAGATGCAATCCCGACTAATTTAGTTGGGGATAATGCGAAAAAACGTTGCAGACGAAACACATTTGAAACATAATCGAAACGCTTTTTGAAACAAAAATTGAAACATTCTTTGAAACACTGCTTGAAACCCTACGAGTAACACCACTAAAAAAAGCACCAATAAACCATGAGCCGACGCCCTCTCGTTCCACGCGATCCACAAGACAAACCCATTATTTGGACAGTCTCAATTTCACGCCTGTTCGATCTGTTTCGCGACATCATGGTGGAGTACGACGCCAGCGCCGAGATTGAGCCTATTCACCTCGGCTTTGAAGAGGCGGCGCAAGTTTTACGTGAACGTCTGCAAACCGAGCATTGCGATGCGGTGATAGCCGCAGGCTCGAATGGTGCCTATCTCAAAAATCGTTTGCCTATTCCCGTCGTCATCGCCAAAGCGAGTGGTTTCGATGTGATGCAGGCCTTGGCACGTGCACGCAAAATATCGCGTCAGATCGCAATAGTGACCTATCAAGAGACGATGCCTGAGCTTGCCGAGTTCAAGACAACCTTTGGATTCCAAGTCGAACAAAGAACTTATGTCACAGAGGAAGATGCCAAAAGCCAAATCAGCGAATTGAAAGCAATGGGTATACAAGCGGTCGTTGGTGCCGGGCTGATAACAGACCTCGCGGAAGAAGCAGGTTTGACTGGCGTCTTTATGTACTCAGCCGGCTCGATCCGACAAGCGTTTGATGATGCAATAGAAATTTCACGACTTACCCGACTCGAGGCATCAAAAGGACGCCAATATCCAGTCGGCGAACTCCGCGCAAAACATAGTTTGACCGATTTGCGCGGAAATTCTGCACTGATGGAAAACGTTCGAAGCACGCTTATGCTTTTCGCACGTTCTCCCGCGACGGTACTCATCCAAGGCGAAACAGGAACAGGCAAAGAACTTGCAGCGCAGGCTATCCATCGCGAGAGTCCACGAGCGCGGCAAGCATTTGTCGCAATTAATTGTGGCGCGATCGCAGAATCACTTCTTGAATCAGAATTATTTGGATATGAGGAAGGCGCGTTCACTGGGTCACGCCGTGGTGGACACGCGGGCCTATTTGAAGCCGCACATCGGGGCACTTTGTTCCTCGATGAGATAGGTGAAATGCCTTTATCACTTCAGACTCGCCTACTACGCGTTTTAGAGGAACGGGAAGTCGTGCGTGTCGGCGGCATCCAGCCGATTCCAGTCGACGTCAGAATAGTTTCCGCAACCCATTGCGATCTAGAAACTCGCGTAAAAGAAGGTAAATTTCGCGCCGATTTGTTTTTTCGACTGGCCGTACTGCGTATCCAAATCCCGCCTTTGCGCGACCGATCGGAAGATGTTTTGGAACTGGCCGAATGGTGCCTCAAGCAATCAACCGCAGCAATCGGTAGTCGACCCCATCCTAATTTGCACGCTGAAATCAGCCGCTGCGATCAAATTCTGCGGTCTTATTCATGGCCTGGGAATGTCCGGGAACTACGTAACGTGATGGAAAGAGTCGCACTGTTTATTTCAGCAACACCGCTACAGGCAATTACGCCTATGCTACTGCAGCAGTTATTGCCAGAAATTCACATGGCGCAGCATGGCAATACTAGCCAATTCAAGCCACAAAGTACGCCGAGCAAAGATTCCTCAACTGAAAAGAATGATCTACATTCCCTACTTCTCGAATTCAATAACAATCGTGAAGCATTAGCAAAACATCTCGGTATCAGTCGAACCACATTATGGCGGCGCCTACGCCAAATGGAAGAAAGGCAAACGCCCAAATCAGCAAGATGACACCCTCTTAACAATGTAATCCGCAGCTGGCCGACACAAAAAGTAACAATTTTGATCGTCAAGTTGGCTAAGTTTGGCATGGTATTTCTCTTTGACAAAAACCCGCATAAGGTAGAATATTACCTTTCCGTTCGACAACAATTTCTTAGGATTATTCATGTCTTCCGAACCAACTATCAAGAAATTACTCATCGTTGACGATAGCAAAGTCTCTCGTATGGTAATTAAGGCTCGCGTCAAAGCGATTCATCCAGATTGGGAAATTCTTGAAGCGAATAATGGTACGGAAGGTATCGCTGTTGCGGAGCAACACAAACCCGATTTCTGTACGATGGATATCAACATGCCTGGCATTTTAGGAACAGAAGCTGCGGAACATATTCTCAAATCTGTTCCAAGCATACGCATGGTAATATTCTCGGCAAATATTCAAGAAACCTTTCAAGATAAAGCGAATGCGATGGGAGCGGTTTTCGTTGCCAAGCCTGTCACTGAAAAATCAATCGCGGAAGCTTTACGTTACTTTTTAGGATAATTGTGGATAGTTTGACCGAACTCCATCTCGATGCTCTCGCTGAAGTTTTCAACGTCGGCGCGGGTCGTGCCGCTGCTAGCTTAAGTGAAATCGTCGGTGACGAAGTCAAGTTATCCGTGCCATCGATCGAGATAAAAAAATCCTCCGAAGCGGATATCAGCATGATGCCAGACACAACCCAAAAATTTGGCGTTGTCAGTCAGCACTTCTCAGGACCATTCGATGCGCAGGCGCTATTGCTGTTCACTGAGAGCCATGCGTTAGAAATCGTACGCGATATGATGGGATCGCAAATGAGCATTGAGGAGCTTGCAGAATTTGAGCAAGAAGCGATGTGCGAACTCGGCAATATCATTCTAAATGCCTGCCTCTCGGCGATGGCAGATATGCTACAAATATCCTTAGATAGTTCACTTCCGAATTACAAAATTGCCTCATCAGAAGACATCATCAAAGGTTTGAGTAATGTTGAGGAACAACCCTATATTCTGATCTTACACATCGATTTAACCATCGAGAAACGTCACTCTGAAGGGCATTTAATTTTTTTATTGAGCTCGATGTCATTGCGCAATTTGGTTCTTCAAATTGAGCAGTTTTTAGGGAAAATTGAATGAGCGCGATTGAAATAAATCAGAGCAGGATACTCGACAATATTACTATCGGACTCGTTGCTGTCGACTCCGAAGAAAAAATCTTGCTATGGAATGCATGGATGGAAAGACATTCCGGTATAGCGGCACAAGAGGCCCTTAACAAAAGAATCGACGAAGTATTTGCGACGCCTCCAAGCTCGGCATTCTTAGCAGCATTGCGCAATACGGTCAGTTATGGCTTACCGGCCGTGTTGTCGAACGCCTTGCATCGTTCACCACTTCCACTGTTCACGCTCGACGAAAGTTTCACCGAGCCCGTCGCGATTCACCAATCGATCACGATTACCTCGATTCCGGCAAATGAAGACAAACGATTTTGCTTGATTCAAATTACGGATTCGAGTACGTCGATTCGACGCGAAAAAATGTTGCGATCGCATTCCGAAGTATTAAAAAAAGACGCAACAACGGATAGTCTCACTGGTCTGTACAATCGCCGTTTTTTTGACGAGCATTACAAGATCTCGTTGGGTCAAGCGATACGACAAAAACATCCCTTATCGATCTTTATGGTCGATATCGATTTTTTCAAACAGTACAATGATTATTACGGGCATCCCGCTGGCGACAAGATATTGATCCAGGTTGCGTCCGCTTTGAAATCACAAATTTCTCGCTCTTCGGATATGTTGGCACGCTACGGTGGTGAGGAATTCGTGTTGGTGCTACCGAATATGACTGAGGAGCATGGAAAACAATTTGCGGAGAAACTTATCGCTGCGGTCAATCACTTACAGCTACCGCATCTTAAATCAAAAGCTGAGCAACGTATCAGTATCAGTATAGGATTAAGTACCTACGATCCAAACAAACATCGCGAGGTTTCGGCCCTCATCGATGCAGCCGACACCGCTCTGTATAAAGCAAAACAACAAGGACGGAATCAAGCGTGTTTTCTCGCGTTAGATACCTTGCTAACGCATCGACTACAAATTCGTCCAAGCTGAATTACGAATTGAAAGTTAGGTTTTGCCAACGCGTCGCAAGGCAACATCCATAGAACAAGGCAACTAGTGATAACCACGCAGAACTTGCGGCAAACTGCCGTCTTTATTTCCTTGCACGATCGCTTTATCTATTTTTGCAATGGCATCAGCATAATGTCCTTTTGCACTCGCAAAGTGTAAGGAGTCGAGAAATAAAGGCTTTTCCGTCACGTTGAAATGCTTGCCTTTGAGATCAGGATCATTCGCCTGCTCTAAAATAAAGTGGTTAAAGTAATTTTCGACATCCTTGTGGTTTTCAAATCCCCGCACGGGCCAAACCATCAAGTCGCTGCGTTTTGCCATTAATTTCTTAAATCTAGAAATTGTCGAAGCGGAATCTTCCTGCACTTTGAAGACCACGTCTCGCGCTTGATCAAATTCCAATCCATGGCTAAAGCCTCGTCCGGTACTGACGATCTTGCCGCGCAAATCTTCCACGGTCTTGTATTGAGGAACGGGTTTACCGTAAGTGATGCCCCACACGCGCTCAACCATCACTGGCTGCGAAAACTGATAATAGCGAAGCCTCTCCGAGGATTTCGAAAACCCATAAATGATCCCATTCCCTACGAGGGTTTCAGCCTGTGCTCGTTTCCAAGGCAATATGATGTGCTCGAATTGCAAACCAGTGCGCCGTTCAAAATAAGCCAAAATTTCAAATACCTTTGGGTCCAATGCTAACTGCCTGCCTTCAGAATCGAGACTCTCTTGCAGAAACAAGCGTAGTTTTTGTTTCTCACCAGCCCGCACTTCACCAAGAAATAAAGTGGCAATTAATAAACATAAAAAGAGTGTAAACCGCTGCTTGAACATACAACTACTAACAAAAATTGAAAAGGGCGAAGTATCGCAGTGGTCGTTCCTTAGAGCAAGTAATTTACACAATAGGGTCCGAAAAATAGAAAATCTCATAAAAGCAATGCAAGAAAATATTCTTTTTACATCGATGTAAGCTTAAAAGTCCTATTCGTCGCGTGCTTGATCAAGTCTTGCATCCCAACAAATTTTGCTTAATCCGATTTAACAACAGCGCGCTTGTCTACGAGTAATTCTTCGTAGATACTATTGAAAATTTCCATAAAGAAATATTTTTCATATTCCATCCGTTGAATGCATGCCGGCTAATAATGTGAAATGTATGACCTTGTGTTTCATTTTTCTCGCGCAACTGAATATATCAATCTACTCACACGCAGCCTCACCATATTCATGCACAATAGTCGCTTCAGTCGTTTCGACAAACTCAGTCTGGATTCCCTCGCGAGTATCCCGTCGTTCTATGTAGGTGTGGTTCAGGTTTTAAGGCGCACTGCTGCTGTTTCCAAGTTAGGAGTAACTTGAATGGAGTCTCCCGCATTTCCCGAAAATGAAGTTGCAAGGCTACAAGCGCTCAAAGAATTAGAAATTCTCGACACGAGTGCAGAAGAAAAATTTGATCGCCTCACTCGTCTGGCAAAACAAATTTTTCAAGTTGATTTTGCCTTGATTTCCCTCATTGACGCCAATCGCCAGTGGTTCAAATCGCGTCAAGGCTTAGATGCCTGCGAAACCAACCGAGATATTTCATTTTGCGGTCATGCCATCTTAGGCAATGAGATTTTTCATATTCCAAACGCCTTGAACGATCCACGATTTGCAGACAATCCTTTAGTCTTGGGACCACCCAATATCCGTTTTTATGCAGGTGCGCCGTTACGTCCCAATGCTGAGTTTTGCATCGGCACACTTTGCATTATCGATAGTCAACCTCGCACCCTCAGCATCAAAGAAATGCGCATATTGCGCGACCTCGCGGACTGTGTTGAACAAGAAATCTTGCAATTGCAACAGCTTCGCCAAAATCAGGCTCTGCAAGCTCTAGCAAAAATTTCCACGATCGTCGACCCAGATTATGCCAATTTGCTCCGCCACGCACTCAACATCGCCAGCCAATTTATCAATTTGGAAGACGCTGCAATCTATGAATTTGGACCGGACTTATATGAAGCTGAGCTCACTGTGTATACCAGCGAGAGCGACACGAATGCGAAATCCAATCTGTGCTTACAACTTTCTAAGCTCGCCGTCACCAAGCAGTCCCTTCTCGTCATCCCAAGCATTAGACAATCTCCGTATGTAAGCTTAGATTCGGGCGGTTCGCTACCATTTGATAGTTTCATTGGTATACCGATCGTGATCAATGGTGCGGTGTATGGCTGTTTAGCTTTTTTCGACCAGGATACACGGCCACCCAATCATCTCAACAAAGCCACGTTAGATTTTATTCAATTATTGAGCGAGTGGACCGCAAGCAAACTCTATGAATGGGAATTGGATACCTCGCTCAAACGCCAACGACAACTCGCCCTAGCGATTTCACGCGCACAAGAAAATTTCATTCATGGTGATAATTTGATCCTAGGTTTTCAAACCTTACTGCAGGATTTACTCGCGCTAAGTCATTGCGAATTTGGATTTATCGCAGAAGCATTGAAGACTAAATCCAATGAGGACTATCTGAAAACCATTGCGTACAACAAACCCCGCGCCGCGTTCTCTCAAGCGACTTTAGAAAACGAAGATATTCACGCGGATTTGATTGCACATCAAGACCAACAATTTTTTTGGTCATCTATTTTTGATCAAGCCATTCGTGTCTATGAAGAGTCACAAATCGTCGTCAGCGATTTGCATTTCATTTGGCCATCACTCGCTAGTTGCCAACATTTTCTCAGTATTCCAATTCACTACAATGGTCAATTAGTCGCGATAATCGGTTTAGCAAACCGCCCCCACGGTTTCTGTGAAAAGTTTATTCAATTCCTTAAGCCGATCATGCTCACAATCGGACAGCTCATTCATGCTGCCCGAGTACAGTCTCAACATGCTGATAGTGAACGACAATTAGCTGATGTCATTCGTGGTACCAATATCGGTACGTGGGAATGGAATGTCCAAACTGGCGAAGTTCGCTTCAATGAACGCTGGGCCAATATCATTGGCTACACCTTGCAAGAAATTTCACCCGTTGACATCCAAACTTGGATCAAATTTGTACACCCAGAAGATTTAATTCAATCCAACCTTTTGTTGCAAAAACATTTCGACGGAGAACTCGACTACTACGATATCGTTTGTCGCATGCGCCACAAAGATGGACATTGGGTTTGGGTCGCCGACCGTGGCTGTCTCGTCAGCAGAACCAAAGATGGTCAACCCTTGCTGATGTCTGGTAGCCATGCCGACATCTCACGAAGTAAAGAAGCAGAGTCGCAACTTGCCCACGCGTATGCCTTGCTCGAGCAATCCAATGCAGCAGCCCAAATTGGTACATGGGAGGTCGATTTCCAACATTCACTTGTCACATGGTCGAGTATCACAAAAGAAATTCATGAAGTTCCTACGGACTTTGTTTGTACCGTTGATGAAGCGATTCAATTCTATAAGGAAGGCAAAGACCGACAACTTGTGTCTCAGTTGGTACAGGAAGCAATCCAAAACGGTTCACCATTTGATACCGAACTAAGAATCGTCACCATGAAGCAACGAGAACGGTGGGTAAGAATCGTCGGAACTTGCCAATTCAACGGCGCTGAATGCGAACGCATGTATGGAACAGTCCAAGACATCAGTGAACGAAAGCATGCTGAAAAAATGAAAGACGAATTCATTTCCACCGTGAGTCACGAATTACGCACACCCCTTACCTCAATTTCTGGTGCCTTAGGCTTAGTTGTCGGCGGCGTTGTGGGTGAGCTACCAAGCAAAATTGCTGGGATGCTTCAAATCGCCCATAAAAACAGCCAACGTCTTAGTTTATTGATCAATGATTTGTTGGACATGGAAAAACTCTCCGCTGGACAATTGCAAATCAAAGCAGAACGCCTACTACTAGGGCCTATCGTGGAGACCGCGGTTGAAGGGAATATTGCTGCGGGAATCGAACGGATGATTTCCAATGCGATTAAGGATACAGCGCCGAACACCTATGTCATGGTGGATCCACAACGCCTCTTGCAAATTCTTTCAAACCTATTATCAAATGCAACGAAATACTCGCCCAATCACGGCCACATTCAAATCCAAATCACTCGAATTGAAAATTGGGTAAGAGTCAGCGTGACGGATCAAGGACCTGGGATTCCACTTGAATTTCAGTCGCGGATCTTTCAAAAATTTGCACAAGCAGATTCGTCGGATACAAGACAACGCGGGGGTACAGGCTTGGGACTGGCGATTAGCAAAGAATTAGTTGAGAGCATGCACGGAAAATTGCATTTTGAATCGCTACTTGGGCATGGCACGAGCTTCTATGTGGATCTTCCCGTCAGCGAGGCTGAAACCTAAAGCACGATTGGAACTTATCAGCAAAATTAAAGTCACACCGCTGCTATGCGCGGTGTCACAATCAAATCAACAACACCGAATCCTTGGCAGGCTTCTTTTCGACAACTTTTTTACCTATTAAAAACCATGAAAAAAATTCCAAGTGTCGTATTAAGTATCGTTTGTGGCGCAATCGCAGCCCCATCCTTCGCAGCGACAACTGTGCTTGAATGCGGCAAACTATTAGACGTGAAAAGTGGTACCTGGCGCGACAAAGTCAGTATCACTATCGACAATAAAACAATTACTAGTATCGGCCCTTGGGGCGCGAATACGAATGCGTTGAATTTACGCGCCTACTCCTGTCTGCCTGGCCTGATGGATATGCATGTCCATTTATCTGATGACCCAAAACCGCAGGTCCAACAACTACGAGAAAGTTTAAGTTCCGATACGGCAGACTTCGCGTTCGGTTCAGTTAGATTAGCAGAACGTACACTGATGGCAGGCTTTACCACCGTGCGAGATCTGGGAGCGGCTGACGGTTTAAATGTCGCAATGAAACGCGCAATCGATGCGGGTAGTATTGTCGGTCCCCGCATGTTCACCGCAGGTAAGGCAATTGGCACGACAGGTGGGCATGCAGATCCATCCAACGGACTTTCTCAGGCAATGCGCAAAGCAAACGGCAAACCAGGACCGGAGAATGGCGTGATCAATAGCGTCGACAGTGCTCGCGAAGCAGTGCGTAGTCGCTACCAGGAGGGCGCAGATTTAATCAAAATCACCGCAACAGGTGGTGTATTAAGCCAAGCAAGCAGTGGGCAAAACGCGCAATTTACCGACGAAGAGCTCAATAGCATCGTCAAGACAGCAAAAGATTATGGTTTTAGAGTTGCGGCACACGCGCATGGCAACGAAGGGATCAAACGCGCGGTTCGTGCTGGCATTGATTCAATCGAGCACGGCACCTATATGGATGATGAGGCGATTGCTTTATTTAAGAAACATGGGACTTGGTATGTACCGACTATCTCTGCGGGAAAATTCGTAGCGGAAAAAGCAAAGATTCCCGATTACTTCTCACCATTGGTGCAGCCGAAAGCAGCAGCAATTGGCCCATTGATTCAATCAACTTTTAGCCGCGCTTACAAAGCCGGTGTCAAGATTGCATTTGGCACGGATGCAGGCGTTTTTCCCAATGGCGAGAACGCAAAAGAATTTCGGTATATGGTTGAAGCTGGCATGCCAGAATTGGCGGCGATTCGTAGCGCTACCTTAGGCGCGGCTGAATTATTGAATCAAAGTCAACGCTTAGGTTCTGTCGAAAGCAATTATGCAGCAGACATTATCGCTGTCTCTGGCGACCCATTAAAGGATATTAGCGTCTTAGAAAAGGTCGAATTCGTGATGAAAGACGGGCAGATCTACAAGAAGCCAGGCCAAAAATAAATCTGGGTTGATGTCAAAATGTTACAGAGATAGGTCCGAGGCCTGATACTATTTCACTCGGCTTATCTCTGAACAAGACTCACCTGCGATTAATCATGTTACCACTTGCTATTCCTGCCACACCACTTCCACCTATTCCAGCAATCGCTCCCAAACTTCCCTACGAAGCGCTTGAGCACGGGAAAAACTACTGGATCGTCGACAATGTCTTACCGAATGCAATCGAGATTGCCGAACGCTGTTTCAATCGAGAAAAGTGGGAATATGGCGCCCCCTATCAACCGGAGAGTTGGCCAGGTATGCGATTTCACGGTGCCTTACTACCTGATGAACTCGCTTTCATTGAAGCCCGTGTCAAAGAATTAGTTGGTAAAGATAAGTTGTGGATGGAACAACCACCTGGTGGACTGCGTCTCGATTGCAATGTTGCGCAGCTGGTAGGCGCAAATGAAAGTACGCCGCATCCGCATACCGACAGCCGCAAATTGTGTCGCTATGCTTGTGTCATCTATTTGAGTCCCAATCCTCCTGCTGACAGCGGAACCAGCTTTTGTCGACTACGTTATCCCAATGGCGCTATCGGCGGCAATATTGTGCTTGCACCACACAATAACTTGGTCGATGCCTTGAAGGTCAAAGCACTCCCAATTCAAGCTTGGTATGAAGATTTACGTGTACAAAATGTATTTAATCGCATGATTTTATACAAAGCCAATCTCGTCCATTGTGCAACTGGGTACTTTGGCAAAGAATTACGAGAAAAACGTTTGACTACCGTATTCTTTTGGATGACCGAGGATGAGTAGTACGAGAGGTCGCAGGATAGAGAAAAATACGGTCAGCCTCCATTTCAAATGGTAAAACTGAGATTCAGTGTATTTCCTGCCAGATCTGAGACCCCTACCAAAGTCACCGTATCTCCAGTCGCGATGGTTGAGCCTGTCCCCAAAGTCAGCAACAATTGTGTTCCATCGGTACTCCAATTGACCAGCGCTCCGGTTCCAAGAACGTGAGAATTATTTAGCAAAACCTCGCTCAATGTGATTGCCTTATTGGTCGCCTCAGAGATGGAGAACAAGAATCGATCACCATCACTGATGGTGCCAGAACTATCCAAATCTTCCCAAGTAGGTAAGCCGCTTGCTGCTGGCACGATAGAATCGATAAATGTCGTGAGACTGCCTCCACTCGCACCGATATTTCCTGCGAGATCAACTACTCTAGCAGAAATTGTTTTCACACCGTCTATCCCCCAACCCGAAGTCGCATCAATCGTTGCACTTGCAAAACCAGCAGTAATTTCTGCTCCGGTTAATGTATGCAAAACGGGCGTTGTAAAGGCGCTACCACCCAATAAAATCTCAATCCTATCTCCAGCCACCGCATTGGTCCCGCTCAAATCGACTGAGACCTGCACCCCAGCAGTCTTTTCCGCTGCGTTAATACCACTTGCAGCAGCGGCCACGACGACGCCATTCGTCGGTGCCGCTGGTGTGGTCGTATCAAGTATCACGGTGAGGTCGCCCCCGACAGCCCCGATATTACCCACCGCATCCGTAATACTTGTATTCAACAAATAACTACCATCTGCGCCCCAACCTGCGCCGCTACTGATCGTAAAACTAAAATTTCCGGCAATGACTTCTGCGCCAGTTATGAGATGCGTAATTGGCACAGCGAATGCCGCACCATTAAGGAATAGGCTTGCAGTGTCTCCGGCAACAGCATTCGTTCCCGACAGATCAACAACAACGGTCACCCCTGCATTCTTTTCCGCAGCACTGATGCCATTGGTTGCCACTGGCACGGTTAGTGGATGGCTAGGCGCATTTGGTGCTGTGGTATCGAGCAAAGTCACCAATAGATTCGCGGTCGCTGTACCAGCGTTGCCAGCGGCATCGGTTACCAATGCCGTGAGTGTTTTAGGCCCATCTATTCCCCATCCAGCGGTTTGATCGATCGTTAAACTAAACGCTTGTGCAGCAAGATCAAGCACGCCTAAGACTTTCTTCACCGGGTTAGCAAAAGACGCGCCATCAATCAGAATTTCCAAAGTATCACCGACCGCCGCGGTACTGCCTACTAAACTAACATTCACGACCACGCCAGCGCTCTTCTCCGCGCCCGTAATTCCACCACCAGCATTCGCTGGCACATTCAACGCGTTTGCCGGCCCTACGGGTGGCGTCGTATCCAAGACCAAACTCGCTCCTGCACTGGATATTCCGACGTTGCCCGCGCTATCGGTCATACGAACCGATATGAGCTTACTTCCATCCGCTCCCCATCCAGCACCGCTGGGAATGACCGCTGTAAAAAAACCATTTGACATGTCTGTCGCCGACAAGGTTTGAATAATCGGCGTGGTAAATGGCAAACCACCAAGTAGCAATTCGACCTTCTCACCCTGCACCACAGTACTTCCAGTCAGGTCCACTAAAACACTCACGCCAGCGGCTTTCTCAACCGCATTAATCCCATTCGTTGCTGCGCTGATCACGACTGGATTACTTGGTCCGTCGGGAATCGTGGTATCCAACAAAATAGTTAACACACCTCCCGGATTGCCCGCATTTCCCAGCGCATCGGTAATACTTGCTGTCAATGATTTAAGACCATCCGCTCCCCAAACAGCCGTGCCTGGGATAACGATGTTGGCAAGTTTTGCGGCGATCTGTGAAGTCGTAATAATTTGCGAGACAGGTGTCGAAAATGGAACGCCATCAATTTGCAAATGCAATGTGTCGCCTGCAATAGCACCTGTTCCAGTCAAGTCAACTGCGACTAACACACCCGCACTTTTTTCAGCATTATTAATGCCATTGACGGCAACGGGAATACTTAAAGTTGCACCTGGCGCATTCGGTGCCGTGCCGTCCAAATTGACGCTCAAGGGAGCACCCGTTGTCCCCGTATTTCCTGCAAAATCGATAAAACGAGCGGTCAATACTTTGGTGCCATCAATACCCCAGCCATCGTTGCTACCGATCGTAAGAGTCGCGACCTTGGCAATAATTTCGCTATCCGTTAAGGTATGTCGAACAGGAATCGTAAAGGAATTGCCTGCTAATAAAATCTCAACCGTATCACCTGCAACAACCGTAGTCCCGGTTAAATTGACTTGCACATCAACCCCAGCCAATCGTTCCGCCGTCGTGATCCCTCCGCCTGAATTGGCTGGTACCACCAATGCAAAACCAGGTCCGGCTGGAGCGGACGTGTCGAGAATTACGCTAATCGAGGTACTACCCGGACTGACATTACCAGCAACATCCACAACACGAGCAGCGAGAGCTTTGTTGCCGTCGGTTCCCCAACCCGCACCACTCGATATAGAAAGATTTAAAAATCCGTTCGCAACATCCGCTGCGGTCAATACTTTCGACACAGCCGACGTAAAGGGCTGCCCATCGATGGTCAATTCAATTTTGTCACCCGTCAACGCATTGGTTCCAGCCAGATCAACCAATACATTCACCCCTGCAATTTTCTCGCTGGCGTTGATTCCGTTCACACCAACTGGAATACTGATGGGATTGGTTGGTGTACCGGGTGCGGTACGATCTAAATTGACGGTCAACGATCCGCCTGGGATACCGACATTACCTGCGGAATCCGTGAGCGTCGCCGACAAGACCTTGTTGCCATCGACACCCCAATCTGTTGTTGATGGAATAATTAAGGTCACGCTCTTTGCGGAGATTTGTACTGCCGTAAGGGTGAACGTCACAGCGGGCGAAAACGCTTTACCGTCTAAAAATAAATTCACAATATCGCCGGCAACGGCGTTTGTATTCGTGAGATTCATTACAACGCTAATTCCCGCCGCAGCTTCCAAAGCATTAATACCGTTCACGGCAGCAGCGACAGTCAAAATAGAGTTCTGTGAATTGGGTGGCGTGCTGTCCAATGTGACTTTCAGATTTCCGCCGGAATTACCCAAATTACCTGCTTGATCGATAATACGCGCGGAAATATTTTTATCCCCATCAACCACACCCCATCCTGGATCACTTCCGGCGATACTCAATGTGGCAAACTTCGCCGTGATTTCGGCTGCAGTTAGAATATGGATTGTTGAGTTAGCAAACGTTTTACCGTCAATCAAGAGCTCGATCGCATCGCCAACTTGCACATTCGTGCCCGTCAAATTCGCAATCACAGCAATATTTTGCGCTCGCTCATCGGGACTAATGCCGCCACTAGCGACCGCCATACTTAAAGGATTCGTCAATGCGGTCGGTGGAGTCGCATCTAGCACCACCGCCAAATTGCCGCCCGTTCCTCCTGGGTTGCCTGCCGCATCGGTGATCCTAGCGCTCAGTATCTTCTCGCCATCTGCACCCCAATTGGATGCCCCTGAGATCACGATCGTTACAAATCCCGCTTTTACATCTGCCTCGGTAATGGTCGCGGCTGCCGCTGGTGAAAAGATCTGTCCACCGTTGAGTATCTCAACCTTATCGCCGGTATTGGCTGTCGTTCCTGCCAAATCGACTTTAACACTCACCCCAGCGGCTTTTTCTGCGGTATTAATTCCATTCAATGCAACGGGAATGACGATAGGATTAACCGGAGCATTTGGCGCAACCATGTTGAGTTCAACCGCCAAATCGCCACCGGGAAGACCTTTGTTGCCCGACGCATCTTTCACATAGGCACTCAAGACCTTGATACCATCTGCTCCCCAGTTCACTGTACTCGGTATCGTGATCGTGAGCTTTTGCGCTTTCACTTCGGTGTCGGTTAACACTTTCGTAATCGGTGTGGTAAAGGCGACTTTATTGATCAAGAGTTCAACCACATTGTTGGCGACCGCATTCGTCCCTTTTAAATCGATAACGACTGCCACCCCTGCTTTCACCTCCGCCGCGCTAATTCCACCAGCAGCGGCCACCACGGTAATTGCGTTCAATGGCGCACCAATCCCAATTCCCGTCACACTTGAATTCATCGCTTTGGTTGCCGTCGTGACGGTACTAACATCACTATTCACCGTCGCCATCAAACTCTTTAAGTAGGCAGGCTGAAAATCTGCGCGTTGCGCATATTGCTGTTCAATTGCGGCCTGTGAAACTGCCATGCGATTAACGATATAAGCTTTGCCTGGCGTACCATCCAAGGTATTCAGCCCAGCGTTGATCATATCCATTACCAGATTGCCACGACTACGCCCATCAATCATCTGTTGTTTCCAATACGACAAGCCCTCTAAGTCTGGAGACTTACCGAAAACATTCACATAAATTAAGGTGACGAACGATTCATACGGCAAATTACTGGGATAAATCTCCTTCACAATGTCGAGACTGAATACCGTCTCCAAGACACTGTCAAATGACTTGCCACTTTCCAACTGCAAAAGCCAATATTCCAAACCACTCTTTTCAGGAGGACGAATGAAAGCAGCCAAGTACAATTTGGTTAATTCATATTGGTAGTTTACGCCCGCCATAATGACTCTCAGTTCATATCAAAATTCAATACCACTCGTCTTTCAGTATACGGCAGAAAACAAGCATTTCTTTATAGAAATATTGTGTTTTGCAAGGTCTTTATCCATCTGTAACAATTTAGCTTGCAATATGCTCACTTATGCCGATTTTCAAGATCATGCACAAGGTCGACGAATTTCAATTTCTTCAATAGAGTAAGGAAAACCCGTCTAATCAATTGATACGCAAAAGAATCTTTCAGTACACTATGACAAAAATACTGCACATACCGTGCACAAGCGAAATCCGAATTGCCTGAACACCATGAGAACCATGACTATACCTTTCAAGCGCAGCCACGCAGCCCACTCGCATCAAGCTCAGTGCATTATGCAAACAATGCATCGTGCGATCCAATTAGCAAATTCATACCGACTAGCATGGCATTTAGCGCTTTTTCTGCTCTTCGCTGCAATCCTAAGTGCCTGTGGTGGTGGCAGTAAAGATGCCACCACACCAACCACACCAGCTCCAAGCCTCGTCTCCATTACAATTAGTCCAGCCAATCCGACGATCTCTTTAGGTCTGACCCAGCAATTCACAGCAAGTGGCAGCTATTCCGATGGCAGTAGTGCGGCGATTACCAAAGACTTGGTATGGAGTGCCCCAGGTACCGTGGCTAGCATCGTGCAGACAACAGGAGTGGCAACCAGCAAGGCTATCGGTAGCGAAACCATCACAGCCACCGTCGGAAAAATCACGAGCACTACCAAATTAAATGTCCAAGCACCGTATGTCGGGATTGCGGCTGGCGGTAGCCATTCATTAATACTGAAAGCGAATGGTAGTCTATTGAGTACTGGATTAAATCGTACGGGGCAACTCGGCAACGGTACAGCCAATGACCAAGCAGATCTGCTTCAACTGGGCACAGTTTCGACTTGGACTTTGGTTGCAGCTGGTGAATTTCATACAGTTGCGCTTCGCAGCGATGCCTCACTTTGGACTTGGGGTTTTAATCAAAATGGGCAACTTGGTGATGCCAGCTTTGTCGACAAACTCAATCCAACTAAGATCGGTAGTGGCACTTGGAGTGCAATCGCAGCAGGGAAATCGCACACTTTGGCGGTCAAAAAAGACGGTACATTGTGGGCATGGGGGCGAAATTTTAATGGCCAACTCGGTGATGGTACAGTTATCGACCGAATCGAACCGGTACAAATCGGTACCGCAAAAAACTGGACAACAGTAACCGCTGGAGCAAGCCATTCGATCGCCCGCCGAGCTGATGGCACGATTTGGGGCTGGGGAAACAATAGCAATGGTCAAGTTGGTGTTGGTCCGAGTTTAACCGTCTTGTCCCCTACCCAAATCGGAACAGCAACTTGGGTTTCCATATCAGCAGGACAAAATCATAGTTTAGGCATTCGCGCGGATGGTGCGTTGTTTACATGGGGTGGAAATGATGCCGGCCAACTCGGTAACGGTGCCCTTTCAGATAGGCTCAATCCCAGCCAAATCGGAACCCAAACCACGTGGGCCTTGGTTTCAGCTGGATCTAAACATAGCCTAGCACTCAAGACCGATGGCAGTCTTTGGTCTTGGGGCCTGAATGTTGACGGTCAACTGGGGTTGGGAGACACGCTCAATCAATTAGCTCCCATTCAAATTGGCGATGCGAAAAACTGGAAAGCGGTATCAGCGGGACAATTCCATACTTTAGGTATTAAAACGGATGGAACTTTGTGGATTTGGGGGCGCAATATCGAGGGTCAATTAGGCAATGGCAAACGCACCAATTTAGCCGTACCAACGCCCCTACTATAATTTATATCATTTCAATACTCGAACAATACATTCTCTGCTCATGCATTCATTGGCCAATTCACGAGCAGAATCGAATACCACAAGTCATAGGCGTTTTAGCAAACCACGCCAAAATATCGGCTAGAATATAGACACATAAAACCTATCTAGCTCTTGGAAAACGATAACTTGCGTCGTCTGACCCACTCTCTTTTCGCAACGCTGTGCCTTCTTTCGCTAATCGTGGCAAGGACGGCTGTCGCGTTCTCTGCTGGTTCCTCACAAGCCCTGCCCAAACAAACTACCAGTGTCGCTGTCCTCATGGCTGAGCAAAAAGGGGATCGCGATCAAGTCTTACCATTGACGAAAAATATCTTACTACTCTTTAATTTTATCGAAGAATCGGCACGAGTAAAAATCGATATCCGACGTTATCCGTGGCGTCGCGTTTTACACAATGGCGAGAACGGCGAAGGACTCATATTCGGCATTTACAAAACACCAGAACGATTAAAAATTTTTCACTTTTCAGAGCCTGTCTATTCTGACAAAGTGTGGCTGGTTTACCGATGTGAAGATCCTTTTGTTTTCAATTCTATTCAAGATCTAAAAAACAAAACTATCGGCATCGTGCAAGGCTCGAGCGCTGGTGATGAATTTGACAGTCAAGTGAATGTCAGCTTTAAAGCTGAATACAATACAAGTAGCTTGGCTGGACGATTTTCCAAGCTCTACCAAAAACGCATGGACGCGTTTCTATTGTACGAGCCACGTACAAACTTAAGAGAAGTTCAACGAGAACTCAACCAACTTTATGCATCCGAATTCGATGAATACCGGAAGAAAAAACAGGAAATTTTTTGCATTAATCCCCATCCTGTCTCGGTTATCGATGCTCATTTTGCGCTGAGCTTACAGGCAGATAGGAGTATTCTCGACAAAATAGACAAAGCACTTATTCAAGGCAAGAAGAGTGGCGAGTTGGAGCGCATTTTTGCCAAATAAATAGCCAATAATATTCGGTACTCAATCAATACAAATTATGAATTTTTTTCAAGCCGACATCCTTCATCCCGTCACTCAGCACGCACAATACCTCCACTTTCGCCGCCGTGCCAATTCGAATCGTCTTGACTTAATCACTAAGCTGAATCAACTGGCCGATCATTTATTTCAAAAACAAGCAGTCGTCGGTTTAGGCAATCAATTTTTGAATTTTCTCCAAGTCCAAATCGATGGCGCGAAAGATTTTCCTGACATTGCTTCAGCACCTATTCCCCAGCATCCAGAAAACTTCGATGTATGGATTTGGCTGAAGACTGACAATCCCAGTGCATTATTTGATCTTACCCGATCAACGAGCGAGCTATTGGAGGTCAATTTCGAATTGGTGAAATCTCTCCCAGCATTTCGCTATCAAGAGGGGCGCGATTTGACCGGCTACGAAGATGGGACTGAAAATCCAGAGAATGAGGCAGCAATACAGGCAGCATTTGTACAATGTGCAGGAAATCCTTTAGATGGCAGTAGTTTTGTCGCGATCCAACAATGGCAGCATAATTTTCATGCATTTGATGCCATGTCTACGCTTCAACAAAATCACATGATAGGGCGTCAAAAACACGACAACGCCGAACTCGACGATGCCCCAGAGAGCGCGCACGTCAAACGTACGGCTCAAGAAGATTTTACTCCGGAAGCATTTCTCTTACGCCGTTCTATGCCGTGGATGGAGCAAAATAAGGCTGGACTGTATTTCACTGCCTTCGGCCATTCTTTTTACGCTTTCGAAGCGCAATTACGTCGCATGTTGGGACTCGAAGATGGCATCGTTGATGCGCTCTTCCAGATCTCCACACCCATCATGAGTAGCTACTTCTGGTGCCCACCGACACGCGATGGGCACCTCAATTTTGACGCCCTGAGCACACTATCCAGCGCTAACCACCATGATTAGCAAGGCATTTCTGCTTTTTTACGCGAATAGAACCACCAAGTAATCACCATGCAACTCACGTAAAAACCAATAAACGTGTACAGCGCCATGTCTGGAGCGCCTGTGATTTTGATCGACGTACCGAAACCTTGTGGAATAAAGAATCCACCATAGGCACCGATTGCACCTGAAAATCCCAATACAGCGGCAGATTCTTTCGCGGCATCCAAGCGAGCCTGTTTGAGCGCAGCGTCGCCCTGGCCTGAACAAGCACGTTCCCTTTCCGTTTGAAAAATAATCGGGATCATACAAAAAGTCGAACCATTTCCTAGTCCTGTCAAAATAAACATGCCAATAAAGGAGATCAAGAAAACACTAAATTGATGTGCATGTAGCGCCGGCAAAATACCCAATGCGATGGTCGTCGCCATTGCTGCAAAAACCCAAAACGTGAGACGTGCGCCACCTAGTTTGTCCGACAAAATGCCACCAATGGGACGAGCCAAAGCCCCAGCCAATGGACCTAAAAAAGCAAACTTCGCCACATCAACTTCGGGAAATTGTGCCTTAATCAGCATAGCAAATGCAGCAGAAAAACCGATAAATGAACCAAAAGTGCCAATGTAGAGCCAACACATCAGCCAGTTATGCTTACGTCGAAAGATGATCGCTTGATCAGAAAATGAGGCCTTAGCGGACGCAATATCATTCATGCCAAACCAAGCCGCAACCGTTGCTGCCAAAATAAATGGCACCCAAATAAATCCCGCATTCGCCAACCAAAACATGACATCGGTATTATTTTTGACGTTATGGTATAAAAACCCATCGCCTGAAATTGCTGCACCAAAGACAGCGGATGAGATCACCATCGGCACCACGAACTGAACAACCGAAACGCCCAAATTACCAATCCCAGCGTTCATTCCCGTTGCGTAGCCTTTCTTTGATTTTGGGAAGAAAAAACTGATATTTGCCATACTCGAACTAAAATTGCCCCCACCCAAGCCGCACAAGAGTGCCAATATCAATAAGGTGGAATAATTTGTCGTCGGATCTTGTAGTGCAAAACCCATCCCGATCGCTGGAATTAATAAACTCGCGGTCGAAATCGCCGTGAATCGGCGCCCACCAAAAACTGGCACCAAGAAAGAGTAAAAAATGCGCAAGCTGGCACCTGACAGCGCCGGAAGTGCTGTCAAGAAAAATAGCTGATCTTTGGTAAATTTGAATCCAGCCTTGTCCAAATTGGCGGCAACGACACTCCAAAGCATCCAAACCGAAAATGCCAACATAAGGCAAGGAATCGATATCCACAAATTTCGGTTCGCGATACTACTCCCCTCTTTGCTCCAAAAATGCCCATCTTCGGGTTCCCATCTGCTCAAAACATGACTCATCTTGTTCTCCATAAATTAAACGCACGACAGCGGTGTCACAAGCTGACGTATTCAGGTTTCTATCGCTACCATGCCAAGATTAAGGAGTGCACACAAACTTGCCAATTATCCCGTTGGGATAATTCAGTGACGCAAATGGTGGGAAGGTCTTAGCCAAAAGAACTAGTCTAGGCAAAGTCTGAAATCAACGAGAGCAATTGAGAGGAACAAATATTGCTGCGCGGCAGGGAGCCGCGCAAGAGAAAAAATTAGTGAAGATAAACACGTCGACGAAACACTACGAAAGAGACGCATCAACACGCACTCTCTACAATGCAACCGCATTTCACTGGTTCTAGCGGAATACTATGCGTGTCTCAGCAAGCATTCGATCCTTGCAGTTGAACGGCAGAAATAGCCTGTTTCATCATCGAAAGATCAATCTCTGATTTTTCTTTTTGTGGTGATTCCACATGTCCATTCGGGTAATCTTGCAATGCGCGTAGGGAAGTAATCTGGATACGTGAAGCACTCACACGTATCAGCCCCAATTCACTTAGATGATGCAGCATGCGCGAAAAGGTCTCTGGTGTCAGGTTCAATAATGATGCAACGACATTTTTCTTCAATTCAAGTCGAATGTCCGTTCTATCTTGGGCGATGGCAACTTGCACCAAATAATCTACCACGCGTTGCATTGCATTATGTGACGACTGCCGTTCAACACTCCGAATAAACCCTAATAACCGAGCTGACAATCCCGTCATCATTTGCCTAGCAATGGAGGGCGATTGGTCCAGCAATTTGAAAATCGCATTCTTGGGTAAACGAAGAATCAAAGAATTTTCTAAGGCTTCTGCGTAGAAGGGATAGCTTTCATCGAGAAACATCATCGCTTCACCAAAACATTGTCCTGGGCGAATCAATTCAACAATCTTGTCGCTCCCATTGGAAGAAGGAATCACAAGTTTGATCAATCCGTATACGAGGATAAAACAGGCTTCTGCTTTGTCACCCTTTTGAAAAAGACTTAAGCCCTTATCCAATTCAAGTTTGGCAACTTCACGTTTCAATCCTTCTAACTCAAAAGGCGAAATATGCCGAAATAAGGCTTGATTCGTTAGCAATCCATCGAGATTAATTTTGCTCATATCGGCTCCCCAACTGTTGAAGTTCAGGTTGCAGTGTAGGGCTCTGATCAAAACATCTCTATACGCCATAAGGACTAGTTATCGCATGCAAATGTAGGGGGTCAACTTGCATTAACTGGCAAATGCGTTACCACCTACAAAAATTGCCAGTCACTTATCCATCCCATGTTCAACCGCATACACCGCGATTTGCACACGGCTAGTGAGATTTAATTTTTTTAAGATATTTTGTACATGAATTTTCACTGTGCTTTCCGCCACATCCAGATTCCGCGCGATTTCCTTGTTACTCTCTCCTCTTGCAAGACAAATCATGGTTTCACGTTCACGCGGTGTCAGCTTTTCTTTTTCTGGCGCAGTACTCGTATTATTTCCAGAACGGAATTGCATCACCAGCTTGGCCGTCATCGATTCCGCAATCACGGGCTCGCCCGCTGCAGCACGTCGAATTGCTTGGGTTAAATAGTCTGCTTCGATATTTTTTAATAAATAACCTCGAGCGCCATTCCGCAGGGCACTACTCAAGTCTTCAGCTTCTTCTGACACTGTTAGCATCAACACGGCTGTTTCAGGCAAATCTTCGATGATCAATTGCATCGCTTCCAAACCGGATAAGCCCGCCATATTGAGATCCATCAGGACGACATCGGGTTTCAGTTGCTTCGCGCGTTTGACTCCTTCTAATCCATCGGAGGCCTCTCCGACAATCTCAAATTCGGGATTTCGTTGCAACAGGAGACGAATCCCGCTGCGAAACAAAGTATGGTCATCAACCAGCAAAATACGAATTGTCATTACTTCACTTTCTGTTGTGGACTTCAAGAAAATTCATGTTGGATGTTTAGTCACAGTTTGTCACTTCTTACAGCAACTGCTTACATCGGGAATCCAAACCAACTAAGCTACCATCTTGTGAACACGAACATCAATAAATGGGCGCTCGCTATGCCACTTGACGCTCTTGACGCAGCAATTGTAGGCGGATACTTGTTCCTACCGTATTAAGGGTCGTGATTGTAAATTGTGCAGAGAGACGTTCGGCGCGCTCTCGCATGATACGCAATCCAACATGACCTTCACCTTTTTCGTGAATCGTATCTAGATCAAAGCCGATGCCATTATCGGTCACCGTCATCGAAAAATCGCGCCCATTTTCAATCAATACCTTGACCGTACTCGCCTGTGCATGTTTGCGCACATTTGATAAGGCTTCTTGCAAAATAAACAGAATTTGCAATTGTTGCTCTGGCGGCAAAGGTGCCCCATTCCCACTAAAATGTATGTCACTCTGTACACCAGATTGCCGTTGGAACTTGGCGACCACATTCCGCATTTCTGACTCAAGATTACTGTCTTGCAAGCGGGTCCGAAAATTCAATAATAATTCGCGCACATCCTCATAACTTTCTTGGACACCAGCGCGCAGCAAGGGGGCAATATCACGAATTTCGTCAGTATCGTTGCGCTTTAACGAGTCTTCTAACATTTGCACTTGCAAATTCAGGAAATTTAAACCTTGTGCAATGCTATCGTGCAAACCTTGCGCTAAGAGATTGCGTTCCTGTGATACAGCAAACTCTTTTTCCTTCGCAATTAATCGTTGATTCTCAATCGCGGAGCCTAAATTCTTGCCCAAGATTTCTAACAAGCGTCGCTCTTCGCTGCTGACAATACGTTCTTTCGCAAAATGTAATGAAAAGCTGCCGATAACCTGATCACGGGTGACGATTTGAAATACAGCAAGTGAGACGTAACCTTCTTCTTGGCAACGATACCGTTTTTGTTGATCAAGCAAGCGAAAATCTCGGACCAAAATAATTCCCTGCTGCGCGGCCGCACCGCATAAACAATCATCCTTCTTGATGCAATGCTCTTCTTCAATCATTTTCTCTGAAATGCCCTCATGCACAGTAATGTGCATGTTGTCGGTCAACGTATCGAGTATTCGCACGGTACCACCATCGGCCTCCATGCGGTGCATAATTCTATGGAGAAAACCGCGACACAGTTCTTCGATTGGATGCGGACCAGCCAAAAAGCCCGCGATCTCATATAAGGTACTCATCTCATGATTCTGCGCCTGTAACTTTGCGGTCTTTTCCAATACGCGCACTTCGAGTGTTCTATGTACACCTTGCACATGGTCCGCCATTTGATTGAATGCTTGAGCGAGAACTCCAAACTCATCTTCAGTCTCGATTGGTAAGCGTACACTGAGATCGTCCTTGGTCATACGCGCGATGCCTGTTTGCATGCGCGTTACTGGTCCAACGATCCAAAGGTACAACAAGTACAATAGGGCGACACTGGCCGCGAGCGACATAAAGATCAGTGCTGTTTGACAAAGGCGAAGCCACGTTGTTTTCTCCGCCAATTCAATTTCGACCAGACTCACTAACTGATTAATATCTTGAACAAAGCCGGGTAGATCCTGTTCATAAAGTGTGAGCGCCTGCCGACGCAATAAGGGATCCTTTTCGGCCAACACTTTCAATACTTGTTCTTGCACAGTGATTCGCCATGCATTTTGTACTTTTTTAGTTTGTTCGCGAATCAATGTCGTCTGTGGCAAAAATAGAGGACGTTTTGGATCCCCTGTCTGTAAATCGGCCAAAGTACGATTAAAGTCAAGCAACTCTTGCTGTACGATATTCGTAGGGCTGGTTTGCGCTAACATTGTCGCTAACCGATAAGAGCGCATTCGTAGACTTCCCGCTTCGTTAATCGCGGCTCCCCCGCCTTCTAATTGCCAAGACAAAAGTAAAGTGTAGCCAATCGCAGCGAGCGTTAATGCCAGACCGAGAATCGTCGTCAGTAAGATTCGAAAGGTTAATCGTTTGCCCATAGGCAAACTGGCTGAAGTAGAAATAGGCGATGTCGGCATGAGAATTTTTTATCTAGAAATAGCTGAACTCAGTTCATTTTGCAATGATCAAATTGTCTCTACCAATTCATGCTGCTGTGTTCCCACTAAAGGACATACCATCGGCAAAAAGCAATCACTGCGCTCTGAGTATGCCAGCAATGCACCGTTCGTCATATCAAAATACCAGCCGTGCAGTGCAAGTTCGCCGCGCTGCTCTCGTTCAGCCACCCATGGAAAGCTTCGCAAGTTATTTAATGACAAGATAATTGCCCCTAACTCACATGCGTGATTTTGCACCTCCACCGAGCAATCAACGAGTTGTGTCAAGATTCTTTGTTTCACAGGTTCGACGATACGCATCCAACGTCCGATAAAATCAATCTTTCGACTCGGCTGATAGCCCTGCATCAATGCCCGAATACCGCCACATTTTTCGTGGCCCATCACAATAATACGTTTGACGTTCAAAGCCTCGACTGCGAATTGTATGGCAGCACTAACCCCTTGTTGATTACCCGATTCATTACAAGGTGGAACAAGATTAGCAACATTGCGAATCACAAAAATATCGCCAGGATCACAATCAAGCAAAAGTGCAGGGTCAACTCGGGAATCGCAACAACCGATCAATAGGGTCGTTGGACTTTGGCCATTATTCAGCTTATTGTAAAGTGGTCTTTCGCCTGAAAAATACTTGCTTTGAAAGCGTTGAAAACCTTCTATAAATTGGTGAATATTTCGTACTTCCATCAAATTCTCCGAATCAAATGCGCTTATCCACCTGTTTGCGACATAAAACGGATAATCTTATGCTTATCAGTGTTAAATTCGTGCCGCTCAGGTTTCAGTTCTATTGCTTGACGAATCACCTGCTCCAAGTCTTGATCACTGATCCCCGCGCGCAATAGCGGCCTTAAGGGGACACTTTGCTCCTGCCCCAAACACATATACAGTGTGCCATCCACGCCCATTCTGAGGCGATTACAGCTTGCACAAAAATGCTGACTTAAAGGAGAAATAAATCCAAGCGTCGCGCGCCCATCTTGAGTTGTCCAGTAACGTGCAGGCCCGCCACCCAATTCCGCCGCAGCTGGACGCAAATTGAACTCTCGTACAAGCTCTTCTCGCAAACCAGCAAGATCGAGAAACTGGGCGTTTTGCCCCGTCACTCCCATCGGCATCGCTTCAATCAGGCGCAAAATAAATCCTTGCTCAAAGCAATATTCCGCCATCTTTAGCACCTCGTGATCGTTCACGCCTTTCATCACAACCATATTCAGTTTGATCGGTTGGAATCCCGCTTGCTTACCGGCCTGCAGTCCCGACATGATGCTATGAAAACTATCACGCCCAGTAATGTTTTGCATACATGCTCGATCTAAGGTGTCAAGACTGACGTTGATCCTTCTCACTCCCGCCTGAAACAGTGCCACCGCATGCTTTTGCAATTGCGTCGCGTTGGTCGACAAGGAAATATCATGAATCTGCGTATGCTGCCCCAATCTAGCCACAAGACTTGGAAGATCACGACGCAGCAAAGGTTCTCCCCCGGTCAACCGAATACGCGTCACGCCCATGCGTCCAAAAGCCGCAACAACCCGATCGATCTCATCAAAAGTGAGCCAATTTTCTGGTTCCTCGAATCCTTTAAAACCTTTGGGTATGCAATAACTGCAACGTAGATCACATCGATCAGTCACCGATACGCGCAGATAACTGAGCGTGCGGCCAAAGCGATCAATCAGCTTGGGAGGCGTAGTTTCTCTGGTCGACATAATTGATAGTTGATTCTCCATACTATTCAGTGTCAATGATTTCCGCCCCCAATACAATTCGCCGGCAAGCTAATTTTCTCTAGTTCTTTTGGGGGATGAAATTTGTCCCGGATCAAGAAACGTGAGCAGAATATCGATGAAAAAATATCAAAATTGGCATCATCACAACGAACCATTTCGATTTTTTCTCAAATGCATACCGCTCCGCAGATTTCCGTTGCCCTCCCTAAGGAAACTTGCTACGCTGAAACATTCGTATTGAGGGTTCTTGTGCTAAGAAACGCGATTAGCACTCGCCCACATGCCTTTTCAGCTTGACTTGAATCGTTTCGCATGAACCAACTTAAAAAAGCAGCGCTCTGTTTTTTTCTTTTTTGTATGCTCCCTTGGGCGAACGCTCTCGCGCGAGAGCAAGAGCGTCCTCTGCCCTTAGCAATCCAATTGGATCGCACCTCGTTTGATTTAAACGGCCATTGGCAAATATTCGAAGATAAAAGCGCAACAATCGGAATTGAGCAGATTCTCAACGAAGTCAATGCGCACAAGTTTGCGAAGTTGAAAGGTAATTTGTCAGCTTCATACACGGACTCGGTATATTGGTTGAAACTTTCAATCCAAAGACCGAAGAATACGAGCCTTGCTGACTGGTGGTTAGAAATTACACCCAATATGCTTGATGACGTGCGCGCCTACCAAGTGAGTCAAGGACGAATAATCAGTACGCATCAATCGGGCGACCACCAAAAACCTAGCGATGCAGAAACAAAACATCGACTCGCTGTATTCCGATTTCAATTTCATGACCAAGAGATTCATACAATCTATCTGCGCCTACAAACGACCAGCGCAATGTACCTCAGCGCAAAGCTCTTCACGCCGCAGTCCTTCGCTGAAGCGAGCAACCGCGAATCCAATTTGATGGGGATTTACTATGGGATTATGCTAGCGATGATCGCTTACAATCTCATACTCACATGGAGCTATCGAGATAAAGCGATCGTTCTTTACCTTCTGTTTTCCTGCGTCACTTTATTGGTTTCTGCGAACAACAATGGACACTTAGCATTATATTTTCCAAGCACTAGTCCGTGGTTAATTGAGACCATCCAAAGTCTTGCCGTCGCAACCCTGCTATTTTTCTACTCACTCTTTGTGACTCACTTTCTCCGCCTGAATAAAAGTATGCCTCTGATGGCAGATGTTTTCACTTTCATTCAAGTGTTCGCTCTAGCAGCGATTATTGGTGTGCTATTCGGCTTAAACGCGAAGATAGCCTCAATGGTACAAATCGTCGCATTTATTCAAATGCTCTTGGTGCTGCCGATTGGTATTTCCATCGGTTGGCGTGGATTTCGTCCTGGCTACATCGTGGTCGCCGCTACGACCGCGTGGATCGCTGGCGGCGTTCTGATTATTTTCCGCAACTTAGGAATCATTGAAAGTACGTGGATTACCGAGTTCGGTTACCAAATCGGATCAGCCATTGAAATCATCTTGCTCGCACTTGCCCAGGCCGATCGAATCAATTACATCAAGAATGAAAACGCGTTGACTCAAGAAAAATTATTGTCGATTTCAAAGCATGCCGAACAAGAACTAGAATTAAAAATCCAGACGCGAACCAATGAATTAGCCGAAGCGGTACAGCGCCTAGAAAAACTAGATCAGCAAAAAAATGAATTCCTCGGGATTGCGGCACACGACTTAAAAAACCCCTTAACGGGAATCATCGGATTAAGCGACTTGATGCGTAAACTCGAGAACAATATCTCGCCCGAACAGCGCTACAGCTATTTAGAACGCATCAGTCGTAGCGGGCAACGCATGATGCATATCATTACCAATCTATTAGACGTCAATGCCTTGGAATCGGGCAATACAAAACTCGTCAAACAAAAAGTTAATTTAAATGAGCTGAGTCATCAAGTTCTGATGCAATATGAACACACCATGCGCGCCAAAGATATTCGGCATTCGTTTTCCTATGCGGATAGCGATCCATTTTCCAACCCATCTACTTACTTTGTGCTGGCCGATCCGAATGCCAGTTTCCAAGTCTTAGATAATTTAATTTCCAACGCCATTAAATATTCCCCGATCGGCAAACAAATCTATATTGAGTTGCATACCGACGAACACTTCGCTACGGTCTCCATACAAGAC
This sequence comes from Affinundibacterium fentianense, assembly GCF_018139545.1. GTDB lineage: Bacteria > Pseudomonadota > Gammaproteobacteria > Burkholderiales > Burkholderiaceae_D > Undibacterium > Undibacterium fentianense. The sequence continues at coordinate 174,008 of NZ_JAGSPJ010000006.1, read as the reverse complement.
CAAGGGCCTGGATTATCCGAGCATGATCAGCAGCGCCTGTTTGAAAAATTTACTAAATTGTCTAGTACACCGACTGCGGGCGAGCATTCCAGCGGACTCGGGCTCTCGATAGTGAAAAAACTCACCGAGGCCATGGGGGGAAATGTTCGTTGTAAAAGTCAATTGGGAGAGGGGTGTTGCTTTAGCGTTAGCTTACCCTTAGCTTAGGCACGCGCCCCTCACCACACGATATCCCGATGAAGTTCATACAGAAAGATTTCTGCAATTTGTCATTGCTTCCGATATCTACATCGAATCCCGCTTGTTCTCACAAAAACTAGGCTTCCTCGTCGTTTTGCTTTCTCATCGGTGCCACGAATGGAATCTGTATTGTAAATCGGGTTCCTCTTCCGACCTCACTCTCGACTTGAATACTTCCACCAAGAACCGAGTGCACGATGTTATAAACAATATGCAAACCCAAGCCGCTACCACCAGTGCCTAATTTCGTTGTAAAAAAGGGCTCGAAAATACGTTCAATATTGTCTCGAGCAATACCAGCACCATTGTCTTCAACGACCAATGAAACCGTCTTCAGATCGATTGGATTGGCACGAATTTGTATCTTTCCTTGAGGATGCTCGTTGAGACCATGTATCATCGCATTGAGAATCAAATTGTTCAGCACCTGCCCCAGTGATCCTGGATAACTATCAAGATTCAAACCCGAAGCCACGTCGAGCACTATCTCATGTCCTTCGCGTTTACTGCGATTTGACAATGTTAGCGCGACTTCTTCGCAAAAGTACCGAAGATCAAATTCACGTCGTTTATCTGAGGTCTGATCGACAGCAATCTGTTTAAAACTGCTCACAAGGTTCGCCGCACTCGATAAGCTACGAACCATTAGATCGGAAGACTCCACCGAGCTCAGGCAATAATTTTCCAAGTCTGATCGCTTTATTTGATTCTGCTTCACTTGACTCATGAACTGTTGACTCAGTTCTTGCATCGTACTCGCCATCAATAAGCTATTTCCGATCGGTGTATTGAGCTCGTGCGCTACGCCAGCAACGAGTGAACCGAGGGCCGCTAATTTTTCTTGTTCAACCAATTTGGATTGGGTGATTTTCAAACGGCGATAGGCGTCGGCATTATCAAGCGCAACACCTGTATAGGCTGCTAGCGTTCGCAAGATATTCAAATCATTCAAGCCGAATACGTTCTTTTCAACACTCAATGCGCCAATCAAGCCCATGACACGACCATTCATCAGTATCGGTACATAGATGCCTGAACGAGAATTTTCACTCACAGTGCCATCGACTAATTTTACGTCCGACTCACCCGTTCGACCTGCGATCACCTGATCCAATTTACGACTATCATGTTCGATCTCGTTGATAATTAATTCTTGTGCGGTTAAGACACATCGCGTAGAAGGCTGCTCCAATGCATCAAGGCTGCGTTCATACGGCTGTATTACTTGATCACCTTGAATCGTATAGTCAAACGCAATGCTACGCTTGTCCCAATCAACAATACCAACACCAAAAGTCGATGCAGGGATCATCGTTTTAATGTTGGCATAAAGCGTATCAAGGATTTGCTGACGTTCTAGGGAGGATGTCATTTTTAAGCCTATTTCGCTCAATCTTCCAATATCGTTGCGCGCTTGTTCAGCAATCTCCCTTTGCGCGATTGCCAACTTTTTCTGTTCAAGCACTTCTTGTGTTTGACTCTTGATTTGCTGCTCTAAGTAGACTTGATTCGCTCTCACCGACGCCAATCTACGGTGGTATGCGTAGCGCAATCCCAACAGAACAACCATGATCCACATGCCATACCACCACCAGGTTCGCCAAAAAGGTGGCAACACCACAAGTTCCAAGATTTCAGTGCCTTCGCTCCAAACGCCATCTGGGTTCGCCGCTTTTGCGACGAGGTGATAGGTTCCTGCATCTAGATTAGTGTAGGTCGCAATACTTCGATCAGATTGACCATAGATCCAATCTTGATCATAGCCAGCCAATTTCCAGGCATAGCGAAGATGCGTTTTGTTATAAAAATGGAGTGCCGCGAGTTCAAAACTCACCATGGACTGTTGATGGTTCAGCTGGACTCGCTTTGCTGCACTCAACGGCCCTGTCACACCAATGCTAGCTAAATCATCGTTTGCGCCTGAACGACTTGCTGTGCCGTTTGGGCTCGGTACTCGTTGGGTCTTGGCAAGTGCATCTTTCGAACTCCATATCGAGAGCGATTTATTGAACAGTAAAATATCACTCAACACGACACGTGGTGGAATTGGATTCTCCCAAATAGCTTCTGGGTGAAAATAAACTAATCCGACGCCACCAAAAAGTAATGCACCGTCCCGCGCGCGCGTCGCTGAGGCAAAATTGAATGCCCCTTCAAATCGTCCAAATGCTGGGAAATTTCGCGCCCGATTGAGAGCAGGTTCGAGCCGCATCAAGCCGCGTTCACTACTCATCCAAATTTCCCCATTCTCAGCATCTTGCATTGCCTCGATCACGTCATCTGGCAAGGCAGGGCTAGGTTTCCATAGGACGTATTCCCATTCCATTGTTTGCTGCGGATTTAATGTTGGTTTCACTTCGACCAGTCCCGCTAGTATCGTCGCCGCCCAAATACGACCATGCTGGTCTTGACGCAAACTAGTAATACCCATTTTTTCGGATGCCGCAAAATGATGACTTGGGTGTCGAATCATTTGAAAATCTTGGGTCGTAGGATGAAACCGATACAACGCTCCTTTCGTCCCAACCCATAAGGTTTGCTCGCGATCAATTAATAGACTATCGACAGCATCGTCTTGTAGCCAATTCTCACGTTGATCTTGTGGTCGCGTATCCGTTCGGAAAATTGTCACCTTTCCTGCCGAGTTGATTTGATATAGACCATTCGAAGTCCCTACCCATACAAGACCTTCTCTAGCTTTCACTATCGCCGTGATACGTGCGCCGACAGGAAAATTCTTTTCTAGCTCAATCTCGCGACTACGTTGTGTCTTAGGATCAAAAATCTGCAAGCGCTCGCCACCAATCCACAATTGTTTTTGTTCATCCAACATCAACGCTCGGATATATTCAACCCCAACCACTTGTTTTGGAATCCGTTGCGTATCGCCAGAAGGTAAATGCAATCGATTTAAGCCTCCACCTAAAGTACCAATCCAAGCGTACTCATCACTATCCGCCAAAACCGCTGTTACCAAGCGTTGCGACAAGCTACGCGGATCCCCAGGAATACTCAAATAGGTCGTAAAGCCTCGTCCTTTCAGGTCGACCAAATTTGCACCATAGTCACTGGTTCCTATCCAAAGTCCACCACTTGCATCCAGCATCAATGCAGTCAAATTATCGCCACTTAAACTACTACTTACAGAGGGCAGATTGACAAATCTTTCTAAAGTATTTTTATCGGATTTCCAACGTAACAGTCCTTGATCATTCCCCATCGCAAGCCAGATTGACTTTTCATGGTCTTGTAAAATTGCCGCAACCGTTGCACTAGGTACTTTCAACTGTAATGGAAGTGCGACACTTCTCGGTGCGGTGTTCTTGACGTTCCACAAGGTTAATCCGCCAGTCAAACCAACCCACAATTGACCTTGATCATCTAAAGCTAAACTTCGGACCAATCGTTGAGTCGGATTTTGCTGCAAATTGGGCTCAGCCTCCGCCGCTTTAAATTGAGATAACAATTGTCCATCTCGTCCCAAATGAACGACCCATTGTCCTTGCCCAAACCAAATTCCGCCTTGAGGATCAGCAATGATGGATCGCGCTTCACCACTCAAATAGGAATCGAATTCGGACTGAGAGCGCCAACGAGTAAATGATGCCGCTGTGATATTGAATCGGAGTAACCCAGCGCCGCTGGCTATCCACAGGGCATCCGTACCGTCTTGCACGATCCCGTAGACGACCATTTCCTTCGCTGTGAAACTTGCTGGCATCGCGATACGACGTATCGTATCCGTTTTGAGATCCAAGACATCAATGCCACGTCGGGTTCCGATCCAAAGCCGCTGTTGCGAGTCTTCAAATAAACTAAAAATTCTATCGTGGCTAATCGTTCCAGCGTTTCCCGGTACATGGGAATACAGACGAATATGCCGACCATCATAACGTGTCAGCCCGTTCGATGTTCCGAGCCAAACAAATCCATTGCGAGTTTGGTAGATACTCAGAATACCGGTGCTTGGCAAACCTTGGTCAATACTGAAATGATCAAAACGAAGACGATGCAAAGCACCAGCAGAGGCAGGAGTTAGAGTTTGAAAAAGACTGAGAATAAAAATGGCAAGCCAAAACAAGCGATGCAAGATGAATGACGCTGTCTTCATTCGAAAATATTGCGCAAAACCAGAATGGTAATCAGCACAAGTCCGCAAGGCTAGCACTCCTCTTTTTGTCACAAAATTGGGCAATTTCTTGCCACTGCAAAACTATAGCAGACAAATTAAGGCAATCGTGCAGACAAGAATGATGTCACGGATTATTTCCAAATGACCTACCATCTATTTCAAAATATTTATCTCTTGGCTTTTCTTTTCAACATGCAAAACAAGTTGAAGTTCTTTCCTATAACGAAGTAATGCAAGAAAAAGAAAGAGTGCCAACATTCCTTGTGAAAATGAAAACAAGAGTCCAGCAAAGACTCGAATGCTTGGCGCGAACGGTAGTACGAGTAAGCAGATCCAACTCGCGATTAGGAAACGAGCTTGCCAGCGCAAACGTGAAGGCGGTAAAACAACTTGCATACTAGGCACACGCTGACCCAAAGGTATGCGACGACGCAAATGCAAAAAGACAAGAAAAGGAATGATCTTCCCCAACATCGCGTTAATTGGCATCACCGCCCCGCCAACTAGGCAAAAGACGCCAAGAATCCATCCCAAACCACGCCAAAATGGCGACACCAAATTCGGCATCGAAAGCAAATAAAGGAAAAAGATGAACGCCGCGCTCATCCAGCTCAAGCAACAAACAATCCACAATATCCAAGCTGGATCAAAACGACGTTTCGCTTTCAACAAATAAACAAAAGCACTGGTCGCAAATAGAAAAACCCAAAACGACAGGACCAGAAGCCAATAACGCATGTAGTCCTCAGATAAAGGAATCAACAACATCCCTACACCAAACCACAGCGACCAAGGCAAACTAGCTTGCCACAGGCTACTTGGACGCTTCGCTTGCCAAAACATCGGGACTACAGTCGATCCCACACCAAGCAACAAACTTGCGAGCAAGCCGATAAGGCCCCAAGCGACATGCAGTTGCAATAGATATTGCATATCAAGCTGCCACCATCCAGCGAATGTTCCAGCAAGGCTTACGCCAAAGGCAAAAACAAAAAACAAGGGAAGCGCACTCCCCTGCAAAGTTTTTAAAGTCAAATCTGCTCGACTCGACCAAGCCATGCGCCATCCTGCTTGCACAAACGCGAGAGTAATTGCACCATATAAAATGGTGGCAAGGATGGCGGCAACCGCAAATCCCACTGCTGCGCCGCTTAAAAATCCCACACTTAAACCGATTGCAATCGCCATTGAACCAACTGCGACGAAAGGTGCGAGCCAACGAGCCGCGGGGACAGTTTGTCCTGCAACCACTGGAAATAATTGAAATAAGGCGCCAAGTATAATTGGCACCAACATTCCCAAGACTAAAACATGAGTGACGGCCAATACCAAGGGCGAGAACCGATCAGGCATTCCGTTACCGGGACCGAACGCCAGTAAAAGACCGGCCGCTACCCCCATCCACGGTGCAGGAAGTAGACAGCCAAATATCAAAGCCGGAGACGGAGCAAGTTGGTAGTTAAGAATTTTTGGTGCAGACATGAACGCTCTTTTATTCAAGTGACACAACAAACTCGGTAAGTGAGATAGATCGTTCAGAAAGGCACATTCTGAAATGATGGATTGTCGTCAAGCCAAGCACATAACATGTCATTACCAGTGACAGTACACCTGGCTATATGCTAGTAACTAAGAGCAAGAGCAAGCACCACCACAACCGCCTAATCCAAGTATCGACAAGAGATTGGGAATACTGCCGCCACACATAGGGTAGAGTATGTTTTCTTCTTTGACGTTGTGCTGTTGAATTAAGACATTCAAAGTGTCAAGCGTCGCCAAAGCTGCTTCTACTTTCCCCTGTTCGATTTCGCCCATTGCCTGATCTCGTAGCTGGCGAATCTCCGCATGCTCGTTACGCATGACCACCGTCGGTCCATCCGTCATGCCTGTGGCTTTTTCAAATGCAGGGAATAAACGTTCTTCTTCCAAACGAAAATGATGCTCTAACTGCTCATCAAACAAACGGAAATTTCTACCAGCCGAGGACAGATCGGCTTTATGTAAAGCGGCTTCGACACGATTTAATTGATCGTCACATTCTTGGTGCTGCTTTACTAAACTCATCATTGCTTGAGACATGATTTACTCCTACTTAAATTGCAAGGCTCTACGCCTCTGCAGTAAAAATTTTTATTGCACCAAAGGCGTATCAGCACCTTCCAACTCGATACCGCTGATCTTGGCTTGTCCAACCATCAATTGCAGATACTGGCGCATCGCATGATCGTGGCTCGCTCTTTGCATCGCGTCAGCGATCTTGCTTTCAACTTGCTCGAATGGCAGTAATTTTCCTGCCAATTTACGTCCTAGTTGCACGATGTGCAGACCAAATCGGGTTTCCACCAAACGTGACACGATCTTGTGTTCTTCTGCGGAGAAAATCACTTTTTCAAATTCGGGAACGGTATCGCCACGCGTTAATTGTCCGAGATTGCCACCGACTTCACTCGATGGGCAGTTTGAATTTACTTTCGCCATCGCGGCAAAATTGGCTGGATTGTCCAACAAATCTTGTAACACCACTTCGGCATGACGTCGCAAATTATCCAGATCGAGCGCAGGTGTCACTTGGAATAAAATGTGATTTGCTTCAACTAATTCACCCACAGTAAAACGCTGTGGATGCGCTTGATAGTGACGCAGACATTCTTCTGAACTGGGCTTAGGTACAACGACCTCACGTACTAACAAAGCTTCAATTTTGTCTTCATCTTCACCCGACAAACCGAGTTCATTGGCTTTATCTAATAAGATACGACGCAAGACCAAAGCCGTCATCGCACTCTTCATCGGATCTGCCGTGCCTTGATGCTCTGGCAGTTCTTTTTCCATCTCAGCATCGCTGAGTTCGTAACCATTGACTATGACGGGCACGATTGCCTCCTAAAAATTTATGCTGGCAATTTGATTCATTGTCGCTCCCGATTAGGCAGAAACGACAAGCTAAAAGTTTTGATCAGCGTGGACGTACCAACTGCCATGCACGGCTCAAATAAGCAATTGATGCAAAGCCACTCCACACATGCACTAAACGAGTGAATGGGAAGATCACGAACAAGCTCAATCCCATAAACAAGTGCGCCTTGAACAGGAATGGTGCACCAATGATGAAGGTCGCTGCGTCGCCTTTAAAAGTCACAATGTGCTGTGCCCAAGTCATCAATAAAACCATCATGTGCCCATCGGTATGATGCAAGGATTCAAAAATCGTCGACAAACCCAAGCCCAAGGTGATGAAAATCCACAACAACAAAACTTTGTCACCGGTTTTGGTCACGGCAGAGATACGCGCATCGGTAAAACGACGGTGCATCAAAATCAGCAAGCCAACCATACACAAAGTACCAAACACGCCACCCATCACAATCGCAATCATTTGTTTGAAGCCATGTGATACACCCAAGGTATCCCAGACGATCACAGGTGTCAGCAAACCGACCATGTGACCGAAGAACAGGCCAAGTACGCCGATGTGGAACAAGATATTACCCACACGCAGATTACCGGCATGCAGCATTTGAGAAGAATCACTCTTCCACGTATATTGTTCGCGCTCGAAACGTGCCAAGCTACCGAACAAGAAAATCGCTAAAGCGATATAGGGATAAATCCCGTAGATAAATTGATGTAAGTAGTCCATCACTGACTCCCAAAAAGTTTAATTTGCAGCTGCTTGACTCGCAGCCTTGGGTTGACGTGGATAAAAATTCACAGCCTGCGCGCCACCAGATGCAGCACTCGATGAACACGACAAGCCTGGCTTCAACAAAGGCTCAACACCATCGACACCTGGGCCGAAGGTTTCCATCGCGTCGTCCATATCGCGCACAGGAGGCTCACCTTGTTCTTGCGGCACCACGTCAGTAAATGCAGTCAACAATAAGAATGCGTTAGCATAAGGGCTGCCTTTGCGTTGCAAGCGGATCCCAATCGCGGCTAATACATGGATCGCTTCACCGAGTAATTTCTCTGCAGTTTCAGCATCGACCAGACTTAAGAACTCTAAAAATAGCGGTACATAATCTGGCAATTCGCTCGCTTCTGGCTCAAAACCATAACGGCGATATTCTGAGATAAGATCGACCATCGCTTGACCACGATCACGACTTTCACCGTGAATATGCTCGAACAAGTGCAGGGCGACTGAAGGGGTACGATCGAAGGTTCCCACGTAGTTTTCTTGCACACTGATCAAATCGCTCTCTTGCAAATAATTCAGCAAAGGCTGGAGAGCATCCGCAGTCTCTTGATCTGCACCCAGCTCAGCACGAATTTCAGGCAAAGCAGCGATCAAATCTGGCTGCGGGTAACTCAGTAGTGCGGATAAAATGCGATAAATTTGCATACGATTTCCTCTATTTTTTGTGGCGTTGTTAGCGTCATTTCTACTTTGGATATCCCCTCTCCCGCAAGCGGGAGAGGGTTAGGGTGAGGGGCGTTGAGAAATCCGAACTATTTGACATCACGAAATAAATTCTGATCAACTTGGTCAACGTCCCTCATCCCCGACCCTTCTCCCGCCTGCGGAAGAAGGGAGCTAAAAGCTACTCCGTCGTTGAGAGTTTCTTCCGCGACTTCGGCATATCCACAAAAATCACACTACCCTGCGGCTTCTTACCAAACAAAGCGCCATCAGAAGTACCGCCTGAACAACCATTACCAAAGGTAAATCCACAACTACCTTTTTCGTTGAAACTATCTTCCACCATTTCTTTATGGGAGGATGGAATCACGAAACGGTCTTCGTAGTTCGCAATCGCCATGGTTTGATACATGTCTTCGACTTGCGCTGCTGTCAAACCGACTTGTTTCAAGACTTCATGATCGAGTTCACCATGCACGACTTCAGAACGTTTGTACGCACGCATCGCTAACATTTTTTCCAGCGCTTCCAAGACTGGCTCTTCTTTGCCTGCTGTCAGCAAGTTTGCCAAATAGCGCACAGGAATACGCAAGGATTTCACATCAGGAATAATACCGTTCATGCCCATATGGCCTGCTTCTGCCGCCTTTTGGATTGGTGATAAAGGTGGCACATACCAAACCATAGGCAAAGTGCGATATTCAGGATGCAATGGGAACGCAATCTTCCACTCCATCGCCATTTTGTACACAGGCGATTTTTGCGCAGATTCAATCCAGCTTTCTGGAATACCATGTTTGCGCGCTTCAGCGATGACTTCTGGATCGTGCGGATCTAAGAAGCAATCTAACTGCGCTTGATACAAATCTTGCTCATTCGGTGTGGATGCCGCTGCTTCAATCTTGTCGGCGTCATACAACAACACGCCCAAGTAGCGAATACGGCCTACGCATGTTTCAGAACAAACGGTAGGTTGGCCTGCTTCAATACGTGGATAGCAGAAGGTACATTTTTCCGCTTTGCCTGAACTCCAGTTGTAGTAAATCTTTTTGTAAGGGCAACCAGAGATACACATACGCCAGCCGCGGCACTTATCTTGATCGACCAACACGATGCCGTCGTCTTCACGTTTGTAGATCGAACCAGATGGGCATGACGCCACACACGCTGGGTTCAAGCAGTGCTCACACAAACGTGGCAAATACATCATGAAAGTCGATTCAAAGGTACTGTACATTTCTTTTTGTACGCCTTCGAATAACTGATCGCGACTACGTGAACTAAATTCACCGCCTAAGTCATCTTCCCAGTTCGGACCCCAGACGATCTTGTCCATTTTCTTGCCAGTGATGACAGAGATAGGACGTGCTGTTGGCGGTGTTTGTGACAATGGCGCGTTTTGCAGACGCTCATAATCATAGGTGAATGGCTCGTAGTAATCGTCTATCTGTGGCAAGTTAGGATTGGCAAAAATATTCGCCAAGATGCGCAATTTGCCACCTTGTTTTGGCTCTAATTTGCCAGCCTCGTTTCTATGCCAGCCGCCTTTCCATTTAGCTTGATTTTCCCATTCTTTAGGATAACCAATGCCAGGCTTGGTTTCGACGTTATTGAACCAAGCGTACTCAACGCCATCACGACTGGTCCATACGTTTTTACAGGTCACGGAACAGGTGTGGCAACCAATACATTTATCAAGGTTCAACACCATGCCTACTTGTGCGCGAATTTTCATGACGCTGCTCCTTCAGATTCTTCCAACTTACCTTCTAACCAATCCACTTTTTTCATCTTGCGCAGGACCACAAATTCATCGCGGTTACTACCCACCGTGCCGTAGTAGTTAAAGCCGTACGCCTGTTGCGCATAACCACCGATCATATGCGTTGGTTTCAACACCGCACGTGTCACCGAGTTATGGATACCACCACGCATACCGGAGAGTTCTGCACCTGGTGTATTCACGATTTTTTCTTGGGCGTGATACATCAAGCACATACCTTTTGGCACACGCTGGCTGACCACCACACGTGCTGTCAATGTACCGTTACTGTTAAATACTTCGACCCAATCGTTATCCACCAAGCCTGCTTCTTTTGCTTCGATCTCAGAAACCCAGACGTGGGGGCCACCGCGACTCAAGGTCAACATCCGCAAGTTGTCAGAGTAAGTAGAGTGGATACCCCATTTTTGATGCGGTGTAATCCAGTTCAACACGATCTCTTTTTCACCGTTCGGCGATTTATTCAACATTGGTGCCACAGTCTTGGTGTCAATCGCTGGTTTGTACACACACAAACCTTCACCAAAATCGAGCATCCAACGGTGATCTTGGTAGAACTGCTGACGACCAGTAAGCGTGCGCCATGGGATCAATTCATGTACGTTGGTGTAACCAGCGTTGTAGCTGACTTCTTCCGATTCCAAACCTGACCAAGTCGGTGCAGAAATAATCTTGCGTGGTTGCGCTTGTACATCGCGGAAACGGATCTTGTCATGTTCACGGCCCACCGCTAAATGCGTATGATCGCGACCAGTGATTTTTGATAAAGCTTCCCATGCTTTGACGGAGACATGACCATTGGTTTCTGGTGCAAAGGTCAAAATCATTTCGCAGGCATCAATCGCTGTTTCCAGACGTGGGCGTCCTTTTGATACGCCCTCTTCTGTCACCACTTTGGTGATACCGCCGATTTCATGGACTTCGTGTTCAGTGTTCCAGTTAATGCCTTTACCGCCATTGCCGAGTTTGTCTAACAAAGGTCCAATTGAGGTGAACTTTTTGTAGATCTCTTTGTAGTTACGTTCAACCACAACAAAGTTTGGCGCTGTCTTACCAGGAATTAAATCACACTCGCCTTTTTTCCAATCTTTAGGCTCAAACGCTTGACCCAATTCACCCGGTGTATCGTGCATCAATGGTTGCAAGACGATGTCTTTGCGTGTGCCAAGATAGTCGCCACCGATTTCAGTAAATTTCTTGGCGATACCTTTGTAGATTTCCCAGTCGGTTTTACTTTCCCACAAAGGCTGCACGGCTTCACTCAATGGGTGAATGAATGGGTGCATGTCGGAGGTATTCAAATCATCTTTTTCATACCAAGTCGCGGTTGGCAACACGATGTCGCCATACAAGCAAGTCGTGCTCATACGGAAATCCAACACCGTCAACAAGTCCAACTTACCTTCCGCTGCTTCTTCACGGAATTTGACTTCAGAAGGTTTCACCGCTTCATCTGGGTCATCAAACAAGGCGTTTTGTGTACCAAGCAAATACTTCAAGAAGTACTCATGGCCTTTTCCTGAACTACCCAGAATATTCGAACGCCATACGAACATATTGCGTGGGAAGTTCTTAGGATTATCAGGATCATCGCAGCTCATATTAACCGCGCCAGATTTCAAGCTTTGCTTCAAGTATTCTTGTGGTTCCATGCCCGCTGCGGCCGCTGCATCACACACATCTAATGGATTTGTTTCCAACTGCGGTGCAGATGGCAACCAACCGAGACGCTCAGATTTAGCATTCATATCGATCATGCTCATATGACTGACTTTGGACTTATCCGCCGTTGGTGCGAGAATTTCATCGATGTGCAATTTCTCATGGCGCCATTGACTAGTATGCGCATAGAAGAAGCTAGTACCGTTCATTTGACGTGGTGGACGAGTCCAGTCGGACGCAAACGCTAATGGCGCCCAACCGAACTGTGGACGGAGTTTTTCTTGGCCCACATAGTGCGCCCAACCGCCACCAGATTGACCAACGCAACCACACATCATCAGCATATTGATGATGCCGCGATAAATCATATCGTTGTGGTACCAGTGGTTCAATGCCGCACCGACGATAACCATGCTCTTACCATGAGTATCGTGTGCATTTTGTGCGAACTCACGCGCTACCTGAATCACTAATTCACGTTTAACGCTAGTATGCTTCTCTTGCCATGCTGGTGTGTATGGCACGTCGTCATCGTAGGAGGTAGCAACTGCACCGCCCAAGCCTTGATCGACACCGTAGTTTGCCATCGAGAGGTCATACACGGTAGCGACTAAAATCTCAGAGCCATCTGCCAATTGCACTTTACGTGCTGGCACATTGCGCAACACCATGTCATTCGCATCTGCACCGCCGAAGTAGTTAAAGCCCACACTCACCACTTGGTCATGCTTAGCCACTAAACTCAATTGCGGATCAATCTCGCGACCTGAGCCACCATCTTTTGGCTCCAAATTCCAGCGACCTACTTTTTCGCCATCGTTAACTTTGCCTTCACCCCAGCGATAACCAATCGAACCATTCGGTGCGACGATGTCGTTAGTGTTCGCATCAATCGCAAGTGTCTTCCAATCACCGTTATTTGCCTCATTCAAGCCACCTGGTAATTGGGAAGCACGTAGCATTTGATCTGGCACAAAACATCCATTGCGCTCGACCAAGCGAACCAACATCGGCATGTCGGTATATTGTTTTACATAGCTGCGGAAATAATCCGACTTACCACCGAGGTGGAACTCTTTCAAGATCACATGACCCATCGCCATCGCCAAGGCTGCATCGGTACCTTGTTTTGGCGCCATCCAGATGTCACCAAATTTCACCATCTCACCGAAGTCAGACGACACAGCAACTGTTTTCGTACCTTTGTAGCGCACTTCTGTGTAGAAGTGCGCATCAGGCGTACGTGTTTGTGGCACATTGGAACCCCATACCATCAAGTAAGTGGAGTTATACCAGTCAGCAGATTCTGGCACGTCAGTTTGCTCACCCCAAATTTGTGGGCTCGCTGGTGGCAAATCACAATACCAATCGTAGAAAGACAAACAAGCGCCACCGATCAATGACAAGTAACGCGCACCGGCCGCATACGACACCATCGACATCGCTGGAATTGGTGAGAAGCCAATCACGCGGTCTGGGCCGAATTTCTTCACGGTGAATGCATTCGCCGCTGCGATAATTTCTTGCGCCGTATCCCAATCAGCACGCACAAATCCGCCGAGGCCGCGCACAGATTTATAGCGTTTAGCTTTTTCTGGATTTTGACTAATCGATTCCCACGCTTGAATTGGGCCCATAGTCTTACGCGCTTCTTGCCACATCTCCATCAAGCGACCACGAATCATCGGATATTTCACGCGCTGTGCAGAATACACATACCAGCTATACGAAGCACCACGAGGGCAACCGCGTGGTTCATGGTTAGGCAAATCAGGACGAGTGCGTGGATAGTCTGTTTGCTGGGTTTCCCAGGTGATTAAACCGTTCTTGACGTACACTTTCCAAGAGCAAGAACCTGTACAGTTCACGCCGTGCGTAGAACGCACAATCTTGTCATGCTGCCAGCGACTGCGGTAAGCGTTCTCCCACTGTCTATCCTCATCCACCACCGCACCATGTCCGTCAGAATAGGTGGATTTCACCTTAGACATGAACTTCAATCTATCCAGAAAATGACTCATCTCAAGCTCCTTAATTTGTGCACGCAAACAAAGGTTCACGCCACTTTGACATGATCAAATTTTAGAGATTGGATAGCGTGACGCCCATTCTTCGGAGCGGTGCCTAGCGCTCAGCATTGGCACTAGGGTGGAATAGTTCTTTGGAACTAGGTGGATATAAGTGACTAAAAGAATCAGATCATTTGGCGCTTTTTACAAAACTTCAAAATATTTACATTTTGTATTTTTATTAATATAATATTAAGCTATGAATCACCTGAATGTGAATAAACGTATGGATAAGTTCAAGAAAGTACTGCAAGTGATAGAAATTGCTTGTTGGGTGGTCGCCTTCGTTAATGCCATCAAATGGTCAAATCAAATTCTCTACACTCTCTTCATCGCTAACGGTACAGTCAACGAGCAAGATGCTCTGGTTCGAATTTATATTTCTGTGCTTTGTGTTATCCCAGCACTCGCTATCAAAGGAGCGAGAGCTGCTTGCAAGTCCGACCAATAGAAATCACGACTGATAGCTAAGAATCTGCCGATACTTACCGCCAATCATCAAAAGAAACAGACAGGAAATAAATATGATTACTTCACATGTTCAAGAGCTCAAATAAGAGATAAATTTCATATTTTCTACGAACCAAACTACTTATTCTGAAAGAGCATTAATGAATCCATTCAAGTCATTCCAAAAACAAATATTAACTTACTGCATGCTTGCTTTTTTCGGATGTCTTTCAACGCCGACTTTCGCTGATAATCTATTTGTTGGAAGGTATCTTTCTGAAACCCGAGAGAATTTTGGTAGAGATAAACTGGGGGAGTACGAAATTGCCGTCACTTTCAATGAGTCGCACAAAATTTTCAATATAACTATCTCTCAAAACGGCAAACTTAAATATACATTGGAAGGCACTCCATGTATCCCAGAATATGTAGATTATTTAAACGGTCGTCCAGAAGGAAAAGCAGAAGCGCTATGTAGTACGGATAAATTGAAGTTTCCAATACTTGTGTTCGCCGAGAATGGAATTCGAAACCCTGCCCCTGACTATTCCAAAGATCCTGAAAAGAAAAAAATTGTCGATAAAATTTTGATGGAATCTGGTGTGAAGCCTTTTCCATGGAAACCTTATATCAAAACTCAATACTATGCGTATGTTGAATGGGGATTCTATGGGTTTCGGAAAGTACACTAACTCAACAACCAGCCCCATGTAGAAGTAATGCCTCTCTACACAGAGCCTCGATAATGAACTTAACAAGAACATCAGATGAAAATTATGAATTAAGCTAGGACAACCCGCTAATCACCCCATTATCGTCAATATCAATATGCAAGGCAGCAGGTACTGCAGGCAGACCAGGTAAACGCATGATCGCGCCTGTGATGGGCACTAAGAAACCTGCACCCGCGGCGATTTCAAATTCACGTACAGTGAGTTCAAAGCCACTCGGTCTTCCGATTAAGGCTTCATTATCCGAAAAAGACTTTTGTGTTTTGGCGATGCAAATAGGTAGATGACCCAAGCCTAAACCTTCGATATGTTTGATGTCGGCTAGCGCTTTCGCTTGGAAAACCACGGAGCCAGCGCCGTAGATTTTTTTGGCAACGGTTTCGACCTTGGTCTTGATATCGCTATTCCAATCGTAAATTGGCGTATAGCGTCCGTTGAAGTTTTCTGCAGTTTCGACGACCGCGCGGGCTAAGTCGGTTGTTCCTTCACCGCCTTTTGCCCAGCCTTCTGAGAGTGCCACTTTGGCTCCACGTGCTGCACACGCTTGTTTTAAGAAAGCGAGTTCTTCATCGCTGTCGCTGCTGAAACGATTGATCGACACCACTGCGGGTAATCCAAATTGAGCGATGTTCTCTAAATGCTTTTCGAGATTCGCAAAACCTGCTTTGAGTGCTTCTAAATTGGGCGTAGTGAGCGTTTTGAGATCTTGTCCACCGTGGTATTTAAGTGCACGCACTGTCGCAACAATGACTACTGCCGATGGGCTTAAGCCTGAATAGCCGCATTTAATATCCAGAAATTTTTCTGCGCCTAAATCAGCACCGAAACCCGCTTCGGTTACTACATAATCGGATAAGGACAAGCCAAGTTTGGTGGCTAAAACGGAGTTAGTGCCTTGCGCGATATTCGCGAATGGACCGCCATGGATGATCGCGGGATTGCCTTCTAAAGTCTGCACCAAATTCGGTTTAATGGCATCTTTCAGCAAAGCCGCCATTGCACCTTGTGCTTTCAGATCGCGGCAATAAATCGGCTTATTGTCGTAGGTATCACCAACATAAATATTACCAAGCTTGGTTTTTAAATCTTGGAAGGATTCTGCCAAGCACAAGATCGCCATGATTTCGGACGCGGCCGTAATATTAAAACCCGCCTCACGAGGATTGCCACCGGGGCGACCGCCCAAGCCCGTTATGATGCTACGCAAGGAACGATCATTCATATCCATCACGCGCTTCCATTTGACGGTACGCGGATCGATGCCCAGACTTTCTTTTTGAAAGTAAATATTATTGTCGATCAAGGCAGCTAATAAATTATTCGCTTTTTCGATCGCGGAAAAGTCTCCAGTAAAATGCAGATTAATATCTTCCATCGGCACAACTTGCGAGTAACCTCCCCCTGCGGCACCGCCTTTAATTCCAAACACCGGTCCTAACGAAGGTTCACGCAAGACCACGGTCGTTTTCTTACCTATGCGATTGAGACCTTCGGTCAAACCAATCGAGGTGGTAGTTTTGCCTTCACCAGGTGGCGTTGGCGTGATAGCAGTGACTAAAATCAATTTATTCTTTTTGATTTTTTCTGGATCAATCAAGTGCAAGGGCAATTTGGCTTTGTACTTACCGTAGTGCTCAAGCTCATCGATATCCACGCCCAATACTTTCGCGATTTCATTGATATGTTTAAGTTGTGCACTTTGGGCGATTTCTAAGTCGCTTTTGACGATCATGGATGACATATTTTTTCCTTGTGGGATTTGCTCACTCATTATTACTTCTCTCTATTACAATTCACTTGGCCAGCAGTTGTTCGCTAGTAAGCATAATCGGTATATTTCCTAAGTCATTCAATGTCTTAAAAAAATCTTGCATAAGAAACGGTTTATTCTCCACTTCTAGTTGTTTGGCACGCTGTGTCATCAGGCGTTCGATCAAATATTTTCCGACTACGTAGCTCGTCCCATACCCTGGTTGACGCAGATATAGATGCTGTTCAAATTTGAGCAAGTGCGGCTCACGTCGCATCCAATTGCGAGGCGTCCAATCAAGATGAACCCGACTCGCCTCTTCCATATTTTTTAAGTTTGCATGGGCATACAAAGATCCCAATCCTCTCGCTGCACGTTGGGCCAACAATATCCAGACGAGTTCGCGCGAACGTGGACTATCATCGTGCAATCCCATATGCATAAACATCTCCTCGACACCTGTCGCGATACCTTCGTTGCGGTTATCCCAAATGTTGTACAACAACGGTCCACGACGTATCGGACTCGTATGTGGTTCGTCACGCATCTGCGCCAAATCAAACCAGTGATACCAATGGCAATACAATGCAGCAGGATCATAGTGCAGAGTGATACTGAAAAAATTGCGCTTGTCCTCAGCAACAAAGCTTTGCAGATGTTCACGCAAAGCAGGCTCCATGTTCGCTTTAATTGGCATCACTTGTTTATCCGCCAAGAAACGCATCAACTTGCTAGCGGCGCGATCTGCCATCGCTTTGTACTCAGCATCGGTACTCGCAGCGTGCATCGGTGGTAAATCTTTGTTACGTTGCTCTTCCAATTTCAAATTCGCCCAAGCGCGATCCAACTCACGCTGCAACAAATCCACTTCTTGCTGCCAAGTCATTGGCACCAAATGCACGTTCTGTTGATACCACGTGTAGTTGTCTTTACCGATGCCGGATGGACCAGTTTTATGTGGCGCTTGTGCGGTGAGCCAAGAAATAAATTCTGCATTCGCCTTTTTTGCGGCACCAAGCGCCAACTTTAGAGCGGGGCTGATACTCTGAGCGAGGTCTTTTTCTAACGCTTGAAGTTCTTGTCCCTGCAATTCAAATGTATTGATACCTGCGAGCCACAAGTCACGCGCATTACCAGTCAAATTACGTTTTGCCTGTGTCAATAACGGTGGTACTACCGCCAATTCCTTGGCCAACTTCATTTGATCTTGTTCAGACAGCGGGAATCGGTACTTCCACAACTCGATTGTCGCGTGATTCGTCGGCCCTTCCCTAGCTGGCGTGTCGCTCGCTTCGGTGTACAAACTTTGATAAAAGGCGGGATCGCGCACCCACGGCTGCAATACACGTTGGTTGAATTCATAACCATTCATTTCTGCATTCACGATCTTCCAATCGATTTGCTGTGCCTTAGTCCAGTTTTTTGTCTTCATCGCCAATAACTGAGCATGCAATTTGCGTACTTTTTCAGATGCACGCGCTCTTGCTTGCAAGGTATAGTCTGGTGCGCCCTCCTTCAAAATTGGTCGTTCAATTCGTCGCCACTCTTCAAACAATTTGACCAATGCTTCGTAATCATCACGACCATCTATCCGTGTTGACTGCGCGACGTATGAAGCGCCCATGCCTGTGCTCGTGCCTAGGGCATTCGAAGAGGTGGAATACGCCGAAGCATGAAAAGAGAGTAACAAGATACTCCCGAATACACTGTGTAACACGCCGATTCTTTTCAACATATTCCTAGCCTCTTTTCATTAATTAGAGAAACCGATCGCCGTACGGGATAAGTCGTTTTATGGATTAATCTTACCGTCCTTCATGACTAACTTGACTTGACGGATCAACTTGATGTCTTGAGATGGATCTCCTTGAATGGCGACCAAATCGGCGAGTAAACCGGGCGCAATTCTACCAATTCGATCGGCATAACCAAATGCTTGTGCGTTGACCGACGTCGCTGAACGCAACACATCGATAGCGCTCATACCATAATCAACCATCAATTCCATTTCACGCGCATTGTCGCCATGGGCATAAACTCCGACATCCCCCCCCATGCAGATGCTGACGCCGGCCTGCAATGCTTGGTTAAAACTTTGGCGCTTTGCCAAAATGCGTGCTGGTTCAGGTTGTATGCCTTTTTTCCAACCACGATATTGTTCTATCGCATCACCAGCGGCCAGGGTCGGACATAAGGTGACACCTTTTTCTCTCATTCGTTTAAAGACCTCTGGCGTGCCATGATCACCGTGCTCGATTGTTGACACTCCAGCTTCAATTGCACGCAGCATACCTTCGGGCGTCGATGCATGCGCCACTAGCTGCCGCTTGCCGCTATTCGCGATCTTTGCCATCAAACTCATTTCTTCGACTGAAAAGATGGGTACCGACTCACCATCGCGTCCTGCTCGATAGTCCGCATAGACTTTAATCACATCCGCACCTTTACCGATTTGGCTACGAACCTCTTGTGACACTTGTTCTAGACCTGACACTTCCGCAGCCCCCTGCGGCAAATCCAAGTCAGGATTCATGCTCTTCGGTCCATAAGCTCCTTTTGCCACCAATGCTTTGGTCGCAATGATCATGCGAGGGCCGGGGATCACGCCTTTTTCGATCGCTTTTTTTACGCCGACATCGTCGTACTCTGCGCCTTCTGTGCCTAAATCACGCACGGTCGTAAAACCAGCTTTCAAAGTCGCTTTCGCATGGTTTGCAGCGCGCACAACCCTCTCGGCACGACTTTCCTTCAACACCTGATCATCCCAGCTGACTTCATTATAGGGATGTAGCAATAGGTGTGAGTGTCCTTCAATCAGACCCGGTAGTAATGTCATGCCCTTTAACTCAATTACTCGTGTATCAGCGGCCAATTTAAACCGCATCGGTCCTGCCTCGATGATTTTGTTCTGGCGAACAAGAACCACCCAATCTGGGCGCATATTTTGGCCATCAAATACCCGATCAGGTTTGAGCAGCATATCTGAATCAGCAGCGAAAGCGCCCCCATTTATCATGAATGCCAGCAAGCATAAATTTTTCCAATGCATGAATCTTCCAATCTCTAATTGATTACATTAAGTTGGCAGTGACTACCAATTACAGCTGCTTACACTATTTTTTTCCTAGACCTAAATCGGGCGCGACTTACCAAGCAAGGCTGGGCCATTTTCTTCCCAATTCTGACCGTCAAAAGCAACAATCTTGACTAACGCAGGCTGTTGCTTGAGACAACGTAAGTTCACATCCATGCCGTCTGGGTTGGAACGCGGAACATAGAAAGGTTTAACACCACAAATTTGACAGAACTGATGCACAGCAACCCCTGTGTTGAATCGATATGTCGTCAATTTATCCGCACCAGACAACAAGGTGAAAGCCCGTAAAGGTACAATCAAATGCAAAAAACCTGTCATGCGACATATCGAACAATTGCACTCTTCAACCTCAACGGCTGTTCCTGCTTCCACTTCAAACTGCACAGCACCGCAGTGACAACTGCCAGAGTAGACCATATTTCTCGCTCCTATCGATACAGATAAACTGCTTTTGACGTGAGTACATGACAGGCAAGGAGTTCTGCCTAAGGCCGTCATCGACCGGAATCGATTGCAATCTATTGCTGTGTGAATATTACCCTAGAGCACGCAAATTGCCGCACCTCAACGAAATCCAGATGGTCCAATGAATGCATCTGTGTCGTTTACGCAAACATGCGCGGATATATCAGATTTATCAAAGGATCTAACTTAAAATTCAACTCATTTTATTAGCTCGGATTTCCTATGAACTTCATCGCCTCTAGTGCACGTGCTGCCTTCATCGGTTTGATTTGCCTTGCATTACAAAGTTCAATGCTTGTACACGCAAAGCAGCAAGCAGATATGCAAGCGAACAGCAATCAAAGTGATGTGACATCCCAGACCGCTAAACAAATTCAGCAAGAAAAACTCCAACAAGAATTACGTAATTTACTCGCTGAAAACAAACGTATTAATCACGAAAAAATTCAAGTCCTTGAAGCACAATCCAAGCGCGTCTTTTGGACTAAGTTGCTAATCGGATTTTTAAGCTTGGCGCTATTGGCAGCATTGGTATCTTTCTGGCGACTCCATGTACAACACAAAATTCAAGATGGGATCGAAACACTGACGACTTCACTCAGGCATTTTCAGGACTCACTTTTCACTCTTTCTTTTATCGACACCTCGCAGTTGAGCACAGTAGGTGGCATTTCCTCTTTTGATCTAGACTTAGACGATACACACAGTCAGCAAGCAAACTCAACGATACATGGGTTTCAACGCACCAGTTCCAAGCATGCTGTTATTGCGCGTGACGAGTTTTCTGACATTCGGGGATTCGTTGACGCGTGGTTAAATGTTTATAAGCCTGGCGATCCTCGTTATGAGCAAGCACAAGCAGCTGCGAGCAAACCGAGCTCACCAAAATCTTGGCTGCAGATGCTAGAAAGTCTGCGCCAAAATAACGACCAAATTGGTTTTGAATCACTCCGTAAAGAGATTAAAAAATTTTTTAATCTCAAAGTCATGCCTTGGAATGCGTCGAATGATGTGCAACATCAAAATTTGTATGACTATCCACATATCGTACAAAAAATCTTCGAATGCTGGCATACCAATGACATTACTGTTTACCTCGAACGCCTATTGAACAATTCCCGCCTAAGCCCACGTGAAGGTTTTGATCTACATATTTTTCAGCAGCTAGAGGAATTGCTAAGCCTAGTGAATAGTGACAATCGTCCAAAAACAGTCAGCGATTTGAAGAGTCATCCGATCGCAGAATATTTGATCCATCCAGATCAGCGGGGGAAGCGCACTTACGTTTCGCAACAGAATAAAGATACAGCGACGTCAACTATCGATTCCTCTTTAGCAGCGCAATTCAACTCACCGACCTCGATTGCTGCTACATCAAACGCAACAGGTCCACTATCAGTCAGTAAACAAGACGAATTATTGACACCGAAGGTTTCAACAGCTGCCCTCGCCAATGCGAATACCGCGTCCGATTATACTGTACGTCTCGACCATGTCAGTCGTGCCAATGCCAACCAAGTGCGCATCCAACTAGCCTCTGCTTATCTAGAAATGGCAGACAGTGAAGGTGCCTGCTTGTTATTGGAGGACGTCATCCGTGAAGCTGGGCCTGAACAGCAAGCCCAAGCACGTCAACTATTAGCTGAGATTGAGGCGAAACGAGCGGCACAAGACATTACAATACGCCATCACTCGGGGTATTAACCAGATCAAATCATCAATTGAATTGCGCCAAACTCACGGCCGAAAAAAAAGCTTGATCATTGATTTGCGCACCACCAACAGGGCGTGTTTGCGCCCCCCAAACAACGATCACCATATTTTGTTTTGGATTGATATATAAATACTGACCATGTATCCCTATTGCGCTATAGGCACCGTCGCGCAGCCCATCACGCGTGACCACTGGCCACCACAAATAAGCATAGGGAATCAGTTCGCCGTTCTTCAAGGCTTTAGGCGTAGTCGCTTCATAAGTCCATGCTGTTGGCAAAATCATCTCATTATCAGCCAAACCTCCAGCTAACATGAATAGTCCGAATCGACCATAATCACGCAGGGTCGCGCTCATGCCACTTCCCCCAATTTCCACTCCATTTGGCGAGTCTAACCACCAACTTGCCTCCGCCTCCATTCCGAAGCGCGACCAGATGCGTTCACCTAAATACTGCGAGAGTGGCATTCCGACTGCATTTCGCAAAACCTGCGCTGCGACTTGGGTTTCTCCAGTATTGTAATTAAAGAGTGTGCCAGGCTCGGCCTGCCGCGGTAATTGCTGTAAAACGGCTAAAGCTGCTCCAGGTTTCTGCGCTATCTGTGCTTCTAACAGACGTCGCCGATCAGAGCGCAGATCAGTATAAGTTTCATTCCAACGCACACCCGAACTCATCGTTAAAACGTCTCGGATGCTAACGTTCGCATAGGCACTCGTTTTTAACTCAGGAACATATTTGACGACTGGGTCTTGAAGACTCTTGATCTTTCCTTGTTTCAGCGCAGCGCCAATCAAAGTCGAAGTAATAGACTTGGCAATCGACATCGACATCCAGCGCGTCTTCTCTGTGTTACCAAAGCGGTAGCGCTCCAAATAAATCTGACGATCCTTCAATATCAATAGGCCGGCAATTTGATTCAATTCAAGATATTGATCCAAGCTCACTTGCCGACCACGGTCGGTAAACACAAAGCTAGAAAGCGGCTTCGCTGCGGCTTTCAGCGGAAAAGGTTTATTCGACTTTGGAATAGTGGCACTTGGAAATAATCGATGTATGTTCCGAAACGTACTCACTGCCGTTGCTGTACTCAAGCTGCCATCATACATTTCCCTGACCGTGCCGATTGCTTCTCGTTGATGAGGATAATGGGTCGACGACTTCGATTGTGCGTTGACTTGCTGGATCACGCGCTCCGAACCATGCAAAGGAAGCGTCATGCACGACATCGAGATACCAATCAGAGACAGTAATAGTTTCATCACGAACAAACCCTGCAAAAGAGGAGGAGACACGGAACAAAACAAATAGTATAAACGGATTGATTCCTCTTTTGACAATAACGCTTAGGAAGGTACATGATTGCAGGAAATAGGCCAGCAAGCGTCACAACTCGATCCAACACATACCCCAAAACGCCCTGCCTGTGCACTTCGAATGCATTTATTCCACGCTATCTCAGACTTAGTCGTAGATGAATTTTTGTCGATTGCTTCGATTTATTTGACCACATCCAACAATAGTCATTCGTTTGATCGACTTCAAACAGCTTACTCGCGCTACTTGCAATACTTGAACTGCTTGCGGTTTTGCGCGCCCGTAATTTGACCGGGGCGATCACTTGATTTCCCTGATGATAATGAATATTAAAATCCACCACCTGCGTACTTTGATACTGCCAATCAATTTTGGCGCCGGTCATCAGAGTC
Source organism: Affinundibacterium fentianense (assembly GCF_018139545.1). GTDB lineage: Bacteria > Pseudomonadota > Gammaproteobacteria > Burkholderiales > Burkholderiaceae_D > Undibacterium > Undibacterium fentianense. The sequence goes on along the minus strand of NZ_JAGSPJ010000006.1, from coordinate 149,845 downwards.
CCGCAGACTTCGAGTATGCCACCTGCTTTAATTTCGCCGCGATGCTGAAAACGCCCTTGTTCATCCCATTTCAATTCGACCAAGCTGGCATTTGCCGAAGCTGACAAACCCAAGCTTGCAGCGATCGCCACACAGACGGTGGCGAAACGGAGAGCGGTGATTTTAGGGTTTGAGAATTTAAAGCACATCATCTTAGTGCTGATGTTCGTGCGTATGTTCAGCTTCCTTATGATTTCCCTTGTCTGCTGCTTTTGCGTTGACTTTTTTCGCCAAAGCAAATGGTGTAAAACGCGCTTGCTCCGCTGGCTTACCTGCCATCGTCACAGTCAATGCGCCTTTCAAATTCGCGGTTGAGGCATACGTCGCTTTACCAACAAGACGATTATCACCTTCTGGTACTAAATCAACCGTTGTTTTCTTTGTTCCCTGCACCAAAGTCAAACTTGCGCTTGCTCCTTTAGTAGAAATACCTTTATTCGCATGATCAGTTACATACACCGTGACTGGATTTTCTTTCGCAGTTTTGCTGTCTTGTGCCAACACCAATTCAAAGTGATACACACCCGCCATGCGAGTTTGACCGCCATTCGGTGACTTGATCGAATCAAAGTATTTGTCATCATGAGCGTGTACGCTGGTAACGCTAGCTGCACCAATTGCTACACTCGCTAAAGCTGTCAAAACGAATTTGGAGATTTTCATATTATTTCCCTTTCTAAAAAATGATCACTTTACTTCAAATTAAAATACTTCTTGCTGTTCTTTATTTTTTGTCGCAGCCAACAAATTCAACAATGGTTTCTCACCCCAGCGCCAGAACATCAATGGGGTTAACACGGTATCCAGCAAAGTAGAACTGATCAAACCACCAAAGATGACTACTGCCACAGGATGCAAAATCTCTTTACCCGGTGCGTCGGCTGAAATCAACAAAGGTAACAAAGCAAACGCCGCGACTAAAGCCGTCATCAAGACTGGCGTTAAGCGTTCTAGTGAGCCACGAATAATCATTTGTTTACCAAATTGCTCGCCTTCAAACGCACACAAATTAATATAGTGGCTAATTTTCAAAATGCCATTGCGCGTTGAAATACCCGCCAAAGTAATAAAGCCAACCAAAGCAGCAACCGACAAAGTTTGTCCTGCTAACCATAGCGCTATGACAGCACCAACCAAAGCCAGCGGGATATTCCCCATAATCATCATCGTTAAAGCAATCGAACGATAACGGCTATACAGCACCAAGAACATCAAAGACAAAGACACGAGCGACAACAAGGCAATCAAATTCGAGGCTTTTTCTTGTGCTTGAAATTGCCCCTCTAAAGAAGTCGAATAACCAACTGGCAAATCCTTTGCCGCTAACTCTTCACGTATATCTTTAATCACTTCGGTCATATCGCGACCATCGGTATTTGCCGACAAAACGATGCGACGACGCGAATTTTCGCGATTAATTTGATTTGGACCATCGCTTTCCTCTACCTTGGCGAGTTGCGATAGTGGTAGAAAGCCGCGCGGCGTTTCTATTAACAATTGCTGTAATGCTTGTAGATCGCGACCATTTTCTGGCAAGCGTAATAACATATCGAAGCGTCGATTTCCCTCAATGATCTGCGTGATTTTTTCACCTTCAATTTGTTGCTGCAAGCTACGTAATAGCGCACCGGGCGCAATACCGTAACGCGCCGCTTGATCGTAATCCACATGAATTTTAATTTGCGGAATTAAGACTTGCTTCTCAATTTGCAGATCGGTAATACCGGGAACGCGGCTCAAACGTTCGCGTAAATCATTGGCGATATTACGCAGTGTGTCGAGATCATCACCAACCACTTTCAAAGCAATCTGCGCACGCACACCAGACAACAAATGATCTAAACGATGCGAGATCGGCTGACCGACATTGCTATTGGCAGGCAAGACTTTGAGACGTTCGCGAATATCCTGAATAATCTCATCACGACTACGTTTGGATTTCTTTAAATCGACATCCATCTCACTATAGTGCACGCCTTCTGCATGTTCATCCAACTCAGCGCGACCAGTACGACGCCCAACTTGGGTTACTTCTGGTACGGCTAACATCAATTGCTCAGCTAGACTACCGAGGCGGTTCGATTCTTCCAATGAAGTGCCAGGATTCAACACCAAGTTGACTGTCAAGGTACCTTCATTAAACGCAGGCAAAAACGCACGAGGGAAAAATGGCACGCTGATCGCCGCCAAAACCACTGCGACCATTGCCACTGCAAACAAGCTACGTACATGTTGAAAAGACCAATTCAACAATCGCGTGTCCCACTTTTTCAACCAGACCACGAGCGCACTATCGCCATGACCTAACTGCTTCATCTTTGGCAACAAGAAGTAGCACAACACGGGGGTTACCGTCATCGCCACTGCCATACTAGCCAGAATCGATACGACATAGGCGATCCCAAGTGGTGTGAATAAACTGCCTTCAATCCCCGGCAACGCAAACAAGGGCACGAACACCAACACCACAATCACAGTCGCATACACAATCCCGCTGCGCACCTCACCCGATGCACTGGCGATCACCTGCAAGCTAGGTAAAGGTTGTGCTAGCAAACTATTTTCTTTCAGTCGTCGCAATACGTTTTCCACATCCACCACGGCATCGTCGACCAATTCACCAATCGCAATCGCTAATCCGCCCAGCGTCATGGTATTGATGGATAAATCCAAATAGCGGAATACTAAGATGGTCGCCAACAAGGATAAAGGAATCGCTACTAAAGAAATGATCGTGGTGCGAATATTCAGTAAGAACAAGAACAATAAGATTGCCACCATGATCGCACCATCACGCAAGGCATCATTGACGTTATCGAGAGAATTCTTAATAAAGTCGGCTTGACGAAATAGGAACTGCGGTTGCTCTACCCCTTGCGGCAAATTCTTTCCTAATTCAGCAATTGCGCGTTCAACTTCGCGAGTCAACTTCACACTATCTGCAGTTGGTTGTTTTTGCACCGAGAGGATGACTGCAGGTTTGCCTTTATAACCACCATCACCGCGTTTAAAAGCGGGCGCAATCGCCACTTCGGCGACTTGTTTCAATAAGATCGCTTGCCCTTGCTTCACCGCTACCACGACATTTTGCAAATCTTCAATACGACTGGTGCGACCGATTTGGCGAATTAAATATTCGCGCCCATTTGCCTCAGCAAAACCGCCACTGGTATTTGCGCCAAAATCTTTGAGTGCGGCTTCGACTTTATCGAGCTCGATGCCCAATGACTGCAATTGCGCGGGCTTGATCTCAACCCGATACTGACGAACTTCGCCACCAATCGGCGTGACCTGCGCTACGCCCGGAATATTCAATAAACGTGGCCGCATCACCCAATCGGCATATTCACGTACTTGCATCGCGGATGTACTTGCAGCCGCATTGGTTGAAGTAGCATCGGTGCTTTTGGTATCAGCACTATTAGAATCTGCACTTTTAGGATTTGTACTGATAGGCAATGCAATCAACAAGATTTCTCCCATGATAGAAGAAATCGGTCCCATTTGCGGTGTCACGCCAGCTGGCAATTGCTCACGCACCAAACTCAAACGTTCGGCAATTTGCTGACGATTGCGGTAGATGTCGGTACCCCAATCAAACTCAACATAGATGATCGATAAACCGACACCCGATACCGAACGCACGCGCGTCACGCCGGGCATGCCGTTCATGGTTGATTCAAGCGGAAAACTCACTAGTTGCTCGACTTCTTCCGGTGCCATACCGCCTGCTTCCGTCATCAAAGTCACCGTTGGTTTATTCAAATCTGGAAAGACATCGACTGGCATTTGGCGCATGCTGAGCAAGCCATACACGATCAACAAGATCGAGGCGGCGAGTACGATCAGCCTTTGGCGTAAGCTGGTGTTAATAATGAATTGGAACATAAGCGGGCTTCCTTACTTCACTTGCGCTAACAAGCTTCCGCCAGCGGTCACCACGCGTTCATCTTCTTTTATGCCAGAGACGATAGCGACACGCTCCGCGTCCAGACTATGCGCCACCACCTTACGTTGTACAAAACGTTCCGCTTCCGTATGTACCCATACCGCTGACTCACCGCCTGTCAACTTCATCACAGCGGAATTAGGCACGGCAAATCCTGTCGTTAAGCGCTTGGTTTGAATCATCACTTTTATCGCCTGCCCAACGGCTACTGGGGTCGGTTTGCCTGAAACTCTGAACAGTAAAGGTATTGCTTGCTCACGCATTTGCTGACCACCACCAACAAAATTCAGCGATAAACTGGCTGGTGCATTTGCTGACGCCGAGATCTTTTGCTGCTGCCAAGTCGCGGTTGCATTCGCAATGTCTGCGGTCAAAATAGGATCGTAGGCCAAAGCTTCTACCATCAAGCGATTCGGATCAATGATTTCGAACAGGGTTTCTTTGGCATCCAATACCTGTCCTGTGACCGCATTCGCGACACTGATGATGCCTGACACCGGCGCAATCAAGGCTTCACTTTTTGACAGACTCGCTTCAACCGCTGTTTTACGTTTTTTCAGCGCTTCATAATCAAAACGTGCCGCTTCCACCGTGGCTTTGGGCAAAGCTTCGGATAATTGTTCATAGCGTTGCACCTTACGTTCGGCAATCGATAATTGTGAATCGATATCCGCCAAAATTGATTGGCTATTACCCCGATCCAAACTACTCATCACGGGGCGTAAATACGCTAAGACTTGGCCTTTACTCACACGTTGACCCAGACTAGGTAAGCCAGTTGGCCCTGCTTCTAAGCGACCTGGCTGACTAGCCTGCACACGGCCACCCGCATTTGGATCGGCGATAATTTTGCCGTTGAGTTCTATCGTATTTGGCAATTCTGCTTGCTCGGTAAGCAGAGTGCGCAACGCCAACTGTCTTTGCACAATCTTAGGTACAAACAAACTACCGTCAGATAAACGCTGCGCTGCTGTCGCATCTAAAAGGCTTGGCTTGGCGTTTGGACTAGTATTAGGTTTTGCAGCAGCTTTGTTCGGCTTTTTGCTATGATCTTCATCACCATGCGCTTGTACTACATTAGCGTGAGTCAACAATAATAGTGCAGAAAAAAACGTCGATAATTTCATGGCGGATTTCAAAATGGATCGTGTTTGCATGACTTACGCTCCCCAAGCAGAACGGTTTTGGCGACGCTTGAACATCAACATAGCAATGAAAGATATCACTGCTAACAGTAAGCCCAGTCCAATCCACCAACCTGTTTTCGATGTTTCTGGATGATCATGCGCTTGCTCGCTGAGATCAGGGATCTCTAAACTCGCCGTCATCACATCCCCTAATTCACCCGCCTGTACCGAAATCGACAAGGGATATTTGCCTACTTTTTCCATCACACCTTGCGCCACCTCAATCACATACACGCCTGGTGTAGTCTGCTTGGCGATGGCCTTCAATACGCTACCGCTCTCAACCTCAATCTGCGCATCAGCGACCAAACTATTGTCGGCAAAACGATCTAAATAAATGATCAAAGAACGGCCTTGCAACACCGCGACTAACTCGAAATCTTCGGTTTGGGCAGTAGCGCGCGGCGCGACTTGCGTCGTGGGTGCGGCAGGCGTTGTATGCTCGTGGTCATCATTACCGTGTGCGATTGCCGTGCTAGCGATCTGCACACTCAGAAAAAAAACAATTAAACAAAAAAAGGATTTCAAAACTCACTCCTTGTTAGCGTGAAATCGTCGTCAAACTTGCGCAAAGCAAAACAAACCAAAGCAAAATGACAATCAACAACATCAACCATGTTAAAAATAGCCACTATTATCGCTTTCGCATCACGACAGTTAGCTGACTGCAAGATTACAAATCTGTAATCTGCGGGTGCAAAACTGAGACTCTTAAAGTTAGCTAAGGCATTCTGGGGATTAAAGGGGAATTTATTGGAGTGAAGTGGAACTTCGCGGGTAAAATTGGCGAAAAGGGGAAAAATTTGCCAAACTCCGTAGCTATCGGATAGCAATCGCATCACAACCGCATCAAAATCACATCAAACATCCAAGTCCTACATGAAAATCCTAATCGTTGAAGATGAACAAAAAACTGGCGATTACCTTAAACAAGGCTTAAGCGAATTCGGCTTTAGCGTTGATCTCGCGCGCAATGGTTTAGACGGATTGCATTTAGCCAAATCAGGCGACTATGATTTATTGATACTCGATGTCATGCTGCCCGAGCTGAATGGTTGGCAAGTGTTAGAGACCTTGCGCCGTCAAGGCTTACAAACCCCTGTCTTGTTCTTGACCGCAAAAGACCAAGTCGAAGATCGCGTCAAAGGTTTGGAACTCGGTGCTGATGATTATTTGGTCAAGCCATTTGCATTCTCGGAATTAGTCGCACGCGTCCGAACTCTACTTAGACGCGGCAAAAATCAAATCGAATCCGCCACTTTGCGCGTAGCTGATCTTGAGTTAGATCGACTCAAACATCGGGTCACAAGAAATGGACAAAGAATAGAATTAACCGCCAAAGAATTTTCATTACTCGAATTATTCATGCGCCGTCAAGGCGAAGTGCTGACGCGGTCACTGATCGCCTCACAAGTCTGGGACATGAATTTTGATAGCGATACCAATGTGATTGAAGTGGCAGTCCGCCGCTTACGTAGCAAGATCGATGACGCTTTTGAACCGAAGTTAATTCACACACTACGCGGCATGGGCTATGTGATGGAAGTGAAAGAAACATAATGCAACAACTCTCACTGACAGCGCGTTTAACGCTATTTTTCACCAGCCTATCGTGTATCGTTTTGCTCAGCTTGGGCTGGTTGATTGGTGCGTCCATCGATGCGCACTTTAAAGAGCAAGATCACCATGCCTTGAGTGGCAAATTAGAACTTGCACAGCACATCATTGAACGTGTGAATAGCGAACAAGAAGTACGCAATTTAGCCGATCAGCTCAGTGATGCCTTGGTAGGGCATCATGATTTGGCGATCACCATTTTAGATAAGCAAGGGCAAGTGATTTTGGCATCAGATGCCGTCAAATTTCCCGCTGAATATTTACAACAGGCTCGAAGCCAAACCAGCCCCACCCTGTTTTCTTGGGAAGCCAATGGCGATCACTATCGCGGCTTGGTCAGTATTTTTACTACCAAAGATCCGCAATATGCCCCCATCACCGTGGCGATTGCGACCGACATCGCGCATCACCAAGAATTCATGGCGAGCTTTCGTAAGACTTTGTGGCTGTTTGTCTTTGTAGCGGCTGCACTGACGAGTGTGTTAGCGTGGTTTGCTGCCAGTCGCGGCTTACGTCCATTGCGCATCATGCGCGAACGCGCAGCCAAAGTAACGGCCAACAAATTAGATCAACGTTTGCCGTTAGAATCCGTGCCGCCAGAGCTAGCCGACTTGGCACAGAGCTTAAATCAAATGCTAGCAAGACTAGAAGAAGCGTTTCAACGCTTATCTGACTTTTCTTCTGATCTTGCGCATGAGTTGCGGACACCTATCAGCAATTTAATGACGCAAACCCAAGTATCTTTGTCACAAGCGCGGGATGCACAAAGCTATCGCGAAATCTTAGAATCAAATGCCGAAGAATACAGCCGCTTAGCGCGCATGATTGCGGATATGTTATTTCTTGCCAAAGCAGAAAATGGCCTAAGTCTAGTGAATGTGGAAGCAGTCGATATCGTGCGTGAACTACGCGATTTGTTTGAATTTTATGAAGCACTAGCGGACGAAAAATCAATTCGATTTGATCTACAAATTGAACCATCAAGCACCACAAGTTGGGTGATACGCGGTGATCGTTTGATGTTAAGGCGAGCACTCAGCAATATCTTATCTAATGCCCTACGCTATACACCGGAAGATAACAGTATCCAAGTACATCTACAGCAACAATCCTCGTGTATCGAGCTAAAGATTTGCAATCCCGGCAGCACCATTCCAGCCCATCATCTGAGTCGTATCTTTGAACGTTTTTACCGCGCCGATCATGCGCGCCAACATGCCGATGGCGAAGGCTCTGGTCTAGGATTAGCGATCGTGAAGGCGATTATCGATGGGCATCGTGGACAAATCAGCGCAAGCTCGGAAAATCAACTAACCTGTTTTACCATCCATCTCCCGCGGCAGAATTAGGCTTTGTAGAACCAAGCAGAACTATAATAAAAAAGCGCCTTGTGTATGAATGCACGAGGCGCTTTTTGTTTCAACGGGAATTTATTTTCTTAGCTATATGAAATCAGTTTCACTGACTAAGACGTTTCGCCAAATCATATAAAAACCGCTGACCTTCATACAGCGATTTCACAGGTAAGCGTTCATTCAAGCCATGCGCATTCGAGCCTTCGGGATAATGAAAAATTCCACTCACACCATAAGTCCAAATTCCCGCATTATTTAAGAAACGACCATCGGTTCCACCAGGCGACATGGTTGGCACTACCGGGATACCGGGCCACATTTGATTGGTCAGATCCGTCACGGCTTTCATTAACTCTGGATGCAATGGTTGCGCAGGTGAGACCGTTGCTTTGCCAACTGGCGTGACTTTGATGGCATCATCAGCGAGCACGGATTGAATTCTTGCTTGCGTCTGTTCAACGGTTTCGCCTGGCAAAATACGGCAATTGACATTGGCTTGTGCACGTTGTGGCAGAGCATTGGCCGCATGACCCGCATTGACCATCGTAGCGACACAAGTGGTACGCAAGCTGGCGTTATAAAATGGGGTTGTTGCGCCTAATCGATTCAGTGCGTCCATATCCACTGGTTCGCGCAAAATCGCTTTCATATCAGCTGCCAATTGACCACTTTCCAAGGTCGCCATCGTTTCGAAAAACCCCCGTGTTGTCGGTGTAAGTCTGAATGGGAATTCAAATTTACCCAAACGCGATAAGGCATCTGACAATTGATAAATCGCATTATCTTTGCGTGGTACAGAACTATGCCCACCTGTATTCGTCACTTCTAAACTGAAGCTTTGAAATATTTTTTCACCCGCCTGTATGCCATTCCGTACAGGCTTACCATTTTTATCCAAACTGCCACCACCGCCTTCATTCAAAGCGAGCTCGGCATCAATCAAATCGCGATGATTCTTCAGCAGATACTCAACTCCGTTAAATTCTGCTGGAACCAACTCCTCATCGCATGTCAGCGCCATAATGATGTCACGTTTGGTTTTCAGTTTTTCTTGTTTGTAGCGCATCATGTTCGCCACAAAAATCGCCGCCATCGGCTTATCGTCAGAGGAACCCCGTGCGTAGAAAAAACCATCCTCTTCAATGAGCTTGAATGGATCGCGGATCCAGTCTTCACGTTTCGCTTCAACAACATCGATGTGCGCGAGCAATAGCAAGGGCTTCTGTGTCGCACCTTCTGTTGCTTTCAAACGTGCAACCAAGTTTCCCTTCTTAGGACCACCGGGCGGCACAATGACGTGCATGTCAGCCTCACTAAAACCGGCCTTTTTCAGATGGGCTGCCATCGCTTTTGACGCTGCTGTACAGCTCCCAACGGAATTGCTTGTATTGATCTCCACAAGTTCTTGGTAGATCGCACGCAATTGTTTCTGCTCCGCGTTTAATCCCGATGGAGGCTGAACTGGCATTGCATTCGAGACCACAGCGAATAATAAAGAGGCGCCAGAAACTGCGATCGATGTAGACAATTTTTGCATCATAAGTGGCTTTATTCCTATTAAATTTCTGTTACTTGATTGATGGGAAGCGAACTGTTGTTATGAACAGATTGTGTCGATATAGTTCCCTCACCACCGCTGCCCCATCATAAATCTTGTCGGCCTCTATCCTTTAAAATCCTTGGGTCGAATCGGCGTTTTCCTATGAAATGCTTAGACCACTTACGATAAAACAACAACATTCATAGCATTACAGCATCAAATTTAAAAAAATTGATATTGTCTTTGACTAACTACCCTTAACATATTCTTTCAGGCAACTCTTCTGTTCGGCATTTTGGTTTCTCCCTATTGGATCTCAATACACCTACTTGTATGATTGATTATCAACTAGCCACCTCAAGACGCTACACTTGCTTTCAAGCGCAACGACGCTTGAGCGCTGCCCGCTGGTTCGCTGCCTTGGTGCTGTTACCAAACTTGGCGACTGCGCAGTCCTCGATTCCTGCGGCAGAAACTCCTGCACAATCCACGGAATTGGATGCAAAGCCATCGCTCAGTCTTCATGGGAATCATCGCAGTGACTTGATTAGCAATCTAAGGGGGGGCTTAAAGCAAGGCTCTAGTTGGCTTGGGTATACCGATTTAAAATTAGAAATCGATTTGGAACGTACGATAGCGCTTTCAAATACCCGTTTCTACTCCCAGTTTCATAGCGAGCTCGGTGGCAAACCCAACGCCCAACTCGTCGGTAGCTATATGGGAATCAACAATATTGAAGTCAACACAAACACAGCACAATTATCCCAATTTTGGCTGGAAAAAGTCAGTGCCGACGGTGCCTTGAGTCTACTTGGTGGATTATATGCACTCGATTCCGAGTTTTATGTCACCGAGTCATCTGGTATTTTTTTACAACCGCCACTGGGGATAGGTACATCGATCGGCCAAACCGGCAAGAATGGTCCACCGATTTTTCCACGAACGTCCTTGGGACTCAGACTTAAGTATCAACTCCCATCACAAAGCTATGCACAAATTGCTTTGATGGATGGTGTTCCAGGCGATCCAGACAATCACCACGGTACCCATGTCAAATTGGCGAAGGGTGATGGCACAATTGGCATCGTTGAAATCGGCACGCTCAGCAGCGGTCAAGGGGCAACAAGTCCGCACATTAGCAAACTCGCGCTCGGCTATTGGAAATATACGAGTCCCTATCCTGATTTATTGAATTTTACGCAAACCCATTTAAATCATGGTTGGTATGTGCTAGGCGAGTTTTCCCTGTTAGGAACAAGTGACGCTAGCGATAAAAAGCTCACGGGTTTTTTACGTTTTGGTACAGCGAATGCGAATCTCTATCAAGTTGACTGGTCGTTTAGCGCTGGTTTCAACTACACAGGCTTTCTTGCAGAGAGACCGAATGACGTTCTAGCCTTGGCGATGACCAATTCGCATACCAGTCGCCGATATCAAATCGCGCAACAAGCTGAGAACCATGAATCCATTCTGGAAATGACGTACAAGTATCAATATAACCAACATCTCGCGATTCAACCGGTTGTTCAGTTTGTAATGAATCCGAACATGTCCAAATCAGTCAGCAATGCAAGCGTTGTAGGCATACGTTTCGACTTAAACTTTTGACGCCAACGCCGGAGCGGGCATCAGCCAAACGAGGAAGGCAGGGACTCGCCTGACCTTCCTTGTCGTAATACCGTTTGCAGCGTCAGCCTAGTTCGTTGCTAATGCCAACTGCGCCGATTGCATCATCTCCCGACGGAATTGGAAATGCATCCAAACCAAGGAAACACATACAGTGCCATATAAAAGCATAAAGCAAGAACTCCGCACGCCTGTCAAATCTACCATGGCACCAAACATGATAGGCAATACAAACCCACCTAAGCCACCTGCCAGCCCTACAACTCCCGACACCGCACCGATATTATGTGTATATTCGTCTGAAATAAATTTAAAAACAGAAGCTTTACCCACCGCCATCGCGATCCCGACCACGAACAATAAACTCGTAAAGACCAGAGGCGTCAATGCGATATGGAATGCTTGTGGACCCGTCACCGTTTTAATGGTGAACTCAGTCTGTGGATAAGACAACATAAAGAATGCGATCCAGCATACCCACATTACCCACCAGGTCACTTTATACGCGCCGTATTTATCTGACAGCCAACCACCAAAAGCACGCAACACACCACCAGGTAAAGAGAAACAAGCAGCCAACAAAGCAGCGTCTTTCATGTCAAAGTTATACTCAGTGACATAGTATTTGACCATCCACAGACTCAGTCCCACATACCCACCAAAGACGACAGAGTAATACTGGCAATAGCGCCAAACTTTTGGGTCTTTCAGCATTTTTAATTGTGCGGTGAAACTGACGCTGGACTTCACATTATGGCTAGGGTCAGTCGACGAGAAAACCCAGAAAATCAATGCAGCGGCTAACATCAAGACAGCATAGACTTTGGGTACCATGACCCAGCCTGCCGAAGCAATAATGGCAGGCGCGATAAACTTATTCACCGCCGCGCCAGAGTTACCGGCGCCAAAAATACCCATTGCCAGACCTTGACGATCTTTTTTAAACCATCGCGCCACATAAGGCGTACCTACCGAGAAAGAGCCACCGGCTAAACCGACGAACAAACCTAAGACCAAAAAATGCCAATAAGCGGTCGCATAGCTGATCAAAAAAATCGGAATCACGGTAGAGATCATCAACAAAAACAACACGATGCGACCACCAAATCTATCGGTCCAAATACCCAGTGGCACGCGTATCAAGGAACCTGTCAGCACGGGCATCGCGGTCAGCAAACCAAACTGCGTTTCATTTAAGCCCAAGGTTTTTTTGATCGGAATGCCAATCACCCCGAACATCATCCAAATCGTGAAACAAATGGTAAAAGCCAAGGTACTGGCACCCAGCACCGAATTGGCTTTTCCCGAACTATTTACCTGCGTGGTCATTATTTACTCCCTCAACTTTGATCAGTGCTCTTAGCTTAGGGGAGTTCACGCAATCGGGAAATTCATCAGAAGTAGGCGATCAGATAGGCTAAATAGGCTAGCCCTACGCCAAAAGAACTAGCCCTTATCGCAATCTGATGCGGTAAAGCGCAGCAGCGTGGTTTGAACCAAGTAGGCATCGATTTTTATACTCAGCCCAAGAGTGTTAAACTGTCGTCTGACAGACACTTCATCAGATAGAAAGCAATGAATCAAAATCTCAGTATCGACGAGTACGACGCCCTCGAGCAAATCACTAAGTTAGCGAAAGGGGCTCGCCCCAGTGCTTGCATTTCGCGCAACTCCAAACGTTTAGTCGGTATCAAACTGATAGCACATCGACGCGATGGTAGTTTTGAGTTGACTGATGCCGGGCGACAAATTCTCTTTATCAAACAATGCATCGATGGTCTGCGTGCAATAGCACATGACCCCGACTACGTTTTAAGCGCACCGGTTGCCAGTTTTTTGGCGAAAAAAGCACACATAGAACAAGACAAAGAGAAGGAAAAATGGTCGATTACCGAACGTGGACGTGACTGCTTGGCAGACATCGAAGCGACGAATCCCCCTGCAAAAAATTACTAAGTTGAATTTCGTTCCGTAACGGTCTGACGTCGGCTACTCCACCAAACGAAGGCAAGTGCCAACACTGCGATGCCACCCCACAGTCCGTTACCGAAACGAATATACGGCGTCAATCCTTGCATGCCCTGAATCTCTCCCGCTAGGGTGCCACGGCTCAAGACCGGCATGGCTGCAATCACATTACCACGCGCATCAATCATGGCAGTTGCCCCAGTATTCGTCGAACGCAGCATTGGACGCCCAGTCTCCAAGCTACGCATTTGAGAAATCTGTAAGTGCTGTGGGATTGCACTCAAGTCGCCAAACCAAGCCAGATTAGACACATTCAACAGGATGGTTGCCGCCCCCTCTTTGCTCCGAGCCTGTACACGCAATTGCTCGGCAATTTCTTCGCCAAAGAGATCCTCATAACAAATATTTGGCATCACGCGTTGGTCCTTCACCGCAAATGCTGGCTGGACAACACCGGGGTTGCTGTATTCGCCCAAAGGTATCTGCATCAAATTAACAAACCAACGAAACCCAAATGGAACATATTCACCAAATGGTACCAAATGATGCTTATCATAACGATAGGGGGTCACACCGCCGTCAATTCCCAACACACTATTTGAATAACGCTGGTTTCCATCATCACTGACAACGCCAATCACGAGATGACTTCGCGTTTTCTGCGAGAACTCCTGTAAACGCTGCAAATAATTGGTCGGAAGTTCGGATACCAAAAGAGGTAGCGCCGTCTCGGGCGTCGCAATCAAATCCGCTGCTTGCTCTGTCATCAATCCAGCGTACATTGCCAAGGTCTCTTCCAAAAAGCTGGATGTGAACTTAATTCCCTGATCGATATTCCCTTGCGTCAAACGTACGCTAAGAGGCTGGCCATATGGCTTAGTCCAGGTCATTTGATGCAGACCGCTTCCACAGAACATTATGAACACCAACCCAAATAAGGCCTTGAGTTGGGTTCGTCGATCAAGCCCAACAACAATATAAGCAAGACATGCGGAACACAACATTGCAATCGCGCCGAGGCCATATACGCCAACAATCGGTGCGTATCCAGCTAAAGGACTTTGATGATGTGCGTACCCAACGGCTAACCAAGGAAAGCCCGTAAAGAGATAACCACGTAAAAACTCGGTGCATGCCCAACACACAGGAAAAATCACGACATAACTAAGGGATGCTCTAGCACGCCAACGTAAGCGCAAGCTTTGTAGGAGGAAAAAACACAAACTGGGAAATAGCGCCATGAACGACGCCAACGCAGACAAGGCAATCACGCTCAAGGCCCATGGCATCCCACCATATCGCGACATCGCGATAACGAGCCAACAGACACCCAAGACAAATTGCCCGAATCCATAGCACAGCCCGATGAGCGCGGCCTGTTTTGGGTTCCATTTTGCTGGATCCATCAGCATCACCAAAAGCAGGGCTGGGGTGATCAACTGAATCGGCCAAATCGCATACGGCGCGAAAGCAAGTACGTTCAATGCCCCCAATAACAAAGCCACGAGACAAGCTCGTGGCAATGACAATAATGGCAAATGCGATACGAATCCTCGCATCAAGAATTACTCTTCCATCGTGTAGTTTGCACTGCGCTTCTCAACTAAAACGATCTGCACTTGTCGCGCGTCGGCGCGCAACACTTCAAAATACAATTGACCAATCGCAAATTCGTCGCCTTTATGTGGCACGCGTTGCAAATGGTTAGTAATGAAGCCGCCTATGGTATCGGCGTCAGCATCTTCAAAGTCGGTGCCTATTACTTCATTGAATTGTTCAATTTCCGTTAAGCCTTTGACGCGCCAGCGCTTACCATTACCCTGATTTTCCAGAGCAATCACATTGTCTTCTTCTTCATCAAAGTCATACTCGTCTTCAATATCACCGACAATTTGCTCAAGAACATCTTCAATCGTAATCAAACCTGCGACAGCGCCATACTCATCGACCACCATTGCCATATGATTCCGATTTGCACGAAAATCGCGGAGTAAAATATTTAAACGTTTCGACTCGGGAATATAGACAACGGGGCGCAGCATTTTACGCACATCGAAACTGTCTTCTGCGTAGTAACGTAACAAGTCTTTGGCGAGTAGAATCCCAACGACTTGATCACGATCACCGTCAACTGCAGGAAAACGTGAATGCGCGGTTTCCAATACTTCGGGCATCCATTCGGCAATCGGCTTGGAGATATCGAC
The DNA here is from genome assembly GCF_018139545.1 of Affinundibacterium fentianense. Lineage (GTDB taxonomy): Bacteria > Pseudomonadota > Gammaproteobacteria > Burkholderiales > Burkholderiaceae_D > Undibacterium > Undibacterium fentianense. The sequence continues at coordinate 134,360 of NZ_JAGSPJ010000006.1, read as the reverse complement.
CACATCCATTTGGGAACGCGGTACCATCACATCACGGGCTGATAAATCGGAAACTTGAAAAACCCCTTCGATCATTGCCAAGGCATCGGCGTCGATCAAATTACGTTCTTGCGCGTCGTGCAAGACTTCTAACAGCTCTTCGCGGTTTTCGGGTTCGGGAGAAATTAGGGCGGTCAATCGTTCAAACAATGACCTATGTGGTTTAAGGTCAGCTGGTCTGACCTTACTAGAGTGCTCTTGCATAATGGGCTTAACGCCGTTGTTTCAATCCTACAGGATACAACATCTGAAGCTATTTCCCAAATTTTGCACGGCATTTATCTGGAAAACCACGTATCGCACTCGAATCGCCAAACATATCTCACTGCAGGAATTAAAAAAATAGAAATAAAATTAAAAGATAATTCAATCACTTATTGCAGCAAGCTCAACTAATATATGCAAATTGACCTTTAAATTAATACGTTCACCCGATCACATCACAATGCTCGACAACTTTTTCCAGTTCCTTGTTAATCACCCGCTCGCGTTGTTCTTGATTGCGTATTACAGTTGCATGAACCTTCTCTGTTTTTCGCTATACGGCTGTGATAAAGCCTCAGCTCGTGCGCAAACATCACGAATTTCAGAGAAAACTTTGCATGGATGGGCTCTTGCAGGCGGTGCGCTCGGTGCTGTATGTGGCCAATCTTGGTTTAGACACAAAACACAAAAAACCTTTTTCAGATGGTTTGCTTGGCTGTGTTTTGCTATACATGTCGTACTACTTTTACAGATCTTCAGTGCTAAGGGATTGACTTCCTTGGCATCGTAGTTCGCACCCTTCTAGACATTCCCCTCAAGACATAGGCCACGATACCAATTTAGATTGGGTTAAAAAGCCACTTCTCCCATAAGCGGGAGAAGAAGATTAGGAGGAGTGTTTGGGTTGTCTGTACTCTTAATGCCTTAAAGGCGATAAGGCTACGCTGCTTTCATAAGCTTCCTGCACCGCAGGTTAATAGCGCAGCAGAGTGTAACTAGCGCTTGCATTTTTATTTAATGTCACAACAAACAAACGATCATATTCATCATCCGCGACGGGTTTCACATCATTAATTCCCAAACCCTTCAATATATCGAGCAAGGTGTTGGAATGTCCTACCACCAAGGTGTTTACCTCTGCCGTAAGTAAACTTTTTCCAAAATTCAAAGACTCTTTCGCCGCATAGGGCGTCAACGCTATTTGCCGTGTTTCCGCTAAAGGCGTGGCCGTCATTTGGGTGCGCTGAAACTCGGTCACGTAGACCTTTTTAATCTCCGCATCGCGCAAGATCATCGCTAAATTCGCAGCACGTTGCTTGCCTTTCAAACTGAGAGTCGGATCACGACTTTCGTCGACTTTTTCGCCGTGACGGACGATGAAGATGGTTTGTGACCAGGCAGAGACGCTTATTTGGCAGACTAGGATTAGCAACAATGCACGTAATGTATTTTTCATTTCTTCACCTTCCAAAAACTCTCAATGATCAATTCACCATCAGAAAAAACTCGCAATCGGATTATATGCAAATCCCAACAATCAGTCCAAAAAAACTCACAACAATAAAAAAGTATCGATAAACGATCATTTTTTATTGCATCTCATATCGCAACTTCATACAATGCTCGCATCAGTGATCTTTTTAAAGGAACGATATATGAACCTAGAACGCAATCAGCGTATTGCAGCATTTCGCAAAGTTAGTGGGTATTTGCTTTGGTTCTCTATGCCACTCCTGATAGTGACTTGCCTTGGCGGGCTAATCGGCATCATTGGACTACTGTCGGTTCAGACAGGAAACGTCGACATCCATCAGTCGATGCTAAAAGTGATGGATGATCCAACTAATTTTACTGAGTTTGTGAAGCCGGGATTAACTACCGCTAGTAAGATTTTCTTCACGTTCGCACTACTCGCGCTTACCGTACCGCTTTTTTATATCCTTCTTCATCTCCAAAAGCTGATTCAATGCTTTCACGATGGAGACATCTTCAATGCAAGAGCCCTCTTCCATGCTAGAGCCGCGTATAAAATCAATCTTTATTTGGGCATTGCTTGGATAGTCGCTAGCTTTGGCGTACTCATTTACTGCTTTCAGTTCGCTGATGGTAATTTGGATCGTACCCTCAATTGGTTGTGGAACACCATCGTCTTTTTTATCGAACTTGGCTTTCTAAGCCTGATCCTATGGGCCTTAGAAATCGGTACCGACCTCAACGAAGAAGCTGAACTCACCATTTAAGGAAACTGCATGCCTATCATTGTGAACTTAGATGTGGTGCTAGCGCAGCGCAAGATGCGTCTCAATACTTTGGCGGAATTAGTCGACATCACACCACAAAATTTATCCGTTCTCAAATCTGGTCGAGCGAAGGCGATACGCTTCGACACTTTAGAAAAAATTTGCCATGTATTGCAATGTCAGCCTGGAGATATTTTGGCGTTCGATGGTGAAGTATCAGCCAATTCGCCGGATGATGCGAGCTAAGGCGATAGTAAACCGTCCATACCGTTCTGACGACCACTCACGACTTCATAGTTAACTTCGTCACATGACACAGACAACCGCAGTAATGCCATCTAGGATGAAGCCCCTGACCAATTAACTTTGCATCATGATTAAAATTATTCTGAATTTTCTATGGCGCGAACTGCGGGTTAGTGCTCCCTTGATATTCATCGCATCGATTTTCTTAAGCTTCTTGTTCAAGGAAAAAGTTTGGATGATGGCAGTCCATGCGCTATGCGTAGGGCTATGTATACAAACACTGATTGAAATGGGGCGACACGGAGCGACCTACTTTCTGCGTAAGTACACCAAACTGGTGCTGCAACAAGACTTCGCTTGGCCTGGCTGGCCCTTCATGTTTGTCTGGATTCCAATTTCTTGTCTAGGCGGATATCTGATCGGCGGCAACATCGCTCTGATACTTACCGGTGATACGCGAAAATTACAAATTCAAGGATATGGCGTGATCATTATTTTAGGCGTGTGCTTGATCACAGCTCTGATGAGCACTATCTACCTATATAGTCGCAATTACATTGCCAGCATGGAAGCGCGCAATGCAGCGATTCAACACAGTGCTACTGAAAGCCATTTACGTCTGCTGCAATCCCAGTTAGAACCACATATGCTATTCAACACACTGGCGAATTTACGTGTTTTGATTGAAGTCGATACGCGTGCCGCGCAAAGCATGTTAGATCATCTCAACGACTTCCTACGCGCCAGCCTCAATGGATCTCGCGCACAAAATCACAGCTTAGAAGAAGAGTTTCTACGCATTCAAGACTATCTGGCCTTAATGCAAATTCGCATGCGCGAACGTCTACAAATTGAACTCAAACTACCACCCGAACTTGCCCACATTCCTATACCGGCCATGATACTCCAACCCTTAGTTGAAAATGCCATCAAACACGGGCTGGAACCGACCGAACATGGCGGTACCATTAGCATTCAAGCGGAGCGTGTGCATCAACATCTACACATTAAAGTAGCAGACAACGGCTGCGGCACAAGGCTAGATCACCCTCAATCGAGTAGTAAGATGGGTTATGGTTTGCAGCATGTGCGAGAACGTTTGCAACACATGTACGGCGCTAACGCTGCACTCGATATCAACACACCTGCTAGCGGCGGCTACAGTGTCACTCTGCAACTCCCGATTATTCAAGGAACCACAAAATCATGAGCATTACTGCCCTTATTGCTGAAGATGAACCTTTGCTCGCAGAACATTTAGAGCGCGAACTACAAAAGCTGTGGCCACAATTAACAATTGTTGCGAATCTAAGAAATGGCGTCGCTGCGCTGGAAACCGGGCTGAAAGAAAAAGTCGATATTTTGTTTCTCGACATTAGCATGCCGCTACTCAATGGCTTAGAAGTAGTGGAAGCACTAGCAGAAGAATGGCCATTTGAAAGCAAAGCTTTCCCTATGATCGTCTTCGTTACCGCTTTTGATCAATATGCTGTGCAAGCGTTTGAAAAAGCAGCGCTAGACTACCTCATCAAACCACTGAGAAGCGAACGGCTGATGCAAACCTGCCAGCGCCTGCAACAGGCCTTGGCACAAAAGACCCCAGTACCGACTACCACCACGCTAGAGCAACTCGCTGGCTTATTCAATTCTGTACCAAATGACAATCGCAGCTATCTTAAAAATCTGCAGGCAAGCAGTGGCAATTCAGTGTACTTTGTTGCGATAGCCGATGTTTTGTATATCGAAGCTGTCGATAAATATCTGAAAGTTGTCACAGCTGAACGAGAATACTTTATACGCGCAACTCTGAGAGAATTAAAAGCGCAACTCGATCCTGAACAATTCTGGCAAATCCATCGATCCACTTTAGTGCAAGTCAACGCGATAGAACGCGCTACCCGTCAAGAATCTGGCACCTTGATCATCCATTTGAGACAACACGCCGACCAACTCAAGGTCAGCAGACTTTATGCACATCTTTTTTCAGGAAGATAGACCTGACCATCGGCAATAAATCAAACCAAGCGTCGGACATCGGGCAAATCGTCTAGTTTATTTTAGGTGTGACGCTACTGATAGATGTGAAAAATGAAGTGATGTATTCAAAACGTACTATTCAGCCCAGACCTCGACGCAAATTTTACAGAGGTCTGGCACAGCACCAATGCAGAAATTAAGATTCAGCGTAAGGATTTGCCAATCCCAAACTCGCTAAAATTTCGATTTCTAAAGCTTCCATTTCTTCCGCTTCTTCATCGCTTTCATGATCGTAACCTTGAGCATGCAAGACGCCATGCACCACTAAATGTTGAGCGTGTTCGAGCACTGTTTTCTTTTGTTCTTTCGCTTCTTTTTCTAACACGTCGGTACACAATATGATATCGGCTTGTGTCACTTCAGCGTCGCTGTCTTCCGTGTAAGCAAAAGTTAATACATTGGTCGCGTAATCTTTACCTCGATAATCACGATTAAGAATTTGCCCTTCTTCAGCATCAACGATGCGTAGCGTCAGTTCTGCGGGGAAGAACAACGCGGCTTGTATCGTTTTGCGCAGCAAAGGTCGCGTCAATACGTCCTTCAAACGCTCATCAGCGTATTGCACGGACAGGTTTAATTTGTGTTTAGGAGTAGTTGCCATCGTTTTCTACGCTATCTATTTTATCGACGTCGAGGTTTCGTCATTGCGGTAGCTTGTTTCAAGCTAACTATTTCTGCATCTTGCTGATCTTGATGTTGAGTCGCTTCCTCATAAGCATCAACGATGCGTCCAACTAGAGGATGGCGCACCACGTCCACGCTGGTAAATTGATTAAAAGCGATGCCACGCACATTGCGCAAGACCTGACAAGCATCGACTAAGCCACTTTTTTGATGACGCTGCAAATCGATCTGGGTCACGTCACCCGTAATCACCGCTTTGCTGCCAAATCCTATGCGCGTCAAAAACATTTTCATTTGCTCTGGCGTGGTGTTTTGCGCTTCATCCAAAATGATGAAAGAGTGATTTAAGGTGCGGCCGCGCATATACGCCAGCGGGGCAATCTCAATCACCTGTTTTTCAAACATTTTTTGGGTACGATCAAAACCGAGTAAGTCGTATAAAGCATCGTACAAAGGGCGCAGATAAGGATCGACCTTTTGCGCCAAGTCACCTGGCAAGAAACCAAGACGCTCGCCCGCTTCGACTGCTGGACGTGTCAGCACTATGCGTTTAACAGCATCACGTTCCAAAGCGTCGACCGCGCACGCAACAGCTAGATAAGTTTTGCCTGTGCCTGCAGGTCCAATACCAAAAGTAATATCATGTTCGAGTATCGCTTTAAGATAGGTATTTTGGTGTGGGGTGCGGCCACGCAAATCACTACGACGGGTCTTGAGTATCGGGCTTTCTACAGCTTCTTCAACTTCGACGGGTGCAACTTCTTTATCGATGTTTTTTGAGGTAGTCGCAGACTTCGTCGCGGTTTTAGCGCTGCGACGTTTTGTCGGCACGATCTCGTCAGATTCGGTACTAGACACAAATCCTGATTCAGTTGCTTTCTGCAAACTACTCACCGCGCGTTGCTCGACCAAGGCCAACTGAACTTCATCTATCGTGATGATTTTCTTCGCTTGCGCATAGAATTTTTCCAATAACTCCAAACCCTTTTCCGCATTGTGCCCGCTCACGATAAATTTCTCACCACGGCGGAAAATACTTAAATCTAAGGCAGCAGAAATTTGACGCAGATTTTCATCTAAAGGACCGCACAGATGCGCCAGCAGTAAGTTATCTAGAGGCTGCGGAACAAAATACAAAACAGGAACAGGTGTATTCGTTTTCAAAGTGTTTTATTTTCCAAAAATAAATCAGTATTGTAGAGCGGGTGCAACCCGCCTTACATTTTTAGTCGACCAATTCACCACGCAATGAATAGTTATAGGACTCGGTTACACGTGTATTCACCAAGGTACCGATCAATTCTTTGCCACCTGAAAAATTCACCACACGATTATTTTCGGTACGACCTTGTAGTTCATTCGGATCTTTCACAGAAGGGCCTTCTACCAAAATACGTTGTACTGTGCCTATCATCGCGTTGCTGTACTTCTTGGTATTCGCGTCAATCACCGACTGCAAAAATTGCAAGCGCTTAAGCTTTAAAGGAGCTGGCGTTGTGTCTTCCAAACTAGCTGCTGGCGTACCTGGACGCGCGCTAAAAATAAAGCTGAAACTATTATCAAAATCGACGTCTTTAATCAACTTCATCAATGCTTCAAAATCTTCATCCGTTTCACCTGGAAAGCCGACGATAAAATCAGAAGAGATATGCATGTTCGGGCGCACCGCCTTCAACTTGCGAATCACGGACTTATATTCGAGTGAGGTATAGCCACGCTTCATCGCTGCTAAGATACGGTCGGAACCATGTTGCGCTGGCAAATAGACGTGATCCACCAATTTCGGAATCTTGGCGTAAGCATCGATCAAGCGTTGATTAAATTCTTTCGGGTGACTAGTCACAAAACGAATGCGTTCGATTTGTGGAAATTCTGCGATGTATTCCAATAACAAAGCGAAGTCAGCGATCTCGCCATCGTCCATCACACCACGATAAGCATTAACGTTCTGTCCTAACAAACTGATTTCTTTAATGCCTTGCTCCGCTAAACCAGCGACTTCGACTAACACGTCATTAAATGGACGCGATACTTCTTCACCGCGTGTGTAAGGCACTACGCAATAACTACAGTATTTCGAACAGCCTTCCATGATCGACACGAACGCGGTAGAACCTTCTACTTTGGCTGGTGGCAAGTGATCAAACTTCTCAATTTCTGGAAAACTGATATCGACTTGTGAGCGACCAGATTCACGTCTGTCTTTAATCAATTGCGGCAAGCGGTGCAAAGTCTGCGGACCAAACACCACATCGACATACGGTGCGCGACGGACTATCGCTTCGCCTTCTTGCGATGCGACACAACCACCAACACCAATTAACAAATCAGGATTCGTCTTTTTCAGTTCACGCAGACGACCAAGATCCGAAAAGACTTTTTCCGACGCTTTTTCACGCACGCTACAGGTGTTAAGCAAAATCACATCGGCTTCTTCTGGCTTATCGGTTTTGATCATGCCATCTGTTGCCGCCAACACGTCTTGCATTTTGTCCGAGTCATACTCGTTCATTTGGCAACCGAAGGTCTTGATGAATACTTTCTTCTGCATGGAACTCTATTCTTCCTACTTTTATTTAAATGATTTCATATGGCCATCAATACTTCATAGCATCGATCACGCCTAATTCTTCTTGGGTAAAGCTACTTTTGATTCTTCAAGAGTCAAAATCCAAATTTTTTCAATTTCGCCAAACTCATTTTCTAAGTAATTGACCACCACGTTACTCACGTCGACGCTAGCAGGCGTTTTAATCAAATTATCGTCGCCATAGATACGCAAACCGGCTGTATGCAATCGTAATTTGCCGTCGATAACAATTTCTGCGAGCACTGTTGTACTCATTTTCCCGCGTTTCACTTCTTCTGGAAAACGACGCTCAATTTGCATCGCTTGCGTCATGTGAACACAAGTAAAAAAACAAAAAAGGCTGGACAGTAGTAATTTTTGCCACAGTTTAACATTCCACATCTTCGCGCCCCTGTTAAATTTGCTTAAAAATCAATTAGTTACAAATTGAATCGTGCAACAAAAAGTGTGCTAGTTTAACACAGCCCGACAGGATAATCGCTGCAGGGTAAGAAACGCGGGTCAGCTTCAAGTCGCTTCTGCTGTTGAGAAGCAAAATCTGGGATAATGATGAAAAAAGTTTTTGGAAATCCAATGCCCACCCCAACCAGCTCCGCACTTCCCCCTGATTTTGATAGTCGCCACTTTCGTCATGCCTTATCGCAATTTGCAACGGGTATTACTGTCATCACGACTCGCCTTGCACAAGGGAAGTTTATTGGCCTGACCGCGAGTTCTTTCAACTCTGTTTCACTCGATCCGCCACTGGTTATTTGGAGCTTAGGCGACAAAGCGCAAAGTATGCCGGTCTTTACTGATAACACACACTACGTGATTAACGTGCTGGCGGCCGATCAACGCCATTTAGCCGAACAGTTTGCCAGCCGTAGCGAAGATCGCTTCGCCGGTGTCGAATTCACTTTATCGCGTACGGGTCTTCCCATACTCAAGGGCGCTTCTGCGTGGTTTGAATGCTTTAATCGCAGCCGTTATCCTGAGGGCGACCATCTCATTTTTGTCGGCGAAGTCGAACAATGCGCATTTAAAAACCAAGCTCCGCTTGTCTACCACCACGGGCAATTCTTGACCAGTAAAGCTTTATGAATTCTATCGATATTATCGGCTACATCGCTGCTTTTTTAACAACAAGCGCTTTCATCCCTCAAGCATGGCTCACTTGGCGTCGCAAACGCGCTGAAGGCGTTTCGCTCGGCATGTATTGCATTATGTTTGCCGGTACGATTGGATGGCTCATCTACGGATTAATGCTCGGCGCTTGGCCTATTATTGTGGCGAATGTGATTTCCTTATCACTGTCTGCCTTCATTTTAGTGATGAAACTGATCTATAAGTAGCAAGGTATCGACAATATTTGCGACAAGATAGGTGTTACTGCATCCACCCAGTTACCTATCTGCTTACCGATATTTGTATTGTATTTTCTGTGTACGTAAGGCTAGTGTATGACCCATGTCAGTAGCAGTTTTTCTGTCAAATATATAGACACTTCCTCCCGTCGTTTTTTCAGTCAATTTATCGCTTTACTTAAACCGCATCTAGCGCTTGTCTGCGGCCTATTTGCTTGCATCATTTTTGGTGGCTTTGAATTTTTTGAGCTATTCTTCACTGCGCCCGCACAGGCTAATCTTCATACGCCAGCAGGTTTCTTCTGCCAATGGTGGGTGCGCGAGATATTAAGTAATTGGCTTGCGCTGGATACCGAGGCTGCTCGTATCGAATGGCAATATTTCTGCTACTTAAGCTATTCTGCGGCACTAAGCCTCTTATTTACCGCCCTACTTTGGCTGCGCAGTCAGCATCGTGCATTTCGCTCGGATGGTTTATTCGCTGTGCAATTAGTCTTAGCGGCATTGAGTATGTCGGCATTGCTACTTGTGTTGGCAGCACAGTTCGCAGCCTTCCTCCCGTTTCGACGTGCGCTCCGCTTTTTAGTCTTGCTGATGCTAGCGTATAGCGGAGTTCATCTCTTTTACGTGTTTAACAATCCCGCACTGGCTGGTACTCATTGGAAAATCGGGGTGTTCTATCTGATCGCACAATTACTGCTCTACTGTATTTGTTTTGCTGCAGTCCTCGCCGTAAAACGCTATTTCAAACAGAGTGCGCAACTCAAGATCGCCTACGCAGAATTACAAGCGACTCAAATCATGCTCAGCGACACAGTTCGCATAACAGAGAGAACAAGAATTGCCCGTGATTTGCACGACATACTAGGTCATCAATTGACCGCACTCAATTTGCATTTAGACTTGGCAGTGCGCCATAGCGCCGCCGTGGGTACTGATTTGAATATGGCGTCGAGTGCAGAGTCGAATACAGAATCAAATATAGAGTCAAAAACGCCATCGCTAGATACGCGACTACAGCAAGCATTGCAAGTGTCGCGCGAACTTGCGCACGATTTACTTGCAGAAGTACGTAGTGTCGTCAGTAGCGAAAAAAGCGATAAAGAAATCAACTTGCAACAAGCTTTGCGCATCTTGTGCGCATCAATCCCCCAACCCAAAATTACGCTGCAATTTGATGAGCTAAAGACACCAGTTCCTATGCACATTGCACACTGTATTTTTTATTGTGTTCAGGAAGCGATTACCAATGTCATTCGACATGCTGATGCACAAACCTTACAAATCACGCTTAAGCAATACGAGCACATGCTCAATATTCAAATCCAGGATGATGGTCAAGGTTGCGACACTCTCCAACCAAATCACGGCCTACAAGGGATGCGCGAACGACTCGAACTATGCAATGGCACACTGAGCTTAAAGCATGCGTCCAAGCAAGGATTTTATTTGGAATTACAAATTCCATTTGATGTGGCGTTCAAAGGATTCCCAACATGATTCATATGGCCTTAGTGGATGACCAAGCTTTAGTACGAAGCGGCATAAGCGGTCTATTAAATATGACCAGTGATATACGTGTGGTGTACGAAGCGAGCAATGGCGTAGAGGCGCGCGCCTTACTTACGCCGCAACCACAAAGCATCGACTTATTATTGTTAGACATCCGTATGCCACAATGCTCGGGCATCGATTTTTTACAAGCGCATGCAAAGCAATTACCACCAACGATCTTATTAACGACATTTGACGATGATGAAGCAATGCTCGACGGGATACGCGCTGGTGCGAGAGGTTTTTTGTTAAAAGATATTTCCTTAGAACGATTGACCGAAGGTATTCGTCATGTGGTCCAAGGCGGTAGTCTGTTTCGGCCAGCACTCACGGAGAAATTACGCGATTCACTGCTCAACAAAGCCACTAGCGCTCAAGTGCCAGCAGGGCAACATCAAGCATGCACGCAACAACGCAGTGAGTCCAACAATGAAAAATTAAGCGCAAGAGAAACTGAAATCTTAGCATTGATGGCAGCTGGATTGAGCAATGCTGAAATCGCCAATGCCTTAGCCCTGAGCGAAGGTACGATAAAAAACTATATCTCGAATATCCTCAGCAAATTGGAGGTACGGGATAGAATTCGCGCGGTATTACGTGGACTGGAATCGGGTTATATTTAGGCCAAATTTTTCAAGGAATATGACTTTCGGCACTGTCGTCTTGAACAACGAAGACTTAGTATGCGATCACTTTTGATCAACCCTATTTCAAGTTACTAGAGGCCAATATGAAGTATCCATTTGCATTTCTTTTCGTCGCAACAAGTCTATGTTTTTCCACCGCAACCTTGGCACAAGAACCTTATTTAGGAATTTCGATTGCAACGCCAGGCGAAGGATCATGGCAATATGCGCCTGGAAAATTTGTCGCCGATAATGAGCATAAGCTCTCTAAAAAATTGTATGGAGGCTGGAATTTTACGAATCAATTCAGCCTAGAAGCGGGTTACTTAAGCTCAGGCTATCACTTCCAAAGCCCAGAAAAAAACACTGCATTTGCGAATTTGAACGTCAAGATGTTGTACACCGCTGGTAAAGTGACTATGCCGCTAGGAGATGCATGGAATGTGTTCGGCAAACTAGGTGTAGCACAAATTCGCTCGGCGTTTAGCGCACAAAATGGATACACAAATTCCTCGCGAGCGGTACGTCCGCTACTTGGTCTCGGCCTTGATTTTAAGATGACGCAGCATCTCGATATGACCTTAGAGTTTGAGCGTGATGGCAAAATCAATCATGTGCCACAACAAAAATTGGAAGCGGGTTTGAAATGGCGATTTTAAGCCACTGAGTCACTCAAAAGCGTTTGCAATACGCCCTGCGAATCAAACGCAGCACGACGTAATCGATCTGCGACGCCTTGCCAATCACGCGTACTTGGCAAGGCTTCCACCAAAATGATATCCGCCTGCACATGATCAAGTTCACGCAAATCAGCATACAGATCATGCGCATATGAAATGGGATCATTGTTTAATTGGCGCCACGCTTGTAACTGAGCGTTGCTAATATGCGGCTGATAAGCCATTACTGCGACGCGCTTTCCCGCAGAGAGTAATCGGGAAATAACGGATTCGAGTTCTGCAACTGCAACCATCGCAACCGGGGTACTTGGTGCATAGTGCGCTTCTAAAGTACCGGAAGCACGCGGTGCGGCTTGATCTGGCGCATTCACTGCCATGCCTAACACTTGTTCCAATTGCAGCGCCGTGATATGACCGGGACGCAACAGCACCGGCCCATGCGTTGCTAAGCGGCTCATGTCGACAATCGTTGATTCTATGCCGACATCACTTTGCCCACCGTCGAGTACAGCAGCGATCATGCCATTCGCGATTTCAGCAGGAAACTCTTCGATGACGTGCTCAGCCTTGGTTGGACTGACATGCCCAAACTTGTTTGCCGATGGCGCCGCCACGCCGCCTTTGCCATCTTTAAACGCACGCAATAAAGCTTGTGCCACTGGATGTGATGGGCAACGAATACCAATCGAATCTTGGCCACCGGATACCGCATCAGGAATATGCTCGGCGCGCTTCAAAATCAAGGTTAAAGGACCAGGCCAAAACGCATCGATTAATGCTTGCGCTGGCGCAGGGATCTCTTTCACCCAGTAACTGATATCTGCTTCTGGTGCCAGGTGCACTATCACAGGATGATTCGATGGACGTCCTTTGGCTTTATAGATATTCGCGACGGCATTAATGTTTTCTGCGTCGGCACCAAGGCCGTACACCGTCTCTGTCGGGAAACCAACTAAAGCGCCTTGTTCTAAGGCGCGGGCAGCCGCAAGAATTTGCTCAGTAGAATTCAATCTCAACCTCAGTCTGGATCAAACAGCGATACCGAGAATCGCACACGCTTGGCGCATCTCGTCTTGTGCTTGCTCCAATGTTGGCGCGATAAATGTGATGTGCCCCATCTTGCGCGCACGACGCGCTTCTGCCTTGCCGTATAAATGCAAGTGGGCTGATGGCAAGGCTAACACTTTATCCCACGCGGGTTGACGCACAGATTCGCCATCAAACCAAATATCACCAAGAATATTCAACATCACGCAAGGCGAATGTTGACGCACGTCACCCAAAGGCAAACGCGCCATTGCGCGTACTTGTTGCGCGAACTGACTAGTCACGCATGCATCAATCGTATAGTGACCGCTATTGTGTGGTCGCGGTGCCATTTCATTGACGACGACAGAGCCATCTTGCAGTACAAAAAATTCTATACAGAGTACGCCAACATAATCAATATCGGCGATCAATTTCAGTGCTGCGTTTTGCGTTTTTAAAGCAGCTTGTTCAGACACGTGCGGACTAGGTACGGTGGTCGTGAACAAGATGCCGTCACGATGTACGTTTTCTGCAATCGGATAGACGACGGCTTGACCATCCGCGCCCCGCGCTACCAACACCGAAACTTCATAGGCGAGTGGCAGCATTTTTTCCAGCACACACACCACACCTTTGAGATTAGCAAAAGCCGCGCGCAACTCTTCCATCGATTTCACGCGGACTTGACCTTTACCGTCATAGCCCATGCGCGCTGTTTTCAAAATCCCTGGGAATAAATCGGCACTGACTTTTTCCAGATCATCTGCTGTACGCAAAATCGCGTGCGGTGCAGGCAAGATGCCGGTTTGTGGCGCACAACGCGTGAAGAAAGCTTTCTCCTCAATACGGTCTTGGGCGATCGACACACATGCCGCGCTTGGCGCAACGAAACCCGTTTCGGCTAATTTGGCCAAACTACTTGCTGGCACATTTTCGAATTCTGTCGTAAATGAAGCACACGCCTCCGCTAACTTTTGCAAAGCCGCCGCGTCATCGTAGGTTGCTTGAATATGTGCGTCGGCGGCATGTGCTGCAGGACTGCCCGCTTCTGGTTCTAATACCATAACTTTAAAACCTAAGGCTTGGGCTTCGTGCACAAACATACGTCCTAATTGTCCGCCACCGACCATGCCTAACATGCTGGATTGCGTATTGGGGAATTGTGGATTGGTGTTGATAGACGTGGACATCGTTGGTTTTTCCATGCTGATACGATACAAATTAAATGCGACTTGAAACGTGGTTTGATGCTAGTGCAAAACTCAAAAATCGAGAGCGCTTGTTACTCAACGTCGTTCCCGCGAAGGCGGGAATCCAGCGGCGTAAAAGCCTAAATACACTGGATCCCTGCCTACGCAGGGATGACGCCTGAATGGCCTGAGCACAAGAATCACGGCACTGTGACCTATGTGCTTCTACGGCAAAGAAAATTGATTCCTTCGCCAAAACTACCGTATTACAAAGGCAAATGCATATCCCGCGCAACTTGCGTTTGCTTGGCGCGGAAGGCTTCTAACTTCGCCGCCATCGCATCATCAGTCGTCGCTAACATCGCAATCGCTGCCAAGGCCGCATTACCTGCGCCTGCTTCACCAATCGCAAAAGTATTCACAGGAACGCCTTTTGGCATTTGCACGATAGACAGCAAAGAGTCTTCGCCACGCAAATACTTCGATGGCACAGGCACCCCAAATACAGGCACGATGGTTTTCGCTGCGATCATGCCAGGCAAATGCGCCGCACCGCCAGCACCTGCAATGATGCCGCGGATACCGCGACTACGTGCTGTCTCGGCATAGGTGAACATTTCATCTGGCATACGATGTGCTGACACCACTTGCGCCTCGAACGGAATGCCGAATTCTTTCAACATAGTCACGGCGTGTTGCATCACATCCCAATCGGATGAAGAGCCCATCACGACACCGATGATAGGCGTTGCGTTGAATGTTGCGTCGCTCATATTACGCCTTCAAACTTTCACCCGTTAAGCGCTCTAAAGCTTCACGGTATTTCGCTGCGGTTTTTTGAACCACTTCGTCTGGCAATGTCGGCGCTGGTGCTGTCTTATTCCAGCTTGTGATGGTTTCTAAGTAATCACGTACGAATTGCTTATCGAATGATGGTGGAGAAATGCCTGTTGCGTAAGAATCTGCTGGCCAGAAGCGTGATGAGTCCGCCGTCAACACTTCATCCATTAAATGCAATACGCCATTGTCATCGAGACCAAATTCAAACTTCGTATCGGCAATAATGATGCCGCGTGTTGCTGCGTAGTTTGCTGCTTCTGTATAAAGTTGAATACTAATGTCGCGCATCTTGGCAGCGAGTTCTGCACCGATGCGTTTTTCCATTTCAGCAAAGCTGATGTTCTCGTCATGCTCACCCATTTCCGCTTTTGCGGCTGGCGTGAAAATTGGGGCGTCTAACTTAGCTGCCTGTGGCAAACCCGCTGGCAATTGGATACCGCAAATCGCGCCCGTATCTTGGTAGTCTTTCCAACCAGAGCCGATGATGTAGCCGCGCACGACTGCTTCCACCATGATAGGTTTTAAACGTTTCGCGACGACTGCACGACCACGTACTTGTTCTGCTTCATCAGGTGCGACCACGGACACTGGGTCAATACCGGTCAAATGATTTGGCACCACGTGACTGAGTTTTTCAAACCAAAAGTTCGCCATTTGATTGAGTACGCGACCTTTATCAGGAATCGCTTCATTCATGATCACGTCAAATGCCGACAAGCGATCACTTGTCACGATCAACAGCTTATCTTCGCCAACGGCATAGTTATCACGGACTTTGCCACGACCTAACAGTGGTAGCGAATGTAAAGTGGAGTTTATTTGCGTAGTCATAATGTGGTCTCAAAAAAAATGCTGAAGGGAGATTCATCAGTTCTTCATCAATACGTGCGCCGTATCAACAAACAAGCTTTGAATCTCCCTGCGGGGCGCACCACGCGCCCGGTTTACTTCGATCTAAAAAGTGATCAGTTCAGATTAGTTCACAACCTGAGCTAATGCACCTGATTTATATTGTTCTGCAACTTTTTCCAAAGTCATCGGTTTGATCTTTGCCGCTTGACCTTCGCAACCAAATGCTAAGAAGCGTGCTTTACAAACCAATTTCGCTGCTTCACGCGCTGGCTTCAAGTAATCGCGTGGATCAAACTTGCTTGGATTTTCAAACATATAACGACGAATCGCAGCAGTCATCGCCAAGCGAATGTCCGTATCGATATTGATTTTACGCACGCCGTTTTGAATACCGATCACGATTTCTTCCACTGGTACGCCATAGGTTTCTTTCATATCGCCGCCGAATTGACGAATTTCTTCGAGCAATTCTTGTGGTACGGAAGAAGAGCCGTGCATGACCAAATGGGTATTCGGAATGCGTGTGTGGATTTCTTTAATACGATCGATCGCCAAAATATCACCGGTAGGCTTGCGAGAGAATTTGTACGCACCGTGCGAAGTACCAATTGCAATCGCCAAGGCGTCGCACTGAGTTTGTTTCACGAAGTCAGCAGCTTGTGCAACGTCGGTCAACAACTGTTCGCGTGTCATTTTTCCGTCCGCGCCGTGACCGTCTTCTTTGTCGCCCATCATGGTTTCCAAGGAGCCCAGTACACCCAATTCTGCTTCGACCGTTACACCAATAGAGTGAGAGAATTTCACGACTTCTTTGGATACCGCTACGTTGTATTCGTAGCTAGCGACCGATTTGCCGTCTTCCATCAAGGAACCATCCATCATCACGGAAGTGAAACCAGACTTGATCGCTGCCATACAAACTGCTGGCGATTGACCATGATCTTGATGCATCACCACAGGAATATGTGGATAAGCTTCGACCGCAGCAGAAATCAAATGACGCAAGAAAGCTTCACCAGCGTACTTACGCGCACCAGCAGAAGCTTGCATAATCACCGGCGCACCAACTTCATTCGCCGCTTCCATGATTGCAGTAACTTGTTCTAAGTTATTGACATTAAACGCTGGAATACCATAGCCATTTTCAGCTGCATGATCCAGCAATTGACGCATTGATACGAGAGACATAGTTTTTAACTCCAAATAAAAAAATCTTCCGTCGAAATGCTGATTAAGCTACTGCGCGACCACATTTTGAATTGGCGATGCTCGCTGTACTCAAGTACAGCTGCGCTTCTCAATCCAAACTGTGACCGCTCGCTACGCTTACTCAGCACTTCTTTAAGCTTGTGGCCTTTGACTTCGGCTGTTTGAATCGTGTTCGTTACTCTTCTAATTCGGCACTGCTAAGAAACTGATTTTTAGGGATGCAGTGCTAGGCGCAAAACGCAGCAATACACTAGTATTGCGAGGCTTTGCAACAACGCAATGCGCCCTAAAAATCAGTTTATTTATTCGCCGATTTTTACTATCCTCATCGCGTTGGTACCACCCACCTTACCCATTTGCTCACCCCAAGTCGCAACGATTAAATCGCCCTTCTTCACCGCACCTTTTTCTAACAAGACGTTTTCTGCTTGTTGCAAAACCAAATCGCGATCTGGGTTGTACGGCAATTTGAAGGTCTGTACATTGCGGTACAAGGCTGCTTTACGCATAGTCGCCACGCTTGGTGTCAAGGCAAACAAAGGCACGTCGATACTTTGGCGACTCATCCACAATGCAGTTGAACCGGATTCAGTCAACGCCGCAATCGCTTGCACCCGTAAATGATGCGCTGTAAACAAAGCACCGTAGGCAATCGATTGATCAATCCGGGTGAATTGCAAATTCAAAAAGTCAGCATCAAGTTTGCACTCTTGGTGCTTTTCCGCTTCGATACAAATCGCCGCCATGGTTTCCACTGTCACTACCGGATATTTGCCTGACGCCGTTTCCGCCGACAACATCACCGCATCTGTACCATCCAATACGGCGTTGGCCACGTCAGAGACTTCGGCACGGGTTGGCACGGCATTGACGATCATCGATTCCATCATTTGCGTCGCTGTGATCGTCAATTTATTCGATGCACGCGCCATCTTGATCATACGTTTTTGTAAAGCAGGAACCGCTGCATTACCCACCTCTACCGCCAAATCACCACGCGCGACCATAATGCCGTCTGACGCATCCAAAATCTCTTGCAACACCGGTATCGCTTCTGCACGTTCAATCTTTGCGATCATCATCGGCTTGTGGCCGTAAGGCTCACCTGCGATATTCGCTAACTGGCGCGCCATTTCCATATCTGTCGCATTTTTGGGGAAAGAAATCGCCAAATAATCGGCTTGGAAAGACATCGCTGTTTTGATGTCTTCCATATCTTTTGCCGTCAATGCGGGTGCAGTTAAACCACCACCTTGGCGATTAATACCTTTGTTGTTCGACAGTTCACCACCAATTTTAACTGTGGTGTGAATCTCGTTACCCACCACTTTATCGACGATCAAGACGATCAAACCGTCGTTAAGGAGCAATACGTCGTTTGCTTTAACATCACGCGGCAAGGCTTTGTAATCGAGTCCGACACGCTCTTGATTACCTAAAGCACAGTCTGCATCGAGAATAAATTTATCGCCGTTCTCAATTTGAATTTTACTGTTTTCAAATTTACCGATACGAATTTTCGGACCTTGCATGTCCGCCATAATCGCGATCTCAATGCCACAGACTTCTGCCGCTTTACGTACCAGTGCAGCGCGATCAATATGGTCCTGTGCCTTGCCGTGTGAGAAGTTCAAACGAACCACATTCACACCAGCTTTTAACATACTAACTAAAGTATCCAGATCACTGGATGCCGGGCCTACTGTCGCTACAATTTTGGTTCCGCGTAACATTGAATCTCCTGATGGATAATTTTTACAAGGTCGTGCTTAAAACTAAAAATCTCTTTAGCCAAAAATTTAGCCTCAAAGAGCGCAGATTATTGCGCCGCTCTTTGCAACAAAATCTCTACGGCTGGCAAAGTTTTGCCTTCCAAAAATTCCAAGAATGCGCCGCCGCCAGTGGAGATATAGCCAATTTTTTCTGTGATGTTGTACTTGGCAATCGCGGCTAAAGTATCGCCGCCGCCAGCAATCGAGAAGCCATTGGATTCCGCAATTGCTTCAGCCAATACTTTGGTGCCATTCCCAAATTGATCGAACTCGAACACGCCAACTGGGCCATTCCACACGATCGTACCTGCTTGACGAATTTGTGCGGCCAATGCATTGGCTGTGTCAGGACCGATATCCAAAATCATGTCATCGTCTTGTACATCTGCGACTGCTTTTACTGTTGCAACAGCTGTTGGAGAAAATTCCTTTGCACAAACTACATCGGTTGGAATCGGCACAATCGCGCCACGCGCTGCCATCATGTCCATAATCGCCTTGGCTTCGCCTACCAAGTCAGCCTCAGCTAAAGACTTACCAATCTTCAAACCTGCTGCCAGCATGAAAGTATTCGCGATACCACCGCCGACGATCAATTGATCTACTTTTTCGGCGAGAGATTTTAAGATGGTCAATTTGCTAGAGACTTTAGAGCCAGCCACAATCGCCGACAATGGACGTGCTGGTTGACCGAGCGCTTTACCCAAGGCATCCAATTCAGCCGACAACAAAGGACCAGCGCAAACGATAGACGCATATTTTGCGATACCGTGGGTCGTCGCTTCTGCGCGATGTGCGGTGCCGAATGCATCGTTTACATAAATGTCGCACAGCTTCGCCATTTTTTGCGCGAGCGCGTCATCGTTCTTTTTTTCGCCTTTATTGACGCGGCAATTTTCTAACAATACGACTTGACCAGCAGCTACTTCCACGCCATCAACCCAGTTTTGTTTGAGTTCAACCGTCACGCCCAATAATTCCGATAAACGTGTTGCTACTGGGGCCAAAGAATCTTCCGCTTTGAATTCACCTTCGGTTGGGCGACCCAAATGGGATGTCACCATCACGGCGGCGCCAGCTTGCAAAGCCTGTTGAATCGCTGGCACAGAAGCGCGGATACGCGTGTCTTCTGTAATATTGCCTGCATCGTCTTGCGGAACATTCAAATCTGCACGAATAAAGACACGTTGACCTTGGAGTTTATTAGCAGCGATGAGATCGCTCAGACGATTAAATTGCATAGCAGGACCAATTAAGATGAGAAGGAATAAATCGAGGCGTGGCATCACGGCAGCCTGCGATTGTCTTGCAATGATCTAAAAAGCAAGTAAATCAACAATTCCGTGAATTTTTAAATTAATCGCGTATTTTACCAAAACACGAGCGCGATTCACGATTTTTCTCACCAATATTGACTTTTATGAAATTTTATTCAGGTATCTTTAGGCTTGCTGAGGATTAGAAGTACAAGCGTACCAAGCTGAATATTCCCATGCCAAAAACAATAGTCAACAACATATCTTTCTTCCAAAGATAGAAAGCAGATGCGACAACTCCCGCAATCAATTTCGGGTTATGCAGAGAGGTGACTAGTTGATTGTCATTGATAAAAAAGTCGGGCGCGACAATCGCAGCCAAGGCGCAACTTGGCGCGTAACGTAAAGCTTCTTGCACTCGTCTGGGCAAATTAATATGATGACCAACCACCCAAAATGCGCTGCGATCAACCACCGTCGCGATTGTCAGCAAGATGATCACGGCCCAGATTTCGATATCACTCATCACCTTGCTCCTGCTGAACTGGATTCATATGCTCCTCTACCCACATTGCCACCGCCATACCGATTAACACCGCGAGCAACAATCCCAGCTTATACGGCATGGCATGTGCAGCTACAGCCACAACACCAGCCACTAAAACACCGATAAATCCTGGGCGATTGCGCATCATCGGCAACAAAATACACAAGATTGCCAAGGTTCCCGCAAATCCTAAGCCCCAATGCATAGGCACCTGACTGCCCGCCAAAATGCCCAGAATGGAACCTGCCTGCCAGACAAACCAGTTCGGAACGATCAAGCCTTTCAAGTACAACACCTGATCACGCTCCTCTGCTGCGTTTTGCCACATCGCGGGAAAGCGATTCATGAACAAAGGAACAGAAATATCGCCAGTCAAGAAACCAAACACGATGCGCTTTGCCCAAGGTAAATGCGCAAAGCGCGGCGCAATCAAGGCTGACATAATCAAAAAGCGTAAATTCACAATCAAGGCGGTCGCAAAGATCACCCAAATCGGCGCGTTCGCCACAATCAGAGGCAAAGCTGCCAATTGCGCAGAGCCAGCAAAGACCAACAGCGTCATCCCAAAAGCCTGCGGCAAACTCAACCCCGCCTTAATCATGGCGACGCCAACGACCATACCCCAAGCAGCCATGCCAAATAGAGATGGCGCGGAAGCCTTAAAGCCTTCGCGAAAGAGAGCCGAATTCCAGTCTTTTAACATAGTGGGCAACGCAACAGCGTCAGATAAGCATGAGAATTGAGGAACATTGCAAGCAAAGCGCTGCTGCAAAACCCGTATTGTAACGCTGCATACCAATACTTGCTTAGCGTCAACGCAAAACATTTGTGAAAGTTCATTGCTCAAGACCATCTTGCATGCTAATCGCTCTCCGCAAATGGAGTGGAATCCGTTAAAATCATGCGCTAAAGCAAATTCACTCAATGAGGAGAAAAACATGTCAAATAAGCCATCCAATACTGCCGCCGCAGTTGAATTACAAGCCAGCGACTTGCCAGCACATTGCCCTAATCCTGCCATGCCTTTGTGGTCTTCCCATCCACGCGTCTATTTGGACTTGTCGCATGGTGATTCAGCGACTTGCTCCTATTGCGGCACTGTTTACAAATTGGCTGCGGGAACGGTATTGAAAGCACACTAGCAGCTGGCAGACTGCTTCGCTGTTTCCGCCCAAAAGACACTCACACGAGAAAATCACATGCCCGCCAAAAAGCAGCTCAACGGTAGTGCAGATGAAGTCGAAATCGCCTTTTACGATGCGATAGCGCGTGGCGACCTCGACGCGATGATGGCACTTTGGGCAGAAGATGAAGAAATTGTCTGTGTTCATCCCAATTCACCGCGTTTAGTCGGGCACGCCGAAATCCGCGCTTCGTGGGAAGCGATCTTTGAAAATGGCAGCATGCATATTCACACACGCCAATTGCACGCCATGCATAATTTATTGACGGCAGTGCATAGTGTGATCGAAGAACTACACCCCAAAGATCAGATCGCCCAAGACGTTCACATTATCGCCACCAATGTGTATATCAAAACGCCGCGTGGTTGGCGCATCGCGACGCATCACGCCTCAGTGGCAGCGGGATCGGCACCAGTTGATCTCACCAAAGCTGACGTCTTACATTGAACGACACAGAATAAATGCACTACTCCTCCCCGTGGTGGCTGGCAGGCGGCCATGCCCAGACCATTTATCCAGCAACCTTGATGCACAAGCCTGAGGTTGCACTCCGACGTGAACGTTGGACCACCCCCGATCAAGATTTTATCGACGTCGATTTTTTAGATGGCGAAGCGGGCAAACCGTTTCTGGTTTTATTTCATGGCTTAGAAGGCTCCAGCAATAGTCACTACGCCCGCGCCTTGATGGACAAATTAAAAAGTTTAGGTTGGTCGGGCGCAGTGCCACATTTTCGTGGTTGCTCAGGCGAGCCGAATCAAGCACCGCGTTTTTATCACTCCGGCGATGCGCAAGAAATCAACTGGATCATCCGTCGTCTGCATAGCCAATTTACAGCAGCCCATCCGCAAGCGAAGTTCTATGCCAGCGGCGTCTCGCTAGGCGGCAATGCTTTATTACGTTGGCTAGGTGAATCGCAATCGAGCGCCCGCATCGTCGATGCCGCTTGTGCGGTCTCGGCACCACTGGATTTAACCAATAGCGGCGCAACTTTATCGCGTGGCTTTAATCGTATTTATACGAAAAATTTTCTACAAACCTTGAAGCCAAAATGCCTGCACAAGCTCACGCAATTCCCCAAGCTATTTGATCGTGAACGCATGCTTAGCGCCAAGAACCTATACGAGTTCGACAATGTCGTCACCGCACCTTTGCATGGTTATCGTGACGTTGATGATTACTGGCACAGAGCCAGTGCTTGTTTGGTACTAAATGAAATTCAAGTGCCGACCTTGGTGCTCAATGCGCAAAATGATCCCTTCATGCCCGCGCAATTTTTACCCAAATCGGCATCGACTTATGTCACACTCGATTATCCACAACATGGCGGTCACGTCGGATTTGCGCAAGGAGCCTTCCCCGGCAAACTAGATTGGCTACCCGAAAAAATCATCTCCCATCTACAAGCACATGGATGACATCGTTCTCGCCGCCATGGCCAAATGGCCGAATGTGCCGGATTGCTACGGCTGGCTAAGTCTCGATGCACGCGGCAACTGGCGCATGCGCGACGAACGTGCACAAGCGTTAAATTTGCCAGGTGATGTGATTCGCAACCCAACGCTACAAAGCTTTATCAATCGCAACTATCTATGCGATGACAATGGGAATTGGTTCTTTCAAAATGGACCGCAAAAAGTCTATGTCGATTTAGCCGCAACGCCTTACATCGCGCAAATCTTGCCAGATCAAACCTGGCGTTTGCATACGGGACAAATCATGCCGCCCGCGACACGGGTTTGGATGTTAGATGATGGGAATATTGCGTGTCATGCTGATCAGTATTTATGCCAACTGGACGACCGTGACATTGGCTTGTTTCTCGACACACTCAAAGAGAATCAGCAGACTTTAGCTGAAGAGCGATTGCTAGAGTTCATGGAAGCATCGACAGAAAGTACCTCTCAATTCAAGATTACTGCAAGAATTGCTGGGCGGGAAATCGTTTTGCAGCAAACGGATTTGACGAGCTTACTAAACGAGGTTGGCTATTGCCAGCAGCCGCGATGAACTGCATTTTGGCAACAATAGATCTGCGCCATTTATTCTTTGCTCGCCTTCGATTAGTCAAACCGGTTTCTCCGTGTTTCGAAGTATTAGATTTACACAATTAATTTCCAATGTTGTAGCTTAGTGACGACTTCGAATTCGTCATAGCTGAAGTCGTCATACTTGAGCGAGCTATTGGCAGCGCAGTCAAAGCTTCATTTCGGGAAAGGTTGCATAGCAATCAGCATATTTTGGATTTACAGGCTCACCTTGAGTGAGTATGCCGGAAGAACCCTTAATATAGCTTTCAATTTTACGTTTTGGCTTCTCGTGCCAACCGATGTTGAATGCGCATAACTTTGGAAAGAATTGGAGTTCGCTATACGGAAGATTGTTGTGAATCCAATAAGCCATTGCTCGCCAGTCCGCACCGGCCTCATAGCGCTCTGTAAACCAAGGAACAATAATGCAGGCCATAGCTCCATGTAGTCCCTCAGAATCAGGTATATCCCAGATGTGGTTCGCATAGTTTTTCTCATTTGAACCACAATTGTGGCCCTTTTCATTTCCGAGACCATTAACCGCGAGAGAACGGTATGCGGAGCGTATAGATATACGTCCAAATGTTGAGTTGAGTGGCTCAAGAAGGCTCTCACAGAGGTTACGACCATTAGCTACAGCTAAATCGGGATTTTCCGGAATGTTTTGTACGCCATAAAAGTTCGAGATTTCGCTATAAAGAAATTCTCTCATATAGAAGGATCTTGACAATTTAACTCGACCAAGATCATCAAATGACTTATAGGAGATTGTTTTGCGCATTTCTTTCCTACGAGGTTAATGTTGAAGATAACGTGCTGCCAGAATGCCGCGGGCATGGAAGTGACCCAAAGCCCAGCTTTGAGTCGTCACGTTAACCGAAAGTTGAGCGACTGTGACACATGGTTCCATTCCACTCGCTGCCTAAGTGGAAGGACATGTTCCATTCCATTCCATAAACCTCTTTTTATAAGTCTAGATCTTGGGTCTTCAATGCCTACTTCTTCTAAAGTGAAATCCATACGGCCAAAATTGCAAGCAGCACAAGTAATTACCATATTTTCTAGCGAATTAGTGCCACCGCGAGCGTGGGGGATTATGTGGTCGTACTGTGCCCACATGACTTGAAATGCAGCGTGCTGAGAAATGTTTTTTCTCCCCCAAGGCAAGGTATTTGGATAAATGGTATGAAGGTAGTGACGTACTTCTTTTCTAATTACAGGAATTTCACAAAATCGACAGTAAAATCCATCACGGCGGAGTAAGCTTGCTTTTTGCTGGCCACTTGGCATTCGAACCTCAAGACGATCTTCTTTTGAAAGTATTGGCAGACTATTCGGTACTGACTTGAACTTAACATAAGGGCTTGATTTCCCCCATATTGATTCCAACCACTCCCTAACCGCTATGTCATTTGCTAAATTAAATAGGTCACTAGCGACCTCACTATTACCTGAAATATGCGCCTCTACTGCGGTTCGAATTAGCTCCGCACATTTGTAAATTTCCGGTATGGGTTCGCGAAAGAAAGCGCGGCTCATGCTTGAAGTTACCTAAATAGATATAGCCAATACAATGTCGCCTAATAATTTAAGATGACGCATAACATTTTTCATTCATTGCCTCCAAAGGCTTGTAAATATTGGGTTTCCAGCATGGCACTGCACATTTAATCAGTATTAACATGTCCGTGAAATACGTCATCCTATTCTTGCATTTTACCAAACACTTTGACCATTCAAACTATACTCCCTACTTCCCCTTCTTTTCGTCTTCCAATTCCTCTTTACGCTTTTCTTTCCATTCACGCTCACGCGCGTCTATCACAGACAAATCGTAATATTTCACATCGGGATCAAGGCGAGCAATGTCGAGTTGGGCTAAAGCTGCGGGTAGTGCACCTTCTAAGGCGTAGGCTTCAGCTAAGGCGATATGTTGTAGTGCTTGCTTGCCTTCTGCTGCATAGGATTTTGCAAGTAAGTGCTGTAACTTGGCTTCGCGGCGATACAGGCTGATCTGGTCACGCAAAAAAGCTTCGGCTTCTTTGTAGTTTTTTGCTTCGATCAACACTTCGGCGTATTGATGCGCTAGGCCGCGTGCTAATGGCAGATCACGCAATGCGGCTTTAGCTTTGGCGACAGCTAAATCTGGACGTTTTTTGCCCATTTCAATATCGATGGCGAGACTCGCAAACGCGCTGGTTTCTTTTAGCCATTTTTTTTGATTTGGCATTTGCGCGATGTGTGCAACTAGGGTATCTAAAAGTTTTTCCGCCTTCAAAAAGTCATTCTTTTTGTAAGCAATAAATGCCAATCCATATTCGCCACTGAGCCGACGCTCTTCGTTACCATTTTTAATTTGATTTTCAAACGCGACTGCGGCATCGATTAAGCCTTGCGCTTTACTGTCTTGCAAAACGCGTACGCGCGCTTGCGTCAAATAAAAATCTAACCCATCAACGCGTTGGCGATAGCGTTCACCAAATAAGCGCCCTTGGATATCTGCCATCCGTTCGCTGGTGAGCGGATGGCTCCGTAGATACGACAAACCATTGTCGGTGTAATTACGCGAGGCGTGCTGCATACGTCCAAAAAAAGCCAACATGCCGGCGGTATCATAGCCACCATCTTTAAGAATTTGAAAGCCGATGCGATCTGCTTCGCGCTCTGCATCGCGACTAAAATTTAATTGCCTTTGAATCGCAAGACCTTGCCCGCCCATAATCATGCCCATTGCGGCATCAGGGCTAGTACGCGCCGCTAAGGCTGCCAATATAATCGCAGCGATCGGAATCAAGAAATCGTTTTTTTGATTGCCTAGCATACGCGCAATATGGCGCTGCGACACATGCCCAATTTCATGTCCCATGACGGAAGCGAGCTCCGACTCGGACTGTGCGGCCAAAATCAAGCCTGAATGAAATCCCAAGAAACCGCCGGGGAAAGCAAACGCATTCAAGACTGGGTCACGTACGGCAAAAAACTCAAACTCGTAAGACTCTTCGCCACGCGCATCAGGCCGTTTATCCAATAGCGAATTACCGAGTTTGGTCAAATATTCAATCACTGGACCATCTTCTAAATAATCGGGATCACGCCGCACACTGCTCATGATCTGCTCACCAATTTTGCGTTCCATAATCGGTGATAAATCACCACGGGCAGCATCGCCCAAAGTCGGCAAGCTTTGATTCTTCGGTGTATTTTGCGTCGTGCTGGGAGGCGTAGAAGGAAGGGTCGAAATCGTGCCCGTTTGTGCATATCCCAAGTGAGGCAAGAGCAAAGTGCTACCAAAACACATCGAGATAGTGAGCTGGATCAACTTAAAACGAAATTTCGGGAATTCTTTTTTCACGATGATATGATCACGAATTAAATACAAAACGCTTTACTACAAACTGGTTGGTTGCGGTCGATGTTGCCTGATAGAACGACACTGAGCTTATCGCCTTTTTTGAGACAGCATATCTTAACTCACATTCGCCCACATTCGCTAACAACCACTCACCAGCAGCCAAAACGCATCGAGAATTTATTTATGACTAGCAAATTTTCTATAACTCCCTCTGCCGAAGTCAATGGTGGTTTGACCCATTTTGATCAAGGCGGACAAGCCCATATGGTGGACGTCGGCAACAAAGACAATACCCACAGAATCGCCCGTGCGGCTGGCAAAATTCGTATGCAGCCTGCGACTTTTGCTTTAATACAAAATGGTCATGCAAAGAAAGGCGATGTGATTGGGATCGCAAGAATCGCAGCGATCATGGCGGCTAAACGTACTAGCGATCTCATTCCTCTTTGCCACCCTTTAGCCTTAACCCGCGTCACGGTTGACTTTGAACTCGATGCAGCAAACCATGCCGTACTATGCCAAGCACAAGTCGAGACGTATGGCAAAACTGGTGTTGAAATGGAGGCCTTAACTTCGGTACAAGTTGGTTTGCTCACGATTTATGACATGTGCAAAGCAGTTGATCGGGGTATGGTGATGAGTGATATCCGTGTCTTAGAAAAACACGGTGGCAAATCGGGGGATTGGACTGCGGTGATTGATTGAATTATTTCGAGTGGCCAATGTATATTGTGTCCCACTCGCATGTATCGGCATCTAGACAAATCTAAGTTTCAATAACACTCCCTCTCCTGTTTGTGGGAGAAGAGGTTTCTAACCTGATCTGAACTTGTGCAGATACCTATGTCATGTAAGAAGGGAATTTCGCCCAAATTCACATTGGGATTTCGGGCTAACATTTCAAATCAATTTTCAAGCCAAATTTCAAACCAATATCCGCAATGTTGGCGTTGAGATCAATAGAATTCATCGATTCAGCAAAACTTTGACGCTCATTCAAAGTTTAGGCAGCATCTGCCCTTCCCTCTCATAACGACTATGCCACGACAAGGCTTCATCAAGTATGTGGGGTGTATGCATGCCACCGTGTCCCGCTTTCGCGCTATCTTGCGCACGCTGAACATAGTCGAGCAAAGCAGGACGATAATCGGGATGAGCACAGCGTTGAATAATGAGCTCTGCCCTGTGGCGCGGCGCTAAACCACGCAAATCGGCCAAGCCTTGCTCGGTTACGATAATTTGTACATCATGTTCTGTATGATCAACATGACTGACCATCGGCACGATACAAGAGATGGTTCCGCCTTTGGCGGTCGACGGTGTCATAAACATCGAGACATAGGCATTCCGTGCAAAGTCGCCTGAACCGCCAATGCCATTCATGATGCGCGTTCCCATCACATGGGTCGAATTCACATTACCGTAGATATCTGCTTCCAGCATGCCATTCATAGCAATGACGCCGAGTCTTCGGATTAATTCTGGATGGTTAGAAATTTCTTGTGGACGCAGAATAATACGTTCTTTGTAAAAATCGAGATGATCAAGAAACTCTTGATTTGCAGCAGGGCTGAATGACAATGCCGTCGCGGATGCCATACTCATCTTTCCCGACTTGATCATGTCCAACATGCCGTCCTGTAAGACTTCCGTAAATCCGCTCAAATTTTCAAAAGGACCGCGATTCAGTCCAGCCAATACCGCATTAGCGATATTGCCGACACCTGACTGCAAAGGCAATAAATTCGGCGGCATACGTCCCAGTGCGACCTCTTGCGCAAAGAAAGTCAAAATATGTTCTGCGATTCTTTCAGACTGCTCGTCTGGCGCTGTAAATTCAGTGTTTCGGTCTGGACAGTCTGTTTCAACGATCGCGACAATCTTATTCAAATCAACACGTAAATAGGTATCGCCGATACGATCCCCCGTATGCTCCATGGGAATCGGCTTGCGATAGGGTGGACGCTCCGTTCCGTAGTAAATGTCATGCATTCCCTCAAGCGCTGCACTCTGGTGCGAATTCACTTCTAAAATCACTTTATCGGCTTGATCTAGCCAAGTCTTATTATTCCCTACAGACGTTGAAGGAATCAAACGCCCATCTGGCAAAATTCCCGCCACCTCAATGACTGCGACATTCAGCTTACCTAAGAATCCAAACCAAACGAACTGCGCGACATGCGATAAATGCAGGTCAACATAATCCATTAATCCAGCATTAATGCGAGCGCGGCAAGTCGGATCAGACTGATACGGCAAACGCATATTCATACCGCCCACTTTAGCCAATGCACCGTCTAACTCAGGTGCGGTCGAAGCCCCAGTCCACAGTCCTATGCTAAAGGTATTACTACCTTGATTCGCTTGCTCAATTCGCTTGGCCAATGCTTGTGGAATTAATTTTGGGTAGGCGGCACCGGTGAACCCGCTCATACCAACATGATCACCATTCTGAATCAAGGCGGCCGCCGCCTCTGCCGACATGATTTTCTGACGCAATAAGGGATGCTGAATTCGGGAATGATTAATCATGCAGTTTGAATAAATCAAGTTATCAGTACAAAGAAATCGTCTTCTTTTGAAGTCAGCGAAGGCACGGATCGTCTAAGGCGACAACCGATCAAATTTAGCGTGCATCGCGTCTAGGCATTGCTACGAAAACTTTTGCGTAGCGACTATCACCACTTGCCAAAATTTTCCAATAATCATAATACTCTGGATAGGCGTCAGGATGTAGACGCTGCATACTAATCATCGTCCGTTTTGCTTGCGCAATACGATCATTTAGCACATAAGTTTGGGCGAGTTTATCCAACAAATGAATATAGGCAAAGCGATGACTAACCCTTTCAACAAAACGAATTTGTTCGTCGCTCATATTGGTTTTTGGCTGTAACCGCATGATTTGAAAATAATCAAAAAAATCGGGTAACAATGTGAATTTTGGCGCCGCCAAAGCGGCCGCGGGAGCGGATGTGGGCTCTGGAACCGAGCGTAGAACCTGAAACCCAGCGACAACCCGATGGTAGTCCAAAGTCACGAGGATGGAGCCGACAATTCCCAATACGAAAAATAAAGTTGGGAAGAATTTAAACAATCCAGAGCACCTTTCTTTGCTGTCAGGCCAAGCGTATCCGTGCAATAAACCTATCACCAAAGAAATCGGTAGCAATACATAGGCATACCATAGCGGATATTCCACCATGCTGTGGACTGCAAGTGCCAATAGCATCAGGAGTCCAAACGCCATCACATTCGATTGCCCCTCATTATTCTTCATTCGCGATGCATAAGCCTGACAAATTTTCCATAGCCATATGGCAACGGCGATTCCCAACAATAAAGTGAATGGCAGTCCAAGTTCGGCTGCAAAATTCAATACAATATTGTGAGCATGCTCGGCGTAAATGCTAGAACCAAAGTTAGCAGCCACATCTAGCTGTGCTTTACCAAAATTTGACCATCCGACACCAAGCCAAGGATGCGTCAACGCGATATTCCATGCTTGCTGCAACAACACACTCCGTTCTGAACGTCCGCCGACGCGATCCGCGACGCTAGCAACTTTAAAGCCCAAGGCTTGCGCCACGTCAGGCAACAAGTACATCAGGACGCAATATATGAACAATAGACTAGCGAGCACTAACAAATGGATGCGATCACGCTTAACCAAACCGAGTGCCAACAAAATGGCGTATGCAGGCAAAATGATCCATGCAATACGTGACTGCGTCAGTACCAATCCCCAAATTAAGATCAAAGCAAGCAAGCTTGCCCAAGGTCCGCTCAAGCGCTTTTCTTGTAACAACCACCAAAGAGAAGCAAAACCAAAACAAATTAAAAGTGCTAACTGGTTTGGCTGAGCCACATTCGCGAAAGGTCGAATCGGTACCCCAGCGTGAATGTTCATGTACATCACAATTGGACGCGCATCCCAACCGGCGATTTGTATTTGCTGCATTCCAACAGAAATCACCGCTGCGACCAGATGCGCCAATGCGAGTGCGAAGCACAACTGTTTGGCATTTTCTCTTGACCGCGCAGCAGTCAATCCAAACACCACGCATGCCGCCGCCAAGATGCCATACATAAACAGATAGTAAGTATCAGCGACTGCAATCAGACCTAGTCCCACTTGCAACATCAAAGTGCTCAGCAAAACGACGATAAGTACAAGCGGGCTACGCAATGAGAAACGAAATGGCGACTGCAATTCAGCAAACCCTATCAATACCAAAACTGCCAAAACGCCACTTAGCTCGTGGTAATAACTACGGAATGGATGCACATGCATCGGTAAGCACTGGGCAAGCACCAAAAGTAAAGCAAAGACACTCAGGCTTAGACGATGCAGACTTAACCAAAGAGCGAGCGAGGAAAAATGTAATTTCATGAATGCAAAATTAAAAAAGGAAGCATGCCCCAATCCCTCGACACGAGAACTTGAATTCGGCGCAGCATTGTAGCGCGAGCAGACTCGAAACGATGCGCCACAAAAAAGAAAAAGGTCGCCGGAGCGACCTTTTTATTCAACCCAATTAAAATCAGGTCTTCGGCAAGAATTTCGTTGGAACTGTTCCTGACACTGCCCAAGTACATTGAGCTCCTGGTACGCAGGTCAAGGTGTACACGATATTTTTTGTATCAACGGTGGTGTCATTGGTACCTTGCATCACTACCGTCACCGTGCCCGCTGTCGTTGAAGTACCTTGCGCGGTGACAGACTTAACATACTTGCTTGTCACGGAGGCCGCCGCCAACAATCCTATACTAGTATTGGTCGTTGTTGCTGACAAAGTGCCTTCATTAAACGCAATCACCAAGCCGGAACGTGCTGTTTCAGACATACTTGTCGCTTCTGCGACTTTGCCTTTTGTTGTGTAATCTTGATATGCTGGCAATGCGACCGCCGCCAAAATGCCGACAATTGCGACAACGATCATCAGTTCGATCAAGGTAAAACCTTGCTGCAGTTTTTGATATTTTTTGCTACTCATCATTTCATCCATCCAATTAAGAAGCCGACCAAAATGCCTAGAACAAACGGAGAATTCAAAATTTCCTGCTTTTCTACAAACTTATTGCCAGCCATGTATTAAATCAAATTTTGGCCACTAATCAAAAAGGCCGCTTTACGCGACCTTTTTGCTATTTCTATAATTCCGCTAAGAATTACGCTTTAGGCAAGAACTTTGTTGGCACTGTGCCTGAGATTGCCCAAGAACATTGCGCGCCAGCAACACATGTCATTGTGTAAACAACGTTTTTTGTATCCACTGTCGTGTCATTTGTACCTTGCAAAACAACTGTCACTGTACCAGCAGTTGTTGACGTACCCGCTGCTGTAACTGATTTCACATATTTACTTGTGATAGAAGCCGCTGCTGCTAAACCGATATCTGCATTCGCAGTTGTTGCAGTCAAAGAGCCATCATTAAAAGCAATTACCAAACCTGAACGTGCTGTTTCAGACATACTTGTTGCTTCTGCTACTTTACCTTTTGTTGTGTAATCTTGATACGCTGGCAATGCAACCGCAGCCAAGATACCGACGATCGCGACAACGATCATCAATTCGATCAAAGTAAAACCTTTTTGTGCTGTTTGGATCATTTTGGAAGTTTTCATTTTAAAGCTCCTATTAAGTTAATTGAGGCATCTTGGTACCACGCTTCCTCTATTGCAAACAGTGTGCCAGCTCAAAAACAGCCTGCCTATCAGCAAATTCCCTCATTTTTCTCGATTTCGATACATTTATATACATATTTGAGACATATTTTGTCAGGTGGAATTAGACAAATTCTGCAAACTGACATTTTTTGTCAGCCCACGTATTTAGTTCTTAAACAAAACGTCTGTTGAGTGGCGCCCTTCAATACAATAGCAATAAATAAAACCCCGCTTGAAATGCGGAAAAAAATTGCTCTAAAATAGATCGAACAAAATCCAAACTTCTTGTCGACACAACAAACCAACTGAAAATCCATGATTAGTCTGCAAAAATTATCTACGTTTACACGTGCCCAAGCCTTCGCGGCGCATCTCGGCTTCAGCATCGCCTTGATCCTGACGGTATTTTGCATTATTCGTTTCGTTTGGTATCCCGACGTATTATTTTCATTGGCAAATGGGAAAGATATCTTACTCATCCTCTCAGGGGTTGATGTTGTACTCGGCCCTTTGATTATGTTAGTAATATTTAATCCGAAAAAGAAATCGCTCAAATTTGACGTTGGCGCTGTTCTTGTTTGCCAGATTGCGTTCATGGCATATGGCTGTTGGACTGTCTATGCAGCAAGACCTGTTTATATTGCCTTCAACAACAGTTACTTTGGACTAGCGACAGCGAGTGAAGTTGACCCCAAAGATCAACAAAAAGCCAGCTTGAAGTCATTGTCCACCATGCCACTTTTTGGACCAGAATTTGTTGGATCCATCATGCCTGCCGATCAAAAAGAAAAAGATCGGATCGTGTTCTTGTCGGGTGTCGGACTTGGCATTCAACATCTTCCGCAATATTTCACCGAACTAGAGAAGCAAAAAGCTGCATTGATTGCAGCGGCGCACCCAGCCCAAGATTTCGACAAACTAGAAGCGGATTATCAAGCCAAGTTGCGCGCGTTTGAATCGGAAGCAAGAGCGAATGGTAAAGAAGTTGGTTTTGTTCCCCTCCAACATCACAGCGCGGGTGCCTTTGTCGCTGTCGACAAAGGAACAGGCAAACCCATTAAAACACTCTAATCATCGAGGGGAATGCGTGGGACGCTTGACTCAGATTATCGGCAATTGCCATTGGCTCAAGCGTCCAGAACCTTAAGACAAGTTTTTCAATGCACCTGTCTAACTAAGTTGAAATTCCATTTTTGTGCCTGACAAATCAATCTCATCGCCATGCGAAAGAATGCGAGGGCGCGCGTCAATGGTCTCGGAGTTGATTTTTGGAAACAACTTTCCTTCCACAAAGGTAATTTTGAAACGATTTCCTTCGCGCGCAATGGAAACCACCAAAATACCAGGACTTCCTAATGTAGTAACCGGCTTAGACAAGATCATTTCTTTACCAGCATTTGCACCAGTTAGAACTTTAATTTTTCCTACTAACAAAGTCTCATCAGGCGAAAATTGATAATTGTCGACTTCGACCACGAACTTTAGTTGGTACTTACCCAACTCAATCACATCACCGTCTTGCAATAAGTGCTTTTTGATTGGTTGCCCATTGACCGAAGTTCCATTAGTGCTACCTAGATCTAGGATAAAGGTTCCCTCAGATGTCGTGTCGATTGCGGCATGCCGACCACTGACGGCTAAATGGTCTAACACCAAATCATTACCTGGCCGACGCCCAATGTTGAGTCGTGCGCGGTCAATATTCATGTCTTTTTGAACCTGACCATTAAAAATCACTACCACTTTCGCCATATTGAGTCCGCCAAATACAAATTATAAAAACGAGAAAAAAGATTCAGTTCACGTCAATCCAAGTGCCCACATTAACAAAAGAATCCTCGCCTTAAATCAAGCAAATACCAAGTAAAATCCGACTAGTCTGTTTCACTCACTCGAACAGCCGGTTAACTTGCAAAAATATACTCCATAAAGCGCCGCTCATGCAATTCTTTCACTCGTATTAAAACAACGGAAATGTTGTCAAATCCACCTTGACGGTTTGCCAAATACACTAAAGTCTTACAGCAAGTATCCAAATCTTGCGCTTGATCACGCAGTACTGTTTGTATATGGATTTGATCCAACATATCACTTAAACCATCTGAACATAAAACAAATATGTCTCCAGGCTTCATTGAGTGGTCATGGACTTCCACTTCAATTTCCTCGTGCGATCCAACCGCTCGAGTAATTAAATTTTTGATGGGGGACAAATGGGCATCAGCAGGCGAAATTAGTCCAGCATCGATTTGCGCCTGAAGGACCGAATGATCGCGCGTAATTTGATCGAGAAAATTATTTCTAAAAAGGTAGGCACGCGAGTCACCGACGTGGCCAACCACAAGCTTATCTTGATGGCACAAAGCGACTACGATCGTCGTACCCATCCCAAAATTATCAGGATTGGCGTTCGCTTGCTCAATGACTTTTTGATTTGCGTAGACAATCGCATCGTTTATCCACATTTCAGGCGCTGAAGTTTGCCAAGGCATGCGTGGCATCCGCAAACTAGCTTGTTTCTGTTGAATCTGTTCTCTGACTAGATCAACACTCATCTGGCTCGCTACTTCGCCAGCATTGTAGCCCCCCATCCCATCCGCCAAAATAGCCAAACCAGCCTCGGGGACGATGGCAATTGCATCTTCGTTGTGACTACGGACTAGGCCCGTGTCAGAATGACTTGCGAACTCCAAGACAGTGTGTGGATGCATGTAAATGGAAAGATGGCGCAGAATTAAAGTAAGGAATTACGGAACCGCTTTCATAATTCGTATTGAGCTTACCACTAAGCAAAGCTATTATGGCTGATGAAAGAATATTTTAATATTTCAATAGCGCAACTACAACAAAATCTGTTCTAGCTCCGCTGATGTACCAACAAAAAAAGGAGCCTAAGCTCCTTTTTTTTATCTAACAGCGATTCGAAGAATCAATACTAAATTACAGCATTGCTTTCAACAAGCGTGCCATTTCAGATGGGTTCTTGGTTGCTTTGATACCGCATTCTTCCATGATATCCAATTTTGCTTGCGCAGTATCAGCACCACCAGAAATCAAGGCACCTGCGTGGCCCATACGTTTGCCTGGAGGCGCAGTCACACCAGCAATGAAACCAACCACTGGTTTCTTCATGTTGTCGCGTACCCAGTAAGACGCATTTGCTTCGTCTGGACCACCAATTTCACCAATCATGATCACAGCGTCGGTATCTGGATCATCGTTGAACATCTTCATGACGTCGATGTGTTTCAAACCGTTGATTGGATCGCCACCGATACCAACCGCAGAAGATTGACCCAAGCCGAGCGCTGTCAATTGACCAACCGCTTCGTATGTCAATGTACCAGAGCGGGAAACCACACCGATACGACCTTTACGATGGATGTGACCTGGCATAATGCCGATCTTGATTTCGTCTGGTGTGATCAAACCTGGGCAGTTAGGACCGAGCAATTTTGTTTTGCTACCCGCTTTAGCCATGCGGTCTTTCAACATCATCATGTCACGAACAGGAATACCTTCAGTGATACAGATCGCCAAATCGAGATCCGCTTCAACTGCTTCCCAGATCGCAGCCGCTGCACCTGCTGGTGGAACGTAGATTACAGAAACAGTAGCGCCAGTTGCTGCTTTAGCTTCGGAAACATTCGCGTAAATTGGAATGCCTTCGAAATCTTCGCCAGCTTTCTTTGGATTTACACCAGCGACGAAACAGTTTTTACCGTTTGCGTAATCGCGGCACATACGTGTATGGAACTGGCCAGTTTTACCAGTGATACCTTGGGTGATGACTTTAGTGTCTTTATTAATCAGGATGGACATAGTGATTCCTTGCGATAATTAAGCGTGGGCAGCAGCAGCGGCAACAACCTTCTGCGCGGCTTCTTCCATCGTGTCTGCAGAAATGATAGGCAAACCAGAGTCAGCTAACATTTTCTTACCGATATCTTCGTTAGTACCTTTCATACGTACTACCAAAGGCACTTGCAATGACACTGCCTTAGACGCAGTAATCACGCCCTCTGCAATCACGTCACAACGCATGATGCCGCCGAAGATGTTGACCAAGATCGCTTTCAATCCTGGGTTTTTCAACATAATCTTGAACGCTTCAGTGACTTTTTCTGCAGTCGCGCCACCACCTACGTCGAGGAAGTTCGCTGGTTCGCCGCCGAACAATTTGATGGTATCCATGGTTGCCATCGCCAAGCCCGCACCGTTCACCAAGCAACCGATATTGCCGTCGAGGGAAATGTAAGCGAGGTCAAATTTAGATGCTTCGATTTCCGCTGGATCTTCTTCGTCCAAATCGCGGTAAGCGACGATTTCTGGTTGACGGAACAAAGAATTCGCGTCGAAGTTAAATTTCGCATCGAGCGCGATCACTTTGCCAGAACCAGTCAAGATCAATGGATTAATTTCAGCCAAAGAACAATCTGTTTCCATGAAAGCTTTGTACAAGCCTTTCAATTGAACACGTGCGTCTTCAATAGAACCTTCTGGCACACCGATTTTACGAGAGATGTCATCTGCTTCAGCGTCTTGCAAACCAGCCGTTGGATCGATCGCGATAGAGTGGATCAACTCTGGATGTTTTTCTGCGACTTCTTCGATGTCCATACCGCCTTCGGAGGATGCCATCAATACCACGCGTTGGCTGATACGGTCAGTTACCATACTCACGTACAGTTCTTTCTTGATGTCCGCGCCTTCTTCGATCAACAAACGACGCACTTTTTGACCTTCTGGGCCAGTTTGGTGTGTGACCAATTGCATACCCATGATCGCGTCTGCGTATTCGCGTACTTGCTCCATGGATTTAGCAACTTTCACGCCACCACCTTTACCACGGCCACCGGCGTGAATTTGTGCTTTGACTACCCATACTGGACCGCCTAAAGTTTCAGCAGCTTTGACTGCTTCTTCAACGGACATGCATGGGATACCGCGCGGTACGGTCACTCCGAATTTGCGGAGGATTTCTTTACCCTGATACTCATGGATTTTCATACGACTTCCCTTCAGACACTGAGGTATTAGTTAAAAATTAAACAAACAAAAAACGATTGCGAACACGAGCTGCACAAACACAAGCACAACCTAGCTTCGATCTATGCCAACAAGCAAAACAAAACTGGACATCCAAACAAAAAAACGCGACGCCTTTGCAGGACAGTCACGTTTAACAAATTAGTTAGATCGAACGATTTCCAGACGTGTTTCCCAAAACAAGCACGCACCAATACAAGCACGATCTACTTGATCACACATCATTTCGACCTGATTCATTTTAAGAACCTGATCAACTTTAGGAAGCCCCAACTGAGGCGTTTTAAAAGTAATCAATTTGATGGATGGCTTAGCCAGCTGGCAATAATTCGAATATAAAAGCCACAATTGCGTGCGTCATCGCAGCTTCTACGATAACAGCCGCTCTTGCGGCGTTGCAAAAAACCAGTGGATTCTAGCACAGCTAAAGCATGATTTCTATTTTTTGGTTAGACCAATTTATTCTGATTACTGTACAGAAAAGCATCATTTTCAAAGTTTCGAGCAATTTTTGCGTTTTCGCAAACGACGAACGATGATCTTCTTTCACTCTTTTGCTTTTCTATCGTTCGGCTGTACTTGCTAACGCAGTTTTATTCATCGATTAAGTCCCTTGGTCTACCTAAAGCATGACGAATTGCACGGCTGGTAAAACCACGCTGCGCCAAAAATTGCATTTGCTTCGCTTTTTCTTTCGGATCTTGCGGTGGATTGGCGAATTTTTTCCAAAGCACCTCCACTGCTCTCTGAAGTTCGTTACTCTCTAAATTTTCTTTAATTTCAATGAGGTCTTCCTTATCAAGTTGATGATTTTGCAATTCAGCTAAAATTCTTTGATTGCCGAATCTTCCCTGACGCCGATGTACGAGGGCCTCCGAAAATCGCTGATCTGAGAGAAACTTAGCACTCTCCAACCAATCCAACAATGCTTCAAGATCATCTTGTTCTTGCAAATAAGGCGTCAATTTTCGTCCCAATTCTTGCCTACTATGTTCACGCATAGATAAGTAACGAAGCGCTCGTCCCTTCAGACTCAACTTTATTTTCATATTCATAAAATCACGCTCTAATTCCTCAAACTCTTCTCCATCAAGACGATAAAAAAAGTCGACCATCTGTCACCAGATTGATCGACTTAAGACTACCGTGATCATCACAAACATAGATAAGGCTGAGTTTACAATTTAGTGTTCAAGCCCCCATCGCCGCTTAAACCTTTTTATTCTTCGGATAAAGGAGGCAACAAGGGAACACCTAACTGTTCACGCACTTTATTTTCGATTTCATATGCCAATGCTGGACGCTCAATCAAGAAGTTACGCGCATTGTCTTTACCTTGGCCAATTTTCTCACCATTGTAGCTATACCAAGAGCCTGATTTTTCGACAATCTTGCAATCTGCGCCCAAATCCAAAATCTCACCTTCACGCGAAGTACCCGCGCCGTACAAGATATCAAAATGCGCCTCTTTGAAAGGAGGTGCAACTTTATTTTTCACAACTTTCACCTTCGTTTCATTACCAACAACCTCATCACCCGACTTGATTGATCCTGTACGGCGGATATCCAAACGAACGGAGGCGTAAAACTTCAGCGCATTGCCACCTGTAGTCGTTTCAGGGCTACCAAACATCACACCAATTTTCATGCGAATTTGGTTAATAAAAATTACTAAGGTGTTGGTACGATTGATACTACCAGTTAATTTACGCAAGGCCTGTGACATGAGACGCGCTTGCAGACCAGGCAACGAATCCCCCATATCACCTTCAATCTCTGCCTTAGGCGTCAATGCGGCAACTGAGTCAACAACAACCAAATCGACACTACCAGAACGCACCAGGGCATCAGTAATTTCCAATGCTTGCTCGCCTGTATCCGGTTGCGAAATCAACAAATCATTTAAATTGACGCCCAACTTTTGTGCGTACCCTACGTCCAATGCATGTTCAGCATCGATGAAAGCGCATGTACCTCCAAGTTTTTGCATTTCAGCAATGACTTGCAAAGTCAAAGTTGTCTTACCTGAAGACTCAGGTCCATAAATTTCTACAACACGACCACGCGGCAAACCACCGACCCCAAGTGCGATATCGAGGCCCAATGAACCAGTTGACACCACCTGTACTTCCTCAATTGCGGCACCATCAGCCAGACGCATGATAGAGCCTTTGCCGAACTGTTTCTCGATTTGAGCCAATGCAGCCGCCAATGCTTTGCTTTTATCGGCGCTGTTGTCAGATTTTCTATCGTCCATAATTTTTCCAGTTAGATGCACAAATCGTCAAATTGACAAATGTGAATATGATTGCGATCACGAATTATCTTAAATTCTCTTTATTCCACGGCAAGACTCAAATCCCCGCATGTCGATACTGTATAAAAAATCAGTAGTTTGCGCAAGTACCTTTTTAAATTATTTTTTTATGTGGGTTTTAATGTGCATTAGGGTGCTTGGTCACGTTGCAACGTGACACGATAAATTCGATTCAATTGGAATCACAGGACGATCTCTGGTGCACTTATCTAAACAAGTTTCTTCACCAGCGCACGACAAGCCACGAAGATGCTATGACGACTTTGTCGTTCTCATCGACTAAGATCAACGTTTTTTCAGGATAGACCCCAAAACACCACGAATAATCTCTCGCCCAACTTGCGACCCTATGGTTCTGACTGCAGATTTCACCATCGTTTCGGCGACATTATCTTTACGACGAATTCTTGAACCACCAAATAAGTTACCGAACATATCGCCAAAAGTTCCCGCTAAACCGCCTCCCGCTGACTCTGTCGAACCCACCGTCGTTGCATCCCTACCAGAACTGCTAGTCTTTGAATCTGCCGAATTGCCAGCTGAGCGTCCCCAAGCGCCGGTGTCCATTGGCGGTTGTTGAGAATTCGAGCTTGGCGCTTGGGGCTGCGAATTGGCTGGATTCTGCGCGACCCGACCTTTAATTTTTTCATAAGCAGATTCACGATCGATCGCTTTTTCATACACTCCTGCGACGATCGAATTGGCCATCACTTCTTTGCGCTGCTCCGGTGTGATCGCACCGATTTGCGATGCAGGCGGTACGATAAAACCACGTTGCACGATATTCGGGCGACCTTTTTCGTCAAGGAAAGAAATCAAGGCTTCACCCACGCCCAATTCACTGATGACGGCTGCGGTATCGAGCTCAGGATTAGGGCGGAAAGTTTCTGCTGCAGCTTGCACCGCTTTTTGATCGCGTGGGGTATATGCGCGCAATGCATGTTGTACGCGATTGCCTAATTGCCCCAAGACTGTGTCTGGAATGTCGAGCGGATTTTGGGTGACAAAATAGACACCGACGCCTTTTGAGCGTATCAGTCTGACGACTTGTTCGATTTTTTGCAGTAATACTTTCGGCGCTTCGTCAAACAAGAGATGGGCTTCATCGAAGAAGAACACCATCTTCGGTTGTTCAACATCGCCGACTTCGGGCAGGTTTTCATACAGTTCAGATAACATCCATAACAGAAAGGTCGAATACAAACGCGGCGATTGTAAGAGTTGATCTGCCGCCAGAATATTGATAAATCCTCTGCCACTGGTATCGGTTTGCATCATGTCGTCTAGGTTAAGCATGGGCTCGCCGAAGAACTCATCGCCACCTTGTTCGCCCATCGCAAGTAAAGCACGTTGAATTGCACCGATACTTGCCGCCGAGATGTTGCCGTATTCAGTCTGAAATTCCGACGCGTTATCGCCGAGGTACTGCAGCATGGCACGTAAATCTTTGACATCCAGTAAGAGCAAGCCATGATCATCGGCAATCTTAAACGCGAGTTGCAATACACCTTCTTGTGTCTCGTTGAGATTCAACATGCGACCGAGTAACAAAGGCCCGAGGTCGGAAATCGTGGCGCGTACGGGATGGCCTTGTTTGCCAAAAACATCCCAAAATGTGACAGG
Source organism: Affinundibacterium fentianense (assembly GCF_018139545.1). GTDB lineage: Bacteria > Pseudomonadota > Gammaproteobacteria > Burkholderiales > Burkholderiaceae_D > Undibacterium > Undibacterium fentianense. The sequence continues at coordinate 92,473 of NZ_JAGSPJ010000006.1, read as the reverse complement.
ACATGCTTTCCAGCTTGGCGCATCAATATTTAATAAGTCGAGGCGCTGTTGCATCTTCGGTGTTAATTGCCCAGCTTGTGCCATGCCCGACAAATCGCCTTTGACGTCTGCCATAAAGACTGGCACTCCGATGTCGGAGAATGACTGTGCTAGCACCTGTAAAGTCACAGATTTTCCAGTGCCAGTGGCGCCTGTGATGCAGCCATGACGGTTGGCCCAGTCCGAGAGTAAATGAAGATCAAAAGTTTGATTTTTCGCAATAGACTTGGCGATTAAGAGAGGTTTTGACATGGTTTACTCGGCTTATAAATAGGCGGAAAGAGATAATTATTCGAATCAATTGTAGAAAACTTGTGCAAACCAAGCTAGTTCGGCTTCTTGCGCGCGGTTTTGCCTAAGTGCTCTATGTTAGAATAGCGGTCTTCATTATAAAACCAATCCTTTGCAAAGTTTCCATCGCGACATGTCTGAATTGTTAGCGAATGATAAAAATTACCTTGAACAAGTACTCATAAAGAATGGGTAATCGGCAATAGGTGCAAAGGATTGCCAATTTTAGAAAGAGCAATCATGGCAGGACATAGTAAATGGGCCAATATCAAGCATAAAAAAGCAGCGACCGACGCAAAGCGCGGCAAGATCTGGACACGCTTGATTAAAGAAATCACGGTTGCAGCACGCATGGGCGGCGAAGATGTCAATTCCAACCCGCGTTTGCGTTTGGCTGTGGATAAAGCAGCAGATGCCAATATGCCGAAGGAAAACGTCACGCGTGCGATTCAACGTGGTGCCGGTACTTTGGAAGGTGCTAACTATGAAGAAGTGCGTTACGAAGGTTATGGTATCGGCGGTGCGGCGATTATCGTTGATTGTATGACGGATAATCGTGTGCGTATGGTGGCTGAAGTGCGTCATGCATTTAATAAGTATGGCGGCAATATGGGTACCGAAGGTTCAGTGGCGTTCTTGTTTACGCATTGCGGTCAAATGTTTTTTGCCCCAGGCACAAATGAAGATGCACTGATGGAAGCAGCATTAGAAGCCGGTGCAGATGATGTGATCACGGATGATGAAGGCGGTATCGAAGTCACTTGCCCACCACATGATTTGTCAGCACTGAAAGATGCCTTAGAAAAAGCAGGATTCAAACCAGAAGTGGCAGAAGTCGTGATGAAGCCGCAAACTGAAACCGTGTTCACAGGCGAAGACGCGATCAAGATGCAGAAAATTATTGATGCATTAGAAAATCTCGATGACGTGCAGGAAGTATTTACCAATGCGATCATCGAAGAATAAGATTGAGATGTTCATAAATCCAATTGCAGGGCGCTTCGCGTTGTTGCGCATCCTCGCAATACCGACGTATTGCTCCGGTGCGCGCCTAGCGCAGCATCCCTGAAATTGAATTTCTGAAGCATCTTAGGTTCGCATTTTGATTTAGCGAAAAAGTCGCAATTCGTAGCAAACATCAATTCAACTCAACTATTCAGAGTAAATAATGAAAATTCTCGTAGTCGGCTCCGGTGGTCGTGAACATGCATTGGCATGGAAATTAGCGCAATCTGAACGCGCGCAAATGATTTTTGTCGCGCCTGGTAATGGCGGCACAGAATTAAATAAGAATCTGAAGAACGTGAATATCACTGATCCACATGCTTTAGCAGAATTTGCGATCCAAGAGCATATCGGCCTCACCGTCGTGGGGCCTGAAGTGCCACTCGCGGCAGGTATCGTGAATATCTTCCGTGAAAAAGGTCTGAAAATTTTTGGACCAACGAAAGAAGCAGCACAACTCGAAAGCTCCAAAGATTTCGCCAAAGCCTTCATGCACCGTCACCATATTCCCACTGCGGAATACCAAACCTTTTCCGACTTACAAGCTGCACACGACTACCTGAACCAAAAAGGCGCACCGATCGTGATTAAGGCGGATGGCTTGGCGGCAGGTAAAGGTGTCGTAGTTGCGATGACAGCCGACGAAGCACATGCTGCGGTCGATATGATGTTATCGGATAACAAGCTCGGTGATGCAGGCGCGCGCGTCGTCATCGAAGAATTTTTGGCTGGTGAAGAAGCGAGTTTTATCGTGATGGTGGATGGTAAGAATATTTTGCCATTAGCGACCAGCCAAGATCACAAGCGCTTACTTGATCATGACCAAGGGCCAAACACGGGCGGCATGGGCGCGTATTCCCCTGCACCGATCGTGACACCACAATTGCATGCGCGTGTGATGCGCGAAATCATTCAACCAACCGTACAAGGCATGGCGAAGGACGGCATCGTGTTCACAGGCTTTTTGTATGCAGGTTTGATGATTGATGAAGCGGGCAATCCTAAGACTTTGGAATTTAATTGCCGCATGGGTGATCCAGAGACACAACCTATCATGTCGCGCCTCAAAACAGATTTCATCAGCGTGGTAGAACATGCCGTTAACGGTACACTTGATACGGTTGAACTCGAATGGGATAGACGCACCGCGATGGGTGTGGTGATGGCAGCCGCGGGCTATCCCGATGCACCAGAAAAAGGTGCAGATATTAATGGCATTCCCGCAGAAACTGCTGATTGCATCACTTTCCATGCTGGTACCGCCTTAGCAGGTGGCAAGTTGAGTGTGTCCGGTGGTCGCGTGTTATGTGTGGTCGGTCTTGGCGATACAGTCAAAACTGCGCAAAAACATGCTTATGATGTAGTTGAAAAGATTCAATTCCAAGGCGCGCAATATCGTAAAGATATTGGCTGGCGTGCGTTGAATCGTAAGCATTGATCACAAACATTAAGAACTAAAAACCACTCAACACAGAGACACAGAGGTACAGAGGAGTGGCAAGAGAAAAAGCAATTAAGGACACTCGCTTTTGCCTTTCCTCCTCATCTCTGTGCTTTTGTGTTGAGAGGTTTAAAAAAATTCATTTATCATGACCGACGCCAATTCCGTTAAAGACTATTTACTAAGCCTACAAGCTTCCATCGTTGCTGCGATGGAAGAAGTTGATGGCTGCCGTTTTATTACCGACAGCTGGGAGCGCCCCGAAGGCGGTGGCGGTATCTCGCGGGTGATCGAAGAAGGCAAAGTATTTGAACGTGGTGGAGTGAATTTTTCCCATGTGATGGGTAAAAATCTGCCCCCATCTGCCGCCGCAAGTCGTCCAGAATTAGCAGGCCGCCGTTGGGAAGCAATGGGCGTGTCTTTGGTGCTGCATCCACGCAATCCTTATGCGCCGACGGTTCACTTGAATGTGCGCTTCTTTACCACTTATGCCGAGGGACAAGATCCGGTATGGTGGTTTGGCGGTGGTATGGATTTGACGCCGTATTATGGCTTTGAAGAAGATGCAAAACATTTCCATCAAACTTGCAAAGATGCCTTGACCCCGTTTGGTGCGGATTTACATCCGCGCTTTAAGAAATGGTGCGATGAGTATTTTTATCTCAAGCATCGCAAAGAAGCGCGCGGCGTAGGGGGTATTTTCTTTGATGATTTTAATGAGCAATCATTTGAACAAAGCTTTGCGATGACCAAGAGCGTTGGTGATGGCTTTTTGAAAGCCTATCGCCCGATTCTCGAACGTCGCAAAGACCTCGCTTACGGCGAAACCGAGCGCGATTTCCAAGCCTATCGTCGTGGGCGTTACGTAGAATTTAATTTAGTATTTGATCGCGGCACTCTATTCGGTCTGCAGTCCGGTGGTCGTACTGAATCCATCTTGATGTCGATGCCGCCGATTGTAAAATGGCGCTACGATTGGAGGCCTGAGGCGGGAAGCGCAGAAGCCAAATTGGCGACGGATTTTTTGGTACACAAGGAATGGGTGTAAAATCCGTTTTCGCAAATGCTGCAGCCACCGCAGTCAAGCGCTCGATACTGGTGTTTGGTGGTAGTTTCGATCCCGTTCACATGGGGCACCTTGCATTAGTGCAGCATTTTGCAAAGCGACTTGAAGTTGATGAAGTCCGCTTAGTACCTGCGGGGCAGCCTTGGCAAAAAGCCCAATTAAAGGCGACAGCAGAACAAAGAATTAAGATGTTGGAATTGGCATTTGATGAGCAATTATCGGTCCCCTTCAGCATCGACCAACAAGAGGTAGAACGTGCCGCGGCGCAGATTCCTAGCTACACGGTGGATACCTTAACTAATATGCGATCTCAATGGGGTAATGCTCAGTCAAATGAGGAGATCGCGCTTATTTTACTCATTGGTGCCGACCAATTTCACAATTTCGCAACGTGGAAAAACTGGCAACAAATTTTTAAATTAGCACACATCGTCGTTGCCGCAAGACCAGGCTACAGCTTGCAACTCGACACATTACCCCGCGAATTTGCCGCGCTCTGGCAGCAAGCAAATGGCGCTATTGAAGATCTAAAGCAATGTTCTTTTGGTAAAACTTGGCTAGAAACTGATCTGGCTTGGGATATTTCTGCAACACGAATTCGCGACGAATTGCAGCAACAAGGGCAAACCAAGGAAACCACCTCGCTTATTCCACGCAAGGTGTTAGACTACCTTCAAGTGCATCACATTTACAATTAGCGCAAAACGATTAAGCTGAATAAATGCAGTATCTACCTAGTAGTGACGCAGCAATCAGGATGATAAGAAATTAAGATAGATAGGACATTATGGATATCAAAAAATTGCAAACATTGGTCTTCGACGCATTAGAAGACGTTAAAGGTCAAGACATACAAATCTTCGACACCACTGAAATCACTAGCTTGTTCGATCGCGTTTGCGTGGTATCAGGTACTTCTAATCGTCAAACTAAAGCACTCGCTGCTTCAGTACGCGACAAGGTCAAAGAGAGCGGCGGTGACATCGTTGGTATGGAAGGTGAAGCGACTGGTGAATGGGTGCTGGTCGATTTGGGTGATATGGTGGTTCACATCATGCAACCAGCAATCCGTGCTTATTACCGTTTGGAAGAACTCTGGGGCGGCAAAGAAGTCAAAATGGGCGCAGCGAAACGTACTGCAAGCAAAATGACCGCTGGTCCTTTGGATGAAGAAAAACCAAAACGTTCACGTTCTAAAGCCGCACCAGTCGAAGTAACGCCCGATATGATGGCGATTCAAACGACGGTAGAAGACGAAAAGCCAAAACGCAAACCACGCGTGAGCAAAGTGGCTGCTGAGTTGGCAGGTGAAAAGCCAGCTCGGAAGCCCCGTGCAACGTCTGCAACGCCAAAGATCCCATCTGGCGGTCGTGTAAAAGTCGCAGCGACGAAAACAGCCACTGCATCATCAAAAGAAGCAGCAGCGAAGAAAGCAACAACGCGTCGTAAAACCGCAGAATAAATCGTGATCAATTAGCCATTTTATTTCGTCAAGTGGATCAAGAAAAGAGGCAATTGCACTCAATTTTTTCCAAACACGAAATGACAAAAAAAGCCCGCAAAATCAAAAGATTTTGCGGGCTTTTTCACAAGCAATCAAAACATAGAAAAACGGATTACTCCACAGCCTTCACCATATCCTCAATCACCTTCTTAGCATCCCCAAACACCATCATCGTCTTATCCATATAGAACAACTCATTATCCAAACCAGCATAACCAGATGCCATAGATCGTTTATTCACGATAATCGTCTTCGCTTTATACGCCTCAAGAATCGGCATACCCGCAATCGGCGATTTGGGATCTTTTGCCGCTGGATTCACAACGTCGTTCGCGCCTAAAACCAAGACCACGTCAGCTTGCCCGAATTCGCTGTTGATGTCTTCCATCTCAAACACTTGGTCATATGGCACTTCGGCTTCCGCCAACAAGACGTTCATGTGACCAGGCATCCGACCTGCCACTGGGTGAATCGCGTACTTTACCGTGATGCCTTTATGCGTGAGCTTTTCAGTCAATTCTTTTAATGCATGTTGCGCACGTGCTACCGCTAAACCATAGCCTGGAACTATGATGACGGTTTCTGCGTTACCCAACAAGAAAGCGACGTCATCTGGGGAACCAGATTTAACCGTACGTTGTGCGCCGCCACCCGCTGCTGCTTCTGCTGGTGCACCGCCGAAACCACCCAGGATCACGTTGAAGAAGGAACGGTTCATGGCTTTACACATGATGTAAGACAGAATCGCGCCAGACGAACCAACTAAAGAACCTGCGATAATCAACATCGAGTTATTCAATGAAAAACCAATCCCAGCGGCGGCCCAACCAGAGTAGCTGTTCAACATCGACACTACGACCGGCATATCTGCGCCGCCAATCGGAATGATGATGAGCACACCCAACACAAATGCGATTGCCGTCATCAAAATAAAAGGTGTCCAAGCTGGCGCAACGCCACCATCAAAACAGAATACCAAGCCGAGACCAACCATCGCGATTGCCAGCACCAAGTTCAGCATGTGTTGACCAGTAAAACTCACTGGTGCGCCTTGGAACAAACGGAATTTATATTTACCGGACAATTTACCGAAGGCGATCACCGAACCTGAGAAAGTGATTGCACCGACGAAAGTACCGATGAATAATTCGATACGGTTACCAAATGGAATTGCTGCATCACGTGTGGTGATATTGAAAATCCATGGTTCTGCAACCACCGCGACGGCGATACATACAGCAGCCAAACCGATCAATGAGTGCATCGCTGCTACTAGTTCTGGCATCTTGGTCATCTCTACGCGCTTCGCTAAAGTGGCACCAATACCGCCACCAACGACGATACCGACTATCACCAAGCCGTAACCCAAACCAGCGCCGGCCGCTTCGTTTTTCAATTTAACGATCAGCGCAACTGTCGTAAAGGCTGCAATCGCCATTCCGATCATACCGAAGGCATTGCCTTTACGTGCGGTTGATGGATGCGATAAACCTTTGAGCGCTTGAATAAAACATACCGATGCAATCAGATAGAGCATCGTGACGAGATTCATACTCATTATTGCGCCTCCTTCTGCTCTACTTTTGCTTTAGGCTCTTTTTTCTTAAACATCTCTAGCATCCTCTGAGTGACTAAGAAGCCGCCAAAGACATTGACTGCAGCCAGTGCAACCGCCAGTGTGCCCATCACTTGGGCTAGCGCACCTTCGGTTAAGCCTGCGGCCAACATCGCACCCACGATGATGATCGCAGAGATCGCATTCGTCACCGCCATCAAAGGCGTGTGCAATGCGGGTGTTACGGTCCAGACCACGTGATAACCGACATAAATTGCCAGTACAAAAATGATCAAATTAGTGAGTGTATGACTTACTACATCCATGACGTTCTCTCTTTATTTACGTTAAAAGGGACTTCAGTTGTAATGCTGCTCAGATTAATTTTCTCTCTGTCGTTGTCATCCCTGCGTAGGCAGGGATCCAGTGTCTTTGAGCCTTTACGCCACTGGATTCCCGCCTGCGCGGGAATGACGCCTTGTTGTATCGAGCTTAGCTAAACCGCATTAGACTTCAGTAATTCTCTTATTTCATCGTCTTTGAAAATCTCAGCAAATCAATATTCTTTCAAACTAGTGATTTTGTTCTTTGCATCAACGAACACGACTTTCGGTTTGAAGTTGGCTGCGACTTCGTCGTCCATTGGTGCGTAGGTGCAAATTATCATCAAATCGCCCAGTTGTACGCGTCGAGCTGCAGCACCATTTAGAGAGATTTCACCACTGCCGCGTTTGCCTTTAATCGCGTAAGTAGCAAAGCGCTCGCCGTTATTGATGTTGTAGAGTTCAATCCGTTCATGTTCCTTAATATCGGCGGCATCGAGCAAATCCTCGTCGATACCGCATGAACCTTCATAGTTCAAATCACATTGAGTCACAGAAACGCGATGAATCTTGGCGCGTAACATATTTCTTTGCATAATTTCCTCAAAACTTCTATTTAAAACTGATAGTTAAAAAGCGAATCAAAACTTCCCTCGCACTTCTTTAGGTTTTCGCGTTTGAGATGCTTTTCATCGTTTTCAAATTTATTTCTTCAACACTTCGCCACCAGAGCACATCATCGTAGCGACGACGATTTCATCTTCTTTGTTGATCGCCAAATTCGCTTCTTTATCGATAATCAATTTCAAGAAATCGAGAATGTTGCGGGCATACAATGCAGAAGCATCGGCAGCCACCAAGGTCGCTAAGTTCGGCTCACCAATAATGTGAACACCGTATTTCGTGACGGTTTTATTCAGTTCAGACAGAGGACAATTACCGCCCTGCTCGACTGCCATATCCACAATCACAGAACCCGGTTTCATCGCCTTAACGGTTTCTTCGGAAATCAAAATCGGTGCTTTGCGGCCCGGGATCAAGGCAGTGGTAATAATGATATCAGCTTGCTTCGCACGTTCATGCACCAGTGCAGCTTGACGTGCCATCCATGCGGCTGGCATAGGACGCGCATAGCCGCCAACGCCTTTGGCGATTTCGCGTTCTTCATCAGTTTCGTATGGCACGTCGATAAATTTCGCACCCAAGGATTCGACTTGCTCTTTGACTGGCGGGCGCACATCGGAGGCTTCGATCACCGCACCTAAACGCTTAGCAGTCGCAATCGCTTGCAAACCCGCGACACCCACACCCATGATCAAGACCCGCGCAGCTTTTACTGTACCCGCCGCAGTCATCAACATAGGCATAAAGCGTTGATAAGTATTCGCTGCCAGCATAACGGCTTTATAGCCCGCGATATTTGCCTGTGAAGACAATACGTCCAATGACTGCGCACGTGTAATCCGCGGCGCAGCTTCTAAAGAGAAGGCAGTAATACCGCGTGCTGCCATAGCAGCAATATTGTCTGCATCAAAAGGATTGAGCATGCCAACCACCACCGCACCCGATTTGACCAAAGCACGTTCTTCCACCGAAGGCGCACGCACTTTCAAAATCAACTCAGCATCAAATGCTTCAGCAGCTGTGCCTATCGTCGCGCCTGCGGCCTGATAGGCCTCATCCGTAATTGAAGAGGCAATACCAGCACCAGCTTGTACGACAACCTGGTGCTTAGCACTCACATATTTCTTAATTGTTTCTGGGGTCGCCGCAACGCGCGTCTCGCCCGACCGGGTTTCGGCGGGAATGCCGATTTTCATAAAGAACTCCTTTTTATTGTTGATAGCCTTAGGTTCAATGGCAAAAGTGATGACTTCAGGTACACCATGTTACGCAGAAGTTTCTTACTTGGATAAAGCAGGAAACAAAACAAAAACTGACAAGGATTTAATCCACTTGCACTACCTACTAAGCTATTACCAGCGACTGCGAACTGCATACAAATTTGAACTGCCGGAGGGATCTTACATTTAATATTCGACAACGATATTACACGAAAAACGCACCAATCTGGCACAAGAAAAGCACACTGAAGCACGCCACTAAGAAATAACTTGCACTGCTTCAGCGCACCGTTTACGAGAGCTAGAACAAGAAAAATTGGCGCAAACCCGTACCAGATAAGACTTCTGCAAATAAAAGTTGGCGTTAAATTAGATCTTGATCGACTACATTTTTATGTAAAAAATAATAACAAGCCTGATGCGTTTTTCTATAGATAGAATCTTTATTAGTAAATTCGAATCTTGATTTAACCTCGCTCGCGCTTAGAAAGACGCTTAAAAGGGTAAAATATTGACTTGATTGATTGTCTGCCCCGCTTATGTCTGAAACTTGGAAACCCTCTGTCACTGTTGCCGCGATTGTGCCGCGCCAAAACGGTGAGCGCCTAGAATTCTTGATGATAGAAGAAACCACACCCGAAGGTGTGCGCCTGAATCAAGCCGCCGGACATCTTGATCCTAACGAAAGCCTAGAGCAAGCAGTCATCCGCGAAACCATGGAAGAAACGGCGCATGAGTTTGTGCCGGAAGCGCTAGTTGGCACATATATGTCGAAATTTATTTCACCGAATTCAGGCAAAGAAGTGACGTATTTGCGATTTGCATTTTGTGGCAAAGTCATCGCACAACATGACCGCCCATTAGATCACGGTATTTTGCGGGCATTGTGGATGACCTATGAAGAAATTCTGGCATGCCAAGAAATGCATCGCAGCCCCTTGATTTTGAAGTGTTTACAGGACTATCTGGCGGGACAAAGAGCGCCTTTAGATTTGATGTACACGCATCCTAGTGTGACGATTTCGGCAAATTAAAAGACGCCAAGCGACTTTGAATTCACCTTTTCAGGCTTGTAGCTTAGATGAGAAGATGCAAATAAATCGTAGGGCAGGCGAAACTCGCACTGTTAAGCAACTAAGCAACGACAACAAAGTAACAAAAATCAGTAGGAATATTCATGAGTAAAAAACGTGTAGTCATCGGTATGTCCGGTGGAGTCGATTCTTCGGTCTCAGCTTGGCTCTTGAAAGAGCAAGGCTACGAGGTCATTGGCTTGTTTATGAAAAACTGGGAAGACGATGACAATTCTGAATATTGCTCAACGCGCGAAGATTTAATTGACGCGGTCAGCGTCGCCGACGTGGTTGGTGTTGATATTGAAACCGTCAATTTTGCCAGTGAATACAAAGACCGCGTATTCGCCGAATTCTTGCGCGAATATCAGGCTGGTCGCACACCCAATCCTGACGTATTGTGTAATGCAGAAATCAAGTTTAAGGCATTTCTCGATCACGCGATGAAACTCGGTGCGGATTACATTGCGACAGGTCACTATGCGCGCGTGCGTGAAGTCAATGGTGAGTTTCAATTGCTTAAAGCACTCGATGCCAGCAAAGATCAAAGTTATTTTTTGCATCGTTTGAATCAGGCACAACTCAAAAATACGCTATTCCCTCTCGGTGAAATCAATAAAACCGAAGTGCGTAAAATCGCTGAACAAATCAATTTACCGAATGCGAAAAAGAAAGACTCAACGGGTATTTGCTTTATCGGTGAACGCCCTTTCCGCGAATTTTTGAATCGTTATTTATCGTACGCGCCGGGTGAAATCCGCACCGCTGAGGAAGAAGTCATTGGTCAGCATGTAGGCCTGAGCTTTTACACTTTAGGCCAACGCAAAGGTATAGGCATAGGCGGCATTAAGTCGCACCAAAATATCGATGGTAGTAGTGATGCTTGGTATGTGGCGCGCAAAGATGTGCCGAACAATCGCCTGTACGCGGTACAAGGTCACGATCATCCGTGGTTGCTGTCTCATTCCTTAGAGGCGGCACAAGTCAGTTGGATCGCCGGACAGGCGCCCGACCTCGAAAAACTCTCTGCTAAGACGCGTTATCGTCAACCCGATATGGCATGCCGTTTTAACGGCAATAACGAACAATTCCAATTGCACTTTGACGAAGCCCAATGGGCAGTCACGCCGGGGCAATCTGCGGTGTTGTATGACGGTGATGTATGTTTAGGTGGTGGGATTATTAATTCTGCTTCTGCATAGGCGAAGCCATCCTTAATGATGGCGACAATTCATCGCCACCATCGCAATCAAATGAATGAAGGAAATTTGTAGGGCGGGTGCAACCCGCCCTACGATTCCGACAACACTGAAACGAATTACTCCTCTTCAACCTCATCGCCTTCGGCCCGCGCTTTCTCAAAGGCTTTGCCGAAGAACAAGGCATTTTCTAGTACACGTCGACTACCTACCCAACCACTGCGGAAACCCAAGGCCGCGCTGGCTAAAATCACGCTACCATTGCCTACTCGCTCTGCTGTAATTGCGGCTGAGCCCGCGATGCGTTTCGCATTTTCTGCGGAAACATAACCACTCATTACCGGAACGTTACTGTAAGCGGCAACGGTGCCGTAGCGATCACCTTCAAGTCTATACACGTCTGCTTGCGCACGAAATACTGGTAAAGTGTCACGCGGCAGTCCTGCGGCGATGGGATGACTACGATCGATTTCGGTCTCAAAGATCACGCCAGCCACCAATTCTTTGGCACTATTCGCATCTTGATCTTTGTACGCCAAACGCGAGTCTTTGGATTTCTTTTCGTCCGCTCTATCCGCATCTGCTTTCTTACTCGCTTCAGCCTTGACCAATTTGGTATGCAAATATGACTGGCTGCTAGCCCAATTTAATGCGCCTTCAACGCCAATAATGACACCGCCTTGTTTCACAAAACGTTCGATGTTTTTATTCGCCTCGTCGCTTAAACGATAACTACCATCGGCCATCACGATATGGGTATAACGCTCCAATTGTCCACTGGCGAGTCTATCCGTACTCAACATCGTCGTAGGTAAACGTAAGTGCGTATCCAACCAATGCCACAATTCACCCACCGAGGTTGAATCTAAACCTGCTCCCGCCAATAAAGCGACACGCGGACGATCCACAGACTTCAAACTAGCACTACCCAAATCTGTACCGGTACTGCCCGCACCTGAGGTCAATGCCATCACCTCTACGCTAAATTTTGCGCTCGCTTTACGTACGATCTCGGCGACATGGGCGGCAGAAGCACTTTGCATCGCAACAGGAATCACGATACTCCCTATGCCTAAATCTTTTGTACCTTCGGTAGTTTGTATGCGCATTGGCTTAGTGATCGTGCGCAAGCGCAATCCGGTCTGAATCAATTCTGCGAGCAAAGGCGCTGCATCATCGTTTTCCCACGCGAAGGCATACGCAATATTCGACTCCGCTTTCAAAATCGCTTTTGGCAAATCCTGTACAGGTTCGCCAATCACATCACCAGCACTTTTAGCACTCGCGAGATCGTAAGCTTTGGTGACGCTCCAGGCTGAGACGTCGTAAAAAGTATTGTCTTTAAATTGCGTACGTAATTCCGTAATACCCTCTAACAATCGATTTTGTCTTTGATTGAGTGGTACCGCGATCGCATTTTTCGCATCGTAACGCTGACCGTTAATCGTGACACTCCCTTTCACTTGATGCACCGCGATTCCGTGTTGCTTCAACAAATTGGCAAAATCGCGCAAGCGCGCTGGATTGCCTTCTGCGGCAAATAACATGGCGCGATTGGTATCGGCTTGCGCCATCTTTTTCGCTTCATCAAAGAAGTTTTTTTGATGCGCCATGAGCTGATCACGCATCGCATCAGCCGCTTGCAAGGTACTCAATGAAGTCGTGATTTGATTCGCAATCGTATGTTCAAACTTCAATACGCCATTGCGTGAATCTTGGATGTGACCACGTGAACTGGCTTGTTCAAACAAGATCCCGACACTGCCTTGAACATCAGGATAAGTCGATCCTTTGCCATAATAAAAATCATCAAAACCTTCGCGACTAAAATAGAATTCGCCGCGTGCATCTAAGGCTTTGATATGAAATTTAGAAATCGCTTCGGTCAAGCTTTGATTACTCTGTGGCGTCAAAGGATGGGTACGGGAAGGCACGCCAGGTTGAAAGAAATAGGTAGCATCAGTACCTTGTTCGTGGAAGTCACCAAACACATGCGGACGCCAAGTTTGAAATGTGCCTACATGTGCGCGTGATTCAGGATGTTGTAACCACAACCAATCACGATTCAAATCGAACCAGTAATGATTGCCACGGCCACTTGGCCAGCCTTCACGATGTTCTAAGGTATTGGGATCGCTGACCAAGGTTTGACCACGATTGCTATTTGCCCAATGCGCAAAGCGCGCTAAGCCATCAGGGTTCAACATAGGGTCAATCACGACGACGGTGCGCTCCAACATCGCATTCACAGAATCATCCGTCGAACTAGCAAGATGCCAAGCTACTGCAGGAGCAGCATTCGCGCCACTCGGTTCATTCCCATGCACACTGTATCCCAAATATACCACCAGCGGAGTATCGGTGTCACCGCGACCACGCGCCGCTTCTATCTCTGCTAAGCGCTCATGGTTTTTCTGACTGGTAATAATCACATTCAAAATTGGTCTACGTTCATGCGTGTAACCGACCACTCGAACTTTGACGCGCGGCGATTGCATTGCCAGTAATTGATAATACGAGACCAATTGTTCAGGACGCGCATGCCACTCACCAAGTTCAAAACCCAACACGGATGCTGGCGTACTGATTTTATCGAGACGAGCATGCACAGGAATGACGCTTGACGGCGCAGCCGCATGAGCGGGGGCCTGAGCAAGTGAAAAACAGAATGCAAGACTCACAGCCTGAGCGATTTTTTTTAGAGACATAAGGCTACCTATTTATTATCAAGTTGTTGTATGGTGATGAAGATAATGCAAACATGTTGTACATGAATTTCGTGCAATTTTTCATGGCCGCGTCGCTCCATTTAGAGCATGCACTGACTAAATAGTTCAAATCGATATCGATGTCTACCGGTCGAGCGTCAGCCATTCTCAAACAGATAACTTCGATCTCACAAATTAAGGTAACCAAGCCTTATTTGCGCAAAGAGTGAAACTCGATGCAAAAAGTGTAAAATACTACTTCTTTTACGAACGATTGCGATCCCATGGAAGGTTTATCCGAGTTAGCACTAAGTCACGTTGCACAATATTTTTCTGCATTGTCAGAACCAACTCGCCTAAAAATCTTGAATCATCTTCGAGATGGAGAACAAAATGTTGGAGACATTGCACATGCGTGCGACTGCTCTCAAGCAAACGTGTCACGCCACTTATCAACATTAGCGAAACACGGCATGGTCATTCGCGAAGGTCGTGGGACAACGGTTTTCTATCGCATTGCCGATTCATCCATTTATGCCCTTTGTGATTTAGTATGTGGAAACGTAGCACGGCAGTTAGAGTCACAAGCAAATTTACTGAACGCTCTCACGCCCAAAAACAATCCGAAATCTAAGAAAAAATAAAAGTTGTCGATAAACTTTCCAGCGATCATGTTGGTCACCACATTCATGTGGGACTCACACAGAACAAGCTCATTCACTCCGAGCCGCAAGCCAAGTATTCACATTGGTTGATGAAATAAGAAAGACAAATCAGAACCAAGCTCGCCAAAAAAAACTGAAGGCGACCGCCAGCAATAAGCCAGCAAAAATCAATTGAACCGTCGCTGCAGGTAAGAAATTCGCTAGCCTTCTCCCCGCCAAAACACCAAGCACTGAGGCGCATGAAAAGCACAATGAAATCAAAATCGGTAATTCTGCGCCGTGTGCTACTGCGGATGTGACCGCGATTGAGCCGACCAATGTAATGACCATTAATGATGTCGCTGCCGCACTTTGCATACTCAAATTAGTGAAATGACGAAGCAAAGGAACAATAATAAAACCACCACCAACACCCAGCAAGCCCGTTGCAAAACCAGCGCATGCACCGATCAAACTAATAATTGTTGCGGTTGTCCAGCTCCAATCAAATTTTCCCGTGTGCTGATTTATTTTTGCAACGACATCATCACGCGATGTGACACCATGTGGCTGTCTGACTTGGGCTACTAAACGTGCAACGACAATACATAACACGACTGCAAACGCACTCATCAAAAAACGCTGCGACATCCTTTGCGCAAGCATCACACCAACCGAAGTCATAGGCGCGCCCACTAAGGCCATGAGCATGGCAGCCTTGTAGCGCACTTGAGCTTGTCGTAAACCATCAATAGCGCCGATCAACGCACCTAAACTGACTGCCAACAACGCAACGGGCATTGCAGCTTGCATACTCCATCCTTGGCTATATACCAAGGCTGGAATTGCCAACATCCCTCCTCCAGCACCGGTAAGTCCCATAATCAGACCTACAGCAAGCCCGATCAGAAGAATAACAAATATCGCAGCAAGATCCATGAGACTTCATTCATTCCGCAAAATTGATTCAAAAAAACGATAAACACCATTATGGGCTAAATAAATACGGAAATGATGCTGTCTCTGTGCTAAATCAACAGAATCAGGAATCCCGATGATTTCGTCGCGTCCATGCTTCGATATGCTTGCGTTCGAAGCCTAGTTTGCTATGATGGGAAATCTAGTTTATCCAGAACCATAAACCAAGAATGAAACCTCAAATACAACATTTTTTCGACCCTCGAACTTTCACCGCAACCTATTTGGTGTTCGATGTTGAAGGAGGCCATGCCGCCGTTATTGATCCGGTGTTGGACTATGATCCAAAATCAGGACGAACCAAAACGGAATCCGCAGATCAGATATTAGCCGCGCTTAAACAACATCATTTGCAACTCGACTGGATCCTCGAGACGCATGCCCATGCTGACCATTTTTCAGGTGCGCATTATCTCCAGAAGGAAGCTGGCGGGAAAATCGCAATTGGTGCTCGGATCAATCAAGTCCAATCTGTGTTTAAAAAGTTGTTTCATCTAGAGCCAGAATTGGCAGTCGACGGCTCGCAATTTGACCATCTGTTTCAGGCTGACGAATGTTTTCAGATTGGACAATTGCAAGCACAAGCTTTATTTGTCCCTGGACATACTCCTGCCGACATCGCTTACAAAATTGACGATGCGATTTTTGTTGGCGATACTTTATTTATGCCGGATGTCGGCACAGCGCGCTGTGACTTTCCTGGTGGCGACGCAAGAATGCTGTATGCATCGATTCAACGACTACTCAGTTTTCCTGACGATACGCGTCTATTTATGTGTCATGACTATCCACCCAAAGATCGCGAAGTCACAATAGAAAGTAATGTGCGTGCGCAAAAGGAAATGAATATTCATGTCCATCAAGGAATTGACGAGAACGCCTTCGTTGCGATGCGTACCCAACGCGATGCTGGGTTGGAAATGCCCGTGCTCATTTTGCCTGCCATTCAGATCAACATACGTGCGGGAAATCCGCCGCCGCCTGAAGCAAATGGAATCAGCTACTTGAAAATTCCGCTAAACGCACTTTGAATTATTTTTAACACACCTTCACCCACAACTGGCTAATGCCAATTCTCTAGGAGCTTCAAATGAAAATGAACGTCGGTAGCATTGATCGTCTAGTTCGCATTATCGCAGGAGTGAGTCTCATCGCAGCTGCCGCCACCGGCTATATTGGCGTCTGGGGATATATTGGCATCGTACCAATTTTGACAGGTACATTCCGCTTTTGCCCAGCTTATATGCCATTTGGCATTTCAACATGTCGCAAAGAGTAAAAGCCAACCAGGACATCGATCAGAGAATGAAATTTCAATCGTTAAAACCTGCCTTTATCCAAACTTTCTAGAAACGCGATGACCCAATTGAACCCTATACGACGGATAGCAATTAGTACGGGCGGTGGTGATGCCCCAGGACTCAATGCGGTCATCCGCGCGGTTGTGCTTTCAGCCTTACAGCGAGGCTGGGAATGTTATGGGATACGAGAAGGTTTTAATGGCATCTTACGTCCCGACCGTTTCCCTAGCGACGGGGTCTATCGGATTGATAAAGATCAAGTACGTGGCATCAGCCATTTAGGCGGTACGATCCTGGGAACGACCAATCATGGCAACCCGATGCGTTTTGTGGTTAGGCAAGCAGATGGTCGTGAAATCGAAGTAGATCGTACAGATGATATTATTCATCATCTGCGTTCAATGGAAATTGACGCTTTAATTTGTATTGGTGGCGACGGCACGTTAACAATAGCGCACGCGCTACACCAAAAAGGCCGTTCGCAAGGACTGCGCGTCATCGGAGTTCCCAAAACAATTGACAATGATTTGGATAAGACTTACACCACTTTCGGTTTTGATACAGCGGTAGCCTTCGCGACCGACTGTATAGATCGCTTGCATAGCACCGCCGAAAGTCACCGCAGGATTATGGTGGTGGAAGTAATGGGACGCTATGCGGGATGGATTGCCTTACACGCTGGAATGGCAGGCAGCGCCCACGCGATCTTAATCCCGGAGATTGCATTTGATGTTCAAAACGTCGTCAAAAAAATTCAATCCCGTACGCAAACTGGACGACACTATAGCATCGTGGTCGTCGCGGAAGGCGCTCGCGCAAAAGATGGGCAACGCTACTTAGAAGAGCAGGCTCAGGCTGGCGGCGTAGAACGCCTAGGCGGCATCGGCGAAGAGCTCGCACGCGAGCTGGAAAGACGAACCGGCAAAGAAGCGCGCGCAGTCGTTCTCGGGCATTTACTTCGCGGCGGCAGCCCGACATCATTTGATCGCCTTTCTGCCCTACGATTCGGCGCTGCGGCAGTACGCGCACTCGATCAAGGCTATTCAGGTATTATGGTGGCACTCGCGTTTCCGAATGTGAACTATGTGAATCTTGAAGAAGTTGCAGGTCGGATGAAGGGCGTCCCGCTTGATGGCGACACATTACAAACAGGGCGCGATATTGGCATTTGCTTTGGCGATTAAGTTTGCCAATCATTCATAAATTGCTCAAACTGTGAGGCAGTCAACGGTCGAGCGAAATGATATCCTTGTACCTCATCGCAGAATTGTTCACGCAAGAAAAGCAATTGTTCGGCAGTCTCGACACCTTCTGCTATCGTCTGCAATCCCAAACTCTTTGCCATACTGATCACAGCACTCACAATCGCTTTGTCCTCAGGATCACTATGAATATCACGAACAAAAGATTGGTCGATTTTCAATTTCGAGACTTTGAATTTTTTCAAATAACTCAATGAGGAATAGCCAGTACCAAAATCGTCAATTGACATACGCACGCCACGATCATGTAAATCATTCATGACCGCAATTGCGCCGAGGGGATCAATCATCGCTACTCCTTCTGTCAATTCTAGTTCAAGAAATGGCGCATCTAAATGTGACTCGCGTAAAATTTGCGACACTGTTCCCGGCAAATCTGTATGACGAAACTGGATTGCCGATAAGTTTACCGCGACGCTCAAATCTGTCCATCCATGCTCGTGCCAAGCTTGTGTTTGTATCGCAGCGGTTCGCAGTACCCATTCCCCTATCGACAAAATCAAGCCCGTCTCTTCAGCGACAGGAATAAACTCGGCGGGCGACACGGTACCAAGCTCTGGATGAGTCCATCGTAATAGCGCTTCGGTGCCGATCACTCTGCCACTGTTTAAGGAAATCTGCGGCTGATAGACAACATGAAGCTGTTCCCGATCTAGCGCATAGCGCAACGCATTCACCAATTCCATATGGCGTCCCGAGCGTGCTTGCATCTCTGGCGTAAAGAAACGATAAATACTACGACCATCTTGTTTCGCCCGATACATCGCTGTATCAGCATTCCGAAGCAAGGTCTCTAGGTCGTCGCCATCCTCAGGATAGACTGCTATACCTATGGAAGCAGAAATATTTAAATCATATTGTCCTAAATGATAGGATTGACTCACCGTTTTTAGCAATTTTTCAGCGACCCGTTCCGCGCCCAGTTCATCGACACCTGACAATAGCAAAATAAATTCATCACCGCCTAAGCGAGAAACCACATCCTCCTCACGCAAGACTTCTCTCAAGCGACGCGCTAACTCCACCAGCAATGCATCACCGATACTATGTCCCAAGGAGTCGTTAATATTTTTAAAATGGTCTAAATCGAAGAACACCAAAGATAAGGAAGTGCCTTTTCGTTTTGCCGTTTTAAGCGCAAGTTGCGCTTGCTCCTCGAGCAATACGCGATTCGGTAGGCCGGTCAACACATCATAATGTGCTAAATATTGAATTCGTTCCTCTGTTCGCTTTTTCTCCGTAATATCTTCCTGTAAGGATAAAAAATTCGTAATGGCACCGCTCGCATCGCGAATCGGTGAAATATGCGCAAGCTCAATGTATTCGCGACCGTCTTTGTACCGATTGATTAACTCGCCTTGCCAACTCTCGCCTCGACGCAAACGATCCCACACTTCTTCATAAGTGAAGAGCGGCGTATTTCCTGACTGTAAAATACTCGGACGCTGCCCGATGACTTGCGCAAATGTCTTACCTGTCTTTTCAACAAAAGCTTGATTCACATATTCGATCTTCGCATCGGTGTCGGTAATAATAATGATATTCGGACTTTGCTCGACCGCTTGCGATAACTTTCTTAAATTACCTTCCGTACGATGCTTATCAATCGCGATCGCTAGAAAGTGTGCTGCCATCTCAAGCAAAATTAAATGCCAAGGTTCAGGCCTACTTGGAACAGGATGATAGATCGCAAATGCGCCCAAAATGTGATTGTTGGCGGATCGTATGGGCTCAGACCAACAGGCAGCCAAATTTGCCTGTTCTGCAATCACTTTAAAATCTTTCCAATACGGATGGTGCGCAATATCTTCAACCACTGTCCGCAATCCAGAGAACATAGCGTGCCCGCAAGATCCAACGCCTTCACCGATAGCAAGACCATCAATCGCTCGGGAATAAAACTCTGGCAGACTGGGCATCGCTCCCGAGTGCACATGAAGATTATCGGGGTCTAGGGTGAGGATGGAACAAGTACTGCCAGGCAAAAGAGCCTCCAGCTCTAACACCACTGCATGAAACAATTGATCCAAGGAGATTACGTTATTGACATGCTCAAGTAAGAAAGTTCGCAATGATTCTATTTTGCGCGATCGTTGACGTCCGATTTCTAGCTCAAAACGATTGAGTGCAAAACTCAAATCCATCGCAAGTTCAAGCAATAGAATACGAATTTCTTCATCGAAACCATTATTTTGGTCAGCGTACAAATTGATCACGCCATATACCATGCCATTTTTAAAAAGTGGAATCGCAGCAGCGGAAGGGAAAAGATTTGTATCAGTCAATGGCGTGTCATTCGACCAATGCACATGCGCGTCAAGAAATGCTCGAACGCAAAGTGGACGTTCTAGCACTTCTGCTGCTAGTGAAAAACTTTGCGAACGAAAGTGTTCGACGCCAAGCCCATCGAGTGCCACTGGCAGCAAGACGTTTTTATCAGTGTCTGCAACGCAGATCCAAGCTAATTTAATCCCATCGTATTGCAAAATATTTCGGCAAATCTGAACAAACAATTCTTGCTCTGTATGACTACGAACGATAGCCTGATCACATTGACTTAGGACGTTATAAAATTGTGTCAGCCGTAAATTTCTTCTCTCTACTTCGGCACGTCTTTTCGCCAGCTGACTCAACGCCTGTTGGGCTATCGCCAATAGTCCGAGCACACTTTTTTCTTTGCCTGAATCAACCTCAATCTGTTCTCGAAAATCTGCTTGCCCCAAACGGTCAAGGTGCATTTTGATTTGACCAATCGATGCGCCTAAGGTTTGATGCAAGCCTTGATAGGCGCGCCACAACAAAATAATCACGGACAAACACACGATGATAAAGACATAGCGCATTTGTAATGCGACATACTCCGCGTTAGCGACCTCCTTCAAGGTGCGGTTCTCCATCATTTGGTGAAACTCAGCAATCGGTTTCATGATGCTGGCCTTGGCTTGGTGGTAAGATTTATTCGTGAGGAGATCGATCGGGCGTTCGCCTTGCGGCAATTGTTGTGAACCAACAGACTCATATAATTTCATCGCCTGCTTTTCTAGCAACGCAAGTGAATCAGAACTTGCTTTCGCCTCAACCAATTTGACAAATTCCTCATTGCTAATGCCGGTCAAACGCAACAAATCTAAAAGCGCTTCTCCTTTCGTATTCTGTCCGCTTGGGTTGATTGATTCAGACTTCGAACTTGCTAAATCCCAATAAGTTTCTTGGTAACCCATGGGTCGTGCCTGACGACCATCGCGAATAGCAAGGATGCGAAAATAGAAATCCTTATACAAAGTGTCACCGGTCGTAACATAGGTGCGAGCCATGCGGGTCAAATCATCCGACGACTGGCGCAACTCACTCGCTAATGCATGTGATTTAAAACGTCGCTCGTTGACACGATCCAATTGCTTTTCACTACGTACGTAGATCGTAAAGCTCAGTGCCATCAGCGCCAACATACAGAGCGTGAACCAGAAATTTTTGAGGAAACGGATTAAATTACTCAAGATCATTATCAATTGCTTTCGATTCTGCAAAAAGTGGTTTGAAAGGACTAACCTGAGAATTCGTAGAGGCTCCCTTTGATCATGCTATAGCATCAAATTTGATTCAGTTATAACATGCTCACTTCAAGTAACCTTGAGCTAAAACAAGCTCATTGTCCAGCGAGTCTACGCAAAACAACAACACATCTTGCCTTTGGTCGATCACTCCATAAAATGCCGACCCAACAGCGTGGTGCAAACCATTTGTCATGGAACTGACGCAATAAAAAAAGGACACTCATCAGGTGTCCTTTTAGTTCACATGTCGCTTGTCGAGCGAATTTTTAAACTCTCCAACAAGACCGATTTGCACTTTCCAAATCGAATTCAGTTGTACGGGTCAATTGAGGTTTTGCTCGGCTTTCGGATGTATCCTTACCAACACGATACGCGGACCATTCATACGCTTAACAACCGCATCAAATTGCGGAAACTCGATTTTTTGCCCTTCTTCGGGGAGGTCACCAAGTGCGTGCATGATTAGTCCACCGATCGATTCTACCTCTTCACTATCGAGATCGATTCCCAGCGCAATACCTAGAGTGAATAGGGGCAAACTGCCTTTGCCAATCAGCGTGCCGTCATCCAGTAGAGTCCAATCGTTATCATTTTGACGGAATTCGTCACGTATTTGTCCAACTAAGGCGCTCAATAAATTATCGAGAGTTAAAAAACCGACGGGCTTACTATCTCGGTAACCGACCATTGCAAAATGCGGTGCGCCCTTACGGAAGCGTCTAAACAATTCTAGTGCCGGTGTATTAGGCGGGACATATTCAACATGTCTTAAATGTTTACTTAAATCATCCAAGGCTTTACCACTCTGCTGCGCTAGAAATAGATCTTTCAAGTGCAACATGCCCAGCACTGTCTCGCCATCGCTATCAAGATAAGGGTACCGACTAAACCGGTTCCTCGCTGCGGTTGCCATATTTTCTTCTAAGCTAGCGTCTTTATACATAGCCACCACTTCGTTAATTGGGCGCATCAAATCTGAAATTTCGAGATCACCGAAATCTAACATTTGCGCCATGATGCTCCATTCATCGGGCGTCAATTTTTTGCTGGCATGACTGCCGCGCAATATCATTTTGAGTTCTTCCGGAGAATAGTGCGCATCGCTACCATGATTCGCATCGAGTCCAAGCCAAGTCAACACTTTGTTCGCACTATTATTTAGCACCCAAATCGCAGGAAACATCAACCAGTAGAAAAGATACAAAGTGGGCGCCGTCCACAATGACACCCGTTCTGGCGTGCGAATCGCCATCGATTTCGGTGCGAGCTCACCGACAACGATATGCAGGAATGAGATGACGAAGAAGGCGAAAAACAAAGAAATTCGCTGTATCCACTCAGCTGAATCGATCCCAATTGCGAGCAATATTGGCTCAAGAATACGCGCAAATGCAGGCTCACCAACCCACCCTAAACCTAAAGAAGCGAGCGTAATGCCCAACTGACAAGCTGATAAATAGGCATCCAAATGTTGGTGTACTGTCACCAATAATCTTCCTCGAATGCCCCCAATCTTGGCAAGACTACGCACCCGTGTTGCGCGCAACTTGACCAAACCAAATTCTGCGGCAACAAAAAAACCATTCAATAGCACCAAAAACAACGCTAAGACGATATACAAAAAAGTATCCAACGCCCAACTTTCTAAAATAAACAAGCCTCTACTTTACCCTAGAAATAAGACAACTCCGTGGCAAAAGCTCCGCAGAAGTGATTCCAATCAGAAAAATGAGCAAAATCAAGGTCGGAGTAGCGAATGGGCGTAATTCACCTTTCTTCGACGCAAGATCGATTCTCAGCGCAATTGGCGCCAGATTTTGGTCATTTCGTCATGATTAAATGATGTGTCATCGCAATTTCGTTGACAATCGTTAATGCAAAAGTGACACTCCTCCCGTTCACGTAAGTTGAATCACGCAGAATGAACTTTTAACTTCATGGTCGATTGTTTTTCTTTGGAATTTTTTCGATGACTACTCCATTCACACTCAAAACGAGTATTTTGTTTTTAACTATTTGCGCTACTCAACTGGTTCAAGCGCATGAATATGACGCTCTGATTAAGGCAAAAAAATATGCCGACGTCGAAAAGGCAGTGAGCACGAAACTGGCAACCGAGCCAAATAATCCCGATGCCTTAGTCGCGCGCACCGAATTAATCCTAATTGAAGGAAAAGAAAGTCGCCTAGACGAAGCAGTAAAAATTGCCGAACAATGTATCGCGCACAATCCCAAGCATTCAGAATGCCATGAATCACTTGGAAACGTTCTGGGTACCAAAGCCATGCGCGGAGGCGTCATGTCTGCGATTAGTTATGTCGGTAAGATTCGCGATTCATTCAAAAAAGCAATTGAACTCGATGCGTTCAATTTTGATGCACGAAGCTCTCTCATGCAATTTTATCTACAAGCACCCAGCTTTGTCGGTGGTGGGACTGGCAAAGCAAAAGATCTGATTGTTGAAACAATCAAAGTTAGTCCCGCCGCGGGAGCACTACTCCAAGCATCACTGGATCTCCACGAAGAAAACATGGAGCGCGCGATCTCTGGAGCGCTCGCCGTCAACACCTCGAATTCTGAGTCATTGGCGAAACATCAGCGAAATACCTTATCCAATATTGGACATAGCTTAGTGAACGAGAAGAAAATGACGGAGGCCGAAAGAATTTTCCGCGAACTGTGCCAACGGTTTCCCGATTCGTCACTGGGTTTTTATGGCATGGGCAAAACTCTACAAGAACAAGGCAAAATGAAAGATGCCGTTCCCCATTTTGAAAAATCAATCGCAATCGACGCCAATGCGAACGCGTACTATCGTTTGGCAAAAGCATGGCAGCAATTGGGTGAAAAGGTGAAAGCAATTGCAACATTCGAAAAAGCGCTCAATTTTAAACCCGAACTTGCAAAGAAAAGTAAAAGCGATGCTGAAGAACAATTGCGATTACTAAAAGCTTCCATTTGAACCTTGTGAACCTTTAACCTCTTGCCTAATTTGATCATCGCAGCTGGGCCTTGAATAGGATATTCGAGGCCCTATCAAGGCAGTTTAAATTTTTGCGCATATCTGCGCAGTCGCAAAACTGTGCCAGCCGATTTTTCGTCATAGCGCCTTGCTTTCCAATCACAGCGCTGACACGATTGTCGAATTGCACAGACGCCGTGTTAGCAATTCGGTCAGTTCTCGAAACCGAAAAATTCTTTACATTTGTCGTCTAGACAAATTCAATACTTCAGTTCGACCCCACTGTTTGACACGCATCAACAAAACGCCGGAAAGCTTTAGGCAGTTGGGGTTTGAGGACGCATCGCGATTACAATACGCGCTGATGACTTCCTACCGATTTCGAGCACCATAAGAATCAACCAAGGTAAAGCATCGACTATCCTGCATCCCTTGCATCTATCGCTCTTCAACGTACCCAACATGAAAACAAGCATGTCTTCCCCATCCCGTCCGCCCGTCAGCGTACCGCATAATCTGCTTGAAGATGTCTTGGCAATCCTGACAGGGACTTTACTCGTTTCGCTAGGCGTGGCGCTATTTAACCAAGCGGGGTTGTTTACCGGTGGTACAGCAGGGCTGGCTTTTCTGGTGCACTACGCGACAGGATTGAGTTTTGGTGCGGTTTTTTTCACGCTGAACCTCCCTTTTTATTGGCTTGCCTGGAAAAGAATGGGTTGGAAATTCACACTCAAAACTTTTATCTCTGTTGCCCTCGTTTCTGTATTGTCGAGTTTACATCCCAAAATGATACAGCTCAGCGAACTGACACCTTTGTACGTCGCCATCATTGGTGGCTCATTAATGGGTGTCGGATTTATTGTTCTGTTCCGTCACCAAGCAAGTCTTGGCGGCATTAATATTTTAACCTTGTACCTACAAGACAAACACGGGTTTCGCGCTGGGAAATTACAAATGGGGATCGATTTGTGTATTGTTGTTGCTTCATTCTTATTGGTAACGCCAATGGCAATGATTGCATCCATTTTGGGCGCTGTTGTGCTGAATTTAGCGATCATGCTCAATCACCGTCCAGGGCGATATTTGGCTGTCTAATAAGAGCTGTAATAAGAGCTGGTTTTATCTGAGATGCTATCGAATGTTTCAGACGACAAATTTCAGCCTTTCGTCGACACAAGCTAGGTTCGAGTAAAACCTCTAAGTTCTGCCTTATTTTGTAGCAAGGCTGCTTTAGGCGTGTAAAATCGGCGTGCCAAGCACCGCCAAAAGAAGTGGTGCCTTCTTTACTCCAACCGAGGAATCCAGATGAATCAAGTCGTCATCAGCGGCACGGGACTTTACACACCTGCCGAATCCATCTCCAATCAAGAGTTGATCGCCAGTTTTAATGCCTACGTTGAACAATTCAATCAAAATAACGCAGACGCTATTGCAAGTGGCGCAATCGCGGCACTCGAGCCCTCGAGCGAAGCCTTTATCGAAAAAGCATCAGGCATTAAGTCACGCTATGTGATCAATAAATCTGGCGTACTCGATATCAATCGTATGGTGCCGCATATTGCCGAACGTAGTGATGACGAACCTTCGATTATGTGTGAAATGGCGGTCGCTGCCGCCAAGCAAGCCCTAGAGCGTGCTGGCAAAACAACTGCTGATGTCGACGCTGTCATCTGCGCCGCAAGCAATATGCAGCGTGCCTACCCTGCAATGGCAGTAGAGATTCAAAACGCACTGGGAATCGATGGCTATGGTTATGACATCAACGTTGCTTGTTCGTCCGCAACCTTTGGTATTCAAGCGGCCATGAGTGCGATCCAGAGTGGCCAAGCTCGCGCGGTTTTGGTTGTGAACCCTGAAATTACAAGTGGTCACTTGAATTGGCGCGATCGCGACAGCCATTTTATTTTTGGTGACGCATGCACTGCGATTTTATTGGAGCGAGCAGATTTGGCGACATCGCGACATCAATTTGCCATATTGGGAATGAAACTAAAAACCCAATTTTCAAACAATATTCGGAATAACTTCGGCTTCTTAAACCGCGCAGACGAAAGCGGTGTCGGTAAATCGGACAAACTGTTCCGCCAACAAGGTCGCAAAGTGTTTAAGGAAGTTTGTCCTATGGCTGCAGAAACCATTACGGCCACAGTGCAGACTGCGAGCCTCGATGTCAACCAGGTCCAACGTTTTTGGTTACATCAAGCCAACCTCAACATGAATCTCTTGATCGCTCGTCTCATCTTAGGACGAGATGCAACGGCGGAAGAATCTCCTACCATTTTAGACACCTATGCTAATACGTCCTCGGCTGGTTCTATCATTGCCTTCCATAAACACCAAGATGATCTAAAGAAAGGTGCTTTAGGGGTAATTTGCTCATTCGGTGCGGGCTACTCAATTGGCTGCGTAGTCGTCCAAAAACTCTCCGATTAACGTCGGCTTTTTGCTCAGATCACCTGCGAGTTTCATTCGCAGGTGACTTTTAACAAGTTACTTTTGCTCAAAATACTTCCATCTTGGTATTTTTTGCTACTACAACGAAATCTTAAGCCTTGCTTGCTTTTTCTTTTTGCGCTTTGTTGACAAGAAAATCCAAAATCGGCAACACTGCCTCATTCTGTTGTTGTTCGGTCACTCGACCCATGCCTCGCGCGGCCATACTCGGTGAAGTTTGGAGTCGCCCATCGAGAACTAATGTTGGCCACGATTCAATTTCATAGTCAGCCATTACGCGACTCGAACGCCCTTGCTTTGTCAAAACAGAAAACGACTTGTAAGCGTTGTTAAATGCCGTCTTATCGATTGTGGTTGTATCGATGAATGCTCGTACCTGATCATCCGTCAGCAACCGATTTCGTTTCACATGATAGGCCTCGAACACCTTCAAATGTAACTCCTCGGCTTTCCCCATCGCATCCAACGCAAAAAATAATTTTTGCTGCGATTCAACCCCAGGATTTAAAACGTGGATTCGCTTAAACGCGATTTTGTCCCCTTGTTTTTTGACCCAGTCAGCCAATACTGGCTCGAGTGCATAACAATGAGGACAGTAATAAGCAAAAAATTCTATCACTTCGATTTTCTTTCCAATATCACCGGAAAGCGCTTGGGGCTGACGGAGCAACTTATATTCCACCCCTAATTCGGGTGCCGCGACACTTGCGAAGACCGAATTCGTCAATACACCGAAACTTGTACCAGCCAACATTTGCGTAAATCGTCTTTTGCTAATTTGCATGTTCTTATCCGTAAGAAAGGTCGTTGAGAATTTTCCAAGAAAAAGCAGTATAAACGGAAATAAGGATAACCGAGTGCGGCTCGCCCCCCTAGATTCAACGGTATGCTCAATCTCCGCGCTCAAACTCTTGTCGCTATCGCAATCGCTTATGTGCTGCGTTTAATACCAAACCAGCCACCATATGCTGGCAAATACAAATGGCCATCTTCTTTTTGCCCAGAGAGTCCATGCCCTGAAAGAGCAATAGCATCTCTTACTATAGGCAACTCAACACGCACTGGGCGATCGCTTAAATTGAAAGCAACAACAAGATCAGGGGCACCCTCCAACTCGCGGCTAAATCCAAGGATCGGCTCGGGCAAATCAAAAAACTGTATGTCACCCCGCAACAACTGTGGAATAGTTTTGCGCCAACGCATGATACGCCTCGTAAAATGCAGCACTGAGTCGACATCCTTTTCCTGCTGATTCGCTGCAAACGCGAGATGTGCCGCAGGGATAGGCAACCAGGGCTTGCACCCTGAGAATCCAGCAAACTCTTCGGAAGCGTTCCATGGGATCGGTGTTCGACATCCATCGCGCCCTTTCGACTCAGGCCAAAACGTCAATCCGACAGGATCTTGCAAATCTTCGTAAGACAATTGCGCTTCAGGCAGTCCCAACTCATCGCCTTGATACAAACAAGGTGTGCCTTTGAGTGCCAATTGCAGTGTTAAGATCAACTTTGCAAAGGCTGGCTTCGGTTCCGCACCGCCCCAGCGTGTCAATACACGCATCACATCATGATTGCCAACGGACCATGATGCACCACCATCTTTCACTCTAGCTTCAAAGGACTCAACCTGCCGACGAAAATGTGCTGCCGAGAACTCTGCGGTCAATAAATTAAAACTATATGCCATGTGCAAGCGGCGTCCGCCTTCGGTGTATTGTGCCATCACCTCAAGCGCGTCATCCGCACCAATTTCGCCGATCGAAATGGCGTGATACTCGTCCAATAGACAACGCACTTTTTCTAGAAAAGCGAGATTTTCTGGTCGCGAATTATCATAAATATGTGCTTGCATGCCGTAAGGGTTTGAGGCTGCGACATTGACTGTATTCTGCTTTGCCGCGACTGGATTATCGCGTAAAGCTTGATCATGAAAATGGTAAATACAGGCATCCATGCGGAAACCATCGACGCCACGGTCCAACCAAAAACGCATATTCGCCAAATGTGCTGCTTGCACTTCTGGGTGATGAAAATTCATGTCAGGCTGACTGGTCAAAAAATTATGCAAATAATACTGACGACGACGTGTGTCCCATTGCCATGCTGAACCGCCAAAAATAGACAACCAATTATTCGGTGGCGTGCCATCAGGTTTAGGATCCGCCCATACATACCAGTTTGCCTTCGGATTATCTCGGTTAAGGCGGCTTTCAATGAACCATGGATGAATATCGGAGGTGTGGGACAGAACCTGATCAATCATGATTTTTAGACCAAGTTGATGTGCACGCTCCACTAGCTCGTCAAAATCTTCCAATCGCCCAAATAAAGGATCGACATTGCAATAATCTGCGACATCGTAGCCAAAATCTTTCATTGGTGACGTAAAGAAAGGCGAGATCCAAACGATATCAACACCAAGATCTGCAATGTAGTCTAATTTTTCCGTGATACCACGCAAGTCACCTATTCCATCCCCATTACTATCTTTAAAACTGCGCGGATAGACTTGATAAATCACTGCTTCGCGCCACCATTCGGAGGTATCGTTTAGGGTATTCTTCATGATTCGGCCTACAAACTTATTTGAAGATCCAACAAAAGCAAACAAAAATGATTGACATGACAGTTTGGCGAAAAACCGCAGGTTTTTACACGGCGGTCTTGGCTGCCGTATCAACACCAAGCAACTTTATTCTATTCATAAAAAAAGCCCCTCACTTGCTCTCGCAAGGAGGGAGCCGAAACTCACGATCGAATTATCCCCTCCGATGTGAGCAAGAAATAAGTTACTAAAAACCGCATGACACAAATTGATGATGCACCAATTTCAAGCTAAGAGCCTTTTCAGGTCCACCATAGCACTCTCTGCATAGAATGACAATTCCTACACCGGCTTAACTATGATTTATCGCGATCACGACACCGGCATAGCCCACTCACTGAGCCGAACTACTTACCGCGGCAGACGCAATACTTGACGCCCCAACACGTTGTGCGCCTGGCCATAGACTGCCAACTCAATCCCTACGTCGGATTCATTCTCAATGCAAATCACGTCAGGCTTAACAGTGATTTTCAACAAAGACTTGCGGAAAGTAATCCGGAATGAATAAGCTTGCCATTGCTTCGGCAAACTTGGATTTAATTGCAATCCTCCTTCGCGTACCCGCACGCCACCAAAGCCCTCTACCACAGCCATCCAAGTTCCCGCCATTGAGGTGATATGCAAACCATCGTCGGTATCATGGTTGTAGTCATCCAGATCAAGGCGAGCTGTGCGTAAGTAAAACTTATATGCCAACTCTTCGTATCCTAGCGACGAGGCCAAGATCGAATGAATGCATGGCGACAATGACGACTCATGTACTGTCAAGGGTTCATAGAAATCAAAGTTTCTCTTCAATGTTTCTTTGTCGTAGTTCGCCTCAAAGGTATAAATACCTTGTAGAACATCGGCCTGCTTGATGTAACAAGATCGCAAAATACGGTCCCAAGACCAATGCTTGTGGATAGGATATTCACCTTGTGGAATAGCTGTCATAGGCAACAATTCCTTGTCCATAAATCCATCATGTTGAATAAACACGCCAGTCTGATTATCACGCGGCAAAACAATTTTGGCAGCGACGTCAGCCCAAATCGACAGCTCGTCTTCGTGCCCACCTAGATGCGTTTTTTCAGCAATCTCTGTATAACGCACTGGGTTACTTTCTTTTACCAAAGCAAGGCATTCCCGCGTGTAATTCAACGTCCATTGTGCCAACAAATTGGTATACCAATTGTTGTTCACATTATTTTCGTATTCATTGGGTCCAGTAACCCCCAACATCACATAGCCTTTACGACGCTCCGACCATTGCACGCGTTGACGCCAAAAGCGCGAGATCGCGATCAACACCTCCAAGCCATATTCAGCTAAATAATCAACGTCACCCGTGTGATTGATATAGTTATAGATCGCAAAACTCATTGCGCCGTTCCGATGAATTTCTTCAAAGGTAATTTCCCATTCATTGTGACATTCTTCACCATTGATGGTCACCATCGGATACAACGCAGCGCCATGTTTAAATCCTAGTTTCGTTGCATTTTCAATTGCACGACCCAGATGTTTATAGCGATAGATCAACAGTTGACGAGCAACTTGTGGATCAGCTGTTTTCAAGTAAAACGGTAAACAATAGGCTTCGGTATCCCAATAAGTCACGCCGCCATACTTTTCGCCGGTAAAGCCTTTCGGGCCAATATTTAACCGCTCGTCTTCCCCCGTGTAGGTTTGATTCATCTGCAAAATATTGAAGCGAATCGCTTGCTGGGCGGCCACATCGCCTTCGATAGTGATGTCGCATTCCGCCCATTTTTTCGCCCAAGCTGCACGCTGCTCCTTGAGCATAGTCGCATAACCTTTGCTGTACGCAGCAGCAGCGGAGGCCTCGGCTGTCGTCTGTATCGTTGCTTTATCTGCGTACAAAGAGGAGATTACAGCGACATACTTAATCAGGCTAACTGTTTGACCTTGTTCAATTGTGAAGTTGACGGTATTTCCGACTAACTTATCTTGAGAAAAAGGGGAAATCGTATAAGACACGTCGTCGCCATCGTGCTCCATAGCGAGCTTAAACGCACAAGCAACATGAAATGCCGTTTTTTTCGTTTCGCCAGTGATCGCTGCGGAACACTGCGCCGCAGTACGCGAGATTTCTACCCAAAATTGCTCATCGTAATTTGAGTCTTGATTGACGACATTCAAATCAAGTAAAGGGACAAAACTCAACTTGCCGCTGAAATTAAGTGCTCTAACAGCGTAGCGAATTACCGCATTATCGCAATCAACAATGCTCGTAAAACGAGTCGATTGCACTTCAATTTGCTTCCCTGAAGGGAGCGTTGCAACAAAACTTCGCTGCAATAAACCTTCTTGCATGTTGAGTACACGCTTGAAGTTAGTCACTTTCGCGCTCGCCAAATCCAATTCTTCGCCTTCGATATTGACGTGAATGCCGATCCAGTTCGTCGCGTTCAAGACTTTTGCAAAGTATTCCGGATAACCATTTTTCCACCATCCTACCCGCGTTTTATCTGGATAATAGACACCCGCCACATAGCTCCCGCGCAAGCTACTCCCGCTATATTTTTCTTCAAAATTAGCGCGCTGGCCCATTCTGCCATTGCCGATAGAAAATATACTTTCGGAGATACGATTCAAAGCAGGATCAAAACCTTCTTCAATAATATTCCAAGGATCTTTTTTGATGTAATCTCTCATGCTATCTCATCCGTATGTTTTTGATGTATTCAATTTCTTGGCGATCACGAGAACCGAGCAAGTACATTTTCAATTCTCAAACCCATAAAATTCGGCACTACAAAATGGGCCTGTTGAAGTACCGCTTCGCTTCCAATTCCCACGACCTTCATAGCAGCATTACGTGCTGCTTGTACACCGGCAACCGCATCTTCAAACACGATGCAATCTTCCGCTTGAACGCCTAGTTCTTCCGCCG
The DNA here is from genome assembly GCF_018139545.1 of Affinundibacterium fentianense. Taxonomy (GTDB): domain Bacteria; phylum Pseudomonadota; class Gammaproteobacteria; order Burkholderiales; family Burkholderiaceae_D; genus Undibacterium; species Undibacterium fentianense. The sequence goes on along the minus strand of NZ_JAGSPJ010000006.1, from coordinate 59,764 downwards.
CCTTCAAAAAGACTTCGGGATCGGGTTTCGCCTTGCTTACTTTATTGCCGTCAACAATGGCATCAAACTGGTCAAGAAGCTGAATCCGTTCAAGAATTAACACCGCATTTTTGCTTGCAGAACCTAGCGCGACCCTCATGCCGTACTCACGGACTGAGCGTAAAAATTCTGCGGCACCAGGCAAAATTTCTCCTGGTCCGATTTGCTGTATATACTCTAAATACCAACCGTTCTTCCGAATTAATGCCGCATCAAATTCCAATTCGCTTAATTGCTTTCCTCCGAGGCGCAGAATCAATTTCAGAGACTCGATTCGACTCACCCCTTTAAGCTGCTCATTGTCATGCTCGGTAAAATCGAAACCCAAACTATTCGCAAGGCGTTTCCACGCTAGGTAGTGATACTTCGCGGTATCAACGATTACACCGTCGAGATCAAAAATGCAGGCTGGTTTCATTGCTTTACTCTTATTTAAAAAGGGCTCAATACGGCATATTGGCGAAGCTCACTGGCTTTTTTGCGACTGAATATCGAAAAGACCGAATTCAAAGCGCTTTGGATTTGGATTCAGTTTAATTCAAAGCGCTTTGAAAAGTAAAGGAAAAATTTGTCCCGTTTTGTTGTTTTGTGAGTTTTTTAATGCAACCCGTCGATGGCATCAATATCATCCCTGCTTCCCCAGCGAACTCGCCCCCTACCGATGAGAAGAATTCTTTATCGACTTTGCAAGCATATGCTCTCCTCAAATCTCAAACAACTTGGACTCACTTAAGAAGGCTCTCCATGATTCGTTGGTGCATTGTACTTTTGGCGTTTGCTTGCAGAGTTTCTGCACAAACTGCCCCACCCGATTGGCAATTGCCAAATTGGGCGCAGAGGAAATTACCAATACTTGCCCGAGAAAAGCACATAGAATTTTCCACTCGCATCAATCCCTTTGTGTGGCGTGCCGATTTTGATGGCGATGGTGTCGCTGACTATGCCGTATTCATTAAAAGCAGCACAACAGGCAAAGAGGGTATAAGCTTTCTACTTAGGAAAGAAAAATCACCTTTCCTCATCGGCGCGGGGACAGCATTCGGCAATGATGGAGACGATTTTTCTTGGCTTGACCTTTGGTCTATCGAAGATCGCGGAACATTGCAAACCAGCTACTACGAAAAATCCGTCAGACTAAATCGAGATAGTTTACTGGTCGCAAAAAGTGAGTCAGCAAGTGCGCTCATTTATTTCAAGTCAGGCAAACTCATTTGGCAGCAACAAGGTGACTAAGCGGTATCAATTATTGTACCGACATTCTGGGCCTGAGGTAATTTGCTTAACTTCACCACCTATAAAAATAACGATGGGCAAAATTCTGATTGACACCAAATATGTCACTTGGCAACTCACATCAATATCAGAAAAATGGTCATCAAAAATGCACTTATAAGTGTATTAACTTTGTCTTCGATCGAACCGAGGACAAGTTAAGTGTCGCAATTAGCAACGATCTCAATCAATTACTCAAATGAATTGGTCGACGCAATCCAATTCGCTCAATTTGAAAAATATGCCCATCTTTATTGGCACGATGATGTGCCAAGTGCTAAGCTATCCCTTTCTTCATCGAGGGAGTGCGACCATGCAACGAGTAACTGGGATCGGCGGAATTTTCTTCCAAGCGAAAGACGCTCCAGCTTTGCAGGCTTGGTATAAAGCGCATTTAGGAATCGATGTACAGGCTTGGGGTGGCACCTCCTTTAGGTGGGCTGACGCCGATGGCAAACCCGTTGATGGCTCAACGATCTGGTCGATAAGCCCCATAAAAACGGAAGGAATTGGTCCAACTAGCTCCCCGTTCATGATCAATTATCGCGTTGCTGACCTCCACACTTTGGTCAAGGTATTGAAAGAAGAAGGCTGTCAGGTACTAGACAACATGGATGAGTCAGAATACGGCAAGTTTGCATGGGTCATCGATCCTGAAGGCAATAAAATTGAACTATGGGAACCTCCCGCTGGTCAATGATTAATGGCGAATAGGCGCGAGAATACCCCTCGTAATCTCTCATTGCCAATGCGCACTTCCACATTATTCTCCTTATTCTCTAACCAATTTTATGATCGATGCACACATTGCTGGACGCTTATTTGGACACGCTGAACAACGCCAAGGGCAAAGTGGCAGCAACTATGTGACGTGCAAAATCAAAGTCTTAAGCGACGAAGGCGATTCGTTGATATGCAACGTTATTAGCTTTAATACCGCTATTTGTCAGGCCTTATTAGCAGCTGAAGATGGTGAAAGCTTAAGTCTATCGGGTGCCCTCACGCCCAAAGTGTGGACCGATAAGCACGGTGTCGCGCGTCCCGCCATCGACTTGGTCGCACATCGATTCTTATCACAAACAAGCTCCACACCCTAAGCTGACGCTCTCTTCCAGATCCGTCGACGACTTGCTAAGTTCGAGTCACAAATCGCCCTCTGAGTGCGGTATTCGAGACTACCACAAACAATTGAATTTCCGACAAAAGTCCCATAAGATGCAAGCCTCACTGTAATTCCCTCAACTCCGGTTTCACTCAAATAAACGAGGACAATATGTACATAAGAAAAAATTGGGCAACACTGGGTGCAAGTGCCCTCATCAGCCTAGGAGCGTCACAAACCAGTGTCGCTCAGAACGCAAAAACACTCAGTCCTCCAATCGCTGCGAAAGCACAATGGTCTGAGGTGCGCCATGGCGAAACAGTCACGGACGATTATCGCTGGCTACAAAAAAAAGAAGATCCGAATGTCATCGCCTACTTAAATGCTGAAAATGACTACACCGCAGCGCTCACGGCTGGCGTGCAGCCATTAGCGGACAAGTTATTCGCAGAGACCAAAGGCCGCATGAAAGAAACCGACTTATCCGTGCCCGTGCGAAGGGGTAAGTACTATTATTACTCTCGTACGGAAGCTGGCAAACAGTATGGAATTAATTGCCGCCGCCTAGCTGATGCGAACATGAATTACGATGACAAGGCGCCTGAGGAAATCTTACTTGACCAAAACGAACTCGCAATCGGAATGAAATTCTTCATGGTTGCAGGTACGTCGGTAAGCCCTGATGATCGCTATCTGGCCTACTTAACCGATACAACAGGTTATCGTCAATTTAAGTTACAGATCAAAGATTTAAAAACGGGCCAGCTCTTGAGCGATACCGCAGAACGGGTAACCAGCATGGCTTGGGCGGCTGATAACAAAACCATGTTCTTTGTTCAGGAAGATGCAACGACCAAACGTTCTGACCGTTTATTTCGTCTGAGTTTAGGCAGTCAGCCTGTCGAGTTATATAACGAAAAAGTAGAACAATTCGGGATTGGCGTCGGCACGACCCACGATCGTAAGTACATTCAACTGAGTGCATTTGCAACTGACACCAGCGAAACCTGGTTACTCCCCGCTGATCAACCAATGGCGGAATTCAAGACTGTCTTAGGAAGAACAAAGGGACATCGTTACAACGTTGATCACCGCGACGGCCAACTATTTATTCGCACCAATAAAAATGCAAAAAATTTCCGTATCATCAGTACGCCAGTTGGAAAATTAGCAGAGAAAAACTGGAAAGAAATTGTTAAACATGATGACAAAGTGTTGATCGGTAATTATGAAGTTTTCCAAGACTATCTGGCTGTGACAGAAAAGACGCAAGCTCTGAATCGCACACGAATTTACCAATTCAAAACCAAGCAGTGGAAGTCTGTGCAATTCAATGATGAAGTGTACTTAGCAAACAGCGCAGGCACCCCCGAATTTACGGCGACGAAATTACGCATGTCGTATCAATCCCCTACCACCCCACCAATGGTCATGGATGTGAACATGATGACTGGCGAGCGTCAAATCCTTAAGCAGCAAGAGGTCGTTGGCGGCTATGATGCGAGTCAATATCAAGCTCGTCGCTTGTGGGCAACAGCAAAAGACGGCGTCAAAGTGCCGCTTTGGGCTGTCTACAAGAAAGGCGTGAAGTTTGATGGCAGCGCTCCAACCTTGCTTTACTCGTATGGTAGCTACGGGATTTCGACTGAAGCCACATTCTCTCTTAGTCGCTTAAGTTTACTCGATCGTGGCGTGATTTACGTGCAAGCCCATATTCGAGGTGGTACCGATCTAGGCGAACGTTGGCATGAAGACGGCATGCTGATGAAGAAGAAAAACACCTTTACCGACTTTATCGCGGCGGCCGAATATTTGATCCAAGAAAAATGGACAAGCAAAGACAAACTCATTATTCAAGGCGGCAGTGCCGGTGGACTGTTGATGGGTGCTGTGGTCAATATGCGTCCCGATCTATTCAAGGCGGTACATGCAGCTGTCCCGTTTGTCGATGTGATGAATACAATGATGGATGCTAGCCTACCTTTAACGACTGGTGAATATCTTGAATGGGGCAATCCTAACGACAAAGCGGCTTACGACTATATGCGCAGTTATTCGCCATACGACAACATCGAGAAAAAGGACTACCCTGCGATGTTAGTGACGACAGGTTTAAATGATAGCCAAGTGATGTATTGGGAACCGGCTAAATATGTCGCAAAATTGCGCGCGCACAAAACGGATCAAAATCCACTGCTATTAAAAACAAATATGGCGGCTGGGCATGGCGGTGCATCTGGTCGCTATGATGCGATTAAAGAGGGCGCATTCAATTTTGCGTGGATGTTGTCACAATGGGGCATTAATGAATAATCCAAGACTGTAAAGTCAATCATGGAAACAAATAAGCATCTGTTTCTGTGATTTGATCGAATGGAATGCCAGCCACAGTGCTGGCATTTTTTTCGATACGCGAAAACAATAAAAATCAAAAACTAGATTTTTCTACCTAATTCGTTTAGCCTTAGTCGGAGAAAATAATTAAAAATTATTCTTTTTGAATTAACACCATTTGCCGAGAATCGATATCGCAAAAAAATGACATAGCTGAAGTCACCGAATTGAACTATCTCATGCATCGCCAGATCTCCCATTCTGAGATAGCGCCTTTCACTAGACAATGCACAAACGATCGTATTGCAACAATCCCCGGTAACAGAAATTTGGAAAGTGGTGAAAACTAAGATGCAATTCAAATTCTGGGTGATCACTCATCTCGTATTTCTTTGTTGGGTACCTTAGAACTTTCTATCCAAGTTCAAACAGAATGCATTTGTTTTCATGACACGATAATAATGCGCAGAATAACGGGTGGAATAAGAAAAGAATGAACCATCGATATTTCGCACAATTAAATTGGGACAAGTCCCATCCACACAAACTACGCGAGGGCACTCTTTGTCGCATGTAAGCGTCAATTGTTCGATTTTATGATACCCGTTTGAGACTTAATTTTTACTGCAATTCACCATGCATCCTACTGACCCAAAGTACGTGGCCTCTAACCGCCCAGTTAATCGCAGAACGACCTCCCTTCCCAAGGTAGAAGAAAAGCCGCTCAACCCCACCCTCAAGAATCGAATCACTTCGCTTCGAGCGAAGCACGTATTTGGCTTATCTTTATCTGATCAATTAAAAAGACGCACGATTTCGAGCGCATCGAATAAAGTCAACAGCACCCAAATTCTCAACATCTTCTGTCTGACATTTTCTGTATTGGGACTCGTTTTAGCCGCAATCCAACATTCATTTTCGATCGCGATGCTTGCGAGTCTCGGGTTGCTGATCTGTCTAATTTGGATGGGCATTGCACGTGCTCGACATCGTTCAGCATTACAGTACGTTGCGAATTCCACATTCGCCGATGAAGCCATGTTTTTCGACGAATTAAGTCTACTGGCGTTTGACAAAGTCATCGAAAAACTTAGCCTTGCCCAATGCAATGATCACGATCAAATCGCGCAAAGCTCTTCCCAATTAGGTGAGTCATTCGCGACTCTAAAATCACAATTGCTCGCGATCAAAGCTCAATTCATACAAATTCATGAGCTCACTCAACAATCCAATTCTCAAATGGATTTGCCAATCGACGATAAATTCTATCTGAATGAATGTCTTCGTCGATATTTACCTGATAGTCTAGAAAGCTATCTTCAAGTGCCGGCCGATATTCGAAACACAAAAGTGATCGAAAATGGGAAAACTGCGCTAGATTTGTTATTGCAACAGCTGCATCTACTCCAAATGGAAATAGAACATCGTGCGGAACAATTAAGGAAAAACGCCGCAGCGCATTTATTGCGACAGCAGCGTTTTTTAGAAGCAAAAAGTCGAGAATCCCAAACTATCCAATAAAAGCATGCACGATCAATGGTATGAGCTGTACGGTTCTCGCTATTTTCAGTTTATGCAAGCGGTGCATCCTGACTTGATGAAGCGGTCGTCAAATTTGCGCGTTCCATTAATGCGACTTCATGTGCATCACGAATTGTTTTCGCAAGGGTAAATGTCGACGCGATCAAGAATAGCCAGCTTACCACCATGTAGTTTTTTTCCCATGTTGGAATATTCATCCGCCAGAGCCCCCACGCGGTCAATATAATTGCTGCCGCGAATGCAGCCCATACCGTCATGACCCACGATGCTGTATCAATCTGTCCATCGCGATTATCGCGGATCATTTTGGCAACTGCGAAACAGGCAAACAAACTAAAAAACAAACCGAGCGCGACAAATGCTCGATCCAATTCTTGGCCCGGCAACTGAATCGCTCCGGCAGCGCAGGCTACGATGGCAATGCCGAATGATAGCCAAACTTGAAGACGCCAACCATTACTGTCACGCTGCATGATGTATTGTGTGGTCATTTTTCCCTCTCAATGAAATTGTTGATTTGACGAATGAAACGATGCTGCTTTGCACGACCTATAAACGAAACCTACTCTCAAATGAAACTTACAATGCAACAGGGCCGGCAATTTCGGTACGACTCGCTTCGCGCACTTGGTGTTGACGATGCTTATCCAAATATTGCTCAGCTTTTTCAAGTTGTTGCTGAATAATGTGATTATTTTGACCCATCACATCGATTGCTTTTGATTTAAACGTATCCATCGCGTCCATCGCTTTAAAAGTTTGATCAAACATTTCTTTTAACTTATCGATGCCGACCATCGGGTTTTGTGCAAACTGCCCAAGCCTATCCGTATGCTGATTTAGCAGACGGCCTGTTTCACCAATTAAACTCTCAACAGTCTGGTTGATGCCTGTTAATGCATCCATCACTTTGATTTGATTCCCTGTCGCACGAGCGAGAGTTTGCGCAACCGCAAGGGCACTCATTCCCGTTGTAGCAACACGACTACAGCCATTCATCATCTCTCGACCCGTCTTCTTCAGAACATCCAAGGCCAAATAGCCGTTCGTGCAAACTGCCTGCTGTGTCAACATGTCCTGTAAATTTTGTCGTGCATAGAACAGTACTTCTTGTTCGAGTGCTTGAGCACGCACACTATCGTGCGCCTTTAAAGCCAATACCCGCTCATGCAAGCGTCGGTCTAGAGTTTCTGCAAAGTAAATGGCACCATTTAATTTTTGCATTGCTTCCCACAACTTCGCACGGGTAGCTTCAATATCAAGGACATCGCGTTGCATATCGTCACGTGCCGCGTAAAGCTGCTGCATACTCTTCTGTAGCTGACTGGCTGCTCCCTGATACCGTCGAAAATAACTCTGCAATTTATTTCCATAAGGAATCAAGCCCAGCAATTTCTTCGGCTGAAATAAATCACCTTCTTTTCCCGGATTCAATTGATCTAGATGTTCGCGCATCTCTTGTATTGCTTTGAAAGCGGAGCTATCTTCCATACCGATGAAATTAGTTTGCAACAGACGCCCCTGCATCAGCCCTGATGCAATTGAGATTTCCTCACGCCCTAAAGCGAACGCGCTATCAAGTCGCGTTTTGAAACTCTCACTTTGCAAATCTTCTGACAACAAAGCTTGCATAAAATGTTCAACTTGATCCTCAACCGCGTTTTTCATATCGGCGCTCAGTGGTACAGCTGCTTTTGCCACTTGTTCGCTAACTGGCGTGATCACTTCAGGGGCTTGTAAGACAAATTGACTATTCAATGGGCTTGTTGTGTGATCTTTCATTTTCTTCCTTTCGGATCAAATTAAATTTATGGCAATATAAATTGACATTAATTTATTGGCAATATGCATTTAGTCGATTGACCTTTTCGTCGGAAATTTGCTCTAGGTTCCTCAGGCACTGGGTCTCACGCGACACAGCTTGACTCCGAACAATCGACGACAAAATATGCCAGCGGGCCTTCAAATATTCCACTTTCACGATACAAGTCGCACCTCCCTAACAAGCGAGTCTCCCTAGGCGATACCACCGACAAATTTCACTCGACTAGGCCTTCTTATGCGTTTCCAAGAATCTCCACGGCTTCCGTTCATTCTCTTGTAAACTGGCTAAGGCACATGTGTCTAATTCTTCTTTTATCTTGCTATGCATCCTGCAAATAAACTCAAACTCAGTTTCGTCATCCTTTGTTTTCTCAGCGTATTCTGGTACTTAGATCGGCCATTTCCTAACACAGGTGCACTTTACGATAGCCTTCCTGTTGACAGGACTAAACTCACATCTCAAACCCAATATACTTCTCCCGCAGCGAGTATTCAGGTTCAAGGAAAAATCAACTCGACACTCAAAGACTATCTATTCAAATTCACACAAGTACACCCGAATCAAACAGGCATTTATATTTTGGAAAATGCACTGGATTCCCTCTTGGCTAGAGCATGGTTAGCCGATCATGCGCATCACAGTATTGAAGTCCAATATTTCAAATGGAGTAACGACAATATCGGCACGCTCGCATCAGAAGCACTATTGCATGCCGCAGATCGAGGTGTGAAGGTCCGCGTCATCGTCGATGATCTATACATCGAGGCCGAAGATAAGACGTTTCTTGCGCTTGCAAGGCATCCGAATATAGAGATTCGGATCTACAATCCCAAACACCGAGTGGGGACCAACGTCGGCAATCGCCTTTGGAGTGTCATTGCCGACTTCAAGAGCGCAAATCAGAGAATGTACGACAAATCTTTTGTTGTGGATGGCGTGATCGCCATCATCGGAGGTCGGGATATGACTAGCGAAGCCTTCGATCCTCATCACCGTGCACATTTCCTAGATCGTGATGCTCTTTTAATCGGTGATGCTATGGACAGAGTACGTGCAAATTTCGACAATTTTTGGCAGCATCCATCGACTAATGCAGTCGAGAAGATTTTTGCGGAGAGTCGTCTTGCCCACCTCGAATTTGACGATCCAGAGATCCTGAAAATCTATCAGCAGTTGCATCTCTATGCGCAGGAGACATCCAACTTTAATCCAGCAATCAAACCGGAAATATCAAGCCTGCCTGATACTTTTGAACGACTTGTGCGTGAAATGATTTGGACCAAAGTCGAGTTCATTCATGATGTTCCGGGCAAAAATCACAGTGCTGGCTGGCAAGGCAACGGCGACAACTCGCGTGCGCTCGCGCAACTTGTCAGATCGGCGAAAAAAGAAATTTTAATTCAATCGCCTTATTTGGTTCTCTCTGACCAAGTTAAATTGATAATCAAGGAATCGTTAGCTCGTGGAGTGAAGATTTCAGTTCACACGAACTCACTCGCCTCAAGCGATAACTTGCAAGCTTTCAGCAAATATCGCGAGCAGCGCGAAGACTTACTTAAAATGGGACTACAAATATACGAATTGAATCCCAACCCAATCAATTCAAGACGCCTATTGCATTCTCCTGTCATCGAAAAATTGAACCCTAAGGTGTTTGGGCTACACGCAAAGTCGATGGTGATCGACCAAGAAGTTGCCTACATTGGTACGTTTAATTTCGACCCGCGATCTGAAAATTTAAACTCAGAAGTTGGCGTGCTGATTTATAACTCACAGTTAGCCCAAGGCTTGGCCGAAACAATCAAGGCCGATATGCAAAGTGAGTACAGTTGGAATGCAGCCAAAGATAACCCCGATCGAAATGCGGACTGGCTAACCGTTCTCAAAATTCGCTTTTTACAACACCTACCACTACGACCACTTCTATGAAATCTTGCGTATGAAACCGGGAAGGCAGATTGGCGTCTAGGCAGAATCACACGTATTTTGATGTGAAGCGAGCTCAATGAAATGCGGTAGCTGTTTGATCGATACATCCTCCAGCTGGTTTAATTTTATATGACGACGTAATTTGCCCTGACCCGCCAACATGCCAAATTGATCGGGTAATTTTGCACCGTCGCTAAACTCGATGGTGATGTGATTCGAATAAACGAATACACCACAAAAAGGCTGAAGTATTCCAAACAAAATGCCGCCATACTTCACCTCTTCGACGATTCCCGGAGCCATGTCTAAGATAATTTGGCGCACAGCTTGGACCAAAGTATAGTGATCCGGACGCGTCAAACGAAGGTCGTCCAACAATCCTTGTACACGCTCATCCTGGAGCTGATGATGCAATGTGGTCTCCTAGCATTGAAAAACTGCGAAAAAAATCGGATTAGCCAGTTTTTACAAACCTGATCACGGGTCGATGATCAGCGTGCGTGATTGACTGTCTCACCGGCAAGCAGAATAGGCTGCCACAAAACTTGCAAGTCTGAGGGCGAGGTCCCGTTTTGCAGTAAAAGCAGCATTTCTATCATTTTCTTTCCAGCAAGATCAGGGTTCGGTTGTTCGATCGTGGTGACATGGTAGCCCGCCAATGAATCCTCCATTTTTCCCCAAACGATGATAGAAATCTGCTTTCCAATGGCGATTCCCGCATCAAGCAAAGCACGCATCGCGCCCACACCTGCCATATGATTGTCCACGATCACGGCGCTTGGAAGGATGGAACCATTTAATAGCTGCTGCATGGCTGCATAGCCTCCCCGACGATCGTTCGAATTATTTTTTAACAGATCTGGATTGCATTGCAAACCGGCGTCCTGCATCACAGTCTGAAAGCTATCGAAGCGTTGACGGGCAAAGTTCATTTCCAGAGGCGCGCTCATCAAGGCGATCCGCTGGTGTCCATGCGCTAATAAATGTTCGACAGCGATACGCATTCCGCTTTCATTGTCATAATCAAACCATGCATGAGGTTCGTTGACACGGGTACGTCCATGCGCGACAAAGGGCAAGCCATGTTGGGCTAGGTAGGCAACCCGTTCGTCATAGAGTTTCGTACGCCCAACGATCAAGCCATCCACTCGACGCTCTTTCACCATATGTTCATATGCGCGTAACTCATGTTCTGGCGATACAGGCGCCATGATCAGATCCATTTGCCTGACTTCGAGTGCCTCAACCATGCCGCCAATAATTTGCATAAACATGGGGTCAGCCAAATCGTTTGCTATCAATGCGTGGATTATGCCTATCACATTGGTACGACCAGACGCCAAACTCCGCGCCATGGGATTGGGGCGGTACCCAAATTGCTCTGCTGCTTCGAGCACTCGTTGACGTGTGCGTGCACTGACCTCTGGATAGCCATTTAATGCACGGCTCACCGTGGTTTCAGAGATACCGAGATTTTGTGCCAAGCTTTTGAGATTCATGGGACCTATAAGGTTTGCGAATACATACGGATTAAAAAGAAAGGAAGTGTAATAGTATGCGACCTGCTATACAAGCCTGAACAAACAAGTCAGATCGCAATACCGAAATTGGCGCTTTCTTCTAAATAATGCACAGCGTTTACCAATTAACACGAATTAAATTCGATCGTTTTCCTGCCTTGCTGGCGTTGGTTGTAAACTCCAGCTCCAATTTTTGGGTCTGTCTATCCCACTCAAATTTTAAAATTTGATCGCCAAAATGGACTTGTTTTGGTGCATCTTGGATTTGATGAATCGTCAATTTGACTTGTTTATTTTGCGCTGGCATTCGCTTGCCATGCACCTGACTTAAGTGGATTTGCAATTGCGACTTGCTAGCGTCAAATCGACTTTCAAATTGATGGAGACGATACAAGCCTTGACTAAACGCCTGTGGCGTGACGCCATCATCTTCATACATTTTCCCACGGCTAGATACGACACTCGCATCGTGATAATAGTGCAATTCCAATTGCTGCTCTTGATAGAATTGCGTGCTTTGCATCGGTGCCGCCATCGGAATCAGTGCTCCTGCACGAACAAAAACAGGAATATGGTCCTCCTGCACATCAACGCTATGAGATCTACCACCGTCATAGATACGTCCAGAATAGAAGTCAATCCATCGACCCGCGGGAAATAAAACATCCGCTTGTTTCTGCCCAGGATTTGTGACAGGTTGGACTAAAAAATCCTGCCCCCACAGATAGGAAGCGGAATGTGCTAAAAATTTTGGGTTGCTTGAATCTTCGAAAAACAAAGGACGCATCAATGGCAAACCTTGCTCCTGATTCTCAAAAGCAAGAGTGTAGTTATAGGGAAGCAAGCGATAGCGCAAAGTCACCGCTGCTTTGGCTAAACTCTTTGCTCTGTCCGCGCGATAAACCACCTCAGAGGGCACTTCCTCCTGCGCGTGTGGTCGGAAAATTGGTTGAAAAACGCCATACTGCAACCAGCGAACATACAGTTCATCATCTAAATTTGCCCCAGCAAAACCACCTAAGTCAGAATGCATATAGGCCATCCCTTGCAGCCCCATCTGCAAAGCGATTTCGGGCTGTGAACGCAGTCCGCCCCAAGTGCGATTAACATCGCCCGACCACGGAATCAATCCAAACCGTTGCGATCCCGAATAACCAGCGCGCATCAAGATAAACGGACGCTGATTGGGTAAATCTTTCTGGTAACCTTGCGCAACCAGTTTCGCCCACTCATGACCATAAATATTGTGGACTTGATCGGCCCCCAATTGGCCATCAGCATGACGCAAGGCACTTGGATGCACTTCAGGCTCACCCAAGTCACCCCACACACCAGCAACACCCAAGCTCGCGAGGTCTTTATAAATTTGCCAAAACCATGTTCTTGCTTTGGGTTTAAAAATATCAATTAACCCCGTATTGCCAAAATAAAAGTCGTAGGTGTAAGGTTTGCCTGCATGATCAGTCGCCAATACCTCTTCGCGCACTGCCTCTTGCCATCTTTTTGAGGTCGTTAATATAAACGGCTCAGTAATTAAAACCGTCTTGACACCTTGTTGATTAAAATCTGCGATCATCGCTTTGGGATTTTGAAATTGATCTGGATCGAAAGCCAAATTCCCCATTGTTCCCTTAATCTCTTTTCCGAACCAATACAGATCAAAAATAATCGCATCAACTGGAACTTGCTCGTGTCGGTACTGTGCAATCAATTGGCGTGCTTCCGTCTCCGAGTGATATCCAAAACGACTAGCAAAATGTCCTAGGGCCCAACGCGGTGGCAATGGCTGGCGTCCAGTCAATTGTGTGTAATGACCGACCAGACTTTGCCAATCATTTCCTGCAATAACTTGGTAGGTTTTACGTCCACCGATCGTTTCATAAGTCAAGGTATTCGCTTTACTACTATCAAGATCTAGGGTTCCGATTGCAGCATTATCAAAATGGATGCCGTAAAGTTTCGATGAATAAACTAAAGGAATGCCGAAATTCATCTGACTAGATTGTTCTTCATATCCATAATGCGCCTTGTTATACAAAGGCAGACGATGCCCCCGACGATTCATGCCGAGAGCGCGGGCACCCGCCCCGTACAGCATTTCTTGCGAATCAAGATTAAAACTCAATCGTTCTTGATTTTTCTCTGGGCTTTCAATTTTTTCATAGCCTAACTTCTCCGAAGTAAGTAATTTCCCGTGATAAAAATAGCGAAGTTGGAATGGTGATTTTTGAATCTGAACTGCGATCCCTTTTGTCGCATAGTCGATATGCGTTGCCGACTCTTTAAACTGCGTCAAGGCAGTGAGTGGCCGAGCGACCACGGCGTGCGACTGCTGTTCGAAACTGCTTAAAACTTGTCCTTGCGGAATAAAACTTGTCTCAATCACGTCATTCGAATACGCACGGATCTTATAGAGTCCATCATTGGTATGAACTTCCAAATGCGTGGGCCGTACATCAATTTTTTGAATCAAACGATGTGCATTCTGGGCGACGGCTTGTCCCGAAAAAACGATTGCCAAACCACTGCTCGCAAAGCCCACAAGATGTTTTAAGGAAAGAGATTTTTTCATGGCTTGCCCAATAAGATAATCGAATGCGTCGCATGCATTTCTAGCATGCCATTCTTGATGATATGTTTTGTTCCAGTGTAATAGTCACGCACAACTTCACCGTCTTGAAATACCCCATCGATAGGAATGCTTAAGGCCTTACCGATTTCTATATCCAGTGCGGCAATCACAGCATCGCTCACACCATCCTTTTGATAATGGCGTTTAAAAATATACGGTGTGGCAGAAATTTGTTGATGAACACCCGCTCCCACTGCAATATGCGCTCGTCGAAATTGTCCTAGTTTTTGCCAATGAATCAGCAAATCTCGATAAGACTTAGAGACTTGAGGCGGTGAGTTTTTCGGAATCTCAGGCAAGGGTTTATGGCCTTGCAAGACGCTCCAATCCATCATCGAACGTAATTTTGCATCACCTTGCGCTTCATCGATATTCAACATGCGAGCAATTTCGTCACCATAATAAATTTGCGCCGAGCCAGGACTTAACAGTAACTTTGTCGCCGATTCAAACGTACGTTGACGCGTTGGATCAAATGGACTGCCATCATCATGTGAACTGATGTAATTCAATACGGAATAACCACGTAGTTCTTTCTGCAAATACTGCGAGTAACGACTAAACAATGCCTCATAGGATAGATTTGCATCCGATTTGAAGCCAAAATTGATCATGCTGTCGAAACCGTTGGCGTAATAATTGATTCGAGAACCACCATCCATCCGAAACAATAAACCATCACTAATCGGATAGTTGTATGCTTCAGCGGTCATAAAGAACGGGTCATCACTCAACTTTTTATTCGGATTGGCCTTTTTCCACTCCTCGAAAGCAAGACTGGCTTCTTGCTTCAATTCCTTCCAAACTGACGCTTCCACATGTTTGACGGTGTCAACGCGAAACCCATCTATTCCGTGACGGCGAACCCAATCCGTCTGCCATTTTATTAAGTAATACCGTGGAGCACGTGGATAACCCGTGCGGCCAAAAAAAGCCTCAAGCTCTTGAACCTCACGTTGATAACGACCTTCTTGTTTCCACTTCTTAATCAAAAATGGCGGAAGCTCGACGGGCTGATCACTTTCGGTCAAAAAGTCAGGCAAATTTTTAACGAGAGTGCATTGCATTGCCCCGTTTGCCGACTGGTAATCACAAGTGGGGGACGTTCTAACCCAATCGGCTGGCCACACTGGATCGGACTCAGTTACAGGTCCCGTATGATTCAGAACCACATCAAGCAAAATCCGAATACCGTGTCGATGGGCAGTCTCAATCAAATTATTCAAGTCTTTTTCTGTTCCCCAATTCGCATCGATGCTCGTAAAATCTTTTGCCCAATAGCCATGAAACCCATAAGATTTGCCGGTACCTTCATCGGTAGCAGCATGAATTTGTTCAACCGGAGGCGTGAGCCAAAGCGCATTAACGCCTAATCGAGAAAAATAACCGTCCTTAATTTTGGCCGTAATCCCCTTCAGATCACCTCCCATGAAACCACGCAACGCTGCCGCATCAGCTTGACGACCATAAGCCAAGTCATTCGATTTATCAGAATTAACGAATCGGTCCGTCAATACGAAATAGACAGTTGCGTTCTCCCACAAGAATGGATGGGAACTGACTTGTTTGTGACGTTCAGCAGCACTACTGCTGAAGCCAAAAAACACGATTGCAATCGACAAACTAAGCAAAGTCTTGCGGAACATAGTTCTTTCCTCTATTTTCATTGTGAGCTTCAACTTTTGTGTTGTTGTGCTCAAGCTTGCTCCGCACACGGATAAGGTGAAATCGGTGCCGAATGCCACGCGTCAGCACCAACTGATTTCGTTATGAACTGATTCCTGTCTTGCACCTATTTCCATCTTCCAAACCACTCTCGGTCTTTCTGTGCGGCAGCAACGTCGAAAAATCAATCCATGTTGTACTACTGTGCTTTAACCTGATCAACCTTGTCTTGCACCAATAAAGTCAACACACCTGCCAGCACCATACAAGCGCCGCCGAGCATTAATACTTTGACCGATTGATTCGCGAAAAAATGTTTCAAAATCGCTCCCAGTACCACACCCGCAACGATCTGCGGAATCACAACGAAGAAATTGAATAAGCCCATGTAGTAACCCATTTTGTTGGCTGGTAAGGCACCCGCTAGGATTGCATAGGGCATGGTCAAAACACTAGCCCATGCGATTCCAACACCGACCATCGGCAGCAACAACATTTCTTTACTAGTAATCGCGAAAATACTAATGAGACTGAGGCCACCGATCGTGAGACACAATAAATGCACCATCTTACGGCTAGTAATTTTTGCCAACATTGGTAGCAAAAATGCGGCTATTGCGGAAACACCGCCATACATCGCAAACATAATACCGACCCAATTACCTGCTTCTTGGTAAGCACTTGATTGTGCGTCGCTTGAATGAAATACACCCTGCGCAATCGATGGTGTGGTGTAGACCCACATCGCAAATAAGGCGACCCACGTAAAAAACTGCACGATCGCCAATTGCACCATCGTCTTAGGCATTTTAAAAAAGCCGCCGAGGATCTCTTTCACTGCATTCGCCAAGCCCTTGTTCGCAGCACGCTCTGCCAAAAACGCATCCATATCGGCTGGAGCATCTTCCTTGCTCAGTAAAACGGTCCATAAAACAGCGAGGAAATAGACAGTTCCACCGACATAGAACGAATAGCGCACGGTGTCTGGAATCGCACCATTCACAGGTACATTGCTGACGCCCAAATAGTCGGTAAAAATCGTTGGCAACAAGGAAGCAATCACACCACCGCAACCGATGAAAAAGGTCTGCATTGCAAACCCGCCGGTCTGCTGACTCGCATCCAATTTATCACCAACAAATGCCCGAAATGGTTCCATCGATACGTTGATCGACGCATCCATCAACCACAGCACAAAGACCGCCATCCACAATACGCTAGAGTTAGGCATCAAAAACATCGCGATGGATGCTAAGACCGATCCAACAAAAAAGAATGGGCGTCGACGTCCCCAGGTCGGATGCCAAGTGTTATCGCTCAAATATCCTATCAACGGTTGTACTAAGAGACCCGTAATCGGTGCTGCTAGCCAAAGTATCGATAAGCTGTCGATGTCCGCGCCTAGGGTCGCGAAAATGCGGCTGGTATTCGTATTTTGCAGTGCAAATCCAAATTGAATACCAAAAAAGCCAAAGCTCATGTGCCAAATTTGCCAGAACGTTAGGCGCGGTTTTGCTAGTTGTTGCATTGTTGTCCCCTCAAAAATTCTATGTTTCATTGGCAAGGCACATTCAGCCATGCCGCGATTCTTCTTGCTCTATGCACTGCGGCTAATCAATTCACGAAGCCGCGCTAACTTTGGTTGTACGACTGGCACTGTCAACATCGTGCTGCCGATTGCCATTAACAGCAAGGCGGTGAATGTCGCATCGGTGATGATTGCTTTGTCTAGCAAAATATTGGCGAAAATAATCATAATGAGCGCTTTAGTTTGTAGTAGCCACGCAATGATGCTCGCTTCGCCAGGTTGCCATTGCAATATACGTCCAGCAATTTGAATCCCGAGCCACTTGCCACTAATAGAGGCAAACAAAAGACCAGCTGCGACGAAAAATACAACGACACCTCCTAGAGTCCAGTTGGTTTTCAAACCAGTACTCAAGAAAAATACGGGCATCATAACGAGCAAAACATGGTGCCGGAGCAAATCCATCTTCTCCTGATTAAACCATTCTGCATCCATCACAGCGCCAGCTAAAAAGGCACCTACCATAAAATGCAATCCCGCCCAGTCTGCGGCAAACGAGCAAAGTGCCAGCCAAATTAAGGCGACATACCAACGATCCTTTTCTTCGATCGCTTGCATCAATTTTCTAAACCCAAAGGCAACAACACCAAATACCACGAGAAAGATCGCTTGTCGTCCAACCCTAGTCCAATCAAGCATAATCAAAGCCAAAACACCCCAGATCGCAATATCATCGACACTCGCGTAACGCAAAATTCTTTGTCCCATGGGTTCACGCAGAATCTGCAATTTTTCCATCAGTAAAATCAAAATTGGGAGAGCAGTAACCGCGCAAGACATTCCGATTCCCAAGACAAATTGCCAACTCAATGCTTTTTGCCCCATCCAACCTGGAAATGGCAACATCAATACAGCAACGACACTTCCAAACATCAAGGGCACACCCAAGGCAAGACCTGCAGTGATTCCGCTTTCGCGCTTGTGTTCCCACGCTTTTCGCAGATCCAGCTCTATCCCGGCGATCATTACAAATAGCATGACAGCCCACCATGCCACTCCATTTAATCCTTGTACGACGACAGGGTTGAATACAAATTGATAGACATCGGGCAAGGCATTCCCTAAAACCCCGGGGCCTAGCAAAATGCCAGTAATAATTTGCACCACCACCAAAGGCGCGAAATAGTCTGTCCTTCCGAGCCGCCAAATCAAATAGGGCAAAGTAAAAATCACCAACATTGCGATCAGAAAAATTTCCGTATTACTCATCATTGCCAGACCTTTGTCGAGATTTTCAAATTAGCTTCGTGGTGCCGCACAATGCTTGGCAATATACGCGGCATGATCTGGCATTACATTGACGCATTTTTTAATCACATCTCGCACACTTTCAAGATACTCCAAGGTATCCACTTCGGTTTGTAAGTCGACCAATGCGTGATAGCCTTCTACTGGCATATTTTGGCCCTCAAAAACTTGCAACCAACCGACTTCAGCGAACAACTCATCGTCGACACGCAAGAGTCGCCCACTCGCCCGATACATCTCCATCTTGTGTGTTAAAGAATCAGGAACTGCCATTGCAGCACAGTTTTTCCAAAAATCGGCGTCATCGCGTTGATTCAACTTGTAATGCAAAATCACAAAATCCCGAATTCGCTCGAATTCAAATCGACTTTGACGGTTGTATTCTTTGATATCAATCTGACTAAATTCTCGACTAGGGAAAAATTGGATCAAACGGGCGATTGCGGTTTGAATCAGGTGAATACTGGTGGACTCCAAGGGTTCGAGGAAGCCCCCTGCTAAACCGATCGCAACCACATTCTTATTCCAAGCTTGCTTACGCATACCCGTCGTAAATTTAATTAAACGCGGATCGGCCAAAGGTTTGCCATCAAGGTTCGCCAATAGACACGCAGTCGCTTCATCTTCGCTAATGAATTGGCTACAAAAAACATGGCCATTGCCAATTCGATGCTGAAGCGGAATACGCCATTGCCAACCAGCTTTATGCGCAGTAGAACGGGTGTAAGGCAATAGTGTTGGTGCTGATTCACATGGGACGGCAATTGCACGATCGCAGGGTAAATAGTGTGTCCAATCTTCATATCCAGTGTGCAAGGTCTGCTCGATCAACAGGCCGCGAAAACCCGAACAGTCGATAAACAAATCACCGTCTATCGTCGTTCCATCTTCCAAAACTAAGCCCGTGACAAAACCATCCGTATCACGCTGCACCACTCGTGTTATTTTTCCCTCGGTGCGGATCACGCCAAGTTTCTCCGCATATTTCCGTAAATATTTGGCGTAAAGGCTAGCATCGAAATGGTAGGCATGGGCGATCTGATTTAATGGTGAATTTTCTACTTCGCGATTCGCTGGCATGAATTTATTCGCCTTTGCCGCCATACGCGTGATGGAATATTCTTCCAGTTTTGCGACTTTTCCTTGTTGATTATATTTTTGCCAGTACTGATCAAATCGGACGGTATAAGTATCTTGACCTATCGTGCCAAAGCCATGCATATAGCGGTCACCCAGCTTGCCCCAATTTACAAATTCAATACCCAATTTGAATGTGCCTTGGGTCTCCCGCAGAAAATCATTCTCGTCAATTCCAAGTACGTGATTGAAGCGCTGTATCATCGGAATTGTTGCCTCACCGACGCCAACTATCCCAATTTCATCCGATTCAACAAGGCGAATATTGTATTGCCCTTGTAAGGTACGAGCTAAAGCGGCGGCCGTCATCCAGCCGGATGTACCGCCACCAACAATGATGACATCTCTAATCAAATTAGTATTCATTATGCGTTCTCACATCAGAAAGAATGAATTGAAAATGGTGGGTATATCAAAGCCATATTGTGGGCTTCGAAGTACACGATCACCGCAATAGTAGCAGTGTAGCCGAGCGCGTTAGATCACCCCACATTTTCAATTCAATCTCGAAACTTAAGCCGATTTGCAAACAACATCACTAATAAAAACTAGCAATCATTTCGATGCTCAAGCAAACCCGCACTGCATTTGCAGGCAAAAAAAAGACCCCTGCCATGCCGCGCAGGGGTCTTTACTTAGTTCAGATTAGAACTTGTAGTTTGCACCGAACAAATAGGTTCTACCGTAAGTCACTTTATTCGTAATCACGTTAGGATCTGTGTTGTACTCTTGGAATGGCGTGTTGTTCCAGTTATTCGCTTGAATCAACAAAGACAAACCTTTCAACCAGCCGGTTTGGAATTCGTAAGATGCTTGCAAATCAACCAGCGTTTCACCCTTCACCATCGTCAACTGCATATTGTCTTGATAGTCGCTAACTTGACCCAAGAAATCAGAACGCTTACGTGCAGCCCAAGCCACTTGGAAGCCATTTTTCTCGTAGTACAGACGCAAGTTGCTGACTTTCTTCGACAAACCTGGCAATGGAATGTTCAAAGAGCTCACTGCCACGTTGCTAAAGCCAAAGCCTGGCAAAGTAATTTGGCTCGATGTATCTGAGTGATTCAACATCGCACCAAAGCCATCGAGGTAAGATGAGAACATATTGAACGGCACGTTGATTGCCATTTCAAAACCAGAGATATTGCCGCCTTCACCATTACGTGGTGAAGTCAACAAACCAACGGTTGAACCTTTGTACGCACCAGTCAAAGGCAACGGCGTTTTTGCACTGACATAAGGAGCAAAATCAAATGTTGTTGGCGAACGATAGATGTAGGTATCTAAAGATTTATAGAATCCAGCGATACTGAAATAACCTTTGTTACCAAAATACTTCTCGTATGATAGATCCAAAGATTTCGCCAAGAAAGGCTTCAGATTTGGGTTACCACCGCTACCAGTCAAAATCGGATTATTTCCTTGCGTGGTCACGCCGAATGCTTGGCTCGCACGCATATCATCCATATTTGCACGAGACATGATTTTCGCTAAACCAACGCGGAAGAACTGATCATTGCCCAACTCATAGGATACGTTCAAACTTGGCAGAATATTCGAGTACTTCGTACCACCACCCACGACACTTGATGGACAAGTTGCTGCCGTGATGCCTGTGCAGTTCGCCAAATCAACTTGGTTACCGGTTGAAGATTGATCAGTATGAACGAACTGCAAACCGACATTACCGCGGTAGTTCAATCCGAGCATCTGACCGTCAAGATCGCCCATCGCATAAGCTGTCGTCACTTTTTCATGTACAGACCAGTCTTTCGCTAACACAGAAGCATCAACCCAACGCGCCAATTCATAGATTGAACCTAATGAGCCTTCAGGATCAAATGAGACAATCGGCAAACCGGTCGTTCCAGCTACACCCACTGCAGTGCCCGGCACTGTCGCGGTCGCATAGCCATTCGCACCTTTAACAACCAAACGACCTTCTTGGCCTGCGCGAATTTTTTCACGATCTGTACCGTTGATACCAAAACGAGCGGTAACGATAGGACCAAAATCAACATTGCGACTCGCATTCAAACGGAAACTCGTTACTTTGTCGTCTACAGTCGGCAACGCAACATAACCAGCCTGAGGCGAATTGACGCCGCCACCCCAACCGTCAACGTCTGTCAACTTCGCAACATTACGATCACCAAAGTTCAAACTAGTCGTATATTTGACATCATTAAAATTACCACCATTAAAACCGGTGTAGCTGATCGACGCGAGGTTGGTCGCATCACCTGGCTGACCTGCGGTTGTTTCATAGCGTGATGCATCTTTCTTGGCTTTGGAGTAAGCCAAATCTGCATTCAATGTCCAATCGTCGAGTTTCAAATCACTGTTCCAGCCGATAGAAGTAAATTTATCTTTCGCTGATTCTTTGTGATTACGCACAACACCTTTATAGTTGCTGAACGTCCCTGCAGTTGCCACGCCGTTGACGATCGTTGCATTGCTCAATACGCCATCTGGATCATAGCCGCCAGCGGAACCCGCAACGGCACCTTCCAAACCTGTTTTCTTCAAACTCGAGCTACCCGCTGAGTAAAATACATCAACTGTCGATTTGAAGTTTTTGTTTGGCTTAAACTGCAAAGTCATCGATGCACCGTCACGGTCGCTCTTACTGGTTTCCGTGTCAGCACCGAAGCCACCGATGGTTTTGACTTTCGCACCGTTATAATCAACTTCTGGAGACCAACCACCCCAAGTATTAAATCTTTGTTGTGCGCCGCCATCTTCTTTAAACTTAGTGAAGCCTAAAGACAAACCGATTGTGCGATCAGCGAATTGATCCACATAGGAGAAAGAGTAACGATCACCAGAACCTTCAGAGGCGGTTTTCACACCAGTACGTTGCTTACGATAAGCAGCGGAAATTACTTGCTTACCGAAGTCCAATGGTTTCAAGGTATTCAAATCAATCGTTGCAGCCAAGCCTTGACCAATCAAAGATGCATCAGGTGTTTTGTAAATCAAAACAGAACCCATCAATTCTGCTGGGAACAAATCAAACTCAGGCGCACGTGCGTTACCAGTCGATGCTTGTTCGCGACCATTCAACAAGGAACCGTTAAATGATGGCGACAATCCACGCACACTAATATCTGCAGCTTTACCAGAAGAACGGCTACGTTGCGCAGTCACGCCTGGCAAACGCGCAATAGACTCTGCAACACTAGAGTCAGGCAATTTACCGATATCTTCAGCAGAAATTGCTTCTACGATGGAAGTCGAATTTTTCTTCAGAGAAATCGCCGCTTCGATACCGCGACGAATACCTGTCACAACAACTGTATCAACGCCTTGCGTTGCATCTGCCTTAGCTGCTTCTTTCGCTGTCTCCGCTTGTTGTGCATAGGCTGCACCGGAGTTCAAAGCCAGCATCATCGCGCAACCAGCCGCGATCGGCGTCAATTTCACCACGGCACGGTTCAAGCCTGAACTTTGCTGGCGCTTATTTAGATTCAATTCCATTTAAATCTCCAAATGTTTTTATCACTGCAATCTAGGGGGGGGAGGAAATCACAAACTACGTTCTATTTTTTTGCTTCGAATTCGAATCAACAACTTTTGGTTTAAATTCAAATCTTGGGGCAAGTTTGTACCAAAACTAAATTTACTGTCAATCAAAAAAACCGCCTATTTCTGCAAGAATTCCGCTTCTCCTATGAGGAATCTCGCTACTACGTGGCTTGAAAACCACAAATTCACACGATTACTTGATGTAGTCAAACTACATTTTTTGAGTTTCATTATCAAGATTCCATGGATTTTTTCAAAGCGCTTTAGATTTTTTGATGGAATTTATTCAAAGCGCTTTAGATATTTTTTAATTTTCTTTATTCACCCTAGCCCAAATAAAATGAATTGCAAGCATTAATATTAACTTGTGGCAATATTTCACATTGTTTGTCTCGCCATATCGTCGTGCTGAAGGTCCAAGCAGCACATCGACTGCGATAAAAAATAAAAAAACCGCTAGCCAATCAAGGACTAACGGTTTTGCAAATCCGACTTACTCAGAATAACGGACGGTCTAGCTTATTTCTTTCCGTTTCACGGCTGAATCAGGATGAGGTGATTTAGAGATTTTTTGGTCGCCCAGCTTTTAAAGGGGTAAGACCTGAAAGCATTTTCTTTAGCCTAGTGACAGGCGTCTTCTGCAACAACACCAAACCTAATCGTAGCAACTGGCTCTTCTTAACCTCGACACCCGCCGCGATACATGCCTTTTTTACCTCGCTCAAAACGGCATACTCGGCCTCAGGCATGGTAAAGCTATCACGTACCAACTTTGGTTTTCTTATTTTTTCACGAATGCCATCATCCATTTTTCTCGACTTCTCTAACACCTTCGTTGCAATTGGCAATTTATCCTTCGCAGCACGACTTGATTTCACATCGGACTTTTTGACTATCTTAGTGGTAGATTGAGTTGCGGGCTTTCTCGCTATTGGCTTCACGGCCAATTTCTTTGCACGACTTTCTCGCAATCTTTCGACGGACGCATCGGCCAAGTTGGATTTGATAGCCGATTGCTTAGTCTTCACCACTGGTGTTTGTTTACCCGCTTCTGTTTTACCCATCGTCGGCTCTGCTAGTGCCGACTTCGATCGTTTAAGTGCTGTCATACTATCTCTCCTCTTAGGACACCATAAAATACCAATTCACTTCGATCAAACTATGCCTGTTCGAGTTCGATCCGCAACGTCACTTTAATTTCTCGACCGCACCACAAAATCAATACCGACTTCACGCCAAGACTCCACTTCTTTTCGCAACCAAAAGTTCACTGTCGGGTGTAAAGCAATCCAATCAGCTTTGATCTCAAGTTCAATCTTATTTTTCATTCTCAGACTAAAGTCTTTGAAATCCAATTCGACCCGCGCATGCATTAAATTCACTGCGAGTCGCAAGGCAACCACCGCCTTCACAAAATCCGGATCGCCTAAGACATCACCCAATTTTCGCAAATTACCTTTTTGACTCAACACTAAACGGCTCATCAACTTTTGCTCGCGCGTAGTGAATCCTGGAATGTCACCATATTCCACCAAATAACTGCCATGTTTATGGTAGGCGGTGTGCGAAATCAACATGCCTACCTCATGCAACAAAGAGCTCCAATAGACATAGTGCTCCCATTGCGCATTGTTTGGCTTCAATTGAATAAATATAGCGCGCGCCATATCCGCGACTAAATTGGCACGAACTTGATCTGCTCGAAAGACCAATAAAAAATCTCGCACCGCGTTTTCGCGTCGGTCTCGCTTGGTTGATCTTAAATAGAGATCCCACATCACCCCCATTCGCAATCCCGCCTCGATGGGCTTCAAAACATCAATATTCAGCTCTTGAAAAAGGCCAATCAAAATTGCCAAGCCACCGATGACCATCGCCACTCTTTCGGGCTTGATTCCAATGAGATCTAGATGTTCAATCTGCTGTTTTCGAATACAGTAATCGCGCAATTGCAATAATTTATCTAAGCTTACTTCTGGATCACCAAATCCATTTTTATACAAGGCATCAGATATTGCGCGTACTGTTCCGGAAGACCCATAGGCATTCCTCCAAAAT
The DNA here is from genome assembly GCF_018139545.1 of Affinundibacterium fentianense. Lineage (GTDB taxonomy): Bacteria > Pseudomonadota > Gammaproteobacteria > Burkholderiales > Burkholderiaceae_D > Undibacterium > Undibacterium fentianense. Next base: position 34,345 of record NZ_JAGSPJ010000006.1, on the reverse strand, counting down.
TCTGGCTGATAGGCGGGTACCGCATCTTCAAGCAGCGAACGAACAGTCAACACTGCCGCATCAAAACCTTCTGCAGTAATACGTCCTTGCGGAAAAAATTGCTGGCTATGTTTCACCGTACCAATCGGAAAAGACTCTACTTTCGTAATTTCGTGCCCATTTCCCAAGATGATTTCAGTGGAACCACCGCCTATGTCAATAACGAGACGACGTTCGGACGACCCTAACAACGCATTGGCAACACCAAGGTAAATCAAACGTCCCTCTTCTTCCCCTGAGATTACCTCGATGGGCAAACCTATCGCAGCCTCAAAAGCTGGCAAAAAATCAGCTGCATTCTTTGCGATCCTAACAGTATTGGTCGCGACGACTCGTACTGCATCGATCGGATACCCTGCTAATACCGTTTTGAAATTACGGAGGCAACGCACAGCACGTTCTATCGCTTCAGATGTCAAATTACCTGAAGGATCAAGCCCAGCAGCAAGCCGAATTGGATCTCTCGCACTCTTGACGACTCGAATTAAGTTCCCCTCATATTTTCCGATATGAAGTCGAAAACTATTCGAGCCAAGATCAACCGCTGCAAACATGAAGAAGTCCTTCCCAAGAAATAAAAACGTCAATCGTAATCAATACGGCATATCGCGCAAAAAAACTCAAACCACAACGATTGGCGCACACCTACCTTATCAAGTTAAGCGTGATCATATCTCAGGCATTTGAAAATTAGGGAACTACAAGTTGAACTCACCAACGAAGCACAATAAATGATATTAATCATTTATTGTGACAATGCCGTGACCTTCAATAGGAGAAGATGCGCTTGAAAAAAAATCGATAAGGCGCAAGAGAAAAATGGTCGAACGACAGGATTCCGATACCTTAGATTAAAGAAGGGAAATCTGGTATTGCCGATCGAGAGACGTCTACTTCACGGGCAAAAAGAATCTTTGTGTCAAGCCATCAAGACCGGTGGAATGCAAGATTTCGCTCAATCGTTGGGCGGAACGCATGTTTTTCCCGCCCTTGTATTCAGCAATAATCAACTCATTTTTCATCGAATGCTCCCAACCCACCAATTCCGTGACTCTCACCTGATACCCATGCGATTCCAATTGCAGACAACGTAGTACATTTGTTATCTGACTCCCAAATTCTCGTGTATGAATAGGATGCCGCCACATCTCAGATAAAGGATTGCTTTTTACTACATCGTTTTTGGACTTGCGCAATTCCGCCGCCACTTCCGCTTGACAGCAGGGCACTAAAACCATGAAACGCGCTTTCTTCTTCAATGCAAAATCAATCGCATCATCCGTTGCAGTATTGCAAGCGTGCAAAGCTGTGACAATATCAATCTGTGCCGGTAAATCACTAGACTGACTTGATTCAGCCACTGATAAATTCAGAAATTGCATGCCGGTGAAAGTTAATCTCGCGGCCAGCTCACGCGAACGAGCGACCAGTTCATCCCGCGTCTCGATACCGTAAATACAAGAGCTGTGCGGTTGGTCCAAACCCTTAAAAAACAAATCGTACAAAATAAAGCCTAAGTATGATTTACCTGCACCATGGTCGACCAGATTGACACTCTTTTTTTCGTCTAAGACTTCTTGCAATAAAGGCTCAATAAATTGATATAAATGATAAACCTGTTTCAATTTTCGTCGGCTATCTTGATTCATTTTGCCGTCACGCGTCAAAATATGTAGCTCTTTCAATAATTCAATTGACTGCCCGGGGCGGACTTCATGTTTATCGTGGGAACCCCGCTGCGCAGATTGGGACGCCGATGAATTTTGTTTGATTGCAGATTTCATAAATTGAGCCAGTCATTCAGCAAGAAGCGAAACCGCCATTTTACTTGATCAAAGACTACACAACAAAAAAGGCCAGTCTCTTTCGATCCTGACCTTCATTATGCGCGACCGCAATGAATTTACTCTTGTCCCTTGCCCACCTTCACAAAAAGTACACTGATTGCCGCGCACAACAGCAATGCACCCGCGAGCCTGACCACATTTTCTGGATGTCCACCAAGCCAACGATGATAAATCAAGGGTAAGGTTAAAATTTGGATGATCATAGGAATCACAATAAACATGTTAAAGATACCCATGTACACACCAGTTCGCTCCTTTGGAATACTGCCAGCCAACATGATATAGGGATTGCCCATAATACTCGCCCATGCTAACCCCACTCCAATCATTGGAAGCAACAACCACTCCTTTTGTTGAATCTCTGGAATCGCCAACATACCTAAACCCGCGACACACAGACATGCACTGTGCACAAATTTAGGTCCGAAACGACGAGCGAATGGCACCAATGCAAAAGCAGCAAGGAAGGCGATGAAGTTATAAAAAGCGCCCATTTGGCCATTCAGTAAACCGGCATCGCGAAATCCTGAGGACGCCGGATCCGTCGTTCCGAACATAGACTTCGCGATAGCCAGCATAATGTATTGCCAATAGCAAAATAGCGCATACCATTGGAATAACTTCATCCAAGCCAATTGCTTCATGGTCGTTGGCATTTCTCTGATCGCGGTCCAAATCTCTAACACCGTGGCTTGCATTGAGCGCGGCTGGCTATTCATCTGCGCGATTTCCTCTTTACTCAAGGGGAGTTCTGGTGTCGTTTTCAAAGTCCACAAAATTGAACCTAAAGAAAACACCGCTCCTATCAAAAAGGCAGCGATGACGATATGGGGAATATGGTTCGCATTGACGGCATCCTTATTCATTCCAACAAATACCAAAAGCGATGGCGTTAAATAGGCAAGCGTTTGCCCTAAGCCGGTAAATGCACTTTGTGTTAAAAAGCCTATTGAATGTTGGCTCTTATCCAGCCTATCACTCACAAAAGCGCGATAGGGTTCCATGGTGACATTGTTCGCTGCATCTAAAATCCACAACAAACTCGCTGCCATCCATAATGTAGGACTAAAAGGCATCGCCAATAGTCCCAAGCTACAGAGGATGGCACCAATGAGAAAATACGGCGTTCGTCGCCCCCACCGACTGGTTGTCTTATCACTCATGGCACCAATAATAGGCTGCACCAACAGGCCAGTCACTGGCCCAGCCAACCATAAATAGGGCAAGCTCGACTCATCTGCCCCTAAGTAGCTATAAATGGGACTCATACTGCTTTGTTGAAGTCCAAAACTAAACTGGATGCCAAAGAACCCAAAATTCATATTAACGATCTGCCAAAACGACAGATGCGGCTTTTTCATTGGCATACGAAGGCCTCCATTTACATGAGAATAATTCTACTTATCCAGCGAAGCGTGCTTCCCACTGCTTACGCCAGTCTTGATAAAACTGCGTCGATTCTGCAACCGCTCCGCGCACACCACAAATCGCGGAGGCAAATTGACGCGCGGCCTCTAAGCTTTGAGGCAAAGGCCAGTTCATTTGCCATCCCAAGATGAAGACTGCGGCAAAGGCATCACCAGCACCAACGGTATCCACAATGTTTAATCTAGGAGTATCCATATCGAGACTGTGGAAGCAAACACCAGTCGAATCCAAATAGAAATATCCTTTTGCGCCCAGAGTAACAATGATCGCCTGCATATAGTAAATGTCCATTAACTTCTGGCATGCACCACGCAAACTTGCTTCGTTGTAGCTTACTTGCCATTCGGGCGAATCACAGCAATGATGAAGTACGAACTGCAACTCATCTTCATTCAACTTCACGATATCTGCATAGTTTAGAGAAACAGTAATAGTCTCCAAACTTGCTTGTCCATCGCGTAAATTTAAATCGAGAAATTTCGTCGCTCCCTCGGCGAGTTCCGCTTCGAGTAAGCCAAATAAAGTTTCACGTGAGACCGCGCTTCTTTGAATCAGCGAGCCAAAATAAATGAGATCGGGCGGCACTTCACTAAAATATTCAGCCAATATCGACTGCACCGCTTGTGACTCAATAAAATCGTAAGCTTGATCTCGCAAAATCTCAAATCGATGTGAGCTTGCGTCTTCGGCGTTGGGCATGTGCACCACGACTCGTCCACTCGCATGATCGGGGTCTATCTGCATACCAAGTCGACTTAACTTTGTCCTCTGCATTTCTTCGAGAATGCGTTCACCATTTTGATCGCTCCCTATTCTACTCACCATGCAAGGACATGCACCAAGCAATGCCAAGCTGCGCGCGACATTAAACGGAGCGCCACCGATCACGTTTTCGCTCGGAAACTCATCAATCAATGTTTCGCCGTAAATTAATAAGTTCGGCTTTGTACTCGAATTGAATTCAGTCATCATGTGTTTAGTTTTATGTGAAGTGTTTAGCAATTTTTTTGCGGAAATAAGTTGAACCAACTATATTCTGCAGTCTGCCATCATCCGCTAACACAATGCAACCATCGCTGCGAATAGGGTGACATCACAAACTCTGCTGCCATTCCCTCGGTAGTCAACACATCCACATAATTGTGGATCGATTCCAACCATTCAGCGCGCGAACCATTATGATCTTGTGACGATGCAGTGACACCAGACATTACATTGAGTTGCTGGACTAAGGCGCTGCCCGATACCGTCACATCTTCACTGCTAAAATTAAACAAACACACCACATGATCGCGCTCCAGCAATGCCCCACGCACGAAACCAAGTATTTTGTCGGAACCGGTCTCCATAACTTGCCGCGCCCGCTGTGCAGCAAACGCAGGTAATTGCTGACGTTGATGGATGAGATGACACAATCTATGGTGCACGACGCTCGCAACTTTGTTCTTATTTGACAATGAAGCCAACGCTTCGGTGTTCAATGTTGGCCTTTGCATCCAGCGTCCATCAAAGCTACGTGCGGGATCTTCGCAATAGGATCGATCATTGGTCTGCGCAATCTCGTCCCCCATATAGATCAATGGTATGCCACCAAAACTCATAGCGAGACCATACATCAACATTAAGCGCTGAATACCTTTCTCTTCAAGTTGCGCGTCTTCGGTGCGAATGCCACACAATGACGCTGCCATTCCGACCGTCCCATGCACAGTATGAGGATCGCTAGCCTGAAACCGTTCACCATCGGCAAAACTCGACGCATCTGAAGTATAAAATTCGGATGCGTGCTGAAGCCGTTCTAAACCTTGCTTTTCACTGCCAGCACAAGCATTCGCTTCAGCACGCAAGACATTCCAGCCAATATCATCATGACAGCGGACATAATTCAGCCAACTGGCTTGCGCTGGCAATACAGGGGTCGCTCGCATTACCGCTTGAAGGAGATCGACTTTCTGTTCAGATAACGCGACCCAAGATGAGGCCATCAAGCTACTGTGATAAGCGATATGACATTCCTGCAATCCCGTACTTGCGTCGCCCAGATAGGCGGGCAAATCTGCTGTTGGGACTATTGCTTCAGCTTTCAAAATGACGCCAGGAGCCGCTATCGTTACGATGTCACGTATTGCTTGCAATAGGATGTGTGCTTCTGGCTGATTCATGCAATTGGTACCCATGCGCTTCCACAAAAATGCCGTGGAATCCAAGCGAAACACCTCGATGCCACTATTCGCCATTCGCAACAATGCCAAAGCAATTTCGGAAAAAACGACAGGGTTGGTATAATTCAAATCCCATTGATAAGGATAGAAGGTTGTCCATACCCATTTTTCTAAGCGGCTGTCGTAACTAAAATTTCCCGGTGCAGCCTGCGGAAAGACTTGGCCTAAGCTTTGTTCATATTGATCAGGTCGATCCCGATCGGGGAAAATGTGAAAAAATTCTTGGTACGCTTGTTGCCCCTGTTGAGCAGCAAGCGCCCAAGGGTGATCATCCGCAACATGATTCAAAACAAAATCGGCACAAAGCGAAATATTTGCTGCACGTAGTGCCTCGGTCAACGTCAACAAATCTGCGTGCGTACCTAGACGCGGTTCAATTTCGTCAAAGCTCGCAACGGCGAAACCGCCATCATTTTCGCCGTCAATGGTCAAATCGCGTGCACGGAAGAATGGTAATAAATGTAAATAACGCACACCCAATTGCGTCAAGTGGGGAATACGTTGTTTGACGCCTTGCAAGTTGTCAGCGAAACGATCGACGTAGGCACAATATCCGACCATATTCTGGTGCAAGAACCAATCTGGATTCTCTACTCGCTGCGAATCAAGTGCAAGCAAAGCATCGCTACGTTGACTTGCCAACTCCAGAACATTGTCAATCAATCCTTCAAACCACGCGTCAAATTGCGCTGTTTCACCGTAAACGCTCGATAGCTTTTGACGCAAACCCGTAATTCGCTGATCAAGGCGTCGCTGCATGTCGATTTGGCGACTCTCGGAAAAGCGCGCCAGAGAAAAGGAATGATTCATGTTGAGATCGAGAAAATTTTGCAAAGTGATCGAAATGACTGGGTCGACTAACACCATCCGATGAGCAGTTACTCATCGTGGTTGTACTTTAAAAAGACATCTATGACGGATTCCTAGAAATCCTGTCACAGATCACACCTATCATCGCAGTCACGCAGAAGCACACGAGCGCCATCACACCCTATGTGCTTCCACCCTTCAATTAAAATGAATAACTAATCGATGCACGGACAGAACGTCCATTGACCGAACGTGCAGCATGACCATCTCCTTCGATTTCTGTATACCCAATCGAGTTAAACAGATTATTTGCATTGATGGATGCTTTCACATGATCGTTAATTTGATAGTTAATGAACGCATTCACGACGGTAAAACCAGGCATCGTCAAGGTATTATTATCGTCACCCCATGATTTAGAAGTTCCGATGACGCTCGTGCCGAAAGTGACGTCTCCAGAGTTCCAAGTGGGAGTCAACTGATAGATGCTACGCGCCTGGCGACGAGGTGTTTTCCCTATCACGGACTTATCGTTTGCATTCACGATCGACGCATTGGTTAAGGTTGCACCAGCACTCAAGCGGAAGGCGCCAATCCGATAACTCGCTTCAATCTCAGCGCCCTTAGCATCATAGCTATTCGCTGTAAATTTCTGCGTTGTTGCTTCAAAATTCGACTCATCCGTTTTGGCTTGGAAGAAGGTGACAAAACTGCTGAAGTCACCGGATTTCCATTTAACGCCAGCCTCATTTTGTTTGACAATATTCGTGCTTATAGGCATGGAGCCATCGAGCGGATTTCCAAACATAATACGGTCGGCGTTGAAAGCAATCCCCTCACTGCTGCGCGCAAACAGTGCAAGATTTTTGTCGACACTAAAATTAAATCCAAAGGAATAGGAGGTATGATTGACCGAGTAATCAATCGTCTTCAAATTCGCTTGTTTGTAAGTTTGATTGACTGCTTGATTGTATGTCCCACTCGCATCTTGCGTATCTTTCCTGAGGCTAGCGTCAAAATTCCATGCCCCACTTTCAAAGCCCAAGGTCACGTAGGGCGAAGTCGTTTTGTACTGTGCATCGATAGCACGATTACAGCAACCTCCCCAAACATCGGTACCTTGCGCTAACAAACCCGGTGATCCAACGATGGTCGACGCTGAGTTTAATAAGGCTGGTTTATCACCACTGGCTTGCAATAAGTAGTGATTGAAATTCCAAGTCAAAGCGACATTTTGTAACGAGGTAAATAAGCCAGCGGTGACCGCCAATTTACCATCAGCAAAATTGAAGCTATTCGAGATACGTAGATCATTCACTGTGCTTCCCAAGTCGTCGATAGAGGTATTAAACACCGCTGCTGTGATCGCTTTCCCTGTGTAGACCTTACCTGCATTGGGTCCGGTAGCATAGGTCATGGAAGATTGGGTATTGCCGTTATCTGCGGGAAAAATAGAAATAAATCGACCCGAATTCGTAGACTTGCGGAATTTTTCATCCAGTGTCCAGCCTCCGCCCAAGTTTAGTGAGGCTTCCGCTCCAAAGGCATTATTCACGACATGCAAACCATCATTGATATTGGTGGCGATGCGTTGATTATTTTTATCCAAAACGATATCTTTGACCCAATATGGCGAATAGAAACTGGCCGTACGTGGATCGATTCCCGGCATTTCTGCAATGACGCCATTGTTGCTCTTGACAGGCACTGGCATGTTCATTGGTGTCTTGTCATCCAGATGTTTCAAGCTTAACCTAAGGTACCCATTCTCAAGTTCATGGGTCAAATTGGCGCGTAATTGCCCACCGTCCTCTGCCGTTACCCCGGCTGGACGCGAACTGTCACCGACGCGATAGAACCCACCGATAAATACACGTGTCTTGTCCGAGACGGCTGCTCCATAGTCAAAATCGTAACGAGTCTGGTTAAAATCCAAACCCTTACTAATTCCAACACTGCCACCCTTTTCTTTACCATTTCGAGTAATAAAATTGATGATGCCACCAGGTGCATTCGTCGCCAAAGTAGAAGCAGATCCTCCTCGCACCACTTCTAAGTGGCTCATTCCACCATCGGCTCTCAAATACATATCAGGCGTGACAAATGCAATGTCGCCAAACTGCAAGATGGGCAATCCATCTTCCTGAAATTGCACATAGCGTGCTCCGCCAGCCGAAATTGGCACACCCCGCACTGTCAAATTCGCGTTTCCCTCCCCCCCGGAAGATTCCGCGCGAACACCTGGAATTGCGCGCAAGATCTCCGCCGCATTCGTCGGCGATGACTGCATGATTTGATCAGATTCAAGCGTACTGACAGACACGCTTGCTTTCATTTTTGACTTACCAATCGGCGTCCCCGTGACAACGACGGTATCAAGATTCAAGCCTTCTTTCTCTTTGCTGGACGCATTCTGTGCTTGAGCATGAGCGATCGTCAGCATTGCGATCGATACTGAGAAGGACATTTGCTTTAAGTTGCTGATAATTCTTTGTTGATTTGCGCGCATTTCTTTGGTCTCCTTGGTGTTCCATCTGATTTCCGTGACACACGATGTGCACGGCTACCTGCCATTTGTTTCAGTAAGAACTTCTTGCAAGTACTTTTGGCACTCGACCGCCCATTTTTAAAGCTGGATGCGGCATCGTTGATTTCTCGGATCGACAACCTGGAGGGCAACGAATTCAGTTTTTCTTTACTGATGGATTCGATTATGACGCACAAAAGATGCACAATGCAATCGATTGCAATAACTATTTATTGTGCAATGCGGCATTTATTTTTATACTTACGGAGTGACTCTGATTTTTTCTCAGATTGTCAAAAATTTTGAAGGGACTTACGTGAATTTAAGAAATTTACATTTAAAATCAATTAGTTAAATAAATTAAATCGACATAAAATGTAATGAGAAAAATAATCTTATTCGAAAATTTTGCAACGCATCACATCGATACTCGATGTAGAGCAACCCGGTTGCCAAAACAAGACAAATTGCAATCGTTTGCAATAGTTCAGACATTCATTAAGCCGAAGATTCAATTATCGATGTAGTCTAAATCACACTGGCATCGGGAGATAGACACGTCAATCAAGGATAGGACTATCCAAAGGATAGATACTTAGCGATGTTTGGTGATGCAAAGTGATGCTTATTGATGATCACTAAGTCAAAATACAGTGGCACTGTACCCGTCAAACAAATTCGATTCTGTTGAATAAGATAGGTACGTCTAACTTGACGCTCTTGCAATCAACTCGGTTTGCAAAAGGACAGGAACCGAAGGTCGAGCATCCGCTAAACTAAGTACAGCAGCAACCAAGGCTTCACCAGCTGCTGCTATCGGTTGGCGCACGGTCGTTAAGGCTGGATGAAAGTAACGAGCCAACTCAATATCATCATAGCCTACGACGGCCACATCTTCGGGCACGGTCATCCCGATCTCACGAAAGGAATTGATCGCGGTCATAGCGAGCAAGTCACTACATGCAAAGAGGCCATCAAATACAAGCTTGCGCTCCAACAGTGTTCGTACGGCATTGCGCCCACCCTCTTCGGTAAAAACTGCAGGCACAACCAATTTCTCATCAAAAGGAATTTGAAAGTCACGCAGGGCCTGTCGATATCCTTCAAATCGGTCTGCGACTTCAGGTAGCAGAACATCTCCAAAAAAAGCAATGCGTCGACGCCCTTTTTGTAGCAAGTGTTCGGTAGCCAAACGACCGCCCGCCAGATTATCACTGCCGACGGTTAGATATAATTGCTGTGGAATTTGCGCACCCCAAACGACAATAGGAACACGACGTGCAGCCATCTGGTTGAGCTGATCATGATGTCGCCATTGACCAATTAGAATGACGCCAATGGCGCGCCCCGTATCGTAAATTTGCGCAGCGGTATCCAACTCATCAGCACTCACGCGCGTCAACAGCATATCGTAGCCTCTGTCCGTTAAGGCATCCGCAATACTTCCCAAAATACCGAGAAAAAAAGGATCAGACAAATGTTGGCGAGTGACACTATCGAAAGGAACGACAACTGCCACAGTTCGATTCTGCTTCAATCGCAAATTCTGCGCACCAACATTAATCGAATAATTCAAAGATTTTGCCAGCTGCTCAATCCGCGTACGCGTCTCTTCGTTGATCAGTGGACTCTTATTTAAAGCACGAGAAACAGTCGCCGTGGAGACGCCAGCCAACCGCGCTATATCTGACATCTGCAGACGTTTCTGATCGGATGAACTAGCTAAAGGAGCGATGGATTTCTGATTCATTGCAAGGTTCTGTAAGACTTGACAGGCACAAGTATCACATAAATTTCAGCATGGAATCACAGAAAATCAACGATCCACAACTGTCGACAACATTATTGGCTAGGAAACGCAAATCTTTAAAAAAAAGGCCGATCAAACGCAATACAGTTATGATCACCCTATACGGTGACGAACAATCCATGCCACCGAAGATTCCTGCAAAAAAACGCTACAGCCCAATGCGCAAAAAAAAGACCCAGCCAAGGCTGAGTCTTTTTTGTTTTGGTAGGCCGTGCGGGATTCGAACCTGCGACCAACGGATTAAAAGTCCGCTGCTCTACCAGCTGAGCTAACGACCCAAAACTTACTACCATCTACCGAACCAATCAAAACAACAACACGAAATATCCGGTAAATGAAAAGGACTTAGATTTTCACCTAAGTCCTTCACTGTATTCGTGGTAGGCCGTGCGGGATTCGAACCTGCGACCAACGGATTAAAAGTCCGCTGCTCTACCAGCTGAGCTAACGACCCGAAAGAACGAAATTATAAGATGATTCTCAAAGCCTGTCAATTACAGGCTTTGATTATTTTATTGCCGTCAAGCGGGACTTAGCCGCCTGCGCTGCTTCTGTCCCAGGATATTTTGACATCAATAAGATCAATGTCTTGCGGCTTTCTTTCTTATCTTTCAACTCAAGCTGACAAGCTGAAATATTCAATAGCGCGTCCGGCGCCTTACTGCTATCCGGATAATTTTTCAACAAAGTCTGCAATGCCGCAATCGTATTCTTGCAATCACGTTGAGCGTAGTAGGAGTTGGCTAACCAATACTGCGCCTGACTCGCAAACACTGAGTCACCGTAATTCATCGTGAAAGCGCCAAATGCCGTGACCGCGTTTGCATATTGTCCAGCTTTGTACAAACTCATTGCCGCGTCATAACTACGCTGCTCACTTTGCTCTATCGTGACTTCTCGGCCGTCAACACTCAATTTTTTAGGTTCTAGGGCTCGAATGCGTTTATCTAAATCCGTATAGAAGTCTTGTTGTCGCTTTTGCAAATTCGCGACATCATTTAGCAAGACCTCCAATTGACCACGCAAGTTCGTTAATTCGGCTCGCAATTGCTCATTCTGATTATTTAGCTCGAGAGCGCTATTCTTATCCGCCTTCTCATCGATCCTAGCATCGAGACGAGCGGTTAATGCCGCGACATCAGCACGCAGCTTGAGAATAGCCTTGCGCGCCTCATCGTCATCGAGCAAACCCGCTGACGCCAAACTGGGAAAAATGGCGATGGCAAACAAGGCAGCGCGCAATGCGTCTGAGAATTTTGACAATTTCATAGTTAACCTCAAATTCAACAATTACAGAACATTGGAGATTCGCTCGAATCTACCAACCGTCAATATAAAAAAACGGACTTTGCAGTAGAACACCGCAAAGTCCGTTTTCTCTATAACACTAATCAATACATCACTATTTCGTCAACTGACGAATAAGACAATTATTGATAGATAATATCTGAGCGACGGTTTTCAGCCCAAGATGCCTCATCACTGCCAGTCGCTTTCGGTTTTTCTTCACCCAAAGAAACCGCTTCAACTTGTGCATCGGCTACACCCAACAAAGCCAAGGCTTTACGTACTGCTTCCGCGCGTTTTTGACCCAACGCCAAATTGTATTCACGACCACCACGTTCGTCTGTGTTACCTTGCACCAAAATTTTACGGCCTTTATTAGCTACCAAGTATTTTGCATGCGCTTCAACTACTGGTTTGAATTCGTCCTTCAATACATAGCTGTCGAAATCAAAATAAATACTACGCTTCGCCAATGCACCTTGTGTCAAAGGATCCACTTCCGCAGCTTTAACAGGAACGATTTCGCGTGTATCTGCTTTCACTGGTTCTGGTGATTTTTCAACAATCTTCGCTGGCTCTTCCAATTTCACTGGTGTGCTGCATGCACTGATCAAAGCAACGCTGGCAAGCAGCAAAGCAACGGTTTTAGATGCTGAAGTTAAACGCATTTTTTTCTCCTGACTGATAGGTAATAAACGGTAAATCAAACCAAACGCGAAATTGTAACCCAAAATTGTCCAAACTCCACTATTTCATGAAAGGACCCCAGGTTGGCTCGCGAATATCTCCAGCCTGAATCGACAATTTCTGCTTAACTTTCCCGTCGGTCGAAACAATTCCTAGCGTGCCACGTCGACCAAGTTGCGTTGCATATAAAATGTAACGACCATTTGGCGCAAAACTTGGCGACTCATCCCGAGTCGTGTCAGATAATTTCAATTCTTGCCCTGTTTGCAAATCCATCGCATAAACTTGGTCTCCACCTTCACGACGAGAGATGTACACCAACGTATTGCCATCAGGGGAAATGCGTGGTGATAAATTGTAACTACCTTTAAAGGTGATACGTTTTACATCAGCACCACTCGCAGTCATGCGATAGATTTGTGGCCCACCGCTTCGATCACTCACGAAATAAATAAACTGGCCGTCGGGAGAATATCTCGCCTCCGTGTCGATACCAGCCGAATTGCTTAGCCTCTGTGCATCCGATCCATCCGCATTAATTGAATAAACCTGTGCAATTGCTCCTTTAGACAAGGTGACCAACAACTTGCTACCATCGGGCGACCACGATGGAGAAGAATTATTACCTTTAAAATTCGCCACTGTAGTGCGTTGCCCGGTCATCAAGTTTTGAATGTAAACAATAGGCTTCTTCAATTCCATCGAAACATACGCGACTTTAGTTCCGTCTGGTGACCATATCGGTGAAATTATCGGTTCCTTCGAAGTCAGTGCAACTTGCACGCCTTCACCATCGGCATCAGCGATTTCTAAGCGATATTCGCTGCCAGCTTTGGTTACATAGGCAACACGAGTGGAAAAAACACCTGGCAACCCTAATAATTTTTCGTAAATGTCGTCTGCGATTTTATGTGCTGTCAAACGTAGTTTCGGATTTGGGGTATCCATCGAAAACCCTGACAACATAGATGACTTTGAAACGTCATACAATTTATACCGTATATCAAATCGGCCTTCGCCCCGTTTCTGTACACTACCAACGACTAGCGCGACTGCACCACGGTTTTTCCATGCGTCAAAATCGATGCTCGCATTTTCAGAGATCGCCATACCCACTTCGATCAATTTAAAATAGCCGCTACGATTAAGATCATCTCGAATAATGGATGTAACAAGCTGCGGTGAGATTTCTTCATCAGCAAACGCTGCCACGGCAATAGGCACTTGATTCGAACCGACGCCAGATACTTCGACCCGCATCTGCGCTTGACTGACTACCGCGCCCAAAAACATCAATACAAAGCCTACAATTTTTAACAAGCTAATTTTTTTCATCGTTATTAATCTTTCATGCGGTGAACAATGTTGAGGCTGGCTGGAACTGAACCTGTTTTATCCCGTGGGAAAGGTTGCGACTTGTCGATTGCTTTTTCAACTGCCTCATCGAACGCGAGAATACCCGAAGATTTTGTCTTTTTCACCGGACCTCTCAAGGACCCATCGGGAAACAAATTAATGATAAATTCAACAGTGGGGTTGCTCGACGACGTATCGCTAACCACAAAAATTGTATTCGATCGAATTTTCGCTGCAACTTTGGCGTTATAACTTGGATCACCACGATTATTCCCAGTTGATTTCAAGGCATCTCCCAAACCACCCGCGCCTGACTTGACTGCTTGACCATTTAATCGACGCATGTTCTCTTCAAAAATCTTATCTTGAGCCGCCTTTTCTTGCGCCAAGCGCTTTTTCTCCGCGGCCTCTTTTTTCTTAGCCAACTCAAGCTCAGCTTTTTTTAATTCCGCTTTCTCTAATTCTTCCAACTTCTTCTTTTCAAGCTCTTTGCGTTTCTTTTCTTGTGCAATCGCTATCTCTGGATCTTCCTTCTCCACCTCTTTCGGAGCTTCAATAACTGGCTTAGGTTCTTCTTTCACTTCTTCCACGGGCACAGGCAATGGTGCCGCCTCGCGCGTAGTCAAGTCCCACACTTCCGCTTCAACTGCGACCATTTCACTACTCTGCCATTGAATGCCAACAACCAAAAACATCAAAAGCAAACCATGGACGAGCCCAGCAAGCGCCAGTGACTTCCAGATTGCGTCATCATGTGGATTAAATTTACGCGAGTTGTAGATAAATTCGTTCATTAATTATTAGGACCAATTTGCAACTAACTAGTTCTTCGGCGCGATTATAAACTGACTTGGCAGAACTACCGAGCTCGGAATATACGCAACCATGCGCAATCACATTCAGTTAAACGAAAAACTATACCGCACGTCAGCAGAATTATCTGTGCCAGAACGTCCAACGAAGCGAATTCGCCGACTCAACTGCCAACTTAATTTCAATGCGCCGCTCGCATCAGACACCCCGCGCTCTACAGACAAAACCAAGCCTGGACGCAATCGCTTTCCGATATTCACGACTTTATCGTTCGATGCTGCACCCACTGCAATTGCCCCAGCAACAGTTTGGCTTGGCAATTTGGACGCTCCTCCATTCTCCGCTGGCCCAATTGAGAATTCATCGAAACCTAAGCCTTGCACTAATTCACGCGGCAAATTCCGGCTACCATCACCACCAAACAAAGCTCCAGCTGCCGACAGCAAAAGTGATGCATCAGCTGTTCCAACTTGTTCAGATTCTCTCCCTAACACTAGCCATGAGATTTTTTCACTATCTGGTACATTTGGTTCAGAAACAAGTCTGACTTGCGGACGTGCAACCGTTCCTGTGACATCAACCCCTGCCTCTACAGCCAAGCCTTTGCGCAAAGCGCGAATATTCAGAGACGGGTTACCTGGTGTTCCCTGAAAATTCAAAATTCCTCGCTCAATCTCAAGTTTTTGCCCATAACCCTCATATTGACCACCGTTCGTGACGATTGATCCACTGGCATGGACAGGCGCCCCATCGCTACTTCTCAATCGCATAGTTCCTGTCAAGGCGGTATCTAAGCCGCGTCCAACAAATACGAAACGGGGGCCCATATCGATTTGCAGATCGAGTTTCGTCTTCCATACTTTTTTGTTTTCTTGAGAAGTTAAATCCTCGTCAAGTACCTTCCCTGACTTTGTCACAACCACATCTCCCGATAAACTGGGAGGCGGCATTTTCGGCAACTTAAAATAGGCAGCATCTGCACCTAACTTGCCGATTAAAGACCAAATTCGATCGGATTGGGTAATGTCCGCTTGTCCGCTGACCACTAACCATCGATCTTTTCTTTGCAAGAGGGGAAATGCTTTCCAATTTGCATGAATTGCGCCATTTTGATTCTTCCAACTTACCTCGCCTGAAGCATTAAACTCACCTTCTCGCCCCAGCCAATTTAAATCCTGAAATTGCTCTAATTTAGGAACCAAATTGACTTTGCTAGTAAATCGCAATTGCTGAAGTTTTAGCGTATCTTGATTCAATTCTGCATGCAGCTCGCCATTAGGAAATAACAAGCCTTCCGATGCAAACGCCAACTCCAGTCCATGCCCTTCTAATTTTGCATTGTATTCTGGTCGCGCCGTGCTCCCATTGAATTTGGCATCTAATTTCAGCGCACCTTTCGCGGTAAAGTCCGCACTCAGTTGATTCGCTAACCATTGCAATTCTGGAACTGACGCATGGATCTCGCCACTTATTGGCATGTCGGAATTCCAAGTCCATCGATCATTAATTCGCTGCAATTGTGTCGCCAATTCAGCATCCCACTGGCCCAATTTACTTCCGCGGCTCATGAATTGCATCCTGACACGTTCTGCATCGCTTCCAGCAACGAGTCCACCAGCGTGGAAACTCGCACTCAACTCTCGCAAACCTAGCTGAGTCAATTGTCCCGTTCCATCTAGGTCACTCACAGTGAGATCCCCTTGTTGCCTTTGTATACGCACCATGCCACGCAAATGATCCTGAAGCTGCACATCCCATTGTGCGCCAAGCTGAAGGTCACCATGTAAATTTTCTGCAGGTCTAAACATGTCAACAATCGGCATGACAGGAAGTGCGTCCCATTGCCCTCGGGTTGAATAAGACAATGGACTCCAATCAAACTGTTCAAGTCGAACCTGTCCCATCACACCTTCAAAACGGGCCTGGCCAAGACCGAAACCCTTTGTGGTGAAGCGCAAGGGTGTCGGCTCCAGTAGCCGTAAATCTTCCTTATAACTTGAATTCTTTGGCAGGAAGCCACTCAATACGAATTCTTGCACATTACCGTGCCACACGATCTCCGCTGGATGCGTCTGCGGGGGACGTATCGCACTTTTTGATCGGAGATCATTGCCGATTTGCTGCCAACTTCCGTTGGCCCTAAATTGCAGATTACGAGTTTGATCGAATTGCGTTCTCAATTCAATTTGGTGCGAATTGCGCGACCCATTTAAATTGACCTTCAGTTGTTCAATGGCTGAAAAACGATGCATGATTGGGGTGCTCACCGGGTCATTCGGAAGATGCGGCTGGTGTGTCCCCCAATCTTTACTCAGATCATTCTGAGCCAATCGGATTTGACGAGCCACAAGATTGAACTTCAGCGCATCCGTTGGAGCAAGACCAAACTCGCCATCCCCATCAATCTGACCGATATAGATACCCTTCTGAGTCATCAGATCCGCACCGTGAGCCTGAAATTCACCGGACAGTGCATCTAATTTCCCTCGCAAATTAGCCTTTAAATTCGCCTTACCTCGCATGGAAACGATCCCGAAAGTCTCCAGTAAGGAGAGCTGATCTGCTTTCAAATTCACTTCTAAACTATCCTGCACTTTGCCCAAACCACCTTTGAGCGACAATTGATTTGCGCCCCAATTCAAATCAAATTCTTGAACCGCCAAAGCTGTTTTATCATGCCAGTCAACCATGCCATGAGCGAGTATTGGTTGACCAGCAAGTTCGCCAGACAAACTTGGTAAGTTTAATTTCAATCGAGTTTTGTTTCCAAAATTCCCTGATAGTTCAAACGCGCCATCCAATTTCCCTTTTGGAGCAAGCCACCAATGTGCAGGATCAAATCGATTCAAAGTAGCCTTCAACTCAAAATTTTTCGTTTGATCAAAATCCACCTTACCTTGCCCATCTAAGCGTGCTTCGTCGGCTTGCAAAGTCATTTTTTTTAAGTGCAGAACACCATTGTCTCCCTGCGCATTCAAACGAAAACTCGCTTCCACCTCCGCCTTTCCGCGAGGCTCGGTAAATTGCGCTTGAAAATCGAGACTTCGATCAGTCTTGGTTTGAAGTTGGATTTGACCTTGAATTCGACTTTCGCGTAACCGACTGTCAATATTTAGTAAATTAATATCTTGCAATTTTAGTTGAGCAGTTACCAAGGGCAGCGCAGTGGATCGAAATTCGATCATAGAATGTCCCTGAATTTGTCCGCCATTCAAATCGATTCTTGCATTTTGCAGTGTTAAATTTTCTTGGTTCCATTTGATATCAGCATACAGTGTTCGCAGCGGCAATCCTTTTTGATCAAGTGTCGCAGGGACATGATTTTTTGCATGTACAAATCCGTCCAAACTCCAACCCGTCTTCGGTTGTCCGACAACGCTCTGGCTGCTTGCTGTCATTCGAGAATTAGCGCTGCGATCGTTCCTTGTGCTTGACGCAGTCCCGGCCTCAACCGTAGGTTTCGATCCAGGAATTCTCACCTTGTTTACCTCGACCAAAGGTTCGACAAAATGGTCGCTTTCGATACTCTGTTTTTTGAATTGATGCTGGCTAACCGAATTCACCTTCTGCGGCATGTTGCCAACACCTGAGTTGTTTGCATTTAAATTTATCTCAAGATCTAACATCGCATTCGGTGCCGCTGAATGAATCCATTGAGGATTTAACGTCGCGATGTTTGCCCGCGCTGCTTCCAATGGGAAATCCAGAAATGGTGCCAAAACCAAATCCAAATCAATCTTGGCCTGTTGTTCCGGGTCGGCACGTCGACCATCTTTCGCTTTCAAAACAGAATTTGCTTTCAACAGAAGTCGCTCCAAGCTGCCAGACATTTCCCCTTCCAACAACAGCTTTGGCAGATGTGATTCAGCACGGCCGGAATAAATAAAATTCCCTTGAGTAACAAATGGTCGTCGTGTTTGCCACTCTTGCTGAATCTTGACATCACCCCATTCTGAATTGAGGCGCAGTTGTATTTGATGAAGGTGTGAGTCACCTTGCCAATGTGCGGTGATTCCCGCAATACGCGCATAGACATACGGTTGCGTTACTTGACTATCAGCATCGTTTTTTTGAAATTCTGCCAACTGAATTCGACCAATCGCGAGCTTATCCAAATTCAGCTGAAAGGGGAGTCCTAGGTACTCAGGCGTACTGGATGAGGTATTACTTTTCTTGTGTGCAATTTCGACACTGGCTATCTTTAAGGAATTGATGAAAAGCTGCTTACGTAACAACAGCCAGGCATTCCAATCAAGTTCAACACTATGCAAATTAATTTGATGCTGACTATTCACATAATTGATCTGATCGATTTCGACGTGATTCGCAAGTTGGCCTCGCATTTGCCCAAACTGCAGTTGACCAGCACTCAACAACTCGATACTCCGTAACGCTATTCGCCCCCCCAACTGAGTGTGTAAGAGCACGACTAGTAATACGCATAGGAGTCCGAACGAAATACCAATTCGAACAAACATACGATAGCCAAAATAAGGCTTAGTTGGCAAAACAGACTGCGTTTTGCTTTCTTCATGCTCAATTCTCTTGGTCCGATTTAACTTCGTCATTTATTCAATTTCGTTGCGGGAAACACGTTTAAAAAGCAATGGCGATGGAAAAATCTAAACGAAATTTCTTGATTTGTCTGCCGTACGATAGATCTAACGCGATCGGCCCCGCGGGGGTCTTAATCCGCGTACCAACGCCAATACCCTGCTGTAATTTCAATGTAGACCAATTCGTGGCAGCGCTTCCCGCATCAAAAAACGCAGCGAATCCCAAATTTTCGCTGCGCCAATGTACATATTCCAGACTAGATGCGGCCATCACGCGCCCACCGACTACCGCTTCACCTTGTCGCACGCCCAAGCTTTGATACGCATAGCCACGAACCGAAGTACTACCTCCAGTACGGAATAGGTAATCTTCAGGAATACCATTTGCACTACTACTGAAGACTTTTCCAAGCTCCATACGGACAAGGAAATTATCGCGTTGACCAAGTGGATACCAATACTGGTATTTACCGTACAAACGCACAAATCGCTGATCAGAAACGATCGCTTTATCTGATACTGCCATATCGACTTGAGCACGCTGCCCTTGGCGTGGAGCAAAGACATCATCAACATTTCGCCAAGTCCAACCGGCGCTCGCAACAAGCGCTCGGCTTCGACGTTCAGTTTCGAGGTTCGTCGTCGACTTTTGAACTACCTTCTCTTGGGTATAATTTAAACCTAGTCTCTGCTCAACCAAGCCATGTGTAATCGTCCTTTTGATACCCAACATTGATTTAGTCTGCAACAAACCTTCTAGATTTGAGCGGTCGAACAAGAGACCAAATGAATCTAAGCGATTATTGTCGTTCGGCGGCAAATTCACATCGGCATAGGCAAGTTGGCGTTTTTGTTCAATTCGCAGTGCCGAATGCAAGTCCCAAACACGATTTAGTAGATTCCGGTCTCGATAACTCACCTCCGTGCGAAACCCAGTACTTGAACTATAACCTGTACCAAAACTCAAATCACGGGTTTGCCGCTCAGTCAAATTGAGTTCAATCGGCAATGCATCGGCTTTCGTACTATCTGTTTCGATATTGAATGCAACCGTTGAGAAATAGGCCGAATTCTGCAACCCACGCTGGAACTCGGTCAATCGATGACTCGAGTATGGCTCGCCTTTTTTAGGGGGATTGAAGCGATCAATTAACCAGAGAGGATAGCGCTCCAGGCCGATCACCGACAAATCACCAATTAGGAAAGCGGCACCGCTATCGACATCCAATTCTAAATTTGCCAATGCACTGTCTGGATCAATCGATGCGCGACTATCAACTAGTACGGCACCAGCATAACGAAACGAACGCAAATTTTCCATCAGCATCGTCTTCGCATTACTCCAATCATCCTGACGAAACCAGGCGCCTGGCAACAAATTCCAATCAGCAATTAACTTTGCGCGTCTCGCAATCGCACTAGGATCTCCAGCCTCCGCAGCATCCTGCAACGCACCGGTAAAATGAATTAGGACATTCTTAATTTGCGTACGACTGCCAGGTTCAATTTGAATATCGACGCGCGTACCCTCTTGATTTTTATCGAATTGCAAGCGTGGGGAGAAATATCCCTCTGTCGCAAGAATCTCACCAATCTCTCGTTGCAATTTGCGTAAAAAACTCGCCGTTGGGATCTGAGGCTCTGCACCTGTTGCAAGCACGGGGATGTGCTGCTCCAGCAAATCCAAAATACTGCTCGATGAAGTTCGAACGTAAAATCGAGCAAAAATTCCTTCACTTTGTGTGTCTGAATTGAGAATACCGGCTTTTTTCTCCGCAATCGGAAGTGCTGGATCGTTCGACTGCGCCATGCTACAAAGTGGATTTAATCCTAGTATCGTGACGATACTCAACGCCGCACATCGTTTTGACATCTTGAGTCCAATTCGTTATGACACCAATCGCGTTTACTTGGTGGCGAGTCCTACGCGTTGGATGCCAAGTTTCTTTGCCTCTGAAATCACTTGGATAACTTCATCGTACTTAATCTCTTTGTCAGCCGAAACTAATACCGACATATCTGGTTTGGTCTGATGATATTCCTTTAGCTTTGCGAACAATTGCTTACGATCTAACGCACTTAGCTTTGCTTCCTGACTCGATTTTCCACCACTTCGCGAATTGATACTAATACTAGCGGATGCATCTGGACTCAAACTTATCTCAATATAATCGGCCGGAGGTTTTGTCGATTGCCCCGCCGTCGGTAAGTTAATGACATTTGGATTAGTCATCGGCGCTGTTACCATAAAAATGATTAACAACACCAACATCACGTCGATGTAAGGTACGACATTAATTTCAGCTTTAAACTTGCGTTTACGTTCGCCACGAAGTGAACTCATGAATTTTTATGGAAACACGATTACTCAGCGCGATTGGCGTTGCAAAATATTGGAGAATTCCTCTATGAATGTCTCAAAGCGTATTGCCAATCGATCGATATCGTGCGAATAGCGATTGTAGGCAAGTACCGCCGGGATCGCGGCAAACAAACCGATTGCAGTCGCAATCAATGCCTCTGCAATCCCGGGCGCGACTGCGCTGAGAGTCGCCTGCTGCACATTCGCGAGGCCGCGGAAAGAATTCATAATTCCCCAAACTGTACCCAGCAACCCAATGTAGGGCGAGACCGAGCCGACCGAGGCAAGAAAGGACAAATGAGACTCAAGGTGATCCATTTCACGTTGATACGATGCCCGCATTGCACGGCGCGCACCATCCAGCATGGCACCTGCATCTAAATTCGCCTTATTCGCTGCCTTCACTTTATGGTACTCATTCATTCCTGCTTCAAAAATTCGCTCTAAAGCACCAGTCTTGTCACGACTTCCACGATGATTCGCGACCGCTTGTTGATACAGTTCTACCAAATTTCCACCAGCCCAGAACTGTCGTTCAAACTGCTCCGTCTGCGTCCGCGCTTTTTTAATTGCAAACATTTTACTGAAAATATAATTCCAGCTAGTAATTGAGACAAGTAACAAAATCGCCATCACGATTTGTACGATCGGAGAGGCGTTTAATATCAACGCAGAAAATGAAAGGTCGTGGGTTATAGTCATCATATATTCATCGTAATGATTGGTTCAGGTGTCGCTTTTCACAATTTGACCGAGGTTTATAAGAGTAATTGTCAAAACTATTGCGTATGGTACTCGTCTAGTTTCTATTTTCACGGAACAGATCTGGGCGAATCAACTGTAAAACTGGCTTTGGAATCTGTATCGGGCGCCATGCTGCCATATCCACACAACAGATCGTGATTAGGGCACTGACTAACAATGTTTCACCACGACGTGCCTGCTGTAAAAACGTGATCGATGCGCGACCCGTTTTTTCAACCATTGCGCTGATCTGAAGTTCATCATCCAAACGCGCGGGAGCATGATACTCGACATTCGTCGCTTTGACGACAAACAAACATTGATGATCACGTGCCATAGTCGAGGACAAGACACCTATTTCCCGCAACCACTCTGTGCGTGCGCGCTCAAAAAACTTCAGATAATTCGCGTAAAAAACAATTCCTCCCGCGTCCGTATCTTCATAATAAACGCGCAATGGCCAACTAAACACATTCTGTTCCATACTTTTCCACGAAATATCTATTGTTCCCGACATCAATCACAATTCGTGAAAATGCCGCATTACCTTCACGGGAGTAACCAAAGTTTATAGCGGACCTTCGTTGATCAATTCGCTTGCCGCTGGATCGCCAGAGGGCCATACCCTTGACACGTTGGCATCATCTCGATGTGATTCACATTGATATGACTAGGCAAAGTGGCAATCCAATAAGCGGTTTCTGCAATATCCTCGGCGGTCAATGGCTCAGTCCCTTGGTAGACAGCTGCCGCTTTTGCAGCATCCCCCTTGAACCGCACATTTGAAAATTCAGTTCCGCCACATAGGCCTGGTGCAATATTGGTCGCACGAACACCAGTACCAATCAAATCGGCACGCAAATTTAATGTGAACTGATCAACAAACGCTTTGGTCGCACCATACACATTTGCGCCGGGATAGGCGGTCGAGCCAGCAATCGAACCGATATTGATAATCAAACCATTTTTCCGACCTACAAAATGGGGCAACATTGCACGAGTCATCCTGACCAAGCCTTTGTTATTTGTGTCGATCATCGTTTCCCAGTCATCAAGATCCGCGAGTTGAGCTGGGGCAATCCCTAATGCCAAACCGGCGTTATTAATCAACACGTCGATGTCACGCCACTCTTCTGGTAATCCTTCAAAAAAAGCGGATATTGAATCTTTATCTGCGACATCCAATACGACAGGCAACATGGATTCACCCAATTTACCCATAGCGTCTTGCAAAGCGTGGAGTTTTTCCTCTCGCCTTGCCGCTGCGATGACACGATGCCCCGATTGCAAAAATCGCCGAACCATTGCCTCACCAAACCCTGAGCTCGCGCCAGTGACCAATACCAACATATTTATATACCTTTTGACAAAATCGAGATTTAAGCACCACCTTCTATATTTTATCGTTTTTCAATCAACTTTGAGGTAAAACAGCCGATTTAGCATAGAAAGGTATTCCACCAACGCAGTCCAACGTACAACTCATATTGTCATTTCAGTTTTAACTCACATTGCTTTTCTACTCATTTTTAGGTGTAACTCATGCTGCTTAAATACTTATAAACGCTCGAAAACCTAGTGCTAGAGCGGCTTTGCGGATAGATACAAACTTCAATAGAACAAGCATAATCTTTCGATGCTCGGTGATTTTCGGACATCGGCTCAACTTGATCTCCCCCCCCTAATCACGTAAAATTCGTTCACCATTTTTGTCTCACGCAACTGGCGAAAATGCAGCAACTTTTTATCCAAAAGTACCTGCAGAAGATGGAGTTCCATCGTGAAGCGTGAGATTCGCAGAGTCGATTCTTGATTCTGGCCGTACGCCTGGGTAACTCGATGGTAAAAGTGATTGAGACTTGTATCAGCAAGCATTCGCATTTTTACAAATCAGTCCCAATCCATTTTTTCAATTTTCACGCTTTTTCTACAGGAAACCCATGTTCTCCAAGAATCATACTCTCGCTAATATCGATCCAGAATTGCTCGCCGCGATTCAAGCCGAAAATGTACGTCAACAAGAGCATATCGAGTTGATCGCCTCTGAAAACTACACTTCTCCAGCCGTGATGGAAGCGCAAGGTTCTCAATTGACCAATAAGTACGCTGAAGGTTATCCAGGCAAACGTTATTATGGTGGCTGTGAGCACGTTGACGTAGTCGAGCAACTGGCGATTGACCGCTTAAAACAAATTTTCGGTGCAGAAGCCGCTAACGTACAACCTAACTCAGGTTCACAAGCGAACCAAGGTGTGTTCTTCGCCGTCTTGAAGCCAGGCGATACCATCATGGGCATGTCTTTAGCCGAAGGCGGTCATTTGACACACGGTATGCCATTGAATATGTCAGGCAAATGGTTCAACGTGGTTTCTTACGGTTTGAATGAAAAAGAAGAAATCGACTACGAAGCCATGGAACGTTTGGCACGTGAATCCAAACCAAAGTTGATCATTGCTGGCGCATCGGCTTATTCTTTGCGTATCGATTTCGAACGCTTTGCGAAAATCGCAAAAGAAGTAGGCGCGTATTTCATGGTCGACATGGCCCACTATGCTGGCTTGATCGCTGCTGGCGTCTACCCTAACCCTGTGCCGCACGCAGACTTTGTCACCTCTACGACACATAAGTCGTTACGCGGCCCACGTGGTGGCATCATTTTGATGAAAGCTGAACACGAAAAGATCATCAATTCAGCTATTTTTCCTGGCTTACAAGGTGGTCCATTAATGCACGTGATTGCGGGTAAAGCAGTTGCATTCAAAGAAGCATTGAATCCTGAATTCAAAGCGTACCAAGAACAAGTTGTAAAAAACGCAGATGCCCTAGCAAAAACTTTGATCGAACGTGGACTACGTATTATCTCTGGTCGTACAGAGTCACACGTAATGCTAGTTGACCTACGATCTAAAAATATCACAGGCAAAGCAGCCGAAGCGGTACTTGGTTCCGCACATATTACTTGCAACAAGAATTCCATCCCGAACGATCCTGAAAAACCATTCGTTACCTCTGGCATCCGTTTAGGTAGCCCAGCTTTGACCACCCGTGGCTTCAAAGAAGCAGAGGCAATCAAAATCGGTCATTTGGTTGCCGATGTTTTGGACAATCCAAATGACAATGCAACGATTGAGCGAGTCAAAGCAGAAGTAAAAAAATTGACCGATGCATTCCCTGTTTATGGCAACTAAAAAATAGTCAAAAGCCACTCTAATGAGTGGCTTTTTTTATAACATCTAGAATAAAAGCATCGATCAACATCGAAATATCGAGCATAATTCAAGTGCAACGATCAAAGAAAAAAACTCGCGCAATAAAATCGAGTAATACACCTCTAATAAAAATAATTAATCGTGGAACCTATCCCGTGTTTGCAGGAGAAATGCAATGAAATGTCCTTATTGTCATCATGTTGATACCCAAGTGATAGACACGCGCATTTCTGAAGAGGGTGATAGCATCCGTCGTCGCCGTCGTTGCGCAAGCTGCGATAAGCGGTTCACAACCTACGAACGAATCGAACTAGCGATGCCCGTGATCGTCAAGAAAAACGGGAGTCGCTCAGAATATGAATCATCCAAATTGCGTGCTAGTTTGATGCTAGCGTTACGCAAAAGACCTGTTTCCGCCGAAGCTGTGGAGACAGCCATTCAAAGAATAGAAGAGAAATTACTGGCAAGTGGAGAGAGAGAAATTGTCTCCGGACACCTGGGTGAGCTCGTAATGCGAGAACTAAAGCGTTTGGACAAGATCGCTTATATACGTTTTGCATCGGTTTATAAGAGTTTCGAAGACGTGTCGGAATTTGTCGAAGCAATTCAAGAAGTTAAAAAAAAATAGCGAGTTGAAACAACTCGCTATTCATCGTCCAAGTCAATCTAACTAAATCATGTAATTCAGAGGTGATTTCAAACCAATTGATTCGATTTGATTGAGGAAACAGACGCCCCTTATTTAGACCAGCAAGTTTCTGTGGTCATCCCCCCAGTTAAAGTTCCGCTACTCCCCTTTTGACCTAGTTGATTATAGGTGTAGGTTGCACAATCATCACCGGCCATTGCATTGGCTGGAACAGCTTCAATCGCATAGTTCATGACACCTCGCGCAGGCGCAGCACGGAAGGCTATGTTGTAATTGACTTTCGTACCTGTTGCACCTCGCGGCGAAACGAGATTTGGCAACACTGGCGCAACTGGCACCGCTGCAGCCGTTTGAAGATAGGAATTATTTTCTGAAAAAAATCGCTCCATATATTGTGCATTTTCAAGCAAAAGTGCACGAACTTCCGCACGATTACCGCGCCGCACATTATCTCGGTAGCTTGGGTATGCGATCGCAGTGATAATTGCAATAATTGCCACCGTGATCATTAGCTCAATTAAAGTAAAACCTTTCTGCTGTCTAACATCTAATGTATTCATTTCTCAACTCCCTCAACTTATTTTTCTCATCAATTCGATACTCTACTGCCGCCCAACTAACTGACGCCACAATCGGACGGTTGGAATTGCAGCGGATAATTTCGCGTCTTTACCAGAAGGTGGTACTGTTCCAGTCTTTGCATCAGCTTGGAAAATCTTCACTTTGCGGTTACCCATCCGAATGATTGTGGTACCAAATGTTGCGCTGCTTTGTATTCCGCTCGCCATCGTATCAGATGCATCCACAACGCCATTCCCATCTGAGTCGATAGTTTGGTAACCTAAGGCGCCACCGTTCAACGGACTAATTTGCAAGGTTGTGGACAGACCATCAATGACACAGAGATCCGTGCTACTACCTGGAAATAAGGTTGTGAAAATTACTTGATCCTCAAAAATAATTGGATCATTGACTACGCGCTCTCCTGATTTCACTTTTAATGTCATAAACCATCCGCGTTTTGTCGCCCAAGGAACCACATTCTTGGTCACTTGGTATAACTTCCCACTGGCACTCAAAGTTTGTTCGACCAATTGCGACTGCGTGACCTGGCTCGTGGTGGTTTTATCCCAAATTCCGTACAAAGTTTCTTTATCTGTCGTTGCTGCATCGGTGTCTTCAAAAATTTTACCGGTCCCAAACACAATCATATTGCCGCCTTCTGGGTGAGGGTAAATTTGAGGCTGTGTTGTGATCGGTTGCTTACGCCCACTATCGACCGCGCTAAACAATGGAGTCGCTGATGGTAAGGCTAAGCCTGGCGTCGTCACCATCGAAGGCGCCGTACCAGTTGTCACAAAATCAAACTTCCACAAATTGCCTTGACGATCTCCAGCATAAGCCGCTTTGATGGTTGAATCCGCGTTCAATAGCAATTTGGGTGTGGACAGACCGTTTGGTGTACCAGCGCCGCCAATTCCTGTCTCAATCTTCTTAATGAGGTTGCCTGTTTTTAAGTCTAAAACATACAACACTGCTTTCAAGCTCGTGCTTTCAAAGCCATTGCCGAATACCGCAACCCAACGTCCGTCACGCATAACACCAATTTGAGCAACCCCGATCGTATAACCTAAATCGGCATCAACTGCAGGAACAGTCGAATTGTATTCCCACAGAACATTAGTCTTATCAAAGGTACTTGAATCAGTCACATCCAAAGCAAACACCGATTTCGCGCCCGCACCAGTTGTTCCTACTAAAATTGTTTTCCAAGGTTTGGTTGAATCAGAACCGATCGCTGCATCAGCAATGGACGGTGTACCATCAACATAGAATCGATGAACATAATTAGGCTTCGCCAATTCATGTAAAAATGGAATAACCGCTTTGGGAATATAGGCGAATCGCTCTTTGCCACCATTCGCATCAGCCGTTGCATCGAACGCATGCAACATTCCGTCGTTGCTACCAACAAATACAGTTGCCGCCCTTGTCTTTTTCGTGGTGAGATATTTGCTGTATGTAGTCTTGCCTGGAATATCGGTAGGCAAGAAAATGTAGCCACCGTCCTTGCCTTCTTTCAAGTACTGGGGATCAGAATTGACCAAATCACCTAACAAGACTTTACGCGTGCGGAAAGGTTTTGACTCCAAGGACTTTTCACCCTTTACATAGTCCAAAATATCTTTTCCATAAACCGTATACGCTGGTGCATATGCCGCTGCCGCTGTGTTCATGATCGTTTGATCCCCAGAGGTAATATTGTCGAAATCAAATTCGGTACCACCTTTACCATTCGCGTTCACCGTCACGATTTTACGAGATGCAGGAACAGGAATTTTTGTATCCGTATCCCAATCATTGACCGACTTTATATTGCCACTAAGATCAACTGATTTTTGTTCCAATCGGCCAGACCAATCAGCAGTCTGATAGGTTGAAGTGTATAGCTTCAGGCCGATATCCAATGTGTTTTTGGAGGTCGCTACCGCCGCGGCATCGCCGGATCGTGCTGCTATTTCATTTAATGCGCTATTCAGGGCATCAGAAAACGCCTGAGGATTGCCTGCATTAAAATATTTACCTCGAGAATTCAAAGCGGCGTGCCATAAGTCATCCACTTGATTTTCCGAGGCTTTAGGCCAAGACTTTGTCCCTGAGGTAAGTGCTGCCAAATCAACCGCTGGATCTAAAGTCCCCTTGACGCCAAGTCCCACCGTATATTGGACTAAATGCTGCCAAAAGGCCGGATCCACACCGTCACGCGAGGGCGGTACATTTTTTTTGGCTGCCAACCAATCTGTTCTCAGGTCATTGACCCAATAATACATAGCGATATCAGCCAAGGTATCGCCCTCACCATCCATATAAGGCTTAACAGCAGTGTATTTGTAAGTTTTTCCTTCCGAACTCGTCATTGTATTGCCGTTTTTCCCATCCCAGTCACCTGTGCGACCTGTGCCAGCTCCGTCATTGTTCCAATATCCATCGGTCATCAAAATATTGTAATTTTGCCGGCAACTAAGTTGATCACTGGTGCTGCCGACATTGTATTTAGTCTGCCAAGGGCCAGTTATCGTTCCATCTTTAAAATACTGCCCAATATCATCCACGGCCTTTCGAAGAGGAGTACCAGCAGATGGAACTTTGCGTTGATACAAAGTATTGAGAAAATTTTTCTTATTCGTTACGTCGAAATCATCAGACACATTTAATACTTTAGTACCCGTCGTATTAATCGTTCCAAATCCGACACGCAGAGTCGATGCTTGGTTAGCAAATGCCCTGCCGCTACCAGCGCGTGCTGATAACATCCTCGAACGGTAGTACTGGAACCAATTCGCAAAATTCGTAATTTCCTCGTCATAGGTACATGTTGTCGAGGCACAATCTGAACGGGCTGCAGATTTTGCAGGCAAAGTCGTTCCTGATTTAATTTCAATTCGCTTAAAACAACTGAGTTTGCTTGTATTGCAAGTTGTCAATCCATCTGGATTATATTGAAAATAGGTAGCTGGATAGAATTTTGTTTTATCGGCGACCCCATTTATCGTCCACTTCGGAGTCGAGGTCGTCGCGTTAGCAGCATCATTTAGCCACTTGTTACTATGGATATCGTAGTTCTGCTCTACTGTGAGATTTAAAGTCGCCGTACTCATCGAGCTGACAGTAACCGGATTATATTTCGCAGCTGTCGGGCTCGCATTTGGCATATTATTCCCATAGGGATTCGATGCTGTAATACTAGCCGGATCGATCCATGGATCGTAACGAACAGCTGGGTTGTAATACATTTTATTGGTCTCAGGTGAGCGCCAACGTGCGACCGTAATATTGTCCGAAAAACCAACAACGGTCTCCAAATTCGAACTGTAATTGCCATTACCACTGACGTTATAAACGTCGTCAGGCGATGGAAACACTCGCGTTACCCAGCAAGTATCATTACAGTATAAAAACATGTCAGTACGAGATCCATCGGTAGTCGCATTTCCAGTCGGTGTAAGTTCCTCGGGCATCACTTCGAACATCATCGACCCCGAATCATCTAAGGTATAGAAAACATTGGGTGGGACATTCGCTTTTACAAGTGGCGGTAAATTTGAGATACCTGCAATACTTGAAAGAGGTGCCAGCAATTGACTCGCAACCAGCAATTGCACTATCGAATAGGTCAAATAGGATTTTTTATTCATCATGATGCACCTCGATTAATTATTGCCGCAACGAATGACTTCTTGTAGCCAGACAACTGCTGTATCAACACTACCTACACCGCGCGCAGTTATCACGTAAGGATAAAACTGTTCGCCACCACGATCATTCGGCTGTTCCCAACGCTCAATCATGCATTGCGGTTGATCCGCAACATTCACAATCGAATTTGCCTCCGACAATTTGACCGCATTGTTTGCGCCTGCACCTTTCCAATTCGCAGCCTTAGTCCACTCATCGGGAAAATTGCTCGTGACATCAGCAATATTTGCCGGTTTTTGCGATGGAATAGCTTTCACAGGTGATGCGTCTGAAATCTTGCACATATCTAATGCACCCACCGTCAACACGATAAAGCTTTCACAAAAGCGAAGTGCCTTTTCTGCTGCCTGAAATGCGAGATCCTGAGCACGTAGATTCGCAGTCACTTTCTCATCCAATGTCGCTTTCTTAATTGCAGTGACGGCGAGCATCGTCATGACAATTAAAAAAATCATACTGACCGCTAACACGAAACCTCTTTGTTTTTGATGAAATTTAAATTTCATGTTGCCCCCACTGAACGGCTTCGAATTGCCACTGTAGTCGAGAATACACCACGGATTCGACGATCCGCTGCCGTTACCAATTTGTCTTCACAGTCACGGTAGGTTTGCGGTGTGGTCACCAAATTATTATTCGCAGAGCGCACAACGATGCAAATGCGGACTGACACAACTCGCCCCCACATGTCCGGTGTCAACATCTTATCTGCAGTGACAAACTGGTTCACATTTTGGACAGTCATTGTTTTGTCGTTCTCTAAAGTCACTTCATCTGGCGATAAACCATAAGTCACTTTCATAGCCTCGACATTCTCGGCAATAGGTTGTGCAGCATTCGCTAGATTGCTTCCAGGAGCAGTATTCCCATTGCCCCGACAGTACAATTCAGGATTTCCTGTTGTCGCATTATTTTGCACAAAGAATCTATTCTCAATAACATAATACGCCGCTGTTCCTGGACGACCATTTAACTCTGGGATTGCGGGGGAAAGAATAGCATTTGCCCCCAAACAGTCTGTTGGAGTAGCACCTCCTGAAGCGATGACATTTTGATCCACAACATAGCGAACCAAAAAAGCGTCAGAAGCTGTTCCAGCCGCACAAGCTACCGTTGTAACTTCAGTTGCAGTATTGGCGAATCCGCCTGCACAACCTCGTATTGCGTTTTCTGATGCACCAGTTTTCAAGTTGGAATAACTCGTGTAAGTGGCGGGATAAGCTTTGTTTAATTTCAAAGCATCGTCCGTATTCACATATTTTTCATTGGTGGATAAGATTGTTCCATATCCGGCCATACGAACATGAAAAGCCATCAAATTTAAGGCAAGTCGACCTTCCTCATCGAGCCTGGTCTTATCATCACCGGATCTAAATGTTTGACGATTCGTTACAAACAAGGACGACACGGCAATTAAGATTACCATTCCTATGGTCAAAGCAATCATCACTTCGACGATCGAGCGACCTTTTTCGTAGTTCGACGCGATAGTGAAATTCAAATGTGTTTTCATATTGAGAATCTCAAATTAAAACAACGAACACCTGCTGGAGCTTTTGCAGCTTCAGGGCAAGTCGCATCGACATCCGTAAAAGTGGGCTCCTTCCACATCACCGTCACATCAAAAGTCGACCCCACACCACCAACCACCGGAACGATAACACCAGCGCCACCGATCAATCGACGTTGTAGGTTGCGCAACCATTCTTGAATATCGTTCGCTGCGATTTGAGCTGATGTGCATTTCGTAGAGACGCAATCATTTTGAGGATCGTGATTGGCCGCATACACTGTCCCATACTCGTCAAGGAAAGTGTATTTTGCTTCATTTGTTGCTTTATCTGTGGGAGCTCCGGTTGCCACCCAATTACTCCGCATACGTTCACCTAAATCATAAGCAGCTTGCGTTGCTTCCGATCGCTGACTTGCCGTTTTCTGAAACTTCATTGCATTGATCTGCAGGCTAGCCAGACCAAGTAAGCCTATCGCCATAACTAAAATTGAAACCATAATTTCAATTAAAGTAGCACCACTTTGTCGTCGCATATTTTGCACAATCGTCTCCATTCTATGGACAGTCCGGTGTTTTACCGACCCGTGCCCTTCCGCCAACACCAATGCAAACCGCTCTATCTAAATTTGCATAACCGGTTGGTGAGCTAACTTGAAAATTCACCGCTGTAAAAGTCTGGCCGGTCGAACCAAAGGTAACGAATTCAATCGCATTACTTGGAATAATCGACCCATCCTGGGAAGTTGCCAACATGCGTCCTTGAACTCGCAGTAAAGTATCCCCAGCTTCAAAATCACCATCGCCATCAACATCTGCAAAAATTAACCAACCACTTCCCCATCCGACATTTGACACACTGCTTGGCGATTGATCGCATACTGGTGCTGCATCATCTGCGGTTGCGCTCTTGCAAATAGACACGCGAACCCCTCGCTTCAGAGCCTCAGAGCGAGCCAACAGCAAGTTGCCGTGTAGATCTGCGGTAATGCTTGAAATTCTGTTTGAAATAACCATATTTCGGTATGAAGGCATCGCCATAGCAGCCAAGACACCGGTGATGGCCAATACAATCAATAATTCCACTAAAGTGACACCGTACTGGATTTGATTTCGCTGCAGATTAGCGGGCATTTTTATTCTCCTTCTGTTATTTTGGAGTATACAGAAGAAGTGCCTGTGCGCAATTTTTTTCAGATAAGCGGCGGGGAACGCTTGATGCGAGGGCGTGATTTTTCGAATATAAAAAAGACACGAAGCTATTTTTGCGCGCATTCTTGCTTGTCAATTCTGGCGCGGCCTCCTGACGCAATACAGATATAGCGAAAGTAGCTTGGGTCCAATTTTCCCTCGGGTGCAACAATGGAGAACTCTAAAAATGTTCCATATACTTGTCCAAGGTTATTGAATTTTATTTGCTTACGGATTGGGCTTGAATTTATTGAGCCAACCGTTGACGATTGAAACACCTTTCCATGTACTTGTAAAATTTCATCTTCAGTCGAATATTTTCCATCTTGGTTTCGATCATGAAAGATAATCCAACCATCGCCCCACTCCGCGCTAGCACCTGTCGCAGCTGCAGCATCACAAGATGCTGAATTGCCATCAGCATTTGTACTTCGGCAGATTATTACACCTCCACCCCGCTTTAACGCTTCTGATCGGGCATAGAGTAGTGCTGCATGCAAAGTACTTGATGCCGTATAGATGCGCATACGCGCAACCAAATTTGAATACGATGCTAGAGCGATTTGCGAAAGCACACTTACCAAAAATAGAGAAATGATTAACTCTGTAAGAGTCATTCCTTTGTAGTATTGATTCCTTTGATTCTCCATGATGTTTCCTTTTTTTATATTCGAGGAAAAACTAAAATTATCAAAAAAGATACTTATAAAGACACATACTAACACCACTATATAATTAAAAACATTTTTACTATTCTTTTTGTTATTTTTTTGCACATTCTTACTTTAGTTGTTGTAGATCACCAAAGTGAATTGGTTTTTTAAGTCAATTACTATTAGAGGCTTAGTTTTGATTGACAAAAAGGTATATGGTTATCAAAAGCTGATACAAGGACGAAGGAGTTTTTATAGTGCTTAGTACTAAAAAAGTCGTGAAGGAGAGCCTGAGGAGTGGTGGATCGAAGGTGAGGAGTAACAAAGAATCGGGTTATGTGGAATATGTTTTTGTGTAGGGATAAAGCAAAAGCCCCTGATTCGTTGG
>NZ_JAGSPJ010000018.1 GCF_018139545.1 Affinundibacterium fentianense | reverse complement strand
CAATTCACAAATCTCACTGGCTTGGCGGGGGTTACGGTTGACCTTCAACTGGGGTATTCGTACAACGCAACTTTAGGCAGCGACACGGTCAGCTCGATCGAAATCGTTCAAGGGTCTTACAGAAATGACAGAATTTTTGGATCGCGGAACAACGATACTTTATACGGCAATGATGGCGACGATTATCTCGCCGGCACTGGCGGTAACGATACCATTTATGGTGGAAATGGAAATGACACTATGTATCTTGCATCTGCAAGCACATGGGCGTCGGGCGACAATGGAAATGACAATATCGTGGCCGGTTCCGGTAACAATACAATTATAGGTGGAGCTGGAAACGATACGATCAGTTGCGGTTCAGGTGTGGATATCGTGGTTTTCGGTTCAGTCCTTGACGCAAATACCAACGT
>NZ_JAGSPJ010000005.1:231111-453138 GCF_018139545.1 Affinundibacterium fentianense | reverse complement strand
ACTTCTCGTCAACCCCCTGTTTTCTTATTTCGCTTAAATCGTTTTAACTCACTCGATTCAAACCTCAGGAAAATCAACGCCTTACCGCCTGCACTTCTCTTATTTCAACCACGCTTTTCTGCGGGAGCCGAACTATAGCAAAGAAATATGCATCCCCGCAAGCTTAGATTCATTGAGGCATTGATTCAGTAACAGTTAGAATACGGCTTTGAATTATTGAACGCATCTATTATGTTACGCCTGACCGACATTCAACTACCCTTGGACCACACTGAAGAGGATTTACGAAATGCAATATTGAAGCGGCTAAAAATAGCGGAAATAGACTTGTATAAGTTTGAGGTATTCAAAAGAAGCTATGATGCACGCAAAAAGACGGCCATCGTTTTGATCTATACGATAGACATCGAAGTTAAAGACGAAGATTTAATACTGCATAGACTGAAGAACGTTCAAGGACAAGCCAAACTTAGTCGCACCCCTGACACTAGTTACAAGTTCGTTTCTACACAAATCCCAGTTTCATTCCAGCGCCCTGTAATCATCGGCTTCGGCCCGTGCGGCTTGTTCGCAGCACTCATACTTGCTCAAATGGGCTACAAGCCCATCGTCTTGGAACGCGGCAAGGTAGTTCGCGAAAGGACAAAGGATACCTGGGGTCTCTGGCGCAAACGCGAACTTCATCCAGAATCCAATGTCCAGTTCGGGGAAGGCGGAGCTGGCACATTTTCAGATGGCAAGCTGTATAGCCAAGTCAAAGATCCAAAGCACTACGGCAGAAAGGTTCTCACCGAGTTTGTTCAAGCTGGTGCACCAGAAGAAATCATGTATGTGAGCAAACCACATATCGGCACATTTAGACTTGTCAAAATGATCGAAGAAATGCGTGCGAGCATCATTTCACTTGGTGGCGAAATCAGATTTCAACAGAAGGTCACCGATTTTGATATTCAAAATGGTCAAATTTTGGGAATAACAATCAATGGCGACGAACAAATTTCCGCTGACCACGTGGTACTTGCTATCGGTCATAGTGCAAGAGATACTTTTCAGCTGGTCTATGACAAGGGTATCTATGTTGAAGCAAAGCCATTTTCCGTTGGATTCCGAATTGAACATCCTCAATCGATCATTGATCAAGCCCGATTCGGTCCAAATTCAGGGAACAAGATATTAGGCGCGGCAGACTACAAGCTGGTGCACCATGCAAAAAACAACCGCTCTGTCTACAGCTTTTGTATGTGCCCAGGTGGGACCGTCGTTGCTGCGACATCAGAGCCTGGTCGTGTGGTCACGAACGGAATGAGTCAATATTCTAGGAATGAACGAAATGCGAATAGTGCCATCGTTGTCGGCATTTCTCCTGAAATCGACTATCCAGGTCATCCCTTAGCCGGAATTGAGTTTCAACGCAGACTTGAGAGCAAAGCATTCGAATTGGGCGGTAAGTCGTATAACGCTCCCGGACAATTAATCGGGGATTTTTTGGCCGATCGGGCTTCAACAGAGCTGGGGCAAGTAATACCTTCGTACAAACCAGGAATTACTCTTTGCAATCTCGCCGATGCATTACCTGAATTCGCGATCGAGGCGATTCGCGAAGCTATTCCAGAATTTAATCGGAAAATCAAAGGATTCTCGATGAAAGATGCCATCCTAACCGGCATTGAAACAAGAACTTCGTCGCCCATCCGAATCAAACGAGATGATCTCAGTCTCGAAAGTATTAACACGCAAGGCGTCTATCCTGCTGGTGAAGGTGCTGGATATGCTGGTGGCATCTTATCCGCTGCAATTGACGGCATCAGAGTTGCTGAAGCGATTGCTCTCAGTATCAACAAGAAGTATCAATAGAAAAGCGGGCAATTGCCCGCTTTCTTGACTTGAAATTTACTAGCTCACTAATTCTTCCAAGCCGGCCGAGAGCTCCGAAATTGACGGCATTTCCTCGAGCAAATATTCCCGTGAAATATTCAACTTTAACAAAACATCGGAAGGCAAAGTTGCATCGAGCTCTTCTTTTGAGTACCTATTTTCTTCGGCGCGAGCACGCCAGACGGCAACATGAATAACGCCAGCCATCGGTTCAAAAACTGCTGCGCTCAATGGCTCAGGAAAGCCCTTAATCACACTGGCAAAATTATCTGGAAAGCGCCAACGCTTGGCTAACTCCGCACCAACATCAGAAAAATCGTACCCGAATGATGTGCGCTCCACATCTAATCGACGGGCATCTAATAAACCTGCAATTTTATCGACTTGCAAAGTTTGTTCAGGCATCGCAGCATGCATAACCAATTGACCAATCGCATGCATCAAGCCAACAGTGAACGCGAAATCTGAGTTCCCACCCATTTTCTTCGCCAAACATTTTGCAATGACAGCAGTATGCATGCTGTAACGCCAGAATTGCTTCAAATCAACACCAGGCATTGACTTAAAGCCGCCAGTCAACCCGCTACTAATAACTAGGGTACGAACCGTCATAAAACCTAACATGAGAACGGCATCGTCTACCGTACCGACACTTCTGGACGAATGGTAATAAGAAGAATTGGCCAAACGCAGCAATTTTGCACTTAAGACCTGATCGGCCGCCAATTTGCGTGCAATATCATCGATTGAAACATTGTCATCGTTAAAACTATCAATGACTTCCTGTACCACCTTAGGGATGGTAGGCAAAGCATTTTGCTGCTGAAAAAGTGCGTCGAAATTCATAAAAGATCCCCTAATTATTACAGTATCAAAGCTTAATTCGAACAAACCTAACTAAGCCAGACCTGACTTATCACCGATTTATATCTCTCATGACAAGCAAGCAGCATTGTCCATAAATTGAATTTCACTTTCAACATCAATTTACGTGAAGAAATAATACTCCGATAAGTGCATTTAGAAAATCTTTTATGTCATTCACGTCGGGCAAAAAAACGACAGGAAGACTTAATATCCAGCTTACTCCTCCTTTACGCCATCAATACTCAACTCCTGAATTTTCCGGCTAATTGTATTTCTCCCTATACCTAAACGGATCGCAGCCTCATTCTTTCGACCATGGGTATGACGCAGAGCAGATTTGATAACAACACTTTCAAAATCACGGCCCAATTGCGTCATGATATCTTGTTCCCCAAGCTGCAGTAATCGGTCTGTCTCACGCGCTAAGACAAGATGCCAACTACCATCGGACAAATATGAATTTGTTGGTGCGGGCGGCAAGCTAAACACACTTGCAGGTGGAGAAGGCGTCGTAACGCCAACAGGAACTAACTCACTTGGAAGATCATTGACTTCAACAACTTGACCCGGAGCCATGACGGTAATCCAATTACACAGATTTTCAAGCTGACGCACATTACCAGGAAAATCTAGGCTAGCAATAAAATGCAAGGCATTGTCTGAGAGACGCTTTGCATCAACGCCAAGTTGCTTAGCGCTTTGAATCAGAAAATGCTTTGCCAGCAGCGGAATATCTTCGCGACGTTCACGCAAACTGGGGACACGCAATCGAATAACATTTAACCGATGAAATAGATCTTCTCGGAACGCCCCTTCTTTTACTCGCTCTTCCAAGTGCTGATGCGTTGCAGCGATCAAACGTACGTTTGCCTTTAAGGGTTGATGTCCACCGACCCGATAGAAATGACCGTCGGACAAAACGCGCAATAAACGTGTCTGCAGATCAAAAGGCATATCACCAATTTCGTCGAGAAACAAAGTTCCGCCCTCTGCTTGCTCGAATCGCCCCCTACGTGATGCTTGTGCTCCCGTAAATGCACCGCGCTCATGCCCAAACAATTCAGACTCGAGTAAATCTTTAGGAATTGCAGCGGTATTGAGTGCAATGAATGGTTGATTAAAACGCGGGCTATGCTTGTGAAGTGCACGCGCTACCAATTCTTTACCACTACCAGATTCACCAGTAATCAATACAGTCACGCTTGATTGTGATAAGCGGCCAATTGCACGAAATACTTCCTGCATCGCGGGCGCGTGTCCAAGCATCTCAGTTTCAACCTCAACGATCTGTTCAATCGTTGTCTCCCGATCACTCTCCTCCAGGGCTCGCCGAATCAGTTCGACCGCTTTCGATAAATCAAAAGGTTTCGCAAGATACTCAAAAGCACCTCCTTTAAATGCAGCAACCGCCGAGTCCAGATCAGAAAAGGCCGTCATGATAATGACGGGCAAACTTGGTAAACGCTGCTTAATCGTTTGCAATAAATCAAGTCCAGAGGCGCCGTTCATTCTAATATCGGAAACCAGCACTTGAGGGACTTCTTCATCCAGGACCACCAATACGTCGTCTGGATTTACAAAACTTCGCGTGACAAATCCCTCGCGCGCCAGTGCTTTTTCCAACACCCAGCGAATAGAATCATCATCATCTACAATCCAAATGGTTTTCTTCATTGATCAGCGTCTCATAAAATTATTTACGGAGAATGCACTATTTAAGAGCATACCAGCATGCACAAGGTGGGCAAAAATGGATCATGGCAATGGAATCAAGATTCGAAAATCTGTGCATCCAGGTCGACTCTCGCAATCAATGACACCAGCATGTTGTGCAATAAATGCCTGAGCCAGCGTCAATCCCAATCCACTCCCTCCATCCCTTCCTGATACCAGTGGATAAAAAATCCGGTCACGAATACTGGGAGGAATTCCAGGACCGTTATCAATGATATGCAAATCTAATGCCAGCCTGTATCGAATTTTTGCTAGCGTCACTTGACGCACTACGCGAGTTTTGAAAATAATCTCTGCATCCCCTTCCACCATCCTAATACGCAAAGCTTGCGCTGCATTATGTGCAATATTTAGGACCACTTGAATAAGTTGTTGTTGGTCGCCACGAAATTCAGGAATCGACAAATCATAATCCCGCTTTATCGTCAGTCCTTTCGGAAATTCGGCAACAATTAGGCTACGCACACGTTCACATACCTCATGTATATTCACGTCTGCAATTTGCTGAGGCAGGCGATTGGGAGCAAGTAAACGATCAACCAACACCTGCAAACGATCCGCCTCTTTGATAATCACTTGTGTGTATTCACGCAACTCTTTCGCACGACGCTCAGAAAGATCTTGCTCAGGAAGTTCAAGCTCCAATAATTGTGCTGCACCGCGTATTCCACCGAGTGGATTCTTGATTTCATGCGCTAAATTTCGAATCAACTCTTTATTCTCTTTATTTTGGTCTTGCATTCGCTCTTCGCGATCCAATTTGCGCTGCTGGACATTTTCACGTAACTCAATTAACACAGGTGTATCGACGTGATCAAGAGCAGTGACAATACTATGAACATGCAGTGACTCATGCCCATTTCTTTCCAAAACAAGGTCTTGTCGACGATCTGCGAATTGATGCTCTAAAGCTTGCTGAAACCCAGTTAGTAGCTCTTCACCATTTAGAAATAACTCTTTCAAATCAAGTTTGTACAATAGCTTGAAAGGACGCTCCAATAAATTTTCCGCAGCAGGATTGGCATAAACGATTTTCCCTTGCCCATCCATGACCAAGACCGCAGAAGCGAGTAAATCTAGTCCAGCAAATTTATTCATTAACCCTATTCTCGATGTCAAATTAAAAAAGGTCGCACTTAGCGACCTTTTTCTGTGCGCTCAGACTCGTGGAGCACTACTTGAGGTTGCTAATTTCACGTTTCAACGCTTCGATATTTTTCTCGGTGCGAGCCAAATCATTTTTCAAATTATTCACACGCTCAAGATATTTCGACGGTTGACGTTCATCCGCACGTCGCTCAACATCGCCACCGTTGTACTCCTTCTTGACCGCATCCAATTTTTGCTCTTCCAATTTCAACTCATCAAGCAATATTTGTTTCCGATCTGAGTCCCGCGCCCGTTGCGTTCCTTCATCAACTTTCGGAAATCCGCTCGGAATCGCTGACACCCTACTTGGTGCAGGTGCACTCTTTTTTGCCGAAGGTGGTGCAGGTACTGTGTTTGTGTACGGCAACTCGACTAACTTACATCCCTTCGTAATGCCCGTGTTTTTGTATTCTTTCTTACCATTGGCATCA
The DNA here is from genome assembly GCF_018139545.1 of Affinundibacterium fentianense. Lineage (GTDB taxonomy): Bacteria > Pseudomonadota > Gammaproteobacteria > Burkholderiales > Burkholderiaceae_D > Undibacterium > Undibacterium fentianense. The sequence goes on along the minus strand of NZ_JAGSPJ010000005.1, from coordinate 447,082 downwards.
ACACACAAATACACATCGGACTGCGCCTGCACCGGGATGCTGCACACGATTGATACACTAAGACCGACAAGATATTGCTTCATATGGATAATGTAGAGTGGATACGAAGAGCTTAGTGTATTCCAAGCAATGAATTTGCACAATTACCCATAAGACTTTGAATAAAAAAGCGGGGCTAACCCCGCTTTTTTATTTCTAATTACAAAGAGTAATACATGTCAAACTCAACCGGGTGCGTGGTCATACGCATCCGTTGAACTTCTTGCATTTTTAATTCGATGTAAGCATCAATCATACTGTCACTAAAGACGCCACCGCGAGTCAGGAACTCACGATCTTTATCCAATGCTTCCAGCGCTTGCTCCAAAGAATGGCACACTGTTGGAATCAATGCGTCTTCCTCAGGTGGCAAATGGTACAAATCTTTCGATGCCGCTTCACCTGGATGAATCTTATTTTGTACACCATCCAAACCAGCCATCATCAATGCAGAGAAGCACAAGTATGGGTTCGCCAATGGATCTGGGAAGCGCGCTTCAACACGACGCGCTTTTGGATTCGCTACGTACGGAATACGAATCGAAGCAGAACGGTTCTTCGCAGAGTAAGCCAATTTTACTGGTGCTTCGTAGCCAGGAACCAAACGTTTGTAAGAGTTCGTACCTGGGTTAGTAATCGCATTCAATGCCTTCGCATGCTTGATGATTCCGCCAATGTAGTACAACGCGAAATCAGACAAACCAGCATAGCCGTCACCTGCGAACAAGTTTTTACCGTCTTTCCAGATTGATTGGTGAACGTGCATACCCGAACCGTTATCGCCAACGATTGGTTTTGGCATGAACGTCGCTGTCTTACCGTATGTGTGCGCTACATTCCACACAACGTATTTCAAGTTTTGTGTCCAGTCAGCGCGTTCTACCAATGTGGAAAACTTAGTGCCGATTTCGTTTTGACCCGCACCAGCAACTTCATGGTGATGCACTTCTACCGGAATGCCCAAAGATTCCAAAATCAAGCACATTTCAGAACGCATATCTTGAAAGCTATCGACTGGGGGCACTGGGAAGTAACCACCTTTGACAGTTGGACGGTGACCAGGGTTACCGCCTTCCATTTCTTTGCCAGTTGTCCAAGATGCTTCGTCAGAATCAATCTTCACGAAACAGCCAGACATGTCGACTTTCCAACGTACGCTGTCAAAAATGAAGAATTCTGGCTCAGGACCGAAGTAAGCTGTATCACCGATACCCGAGGATTTTAAATAGGCTTCTGCACGTTTTGCGATAGAACGTGGGTCACGGTCATAGCCTTTACCGTCGGCAGGTTCAATCACATCACATTGCATAAACAATGTGGTTTCTTCCATGAATGGATCAATGTTGGCAGTATTTGGATCCGGCATCAACAACATATCGGATGCTTCAATTCCTTTCCAACCAGCGATAGAAGAACCGTCAAACGCATGGCCTGATTCGAATTTATCGATATCAAATGCGGAAATTGGCACGGTAACGTGCTGTTCTTTACCACGTGTGTCCGCAAAACGAAAGTCAACGAATTTGACTTCATTGTCTTTCGCCATCTTCAACACTTCTGCTGGGGTCATTGCCATTTGAAACTCCTTAAATCGTTCAAAATCATTGTTCAAAAATAAGTCTACTAAAACCACATCAAGTTTATTTACCGCCTTTAATCTCTATTCTCCCTTTACTATGTGACACCGAGATTGCAAAGACGCACCATCACAATGCAACATGGAAACAAGAATACGTCGTTGATATTAGCAGAAAGTGTGCCATCCACAAGTGCATTTTACGAATCGACAGCTCGTCGCTAACCCCTTGTTTTATATAATCAAATGAGAGAAAAATTAAACTCAAAGATTAAATGCTAATTATGCAATGCACAGATTTGGAGCATAAATTGCGGAAACGCACCAATAGTGTGCATTCTATCCGCACTAAATATGTGCATTTAATTTGCCGTCACATTTTCCTAAAAAATCGAGATTCTCTATATCGCTGAGATTCCCTTTTTTCAGATTCTCAAGCTTTGCTACAATCCACTCAAAACGTAGGTATCAAAACAAATATCAAGATACGCGTGGGGGGGGATGTTGCACAACACATGCCAATTCAAAATCAAATAATCAATTAACTTTCTCATAAAATAGGGATACCACATGGAAGCAATACTTGATCAGGCTACCTTGCGTGCTCACGAGCAATCACTGCCCTACGCAGGCGCGGTCACTCCAGCAGAAGCTTTTCAACTTTTGCAAAGCGATCCGAAAATCGTCTTAGTCGATGTACGCACCAATGCGGAGCGGGATTGGGTTGGTCGGGTTAACATTCCAGAAGAACAGCACTATGCAATTCAATGGAGCTTGTACCCAGGAGGCACGCAAAATCCAGATTTTATTTCACAATTGGAAGCAGCAATTCCTAACAAAAATGTTGTCATTTTGTTTTTATGTCGTTCTGGCGTACGTTCGCGCCATGGGGCGAAGTTAGCGACAGAAAATGGCTATGTTTCCTGTTTTGACATATTGCAGGGTTTTGAGGGCGACAAAGATCACTTGGGACATCGAAAGACGATTGGTGGTTGGTGCTCGGCGGAATTACCTTGGCTCGGTGCTTAAACATAACGTGTCAGTTCGCACACCGTTCCTGCTACTTTACACATGATCTGATTCAGTATCGTTAGTATTCCTATCAACAGCAAATCGAATCACCCCAGAGCAACGGACTCTAGGGTGAAAGATGCTAAATATTAAACCCCTACATGAATTTATAGCTCGCAGAAATACTCAAACTTCGACCAAATAAATTCAAAGCATGGTTGTATCCTTCCCAACCATAAGGATCGTAGAAGGGTTTGGTATTGAGAACATTTTTAATATTCAATCCAAGACGCAGGTTTTTCACTGGCGTCCAACCCAATCCCAAATTCACGGTCTTAAACGAAGGAGCACCACCACAATTGTTCGGGGCTACCGGAACGTCTGCCGCAGTACAAGATTCGGGGTTGTTATTTTCCTCGTCATTTTTGTCATAGGCCCACTTTGTACCACCAGTGTAGTTCACAAAAATGCTAGTAGAAAAATTTCCGTATTGCCAGTCAACATTCAGATTGGCGCGCAATTTTGGATTGCCGTAATAGCCAACATAGTTTTGCGAAAATCCATATCCATCATCGCCATTATAGGCATTCCGATTCATGATTGTCGCTGAAGTTCCGAAATTGAGCTTGCCGTATTGACCCAAATTAAAACGAGCATGTGCATCGACATCAAAACCATCGATTAAGGTTCGACCTCGATTCATATATTTATTTGTCAAGCCTGCCAAAATCCCAACCGAATATTTGGGCACACCACTAGCACAAGCCGCTGCATTCGCAGCATTTGCGCACATACTCGCAACAGCCGCCATATTGGCTTTGTCAAAGTCTGTAATCGGAGCACGGACCGCATTCGGCGCACCAATCAATGCTGGCCCATATTTTTCTACGGCGTCATCGTAAACTTCAGTGAAATCTTGGCGTACGATCTCATTCCGACGATAGACAAACCAATAATCAGCAGAAATATCGAACTGTTTGCTAGCCTGGTAAACAAGCCCCAAAGTACTGATCTTCGCCTTCTCAGGTTGCAAATTAGGGTTCGGCGGCGTGAGGCCGCCAATATTAATACTGCAGTTGGAATTTAATAAAGATTTTCCGAGTTCTTGGTCCGTTCCACTCACTGATTTCATTAGCAATTTAGCGATCGCATTTGTTTCATCACAACGTACCGTGTCACGCATTCCGCCTCTTTGCGCATAAACGCCGCCAATTCCTGACTCTGCTAAATTGGGCGCACGAAAACCTTGCGAATAAGTACTACGGACAAGCAAATCTTCAATTGGTCGATAAGTGAGACCAACTTTGGGGGCGAGATTGGCGGCAAAGTTGGGGTACTTATCGACACGTGCAGCCGTATTGACTTCAAAGTTCTTCGCTATCGGGAAAATCGCTTCGCCAAAGACCGCAGCAATGGTTCGAGAACCATCAAACCACGAACCGCCCTGCTGAGTTATTTTACCGTCCGCAGCATCTTTATTCCCCGGTGTCTCGAACTGCTCACGCATAACATTGACGCCAAAAGCCGCGCGTGCTTCACCTGCTGGCATCTTAAACAAAGCGCCTTCGACTTTCGCGTCCCATGTCACCAATTGTGTCCAGGACTGAATATCAAAGGTAGGATAAGCCTGACGCAAAAGCGCAGCATTTTTTTCACTCATCACACCGAATTGATACGCGGGATTATCTGCGATGTAGGTTCGTTTAGTCACAGGATCCACAGTGAACGGACCAAATGCTTTTTCAAATCCATCCTTATTCACGTTGACTGTTTGGAATAAAGTTGAATGGCTGCCGGCCACCGCCAATGCTGATTCGAAGTCCCACTGCCCTAACGCTCCGCGTACTCCCGCCATGGCCCGATAAGTCTTATCGGTATTACGTTGACCAAAATGCCCAGGAGCATCTTGCATCAAGTAAGTCAAACCTGCAGCACCTCCCATTTTGTCTTTCAAATCTTGACTTAGATTCTTCAAATAGACATTGTTAGGCCCCAAATAGGGATAAGAGAAAGTATTTAACGTGGTTCCAGTATTGCGCGAATACCAGTTTGCTGTCCCACCGCCGCTACTGAAAGAACGAGGACCATTCTCACCGCGCATATCGATATCAGTGTAAGCCAACTCGCCAAAACCTTCCCATTCCGAAGAAAGATTGGCACGCGCACTTAAGAAAATAGTTGCTCGGTCAGATTTGGGTCCTGTATCCAACGAGTAGGGCAAGGTATTCCAGACGCACCGGGTGCCCGCACTTTCGACAATGGCATTAGAACAGCCCGGAACGGCTTGTTGATAACGCTTATTATTCGCGTTCTTGTCGAATACGAAGAACGTTCCTGGATTCAAGATACCAGGTTGACTTCCCTCCTTAATTCGAAAACCACTGACGTAACTCGGATTATTTTTATAAAACTGATCAGGGCGTTTGAGATAAGTATCTTCTAATGCAATTCGGTCGCGTTGATACAAGTTAACTGAACCATAAATATTAAAATTATCTTTCGCTAAATCACCAAAACCAAACAGAGCACTAGCCTGCTTCTCACCATACGACTTTACCTCGCTTGAAGTATCAATCGTGGCACTCGCCTCGATACCCTTATACGACTTCTTCGTAATAATATTGATGACACCAGCTACCGCGTCAGAACCGTACACCGCAGAAGCACCATCTGTGAGTATTTCCATCCGTTCAATCGCAGCGGCAGGAATTGCATCAATATTGACAAACTGCGTTTGAAAACCTTCTGGTGCGCCATAAAAGGAAAGACGACGACCATTCAATAAAATCAAAGTACCTTGCGCACCCAGCCCCCGAAGATTGGCTTGAGAGGCGCCGTCTGAGCCCGTGAACATGGACCGAAAATCTTGCTGAGCGGGGCGAGCTGCGGGCAAATTATCGAGCACTTGCAGTAAAGTGCGGGCCCCCATATTTTCAATTTGCTTGGCATCAATTACCTGCACAGGCGATGCTGTTTCAGTATTCACCCGTTTAATACTCGAGCCAGTTACTTCGACTCGTTGCACTTTTTCCTGTTTCTTGTCTTCATCATCCGCGGCCAGACTACTCGATGCAAAGCCTATCGCCAGCATCGCCGCAGCAATTTTTGTCAGTCTCATTTTCTTCTCCATTTTTTACAATCAACTTAGGTGGCTGCTGACATAAAGTTTGCACATCGAAACCGCAAGACCATTCGATACGAAACCCGTAGCAACCAACGTGGCACCAACGATGCCAGCCAACTTAAGAATAAAGGGGAATTAAAAAAGGCAACAGCGACAAATAATTAAGCCCGCCTCAAAAAAAATTTTATGAATGCGGGCTTCAGTGAAATGAAAGAATGCGTCACACTAGTGCAATAACATCACGCGCAAGTCGACTACAGAACTATTTCATTTCAGACTTCGTATTGCTTTTAGCGCTGCGATGTATCCATGCGCGTTATTGGAAACAGACTCAGAACTATTTCCAGGCCGGTATAAATTAGATCCAAGTCCAAATCCACTCGCACCAGCGTCGATGTATGCGGCCATGTCTTCTGGCTTCACGCCACCAACGGGAAGACAAAGTGCATCGGGAGGTAACACAGTTCGCCACGCTCTCAATACAGCAGGTGGCACGCTTTCTGAGGGAAATAATTTCAAAGCATCAGCACCTGCTTCTAGGGCCGAAAACGCCTCCGTCAAGGTTGCAACACCTGGTGCACAAATCATACCGCGCCGCTTTGCCGCACCAATTACACCAATATCTGTATGCGGCATGACGATCAAGCGTCCTCCTGACTGATACACTTGCTCCACTTGAGTTTCAGTCATTACGGTCCCAGCACCAAATAAAACGTCATCGGGAAAATGTTTCGCTAACAGTTCGATACTTTTCATCGCCTGTGGCGAATTCAATGGAATCTCAATGCATCGAAAACCAGCATCGACTAGTGCATCGGCAATTGCTAGGCATTCTGAGGTTTGTACGCCGCGTAAAATCGCCAGCAGCGGCAAGCTGGACATATAACTAGAAAGTGATTTCATCGAACTTCAATAAGTAATCTGGAAAAACATACGCATACCATTCAAGAACATACAAAAAATAAAATTTACCCAAGCTGATACAGTGGCCAATTACACTACCGATTCTCGCATAAATTTGCTTCCATTCTCCGTCCGACTAAAAATTCGCCCCCAAAATTTTGTATGGCTCTTCCCAAATAAACTAAACTGATTTGACATGTAGGTAGAGGAATCGATATGACTTAGTAGCGACTTTTCTTTTCGAGATTGAGGGTGCGAACCGAATAAAACAAAATGAGAACAGATGCGAAGTCTATTGAATCCAACTACTCGGCGCCAACGACTTAAATTTAACGCCCCATCAAACTAGATTTAACGAGCGAAATTCAAATCTAACTTCCAATCAGGAACGTCAACCCAATATCCTTCTTTACATCCACAGTACACTCGGGGCTCGTTGACCTTATGTTCAGCCTTGATTCAACTTTGATTCAACCTCAGTTCAATCTCATTGAATTTCATTAGATGGTAACGACTATCAAATTTTCATGCGGGATGACTTCCAACTGGATTCCCACTTATTACAGTTCGCTACGCAAACTTCAATTCCAAACGAACTCCGCAACTCAATAGCTTAAACGTAATTAATATCCGAAACCCAGCCGGCATCACGCAAAAGACATCCAAGGTAAAAATGGCATTAGTTGATCAAACTTTCAGGCTGCTTACTTTTCGCCTTTCAACCGAGACACGACAGTTTCGATCTAGCAATTTTAAGTTTCAAATACCTCGAGGTAGTATCCCCCATTGCTAGAACTGGGAGAGTATTCTGCAGGTACACAAAATGAGCGGTATCAACACCACTCTTTCATGAGGCATCAATCAGTAGTTCGGGACCCAATTCGCTACTGTCTTTAAGTGTTTGCAATACAATATTGGAACGTATATCGAGAACGCCAGCTGTTTTGTATAAACGCTCCAAAACAAAACTGGAATAGTGCTTTAAATTTCTTGCGCGCACATGCAAAAGATAATTCGCGTCGCCAGTAATAATGTAGGAACTGACCACTTCAGACCAACTTTGCATGGCATGGGAAAAATTTTCATGCCAATGCTCGACATCTCGTCGCATCGTCACTTGCACAAACGCTTCGACTTCAAGTCCCAAAACATGGGGATTCAAGACTGCAGCATAGTTCTTCACGATACCATGCTCTTCCAAAATTCGGACTCGCCGCAAACAAGAAGAAGGCGAAAGAAAAACTCTTTCTGCCAACTCTTGATTGCTTATACGTGCATCGGTCTGTAATAGCTGCAAGATTTTAATATCTGTCGCATCCAATTGCATTTTGGTGACTTCCATCATTATTTGTAAGCAAGGCGACATAATATTCTAAAATTAGTCAAAATTATGCTTTCGTTTGCAAGAACAGACCAAGAATTTCGACATAAAATAGTAAATTATTTCTCACTATTGAAGATCACTCATCGAGTCCGTAAACTGACGCACTATTTTGTGTTGAAACGGACAAATGCTACTCACTTTTGGGTCAATTAAGCGCAACAAAAAGGATCAACATGCGTCTCACCTCCCGCAACGCTTGCCAAACCGCGGATCAACTCGATTCACTGCATGATTTACGTAAAGAATTCCGCCTCGCTGATGGCATGATTTATTTAGATGGAAACTCACTCGGCGCTCAGCCGCACGCGGCAATGCGCAAGGCCCAACATGTCATCGAAAACGAATGGGGAAACGATCTAATTAAGAGCTGGAATACGGCTGGCTGGTTTGACTTACCCTCTCGCTTGGGAAATCAACTTGCTCCACTGATCGGTGCGGATCCAAATGAAGTCGTTGTTACTGACACGACTTCGATCAATCTCTTTAAGGCAATCGCTGCCGCACTGGACATTCAAGCTCGCGATCCCGCAACTGCACACAAAAAGACAATTATTACGGAAAGTAGCAATTTTCCAACTGACATCTACATGGCAGAAGGAATCACACGCTGGCTAGATCGCGGATACCATATTCAACTCATCGAATCACCCGAGGATCTTGCGACATCTATCAACGACGACACCGCGCTTGTCATGTTAACACACGTAAATTATCGAAGCGGATATCTACATGATATGCAGTATGTCACTGCGCAAGCACATCAGCATGGTGCCATGTGTATCTGGGATCTTGCGCACTCAGCTGGCGCAGTTCCAGTTGAATTGAATAAGGCAAATGCCGACTTTGCAGTGGGTTGTTGCTACAAGTACCTCAATGGTGGTCCAGGTGCGCCAGCATTTATCTGGGTTCCGCATCGTCACCAAGCCCAATTTGCGCATCCATTAACGGGTTGGTGGGGACATGCAGCACCGTTTGCCATGCAAACACATTTCGAAGCGACACCAGGTATTCGAAGAGCTCTGTGTGGTACACAACCAATCGTGTCTTTAGCCATGATTGAATCTGGCTTGGATCTCTTCGCTCGAACAAACATGCAAACTATTCGAGATAAGTCCCTTGCGTTAACCGATCTCTTCATCCAACGCGTCGAACATGTATGCGCCTCTCATCAGCTCGAATTGGTCACTCCACGGAGCCACCAGCATCGCGGTAGCCATGTAAGTTTTAAACATGAGCATGCTTACGCAATTATCCAAGCGCTCATTGCACGTCAAGTGATCGGCGATTATCGTGAACCGGGCATTATGCGTTTTGGATTTACGCCGCTATACACAAGCTTCACCGATGTTTGGGACGCAGTGGAACATTTAAGCGACATTCTCGACAAACAGCTGTATGACAAGAACATCCAAAGAAATGTGGTGACATAGTTCATTTTGAACATCCCAAAACGAAGCGAGCCATATGGCCCTAATCAACTTATTTCCTACTGAAAGTGAAATGCAAACATGTCTGACTCTCCCCCCGCACCTGAGTCCCAATGCCCGATGTCATGGCACGGGGCCAAACTCGATTTCAAAAAAGACATGAGTTATGGCGACTACCTTGGACTTGACCAAATACTGTCCGCGCAGCATCCACGTTCGCCAAATCACAACGAGATGTTATTTATCATTCAACATCAAACTAGTGAATTGTGGATCAAATTAATGTTGCATGAATTACATGCAGTGCGCCAACAAATTCGGCAAGGAGATCTCCCCCCAGCGTTCAAAATGCTCTCACGCGTGGCGCGAATCATGGATCAACTCGTTCATGCTTGGGATGTGCTGGCCACTATGACTCCGAGTGAATACACAGCCATTCGGCCTTACCTTGGGAATTCTTCAGGATTTCAATCTCATCAATACCGCGAGCTCGAATACCTTTTAGGCAACAAAAATGCTACTTTGTTGCAAGTTCACGAAAAGGTGCCTGAGGCTTACGCTAGTCTGGAAGCAGCACTGAGTTCCCCATCGATTTACGACGAAACGATTATGTTCATGGCAAGAAATGGCTTCGCGATTGACCCTGAACGCTTACAACTCGATTGGACGAAAACGGTGGTCGCGAATGAGTCGGTGAAGCAAGCATGGCAACAGGTATACAAAGCGCCAGAGCAGCATTGGGTCTTTTACGAGTTAGCTGAAAAATTGGTTGATATGGAGACCGCTTTTCGAATTTGGCGCTTCCGCCATGTCACTACGGTTGAGCGTATCATTGGCTTTAAAACTGGAACAGGCGGCACAGCGGGCGTTAGCTATTTACGGAAAATGCTCGATGTTGTTCTTTTCCCTGAACTATTTAGCATCCGAACTGAACTCTAATGACACGCAACACACCAGATATGCTTACTTGTACAAGCAGCGTGCTATGCATCGCGGATCAAATTTAGATGGATGGCGAGTTTCTGGGATCTCGCCAATCTGCGATCTCAATTTCATCGATTCCAATTTCAAACGCAAAAAAACTCCATAAAAATCAAATTAGTATTCGTTTTCTCTCATAGTTTGGATGAGAATAATGCGACAAACCTGATCTAGAACTGCTTTCCAAAAAGACAAATCTGTTGTAAAAATGCCGCAACGCAAAATCAATCTGCCTTTAATTTTGTAACACAAAATGTGTATACAAATCACGTCAGCTCAAAAGACAAATTTCCATTTGGAAACATTAAATAAGTTTTCTAATGACAACTATTTTTCTTCGAATTTCTAGCTGCTGTTTGAATATTTCCAAGAATAAAATTCTGCAGTTGGTGCCATTCGTCGAATTATGACTGATTCAATTTTTTTGGTCTTTTGACAAATATTAGACATGCAATATAAATCAGTACTTGTACGTGAAGTGGTATTAATTTGGACTACATAGAACCTCGAATATCACTTACACAATCGCTACTCCCTTCGCTTGACACTTTCCCACCACGAATGGTCTCATTGCGGGTGAATGTATTTTTAGGGTTAACTAGATAACTTTTTTGTATATATGTTTAATACTAAACAGAGTGTAATGGGTTCTTCACTTTAATTATGTATACATCAATTTATCTTTGTTCAAAAAAACAAGTCCCATCAGAAATTCATTTTCAAATCAGCTCAGTAGAATTTACTTCTCTTGAAAGCTAATTTAGTTGTTTAATCACTGGAGGAAGTCAACATGGTAGAAAAAATCTTATCCCGCTCCGTTCGCATGATGTTCGCAAGCGGTGTCGTTTTGGGAGCAGGTGTGTTCGCACAAACTGCGCTAGCACAAGAAGCCGCCCCGCAACGGATTGAAATTACAGGTTCATCGATCAAACGAATCGCTAAAGAAGGAGCCCTCCCGGTTCAGACTCTTAGTCGCAAGGACATCGAACAAACTGGCGTCACAAACGTAGCCGACTTAGTGGCAGCATTGCCAGCAATGCAAGGATTCATTACAGCATCAGCCTCAGTAAATGGTGGTGGTGGTGGTGTACAAACTGCGTCGATCCACGCGATTGGCACAGCTTACACATTAGTACTGCTCAATGGACGCCGCATGGCGCCTTATGGAACAGGAAGCGCAGTCAACTTAGCTAGCATTCCGCTCTCAGCTGTAGAGCGTGTTGAAATTTTGACTGATGGCGCATCGACTCTTTACGGATCTGATGCTATTGCAGGTGTAATCAACTTTATTCTAAAGAAAAATCAACAAGATTTCGTAGTTGAAGCGACTCTGAACTCACCACAAGAAGCTGGTGGACGAAGCTCAAACTTCTCGCTGTCCAAAGGTTTTGGTGATCTAACAACAGATGGATACAACCTTCAAGTTTCATATGCTCACGATGAACAAGACGCTCTAAAAGCGACTCAACGTGATTTTGCTAAGTCTGGTGTACGCAAATTTAGCGAAGGTGGCAAAAATTATGCCATCTATCAAACTAGTATTAATTCAATCCCAGCCAACATTGATGTATATAACAACAATGCGGACGTAAATGACGCATTTTCTCCTGACTTCATCAAAAACGGAAAATGTAATGGCCCCAATACTTTCCAACGTGGTGAGTTCTGCCGCTATGACTATGCTTCAACTGTCGATTTAATTCCAAAATTAACGCGCGACAGCATTTTTGCGAACGGTAGTCTAAAGTTGACGAATGAAACAACCTTGTTTGGAGAGGCTGTTCTTTCTCGTTTTACAAATCGTGCTCAATATGCAGCGCCTGCACAACCGCTGACTGTATTTAGTACAGATCCAATTACAAAAGTTAAAACTGTCAACCCAAACTATATCGGCGCATTTAATTCAACTGTTGTTCCGATGCTTACCGCTCGTGGGGTCAATGCCGCAGATTTGACCGATGCCTTCTTCTATTTCCGAGCATATGATGCTGGCGGACGTGCTGATGAATACAAAACCGACGCAAACCACTTTGTGGTTGGGGTCGATAGTAATTTAGCTGGTTGGGACTACAAAGCATCTTACACTCATTCAGAAAATACCCAAAAAGACGAAGCAGTTTCAGGTTATATGAGTTCGAATACATTCAATGCTTTGGTTAAGTCAGGAGCGTTTAATCCATTCATCATGAATCCGAATGCATCTTCTATCCTGGCGCCAGCTGTCTTGCACCAAAATTTGCTCACAACAAAATCTAAAATTGACGTGTTGAGCGCAAATACCTCGAAAGAGTTATTTGCAATGTCTGGAGGAACTGCATCTCTGGGTATGGGCGTTGACTTCACAAAACAATCGTATCAAGACCAATACAGCTCCATTTCTAAAGGACCTGGACCACAGAATCCCGATAAGAATTGGACCGATACACAAATTGGCGGCGGTACAGGCGCACAAGATTTAGATGCAACTCGCCAAAGCTGGGGTGCTTTTGGTGAAATGTTGATGCCGGTCATTAAAAATTTGGATGTTACCGCAGCAGTTCGTTATGACAGCTACGAAGCAGTCAAAAAGAACAATACTACCTACAATACGGATGGCAGTGCTGCAGCACCAGGAGAGCTTGGTAACGCGGTATCGAAAGCAACGTACAAATTGTCAGCTCGCTTTCAACCAACTGAAACTGTTTTATTGCGTGCATCTTATGGCACTGGTTTCAAAGCGCCTACTATGAACAATATTGCGGATCCAGTTAAAAATGCGGGTTCATCAAGCTTCTTCCCATGCCCAATTACAAACCCAACTGACTATCGCTTCCCATATTGCCGTGGTGCTCAGGAATACGGTTTGTTAACCAAAGGTAATCCAAACAAAGGCGCCGCAGGCTTGAAGGCCGAAGAGTCAGATCAAATGGCTTTTGGTATTCGTTTTGAACCAGTGAAAAGTTTGACAGTTGGTTTCGATTGGTGGGATGTCAAGCTGAAAAATCAGATCCAATCTTTGTCACAAGATCAGATTTATACTACACCAGCTTTGGCTGATAAATATATTCAATTGTATTTTGATCCAATTCAAGGCTCAAAAGTAATTGTTGCGCAATTGTCACCTGTGAATTTGGCGACGTCTCACTATCAAGGTATTGATTGGGATACGACTTACAGAACACCTACTCCAATTGGTGCATTGTCAGTGAACTGGTCCGGTACATACATGCTAAAAGCGGAGCAAGACGTTCCTGGTGTCGGTTTAGAGAAAAGCGTAGGTCGGTTCGACTCATCTGACAACGTCGTCTTCAAGATCATTTCTAGAATGGTCTTCTCACTGAAATCTAGCGACACAATTTCAAACTCACTGACGATGAATTACCACTCAGGCTATCGTGATAAAGTAATTGCTGCTGATGATGCTCAATTACGCTTTGTGAACGCCGATGGAACTATCGGTGGGTTAGCGGGTCTAGAGAGAAGCGTCAAAAAATATTTGACACTCGATTGGCAAATTAAAGCGAATGCATCAAAGAACTTGACGTTGACTGCAGGTGTACGCAATCTACTTAATCAAGAACCACCTCTTTCCATTCGTAACACAGGTGGTGGCAACCAAGTGGGCTACGATGGTCGTTACACTGACCCTCTCGGACGCACAGTTTATTTGACTGGCAACTTGAAGTTCTAAGATTCAGTCTTCTAGAATCTAAGCTGTAAAATGAAAATCCCCAAGGAAACTTGGGGATTTTTTTGTTTACATGACCCGATAGTGCAATCTTAATTAAAAGGCGGGACAGGAACTCTTCAATTAACTTATTGTCTGAATCACGCTAAGTAAAAAATAATTTGAACTACACCATAACAATCAACAATAAGGATCTCTCAATGCGTCAACATCTACTTTTCACACTTATTTCAGGTTTGTTTGCTAGCACCTTAAGCACTTCTGCACTTGCACAGGATGGCGTAACGGCAAGTAAGAAAACATCAGTAGTCAAACAACAGAAAGCCAAGAAGCAGGCTGCAAAACAACAATCCGGCATTGATCTGCAATGGCTAGACCGTAGTGTACGTCCACAAGACGATTTTTTCCGCTTTATGTCTGGAAAATGGTTGGACACGGTAGAAATTCCTGCCGATCGTGGTCGTTACGGCGCGTTTGACCAACTTGCCGAATTATCGGCCAAACAATCGGCTGCGATTATTCAAGAACTATCAAAACGCAGTGATCTCCCACAAGGAAGCAACCAACAAAAAATCGCCGATCTATACAATAGTTTCATGGATGAGGCGCGACTTGAGGAGCTGGATATAAAACCTTTGCAAGCGGATTTTTCGCGTATTCAGCAATTGCGAGACAAGTCAGAATTACCCGCTATGTTTGCCTATTTGGCTCGCATCAGTGTTGGGATGCCGATAGGCTCAGGTGTTACTCAAGACGCCAAGGACTCGTCGAAGTACACCGTTTCTGTTGGTCAAGGCGGCTTGAGCTTACCTGACCGCGACTACTACCTTAAGCTCGACGATACCAAGTTCAAGGCGGTACGAGAAGCCTATGTACAACACGTGGAAAAAATGCTGGGAATGGCGGGTTTCAAGAATGGGCAAGCCGCGGCAGCATCAATTTTGGCCTTAGAAACCGAAATAGCCAGAATCCAATGGAGCAATGTCGAAAATCGTAATCCGGTAAAAACGTATAACAAAATTGACATCGCCAAGCTCGGAGATTTATTGCCTGGATTTGATTGGAACAAATACTTCGCAGATATGGGTACAGGTGGTAAAACGGATTCCGTCATTGTTCGACAACCGAGCTACCTCACAGGCTTAAATAAATTGATCCAAGAAACACCCGTAGAAACTTGGCAATCGTATTTTAGTTGGCGCGTCCTCAACACTTATGCGCCGTTTTTGAGCCAACGTTTTGTTGATCAAGATTTTTCTTTTTCGAATATTACCTTGCGCGGCATTCCTCAAAACCAGCCTCGTTGGAAACGAGGCGTGAGCCGAGTGGAGGAAAGTTTATCGGAAGCGCTAGGTCAACTCTATGTTGAAAAACACTTCCCTGCTGAAAACAAGGCGCGTATGCAGGTTTTAGTGAACAATTTACTGCTTGCCTACAAACAAAGCATCGAAACTTTGCCTTGGATGGGTGACGCGACAAAAAAAGAGGCACTCACAAAATTATCTAAATTTACGCCAAAAATTGGCTACCCAGACAAATGGCGAGATTACAGCAAATTGACAATTGTCAAAGGCGATCTCATCAACAATATCAAGGCAGGCCGCGCTTTCGCGTATCAAAGACAGATCGACAAATTAGGAAAACCCGTGGATCGCAGCGAGTGGGGTATGAGTCCGCAAACCGTGAATGCATACTACAACTCTCGTCAAAACGAAATTGTCTTTCCTGCCGCAATTTTGATGCCACCGTTCTTTAATCCTGAAGCTGATGATGCTGTGAACTACGGTGGAATTGGCGCTGTGATAGGTCACGAAATTGGCCATGGCTTTGACGACTCAGGAAGTCAATCTGATGGAGATGGAAATTTGCGTGACTGGTGGACAGCGGAAGATAAGGCGAATTTCGGCAAAGTCACCGATGCCCTTGTTGCACAATATGCTAACTACAGCCCAATTGATGGATACAAAGTCAATGGCAAACTCACCTTAGGTGAAAACATTGGTGACAATGCAGGGCTTTCGATTGCCTATAAAGCCTATCAATTGTCTTTGAATGGTAAACAAGCCGCCGTGATTGATGGATTCACGGGCAACCAACGCGTCTTTATGGGGTGGGCGCAGGTATGGCGAGGCAAAGCGCGCGATGCAGAAACTATTCGTTTATTAGCGACAGACTCACACGCGCCTGGCATGTTCCGCGCCAACGGACCGTTAACGAATATGCCCGAGTTCTATCAAGCATTTGATGTCAAAAAGGGTGACAAAATGTATGTCGAACCTGAAAAGCGCATTCGTGTTTGGTAATATCTGCAAGTAACAAAACAAAACAGCGGATAAATTTTATCCGCTGTTTTGTTATTGTCGCTGCCAAACTTGCCAACGTTCGTGGCCGCCAAAGATCGGCAGAGAGTCACTGACTTCTGTGTCTTCAAGTTGAAAGAAATGTTCCTGCATCAATGCATAAAATTCTTTTGTAGAAGTTCGAAATGGAGGCCCTTTATTCACCGCATTTTCTGTCTCGTCGAGCAAGAAAAAACCAAACAGTTTCCCCCCTGCAGGAAGTAATTCTGCCCAACGCGCAACAATAGCAGGCCGCATACCTGGGGGCAATGCGCAGAAAAATGCTCGCTCATAGATCGCGGATAACACGAAATCTGGCGTGTAGTCAAAAAAATCTCTTTGTAAAATTCTATCAGCCCACGGACGCAATCTTGTCTTCGCCTTGGCGACCGCGACCTCCGAAAAATCAATGGCGGTTACCTGCCAGCCTGCGTCAGACAAAAAACCTAATTCGTAGGCATTGCCACATCCGGGAATCAGGCAATTTGAATTGGTTTCACATCTTCCGTTTTGAGAAAAAACGAAGTCTTGCACTGCCTTAGGGACTGTACCACTATCCCAAGGAACAAATCCTTGTTCAAACCGTTCACACCAAAACTCTGGTCTTGTTGGATCCCTATTTAAGAAACTTACGGTCATACCGCGGGCATCATCAAGAAATTTAAGTAGGTAAAGGCGACAATTACGCCAACAAGGACGCCAACACCGATATAAACAATAGCACGCAGCAAGGAATTCGTCGCCCGCTGTTCTGCAATTAAGTTCGCGAGCAAGGTATCATTTTGTCCGCCTTCCGCTACTCTACTCAACGCATGATGTGCAAGCCTTGGTAACTGCGGAAATATGTGACTGTAGCGCGGGGCTTCTGCTCTTAATTTATCCATCAAACCACGCCAACCAACTTGCTCGCTCATCCAGCGTTCCAGATAGGGCTTTGCTGTCTTCCATAAATCAAGATCCGGATCTAATTGGCGTCCTAAACCCTCGATATTCAAGAGTGTTTTTTGGAGTAATACCAGTTGTGGTTGTACCTCGACATTGAAACGTCTTGACGTTTGAAATAGGCGTAATAAGACCTGACCAAAAGAAATATCCTTCAAGGGTCGATCAAATATAGGCTCACAGCAAGCTCGCACCGCAGCCTCCAACTCATCTACCCTCGTGTCCTTTGGTGCCCAACCTGATTCAATATGTGCTTCAGCGACTCGCTTATAATCACGTCGGAAAAACGCTAAAAAATTTTGTGATAGGTAGTCTTTATCGTAATCATTGAGTGTTCCGACAATACCAAAATCCAAAGCGATATAGCGACCTAGTGTGGCAGGATCAGTGGAAACTAAAATATTCCCCGGATGCATATCCGCATGGAAGAAACCGTCTCGAAAGATTTGTGTAAAGAAAATGGTAACGCCATCGCGAGATAGCTTGGCTAAATCAACCCCCGCTTCTTTTAACTGCTCGGTTTGTGAAATTGGAATGCCTTTCATGCGCTCCATCACAATCACAGACGGCGAGCAAAAATCCCAGTACATTTCCGGGACTATCAATAAATCCGAATCGGCGAAGTTGCGACGCAATTGGCTACCATTCGCAGCTTCACGCATCAGATCTAATTCATCATGTAGGTATTTATCGAATTCACCGACAACTTCTTTGGCTTTCAAGCGCTTACCGTCCGCCCACAAAAACTCCAGCCAACCGGCGGCGATTTTCATTAAAGCGACGTCACGGTCTATGGTGTCTTTCATTCCAGGACGTAAGACTTTTACAGCCGCTTCACGACCGTCTTTTAAAGTTGCAAAATGCACTTGCGCGATTGATGCCGAAGCCACTGGAACGCGTTCGAAGCTAGCAAACAATTGATCAGGATGGGCGCCGAGTGATTTGGTAATTTGTGCAACCGCCAAATCAGGATCAAAGGACGGCACGCGGTCTTGCAACAAGGCCAATTCATTCGCAATATCGGGTGGCATCAGGTCGCGACGTGTTGATAAGACCTGACCAAACTTAACAAAAATCGGTCCCAAATCTTCTAGAGACTTGCGCAAACGCTCACCACGGGGAGCGGATAAATCACGCCAAAACAAAAGTGCTTTAATGACTTTGGCTGTGCGTGGAATGCGCAAGCCGGACATCGCGATTTCATCAATACCGTATTTCAGAACGATGCGAACAATTTTAAACAAGCGTAGAGAATTTAAGATCATTGCTTCGAATCCTTCATTTTTTCTAATCTTTCTAAACGTTTCATCAGGCGTTCAACATCATCACGGGTTTTGCTTACTTGTTCACCAAAGGCATGCACCGCGAGCGGGCGCACCAACATAGGATTTTCTTCTAAAAAATATTCAGCGAGATTTTCTTGTAAATTTTGATGAGTGCGTTTTGCATTTTCAACGATACTCTTGCCAGTCGCGACCATGCGGACCGCGGCGACATCACCAACTACTTTGCTTAAATCCTCTTCCGCTTCCCAACGCAAATCTTGACTCAATTGCGATAAAGTATTCGCAAAGTCGGCATCGCCTTCAATCTTCACGTAAGACACCGCACGTTCACGATTTTGCGCAATGAGTGGCAAATCAGCTGGTTTAATCCGCAATATGACTTGATCGGTTTGAGTCTCAGTGTCGTTCTCAGCGGCTTGCAACAAACCATCCGCACCGACTTTCACACGCAACTGAAATAACTCAATATCAATACAGGCTGTCTTGCCAGCATGTTTTTGTAAGCGAGCAGCAGCCCACGGCTCTTGTGCCAACAAGTGATTCACAAACAGGATAAAAGGAGTGGAAATCATAGAGATAAAATAAAAAACCGCACATGACATCATGCGCGGTTCTCAGTTTAACAGCAAACACTTAAAAGACCGTCAATCCGGCCAATTTCAAGTGTTTTTATCAGTCACAAGTTTGTCCGAAAACAAGGCTGTATCTGCCTTAAAACAATTAATTTAATTGCTGAATACCCGCCAACAACCAGCCTGATTGACCATTGATCGGTTTCGCCAAGTTCCAAACTTCTGCAAATGCTTCTGGATTGGTCGCACCACCTTCTCTGATCATGCCTGTAAATTTAACACTAGCAATGTAATCGTAAGCTTGCGTTTCTATGCCTAATAATTCCGCATCCAAAGTCACTACGTCAGTCTCGTTCTTCGCGTTACCACGGTCTTGCAATTCCAACTTCATTTCAGCAAACATCTCTGGTGAAGTGAACTCACGAATGTCGTTCATATCGCCACGATCCCATGCCGCTTGCAAACGAATATAGTTCGATTTTGCATGACGCAAAAAACCTGTTACATCAAAATCAGCTGGAATTGTCCAGTTGCCCTGGTTGGCCAATGGCACAGAACCTGAACTGTTCAAATTCGCGGTGCTGACTGAAGCTGGTGTGAAAGCGGCTGGCGCCGTATCGATGCGTGAACCAATTTCTGGTAACGCGTTATTGTTCGGCATCCCCGCATACGCTGGCTGTTGATTAAACATAGTCGGTGCATTACCCGCTTTTTTGCGAGTAAAGAAACGGAAAGCCATGAACACCAACAAGCCAATCACCGCGAAAGTCAGAATAGAACCCATCGCACTCGCTAACGCACCGCCCATACCCAAAGAAGAGAATAAACCAGCCAACAAAGCGCCGCCGATCAAACCACCGACAATCCCTTTCCAAGGGATAGATGGCTTCGGTGGTACCGCTGGTGTTGCCGCATTAGGCGCACCTGGTTTGGCAGCTTGCGCTGGATTTGCCGCATTCGCTGCTGGTGCTTTTTGTGTGACGTTATTCGACTGACGTCCAAATGAGCTACGTTTACCCATGCGCTGCGCATCGGCGTCAGCGACGATCATCGTCGTGGCACCAAACAACAAAGCGATACTTAATAAAATATGTTTCATGTGAATCTCCTTTTTGTACTACCAACACTATTCCAATAAAACTACTGGTTTATAACTTAACCCCTGTGTGTAACGCCGCCACACCTGCGGTCAAATTAAAATATTCCACGCGTTCCAAACCTGCTTCTTGCATCATGCCTTTGAGCGTTTCTTGATCGGGATGCATGCGTATCGATTCTGCTAAGTAACGATAACTATCAGCATCGTTCGCGATTTTTTGCCCTAACCAAGGTAAAACCTTGAACGAATACAAGTCATACGGCTTTTGCAAAACTTCTGGCACTTTGGAAAATTCCAGTACCAACAATTTCCCACCCGGCTTTAAAACCCTACGCATTTCTGCCAACGCCTGATCTTTGTGCGTCATATTGCGCAAACCAAATGCGACGCTGACGCGATCAAAATAATTATCCGGAAACGGTAATTTCTCTGCGTCACACAACAAAGTTGGGGTAATCAAACCCTTATTCAAGAGACGATCACGACCAACGCGCAACATCGACTCATTGATATCGGTATGCCAAACTTCCCCCGTTTTACCGGCCTGCTTAACAAATTCTTTGGCCAAATCACCAGTTCCACCAGCGATATCCAACACTCTAAATCCAGGACGTACGCCCGCTTGCGCAATCGTAAAAATTTTCCAGATACGATGCAAACCAGCAGACATCAAATCGTTCATCACATCATATTTCGCAGCGACCGAATGAAAAACTTCCGCTACTTTATGGACTTTTTCTTCTTCAGCCACCGTGGTGTAACCGAAATGGGTAGTCGTCCCATCCGTTTTATTTACTTGCTCGCTCATCTTGGTACTCTGCAGAGAATGAAAGATTAGGATTTCTACGCGGTTTTTCAGACTTGTCGACGAGTCTGAAACTGCGTTACTAGAAATCGACAGGCGGGATTATAGAGCCGAATCGGGAATCCGACTCGGACTTAGGTCAATATTTCTGCGGTAGAAATTTCGAAAAATTACCTATGAACCGCATTTCGGTCCAGTTTTAGGTGCGGGAACCGCATCACGCCCTGCTTCACCGGCATAACCAGCCGCTTGCAAGCGTGCCAAATAGTCTTGCCACAATGCTGATTGATGCGTGCCTAGCCAATACAAGTATTCCCAAGTAAAGATGCCGGTGCTGTGAGCATCAGTAAAAATTGGCTTGATCGCGTAATTGCCGACTGGCTCTATACCCGTGATACTGACCAAGCGCTTACCGATTTGTAAGACCTCTTGCCCTTCACCATGCCCACGTACTTCGGCTGAAGGAGAATACACGCGCATGAGTTCAAATGGCAGCTCAAAACGCTTGCCGTCATCGAATTCGATTTCTAACAAACGCGATACCGTTCTGGCATTGAGTGTGGTGGGATGGACTTTGTGGGTGATTGGTGGAGGTAGATGGTTCATTTTTTTTTATTCGATAGGGAATTGTTTTAGTCAACTGCAGACGTGATTTCTGTCATTCCTGCATGCTTTTAGCAGGAATCCAGTGTCTTGCGTTGATCAAGCTACGCCACTGGGCTCCTGCCTTCGCAGGAGCGACAGCTAATATTTTTTTCAATATTAATTAAATCGCAAATTCACGCCGAATAACTTCACGCAAAGCGGGTAACAAAGCGCGTTTGACCTCTACTTCAGCAGAAGTTCTGTCCGTCGCCGCCCACACAGGATTCGGAAAATGCGCATCGTCTTGGTAGCGTGGAATCACGTGCCAGTGCAGATGCGGCACCATATTGCCTAAGCTGGCCAAATTGATTTTATGCGGCTGCATCACATCACGAATCGCCTGTTCAACTTTGCACACCGCTTGCATCATGACGGAGCGATCCGAGATGGCTAAGTCCGTCATTTCTTTGACATGCGCGTTCCAGATTACCCGACAAAATCCGGGGTAGTTCGCGTCGTCGATTAAAACGACGCGAAATTTTTCGCTCTTCACGATCAGCTCGCCGCCATCCACTTCACATAGTTCACATTGCATGGATCTCACCTTATACCAAGACGCGTTCAATGCCGCCGTTGTTCGCTTTGGCGACATACTCTGGCATCCAGTCTTCACCAAGAATATGGCGCGCCATTTCAACTACGATGTAATCGGCTTGGGTGCCACTATCGTCGTTGTAGCGTGACAGACCTTGCAAGCACGATGGGCAAGAAGTCAAAATTTTCACGTCGCCCTTGAAACCATCGTTACGCAATTTATCTGCACCTTTGCTCATCTCTTCTTCTTTACGGAAGCGCACTTGCGTCGAGATATCAGGACGACTTACCGCGAAAGTGCCAGACTCGCCGCAGCAGCGTTCATTCTTTTCGATCTTCACATTGTCCACAGTGGTGATCAGACTATTGATCGTTTTGCCCGACTCTTGCAATTTCATAGGGTTGTGGCAAGGCTCGTGATACATATAACGCGTGCCGGTTACACCTTCTAGCTTGACGTTTTTCTCCATCAAGAATTCGTGGATATCGACGATGCGACAACCGGGGAAAATCTTATCGAATTCATAGGTCGCGAGTTGATCGTAGCAAGTACCGCAAGACACGACGACCGTTTTAATATCGAGATAATTCAGCGTATTCGCCATGCGATGAAATAGCACGCGATTATCCGTCATCATTTTTTCTGCTTTATCAAACTGGCCTGAACCACGCTGCGGATAGCCACAGCACAGATAGCCCGGCGGTAACACGGTTTGTACGCCAACATTCCACAACATCGCTTGCGTCGCTAAACCCACTTGCGAGAACAAACGTTCCGAACCACAGCCTGGGAAATAAAACACCGCTTCCGTGTCTGCCGTGGTGGTTTGTGGGTTACGGATAATCGGAACGATTTTATCGTCTTCAATATCGAGCAAAGCACGTGCCGTCTTCTTCGGCAAATTGCCCGGCATTTTTTTGTTGATAAAGTGAATCACCTGTTCTTTGATCGGTGCTTTACCTACCGTTGCTGGTGGTGTTTTGGTTTGTGACTTGGCGAATTTCTTGAAAAATTCATGCCCAAAGCGCTGGGCTTTATAACCCCAGCCTATCATCACTTGACGCGTTGCATTGATGGTTGCTGGGTCAGTCGCATTCAAGAAAAACATTGATGCAGCAGTGCCGGGATTGAATTTCTTTTGTCCCATTTTACGCAAGAGATTGCGCATGTTCATCGACACATCGCCAAAATCAATATCGACTGGGCAAGGATTCACGCACTTATGACAAACCGTGCAGTGATCCGCCACGTCAGAAAATTCATCCCAATGTTTAATCGAGATACCGCGACGCGTTTGCTCCTCATACAGGAAGGCTTCAACCAGCAGGGACGTCGCCAAAATTTTATTACGTGGTGAATACAAAAGATTCGCACGCGGCACGTGAGTCGAGCAAACTGGTTTGCATTTACCGCAACGCAAACAATCTTTCACGCTATTCGCTATCGCGCCAATATCGCTTTGTTGCATGATCAAGGACTCATGCCCCATCAAACCAAACGAAGGCGTATAGGCATTGCGTAAGTCGGCAGCGAACTCAGGCAGGTTCAATAATTTACCCTTATTGAAGCGACCTTCTGGATCGATGCGCAATTTGTACGCACGGAAATCTTTGATCTCGTCTTCGGTCAAAAACTCTAACTTCGTAATGCCGATACCGTGTTCGCCTGAAATAACACCATTCAAAGAACGTGCCAATACCATGATGCGTGCAACCGCGTGGTGCGCGACTTGCAGCATGTCGTAATCATCGGAATTAACCGGTAAATTAGTGTGCACGTTGCCATCACCAGCATGCATGTGCAAGGCAACGAAGACCCGGCTACGCAAGACTTTTTTATGAATCGCCGTGCATTCATCCAAAATCAATTTAAACGCTGCACCATTGAATATTTGGCGCAAAGGCGCACGCACTTCAGTCTTCCAAGAGATCCTTACCGTGCGGTCTTGCACCACATCAAACAAACGTGCATCTGGCTGCTTTTGCAAGCGTTGTTCAAATACGAAATCGAGTTTATCTAAACCTAATTTGTTCAACTCCACGCGCGCATCGCGCAAGGGTTGATCGAGCTGCGTCAACAAATACGTCCAACGTGCTGCAATATCACTTAGCAATTGATCCGCTTGTGAAACGCGATCTTCGAGCAATTCTGCCGCTGGAATATCATCGCCATCGGCATCTTCGCTTTTACCCAAAGGAAGGTTGCCACGCAGGACAAACTCTTTTAATGCAGCGATACACGCCAACTTATTTTGTATCGAGAGTTCAATATTGATACGTTCGATGCCGTCGGTATATTCGCCCATGCGATCGAGCGGAATCACCACGTCTTCGTTGATTTTGAACGCATTGGTATGCTTAGAAATCGCTGCGGTTTTGGCACGATCTAACCAGAATTTTTTACGCGCTTCCGGACTCACTGCGACAAAGCCTTCGCCGACACGGGCGTTCGCCATGCGGATGACTTCGGAAGCGGCTTGCGCGACGGCGTTTTCATCATCACCGACGATGTCGCCGAACAATGCCATCTTAGGAATCACGCCACGTTTGGATTTGGTGGTGTAGCCAACCGCTTTTAAATAGCGTTCATCCAAATGTTCCAAGCCGGCGAGAATCGCACCGCCTTTTTTGGTTTCGCCATCGAGGTAATCTTTAATCTCAACGATGCTAGGAATGGCATCACGTGCTTGTCCAAAAAATTCCAAACAAACAGTACGGGCAAATTTTGGCATGCGATGCAAAATCCAACGTGCCGAGGTAATCAAACCATCGCAGCCTTCTTTTTGTACACCCGGTAAACCCGCGAGGAATTTATCGGTGACGTCCTTCCCCAAACCTTCTTTGCGGAAAGTGCGTCCGGGGATATTCAACAGCTCTGTTTTGAATGGTGTCTTGTCGCCCGGATGGGTCCATTCCAATTGGAATTTCGCCACTTCTACATCATGGATCTTACCGAAATTGTGCTCAAGGCGCGTGACTTCCAACCAATCGCCATTCGGATCGACCATGCGCCATGACGCCAAATTGTCGAGCGCAGTTCCCCACAATACCGCCTTCTTACCACCGGCATTCATGGCGACATTACCACCTATGCAGGACGCTTCGGCGGAAGTAGGATCGACTGCAAACACGAAGCCCGCTTTATCTGCAGCATCTGACACGCGCTTGGTGACCACACCAGCACCAGAATAAATGACGGCGTAATCACGATCCGCACCCGGCAAACGCAGCATTTCTACTGCGCCGAGTTGTTCAAGTTTTTCAGTATTAATGACTGCGGACATCGGCGTCAAAGGAATCGCACCACCGGTGTAACCCGAACCGCCGCCGCGTGGAATGATCGTCAAACCGAGCGTGATACAGGATTTAACTAAGCCCGCCATTTCATCTTCGGTATCTGGCGTTAACACGACAAATGGATATTCAACCCGCCAGTCGGTCGCATCCGTCACGTGCGAAACGCGGCTCAAACCGTCAAATTTAATATTGTCTTTGGCCGTATGTTTGGCTAATAACTTACTCGCCTTTTTACGCAGATCGTAAGTATCACGAAATTCTTTGGAAAAATCCGCCACCGCCTTGCGCGCCGCATTCACCAAAATCTCAACCGAATTACTCCGGTCCGCATCTTCGGCATTGACGGTGTCGGTGGCGACGCGACGTTTTTCTACTTCATGCAAACGATGATTCAAAGCATCGATCAAAGCCTGGCGACGCTTTGGATTTTCCAGCATATCGTCTTGCAAATAAGGATTGCGCCGCACGACCCATATATCACCCAAGACTTCGTACAACATACGCGCAGATCGACCGGTCTGCCGTTTGCCACGCAAACTATCAAGCAAACGCCATGCGTCTTCGCCTAGCAAGCGAATCACGATTTCACGATCGGAAAAGGAAGTGTAGTTATAAGGAATTTCGCGCAAACGCACTGGCGCTGCGCTAGCTTGAGCATCGTTGTCGTGATGCGGTGGTAGTCCTAAATGGTGGGCTGGAGCATTCATCTGCAAATGGTTAGACGGATATTAAAAACTCATTCTAGCCTATTGCGCTGCACCATGCTGGAATAGCCTTTACTTTTTTGCAGATATCTTTTGATATATTGTGAAAAAGCCTGAGGAAATTCTGTTGAATTTCAAAAACTTTGAATATTTGGCATGAAATGTGTGTCTTTTGCCAGATTTCTATCGTCGAATTTCAAAGCGCCTAAATTGGATCTGTTTTTATCACGCATCGAAATACCGATTTTTCTGCTTAGTTCTGCTTAATTGATGCTAAGAATAGTTACGTTGAAATAGCGGCTTTGCGCTCAAGCTCAGGTAAGTAGCCGCCAGTGGTCAAGCTATAACGTCGTTCGACTACCGCCTACCGTCGACCATCTGGTAGAAATAGCCGTATCCAAACAAGGCGGGTAAACTCTGCTTAACCTTAGTATTCTTAGTTTGCGTTCAGATAAATAGGAACTGCAACTACTCCACCTTCGTACAGGCCTATATCATGAATAGCAAAGAAATATCGAACGCCTTATTGACACCTCCAGCCATGTTTGGATGGGATCGCATCAAAGTCGTTTTGGTGGGCACCCTCATACTCAGTATTATGATGAAGTTCACCTGGGCATCTTGGTGGGTGACGATTTTTATCCGTCTATTTTTTATCGCGATGATGCAATTAGCTGTATATGGCATTGTCGAGCGTTGGCCGAAACGCTCGCCACGCTGGGTCGCACGTTGGGTGCTTCAAATCGCGGCAGTGGCAATCGTGGTGCCATTTGCGGCTGCACTGGCCTATGCCTTAACGACTATAGGCGACCCAGTTCCTTGGTACCAAGTCCAGGCAAAATTAGATGGATGTGGTCAGATGATAGGTGCGGGATTACTATTCTCGCCGTGGATTGCGATGTCGGCATTGTATCGCCACATCAATGGACAAGCACAGAGGCAAGCACTCTCGTTTGAGTTAGAGCGTAGTGAGTTAGCACGCGATGCACTCGATTCGCGCCTGCGTCTATTGCAGGCGCAAGTTGAGCCCCATTTCTTATTCAATACGCTCGCAAATATACGCGAATTAGTCGACTCGGGTTCTCCTCAGGCATCAACGGTATTGGTAAGCTTAATCGCGTATTTACGCGCGGCTGTGCCAAATCTAAGTAATGCAAAAACTAGCTTGGGGCAAGAGCTGGAATTAGTGCGCGCCTACCTAGAATTAATGCATATGCGGATGCCGGATCGATTACAGTATGCATTCCATGTCGATGAAGCGGCGCTCAAAGTACCCTGCCCTCCCATGACTTTACTGACCTTAGTAGAAAACGCAGTGCGACATGGCATTGATCCGAGTGAAGAAGGTGGACAAATCGAGGTGAGCGTGCAATTAAAAAATGATCGTTGCGTGGCACAAGTGCGCGATACTGGCATTGGCCTAAGTAGCGACCAACAAAGCAAAGGCCTAGGCACTGGCTTAGCCAATCTGCGTGAACGTCTCCATTTAGTATTTGCAGATCAAGCACAGCTCAGCTTAACTGCCCTTGAACCGCATGGCTTTCTGGCAGAAATTAACTTTCCAGCCCAACTGACTACTTCAACCCAGAATTTCCATTAGGATTTGAGACGATGGTGGATGCACTTTTCGAGGCAGTTTTGACGTGAATGAGGCGCAAATAGCGAGCTATTTGCAACGAAGAACGTGAAAAATGACCGAAAATGCGCCGCCAGCGCTCAAATAGCATCGAAGATGCGCCTAATGGAAAATCTGGGTTCAACAAACAATTTGTCATAGGAAATCAATATGAGCTCATCCCGCCCTACCGCACTGATCGCCGATGACGAACCTCTTTTGCGGAGTTCACTCACCCGCATGCTAGCGCAGACTTGGCCCGAATTAAGCATCGTCGCAGAAGCACGCAATGGACGCGAAGCGGTCGAACAATACCAAGCACATAAGCCGACTGTATGTTTTCTCGACGTGCACATGCCAGGCATGACCGGCATCGAAGCTGCACGACAAATCGGGCGTGGCGTCCATTTGGTGTTTGTCACGGCATACAGTGAGTACGCGGTAGAAGCCTTCACACAAGGCGCCTTGGATTATCTCGTCAAACCAGTCGATCCAGTGCGCCTCGCCGATACCGTTGCGCGTATACGCGAACGTATAGGAAGCGCACAAGAAGCGCCCGACATCGAGAATTTATTGGATAAATTAGAAGCGCGACTGCAAAAGAAAGCGGCACCAGAGCCCTTGCGCTGGATTAAAGCTATGGTCGGTCAATCATTACGTATGATCCCAGTCACGGATATCGACTTCTTACGTTCAGATGAAAAATACACGCTAATCGCTTGGCGCGGCGAAGACGGCAAACCCGCTGAAGCCTTAATTCGTAGCTCACTCAAAGAACTGCTAGACCAACTCGACGCCACCCACTTTGTTCAAGTACATCGTTCAGTGGTGGTGAATATGAATATGGTGAGTCACGTGACGCGCGGTGAGAACGAGACGGCTACCGTGTTTATGAAAGGTCGCGCTGATAAGCTACCGGTTAGTCGTAGTTATTTGCATCATTTTAAGCAGATGTAGATTCCCGGCCGCTGATTTGTCAGGTAAGGCCAAGTCAACGATCCATTGCAGCGTTGCTTTAACTTAGCTACCGCATCTTGCTGTGAGGATGCGGTAGCTAACAAGCCAAATTCAATTCCGTTTCTTCAAAACCGCTTCCAAATCTTTCACCGTGCGCGGCAACTTGCCACTCATGTTGCGATTACCATCTGGCGTCACCAAGAGTACGTCTTCGATCCGTACGCCTATGCCACGCCACTTAGCATCCACATCATTCGCATCTTTGGGAATATAAATGCCAGGCTCGACTGTCAATGCCATGCCGGGTGCCAAGACGCGCTGTCCTCCACGTTTACCGGGCTCCATTTGATAGTCGCCAGTATCATGCACATCAAGGCCTATCCAATGGCTAATGCCATGCATGGTGAAACGGCTGTAGGCACCGCTTTTGAAAACGCTGTCTTTATCGCCTTTGAGTAAGCCAAGATCGACTAGACCATCACTCAGAATGCGCATGGCGGCGTCGAAGCCTTCATGATGAACGCGGCCAGGTTTGACTAAATCGATGGCTGCATTTTGCGCTTTCAATACTAATTCGTAGATGGCTTTTTGTTCCTTAGAAAACTGACCCGACACTGGCCAAGTGCGCGTGACATCGGCAGTGTAATAGCCGACTTCCGCACCGGCATCGAGGAGCATCAGCGAACCAGCTTCGATGTCGTGATCATTGGTCAAATAATGCAAAACACAGCTATTTCGCCCTGCACCAGCAATCGTATCGTAGCCAGTAAATCGAGCGCCTAAGCTACGCACTGTGCCTTGAAAACCACCCGCAACTTCGCCTTCGTTGGCAGCAGTGAGCGATGCCTGCATTGCGGCCAAGTGTCCTGCAACCGTGACGTCGACCGCGCGTTGTAGCATGTCGATTTCTGCCGGCTGCTTGATGACGCGCATTTCTGCGATGAGGTGACGACCATCGACCAAAATACGCTTATGAGAAGAATGATTATTGTCACTGCCAAAAGGATAAATCCAATCGAGCATTTTTCTACGGAAATCTTCATCAAAATTGGATACCAGCACAACGCGCTGCGCCTTGCTCACGACATTTTTTAAACTCTCTTCCGCGGCGGGAAATGATTCCGCTTTATTGGCACCGAATTTTAATGCCCCCTCAACACCGAGTCGCGCACCATCATAGGCTTCACGACGCTGATCGCGTTTGCGCACATACAAGGTGTAGGCTTGATTGCTATCCGCATCCAACACCGCTACTGCTTCCGCTTCTTCGACTCCCGTTAAATAGTAAAAATCGGAGTCTTGCCGATACATATGCGTGCTGTCGCCATTACGATTTTGTTCTGGCATCGATTTGATGACAGCAATGGTGCCGGGTCCCATTTTTTTGAGCTCAGCGAGCAAACGAGCGCGATTTTCAGAGAAAAAGCTAGCGGGTAAACGCACCGCATGAAAGCCTTGTTTAGCAGCGACTGTGGGCACTGCGGGAACTGCTGGCGCAGCAACACTGTTTAGACAAACTGGCGCAGTGAATACGCACAGCAAAGTAGACAGAGAAAAAAGACGGGAATACATCGTGAAGACTCCAATTTAGAATTGACCAGCAAAGTCATTTGCCAAGCGGCGAAAAACCACACTCTGCATCCTACGTCAAAAGTCGAATCCCAAACAATGCATTTACTTAAATAGTGTTGCCCTGAGCAAGTAATTTTCGTTTTAAGTAGCACATTTTTAACAACAAATACCATCCCAAATGGCTAACGCTAGTGATCTTCTACCCGTCTCATCATCCATCCCACTATTCGATTTTCACCTGTAACACCTGTAACTCATCGAACGCCAACCGCAACTCATGGTGAGCAAACCGTAGCCCGTCCGATTTCGATAGAAAACCTAGGGGCTAGCGGCGGATACTTCATTATCGATTGCGGCTTGAAAGCGCTGATTGCAATCATTTCTATCACTAGGCACCGATTCACTCATTAAGGAAATGACTATGACGACCTTCCCCTCACCACCATCTCGTATGCGCAATGCCATCATGGTTTCGCTGCTATTGACGCCATTAGTGTCATCCATGCTAGCGATGCAAACAGCGCAGGCACACGAATACAGCGCCCTCATCAAAGCGAAAAAATATGCCGAAGTCGAGCGTGCGATTAGTAGCAAATTGGCGACTGATGCCAACTATGCCGATGCTTTGGTGGCCAAAGTGGATTTGATTTTAATTACAGGCAAAGTTGCTCAACTCGATGAAGGCGTGAAAATTGCCGAGCAATGTATTGCCAACAATCCCAAAAATTCTGAATGCCATGAAGCACTTGGCAATGTGCTAGGGATCAAAGCAGAAAAAGGCGGCCTGATGGCGGGTATCAGCTCTCTCGGAAAAATTCGTGATTCTTTCAAAACAGCCCTAGCGCTAGACCCCAAAAATTTTAATGCGGCGCACTCCTTGATGACTTTTTATTTGGAAGTGCCAGGTTTAATGGGTGGCAGTCATTCAAAAGCAAAAGATGTGATTGCAGAAACACGGAAAGTCAGCCCAGCGGCGGCGAACCTACTGCAAGCAAAATTTGATCTCAAAGATGAAGAACTGGAAAAAGCGAAAAGTGGCGTTTTGGCCGTGAATAGTAGTGGCAACCCTGTCATCGCGCAGCTACAGAACGAAATTGCTGTCGACATCGCTCAAACCTTCGTCAAGGAGAAAAAATTCCTGGATGCGGAAAAGATGTTTCGTGAAGTCATTCAACGCTTTCCGGATTCCGCAGCCGCGCATCTCGGACTTGGCAGATCATTACAGGAGCAAGGCAAAGTAAAAGAAGCGCTACCTCATTTAGAGAAATCCTTAAGTATGGAGAACACTGGCGCCGTGCTTTATCGACTCGGTAAAACTTGGCAAGCCTTGGGCGATAAAACCAAAGCCATTTCCTATTTTGAAAAAGCCCTAGCCTACACACCCGCCGTAAGCGCAAGAACTCGTGCGGACGCAGAAGAGCAAATAAAGCTGCTGAAGTGAACTCCGTTCCACCAAATTACGAATATAAAACACTAGGAAAAAATGATGAATGAAGTCTCTCTCACTCGCCTCTATGTATTGCGTGCAATGTACTTGTTGGTGGTCGTCGGTCTTGCGCTGAGTTTATGGCCAGGCGTATTCGCTTCTAAAAAGCCGTTCTCAGCATGGGAATTTTTTCGTGGGGTAGAAACCTCCATGATGGCGGCATTTTGGTTACTATGTGTACTTGGGATTCGTTATCCCTTACAGCTGTTACCTGTACTGATGTGGGAACTATTGTGGAAAACAATTTGGTTAATTGCCGTACCTTTGCCACTCTGGTTGAATGGAACACTCGATGACAAATTACTGCCCAATGTGTTTGCAATTGGGGCAGTCATACTCGTGTATGCCGCGATTCCTTGGTCTTATGTTTATCGTCACTACATTAAAAAACAAGGTGATCAATGGCGTAAAACATAGCCATAAATCGGGACAGCCACTGAGCCATCACCAGCAGTCTACCTATACAAAAGCTAAATCATGAAAAAAATTCTACTAAAAAGTTCGTATGCGTTACTCGGTTTGGTCGCGCTTGCAGGTGGCTTGTTTGTTTGGCTTCTCTATACGCCCGATCCAGAAATACCGCCCTTATCTGGCATCTTCGCCAAGAGCACGATTGACGTCGACGGCAAACAATACACTTACCGCACTTACTTGCCGAAGGGCATGCGCAAAACTGCGCCCTTAGTCATCGTCATGCATGGTTCGGGCCAAAATGGATCACAGATTCGCTTAGAGACGGGTTACGGCTTTGACCGTCTTGCGGATCAGTATGGTTTCGGCGTGGTCTACCCTAGCGCCAGTTCTTTTGATTGGAACGACTGTAGCAAAGTGGGCGATTTCAAAGTCGATGGGCAAGAGCTTGACCACGTTAAATTCTTGACCTCGCTTACCGATAAACTGGTTGCAGAAAACGCCTTTGACGCAAAGCGTATTTTTGCAACAGGCGTATCATCGGGTGGTTTTATGTCCTTGCGTTTAGCAGTAGAAGCCCCCACCCGCTTTCGCGCAGTTGCCGCGGTTTCGGCGAATTTGCCCGTGGCGGATAATTTTAAATGCACGACTACCGGATCAAGCACATCGGTCATGCTGATGAATGGCACTGAAGATCCCATCGTTCATTATGGCGGAGGTGAAACTAGTCTATGGGGTCTATTCTACAAAGGCGGCATACTCAAATCGTCGCAAGAGTCTGCACAGTTTTTCGTCAACCTCAATCAAATTAGCGATGCTCCTTTGATTAGTAGCGAAAAGAAATCCAATGTTGAGCGCGCACTTTGGCGAAGTGACAGAACAAGCGAAGGCAAAAAAGAAGTGGAACTCGTAACCATTGTCGGTGGTGGCCACGGCATGCCGCAAGCCTACTGGAAACGCCCACGCTTACTTGGGCCATCACCGATGACACCCAACGGCCCAGCAATGATTTGGGACTTCTTTGCACGGCAGAGCAACTGAGCGGCGACGACCAGCGCCCTAGCCCAACCAAGATGCAATGCCGTGCCAAAATCCTTCTGGCACTTTTAAAAGTAAATAAGTCATGGCGAGATAACGCAAGAATTTGCCGATTGCCATATACAGCATACACGGCCAAGCAGGTAATTTGAGCCAACCACCAACGGCACAGATAGGATCACCGATGACAGGCAGCCATGCCAGTAACATGGTCTTTGCGCCATAGCGTTCGAGCCAGCCAAACCAGCGACTATTGCGCTCCTTTGCAAACGTCTGTTTGGCTTCGTAGCCAATAAAATAATTCAGCATACCACCCAAGGTATTTCCCACAGTCGCCACCAGAATGGTCAGCCAAAACAATTCAGGATTCGCCTTGATCATGGCAAACACTGCCGGCTCTGATCCCATCGGTAATAAAGTTGCCGACACAAAGCTGATCACAAAAACGGCGGTCAAGCCGATTTTTGAAATGGCAAAAACACTAAACAACCAAGCAACAGCCGCTTCTATCATGGCTTTTTCGTAAAGGGAAGGAAGGGATACATTATAATGCTTGGAACAGGACTTAAATAATTTGCACTTATTTCATTGCATCAACTAGGCATTACCATTGCCTCCCGCATGAAATACGAAACAAAACCAGCGCCACCGCGCCGGTATCGCAGTCGATTCTGAATTCATCCATTCAGAATGACGCCATCCCACACACCATGGGACTTGCATGATGTCCGCATTTAACTTTTGTATTTTGAAAAGATTGCATCCATGGCTACCGATTATCTGAAAAAAATCCTGACTGCCCGCGTCTATGACGTGGCATTTGAAACGCCACTTGAATTGGCACCGACGCTATCAAAGCGTATGGACAACCAAATTCACTTTAAACGCGAAGACATGCAAAGTGTCTTCAGTTTCAAACTACGTGGTGCTTACAATAAGATTGCCCACTTAACGCCAGCACAACTCAAGCGTGGCGTGATTTGCGCTTCCGCTGGTAATCATGCACAAGGTGTGGCATTAAGCGCGAGGCGCGTTGGCTGTAAAGCAGTGATTGTGATGCCAACCACGACGCCGCCAGTCAAAATTGATGCGGTGCGCGCGCACGGTGGCGATGCCGTCGAGATCGTGTTGCAAGGTGAATCGTATAGTGATGCCTACGATCATGCTTTGACCTTAGAAAAAAAACGCAAACTCACTTTCGTGCATCCGTTTGATGATCCGGACGTGATTGCGGGTCAAGGCACGGTCGGCATGGAAATTTTGCGCCAACATGCAGGCCCTATCCACGCGATTTTTGTCGCCATCGGTGGTGGTGGTTTAATTGCTGGTGTTTCTGCTTATGTTAAAACGGTGCGCCCTGACATCAAAATTATCGGTGTGCAAACCGTGGATTCCGATGGCATGTATCGAAGCCTGAAGGCTGGCAAACGTGTGACACTCAATGATGTTGGTTTATTCTCCGACGGTACTGCAGTCAAACTCGTGGGCGAAGAAACATTCCGTTTGGCGAAGCAATATGTGGATGAAGTGATCTTAGTGGATACCGATGAAGTTTGCGCTGCGATTAAAGATGTATTCCAAGACACACGCTCGATTTTGGAACCAGCTGGTGCCTTGGCTGTCGCGGGCTGCAAAGCGTATATTGAACGCGCCAAAGCAAATAAAAAGCCGCTAAAAAATGAAACCATGGTGACCATCGCTTGCGGTGCCAACATGAATTTTGATCGCCTACGTTTTGTCGCCGAACGCGCTGAAGTCGGTGAAGCACGCGAAGCTGTGTTTGCCGTTACCATTCCAGAAATCCAAGGCAGTTTCAAACGCTTCTGCGAACTGGTTGGCCCACGCAACGTGACAGAGTTTAACTACCGTATCAGCGATAAAAAAGAGGCACACATTTTCGTCGGTGTTCAAGTCACCAATCGTGAAGAATCCAGCAAAATCGCCAAAACCTTTATCAAGCACGGCTTTCCTACTTTGGACTTAACTGACGACGAATTGGCTAAACTTCACATCCGCCATTTAGTCGGAGGTAAGAGCGAACTAGCAGAGAATGAATTGCTATATCGCTTTGAATTTCCAGAACGCCCTGGCGCCTTAATGCGTTTCTTAAACAGCATGGCCCCGAATTGGAATATCAGCTTGTTCCACTATCGGAATCACGGCGCCGACTACGGCCGTACTTTAGTCGGTTTGCAGGTACCGAAAAAAGAAATGAAGGCGTTTAAAGAATTTTTGAATGGCCTAGGATACCGCTATTGGGATGAGAGCGAGAATCCTGTTTATAAACTTTTCCTAGGATAAAAACTAGGAAGCTGGATGCACGATACCAGCTCGATTTTTTGATAGAAACACGCACTATGAGCACTTCCAATAATTCACCAGAACAATCGCAACTAGGTAAGACTTCTGCGTATCAAACGCAATATGATCCTAGCTTAATTTTTCCGATTCCTCGGGCCGAAAAGCGTGCAGAAATTGGTCTAAAAATTGTCGATGGCATGGCTGTCAATCTGCCTTTTTTCGGGATGGATTTTTGGAATGCTTACGAAGTCTCTTGGTTGAATTTACGTGGCAAGCCGCAGGTCGCCATACTCAGCGTCTTTGCCCCTGCGGACTCGCCGAATATCATTGAATCAAAGTCCTTCAAATTGTATTTGAATTCATTTAATCAAACCAAATTGGCGGGCACTGATGCCTTACTGAGTTTGCTGCAAGCAGATCTCTCGAATGGATTCGGCGCCCCCGTGCAAATCACTCTCGTTCCACAAGAGCAATTTGCAAAAGCTGGATTTCATGAATTAGATGGTTTGTTATTAGATCGTTTAGATATCGAAGTCGATCACTATTCACCTATCCCAGAAATTTTAAGTGCCGATCACAGCCAAGCAGCGATTGAGGAAAGCTTAGTGTCCCATTTGCTGAAATCGAATTGTTTAGTCACAGGGCAACCTGACTGGGCTAGCGTACAAATTCATTACGTCGGCGCACCAATTGATCAAGAAGCGCTGCTACGTTATCTGATCGGATTTAGAAATCACAATGAATTTCACGAACAATGTGTAGAGCGTATTTTTTGCGACATCATGCAGCATTGCAAACCGCAAAAACTCTCTGTGTATGCGCGTTACACGCGACGCGGCGGCTTGGATATTAATCCTTGGCGTAGTAATTTTTCTACGGGAAAAATGCCATCGAACTTGCGTAGTGCGCGGCAATAATGCGCGGCAATAATGCGGGGCAATAAGTTTCTTATTTGAAATTAATTATTCGGAAAAGCATGCAAGGATGTTTCAATTTAAGCCTATCTCTGCGGCAGCGCAAAGTAATTTCTGTCAATCATTTCTATACTTTTATTAAGAACTGTCAACTGCGCCCCAGTTTCTTGATCAATCCAACGGGTGAAAATGCAGAAAATTTGAGGCAATGTGTTAGCATACAGTACATTTATTGATTTTTTTGATAACTTACTTGTGACGAAATCCACAAAGCTAAGATCTTTCATTCATTTTTAGTGGCTTTATGTATCCCGTTAATTGGCAAATGCTCATTGAACAGCACACACAAGATGCTGTAATCGTCTTGATTGATGGGACGATTGTCCATGCAAATCAGCTAGGAATTCACCTGCTCGGTGCAAAAAAATTGAGCGAAATTGCGGGATTACGCTGGAGTGCCTTCCTCGAGTTCCATCATCCGAATCAGTTAAAAACCCATCTTCAAGCTGGCAGCAGTTTACTTCCCAATGCAATTGCCGAATTTTGTCAATTGAAGACACGCCAACAACAACTCTTAGAAGTCGAAGTTCGCTTACATACCTTCCCAGTACAAAGAAATACTGCCTACATATTGCGAATTCGTGACCTACAGACGCAACCGATCGCCAAAACCTTTCATCTCCATTCTTCGATCAGTGGGCTGCAAAAAAATAGTTTGAGCCACGAGGCGCTGCACCACGAAAAAGAAATTTTGGAAATGATTGCATTAGACAATCCATTAACCCAAATTTTGCAAGATGTCTGCGATAGGATGGAACGCCTATTGGACAATGGTTCTATTTGTTCGATCATGCTATTCGATCAAGAAACGCAAAAACTCAGGATGGCAGCAGCCCCCTCGATGGAGGCAGAGTTTTTAAATGAAATGGACCATATCGAAATTGGTTTAGGTAGTTGGTCCTGTGGTGTTGCAATTCAAAGCGCGAAAATCAAAATAGTCGAAAATCTCGAGCAAAGCGAAATTTGGCATTGGCACCGTGCGACGCCATTGCGTTACGGATTGCATTCATGCTGGTCGGTACCAATCAAAACGGCCTTCAACACACTTTTGGGAACGGTTGATATCTATCATCATCAACACCGCAGACCTAGTGATGATGAGCAGACACTGATTATGGATGCGATGCATGTCATTGCACTCGCAATCGATAAAAAAAATATGGAGCATAGCTTAGCGACCAGTGAGGATCGGTATCGCTCTGTTGTGAACAATTTATCCGAAGGCATTATGGTGATCGCACCTGGTGGGAAGATTCTCACCTGCAATCCTAGTGCAAAACGTATTTTAAAAATACAAGATATCGATGCGACGGGACGCCGCCATCGTTACTTCAAACGGTTATTCCGTGAAGACGCAAGCGAGATTCAAATTGGTGACGATCCTGCCTCGATTGCACTACGCACAGGCGAAGCACTCTCAAATCTGTCAGTCGGCATGCAGTTACAAGATAATGCGATTGTTTGGTTACTGGTTAATGTACAGCCGATCAAACATTCCCGTACCAATAAAACCGAAGCTGTATTGATCTCATTCACAGATACCACCGAGGTCCGAGAAACCGAAAGACAACTACAATACATCGCGACGCACGATGCCTTGACTGGCTTGCCAAATAGGCATCAATTGCAACAACGCTTGGCAACTGCGTTGGCGCATGCCTATGATCAAAAAGTCGCTGTCATTTTCCTCGATCTTGACCACTTTAAGAATGTGAATGATACAGCTGGTCATGCCGCCGGTGATGGCCTGCTCTGCGATGTCGCCAAACGTCTTAGCTCTTGTATACGCGCAACCGATATGCTGGCCAGATTAGGTGGCGATGAGTTTGTCATTGTGGTTGAAGAATTCGAAACCGCACAACACCTAAAAGAATTAGCTGATCGCATTCTCACCAAAATGCGCGAACCCTTTGTCATCGATCAACATCAATATCATTTAGGCACCTCGATTGGCATTAGCGTTTTCCCTCATGATGGTACTGACGGTCCGACACTCCTTCGTTGCGCAGATTCAGCCATGTACTTAGCGAAAGAACTTGGTCGAAACAATTACCAATTCTTTACATCAGATCTCATGATTAGGGCGCAGCATCGTTACACTCTAGAACGTAATCTGCGTCGAGCCCTCGTAGAAGATGAATTCTTACTGTATTACCAACCTAAGCTGAACTTAAATGATGGCCAAATAGTCGGTGCCGAGGCACTTATCCGTTGGAACATGCCCGACATGGGTCTTGTTGCGCCCAACGAGTTTATTCCGTTTGCTGAAGAAATTGGCTTAATCGTGCCGATGGGACGATGGGTTTTGAGCAAGGCTTGCGAGCAAGCGCAAAAATGGCGTGTCGAACACCAAATTGATTTTAAAATTAGTGTCAACATCTCACCCAAACAATTCCAAGACCCTAAATTACCTCAATTTATTCTAGAAGTATTACTGGCCTCAGAGTTGCCCGCACACGCCTTACAACTTGAGATCACCGAAGGCTTATTGATGGTGGAAGCTGAACACTTGAGTTCGGTGTTCGACGCGATCAAAACACTGGGCATTAGCATTTCGCTTGACGATTTTGGAACAGGATTTTCATCGCTATCTTATTTACAACGATTTCCTATCGACAACCTCAAAATTGACCGCTCGTTTATTCGAGAGATTCCAGAGAACCAAGATTCCGTTGTGCTCACCAAAGCAATTATTGCAATGTCGAGCGCACTTGGCATGAGTGTGACGGCTGAAGGGGTTGAAAATATCGAACAAATGGATTTTCTACGCGGCGCTGGATGCGACGAAATTCAAGGCTTCTACTTCAGCAAACCCATCTCAGTTGAACATTTCTCTCAACTTCTAAGTGAACATAAGCTTTCACGTCAGTCAA
Organism: Affinundibacterium fentianense; assembly: GCF_018139545.1. GTDB lineage: Bacteria > Pseudomonadota > Gammaproteobacteria > Burkholderiales > Burkholderiaceae_D > Undibacterium > Undibacterium fentianense. Next base: position 407,520 of record NZ_JAGSPJ010000005.1, on the reverse strand, counting down.
GACTATCGTAAAAAATACTTAAAAACAGACAGGTAAATTCACTGAGTCGATAAAACAAGCCTATAATCGCCGACTGGATGCGAATACCCGATCTCTTTGCAGTTTTTCTTGTTTTTAAGAAGTATTCGGCGCTCCACAATTATGTCAACGAGCACAGGCCTAACATATAGCCAAATGACCAATATCGCAAAAATCCTGCCCCTCGAAAATGTGTTGTTAGACCTAGATGTATCGAGTAAGAAAAGGGCATTTGAGCAAGCCGGTTTACTGTTTGAAAACAATTGCAGTATTGCCCGCTCGACCGTTTCAGAAAATCTGTTCGCGCGTGAACGCCTCGGTTCAACTGGATTAGGGCATGGCGTTGCAGTCCCCCACGGCAGAATCAAAGGACTCAAAAATCCGATTGCTGCATTCGTACGCTTACAGAATGCTATTCCTTTTGAATCGCCTGACGGGCAAGCGGTCAGCTTACTGATATTCTTATTAATGCCAGACAATGTCACTCAACAACACTTGGAAATTCTGTCTGAGATCGCTGAAATGCTATCAGATGATGCGTTTCGAGCAGCACTCCAAACAGAGCAAGACGTGAACTTAGTCTATCAACACATCACCACTTGGGAACCGCAATTGCCGAGTAATTAGTGCCTCAATTTATAACGTCCGTCTCCTTTCGATCATTGCTGGAACAGTCCCCATGCCCTTGACTACCGAACTCACGATACAGAAAATTTTTGATGATAATCGCGACACGTTGCAACTAGGTTGGTTTGCAGGATTTTCTGGTGGGGACAAGCAAATCACGGATGATGCAACTGCCTCTTCCGATCAAGTAGGTCACTTGAATCTTATTCACCCGGGACGTATTCAAGTCTTAGGACACCAAGAGATCGACTACTTCCATCGTTTATCACCTGGTTCGCGGGCCAATCTTATTAAAGAACTTGTTGCAGGGCAGCCACCTGCTTTGATTGTTGCGCAAGGTTTAGAATCACCTCAAACCTTTCTGAGCGTTTGTGACGACAATCATATCCCACTATTCTCTACGCCATTGCCGGCTGCACAAGTAATCGATTACTTGCGGGTCTATTTATCGAAGAAACTTGCACCGCAAGTGACGATGCATGGTGTTTTCATGGATGTACTTGGGGTAGGCGTTTTAATCACCGGCGAATCGGGGCTCGGTAAAAGTGAACTTGGATTGGAATTAATTTCAAGGAGCCATGGATTGGTTGCCGATGATGCGGTGGAGTTCTCACGTATTGCACCGAACATGATCGAAGGGCGTTGTCCACCCATTTTGCAGAACCTACTTGAAGTTCGAGGCCTAGGTTTACTCGATATCAAAGCAATTTTTGGAGAAACATCGGTACGCCGCAAAATGCGTTTGAAGTTAATTGTGCATTTGGTGCGCCGTAGTACCCTAGAAGAGAACTACGAGCGACTACCGATCGATTCGCACACTGAAGACGTGCTCGGTTTACAGATTAAAAAAGTAGTAATCCCCGTAGCTGCGGGACGAAATATTGCGGTTCTTCTCGAAGCCGCCGTTCGAAACACTATTCTGCAGCTCCGTGGTATCAACACACTGGAAGAATTTATGGAACGTCAACGACGCGCCATGGATGAAACACTCGGGTAAGAGATAATGCGCTTGTTGCTCATTTCAGGTATTTCTGGCTCAGGTAAATCGGTCGCTTTGAATGTGATGGAAGATGCTGGCTACTATTGCGTCGACAACTTGCCGCCATCCTTACTGATTGATCTCGTGCGCACATTGGAATCAGAGAAGATTCAACAGGCAGCCATGGCTATCGATTCTCGTAGCTCGCATCAATTGCAGAGCGTCGCGAGTACGATTCAACAATTGCAAGCTCTAGGCCATGAAGTCAAAGTGCTGTTTTTGACAGCAAGCTCTGAAACCTTGATCGCTCGTTTTTCAGAGACCCGACGTAGTCATCCATTATCGCATCATTTACAAGCAGAACGTATTGCCAGCTCGCCCTTAAGCCTAGTTGAATGCATACAAGCAGAACGCGATTTACTCGCCCCACTGCAATTTCTCGGGCACGTGATTGATACCTCAAATCTGAGTGCCAATCATTTGAGAAACTGGATCAAGGATGAGATTGCGGTCGAACACGCATCGCTTATTTTAATGTTCGAATCATTTGCATTTAAGGTAGGTGTCCCGCTGGATGTCGATTTTGTATTTGATGTACGAATCTTACCTAATCCACATTACGATCCAAACTTACGTCCTCTCACTGGACGTGATCAAGCCGTGGTTGACTTCTTGGATGAACAGCCGATGGCACATGACCTCTATCAAGACATCGAACACTTTATCGCTAAATGGCTGCCATCGTTTAAACGTGACAACCGCAGCTATTTAACAGTCGGTATAGGGTGTACTGGAGGTCAACATCGTTCCGTCTATATGGTTGAACGACTCGCTCGTCACTTTCAACAGTCAGAACGTGTCTTAATCAGGCATCGACAAAACCACTAAGTCATTTTCGAGCCTTCGCAAATGATCTATTCATTTGCGCGCTTCTTTGTTGATAAATTGCATTGATCGATCCAGCGCAACAATCGTTCCGTTTCCTGCACAAAAGAGGTGTCTTTCGCATACCTCGTTGGCGAGGTGCGATCAATTTTGACATGCCGCCACGACTCGGGCGCATCAACAAACTGTACATACTCGCGCCAGTCGTCTACCAAACGGGCGTCGCCACCTTTTTCCGAGATGACAGGCGTTCCAAGGCAAAGCGAATGCCAAATTCGGTAGACTTCCAATAAGCTCGCATCAAATTTTCCGATATTGATCGTCGCTTGTGCGGTGGCAATACGCATGTCACGTTCATGTCCCCAGCAATTGGTTAAGACCCGCAGAGGAATTTTCAATTCTTCACGCAAATATTTCAAGATCGGCAAACGATGCTCGGTCACTTTGCCGTAAAAGACAAATTGACGACTTTTCATTGGAAATTTAAAAGCACTTAATGGAAGATAACCAAACTTAAATAAAAAGTGCTGTGCCTCTTCACCCGCTGGTATGAACCCTAGATTGTAGTAAGAATAATCGATGACCGGATGATCTTTTAGGGAGTGAATATATGGTCCTAGCCAAGGCGCTTTCTCGACACCTGATAAAGGCGCAAGATTGAAGATAATACAGTTGGGAGGTAAAGCTTGCACAACTCGAGTTTCGTCAACAAATTGCCGATAGCGACCAAATATGATGTTAGGCATATCATGCCGGATACGATCAATTTCGAAATGAACTTTAACACCAAGTTGCGTGAAGGAAGTTGAAAGTGCACCCATTAATTCGACGTAAATTGAACTGGTAGGGGCGGTTGTCGAAATATCGACTATGCAAATTTCTCTCATCTCTTTTCTTCGCAATTTCAGAACGGTATCGACGTCAATCAGGGCCAGTCTACGAAAGTGTGACTATCAATTTTTCCAATCCTCGGAAAAAGGAATTTTGGCGCCAAACAAATGGTGTTTCCGCTAACTGCAATGTCGGGCAACGTTGAACCAAGGTGGCCAATGCAATTCTTGCTTCGACACGTGACAATGTCTTTCCTAAGCAATGGTGAAGCCCAATCCCGAATGCTAAATGGGGGTTGTGTTGACGTCTTATATCAAACTGATCTGGGTTTTCGAAAACACTTGAATCACGGTTCGCGGATCCAATAAAAACTCCCAACTGTTGTCCAGCCTCTAGGCGCCATTCTCCGATTGTCACTGGCGCTGTCGTGATTCGAAATGAAGTCCGTTGTTCAGGACTCTCGAAACGTAAAATTTCTTCGACCGCACTCGGTATTAAACTTGGCTCCGCTTTGAGTAAGCACCATTGATCTGGATGACTTAACAGTGCGCTCATCCCATTTCCAAGCAAATTAATGGTTGTCTCATGCCCGGCAAACAAAAGAAAAAGACACATACCAACCAGCTCTTCGATTGAAATCGAGTCGCTATCTTTTTGCTCTAACAAGAAATTTAAGAGGCTACCATCGTGCTCATTTTTCTTGACGTTCACTAGCTGTTGAACATACAAAGTAAATTCATTCAGCGCGACTTGGCGGGCGGGCAAATTAGCATGTCGCGCCAACAAAGAGTCAAAACCATCACCTAATATCAACGACCACTCACGAATTTTTGTCAAATCGGAATAGGGTATCCCGATAATGGTCGCGATCACAAATAGTGGAAGCCGTTCACAAAATACTTCAACGAAATCAAAAGAAACGTCCTTTGGAAAAGTATCGATTAAGAGATTGACTTGAGCCTGTATCTTTCCTTCCAACGAGGTCACCGCTTTAATCGCAAAAAATTCAGCCACTAAGCGCCGCAATCGTAAATGATCCGCACCATCACGATGCAATAAATGCAAATCGAATGGATGCTGCATCGCATGGGTACGGACACTGCGAATATTCTTCGAGATAGTTTGCGTATTTTTGAATACGTCCATTGCATCTGCATATCGACTAAAAAGCCAAACTCCCCGACTCGAACTATCCTGCTCGTGCTCAAGCCAAAGAGGCTCTCCTGACGACCGGATTTTCTCGTAGAAAGGATAAGGATCTTGAAAGAATTCTGCTTGACGAATATTCACTGACATAAATTTTTTGATGCGATTCAGTTGTTGCACAATATAGATCTTGAGCCGTTACGATACTATCGTGACGCACTAGACTAAGAAGCCTTTTAAACTGACTTCAAACAAACCATCCAAATCATCGGAGATCTTGAAATCAGCAATACAGTAAAAACTTGCGTTCCGACGCCGCATCGCTTTCACCTTCATATCGACACGTATGCCACTTGAGCGTCGAATTGCACGGACCGTCTTTGTATGACTTTCAACCATCCAAGCTTCTTTGGTTTTTTCACTTTGACCTGACCAGACATGTCCATAAATAATCATGAGCTGCGACAAGAATTCTAAGGTTGAGAAAATACTAAGATGAAATCCACCAGTATCAGTGTCGGAAGTGTACATAGAACGCATAGCAACTTTCGCACTCAAGTGATCGCCGTCAATTTCAATATCACTCAACTCCCATTGCTCTTGCTTACGTCCTTCATTCAAATAATATGAGGACATTCGCTCGATCGAAGCCTCATCTAGTCGATATTTCATGTTTTAACCAATTCTCTCTTTTAGTATGTCGAACACTAAAACATTCGCATTTTTCTGAATAATACATTGTTGAAAATCATGCTTACGAAGCAAATTTCTATTCGCTTTTATCTCAACACCATTTCAAGTTTTTGCTGCATTTAAATGGTGTTCAGACTGTCGCTTTAGCTCTGAACAAATCAATTCTGCAAAGTTAGTCATCATATTTTTACTTATGACACTAGGTGGAAATTTCAACTCTGGAAGCAGTCCGCTTAACTCGCTCGCCGTATGCACAGTTTGGATACACATATCTAATAAAAACTGAGCACGGAATAGCCATCGCCCTCTTAACTCCGGATCGCTGAAATTGTTCTCGGGTAAGAGAATCAAACTTTCAATTTGGTCGACTGGAATGCCTGAATTCAAAAACTGACTATCGGTGAAATGTATGACCAAAGCACTCGTCTGAGGATCACTTAATAACGCCAACGCAGAGGTATACATATCTGTCCCCTTGGCCGTTATCGGCACCGCATCCAAATAGCAGCTACTCGCATCAATCATTCCAAGTTTCAAATTTCGATCAGAGAACACCTGTTTATATTGTTCGACGACCTTAGATCGCCAGTCCGAGTCGGTAATCGATCCGAAAACCACCACCACGGGAATCCGTCCGCGACAAACAAGTATCTTATTTAAAATCTCCAAGGGTAAATGCGGGGACATTTGGGGCTGGGCATTCACTTCGCAAATTGCCGCGCCACTCTCTAACCATGAGTGTCGAATATCTGGAATTAATAAATCTATCCCCGCCAAATCGAGTCGCATCACTCGCGCGGCTCGCTCCGCAAGTTGGATATTATCGGGATGAGCGAATTCTAAAACTGGCACAATACTACCGCCAGAGGCTACGTTGGCCGCTTGCCTTAAACGCACAAATTGCCCCAAGTGCGGAATCGACTTCAATGTCAATTCTTGCTCGGTCAATAAATCAGAGGCTTCTTGATTGATGTCGATACGCTTCAACAACGCATTGCTGCCGGGCTCACCACGTAGAGGATGTGCATTCAAAATCACCAACAACTCTTCAATCGAATGTTCGCCATCACCGACAACACCGCCTGGGATTCTATGCACAGCCCAGTATGCTTGACCTTGGTAAACTTGGATCCGATAATCTTGTCCGATAAATTGCTTTTCTAAAAGTATCGTAGACGACAATTTCTTCGCTTCTTCAAACGCTTGGCGGACCCCTTCGACGTTTTTCAGTCCGACAAAGACACCTCGACCACCATCCTGATCAGAGGGCTTGATAACGACGGGAAATCCCATTTTTTTCGCTTCTTCAGCTGCTTCCTCCGCGCTTTTAACGATCAATTGCTGACAAACCGGAATTCCCATATTTCTTAGAAAGCGTGAGGTCGCAACTTTGTTTCGCGCAAGGCGCGCCGATATGTTAGGAGTGGCATCCGTAAATGAACTATCGAGCCAGCGCGCATTTCGCCCCCAACCAAACTGAAACACATTTGCGGTAACTCTGACATAGGGTATGTTCAACTGCTGTGCTGCTTGGATAAACCTTAAGGAATTTTGTCCAAGCGGTGCGTGCACTTCCATTCTTTTGATAACAGCACTTAAGTTCGCTTTTATTTGTGGATATGCGTCTGCATGCCTGTCCTGAGACAGTTGACCGCTTTGCCATTGATTAAAATTCTTTGCTGCCCATTCCAATGCGAATTGGTGGGCTATTTGGCCCATACTCAAGGCTGGCATAACAAATGTTTTCGTTAACCTTGCGGATCCCTTAATGCTTGGAATTGTTGGATTAAGGCGCAGCTCTTGCCGCACTGTATCAATTGTCGGATAGCCAGCTTGATGCAACATCGCAAGGCACACCGCAAATATCTGACGCAATGGGATATCTTGCAAAGCACTTAGCTTGGCATATTGTTCTAAGTAACTTGGCAATAATTCGGCGAAATAGGCATGTGAATAAGCCAACGATGATTGCTGTAACTTACTCCAATCGCAATCGATACTGACTGCGAATACTGCTTGCGGCATTCCCGGAAAGTAGCCGGGAATATGTCTAGCCTTACTAATTTTTAAGACTTCTTGAACCAAATCCGTCACCATAATCGCCGCACTTTCAGATCCACGTACTTTTCCTCAGAAAGAATTGATTGAAACTGATTTCACATCTCAAAAACACAAGACAACAATTAAATTAAAAGAATCGAGATGTTTTATTACATTCACGTCCAATTTTCATCGATCAACCCAATAAAGTCCCAATCTCACTCTATTTGGATCAAACAGAGAGTATATTCGATGTAGACAACAAAAAACGGGCCCGAGGGCCCGTTTTCCTTGAATGCTATGCGCAATGTGCTCTAGCACCGACTTGAATACTACTCCATCACCACCTCTCGCATCTTTGACGCAACGAAATACAGACTGGCGGTCACGATTAACACGCAAACACCAATTGCAATCAACATGGGATGCGCACCGACCAACTCGCCTTTTAAGACCTGATTCATCATTTGTGTTTGTGCCATCACGGGTACCCATGCTAACCATGCTGGCTCTTTTCCCGGATTCAAGATGAAAAACATCGGCATAAATGACACGGTCAAACTTAACAGCTGATTTCGTACATTCGCCTCTTTAAATGTTTTACAGGTCAAAGACAGTGCGACCTGCAAAGACGAAAGCGCCGCAGCTAAAGGAACAAGGATGAACAAGAACGCCAATGCATCTTTTCCGCCAAATTGAAATTCTGCTTGCAATGCCTCATTTGCGATCACAATTTGTGCGGGAAAGAAACTACTCACCGTCAAAATCACAATCAGCACGCTAACTGACGCGACTGCCGCAGTTTTTCCAAACGCCAATTGAAATCCCGAGACAGGATTCATCATCAATGGCTCCAAAGAACCACGTTCTCGTTCGCCTGCCGTACTATCAATTGCCGCAAACATTCCGCCCATTACAATCGCCATAATCAATACCATCGGCAACATACCAGTGATCGTTACTTTGCGTTCGTCGGGACGACTAATATGACGTTCTTTGATTGCAATCGACTGCAACAACTCGGTAGAAACACCACGCATCATCAGATCCAGACCATTTTTTTCTTGAACAAAGCCACCTAGCAAACGACGCAAAGGATTCAGCCCCATCTCAGCTTGTCGATTCGATGTGTCATAAGCAATTTCAAGTTCAACACGATTACCTTGTGCCATTTCCTTTTCAAAATTCTCTGGAATTAATAGCACGGGCTTGGTTAGCTCCTTCTTCCTTGACTTGTCTTCATAATCCGCAGGCGCAGCTTTGATTTGATACCCTTGACGCAGAATGTAATTTTCTAGAAGCGGAGCGTCTTTCATATTCACTGCAATCACGGTCCTATCGATTGCCTGCGACTCTACCTGCGACATGACGGTCGAAAATACAAAGAGCAACATCGGTACCAAAAGCAATGAACTCGCAAGTACCATCATTAAGGTGCGCCTATCGCGCATTGCGTCTGAAATTTCTTTCCAATAAATGGCAGCAACTTCTCTCATACTAGGCTCCCTTCCACAAGGTTCTTTGCTTTTTCTGTCGATGACAGATAGTTATTTTGGGTTTTATCTAAGAATGCTAACTTGACAAAGGCATCTTCAAAATCAGGCTCCTCCGCTTGCTGCATCAGCTCTTGGACTGTTCCGCCAGCAACCGTTTTTCCCTGCGCAACGATCACCACGTTGTCACACAGACGCTCTACTTCTTGCATAATGTGGGTAGAAAACACGATACATTTACTGCCCCCCTCAGGGGTTCTCAACCATCGTAGAAATTCTCTCAGCGCGCGCGTCGCAACTACATCTAATCCATTCGTAGGTTCATCGAGAATGATATTTTTGGGGTCATGGATCAGTGCGCGAGCCAACGCGATCTTCATTCTTTCACCTTGACTAAATCCTTCAGTACGGCGTTCCAAAAGCTTTTGAATCTCCAACCAATGTGCAAGTTGATCGATGCGTTGTGCAATCAAATCTTTCGCCATTCCATGCAATTTCCCGTAATACTGAATGTTCTCCCGCGCCGTTAAACGAGGATAGAGACCACGTGAGTCAGAGAGGATGCCCAATTTCGCTTGGGTCGCTGTTTGACCTTCTTTGACAGGGATCTGATCAATCAAAATCGAGCCAGAGTCCAACTTCAACATGGAAGCAACCATCCGCAAACTTGTTGTCTTACCTGCTCCATTCGCCCCCAACAATCCGAGTATAGAGCCATCGTTTGCAGTAAAACTGACGCCATTAACAGCTTTGACCTTTTCTTGGGTTCGCGATCCAATACCGAATTTAGGCTTACCCAGTTTCACAAATTCTTTATGTAAATCTTCAACGATAATCATGCCTATTCTCCTGCTTTGTTTATTTCACTTGACGCAGCTTTGGCTGGCATCGGCAGCGCCGGTAACCAGACCAAGGGGCGCGGAATCTGACGTACACAACTACTATCGATCGCCTGTGCCTCGACATCAGTTTTCGCTGCGATAAATTTATCCACTAGCTCTCGAACACAGCCATGCATCAACAATCCATGTCCCGCATTTTGAATACTGACGTGACGTGCTTTTTTTCCCAACGCTTTAGCGACCAATTCACCATTACGGGTCGGTGTTACGGGGTCGATCCCCCCGCTGAGTAACAAAACAGGCGATTGCGTTTCAGGAATCGTGAAGAATTCACTCGGTACTTTTCCACGTGGCCAAGTCGCACAGATCTTGTCGTACATATCACCCATTACCGCCGCAAACTCATCGGGTGTAGGAGTTGACGATCGTGGTTTCGCGTAGGCTTCTGTGCACCAGACCGAGTAATGCATACCCATCGTCAGACTGCCAGGGCCAGGTTGACTAAAACTACCGCTCAATGCCAACAAAGGATCCAGTTTGCCTTTTTCAGCTTGGACAATCGCATACGGCAGTACCGACGTATTCACGGGTGAGTACAAGGCCTTGAATGCCATGCCGACCAAGTCCTCTTTTTGCAAAGTTGCACTCAATGTGTGTCCCAAGCGTGGATGGGTCATGCTGAATTGTCTGGGTGTATGACTCAGTAAGCTTTTCCATGTTTCTGCCAAACCAGGATATGCGTTACGGCATCGTTCCGTTTGTTCACAGTCGGCAAAAATGCCTTCCAACGCTGGCTTAGCATCGGAAGCCAATAAATTCAAATCGGGCGGGACAACGCCATCAATTACCAGACGGCGCACGGATTGTGGAAACTGACGTAAATACTCCAACCCGACTCGCGTACCGTAAGATGCACCGACTAAGTTAATTGATCCGTAATTTTGGACTTTTCTAACAGCCTCTAAATCTTGCACGGCAATGCTAGTCGTGAAAAATTCTAAGTCCCCGTAAGCTAACTTTTGCAGAGCAACTTGACAGGCATGAACCACTCTCAGCATGCCAGCCTGATCCAAAATTTTGTCAGCCGACTCCAAATCGGGGCATTTCAAAGGTGCACTCTTTCCTGTGCCGCGTTGATCAACAAAAACCAAATCGCGTCGACGATTTAATTTCCCTAGCACCGCCTCACCAAATCCTGCGGCAGCAATCGCGCTTTGCCCCGGCCCTCCGGCGAGGAGGAAAACAGCATCGGGCAGTTTATTTCTATCTTGCGAAGGTAAAACCACATAATGCACGTCAATTTTTTTACCGTCAGGTTTGGACGGATCCAGTGGGCGTTGAATCTGACCACAACGGACTTCCTGCGGAAAATTCGGCACGCGGCAGGGTTTTGTATCCGCTAGCGCGATCGCCGGCATTGCTAAGGCAGCAAAACTCAACAAACGAAGCAATTTTGTATGCATGAACAGAAGCTCCTTTTCAATAAAAAATCGATTTAACCTAAGACTGATTTCGATGCAATCACAGTGATACTCGCATTAAGAGGCCACACATAATCCAAGATTGCTTACACATTTTGATTGTCGTAGTTCAAGCGAAAGAAGTAAATCTTGATGTGACGAAATCCCATGTCTTGCGACGAAACACGAGCAAGCTATGACGAAAGTCGAGTTTCAAAAATAGGAAAGTTTTCACTTTCAAGCTTGAAGACGATCGCGTCCCACCGCAAGTTCTTGAAGTATGGTCTTTACGGGGGCCGGCAATGCCAGCTGCTCTAGTTGCTTGAGGGGTGCCCAAGCATATCGGCTATCAGATAATAAAGTTGTGCGATTTGCCAAATGGAAATAAAGTACATCAATCTGCAATCTAAAATGGGTAAAACCATGCGATAGCGAAGGCAATTTAGAACAAGTATGTATCTCACCAAATTGCATTGCAAATTGCTGGATTTCTGGACTATCAAGAGCGATCTGGGTAATCGAACTGGACTCTTGCATCCCAGCAAACTCGGGCAAGGATAAGAGTCCTCCCCAAATTCCCGACATGGGACGTTGCTCAAGTAGAATATCGCCATCGTGCTCCAATAGGAACATCCAAGTTTGCTTTTCTTTTTGCTCGCGCTTCGGCTTCTTTACAGGTAATTCAGCAGTGCGTTGCTCGGCAAATGCGATACATCGGGTTTGAAAAGGGCAGCGCCCACAAGCGGGCTTAGACCGCGTGCATAAGGTAGCCCCTAAATCCATGAGGCCTTGGGTGTAAGATCGGATATCGTACGAAGGCAACAGCGCCTCTGCTCGTAACCACAATTGATTCTCAACTTGCTTTAATCCTGGATAGGCATCGATACCAAAGACACGCGCGAAAACACGTTTCACATTCCCATCCAATATGGCCGCTTTCGTTTCATACGCAAAGGCACTGATAGCTGCCGCGGTAGACCGACCAATTCCCGGCAATTCTTGCAGCAGTCGTGGATCACTCGGAAATTCTCCTTCATACTGGTGAACCACCTGTTGTGCGCATCGGTGCAAATTACGTGCCCTGGTGTAGTAGCCTAGACCACTCCACAAGGTCATCACATCCTCTATCGGTGCAGCGGCCAACGAGCGAACTGTTGGAAAGCGGTGCAAAAATCTCTCGTAGTAAGGAATGACTGCGGCCACCTGCGTTTGTTGCAGCATAATTTCTGAAAGCCAAATTCGATAGGCGTCACACGTTTTTTGCCAAGGCAAGGCATGCCTACCATGTTCCCGCTGCCACGCGATAAGTGCGGCGGAAAAACTAGGGTCAAAATAAATTGAATCAGATTGATTGTCACGTTGAGGTGGTAAGGACAGTTGTTTTTTCATGAAAACGTCAGTTTAAATTACAATGAACGTGGGTCTGCAAGGCCGTCATTTTCGAGCCAAGCGCTTCCCTGCATATTTCATGATGAGCCCCTTAGGACCGACTGCCCAGCCATGCAATGCATCGGCAAATGCCATGGCATTGAGTGGTGTTTCGCCGAGCACCTCCCAAGTCGCCCCGCCATCTTTACTCACGCCCGAACCGGCAAGACCACCGACAACAAATATCCCCTGCTGTCCTGGGACAGCAACAACAACGGATAGAAAACCGACGGGTAAGGCCGTTGTTGCACGCCAAGTTTTACCACCGTCTTCTGTGAGTACCGCATTGACACCTTCCTCTTTCGCCTTTTGATAGTCACCACCGACTGCCATCCCCATTTGCGAATTCGTAAACGCAATCGAGAACAAGCCTCGAGGCGGTTTCCCTGCCGCTAATGGCGTACTCGATACCTCCCAGGTTTGCCCTCTATCCACTGAATAAAAGACACGTGTTTTTTCCGCACCACCCGTCACTAACCAAATTGCATCGCGACCATGGGTGGCTACGCAAGTTCCACTGGCAGCAAAAGCCCCTTCGTTTGCCAATGCGTTCAATTGATTCGAATCTCGCGCGGCTGGACGCCAATTCTGACCACCATCTTGGGTGAGTAAAACTTGAAATTGACCATTCACTGGATCACCATAAATCACGCCATTTTGCGCATCCCAAAAATCAATCGCATCCCAAAAACCGCTCGCCTCCTGATTGACTAGAACACGTTCCCAATGCTCACCACCGTCGCGTGTTTTGTAAATCGTCGAGGCCTTGCCGGGGCCCGCGCTCATTGCAATCGCCGTACTTTTATCCAATCCTTGAATGTCACGAAAATCAAGAGCGATTGCCTCAGGATCGGATTTCGCGATCGATACGTTCTCCCAAGTCTCTCCGTCCGTCGTTCTCAAGACGGTTCCTTTTGCGCCACTCGCCCATGCGACGTTCTTATTCACAACTGAGAGCCCCCGTAACTCAACTTGAACTGGGCTCTCGACTTTTTTCCATTGCTCTTGCGCGGCAACCGGTACACTCCCGGCGAAAAATAGGGCCGAAACGAGGGCGAGGTGTGATCCGATCAAGTAGGGGAAGTGGATCGGCTGGCTCATTCTTTTCATTGATTATGTCCTATTCTATAAATAAAAAACGCCTATAAATCATTCAATTTACAGGCGTTTAAAAATAACGCACTCGCCAACAAAACGACTTGCAAATAGCTAGACCGCTGAAACTTCAAATGCCAAAGCTTGTTGTATCTGTTGACGCAAATGTTCTAAGGTTTTCTTTTGTTCTTCAACTTCTGCCATCATGACTTCAAATGCAGAAATCTTTTCTTCCAAACTGTCCGTGGCGACATGAATTCTCTGTATCGATTGCATCCGATTTTTTAACTGATTTTTGTGCTCACGAATTTGTGCCTCAATCGGTGCCATCACCACTTTCTGCCAAGCTTCTACATCTCGGTTTGCCTGTGAAAAACTTTGCTTCACTCGTGCAGAGATCGAGTCAAAAAACTTTTGCATCAATACTTTCTGGGAAGTCGTCATCAAAGTAATCGTGCTGAACTGGCGCTGAAAAACAGACTCGATGGCTGTAATTTCTTGCATGTATTTATCCAAAGAAAAAGGCATTGGTGCAGTCAATGCCAGACCGTGTTCGGTCGAAAACTTGCGATACATGATCGCCATCATCTCGGCTATTTCGTCTGTTTTTCGGTTTGATGCTTGTAAATTGGTCTTCACCTGAGTAAAAAATTTCTTAATCGCTTCTTTGAGTCCCAATGAAAATTTACTCGCTTCCATTTCTTCACGTGCGGACTTAATTTCTTCCTTGAGAATATCCATTCCCAATGTCGTATAAACCTCTGTCGATAATCTAGTAAAAACGGCACGTGTACCTTGCATCTTCATCAGGCTCGCGTCAAATTCTTGCTTCTCCAGTGTGACACGTTTCATCATGTGTTCAATCACATTTTGATTTTTTCCCCGTAAGCTTTTCAGTTCGTGCAATTGCTCACTGACCCCACGACCACGCGCATTGATGACTGCATATTGACCATCGGTAATCTCTTGAATATCGCTTGCCAACTGGGAACGAATAATGCCTTTCTTCGACGGAATTAACTCTTTAGAGAGTGCGTATTCTAATTTCGGTAAACGACTCTTGGCTAACAGCGGCGCGTCTTTATTGATTTTTGCCACCAAGCCTTTTTGCGCGGAGATTGGAAATACCTGCTTTTGTTCGAGACTCAGTGTATGTGCCACTGATTCAATTTGATTTTTAATTTGTTGTTCAATTTCTTCTGGCGTACGCAGTTCATCCCACATACTATCAATCTTGTTCAGAACGACCATTCTGCCTGGTCCGCTTCCAATATGATCGCGCCAAACTTCAATATCACTTTTGGTCACACCCGTGTCTGCGGCCAAGATAAATAAGACTGCATGCGCATTCGGGATCAGGTTCAAGGTCAACTCGGGCTCAGTACCAATTGCATTGAGACCTGGCGTGTCGACAATAATTAAGCCTTGCTTTAGCAAAGGATGAGGGAAATTAACGATCGCATGACGCCATTGAGAAATTTCTACCAGACCATCGTCATCGACCTCTAAAGCCGCATCCGGATCGGATTCGTCATACAAGCCATACGATTTAGCCAATTCCTTAGTAACCCGTTTGGTCAGGCTCACTTGTTTAAATGCTTCGAGCATCCCGTCGCCGGACTTGGTATCAAGTGGTAGAACGGTCCAAATATGTTGGTTACCTTTGTACTCTGTCGTGCTTAAGGCCTCACTACGTGTCTCAATAGGTAATAATCGAATACATGGCGGCATACTTTCGTCGTACATGAGCTCCGTTGGGCACATTGTTGTACGACCTGCTGACGAAGGTAAAATTCGTTGACCATAATCAGCAAAGAAGATTGCATTGATGAGTTCCGACTTACCTCGAGAAAATTCAGCGACGAAAGCAATGGTTAATTTGTCATCAACCAAACGCTCCTTTAAACGCATAATTCGTTGGTCTAGGATGCTATCTGCGAAATCAGAGCTGGAAATCCAAGCACGGTATTGCTCAATTGCCTGAGCGACGCCTCTGCGCCATCCGCTGTATTCCTCAAAGTTCTGAACCAAATTACTCATAGTATCCTCAAATTTTTTCTTGTCGTGCATCGCCGGATTGACGCCGGCATAGCGCTGAGAAACTCAACAATATGACATTCTGGCTTATTTTTGACAATTTACACAATAAAAGCTACTTCGCTGCCCTTGCACGATGTGTCTAATTGTCCCTTGACAAATACGGCAAGGCTCGCCAGCGCGGTCATAAACAAAATAAGTTTGCTGAAAATAGCCCGTCTTGCCATCGGCACCGACAAAATCCTTCAGCGTGCTCCCTCCCTTTACAATCGCTTCGGCCAAAATACTACGAATCGCAACTCGCAATTTTTGATAGCGCTTAAGGCCTATTCTGTGCGCCGCCGTTTTAGGGTTAATTCCTGCACGAAACAAACTTTCGCAGGCATAAATGTTCCCGACACCAACTACGATATCTCCAGCAAGCAAGACTTGTTTAATTGCAGCTTGGCGTTGCCGAGTCTGCCGAAATAGGAGATCGTCGGTGAAATCATCGGTCAACGGTTCGACTCCAAGATGTCTCAACAACACGTGCTCTTCCAGCAATCCGTCCGTTTGATCATGCCAAAGAACCGCACCAAAACGGCGCGGATCAGTTAGTCGAAGCATGTGCTTACCCATAATAATATCAACATGATCATGTTTTTGTGGGGGTGTGTCGCTCGGCATCACCCGCAAATTGCCCGACATTCCCAAATGAATCAATAAACTTCCATGGGGAAAATGTAGTAATAAGTACTTACCGCGTCGCCCCGCAGATAAAATTTCCTTACCGACTAATTTTGTATTGAGATCCGATGGAAATGGCCATCGCAATCCGTCACGGCGCAAAATCAGCGCCGTAATTTGTTGCCCGATGACGTGCGGACTAACGCCTAAACGGGTAACTTCAACTTCCGGTAATTCAGGCATATCACTCCTTGAACGCAAACTTCATTTACAGCTTATATACAAGTTGACACAATTGGCTGCACGTTTCAGCGTAAAATCACTTCCGAACTGAGGCAGTGCAAATCTATTGTACCGACAAGACAAAAGACTTGTAATCTGTCGAGCATTGCTTATTTTAAATTGATGGAATCGCATGAAATTAACCCAACGTGTTGCTTACCACGCACTTGCAAGTGCTTCTCTTCTGTTTTGTAGCTCCACAATTGTGCAAGCGCAAACCCCTTCTTCGCAAGATAAAATTCCTCTCAGTAAGCCAATCAATAAAAAAAGCAAAGCGGTCAAAGTTCCTGAGGATCACAATGCAAACTCGGAAAATACACAGGCAAAAGATATTATGTACAAAGTTACAGCGTCTGAAATTGCTTTGCAACGTGGTGAGTGGCAAAGTGCATTTGTCACGATACTGGGCTTAGCCCAACAAACTAGAGACCCTCGATTTGCCAAGCGCGCAACAGAAATTGCGATGTCAGTACAACAATTAGAAGAGGCAATTGCAGCGAATCGTCTTTGGCAAGAACTTGACACCGGCTCGCAAGAAGCTGCGCAAAATTATTTAAGCTTAATGGTTGTCAAGAATGACTATGCCGAAATTGAAAAATTTTTCGTACTCGCACTCAAGTCAAGCAATGTTCAAGAGCGTGGCAACTTGATATTTCAAATTCAGCGTAGCCTGAATCATCTGAACGATAAACAAGCTGCATTCACTACTTTAGAAAAAATTCTTTCTGAAGACATGAATTTAATTCAAAGTCATATTGCCTTGTCGCGAGCAGCGTATCGTAGTGGTAATCTTGAACGAGCGCAGAAAGAAGCAAAGACTGCGCTGAGTATGTCGCCTGACTCAGAATTAGCGATCTTAACGCTGGCCCAAGCAAGCGAAAAAGCGACTAGCTTTCAATTGGTTGCGGACTTCCTTAAGCAATATCCTGCTGCCAAAGATGTACGTCTAGCCTATGCCAGCATGCTAGTCGATAGTAAGCAATTCGACGCAGCAAGAACTGAATTCCTCGATTTTTTGCAAACGCCAGGCAAGGTTGACCTGACGCACGCCCAGATTCTTTACAGCTTAGGGAGCATTGAATTGGAGGCTGGACAACTTAACACCGCAGAAAAGTATTTTCATGAATTTCTCACAAAAATCAGCGAAAACGATGACCCCAGTTCTGCTTACCTTAGCTTGGCACAAATCGCCCTTCAGCGAAAGGATAAGCTCAATGCGGATCAATGGCTAGGCAAAATCCCTTTCAATGACGGGAAAAACCCCGCTTGGTTCAATATTCAAATGCGCAGAGCACAACTATTGGCAAGTGATAACAAATTCCTTGAGGCTCGCCAGTTCTTGCAGAACATTGCGACGACAAAAGACAGTGAGCAGATCTTGTTGCTTCAAACCGAAGCACAGATCATGCGTGATGCGGGACAAGTGACAGAAGCGTTTGTTGTGCTGCAAATGGCATTGGGAGAGTTCCCAGGTAGTGCCGAACTTCTTTATGATTTTGCGATGTTAGCGGAAAGTCTAAAACAGTTCTCAGATATGGAACTCGCACTTAAGCAATTAATCCAAATCGCTCCAAGCAACGCGCTGGCATATAACGCTCTTGGCTATTCTTACGCAGATCGCAATCTCAATCTCGATGAAGCGCACGCCCTAATAGAAACCGCAAATCGTTTGAATCCCAACGACCCTTACATTCTCGATAGCCTAGGATGGATTAAATTTCGGCTTAAACAATATGAAGATGCGGAACATTTCTTACGCCGCTCACTCAGTATGCGCAAAGACGCCGACGTAGCGGTTCATCTGGCTGAAGTTTTATGGATACAAAATAGAAAAGATGAAGCTATCCGTCTCTTTGTAGAAGCGCGCCAAAAGGATCCGCAAAGTGCCATTCTGAAGAGCACTTTACTTAGATTAACCGTGAATTTACCTTAGTTTGTCATCATCGTGACGCTCCCTCGCGGTGTAGTCACGTTGTCTTACAAAGGACACAACACAGTCAACTACGCTGGAAAATCGAACGTGCCAAACTCTATTTACTCATACAAATTCGATCTGAGAAACTGCTTCACTCGCTCATTGTTACGATTTCTATGTATATTCACTTGTTGTCTCTCCTTCGTGGCATGTAGTACAACGCAGCCATTACTGACATCCAAAACGAATATCCATCGACAATGGCAAAACGATCTTCAATTAAATGGACGGATTTCCGTTCAATATCAGCAAAATGAAGCGACAGAAACACTCACTGGTAGCTTTGAATGGCAGCAAACTTCACAAGATCTACAGATTCATTTGCGCTCTCCTTTAGGGCAAACAATTGCGACAATCTTTGAAAATAGCGAAGGTGCTCGCCTTGAGCAGGCGAAGCAGCCACCACGCTATGCGCAAAATATCGAGCAATTACTGTCTGAGAACTTTGCTTGGTCGATTCCTGCACAAGGCCTCAAAGCGTGGTTACAAGGTTTGCATTTCGACGAAAAAGGCCAGCCGCAAATGGTTCTTGCGCAAGACTATACGACCATACAATCGCGAGGTTGGATGGTGCAATTTGTCAGCTGGCAAGACGTTGATGGCGTGACCAGACCCAAACGCATCGACCTACAGAGAAACACTGAGGACATGGGTGAAATTAAAGTCCGCATCATCACAGAATGGAAATAAGACATGTCTTCCGAAGTTGTACTATTAGGCTGCCCCGCGCCTGCAAAACTCAATCTTTTTTTGCACATTATCGGGCGTCGAGACGACGGCTATCATCTTCTACAAAGCGTTTTTCAGCTAATCGATCGTTGCGACACTTTAGATTTTTATGTGCGTAACGACCGCCAGATTAAGCGCATCAATTCGGTTCATGGCGTCCCTGAAAATGACGATCTATGCGTCCGTGCGGCAAGGCTTCTGCAACAATATTCGAATAGTCAACTTGGCGCGGATATTCAACTCCATAAAGTCTTACCGATGGGAGGTGGCGTCGGTGGCGGTTCATCGGACGCAGCAACCACTTTACTCGCCTTGAATTATTTGTGGGGCTGCCATCTCCAAGAAGCAGAATTAATGCATCTGGGACTCCAGCTTGGTGCAGACGTACCATTTTTTATTGGTCGCACAAATGCGTTTGTTGAGGGAATCGGCGAACAAATGACCTCTCTTGCAACGCCGGAACGATGGTTTCTTGTGATAGAACCAGGCGTGCATGTACCCACCCCGACAATATTTTCAGCCAAAGAGTTGACAAGAAACACGAAGCCCGTCAAAATAACGGACTTTTCCAATGCAGCGAAAGTTGAATGGAAAAATGATCTGCAAGCTGTTGCTTGTGCTTTGCATACCGAAATTCAACAAGCCATCGATTGGTTAAGGCAGTTTGAATTAAACATCGGAGATGCGAAAATGACCGGATCTGGTTCTTGTGTATTTTGCTCATTTGCAGATGAAGAAACTGCAAAATCAATACAAAGCAAAGTACCAAATCGCTGGAAGTCATGGACTGCAAAAGCACTTAGTCAACACCCTATAAATTCAAAGATTAATTTATAGATTGCAGCATAAAAAATTTGGTTGATTGCTGATTTCGATATAAAATAGCGGCTTCGCTGCTTATCAAAAACGAAGTAAGCAATTGATAAACGGTTGTGTAGGGGAATCGCCAAGCTGGTTAAGGCACCGGATTTTGATTCCGGCATGCAAAGGTTCGAATCCTTTTTCCCCTGCCATTTAATTCCCAAGCCGCCGCATACAAAATGATGCGGCGGCTTTTCGGTTTTTTACGGCGGTATTTTCAGTAATCATTACAACAAGAATTTAAAAAGTGATACTGAGTATTGTTCTCTTGAAGTGGCTTTTTTATTCCCTTAGGTGATCTCATGGCACACCCTCTCGACAACATGATGGTCTTTACTGGTAATGCCAATCCTGCTTTAGCAGCAGGTGTTGCAAAGCAACTCGGTATTCGCCTCGGTAAAGCAGACGTTTCCAAGTTTTCTGATGGCGAAGTGATGGTCGAAATCAACGAAAACGTCCGCGGTAAAGATGTTTTCGTGTTGCAATCGACTTGTGCACCAACAAACGACAACCTGATGGAAATCATGTTGATGGTCGATGCGTTAAAGCGCGCTTCAGCTGGTCGTATTACCGCTGCGATCCCTTACTTTGGTTATGCACGTCAAGATCGCCGTCCACGTTCTGCGCGGGTTGCGATTTCTGCCAAAGTGGTCGCCAATATGTTGGAAGAAGCAGGAGTTGGTCGCGTATTGATTATGGATTTGCATGCAGATCAAATCCAAGGCTTCTTTGATATTCCAGTAGATAATATTTATGCATCACCTATTCTGCTGGGTGACTTGGTTGCCAAGAATTATGATGATTTATTAGTGGTTTCACCTGACGTCGGTGGCGTAGTTCGTGCCCGTGCTTTGGCAAAACGTTTAGGTTGTGACTTGGCGATTATTGATAAGCGTCGTCCAAAAGCCAATGTATCCGAAGTGATGAATATCATCGGCGAAGTTGAAGGTCGTAACTGCGTGATCATGGATGACATGGTTGATACTGCGGGCACTTTGACCAAAGCAGCTGAAGTATTAAAAGAACGTGGCGCGAAAAAAGTGTTGGCATATTGCACACATCCTGTTTTATCTGGCCCAGCGATTGATCGTATCAACAATTCGCCATTAGACGAATTAGTGGTCACCGATACAATTCCACTGTCTGCCGCTGCACAAGCTTGCCCTAAGATCCGTCAATTGTCATGTGATAGTCTATTAGCGGAAACTTTCCGCCGCATTACTAAAGGCGAATCTGTTATTTCTTTGTTCTCTGAATAAAGAAACGGTTTTCGGCGGGTCAGTTTTTTAATACTGACCCGCTTTTTCACTTTCCTGGTCGCGGGAAAGTCAACGCAATGTTAATTTGAAATACATTGCTTATTTTGGAGTATTAAAATGAAAGTAGTCGCATTTGCACGTAAAGAACAGGGCACCGGAGCGAGCCGCCGCCTGCGTAATGCTGGTCAAACACCTGGCATCATCTACGGTGGTACAGAGCCAGCAGTGAATATCTCTTTGGATCACAATGCATTGTTCCATGCATTGAAAAAAGAAGTATTCCACTCTTCCATTCTCGATATGGATGTTGATGGCAAAGTAGAAAAAGTATTGTTGCGCGATTTCCAAATGCACGCGTTTAAACAATTGGTATTGCACGCTGACTTCCAACGCGTTGATCCGAACAAAAAGATCCACGTAAAAGTGCCTCTGCATTTTGTTAACGCAGAAGTTTCTCCTGCGGTTAAATTGTCTGCTGCTGTTATCAGCCACGTAGCCGTTGAATTGGACGTAGAATGCTTGCCAGCAGACTTGCCAGAATTCATCGAAGTTGATTTGTCTAAAGTTGAAGCTGGTCAATCTGTACACGTATCTGCATTGAAATTGCCAAAAGGCGTTTCTGCTGTTGTACACGGTGATGATGCGACAGTTGCAATCGCTGTTAAACCAGCTGGTGCAGCTTCTGCAGAAGCTGACGCAAAATAATTTAAAAGCTTTATCTTTTAAATTGAAAAGCCACCCTCGCCGGTGGCTTTTTTTTGTCAAAATGTTCGCTCAGAACAATTGATCGTTCGCTCGTGCTGGGACGCATCTTTCATTTCGCTGAAATCACTCGTGACATCAAATACATAGCAATTCCCATCATAGCACTTGGACACTTGGGCCATCGCACCAATTAAACTCCCGCCGATCATCACATTACAAAAAGAATTTTTAATTTTTTATTTAGAGACAAAATCGATATTCTGCCCTCGACATCTTTGCGAGACTTAGCGACAATTCATGCCTTATGGCAAGGGCTGTATGTTTTTACAAAAAGCCTCCCAAGCGCACTATCGCCGTCACTCATCTAGATGAAGGAACACCTGTGTCTTTTCTCAATCCTATTCGCTTTACCATTATCGCTGCAGCGATTGCGGCCTCCATTATTACCCCCGTTCAACACAGCTTTGCACAAGGGACTGGGGCACAAATTCAATACGACACGAGCTTTGATATCGTTAGTCCAATAAGAGCAAAAAATGGCATGGTTTCGAGCGAACAAGTGTTGGCATCGCAAATAGGTCTCGATGTTTTAAAAAAGGGAGGGAACGCGATTGATGCCGCTGTGGCAGTTGGATTTGCCCTAGCGGTTGTATTACCTCACGCCGGCAATATTGGCGGCGGGGGCTTCATGCTAATACACGATGCAAAAAGTGGAAAAGATATTGCTCTTGATTTCCGCGAACTGGCACCAGCATTAGCCCATCGCGACATGTTTTTAAACAATGGCGGCGATATTATCCCTGGCAGCTCCACCTCGAGCCACTTAGCGGTTGGCGTACCTGGCACAGTTGCAGGTTTAGACCTAGCATTACGCCAATACGGTACTATGTCACTCAAAGAATTGCTGGAACCTTCGATTGCATTAGCAGAAGCTGGCTTCGAAGTGACGCCTTATCTCGCCCAACTTCTTGAAGCAAGCCGTAAGCAATTAGGCAAATGGCCATCCAGTCGCGCAATTTTTTTCAAAGGTGATCGACCTTTGAAAGCGGGTGAACGATTGGTACAAAAAGATCTCGCACAATCTTTACGCTTGATTGCCGCACATGGACCCAAGGTGTTTTACGAAGGAGAAATTGCACAAAAAATCGTTGCCGAAATGAAGCAGCATCGTGGTCTCATCACAGCCGAAGATATGAAAAACTATCGCGCCATCGAACGTCAGGCTGTCACAGGCAACTATCGTGGCTATCAGGTCGTTTCTATGCCGCCACCGAGTTCTGGTGGTGTTCATGTAATTCAAATGTTAAACATGCTCGAACACTTCCCTTTGGGTCAACAAGGATTAAACAGCGCTCAGACTATCCATGAAATGACTGAGGTGATGAAATTAGCCTACGCAGATCGCGCGGAGTATTTAGGCGACCCTGAGTTTGTCAAAGTCCCTGTCGCAGGATTAACGTCGAAAAAGTATGCGGAAGAATTAGTGAAGAAGATCGATTTACGTCGTGCCACCCCCTCGACCCAAATCAAGCCTGGCAAGCCGCTTCCCTATGAGAGCGATCAAACAACGCACTTCTCAGTGGCAGATCGCTTTGGCAATGTGGTCGCAACTACCTATACCTTAAATCTCCTATTTGGCAGTGGCATCGTCGCCACTGGCACCGGTATCACTTTAAACAATGAAATGGACGATTTTTCTGTCAAAGCTGGAGTCCCGAACGCATTTGGTCTGATCGGAGGCGAAGCGAATGCAGTAGCAGCAAATAAACGTCCACTGAGCTCAATGACACCAACGATGGTTTTGAAGGACGGGAAACCGTATTTGGTCACTGGCAGCCCTGGCGGTAGCCGCATCATCACAACGACCTTACAAATCATACTGAACGTCATTGACCATCAAATGAATGCTGCGGAAGCCACGATTGCACCGAGAATTCACCATCAATGGGAACCCGACACGATACGCTTGGAACGTGGATTTAATGCCGACACCTTGGAAATTCTCAAACAAAAAGGACATCAATTTAGCATTGGCAGGTCTATGGGTAGGACCCAAACAATCAAAGTAACTCCAGAGGGCTTTGAAGCCTACGCTGATCCACGTAATCCAGACGGTCGCGCTTTGGGTTACTGATCCTCGTCGAACCACAATTTGGCTTGCTCCATCGCTTTTTAATCGGTCGAGCGAGCCAAGCAATCAGCATTTCTGCCGCGTTGAAAATCGAGACATAACAACAATCGAGTATGCGAGTCGGCAGTGTCTATGACCCCACGACATCATTACAGTGCGCCAAATGGCGCATGAATTTACAGGCAATATGAACGCTCAAAACATTACCGATCTTTTGATCCGCCAAGCAAAACAACATCCAGATGCGATTGCAATTAAGCGCAGCCGCTCCAATATCAGCTATTCTCAACTCGACAGCATGGTTTGGAAAACCGCCATGTACCTGCACGAACAGGGCATCCATAAAACTGACGTGGTTGCGCTGCGCTTTGAAAGTGAAATCAAAGTTCTGATATGCATGCTAGCCTGCGCGCGATTAGGAGCGACCGTGGTTTCTGTCCCTACACCGTCCCCACAACTCGCGGAAGCGCAATTATTGCAGCAAGCCCACGCGAATTTTCTATTGGGTGACGTCGACACATTCCAGCACCAAGATGTGCGCCATGTCCTAGTTGAACTTTCCACTATTTCCAAAACAATCAAAACTGTAAATTTCAAAATCCGAGATCCTGAACCAGTGGCACCTTGGCTAATCATCACTGGTTCTGGGTCGACTGGCAAACCTAAAATGATACCAGTCAGTCACGCCACTTGTTTAGCTCGTATGCCCTTGTACAGCTCAAGAATAAAGACTAGTCCACTTGATACGGCAGCATGGTTGTCCCACCTAGACTTTCCTTCGACAAAAAATCAGTGCCTAAATGCCTTGTTTTCTGGTGCGAGTATCGCGTTTTCATCCGAAGAGAAACTTCGCCCTACTGAATTTTGCAAAAAATATCAAGTGACAATTCTGTATGCGGCGGTCAACCGCTTAGAACAAATTATCACGCGTGCAGATCCGGCGAATTTGCCTGTTTTCCCAAGTCTGCGAGCACTGGTTCCGGCGGGAGCAACCGTCAGCGATAGCCTGCGCCAACGGATCAAACATACTCTCACTGAGCACTTAGTCGTTCGATATGGCTGTACCGAGACCGGCCCGATCACAGATGCGATGGCGCCAGAAGTTTATACAGTACCGGGTACTGTTGGCTTGCCGTTGGATGGCGTCAAAATTCGTATTTTGGATGCAAAAGGAAACGCATTGCCAGTTGACGAAATCGGTTTGATCGCCATCCAAAGTCCAGGGATGGTACACGCCTACATGGATGATCAAATCGCAAGCCAACGTGCATTCCGACAAGACGTCTTCATTCCTGGTGATTTGGGTAAGCTCACCGCTGATGGTCAATTAGTCTTTTTTGGTCGAGCCGACCACATGATGAATATGGGCGGCGTCAATATCTATCCAGCTGAAATTGAAGCAACGATTAGTGCCCATCCAAATGTCTTGGATGCCGTAGCACTTCCTTTGCCGTCGAAGAACTTGCAGGATATTCCGGTCTGTGCCGTCCAACTCAAAAATTTGGTCGAAGACACAGCTGAAACATTAAGGGTTTTCTGTCATGAACGCCTTGGCATGCGGGCACCGAAGATCATTTTTATCGTTGAAGAAATTCCTCGAAATGCAATGGGGAAGCTGAATCGCGACGCCATTTATCAAATCATTCAACAGCAAATCGCAACGAGAAAAGCAAACCAAAATGCAGAAGAACAAGTCACGTGACGCATAGTGACCCGAACAAGTCCATTATTGAAATGATCATCAACTACCACCTGAATTGGATAAATCTTTTCGTTTTTTAACAAATATGCGACAGGAACAGCAAATTCTTAATCCAAATCAAAAATGGTCTCAATTTCTATCCTAGAATCAGGATTTAAACGACATTTATTTTGGGGACGCCGTGGCGATCGAATTATTCAATAATGGCAATCACAGCTGCATCATGTTTAATGACTTGGTGACGGGCTCTGCAGAAGATGCGGTACAGGCCAACCAATTTTTGATCGTATCGCATGGCGCTGGCGCATTGCTTGATCCCTCAGGCAATATCACCTACAACGCCTTAACCCTCGCAATGCAAAAATACCTACCGAAGAAAAATCTTCAGTATTTATTTGCCTCCCATCAAGATCCTGACATTATTGGTGCTTTGGATAAGTGGCTTTACAGTACGGATTGCCACCTCTATGTTTCGCAGTTGTGGGCGCGCTTCGTCCCACATTTTTGCAATTTAAATCGCGCCGATGGTCGTATCATCGGTATCCCGGATGAAGGCATGCCTGTCCCCATGCCAGGATCAACGCTGTATGCGATTCCGGCGCACTTTTTACACGCGGAAGGCAATTTTCAGTTTTATGACAGCACTTCAAAAATATTATTTTCGGGCGATATGGGCGCCTCCTTAGTCGATGCCCAAAGTATAAAAACACCCATCACCACCAAGGCCGAGTTTTATGATCAGTTGCATACCATGAGTGGTTTTCACAAACGGTATATGGTATCCAATAAGGTTTGTCGTTTTTGGGTCAATATGGTGCGTCAAATGGAAATTAACATGCTAGTACCCCAGCATGGTCGCTACTTGATGGGTGAAGCGATTCCAGCCTTCTTGGACTGGATCGACAATCTACAGTGTGGCATTGATTTGTTCTCACAAGAACACTATCGCTTCCGTCCATTGCCGCGAACAATATAAAGTCAACTCCACTACGTGAAGCGAAGGATGTCGGGCTACTGTCCGGCTACACGAGCCTCACGTTCTTGATCAAGAATTGCCGTAATCTGCTGGTCTGGCACATGCAGCGCACTTAGCGCAAAAAAACTCAATTGCAATCCTGCTTCCAAGGTCTCAGGAACCACTGCGGAAGCGCCCGCTTCGTGTAACTCCCTTGCATGAATTTCATCGCGGGAACGCGCATATATCAATAAATTTGGATACTCAGACCTAGCCGCCTTGACCGCATGCATCGCAGCGTTAGGCTGATCCATGGTGACAACAAATGCGGTCGCATGCTGCATATGCATCTTGCGCAACAAGTCAGGACGCGCTGCGTTTCCATAGAAGACATGCTTTCCTTTTTTCCGCAATTGCGCGACAGCATGGGCGTCATGCTCAATCGCTATATAAGCGACACCCTGTTGTTCAAAGACCTGTGCCAAAAGTTGACCAACACGACCGAAGCCCGCAATCACTATATGGGCACTTAATTCTGTTGGTACTGACTCAATAATAGGAGGGGAGTTTTTTTGCAAGTACTTATCAATACGCTCACCGACTAGTTGCCCAAACTTCGCAAAAGCTGGCGTCAACAACAAACTCAGACTTACCACCAACAACATGAATTGCGATAAATCCTTCGAAAAGATTTGATTTGTGGTTGCGACACCAATGATAACAAATGCAAACTCCCCTCCTTGCCCCAACAATGTCCCTCCCTCTAACGCCTTACCCCAATTTAAACCGCCTTTGCGCATAATCAACGTCACCACGCCTGCTTTAATAAAAAATAACCCCAACACTGCAAAAGTAATCCACACAAAATTACGCATCAACGCACTCAGATCGATTCCCATCCCGACAGACATGAAAAACAGCCCCATTAACAAGCCTTTAAATGGGTCTATCGTTACCTCAACCTCATGTCGATATTCGGTTTCTGCCAATAATAAGCCAGCTAAGAATGCACCGAGAGCCAAAGACAATCCGGCGGCAGCAGTCAAAGCCGAAATGCCGAGAGTCACCAATAAGGTTAATGCCATGAACACTTCAGGCTGTCGATGCTTCGCAAAATAACAAAATACCGGTCCAAGCACTCGTCGTCCAACAAAAAAAATCGCCAACACGGCGCCGGCTGATTTAAGCAGCGTCAGTGCAACGACAACCGACATATTCATATCGCCATTGCTTGCCAACAGGTCAACCAAAATCAAAAGCGGGACAACCGCAAAATCCTGCATCATCAAAATGGAAAAACTGGCCTGCCCGAGTGGACTCGGCAACTGCCGCTGTTGCGTTAAAAATTGCATCACCATTGCGGTCGAAGAGAGTGACAAAACCAACCCAAGTAAGATCGATACTTTCGTCGAATTTCCAAATACATAAGCACCGATCGCGATACATACCGCACTCAATAATAATTGCGCACCACCGCCCAAAAAAACCCAGCGGCGAAGATTCCAAAGTCGCTCCACCGATAGCTCTAATCCAATTAAAAACATCAAGAACATGA
The DNA here is from genome assembly GCF_018139545.1 of Affinundibacterium fentianense. Taxonomy (GTDB): domain Bacteria; phylum Pseudomonadota; class Gammaproteobacteria; order Burkholderiales; family Burkholderiaceae_D; genus Undibacterium; species Undibacterium fentianense. The sequence goes on along the minus strand of NZ_JAGSPJ010000005.1, from coordinate 379,126 downwards.
CGCCTAGCTCAGCCAGCGAATGCATCTCTTCATCGCCGTGAAAAGCGATGTGACGCAACCAAGGAATATGCTCATCAAACTGTGCTAAGCCATGTGGCCCAAACAACAAACCAACACACAAAAATCCCAAAACTTGATTGATTCGATAGCGCTGCAGCAAAGGAATCAATATTCCTGCCAAAGTTAAGAATAAGATTGTTTCTCGAAGAAACGGCAGGGTTTCTTGGCTTTCCATTGTTCACCTTTGTTTAAAAATCTGCGCTGATCTACATTATCCTTAGATTGGAACCCATCAGTTTAGCCTAACGCAAGTAGAAATCGACTTGCTTGATTTTTTTGACTCAAACAATCATGGAGAAATGATGGAGATGTATTGAATGCTTCGTTTTTTTGCGCAAGTGTCAGATCCCGACCGTATTTCAACACCACTATTTGCCTGACATGGTTTGAACCATTACACTGCGTTTCTTTGGCAACGAGGTCTACTTGTGAAACTGTCGATTGGCTGGCGTTTATTTGTTGCGGTGTTGTTTGCATTGCTTAGCGTGATCTCAATCGCATTATTTCTCATGCAAAGAAAGATCAGTACGAATTTTGCTGACTATGCAGCAAAGATCGAGCTCGACCGTTTACAGGAGCTCAGCGAATCGATTCAAACGCAATATCAACAGTATGGTGAGTGGCACTTTCTGCCAGAGAAACAACAGGAGAAAGTTGTATGGATTCACCGCCAATTGCTACAGCTTTACCAACAGAAAATTCACTCAGAGTCGGCGGACTCAAGCATATCCAATGAAGTCCTCAATCTGGACAATCCGAATACCCTCAAATCCACCCAAGTTTCACCGCCATCAAAGCAGAATCTCGCAACGCAACAAAGCCCTGCACCTGCGCAAGCAAGATCGAATTCAAGGCATCATCCAATTCAACCAGTGAGTGCCGCTGCTGCCCCCATGCCACCCGCGCCGCCAGTGCCGCCAGTACCGCCACTCCCACCACTGCCACTCATAGCACCACCACAAAATCCTGAGCCAGTCGGACCGCCGGATCCAATTTTTAGCAAAGACGACAATAGCGAGTTCACAGGATTGGTATCGCGCATTAGCCTGCTCGACTCGCAACAACAGTATCTCGCAGGGCAAGTACTTGAAGAAAAGCGAGGTTCACAGCGTGCACTCCTCGTCAACGGCCAACTCATTGGTTACCTATTTGTGCAACAATCTGCACGTCCCACCGATGCTTTGGCAAAAGATTTTCTGCAACAGCAGTCGGAAACAATTTTTTTGATCGTTTTGATCAGCGTCGGTCTTAGTGGCGTTCTCGCACTCTTTTTGGCGCTACATATACGGCGCCCAATTTTCAACCTTGCTGAAGGAGCTCGCAAATTAGCAGACGGGGATTTTAATTGGCAGCTCGACACATCCCGTCGCGATGAACTAGGCACATTGGCCGAAAGTTTCAATAATTTGGCAAGAAAACTTCAGGCGACTGAACAACAACGTCGGCAGTGGGTCGCCAACACATCGCATGAATTAAGAACGCCCGTTTCCGTGTTGCGCGCCCAGATTGAAGCAATCCAAGATCAAATTCGTCCCATCAATTCAGAGAACATAGCTTTAATGCACCGGCAAGTTTTATCGCTGAATAAACTGATCGACGAACTATACTTGCTCGCCCAATCCGACGTCGGCGCCTTGACATACCAAATTGAAAGAATCAATCTCGCGGAATTAATTCATGAAGAAATTGAAAACTTTCAAGAGAAAGTTCGACGTGCCCAGTTAAGCTTGACGCTTCAGACCTCTCACGAAAAAATTGAAACCTTCGGCGACGTCGAGCGACTTCGACAAGTTTGTCGCAATCTATTCGAAAATTCGTTACGTTACACCGACGTTGGGGGGCAAATTAAGGTGAATATTCGCGTACAGAACGAACGGATTATGGTCGACATCGAGGACAGTGCGCCAGGTGTTTCTCCCCAAGCGCTCGAACACTTAGGTGAGCGCTTTTTCCGAGGAGAACATTCTCGCAACCGTCAATCGGGCGGTTCAGGTTTAGGCTTAGCACTATGCAAGCAATTGCTCGCTGCACAAAGAATCGGAATACAGTTTAGCCACTCCAATCTAGGCGGCCTACAAGTCCAGCTCTGCTTCGCGCTGGCACACTAACATTTCTACTCGAACGATTTCATTCACGCCATTTATTAGGATTCGCTATACATGAGTACCAGCCATCCCGCCATGCTGATTATTGAAGATGAACCGGATCTTGCCGCCTTGATTGCTGACTATGCACGCGCCAATCAATTTGAACCAACAATTATCCATGACGGCCAAGTTGCACTTGACTACCTTCTCCAACAACAATCACCGATACCAAACCAACAGTCGCTGCCGCGTAGCGCCATATTGGTACTGGATCTGATGTTACCGCGCTTAGATGGACTCAGTCTTTGTCGCGCTGTACGAACATTTTCAAACATCCCTATCATTATGGTCACAGCGAAAGTCGAGGAAATCGATCGCTTGATTGGACTCGACGCAGGTGCTGACGACTATCTATGCAAGCCATTTAGTCCACGTGAACTCATAGCGAGATGCAAAACAATTCTGAAGCGATGTCAATCTTACGATTCTGAACTCTCGAAGAAGAATCAGGCTCAACTATCTATTGACATCGCGAAACAGTCTGCACTCTTTGAAGGGAAAATCATCGATTTAACGCGTAGCGAATTCTTATTACTGCAACACTTTGTGATGCATCCAAGTCGCGTATTTTCACGTGCTCAATTGCTCGATATTGCATGTGAAGAAAAACTCGATGTCACAGATAGGGCAATCGATAGCCATATCAAAAATTTGCGCAAAAAATTACAGCTTATTACAGGTGAACAAGCTGTCATTCATTCTATTTACGGCGTTGGCTATCGCTTTGATGGCGTTGGTTCCGTCTGTTAAGCAAGGTGCTCACGGGATAAGCTTACCTTAGAAACAGACTTCTCGATTTGGTATTCGCACTTGATATTCGCACTTGATATTCGCGATCAGTATCCACGATTTCTCCACATTTCCCTTGCATCATAAATCCACTGAGGTAAAAAAATCTCTAAGACATCCGTCTACCTCGCGATGGATTTTTTCTCGATTCACCTCAGCACCTCTATCTAAAAAGGAGAAATGATGAGACTCATTACAATTTTGATCGCGACATGTTGTGTCGCTCACATTCACCATAGCGCAGCCCAAGAACCCAGGCAAGAAGTTCAAACGCCTCAACGACAAAACTCAGGAAAAGAACAGCAGGCCCTTATTGAAGATTCAAATATCAGGAAAAATCCTATCAATACGACCTGTAAAGATGAAAATAGTAAGCAAGAGTGTGAGCAAATCACCGCGCCACTTCGCCCTGCTAAAATCTCACGCCGTACTGTGAATTCACCGCTGCCCCCATTGCCGCCGCTTCCAATTGCACCGCCGCTACCACCGACTCAGCCCTCAGCGCCTGATCTGGCGGATCTACCAGAATTGCCACCACCACCACCACCACCACCACCACCACCACCACCACCACCACCACCACCACCACCACCACCACCACCACCACCACCTGATATAAACATCCCAGAGAAGGCACATGCAGCTTGCAGGGGTAAATCTGAAGGGAGTCAAATCCATTGGAGTGCAACATCACACCAACACTGGACTGGAACCTGCCACACACGTGATGGCAAGCCCTTTTTCACGGTAACTGAAATCAGGGTCGAGACGTAGAAAAATTTGGTGCCATCGGTATGAAGGGGGCCGATGGCACGATGGGGGTCAACAATTTATGAACCAGCATACCGATATCGACTGATGCATATGGCGATCTATTTTTATATTCGCCTAGCCTTCAACTAAACCAGGACTTGGCTTTCTTAAAGATGCTCTCTCGTACTGTGACATCGGATTGCAAACCTTGTGCAGAGGTTTGCATCAAAGCTTCGGACGCAACTGCAGTCTCTAGCTCTCGATACACCCGCAATTCAATATCATGCTCAAATCGTGCTCGGAAATGGCGATCAGTTTCTTGAATCGTGCGACGAATAATATGTTCTGCACTAGCCAGATCAATTTCAAAAAAATCCTGTGTCGAACGCTCTGGTCGCGTATGCGCCAAAATTGAAAAGATCGCTTCTAATGCCGTACCACTGTCCTGCGCTTGCATCTCAAAAACGCATTCATAAGCACCAGGAATCAAGTTACTTTTATCTCGATTTAACTCTAATGCTTTTGCCCAACCGCTGCGCCGCGAGACACCGATGTGTAGCAAGCCTTCCTTTAACCCACTATTACGTAAAGCATAAATTTGACCTGGTATGCCGCGCAAAGCACGCGGATCAAAATTTTTTTGCTGCCGACGAGTGGAAGTAGAAACCATAAAGCACCTAAACGAATTGGAGAGTTGTTCTACTTTACAAGACGCCAGTCCACTTCAAACTTAGAAACACCCCCCAAAAAGTAGGCTTATTTTCCCGTTCTGATCGCCATTCGAGCCGCATAAGGCTATTTTTGGCAATTTCCGAGGATTTTTCGGCGTTGAGAGTACAGTCATTGTGCAATGCATCAACTATAATGGACTGACAACGTTTCTCATTCACTCTCAATCACCTAGTGCCAGACTATGAATAGCCAAGATCTAGAAAATATCAATGTTACTTCGTTTGCTGCAATGCCAACACCGGAAGAATTACACGCCAAACTGCCGCTCTCAGAGCAAGCGGCAGCGGTGGTCGATGCTGGCCGGGAGCAACTAAAGCAAATTTTAGATCGACGTGACTCGCGGCTGATTGTGGTTGTGGGCCCCTGCTCAATTCATGATCCCGTCGCTGGCATTGACTATGCACGCCGCTTAAAAGCGCTACAAGAGGAAGTCAAATCAAGCATGCTATTGGTTATGCGCGTCTATTTTGAAAAACCACGCACAACCACTGGGTGGAAAGGTTATATCAACGATCCGTATATGGATGATTCATTCCAAGTTGATATCGGGATGGAAAAAGCACGACAGTTTTTACTTGATATCTGCGAATTAGGATTGCCTACCGCAACCGAGGCGCTAGATCCGATCTCTCCGCAGTATCTGGGAGATTTAATCGCTTGGACTGCGATTGGTGCCCGCACCACCGAGTCCCAAACCCATCGTGAAATGTCTTCCGGTCTATCAACACCGGTTGGGTTTAAAAATGGAACAGATGGCGACATAAGCATTGCGATCAACGCAATTTTATCAGCCTCACATCCCCATTCTTTTCTTGGTCTGAACGGACAAGGAAAAGTATCCGTTGTGCGGACTCGTGGCAACCAATACGGGCATGTGGTTTTACGTGGTGGTGATGGACGTCCAAATTACGATACAGTCTCCGTCGCGATGGCTGAACAAGCCTTGAAAAAAGCTCAATTACCAGCCAATATTATTGTCGATTGTTCGCACGCGAATAGTTTCAAGAAGCCTGAATTGCAACCGCTCGTCATGGCCGACGTCATCAATCAAATCGTCAATGGCAATCGCGCTTTAGTTGGCGTGATGATCGAATCGAATATCGTTGCAGGGAACCAAAAGATCCCTGCCGATTTAACCCAACTCACTTATGGTTGTTCAGTCACCGACGCCTGCGTGGATTGGGGAACAACTGAAACGATGATACGAGAAGCGCACCACCGCTTGATCAACCGATCAGTAAAAATTTAGAAATGGGTCAACAAGTTCTAACCTTGAGACGGAGCTGAAAGGCATGGGATACCTAAAAAAATTTATCGTTTATCCCAGCATGTCAATGCTGGTAACTTTCGTTTTGATCGGTTGTAGTAGCGTCAAACCCAAACTAGTACATCGCGATGAATTCGGCACCGCAGATATGTTCACCTACGCGGTTCCGGGCAACGCGCAAGAAAGTTGTGAAGCGTCTCGTCGCGCCTTGCTTAGCCAAGGTTACATCATCAGTGAAGCGAATGACAGCAATGTAAAAGGTCGTCGTAAATTTCAATCCGACGACGAAACCCATGTCGAAATTGAATTTAACATAGTTTGCGCACCCAATAGCAAAGGTAGCAATAGTACGACCATCTTTGCCAATGCAGTTCGAGACCGCTATTCCCTTAAAAAGAATAGCTCAAGTGCGAGCTTGGGTGTTGGTGGCATCGGCTCCATCTCGTTGCCTATCGGCGCGAGCAACGATTCGATGGTTAAAGTCGCGAGTGAAACGATCTCAGACGCCAAGCTGTATAGCCGCTTCTATGATCTGGTTGAACGTTACTTGGATGATGTGAAGAAGCCCGATAGCGAAATGTCTCAACTCCACTCACCAGCTCCGCAAGAACCCGCGAAAGAACAAGAAAAGATCAACTGAGTGACCCACTAGTGCCCCTGCCATTTGCAAAAGATTTTCTAACTATTACAAAGTACCAAGCTTAAAACTGAGAATCGACAAAAAATATGGATCGTCATCGTCAGGTCATATTTCATCGCTATGATGAAGACTCATCTGACTACTCCTCCAAGGGTGTGGATTTTGCCCGCAATCATTTGCGGGCTTTTTTTTACCGATCACGCAAATCGATCAAGCCCTGGAAGTGCAATTTGCGAAAATAAACTGAAGCGAATCTCCACTCAGTCATTCAAGGTTGTTCAATCGGTGGAAGTGTCGATTGGCTTTCTTCGATGTCCAAGGTTTTGACCCCACCCCCTTCTGCATATTCAGCGTAGATCCATTTACCATCTTGCATTAAAAGATTTTCTGGTACTGGTCTTGAATACTCAGGTTTTCCCTTCAAAGCATGGCGCATCGCGTCGATCCATATCGGCAAGGCGACCGTGGCACCAAATTCACGCCCTCCTAAAGATTTAGGATTATCAAAACCCATCCAGGAAACTGCCACAACATTTCCAGCATAACCCGCAAACCATCCATCAACCGCATCACTCGTTGTCCCTGTTTTACCCGCCAAATCACGTCGCCCCAGCTTTTGCGTGGCCGCAGCGCCAGTACCCGAGCGGACAACTTCTCGCATCATGCTATCCATTACGAATGCATTCCTACTATCCAACACGCGCATGTCTTCTGTAGGGGTAGCGGGGACTTTTGCCTCGAAAATCACTTTGCCTTTTCCATCTAACACTTTTTGAATTAACCAAGGTTGTACTTGAAAACCACCATTTGCAAATACCGCATAAGCTCCCGCCAATTGTAGCGGTGTAACCGCACCGGTGCCGAGAGCTAAAGTGAGGTTGAGAGGATGTTTCGCTTGTTCAAAACCGAATCGAGGCAAATAGTCACGCCCATACGACGCGCCAATCGCTTTCAAGATACGAACGGCGACAACGTTCTTTGACTGTGCCAATGCGCGTTGCATATCGATGGGACCATCATACTTACCATCATCATTACGTGGATCCCACTTCAACTCTTCTTCGCTCGTCTGTGACAAAGGAACATCATTAATCAAGCTTGAAGGTGAAAAACCTTTTTCCAATGCCGCTGAGTAGATAAATGGTTTCATTGCCGAACCTGGTTGGCGCCAGCCGCTCGTCACATGATTAAACTTCTTACGATTAAAATCAAAGCCACCGACCAAGGCGCGATACGAACCATCATCAGAATTTAAAGAGACGTAGGCTGCATCCACTTCGGGGGCCTGTGTAACTGACCATTTTCCACGATTATCTTGCATCACCCGAATTAATGCGCCGACGCGAATTTTTAAGTCCCGATTTGCTTTTGATTGCAAAGCACCAACCGCTAGGCGTAAGCCCTCCCCGCTAATTTCAACTGATTCCCCTGTTGCTAAATCCGCTTTTATGAGCTTACTCGAGACTTCGGTGACGACAGCAGAAATCAAGCCTTCACTAGACGGAAATTTTTGCAAAAATTCATCAATCACCTCATCTCGCTGACTATCATCACTGGGCAACTCAACAAAAGCCTCTGGTCCACGATACCCATGACGTTGATCGTAGAGAAGTACATTCCGTCGCAGTGACTCATACGCGGCATCTTGCTCATCACGATCTAGCGTCGTGATTACTTTGATACCTGTCGTATAAGCGTCCTCTTTAAACTGCTCATAGATTTTCTGACGCACCATTTCAGCAACATAGGCTGCATGCGACTCAAATTGCGGCACTTTCGTCACGTGTAAACGTTCTTTACTCGCGACATCAAACTGCGCCTGAGTAATGTCTTCGTGTCTCAACATACTTTTCAAAACGAGTATTTGACGTTTCTTTGCTCGCTCAAAATTCACCGCAGGATTATGGCGTGCTGGATTTTGTGGGATGCCTGCCAACATAGCACTTTCCGCAAGACTGAGATCTTTCAGCGATTTATTAAAGTAGGTACGCGCCGCACTGGAAAATCCATGAGTACGCTGGCCGAGATAAATTTGATTCATATATAGTTCAAGAATCTGATCTTTGCTTAGCGCATCTTCGATTCTTTTGGCCAACAGCATTTCGCGCAATTTGCGCGACATCGATTTTTCTCGTGTCAGAAAAAAATTTCTCGCAACTTGCATCGTAATCGTCGATGCCCCCTGCTGTACGCCCCCTGTTACCGAGGCGACAAGCGCACGCGCGACACCAATGTAATCGACACCCGTGTGCTCATAAAACCGAGCGTCTTCGATAGATAGCACGGCCTTTTTTAAAGTTTCAGGAATTTCTTTGATCGGAACAAAATCGCGATGTTCTTCGCCAAACTCACCAATCAAGGTGTTATCTGCCGTATAAATTCGAAGAGGAATTTTGGGCTGATAATCGGTCACCGCGGTCAACTCGGGCAATCCAGGTGCTAACACCAAGAAAACATAGGCCAATACAGCTAAAACAAAAATCGAAACACCGGCAGCGGCAGCGAATAACAATTTCATAAAATTTAGCTAGCAGATATCTAGCGCACAGGATGAAAGGAAACAGTGTAATCGGAGTCGATCTTGAAGCAAGCACTTTCTTTCACGGGTACTGCCATTCAATACCTTTTAGGGCATTCTTCTATTTCTATTAATTAAACAAGGGTTTGTGTCGATCCTCGTTTAGACTAATCACTTTCCCTCTTGGGTGTAGCGAAGCACAACAAACAAAAAGAAATCCAAAATTCCTATGGCAATTTTCATAAAGGTTCGTTCCCCTACAACCATATCGGCATTCATCGTCTTGTTAATCCACGGATATTTAATAATCAATTTCTTCGAAAATTCATATTTTTATTCGCCAAGAGCGAAGCTTCTTCAAACTTCAACTAAGCTTGTCTTTTTCACTCGCTACAAAAATCTCACAAACACATCCGAATCTAAGCAAATCAGTCGCAATCCAGATGGCTCCGGAGGAATCAAAAAAACCACAGAAACAAGCTATATCATTAGTACCAAAAAAACGAAGCAAACAAAAGGAAAAGAAAATATAAGTGTTTTGCCTGTCATTGGATCTAAACACGACCTCACATTTGGCACGCCCGAATCGGTTGAATCTCCGCTTATGAGATCGGGTTCCATTAACCGTGACCTCACTAGCATTCGCAGGGCATTAGAACATGACCAATTTTTTGAACAGCAAAAACTAGAGGCTGCCAAACCACCAAATCAAATTGTCCGAGAGTATTGGGAAAAACAAAATTATCCTTTCCATGACAAACGGGATGAACTAAGAGGCAAGCTCGCCCAAGCTGGCAAACCACCCGGCACAGAAATCGAAACCTATACAAGGAGCGATGGAAGCAAAATTTCCAAGGTGAACGGGCGCTGTTATAAGGCGCCAGATCCCGGCAGAACCTATCTGCACCAACCCGAAGTTCGTCAGGTTACTTGCCTTCGATAGTACTTTAGTTGCGATCATCATCTGCGAAGGGATGTACAAACTAGATCTGAAAAATTAAAGATCGAAGAGGATCACAATTCTAAGGTTTGTAGCAAATACAGTTTTTGGTACAAACCATTTTGAATTTCCATCAACTCGCTGTGCGAGCCTTGTTCTGCGAGGCGACCGTGATTTAATACAACAATTTGATCTGCATCCCGGATCGTAGAGAGACGGTGCGCAATCGCAATCACGGTGACTGATCCCCGTAATGCATTGAGTGCGACCTGAACGATTTGCTCAGTTTCGCTGTCGATATGAGATGTTGCCTCATCTAAGAACAGAATTTTGGGCTTTCCTGCCAACGCTCGCGCAATCGCAATCAACTGCTTTTGACCAGTTGACAGTTTCGCACCACCTTCACCAAGTGGCGTTAAATAGCCATGTTCCAGTTGTAAGATGAACTCATGTGCGTGCGCAGCTTTGGCCGCAGCAATCACGTCAGCATCAGAAATATCGCGTCCCATCGTAATATTTTCACGCGCATTGGCAGCAAGTAGAAATGGTTCCTGCGGCACTAAGCCGACACTCGCACGAAAATTTTCATCGCTCAGTTCTGACAATACGAAATCATCAATTTTTATCGTACCGCTTTGCGCCGTATAAAAACGTAGTAACAAGCTCAACAGGCTCGATTTGCCACTACCAGTGTGTCCAACGATGCCGTAAAAACTTCCCGCCGGAATACGCAAATCAATATCATGTAAAACAAACTGTGGCACCTGGTAGGCAAAGTTCAGTTTTTCAATTGTTAACGCACCCTTCGATACTTCCATACTCGTATGAGAAGAAGGTGCCGGCTCTTCTTGCAAAAGAGTATTCACGCGCGCGGCGGAAACCACCGCTTGCTGTATCTGTCCGAATTGCAAAGTAATCTGTATCAGGGGATCAACGACCCGTGCGATGTAACTAACAAATGCATACAAAACCCCTACTTCCAATCCAGAAAATTCGCGCTGTCCATAGATAAAAATGACGGCGACCAAGAGTAAGGAATTCAATAAATCTAATGCTGGACGTAACAGCCATGCATTCGCCCGCAACTCGTCAACTCGCGCAGCATAGTGTTGTTGATTCGCTCCCTCAAATCGGGTACCGAATGCCTGTTCAGCATTGCACGCCTGAAGCGCAGTCATTCCATTAATACTCTCTGCGACTTGCGCATTGATTTCGCTGCGCATCTGCCGCGCGCGAGTCACCGCAGGCGCGCTCCAACGCTGATAAAACCAGACAATTACAACGACAGCAGGCACTAAGGTCAATACGATCAACATGAGACGCCAATCCAGCCAAGCCATCGCAATCAGCGCACCAAGTACCACAATAGAACTATCCAGCATCACGAACAAAACCTGCACGTATAAATTCTTTACCGCTTCGGTATCGTTGGTGACACGACTGACTAGCTGGCCCGTGATCGCTTTATCAAAAAACGCCATTGGCAAACGCAACACATGCGCATAGACCTGTTCACGCAAACGCCTCACGGAACGCATAGCAACACCTGCCAATCGTGCCAACTGCAGATAGCGTAACCAAGTTGCCCACCAGCCGGTCACAAGAAAGACTGCCAACAAGACTCCCATCATCGGCAAGTCTTGATTGCGAGGTAGTAAGTAGTAATCAATGAACGCTTTTCCAAGAATTGGACCTAAAGCCTCGAGGCCAGATGCGAGCAAAAGAAAAACCACCCCCAAAACAACATGGCGCCGCTCTGGTTTAGCAGCATTCATCAATAGCTGCACTGCAAGTTTTCTCTCAGATACGGGCGATTTCATTATTTCACTCATCGAATACATTTCAGAAAATGGTGTGGATCACGTCAATTCACGACCCCATTTATCGATTTCAACTCTCGGTTATCCATGTGTGCCACGGCATAACCCAATACATGTCTTACGACAGACTAACTTGCCGCTTCGATTGCCGCCTCAAGTTGCTGATACTTCCATTGGCTTGCATACCATGCGTCCTGCGCCAATAGCTGCTCATGGCTACCTTGTTCAACTAAGCAACCATCGCGCAAGACCAAAATGTAATCCGCATCAACGACGGCGCTTAATCGATGGCTGACGATGATTGCAGTTCGCTCAGGATGCCCAGTTTTTAACTCTGCGAGATGGCGCAAGATGCGCGTCTCTGTATCAGTATCGATTGCCGACAAGGCATCGTCGAGCAGAAGCAATGGACTATCAGTCAACAGTGCTCGAGCAATCGCAACACGTTGCTTCTGGCCGCCCGATAGAGTGACACCGCGCTCTCCGACCGGCGTGTCATAAGCTTCTGGGAAACGCAAAATATCATCATGAATCGCAGCCAATTTTGCCGCAACCATAATCTGCTCGCGACTTGCTGTGGGGTTAGAGAGTGCAATGTTTTCCGCAATCGATGCGGAAAACAAAAACGGTTCTTGCGAAACCCAGTTGATAGCGCTACGCAGACGTACCAAGGGAAATGCCTGAACTAATGTTTCGCCCCAACTGATCTGCCCTTGTTGTGCTTCGAACTGACGCAAGATAAGACGCAACACGCTCGACTTTCCAGCACCAGTCGGGCCAACAATACCCAAGGTTTGACCTGGCAGCAATTCAAAACTGAGATTGTTCAGGGCTAGTTTAGATTGTGCTGGATAAGAAAAATGAATCTGTTCAAATCGTATTTTTCCAACGGGTTGTGCATCAAGTTTTCCGAGATCTCGAACTACCAATTCTGCTTTCAGCACGGGACGTAATCTTGCCCATGCTGCTTTTCCACGCTCCAACAAGGACAATACCCAACCCGCTGCAAACATCGGCCATATCAGCTGCCCCAAATACATACTAAATGCCGTGAGGTTGCCTATACTCATTTCACCGTGCCAAACCAAATAGGCACCGACCCCCAAGGTCAATGCACCTGCAGCGGTGAGCGTAATCCCAACGGCTGGCTCGTATGCTGCTTCCCAACGTTGCGAGCGCAAACTTGCCGCAGCAGCCTGTTCTGCCAGTACCGCGAATTGCTCTGCGCTGCGCTGCTCCAGTCCAAGTACGCGTAATGTCCGTACACCTGAAATACTTTCCTGAACATGATCATTAAGCTGACTAAACCGCTCCAAGGATTCTTTCGATGCATCATGAATTTGATGGGTAATCCGTTTGAAGGCCCATGCCATAAAAGGAAAAGGAAGTAAGCTTGCCAACGCAAGACGCCAATCGACGCCCAAGGTCATCATCGCGATCACCAACACGAAGGTCATCAACCCATCGAATCCAGCGAGTGCCGCCTCGCCCGCCGCTAATTCAATCGCATCAGCATCATTCGTTCCAAGTGCCATTAAATCACCAGTACGCTGCTGTTGAAAAAAGGCGGGGTTTTGCAGGCTCAGGCGCTGATATAAGCGCAAACGCAATTCTGCGCCTAATTTATAGGATGCTGCGAACAATTGTAGACGCCAGCCGACCCGTAAGAAGTAAATGGCGACGCCCATCATTACAATCGTTGCCAATTCCCAAATCAAGGCCTCGCCATGCAAATGATGCTGCACCATCGCATCAATCACTTGTCCAATCTTACGTGGGATCAGAATTGTAAAGCTTGCGACCATCAACAACATCACTGCGGCAGCACTATACGCGCGCCAATGCTGACGGATAAATTGCGCGAGAAGCTGGTATAAGCTCATTTGGGACATTCCAAATAATTCAATCAAATAGCAAGTAATCTAAGTCTTGCACGATTTCTTACGGTGGCAAAAAAAACAAAAAAGCAGGGAAAACTCACCTGCTTTTTTGTCGTTTAGTTTGACACCGCAACACACAAATAACGAATAACTTTTACTTTAGCATATTCCAAAGGAATGAATAGGTAATCGCACTCATATCAGCCCGTTGCGCATTATTCGCAGCCCCACCATGCCCGCCCTCGGTGTTTTCAAAATACCATACATTGGGATGGCCTTGCTCCAACATCTTTGCCGCCATTTTACGGGCATGTCCAGGATGGACACGATCGTCACGAGTGGAGGTGATGAACAAGACGTTGGGATATTTCACTTCCGCTTTGACGTTGTGGTAAGGTGAATAACGTTGAATAAACTCCCATTCTTGCGGCACATCTGGATTGCCATATTCCCCCATCCAAGATGCGCCTGCCAACAGTTTATTGAATCGCTGCATGTCTAACAAAGGAACTTGACTCACCACGGCATTGAATAAATCAGGTCTTTGTGTCAATGCAACGCCTGCCAATAAGCCACCATTACTTCCGCCCATCGCGCCTAGATGTTGAGAGCTCGTAACCTTACTCGCAATCAAGTCTTCCGCAATTGCAGCAAAATCCTCGTAAGCACGCTGGCGATTTTGTTTCAACGCAGCTTGATGCCAACGTGGACCATATTCACCACCGCCTCGAATATTCGCAACCACATACACCCCGCCTTTTTCCAACCACGCTTTACCCGTGCCACCCGAATACGAGGGTGTCAATGAAACCTGAAACCCACCATATCCATAAAGCAGAGTTGGATTGCGGCCATCGAATTGGATATCTTTTCTGAACACCATAAAATACGGAACTTTTGTGCCATCTTTAGACGTCGCAAACTTTTGCAGTGTTTGGTAGGGGCTCGCATCAAAGAAGGCCGGAGCCGATTTCAATAATTCGCGCTGATCCGTGCCAGCCTTTGCCAACTGCAAGACGCTCGGCGTCAAATAATCAGAGTAACTGAGTAGATATTCGTCGGACTTATCTGCATCCAGAGGGCTGACGCCGACCGCGCCCATCGTCGGTAAATTCACATTACGCGCACTCCACTTACCGCCTTTGAATTGCAACTCGACCAAACTACTCTTAACGTCCTGCAGCAATTGCATCAAAAGAAAATTCTTTGTCGCAGTGAGACCTGTAAATGATGCATGCTCGGTTGGTTGAAATAAGACCGTAAAATTCCTGTCGCCTTTCAAGAATTTATCAAAGTCAATCGCTAGCACACTGCCTTGAGGATATGTTTTGCCGCCTGTGGTCCAAGACTCGTTTGGTGTGACGATCAATTGCGACCCAAAAAACTCGTAGCCAGTTTGTGCGGGAATATCTAGTTTTTGTAACTTACTACCTTGCATTAAGAAGACTTCTGAAGTGTAAAAGGTCACTGCACGATTAACAATTTGATGGGCAATACCGCGGTGGCGTGCCACGCCGGCTGACACACTGATATCTTCTTTTTGTCCTTCAAAGACAGTTTTTGCTGTTCCTATTGGTGTGCCTCTAGACCATTCTTTGACAATCCGTGGATAACCAGAATCAGTCAGACTGCCAGCACCAAAATCCGTCGCAATGTATAAGGTGTCTTTGTCGCGCCATGCGATATTCATCTTTGCCTCAGGTAGAGCAAAGCCATCCTTTAGAAAACGCTTCGATTTCAAATCCAGTTCTCGAATGGTCACGGCATCAGCACCGCCTCGGGACAAGCTAACGATGCATCGATCAAATTCTGGCTCTCGACACTGGCTTCCTTTAAACACCCAATTCTCTTTTTCCTCTTTGGCAATCGCATCAAGATCAAACACGATCTCCCACTTTGGTTGTGGCTTGCGATATTCACGCATACTCGTTTTGCGCCATATACCACGTGGATGATCTGCGTCCATCCAGTAGTTATAGACCCAATTCCCCATCTTCTGAATACCAGGAATGCGATCTTTTGAATCCAAAATCACTTGAAGATCGTTACGCAATTTTAAAAAGCCTTGATCGCTGTCTAACTTATTCCGTGTCTCTTGATTCCTCGCTTTAACCCAATCTAAAGCTTTTTCTCCACCCACGTCTTCTAGCCACTGATGTTTATCTTCGACTTGTGCGAATATGCTTGGCGCACCTAAAACGAGTGCCGCAGCGACGAGTATTTTCATATTTGTCTTCATTTTTTCTTTATTTGATGTAGTCATTGGAAATTCGGTTCAATGTCAACCACTTGATACGGCATGGAGCGCCTAGCTTTACCACGGTGTCCAAGCTGCACAAAGTATAAACCGTGCGCGTAGCGGTTTATTTGGCAATGCTAAACTACGTAGAAAATTTAGAAAAAGCTGTCAAAGCCAATATCTTGGAAAGCTTACTTTTTACGAACCGATACATTATTTCGTATCCAAATTTGCATATCGGACCAAATGCGTGCAGTTTCAGCAGGACTAGGCATATTCAAGGCGTGTGGCAGTTCTATTGTCAAAACTGGAGTCTCCTGATGCATCCCACTGTAATTACCGAGCGAACCTGCGTAGACGCCGACACGATTAAAGTGGAGTCGACCAAATCGCGTCGGTGGCTGTGCTGGTCCATCTAAATCCAACACGCCAAATGGCGCATGCACAGAAATGATCACATCTGGCTTGAACGTCGTGATGGTTTCAAATACCCACTTACTTTCAGGTTCCGAAACAGGAGTCTTACCTGGATAACGACGCGGATCGCTTTTGGTTTTTTGTTCCCAATACTTAAGCGCTTCTTTATCCCAATCGGGCGTTGGAAAATTACGATTCAGATCGACACCTCGCGCGTTAACACGCGTCGCTTTGGGCGCTAGTAAACCGTCGGGATTGACCAATGGTGCAACCTTCCACTGAAACTCTTGTGTGGGATTTTTTGCTAATGTTTCTAGCCATTTAAAAACCACAGCGGTCGCGGTTTTTTCATCGCCATGAATGCCCCCGATCAACAAAACTTTTCTCGCGCGTTTGAGTTTAGGATCGGACGAAAAATCTCTCGTCATCAAAGGCAGTCCTTTAAACGACTTACCAGAGCTCACCTGGAGTCGACTAGTGCGACACTCATTCAACGATACTTTTGGCAGACGTGGTGTAACTTGCTTACACCAATCTTGTAATGCCTTGAGGTGATTGACATTTCTTTGCACCCCAGATCCAGGGCTAAAACTGGTCTCTTCAACAGCGTGTGCCGACAAAGAAAAGAGCGATGCGCTCAACAGCAACATCGCTCCTCGACTTATCAGTTGACTGATCTGCTTTGACGTCAAAACCACTGGCGCTAAACGATTCAAAATCAAGCCATTTCGAATTGGTTTATAAACCTGCCGCAGCACGCAAAATCTGTGCTTTATCAGTACGCTCCCAAGTAAACTCCGGTTCCTCACGACCAAAATGGCCGTAGGCTGCCGTTTTTTGATAAATTGGGCGCAATAAATCCAACATTTGAATAATGCCGCGAGGACGCAAGTCAAAATATTCGTTGACCAAAGCTGCAATTTGCTCATCCGGAATCACGCCCGTTCCTTCCGTGTACACAGTCACATTCATTGGGCGTGCTACACCAATTGCATAAGCCACTTGGATTTGACATTGCTTCGCCAAGCCAGCTGCCACAATATTTTTTGCAACATAACGCGCAGCATAAGCAGCAGAACGGTCGACCTTAGTTGGATCTTTGCCTGAAAAAGCACCACCACCGTGTGGGCATGCGCCACCGTAGGTATCAACAATAATTTTACGTCCTGTCAATCCACAATCGCCTTGTGGACCACCGATGACAAAGCGACCAGTCGGGTTAATCAGGAACTTCGTATCTTTCAACCATTCAGCCGGTAACACAGGGCGAATAATTTCTTCAACGATGGCCTCCACAAACGAAGCTTTCATTTTATTGCCATCACTCTGATCAGGACTATGTTGAGTCGACAGCACTACGGTATCAATGCTATGTGGTTTACCATCAACATATCGCATAGTGACTTGGCCCTTTGCATCTGGACGCAAAAATGGCAGGCGACCGTCCTTCCGCAATTGTGCCTGGCGTTCGACTAAACGATGGGAATAGTAAATTGGCGCAGGCATTAATTCTGGTGTTTCGTCGCACGCATAACCAAACATTAAACCTTGATCACCCGCCCCGGTATTTAAATGATCATCCGACGCGTGATCCACGCCTTGCGCAATGTCATTGGATTGTTTGTCGTAAGCGACTAAAACCGCGCAGCCTTTGTAGTCGATACCATATTCAGTATTATCGTATCCAATCCGCTTGATCGTATCGCGCGCAACTTGAATATAATCCACATGTGCATTGGTGGTAATTTCACCAGCCAAAACCACCAAACCGGTATTGACCAGGGTTTCTGCTGCAACACGAGAACGAGGATCTTGTTCGAAAATGGCATCCAAAATCGCATCAGAAATTTGATCAGCAACTTTGTCTGGGTGACCTTCAGAAACGGATTCTGAAGTGAAGAGAAAATCATTTGCCATCGCAGGCTCCTATATAAGTGACGTTAAGTCGCAGTCAGAAAGGTTTCCTGCGACGCTTTAGCGAAATTTATAACCCGCTTCGCAAGTTGTCTGTTTAACTCGGCGGGGGCAACCAACCTATTTATGTCGCGATTCTAAAAATGTCGCAGAACCGATCGATAATTTCATTCGATTGCCAATATGTGCTATTTTACGCCTCTTATTGGTTTCATGTCGAATTGCCTTAGATTTTTGAGGTGTATCAATATGACTCGCATTTATACTCCTTAGCATTTCATTACTATTTTCATCTCCACTTTCTGGCTCATGCTGCTACGACTGTTCCGTTTTTTATCCGTTTTTCCACTGCCACTATTACATTTTGTCGGCGTCATTCTTGGCTATATAGTCTACGCGCTATCGCCTACCTATCGTCAACGTATGCGTGACAATATGGCATTAGCTGGAGTTCAACCCCATCTGGGGCGCGCGATTCGTGAAGCAGGGAAAAATATCATGGAACTGCCCCTGATTTGGTTAGGTAGTCACGAGCGTCTCGCCGCCAAAGTCTCTCTAGAAAACTGGGAAATCGCACAAGCTGCGATTGATGCGAAGAAAGGCGTGGTGTTTTTAACTCCCCACTTAGGTTGTTTTGAGTTGTCAGGAAAATCGATTGCCTTGCGAACCAAAATGACCGTACTTTATCGGCCACCGCGTAAAGAAGCATTGAAGCCACTACTTGAAGATGCGCGAGCATCGAGTGGGATGTTACTGGCGCCCGCGAATCTTTCTGGCGTGCGTGCTTTAGCGAAAGCACTTAAAAAAGGAGAGGCGATTGGTTTATTGCCTGACCAAGTTCCACAAGAAGGCGAAGGCGTTTGGGCTAATTTTTTTGGTAAGCCAGCTTACACGATGACCTTATCCGCAAAATTAGCCAACATGACCGGAGCACCGATTATTCTGACGTATGCAGAGCGCTTGCCTTTCGGTCGTGGCTTTGTACAACGATTTGTGCCGTTCGAAGAGGCTCTGGACGGTGAGCCTTCCGAGCAAGCCCGTGCCATCAATCGTGCAATGGAAAAACTCATTGCCGAGGCACCATCGCAATACTTTTGGAGCTATCACCGCTACAAAAAACCGGATGGAGTCAGTGGACCAGAAGAATTCAATCAGCAGGAAACAACATGAGATTTGCGATCGGCTTGATGTGGTTGCTGCACTGGTTACCACTACCGATTTTGGCGCGCATCGGTGAACTGATCGGCGGCCTACTTTATTTGAGCCTAAAACGTCGACGCCATATTTGCATGACGAATTTACGCCTTTGTTTTCCTGCCATGTCGGAGCAAGAACGGAAACAAATCACACGACGCCATTTTCAAGTCTATGTTCGCAGTGTCTTGGAACGAAGTATTCTTTGGTGGTCATCAGAGGCGCGTCTTCGCAAACTAATTCACGTGGAATATAGTGCGCCTATGGCAGAAATGCTTAGCAGTCCAACGATTTTTATGTGCCCACACTTTGTGAGTCTTGACGTCGCTGGCGTCGCCGTCATGTTGGAATCCTCACTCTGCTCGATTTATACAACGCAAAGAAATAAGTCCTTTGACAAAGCCTTGCGACGTGGTCGTTCGCGCTTTCGTCCAGTCAAACTGTTTTCTCGCGCCGAAGGCGTGAAACCCATCATCCGCGCGATGAAAGAAAACCTACCTTTTTTCATGTTGCCTGATATGGATTTTGGCCGCAAAGATGCAGAATTCGTTCCATTCTTCGGTGTCCCAGCTGCGACTTTGACCGCATTACCACGAATTGCTGCCGCTACGCATGCCAAGGTGATCCCTGTCATTGCCAGCATACGTCCAAACTATGACGGTTGGAATGTTAAATTCGATCACGCTTGGACCGAGTACCCCCATGCTGATATTGTGAGCTCAACCCGCTTCATGAATAGTTACATTGAGGCTGAGATCTTGCACATGCCAGCGGAATATTTTTGGACACATCGTCGATTTAAAACACGACCAGAAGGTGAATCCAACGTCTATCGGGAATCACAGGCTCGCTTCCAAGATACACATCATTAAAGTTCCCGCTCACTCCTACTAAGGTATGTCGATGAAACTATCTCAGAAAATCTTAATCGGACTCACAGCGATTGTTATCACCGCCGTGTCTTATTACGAATTTAGGAATCCTGAGAAAATCGACTTAAACTCAGCCGTTAGGCAACAGATAGGTGGCACATACGCACAACTCAGCGATGGCTATACCTACTACGAAGAAGCTGGTCCGAAAGATGGTCGCGTGATCCTCTTGGTGCATGGATTTTCTGTCCCTTCTTATATTTGGGACACAAGTTTTGCTATCTTAAGCAAATCAGGTTATCGCGTCATTCGTTTTGATCTGTTTGGTCGAGGGTATTCAGATCGTCCAGATGCACAGTATGACGGTGCGATGTATGCTCGGCAAATCAACGAATTACTCGCGACACTCAACATTTCGCAAAAGGTCGACGTGGTCGGGCTATCATTCGGCGGCTTCATCGGTGCATATTACGCCGCCCATTTTCCCGAAAAGATACGCAGTCTAAGCTTGGTGGATCCCTCTAATTCACCCGCGCAATTGGTTTGGCATCGCAGCATTCCATTGTTGGGCGCGTATTTATTTCAAGTGAATGAGCTACCCCAAAAAGCAGAAAGCCAAAGCGTCGACTTCCTCCATCCCGAACAGTACCCTAATTGGGCAGAGCGCTATCGCCCACAAATGCAATACAAAGGATTTGGTCGCGCGTTAAGACGATCATCCTTGCGTCTTGCGGCTGCCGATTTCAACGCCATGTACGCATCGATCCGTGTGGCACACACTCCCGTACTGTTAGTTTGGGGAAAACAAGATACAACCCTGCCGATCTCTGGTGCCGTTAATGTACGCAAGGGGATACCCGACTTGGAATTCGTCGAGATTGATCAAGCTGGTCACTTGCCGCATATCGAGCAACCTGAAATTTTTCATCAACACTTGCTCACATTCCTACAAAAACACTAGCTCAACCCAAATGTAATACCGGGTTTATCAGCAAAGTGTATTGGCATTCAAACGATGTAAAGGGCGGAACGCGTCGTAAGCCTGTCTCAATAGACCTTCATGCGGGCGACAGCGTGATGTAGGTAATCTGCTCCACAATTTCTCCTAATTGGGACAATATAGTTCGATTCAAATTGTGATTCTGAATTATTTACTTTTCTAAAACAGACGAAAGAATCGAGACCATGTCTATCCACCCGACTAGCTTCGACTTGCCAAAACAAAACTGCTTTCTTCGACTATTTTCAGTTCAAGGTCGACACGAATTTCACTGGGTGTGCGCGCCAAATAAGCCACTAAATAAGCCAACCCGTTACTGGTTTAGTGCCCTAACAAGTTACCTAATTAGTTGCCTAATAACTTGTCTCCTTATAACGTTCGCCATACATCGCGATGTGTATGCCCAGCAAGTCGAAAATCCAATCGACCTCGGAGCTGACTACGAATTGAACGATAAGTTATTCTTCAATACAGCAGATGGTGCACGACTATCGGGTATGTTATTAAAGAAGAAAAATCTAAGCACACCTGTTCCAACGATTCTGCAATTCACTATCTACGCTAGACCCCAAGAACGCGACTTGCAGACACTAAAAGATATTGCAGATCGCGGCTACGTTGGTGTTATCGCGTATAGCCGAGGAAAGTATCTCAGTGAGGAGGCGATCAAACCCTATGAAACGGATGGCGCTGACGCCCGTACGGTGATCGATTGGATTAGCAAGCAGACATGGTCCGATGGTCAAGTAGCAATGATGGGTGGGAGCTATAACGGCTTCACGCAATGGGCTGCCAGCAAACAACTCCACCCAGCATTGAAAACCATCGTGCCAATTGTCGCCAACCGCCCTGGCATGGGATTGCCGATGGAAAATAACATTTTCATCAATCCGAATTACCAGTGGGCCTTCTATGTCGGCAATCAACGCTTGCTCGACAATAAAACCAATGACGACCGCCAACGTTTCCGAGAAATGCAATTTAACTGGTGGTATTCAGGTCGCCCATATCGCGAAATCGACCAAGTCGATGGTACGTCCAATCCTTGGCTACAAACTTGGTTACAGCACCCTAGCTACGATCGCTATTGGCAAGATATGGCTCCCTACGGTAAAGAGTTTGCTCAGATTACGATTCCCGTGTTGACGATAGATGGCTACTTCAACGACTCGCAAGTCTCCAGTCTCGACTATTTGCGGCAACATCTGCAACACAATCCGCAGGCGGAACACTATTTGGTGATCGGACCCTATGGCCATTTTGGCGCGCAACGTGGTG
Organism: Affinundibacterium fentianense; assembly: GCF_018139545.1. GTDB lineage: Bacteria > Pseudomonadota > Gammaproteobacteria > Burkholderiales > Burkholderiaceae_D > Undibacterium > Undibacterium fentianense. The sequence goes on along the minus strand of NZ_JAGSPJ010000005.1, from coordinate 356,666 downwards.
GGGAGAAAAAGTTAAACGAACTGGACATTCATCCCGCAGCACTATTTGACATCAACGCTTTGACGTTCGCGTGGATGGATTATGTACTCAAAGGAAAACAAAAGCCGAGCTTCTTAAAAGATCGCGTGAATTACTTCCCCGTCGGTGAAAGCCAGTGGCGACATGCACCATCGCTCTCAGCGATGAGCGACCACATGCTGCGTTTGTACTTGACGCCAGATACCAAACACAAGCAGCATCGTTTAACACCAACCTTGGAAATTCAACAAAATTACGTCGAACAAATCGTCGATTTTGCGGACCGAAAAAACAGCAATAACGATTACTACCCCTACCCTATCCTGCGCAACAATATTGATCGCAGCAATGGCTTGATTTTTGTTAGCGATCCCTTCAAGGAAGATATTTTACTCAATGGTGCATTCAGCGGTGAGCTGATCGCCAGCATCAACAAGCGCGATTTCGATTTCGGCGTAACGCTGTATGAGCTGACACCTGAAGGTCACTATTTTCACCTCGGCTACGTGATCGATCGCGCCAGCTATTTACATGACCCAAGCCAGCGACAGTTGCTAAAACCAAATCAAGTGACTCGTCTACCATTAACGCAAACCAAATTGATCAGCAAGCGTCTGCATAAAGGTAGTCGCATCGTGGTCTACCTTAACGTCAACAAGAACGCTTTTTCGCAAATTAACTATGGAACCGGAAAAGATGTGAGCGATGAAAGCATCGGTGATGCGAAACGGAAGTTAGTGGTGAAATGGTTTGCTGGGAGTTATGTGAATTTGCAGTTAATGCTTCTTCACGAAGACCCGTAGTGCAAAGCTCAAAAACAAGTTGATAGCGAGTTCGTGCAAATTGGGGGCGGATTCGATTCCCAAATGCCCCTCAAAAAAACAAAAAGGTCCAATCAGAGAAAGATTGGACCTTTTTTTTAAGGAGAAACGATGCTGCCGAGGTCTGAATCTACACTCAATGCGGCGCTGGCAACAACTCCACTTCATGTGGCAACAAGGTATTGGCCGGCAGCACATCCAAATGTTTCAATTTTTCGTAGAGCGGCGTGAAATCTGGCGCTGTACCGTCGAACAATTGTTGGAAACTATCAATTACAAAATAAGTCTCTTGATAGGAATCAATCTTGTACAAAGTACGTAAACAACGTTCGATATCGAGACGGATATGGCGGGATTGGGTGCCTGGCGTCAAACAGTATTCCACTTCACCACCCGATGACAATATCCCTGCACCATAGATGCGCACGCCTTCTGGGGTATTGATCAAACCGAACTCCACTGTATACCAATACAAGCGTGCTAATTCATCGAGACCACCGAGCTTCATTGCTTTCAGACCACCTTGACCATAGCGTTGAATATAGTCTGCAAAAACAGGGTTGAACAACAAAGGTACGTGACCAAAGAAGTCATGAAACACATCAGGTTCAACGATGTAGTTGAATTCTTCAGGTTTACGCAACCATACGGTCACAGGGAAACGACGATTCGCCAAGTGATCGAAGAAAGTTAATTCAGGAATCAAGCCAGGTACCGCAACGATAGTCCAACCCGTCGCTGCGAATAATTCTTTGGAAGTTTTCTCAAAGACAGGAATGCCATCAGCGGCATCCATCTTTTCCAAGGCATCGATAAACTCTTGGCAGGCTCGACCTGGTAACAGCGCTAACTGGCGCTGATACAGTTTGCGCCACAATTCATGTTCTGCTTCGGTATAAGCGTGCCAATCTTGTTGCACTACGTAATGCGCATCCATGTGCTCATAGTTACCGCGCAGTGCAGCACCATTTGACTTGGTCGCGACCGTGGCGAGAAAATCTTCATTCGAAACTGAGGTATCCATTTTTGTCTCCAAAAAAAAGCCAACACTTGTGATGTTAGCTTTCCTTTTTTATGCCTGTCTCGCGATGGCGATTAGGCGGTTGTTTTACTGTCGTCCTTCAATACACCACGACGTATCTGATCCAATTCAATCGACTCAAACAAAGCACGGAAGTTGCCCTCACCAAAACCTTGGTCACCTTTGCGTTGAATGATTTCAAAGAAGATAGGACCGATGACTGTGGTAGTGAAAATCTGCAACAACAACTCACGTGTCGTTTCTGTACTCTTACCGTCAATCAAAACACGCAATTTACGCAGGGCTTCAACGTTTTCGCCATGACCTGGCAAACGACGATCAACCAAATCGTAATACGTGTCTATCGTGTCTTGGAAAGATACGCCAGCTGCTTTCATGTCTTCCACAGTTTTGTAGACATTGTCTGTGCCCATCGCTATGTGCTGAACACCTTCGCCATGATATAGATCCAAATACTCGGAGATTTGCGATTTATCATCTGAAGATTCATTAATCGGAATACGAATCTTGCCACATGGTGATGTCATCGCTTTCGATTTTAAGCCAGTCAATTTACCAGCGATATCGAAGTAACGAATTTCACGGAAGTTGAACAGCGTTTCGTAGAAATCAGACCACTCCGCCATACGACCACGGTGTACGTTATGTGTGAGATGATCAATGTAAGTCAAACCATGGCCTACTGGATTTGGATCAACGCCAGGGATCGCCACGAAGTCAGCGTCATAAATACTAATGTTACCGATCGCGCCTTTTTCGGCGCCATCTTTACCTTGCCAACGATCAACGAAGTAGATCAAAGAATCGCCGATGCCTTTGATGGCGGGGATATTCAATTCCATTGGACCAGTTTGATTATCGAAGCCCCATGCGCCTAATTCCAAAGCACGCTTGTAGGCGAAGTTCGCATCTTTCACACGGATCGCAAAAGCGCAGACGGAAGGGCCGTGTTTACGTGCAAAGCGTTGTGCGAAAGAATTGGGTTCGGCATTAATGATGAAGTTCACATCACCCTGGCGGTACAACGTCACATTCTTGGTGCGATGCTTTGCAATCGCAGTGAAACCCATTTCAATAAACAGTTTTTCGAGTTCTTTTGGTTCTGGTGCAGCGTATTCGATAAATTCGAAACCGTCCGTGCCCATCGGGTTTTCCCACGTTTGAAAGCTCATTATCATCTCCGTTAAAAAATTACCTCAGCACACACTACGCGCTCGGACAAAAAATCAATTCCCAAGCAAAACACTCAAGCGAGTTTGCGCTAAATCAAACCCAAAGTATAAAGCTTGGAATACGCCATAAAATGCCAAAATCACGCACAGCACTGTAAATTTAAGCAATAATATTGCCAAATATCGAAATAATGGAGCATAAAATGACAAAAATAGAACTCGACAAGATTGATCGTAAAATTTTAGCAATCTTGCAAGCCGATGGTCGCCTGACCAATCAAGAGGTGGCAGAGCGCGTCAATCTCTCTCCGTCACCTTGTTTGCGGCGCATTAAAAGATTAGAAGACGCAGGTGTGATCCGCAAGTATGTCGCGCTAATTGAAGCGGAGAAAATTGGATTGGGCTTGCTCGCCTACATCAACGTAAGGCTGGAAAAACATACCGATACGCCCGCGAAAGGCAATTCACGCTCACCACGTATCGATTTCGCTGCGTCAGTCGAGCAATGGCCGGAGGTCGTTGCCTGCTATGCGATGACGGGTGAAATGGATTATTTGTTACGCGTACGCGTGGAAGATATGAATCACTTTTCGCGTTTTATGATGGAAACGCTACTCAAACATTCCGCCGTACTCGACGTCAAGTCTAGCTTTGCTTTACAAGAGATTAAAGACACAACCGCTTTGCCTTTAAGTGGAATTTAGAACCGACAATCAACTCCACCCATCAGCTTATACGTCTTTTGCAAAGATTTTTAATTCTTAGGCTCGCGCTTCAATAGTTCCTCAATCGTCACGCCAACTTCAGCTTCACCACCGAATGCCGTTCCTGTTTTTTTGATTTTATAGTTGACCATCGTATGACGATAATCTTTCATCGACAAAGGAATGTATTTGACTTGTTTCGCCACCGTTTCAGCGTGATTGAGATAATAATCGACAAACGCGGCGACTTCTGGACGTTGATCGGCTTTGACATTCACATAAATGAAGAGTGGCCTTGCCAAAGGTTGATAGCTCGCATCCAGTACGGATTTGACAGAAGGCAAAACAGCGAGCTTCGCATTTTTCGCAACAATTGCCGCGGCCTTCAATTGCTTGCTATTTTCTGAATAGTACGCATAGCCGAGATAACCCATTGCGTTCACATCGCGTGACACCGCTTGCACGATCACATTATCATCCTCTGACGTAGTGAAATCGGTGCGACTCAACTTTGCCTTTCCGTTAATCGCTTCGGTAAAATAGTCAAAAGTGCCGGACTCGACGCCTGGACCATACAGTTTGATAGGTGTTTTTGGCCAAGCTGGATTCACTTGATTCCAAGTCACTATTTGACCTTGGGCAGCGGGCTCCCAAATCTTCTTAAGTTCGTCGACCGTGATCTTACTTAGAAACTTATTCTTAGGATGAATCACTACGGTCACAGCATCAAAAGCCACCGGCAATTCTAAATAGTAAATGCCATTTTTTGCGCATTCGACCATTTCCTTTTTAAGGATAGGACGAGATGCATCCGAGATGTCCGTTTCACCTTTACAGAATTTTTTGAAGCCACCACCAGTTCCAGCGATACCAATTGTGAATTTAACCTGAGGATTTTTTTCTCGAAAACTTTCAGACATGGCTTCCGTGATTGGAAATACAGTGCTAGATCCATCAATTTTAATTGTCGCTGCGGAGAGCGTTTGTGTTTGTGCTTGGGCCTTGCATGCTTGCACGCTCATCATCGCTGCAAACAGCATCAAAGAAAATGCACTCAGTATTTGCTTATGTTGGGAAGGTTTCATAGGTAATCCAGACAGTTCAGACAAGCGTGGGAAAAGTAAATTGATGATCAACGTTCTGCGATGATGGTCGGATCCGGCATCAAGCCATATCCCAAACGAACGATCTCCACCATCATTTGCGCGATGCGATCGCTAGTGGAAGAAATATTGCGTAAATCTTCGGCCTTGAAACTAGGAGAACTCAATGCCTTTTCATAAAATAGCCATTGCTGTTGAGCCAGCTTCAGACGATCTTTCAAAGCTTTATCGTGCTGTGCCTCATCCGCCAAGAGATTCATACCATTAATGAATTCAATACGCGACTGAGCCAAGTCAACTTGTAAGCCCTGCTTTCCTTGCATATTTTTATCCATGAAACGGAGCAGAACAATTTTTGCCATGCGCTGTGCTAAGGATGCTTGGCGCAGGGCTAGGCCAGATACTCGCGAACTGGGATCATTCGATTCAGCCTCAATCGCGAAAGAGAGAAAATTCATCTTGATCAACAAATCTTCGTTGACATCGTACATTGCTGCAGCGGTCTTCACATTTAAACTGGGCAAGGACTCCACTTGATCATTCAGCGCGACATTGACACGATTAAATGCTTTCCCCGCTTTCTCTGAGCGCACCTGGCGTGATAGTTCTTTTCTCAAACGTGCAATGGTTTCAAAGGATCGTGCACGCTCCAACTCGGTTTGACCACTCATGATGCCCAAAGCCATTTGCAAACTTAATTTATAACTACGCTCGGACTCAAGACGAAACATACCTGCGGTCAAAAGCGGTGGTGGCGTATTCACGCCGGGTGCTTGAATGGGTCGATAGTCTGCACTGGCAGCAGCGCCGCAAAAAAACATCGAGGCAAAGAGGCATTTCAAGGATTTCTGTAACATGTTTTTCTCTATCATCTGCATTTAATATCTGTTCCAACACCTTGGATTGTTATCACTTGGTGTATTTTTTATGAACGTAATTTTAAAAAAGAGATGTGACGAGATGATTACAAACTATCTCAACGAATTGTCGACCGCCTCGACAAATGACTGGCCGAGTTTAAGAGAAATGGCATTGTTACTAAGGCAGTACACGCACTTAATCACCGTCGTGTTGGATGTTGAGTAAAGGTCGAATTGCATTGATTCGGGCAACCCGCACCACTTCTGCAATTTTCTGCGGTTGTCCGAGATATGGTTGCGCGACGGCACCTGCATTGACTGCTAAGGCCGCATTCAAAACTGAGGTTAAAAAGCCGACTTGTGGGAATTGGATATCGTCCAGGCCCGAACGACCAAAACAATCACACTCTGCCGCTTTTAGCATGTCTAAAAAGCGTTGAGGCTTTCGAAATGCATCATTTCTCTCCAGCATATCCTGCAGAGTCGCGGCTCTCATCTCGCGACTTCGGCCAACGTTACCATGGTCACGAGTCGTCATCACGGCGAGTTCTCGACAATCGACAGGTACTCTCAAGCGTTCGCAGAGTTTCTTCACCAGATCAACACCCAGCGCCTCATGTCCGTGATGACGCGGCCATAAATTGGAATCTGTCACCGCTTTACCCAGATCGTGCAACAAAGCAGCAAACCGAATAGAGAGAGAATAATTTTGCTGTGCCGCGTAATCCACAACTAGCATGATGTGCGCGCCTGTATCAATCTCCGGATGAAATTTTGCTGGCTGCGGCACACCCCACAGTGCGTTTAGCTCTGGCATCAGACGGGCGAGTGCACCACATTCCCGTAAGACTTCAAACATACGCGATGGCTTTTGTTCCATTAGACCGCGCGAGATCTCTTGCCAGACTCGCTCAGGCACTAAGGCATCGACCTCCCCCGCTGCTACCATCGACTTCATCAACTCCATCGTTTCGGGTGCAACAGTAAAAGCATGGGGTGCAACAGAAAAACGTGCAGCAAAGCGCGCTATCCTCAATATTCGAACAGGGTCTTCTTCAAAAGCTGATGAAACATGTCGAAATAGACCTTTTTCAAGATCTGCACGTCCATGATATGGATCAATCAGAACACCTTGTTCATCACGCGCAATCGCATTGATGGTGAGGTCACGTCGAACCAAATCTTGTTCTAAACTCACCGTCGGATCAGTATGAAAAACGAAGCCTTTATATCCTGCTGCGGTCTTGCGCTCGGTTCTTGCAAGGGCATACTCTTCATTCGTGTGAGGATGCAAAAAAACGGGAAAATCTTTACCGACAGGTTTAAACCCCTTGGCCACCATTTGCTCTGGTGTCGCACCCACCACCACATAGTCTCGGTCTTGAACAGGCAAACCCAGCAAAGCATCACGAACCGCACCGCCCACTACATAAGTTTTCATTGAATTTCTCTTCTAGAGAAAGTGCTATCAGGGAAAATCATATTTTGGCATATCGTCTTTTTCATCGATCGCCCCAAGCACCCACTGAGTGACCGCTGTATGCGCTTCAATCCGTTCACAGTATGCTTGCAAGGCCGGAGCCAATGAGACACCATAGGTTTTAAATCGCATCACGATCGGCGCAAAGAATGCATCCGCGATCGAAAAGTCACCAAACAAAAACCGATGTGCGCCATAGCTTGATAAACAATCTTCCCAAATTTCGCTAATACGTCCGATATCCGCCTGAGATCCAGCAGTTCGACCTTTGCCAGGGAAATGCGCACGAATATTCATAGGCATCGCGGCACGCAAGGCACTAAAACCAGAATGCATCTCTGCGCAAATACTTCGCGCTGCCGCGCGCGCTGCCACACTCTCTGGCCACAGGTTGTAGTCGGGGAAACGTTCTGCCAAATACTCACAGATTGCGAGGGAATCCCAAATCACCAAATCATCACCCAACAAAACAGGGACCCGACCCGACAAGGAATATTCAGAAATTTTTTGAGTAGTATCAGGTCTATCGAGAACAATTCGGATTTCTTCAAATGGAATGCCGAAGGCTTTCATCACTAACCAAGGACGCATCGACCACGAAGAATAATTTTTATTCCCGATCACCAAGCGGTAATTACTTTTACGCATGGCGTTATGCAATGGCGCCAGAGTCGGTTGTAAATCGAGATCGTCATTTGTTTGCATCATCTGCTCCTACTGGTATTCTGGTTCATCTGCGCTCATTCCTTTCGGAATCACAATTCCTAAACGGTTTTTGAGCGATTGCGGTTTCTTTTCAAAGATCGCTGCGTAATAGGTTGCATTCGACAACACATTCTTCACATAATCACGGGTCTCAGAAAACGGAATCGTTTCTGCAAATATCGCACCTTCAACCGGACGCGTTAAAGTCGCGCGCCAAGCTCTGGGTCTGCCAGGTCCTGCATTGTATGCAGCCGATGCCAAAGCTTGTGATCCACCTAAATCAGTTAGCACCATGTTCAAGTAATTCGTTCCCAATGCGATATTGGTCTCCACTTCGTTGACTTGATGCGGAACATAATTCGACAATCCAATTTTTTTCGCGACCCATTTCGCAGTCTTGGGCATGACTTGCATCAAACCAGATGCCCCAACATGAGATTTCGCAGCGGTTGCAAAACGCGATTCTTGTCGAATCAAACCGTACACCCAAGCCATATCGACGCCAACTGCTTGCGTGGCCTTATACATGCTGTCATTAAATGGCGTAGGAAAACGCTGATTAAAATCGATATCCGATTTGGTTTTATCGGACGTATTCACCATCCTGTCCAATAACTCGTTTTGCCGTGCAAATTCTGCTGCCGCCAACAGTTCACGCTCATTCATGCTACGGAGTGCCCAATTCCACTCACGTGTCCCTTCAAAACGTAAATTCATTGCATAAAACTTGAGTGCTCTTTGCAAATTCGGATTTTGTGTAATGGGAATTAACTCTTCCTGCGTCACAGGTTTCGCTAAAACAGGGGCGCCAATTTTTTGTCCTCGCTCCTCCAAAGCGAGCTGCCCATAAAAATGCATTTGATCTGAAATACTGGCAAAAGTCGCCAACGCTTCTTCTTTTTTCCCCTCTTGCAGTAAGGCTCGACCATGCCAATAAATCCAAGTTGGCTGGTTTTTCAAGCTAATGGGCATCGTCGCAATGGTATTCTTCACCATCTTCCAGTCCCCTTCCCGCAACGCCATTCTCGTGCGCCATTGGTAAGCCTCTAAGCTAAGATGAGCGCTGTCCGCTTGCTTCCAATAGCTCAATGCTTCTGCTTGCAATTTTTGCGACGCGGGTAAGGCAATGTTCGCCCAAGCTTGCGCTTTCTCTGCGCTGTTTAATCGTCCTGCATATTTTTTCAAAGCTTGTACAGATTTTTCTGGATCATTTTTCGCAGCCCTACCCAGCGCCATTAAAAACAATTCTCTGCTAATACGATCATTCGCAGGTTCTTTTTTGAACAAATTCGCTGGTTTATCCATCGCCTCGACCAAACGCTTCTCAGGAATATTGAGCATCTTTCCTAAACGTTTTGCGAGAGGCATCGCGGACGATTCTGAAGCGATCCGCATTTGCGCCCAAATGTCAGCGTCGGTGAACTGGCCTTGTTCATACAACACATTTATTAACTGATAACAGCCATCACCATATTGTTTAGGTGAAGTGATCAAAGCTCGCGCCTCGACCGCGACCCGCTGTTGTTTGATTGCTTTAGAAAGCAAAGCGTAGCACTTGACCTGACTATCATCATTGACCACGTACAAGGGCAATTGTTGATCAAAATTGGTCCAATCACCACGAAACCCCAAAACCAATAACCAATCATTTCGAAGCCGATCAGCAATGGCGCTTCCTTCATATTTTTTAAAGAAAGTCTGAATTTCAGCTGCTGAAATCGAACGGATCCGGGTCCTAAGAACATAATATTCGACGTACGATGGAATGGCGTAATTCGTCAATTGTGATGCGTGCATTTGAGCAGCTTTCGCATCATCATGCATTGCCGCGTCACGCAAGGCCATGAAGCGATCGTCGTCGTTCACTAACCCTGGGTCTGGTAACATACCAACGGGTAAATAAGAGGACGGCAATTCTGCTGCGCCAGTGGACATTGCGACTGGTGAAAAGAGGGCAAGCATAATGCTTGAAATGCCGATAAGTCGCTTCGACATTGGAATGACCCCACACTGATGTTCTAACATTTTTTAAGCTAATTCCTTTAAAACTTTTAGGATTCAATTAATTTTGCAATAATTTAATTAACTGATTAACCAATGTTTGACAGTATGACACAGCCACCAGATAGCGTAAAAGCGCAAATACCCGCATTACTCCCAATCCGCGCGCAATTGCGTCATACCCTAAGGCGACAACGGCATGACATTCCCTTGCCTGTCAAACAAGATTGGGACAGACTAATCGCCCATCACCTCTTACAAGAAATTCGCCAATTCGCTCCAAAACAAATCGGCATCTATTGGCCAATCAAACAAGAGCCTGAGTTACAGGACTGCTTTCAACAACTTCATATTGCAGGATATCAGCTCGCGTTGCCTATCGTCGTGTCCAAAGTGGAGGCGTTGAAGTTTGTTGCATGGGTACCGGGAGATGCGATGGAGCAGGACGAATATGGCATTCCAATTCCCCAGCGGCGCGAACAAGCGATTCAACCCGACTTGATTATCATCCCTTGTGTTGGTTTTAATTCTGCTTGCTACCGATTGGGTTACGGCGGTGGTTTTTATGACCGCACATTAGCAAAGTTTCCATCGGTACGCAGCATTGGTGTTGCCTATCAATTGCTAGAAACAAACTTTATCGCAGAAGAATTTGATTTGCCTTTAAACGCAATCATCACTGAACAAGGGATCACCGCAAGGCGGATTTGAAGCGCATTTAACTCATCATGAATGTGTAGCAGTCACTGTCTTATCGATCACAAACTCCACGGTAAAACCTGGCCATTACTCGACTTAAGCCAACTTTAAGATTCCTACGCCACTATGTCATTCATGGAGGCGCTATGAATCAAATTACATCTGTCAACAAAGTCAAGCAATCAATCGCAACACCCTTACTCAGTTTATTACTGATGGGCAGTATCGCTATTTCGCCAACCGTATCAGCGGAGACACCGCTGACCATACTCAAGCAGTACGAGGCCTTGTCGAAACAGACCGCATCAGCAAATCGCGGTCAGGTTTTATTTACATCGAATCATGGACGAGATTGGAGCTGTAGCTCTTGTCATGGCAACCCACCTACTCAAACTGGCAAGCATGCATCGACTGGGAAAAATATCACGCCACTAGCACCGAGCTTCAATCCTGAACGTTTCACCGACACCAGTAAGGTTGAAAAGTGGCTGCGTCGCAATTGCAATGATGTCTTCGGACGGGAATGCACGAACAGTGAAAAGGCTGACATTCTTAGTTGGCTAATCAAACTCTAGGGATCAACAATGAAAAACCTCGCATTTCCGAAAAGTCCGAGAACGGCCTTGAAGAATTTAGTCGTCATGCTGGGCTTATGCAGCTTTCAGCTTGTGTTCGCCGACCAAAAAACGAATCACGCAGCCATTCCGGCGTCACCCAAATATCAACAAGAGTGCGCAGCCTGCCACATAGCCTATCCAGCAGGCATGTTACCGACTGCCTCATGGAAGCGCCTGATGAACAATTTACCCAATCACTTTGGCACCGATGCCTCACTTGATAATGCCAGCGTGCAACAAATCAGTCAATGGCTACAGCTCTATGGCGGCACTTACAAACGCGTCACCAGCGAAGCACCGCAAGATCGCATCACCCGATCCGCATGGTTTATCCGCAAACATGACGAAGTATCAGCGCAAACCTGGAAGTTAGCCGCTGTCAAAAGCCCATCCAATTGCATGGCCTGTCATCAACAAGCAAATTTAGGAGATTTCAATGAACACCGTGTCCGCATCCCCCGCTAACGCTAGCGATGCTAGCAAGCCAAATACAATGTCAAACGCAGAACTCGCTAGTCATAGCAAACCCGATTATGTAAAAGTATGGGATCTACCTGTACGTTTAATCCACTGGTTGATTGCGCTATGTTTCACAGGCGCTTACTTAACCGCAGAAAGCGAAAGCTGGCGCTTGCTCCATGTGACCTTAGGCTACACCATGGGTGGCTTAATCGCCTTTCGTGTAATTTGGGGTGTGATCGGCACTCGCTATGCCCGCTTTTCCGTGTTCGTCCGTAGTCCGAGCGCGGTGTTGCAGTATTTACGTAGCCTGATGACTACATCACCCGAACACTTCACGGGACACAATCCAGCCGGAGCCATTGCCGTCCTCTTGTTATTAGGCTTGGGGGCAGCAATAAGCGTCTCGGGTTACGCCCTGTATAACGATTTGGGGGGTGAATGGATTGAGGAAACGCATGAATTCCTTGCCAACACTATGCTTGCCATCGTATGCATTCACATCACTGCGGTTCTCATTTCCAGCCACCTGCACAAAGAGAATCTGCCACTGGCCATGATTACTGGGAAAAAACGTCGCATCGCCAGCGCCGCCATTGCCTCAACTTGGCGTAGCGTCGCGCTTGTAATACTATTGTCCGTCATGGCTTTTTGGTTTTGGCAATGGCAGCAAGCGCCGATAGCGCAGCCAACTCAAAACAGTCATCAAATCAGTGCTGCCGATCAATCACAACATGAAGAAGACGACGACTAAATGCGCATCTTATTAGCAGAAGATGATTCCTTACTCGGCGATGGCCTGCAAGCTGGACTCAGACAATCCGGCTTTCAGGTTGACTGGGTTCGCGACGGCGTGGCAGCCGAGCACGAACTACGTGCGCTACCAATGAATGGCAGTACTTATGCGGCGGCAATTCTTGATCTCGGTCTTCCGCGCAAAGACGGACTTGAGGTATTAGCGTCGATTCGTGCAAATGGCATTAGCACACCGATTCTCATTTTGACGGCGCGTGACGCTTTACCTGACAAAGTGCGCGGCTTAAATCTCGGTGCCGATGATTACGTGACCAAGCCTGTCGATCTAGAAGAATTAGCAGCTCGCCTTCGGGCGCTAGTGCGCCGATCGCACGGACAGAGTCAAGAATGTTTGCGCGTGCAAGACTTAGTGCTTGATCCTGCTGCTCGCAACGTCAAACTGCAGCAAGAACCAATTAACCTATCCGCGCGTGAATTCAATTTACTTATGGCCATGATGCTCAACGCCGATCGCGTTTTATCACGTGAACAATTAGAACAGCACCTGTATAGTTGGGGCCAAGAAGTCGAAAGCAATACGATCGAAGTCTATATCCATAACTTACGTCGCAAACTCGGTCCCGGCTATATTCATACCGTGCGCGGGGTTGGATATCTCTTACAAAAGGCTGCAACGCATTGAAAACCGCCAAACCCAGCTCGCTGCAATCTGAATTAATTGCACTCGTACTCGGAACAGTGCTAGCAGTGTTTATCTTGATTGCCAGTTTGACTTGGCTCGATGCTAGTCACGAAATTGATGAAATTCTCGATAGCCATCTAACTCAAGCAGCGTCCCTATTGGTCGTGCAGGAAGCCAATGAAATTGGTGAAAACGAGCAACAAATTGACGCACCTGTACTACACCGATACGCGCAGAAAACGCTGTTTCAAGTTTTTCACGAAGGCAGACTCAGTTTGCGATCAGCCAACGCACCGATCACACCAATTCGGCCTATCGATCAGTACTTTACAGCAGGCTTTAGCACGATCAAAATTGATGAAAACAGTTGGCGAGTTTTTGCCACTCACGGTGCAGAAAGCGATATCAAGGTATTCGTTGCCGAGAAGATTGAAACACGTGCATCGATCTTGCAAGCCGTTTTTCGTAGCGTACTAGTCCCTCTAGGATTAGCACTACCAGCCTTAGGGCTAGCGATTTGGTGGTCGATCCGGCGTGGTATGCGACCACTTCGGCATCTCAGTTACACACTACAGCAACGTAACGCGGGTTCATTGGAACCATTATCGACCGAGCACTGCAATATCGAAATTCTACCTATGCTCAATGCTCTGAACGACCTATTCCAACGCACCAATGCATTGCATCAAGCGGAACAACGCTTTACTGCCGATGCAGCTCATGAATTGCGCACTCCCATTGCAGCACTGCGCGCGCAAGCTCAAGTTGCGATGGCAGAGAGTGATCCGATTCGGCGACAACTGGCGATGCAAAATACATTGACTGCGTGCGATCGCGCTGGCCGTTTAGTTGACCAACTCTTGACCTTGGCCAAACTAGAGAATCAGGCACAAATTGCGTTGCAGAGTACGCATTTATCAAGGCTCATCAAACAATGCCTAGCGGACTTGGCGCCGCGCGCCGTCCACAAACAACAGCAATTAAGTTTTGATTGCGATGATGGGATATCTGACCAAATTCAAGCAAATGAATTGCTCCTAACAGTACTTTTCAGAAACCTAATCGACAATGCGATTCGCTACTCCCCTTCGCACGCCATCATCAATATCCGCCTAAATAAAGTCGATAAAAAACTATGTGTGGAAATTGAAGACAGTGGAAATGGATTAGATCAAGCCGCAATCGATCGGCTAGGTGAGCGTTTTTTCCGAACCACAGAACAACACGAGAGCGGCAGCGGTCTTGGCTGGTCGATCGTGCGTCGGATCGCTGAGGTGCACCAACTCGTCATTAAAACTAGTCGTTCAGAACAACTCGGAGGATTTATGATCCATATCGAATTTCAATCCCAAAGCCAGCCGGAACAAGCGTAGCTTCGGGGTCGTTAATCATCTGCTAGCCAATCTTCTTTTAGCCTTCCAAAGAGGTGCATATCAAACTACCTCGACAGTACCTGCCTACTGGCTGAAACTCACTAGCAGATTGACATTTTATAGTGCCTTCTCTGCCATCAGTCCGATCAAATTTTGGTCAGGATCACGTAGAAATGCCATCCACAAAGTATGATCGGGCATCTTGGCAACCAATTGGGGCTCTTGAACTAGCAACTGCCCCTTATTCTTTAACTCTTGCACGATTTGCGTCATATCCGACACTTTGTAGTAAATTACAGATGTTCTATGATCACTCTCCGCTCCTTGTAATGTGGTCAGCATCAAACGCACTTCACCACACTGTAAAAAACTTAAATGGGGAGGAGCGTCGAATAAGCATGGAAGGCCGAGTACCTGATGATAAAAATCTTTTGCTCGCTGGATATCGCTGACAGCAATTGCAATTTGACCAATCGACACAATTCCTGATGACATCCTATCCCTCCGCAGCAAGTAAAATACCAAAGTCATAAAGCGCAACAGCGAGTAAAGTAGAAGCCAATCGCTTTTGCGAAACATAATCAATATAGCGCAGTTCAGTTAATTCTTACTACCTCTTTTCTATGTGCGTTAATTACACCCCAACTCGACGCGACCAGATCGCAGCAAAATTTCAAGCACTTGACCAAACTGGTGAAGAATGGCGACCTGAAACATGGCAAGACTATCGTGCACCATTCATCACACACGATGCATTGAAGCGACGTCGAGCGCAATTGGGAACTTATGGAATGATTCCTAAAAACCAAATACCAGTGGGATCAAAGCGATTTAGCACCATGAATGCGCGCGCGGAAACCATAGGCGAACTACGCAGTTTTGCAAAATCGTGGAGAACAAATCAACGATGCTTGGTTCCATTGCAAAATTTTTTCGAACCGAATTATGAAAATGGTAAAGCAGAACGCTGGCAAATTGGCATCGAGGATGCCAGCGACTTCGCGGTTGCGGGACTGTATCGCATATGGGACGAACCGGACGGTCAACAGAGCTTTTCGTTCACACAGATTACCATCAATGCCGACGAACATCCTTTGATGCGCCGCTTCCATCAACCGGGAGATGAAAAACGTGCTTTAGTCATTTTGCACGAAGAGGATTATGACGACTGGTTGAGTTGTACTAATCCGGAAATTGCTCGTGCCTACTTGACTTTGTTTCCGGCGGAGAAAATGTGGGCGCGACCTGCTCCGATAAAATCCCCCCAAACGCTTAAAACAGATTTAGATGCATCGCGGGATAAAGTCGAAACAAACCTGCCAATTCAACTGACTTTGCTTTGAAAAATTTTCTCAACAATTGCGTGCTCACACTTTCTTTTTTCTGGCGATGCAAGGATAAACTGGGATCTATGCTTGATTACATGTACACCCAGGATAGCAAGCTGACGAAACTCGCGCTGCAATAGATTCCTTACCAAAATTCATAGAAAAATAAAAATTGCAATTAAAATATGAATCAACTATGTTACCCATCTTGCTCTACTTTTAAGGATTTCTTGTGAAATTGTTGTCCCTTTGCCTTCTCAGCGCTGGTTTAATCTCGCCTTCCTTTGCTTGTTCCAATCTGAAACCCAATTCTTCCGCCGTCGGCATAGCGCAAACTTGCGACAAATCGCTAGGCATAAAGAAAATCACTTCAGTCGAAGGGATTACCGAATATCGCTTAGCCAATGGTCTGCGGGTACTCCTCTTTCCAGACGCAAGTAAGCCAACCATCACAACCAATTTGGTTTACATGGTCGGTTCACGTCACGAAAATTATGGCGAAACGGGCATGGCGCATTTACTTGAGCATCTTTTGTTTAAACCTAGTGCTAATTTTGGTCGCAAGAAAGGAAGTAAAACACCCGTCGAGATACTCAATCAAACTGGCGCAGAGTTTAACGGGACAACTTGGTATGACAGGACCAACTATTACGCCACCTTTCCAGCCAACGACGACAATCTTAAACAAATGTTAGCGATGGAAGCCGATCGCATGGTCAACGCCGCAATCGATCAAAACGATTTGTGGAATCCGCTCACGCAAAAAGGGGAAATGACTGTCGTGAGAAATGAATTTGAGATCGGCGAAAATGACCCTGTTGGCGTAACGACTGAGCGGATCCAAGCGCTTGCATTCGACTGGCACAACTACGGCAAATCCACGATAGGCGCCCGCTCAGACATCGAAAAAGTAAATATCCCACGACTTCGTGCATTCTACAAAAAATACTACCAGCCAGACAATGCCGTGTTGATGATTGCAGGCCAAATTCAAGAAGAAAAAATCCTACGCTTAATCCAACAGGTATTCGGAAAAATCCCTAAACCAAACCGTGTCATTGAACCAACCTATACCAGCGAGCCAGCACAGGATGGCGAACGTGCAGTGACTATCCGCCGCTCAGGCGGCACCCAATATCTTGGTGTTGGTTACCACTTCGCCCCATCCGCGCATATTGAGTCAGCAGCCTTGTCGCTACTTGCGGAAATTCTCGTTAGTCCGCCGAGTGGTCGATTGCACAAAGCATTGGTTGAAAGCAAATTGGCGACGGAAGTGAGTTTCAATAGTGTTAGCAATCTCGAACCTAGCTACGGCATCTTTGGTGCAAGCGTCGCTAAAGACGGTAATCTCGAACTCGTTCAAGAAACCATGTTGAAAGTGTTGGAGAATTTAAAATCGCAACCCATTACACAAGAAGAACTCGAACGCGCAAAACAAAGTGTTCGAAAGAATATCCAACTCACCTTAGCCGACACAAGTAGTCTCACTCTCGCTTTAACCGAATCACTTGCCGCGGGCGACTGGCGACTATTTTTCCTCGAACGCGATCGCCTAAATCAAATGTCTCTATCTGATTTGCAATCGGTCGCAGAGAAATATCTCAAACAAACCAACCGCACTATTGGTCGTTTTATTCCAACCGATGTCATAGATCGAACTGAAGTCCCCGCAACACCGGACGTGCAGAGCATGGTGCAAGCCTATCGTGGCCAGGCAGTACTTGCGCAAGGCGAGGCATTTAGTACGACGCCTGAAAACATTGAGTCTCGCACACAACGAAGCGTGCTATCGAATGGAATGAAGCTCGCGCTTTTACCCAAAAAGACCAAAGGCGCAATGGTCAATGTGAATATGCAACTTCATATGGGGAATGAGAATAGTCTCCAGGGTCTGGCACAGGTAGGGCAAATAACCGCTGCTATGCTAATGAAAGGCACAGAGCGTCTATCACGACAAGAGCTCAAAGACGCCTTCGCACAATTGAATGCAGACATCAGCATTAGCGGAGGAGCCCAAGGAATCACTGCGAACATTACAACGACGCGCGATAAATTGCCAGCGACCATTGACTTACTCGCCGAAGTTTTACAAAAGCCCAATTTTTCTGCCAATGAATTCACAGAATTTCAACTCGCTTTCATCAACACGATAGAACAATCTATCCCTGAGCCACAAGCCCAAGCTTCGAACGCAATGGCACGATTAATTGATGCAAGAGAAAAAGGACATGTCATGCATGTCGACACTCTGCAAGAGCAAATTGAAGCAGTAAAAACAATCCAAGTTGATCAACTTCGTCAATTTCATACGGCCTTCTACGGAAGTAATCATGCCAATTTTGCTGCAGTGGGCGACTTTGATCAGGACGCATTGAAACGACAGTTAGAGAATTTATTTGGAAAATGGCAGGCAAAGCAAGGCTATCAAAGAATTCCCAACCTGATTAAACAAGTTCGTGGTGAAAGACTAGCCCTCAACACACCCGATAAAACGAGTAGTTTTTTACTCAGCATTCATCCAATCAACATGAATGACCAGGCCGACATGTATCCCGCATTTCTGATGGCAAATCACATGTTAGGTGGAGGCGCGTTACGTAGCCGACTAGCAGACCGAATTCGACAAAAAGAAGGGCTATCCTATGCGGTTGGTTCGTTCGCCAGCGTCCCTGCTCACGAACCAGTTGGTATGTGGGCGGCCTATGCCATGAGCGCACCACAAAATGTCGGCAAAGTTGAGGCTGCCCTGCGTGAAGAATTACAACTAGTCCTAAAAGAAGGATTTACCGAGGCCGAATTATCAGAAGCCAAAAAAGCCTGGAGGCAGTCAGAAGAAGTCACGCGTAGCCAAGATAGTGGCTTAGCTAGTCTCTTATCGGCCTACCTATCCTTGAATCGCACACTGCAGTTCGATAAAGCGTTGGAGACAAAGGTTGCGGCTCTGAATGTTAAACAGGTGAATCAAGCCATACGCGAATTCATTCAAGTCGAGAATTTATCAATCATCGCGGCGGGTGACCAATCGAAAACTGCCCAATAAGCGATCGATAAGTGCGACGAACTCGTGGAGCGAACAATGCCTGTTCTTTGTTTGAGCAATCAATGGGCATTGTCGACATCGCGACGGTATCGAAAACCAGAAAATTCGCCGCAGCGCAACGACTCGGCACCAGACAGGAGTAAAATAAAGGCTTGATTTTTGCTTCCTCTTCACTATGCCATTCTCAACAAAACGTCATACGCAAAACCGCTTCTTTCTTGCACTCCTGATCCTAAGCAGCATCAACCTTACTAGTTTGGATAGTTTTGCTCAAGTCAATAAATCGTCTAGCAGAAAAAAACAAGCATTAGAAAAACCCAGTATTACCTTATTGGCGGCAGGTGACATCGCTGATTGTCGCCAACTTCCCGCGATACAAACCAAAGCCGAACAAACAGCCCAACTCATCTCAAAATTCATCGATCAAGACCCCAACACCTATGTCGTCACACTTGGCGACAACACCTATCCAATCGGTCGGCCCGCCGAATTCAGCGAGTGCTATGACAAAACTTGGGGAAAGTTCAAATCGAAAACCTTGCCCTCTCCAGGCAACCATGATTATGGCGTTCCTTTTGCAGCGGGCTACTACAATTATTTTGATGAATTAGCAGGACCTGATCGGCGTGGCTACTATCGCCGTCAAATCGGCAATTGGCTCATTCTTTCTTTGAACAGCAATATCAAAGGGGAAGCAATGCAAGCGCAATTAAATTGGCTTACAGCGGAATTGAAGTCAAATGCACAGCCTTGCTTGCTCGCGTTCTGGCATCATCCAGTGGTTTCGTCAGGTGGTCATGGGAATGTCGCTATTATGCGTGCAGCTTGGGATATCTTAGTTGAGGCAAAAGCAGATATTGTTCTCGCTAGTCATGACCATCACTATGAACGCTTCGTTCCATTAGACAAACATCTCGAGCAGGACACCCAAGCAGGCATCCACAGCTTTGTAGTTGGAACCGGTGGGGCAAAATTATCGCCTCTATTTTTTTCCAAACCAACGACCGCCATGCGTCAAAACGACCAACATGGCATATTGAAATTAGAATTAAAAGAAAAGAGCTTTCGCTGGCAATTTATCGCAACCGGATCTGAAGCTGTACTCGATAGAGGTGAAGCAAATTGCCATTGACGGCTTGTCATCCATCCTATGTCTATTCATCGATTCCATTGTGTTAATATCATTTCATATTTTTCCGAACGACATTTTGTGTGCGTGATGCAATGACTCTACCGAATAGCGATCAAGATTCCTCCCAAACCAGCGCCCCCATTCGAAGTCATCTGAATCTCGATTTCGCAACGGAATTGGTACATCAGGATATTCGTTCTGCATCGCAAAAATTGATCGACGATGAACATCGTTACCAGCCTATTTTTACAGGAACAGGTCAAGAGTATTTTAAGATTTGGATCGTCAATTTGTGCCTGACACTGATCAGTCTAGGCATCTATTCGGCATGGGCAAAAGTAAGGCGACTCCAGTACTTTGACAGGAACACCCAAATCGCTGGCGCTTGCTTTAACTTTCATGGGAATCCACTGACAATTTTACGAGGACGTATTATCGCCGCAGTCCTCCTATTTTTGTATCACTATGTTTTTGGGTTGTCACAGGGATTCGCCCTTGTGTTCGCGACTTTCTTGCTCTTCAGCATACCTTGGATGATGCGCAGTGCTTTACGATTTCGCTTGCGCAACACTAGCTATCGAGGACTACGATTCGATTTTACAGGGACTTTGATGGCTGCCTATGCCAACTATTTGCCGATCACCCTCATGTTTGTCCTGCCTGCCTTAATTGCTGTCCTTGCTGATGAAATTTGGTATAGCTTGATACCCAGTCTCTTATATTTACTTTGGCCTTGGTTTCACGCACGGATGAAGCGCTACCAACATGCCAACTTCGCGTTTGGCCAAAAACACGCATCCTCCACGTTATCCGGTGGCGCCTTTGTTTGGCCTTACTTCTTAACAGGGATTTATATTCTGCTGTTCACAATTTTAGCCGGTATTCTTACCGGAATTATTGTCGCTGCCCATGGGATAAATGATGTAGGAGAACAAAGCGCCATGATCAAATGGTTGGTGCCTTTAGTCGTAATGGGGGTGGTAACTCTACTTGCTTATTTAGTTCTAGGACCGTATTTGCAAACCCGAATCTGGAACGAGGCCTGGAATCACAGCCTCCTTGATGACATACGCTTTCAATCACAACTTCCACTTTGGGCCTATACACGACTGCAATCGAAGAACGCTATCTTGACTCTCTTCAGTCTTGGCTTGTATCGACCATTTGCTGTCGTCAACAGTTATCAATTTCGTCTTTCCTATATTGCTATCCTTGCGAGTGAACAGTCATTGATCACACATAGCAGCACAAACGATGGGGAGAATGCAGCAGCCGAAAGCTCAGCTGAATTTTTTGGTTTTGATTTATCTTGGTGAGCGCCATGACAACAAACATGACAAGATCCGTCAACGCGACCTACTTCGACTCACTCAGCAGCAATCCTCAGCTGTGCCGCGTGCAATTTGACACAAACATCATTTCCTTAATCTTCGACAATGCCCAAAGAAATTTCTCGCCAACCCAAAGTCAATTGCTCGAACCCTTCGCGAATGCGCCTTTATTACTTGAGTTTGAAGATGGTACGCATTGCGAGATTAAAAATCGTGACGACCAACAATTCATCCTTCAAGTACTTTCCTATCGTCCCTCACGTGTCGAGATCTGGCAACAACACTGGCGATATGCTTTGCTTGCAATTGTTTTGACATTGAGCTTTCTATTCGTCGCCTATCGCTATGGCGGTCCGATGCTAGCACGACAGGTCGTTCCTCTTATTCCACAAGCAGCAGACGAATTTCTAGGCCAGCAAGCGGAAGTTCTACTACAAGATGCTTACCTTACTCCAACGAAGACCAGCGATGCGCAATACAATCAAGCTATTCAAGTTTTTCGTCGGATTCAACCGACTAATCCCCGTCTAAAACCCAGGCTTGAAATGCGCGCGAGCAAAAGGCTAGGGGCGAATGCCTTTGCTTTACCGAATGGAAGTATTTATGTGACAGATGCGATGTTTGACTTATTGTCCCGCTCTGGAAAGCAACTGAGTCAAGAAGGCGAATATGAATTAGCTGGATTACTTGCGCATGAAATTGCCCACATCGAGCTTCGACACAGCATGCTAAATTTAACGGAAACCTCATTCATGACTGTTGTGGTCGGTTCCCTAGTTGGAGACTTTAGTTCGCTAGTTTCTGCTGGTGCCGGCGCTCTCCTCGGTGCACAGTATTCTCAAGAAAAAGAAAGACAAGCAGATACCTATGCAATTCAGGTACTCAAGTCAAAAGGCATTTCCCCAAAACATTTAGCGCACTTATTTCGCAACCTAGAAAAACATACGATGGGAAAAAACAAACCCATTGCCCCCACATGGATCACCCATGAAATTGAAACCTACCTTTCAACTCATCCGACCACCCAAGAAAGAATTCGGTACTTAGAAACTGCCGCGGGGGATTCTGACAGAGCGGGATACATCCCGCGTCCTACACATCCAATTGATCAATAAGGTTCCCGCAGAACCATCCTGCTCCCGTTTGCAATGTATGCACGCAAATAGTCAATGGAAAATGGTACACTCGCTCTATGCCGTCTTCGATTCTCTTTATTATCGCCTCTCTAATTTGGGGTTCAACTTTTTGGGCTATTACCCAACAATTGGGTGAAGTAGCACCCGCAGTCTCCGTCGCCTACCGTTTTGGCATTGCGGCAATTAGCTTATTTTTATGGTGCTTTTTGCGGAAAGATAAGTTGTCCGTTCCTTGGCATTTGCATCGTTGGTTAGCCCTGCAAGGCTTTCTCACGTTTTCTCTGAGTTATCTATGCACCTACTCTTCTGAGCAATATCTTGTCTCCGCACTAGTCGCAGTCTTATTTGCGTTGATGGTGATTTGGTCACCCATCGCTGAAAGAATTTTCTTTGGAAAACCACTCACACTAAAAATTTGGTTGGCCGCTGCAGTTTCCATTACAGGGGTCGTACTTTTGTTCTATCCAGCATTGAGGGCAAATTGGATAGAAACCCACGCGGGAAAACATACAGACTTTTTGCCGGGTTTGGTTTTAGCGCTCACTGCCACCTTAGCCAGTACCTTTGGTAATTTAGCCGTGATTAAAGTCAGACAACATAGCCAAAACATTCTGTTAACGATGGCTTGGGCGATGGCGTGGGGAACACTTTGGATTAGCCTGTTCGCCTTATTGAGCGGACAGACTTGGAGCCTGCCGACAAATATCGCTTATTGGCTTTCTCTCCTTTATCTTTCGCTGTTTGGATCCGTCATTGCGTTTGCCTGTTACTTCACACTAATCCATCGAATTGGTGCGCAAAAAACGGTGTTTATCGGTGTCATTACCCCCATTATTTCCGTACTACTTTCCATTCAATTAGAGAATTATTTACCCGGTTGGATAGAATGGAGCGGAATGGCACTCTGCTTGGCAGGTGTGGTTTGGGCACTACGTGACAAACCGCAAGCCAAGTCTTGATTCCTCCCCCCCAAAAAAAGAGACGAGGCTGTCCTGAAAAAGCCACAGAAATTGGAATTGCAAGTCGGACGAATAGCGCGTCACTAATTTTGGAGTATCCTGAACGCAATTTCTTTGTTTCAGGCGCACTCAGTGATCCTTCAATCTAAAGATCAAGCTGCTTTACATCGATCTGACCTCGATTCCCTCTTAGAACAAGGTCGGGGTCTGTGTCTGGGTGGCCAATTCAATGAATTTCAAGCCTTATTGCCGCACATCGCTGCGCAAAATCTGAGCCCCGACCATGCTCTTTTTCTCGAAATTTTAATGCTCTACCCGAATGCGCATTCGGGAATTTCCAATCATACAGCACTTCTTCAACGAGCAATGAGTCTCCATGAATTAGCCCAAGCCATGGGCAATTCATTGGCGCGTGCCTGGATTTGGGAAGCGATGCAAGCAATACAAATTCAATTGCAATTACATTATGCAGCGCTACATAGTACTGCGATGGCGGCGGAAACGTTTGAACACTGCGGGCGGACTAAAGATGCGATGAGCATGCGCGTCAGCCGATGTTTGGTGATGATTCATTGCGAAATGTATCGCGAAATCATAGAGATGAGTGAAGTTCTCCTACAAAACCGCACACTATTAGATGATGTTGCGCTGTGCAATTTGCTCAGATCAAGTGCATCCGCCTACTACTTTTTAGGAAATGAAGCTGAAGGGATTGCAGCACGTAATGCTTGGATCAGTGCGCTCAAACTCCATCAAGAATGTTTAACGATAGCGCAGGCGGCACGTATAGAAAAATTCATCCTAATTGCGCACACCAATATCGCAATACTGAGTGCATCACTTGGGCTGAGACAAGAAACCGCCGAACATCTCTTACAAATCGAAGGCATGCAAAAGCAGGCAGAGCATATCAATATTAGCTGGTCATATTGGATACGCTATTGTGAAGCACTGCTCCTCTGTCAAAGTGCCGAATTTGACAAAGGTTGGAAAGCATTATTAGCACTAGAGCAAGAGCTACAATTACTCGATATACGCACCGCGCCCGTCCGCGATGCGGTACTCAAAAAAATAGTTAGTTTAGGAAAAAAATGGGAGCATTTTGAACAAGCTCTGCACGCTGCGGAACAATTAATGGCTCTACACCAACAGCGTCGTTGTCTCTTGTCTAAGACACTGGGAGAGACATTAGAAGATGTCATGGCTGTTCCGACCCTACAACATCAGAACCAAGAACTGAGCCAACAAGGGCATAGGTTGGAAGCCTCCCTAGCGCGTCGCAATACCGAATTAAGCCAAACCTTAATTCAACTTCAACAAGAGGCGTCGATTCGTTTACAAACCGAGCAAGCACTACTCAGTGCCCACAACAATCTAGAGGAACAAGTACGACAACGAACCAAGGAATTGGAACGGGCATTGAGCGTCGTCATGCGCCAAGAGAAACAATTGGCACTAGGTCGTTTAGTCGTGGGAATCGCGCATGAAATGAATACCCCATTGGGAAATGCAACAATTGCGGCCAGCACCTTGGAATTTCACGCCCAAAGTTTGATCGAGGATCTAAACGGCACGTCGATAAGTCGCAGTAAATTGCGCCATACAATCGAAGCGATGCTAGAAGGAAACGCACTACTGAATCGAGCACTACTAACCGCGAGCGAATTGGTACAACGTTTTCGAGCCCTCGCCATCGAGCAACACCAAGAGGAGTTGAGAGAATTTGATCTGTCAAAACGCTGTGAACATCTATTGCGCGATTGGAGCAGACGATTTGAGGCAATGGGAATTGAAACCCAGATTCAACTTGCCACATCGATCATGCACGTAGGCTATCCCAATGCCCTCTTTCAAGTCCTAGACCAATTAATCGACAATGCTGTTCGACACGGCTTACATCACGTGCAGGAACCACGACTCGAATTCAAATTATATGAAAAGGGAGACCAGATTCAAATCGACGTACGTGACAATGGTTTAGGTATCGCGGAAGAAAATCTTCAAAGAATATTTGAGCCTTTTTTTAGCAAACAACTCGGGCTCAATGGTATCGGCCTTGGTCTGACGGTCACCCACAGCATCATCACCGATTTAATGGGCGGCACGATTCAGGTCTGCAATCACCACGAACAAGGATTGCAAGTCAATGTCAGACTTCCGAAGCTAGTCACGCCGCGCTCGACTATCATAATGGAAACAAACGTAACAAAAACAGATAGTTAAGAAAAAGCCAATTTACGTAGCACATGCGCGGCAGCGGCCAATCCGAACGATGCTGTCACAACGACCGACGAGCCGAAACCAGCACAATTCAATCCTGAGATTCCCTGAACTGGATCGATCTCGCAGCGCTCAGCGGTCTCTGGCATCGTCAAAACTTCCATCGAAAATACTGCATCGATTCCGAATTTACTTTTACTTCCCCTCGGAAAACCAAAATTCTGGCGCAAACGTTTACGCACCAAAGCAAGTAAGGGTTCTTGCTCTGTTCGTGCCAAATCACGAATCTCGATTTTGCACGGATCGGTCTGCCCACCAGCAGCACCAATCGTAATCAACGGAATTTGATGTTCACGACAATAAGCAATCAAAGCAGTTTTTGCCTTAACACTGTCAATTGCGTCAATAACGTAGTCAAAGCCTTGCGTTCCTATCATTTCATCGAGATTTTCGGGCTCAATGAATTCTTCAATCGCTTGCACTTTGCAGAAAGGATTGATTATCGCAATGCGTTCAGCAAGCGCCGTCACTTTCGCTTTTCCCAAACTTTCACTCGTCGCTTGTATTTGACGATTAATATTCGACTCCGCAACATTGTCGAGGTCAATCATCGTAATACGCCCAACTGCGCTGCGAGCCAATGCTTCGACGACCCAAGACCCCACGCCACCAACACCAATCACGCCAATATGGGCTTGTCGAAAGCGCTGTAAGCCTTGTTCCCCATACAGGCGGGCAATCCCACCAAAGCGTCGGTCAAAATCAATCTCATCGTCAAACGTAGTTGTAGCGTGCATGGATGCCAATATTTTCGTCGAGTAAAAAACAAACTAAAGACCACTATTTTACATTCTTAGGGCTTCCGAAGTACCAGGATCTTGATATGACGCAAGGCAAACTCACGCACACAGGGCACAATTCGTTAAAATAAGGGAATCTTTTAGGTAAGCACTGGAATCTTCCACATGATGCTACCGTACCTTACGATTCGAGGATTCGATTACCCCTCCCAGAAGCATGACGAAAACCGTCTAAATTGATTAACTATTAGGTGAAATTGCATGGATATCTTATTTGCTAGTGCTCCAGGATTTGACCAACCTCTGGCTGTTCTTAAACATTGCCATGATCGC
The DNA here is from genome assembly GCF_018139545.1 of Affinundibacterium fentianense. Classification (GTDB taxonomy): domain Bacteria; phylum Pseudomonadota; class Gammaproteobacteria; order Burkholderiales; family Burkholderiaceae_D; genus Undibacterium; species Undibacterium fentianense. Next base: position 329,895 of record NZ_JAGSPJ010000005.1, on the reverse strand, counting down.
ATCCGCAAGCAACTCGCCACCTTAGAACGCTTACCATCGCATCTAGAAAAAAATGGCGCAGATATTGAAGCGCAAAAGGCTGCCGTCGGTATCTTGCGCTATTTCCAAAGCGCCGCACCACTGCATCATGATGATGAGGAAATCGACCTCTTACCCGTACTGCAAAAGACAGCACAAGCTGAGGACGCGCAGATCTTAGAGTCCGTGTTACCGAAAATTCTTCACCAACACGAAATAATGGCATTACAGTGGCAGGATTTAGCACAACAACTCAGCGCGATCGCAGAGGGCAATACAGGCTCGCTAGAACGCGAAAAGATCAGCGCATTCAATTCGCTGTATCAAGATCACATGCAAATTGAAGAAAGTCAAATTGCGCCCATGGCGATGCGCATCTTAAATGCGCAACAAATGCACACTCTCGGCCTCGCGATGCAACATCGGCGCGGAATCGTCGCGCCTTGACACGACATTTCCGCGCGAATATTTGACGAATTTAGATTACCATCCCTGACATTTCACTATTACAGAACTCCACTATGTCTATTGCCAATTTAAGAAAAGATTACCAGCTTGCCAGCCTTGCAGAGAGTGACGTCGCACACGATCCGATACAACAGTTTTCGCATTGGTTTGAGCAAGCACTCAAGGCCGAGGTTGCGGAAGCCAATGCGATGTGTCTGTCGACAGTGAACGCTCAAGGTCAACCCTCATCGAGAATCGTCTTAATCAAAGAATTTGACCAGCGCGGCTTTTCTTGGTTTACCAATTATGACAGCCGAAAGGGTCAAGAACTCGCTCAAAATCCGCAAGCAGCACTGCTCTTCTTTTGGACTGCTTTGGAGCGTCAAGTACGAATTGAAGGGCGGATTGAAAAAATTTCTGATGCAGACAACGATACTTATTTTCATAGTCGACCGTTGGGAAGTCGTCAAAGTGCCTGCGCATCAAAACAAAGTCAGGTGATTGCAAATCGCCAACTACTAGAAGATCAATTGGCGCAAGTCGTACAACAGTTTGGAGATCAACCGCCACGCCCAGAACATTGGGGTGGATATCGTCTCGTTCCAGATTTCATTGAGTTCTGGCAAGGAAGAAGCTCTCGATTGCATGACCGCATTGCATATCGCCGACAATCTGACGGCAGTTGGACTATCTCACGTCTGCAACCATAAGAAAAAGGGTTTCAGTCGAAACCCTTTTTTAATGACCTAAGCCGCAAGGCGCTTGTTAAACACGCCTCGAGAAATGCCTATTTTTGGCAAAATAAATTCTCTGCAATAAGGATCATTTCTATGCATTTTATAGAAATTCTGATGCTCCGGTTCGGCGGAAAAAAACACGGTGCAGGATTTAATTTGCGTTAGCAGAACGGCTCGCGCTGGAGCGCAACGTACGAGATTTCTCACCATGAGTTGAGCCTGATCTTTTTGATCTTGGCTATGGCAAAAGATCACTGAACGATGCGGTGAATGCAAGTATTCCGTACTAGGCATGAAGGCAAATGCATCATGAACCTTAAAAAATACTTCCAAGATATTCTCAAAATCAAGGACTTCTGTATCAAACTCTATCCGTACGACTTCCGCATGACCAGAGTCTCCACTACAGACGTCTTCATAGGTCGGATAATCCAAATGACCACCAGAATATCCAGCGATCACGGATTTCACACCACGAATTTGCCGATACACAGCGTCGAGATCCCAAAATCGACCACCACCTAGTGTTATCGTTTCAATTGCCATCTTTGTCACCTCTCACCTACTATTGATCTAGTTTTCTTTTGATTATCTTGTCAATAATTTACCTGTCTAGTTTGCTCGCTCAATAAACCTAAACAAAGACCACATTGAGCCAACAAAAAATGGTGCGGCATTATCGAGCGAAGTAGCATTTTTCGACAAGCGCGAATCTAAAAGTTGCAGATTTCGTACCTTGCTGTATCATTTTTCGCTACTTTCCTAACTCAAAGATAATACGATGACAAAAGCTTCCTCTCTGATCGACGTATTAAAACGTGAATTAAAAGCACGACGTATCACTTACCAAGAATTAGCAAGCAAAATCGGTATTTCTGAGTCGAGTATCAAACGCATGTTTGCATCCAAGAATCTCAGCCTGCAACGTTTAGATCAAATCTTGGATGCCGCGCAAATCAATTTGCACGACCTCACTTCACGCAGTTATGAAGAATCCTTAATTGATGAACTCACCTATGAGCAAGAAGAAGAACTGATCAGCGACCCAAAGAAATTTATTGTCGCAGTGTCGGCGATGAACTATCTCAGCCTCCACCAAATTATCGAGATCTATGCAATGAGTGAAACCGAGGTCATCGCTTATTTAGTGAGACTCGATCATTTAGGAATCATCGAATTAATGCCAAACAATCGAATTAAACTCTTATTATCGAGAACGTTTAGATGGATTCCGAATGGCCCTATCCAAAACTTTCACCGACGCGAATCCTTTGCGGATTATCTTGATTCCAATTTTGACGGCAAAAATGACATGATGCAATTTGTGAGCGTCATGCTTTCAAAACAATCCAGCGCTATATTTTTGACACGCTTAATGCAACTAGCACGGGATATTTCAGACCAGCATCGTTTAGATGCGAACTTACCATTTGAAGAAAAATTCAGAATGAGTTTTATGCTGTCCGCGAGGCCATGGATACCCAACTATTTTCAAGCTTTGGTACGTCCTGAATACATTCGCAACTACTATGCACGCAAAGAAAGGAACAAACGTGTGTAAAACTGGCGTCGAAGCAAATAAAGACCTAATTCGACAACAAATGTCCTATCTGGCGTGCACTACCACGCCGTTCCTCTCGCGAGGATTGGAATAAGCACCAATCTACAATGCTTTAACACATAGGCGGAAATCCGGATCTTCAGGATAGGAACGGATATCAAATTCCAAACTTCGCATCAATTTCAACATATTTGAGTTATTGGTCAGAACCAAGCCCTCGATATACGCAAGACCGCGACTACGAGCGACTTCGATAATCGATTGCATCAACCGGGTACCTAAACCTTGTCCGGCGAAGTCATCGGCAATCAGCAGAGAAAATTCACAAGTGCTTTTATCCGGATTCGTCACATATCGGGAAACACCGATGATCCGTTCCGTTTCAAGAAAACTTCCGTCGGATTGCGGATGCCGCTCGCTATGAATCGCAACCAAAGCCATTTCACGGTCATAGTCAATCAAGGTGAATTTTGCCAACATCCTGTCGGACAATTCACGCATCGAAGAAACGAAACGGAAATAGCGACTCTCAGGCGATAGTCGACGTACCAAATCTTGCAACATTTCAGCATCATGGGGATGCAAAGGCCGTAACACGTACATACGACCATCGCGGAGCGGCCATTCTGTCTCTCTATCTGACGGATAAGGTGAAATTGCCAGATGCTCGTAATTTCCTGGTTCTGCTGGTGAATGATCCACCACTACGCGTGCGTCCACGGCTAAAGCGCCAGAATGATCGACGATGAGTGGGTTGATATCCATCTCACGCAATTGTGGCAAAGCACAGACCATCTCTGAAACCCGCAGCAAAATTTGCTCGAGCGCATCACGATGGACCGGAGGCATGCCGCGCCATGCCCCGAGCATTTCTGCACAACGCACGCGATCAATTAAACGATGCGCTAAAAACTGATTAAGGGGTGGTAACTCAATCGCGCGATCTGCGATTAATTCAATCATCACACCGCCGGCGCCAAAAGAGATGACGGGGCCAAATAATTCATCGGTTGAAACGCCAATAAATAGTTCACGCCCCTCAGGTTTGCCCGACATATTTTGTACGGTCACCCCATTTATTTTGGCATCTGGCCGCAATTGACTCACTCTTTGCAGCATGTCTTGCCAGCCATCTCTAACGCCGGTTGCATTCGCGACATTGAGTAATACACCCTGCACATCTGATTTGTGAGAAATATCTGCCGAGTCAATTTTTAATGCGACTGGGTAGCCCAATTGGTTGGCGACGAGCATGGCCTCAGTAGAACTTCGAGCCAACATGGTCTTGGTGACAGGGATATGGAATGCCGAAAGGAGCGCTTTCGATTCCATCTCGGTAAGAACTTTACGGCGTTCAGCTAGTACGCTTTCAATTAAGATCCGCGCCCCCTCTAAATCGGGTTTCGCCAATTGCGATAGTGGCGGTGGAACTTGGCGCAAGAGTTGTTGATTGCGATGAAATAGGGATACATGATTAAATGCATCAACAGCAGCCTCCGGTGTTCTAAAACTCGGGATACCGGCTTTAAACAAGATGGTTCTGGCAGCCGTCACTTTTTCGTCACCCATCCAACAGCTAATCAATGGTTTGCCGACAGTAGCCTGCAGATCAGCCAAAACCTGTGCAATTGCGCCCGTGTCTACACCAGCGATTGGTGACAATATCACTAAAATCCCATCGACTTCGTTGCAATGCGCGCAAGCGGTTACCGCGGCACGATAATGTTCGGCATCGGCTGCCTGCGACAAATCAATCAACTCTTCCAATGCAGCAAAAGGAGAAACCTTCTTATACAGGTCTTTCGTTACCTCGTTTGGTAAACGCGCCAACTCCAATTCGACCTCATTCAAGAAATCTGCTGCCAACACTGCAGGTCCACCGCCATTAGAAATAATCGCCAAGCGCCGTCCAACCGGTAAATACCGCGCTGATAAACATTTGGCTGCAGCGAACAACTGCACCATAGAATGAACACGAACTGCGCCCGCTCGCTGCAAAGCCGCATCAAAAATAGCATCACTTCCGACGATATTTCCTGAATGCGTTAGGGCGGCTTTCGAGCCATCGGGTTTTCGACCTGATTTCAAAACGATGACGGGTTTCGAGTTGGCTGCAGCGCGCAAGGAGCTCATAAACCGACGCGCATTCTTAATACCTTCAATATAAACAACGATGGTTTGTGTTGCCGCATCATCTGCCAAAAAATCTAACACTTGGGCTAGATCGACGGCCGTGTTAACGCCCAACGAAGCGACAGCTGAAAAGCCGACGCCATTTTTCGCTGCCCAATCCAGGATCGAGCTTGTAATCGCCCCTGATTGCGACACGACGGCCAGTGAGCCGGGCTGCGCTAGCTTACCCAGTGCGCTCGCGTTCAAATGCGCCTTGGGTCGCTGGAATCCCAAACTGTTCGGACCTAGCAGCGAGATACCATGTTGTTTCGCAATCTTGTGCAAGTTCTTCGCCTGCACTGCATCAACGCCGATCGAGAGTATCAATGCAGCTCGACACTGTATCCGCCCCACCACTTCGAGCGCAGCACTCAACTCTTCGTTTGGTAAAGCCAGAATCGCCAAGTCAGCTCGCGAATTGGCAAGCTCAGCCAAGGTCCCCTTCACGCGGCTATCCAAATACGTCACACTACCTTGGAACTCTTTGTTTTCGAGATGCTGTAGAAATACCCGAGTCACCGGCGTTTGTGTTTCTATCGCGCTTCGATCACCAGCGAACACGACGATAGAGCGCGGTGAAAACAAGGAACTGAGATAATGTTTATTCATTTTCTTCTCATTCTAGAAAAATCATTTGGATTCGATAAGCCAAACCCTGAAGCAGCCTTTACAACAAATGGCGGTGTCAATCCGCACCGATCAGAACTCGCACATGTGCAGTTGCACTGCGACCAAGCGAAGACAGATCATAGCCACCTTCCAGGCAAGAAACGATACGACCTTGGCAGTACTTTTGTGCGATCTGCACTAGTTGCTTTGTGACCCATTCGTAATCAGACTCCACCAAAGCCAAATTACCCATATCATCTTCGCGATGTCCATCAAAACCAGCAGAAATGAAGATCATTTGCGGTTGAAATTTTTCCAACGCGGGCAACCACGCATCCATCACAGCCTGCCGAAAGGCTTCACTACCCGAGCGACTAGGTAAGCCCACATTAATCATATTGGCACCCATCGGCACGTCACCACAAAATGGATACAGATTTTTTTCAAAAATCGAGCACATAAGTACCCGTTGATCATCAAATAAAATATCTTCACTACCATTTCCATGATGCACGTCAAAGTCAATTAATGCGACCCGTTCCATCCCATGTTGCGCCAGGGCATGACGAATACCGACCACAACATTATTGAAAAAACAAAATCCACCAGCATTGCTCCGTTCAGCATGATGCCCTGGTGGACGGATATTACAGAAAGCAACCGGTGCTTGACCCGCTGCGACTAAATTCGTTGCCAACACAGCCGCGCCAGCAGCGCGCAAAGCGGCTTGATAAGAAAACTCATTGATATTGGTATCGGGATCAATTTGTCGGTGTCCTCCGTCTGGCACAGACTGCGCGATTTCGGCAAACTCGTCCAAATAAAATTCACTGTGGGCACGCGCCAATTGTTCACGCGTCGCCAAAGGAGCATCGAGTTGATCCATGTAATCAAGTAATCCTTTGATCAACAACTGATCATTCACTGCGCCCAATCGTTCTGGACACTCAGGATGTTGATTGCCCATATCGTGCTTCTGGCAATCTGTGTGGGTAATATAGGCGGCTAGCAATGCGCTGACTCCTAGTGAGTGAGGATAAAATTCCTGATTGATTCTAGTCTGATGCCGTCGCTGCGTAAAGTTATCGCAGCAGAGATTTGCGTTGCATCAAGGCTTTTGTGATTCGCAAACAAAAACACCAGATGATTGCGTTTAGCTCATTTTTTGATGTGGCAGCGCACGATGCAATTTTCGCAAACCGATCCAAACAAGACCAAGTACGACCGGCACCGCAACTCCAATCACGCTCTCAGTATGGGCAAGCCAACCCACTTCTTTTGCGGCCTTGGCAACATACCCCCAAAGTCCAATCACATAATAAGAAATCGCCGCGACCGACAAACCTTCTACCGCTTGCTGCAAGTGGAGCTGTTGGGCTGCTCGAATATTCATCGATTGTAAAATCTGCCTATTTTGTCGTTCTTGCACTATGCCAACCCGCGTACGTAGTAAATCGTTCGAGTGAGCGATACGACCAGCCAAACTCTCTTGTCGATTGGCGACAGCATCGCAGGTGTTCATCGCTGGAGTCAGGCGTCGCTCCATAAATTCCGCAACCATAGGCAATCCCTCAATGCGTTGTTCACGTAGTTCATCAATCCGTGCGTGAACCAATCCGAAATACGCTTTCGAGGCAGCAAAGCGGTAATTATTTTCCAAGGCAAGTTTTTCAATACGAGCCGCCAAATGGGTAATGTCTTCTAATAAAATGCGTTCCGCATCGCCAGCATCCTGTTCTGTCTGAATTTCCCACGGTCGATCGCCAGCCACCATTGCGCTCGCGAGATCAACCAGTTGCGCTTCGATGGTATTCAATTCTGGTGCTGCTTTTTGGGCATGAGGTAGGCCCAACAGCGCCATCATTCGATACGTCTCGATTTCTAGAATTCTTTGCGCGAGACGGCCAGCCTGCTGTGAGCGCATTCCAACATCACGGATAACAAACCGCGAGAATCCATCGGCATGAACAACGAAATCGGACCAAAACTCACCACCCTGCATGACACGACTACCGGCTAGTGGATTTCCTTGGAAAACTTGCTGTACTTCTTTGAAATAATCCTCAGCAGAAATTGATCGATTATCTAATATCAGGTGGGCAGCAACCAAGACTTTACCCTGCAATTGATGCAGCCACGCTTGGGGAATACGTGTGCTCGGCATGTGCATCAAGCTTTGCTCCAGTGAATCAGCGCGGCTCTGTGTTTGCGCAAAAGTGTAGGTAGCAAACTCAGTATGGCATTCCCATTTCAAACGAAATACTGACGTATCCACATAGTAGTATTTGGCCTCTTGGTCGGGCGGACTCACACCCAGATGTTGGCATAAATTCTTCAGCAAAACATACTGCTGCTCATGCAAAGAAATGTCTGGCGCATTTTGACGCTCGCTGTAGACAGCTAAATGAGAGACAAGCTCAGGCGCCTGTAAGCGTAAAAAGGGACGTGAATGGATCTCCGTCGCCAGCGCGACGCGCTGAGGATGGTTTAATTCAAAAAAATGCATACCTTAGATCACCCAAAATAATCGAAACTCAGACCGAACTTTGACCCATTCAAATGTTCGAAAACCTTATGCGACTGGTGCGTGCAAACATGTTGCACTGTCTTTTTGGGAGCATCTATCACCATCCTAGCTTGGATAAGCCAGCTTCGTTGTGCATTTTAGCAAAGATGTGGATTGCCAGTACACCGTGCATGAATAGATGAGATGCATATCTACAGCGTCCCAAACCGCACCATCTCCGTTCAAAGTGGTTCGAACTGGTAAAATATCGGTTAGCGCTGAATTGGGCCTAAGCCGCCCATTTTTGCAGTTCTCAAAAGAAGTTCATCAGACCGCAAAGGATCTCCTATGTCACAACTCAAAGTCATCATGCAAACCAACAAAGGTACTATCAACCTAAATTTATTTGCTGAACAAACCCCTATTACCTGTGCCAGCTTTGTCAATCTCATTCAACATGGCTACTACGATGGATTGAATTTTCATCGCGTGATTAGCGATTTTATGATTCAAGGTGGCTGCCCAGATGGCACTGGAATGGGCGGTCCGGGCTATCGCTTCAAAGATGAGTGCACGAGCGAGCTGCGTCACGATCGGGCCGGTATTTTATCGATGGCAAACGCGGGTCCAGGCACAAATGGTAGTCAGTTTTTTATTACTCACGGTCCAACGCCTCACTTGAATGGCAAACACACCGTATTTGGTTTGGTTGCTAGCGCTGAAGATCAAAAAGTTGTAAATAGCATCGCGCGCGGCGACGTCATGGAAAAAGTGACGATTGAAGGCGATACCACTGCACTCTTGTCTTCGCAAGCTGAACTGGTCGCGAAGTGGAATGAAATTTTGGAATCACGGAAGTAAGGGAGAAAGTAAACAGTGCGTACGTAAGGTACTCTCGGTTTTTTTACCCATCCTCTTTGGACTTCTCGCTCACATTTTTGAGTGATTACGCAATAGCTGTATACAGTTGACTGTGATCCGCCATTTTGGTGGGACACTTCAACTGTGTTCAGCACCACGAACGCGATGTGAGCTCTTGCTTGCTTCTAGGTTCTTTTTTCTCACCACACTTATCATCAGTCGCGATTTCAAATTGTCTTTTTAAAATTAAAAAGATAAGATGTATTTTTATTAAAAAATATAAAGACAATGAAAAAATTGATTCTCTTGTGCCTACTTGTGACGATCGGTGCAGGCTTTTATTGGTCAAAGACCCGCTCTAGTCATCCGTCTGTAAATTCCCGTGAAGAAAAAATCGCCGAGTCGATTGGCATGCAATTAGATATCGCGACTGACAACCACTTCAAGAGCAGCGACAAAGCGTCAAATAGCCATACCAAAATTTATCGTATCAGCCGGCAAATCTCTGACACCGTGTATATCTTAATTTATGGTGCAAACGAAGAGTCCGAGTTTAAAAAAATTGAATCGGTAGCAGGCGCAATCCTGACAAATACGCCAGGCATTCGTCAGGTAAACATTGAATATTACAGCACACGCCCGACCGGCAAAGACACCAACTCACAAAAGGCAATCCGTAGTTTTAAGACGAGTATCAACTAGGCGAATACAATTTCACCAAACTCGCCTGACACAGACGGTAGCTTGTGCGGCATACTATGCATCCGTCCCTGCAAATTCCCTTCGACTATGCGAGAAATCCGCCAAGCAGAAACTGCCGATTTTGAACAAATTTGGCCCTTCTTTCAGGAGATTGTTTCTGCTGGTGAAACCTATACGTACCCGCCAGATATCTGCAAAGAAGACGCTCAAGCGCTCTGGATGACGGCGCCAAGGAAAACCTTCGTTGTCGTCGAAGACGGAAAAATTCTCGGCAGTTACTACATCAAAACCAATCAGAGTGGCGGCGGTTCCCATATCTGCAATTGCGGCTATATGGTGTCTGCGTCAGCACGTGGGAGAGGCATTGCAAGCATCATGTGCGAGCACTCGCAAATGCTTGCCCGAGACCTCGGCTACCTCGCCATGCAGTTCAATTTCGTGGTATCGACGAATACAGAGGCCGTTCGCCTTTGGCAGAAGATGGGTTTTGAAATCGTCGGCGAAATACCCCGTGCCTTCCAACATCCTCGCTTAGGTTTCGTCTCTGCTTTGGTAATGTATAAGCAGTTAACTTAAATCACTTGTCACAGCGACGCCTGGTATGGATAAAGAAATCAATATCTCACGTCCTATCCCTCACAATAGCAAGCTCATTTTTCCCCACGTTGGTCGCAAAACCAAGATCTAAGCTGCAATGAAATAGCGTCCCTTCCCAAGGATATTTAACGTAATTTTGTCAAAAACAATTTCCGCACCTTGGCTACTTTCGGTGCGACGACAAAAGAACAGTAAGCTTGCTGAGGATGTTGTGCAAAATAGTTCTGGTGATATTCCTCTGCCAGATAAAACTGTGGTGCAGGACTTAGTTCCGTGACAATCGGGTCGTTCCATAGGCTGGCCATCCTTTGCATCACTTCTCGCGCTATCGTCTGTTGAGTCTCATCGTGATAAAAAATGACAGAACGATACTGTGTACCTTGATCGGCACCTTGACGATTTAAAGTAGTCGGATCATGAATAGTGAAAAATATTTCTAGAATATTAGCAAAACTAACTAGAGCCGGATCAAACCGCAAACGTACCACTTCGGCATGGCCAGTTCGTCCGGTACATATTTGTTCGTAGGTGGGTTGATGTATTTGTCCGCCGCTGTAGCCAGACTCCACCAAAGTTATTCCCCGTATTTGTTGGAAAACTGCCTCTGTACACCAAAAACAACCACCGCCAAGAGTCGCAATTTGTTCATGTTGCTGTGTCATGCTATTTCTCCATTTGATAAAAATGCCCTACTTATCGACAATTAGTCTATTTTTAAGCTCTGTTATTACCTTATTCTCACACTATTTGTTCTAAATGAAATAATCATTAGCGCATCCGATCTTCATCGAAACCGAGGAATTCGATTCCCCCTCGAAAAAAGTAAAATTTTAACAATACAAAAGCGGGTTCCAAGCAGGTAAAATGCGGCATGCAAAATTTCGACGAAGAATCCATAGCAAGAATTGAAGACGATTTGTCAGATCAAAATGACCTCAGTCTCAAGTCTTACTTCAAATCCAGTTTAACTCCCGATGACGTTGTAGCTCTCGCCCCTTTGCGGCGCGCGCAACCTATGCTGCAAGCATTTACAGCATTATTCCACGGCGGCATCAATAGCGTCTTGATGCGCTTACTGGTCTTGCGCGAGCTCACTGCGGATGTCGACTCGCCCGCATTAAGTCGCGCAGATATCAACGCCAAATTAGGGTATTTAGAGCCAGAAGCTCTAGAAACGGTATTGACGCGTCTGCGCAGCACTGGGCTCTTAGTTTGGGATCCCAGTCAATCGGTGTATCGAATCGCACCGATGGCACGCAATGTTCTAGCGGCAATTGAATCCCTCATCCAAGTTGAACAACAAGACGATGCATCAGAAGTCAGCTACATGCTCACACAGGTGGCAGGTGCGCAAGCCGTGGGAGGGGTCTCAGTAGAACAATTGCACCACCTACTGGGTCGTCTCATCGAGTTAACCGAGGAATTCGCTGACGCAATTGCCTCAGGGTCTGAATTTCAACTGCGGGCGGCACAACAAAAATGGCACACGGCGTGCGATTGGGTGGAAAAAGGTTCACAAATTATTCATGCGATTACCAATGATGCGCGAGCTGACTCCGCAACCCATCGTGCTGCACAAGCAATTGGTCGTGCACAAAGTGCTCTACTGAATATGCAAGGCATGTTTTCACGAGCACTCAATCAAATTGAACGACAACGCGTGCACTTGGGTCAATCAGGTCTTTCTACAACAGACATAAAGATGTGGCTACTACAACGAGACGATCTCGCGTCTCTCGCGGACGGTGCGCTTTCACATCCGGTTACACCACACTTCATTACGCCATCAGAAATGATCGATGTCGCGGAGAGTGAGTTACTCAACCATCGTGGATCAGCCGTGCTGGGTGTCTTACCAACAGGGCAAGATGCCCCCTCCATTGCGAACGACAATAGCGAGGCCTTGTTGGAGCTTGATACCTGGTTAGATTTACTGAGCGGCATCGATGCAAAATCGATTGACCCAGAGACGAAGAAACCAAAAGCTTTACAAGAAATTTTATTACCAGCGAGTTTTGCCATTGCGTCCTACCGTGCTTCATTATTACCTTTGATCGGTGACGCAAATGAGGCGTCATTGCAAGGTGCGACCGCTAGCTTAGCTCGCCTTCCTTTGGAATTTAGCTCCAAGGATAGGATGCAAAAAGTCAACGACCCTCATGTAGCGGCCATTTCCGTCGCTAGTTTGCAGCCGATCGACAATTTGCAAGTGAACAAAGATGACGAAGTTCATCGTACACCTTGAGCATGTGGCGTTTGCTTTCGCTCAAGTCGCCGTTTTTTAGAATAGAGAAACTCCATGACAGAAGATGCACAAATCCTGATCGCACGCCTGCTTGCGCATCAAACTCTAAAACGTGAAGACAAGCTCGTGAAGCGCGCATTGTCCGACGAGAATTTTCGCGCTGATGTCGACGCGCGCTTAAAGGCGTGCGGGATGAAGTTTGTTGACAACGTCTATGCTGACTATGTCACGCTCGCTCTGACGCGTGATAGCGAGTCCAAAGTTTTTGGCACAAAGGACACCTGGCAAAACAATAATTTTGGCCTCGCCCGCGACGGTGTTGCACTCTTAGTGGTCTTGTGGTCACTCATTATCTTGCCGAAACGTGAACGTCAAGAAGCGCATCAAATGGCGCAAGAAGATCAAAACGATATGTTCGGTAAGGAAAAACCACTACCGCGCGCAGAGGAGACGTCGATCGGCATTTCCTATCGCACTTTGCTCGCTGACTTCGGTGAAAAACTCGGTAAAAAAACGCGGATGGATATGAATCTTGGCCAGCTCGCGCGTCTCGGTTTCATTGAACGAAAATCAGACTTAATCATGGAAGGCCCTCTGCTAGACTTGTTGATGGACACCGATGCGTTAAAAGACAGGATTATTAATGGTGCTTTGTCGGATATTTTCCATATCCCGATGCCACGCACGCCTGCAGCGATGACAACAGAATTGCTTTCCACAGCAAACAACACCGAGACCAGTCTAAATAATCAGGAATCGAGTCAAGATCAAGGCGAAGGAACCCAAGTGAGCTCAGCAGAAACGTCCATCGTGAATCACGACAATACGACTGATAACACCACCGAAAAAGAATAAGCCATCATGTTTCACATCAAATCACTAGAACTGGTTCACTGGGATTACTGGCAGCGGATTAAAAATATTCCATTGGATGCCAAGATCATTACCATCGCGGGCCAAAATGGCTCAGGCAAGACCACACTACTTGACGCCTTACGCACGCTATTTGGCCTCGAGTGCTCGATGGGTCGTTCCTATAAACACTACGCCCGCCACTCGGGCCAACAGACGGCTTGGATACGCGCTGTCGTCGACAACAGTGCTGTTGGTCCACAAATTTCCAATCGACCTTTCCGGATGTCGGGTTTGTATGAAGATGAGGTCACTCTTCTTTGTAAGATTGAGAAAAATGGTGGGGATTGGAAGCGTCAATATCTGATGCGTAGTGGAAAAATTGAAATCGAAGAAATTCAAGAAGCAAACGATTGGCTCGGCGTTGAAACGTATCGCAAACGTCTGTCTCACGCAGGTCTCTCCTCTGCGATGGGAAAAGTGCTCGCCTTAGAACAAGGCGAAACGGACAAACTTTGTGAGTACGCACCGCGACAGCTTCTCGATTTGGTATTCCAAGTCTTTGGCGATAAAGAAGTTCTCGATGCCTATGACGATGCGAAGCGTCATCAACGTGATACTGAATCAGAATTGCAACGTTTTGAAACGGAACTCGAGGGCGCGAAAACCAATCTTGAGGGTTTGCGTTTAAAAGTCGCGAACTACCATCAGTGGGAAAGTTTAAATAAAGAGAAGCGTGATTTGCAGGAAGAGATTTTGCCGACCATGCAATACCACGAAGACTTAGAACGTGCTGCTGCCACCAGTCAATCACTCCGAGCTAGTAAGCGTTTTTTAAAGGCGCAAGATGCAGCACTCTCCGAACGTCGGCAAGCTTTAGCGCAACAAGCACAAAATCATAGCGAGGCTCAACAGGCTGAAGCAGCTCTAGAAATAGAAGAGTCCAACTTACGCGAAAAACTTGCGCAGGTGAATGCAAAACTGAAGCCTCAAGAGAGCCTACTGGAACAAAAAGCGCGATTACAAAAACTCGCAGCAGAAGCGGATGCGGACATCGCCAATGTCGCAGACGAACTCGAAAAGAAAGAGGAAGAACTCGCCCAACAGAAGCAAGAACGTGATGCACTCAGTCAGCGGATCGCCGCTGACATGGAAACGATCTCCGCACTTCAAGGCAAAGCAAGTCTTCCTGATCCTGACAACGTGCGTCAGATGCGACGAGCACTCAATGATGCCAATATCCCGCACAGCATGTTGCCCGAAATTGTCGAGGTGACGAATCCCAAATGGCAAGGTGCAGTTGAAGGGGTCTTGCGTGCTTATACCTCGGTTATTTTGCTGGACAATCCAAGTGATGCCAGCGCAGCATATCGAATTGGCGAAAAACAACGATACAGCCATTTCATCGTACCAGATCGAATACATGCACCGGTTGTCAAGAACGATAGTCTGCTGTCTGTGGTCAGCTTCAACGCGAAGGCGCCAGCATGGTTGATTGAACAGCTCGAACGTATTGAAACCGTCGATAGCATTGATATCGGCATGCAATTGCATCGATCACAGGAATGGATTACTCCTGACGCCTATCATTTTGAACGCCGGGGCGGTCGCTCATTATTCGTCGAAGCCTCACGCTATCGTTTTGGAAATGCTGGGCGCACACAACGCTTAGAAGCCTTACAAAAGGCCCTGCCACGACTACAATCTCAAGAAGACCAACTTACAATCAAAATCAGTAAACTGGCTGGCGAGATTTCGTCTTACAAAGCGCGTCTTGCTGGAGTCGATGCTGCAAAAGAACTCAGCGCTCGTCATGCTGAGTTTGAAGAAGCATCGCGCAACACGCAGCCACTCAAACAGCAACGAATCGAAGTGGGCACACGGCTCGGTGAGATTGCTCCACTACTTAAGGCCGCGACAGAACAACGCACAGTTGCGCATTTAAAATGGGAGCAGGCAAAGGCAGCTATTGCCGATGCTGAGGCGCAGCAACGCAGCTCAGAAAAACGCCATACAGAAGAACGTAAAGCGCAATTTGAAACACTGCGGAAGATGCGAGAAACTTGGCATACTCTTCCACTCAACTGGAAACGTAGCTCGCATCGAAAAGAACTGGTCGCCGAACACGAGAACGTTCACCAAATCGAGTTACGACTGCGCAGCCTCAGCAATAATCTCGCACGCGAGGATTGGGAGACCGATTCAACCGTCGTTGATCAATACACGCGTCTGAATAATTTGCTACAAAATCGTCAAGCCGAAACCGACGAACGCAGATATCAGAATAACCGAGCGATGGAAGCAACTGTCAATGCCCGTGCCGCCTACATGGACCGCTTACGGTACACCATCAAAACCTACAGCAAAAATATCAAACAACTTGGTGAATTGGCTGGTATTGAAGTGCATACAGACCCAGTCAAATTGGAAAATGACGACATCTTGCTTGCGCAAGCGGGTTTACATGTCCGATTCAAGTTTGATGGCAAAGGGCCAATCGGAATGAACGACGGCGAGGCATCAGGTGGCCAGCAAGTGATGAAGTCACTGATACTGCTCATTGGACTATTAAAATCTGAAGATGGCTCGGGAGGATTCGTCTTCATTGATGAACCATTTGCGCATCTCGACATACGCAATATTCAGCTAGTCGGTGAATTCCTCAAGAATACCGACGCACAATACTTGATGACCACGCCGTTGACGCATAATACCGATGTCTATGATCCTTCGGAATTAACCTTAATTACCAGCAAGAAGAAAAAAGATACGGAGTGGGCACAACCAATTTTTGTTCTGCAACGACGAGTTGAAAAAACAAAGGATGCCCGTGCGTAAGCTGAGTAGGTCAGCTTTGCGTAGCAAATTGGCGTATCAAACTATTGTGTCAAATTAGTGCGTCTACTTAGTGAGAGAATCATGGGAATAGAACTTGGAAGTGCAGGCGAAACCTTGGCAGCGATTGTGGTCAGCGACGAGATATCAAAAGGCCAGGACCATTCGCACGATTTCGCTGGAAAAAACTGTGGTAACTGCGGCACCGGATTGACCGGCCCATATTGTCACAGCTGTGGCCAATCTGCACATATTCACCGATCTCTTTTGCATATGGTTGAAGAGCTTCTGCATGGAGTCTTTCATTTTGATACCAAGGCATGGCGCACGATTCCTGCTTTAATCTTTAAGCCTGGTAAATTAACCAAGGAATATATCCAAGGCAAACGCACGTCTTACGTCTCACCGCTCGCACTATTTTTGTTCCTCATTTTCTTGATGTTCTATGTCTTCTCTTGGACTGTGAATGATTCCAGTAAAGATTTTATGATGAACACACCAGAGACTCGAGCCGAAATCGTAAAAGAATTGGATGCGTTAAAGCTGAAATATGAAGAGCAAAAGAAAAACGATGCGCTTGCGGTAGACGCGAATAAAATTGATTTTGATTTACGTGATGATATGCTTGAAAGCTTCACAGAGATCCGTGACCTTCAAGAAAAGCTCGATCAGTTGGATGAAAATCCCAGAACGAAAGACGACTGGCAAGCGGGATTGGATAACGCGAGCCGAGAATTGGCAACACTAGAAGCGGCACTCAAGGAGGAAAAAGCACGCCTGAACAAAGAGAAGACGTCGCCTCCACCTTCTGATGAAAGTCCAAGCGCATCCACAGAACGACATCGAGATCGCACTGAGGAAATTAAGCATTCGATGCACTACGCCGAAATGGACGTCAAATACTATACAAAAAAACTTGCAAAAGCGGAGAAAGAACTCGCCAAGGCGGAGTTAAAGAAAGCCATTAAACAAGCCGCTTCAGCTGAAGACACTAAAGCTGCTAAAGAGCTTGGCGTAGCGACAAAGGAGTCAGCGAGTGCCGATACAAATCGTTCGCCCCAAGATGACGCTTCGGACTCGAAAGTTTCCGAGCTCTACTCTATACCCTACATTGGCAAAACAATCGCACATGCAGACCAGAATCGAGAACTAACCATTTATAAGATGAAGAAAAATGCAGCAAGTTTGGCATTTCTTTTAATGCCATTATCATTACCGTTCTTATGGTTAATGTTTGCTTTCAAACGCAAAGTGGTGATGTTTGATCACGCAGTCTTTTCTCTTTACTCGCTATCGTTCATGTGCATTCTTATGGCAACGATTTCTATCTTAAGTAAAATCGGATGGGGCGGTGTCGCTGCGATCTTATTCACCTTCATACCTCCGATTCATATGTATAAGCAATTACGCTACGCTTATGATTTAGGAAGATTCGCGACCTTATGGAGAACCGTTGCCTTGCTGTTTATTGCCAGCATTTCCTTGACCTTGTATGCGGCAATCATCACCTATTTAAGTGCATAGATCGAAAATCAATCAAAGACAATCCCCACTTACTCTAAACATGCAGACCTACATTGCTTTACTACGTGCCGTCAACGTTGGCGGCACAGGAAAACTCGCCATGCAGGATTTGTCTAGACTATGTTCGGAACTCGATTTTGCCCATGTAAAGACTTACATTGCGAGCGGAAACGTGATTTTTCAAAGCAAGTTATCGGCAAAACAATGTCGCGAGAAACTTGAACTCGCTTTGCAAGATTATGTGGGCAAACCCGTTGGTGTCTTTATTCGTACCCCTGAAGAAATAGAAGAACTTATTTCAAACAATCCGTACAAAGAGCAAGCCAACAATCGCGTGGTTGGCATTTTCATCGATGCTCAGCCTGAATCAAACATATTGAGTACAGTCAGGGGGCAACAAGAAGAACTAATTGCACTCGGTTCTCAGCACATATATGTGTTGTATGGCGAAGGAATGGCGTCATCTAAACTCGTGATTCCTGCGGCAAAATCAGGTACCGCTAGAAACATGAACACCATACTCAAATTAGCTAGCCTAAGTCGACAAAGTCCTTACCTTTAAACCTTACCCCCGACGATCACGTTTCGCCCAGCTATTGATCGACCTGTGTTCATCCAAGCCGAGCCTGTATTGCCTGGGCGAAGCGCAATGGCGCTTGCGGATGCAATTCCAAAAACAACTCGGGTTCGACCAATTCGAGTTCCATTAAAATAAACTGTCCATCACGCAAAACACCATCAACTCGTGCATAACATGGCATGCGCAGCAGACTATGTAAAATTGCCTGCGCTTGCAAACGCATAGAGTCAGGCACATCCACCGCATGTACCGTGCCGCCATGATCGGATTGGACACGAAAATCGCCGGGCTTCGCTCGCTTCAACAGTGCGTGACTAAAATTACCGTCAATGAAAATAAGTGACCATTCTCCTTCGCTGATGATTTCTGGCATAAAAGCTTGCACCAGGAACTCCTGCTCCTGTCGCCAAGCATCGAACTCTTGATTAACGATCTCAATATTCTGTGCATTCACTCTGAGTGTGCGCCATGCGCCGGCTGATTGCACTGGCTTAATCACCAATTCATTGCTTCCCAAGACCAACATTAAATCGGACAAGCTTCTTTGATCGTCAGCTTGCAAGCATAAGCCAGCCATCACGGCATGTCCTTGCTGTGCCAAACTAAAAAGGTATTTTTTATCGAGATTCCAAGCCAAGGTATCTAGATCATTAATCACGTTCACACCACATACGCGTAGGCGATCCAGCCAATCCAAAAAGGCTGCTAATTTCTCATGATAGTCCCACGGACATCGAATCACGACAGCATCAAAATCGGCCCAATTGACCGCGTCATTATTCCAAATTTCAATCGAAACTTGACAGCCTAATGTCTCTAAAGCGGGGAGCAATAATTGCTCGCCACCGAATAAATAAGGTAAATCAATACTAGTAACTAATGCGATACGTTGCTTGCTCATACTTGAATGAATTGGGATAAGGAGTCGAAGCACAATCATACCGAATAAAGGCGAGAAAACCTCAGCATGCATGGATTCTTATTTGACGAACCTGTTACAACCTGCCTCGACAACAATCGCCTTTACTAAGAATCGACAATCTGATTTTCTCGGATGAGCGTCTCATACCACTTCTATTTATTAACTAACATACCCAGCATCATCCCATTTGAATTCGCGGCATAGGCCACCGAATTCTCAGATTTTTACACAATACCAGTTTCCGAACGGGCCATTTATTTATATCACTTAAAATACAAATAGTTTTTACAAAACCATACACTATCTCGTATATTCCGAAGGTAAATCGCATTATTGTTTGAAATGACAGGCGAATTCCCAGTTCACCAAATTTTCTTCCGTTCTACGAAACAATTCACGATTGTTCGCTGTTAAAAAAACAACTGATAACTTTCCGTCAATGCTTTTCTCTGCTCTACTCGCTTTGATTGACAAATCTACCGCAAATTAAAACGACTCTGAATCCGTGTGAGGTTTGGCAATCCATCTTTATTCATAACAATATAACCAATCTAAACTAGAAGTCAGGGAGAGACAGATGCAAAACAAAATTCTATCGAGTTTAATGCTTGGCCTTGTGCTCAGTGCGTCCGCCAATGTCACAAGCATTGCCGCTGAAAAGAAAGTATGGATCACAGTGGGTGATGCAGCTTTCAACGAACTAAAGCAAATCTCAAATAAATACACCGTAAAGCAGAGCCAAGTAATTAACTCAGGTTCAACCGGCTTTGCACGAACCGAAAAAGTACATCTGCTACAGATTGACGAATCCGTGATCCATTCCCTCTCAGACGTCATTCACCAAAAATTAAAGCGCTGCGGTGGCTTCATTTACCACTACGATGAACCAAGCGGACGCGCAGCGCTCTCCAATTTATCGAGAGGAATCGCACCCGCTGTTGCGGGCTTGGCACCTTCCTATACCATCGACAACCAAGCTACAGTGACACCGTTGCTCTCGCAAATGCAGGCAAGCAATATCGGTCAAACGATTGTTGATTTATCCGCTTTCGTCAATCGCTATTACACCACTTCAGGTGGCGTAAGCGGCTCAAACTGGATTAAAAATAAGTGGACCGATCTTGCCGCAGGACGCAGCAATGTCACGGTCGAGCAATTCACTCATGCGGCCTTCCCTCAAAAGTCTGTGATTTTAACCATTCAAGGTACCGACAATGCGTCTGAAGTCGTGGTCCTAGGTGGACACCAAGATTCAATTAATACGGCGGGCACCACTGAAACAACGAAAGCACCAGGTGCGGACGACGATGCTTCGGGTATCGCAAGCTTAACGGAAGCAATTCGCGTCATGTTGGCGAGTAACTATCAACCTCGCAGAACCATTAAATTTATTGCTTATGCAGCTGAAGAAGTGGGTCTCAAAGGCTCGGCAGAAATTGCGAAAAAATATAAAACCGATGGTGTGAAGGTAGTCGGTGTCATGCAACTCGATATGACGAATTACAAAGGTTCAGCGAAAGACATTTACCTCTACACAGATTACACCAATGCCGCACAAAACACTTTCGTGGCGAACCTGATCAGTACCTATCAACCGACTTTAACAGTCGGCAATGATAGCTGTGGCTACGGATGCTCTGATCACGCCTCTTGGCATGCGCAAGGCTATCCAACGTCAATGCCCTTCGAAACAACAATGAGTGAGAGTAACCCGAAAATTCATGGAACGGGAGATACCTATGCGAATATGGGCAGCCAAGCAAATCACGCATTGAAGTTTGGTCGGCTCGCAGCTTCATTTGCGGTGGAACTTGGCAGCGACGGCCCCGCAACCACACCTAGCACAACGGCCCTGAGCAAGGACGTCGCTGTCGCAGTCAATGGTGGGGCTGGCGCGCAAGCAAACTATAGTTTCGTCGTTCCTACTGGCGCGAGCAATTTAACTTTCAAAACAACAGGTGGAACCGGTGATCTTGATATCTACACCCAGCTAGGCAGCTTGCCAACAACGACATCGTATCTACAAAAGGCAGATGGCGCGACGAACACCGAGACCATCACGATCGCGTCACCAACAGCTGGCACTTATTACTTGCTCGCCAATTCCGCCACCGCTGTGAGTGGTGCATCGCTAGTGGCGAGTTATCAAACTGGCGTTCCTAGTAATGTATTGACCAGCGGTGTCGCCGTCAGCGTGGGCACTCTCTCGACGAATACGACTAAACTTTACACGATTGTGATCCCAAGTGGTAAAACCTCGCTGACCTTCAAAATGACAGGTGGCACAGGTGATGGCGATATTTACGCAAAACTCGGCAGCGCACCCACGACGACAGTCTACGACAAGAAGTCGGATGGTTCTACTAACACAGAAACGATTACCTATACGACGCCAGCAGCGGGAACCTATTATTTGCTGATCAAGGCGTACTCTGCCGTGAATGGCGCTAGCTTGGTGGCGACCGTGCAATAAAAGTCAGTTTTTGGTCTTGTCCAGACTACGCATGCGATGGATGAAACCATCTAAGTTTGGTAAATGACTGCTGTTAAAAGGAAAGGCCAGCCAAGTCATTGACTCGCTGGCCTTCTTTTTAATCATCAAAAAAATCAAGAATCAACATCAAAATGTCTTTACCAACATGACGCGAAATGAACGGGATTCTAAGGGATGGAAATGGATATCTTCTTGGGGACTCGCTTCACCTTTCAATTGCGACGCATAGAAGTAATCAATTGCAGAATCACGACGATTGGTGAGATTAAAACCTTCTACCTCTAATTTCAAACTCGAACTGAATTTATAAGCAATTCGGCCATTCACTGTGCTACTCGCTTTTGAACGTACCGAATTATCTTCAAGCAAGGCTCGAGGTCCAAAGTAGCGCCAACGCAATGCACCTGACCAAGGACCAAGCTTATCAAAGTTGAAGGATAGTTGCGCAACGCCTTCCACCGCACCCACAACAAAATTTCCAGCAGAGTCACCCCCACGCGAACGCGCTTTCGCGTAAGCCGCATCAAAATCGATCGAAAACCAATCTGCAGCCTGATAGGAATGCGAAGTCTCGATACCTACACGACGGCTCGGGCGCCCCGCTTCAGTGGTTCCTGCATCGCCAACAAAACTGAGTTCAGAATCAAAATTCAATTGATATACAGAGAACGTACTTTGTAGTCGCGGTAAGAACTCGGTGCGTAGGCCGAGTTCACGCCCCTGCGCGCGAACTAAACCAGGAGAACGCCCGGTCGCCTCTAAAGTTTGTGGATCTAGTGTCGTCAACGTCGCCCGCGCATCATTGCTATGAAAGCCATTTCCAACATTAAAATAGAATTCTGTTTTATTCCATGGTCCAAAAATGAAACTCGCTGTCGGGCTAGTGATATGGTCACTCGCTTTACCTGAATTTTCTGTACGATCGCCATCGACTTGAAACTGATATTGATCATGTCGCAAACCCAAATTTGTGCGGAAAAAATCAGTCCATCTTGTACTCACGTCGAGGTAAAAACCACCACTTGTTTCGACGATGTGATCCTCTCTCACGGTAGATAATTGTCGTCGCGCTTTTGTTTTATGCAAGCCGTTAAAAATATTATCGTTTTGCAGTTGTGTGCCAATTGTGACATCCGTATTTTTACCATTCAAATGCGAATGCCAAGTATGGCTCGCATTGAATCCACTGGTCACTCGCCTGTCGGGCTGACTAAATTGATCGCCATTCACAGGATCATCCATAAAGTATGTGAAATTCGAGTACAAATCTAAGCCACTTTGAATCACGTAAGCACTAAGTCGACTTGCATCATCATTATTTGTGCGACGCCAGCTACCCGAAACACTATATCGGTGCGACTCCCCCCCATCACTGCGATCGATGGTGTCGAAACGATCCAATTGACCGAGTTCGACTGCACGGAGTGGAATTTGATCTGTCGAATTCCATTTACCGCGATATAGCATCGCACTCAGATTAAATCCATTATTCGCGAATCCTTCTGCATAGCGCAACACTGCATTCAATTTTCGAAATTGGTCCGGATGTATGAACGGCCCATCGTTCGTCGTCGTCTCGACAGCGTACAACAAGTTACCATCCAAAAATTCAGGTGATCCAGCTAACAATGCGCGTCGATAGCCATTTTGTCCAAGACTCAAACTGGCAATACTTTGCGCTAAACGATTCGCATAAATCATCGCAGCACTGCCAGCCGCCGAGAAATCGCCCGTACTTGCGGAATACGGCCCTTTTTTGTATTCCATCCGAGCTGTGAGCTCAGGAATTAAAAAGTTCAAATCTGTCCAACCTTGTCCATGTGCATGACTACGCTGATTCACGGGCATGTCATCTAAGCTCGTTCGTAAATCTGTCCCGTGGTCAAGATTAAAGCCTCTTAAATAAAATTGATTTGCCTTTCCCTCGCCGCTATGTTGGCTAACGATTAATCCTGGAATGGCTTCTAACAGTTCGCCAGGACGATAGGTCGTCATCGATTCTAATTTTCTTTGACCAACCACACCAGCGTTTGCGGCATCTAGCAATCCAAGTTGACTAGCCTTGGAACCATCAATTGCGACACGATGTAAAACGGAATCGTCAGCAAAACTAGTTTGTACGAATAATACTGAAACGAGAGAAACTAATAAACGTGGTTTCATAAAGATAAAATGCTCAACACAATTCACAAAAAAAGAGCGCCGCAAGGCGCTCCTATTCTTTTCCTCATATTCAATACAAGGCGGATTTTATTCAAATTTAAACCAAGACAAATGCATTCTACGTCAAGGAAAAGCAATCTCGCGTTGACTTCGCGTGAAAGTCAAAGTCTGCACATTACCATCTCTATTAAGATTAAGTGTATTGACTTGATCGCTCAAAAAATCCGTCAACACGGCCTGACGAATTTTGACCTGTGTTGGCAAAGTTCGCTTTTCGATTTCCTGAAAAACGATCACGCTATTGGGATCCACTTTTAAGCCTACCCACTTCACTGGTAAAACACCATTGACATCACTAATGACAAATTGCTTCTCAAAATACTTTCTAAACACCTGCACATCATCGGGATCACTCAGATCAAATTGACGCTGGTACAGATTTTCTAAGATCGCCTCAATATCATGTGCCATCAAGGTATGGATAATTTCCGTATTTCCTGTATTCGAGTTCAAGCTAATATCAGTAATCGCTGCATGAAAACGATGAGCATATGCCATAGCACTGATCGCAATCAGTGCGCTTAACAGAGAAATCTTAAACAATCTTAAGCTATTCGGCATGCTCATCTCAATTCCAACAAAAACTTCTATTATTTTACTTCTTTGGCTGCAGGTTTAGTTACCGGCTTAGTTGCTGCCTTAGTTGCTGCCTTAGTCGCGACCTTAGCTGCGGCCTTATCAGCTGCCTGCACGGGTGCATTCGGATCGAGCTTCGCAGCTGGTGTTGCCACTGCATCCTTGGCTTCGGTTTTCGCATCGGATTTACCATCTGCTTTCGCTTCAGCTTTGTCTGTTTTCAATGGCGTGTTGAAATCAATCATCATATCGCCTTGTGGGAAGTTCATTTTGAACAGTTCCAAACGCGATTGCGTGATCTTACGCGGCCACGAGTTATTGTTTGTATCGATGTCGGCAGTTTCCAAATAAGGATCTTGGGTCAAACTCACCATAGGCTCGTCAGTGACGATCAACTTGGTAAATTTTTTCGAGTTATAACGCCAGATCTCAGCTGGAATACGTTGAATCACTTTCTTCCCGCTTTGCAATTGAATTTCCAGAATCAAAGGCATCACCAAACCACCGACATTCGAAAAGTCGACCAAATAGAAATGCTTGCCAGACTTCAGCATCGCTTTTTCATCTTCATCCAATGTTTTCATCAAATCGCTGTAGTTATTACGATCTTTGTTTGTGACCGTAAAGTCGTCATACTGATTATAGAAATCCTTGAGTTCCGGATGAGAATCGATACGGCGATCTAATTTACCTTTATCGGTTTGATTCGCAGTCGACACAGGTGCAGCATTGAATTGCGCACGACGCCATGCTTTTTCAATTTCAGGATCTTTAGTCGACATGGTGTACTCGACGATACCGTCAATGCTGATGTCCACAGGATCGGTTGTGTAGAACCAGCCACGCCAGAACCAATCTAAATCTGTACCAGACGCATCCTCCATTGTTCGGAAGAAATCCGCTGGTGTTGGACGCTTAAACTTCCAACGTTGTGCGTATTCTTTAAACGCGAAATCAAACAATTCACGGCCTAAAATTGTTTCGCGCAAAATGTGCAAACCAGCGGCTGGTTTCGCATAAGCATTTGGTCCAAACTGTAAGATCGATTCAGAATTCGTCATAATCGGCACTTGATTTTGACTCTTCATATAATCCACAATACCACGTGGCTCACCGCGAGTTCCTGGATAATTTTCTTCCCACGCTTGTTCAGCCAAGCTTTGCACGAATGAATTCAAGCCCTCATCCATCCACGTCCACTGACGCTCGTCAGAGTTGACGATCATCGGGAAATAATTGTGACCGACTTCGTGAATGATCACGCTAATCAAACCGTACTTGGTACGCTTGGAATAAGTGGATTCACCTGTCTTTTTGTCTTTAGTCGGACGACCGCCGTTGAAAGACAACATAGGATATTCCATACCGCCTTGTGGACCGTTAACCGATTGCGCGATTGGATAGGGATAATCAAGTGAGAACTTATTGTATTGTTCGATCGTATGAATAATCGCTTGCGTGGAATATTGACCCCACAATGGATTCGCTTCTTTTGGGTAGAAGGACATCGCTAAACCAGTACTGGTGCCTGCTTTGTAGCCTTGTGCATCCCAGATGTATTTACGTGAGGAAGCCCATGCAAAGTCACGTACATTCTTTGCCTTAAAATGCCAAGTTTTGGTGCTGGTCGCACGTGACTTTTCGGCTTCTTCCGCCTCTTTTTGCGTCACGATCACGACCGGCGTTTTGGCTGTACGAGCTTGTTTCAAACGATCGAGCTGCGTTGCAGTTAAGATTTTTTCTGCATTGCTCAACTCACCAGTGGCGGATACCACATGGTCACTTGGCACCGTCAATTGCACGTCATAATCGCCAAATTCTAGGGTAAATTCGCCAGATCCTAAAAATTGTTTATGTTGCCAGCCATAGACATCGTAGTAAGCCGCCATGCGTGGAAACCATTGAGCGATTTCGAAGATGTCGTTTTTATCTTCTTTAAAATGCTCGAAACCATCACGGCCGCCGAGCAATTTCCCGTTACCGATGTTGTAATTCCAATCGATACTAAAAACAAATTTTGCGCCTGGTTTGAGGCTATGTGGTAGATCGATCCGCATCATGGTTCGATTAATCACATGCTTCAGCGTTTGACCATCCGCGCCCTTCACACTTGTAATCTTAAAACCACCGTCAAATGTGTCACGTTCATTCATGACAGCCATCGCCTGAAAACTCACTGAATTCGGGTTCTTCCAAGCATCTCGCGAAGGTAATGTGCGTGTCGTATTCGCGTCAGAATCAGGACGGAAAATATTCTGATCCAACTGTACCCATAAATAGTTCAAAGTATCAGGCGAATTATTATGATAAGTGATCGTTTCTGCGCCAGTAATGGCACGCTTGGATTCATCGAGACTCGCACGTATCACATAATCAGCGCGTTGCTGCCAGTACGCATGCCCTGGCGCACCAGAAGCGGCTCGAACCGAAGTTGGCGTTGGTAATAAATCTTCTATTTGACGAAATTTATCGTCTGATTGACCGCCCGCAAAGGCAGACATGCTCATGCAAATGAGCGCTATTGAAACCGGCAAACGCATTATTAAACTCCAAGAAGTGGAAGAAAGCGGGGGTTTGATCTTGATTCCGAAAATATTTCCCACGCGTTAGATTGCAGTTTGAAAGGAAAGTTCCACTCAAACTCATTTTTATTGATTCGACAATGAGCACTGCAACCCATTCTTGCCGAACTCTAAGCAAACTTATCCCCCATTACTGCGATCAGTCACAATTAAACCGAGGAGATTTGTAGAATTTACAAAAAATCACCCAACTACTTGATTGCCTCTATGCTTCGTTTGACAACCCGCTAGGTTAATTTTATTCGCGATTCATGCGCGGTATCGCCCCCTTTTGACGTTCTTCGGGGTTCATTTCTTAAGGGAAGGGCTTTCGGCAAGATCGCAAGCTAACGATCAATTTTGGCGCAATTTTCAAGCCAGATAGTTTCAATTCGACTTTCGTCTGAATAGAAAGTGTGGTTTTAATCGTTTTTCAACCGAAAGGCGGCATTGCTTGCAAGGAATTTCGGGGGTTTTTCGGTAAAATGAACGGCTTATCTGTCTGCAGTTCATCCAAGGCCTCGCGCCCAAACTCCGACGAGCAATGAACAAAGCTGACTTGCTGCAACTCGAGCAATTTATTCTGATCTAGGTCTATTCATGTTTAAACATTTTAAGCAATCCATTCTAGGTAAAGGCAGTGACGAGCAAAGCACTGAAACGCCTGATAGCCCGACGCTCGAAACTCATAGCCAATTTGTGGCTAGCTTTCAAAATGACAAAGCCTCTGAAAGTATTTTGGACCAAATCGACAGAGAGTGGAATTTGCAGCAGGCCGCGTATGCACGCGCCAAAGTTGAACGCGACATGTTAATCGACGCGAATAGTCGCACCAATTTTGAACAAGAATTATTAGTCAAAGTTCGCACACGTCTGATCGCAGAGAAACAAGCTGAAAAGCTGGCGCAACAAAGGCTAGAGAGTGAACAACAAGCAATCCAACTGCATGCGCAACGTGTTGCAGTGGAACAAGAAGCAGAGCAAGCGGCCAAATCGAAAATAGAATACGAGCAGCAGTTACTCGCCATTGCTCAGCAACAAGCGCACGAGCAAGCCATTGCTTTATCTGGAAGCGAAGAAAAACTAAAGGCATCCCAAGAAGCAGAGCGACTGACGAATGAAAGAATCCAATTCGAACAGCAAGCTAAAGCTCTCGCTGAACAAACGATTCTGACTGAACAAGCGCTTTTGGAGTCACAGAAAAATCTTATGGAGGCGGAACGGCAAGCTGCAGAATTAGCGCAGCAGCGCCTTACGACGGAACAAGAGTTAAGTCAAGTGCAACAACAGAAGCACGCTGCACAACGAGAAAATGAAAACAACACCCAAAAGCGTCTGCAGGCAGAGGAAGAGGCAATACGCTTAGCAGAAGAGCGTCTGCGAGAAGAACAAGCAGCCATTATCGCGATTCAAGAACAGGAGCAGATTGATGTTCAGCAAATTGAACTGAACAACAAGAAAATTGATGCTGAAAATGAATTGCTAAAGGCAAGCAAACTCAAATTGGCGTTTGAAAAAGAAGCCAAGCTCAAAAGTACAGAACGTCTACTCGTAAGCCGTCTCGCAGAACAAAAAGCGCAAGAGCGCGCCGCCGCGCAAATTGAGCTAGCCACACTGATCGAAGAAAAGATTCAAGCCGAGAAGGAGTTGATGGAGACGGCGGTCGCCTTATCCATTGCTGAGGATGAAGCGGAACAAGCGGCGAAAGAAAAGACAGAATTAGAACGACTATTGACCCAAAAAGCTGAAGAACGTGTTCTAGCTGAAAATGAAGCGCTCCTTGTCAGTCAACGCAAGCAACTCGCGGAAGCAGATTTACTCACCCAAGTTGAAGCAAGACTGCGCGCGGAACAACGAGCGGAGCAGGCATCTGCTGCGCAAATTGCCGCCGCACAAGAGGCAGAACGCACGGCACAAGCGCGCTTACAAGCAGAACGTGATGCTGAGCGCGTGGTCCAACAACGAATCGAGAATGATCGCCTCGCGGCGCAAAGCGAGCAACAGAGACTATCCCATGAATCAGCTTTATTAGAAGCGGCACAAAGCCTCGCAAAAGCAGAAATTGAAGCAGAAGCGATCGCGCGCGAACGCATCGCAATATCCATTCAAGCACAGCAAAAAGCGCAAGAACGTCAACAGGCGGAATTCGATGCGCAACGCTTAGTCGAACAACGAATTCTGACAGAGGCTGAGTTAGTGCACAGTAGCCAATCCCAATTGGCAATGGAAGCAGAAGCGGAACAATTATTACAAGCTCGGTTACAATCGGAAAATCAAGTTGCTGTACAGCTCCAAGAATTACAAACACTCCAAGCTTTATATGATCAAACGATTCAGCGCAAAGAACAAGCAGCGCGTCAACTTTCTGCTTTACAAGAAGATAGGCAGCAGCAAGAACAACAAGCCAACAACCTCCAACAACAGCGACTGACCCTCGAAGAACAGGTGAAACACTTGGATGGCAAAGTTGAAGAGATTACGGAACAAGCAGGACAAGAAAGACTCTTGCTTGCACAAGCACATCAGCAAATCGCACAAGAGTTGGACTTGATTGCAAAAGCAAAAAATAGCTTGAATGCAGAAAAAGCGTCGATGCTGATTGCACAACAACGCGTATTGCGGGAACAAGAAGCTCAGCGACTCGCACTTGAGCGAGCAGAAATCATCGCGAACTCAATTGCAGCAGAACAAGCCAGATTGAGCCTACATGAACAGGCGATTGAGGCAGAACTTGCGCGTCAGCGAGCAGAGAAAGAAACCTTAGAATTGACTCAACAAGCTGAGGAACTGAGCCGTGCAGCCGATCAACGCGAACTCGAACTTCGATCCTTGCAAAACCCACAACTCAGCTTGGCAATTGAAACTGACCAAACTGGTTCCTCGCTCACGTCAAATCATACTGAAAACTTAAGCATAAACGAGGGACAAGCCTTAAGCCGGATAGATAGCAAAGATGATTTCGAACTCTATCTCGAATCGGTGAATCAGAAAAAATCCGGCATCAACACTGGGACGATCGCATTGATCGTCACAGCGATGATCGGGTTGGCAGCCTATTGGTGGTCGCAACACCAGTCAGAACTCGAAAACGCGAAACCCAAAAAAGGGAGCTTGGCAGAAATTGACAAGCGTTTCAAAGCGACCTCTGAAGACAGTGGCCTACCTAGGGGCGACGCGAGAATTCCTCCCAACCGAGTCGATGAACAATTATTCAAACCCAAGCTCGACAAAAATTGGGAAAAGTTCCCGCATTGAGCTGTCACAACATGTTCGCAAGATGAGTGTAAATATCTTTGGCTCTTCCTGATTGAAGTGCAGTGCTTCTTCACTGCATTTTCTATCGATTGTAGGAAACTGTCCTCGACTCCACCAAGCTTTTGCATCCCGTGCTTTTGCCATTCTTGGGTTTGCTTTGTCGAACGGCCGTTTATGCTCGCCACTAATTCATTCGTTGCATTTACATCACTTCATGCAATGTATGATTCAAATCGTGCATCATCGCAAAAGCAAAAAGTCGAAATTAGAAATTTCCCAGCGCAATCACACCGATTGCGATACAGATCGCGCCTATTATGCGTTGGATGCGATCGCCTTCATCCAGTAAATGACCGCCAATTAGAGCGGCAAACAACATTGACACTTCACGTGCTGGGGCGACATGACTCAGCGGCGCCGCCTGCATCGCGTACAAAACTAAAACATAAGAAATAGGGCTGATCGTTGCTACGACCAATGCATATTTCCATTCTTTACGCCACGAATCACGCGTGGCCTGTCGATCCCTCAGTAAAGCTGGAACCAACAAGGCTACACGGGCAAAGTTACCAAAATAGTCAACCAAAATTGGTGACAACATCAAAATTTTAACGGCATAGCCATCCAAAACTGTGTAAGCCGCGATGAAAAGTCCAGTGAACATCCCATAAAAAATGCCCTTCCGAATCCGCAACTGGGCGTTGTGCTGATCGACCGACCCCGCTCCTGCTTGGCGTAGCGCCAAGAGCAAACGTGGACCACCTGCAATCAGAAAGACGCCGCCGACGACTGCTAACACACCAACGCCACCAATCACACTTAGTCGTTCACCCAAAAAGACGATAGCAATGCCTGACGAAATCAAAGGACCAGAACCGCGCGCCAAGGGATAAACTACCGTCAAATCCGCCTTGCGGTATCCACGCAATAGGGTAATGAAATACAAAACATGCAGCACCCCGCTCGCACAAATAAAGGTCCATTCTTTCCAGCCCCAAGATGGCACAACATCCCAACCGACGTACAAACCAACAGGCGCCCATACCACTGCCATTAGCAGCGCCGAAAATCCGGCAAAGCGTACGTCTCCGCCAGCTTTTTTAGCAGCAATATTCCAAAGCGCATGAATAAGACCAGCGAGGATAACCAACAAGAATGCGGTGAATGGCACGATAGCCCTGACGTAAAAGGTGGGGAGAAAGGGGCTCAAGTGTAACAAAATATCTACTCGTCAGTCGTGCGCAAATTTGGTGGACCCGCCTCGCTAGCAGATGTAGCAATATGTGCGTCCGGTGTTATCGACGTGGAATTACCTATGCAGATCCTGCCAAGTGCCAATACACTGCAATTCTTTTCTGCATTACGAATGAAGTGAATCACATTTTTTTAAAGGAGGCCTCATGCGGCACTTTTTTTTGTTGTTAATTAGCGGCCTTGCCATGTATGGCGTATGGCAGCTGACCTCACCACTGATCAGACAAAATGCAACAAAGACGATTTCCAAACATGCCTATAGGCTATTCATATTTATAGGACTATTGCTGCTACTTCTCATAGCGGCTTATTACACACCAGCACTGCATTTACTTTAATAAAGGACCCATGATGAATACAATCAAAAATAAAACGCTCCCATTATTTGTTTTGGGGCTCGTCACGTTACTCTCCGCTTGTACACAGATTGATACCGGTAACGTCGGTGTTGAGAGGACTTTGGGCAAGGTTGGGAAAGATGCACTTCCACCTGGTGTCTACTTTACAGTGTTTAAAACAGTTGATGAATTTACTGCCAAGGAAGTGAGCTTTCAACTGCAAGATATGACACCCAAGAGTCGCGACAATCTCACGATGAAAGACGTGGATATCGATATCTATTTTAAGACTATGCCTGCTGCAATTCCTACGCTTTACACTAAGTATCAAGGTGATGTTGTACAACACAAGCAAGTCGTTAAAGATGGCAGCAGCGATTTAGTGATGGCATACAGCCGAGTGTCGCGCGAAGCACGAGAAGCTGTATACAAATCCGTTGCTCAATTGGACGCAACGACAATGCATACTAAACGTACAGAGCTGGCAGAGATGGTGCGCGCAAGTTTACAAGCTGAGCTGGATGCTAACGATAAAGGCGCATTTCTTATCACAGCGGTCAACGTCAGGAATCTATTAACTGATCCCGCGATTGAGGCAGCCATCCGACAACGGGCAGAAACCGACCAAGCGATTCAGAAAAAACTGAAGGAAGTGGATCTCGCACGGGCTGAAGCGGAACGTCTTATCGTGCAAGCTGAGGGCGAAGCAAAAGCCAACAAAATTATCAGTGAATCCTTGACGCCTGCCCTGAAAGAACTGCGTCTTGCGGAAATCCATCGCGATGCCGCGATTGCAGTTGCATCGAAAGCGGGAAATACTGTACTGATGGGCAACGCCACTCCCTTAATCAACGTCAACAAGTAATCAATTCAGAAATCACTGCTAGCTTTATGAAAGCGAAGCTAGCAGTGCTAGCATACCCCTCCCGCCGTCGACTCTCGCATCAACATTTAACAGATTCCATTTTCCGATAATGCTATGATCGCTTGTGCCTGACGTTGCAAATAAAATTGCAGCTATCCTTGCATGTCAGAGCGAAGACCCATTGGCACCCTCGCTTGCACGAGATTGAAACATCATCGATCGAGCTAATGAGGAAACGCATTCAGGTCAAATTAGTACTGACACTTCACTGATTAAATCGCATTTTTCGGGAAACACTATGAAAAAGCCACTCAAAATTCTCGCTGTTTTTGTTGCTACCATCTTGCTTATTCTCGGATTGGGCATCGCTTACCTTAGCTTCATTTTTGACCCGAACCAGTTCAAATCGCAGTTGGTCGAATTTGTTAAAGAGAAGCATCATCGCGACTTGAGCATTGAAGGTCGGATTCAACTTCAATTTTTTCCCAAATTAGGCGTCAGTTTAGAAAAAGTTCAACTATCCGAGTTCGACTCAAAAGAAGTCTTTGCGAAATTAAATCAAGCCAAGATTTCACTCGCATTAATGCCACTATTGCAAAAGCAAATCGTCGTCGACAAAATCGCGGTGGACGCCTTGCAATTAAGTTATCACCGCGACCCAGCTGGTCGAACCAATATCGATGATTTGATCGGAAAGGAGACCAAGAAGGACACAGAGACCGGTGACACCACAAAAAATCAAACTATGCGATTCGATATAGAAGGCATCGCGATTACCAATGCTGAATTCGCGATTGATGACCAAAAGTCCGATCTTAGAGGAAAAATCACTGGCTTAAATCTCACAACTGGGAAAATTGCCGATCAACAAAAGGCACCGGTGAGTTTCGATGCACAACTTCAGTTTGAGCAGCCCAAAGTCAATGTGAAGACAAATTTCAATACGATTGTCAGTTTTAATGCCAATTCGAAGACAGTCATCCTAGAAAATCTAACAACGCTCATCAACGGCCAATTCGATAAAGAAAGCTTGGATTTACAAGTCGAGAGTAAGCAAATTAAACTACATAGAGAACAAACTGCGAGTGAATTCATTTCGTTAAAGGCCAAGTTCGGTGGCACCCAGACGATCAAATCGGATCTCGCGATTCACCAGCTTGATTTGAAAGACGAACAATTACAAATCGGACGACTCGAACTCAATGCATCTGCCCAACAAGGCAATGCGTCGAAACAAATTGAGTTGCAGACACCAGTCAATATGAATACCCGCACACAGGTAATCGACTTGTCGCAGCTCGCTGTGCAATTAAAACTTCAAGACCCTGCAATGGGGCAGCCTCAAATTATCGTACCGATCAAAGCTCGCGCAGAGATTGGGCTGAAGGACAAATATCTGAAAAGTCATATCGATGCAAAATTCGACGAAAGCAGCTTACAGGCCAAATTGGAAGTCCAAGATTTTTCCTCTCCAACGATTAATTTCACGATGAATCTCGACCGGATCAATTTAGATCGCTATGTGAAGTCGAAGGAAAATACAGCAACAACCGAGGATAAGCCAGAACAAGATCTCAAACTCGATAGTTTGAAAAAAATCAAATTGGATGGCGCGATCAAAATTGGACAATTGCAGGTCAAAAATTTACATATTGAACAAATTCAGCTGCCTATCAGATCACACGATGGGGAGTTCACCATGAACGGTATCGCGGCGAAACTATACCAAGGCTCAGTCGCAGGAAACATGCGTTTTCAAGTTGATGGCAATCAATTTGAAATGCAACAGAAGCTCAGTAGCATTCAAATCCATCCTTTGTTGATGGACTTTATGAGCAAGGATATTGTTGAAGGAAAAGGTAACTTAAATTTACAAATTAAGACTCACGGAAAACGGGTCAGTCAATTTAAAGACAATCTAAATGGCACCATTCATACGCAACTCGTTGACGGTGCGGTGAAAGGCATCAATCTAGCGAAGTCTCTACGTGATTTCAAAGCGAAAATCACCAATAAGACCGACCAACAACAAGCAGCAAACAAAAATGAGAAGACAGATTTTTCAGCACTCTCGGCCTCCATCGTGTTTATCGATGGAATCGGCAACAGCGATGATCTCGACATGAAATCACCATTTTTGCGAGTTGGAGGGAAAGGAAGAATCGATCTACGCGCGAGCAATCTTGACTATACCGCGAAAGTCACCGTGGTCAATACATCCGCTGGTCAAGACGGTGCCGATCTTTCTCAACTAAAGGACATTTCCATACCGGTACGCATCAGCGGACCATTCGACAAGCTTGGCTATCAAATTCAATTTGCGCAAATTGGCAGTGAAGCTCTGAAATCCGCATTCAAAGCAAAGGCAGCACCGGTCATTGAGGAAAAGAAGAAGGAACTAAAAGAAAAGGTGAACGAACAGCTAAAAGACAAATTGAAAGGACTATTCGGAAAGTAATCGTCTCTCTATTCGGCGACAAAAATGAGATGACGATACACGCTAGTGGCCGCCATCTCCTTAACTTATCGACCAACAAAAAGCGCACCGTGAGGCACGGCGCGCTTTTTTTATTTTAGATCATGCACAGGTGCGGATCGATTCCCAAGGATCAGAAATCATAACGCGCGGCAATCCTCGCTGAACGCGGACTTTGGTAGCTGCTTGGTAAGCCGTAATTTTTGTTGACACGACCTGCTCGTTGCGTCGCTCGGCTATAGTCTTTGAATTCATTAATTGTCTGCTCTGTTTGGAAATTGAAGACATTAAAGATATCCAAAGTGAAGCTGAGAATTCCTTTCTCAAGTTTCATTTTGTACGTGCCGCTGAGGTTGAGGTTTTTTGTCCATGGCAGGTTACCCAGAGAGCCGCGTGGAACGAGTGAGCTTTGCGCAATCGTATTTTTGGGATTGAGCAAGTCCGGCGCAAATTGGCCATTCAAGCAGTAGTAGCTATAGCCGTAGCTTCCCGAGCCACCTTTGGTTGTCTTTCCATCGGCACCGTAGTAATCAAAGGCTGCATTCGGTGTGCCAGGAATAGGTACATTGCCTAAACAAGATTTGGGGCGACCGGACACCAAGCTGCTATTGAATCCGACTGAAAATGCATCATTGATTGCATACGAACCAAATAACTTGATTGAATGCGCACGTTCATTCGGCGTCGGCCCATAAATCCCATCGGTACCAGAAGCGAAGTCGAATTCAGAAGTCACGCCTGCATCGATTTGATCATTATTTGACGATACATACCCTTCCGATGTACCGCGGCTACGTGAGTAGGTGTACGAACCTGACATACCCCATTTGCCGTCAAACGGGCGATCTAAAGTGAACTGTAAATCATTGTAGGTCCGTTCGTATTTTGCCAATTTAATGTAACTACTTGGAATCGTCACAGCTTGCAATACGCCGTTGTTGGCAACATCAATGTTCAAATTCAAATCACGGCCTGGATTCATCAAGACACATGTTGCCAAGGTGTTGGGATTAAACTTAGTGTACCCTTTGTCTTTCATAAATTGACCGATGCCAGTGGTTCCGCAGAAATCATCCATACCATCAGTCACTTTACGATGATTGAATTTCATACCAAAAGCGAGGTTTTTCGAGATCGCCTGTTGGAATCCTAAGATAAATTCAAATTGCGACATAGGACGAAGCTGGGTATCGGCAACTGTTCCAGGATTCGGTTCACGGTCACTACCAATGAGTTCAGCAGCACCGACCTCTGGTCCCAATGTAATTGGCGCAGCCGTACGCGGATCTTTGCCTGTGAAGGTATAGAAACGATGATGTGTGTATTCATATCGCGTTGCCCGGACATTGGTATTCGAGGCGACCGGAATATAGTAACGACCTAAGTTACCAAAGATCTTGGTCTCGCCATCACCAAACACATTCCATGCTGCACCAATACGTGGCGCCAGGAGATTGTCCGCTTTGACAAAACTCTTTCCGCTATTGGTTTGATTGTCGAAAGATTCCCAGCGTAAGCCGGTATTAATCAAGATATCTTTATTGACCTTCCAGCTGTCTTCCACAAACTTCGCAACATTGATCACGTCGAAGACGCCAGAGCCGCTCGCGGCTAAACGCACACGCACAAATTCTTCACCGGGCTTCACGACGTTAGGGACATTGTTAACCGTACCATCTGTGCTCTTGTAGTAACGATAGTAGATACCACCACTAGACTGTACGCTGCCGGCTTGTGAGGTCGTAAATTTTTGTGCGTCATAGCCAGCTCGCAGCGTATGGGATCCCCAATTGTATTCCAGATCAAGGCGTCCCGATTTACGCAAATCACCATCGGGTGGGGCTTTCGGATCTCTCTCAGAGCCATTGTTATTGGGATCGTAGCACCCCATAGGATTTAATTGCCAATCCAAGACCCATGGACAATCGCGACCTTTTTGATTTTTATTGGTACGGATTTCGCTCAGACTCTTTACTTGCCCAAGTTGCGCAGAAATATTGAAGTTATCGGTCAGATAGCCAGTATATTTCCCCATCAGAGCATTCGAACTTGATTCGAACTCCTGATGATCTGGTGCACTGTCTCGCAGCAGAGAATAGTCAATCTTATTTGTATAAATATCGGAATAGCGTGATGGTTTGTTTGAAAGCGCAGTCAATTCAAAACGATGATCTGGACTCAATAAATAATCAATCTTCAAGATCCCACTTGGACGCTCACTGTGCCCTTTCGTATTGGTGGTGCGATCGTAGGTATCTGAATTGTTGATGCTGGTATTGAGCAAGCCGAATACGAATAATTTATCGCGAATGATAGGTCCGCCTAAATACACGTTTCCTGTCAAAGTTTCGCTCCTATCATTACTTGCAAACGAGACATAGCGAGTCGGCGCCGTATTGGTTCCATACAATTCTTGATCGACAATATTTTTCGATTTGGCACGTAAAATCGATGCCGGTGTGAAATACACCGAGGCACCACCTTTCCATGTATTGGTGCCGCTCTTGGTCGTCATCGCGATCACACCACCCAAAGAACGACCATATTGCGCACCATAGCCACCCGACTTGACTTGTTGCTCTGCGATCGCTTCAAACGGTAAATTAATGTATGAAACAAAGTTTCGGATGTTGGTAACGTCAAAGCCATTGATATAGTAGGCGTTTTCCGCTA
Source organism: Affinundibacterium fentianense (assembly GCF_018139545.1). Classification (GTDB taxonomy): domain Bacteria; phylum Pseudomonadota; class Gammaproteobacteria; order Burkholderiales; family Burkholderiaceae_D; genus Undibacterium; species Undibacterium fentianense. Next base: position 292,012 of record NZ_JAGSPJ010000005.1, on the reverse strand, counting down.
CTGACGCCCCGCCAATAGAGGCCAAATTTCCCAAGCCCGCAGAGCCTTGCACAGTACCCGGCGTCAACATCGCAACAGCCGTGGTGTCACGACTCACAGGCAACGCACGAATCTCCGCGGCTGTGAACACCGAATTTGATTCGGTACTGCTCATATCAATTGCGGCACGAGTTCTCGAGCCCGCAACGACGACAACCGCTTTATTATCGAGTGAAACTTCGATCCCCGTTCCAGTTGTCACACTCACTTCGCGCGTAATATTGCCTGAAGTAAGCGAATACCGACCTGGTTGCAACTTGGGAAATACGTAACTACCGTCACTTTCTGCTTCAATATGGCGTTTGTTACCCGTATCCAAATTGACAATAGAGACTTGAGCCTTAGGCGAAGCTCGTCCGTAAATTGAGCCCTCCGAACTTTGCGCGATTGCCAAAGTAGCAAAACACATACTGACTGCCAACGCAATTGCCGTTCGCTGCGCAAATCCGGCTTGTTTCTGATGGTTTTTCATTGTAATCCTTTCTTGTGTTTTTATTGAAGTTCCAAAATATGAAAGAAAAATTTCATACCAGGAGTCAATATATTAAACAGCAAGAATGGTAGCAACAAGGAATTAAAATAGTTTTTTCACTATACTTAATAGATAGAAAGGAAGTATCCCATTCCAGCAACAAGTTTTTCTTAACGTCCTTGAATTATTTTTAATGACTTCATTTTAGCTAGAAATTACAGAAACTTTTTTGCAAATTGAAGGTCGTGATGAATCGCTTTTCGGGCAGGTATTACTACTGAATTATGAAAATAATATTTCATCCTAAAAGTGCGCTATTCTTCATCGCTTACAATATTTTATAGCCTTGCAAGTATCGAATCTGGCAACAGTAATTGGGAATGCACGCAAATTAAAAGTAAATTCGAACAAGATCTATTGTCCAAACCCAGATCCTGTCAGACTGAATAGGATGGCGTGACGCGTAGTTCCGCGACAAATTCGAGGAGAGGAATTGTTGCGGGTAGAAGAGGTTCCACAGCGACCGTTCCTTGCCAAGCAAATGCTTGGCCTTCTAGGCTCTGTGGTTCGCCTTCCCACTCACGAGATAGATAAAAATGGAGTCGCACGTGCGCGTGCGGATAGACATACTCAACACAGCACCATGGCTCAGCACTCAAAATACGTATACCGAGCTCCTCCATAAACTCACGTTGAAGTGCTGCGAAAATTTCCTCGCCTTGTTCGACTTTACCTCCGGGAAATTCCCAATAGCCAGCATAGGGCTTTCCTTCAGGCCTTTGGCCAAGCAATACGTCGCCGTTCTGCTTCATCAAAATACCGACCGCAACATTAACTGGCGTGATTTGACTTGGATGATTGGATGCGTTCATGAATAACAATACGCGAGCGTACAAGAAAGGAGGGGGTGCATGATAAGGCTATGTATTCGATAGTCTGATAGATTGCGCTTTGAATTCAATTCAAGGACAAGTTAAAAAAATCAAAAAGCTTGAAAAATCGCTTTACTAGGGGGAATTTAAACGACCCGCGTAATCACGTGCGAACTGCCAAGCAACCCGACCAGAACGCGAGCCACGTTGCAAGGCCCAGCGCAAAGCTTCAGCACGCGCCGTCTCAATTTGTGCTGTTGTACATGCGAAGCGACTTAACCAATACCCCACGATATCAAGGTAATCCTCCTGCTTAAATGGATAAAACGACACCCATAATCCGAAACGTTCCGATAGCGAGATCTTTTCTTCTACCGTCTCGCCCGGATGCAAATCGCCATCATCGGCATGATGATAACCGGCATTATCGGACATCTTTTCTGGCATTAAATGACGTCGATTTGAACTTGCGTAAATTAAGACATTCTCTGTTTGTGCCGCGATACTTCCATCAAGCGCTACCTTTAAAGCTTTATACCCTGGCTCACCTTCCTCGAACGAAAGATCATCGCAAAACAAGACGAATTTTTCTGGGCGTTCGGCGATCAACTCGATGATGTCCGGCAAATCGGCCATATCCGCTTTATCAACCTCAATCAGACGCAGACCTTGGCTAGCAAATTCGTGCAAACAAGCCTTGATCAAGGAAGACTTACCTGTGCCACGCGCACCAGTCAACAAGACATTATTGGCAGGCTTGCCATGTACAAACTGACGCGTATTTTGTTCGATTAATTTCTTTTGCTGTGAGACGTGCTGTAGGTCATCAAAACTAATTTTGGAAACGTGCTTCACAACTTGCAAATAAGCCTGCGTACCACGCTTGCGCCAACGGAACGCTGTTCCCGATTCCCAATCGGGAATCGATACGACCTCCGGTAACAGCGCTTCAACGCGGTTCAGCACTTGCTCCGCGCGCAATAAAAAATGATCGAGTTGTGACATACGTGTTAAGAGCGATAATCAGCATTAATCGACACGTAGTCGTGCGACAAATCACAGGTCCAAACCGTCGCTTTCGCAAGACCACGCGCCAATTTGACACGAATCGTAATTTCACTTTGTTTCATCACGCGCTGTCCATCCTCCTCCCGATAATCAGGATTGCGTCCACCATTTTTGGCAACCCAAACATCGTCTAGATAAAGATTTAATTTACTCACATCCAAATCATTCACGCCAGCATAACCAATCGCTGCCAAAATGCGGCCCAAATTCGGATCGGATGCAAAAAAGGCGGTCTTTACCAAAGGCGAATGGGCGATCGAATAAGCGATTTTGCGACACTCTTCGACGTCACTGCCCTCTTCGACTGCAATGCTTATAAATTTGGTAGCACCCTCACCATCTCTTACGATCATATGCGCTAACTTTTGTGACAAAGCAATCACCGCATCCGCTAAGGCCTTATATTCTGGGGTATCAATTTCATTGATTTCTAAAGCAGAGGTTCCAGTTGCAATCAACATAAAGGAATCATTCGTCGAAGTGTCGCCATCAATGGTGATGCAATTAAATGACTGATCTGCGGCTTGCTTAACCAAATGATCAAGAACGGGTTGTGACACTTTCGCATCCAACGCCAAGTAACCCAACATGGTCGCCATATTCGGTTTAATCATCCCTGCGCCTTTGCTGATCCCGGTCATCGTCACCGGGATTCCATTTATCACAATTAAACTCGAAGCCGCCTTTGGCTGCGTATCAGTTGTCATGATCGCTTCCGCTGCGGCAAACCAATTATCTTCGGACAAACTTGCAATCGCTGCCGGCATGCCAGCGATCAAACGGTCAACTGGGAGTTGTTCGAGAATGACACCGGTCGAAAATGGCAAAATTTGAGACGGCTCACAACCCAAGTATTCTGCTAAGGCAGTACAGGTAGCATTAGCTGCAGCCAATCCAGCATCGCCCGTCCCCGCATTCGCATTTCCCGTATTCACGACCAAAGCGCGAATCGGGCCAACAGCCATGTGAGGACTTTCCAGATGCGCTTTACACACTTGCACAGGTGCTGCGCAAAAACGATTCGTGGTGAAGACACCAGCGACAGTTGCGCTCGGAGCTAATTTCATCACCAGCAAATCTTTTCGATTTGCTTTACGAATACCGGCCTGCGCGTAACCAAGTTCAATACCTTTAACCGGCTTCAGATCGGCCGCGAGTGGAATCGGAGAATTAACTGCCATGATGAAAGTCCTTGAGTGGAAAACAATCCGTTATTGTAGGATATTTTGCTGCGAATGTTGCCCAACATTAAAAAATGCAGGGAGGAAAATAGGCCTAAAAAAGTGATTGTCTCCTAAAAAAATGCTTACAAACAACAGTGTTACAATCTTTCCTACTGCATCATCTCTGTCGGTTAGGTTCGCTTAGATTGCACTGGTATCGCAAACACAGTTTCATCAGAAAGTGACAAGCTATGACTCATGACATCTCGCTCATTACGACCTTAGCTGCGGGTTTCGGCGTCGCATTGGTTTTTGGTTTCATTGCTGAAAAAATCAAATTACCTGCTTTAGTTGGCTATCTGGTTGCAGGAATTTTGATTGGACCCGCAACGCCCGGGTTTGTTGCTGATGGGGAAATTGCCTCGCAACTTTCAGAAATTGGTGTGATGTTGTTGATGTTTGGTGTCGGGCTGCACTTTTCTTTGCAAGATTTGCTCGCAGTCAAACGAATTGCACTTCCCGGTGCCATTTTACAAATGAGCTTTGCCACTGGACTCGGTATGCTCATGGCGTGGTGGTTTGATTGGAGTTTCGGAAGTGGCTTGGTTTTTGGTTTATCGTTGTCGTGCGCCAGTACGGTCGTGTTGCTGAAAGCCTTAGAATCGCGCGGGATTCTTGATTCAATGAATGGAAAAATCGCCGTAGGCTGGTTAGTCGTTGAAGACTTGGCCACCGTACTATTCTTAGTTTTGTTACCTGCCCTCGCTGGTGTGCTTGGAGGATCGCCGCTGCCAGGATCAGAAGATAGCTCGATCTGGATGGCGCTAGGCAAAACACTACTGCAAGTTATTGCCTTTATTGCGCTGATGCTTCTGGTCGGACGTCGCGCATTGCCTTGGCTATTGTGGCAAGTCTCCCGTACTGGTTCCCGAGAGTTATTTACCTTGGGCGTGATCGCGTGCGCAATCAGTATTGCCTATGGGGCTTCGGCTCTATTTAATGTGTCATTCGCATTGGGCGCTTTTTTTGCCGGAACTGTCATGCGAGAATCGGAGTTCAGTCACCGCGCAGCCGAGGAATCCCTACCCTTACGCGATGCGTTCTCTGTCTTATTCTTTGTTTCAGTTGGCATGCTGTTTGATCCCGTAATCGTAATGGAACAACCTCTACGCGTATTCGGTGTCGTGGCAATTATTATCTTTGGCAAATCCATCGCAGCTGTCATCTTGGTCATCGCACTACGTTATCCACTCAATACAGCGTTAACTGTCGCCGCCAGCCTCGCGCAAATTGGCGAATTTTCCTTCATTCTAGCTGGCCTAGGTGTCGCATTAGGTCTGATGCCTGCCGAGGGTATGAGCTTAATACTCGCAAGCGCTTTAATTTCCATCGCCTTAAATCCCGTTGTGTTCGCTGCGGTTGAACCGATTCGACATTGGGCTTTAGCCAATTCTCAATTAGCGCGCAATTTGGAACAACGCCAAGACCCCTATGCTGAACTTCCGCAATCAACCGACAATAAGTACCTGCGCGGCCAAATTGTCTTGGTTGGATTCGGCCGAGTTGGGAGGCGCATCGCTGCCGCGCTCGATGCCCGTCAGATTCCCTATGTGGTAGCCGAACAAAATCGAGAATTAGTGGAAAAAATCCGGACTCAAGGAATCGTCGCTGTGTCAGGTAACGCCGCAGATCCTGTCGTATTAGTGCAAGCCCATATCAGCAACGCGGCGATTCTCATCGTCGCCATTCCTGACACCATGCATGCCCGTCAAATGTTAAAAACGGCCCGCACACTCAATCCGAACATTGAGATTATTTTGCGAGCAGATAGTGAAGAGGAAATGCGCATGCTGAAAGAAGATAGCGCCGAGACCGTCTTTTTGGCTGAAGAAGAATTGGCGAAAGGGATGACAAGTCACGTACTCGAGCGTCTAGCAACTGTGTCTTCAAAAAGCGTTTAACAAGTTTGCATCACCACAAGATTCATTCAATCGACCTTGTGGTGACACATCTTCAAACACTAAATTGTGTTGCCAACAATTGGCCCCTTGCCGCTGTATTTGTCTAGTGCCAAATAAATCACAGGGGTAATGAACAGAGTAATCGCTTGCGAGAAAATCAAGCCACCAACCACCGCGAGTCCAAGTGGCTGCCGCAATTCCGCACCAGCACCAAGACCTAAAGCAATTGGTAGCGCACCCACTAAGGCGGCTAAGGTCGTCATCATAATCGGCCGATAACGCTCGATACACGCTTCGCGAATGGCTTCCATCGGTGACATGTTGCGATGACGTTGGGCGTCGAGTGCAAAGTCGATCATCATAATCGCATTTTTCTTGACGATACCAATCAACAACAAAATACCAATCGTAGCGATCAGGGTTAAATCTTTGCCGAATAACTCTAACATCAGCAAAGCGCCGACGGCGGCTGAAGGCAATCCCGCCAAGATTGTGATCGGGTGGATGAAACTCTCATACAAGACACCGAGCAAGACGTAGATCACCAACAAGGCAGAAATGATCAAAATTAATTGTCCCGATTGTGAGTCTTTAAACACGGCTGCATCACCGCCATATGAAGTAATCACAGATGAGGGTAATTTGATTTCCTCTTTGTATTTTTCAATCTTATTGGTGGCATCGCCCAAAGGCATGTCGGGCGCAAGATTGAACGAGACTGTCACCGCTTGCAACTGACCAACGTGATTAATTGCCGTCGGCCCTACCGTCCGTTTCACTGTAGCAAAGCTGGAGATAGGAACCAAGTTACCAGTATTGCTGCGAACATAAATGGCACCGATTGCTGATTCATCTTTCTTATCCTGAGGCGCCACCTCTAAGACGACAGCATAACTATCGACACTTGTGAACAGCGTTGCAATTTGACGCTCGCCAAATGCACTGTACAAAGCAGCACGAATCGCATCAATTCCGACACCGAGAGAATTAGCTCGATCACGATCAATCTCAATCGATGCCTGCAATCCTTTCAATTGAGAATCTGTCGTTACGTCTTTAAAGCCAGGATCATTTCGTAACTTATCTTGCATTTTAAATGCCCAGCTACTTAATTCGCTCGCATCCACACTTTGCATGATGTACTGATACTGACTCTTACTAGGACGTCCGCCTAGCTGCAAATTCTGAACAGGCCGCAAAAATACCGTAATACCTGGCACGGCTTTCAATTTATTTCGCAAACCTTCCACCACTTCTTTCATCGGCTTACGTTGATTGCGCGGTTTCAAATTAATGAAGCCTCGACCAGTATTTTGCGAACCACCACCGCCGTGAAATGACGAGACCGTCAAGACGTTTGGATCTTCCCGTAAAATCTTCGCGACGCGCTCTTGAAGGACAACCATCGCAGGGAAAGAAGTGTCCTCTGCCGCCTCAGTCGAGACGTTCAGCTGACCTATATCTTCCTCAGGAAAAAAACCTTTAGGGATGGTGTTGAACATATACGCCGTTGCGACAAAGGTGAGCAAAGCGATGAAAAGCACCGACTTGCGATGCGCCAATGCCATATCAAGCCCGCGTGTATAAGCATGCAGGGATGCATTAAATCCACGTTCAAAACTGCGTGTCATCGCCCCCATCCATTTCGATGGCGGCAAGTGTTCGCTCTCCGCTTTCAAAAAGCGACTAGCCAACATCGGGACTAAGGTTAACGAGACAAAAGCAGAGACGATGATCGCAAGACTGACGACCACAGCAAACTCATGAAACAATTGACCAATCACGCCCGGCATAAAAAAGATAGGAATGAAGACGGCGATCAATGAAGTCGAAATCGAGATAATAGTGAAGCCGACTTCACGCGACCCTTTCAAAGCAGCCTCAAACGGGGTCTCCCCCATTTCGACATGACGAATAATGTTTTCCAACATAACGATAGCGTCGTCAACCACGAGCCCCACCGCCAAAGTGATCCCGAGTAAGGAAACATTATCAAGGGTGTAGCCAAATGCCCACAATAAAAATACCGCCCCTACCAAAGACACCGGGAGAGACAGCGCGGGAATAATTGTTGCGACCATGTGACGTAAGAACAAGAAAATCACCACAATGACCAAAAAGACCGTCAACAACAAGGTCAGATTCACATCGTGCAAGGCGTCCCGTACAGAAACCGAACGGTCATTCGCCAATGTGATATTCACAGAACTCGGTAATTGCGCTTTAAAACCAGGAATAGCTGCCTTAATCGCGTCTACAACTTTGACCGTATTCGCATCGGTTTGCCGTTGTATCGCCAGCATGATCGCCGGCTCGCCATTAAAGTTACCGACCGACTTCACGGTTTCGTAGCTATCCTCGACACTCGCCACATCACGCAGACGAACTACTTGTCCGCCTTTATTGCTAACGATAATATTCGCAAATTCGGCAGCGTTTTGTAGCTGCTTGTTGGCGACGATGGTCAAAGTTTGTTTATCGCCATCGAGCGTTCCCACTGGCGCAATAGAATTCGCGGCGCGGATACTACTTGTGATTTCATCAAATCCAATATTACGGCTTGCTAAAGCACCTGGGTCAACCCGGATGCGCACAGCGTACCGACGAATACCAAAAATATTCACTTGCGCGACACCCGCCAGTGTCGATAAATTCGGGGAAATTAAATGCTCTGCGTAATTTGTGAGCTCTGCCAGACTTAATGAGGGAGAAGTCAGTGCCAGCACCAACACAGCAGAGTCCGCCGGATTCACTTTGCGATAAGACGGTAACGAGGTCATCTCTATCGGCAATGCGCGTTGCGCACGCAATAACGCCGCTTGTACATCCACCGCAGCTTCATCGACATTCCGGCTTGCGTCAAATTCCAAAGTCAAAGACGTCGAGCCTAGTGTGCTACTCGAACTAATCGTTGCCAAACCGGGAATCGTCGCAAATTGTTTCTCGAGCGGTAAAGCAACTGATGTTGCCATCGTTTCTGGGCTCGCACCAGGCAAACCTGCACCGACGCTGATAACTGGCGTGTTATAGCTTGGTAGCGCTGCGATCGGGATCAAACGGTAAGCCAAAATCCCAGCGACTACCACGGAAATATTCAGTAAGATCGTCATCACAGGACGACGAATAAATAACTCCGATAAATTCATGATGCACTCGCTGCTGAAGAACTGGCCGCGACACTGGCGCCTGACGATGCTGCGGCTTTCGGATCAACTTTATCGTCCGATTTCTTGGCGGCCTTGCTCTCGCTCTTCGCATCGGTATCGGCACGTTCCTTAACCGGGACCCCAGGACGCAAGTTCTGCTTACCTTCTAGTACGACTTTCATGCCTGCCTCGATGCCAGAAATGATGGCATCATTTTCAAAACTGTATTGCACTTGAACTTTTTTCTGTTCCGCTTTACCTTCGCTGTCGACGACAAATACGCTCACAGAATTCACGCCTATCACCAGCGCATCGCGTGGCACCACGATCACATCTTTCAACGTCAAGACGCTCAAATCAACGTTTGCATAAGCACCGGGCCACAACTTCATCTCTTTGTTCTCAAACACGGCTTTGACTTTGACCGTACCTGAAACCGCGTCAACCACATTGTCGATGAATTGTAATTTGCCTTTAAAACTAGTCTTGTTGTCCGGCAAGCTTGCGACCGCCACACTATCGCCACGCTTCATACTATCCAAGGCGTCGGATAAATTGCGTTGCGGTAGCGGAAATGTAATTGCAATGGGATCCATCTGCGTGATGGTCACGAGCGCGGCACCAGACGTACTTGGTTGTACCAATGAGCCGGGAAACACGTTAATCAATCCGGTGCGACCACTCACTGGTGCCAGAATTTTGCTATAGCCTAAATTCACTTTTGCAGCGGCAACTGCCGCTCTAGCTCCATCGACGACCGATTGTTGTGCCTGTACCGAAGTTTGCGCTGCATCGACGACACTTTGTGCTTGAAATTTTTTCGCAAATAATTCTTTACTGCGCTCCCACTGCCTTTGGTTTTCAGCTAGCGTCGCGAGTTCTTTATCGAGCTGTGCTTGCGCCTTGGCCAAATTCACACTATCCACCCGATTATCTAAAGTGAACAACAAAGTTCCCGCTTTGACAAACTGCCCTTCCTTGATGTGCACTTTATCGATCACACTGCTCACTTGCGGTCTGACCTCCACGATATTCAATGAGGACACTATGCCATTCGCGCTCAACTTAACATCGTAATCTCGTTTTGTCGCCAGTACGGTATTCACAGTTACCGGACGATTTTTTTCCCCTTTAGCACCAATCGTCTGACCAGCAACGATCTCCGTGCCCTCAGTTCCATTTTTTTTCCACATCCAATAAGCGCCTGCAGCAACGGCGACGGACAAAGCAAGTACCGGAATTTTTGCGTTTTTCATATTGATTTGATTGTTCTGGTGAGAGCACTTTAGACAGTTGATACACAGAAAGTTCGATCACTGTGCGCAATTTGAGTGCAAAAAGTCGGTTCAACAATGTGTTACCTAGCTTCTTTTGTAGGCTACACGCAGTCACCGCCAATTTTTTCGAATTTATTGATGCATGGAATCTTAACAAAGAAAAAGCCAGCACTCAGGCTGGCTTGGTTCTTTTATACTTTTTGTTACGAAATGGCTGCAAAAACATTCAAACTAGACAACAGCCCCATCCGTATCATCTTTTTCTTTGACTGGCTTGATCAAGTCTTCGCGCTTCACGCCCAACCACATCGCAATCGCTGCGGCAACGAATACCGAAGAGTAAATACCGAAGCAAATACCGATCGTCAAGGCGATCGCAAAACCGTGCAATGTTGGCCCACCGAAGAACAACATCGACAACACCATCATTTGTGTACAGCCATGGGTAATCACAGTACGTGAAATGGTGCTGGTAATCGCGTTATCGATCACTTCGGTGACGCTTGCTTTACGCAGCTTCAAGAAGTTTTCTCGAATACGGTCAAAAATAACCACGGACTCATTAACAGAGTAGCCCAAAACAGCCAACACCGCAGCCAACACGGCAAGATCAAATTCCCATTGGAAAAATGCAAAGAAGCCAAGAATAATGACCACGTCGTGCAAGTTCGCAATAATCGCTGAGACCGCGTATTTCCATTCGAAACGAATCGCGAGATAGGCCATCACGCCAACCACAACGAATAACAAAGCCATCAATCCATCGTGTGCCAATTCGTCACCAACTTGTGCGCCAACTAATGCCGTTCTTTGCAACACCACGTCAGGATGGTCCGCTTTTAAAGCACTCATCACGCGATCATTTTGCGCGGTGATCATCGCGTTCAATTCTTTCTCACTTGGCTTTGCGGCACCCTCTGCAAGCTTCGGCAAGGGCATACGAATCACGACATCTTGCGCCTTACCAAAGGTTTGCACCACAACTTCATTCAAGCCGAGTGCTTTAATGCTGTCGCGGATCTTGTCTGTATTTGCCGCTTGGCTGTAGCTCACTTCCATCGAAGTACCACCAGTAAATTCGACCGACAAATGCAAACCCTTTGCGAGCAAAAAATAAACGGCGGCGACAAACGTTAAAGCGGAGATGACATTAAATATCAGCGCATTGCGCATGAATGGTATGTCGCGTTTAATACGGAATAATTCCATGATGAATTCCTAAATCTTTTCTGTAATTGACTAGTTGCTGATCGCTTCGAACTTGATTTCGATACCTACTTCGATACCTAATCAGCAGGTTTCCAAATCTGACCAATGGAAACAGAAGCCAATTTCTTCTTACGGCCGTACCACAAATTGACCACACCGCGCGACACAAAGACGGCAGAGAAAATCGAAGTCAAAATACCTAAACAGTGCACAATCGCGAACGCTTTGATCGGGCCAGAGCCAAATACCAACAATGCCAAACCAACGATCAAGGTTGTCACGTTGGAATCAAGAATCGTAGCCCAAGCGCGGTCAAAACCTTGCAAAATCGCATTCTGCGGTGAATTGCCAGCACGCAGTTCTTCACGGATACGCTCATTGATCAAAACGTTGGCGTCAATCGCCATACCGAGTGCCAAGGCAATCGCAGCCATACCTGGCAAGGTCAAGGTCGCTTGCATGACCGATAAAATACCCACTAACAAGAGCAAGTTGACCGCGAGTGCGAACACGCTGAAAAAACCAAACATCATGTAGTAGATAATCATAAATACAGCAATCGCGGCGAAGCCGTACATCGTGGAATGTATACCCTTAGTAATATTTTCCGCACCCAATTGCGCGCCGATTGTACGTTCTTCAATCACTTCCATTGGCGCTGCTAATGCACCAGCGCGCAACAGCAAAGCTAATTCATTGGCATCGTTGGTCGAGCGCATCCCAGTTGTTTGGAATTTATTGCTAAAAACGCCCTGAATTGTCGCCACTTGAAGTAATTCACCTTTGCCTTTTTCAAAGAGTACAAAAGCCATGCGTTTGCCAACGTTTTGACGGGTTGCTTCCCCCATACGACGGCCACCTTCACTATTCAAGTCGATACTTACTGCAGGCTGCTGATTTTGGTCGAAACTCGCTTGCGCACCCGTGATCGCGTCACCCGTCACAATCGGATCTTTATACAAAATCGCTGGACCACCACGTCCAACCTTAAACATTTCAGAACCAAATGGGACTGCGGTATTTTCATCGACAGGACCGATAACGGATTCATCCACTAATCGAACTTCCAACGTTGCTGTCCGCCCGATAATTGCTTTTGCCCGTGCCACATCCTGCACGCCCGGCAATTGCACAACGATACGATCTGCGCCTTGTTGTTGAATAATCGGTTCCGCTACACCAATTTCATTCACGCGTTTTGACAAAGCAGAAATATTTTGTTTGACGCCTTCGTTCATCAGATTCGTCAAAGCATCTGGCTTCATACTCACTTTGAACGAAATCTCTGGGTTCTCTGGTGTCACCACACTATCAACCAAACTGACATCATTCATTTGGCGAGCCAAAATATCGCGTGCCTTTGCGCGTATCTCTGCATCACGAAACTTAACGGTAACCGACGAGGCATCACGAGAAATGCCGGCATGACGAACTTCTTTTTCCTTCAGCGTGCTGCGGATACTTGCTTGCAAAGTATTCAAACGATTATTCAAAACCGCTGATGTATCGACTTTCATCAAGAAGTGCACACCACCACGCAAGTCCAAACCTAAGTACATAGGAAAGGCATGCAATTTTTGCATCCACTCTGGCGTATTCGGCAACAAATTCAAGGCGACTGTGTAGACCGGATCGCTAGGATCAGGATTTAAGTTTTTCTCCAGAGCTGCTTTGGCTTTGAATTGCACATCAGTATTCAAGAATCGTGCTCGCACAGAACCCTGGATGCCGTTGTAATCATAGGAATATCCAGTTGAACTGATCCCAGCGTCCTTCAAAATCTGCTCGACGCGCGCAATCATTGCGTTATCGACTTTAATGGTGGCTTTCGCACTATTAATTTGTACAGCGGGAGAATCACCGAAAAAATTCGGTGCAGTGTACAAAGCACCAAAGACCAAAGTGATCAAAATGATGATGTACTTCCAGAGAGGATAACGATTCATAGCGAGAGTCTGAAAAAAACTACATAAAACTAATTAGCTGAAAATAACGAAGGGGCAAACTGTGAATTTGCCCCTTAGCTTAGGTGATTCAATCTTATTTCAGCGTGCCTTTTGGTAACAAGGTCGTGACTGCGCTCTTTTGCACTTGCATCTCGACACCATGACTGATTTCAATAGAAACAAAGGCATCCGCAACTTTCGTCACTTTACCCGCAACACCACCTGCCGTGATCACTTCATCACCTTTCGCCAAGGCGTCCAACATGGCTTTTTGTTCTTTTTGACGTTTCATTTGTGGGCGAATCATGACGAAGTACAAAACCACAAACATCAAAATGATAGGCAAAAAGCTCATCAAAGAGGACTCTGGCGCTGCGCCAGCAGCTTGAGCATAAGCATTAGAAATAAACACGATAAAACTCCATTGAATAATTTTTTTAAAACAAATCAGTGACTTGCATGCATCTTGGGGCGAAGTTGCAGATTTAAAGCCCTACAACATACTTGCCAAAACATTCAGCATTTTCATGCCTTGCAACAAAGCGCAACATTCTAGCATTAGGAACCCTAGTTTCTGACAATTGCAGAGCGTATCGCGAAAACTTGTTGTGCAAACGGTTCTTCATAGCAAATTCGGTATCAACAACGGCAAGACCTCCAAGCTACACCCCACGTGCCCTATCTGCTTTAAATTGCACCACGAACTCAGGGAAGCGATCTTCATCCAAGGACAAGCGAATCTGACGCATCAATTCTAGGTAATAGTGCAAATTGTGGATGGTATTTAGCCGTGCGCCGAGGATTTCGCCAGTGCGGTGTAAATGGTGCAAATAAGCGCGGGAGAAGTTTTTGCAGGCATAGCAGGTGCAAGTTTCGTCTAATGGCGCTTTGTCTTCTTTATAACGTGCGTTCTTGATTTTAACGTCGCCAAAACGGGTGAAGATCCAACCATTACGTGCATTACGGGTTGGCATCACGCAGTCAAACATATCGATACCGTTCGCCACACCCGCAACTAAGTCTTCTGGTGTGCCGACGCCCATTAAATAGTGCGGTTTGTTTTCTGGTAGTTTAGGACCGACGTGCGAGAGGATGCGCAGCATGTCTTCTTTCGGTTCACCAACGGACAAGCCGCCGATTGCCATGCCATCGAAACCCATTTCATTCAACGCCGCCAGAGACTCGTCGCGCAAGTTCTCGAACATGCCGCCTTGCACGATACCGAACAAGGCATTCGGATTTTCGCCGCCTTTGAATTCATTCATCGAGCGTTGCGCCCAGCGCAAAGACATACGCATGGATTTGCCCGCTTCTTCACTCGTCGCTGGACGTCCATCGATTTCATAAGGTGTGCATTCATCGAATTGCATCACGATGTCGGAATTCAAAGCACGCTGAATTTGCATGGAAATTTCCGGTGACAAGAACAAACGTTCGCCACTAATCGGTGAAGCGAACTTCACACCTTCTTCGGTAATCTTGCGCATGGCACCGAGCGAGAATACTTGAAAGCCACCAGAATCAGTCAAGATAGGTTTATCCCAGCCCATGAAGTCATGCAGGCCACCAAATTTATTCACGACATCTAAGCCTGGACGCAACCATAAATGGAAGGTATTGCCCAAAATGATGTGAGCATCGATTTCTTTGAGTTCCAGCGGCGACATCGCCTTCACTGAACCATACGTTCCCACTGGCATAAAAATCGGCGTTTCGATCACGCCATGATTCACGGTAACGCGACCACGACGCGCGGCAGTGGTTTTGTCTTTTTTGATTAATTGAAATTCGAGCATAGGGTTTACCGACCTAGATAAAAATTGAAATAATTATGGAACTACTACTTAACATCACTGACATTTAGAAATGATTATTCGTAACCAAAATGAGAATTATGAAAAGCACTAAATCTTAAATTCGCACACCATCAAATCTGATTCAAAAAAACGAAGTGATCTCGCTTGTCGCATATTGCAGATCCAATTTATATTCGTGGATCAAGAAATCAATTACTTCGGTCTTCGACCAAGGTCCTAGTGACGCTTTGTAATCAGGATTTTCGTCTTGAATTTGACGCCAAGAGTCATAGTTTTTCTTTGAAATGAACATACCTGAATCAGTGTAGATAACGTGAACATGCATGTAATTAACCCGATCTATTAGTCAATAACATCGCATCACCATAACTAAAGAAACGATACTTCTGCTCGATCGCATGCGCGTAGGCTTCACGTATCGCATCGTAACCTGCAAATGCTGAGACTAGCATCATTAATGTTGATTTTGGTAGGTGGAAATTGGTAATCAAACGATCTACTGTTTTGAAGACATATCCTGGCGTAATGAAGAGACGCGTATCACCGCTGCCTGCCACCAGCTCACCAGTTTGTGAAGCCGATTCTATCGCTCGCATACTAGTAGTACCAACGCAGATCACGTTTTTACCCGCTGCTTTAGTCGCACGCACTGCCGCGACTGTCTCTTCAGGTACCGTGTACCACTCGCTATGCATGTCGTGCTTACTGAGATCTTCAGTACGCACTGGCTGGAACGTGCCAGCGCCTACATGCAAAGTGACGAAAGCGAGTTGTATGCCTTTGGCTTTACATTTTTCCAAAAGCGCTTCATCAAAATGCAAACCCGCAGTCGGTGCTGCAACTGCACCTGGTACCCGCGAGTACACAGTTTGATAGCGATGTTCATCGAAATCATCGGCTTCGTGATTGATATACGGCGGCAATGGCAAACGACCGTATTTTTCTATGAGTTCAAACACATCACCTGGAAAATGCAAGGTGAAAAATTCTCCCGCACGTTCGCCGACTGTCACGTCGAAGGCTTCCGCCAAGCGTATCTTGCTGCCAGCCAGTGGCGATTTTGAGGCGCGTAATTGGACGTGTACGATGTGTTCATCTGCGGTGTTCTTGATTACGCGTTCGACTAACATTTCGACCTTACCGCCGGTTTCTTTGGCACCAAAAAAACGCGCTTTCAAGACGCGGGTATCGTTGAAGACCAATAAATCGCCCGCATCGAGTTGCTCCACGATATTGGCAAATTGACGATCCACGATGCCTGTGGCGCTCACGTGCAAAAGGCGCGATGCGGTACGATCCGGCAAAGCCGTTTGCGCGATCAGCTCCGGAGGAAGTTCAAAATCAAAATCACTGAGTGAGTACATAATTACACCAAAATAAAATCTTCATTGCACGTGTGCTGCTGAAAGTCCCCTCCCTTTCAATGAGAGAGGTCTAGGGTGCATGACTAAAAAAGCCCCACTACTGTACAAAAAACCAGTAGAATCATCACCGTTTCGTTTCAGACCAACCCGCCATTTTACCCTATGTCAGCAAGCGCACCTATTCAGCCTGCCAGCAAGAAAAAAACTGCACCTGCCAAACCTGTGCGCTTGGAAGAGAAATTTGCCAAGCTAGGTCTACGTTCTGACATGGATTTTGTCTTGCACTTACCGATGCGTTACGAAGATGAGACGGAAATTGTCTCTATGCGCGATGCCGGTTTTCGAGGCGGTAGTTCGGTCCAAGTCGAAGGCGAAGTGACGGAATGTGATATTCAATATCGCCCGCGCCGTCAATTAGTCGTCACGATTAGCGACAATACTGGGCAAGTGGTGTTACGTTTTTTGAATTTTTACGGCAGTCAAATCAAGCAAATGGCAGTCGGGATGCGGGTGCGGGCGCGAGGGGAATTGCGACATGGATTCTTTGGTGCGGAGATGGTGCATCCAACTTATAGGATGGTGAATGAAGGTGCTGCCCTACCCACTGCGCTGACACCTGTTTATCACGCTGGCGATGGTGTTTCGCAAACCATGCTGCGCAAAGCTATCACCAGCGCGCTCAACAAAGTGCAATGGTACGACACGCTCTCCCCTACTTTACTGCAACAACTCGGTTTGCAAGATTTTGAATCGGCAGTAAAGTTACTGCACAATCCGCCACCCGATGTCGATCAATATGCGCTACTGGAACACGAGCATCCGGCTTGGGAGCGCATGAAATTTGACGAGCTGTTAGCACAACAACTCTCACTCAAACGCGCACAAGCCTCACGCAGATCGCAAGGCGCGACAGCATTGCCCATCGTCGGCGCGTTGACCCAGGCTTTTTTAGCGACCTTGCCTTTCAAACTTACCGGCGCGCAAGAGCGCGTGCTGGAGGAAATTCGCGCTGATCTGAAACAAGCTTTTCCTATGCAACGCTTATTACAAGGTGATGTCGGTAGCGGAAAAACCATCGTGGCTGCACTCGCCGCCACGCAAGCGATTGATAGTGGCTATCAAGCTGCTTTAATGGCACCGACCGAGATCTTAGCGGAACAACATTTCCGCAAAGTGGCGGGTTGGTTAGAACCCTTGGGGATCAAAACCGCATGGTTGACAGGTAGTTTAAAAAAGAAAGAAAAAGAGCAAGCCAACGCCCTGATCGCTTCTGGCGAAGCGCAATTGGTGATCGGCACCCATGCGCTGATTCAAGACACCGTGCAATTTGCCAAACTCGGTTTAGTCATCGTCGATGAGCAACATCGCTTCGGCGTAGCGCAAAGGCTGACGCTACGCAATAAAGCCGAAGCAGGCAAAACACCGCATCAATTAATGATGTCAGCTACGCCCATTCCGCGCACGCTGGCGATGACCTACTACGCCGATCTCGAAGTGTCGGTGATTGATGAATTACCACCGGGACGCACGCCTATCGTCACGCGCGTGGTCGATCAAAATCGTCGCGAGGAAGTGATAGAACGCGTTCATGCCGCCGCGCAGGAAGGCAAACAAGTGTATTGGGTTTGTCCGCTGATCGAAGAATCCGAAGCGCTACAACTGCAAACGGCGACGGATACCCATGCGATGCTGAGCGCTGCCTTGCCCGACTGCCGTGTCGGTTTAGTGCACGGCAAGCTCAAGCCTGCTGAAAAGCAAATCGTGATGGATGCCTTCACCCGCAATGAAGTGCAAGTGTTGGTCGCGACCACCGTGATCGAAGTCGGCGTCGATGTGCCGAACGCAAGCTTGATGGTGATCGAACATGCAGAGCGCTTCGGGCTATCGCAATTGCATCAATTACGCGGGCGGGTGGGACGTGGCGCTGCGGCCAGTGTTTGTCTTTTGCTATATCAAGGCCCACTTGGGCATACTGCCAAACAAAGATTGCTGACCATGCGCGAAAGCACCGATGGGTTTGAAATTGCGCGTAAGGATTTAGAATTGCGCGGTCCGGGCGAATTTCTCGGTGCGCGCCAATCGGGCGAAGCATTACTGCGTTTTGCCAATTTAGAAAAAGACCAATATCTGGTCGAAAAAGCCCGCAACCTCGCGGTGCAATTACTGGCCAATGATGTGCCAACTGTCGAGGCACATTTGCAACGCTGGATGGGGCATAGAGAAGAGTTTTTGCGGGTTTAAGTTGCGGGTTTAAAGATTGATGCATGTCAGCTAGACGACTTCCTCAGGAAATTTGTGATCTCTACTAAGGCAATTTCAGTTATCGTATCGCTTCTGTCGTCGGCAGGATTGAGAAACTGGCTATCGTTTCAACTTGATTTGCGCAACTGCCCTTACAAAAAAACAATCACGCTACTTACACAAAACGACATTGCAAAAATTTATTTCACTTAACAAACCACATTTAATCAAATAGGAGTCTGCATGAGCTTAGATTTTTCAGGTCGCGTTGCGATAGTCACGGGTGCTGGTGGTGGCCTTGGTCGTGAACACGCTTTGGCACTCGCCAAACGTGGTGCGAAAGTGGTCGTGAATGATCTTGGCGGTGCGCGCGATGGATCTGGCGGGTCAGCGAGCGCAGCGCAAGCCGTAGTCGATGAAATTATTGCAGCCGGCGGTGAAGCAATTGCTAATAGCGCTTCTGTGACTGATTTCGCGGCGGTCCTAGCGATGGTGCAAGAGACCATGGATAAATGGGGCCGCATCGACATCTTGATTAATAACGCCGGCATCTTGCGCGACAAGTCATTTGGCAAAATGGAACTCGATGATTTCCGTCTCGTGATCGAAGTCCATTTGATGGGCAGCGTGAATTGTTGCAAAGCGGTTTGGCCTATCATGACGACACAAAACTATGGTCGCATTATGATGACGACTTCCTCCTCCGGTTTGTACGGTAACTTCGGTCAATCGAACTACAGTGCAGCCAAATTAGGTTTGGTTGGTCTGATGCAAACGCTGTCAATCGAAGGTGCGAAACACGATATCCGCGTGAACGCCTTAGCACCAACCGCAGCGACCCGCATGACCAATGGCCTGTATCCAGAAGCAATGTTAAATGCAATTCAAGCTAGCGATGTGGTGCCCGCGATGTTGGTACTCGCAGCGCAAGATGCGCCTAACCGCACCATCTTGTGTGCAGGTGCTGGCAGTTTTGAAGCGGCACATATCAGCTTAACCAAAGGCGTCTATCTGGGACGTGGTGAGAATATCGATGAACAATTGTTAGCGCAATTGGCTGAGGTCAAATCCAGCGATGGACAAATTTTTCCAGAAAATGGTATCGCGCAAGGACATCAAGAAATTATGGCGGCGATGAACGCACATCGAGACTAATTTTCAAGCAAATTGGATGCTTTAC
Organism: Affinundibacterium fentianense; assembly: GCF_018139545.1. Taxonomy (GTDB): domain Bacteria; phylum Pseudomonadota; class Gammaproteobacteria; order Burkholderiales; family Burkholderiaceae_D; genus Undibacterium; species Undibacterium fentianense. The sequence goes on along the minus strand of NZ_JAGSPJ010000005.1, from coordinate 272,257 downwards.
GATAACCTGTATCGCCAAGCATGGGTTATCGTTAAAGGCATCAAGGCCTATAGGCGAATCACCGAGCGCATCGACGATTCTGGGATCGGCACACCACTCACTCTTGAGTTTCGGTCGCCGCAGTTTTACAAATCTACCGCAACGGCTTTACAAATTTTGCAAGTTGAGACTGGGCATTTCCAACGTACCTTCCCGTGTTCGTATCAAGAAACCATCAACTCGCGACATTTTTTGCGCCATCCAACGCAATCAGGCACCAAAAACGTCTGATCTGGAATACTGCAATTACCCGTTCTAAATTTTTTGTCCATCTACCCATCAAATCATCACCGCATGAATATGGCGAATTCTAAAAACCACCCGACGATGCTCGATCAGCCATTACCCGACAAACTTATTAATAAATTGGGGGGCTGGGCACTCAAAGCTCATCATTACCCGACATTCAGTCAGACTTGGTTTCGGTACCGCGCACTTAGTTTTTTTACGCCCATGCTTGTATTGGCGCTGATTTTATCAACGATATCCCTAATCGTTGCGAATGAAGACACGCCGCCTACGGAATTGATCAATCCCTACAAAATGTTTCTCGCGTTATATTTTGGCATTGCATTCAATTTGCTTGCGGGGCGCTGGCTGGCAACGCAGGTAAAGAAAAAGCAATGGCAAAAACAAAATGAAATATTGGGTATTGCGGGCGCACTCTTGTTTGGCATATTGATCTCACTCGTGATCGTCGAAACCGCAGACCTTTTCTTAGACAAGAAAGTACAAAAAACCAGCGCCGCAACCAAAAAAAAGCTTGAACAACTCAGTAAGAGTAATGAAGTGAAAGTGGGGCTCGTCATCACTTCCGAGGAGGAAAAAAAGATCAACGGCGTGAATATCTTGTTTTGGCTAGTCCTTCTATCTTGGTGGGGTGGCGCAGGAGATTTTCGAATCTACCTGAAACAAAGGCGAGAGTTAGACGACGCCCGAACGCAAGAAAAAATTGATCAGTATAAGAATGAACGGAATTTGGCACAAATGCGACTGTCCGTACTAGCCAGCCAAGTCGAACCCCACTTTTTATTCAACACCCTCTCTGGCGTGCGCGCTGCGATGTTGAGCGATCCTGTTCGCGGCGTTGCAATCATTGATCATTTGGTTGACTACTTACGTTCTACAATTCCGCAAATGCGTGATGATGGTAATCTCATGCTGAGCACCGTCGGCAACCAATTTGATTCAGTGCGTTCTTATTTGGGTGTCATTCACATGCGAATTCCCCGCCTCAGTTATACCGTGGAATGCCCATCCGACTTACTCGATTGCGAGATTCCTCCATTGATGTTGATCAGTTTAGTTGAAAATGCCGTAAAACATGGTATCGAACCCAAAAAGGGGGCGGTTCACATCAAGGTCCGCGCGAATACAATCGACAATATGCCTATATCCAATTCTAGCCAAAATCAGCACACAGAGTTACTGTGCCTCAGCGTCATTGACGACGGCGTCGGTTTCGGTAGCGGTGTATCTGGATCGGGTATCGGCCTTAGCAATATTCGTGAACGTCTCAAGCACCTCTACGCGGGTGAGGCGAGACTTGACATTTGCATGCGGGAAGAAGGTGGAACCGAAGTGCGAATCGTATTGCCATTAAGCAGAGAAGAAACCACTTTACCTAAGTTCGCCGAGTAACGAACTTCTATCTTACAATTGGAAAGCGCCAACTATGCCGACCGCAATTATCGCAGATGACGAAGATCTACAACGTGGCGATCTACAGCGCATGCTGCAACTACTTTGGCCTGAGCTTCATATCCTTGCCTCTTGCGAAGACGGGGGCGATGCCTTAGAAGCCATCGTCCAATTTCAACCAGACATCGCTTTTCTCGATATCCGTATGCCCGAGTTAAGTGGCCTTGATGTTGCCCGCGCGAGTGACGGCAAATGCCGAGTCGTATTTACCACCGCGTATGATACCCATGCAATCGAGGCATTTAAATTAGGTGCCATCGACTATTTACTCAAACCAATCACGGAAGAGCGCCTAGCTCACACAATCGCGCGTATCCAAGAACAATCTTCATCCGGTGTTTTGCCGAAAGACCTTATCCACGTCATGGAAGCACTGAACCAACGTCTCCGTCTCCCACAAGAAACCGAGACACTACGCTGGATCAGCGCAAGCTCCGGAACTACCATTAAATTATTTTCAATTGAAGACATTTTGTTCTTTGAATCCGACCTACGTTACACACGGGTGGTCAGCGCTGAGGATGAAGGCCACATTCGCACTTCGATCAAAGAGTTACAAAAAAGTCTCGCACCTGATCTGTTCTGGCAAATCCATAGGAGCATCATGGTCAACCCCAAAGCGATTGCACGCGCACGTAAAGATGAATTAGGAAATATTTTGGTCGAACTGAAAAATCACAAGGAACAGCTCAAAGTGAGTCAAACTTATGCTTGGCGCTTCAAAGGTATGTAATGCAATTCGAGACGGGTATTAAATCCGAATAGCCAATTTCGTTTTTAATATAGCCGCAACTATCTTACAAATTTCTAGATCATGGAGATCAAGGCAGACATGGGAGGCGTGTATCCGCATACATTTGAGCCAACAATCTATAATGCCTATGAATTGATGTAATCCCAATATACAAAGATTAACTAGTTCAAACTTATCGTTTGATTTGTTGATATTTTCGGTAAAAATGCAAATGCACCTACTGACTTCATACGCACTCTGTGCCACACTCAACACATGACACTCACAGAATTAAAATACATCGTCGCGGTCGCACGCCAAAAACATTTTGGGCATGCTGCAGAAGCTTGTTTTGTCGCGCAACCAACACTTTCCGTTGCCATCAAAAAACTCGAAGATGAATTAGGCGTCACCATATTTGAACGTGGCGGAACAGAAGTTTCAACGACGCCATTAGGGGCACAAATCGTCGCCCAAGCAGAACGTGTACTCGAACAAACAGCAGTAATCAAAGAATTAGCCAAACAGAACAAAGATCCCTTAAGCGGACCGTTCCGGCTCGGAATCATTTATACGATCGGCCCTTACCTATTGCCGAACTTGGTCAAGACCATGATCGATCAATATCCGCAAATGCCGCTCGTGTTACAAGAAAACTTCACCGTTAAATTAATGGAGTTGCTACGCCAAGGGGAACTTGATGCAGCGATTATGGCCTTGCCATTACCCGACCAAGGTATGATGGTTCAGCCTTTATACGACGAACCATTTGTCATCGCCATGCCAAAAGAGCACCCGTGGGCAAACCGCGACTCTGTTTCCGCAGAAGAATTAAAAACCGAAACCATGCTATTGCTAGGCAATGGTCATTGTTTTCGTGACCAAGTGCTGGAAGTTTGTCCAGAAATGGCGCGCTTCTCCACCGCGAGTGATGGCATCGCGAGGACCTTTGAAGGTTCATCATTGGAAACGATACGCCACATGGTCGCATCTGGGATAGGCCTGACGGTTTTGCCAAGAGCTTCAGTCAGCGACATGCAATCCAAAGATGGGATGTTGCGATATCTTCCTTTTAGTGATCGCGCACCTGATCGACGTGTCGTTATCGCTTGGCGTAAGAGTTTTACCCGTCATGCTGCGATTGAAGCGATTCGACAAGCTATCCTGAGTTGCAATTTACCCGGTGTCACCATGCTGGACGAAAAAGCGAGCGCGCAATAAGGCGATACGTCCGACTCGCTGAGAGCGTTATCATCGACGTTTCACATATAATGTGCCTCTCTTGGATTTCTGAAGTACCTACCCATTCATGAATGCCCTTCTCTCCCGCTTAAGGCTCTACTACCAACTGGTTCGCTTAGACAAACCCATCGGCATCTTGCTCTTGCTGTGGCCAACTTTGTGTGCAATATGGATCGCCTCAAATGGCCAACCGGATTGGCAGCATCTGCTCATTTTTTGCCTCGGCACTGCACTGATGCGTTCAGCAGGCTGTGCGATCAATGACTACGCAGATCGCGATTTTGATAAACACGTACTACGAACTGCACAACGACCACTGACGAGTGGCAAAATTCACGCTTGGGAGGCGTTAATGGTCGCGGCGACCTTAGCGATCCTGTCTTTTTTATTGATTTTGCCTCTGAATGGGCTCACCAAACAGCTGTCGATCATCGCTGTCGTTGTCGCAGGAACTTATCCCTATCTCAAACGTTTTTTTGCGATTCCTCAAGCCTATTTAGGTATCGCTTTTGGATTTGGAATTCCGATGGCATTCGCGGCAATCACCAATGCAATCCCTTACTCGGCGTGGATCTTACTCGTCGCCAATATTTTTTGGGCGATCGCCTATGATACGGAATATGCCATGGTCGACCGCGAAGATGACTTAAAAATCGGAATCAAAACCTCGGCAATCACGTTTGGGCGATGGGATGTGACTGCCATCATGTTCAGCTACGCACTCACCCTCATCCTCAGCGCATGGGCGGGATGGCTTTTTCAACTTGGCTGGATCGCACTCATTGGCCTGGTTGCGGCGGCGTTTATCGCTGCTTACCATTACACGCTCATAAAAGGCCGCGAGCGCATGGCTTGTTTCGCTGCTTTTCGACACAATAATTGGTTTGGCGCCGTGATATTTCTTGGACTTGTATTGGATTTTTTGTTGCGCTAGGTAACTGCGATCGTGTGAATTGTCAAATTCCGCTACCTCAATTGCGCTAACGCAAATCCATCTAGCTTTTAGCAACTAGACTATGCTAAAGGTAGCAACACGGTATTACGATAAGTTGAGTGACCGTGTGTTTGGTCATATTTATTAAAGAGGAAATTGTATGCACTCCAGCGAACAACAAGCCAAATTGATGCGTGAACTGAATCAGATTTTAAAAGATGCCGAAGAATTACTAAAGAGCTCAGAACAGCAAGCAGGCGACGGCTTTCATCAAGCCAAAGAGAAACTGGAAGCGAGCCTCAAGAGTGCTAAACAAGAGATCCACAAAATCGAAGAAGTCGTTGTCAAAAAAACGAAAGAGGCAGCACAAGCAACCGACAGTTATGTCCATGAAAACCCTTGGAAAACAGCGGGGATCGCGGCAGGTGTCGGTTTATTAATCGGACTGCTGATCGGTCGAAATAAGTGAGATCGTCATGGCGATTACCGATTCCATAGCGCGCTTCGGCGCGAGCTTGCTAGACAGTTTGCATACCCGATTAGAACTTGCCTCAATCGAAGTGGAAGAAGAGTTCGGACGTTATGCAAACTATCTCGTACTCATTCTTGCCGCCTTGTTTTGTGGAATCGTTAGCCTTTTATTACTGATTTTATTCGTCCTGATTCTGTTTTGGGACACCCATCGTGAATTGGCATTATCTTGCATGCTCGCAGTCTTTAGCATCAGCACCGTTGCCATCATTATGTATTTAAGATCAGCGATTCGTCAAAAACCGCGCTTTTTATCTGCCAGCCTAAAAGAACTACGCCAGGATATTGCGAGCTTACGACAATCCGCCGGCATGGCAAGACCGAACTCGAATGAAGGTGCTGAAGACAACGAGGGTTTTTGACAAATGACTGAGCAATCCAAGCATCAGCAGAACCAAGCGACTTCGCTGGTAGCGCGAAAGAAAGCAGTGCTTGAACGTTGTCGACAACAGCGCGAGCAGCTCATTTGGCAAGCTGCGCAGATTCATCATGAATTGAAGTTCGTCGAATTAGGCCTCCAGGTCGCCTCGACTATACGCTTCAACGTACGCCATTCTCCCTTAGTCACCGCAGCCTCAGTTGCCGCTTCCGTTGCAGCGCTCTATTTCGCACCACGCACCGCACTTTATCGCGTCGTTAAAATAGGTCTACGCCTACAGAAAATATGGCACTATTTACCCACCGATTTGAAAAACAGATTGGGTGCGGGCATTGCCGCTTGTTTTCGTACCTCAGCTCGCGATCAAGATGAACAGGTCGACAAACCGGATTACTGAAATCGATCAGGTCCACAAAAAAGACGGAGACCTCCGACCGCACCATCGTCAACAGCATACAAATCCATCTTGAGCAACCAATAGACCAATCGGTTCACGAACTGCAGACATCAAACAATTCGTCTGGGAAAAACGCCAATTGATCTGCCTCTAGCTCGCTAATTCGTTGCGTTTTGCATGCGGCGGCGCTCTTCTTCCTCCGCTTCCATACGTGCCAATGTAATCTCTTCGATCACTGCACTGACGTTCACTGGACGTTTGTCCTCTGGAACAGTGCCAGTCAACGCCAAGTCTGGATGCAAACGACCGGCCACATAATGGGACCAAATTTCCTTACCATACTGGGTTCGCGCTAGCTCTGGCGCAAATTGGCTAAAGTAGTGTTTTAGATTATTGACATCACGATACAACATACTAGCTGCCCCCAAATTACCAGCGGCATTAATAGCCTGAGGTAAGTCAATAATCACCGGGCCTTGCTCGTTCAGTAGAATATTAAACTCGGATAAATCACCATGCACTATCCCAGCACATAGCATCAGTACCACTTGTTGAATGAGATCTTCGTGATACACCAAGGCTTGGGCGTGACTGAGCTGTACATCATTCAATCGTGGCGCGACCTGGCCATCCTCGGTGCAGACCAAATCCATCAACAGGACGCCTTCAAAACAAATATACGGGGTTGGTACACGGACGCCTGCAGCCGCGAGTTTAAACAAGGCATCAACCTCCGCATTCTGCCAAACTTCCTCTTGCATTTTGCGCCCATACTTGGAGCCCTTTTGCATTGCTCGAGCCTGCCGGCTATTTTTAACTGTCCGTCCTTCTTGGTAGGCAGCTGCTTGCTTGAAGCTCCTTTGACCAGCCTCTTTATACATTTTGGCGCAACGAATCTCCTCGCCGCACCGCACGACATAAACAGTTGCTTCCTTACCGCTCATCAATTGACTAAGGACCTCATCGATCATGCCTTCATCAATTAGAGGCTGTAGACGTTTCGGTGTTTTCATCTAGGCGTATCGCTTTTCAACAAAGAAAAGTAAGGGGTTGCAAATGGGGTGAAATGACGTTGGAGTCTTGTATTCCATCTTATTGTTGACCAAACTCGTCACCTAGTTCCGCCGCGCGCACGGCAGCAGCCTGCGCGGCTTGGTGTATGGCGGTTTTCACATGACTTGCATCCATACTACACAAGGCGGCAAAAGTTGTGCCACCTTTGGAAGTCACACGCTCGCGTAAAAGATGTACTGGCTCTTCAGATTGCATCGCCAATTGGGCTGCGCCCTGAAAAGTTGCAAGCGAAAGTTGGCGTGCTTGGTCGGCATTAAAACCAAGTTGCTGTGCAGCTTCTTGCAAGGCTTCAATAAAATAGAAAACATAAGCCGGCCCACTGCCGGAAATGGCTGTCACACTATCGATCAAATGCTCTTGTTCTACCCAAAGCGTTTGTCCTACTGCTTGCATGATCGATTCCGCTGCTTGACGTTCCGTCGGATTGACTGCATCCATCGCGTATAGTCCACTCATACCTTGTCCCACCATAGCTGGCGTATTCGGCATGGTCCGCACAATTCTTGCATAGCCATTCAACCAGCGCGACAAGTCAGCAGCACGAATTCCTGCCGCCACAGTCAGCACAATTTGTTGATCCAAGAACGGCGCCAATTTCAATGCAACTGCATGCATTTGTTGTGGCTTGACTGCTAACACAATGACATCTAGATCGCGCATGTGATGATCGATATCCACACTGATACCAACGCCGAACTGATCTTCTAGCTTTTTTAAATGCTCTTGATTGAGATCGACCACATGTATTTGTCGCCCGGAATCTAATTTATCAGCCAAGCCAACAATCAGCGCACCAGCCATATTGCCGCCGCCAATAAAACCAATGCGCATCATTTTCAAATTATTTTCACTAGACTGCATACTGCCTCTTCCCAAAAATCGCACTACCAATTCGCAACATCGTACTTCCTTCTGCCACCGCAGCATCAAGGTCCCCGCTCATTCCCATCGACAAAGTATCAAGCTGCTTCGCGTATTGAGGCAATCTCTCCCCCAAATTTACCAATAAGACCGCTAATTCAGCAAACGCTCGGCGTTGTGCCTGATCGTCAAGGGTCGCCTCTGGCACACACATCAAACCTCGCAATTCTAAATTTGATTGCTGTGTAGTGTGCAAGGCCAATTCCAACAGATCCTCGGCTAAGACACCACTCTTGCTTCGCTCACGGCTAATATTCACTTGCAAACAAATTTGTAAGGGCGGCAGATCTGCAGGTCTTTGCTCGGACAAACGAGTGGCAATTTTCGCACGATCGACCGAATGTACCCAAGAAAAATGCTCAGCAATCGGTCGTGTTTTATTGCTCTGTATCGGTCCAATAAAGTGCCAATTAATCCGATCCGACGGATCCAACGAATATCCTGGTTCAGCGACAAGTAGGGATTGAACAGCCGCGATCTTCTCCACACCTTCCTGAAGATAATTCTCCCCAAATGCACGTTGACCAGCTTTCCATGCTTCCAGCACCTGTTCTGGACCAAAGGTTTTAGATACTGCCAATAAAGCAATTTCAGTTGGATTCCTACCATAGCGCGCGGCGCTGAGTGCAATTGCCTCATGCACGGCTTGCAAGTTTTGTCGGATTGAGGACATAATCAAGGACGTAGAACAGCAATTTTCGGTTTCAGGCATCATTCAATTTGATCACCCACGGTCATCTGCTTGGCGAGTCAAATCGTAAATCGGCCAACCAAACTCATTTCATATCGGATTATAAATGGATATCTCAGAACTTCTCGCATTCTCAGTCAAGAATAACGCATCCGATTTACACTTGTCATCCGGCCTACCACCGATGATTCGCGTGCATGGTGACGTGCGTCGCATCAATTTGCCGCCATTAGAACACAAAGATGTGCACGCCCTCATCTACGACATTATGAACGATGGTCAGCGCAAGCATTTTGAAGAAAATTTAGAATGCGACTTTTCATTCGCGATCCCAGGCTTGGCACGATTCCGGGTGAATGCATTTAATCAAGAGCGCGGCGCTGCTGCCGTTATGCGGACAATTCCTTCAAAAATTCTGACATTAGAACAACTCAACGCACCAAAGTGTTTTGCGGAATTTGCACTAAAAGCCCGAGGCTTGGTGTTAGTAACGGGCCCAACAGGCTCAGGCAAATCGACGACTTTGGCTGGCATGGTCAATCATGTCAACGAAAGCGAGTATGGCCATATATTGACTGTCGAAGATCCAATCGAATTTGTCCATGACTCAAAGAAATGTCTGATCAACCAACGTGAAGTCGGACCACATACTCATTCGTTTTCCAATGCCTTACGTTCTGCACTGCGTGAAGATCCTGATGTCATCCTGGTTGGTGAGTTACGTGATTTGGAAACTATCCGTTTAGCCTTGACCGCTGCAGAAACGGGTCACTTGGTCTTTGGTACATTACATACGTCATCTGCTGCAAAAACCATCGACCGTATTGTTGACGTCTTCCCAGCGGAAGAAAAAGAAATGGTTCGTTCCATGCTTTCTGAATCCTTACAAGCGGTGATTTCTCAAACCTTACTGAAAACGAAAGATGGTTCTGGTCGTGTCGCAGCGCACGAGATCATGGTCGGCACTCCCGCGATCCGTAACTTAATTCGCGAAGCAAAAATTGCTCAAATGTACTCTGCTATTCAAACTGGTAGCAACGTCGGTATGCAAACGCTCGATCAAAATCTAGCAGACTTGGTTCGCCGGAATGTGATTTCGTCCGCCACGGCACGCGCAGCAGCCAAGATTCCAGAAAACTTCCCAGGCTAATCGAAGCTGGGGACAGGAATGACGTCTGCTCATCATTCACTACATTACAACGACAAAAATTGAACTGAGGAATTTTCATGGAACGCGATCAGGCCACCAAATTTATGAACGATTTGCTCAAACTCATGTTGAGCAAAAATGGCTCAGATCTGTTTATCACCGCAGATTTTCCGCCTGCCTTTAAAATCGACGGTAAAGTAACGCCGGTGTCTAATCAGGTACTGACGCCTGCGCATACTGTCGATTTGGCACGCGCGATCATGAACGACAAGCAAGCATCGGAATTTGAATCAACCAAAGAATGTAATTTCGCAATCAACCCTCCCGGCCTAGGAAGGTTTCGTGTTTCGGCATTTTTGCAACAAGGAAAAGTTGGAATGGTGGCGCGGACGATTACTTCCACTATTCCGACCTTTGAAGAACTGCGCCTCCCCAATCAATTGCGTGAAATCTCCATGACTAAGCGTGGTCTCGTGATTATGGTTGGTGCAACCGGCTCTGGTAAGTCAACGACACTCGCTGCTATGGTTGGCCACCGCAACGCGAATAGCTATGGACATATCATCACGATTGAAGATCCGATCGAATACGTTCATCCACACGGCAATTGCATCATTACGCAACGCGAAGTTGGAATCGATACTGAAGATTGGGATGTTGCGCTGAAAAATACCTTACGACAAGCACCCGATGTTATTCAAATTGGCGAGATTCGTTCTCGCGAAACGATGGATTTGGCGATTGCTTTTGCTGAAACAGGCCACTTGTGTTTGGCTACTTTACATGCCAACAGTGCCAATCAGGCTTTGGATCGCATGATTAACTTCTTTCCCGAAGAGCGGCGTGCGCAATTGTTAATGGACTTGTCGCTCAACTTAAAAGCAGTGATTTCGCAACGTTTAGTTCCCCTCCGTGGGCAAAAAGGTCGCGTCGCAGCCATCGAAATTATGCTGAACACACCATTAATTTCTGACTTAATCTTTAAAGGCGATGTGCACGAGATCAAAGAGATCATGAAAAAATCAGAAGAACTCGGCATGATGACTTTTGACAAATCACTATTCGATCTGCACGAAGCCGATTTAATCACCTACGAAGACGCTTTGCGGAATGCGGATTCCGTCAATGAATTACGTCTTGCGATTAAATTGCGAGGCAAAGATGCCAGCAATCGTGATTTATCAGCAGGCACTCAACATCTAGGTATTATCTAGGCGAACCGTTTGAGGATCGGTTGTAAATCCAGACTATGAGTGCCTACGATTTTGAAGCCTCGACAATAACGGGTCGAGGCTTGCCACTAAGAGAATTTTTGGGTCAAGTTAGCTTGATCGTCAACACAGCAAGTGCTTGTGGCTTTACTGATCAATACCACGATTTGGAGGCCATGTATCGCGACTTCCGTGCCTCGGGATTTACGGTACTCGGTTTTCCATGCAATCAATTTGGCGCACAGGAGCCGGGCGACGGTGATCAGATTGCCACGTTTTGTCAGCGCAAATTTGGATTGAGTTTCCCCCTATTTGACAAAATTCATGTCAACGGGAAACAGACTCATCCCCTTTTCCAATACCTCAAGACACACGCACCTGGAATACTGGGTACCAAGGCAATCAAATGGAATTTCACCAAATTTTTAGTTGATCAAGATGGTCATGTGGTGCGCCGTTATGCACCGACGACACGGCCAGAGGACATTCGTTCAGATATTCAACAACTTCTCAACAAAAACCGAATTTCCCCTCAACTATCAAATTAAGTGCGAACCCAACGCTGCATGACAGGGAAAGCGAGTGCCTGCTGTTTTTCAGCCTGCACGGGATCAAAACACAAGCCAGCCCACTGTAAAAATGGGAGCCCAATATATTCACCACGCTCAAACTGCGCAATCAACCAAGTAGAATCTTGTTTATAGCCATCTGCGTGAAACACGACATCCAGAGGTATGTTGAGGTATCGAGCGGCAGCGAACGACCATAGCACCGCAGCAATTTCTTCTCCATCGGTGGGCCATGGCAAAACCAAAGCGTCACTCCCTATCGCCGCTCTTTGCTCACTCGTCGTCACCGCCAAATGCCCTGCTTCGTGCAGGAGGTCACCGGGGTAGCGCAATCGTTGAAAATCGACATAAATGCAATTGGGGCCTAACTCTAGGCCTGGAAGAAAAGTGGGTTCGGTCAATACACGAGGGATCACCTTGAATCCCAAATTTTCGACAAACCCGCACATACTGACCCAATATTCCACCCCAGCGAGATCTGGGCTAGGGAAATCTTTGCGATCTACTGTCATCTATCTACCTCTTTCAACAAAAGTCTCTACGCGATCAAGGCGTAAACTGCGACAAAGTCTGGCTCCGAAGATGTACGACTCTCGCTTGCTGATGCGCAAATTCTGTTAGCTCTGCGTAAACATCTGGCTCGCTTTCTGCAAGCCAGATAAAGCGCGGCATAAAAATATCAATTGCAGTAGGATAGGCTAACATGGCAGCACGCATCTGCGCTTTGGCGGCCATCAGTTGACGATTTTCAGCCAGTAATGCAGCCTGTCTGAACATGACCTCATCAACAGGCGATGCACGCAATAATCTTTGATTCAAACGTAGTTTTTGAGCAGCAGACTCCTCATCTGCTACAAAACTCGAAGGATCCAAGGCTTCAATCTCAGCCTGCAACAAAGTGCGTTGATTCAGGCCACTTAAGCATTTTCTCTGCTGACGATAACTCTCTTCACTAAGATGCGCCAATTGCATCGTGGCATCGGTATAAATAGCCTTCTCGATTGCAACATAATCGAATATTGTTTTGACCAACAACACAGAAGAAAATATCAGTAATCCTGCTAAGCCCCATTGCATTATCACCGCCCGGCTAGGTGCAAAACTTTCCCGCTCCATGTATCCAAGCATCAATGCCGCAACTCCCAAAAAATAGCTGAAAAAAAGCGGCTGCTCTAGCAAACTATGGATCGCTAGAATACCAAGACTACATAGTAAATAGCGACGCGCTGGAGTAAACGGACAGCCGCGCTGCTTCAAGACAAATCTGCCTAAGGGCAAAATGAAGCTAAGCAAGCCGACAATCCCAGAAACTGCAAGAATTTGTAAAAGCAAATTGTGTGCAAATTGATCGATACCCCAAGGATTTACCTCACCCACTTTTGCTATTTGCTGAATTAAAGTATAAGCAAAACCATCAAAGCCGACACCAAGCAAAGGATGATCCAAAAACATTTGCCAGGCATGTTGCCATAAGAAAAAACGCGTACCAACCGTTTCTGAAAAATGGAAGACCCGAGCAAACTGTGGAATTGGCAACTGCGTCAATCCCCACAGACAGAGCAAGCCCAACACGCACATACCAATACCGCGACGACCAATTTTCTTTAGTCGAGAGCGTCGATCGACAAAACCAGTGAAGTAAAGTAAACCAATCCAAATCCAATAGAGATACACGCTGCGCGATGCGGATAAAATCATGGCCACGCCGAGCCACAGAAAAGTAGACATTGCGAGCTTCGGCTTCAAAAAGTTCTGATTGACGAGGTAAATAAGCGCACACTGCGCCAAAGCCAAATAACTCGCGAAATGATTTTGCTGTGCAATGTTGGCGAACACGCCAGCTTGCGCTGACAAAGGCTGATTAATTGACGACGCCAAAATTGGCGGCACGCCAAAGAACTGAATAAAAGCCAACAGTGCGCTCACCACTCCACCAAACAAGATTGCACACGCGATGAAATGCAGACTCGTCCAATACCCACGCTGTTGAGCATCCCAATTTGCTAGCGCATGTCCACACCAAAGTAAGAACAGACTCCAAACCAAATACATCGCGACCATCAGCGCTTGGCTTACATAGGCAAAGTACTGTGCTTGCCATTGTGTTACGAGGACGAGCAAGAGAGCACAGGGCAAGGTCACAATCACGGGGACAGTGAATTTCGATCCAGAAAAATAGGAATGAACAAGCAACGCGGCTGTCGCCATCAGACCGAACAGCCCTGCCGACACTTCTGAATAAAACGAAGGAATAGGTAAAGTGTGCCAAGGCAGCAAGAAAGGCACGCACAGCATGAGCGCCAACAAAGCACGTGCTGCATGCATAGGGATACGGTGGCGAATTGAAATCATTGTCAACTTTGTGGTTTCGGGCAAGGTCTATGACCGGAAAGCAATTTCACTTGGAGATCTAAATTAAAGCTGACCCAATACGAAAAGAGAATGCGAGCTTTGGACAATGGCCCCATTTGATGACTTCCGCTGGCACTGTCCTTAAGCAAAGTCGACAGTACGCCTCCCGCTCAGCGCGCAAAGTACGACTTACCGTGCCATCAGCTAGGATAAGCGGTACTTGCGTGCGTTTAGCAAATTCAATTTTGCGACTTACCCAAATTCAGAGTTTTTATGCCACTTAGTCCTGCCACGCGTACTGGTTTCGCCGAACTCGCCGTCGAGTTATTTCCTAACTGACCCGTACCATTAAAACCAAAAGCCATGACTTGCCCATCTGCCAAAATGACAGAACTAAAACCATTGCCAGCGGATATCGATACTGCGTCGCTCACCTCTCTGACTTTAACAGGCTTCATCTGGAAAGCACTGGACGCACTGCCACCTCCGAGCTGCCCCTGTTGATTGGAACCCCAAACCGCGACCGAACCGTCAGCGAGCAAAGCCATGCTATTCGCTGCACTCGCAGCGATGGTTTTCACCGCGTTTAACCCTACGACGACCGTGGGGATATTACTCGTGCTGCGACCACCATTACCCAATTGACCCAATTGATTGCGCCCCCACGACATCACGGTGCCGTCATTGCGTAATGCGAGTACATGCGCGCCCCCTGCCGCAATTGCTTTGACTTGGGTGAGCCCTAACACTTGAACTGGGACGCTAGAATTCACATAACTCCCATTTCCAAGCTGACCAGCGTCATTCGCCCCCCAGGACCAAACTGTGCCGTCGTTCTTCAGCGCGATCGTGAAGTCGGCACCTGCCGCCAAAGATTGAACGTTTTGAACATTTATTGCTTGTGGCAAATTCAAGTAAGAAGTTGCAGTGCGTCCCCAACCCCAAACAGAGCCGTTCGTTTTTAAGGCGACGGTGTGATTTTGGCCAGCAACCACCGATTTCACGGCGCTAATCCCAGATAAGCGAAGTGGAATTCGACTTGCCATCACCTGTGACATACCCAACTGCCCACTAGCATTACTACCCCAAACCCATAAATTGCCATCACTATGTAAAGCGACTGAATGACGTTCACCTGCTTGCACGGCTTTAATCGCACTCAAACCTAGGACACGAACAGGCACAGTAGAATAGTTCAGCGTATTATTCCCTAGTTGACCGAATTGGTTTTCACCCCAAGCAAAGACGTTTCCATCCGTTGCTAATGCCAAGGTATGAAGATAATGACTCGACAAGCGATCGTCGTTATTTGGCTTTTCTTGAACAACAGGTGGCAACGCTGGCGTTATCGAGCCTGAACCATCGTTATAATTACCGCCACCACACGCACTCAATAAAAGTGCGAGAGACGGGGCACTGAGGAGACGCAACTTTAATTTCATTACCAACCTTTTTGAATAGACAAAAGAAATAGAACGAAATTATAACAAGTTGACCTTTAATTAATTTCAAAAAAGTCAAATAATTTGTCATTTTTTCAAATACTAAAGTGCCAAGATAGAAATGTCTCGCGTATTTAATTTCTCCCAATAAACCCATGTGAAGGATCATCGATGTTGATGCGCGAAAATCGATTCAATCAAAAGGCTGTAGGGAAAGTAGGTGGTTTCCTAATGGCATCACTACTCAGCATCCAATTAACTGGGATGTCCACAAACGCCCATGCACAGACCCAAATTCTTGAATGCAAGGATGCACAGGGGCGGAAGATTCTGGCGAGCCGTTGTCCAGCGGGCAGTACGCAAGTCAAGGAAGTCGAAGTTACTCCTGTGACCAATGGTTTAGGTCAACAACCCAAGGCGAAAGTGCCGACCCAGAGTTTATGGGCGAAAGAAATCGAGTTTAAAGAACGCCAAAAATTCAAGGCTGAACAAGAAGAAAGAGCGCGAACCCTAGAGCGGGCCGACGACGAAAAATGTTATCAAAATAAGAAAAAATTGGTGAGCTTAGAGAACGGCTTACCCTATAAAACAGGCGAAACAAAAACAGGCGACCCTATTTTTATGGAAGACCAAGATCGCGTAAAAGAAATTAAAAAGATCAAAGAAAAACTGAGCAAATGTAAATCCACTGATTAAAAGCCGAGGCTAGCAAGCGGCATGGTTGCATTGCGAATTTGCGCAACTTGTGGTCTAATTGCAACAAAGTTGCAATTAGTAGAATTTGATTCAAACAGGCATCAGTTCCCTTGTTAAGTGCAGTCAACATGTCGTTCTTGCTTTTGCCCTTGCACTTGCTGACTTCTAGATCCAACCCGTTCGAGGCATAAAATTCAATCTGTTCTCACTTCCATCATTTTCACCACAACAATTGCTGGTGTCCTGAGCATTAGCCTTGCCGCGATTTTCTCCTTTACATTATTGTCGAAAATCGTTGAACGTATGGTCAGTCTATCCGTCGGCATTATGTTATCGACGTCCCTCTTACACGCCTTGCCGCGAGCTTTTGAATCCGGTACCGACCCACGTTCATTGTTCGCCTGTTTACTCGGTGGACTATTGGCGTTCTTCCTATTGGAAAAGTTCGCGATCTTACGCCACTCGCATCACCACGAAGGCGATGGGCATCATCATGAACATGGGCATGATGCGCATGAAGCGGGCAAAGCTGGTTGGATGATTCTAATCGGTGATGGGATGCACAATTTCACCGACGGGATCTTGATTGCAGCAGCGTTTTTGGCAGATCCGGGATTAGGGATGGTGACCGCGCTGGCGATTATTGCGCATGAAATTCCACAAGAGATTGGTGATTTTATTGTGTTGCTGAATGCGGGTTTCTCGCGCACACGAGCGTATATTTACAATCTCTTATGCAGCCTGATGGCGGTGGTCGGCGGCGTTCTCGGTTATTTCACTTTGGATAAAGCCAGCAATTTGATTCCTTACGTGCTGGTACTCGCTTCGTCTGGGTTTATCTATATTGCGGTCAGTGATTTAATGCCACAAATGCAGCGCCGCGCAACGCTCAAAGAAACAATCCCGCAAATTATCTTGGTGAGCTGTGGTGTGATGCTGGTGTTATTTATGACCCAGCATCAACATTGATTAGCTTCTACGCCGCGCCGCTTGCAACAGGGCGTGACGCATCAGCACACCATTCACTCCACGATCCCGGATATAAAGCAGCACCACCTAAGCCAGCCACTTCTAATGCCAATAAATTATGGCAAGCTGTTACGCCTGAGCCGCATTGCATAATCGCTTTGGATGGATCAGCAATCAAGCCTTGCCATTCATCACGTAATTCTTGTGCCGATTTAAAACGTCCATCGGCTTGCAAATTGTCTTTAAAGAAGCGATTTTTGGCGCCGGGGATATGGCCACCAACCGGATCCATGGTTTCATTTTCTCCGCGAAAACGATCTGGGGCACGAGCATCGATGACTTGCAATTGGGCATCCGCGCTCGCTTGAAGATTCTGCAAAACTGTCTGCACATTAACTTGTTTAGTCAGACTTTCTTTCGCTTGAATATTCCCAGCCTCAAGGCTTACAGACTCAGTTTGCACTGCATGACCAGCACCAATCCAAGCAGCAATACCGCCATCCAACACGGCAACTTGTGCGTGCCCAATTGATCGCAACAACCACCACAAGCGGGCGGCAAACATACCCCCGTGTGCATCGTAAGCGATTACTTGTGAATCTTGATTGATTCCCAAACTGCGCAAAGCTGCTAATAAATCCTCTGTCTTAGGCAGAGGATGGCGACCTGCAAAAACACCCGCTGCATCCAATTTACTACCGGACAAATCGATATCAAGATTAGCAAATACTGCACCCGGAATATGTCCGGTGTCGTAAGCATTTTTACCTGCTTGTGCGTCCATCAAATCATGGCGACAATCCACCACCACTGTGCTTGGATTCTTCAGTTCTACGGCAAGCTGCTGTGCGCTAATCAAAGTTGTGTACATGAATTTTCCTTAAAGAGATTCACTGGGGCGATCGCCTTCTGCCGACTTCGTACCAGTATTACTATTAAACGAAGACGCTATCATACCGCTCGCTAAAATTACTGCAATTCCTAACCAACTGATCCAACTCAAATTGAGCTTCCAAATCATCACGTCTAAGGTGCTAGTAAAGACTATCCCAACATACTGCAAATTCGCCGCGACTAAAGGATTACCAAGGCGATAGGAACGTGTCATCGCCAACTGCGCAATCATCGCGAAAAGACCAACACCCAGTAAGAGAGCGATCCCTTTGACATTCCACAGTTGATGATCTTGATGCGCCGCTAACTGCGATGCGGTAAAGGTATTGAAATGCCAAAATTGACCAAGCAATCCCATCGCGGTACAGACTAAAGAAAAATAAAAAACCACCCGATATTCTGGCTCGCCAGCGACACCCATTTGACGCACTTGGATATACGCGAGGGCTGCAATAAAGCCGGAACATAGAGCAATCAGGCTATCAAACAATTGATCTGCGCGAATAGTCGGACGCAACAGCATCACGACACCAACAAATCCCAACAAGATAGACCACACTAGATGCGGTGGAAGATGAACCACATCTTTACCGCGATTTTTCCACCAAGAAGTTGCAAACAAAATCACCGCAACCCAGATCGAAGACATATAACTCAAGGTGACTGATAGAGATAAAGGCAATTTCGAAATTGAATAAAACCAGAGCCACAGCGAAGTCACGCCGAAGATACCGCGCCAGATATGCCCCTTAATCATGGAGCTGCGTAATGTACCGTTTTGCCAGCGCATAAGGAAATAAATGCCGATCACGCCGATCGCACCACGATACGTGACGATCTCAGCGGTGTTATAAGTCTCAGAGGCGAGCTTGACACAGACACCCATCAAAGAAAACAAAAAGGTGGCGATCAACATCCAAAGTGCTTGCATACATCCTCTTTAACTGAATTAACTATTTGTTTTGACAAACGACTAGCAGAAAAAAGTATGGGGAAGCATCGCTTCCCCATTTCTTCAATTTATTTAGAATTGCATTTTACTTCGATACCATTCATGGAAGTGTTGCATGCCATCTTCCATTGGTGATTGATAAGGTCCCACTTCATTTTGACCGCGCTCGAGCAAAATCTTACGTCCCGCATCCATACGCATCCCGATCTCATCGTCTTCGATACAGGTTTCCATATATGCCGCACGTTCTGCTTCAATGAACTCACGCTCGAATAAAACGATTTCTTCTGGATAGTAGAACTCGACCACGTTCTTGGTTTTACCTGTCGCAGTCGGCCATAGTGTTGATACCACCAACACATGCGGATACCATTCGACCATAATATTCGGGTACAAAGTGAGCCAAATAGCGCCGTATTTTGGTGGTTCACCACGACGGAATTTTAAAACTTGCTCTTGCCAAGCTTGGTATTTTGGCGAGCCAGATTTCAATAAACCTTTGTGTACGCCGACGGTTTGCACACTGTAATCTTCGCCAAATTCCCACTTCAAATCATCGCAGGTGACGAAGCTACCCAAGCCTGGATGAAAGGGCTCAACGTGATAATCTTCGAGATACACTTCGATAAAGGTTTTCCAGTTGTAATCACATTCATGCACTTCAACATGATCGAGCATGTAATCGGTGAAATCCAAATCCTTGGTCACCGATAAGCTCGCCATCTTTTCCATCACGTTGTAACCGTTTTGTTCAAACAGTAGACCATTCCAATTTTGAATAGGTGTACGTGAGAGATTCAGACAAGGTGTATCTTTGAAATGCGGCGCGCCGATCAACTCACCTTTGAGGTCGTAAGTCCAGCGATGTAAAGGACAAACAATGTGATTCGTGTTACCACGCCCAGTCGTGCCTGGACCACCAAACATTAAAGCTTGACGATGGCGGCAAACATTCGACAGCAATTCAATTCCGTCTTTACCGCGCACCAACATACGCCCTTCGTTTTCAGAAGCGAGGGTCGCATAATCACCGACGTTAGGAACCATCAATTCATGACCAACGTAACGCGGGCCAGATTGAAATAATTGTTTGATCTCGCGCTCTAATAAGCCTTGATCAAAATAGACATGCACCGGAAGTTGCGCGTCAGAACGCGCTAATGTAGACAAAGAAGCCAGATCGGACATCCCCACCCCCCAAATTAATTTGCACCAACCTAAGAGAGAAAGAATCCACAAAAACCTATTTTCGAATGATTTTCACCAGAGTCGAAAATTCAAACAAGGAACAACAAGCGATTCATAAAAACCACTTGATGAGGAAATTTTGGACAGAACCCGCGATTATACCTGAAAGCTTTGCTAAGGTCTTGTTTTAGCAATGATTTATCGCAAGCTCATCAAAAACTTCTAGCCAATTCTTCGTTTTTTCCCCTTCTCTGTATCCATTTCCTGTGAGTAATCATGCCGGGCAACTTGGCACGCCTAGTGCGTGGAAATTATCAATCAGATCATATTTTTCCTATTTACGCATTCAATAAGATAAGCGTTTTCACCTAAAAATATAAAATAAGCTTGTCTTTTTGCTTTTTTAATCCTACTTTGCATACACCGTTTCCTCGAATGAAATCCCGTGTTCGTGCATCAAGCATTTTCGGTCTGCAGCGCCATCTTTTGACATCGCTGCTATTTTTTTAACTTAACGAAGCAGAAAGAGGTACCCAATGGCACAAGAACAGGTTGTCTTATTGATTCATGGAATGGGTAGTTTCGCGAAGGCGCCTGATCAAGCGCTCGGAAAATTTGGGGAATCATTTGTGACTAGCATCAACACTAGCCTGAAAGAATTCGAAAAGTTCAAAAAGAAAAAAATTACCGATTACGTCGATCTCGTCGAATTCAACTACAGCGTTTTTTTTGATGAAATGCGCAACAAAATGGCCAAAAACGGCCAGACAATTCAAACCCGCTTGGCAGCAATTCAGGGTGCTGGGGATATCAGCTCATTGACCGCCACTCTGATTGGACTTGATAAGAATTTTAACTCTGACAGCATGTTTTATACCCACTGGCTAGACGTCATTTTCTACACCACGCTGATCGGCAATAGTATCCGTGTCAGCCTAGGCAAACAAATAGCCCAGCTCGTGAACGAATATGGCCAAGATAAAGTTCACGTTGTAGCGCACAGCCTGGGCACCGCTGTTTTACACGATACCTTACATCTTTTGTATCGACCAGAAAGCGATCCTGAGAACCAGTTTTCCAATTTAGATATAGGCCAACACAAACTAAGGTCCATCACAATGATCGCAAATGTCTCGCGAATTTTGAATCACTTTAACCATTTAACTTCGCCTTACAACAGTATCGTCAAACCAGGCTCTGCTGGGTGTACAAGTAGCTTTTTCAATGTTCATCATGAACTGGATCCTTTTACTTGGATCTCTCGATTTAGTCCTCCACAAAACGGCACATGGGTTACCGAAGCAGACTACGAAAACTGCTTTAGTGATATTCAAACCCGCATTGTCGTCGAACCGAACACCCATTCCTTCACTGCATACGTCTCTGATCCGCTGGTGGCCGCCCCCCTACTCTACCAATTGATTGAAGAATTTGATCCAAAGCAAAGCGAAATTCTCGCGTTCAAACAACGCTATGCAAACAATGCCAAAGGCTCTGTACGAGAAATCACCGACTCTTTATTTAAAGATTTGGACACATCCGACATCCAGCACTGGACAAGTTGGCTCAATACAGCAAAAGCAGTGCAAGCCGCCGCTGATTTGATTGAACACTTATAAAGCGAGGCACATCATGCTATCGAAAACTCAAACAATCACTTGGATCAAAATTGGAACACTGATTTCCACCTTTTTCTTGAGCACGAGCTGTCTTGCACAGCAAGAAAATGCAGCCGCAGATCCTATCGCGCAAAAAATAGCAGCAATTCAAAAGGAATGCCAAGCACATCAATATGACCCAACATCAACGTATTTCCTTGACTTGCACAACGCCGCCATTGCGCTCGATAAAAAGGTATGTGAACAACTCAAGCAAACAACGACGGAAAAGGATCTTTCAGGGCTCGCCAATGCGTTCACCGAATTCGGTTCTATGGTGCGAAAATCGCTAGGCAGTACGTTCTCGAATACCCAAATTGCGGACAATGTAAATCGTCAAGCTGACTATTTCGAAAAAGAAATGCAAGATCGTGCAAGCTACTATTTCCTGCAATTGGAACGTCCGAAGAAACTGTCAACCTTCACCCACCTAAAGAGCGAGAACAGATCAGCATTTCGTTTCTCTAACTTTGCAGAGGTGCTAGCTATCACTGATTCCGATGAAACCAATTGTATTGCAAGCACCTCGAATAAAATCAAATGCAGTGCATTGCTGCATGATTTCAGTAAGGCGATTGCGCCATACCAAACCACGCTGATCAAACTCAGTTCTGGACTGGTAGTGCAAGAATTAGAAAAAGTCGAGAAAGATTGGGATAACTATTGGAAAAATGCACGGGCACTGAGCTTTCTCGATCTCGCGTTGACCAGCTTCATTGAGCATGAATCAAGCACAATGGCCACCAGTTTGACTGGGCCGCCAGCACGTCAATGGTTTGTTCTTCATCCCAATATTGTATTCGAACATGTCTCGGGAGCGCCCAATGGTCAGAGGACAAAAGAAGCGCTAAGTATCGAGTGGATAGGTGTCAATTTTTGGAAGAAAAATGGGGGAAGGATTCCTTTGGGGTTGAGCTTAACCAGCTTGTATTCTGATCGTGCCGACCTGAAGTCCGTTGGACACGGTGTAACGATCTATGTCGACAACAAATATGCCTTGGGAGTTACACGCCGTGACGGAAAAACAGGCATATTTTTCTCCGTGGATTTGCTCAAAGCACTGGATAACTCAAAAGAAAAAGTACTTCAACTCAAGAATGCACTCTAAGCAACGGCGTCGCGCTCGTTTGAGTTAACTCCCTTACTTTTGATTTTTATCGACTGTAGGAATCAGGCATATGACCCATAAGCCTGATTCCTTTTTTTTCGACATCGCTGCAAAGCAATTTGCCGAACTACGCTCAATCAACTCGATACTTCGTTTGCGTATAAGGGCGTGCGTTCGATTGACTTCCCCAATTTTTATTCGGTGTGCTTTGCATTTTGAACAGCAATTCGCCACCCTCAGTAATTTGCGTATGGGTGATGAAATTTTTCTCCAGAGGCTTCCCATTCAAGCTAACCGAGCCGACATATTGATTTGCCTTGCTGAGATTTTCTGCCCGAATCACAAACCGTTTTCCGTTCGGCAAATTCAAACTCGTTTTATCGAGGAACGGTCGCCCCAATATATATTCATTGCTGCCCGGCGCTACTGGATAAAATCCGAAACTCGTGAATGCAAACCATGCGGACATTTGCCCCAAATCATCGTTTCCCGACAAACCGTCTGGCTTCGCATGATACTGACTGTCCATAATTTGTTGCAAACGCTGTTGCGTCTTCCAGGGTGCACCAAAATAGTTATAGAGATAGGCAACATGATGTGATGGTTCGTTACCATGTGCATAATGGCCAATCAAGCCAGAAATATCTTCCATATGCGCATAGATTTTTTCGTCAACTTTGGCATCAAATACTTGATCAATTTTCGCAATCGCAGCCGAATCTCCACCTAGCATTTGAATCAACCCCGCATTGTCGTGCGGCATATACCAAGAATACTGCCATGCACTCCCCTCAGTGTAGTCGCTGCCGAAGTTTGAAACGGCTGGATCAAATGGGACACGGAATTCACCATTCGCTTTGCGAGCGCGAATGAATCCAGTATTCACATCAAATACATTCCGATAATTTTGTGCTCGCGCATAAAATTTCTTCGCAATATCGAGTTTGCCCATCTTTTCCGCCATACGTGCGATGGTCCAATCATCAAACGCATATTCAACTGTTTTGGATGCTGCTTCCGGCTCTAAGTCCGTTGGCACATAACCGTATTGCATATAATGCCGCAGTCCTCCGTATGCGCCATATTCCGCACTGCTGACCATGGCTTTTAAAGCGGCTTCCGCATCAAAACCTGTCACTCCTTTTAAATACGCATCTGCAATCACGGGGACTGCATGATAGCCAATCATGCACCAAGTTTCCAAACCATGGAACTGCCATACGGGTAGAATCCCCTCCGGGCTTACTTTTTGCGACGCGATCAAAGATTGAATAAAGTCAGCATTCCGCGCTGTGGGTTGGATCAAGGTTAACAATGGGTGCAATGCTCGATAAGTGTCCCAGAGAGAGAAGGTGGAATGGAATCGGAATCCTTGGGCTTGATGGACTTCATTATCGGGACCGCGATAACGCCCATCAATATCCATAAACAGACTCGGACCCATCATGCTGTGATACAAGGCAGTGTAGGCCTTTGTCCGCATATCGGGTGCGGCTTCAATACTGACAGCCGATAACGCGGTGTTCCAAGCATCGCTTGCCTTTTGTCGCTCAGCCGCAAAATCCCAATCACTCATTTCCTGTAAATTCGCGATGGCACCTTCCTCACTAACGGCGGAAATCGCCACCTTGACCATTAAAGATTGATCGTTGGGAATACCAAAATTAAAGGCGGCAACCAAGGCTTTACCTTCGACCTTTACTTTCTCTTTTGCACCAGAGCCCGGCCCAGCAAAACCACGATATTCGATAGCATCTTCGCGATTTTGAATTTCACGTTGCTGGAATGGCTTAGAAAACTGCATAGCAAAATAAACCTGCCGCCCCGGTGCCCAACCTCGCGTGATACGCATTCCGGTGACCAAGGTATTACTTCTTACACGAAGGCTTGACCACAGATTTTTGGATTTGTAATCATAGATGCTACTCCGCATATCGACGAGCAACTTCGCCTCGACGCCCTTTCCGTAATGGTAACGATGCAAACCCACGCGTTCACTCGCAGTCAACTCGACGTCCACTTCATGATCAAGCAATTTGACTGCGTAGTAACCGGGTTCGGCTTTCTCCTGCTGATGACTAAATCGGGAACGATAACCGCTAAACGCGCGCTCAGGATAGCCTGGCTCCCATTTCGTCTCACCACTATACGGCATCAATAAAACGTCACCTAAATCCGAATGCCCGGTCCCTGAAAAATGAGTATGCGAAAATCCTAAAATCGAATCATCTTCGTAACGATACCCGGCTGCCCAAGGATAGCTCTGCTTAAAATGACGTAATTGCGTGTCTGGACTGAGTTGCACCATACCAAAAGGACGGGTCGCTCCAGGAAAAGTATGCCCATCGCCTCCCGTGCCGATAAAGACATTGACTACAGCAGACGGCTTGGCACTGAGTTTGGTCTCCAAATTGGAACTGACAGCAGCGATACCCATCTGTGGCAACGCGAGACAAAGCATAAGGCTGGGGACAAAGATGGAAACCAAGTGCACAAGAGGCGATGCGCTGGCGCGAAGAAATACTGGCATGATGTTCCTTCCAAAGAGCTCGTAGACTATGCTCGAGCGAACATAAATTAAAGATCGTCCGTACTACTCTCGCGGACCATTAATTGCACTGCTAACGTCTTGTCGACTGCTTCACCTTGGGCTGTACACAAGAGCATTGCCACCCCTTCCTCTCCAAGTGCTTTCTTATCGACGTGAATACTCGTCAATGGGGGATTCGACTTTGCCGCAGCACTAATATTGTCAAAGCCGACGATGGCGATATCATGTGGAATCTTTAAGCCAGCATCCAAGCAGGCATGCATCGCCGTCAAAGCGGTATTATCGTTGTAGCAAAAGACAGCATCCGGTGGTTGCGTCATTGCGAGCAATTTCAGCATGGCTTTCTTCACACTCGCTTCTTCATTTGCATGATGCGCGATCGCGATTTCTAGCTCAGGGTTAGCCAACATTTTGGCGTCATACAAAGCTTTACGAAAACCATGCACACGTTCTTGAATACTGTAGTGCGCGCTGGGGCCGCTCAACATCGCAATGCGCTTACGTCCGGATTGAATCAAATGCCGTGTCGCCAAGTAACCACCCAAACGATTGTCAGGGTTGATCGAAGTGAAGTCATCGAGATACATGTCGATCAGGACAAGCGGCTTACCTGCAGCACGAATCGCATGCAAGATTTCTGGCTCGAAAAAACCAGCGCAAAGAATTGCATCGGGTTGATGTACTCGAATCTGTTCCATGACGGGTTCAGCGGGGCCGATCGCCACAAACGATAGAGCGATGCCCTCGCGTCGACAAGCCGCTTCCGCGCCATGCAGAACCGGTGAGAAAAAGGGGCTACTCGATAAGGTATTGTGCTGACGATGCAAAAGAAAAGCGATGCGACGTACACGGCCGCTCTTCAATTTAGAAAAGTCATAGCCAAGCTGACGAGCTACTTCAAACACACGCATGCGGGTTGACTCAGTCAGTCCGCTCTGATTTTTGAGCGCGCGCGAAATCGTACCGAGCGATAAGCCCGTCGTCTTTGCAATATCGCGGATGGTGACGCGCATGTCCCACTCTCTCCTATTTTCTGAGCCGTTTCGCGCTATTTTAATAAACAAGAATCAGATTCCAACGGAACACGGCGTACTTTAGCGGCTATGGTAGTTCTAGCGCAAAATCAAGGTCAACTGCACTGGCGATAGCGAGGTTCAGTTTAGCAGGTTTAGTAAACAAATTTAGGTGAAGCGTGAGGTGAACATTCTCGCAGAGGAGTGCGATGCGCGACATGTTGCGCCGATCAAATGACCTCACATTTGGCGAAATTGCGATTGGAAAGACTGCGATACGGGTAACCATTCATCCGAGTCGCGCATCCGCAATGACAAGCCTCAGCTTGCTGGAAATGCATGGGATAGTGTGCAGTCAGATTCGGAAAGGTAATTGTTGGGATAATGCAGTGATGGAACACTTCTTTTTAAATTTTAAAATGGAGTGCGTTTGATGGCAAGATTACGTCCACCATTTGGAAGCGAAAAAAGACATTACTCAACACATTGTTGGGTTGCATATCTACTTGCATTTGCGCCCAATGAGAGGGTATTTAACACCTACGATTTATGCGCAATAAATGGCAGAAAAAAAGAACTTTGTGCCTGAAAAAACGTGGCCATTCGCGATCCAGCCTTGAGGGACCGCCACGCTATTTTGCTCTGCAAAGGAAAAATTCAGGGCAGCAACCGTGGCAAGGGTAGCCAATAGCAATTTCCAAGTCTTCATCATCTCATCTCCTAAAGTTCGTTGAACAACAGAGGCGAGTGTAGACATGCGAAAACCTTTTCGATAGCAAACTGCGATTAATCAGGCGTTTTTGAGAATAAATAATGGCCTTGATGCGATAAGCAAGCAAGACCATCATAATCGGAGGTATAACATTTGGATCGTTCGCACAACCTTAGCTCAATTGCGGATACTATCCAATGCACTTGGCAAGAACTTCGCAATCGTCGCCAACAAATCGTCTTCTGCGACAGGTTTACTTAAAAATGCATCACATCCAGACCAATTTGCCCGCAATTTATCGATAATGGAAGACTTGCTCGTCAACATCACCACTGCGGATGGTTTCGTCGTTGCATTGGCCTTGATTTTCTTACACACTTCGTAACCATCGATCCCCGGCATCATAATGTCGAGAAAAATACAGTTGTAGGGCTTTTCCTTCGCCTTAGCTAGCGCTTTCTCGACAGCTTGTTCGCCTGTTTCTGCAAAGTCGACATCAAATTGAAATGGGGATAACTTGATACGCATAAAAGCACGTACGGTCGCACTATCGTCGACAACGAGAACCGTTTCACGCGCTGGCGCTTCAACAATCAATGGAACCGCTGCTACTTTTTGGTCACTCGAACGGCGTAAGGTCGCGCCGTCCCAACCATGCTGCCCGCCTTGATGACTCTGCCGAGCACTGCGTTCGCGCAATGCGCGTTGCATCTCTGTATCAAGATTTTCAAACAAGCGCATCCAATGAATCGGTTTCGCGACAAATGGCCAAGGTGTCTCGACGGGCGTACGCCCAATCACGACTGCAGGCGAGTGAACGTTCGGCACGCCGATTTCCCGCTTCGATAAATCCTCCAACGCTTCTGGATTATCGGCATTGATCAGGTAAATATCGGCACGGCATTCTGCATCACTTGCTTCGACGTAAGACATTTCACGTCGACTCGTCAAGCGAAAAGTCGAAGTCAGCATGCTTTTTTCTGCATCTGAAAAACCGCGCATTTCTAAAATAAAACGACGGCTGGTTTTCGGTGCCGCCATCATCGAGGTAGATTGAGTCATTACTTTGCCTGGTTCGGATTTGTTGCTTAGCAGTCCAAGAATCATACAATAAAGCGTTCAAAAATAGCTAAAAAGCCAATTTTATTGTGGTGATAAGCATTTAAAACCCGCATACGTTTCGATTTTGAGCAATTTACGCAACAAACAAAGCGATCCTTCATCAAGCCGTCGCAATCAATTTTTGCAGAAGCACAACCAAGCAAATTTTTTATTGAAACAGAGCAATAAAATCACGAACAACATCGGCGGGACGGTCCGACAAATAAACATGGCTAATCGCTGCCACCATATCACAACCGCGTGCAACTAAAGGGCGAGCCAAATCCACAGTCATTCCGCCGATCACAACTTGCCGCAAACTAATTTCCTTTTTTGCGATTGAAACGATATCCGGATGCGTGGTGACCGCATATTGTTTGACTTGTGAAGGATAAAACCCTCCAAACGCTACATAGTTCGCTCCCTGCAATTGCGCTAGATGTGCCAAGCCTAAATCGCCATAACAAGAAGCGCCAATAATCTTATTCTTTCCTAGAATAGCGCGCGCCTGTGCAACTGAAATATCAGAACCACCCAAATGCACACCATCAGCATTCAATTGCGCAGCAAGTTGGACAAAATCATTAATGATGAAAGGCACCCCGTACTTTCGGCATAAATTCTGTAAGGCAGCCGCCTGCGCATAACGTAACTCTACCTGTGCCGACTTGTGCCGATACTGCAGAATACCCGCCCCTGCGGCCAAGGCAGCTTCGGTCACTTCCAAAAGACGTTGTGTATCATCCCAATTCGGCGTAACCAAATATAAGCCACGCAATTGATTGTCACTGTGATGTATCGTATTCATTTTCTACCTTGAGTTACCGAGCGCAAAGGGATCATTTGTCCTGGTGCTATTTTATAAGCATGTTGTAGAGATTGTTGCGTAAACTCCTGCGCATGCAGCAATGCCGAAGCCATCGGCAAACCCATGGCCAATAGTCCCGAGATCGCCGCAGCCAAAGTACAACCGCTGCCGTGAAAACCACCCGTATATCTTGGCCAACTCCACTCCATCTCAGCTTGAAGAGGATTGGTCGAAAACCATCGATTAATAACAAGCGCTTCGTGCCCATGTCCACCTTTGACTAGCACATCAGAGCAATCGCCACCGAGCAAGGCCCTAGCCTGTTGTGTTATGGATAGACCATGAGGAGCCAATTTAGTCAGTTCGGGCAAATTAGGCGTAATGAGAGTCGCACGACCTAACAATGGCGACATCGCAAAACTCGCATCTTCAGCGGACAATCGATTGCCATGTCCACTTGCTAAAACTGGATCCAAAACAACTGGGATAGGCTGCGCCCTGTCACGATCATGTCGCTGAATTTGATCAATCAGTCTAGCAATTGTCTCTGCGTTGTCACGATTCCCTACGATTCCCAGTTTGATTGCATCAATCGGCATATTTGCAATGAGCACCTGTGCCTGTGCATCAATCAAACTGGCTGCCACAGGATGTACAGCATACACTTGGTTATTGTCTTGCACTGTCAATGCCGTGATGATGGGTAAAGCATGCGCCCCCTGCGCCGCTATTGCTTCGATATCGGCTTGTATTCCAGCTCCGCCGCTGGGATCATGTCCCGCGAACACTAGGACACAGGGACGCTCAAGATGCTGCACATCGCGTCTCATCGAAGTTGATTTCCATGCATACAGCATCAGGCAACGCGTCCCATCATCGGAGAAGAAGGCGATGCCGCAAATTTTTTCGGAATTCGCCCCGCCATATACGCAGCACGCCCCGCTTCCACTGCCAGGCCCATAGCGTATGCCATGCGGATAGGATCACGAGCGCCAGCAATGGCGGTATTCATTAATACGCCATCGCAGCCAAGCTCCATTGCAATCGCAGCGTCGGATGCAGTACCTACGCCCGCATCGACGATGATAGGAACACTTGCCTGCTCAATAATCAAAGACAGATTCCATGGATTTAAGATACCCATTCCAGAACCAATCAAGGAAGCGAGCGGCATCACCGCGACACAGCCAATGTCTTCCAACATACGCGCTTGGATAGGATCGTCGCTGCAATACACCATCACATCGAATCCTTCCTTCACCAACACTTTGGCAGCTTCTAAAGTTTCAGGCATATTCGGGAATAATGTCTTTTCGTCGCCCAAGACTTCAAGCTTACACAACTTATGTCCACCCAATAATTCACGACCGAGTTGCAAAGTATAAATCGCGTCTTTCGCGTTATAGCATCCTGCTGTGTTTGGCAGAATGGTGTACTTCGACATCGGTACAACGTCGAGCAAACTCGGTGCATTCGGATCTTGACCAATGTTCACACGACGGATTGCGACCGTAATAATTTCCGCTCCACTCGCTTCAGTCGCGAGTTTAGTTTGTTCTAAGTCTTTGTATTTCCCACTGCCGACTAAGAGACGTGAGCTGTACGTTTTACCTGCGATAGTCAGGCTGTCTGATTTTGCTTCTGTTGTCATGGTTTTTATCCTGATTTGTTTTTTCTACTTTGATTTGCGTAAAATCCATCTTCCTCAATTCAATATGCCAATAATTCCCTATAACAAAATCCTGTACTCACCGAGTTATTCCCAAAACGCAAAGCGTCATGATCTCTATGAGAAAGACAATGCTCACCTAAAGAATTCTGTTGGCATTTGGGAGGTTCGATAAATTCAATTATGGGGCGCTGTGCTTTGCGCCTAGCACAGCATCCCCAAAATAGAATTTTTCGTACCTCCCAACTTACCCACCGCCAATCGCCCGTACCACATCCACCTGATCACCGGCTTGCAAAATATGTCGCTGCCACAGCGCTCGACGTATAACTTGTCGATTCACAGCGACAGCGATGGCTTGATTGTCTAATTGCAGCTCAGTAATCAAACTATGTAAATCCGTTTCTGATTGCAAAACACGTAGCTCGCCATTAAGCTGAATTTCCATCGCAATTTCCATGGTCACACCTAAGATTTTTTATAGATTTCAGCGCCAGACTTGACGAATTCGATCGCTTTGACTTCCATGCCTTGCTTCAAGGCTTCGATCTCACTGATGCCTTGGGTTGCGGCATAATCACGCACTTCTTGTGTAATCTTCATAGAGCAAAAATGTGGCCCGCACATAGAGCAAAAGTGCGCAACCTTAGCGGAGTCTTTCGGCAGGGTTTCATCGTGAAATTCACGTGCTTTATCGGGATCTAGGCCGAGATTAAATTGATCTTCCCAGCGGAATTCAAAACGTGCTTTCGACAAAGCGTTATCGCGAATTTGTGCGCCCGGATGTCCCTTTGCCAAATCGGCGGCATGGGCGGCAATTTTGTAGGTAATAATGCCGTCTTTCACATCGACTTTATTTGGCAAACCTAAGTGTTCTTTCGGTGTGACGTAACAAAGCATGGCGGTGCCGTACCAACCGATTTGCGCGGCACCAATACCGGATGTGATGTGATCGTAGCCAGGTGCGATATCCGTGGTGAGTGGGCCTAAGGTATAGAACGGTGCTTCATGGCATTGCTCTAACTGCAGATCCATATTTTCTTTGATCAAATGCATGGGCACATGACCTGGCCCTTCTATCATCACTTGCACATCGTGCTTCCACGCGATTTGCGTGAGTTCGCCTAGGGTCTTTAACTCACCAAGTTGGGCTTCATCGTTGGCGTCGTAAATCGAACCTGGGCGCAAGCCATCACCTAATGAGAATGACACGTCATAAGCTTTCATGATCTCGCAAATCTCTTCGAAATGCTCATACAAGAAACTCTCTTTATGATGGGCGAGACACCACTTCGCCATAAT
This sequence comes from Affinundibacterium fentianense, assembly GCF_018139545.1. Lineage (GTDB taxonomy): Bacteria > Pseudomonadota > Gammaproteobacteria > Burkholderiales > Burkholderiaceae_D > Undibacterium > Undibacterium fentianense. The sequence continues at coordinate 240,270 of NZ_JAGSPJ010000005.1, read as the reverse complement.
CGAACCACCACGCGAGACGATACCTGTCATACGTTTTGCGGTCAGTGGTACGTACTGCAAACGCACACCGGCATGGATCGTAAAATAATCAACGCCCTGCTCAGCTTGTTCGATCAAGGTATCACGGAAAATTTCCCACGTTAAGTCTTCCGCTTTACCGTTCACCTTTTCCAAAGCTTGATAAATCGGCACGGTACCAATCGGCACTGGCGAATTACGAATAATCCATTCACGTGTTTCGTGTATGTGTTTACCTGTCGACAAATCCATCACATTGTCACCGCCCCAACGGATCGCCCACGTCATTTTTTCGACTTCTTCGCCGATCGATGAAGTCACCGCAGAGTTACCGATATTTGCGTTAATCTTGACTAAGAAATTACGACCGATAATCATCGGTTCGACTTCGGGATGGTTAATATTCGCAGGAATAATCGCACGACCACGCGCGATTTCATCACGTACAAATTCAGGCGTAATCTGCGCTGGAATCGAGGCACCGAAAGATTGCCCCGGATGCTGACGTCCCATCATCGCAGCGAGTTTTTCACCCATAGGACCAGCGCTTTTTAGATTGTCCAAATATTCTTGGCGCCGCATATTTTCGCGTATCGCGACAAACTCCATCTCTGGTGTAACGATACCTTGTCGCGCGTAATGCATTTGCGTGACGTTCTTACCCGCGAATGCACGACGCGGTTTGCGCTGCAAATTGAAACGCAGTTCATGCAGCTTGGGATCATGCAAACGCTCTATGCCGTATGCAGAACTTGGACCAGCTAATTCTTCTGTGTCATTGCGCTCAGCGATCCACGCCCCACGCACGGAAGCTAAGCCAGAGCGAATATCGATTTTCACATCAGGATCAGTATAAGGACCTGAAGTATCGTAAACATAAATCGGCGGGTTTTTCTCAGCACCGAACATCGCTGGTGTATCCGCTTGCGCAATTTCGCGCATCGGCACACGAATGTCGGGACGACTTCCCGTCACATAGATTTTTCGAGAATTGGGTAAAGCTTGAATAGCGGCTTCGTCCACCTTGGCGGTAGCGGACAAAAATTGTGGGTTGGCGTTCATTTGGCTCCTTTGCTTTATTGATGGCGCGGAGCCAGCAAAGGAGTTTCCAAGTTGGGCGATGGTGCACCTTCTATACAGTTGAGGTGGCATCACGACTTTGGCTGCTTCCCTTCGCTGGCATTATCCAGATCAGGTTCAAGGGTATTTCTCACCCGAGTGACTCGCACTCAGGACCCCTAGCATTACGATGATTACTAATTTAATTCTAAGCGACTGCTCTGTGGACACACGCGACGCATCAATCTACACACTCATTACGATCGATGTGATCTGTATGACAGAATCAGGCCCTTAGGCATTTCAACGGCAAATACGAATCGAACCAAGCCCCTAAGGTCGAGAAAACTCAACTGAATTGCATTGCATGGTTCGAACTGTACTGCGGCGCGATTATATGTCGAACAAATTCGTTTCACAAATTTATTTTTTATTTCTCTATTTACCAAACTAAGACTCGGCAAATCGGAAAATAAAATGTATTCGCGATTTTTCTATGACGAGAAGTCGATTAGGAAAGTGTATTACTCAAAGAGGTCAGTACGGTTGGATGTTCTTGCACGGGGCCGATCACCTCGATCATTTCAACCATATTGTCTTTGATCGCAGCAGCGAGATCATGGGTCAAGGTCGGAATCGCCAACTCATGTGACACAAGTAAACGAGACAAACCGTATGCCCGATTCCGTCCGTGGGTTTTGCCCAAATAAAGGGCCATATCTGCAATCTGCAATGCCCGCTCCCAATCGCAAAATTCTTCAGGTACATCTGAAAATGGAACGGAGATGAAACCCGCAGTGACTGTGACAGAGATCGCCAAATCGCCATGCGCAAATGTTTGTTCGCCTATCGTTCTTAAAACGCGATCAACCAAACTGGTGATTTGCTCTGGATTCGACTTGGGCGAATAAATGAGGAATTCTTCGCCGCCCCATCGCATCACCATATCCTCATCCCGCACCACTGTTTTTAAGCGATTGGCGACTTCTTTCAAAACAGCATCGCCGACCGCATGACCCCATGTGTCATTAATATTCTTGAAGTGATCGATATCCATTAAGACCATGCAGTCTGGATTACGATAGCTCCCTTCGCGACGTTCAACCTCAACTCGATTGACGCGATTAGCCATCAAACTAATGAACGAACGACGATTATGCAAGCCAGTTAATGCATCACGAATTGCATGAAACTCCAATTGCATATTCACTTCTTGTAATTGCTCATTGAGTTTCTTACTGCGGCGATACAGCATATAAATAAAACTACCCGCCAAAATGCCGACTAGCGACGCCAACAGTGCAACCATTTGCTGCAGACGGTGATTCTTAATATCGGCATCTTTCAGCGCATTGTCCTTCGCTAGGATTTCTATCTGCCGCTTACGCTGTTCAGAATCGAATTCCTCTTGCAGTTTTGCAACCGCCTTCGCACGATCGGATTGAAAAATTTCACTTCCCAGCTCTTGTTGCTCGCGCACTTGATCTAAGGCCTCTTTATACATGCCAGCGGCCTCATACATGTGCGACAACTCACCCATGATGGTCTCGACATCGGATTTCGCATGGCCCTTTTCAAAAAAAGCGATGCTTTCTTTCACCAAATCAGCGCCTTGTTTAACTTTTCCTTGATACCCCAATGCCAATCCAAGATTGACCTTAGCGCCCGCAACACCCCATTTATCTTCGAGTGCTTCAGACTTTGCTACAGCCTCACGCGCATAGGATTCGGCGCGTTTGTAATCTTTTTTAATGAGATACTGGTCAGCGATATTAAACAACGTCAAAGCAACCGAATAAGGCAACTTCTCCTCTGTTGCGATCTTCAACGCGGTTTCATATTCTTTGAGTGCTTCATCATTTCGCTTTAGAGCACTCAACGCCACACCGCGCGAAATCGAGATCTCGATAAACGATTTTGGTGCAGCGCTGGCAGACGACACCCCCAATGCTTCTGTGGTCGCGGCCAAAGCCTTTTCCGGATCTTTCATTTGCAAATACAGACCAGAAATCGAACCCCAAGTTGACATTTTCGCTTGGATCTGACGACGTGATAATTTCTCGCTTAGCTTCAGCATCTCAAGATACTGCTTCAATGCGTCATCAAATTTGAGATTGCTGCTATAAAAACCCGCTAAGGCCGCACAGTACCGAAACTTCACTTCAATACTAGGCGATTGAGCAACGACAGGACCTAACTTTTCCAAGTGCGCGAATCCAGCTGCATACCCTGCCTTTTCAAAAATATCGTAGGCCTCAAAAATTTCTAACATTAACAAAGCATTCTTATTCTTCATCTGCTTAGCTAGATCGCGCAGCTCTTTGACCGTCTCCTCGCCCAATTTCGCTTTTCCGGCGTCATAGTAGAGACCACTCAATACCGCCAAAATTTCTAGTCGAATTTCGGGTTTGGTTTCAGCAGGGAGATTTTTTTTGAATTCAAGCAGGCGTAGCAATCCCGCTTGATTATTTTTGTCAGACAAAGTTTGGATCGCATCCAACTCAGCCATGATGGCTTTGTCATCCGCCCAACTCATTTGAGAAAAAGCTAGGCAGCCAAACAGCACAAAAACTTGCAACAATAAGTAGTATTTTAAATCAGCAACAATACGCACTAACCCAGCGCTCGCTGCTGCATTCATATTGTGTAAGCGTTTCATGTGTCTCATACCTCGTTCACGTTGCTTTGCGTGCACGAAAAAAGCTGGTCTCGCAGGGCCGATCATCATGTGCCGTTTGCTTGTTTTATATTTTATTGTGCAGAGATCGTATGCTAGCATTTTCCCAAAAGCATCATTACTTTTTTTTGCCAGACTCGCGGATAAGCGACAGTTTTAGTGCGAATCGTCGAATTTTCAAAACAACAATTCAAAATGCTTTGTATTTTTTATCAATAAGAATCTAGGATAGTTCTCTCGACCTCGGGATCTTCGCCAACCACGATGAGCCGATATTACATTTTGACCAACAAGATCTCCGCCACCCAGTCGAAGGCACAAGAATATAGCCTAAACCAATGCTGACCAGACTTCGATGTCGGCTTCTGTTCGGCGCGTATCCGCGATACAAGCGATCCGATCAAGGTGTTCGCTGAAATACTTTTCCCAGCTTACGGCTGGCCAATCCGCTACTTTCATCGGCGTGATTCATCACTAAGACATGTGCGGTCAGAATTACCGATATGACCTATATTTCCCTATAAATCGGGACACCACAGTCTCACTCATTTATAATCAAAGGTTTCGCTATTTAACTTCTTGCACTATGCAGCCCTTAGCATAGGCAAACAATTACTCGACATTGCACATCATGGAATTAGCCAAATCTTTTGAGCCCGCCAATATTGAATCGTTTTGGCGCACGGAATGGGAAAAACGCGGTTACTTTACAGCCACGACTGATGAGTCCAAACCATCGTTCAGTATTCAACTCCCGCCACCCAACGTCACGGGCACTTTGCACATGGGCCATGCGTTTAACCAAACCATTATGGACGGCTTGACACGCTACTACCGTATGCGTGGTCACAACACGGCATGGGTGCCAGGCACCGATCACGCCGGTATCGCGACACAAATCGTAGTGGAACGCCAACTCGATGCTCAAAAAATTTCGCGTCATGATTTAGGCCGTGAAAAGTTCTTAGAAAAAGTCTGGGAATGGAAAGAAAAATCCGGCTCCACAATTACGGGCCAAATGCGTCGTATGGGCGCGTCTGCTGATTGGAATCGTGAATATTTCACGATGGATGCAGAGCGCTCCAAAGTCGTGACCGAAGTGTTCGTACGCTTGGTCGAACAAGGTTTGATTTATCGCGGCAAGCGTTTGGTGAACTGGGACCCAGTATTGGGGACAGCGGTATCCGATTTGGAAGTAGTATCGGAAGAAGAAGACGGCTCGATGTGGCACATCCGTTATCCATTCGCCGATGGCAGCGGTCATTTGACTGTAGCGACCACACGTCCAGAAACTTTGCTCGGTGACGTCGCCGTGGCGGTTGATCCAACTGACGAGCGTTATACCGCTTTCGTTGGCAAGATGTTGAAACTGCCTTTGACCGATAGAGAAATCCCTGTCATCGCTGATAGCTATGTCGATAAAGAATTCGGCACCGGCTGCGTCAAGATCACACCAGCACACGACTTCAACGATTACGCTGTAGGTCAACGTCATAACTTAGCCTTAATCAGCATCTTAACTTTGGATGCCAAGATCAATGAAAACGGCCCTACTGTTTACCAAGGCTTGGACCGCTTCGTCGCGCGTAAGCAAATGGTGGCGGATCTCGACGCATTAGGTTTGCTCGAATCTGTCAAGCCACACAAACTAATGGTGCCACGTGGAGACCGTACGAATGTCGTCATCGAACCAATGTTGACGGACCAATGGTTCATGGCGATGAGCAAACCTGCTCCAGAAGGTACCCACTTCCCAGGCAAATCGATTGCTGAAGTCGCACTCGAAAAAGTCGCGAATGGTGAAGTGAAATTCGTCCCAGAAAACTGGAACACCACTTACAACCAATGGCTCAACAATATTCAAGACTGGTGTATCTCACGCCAATTATGGTGGGGCCATCAAATCCCAGCATGGTATGGCGAGAACGGCGAAGTCTTCGTGGCGCGCAATGAAGCAGAAGCGAAAGAAAAAGCCGCAGCCGCGGGTTACACGGGCGCATTGAATCGCGACAACGACGTGCTCGATACTTGGTTCTCTTCTGCACTCGTCCCATTCTCGACCATGGGCTGGCCAGAATTGACCGTCGATAGCAAACTGTTCTTGCCATCCTCTGTCTTGGTCACAGGTTTCGATATCATCTTCTTCTGGGTAGCGCGCATGGTCATGATGACTGCGCACTTCACTGGCAAAGTACCATTCCACACGGTATATGTGCATGGCTTGGTACGCGATTCCAGCGGCCAAAAAATGTCCAAGTCCAAAGGCAATACGCTAGACCCTATCGATTTGATCGATGGCATCAGTGTCGATGATTTGGCAGCCAAACGTACTGTCGGTTTGATGAACCCAAAACAAGCCGCAAGCATCGACAAAGCCACACGCAAAGAATTCGCCGACGGCATTCCCGCTTACGGCACCGACGCTTTGCGCTTCACGATGGCGAGCTATGCATCCTTAGGTCGCAACATCAACTTCGACTTAGGCCGTTGCGAAGGTTATCGTAATTTCTGCAATAAATTGTGGAACGCGACCCGCTTCGTCTTAATGAACACCGAAGGCAAAGATTGCGGCTTCACCGGTACTGCAACTGACAATGATTTAGCGTACTCGCAAGCGGACAAATGGATCATCTCCACCTTGCAACGCGTTGAAGCTGAAATCGAAAAAGGTTTCGCCGACTACCGCTTCGATAACATCGCATCCGCCATCTACAAGTTCGTGTGGGATGAATACTGCGACTGGTACCTCGAAGTCGCCAAGGTACAAATCCAACAAGGCAACGATGCACAACAACGCGCCACACGTCGCACTTTGCTGCGCGTCTTGGAAGTAACCTTGCGTATGGCCCATCCTATCATTCCATTCGTGACGGAAGCGTTGTGGCAAACAGTCGCACCATTGGCTGGTAAGACATTGAAAGCCGAAGGCGATTCCATCATGATGCAAAGCTATCCTTTGCCCAATGCGGAAGCCATCGACGAAGAAGCAGAACGTTGGATGACCGGCCTCAAGGCCAGCACCGACGCCTGCCGTAACTTGCGCGGTGAAATGCAATTGTCACCAGCAGTACGCGTACCGCTATTGCTGCAACCAGCCAACGCTGCCGACAAAGCCCGCATGGAAAGCTATGCACCATACATGGCCGCTTTGGCGAAACTCTCCGAAGTGCAAATCCTCGACACACTGCCAGAATCACCAGCCCCAGTCTCCATCGTTGGTGAAACCAAGCTGATGTTGAAAGTCGAAATCGACGTCGCTGCAGAACGCGAACGCCTCTCCAAAGAGATGGCAAAGCTCGAAGCAGAAATCAACAAAGCGCAAGCGAAACTAGGCAATGAAAGTTTCGTCGCCCGCGCTCCAGCCGCTGTAGTCGAACAAGAGAAAGAACGCATGGCGAATTTCTCCGCGACTTTAAGCAAGATGAAGGAGCAGTTTGCTAAGTTGGGTTGATTGGGTTTTAGTCGAACTTTTAATGGATTCAGATAAACGCTTCGGGGTGGTAACACACGAAGCGTTTTCTCATGATAAAAAATTTCTCTATTTGAAATGTAGAAACCGACAAAAATCCTACAAATGGCGCCATCCTACTCAGATAAACAACAATATGCGAGTGTGTCTCGATTTCAATCACTGTTCAATATTAACATCTACACCTGATGTAGTTGGAAATACGGACTTGTACCACACCTGAAAATCCGGAGTCTGTCGGACAAAATTAAGGTCTTTGTCGGTATCGATATGACTCTGATTCGGCAAAACTCCTGCACATCGACTTTCTTCCAAATAAGAGATACATCTCTCTTTGTCTCTTTTCATCGCGTAGACACACGCTAGGTTATACAACGCTTCAGTTCGATTGATTTCTGCACCCTTCTGGATTAGTTCTTCAGCTTGCTCTAACAACCTCACCTTATCATTATCATCTTCGCTCATATGACACTGATTCAGCAAAACACTCCCCAAACCATTTAGTGCTTCATGCATGTCGGGTTTAATGCGCAACGCTTCTGCGTATTTCTCTCCAGCGAGTCGCCAAACAGCTTGTGCTGCCTGTGCGTCTTGCTGCGCCAATGCCCTCGCTTGATCATCTAAAGTATTTCCCCAATTATTTAATGCTTCATGCTTATCGGGTTTAATACGCAACGCTTCTGCGTATTTCTCTCCAGCGAGTTGCCAAACGGCTTGTGCTGCCTGCGCATCTTGCTGCGCCAATGCACTCGCTTGCATGGCTAAAGTAATTCCCCAGTCATTTAGTGCTTCATGCTTATCGGGCTTAATGCGCAACGCTTCTATGTATTTCTCCCCTGCCAGTTGCCAAACGGCTTGTGCTGCCTGCGCATCTTCCTGCGTCAATGCACTTGCTTGTTCATCTAAAGCATTTCCCCAATTATGTAGCGTCTCATGCTCATCGGGTTTAATACGCAACGCTTCTATGTATTTCTCCCCTGCCAGTTGCCAAGCGGCTTGTGCTGCCTGCGCATCTTGCTGCGCCAATGCACTTGCTTGATCATCTAAAGCATTTCCCCAATTATGTAGCGCCTCATGCGTATCGGGTTTAATACGCAACGCTTCTGCGTATTTCTCCCCTGCCAGTTGCCAAGCGGCTTGTGCTGCTTGCGCATCTTGTTGCGCCAATGCGCTCGCTTGCGCAGCTAAAGTAATTCCCCAATCATTTAGTGCTTCATGTTTATCGGGTTTAATGCGCAACGCTTCTGTGTATCTCTCTCCAGCGAGTTGCCAAACAGCTTGTGCTGCCTGCGCATCTTGCTGCGCCAATGCCCTCGCTTGCGCAGCTAACGTAATTCCCCAATTATGTAGTGCTTCATGCATGTCGGGTTTAATGCGCAACGCTTCTGCGTATTTCTCTCCAGCGAGTTGCCAAACGGCTTGTGCTGCCTGGGCATCTTGCTGCGCCAATGCCCTCGCTTGCGCAGCTAAAGTAATTCCCCAATTATTTAGTGCTTCATGTTTATCGGGTTTAATGCGCAACGCTTCTGCGTATTTCTCTGCAGCGAGTTGCCAAACGGCTTGTGCTGCCTGGGCATCTTGCTGCGCCATTACCCTCGCTTGCGCAGCTAAAGTAATTGCCCAAGTATGTAGTGCTTCATGCATGTCGGGTTTAATGCGCAACGCTTCTGCGTATTTCTCTCCAGCGAGTTGCCAAACGGCTTGTGCTGCCTGGGCATCTTGCTGCGCCATTACCCTCGCTTGATCATCTAAAGCACTTCCCCAACTATGTAGTGCTTCATGCATGTCGGGTTTAATGCGCAACGCTTCTGCGTATTTCTTTCCAGCGAGTTGCCAAGCAGCTTGAGCTGCCTGTGCATCTTGCTGCGCCAATGCCCTCGCTTGATCAGCTAAAGCACTTCCCCAATTATATAGTGCTTCATGCTTATCGGATTTA
>NZ_JAGSPJ010000005.1:0-231014 GCF_018139545.1 Affinundibacterium fentianense | reverse complement strand
TTAATGCGCAACGCTTCTGCGTATTTCTCTCCAGCGAGTTGCCAAACCGCTTCTGCTGCCTGTGCATCTTGCTGCACTAATGCCCTCGCTTGATCACCTAAAGCACTTCCCCAATTGTTTAGTGCTTCATGCATGTCGGGTTTAATGCGCAACGCTTCTGCGTATTTCTCTCCAGCGAGTTGCCAAACCGCTTCTGCTGCCTGTGCATCTTGCTGCACTAATGCCCTCGCTTGATCACCTAAAGCACTTCCCCAATTGTTTAGTGCTTCATACATGTCGGGTTTAATGCGCAACGCTTCTGCGTATTTCTCTCCAGCGAGTTGCCAAACCGCTTCTGCTGCCTGTGCATCTTGCTGCGCCAATTCACTCGCTTGCTCACTTAAAGCACTTCCAATACCAATATACGCCCAAGCAGCCAAGTCTTTATCCTCTTCGTTAGGTTCATTCACACTCGCAAATAGACTAAGAACTTCCTCATTTTTTCCAGCCAACAACAACTGCATGAAATTTTCGGAGCGCGCCAAATCTAACTGATTTTTGTGTGCGTCAGTTAACTGCTTATCCAGACGTTCTTTCAATGCCATACCAGGCGCACCACCTGTATTAAAATCGATGTGCTCAATTAAATGATTTACGTGCTGAAACGGTTCAGACAGCAATTTTGGTGGAAAACACTGGAGTTTTTGCGCTAATTCAGTCATGAATTGATCGGCGTCTTGCTTCCCAATATAGAACACTTGCTTCTCCCTAGTTCGAAGCAGTTTTACTTTCAAGTCCTCTGAGGGCGACTCGTCGAATCCGATCCAATATAAACCCGCTTCAAAGTCATCAACTTCGGCTAACACTTCGAGTAAGGGATCGCAAGCTCCACTGTAGCCAATCACGACCCATATACGATCGACGCCAGTATTCCTAACAATCTCAGAAAGCTGCGCCTTGTGCTTTGCCAACTCTTCAGTAGCGTTTAAGGTGACAAATCCTGTGTGTTGCCCGTTTAGATAAAAAACCGATTTTGGAGAAATTCGATTCGCCCTAAACTGATCGCTTGTCGCCAAATCATAAATAGCCGGAAAAAAACCATTTAGTGCTGTCGCTTTAACAATTAGTGGGTCAAAATTTGTCGTCAAAACTCTATCGATAAGCTCTGATTTAAAAAGTTGGGCCAAAGCTAAATGTGCCCAATTTACTTTCGCTTTCTCAATGTGCTTGTTTAAAAGTATGCGTCGTTGTTGTGATGTGAGTTGAGACATCACATCGTTATAATCATTTCTTTTTTCCGCTTGTGAATACGCCTCAGGAAATTTTTTCTCGATTTCCGAAATTATTTCACGAGCCAGCGGTATGCCGGCGCTTTTTGAGCACCCAGCCCCAACGAGGAAAACACATTTCCCCTCGCCGTTGCGTATCGCTTCCACGAGATTTTTTATATTTTTCTTGGCCCAATGTTCACTCATCAAATTAATCCTTAAGCAATATGCGATCACAAACGATCATCGTCAATCATTTACGCGAGAGAAGAAGACAATTCAAGCGATAACACAATCTCGAAACAATTCAAAACATTGGAAATTTAAACCAACAAGTCGCCTTTCTTCCCGCAGCAACAAGCCTTAGAGGTTCTGAATATTAGGGTTAAATCTATCACACAAATGACTATATTAGATGGTGGCAATTTGCCTACCCAACCCGTCGAATAAAATTCGCGATCTCACATTCTTCGGGCACGCGCTTGACACGGTGTTCCAGGTTGCGCGCTTCGATCACCAATTCTTCTCGCGCTGGTAAATGTTCGGGCAGGCGAATGTTTTTGACGATGCCCAGATTGTGCAAGGCGTTGAGCACCCACCAGCCTGGATCAGGTTCATCCTTATACAAACCCAGCATGGCAGAACCGGGGAAGGCGTGATGGTTGTTGTGCCACGCTTCGCCCATCGACAAAATCCCCGCTAAGCGGATATTGTGGCCTTGCACGGCGGCGCCATCGACTTTCCATGTGCGCTCTCCACGATTGTGCGCAAAATAGCCTATAAACCAATGACCACCGACCGAAATCACCACACGTACACAAACACCCCATAGCACCCAACTGACACCACCCAATAGATAAAGTGGAATAGCCGGTAGCATCGCTTGCAGCAACCAAGTTGCTTCTAAAAAACGATAGAAGCGACTCCCAAGTACTCGTGACTCGATGCTGAAAGTCGGCGCGTGCTTGAGCTGCAAATCGCAATTGAGCTGCCACCAAGCGTCTTTCGCGATGCTCGATCCATGCAGCAGGAAATCATGGCATCGCTGTTGACGCTGAGCCCAGTCACGCAAATCGTGTTGCTTGAGCATACCAATCGGTCCTGCCATTCCCACAAGGGCGCCCAGATAGACAAATACATACTCCATCCACAGTGGGCATGTATAAGAACGATGAATTAAAAGCCTGTGCATCCCTAAAGAATGACCGAAACATAGTGTTATCGCGGTCAGGCCGAGAAACACTGCGAAGCCCGATGCTGAAAAATAAAACGGTGCGACGAACAGGCTCAACAACAGATTCGAGAGAAACCAAATGGACTTGACGGGCTTCCACACAACTTCGCCATCCCAAGCGCTGTCAGGGTGATCGGAAAAAACTCGTTCTGTATTTTTCATATTCACGCTCGCTGTAAATGCTGAACAATGATGTCGATGCTTCCAGGTGATACGCGCAACTAAAAACTGACACCAAATATCGCAAGAATCGGGGTCCAGCTATAACAATCCAACATCTAAACAAATACGCTGCAATGCTTTGTGTGTAAAGTTCAGACTTGAAGCATCAAACAATTTCCACTAATTCCGAATACGGCTTCAACAACCCATCCGCCGTCAAAAATCGAAGCGGTTCAGACATTGCCTGTGCAATCAACATACGATCAAAGGGATCTTTGTGAATGTCAGGCAAACGCGCGACCGTCGCAGCATGGGCTGCTGTGATGGGTAACTCTTGAAAACCGCTCTTGCTGATTTCTGCCACGAGCTGATCAATGTCCACACTGAGCTTACCAATCGACATCTTGATGGTGGCTTCCCAAATGCTTGCGCTGCTGACGTAGACTTCGGTTGCATCTTGAATTTGCTTGCGTGCTTTTTCAGAGAGTTTGGGGCTGTCTTGTAGCCACCAAAGATAGATATGCGTATCGATGAGAAATTTCATTAATCACCCTCGAATGCCGATTGAAGTTCACTTGGCAGCGGCGCGTCGAAGTCGTCCGCAATTTGCAATTTGCCCTTCAAGGCACCCGGTTGGCGAACTGTTTTTGTTGTGGCAATTGGCACCAGCCTCGCCGCGGGTGTCCCAGCGCGCGCGATCACAATTTCATCGCCTTGAGAAACCGCTTCGACTAACTTAGAAAACTGTGTCTTAGCATCGTGGATATTAATGATTTGCATGGTTTTTATCCTCAAATTTCCGACATTAGTCCATGTTAGTCCATGCAAATTGTTTAAGCAAGTGAAAACATATGTAAATTCGAACAAACCCACATCATGTGCCTATCGCCCACGCTAGCAAAATTCAAATTAAACCTAGCTAAGCATACGATTGTTATCGCTTGCGCCACCCTCGCGAAACGCCACAGAACCCAAAACTTTGCTATCCTAGCGCCCTTCAGCGGATCGGCAGTCTTGCTAAGTTCGCTAGCACGCACTTCATGGAAATCTATTATGGCCTCATTGCAAGATCAACTCCTCAAAGCCGGCTTAATCAATAAAGGTAAGGCCAAGCAACTGCATCACGACAAAGTCAATCAGAAAAAAGTGGAACGTCGTACCGGCGCTGAGACGGTCGATGACGCGCGGGTCGCTGCGCTGGAAGCGCAACAAAAGAATGCTGAACGTGCACGTGAATTGAATGCACAACGTGATGCAGCCGCAGCACAAAAAGCGGTGTTTGCGCAAATCGTGCAGATGGTGCAAGCCAATCGCCAAAGCAAAGGGAATGGCGACATCACGTATTACTACACCCATGGTACTAAGATCGACAAAATCTATGTATCGGCTGAGGTGCAAGGGCACCTGACCGCAGGACGACTCGTGATTGTGTGTATCGATGGAAAGGTCGAGTTAGTGCCACGCGTTGTCGCCGATAAAATCGCTGAACGCGATGAGTCTATCGTGATACGTGTCAAGAAAACATCCGACGAAGTTGATGCGGATGATCCGTATGCTGACTACAAAATTCCAGATGATTTTACTTGGTAGATCGCTGAAACTTGATGTGGAAAAATCCTAGCGCGGATGTGACTGAAACTGATGAAGTGTTCGTGCTACTGCTCAGTTGTTTCGAATTTACTTTACGAATTTTTGAAAGGCGGGTGTAACCCGCGCCGCCTCAATGTTGGTCTTGGTAGATCGAATTTTGAAGCGCGCGGTTTGCACCCGCCCTACATTTTTCTGGCAATCACGATCAAGTAGTTGGCATTCTTAAATCATATCCAACAAATGCCGTTCAATCTCAGCACGTCCTTCAGCGCTAGTCATCGCTACAATCACATCACCTGCACGCAGTAGATATTGATCATCAGGGTTAAAGGTCCAATCGTTCCTTGCACGGACTGCGATCAAAATATAGTCTGGGCTACGCAGCCTTAGTTTGCCCATCGCAGTGGCAGGAAAATCTGATGGTGTCACGACCTCTTCAACTCGCAAATTTTTCTCAGACTTCAACATCTCATCCAAGAAACTGACCACATGCGGACGAACCATTGCCGAGGCCATGCGCATGCCACCGGTGAAGTCTGGGCTAATCACTTCATCGGCACCAGCCTTACGCATTTTTTCTACATTCCGTAGTTCATGCGCGCGCGCCACAATACGTAAACGTGGATTTAATTGCTTGGCCGTGATGATGATCATCAAGTTACGTGAATCATCACCCGTGACGGCAAACAAGCCACGTGCATCGCCGATATCCGCATCAATGAGAAGATCGTCGTCAGAAGCATCACCAGCTAGATACAGCAGGTCAGGAAACTTATCTAAATATTCGTCGAAGTTATTTTGCTCAGGGTCAATTGCCACAAACTGGCGTCCGGTCTTTTGCAACTCATGGGCCACATTACGTCCGACTCGCCCAAAGCCGCAAACAATAAAATGCTGCCGCAATTTTCTAATACGTTTTTCCATTCGCCGTCTCCGCAGAGAATAATCTAAATCTTTTTCAAGAAAAAATACCGTCAAGCTAGTAAATAAAAATGTCAGCACACCTAAGCCGGCAATACTCATCACACCCGCAAAGACTTTGGCACCAAACGAGGTAAGTGGCACGCCTTCTCCATAACCCACCGTCGAGATCGTGATCAAAGTCATATAGATCGCGTTTTCCCAACTGCTTCGGTCACTGAAAAGATAGAAACCTATCGTCCCAAACAAAATCAAGGTCAGAAGAATCAGGGTTGCCCATCCAATACGCGCGAGTATGCGCATGAGCTGCGCATTGTCACTCTCTGCCACTGGCAGATGACTCGACATCGATGAAGGATTATTTTCTTCTGGAATTTGCATAGCGTGCGCGGATTTTTTTGTAACTCATATTGTAGCCGTGCGCCATTTCTCGTAGACACTATTTATGCACACAAATACATTTTGTCGTTTTTTCGTGAATCGAATTGCGTCTCGCGCGCTGCGCCTTTGATATGCATCAAAGCTTGTCGCACAAGCGATGTCGACCATCGCGTTTCGGCTTTGACACTTTATTCAATTCGACCCACCACATCGTTTGAGAGAATCTTAAGTTGGATCACAATAATACCAATCCTGTTTGGGGATCTACTATACTTGCAGAGGAAAAACGATCGCCACACTCAGAATCATGCATGCTCTACTCAAGCAAGCTGTCGAACTTCATCAACAAGGACAATTCGACAGCGCCAAACAACTCTATCAAGCAATTTTGCTGGATGAACCATTGCACTTTGACGCACTCCATCTTTTGGGAGTGATCGCTGCACAAACACAACAATTCGCCGAGGCGATTGGATTCATTCAACAGGCCTTACACATTCGTCCGGATAATGCAATTGCTCTGAATAATCTTGGCTGTGCACAAAAATCGCTCCAACATTATTCGGATGCGCTAGTGAGCTTCGACTTAGCGATTCAATACGCGCCCAATTATCACGATCCGCACAAAAATCGAGGCGAAGTACTGCATCGCCTGCAACGTCTTGACGAAGCGAAAACCAGCTATGAATTTGCGCTCACGCTTGATCCCAACAATGCAGATACGCACTCCAATCTTGGTAGCGTATTGCAAGGCATGATGCGCACGCAAGACGCACTGAAGTGCTATCGACAAGCGATCGCACTCAATCCGCATCATTTAGAAGCGCATTCCAATAACGGCACGTCTTATCTCGCCCTCAACGACACGGAACAGGCGCTAAACTACTTCGATCACGCAATTCGCCTCGCACCTAATTTTCCTGAGGTCTATTTTTACAAGTCGTTAGCATTGCTGCTCTCGGGCGATTTAGCGCAAGGATTGAGTCTGTATGAAACACGTTGGCATATAGGTGATCTCAAAGGCAAACTCAACGCCTTCCCGGCACCACTCTGGCGTGGTGAGCCCCTTCAAGGAAAGACCATCTACCTTTATAACGAGCAAGGTCACGGGGACTTAATTCAATTCGCGAGATTTATTGAATCTTTACGTAATTTCGGAGCGAAGGTCTTGCTACAAATTCCAGCAAGCCTGTTCGAGGTATTTCGTAGTTTAAACGGGGTGGATCAATTGCTTGTCGAGGGTGAGGTCGTGCCTCGTTTTGACTTTCATTGCCCCGTGATGAGTTTGGCGCATGTATTAAAAACAGAGCTCGCCACGATCCCGCGTTTTGATCGATATTTGAAGAGCGATGTGAATCGACGCGAAGCGTGGCAAAGCATCTTGGGTAATAAGACAAAACCCAGAGTGGGACTCGTCTGGAGTGGGCGCGCTGCCCACCAAAACGACCACAATCGCAGTCTTCGTTTTGCGATGCTCGAGACTTTGCTGTCTCCACAATATGAATTCATCTGCCTGCAAAAGGAGGTGCGCGAATTGGATCAAATCGATCTAGACCGTCACGGACAGGTGCGCCAAGTCGCAATACGTGATTACGCAGACACCGCTGCGTTGATCGATCTGATGGATCTTGTTATCAGTGTTGATACCAGCGTTGCCCATTTGAGCGGCGCCTTAGGCAAAGAAACTTTCTTACTATTACCCTATTCACCCGATTGGCGTTGGTTGCTCAGTCGAGACGACAGTCCTTGGTATCCTTCCTTGCGCTTGGTACGGCAAAGTGCTAGTAGAGACTGGACGGGCGTGATCGATAGACTAAAGCCAATGCTCGATAAATGGAATTTAAAATGGAATTTAAATCAGTAGGGTCGATGACGCCGCTCAACAGCCAACGTGGCAATCAAACCGCATCGCTCGACAGCTATCGTCATTGGCTGATGGTCGTATCGCGCTGAAAAACTTTACATCACTCAGAATACTCGCTTCGCACGGCTGCTTCGATTTCTGCGATATTGATTTTCTTTTGCTTCATCATCGCAGCCATCGCTTTACGCGATACTTCTTTGTCGGCACTCATCGTCAACTCGCCCAATCGTTTTGGAAAAATCTGCCATGAAACCCCAAAGCGATCCTTCAGCCAACCGCAAACGCTCTCCTCACCGCCTTGGCAGGTCAAAGCCTGCCAAAGTCGATCGGATTCTGCTTGGTCTTCTGTGGCAACCGAAATAGAAACTGCTTCACTCAAGGTGAACATAGGGCCCGCATCGAGAATTTGATACGGTACGCCGCCAAGTGAAAAGTCAATCACCGAGAAGACACCATAGCCATTATCCCCGACGAAGACATTTTCAATTTTGCTGTTGGGAATCAAGGAACAATAGAAGGATGCGGCTTCTTGGCCGCGACCATCTCGGAACCAAAGACAAGTGCGAATAGTATGACTCATAGCTTGACTCCTCAAAAATTCCATCGAAAAAGTGATTTTGATCAGTTTAACTTCGCCGTTATATCAAGAGACATCATAGCCGAATGTCACGTTCCTTCCCACAAAAAAATCCATCGCTACCACCCGATCTACGCACCGTCTGACCGAACATGTCGAGTGAGAAGGAATGCGAAAACCAATCCACGAACAATGCCCTAGTCCCTCGTATCAGCACGATATACATTTCACTTGACGTCAAAAACAATTCAATCTAGTATTTAACCAAAGAGTTAATTAACCAATTGGTACATTATGCAAGATCGACTGAGCTTAACCTTTTCGGCACTCGCTGATCCTACGCGTCGAGCAATTTTGGCTCAACTTGCTCAAGGTGACGCGAACGTCTCTGATTTGGCTCGACCATTTTTAAATGAAATGAGCCTGCCGGCAGTGACGAAACATCTCAAGGTTCTTGAGACTGCGGGTTTAATTACAAAGACGCGCGAGGCACAGTGTCGCCCTTGTAAGCTGAATGGCGAGAATCTCAAATTGGCAGCCGATTGGGTCGATCAATATCGCATTTTTTGGGAACAGAGTTTTGATCGTCTTGATCTCTATCTACAATCTATCACTGCTGAAAAGAAAGGTAAAAAGCATGTCCGCAAAAGCAAATGAAATCCATTTAGTGCGCGTGTACGACGCTCCGGTCGAGCTGGTTTGGGATGCGTGGACCGATCCTTTGCAAGCAGCGCAATGGTGGGGACCACGTGGATTTACTCTCACCACACATAGTAAAGACCTACGCGTCGGTGGAACATGGCGTTACACCATGCATGGTCCTGATGGCACCGACTATCCGAATATCGCCACATATCATGAGATCGAGCTCTATCAGAGACTCGTGTATGACCATGGTGCAACGGAAATTAGCCCGCCCTTATTTCGCGTCACTGTGTTGTTTTCAAAACTTGGTAAGAAAACGCAAATGGAAATGACGATGGCACTAGCGAGCGCCGAAGCCGCTGCCGAAACACGCCGATTCATCAAACAGGCTGGTGGCGATGCGACATGGGATCGCTTCGCAGAATACCTTTGTGCGCAAGTCGAACACAAAGAGCGTTTTTTCATCAACCGTAGTTTTGCCGCTCCGATCGATGTCTTGTACGACATGTGGACTCAACCCGACCATCTTGCGAAGTGGTCGCCACCGACTGGATTCACTATGAAGTTCATTCACACCGATATTCGGGTTGGCGGCAGTTCGTTTTACATGATGTCGAATGGCGATGCTGAGAATGCAGTCCGGATGTACGGCCGCGCTGCGTATCTGGAACTGAATAAGCCAAATCGTCTGGTCTATACCCAACAATTCTGTGATGAACACGAGAATATTACACGTCATCCGATGGCGCCGACTTGGCCTGAAACGATGCTAACGACGATACAGTTTACGGCGGAGACAGAAAATCAGACCCGCGTCACCCTAATGTGGGAACCGTATGGCACCGTCACGGCGGAAGAAATGGCAACATTTATCAGTGCGCGCGGTGGCATGACCATGGGCTGGACAGGCTCGTTTGATCAGTTGGAAGCACAGTTAAAAAAGTAATCGAAGATATTCCTCAAACGTTCCAAAATCAAACGCGGTAAAGGTTTTTGGTGCTTGCCATATCAAAGTTACCCACTATTTCCCTTTCTAACTTGCGCGACTATCCCCTCTTCCGATTATGGGAGGGGGAAAGTCCCCCCCTCCTCTATCTAGTTTTCTACCTGACTAGAGTATCTCCAAACACGCGTCAAAAAATCTCAAGAGAAAGAAAGTCTCTAGGAAAACTTTAGACGCGAATTGTTGTAAATAGGTCTTTTAAAGTTCTTACTCTAGTAATTTGGTTTGGCGAATAAAAAACCGCACGTACAATCGATTGGCTTGAATTTTTCAGCACATGCCTACCAACTTAATACTGACCCTATTCTTAGAAAAAATTGGAGACACTATGAAACAGACACTGAAATACAGCATCGCAGCATTCGCACTTTTAATCGCACAATTTGCTGCTGCGCAATCCTCACCTGCCGGTCTTTGGAAAACAATTGATGACAAAACAGGCAAAGTGAAATCACTGGTTCGCATACAAGAATCAGGCGGTGAATTTCAAGGAAAAATTGAAAAACTATTCCGCGATGCCGATCAAGATCAAAATCCCAAATGTGATAAATGCGAAGGCAGTAATAAAGACCAGCCCTTAATTGGTTTGACTATCTTATTCAATATTAAGAAAGATGGTGACGAATATAGCGGCGGCAAGATCCTCGATCCTGCTAACGGCAAACTCTACAGCAGCAAGCTCAAACTCATTGAGAACAATAAAAAGCTCGAAGTGCGTGGCTATATCGGTATGCCCATGTTCGGTAGAACACAAGTTTGGCAACGCGAAGAATAATCCGATGCACAAGCCAAGATGCATCTCGCGGTTACAGGAATGAGATCGCGTATGGCGGATAAACCTTAAGTTGATTCCGCCATTGTTACTGGATATTGTTATCTCGCAAAAATCGATTATCGCCCTCTTCAAGCACGCTGCAACATCCATCTTCCATCTCAAGCAATGAATACAAACAATTGCAACGCAACGTGCAGATCGAAGCCGACGATTAGCAGCCGACATAAAGCTCTGTCTGCCTACATCCCTACGACATTTCCGACATCAAACCGGCCTCAGTTCGTACTTAGGTCATAGAAAAGATTGATAGCAAGTTGCTCATGTGGTATTTTGCTGCTTATAAAATAATCAAAGATTGCCGAGCGTTCTGCGATCTAAAGAATTATAGTTTGTCTTGTGCCTGCAACGTCATTCACCGCAGGTAGTTCACAGAAATAATTAAAAATTATAATGAGCCCAAAAAAGAGCAAGACCCAGGGAGGGTCGATCAATGAGCGCATAGGTCACATCTATAGCGCACTGTCGAAGTCACATAAAATTACTGCCGATTACGTTGTTGCCAATTCATTCCGCGCAGCGACGATGTCCATCGATGAACTCGCTGACGCCGTTGGTATTTCGAACGCGACCGCGAATCGCTTTGCACGCGCATTAGGGTTTGACGGCTACCCACAATTTCGGGCTGAGTTGGTCTCTAGTTTTGAAACCATGTTGGCGCCGATCGAAGGACTCAAGTCGGACATCAATCTTGCATCCAGTGCGCAGGAAGTCATACACAGATCGATTTCCGACGATATTGCCAACTTGGAGATTGCGCGCCGCGAGTTTCGTCCTGCTTTATATGAACGCGCGGTCAAAATGATATTGGTAGCGGAACGCATTTATATCATTGGTTATGGTGCTAGTGCGTATCTCGGCGGCATCATGTGTCATGCACTGACGAATTATTGTGATAGTGTACAAACCAATATGGGGACGGGAGGTCCGGCCCAAGTTTCAAGGACCTTGTATAAGTTTACCGAGCGTGATTTGGTGATCGCTATTTCCTTCCCACGCTATTCGTCCGATATTGTCACGCTGATGGGCCAAGCACAAAAACGCCGAATTCCCATGATTGCGCTGACTGATCGCCCAACCTCTCCCGTTGCATCACTTGCGGATGTGAATTTATACGTCCAAACCAAACCGCAATTCAATTCCGAGGGCATCGTGTTGTGCCTTATTGAAGCGATCTGCGCGGCAGTTGCCCATCAGTCTGAAGCTTCCGTCGATATCGCGGCAGAGACAACGGAATTGATGTTACCTTGGTTGCATCATGGTAAAAAATAATTGGGACACTTGATCTAGATCAGTTCAACTTTCAGGATTCACTCTATCATCAGGGCGTAACACATCTACCCATTGAGGAGTTAAATAATGCAAGTTGAACATCATCCATTAGCAGCAGAATTTCCAGAATTCAAAGAACAGATTCACAATCTAAAACTATCAAACGCCCATTTTGCCAAACTGTTTGATGAGTACACAGAAACTGACAAAGCGATCAATCGCGCGGAAAACGAAGTTGAACATTTGGCGGATGCTGCTTTAGAAACATTAAAAAAAGTACGAATCAATTTGAAAGATCAATTGTTTCAAATTTTGCAAACGCACGCTGCATAAGCACACTGAAGCAAACTCAAGACTCCATAAAAACACCACACGCAAAACATTCGCACGACACAGTTTATGTTTAGCAAGGCAAGTTTAAGGCGAACTACGGTTCGCCTTTTTTTGTCGTGTTTTTACGATCACCTTTTTTGTTTTCTCTCAAATTTTAAAGTCGCTGCCCTCGTTACTATTCACGAGTGGACTCAATAAAGTGATGAGAAACTGGAGAGACCAAAGAATCGAACAAATCTTTTTTTGAGCGGTCTGTCGCATCAATTTAAGTACGACGCTTCGGACGAAACACGGTTTGATCCGCATAGAAAGATTCATCTTGTCCGCTCCACCAATCTGGTACGCCGAGCACAGGCAACGGCGTATAGTCCGCGGTCGTCAACGCATGGGATTGTAATTGTTCGCTCACTTGTGCATCCAATTGCTGTGCTTGTCGCGTCAAATTTTGTGAAAAAAACTCGGGCGTCACCCACACCACCCAAGCATGCGCCGTGATGCCTTTGTATGGCTGCACCAATTTTTCCATCAAAGCATGACCAAAGCTCCAGACCTGCGCAGCTACAGCGAAATCGTTACGATGTTCAACGAATGCCTGTTGCCATTGATGCGCACGCAAACAACTTAACAGTCGATGTCCTCGTTCAGAGTTCTCTAACACCAAAAGTGCTGCATTTTCATCAAAAATCGTTGCCGCGTCACGCGCTGGACCGCGTGATTTGCCAATCCCCAGCGTCTCAATTTGCGCGGCTTGTAATGCGTTGAGTTGACGTTTGATTTGCGGAAAACTTAGCCAAACCAGCGCATTAAAAAAATCATGCAGGTTTTCTCGCGTCGGCACTTTACCCGCCGCGCTGATGTGGCTTTCGTAGGCAACACCTTCTGGCAATTCTTCTTGTGGAATAAATTGCAAAGGTAGATCACGATGATTCGATAAACCTGCTGCGCACGCAGCTTGATTCAAGGCAGCACGCCATTCTTCCTGCGCCAGAATTGCTTCAGCAGCAGGAAGAATCGAGGCTAGCCAAGGGCGTGACCAATCGATGACCGAGTAAAACTTTGTCATCGACAATTACGCAGAAACTTTCCAGTTGATAGTCTCACCACCATTCAGTGGCACTAAGCTACCGTCGAGATAACTGAGTTCGTTTGGCAAAGTCCAACTTTCACGTTTTAATGTGATGCTGCCAGCGTTTCGTGGCAATTGATAAAAGTCTGGTCCGAAGAAACTCGCAAAGCCTTCCAACTTATCCAAAGCGCCAACTTGATCAAAGGCCTGTGCATACAGCTCCATCGCATGCAAAGCGGTATAGCAACCTGCGCAACCACAAGCATGTTCTTTCACGCCTTTTGCGTGCGGCGCAGAATCGGTGCCAAGGAAGAATCGAGGGTTACCTGAGGTTGCGGCTTGCACCAAAGCCTGACGATGCGTTTCGCGCTTCAAGACAGGCAAGCAATAATAGTGAGGGCGAATCCCACCCTTGAAAATCTCATTGCGGTTGTACAGCAAATGATGCGCAGTGATCGTTGCGGCAATCGGACCGCTCGCTTCCGCGACATAGGCTGCCGCATCGCTAGTCGTGATGTGCTCAAATACGACTTTCAGTTCTGGCATATCGGCACGCAAAGGCTTCATGACGGTGTCAATAAACACCGCTTCACGATCAAACAAATCGATCTCGGGACTTGTCACTTCACCGTGCACTAAGAACGGCATGCCAACTTCTTGCATGACTTCTAAAGTTTTATAGCATTTACGCAAATCGGTCACACCCGCATCTGAATTGGTCGTCGCACCAGCTGGATATAACTTCACCGCATGAACAAAGCCACTCTCTTTAGCACGTCGGATTTCATCGGGTGGTGTGTTATCCGTCAAATACAATGTC
The DNA here is from genome assembly GCF_018139545.1 of Affinundibacterium fentianense. GTDB lineage: Bacteria > Pseudomonadota > Gammaproteobacteria > Burkholderiales > Burkholderiaceae_D > Undibacterium > Undibacterium fentianense. The sequence continues at coordinate 217,067 of NZ_JAGSPJ010000005.1, read as the reverse complement.
ATCAAAGGTTCAAACAACATCCCTTCTGGCAAAGCTGCCACGATCCGTTCACGATATGCACTCGCCAAAGCCGTCGTCGTCACTGGCGGCTTCAAATTTGGCATCACAATTGCGCGAGCAAATTGGGCGGCGGTATGTGGCAATACGGTTTTTAAGGCTTCGCCATCGCGTAAATGTAAATGCCAGTCGTCTGGGCGGGTGATGGTGAATTGTTGGGGGGCGCTAGTTGTCATAAGGGCTCGCAAAATCAAAGAAGAGGCGATGATAATTCAAGGAATATCAAAACATCCGCTATTTTACCGTTTTGGCGAGGGTATGCGAGCTTAGTTAAGCACTTTGTCTGACGGAAAACGCAAACTATCACGCAATAAAAAACTCATAGGCAACGCGAGATTCACGCCCGATCCTGGCAAGGCCTGCGTAAACCACTTATCATAAATTTTTACCAACTCGCCTTCATTGATCATTCTGGCGATCTCTTTATCTACGAGCACTTTCAAGACGGGATCATCTTTTGCAAACATGACAGTTTGCGCTTCAATACCGATACCCTCACCGACGATCTTCCATTGTTGTGTCGAGTCCATGCTCGCCCGCAATCCGGCCAAAACCACCTCTTCGGCAACTAAGGCGTCTACCTGTCCTTCTTGTAGCAATTCAAATCCCGCACGCGAGTGACTGACTTCCATTAACTTGAGCTCGGAGATTTTCAATTGCGTTAGCTGACGTAGCAAACCACTCGCCGTGCTGCCGCGCACGATGGCCACCCGTTTTTGCGTTAAGTCTGACCAATTCTTGATACTGGAATCGGCTTTGATTAAAAATCTGGTTGCTGAAAAAAAATAAGGTATGGAAAACGCTACTTGCTTACGACGTTCGGCGGTATTGGCCGTCGTGCCGCATTCCAAATCCGCGCTTGCGTCTTGTATCGCGGAAAACCGATTTGATGAGTTAACCAGTAAATAGCTGAGCGTTATTTGCGGCTGCTTTAAATCACGTTTAATGCGTTCAACCACTTTGCTGCAAATATCCATGGCGTAGCCTATGGGCTTACTGTCTTCAGATAAATAGGAGATGGGAACACTCGCTTCACGATGCGCAATGACGATAGTCTTGCGTTCTTTGATACGCGCTAAGGTATCTGCGGCGTGAACTTGTATAGCGAACAGCAGAGTGAGGCTAAAGCATAAATACTTAAACACGGTATTCCTTTGAAGCGGAAACATTTGCCATGCTATTTTACACTTTGCGGAATTTGTGTGTTTGGTTGGAAGAAGTTTGGAGTAAGTTGAAAAAACTGAAGACACGCAGTTACTGCATGGTCTGGCGGCGCGGGCTTTTCCCACCTTACAAATCTTTTTTCTATCGAATTTCAAACACTATTGAGCCAAGAGAAATTTGATACTCGGGATGCAGAGCAAGGCGTCTATCGCAGCAATATGTCAATATTGCGAGGAAAGACAACGCCGCTATGCGCCCGAGAATCGAATTTATCGCCGCGCTCAATTATGGGTAGAGACCTCGGACTTCTCGCGCTTGCAATACACGAGTACAAGCAATAATAAACGCCGCTGTACGCAAGGAAACATTCTTATCCTCGGTCACTTGCCATACTGAATGGAATGCTTCTTTCATAATACGGGTTAAGCGATTGTTGATTTCATCTTCAGTCCAGAAATAGCTAGAGAAATCTTGTACCCATTCAAAGTAGGAAACCGTTACGCCACCGGCGTTTGCAATGACGTCAGGCACCACCAAAACACCGCGGTCACGCAAAATATCGTCAGCCTCTGGCGTAGTTGGACCATTCGCACCTTCGAGTATAATTTTTGCCGTAATTTGATTGGCATTCGCTTCTGTGATTTGTTGTTCCAAAGCGGCTGGAATCAAGATATCGCATTGCACTTTCCAGAATTCTTCGTTCGGCAATACCGCTTCAGCACCAGGGAAACCAGCAACACTGCCATTCGCCGCGACGTGATCTAACAACTTATGCACATCCAAACCATTTGAGTGGAATATCGTACCGCCATGATCTTGTACCGCCACCACTTTGGAGCCAGCATCCGCGAATAAACGCGCTGCGATCCCGCCCACATTACCAAAACCTTGTACTGCGATTTTTGCGCCAGCAATCGTCACACCTTTTTTCGCGGCAGCTTCGCAACCTACTACGAAAACACCACGACCTGTCGCTTCTCGGCGCCCCAAGCTACCGCCTAAAGAAATAGGCTTACCAGTAACCACACCTGTCGCGGTGCGACCTTCATTCATGGAATAGGTATCCATCATCCACGCCATGGTTTGCTCGTTGGTATTGACGTCTGGTGCTGGAATATCTTTATCTGGGCCGATGATGATCCCGATTTCGGATGTGTAGCGACGCGTCATACGCATCAATTCACCGCGTGACAAAGTTTTAGGATCAACGCGAATACCTCCTTTAGCACCGCCGTAAGGAACGTTGACCGCCGAGTTCTTAATCGTCATCCAAGCAGACAATGCCATCACTTCAGACAATGTCACATCTTGATGGAAACGCACGCCACCTTTACCAGGGCCACGCGAAGTATTGTGTTGCACGCGATAGCCTTCAAAGTGCGCGATCGTGCCGTCATCGCGTTCAATCGGAACGTCAACGATCAAAATACGCTTAGGACGTTTTAGAGTTTCGACCCAACGTGAAAGACTACCTAGATAGGGTGTGACGCGATCAATTTGTTCCAAATAGACATTCCACGGCCCCGTCGCGTGTGGGGTTAAATAAGAAGGAATTTGGTGATTACTCGACATGATAAGGCTCGCTCTTCTTGAATAAAATTTCTTGGTTTTGATCTTTAGTTTTCGCTATTCTTGCCTACGGATTCTTGTTAAATCCAACTGATTGCATCGCAGGCAGCGCATCTTAAGGCAAGTCACATCCAGCGTTCCAATGCTTTGTTTGCATCTAACTATGCATGAAATGCATAAACTTTATCGGAGCGAGTCCTGATCAAAATCGAGGTGGGCGCCAATCAAAAAAACAAAATAGAGAGAAAAAAAGTCCGCCCATTGCGGCATTTCCACGACGAGAGACGAGTCAGTCGAGACGCAAGAAGAAACCTCGCTCACACCAATCATCACGATCAACATTTGATCTCTCATCTCCCCGCAAGACGACGCAAACGATTGCGCCAGATACGTTTGTGTATTGAACGCGACTTTCATGCAAAAAAAATTCGAAACGTCTCGAGTAAGACAAGCATAATAAGCGTTTAGCCCCACCCACTCGATGTCGAAGTCAATTTAATCATCGTCGAATGAAACAGGAAATCAACTCATGCCTAGCACGATTTTTCTACACTTACTGCCTTACCTTGTTGGTATATTTTATGGATTGGCTTGTACCTATCCCAATTTTTCTGCTCGACTTTTGGATGCGCAACTTGGGTCAATACAAAATCACTGGCATCTACTCATCTTGCTCGGACTACCATTTGGACTGCGTCTCCTCGACAACTACATCGAGAAAAATTTAGTTGGGACAATACCAGAACAGACTCGTCGCAAAACATTTCGATTTGTATGCCTGTTACCCTATCTAGCATTCCTGCTGCCACCACAGGCGATACTCGGACAAGGCTCGTACTTTCTCTACACAAGTTTCTTAGTGGTGGGCATGGCGATCTGGACCAGCGTGATGTACCTAATCCTCACTGGCGCAAAAGGCAGAACGGCCATTTTTAGTTCTGAGAAATATGTTGCGCTGCTTTTTCTCGTTTCAGGATTTTCCGCACTGATCTACCAAGTAATTTGGCAGCGCGTCTTATTTACATCTTTTGGTATCAATAGCGAATCCGTCACCATTATTGTTTCGATTTTCATGTTTGGATTAGGTATTGGTGCCTTAATTGGCGGCTTCGCGCAGCAGCATTTTGGTCGACACGCTCTGCGCATTTTTCTTGTGCTTGAATTGGGAATAGGCATCTTCGGTTTTTTCAGCTTAGACGTGATCAGCTGGATCAGCCATCAAATAGACACCCATTCGTTAACGACCTTAGCACTTTCAACCTATGCAATTCTCGGCATTCCAACTTTACTGATGGGTGCGACTTTGCCCATTTTGGTCGCCCATTTGCAGAAATACTTTCATAATTTCGGCCAGACGTTGGGCCTCTTATATGCATTAAACACCTTGGGTTCAGCGATCGCCGCATTTGCAACGGTCGAAATTTTGTTTGTTATCACTGGTCTAAAAACCTCTATTCTGGTGGCAGCAATGTGCAATTTCGTCACTGCAGCATTGGTTCTTCACCCGAGTCGACACCTAAAAAAACCTGTCGCCGCCGACCTGGCTTCGACTTCCGCTCGCATCGGCGCGACGGCATCACCCACTCTGCCTTTTCCGCTTGTCTTCGTTAGCCTCACCATTGTCGGGTACGTCTCGCTAAGTCAAGAAATCTTGTGGTATCGAATTTTGGGTTTTCTTAGTGGTGGCTCACCACAGATTTTTGGTCAACTATTGGCCACGTTCTTACTTGGAATTACCTTGGGATCATTGAGAGCAAAGTCACTGTGTGAGTCGAATACAAATATTATTCGCAAAACTGTCAGCTACATGATCTATGCGACTTTGCTGTTTTATCTCGCTTTACCTATCGTCGCCCATATCACCGCTATTGCAGGTAAAGACGCTGGCTTGGGCATCGCATATGTATTGATCACTTTGATCGCGTTTTATGCCGGAAGTTTGCTGCCCTTATTGATTCATGCAGGTTTACGTTCTGATGAGCAGGACTCGACCATGCGCATGAGTTGGCTATATTTTGCGAACATTATCGGTGCCAGTACAGGGCCCGTCATCACTGGCTTCTTATTGCTCGACTTTTATACTTTGCGTGAAAATATAGCCATATTGAGCACAATTTCAATGCTGGCTATTTTTGTCTTCCTCTGGTTTATTCCATCCAAAAATCACGATGCGAGACAACCATTACGCATCCCCAAAATGAATTTCAAGCGCCTCACCTTAGCCAGCCTCGCTATCGCTAGTCTGTGCATGGTCGCACTTCACCCAACGGGATTTCAAAACTATCTAGAGAAACTTCAATTCGCGGATCATCAGGCGCAAAGCTTTAAGTATGTCAAAGAGAGTCGCTCCGGCATTGTCACAGTCGCGGCAAACAAGTCAGGGTCCGATATCATTTACGGGGGTGGAATTTACGATGGAAAATTCAATACAGATCCGGTACTCAACGATAATATGATAGAACGCACCTATCTCATTTCTGCTTTGCATCGCCAACCCAAACGCGTTCTTGAAATCGGCCTCAGTTCTGGCTCCTGGACTCGCGTATTATTGAATCATGCTGACATTGAAAATCTGACAGCGATTGAAATCAATCGTGCCTATGTGGAAATCATTTCTCACTATCCAGCAATCGCTTCGATCTTCGCTTCTCCAAAGTTTCGCTTGTTTTTCGACGATGGGCGGCGTTGGATACGCAATCATCCCGATGAGAAATTCGATCTTATCGTGATGAACACCACTTTCTTTTGGCGAAGCAATGCAACCAACTTGCTATCTGAAGATTTCTTAAAATTGGCAAAGACACGACTCCAACCGGGCGGAGTGATTTACTACAACACAACTGGCAATGAAGATGTCGTCTATACCGCTGCGCGTCAGTTCAAATATATCTTAAGAGTACAGAATTTTGTCGCTGCAAGCGATACCCCATTTAATATTAGCCAAGAAGAACGACGTGCATCTTTGCTGAAATTTAAAGATGCAGAAAATCGTTCTATCTTCACGCAAAGCCCGGCACTATTAGAAGAATTAGACAAGTTAAGCCAGTGGGAACTTCTCGATCAACGCGAGGCCATTTTGCGCGACAACGCGCGTCTCAACATCACGGATGACAATATGGTAGTTGAATTCAAACAGGCGGTACGGCAGCTAAAGCACTGACAACCAAGGGGGATTTTTCTATTTTTTTACACCGCTGCGCACCCAGCAGAGCGCCGAAATTGTCTACGCCATTGTTAGCGTAGACAATTTAACTGGCAACCGCTTCTTCTGCAGCCATGACGGGTTTTTGATCGAGTGCAGCCAATAAGGCGCGATCGACAACATGATCCGTTGATATCAACTTGACCGTGGCTTCACGGAAGCGCTTTTCCAATTCATCCACAGGCATCGAGAAGGATTTTTCTTTATGGCTGGAGGTGAAAATAAACAAGCTGCGCATAGGACTTACCCAAGCCAATCGTAGTTTCATCCAAGCTTGATCGTGCGCTTGGAACTCGATCCAAACACCGCGCTCCAAGTTGGCGACCGTCGTCGTCGCATCTTGAATAGCCTGTTCAATTTTAGCGACCACTTCGGCTTCATCAATTTGCGGCAAAAGTTTAGGTGTAGCGAGTGGCACTGCCACTTCCGCATCGACCTGATTCGCGGCTTGCTCAGCGCGCAGAATTTCTTTACTCGCGGCTTCAGCTTCAGCTTGCGCTTTCGCTTCAGCCCTCGCTTTGTCGATTGCCACTTGCAACAAGCGTGCTTTCTCTTCCTCCTCTGCCTGTTGCTTGGCTTTGGCTTCAGCCTCCGCTTTTGCGCGTTTTTCGAGGCGACGCTGCGTTGCGATTTGCGCGGCCTCGACGGCGATTTCCATTTGCCGCTCAGGCGAAAGTTCTAGAGGTGCCCGTACGATAGAAGCATGGCATTCAGCCAAGTCAGCGAAAAACTGAACCCTGTCGGCGTCTTCCCACTTAATGAGGCTTAGCCACTTATTCAGGCGAGCCAAAATTCCCGGTAATCGATTAATTAAGTCCTGACGTTGCGCCAAGGTGATCTTAGGCTTAATGCTCCAAATTAAGTCATCCATCGTCTTGATGGCATCTTCTACAGCATGGGGTTTTTGTTCTTGTACGCTATACGCCAAGGTCAACACTTTGGTCCAACGATTCTCTAAAAAAGTCTCAACAAACGCGACGACTTCCCCAGTACCGATTCGCATCGACACATCATTGTTTGCTGCTTCACTCGCTTGCTTAAAACGCTCTCTTTGTAAGGCACGATTAATCGGCGCTTGCAATGCTTCGATGGTGGCAGCTTCTTCTTGTTGAATAAACTTCTCGAGATCGGTGACGACCTCATCAAACAAGCTAAGTTGCTGATCAAATTCTTTTTGAACCCGCAATACATTTCTCTGCATCTCTTGAAAGAGCGGATCATCGACTCCTTTAGCGGGATCGAGCGCAGCACTATATTTGGAGAGCAGATCAATCAAACGCCGCGCAGGATGAGTATCTTGAAAGAAAAAATCTTTATCGATCAAAGCGGCCTTTAACACAGGGACTTGTAAGGCGCTAATCAAATCTTTGATTGGATCAACGATGTCCTGATTATTGAGCACACCATCAAAGACATGCGACAGCAAATCAAACGTATGTTTCTCAACACCAGTGTGCAACATCGCTGGCATCTCATGACGTAGTTGCGACAAACGCACCGCTTGATTGGCGCCTGACACAAGTTGCTGGAATGCCATATTTTTTTGCATTCCAGCGAGGTATTGAAATAACTCGGAATTTGTCGTCTGAAAATTGGCAGCATCCTGAGGATAGGACAAACCGGTATTCAGATGAGCACCGCTTTGTCCGCCTGACTGCAAGCCACCTTGGACGAGCGTCGTCTGCGTACCAGATTGTTGAGTAAAGTATTGCTCTAATTTTTTTGTTACTTCATTCTTTACTGCTTCACCCAAGCGCGCAGCGTCGACACTTGCTTGTTTGCGCTTGAGACGATAAGTCTCCTGCAAATCCGGTAAAACGCCGCGCACCACGAGCAACTCATTCAAACCGAGGTAGACGGGTGTGAGGTCAAAAAGGAGATCACTAAGTAGCGGCAATACGAATTCATGCGCCGCTTTTTCTGGATTAAATTCACACCAAGCAGTATTCGCCGCTCTTAAAAATACTTCTGGTCGGAAAGGATTTTGCGCCAAATTTAGCGTCTCTACGCCCAATAAACTTGCGAGTCGCATATTCAATGCAGCGAGGCTTTCAGCATGGCTCAATTCGAGCGAACGACTAGCTCGGCTGATACTCAGTTTTAAATCCATTTCTTCATAGGACACGAGACTCATCGCCACGTCGGCCACAGCAGCGGGGGATTTCTTTTCAGGGTTGCGCAAGACTTGTGTCTCGCTTCTTAATATTTTCTCAATATTTCCCGAGCACAAATAGTAATAGGTATAGGTACTGTTTTTCAGTAATTGCGCACCATGAAAATACAGCGTCGCGAGTTTCGAATCGCTGGTTTCTTCAGACTTTACAAAAAGTGCATGCGATAAGCGTGCGGAAAACGCATCGATTTGTGGCGTCAACAATTGGTAGGCATGTTGGATCAGCGCTTGCCATGTATCAAGCTTATCCAACGGAACAGGTTGTTCCAGTTTGGCATTGCTAGCTGCTTGCTTTGGATGTACTTGATTTATGGACATAAAAGAATTTTTACCACACCAACCTTATAAGCTTCACTCAACCATCAAATTAAACACCCGATTTAGGGTATTACGACCACTTTACGCTTTTTATGAATAGGTTTTTTGCTTTGCGACAATTGGTATGAACGAGGTGACACAAATATCGTCCTTTCTCATTCGCCATAGCTCAACTATATTCAATTTATTTCCACATGGAAATGTTTGAAACGCAATTTCGCTCATTTTTTAAGCATTTTTTTGCACATCGCAGTCTTTTTTGCCAATTTAATATTTTTATATTAAGTCTTTCCTCTAGAAGACTGCCTTGGATATCTCCACACGGCGAGCCCCTTTGCACTAAAATACAGGGTTTTGAGAAAACTTGGCATTCTCGCCTTGCCGCTCCTGCAATCTACCTTGCAAACAAATCTATGTCAAAGAAATTACCATCGCAGGCCACACCAGTTTCATTCGAAAGCGCTATGGCGGAACTGAGTGAATTGGTAGCGCAAATGGAAACAGGCCAACTTCCACTCGAAGCGTCAGTCAGTGCATATCAACGTGGCTCAGAGCTGATCAAATTTTGTGCCTCACAATTAGAAAAAGTTGAACAACAAGTCAAAATTTTGGATGCTGGTATGCTTAAACCCTTTTCCTCCGATCAGGTCGAAGACAACAAGGGCCAAGCATGAGCGCAGCATTTCAAACATGGATGAAGCAGATTCAAGCTGATGTCGAAATTGCTTTAGAAAAGTATCTCCCTCCGGTCACACTAGCACCAAAGACTTTACACGAAGCGATGGCCTATGCCGTTTTGGATGGCGGAAAACGTGTGCGCCCATTGCTGGTTTTTGCGGCAGGTGAATTGTTTCAAGCGCCGGCAGAACTCTTATCGCGTGCGGCTTGTGCAGTCGAAATGATACATGCCTATTCATTAGTACATGATGACATGCCGTGTATGGATGATGATGCACTTCGTCGCGGCAAACCGACCGTTCATAAGAAATATGATGAAGCAACCGCCTTACTCGTCGGTGACGCGCTACAAGCGCAAGCATTTTTAGTTTTGAGCGAATCACAAGCCTGCGCTGAGCACAAGCTACCCATGTTGCAACTGTTAGCGCAAGCCTCAGGCTCAGTCGGTATGTGTGGCGGGCAGGCCATCGATTTGGCGAGTGTTGGCAAGGCATTGAATCGCGCCGAGCTGGAGCAAATGCACAGATTAAAAACGGGCGCTTTGTTAAGAGCGTCGGTGCTGCTTGGTGCGATGAGCGGCAAACCACTCGAAGCGAAAGAAGTCGATGCGTTGAACATCTATGCGGGGGCGATTGGCTTGGCATTCCAGGTAGTTGATGATGTCCTAGATGCGACTGCGGATTCCGCCACATTAGGCAAAACAGCGGGCAAGGACGCCGCCGACAATAAACCAACCTATGTGTCCTTGCTTGGACTAGAAGCTTCGCGTCAACTCGCAGATCAATTGTGCCACGATGCACACCAAGCTCTTTTACCTTTTGGAGAATCCGCCCAGTATCTGCATGATCTTGCAGACCTCATCGTTCAGCGGAAAGCATAATAATGTCCCTACTCAATACGATTAACTCGCCAGCTGATTTACGTGCGCTCAATCGCCATCAATTAAGTGCATTGGCCGATGAATTGCGCCAATATGTGATTGAGTCTGTATCGAAAACAGGTGGCCATTTATCCTCCAATCTCGGCACGGTGGAACTGACCATCGCCTTGCATTATGTTTTCAATACACCAGAAGATCGCTTAGTCTGGGACGTAGGTCATCAAACCTATCCCCACAAGATTTTGACAGGTCGTCGTGATCAGATGCATAGCCTACGTCAACATGGCGGTATTTCGGGATTTCCTCGCAGAGTCGAGAGCGAATACGATACCTTCGGGACAGCGCACTCTTCGACTTCAATTTCCGCCGCACTTGGAATGGCATTAGCGGCCAAAACCAAGGGTGAATCGCGGCATGCGGTAGCGATTATTGGTGATGGCTCGATGACCGCTGGCATGGCATTCGAAGCAATGAACAATGCGGGTGTCTACGACGATATCAATATGCTGGTGGTCTTAAATGACAACGATATGTCCATTTCTCCGCCTGTCGGTGCGTTGAACCGCTATTTAGCACGCTTGATGTCCGGTAAATTTTATGCCGCAGCGAGAAACGTTGGCAAATCTGTTTTACCAACACCGATGTTAGAGCTTGCGCGCCGATTTGAAGAGCATGCAAAAGGTATGGTCGTGCCTGCAACCATGTTCGAAGAATTTGGTTTCAATTACATTGGTCCGATTGATGGCCATGACCTCGAATCGCTCATTCCTACCCTGCAAAATATCAAAAATCTGAAAGGCCCACAATTTTTGCACGTGGTGACTAAAAAGGGACAGGGCTACAAACTCGCCGAAGCCGACCCTATTTTGTATCACGGTCCGGGCAAGTTTAATCCCGCCGAAGGAATTAAACCCGCCACCACTGCCGCAAAAAAAACCTATACACAGGTTTTTGGCGATTGGTTATGTGATATGGCAAGCGCCGACGACAAATTGATCGGTATCACTCCTGCGATGCGAGAAGGCTCTGGCATGGTGGAATTTGAACAACGCTTCCCTCAGCGCTACTACGATGTCGGGATCGCAGAGCAACATTCCGTGACCTTTGCCGGTGGCTTGGCGACGGAAGGTCTCAAGCCGGTGGTAGCGATCTATTCGACTTTCTTACAACGCGCTTACGATCAATTAATCCATGATGTCGCATTGCAAAATTTAGATGTAACGTTTGCCTTAGACCGTGCGGGCTTAGTCGGTGCAGACGGTGCAACCCACGCTGGCAACTATGATCTCGCGTATTTGCGTTGTATTCCGAATATGGTCGTGATGGCGGCAAGCGATGAAAACGAATGTCGCCAAATGTTGACCACTGGCTACCACTATCCAGGCCCAGCCGCGATTCGTTATCCGCGTGGTGCAGGGATTGGTGCTGCGATCGAAAACGACCTAAGCCAACTTCCCATTGGTAAGGCGGAGCTCAAGCGCCAGGGCAAGAAAATCGCAATCTTGGCGTTTGGCTCGATGGTACATCCAGCTATCTTAGCTGCAACGAGTATTGATGCCACGGTAGTGAACATGCGCTTCATCAAACCAATTGACCAAGAGATGATACGCGCGATGGCAGCAAGCCACGACGCACTGGTCACAGTGGAAGAAGGTTGCATAATGGGCGGCGCCGGTTCCGCTGTTGCTGAATTTCTTGCTTCTGCAAATTTGAACAAACCTTTGTTAATTCTTGGATTGCCTGATCAATTCATTGATCACGGCGATCCCAGTTTACTCCTCGCAGAAAGCGGCCTGAATCCAGAAGGCATACTTACTTCTATCCAGCAACGCTTTGGAATCGAACCATCCGTTTAATCCTGTACAACAACGCTCAGCACCCGAATGGATGCTGAGCGATTCTCAATTTCCCAAACTTATTTCGCTAAACCTCATTCTCAGCCAATGCAGCTCGAATATCTTCGCGGCTTAAATCTGGCGCAAATTTTTGTATAAAATCGTAGGTGTAGGCACGTAAATAAGCGCCGCGACGTACAGCCAGTCGAGTCACATTCGATTGAAATAAATGCGAAGCTGAAATGGTCCTTAGACCTTGTGCTCGTTGATTTTCATTGCCTGTCTCAATCGCCATCGAGGCAACAAGTCCAACGCCAAGTCCTAAGGCTACATACTGCTGAATCACGTCAGAATCCATCGCAGTCAATACAATGTCGGTGCGTAGACCTGCTTGTCTAAATGCATCGTCGATATGCCCTCGACCCGTGAACCCAACATCATAAGTAATCAAAGGATACTTGGCGAGATCAGCCAAGCTTAATTCAGCATGTGTCAGCAAAGAATGTCCATCTGGCACGACCACCACATGATTCCATTCATAGCAAGGAAAGGAAACAAGATCTTTAAACGCCGACAAACCTTCAGTCGCGATCCCAATATCGGCTTTACCGGACAGAACCCATTCCGCTATATGTTCCGGTGCACTCTGTTGTAAGGCGATACGAACTTCTGGGAACGCCAAGCGAAATTGTTGCACGACCTTTGGTAAAACATAACGTGCTTGTGTATGTGTGGTTGCGATTGCTAATGTCCCACGCGCTTGATCGGAATAATCGTTACCAGCTTGGCGTAAATTCTCAGCCTCTAATAGCAAGCGTTCGATGATCGGCAAAATACCTTTGCCGGGCTCGGTCAAACCAGTCAAGCGTTTGCCATTGCGTTCGAAGATATCCACGCCGAGCTCTTCTTCCACTTCGCGAATCTGACGACTGACACCGGGTTGAGAAGTGTATAAGACATTCGCCACTTCGGTTAAGTTATAACCGCAACGGCAGGCTTCACGAATGGAGCGTAATTGTTGGAAGTTCATCGTCGTTCCTAGGCATTCACATTATCGACAAATACATGCAGGCGTTTTGGCTTCACCACCAAAGCTTCTCCTACTTGCAGATTCAAATGCACTGCGCGCTCTGTACTAATCATCGCCTCCACAATTTGACCATTATCTTCGCGGACCAACTCCAATTGCGCTAATGGGCCGATTCCATGTACACGACGCAGTTTGACGATCAAACCTTTTGCGTCTGGTGTATATCGATCGATATCCAGTTCATGAGGACGCACATAACCAGTGCCGACTGCATCTTTTGTGTCAGCATGCCCTGGCGCATCAAACGCAACACCATCCGCATCCAAGATGCCTTCGTGAACACGTCCATGAAACAAGTTCACATTGCCTAAGAACCCATAGACAAAGGGAGTGGCAGGATGTTGGTACACTTCATTCGGCGCCCCGACTTGCTCAACTTTGCCGTGATTCATCACCACAATTTGATCAGCCACTTCGAGCGCTTCCTCTTGATCGTGCGTGACGAAAATACTCGTCACATGCAATTCATCGTGCAAGCGACGTAACCAACGGCGCAGCTCTTTGCGTACCTTGGCATCAAGCGCACCGAAAGGTTCGTCAAGTAAAAGAACACGAGGTTCAACCGCCAATGCACGCGCCAAGGCTATCCTTTGGCGCTGTCCACCAGAGAGTTGCGGCGGGTAACGATCTGCCAACCAATCAAGTTGTACCAATTCCAACAACTTGGTGACTTTTTCCTTGATTTGCGCTTCGCTTGGACGCAAATGACGCGGTTTTACACGCAAGCCGAATGCAATATTTTCAAAGATCGTCATGTGCTTGAATAAGGCGTAATGCTGAAACACAAAGCCGACTTGACGTTCACGCACATGCTGATTGGAAGCGTCTTCACCGTCCAACAAGACCTGACCGCTATCAGCATATTCCAAGCCAGCAATGATGCGCAGCAAGGTCGTCTTACCGCAGCCAGATGGTCCCAATAATGCAGTTAATTCACCATTCGGAAAATCTAAAGACACATTATCGAGGGCAGTAAAACTACCAAAGCGTTTTTGCAATTGATTGACAGCAATGCTCATGTTTTTTTCCGATCTTTCAAATATTTACATTCTTACTCCCTATTCCCCGCTAGCGGGAGAAGGGGCGCTACACCAAGCTCTTTATTCCTGTGGAATACCTTGACGCGATTCGTCGGTTTTCCATTCCACGATGGTTTTCAATGCCAATGTCACCAGCGCTAATAATGTCAACAAAGAGGCCACTGCAAATGCTGCAGTGAAGTTATATTCGTTGTACAAAATTTCAATCTGCAAGGGCATGGTATTGGTCTCGCCGCGTATATGACCGGACACCACCGATACCGCACCAAATTCACCCATCGCCCGCGCATTACACAAGATCACACCGTATAGCAAACCCCACTTGATATTCGGCAAAGTCACATGCCAGAAAGTTTTCCAACCAGAAGCGCCCAATACCAATGCGGCCTCTTCTTCCTCACTACCTTGCGCCTGCATCAAGGGAATCAATTCACGTGCAACGAAAGGGAAAGTCACAAAAATCGTGGCCAACACGATGCCCGGTACCGCAAACAAGATCTTGATATCGTGCTCGCGCAACCATTCGCCAAACCAACCTTGCGCTCCAAACAACAGCACATAGATCAGACCCGAAATCACGGGCGAGACAGAAAACGGGAGATCAATGAGAGTCAGTAAAACGTTCTTACCACGGAATTCAAATTTCGCGATCGCCCAAGCTGCAGCAACCCCAAATACTAAATTCAAAGGCACCGCAATTCCCGCAGCAATCAAAGTGAGTTTAATTGCTGACACCGCATCGGGCTCTTGAATCGACGTGAGATAAACATCCCACCCCTTACGTAAAGCTTCAGTGAATACAGCCACCAATGGAATAAACAAAAACAAGGTCACGAACGCCAATGCGACGGTAAGTAACAAAATTCTTACCCATACAGGTTCTAATGTCGCTTGCAATTGCAGCGGCGGCTCTGTGCGCGGTTCTAGGTGTTTCGTCGTTGAAATTTGTGTACTCATTATTCTCTCCCTGCTGTCTGACGACGGCGCGTCCATGCTTGCAGCGCATTAATCGCCAACAACAAAATAAAGGAAATAATCAACATCACCACAGCAATGGCGGTCGCACCCGCGTAATCATACTGTTCGAGTTTCGTGATCATGAAAAGTGGTGTGATCTCAGAAATCATCGGCATGTTGCCAGCAATGAAAATCACTGAACCATATTCGCCAGTAGCACGGGCAAAAGCTAAAGCAAAGCCGGTCAATACGGCGGGCAAAATGGTGGGGAAAATCACCCGCACAAAAGTTTGCCAATGGCTAGCCCCCAAGCTAATGGCAGCCTCTTCAAGTTCTTTTTCTGCTTCTTCCAACACGGGTTGTACGGTGCGTACAACGAAAGGTAAACCGATAAAGATCAACGCCACTAATACGCCGAGCGGGGTATAAGCGACTTTAATGTCAAACGGCGCTAACAACTTGCCTAGCCATCCATTCGGCGCATACAGGGTCGCTAAAGTGATGCCAGCCACCGCAGTTGGCAAGGCAAAAGGCAAATCCACAAACGCATCAATCAAGCGTTTTCCTGGGAATTGATAACGAACCAACACCCAAGCCAAGATACCGCCAAAAATCACATTAATAAAGGCTGCGAGCAAAGACGCACCAAAGGTCAAGCGATACGAAGCCATCACGCGCTCAGAAGTGACGGTATGCCAAAACGCATCCCAAGTCATGCTAAAGGTTTTAATGAAGACCGCGGACAAAGGAATCAGGACGATTAGGCCCAAATAAAACAAGGTAAATCCCACCGATAAGTGAAAACCGGGAATGACCCGTCGTGCCTTCGCCCGATTTTTTGATAGAAATGTCATGCACAGCCCTTATTACCAGATAAGCTTTAGATGACAGATGATTGCATGATCAAGTTATATGGAAAACGATTTTTTTCATATTTCTATAGTCGATTTCTGCATAAGCTGGCGTAATGTCTGAGGCTCAAAAGCCTAATCGCTCAGCAACAAGCTTGCCGAGGCGAAGCATTCGAATCCGTTTGCTGGCGCAGGTGAGATGGCGTTCCTTCAGGATTGATCAGATGAGAACGCGCAATATCAATCGCATTACCTTGCATCGCAAAAGCAAGCCGATAATCGGAAAATTCTCGCAATTTCTCAAACACGGTCAATTGATCGACTTTACGCAAAATAATTAAGCAAGATTGTCGCGCCGCCTGTCTGAGTAAATCTTCAAACAGCCAAGCATTCTTATCCGCCAGACTTTGTTCGAAAGTGAGCTTCAACACATCCGGCTGCACACGTTCAAGTAAGTCAAAAGCTTGTTCGATATTTTGTGCATGAAGTGCCAGTCGGAATCCATTGCGACGATAGTTATCGGCAACATGCGTAATTGCCCAACGTTGACTTGGAACAATCGCTGGCAATTGCAAAACAATTCTTTTCTGCGGGATATCTAACCTGGCAAGTACCCGCTGAAAAGCAGCACCATGATTACCCGCAACCGCCGTTAATAGGCGATTATGTACACTCAAATATAAGTCGAGATTGTCGGCAGTCGCTTGACGGAAAAAGTTAATTGCATGCAGTAAGCGGCACAAACGATCTAGCTCGACCGACTCATCATCAGAACTAGCATGCTCTAATAATTTCCAGATACTAAGCCCTTGATCATTGACCGAAAAACTACGAACAAAGGCCTCATAGGCAAGCAAACTTAAATCTTCGCCAGACCGTATAGGCTGAAATACGCTACTTAAGCGCGCATTAAAAAACCGCGCCGAAATACGGCCATCTTTTCCTGGAAATAATTGACTAGTAGTTTGTGTTGGTAAACTATTTAAATAATGTCTTAAACCGGTGTATGTCATTCTCATTCCTTTCAGTTAATCGTATAAAACCAGCTTAAAACACCACTTGAGAAAAACCAACGAAGTAATTTGCACTTGCTTAGATGATTTGTGTACATCCGCATTTCGTCAGCATAGAAAATAAAAAAAGCGCGACATACAAACATTCGCAAGAGAAAACATCTCTAGAAAATATCGCTATGTCGCGCAACACCAAGATCAGACTAACTTAGTTATGTTATCAAAACCGAGGGGGGAGAGTTTTGATGAAAACTAAAAATTTCAACTACGTTCAATAAGCATCTGATTGCCGATTCCGTATCACCATGACTTGGGGATCACAATGAAGCAAAACATGCTCAACAACTTCCACAACGACACATCGATGCGCTAGACGATTATTGAGAATGACCGTTGAATCGAACCACTACCCTTACTTTGCCTGATAAATTTGATCGAATACACCTCCATCAGAAAAATGTTCTTTTTGCGCTTTACTCCAACCACCAAATACCTCATCAATCTTGAATAAATTCACTTTCGCAAATTGTCCTGCGTACTTCTTTGCTGCGCGTTCAGAAGTTGGGCGATAAAAATGTTTGCCGATCAAGTCTTGCGCTTCATCTGTGTAGAGATAATTCAGATACGCTTCCGCCACTTTTCTTGTTCCGCGTTTATCCACGGTTTTATCAACTACCGTCACCGGTGGCTCGGCCAAAATACTTAAACTCGGCGTGACGATCTGCAACTTATCGGCGCCAAATTCTTTCAATGCGAGATAGGCTTCATTTTCCCAAGTGATCAATACATCGCCAATGCCGCGCTCAGAAAACGTTACGGTCGAACCGCGTGCACCAGAATCCAAAACTGGTACGTTTTTGTAGAGCTTTTGTACAAAATCTTTAGCCGTTACATTGCTGCCTGCTTTTTGTTTTAAAGCATAACCCCATGCCGCCAAATAATTCCAACGTGCACCACCAGACGTTTTCGGATTCGGCGTTATGACCGCCACCCCAGGTTTGACCAAATCATTCCAATCTTTAATCGCTTTGGGATTCCCTTTACGCACCAAGAAAACGATGATCGAGGTATAAGGCGAGGCATTATGCGCAAGACGCTTCTGCCACGCTTTATCCAACAAACCTTTTTCGGCAACGGCATCAATGTCATACGCCAAGGCCAAAGTCAGCACATCGGCGTCCAAGCCATCAATCACCGCACGTGCCTGCTTACCCGAACCACCGTGCGATTGCTTAATCGTGAGTTTATCTCCGGTCCTGGTTTGCCAAAACTTAGCGAACACCGCATTCACATCTTGGTATAACTCACGGGTTGGGTCATAGGAGACATTGAGCAATGTGACGTCTGCTGCATGTACGATAGGTGTAACAGTAGCCGAAGCTAACGCCAACGCTAATACGATTTTTTTTAGTAGTTTCATTTCTATTTCAACTCCACACAGATAATTAGTTAATCGATGTGCGTAGACTAAAGACTAGGTTATTAAATGAAAACGAATGATTTCGTGTTTGCTTATGCAGTTTCTGAGGAATATATTTCAGGCATCCGCCCAGATTATTTATTTTCGAACTCAAAATATCAAATAATCGTATTGTCCTTGTGAATTAACTGATGGACAATTCATCATATTGATATTGGAACATCTATCTGAGACAGCGAGATCTGAATCAAACTCATACTTAAATCGAACACTTACATCGACAGGCGCAAATGACTTTTCTCCAGAAAATACCATTACAAGCAGTTATTTCACTGAGTGCTGAGATGGCAGTTGATGTGTTGCGCCAAGTTTTCCGAGCAGAATGCGCATATGCGAAACTAAGTCCATCCGTCCTAACGATATCAAGTCGCCTCAATACTCCCGATGGTGGAATTGATGCGGAAATCTGTACGCCAGATGATTTCGATACTCCTAACGACTGTCTATTCTGTTCTGGAATCACAGGATTCCAAATCAAATCAGGTAGCTCGTTCAAGCCTTGGACTAAAAGCTCAATGCGTGGAGAGCTGTTTAGTACCAGTGGAGAATTATTCTCCGAGATACAGCGTTTACTAGAAAGAAATGGCCGATATGTCGTCATTTCTACGGGAATAGACTTCACACCAAAACAGAGACATGATGCACGAAAATTGATTGCGAGCTATTTTGCAACTGAGGGGTTCTCAAGCTACGAGGATAAAATTGACATTCTAGGCGCAAGCCAAATTGCGGAATTTATCGAACGATACCCTGGTACTGCATCACTTTTGGTACCCAACACTATTCAAGAGACGTGGACAATTAGCGAATGGCAGATAAATGCGCACATGTCGAATATTTTTGAGGTCTCAGATGAACAAACGAGTCTCATCAATGAAATTAGAACTGCATTATCTGAAGAACAAAAACACATACGAATTCTTGGAGAGCCAGGCCTTGGCAAAACGCGCATTGTGCTGGAAGCGCTGAAGGAGAAAGACTTAGCGCCATTTGTACTTTATTTTCAAGACGGTTCGAAATTCGGACAGTCGAACTTCTTTCTTCATTTAATTAAAGCCACTGGCATCAAGCCTCTCGTAGTTGTAATTGACGAACTTCCAGAACAGGAAATGATCGCCATCTGGCAACACTTAAAACCTCGCTGCGGCAACCTAAAAATAATCACCTTGGATCATGGTCGAGATGAAACATATGACGACGAAATTCTTAGATTACATGCACCATTACTGAACGACGCAACAATTAAGAGCATCTTGGCACGTCGAATTGGCGATTCAAATGAATTAAATAGATGGGTAAGCATCTGCGAAGGTTCACCTCGAGTTGCCCAAGCGGTAGCTGATAATCTATTTGCAAACCCTACAGATTTACTCAGACCTCCTTCAACAATCGCAATCTGGACGAGATACTTACATGGATATCAAAGAACTAGCGATCTTTCCGCTCGTCAAATAGATTGTGTCGCACACCATCTCTCACTGTTCAGTCGTTTCGGTTACGAAGCGCCTGTGGGTGAAGAGGCAAAATACATCGCACAACTAATACAAAAAAGTGACCCAAGTATAGGCTGGACACAATTTCAAGAAATCATCCAAGGCCTTCGTGCACGCCGTGTATTACAAGGGCACCGCACTCTATTCTTTGTGCCCAAGGCTCTACACATCTACTTGTGGAAGCAATTCTGGGAGCGATACGGGCGCGGATTTAACTTTACACAGTTGTTTAGCGAGATGCCTGAATCACTGCATATCTGGTTTCTGAAAATGTTCAAATATGCCGACGCTTCTGCAAACTCTTCTGTGATCGAAGACATTTTGAACGTCAATGGCATTTTTTCCGAATACGCGGCACTGACATCTTCGAAGGGTGGCCAATTTCTGTCTATACTTGCCGAAGCAAATCCTCTAGCAGTACTACGTTTGCTAGAGGCCACCGTTGGCACATGGTCCGATCAAGAACTTCTTAATTTCAAAGATAATCGCCAACAACTAGTCTGGACAATTGAGAAAATCGCTGTCTGGGATAGATTTACTTTAAGAGCATTGCGCTTACTAGCGAGACTTGCAATTAATGAAAACGCTGACAATTCAAATAACGCAACTGGAACCTTAATTGGTTTATTCAGAATCGGGCCCGAAGCAGCAAATACGGAAGCGTCCCCGCAAGTCAGACTCACAGCGATGCTCAGCTTACTACGCTCAATGGATAGCAGAGAACGTCGTTTAGGGCTACGAGCCATGAATGCAGCCCTTATGACAAACGGTATGGGATTTCGCATCGTTGGCGTAGAAAACCAAGGGCTAAGAGAAAGGGCAAAACTATGGGCGCCTGAGACATATGGCGATTGGTGGGAGGCTAAATTACTCTACTTTCAGAATTTGATTCAAGAAACACGCAGTTGGGATCAATCTTTACGCCCTGAAGTTTGTTTGAGTATGCTTGAAGCTGTCGAGCAACTCATCATCCTCGCTCCATGCACTGAACTCGCTTTCCAAATTTTGAAAGAGTTAGCTCGTGACAAAGAAATGGCAACTACAAGATTAAATCGTTTCTTCAGTCAATGGAGAAATTACAGACATAGGGATCATGAGGATATTTTCAGGCAAATAAAATTGATAGAACGATCCCATGCAAAGATGAGTCTAAGCAATAGATTTCAAAAATATGTGATTGATGTCGGATATTCTGAGTGGGATGAAGGATATCGAGAACGCAGTGGAAAACCAAAAACGAGATCGAAAGCTTTAGTCAATGCACTAGCACGTCGAATATCCAGGGCACCCGAGAAAATTTCGATGATAAACAGTCTTTTAGAACACGTAAAACATAGTGTCGCTCTATTTCATTTTGGCGAGCAACTTGCACTAAACGATTCATCTTTCGATCTATTAGAATCTTTAATTGGAGTCACCAGAAAGACAAATCAACAAACCTGTCTCGATGGCTATCTATCGATAGTCAAGGCCAAAGACTTGAACAAATTCCACTTAACGATTCGGACTTTCTTTCTCAATCAAGAGACGATGTCAATTGGCACATCAGTCGTACTTGCAGGGGAGTACGATGAACAGCAATTTTCACTTTGTATCGATGCGCTCGAGCGTGGATTGATAGAGCCTAGTCTATTTTTTCGCCTGAGATACGGCAATGTTGCAAAAACAATCTCCCATAAACAACTTACCACTCTGTTTAATTTACTAGCGAGGTATGACACATTCGATATTCAACTTCTACTGATTGAGTTACTTGACGATCTTGACTTTAACGAACAATCTGCGTTCGACGCCGATTTCGTTTTGAGTATTGTAAGTAGATTGATAGCAAGAGGTCATGGCAATCGCGAAATGTACCGCTATCATTGGAAAAACGTATGTTTAAAACTACTTACTTGGAATCAAGCGCATTCCATGAAATTACTCGATGCCATATTAACTGAAATGAAAGATGAAGATCGATTAAGTTATGACACAGATGTTAATGCAGTTACAATCGAATTGATCAAAATGCAGCCATATCAAGCTTGGCAGTTAATCTGTCAGCACATCGAAGAATCATTACCAAGTTGGCGCTTTGATATTTTGCACTGGTTAAAGAATGGCAATAATGCCTTCGATCAAGAGGCAACAGCAGGGGCAATTAAATATTTACCTATCGAAGAGATATTTAATTGGATCAGCATCGATCCAAAAGAACGATCTGCATTGATAGCAAATGCTGCGCCAAATTCACTAGACGACGAAAATGGTGGTCAATTGACGAGGAGACTAATAACACAATATGGCCATCTGGATGGCGTCAAAAACGGCATTAGCGCGACTATGCATTCTGGTGGCTGGGTTGGTTTAGAAAGCATGTACTTCAAACAGAAAAGGGAAAAATTCAGGCATTGGTTGGCTGCTGGTTTCGAACAGGAAGTTATCCAATGGATAGAAGATGAGATCGAATATCTCAATCGGCAGATCACCAGAAGCGAAATCGAAGAAGAACGGTCACAATATGACTAACAAAGTCAATGAAATCAGTTAAGAGTCATTCCAAAGCCAAACGCAACAAACTAGGAGTCTGCCCAGTCCAGCGCTTGAACGAGCGGCGGAAATTCGTCGCATCGTGGAACCCAAGATAGGCAGCGACCCCTTCGTTATCCATTTCTTGAAAATGGAAAAGGTAGAGCGCCATGTGCGTGCGAACCTGATCTAGCTCTGCTTGAAAGTGCGTACCGTGTCTTGCAAGGTGCCGTTTGAAGGTGGCGATGCTACAGTCAAAATGTTGCGCCGCTTTTTCTAAGCTCGGCGCGCAGCGTATATTGAGGGCTAGGTAATCATACAATTGCGGAATGATGCTTTGCGCTGGTGGCTGATTTAATGCTGCGGTAGACGCTTGCTTAATCGCGATATCGGCGCTGACAGCATTTGCTCGTGGCCACGGCACATCCAAATATTCAGCAGGAATCATCATCGCATCAAGATAACAATTGAAACGTAAATCGCGACCTAGATGGACTTGATGTTGTTCTATGTGTTGAGCGCGGCTGCGATTGAAACAATAGCGCCAAGGCAGACGTTGTTCACTGAGCCAGCGGCACATTGCAGTTACGGCAGTCATATGCATTTCTACCAAAAAAGGCAGCATCTCTGGTGCACCCCAATGATCCATCCAGTACAAGATCACTTGCCCATTTTCTTCTTTCAATCGCGGCGTCAAAAGCGGGCACAAGCTAGTCCGAAACTGCACCAGAATTCGCAAAGCCTGACGTAGAGTCTGCGCATATAGCAGCGCTTGACTGGCACTCCCATAATGACCCGGCAGCATGTGTTGACCGAGTATAAAACTCGTGTCTTTGCTTTGCGACTGCCGAGCTAGGTACTGCAGCAACTTTAAATATTGCTCGGGACTGATTTTGCGCTCTGGCCGTGTGAAGTCTTCCCCATCTAGCTTACATGCCTTGCGCGCTCCGACTAAGTCCACTTCTAAACGCTGAGCACTCTGCCACGCCAACACGGCATGATGCTGGACTAAAAAACAGGGATCACTACTAGAAAAATAAGCCATCAGATAAGGGGCGTTTCAGCTAAACACCGCTGTTCGCGGCATACCTGCAAGCGCTTCTGTTTCTTCGCTGTGCTGTGCGAGCGAATCGAGTGGATCAAGTCGCACTAACAAATCGTCAAGTTGCACGACCGCCTCACTACAAACAGCACGTAATGTGATTGGCACTTGACGGGTCTGCGTGTAAAAGTGCATCTGCGCTACCATCGCACATAAATGATTGACTTTTTTCTGTGCAGAATCCAACGTGGTTGATGGCATGTAAATCGCAAATCGATCGCCAGCGTAGCGGCATAACACATCTTGATTTGATAAATTCAGTAACAGCATATGCGCCACCGCTTGCAATGCTCTGTCACCTTCTTCTACGCCACAATCACGATTTAGGAGATGGAAGGAATTGATATCCAACAGCGCAACACAATTCGAGACATCAGAATGGCGTCCCTGCTCCATCGCAATTAAGCGACGAAGATAAGTCGCATCGACCAATTGTGTCACACGATCAAAAGCCAAATGATCACGAAACAAGCGTTCGCGCTTTTTCAAATGCTGATTGAGCGAAAACTGTTCATGACGCCAAAAGTACAAACCAGCCGTTAAGACCAACATACCACCCAAAGTAAATCCGGCTTCTAGCCAATGATCCCACAATTGTTCTTTGCCGACGCGATAAAACTCATCCATACAATCAACCCACGCACCAAGCATGATCAAGCCCATACCAGCTGCGAGCAGATATGTGACTTTGCCACGCGGTCTGCTGCTAAGCGTCATCAGTAACCACAAACCTGCCATCACCGCCGTTCCACCCTCGGCAATCACGTCCAGCCATTGAATTGACTCAAATGGCTTTGCTAGGCCGATCGTGCTAAACGCAGCCAAGGTAAGTAAGAGCGCAAACGCAAAAATTGAAAGTGGTGTTTTGTGAAGTGAAAGCATGATGGCCCGCGCTATTAATGGATCCAGATTGGACATTGCGCGCGAGACTATACGGCTTACATGACAAGAAAATGACAATCACCGCTATTTCCCAAAAACTGGAAATGCGAAGCATGAAAAACAACACAGGTGCAAACAGCTCACAGAAAGTTAAAAATCTTGTGTACAAGGCTGGAACTACACGGATTGTAATCAATCGCTTGAAAGACAACAAGGTGTGGGAGTGCAGGGCCTAGTAGAACTGACTAGTACCTAGAAAAGTGAGTGCGCATGCAATGTGCAAGGTGACATGCATCGTGCCCTGCGGTCAATTAAGCTCAACTTCTACATCGATTACTTATAAAAGATAGCAAAACGAGCCGCTCTAAGAGCAGCAAAAAAACTCTGTAACCGATCTGAAATATTTGATTCCTAGACTGTGGGCTTTTCCAACGCTAAACCAGCCCGATACACCATGACACACACATCGCACCAAGCTCGCAACACGCAACTTCAGAACGTGAAGGCCACTATCAACGCTACCAATTTATACAAACTCAGCGCTATCACCTTTGGCGTCTTATGCATGATGCATGCGCAAGCACAGACCCAACCAAGCGTGAGTGGCAGCTCAGCAAATGAACCACAGAGTGTGACCATCACAGGACAGCGAGCAAGTATGCGCAAAGCCTTAGAGATACAAGAAAAAGCAGACAACATCGTTAGCGTCATCAGCAGCGACGATATCGGTGCCTTGCCTGACAAAAACGCCGCAGAGGCACTAGCGCGTTTACCAGGTGTGTCGGTGCAACGTGATCAAGGCGAAGGACGCTACATCACCGTGCGCGGCTTAGGGCCAGATTTAAATGCCATCACGATCAATGGTGCTCTAGTGCCTTCACCAGAAGCGAGCCGCCGCGCGGTTGCGCTCGACGTGCTTCCTTCGGGGATAATCCGTACTTTAGAAGTCATCAAAACTTTGCGCCCAGATATGGATGGCAATTCGCTGGGAGCGACTGTAGAAGTGAAAGCACTCACCGGCTTCGACTTACCACAGCAAGTGATGTCCTTGAATGCGGGTGTCAGCTACGACGAAAACATCAAAAAAGCTAGCCCCAACGTCGGCCTTCTATTTGCAGATCGTCTGATTGATGGCAAGTTTGGTATTGCTGCTGGTTTGAGCATGGAGAAGCGCGAATTCGGCTCCGACAATTTGGAGACTGGCGGCGCATGGAGCAATGGCCGTTTGTCTGGCCTCGAGTTACGCGACTATTTGCCTGTGCGTGAGCGTCAAGCATTTGCACTCAATTTAGATTGGCGACCAGATGCTGATAGTAGTTATTTCATGCGCAGTTTCATAAGCAAATTTAGTGATGACGAAGTACGTGATCGCCTGACCGTGAGTAATATCAATGGTGGCGCGTTAACAGAAGATATCCCTGCCACGGCGCGATTAGAACGTCGTCTGCGTCAACGCAAATACACACAAGAAATCACATCGTTCTTATTGGGCACTGAACAACGCATACAAGGTTGGAAACTTGAAGCGAATATTGTGCAAAGCACCGCTTCTGATGACACGCCAGATGCGCTGAACGATGCACGCTTCCGCGGCACATCCAATTTCAATGACATCAGCTTTACACAAACGAATTTACCTAAGCTCAATGCACCTGCCAGCGCATACGACCCTAGCAAATTCGCTTTGAATGCACTGACTTTTCAAACGCGTTTTTCTGATGACAAAGAACATCATGCCCGAGTTGATCTCGGCAAAACTTTCGATCTTGGAGATTGGGATGCGAAATTGAAATTCGGACTCAAAACTAGTCAGCGCAATAAGAAAAATGATACGGAGCAATTTGCCTACAGTAGTAGTGCAAGCGCAGCGAATTACTGGGGTGCAGGTGCAACTTCGATGTCGTCTTTTGTTGGAAAAGAATTAGCCTATCCACTCGGACGTATCGGTTTAGGATTAGATCCTGTGGCATTACGTGCTCGCGTCGCGGATGCGAATCGCGCCGCCGCCCGTTCGACTGTAGAATCGGCGATCAATGATTTTTCTATGGATGAAAACATCGATGCAGCCTATATTCAAAACGGTTTTCATTCGGAGAACTTTAGCTTGTTGGTTGGAACACGATTAGAACGCACGCAATTCGATGCTTCGGGAAATAAAATTGTCGCTGGTGTCGCCACGCAAAATCAAAGTTCACGTTCTTACAATAATTGGTTGCCGACGCTACAAGGCCGTTACGATGTCGATGCTAAAACTAGTTTGCGTGCAGCGTGGACAAATGCCGTGGTACGTGCCAATTTTAGCCAACTGGCACCAGGTGTCAATTTAATCAGTAGTACCGAAGCACAAATTGGTAATCCATTGCTCAATCCTATGAAAGCGAGCAACCTCGACTTTGGCATCGAACGTCGCTTGCACGACGATGGCAGTGTATCAGCCTATCTCTTCCATAAAGATATTAAGAACTTTACCTACACCACCAATCTAGCGGGCACAGCACCATGGACGAGCTACACCACAGCGATTAGTTATGCCAACGGCGATAAAGCGAAAGTACATGGCTTAGAACTTGGGTATAACCAATCTTTACGCATGTTACCAGCACCGTTCAATCATTTGATTTTCTCTGCTAATCTGAGCTTGAGTAAGTCTGACGCCAGCATTGGACGTTTCGACAAAGCCAGCAATAACTACAAAACCCGCAGCATACAATTGCCAGGCCAATCGGATCGCGTTGGCAATTTGATGTTGGGTTACGAGGATGGCGCTATCAGCACACGCTTGGCTCTCAACTATAAATCACCGTACTTGTTAGAAGTCGGATCAGACATCTTAGCAGTCGATCAGGATCGTATGGTTGACACACAAAAGCAACTCGATTTTTCCTTATCTTACCAAATCAATCGTCGCTATCAACTCGTGTTTGAAGCAAACAATTTGAACAATGAAATCTACTATGTGTACTTGGGAACGAAAGCTTTGAATGCACAATATGAACAGTACGGACGCACTTACAAGGCAAGTTTAAAAATCAATTTTTAAACTGCAATCGCAAGTGAGAAACGGCCTATTCACAAATTTATTGGGGATAGGCCATTAACCTATTTTTCGAATATCGTACATCTATGCAAAACTTAAATATTCTTCACACCCAATGGCGGCGGGCTGCGCAAGCCAGTGTCTTGCTTGGACTAGCTCTAGCTAGCAATAACGCAAGCGCGGGCGCGGCCCCACAGC
The DNA here is from genome assembly GCF_018139545.1 of Affinundibacterium fentianense. GTDB lineage: Bacteria > Pseudomonadota > Gammaproteobacteria > Burkholderiales > Burkholderiaceae_D > Undibacterium > Undibacterium fentianense. Next base: position 189,537 of record NZ_JAGSPJ010000005.1, on the reverse strand, counting down.
TAAAACAGCTACCAGAATTTGTTAAATCCGCTGTCGATTTTCGGCCACTCAGCAACGGTGATTGGTTAATCCTAGACAAGAAAGCCTTACGCTTAGTATCTCCAACGGGTGTCGAACGCACTACCATGAAAGTGCGCGCCAAACAGTTTGACGTACGTGAAAATACAGATTCTGCATTTGCCGTTCTGATCGATAGCAATACACAAAATGCCTTGCCGATTCGCATTCAGGAAGGTCAATTCCAATTGCATGCAAAACTGCCCCCTGCCACGACTGCGCTCGATGCCAGCTGCTTATTTCGCGACCAACAACAACTCATGCATCTATTCTTGATCGCAAAAAGTGGTCATACACAGCAGTGGGTGCTAGAAGGAAATCAGCCGCGCTTAGTACGTAATCTAGCACTCCCAGCAAATGCCAAATCCTGTGAGGTCGACGACAAAACCGAGACTTTGTATGTCAACGAAGAAGATTTTGGTGTCTGGGCTTACTCCGCACAATCCGAGAGCAGTGCCGCACGCCAAGCCGTACAATTGCGCCAGCCTTTTGGTCGATTGCAGCAAGGCGCCCAAGCGATGCATGTTTCCTCAAGTGGAGTCGCCGTCTTGGATGAAGCAGGAAAGAACATTTTCTTGTCTACAGTTACCAAACAAGATTGGAAGATTACAAAGCAATTTTCTAATAAAACGAATGCAGCTTGGCCGCAACAAACAGGCTCCTTGCGCACCTTGGATACAGACACCAAAACAAACTTTTATCTACGCGATGACAGCAAAAATGCTTGGATGCAGATAGCTAGCCTGCCGCGCAAAAAAGACACTCCACAAGAGTCGATTCCTGTATTGATTCCACAAGTACAAACCGAAGAAATGAGTCGATTCGGCGACGCAGCCGATGATCCGGCAATCTGGAATCATCCAACAGATAGCCAACTGAGCCGAATTCTTGGCACGAATAAAAAGCAAGGATTGCTGGTCTACGATATGCAGGGCAAGCAAACCCAACTATTGGAAGTCGGTCGTCTGAACAACGTCGATGTGCGTCAGCATATCCAGTGGCAAGATGGTGTCAGTGATATCGCCATCGCCACCCAACGCGACGACTACAGCTTGATTCTTTTTGACATCGATGGCAATGGCACATTGCAAGAAGCTAGTCGCATTGCGACGGGTTTGAAGGATATTTATGGCACTTGTTTATATCAACCTAGTCGTGGTGGTCTCGAAGCCTTTGTGAATGATAAAGGCGGTGTAGTCCAACACTGGCGCATCGAGAGAAAAAACGGCAAATATCAAGGCACGCAACTACGTCAATTGAAGCTTGCAACACAACCCGAAGGTTGCGTTGTGGACGACAAAACTGCGCATCTGTTTATCGGTGAAGAAAAGCGTGGTGTATGGTTGACCAATGCCGACGCGGCGCAAGCTAGCGCGTTTAAACTCATTGCCAAAGTCGGACAACATTTACGTGCGGATGTCGAAGGACTGGCTCTGTATCACGGTAAGCAAGAGACTTATCTTGTCGTATCCAGCCAAGGTGATAATAGTTATGTGATCTATGACGCACAAGCACCATTTTCTTATCGAGGTAAATTTCGTATCGGCTTTAACCTTGCAAAAGGCATCGATGGCAGTTCCGAGACGGATGGGCTGGAAGTCAGTTCAGCCAGCTTCGGTGCGGGATACAACAAGGGCATTATGATCGTACAAGATGGTCATAAGCACCTGCCAGATGGAGCGCAAAACTTCAAATACATAGATTGGCAGCAAATTACCTTGGCGCTTAAACTTGTCGACTAATTTGTCTTTCACTGTATTTTGCCCCCGCTCAAGTTCGGGGGCAAAAAATCTCTGTTGTGACCTTGCAAACCTAGCGATGCTAGAAAGCATGCGAATCAGCTAAGCAGTTGAACGAGGCTCTTAGCTTCGCGACCTCATTGCATAGAATGCAGACCTACCATATTGCCTTCGGTATCCACCACCATAGCAATAAACCCATGCTCACCGATCGCCATCTTGCCTTTAAAAATCGCCCCTCCATTTTGGGCGGCGCGCTCGGCTTCGATTGCGCAATCATCGCACGAAAAATAAATTAAGGTGCTTCCTCCTGATGGGCAATCAGGCATTTTCACCAAAGCACCAGATGCGCCGTAATCTTCCATCGACATCGGAAATGTCAACATTTCCATCTCTGAAAAGCCCTCGGGATCAGGATTAGGAAGGAGTGTCAATTCCGTTTGAAATACCGCTTCATAAAAGCGTTTCGCACGTGGCATGTCCTGAACATAAATCTCGAACCAACCGACTGGATTATTTTTCATAGTAAAGCTCCTATCTTATTTGACAGTGAATGCGGCTAAGGAACAGCGGAGGAAACATCAGGGTCTAACGAGGACATCGGCAATGCCTCAAATCCATACATCTAAAAAAAGAAAAATTGCAAAGCAAATGTGCCACAAAAAACACTGCAAAGGCAAGTAAAGAGTCGATCAGGTAGTGTACCAATTAGCCACTAAAAGACGACAGTCTAGGTTCCAGCCCCCATGGCAAACCGATTGCGTGCTTTTACTCAGAAATCGCTCCAATGTATCAACAACGCGCTCCCATGCAAAGTTTTTCGTTTATGTGTATCGTAATGTGCGTGAGCAAATCATCACTTTCAACAACTCATGCGTACAATCCGAACAATCCGAACAACGACGAGGAGAGTAAGAATGTCACAAAAATTTCCACAACAAAGTGCCAAAGATTTTCACCCAGAAGTGTTAAAACTATTTGATCAATACGTCCATGGTGGACTCAGTCGCCGCGGCTTTTTAAGCTCTGCTGGGAAGTATGCAGCAGGTGCGATGACCGCCGAAGGCTTGTTGCTTGCATTAAGTCCCAACTTCGCGCAGGCTCAGCAAATTACTCCAGATGATGCGCGCATCGTTGCGAGCTATGTTGAGTATCCCTCCCCCAATGGTTACGGCACATTACGCGGCTATTTGGTTAAACCTGCCAATGCCAAAGGTCCACTCCCCGCTGTGTTAGTGGTACATGAAAATCGCGGCTTGAATCCGCATATTGAAGATGTTGCGCGTCGCGTCGCGCTCGATAATTTTATCGCTTTCGCTCCCGATGCCTTGTTTCCACTTGGTGGTTATCCAGGGACGGAAGATAAAGCACGCGAGTTATTCCCGAAACTCGATCAAACAAAAACGCGCGAGGACTTCATCACTGCCGCGGGCATCTTAAAAACAATAGCGGGTGGAAATGGCAAAGTCGGCGTGGTGGGTTTTTGCTACGGCGGTGCGATCGCCAATTTCTTGGCGACCAAGATTCCGACTTTGGCTGCCGCAGTTCCGTTTTATGGCGGTGCGCCAGCTCTAGATCTCGTCCCGAATATCAAAGCAGAAATGCTGGTGCATCATGCGAGCAAAGACGAACGTTTGGTAGCAGCTTGGCCAAAGTATGAAGAAGCACTCAAAACCGCTGGTGTGAAATATCAAGGATTTGTCTATGAAGGGGTTGAACACGGCTTCAATAATGACACGACACCGCGCTTTGATCAGTCCGCTGCAAAACTCGCGTGGTCACGGACTATCGAATTATTCAATCGTAGCTTGCGAACCTAAACACGCTAAGTTCCTTTAGTCTGCATGCGAATGTATACAAGCTAAAGTTTGATTAGTTGCTTGTTGCGATCGATTAGATTGCCATAAAAAAAGATGCCTAACTTCACAGCTAGGCATCTTCGCTATCGGCACTAGATTATCAATATCGCATCACGACTTCTTTACATCTGATAAAGCCTATTGATCGCTACTACATCCCCGCTTCTTTTTTCAGATTAGCAATCGCAATGCCGACCGCAGTTGATGCGCTCGCATACGCCGTTCCGTTTCCCAACATTGCTTCTGCTTCTGTGAATTTTTTAGCATTGATGGCACTTGCTACCTTACCCGCTTCTTTATGAAAAGCCGCGTGTTTAAGTACCGTATCTTTATACGCTGGCAAAGTTCCAACGCTAGGTTTCGCTGCACCGTGCAGCCATTTCCCTAAATCACAACAATTATCCGCACTAATAGTTTTTTCATCTAATTGCTCTTTTTTTGCGATCGCCGCCCGCAACTTTGTTTTCCATTCAACGTGTTTAGCAACGGCTTGTGTTAAATCCATATTTGACTCCAAAAAATTCGTTAGAACTATCGTTGAGGTACATCCCTCATCGCTTGATCTTAAAATATCGGAGATTGATACACAAGCCAGTGCAGAGCACATTCTGACAATCGTTGCGATATCGCAATTATTGAACGGATTAACATTTGTTCACATTGAGTTGATCAGGCCTACTGCTCTAACGTTGTGAACGCACTGTCCTCGAACGGCTAGCCAACTGCGATTTTTGCAAGAGGTAGTCCCACAATTTCGCCACAATCTGTTTACCCGGCTTTTGTTCAGAAGGTCGCTCTCGATAGAGACGAATTTCCATTTTCACTTCCCATGTATCGACTCCGCCATCCGCACGCGCGAGCTGCTTTTGTTTCAGTTCACGTATCACCGCAGATTCGGGCAAGAAGGCAATACCCCGTCCCTCCAATGCCATCATTTTGAGTCCTTCGGCCATATCAGTTTCATAGCATTTATCCAAATGCAGGGCTTGTTTTGGTTGATTCAAAATGAGATCGACCATGCGATCGAGATAGGCATTGTTCGCGTAGGCTAAAAACGGTAAAGGCGCGTCGATCGTTCCTGGCAAAATAAAATCAGGCTGTCCAGATTTATCACACCTCGCATAGGCACGGACGGTTTCTGTACCCATGCTAATCATGTCGTACTGTGCAGGATCCAAGAGCAAAGGCTGTTGAGGATGGTGATAACACAGCATCAGATCACATCCACCTTCGGCAAGACTCATCACTGCATCATGCACGTTTAATGCTAACAAGCGACTGTTAATATCACCAAAATTGGTTTGCAACTCACTTAGCCATTTAGGTACAAATGTAAGTGATAACGTGTGGGGAACAGCAAAATCAACCGTCGTTTGTATCGAGGTTCGCTTCCCTCGCAACAAGGCGCGCGCATTATTGATCTGCCCAAGCATCGCGATTGCCTGTTCAAAGAAAATTTCCCCAGCATGCGTCAAACGGGTGGGGTAGGAAGTACGATCAATGAGATCTGCGCCCAACCAAGCTTCAAGCGATTGAATTCGACGCGAGAATGCAGGTTGAGTGACGTGCCGCAACTCCGCAGAACGACTAAAGCTATTGGTTTCTGCAAGCGAAACGAAATCTTCCAGCCACTTTGTTTCCATAACAATTACCGCAAAAAAATAAATTAAATTTAATTCTGAATCTCAGTTTGAATCCCATCAAATGCGTCCGGTGATGTGCCTGAATTACTGTGCTGCTGACGCTCCCACATTTGCGCGTAGGCGCCAGCCAGTGCCATCAATTGGTGGTGCGTGCCACGTTCGATGATTGTCCCTTTATCCATGACCAAGATCTGCTGCGCATCGACAATGGTTGACAAACGATGGGCAATGACCAAACTGGTTCGACTCTTTGCGATTTGTTTTAGCTGGGTTTGGATCATTTGCTCTGACTTTGAATCCAGCGCCGAGGTTGCCTCATCAAAGATCATAATCACAGGATTCTTCAACAAGGTGCGCGCAATCGCGACTCTTTGCTTTTCACCGCCAGACAGCTTCAAACCACGCTCCCCCACCATGGTTTGATATCCATCCGGCAAACTCACAATAAAATCATGGATGTAGGCTGCTTTAGCAACGGCAATCACTTCTTCTTCACTTGCTCCCGGTTTGCCATATGCAATGTTATAAGCGATCGTATCGTTAAATAGCACGGTATCCTGCGGAACAATACCAATGGCTTGACGCAAGGATTGCTGCGTTACGTCCAAGATGTTTTGGCCATCAATTAAGATAGCACCAGCTTGAATATCATAAAAACGGAACAGTAATCTTGATAAGGTCGATTTACCCGAACCACTATGCCCGACAACTGCGGTCGTGCTACCAGCAGCAATCGTAAAATCAACGTCAAATAAGATCTGACGTTTCGCTTCGTAGCTAAAATTCACGTGCTGAAATCTCACTTCGGGCGATCCATGAGCACTGAGTAGCAAGGACGGTGCGTGTTCTTTATCAGCAATTTCTTTACTTTGGTCTAGCAAGGAAAACAGCTTTTCCATATCAGCTAAACTCTGTTTAATTTCTCGGTACAAAACGCCCAAAAAATTCAAAGGAATATAGAGCTGTATCATAAAAGCATTGACCAACACCAAATCACCAATCGTCATACTCCCTGCGATCACACCTTCTGCTGCGCGCCACAAAATACAGGTCACCGCCGTCGCAATGATCAGGGATTGTCCGGCGTTCAACATCGATAAGCTTGATTGCGATTTGATCGCGGCATGCTCGTAACTTTGCAAACCCTTGTCGTAACGTTGCGCTTCATATTCCTCATTACCAAAATACTTTACCGTCTCATAATTCAATAACGAGTCGATTGCTTTCGTACTGGCTTTGGAATCTAATTCATTCATCGTGCGTCTAAAATGGGTACGCCATTCCGTCACAGCGATCGTAAAAACAATATACGTTACTAGGGCAACGATGGTGATCAATGCAAACCATTTGTCGTAATGTAAAAACAGATAGGTCAATACCAAGGTAATTTCTAATAGGGTTGGTACGATGCTAAACAAAGCAAATGACACCAATGACGAAACAGCTCGCGTTCCACGCTCAATATCGCGGGTCATCCCGCCTGTTTGACGATTTAGATGAAAGCGTAGAGAAAGAGCATGCAAATGTCGAAACACTTTCAAAGCGATGGTTCGAACAGCTCTCTGCGTTACTCTCGCGAAAACAAATTCACGTAATTCCGTAAATAAGGTGGTCGATAAGCGCAAGGCGCCATAAGCCAAAAGTGCGCTCAAGGGCAGTACCAACATCGCATGCGGATTGGAAGGCGTGTAGCTTAAACGATCGACTAAGTCTTTCAGTACCAAAGGCACGCCAACATTAGCAAGCTTTGCGCCGACCAAAAAACCTAAGGCCAGCATCACTCGCCATTTGTAGGCCCATAAATAGGGCAATAAAGTCTTGACCGTCGACCAGTCTCCTCGTGCCACAGAAGTTGAGGGAGCAAGACTATCATGTCGAGAACTTGAGCGACCGCGCATAATTTGACTCAATTTGTTATATCATTCAAGGGAAAACAATTACGTAATCGACAAAAAGATCAAATCGGGCGATAGACTCGATTTCACATGCTTTTCGTCGCACGAACTGGTGATTGTACGCTTTTCAGACAATTCAAGAGGAAATGCCATGTCAGATCATCATAAAACATCCCTTCCTGCTGGCATGCCAACGATACGCATGATGCCTATGCCATCAGATGCCAACATTCACGGCGACGTGTTTGGTGGGTGGATCATGGCGCAAGTCGATATTGCCGGAGCAGTGCCCGCGGCACGACGAGCGAATGGACGAGTCGCGACGATCGCGGTGAATTCCTTCCTGTTCAAACAGCCTGTCTTTGTCGGCGACCTGCTTTCTTTTTATGCAGAGGTAGTCAAAGTCGGCAATACTTCCATTACGGTATCCGTTGAAGTTTATGCAGAACGCAATCGACTCCAAGCAGATACAGTCAAAGTAACCGAGGCAACGTTGACGTATGTTGCAACTGACGAACATCGGAAACCGCGCCAGATTCCGCCTTTGGATGCGATTGATCGCCCACACGCGCAGTTGTAGAAAACGAATCGAACAAGCTTTGTGTGGGGTCGATTCGTCGTTGATACTAACGAGACGATTCAGGATGTTTAGTCGAAGTTAATCGAGTCGTGAAGTCCGATTCAATCAATAAGGGCGGTGTAGAAAATGGCAAGACGATTGACACTGTTTTCTTCCTTGCTGGTGTTGTGTGCATGCTTGCACGCAAGCATGGCATCTGCTCAGCAACTATCCATTTATTGTGAAGAAGATAGGCCACTTCAGTTTTATGACGCCAATCGCCAACTGACTGGCTTAAGTATCGAAATTGTGCGAGAAATTCAAAAGCGCATCGGGAATACGGATTTAATTCAGGTCGTTCCTTGGTCGCGCGGCCTCGACAAAATTAATAACAATCCCAATACCATTCTATTCAGCATGGCGAGAACACCTGAGCGTGAACACAGCTATCAATGGATAGGTCCGATTATGGCAAATGTTTATGGGCTGTATGCAAAGTCGGATACCGATCTTGAAATACATAATTTGGAAGAAGCAAAGAAAATCCCTTTAATTGGCGTATACAGAAATGACATTCGTGACCAAACCTTAACCCGTATGGGTTTTACCAATCTCGATCGCGCTGGCTCAAACATGTCAAGCTTCAAGAAACTCATGATGGGGCGCATTTCTGTGTATACAGATTCCCGTCTCGGGGTGGAAAGTCTTGCTGTGGCGTCAGGATATAACGCGAAGGATGTCAAACTAGTCTTTGAATTATTCAAGAGTGAATTGTATATCGCCGTCTCATTAAAAACGGATCGTGCGATCGTCGAGCGTTGGAATCAGGCATTAGAAGCGATTAAAAAAGACAAAACCTTTGCACGCATACAGAAAAAATATCTTCCCGAAGAAGCCTTAATCAAATCAAAAAAATAGCAGCTTCCTTCTATTTTTTGACGCAAAAAAAGAGAGCAACCGCTCTCTTTTTTTATCCTACTTTTCGAACCAATCTGCTGCGCATTTCGATTCTTGACGCTAACTTACTTGGCTGATTTACTTGGCCGCTTTGACCTCATCGCGTAGAGCACGGCGTAAAATTTTTCCGACATTCGTTTTCGGTAGCTCTGTACGGAATTCAATATACTTCGGTTTTTTGTACCCAGTAAATTCTTCTTTACAGAAAGCCATCAAAGCTTCTTTGGTCAGGGATGGATCTTTACGAACCACGTAGAGTTTCACTGCTTCCCCAGAGTTTTCGTCGGGAACGCCTACACAAGCACATTCTAAAACACCAGGATGACCAGCAATCACGCCTTCGATTTCAGTTGGGTAAACATTAAACCCTGACACCAAAATCATATCTTTTTTGCGATCAACAATTTTTGTAAAGCCGCGCTCATCCATCACGCCGATATCACCTGACTTAAAGAATCCATCCGATGTAAACGAATTGGCTGTTTCGTCTGGACGATTCCAATAACCTAACATCACTTGCGGCCCACGAATCGCAATCTCACCACTCTCACCCAAGGGAACTGGCTTGCCATCATCATCCAAAATCGCGATTTCCGTCGAAGAAATTGGTAGACCTATGCTGCCCGTGAATTCCTTGGAATCGGCATAGTTCGCTGTCGCCACTGGTGACGTCTCAGATAATCCATACCCTTCAGCAATCGCGCAACCAGTTACCTCTTTCCATTTTTCAGCAACTGCTTTTTGCACGGCCATGCCACCACCCGTGCAACACAAGTAGCCAGAAAAATCCGTGTTCGCGAATTCTGGGTTGTGTAGCAAAGCGTTATACAAGGTATTCACCGCTGGGAAAATATTGACTTTGTACTTTTTGAGTTCTTTCACAAAGCCTGGAATGTCTCGCGGGTTAGGAATCAAGATATTTAAGCCACCAATCCGCGTCCCCACCATATTACAAACGGTCAGTGCAAAAATGTGATACAGCGGCAAAGCACACACAAAAGTAAGTTGTGGCGTATCTTTATGCGCATCCATACTTGGCTTCAACCAAGCATGATTTTGTAGAACATTGGCAACCACGTTGCGGTGACTCAAAACAGCGCCTTTAGACACGCCAGTGGTACCACCTGTGTATTGCAGGAAGGCGACATCGTCCAGTTTTGCTTCGGATGGTTGAAACTTCATCGACGCACCTTGTGCGACGATATCCTTGAAACGGAATGACCCTGGCAGATTAAAAGCGGGGACCAATTTTTTGACGTGCCGAACGACCAAATTGACAATCGTGCCTTTCAAGCCACCCAACAAGTCCCCCATAGAGCAAACAACGACATGCTTCACGTCGGTATGCGCAATGGCTTGCTCCAAAGTAATCGCAAAATTCTCAAGGACGAAAATTGCTTCTGCACCAGAGTCTTTCAATTGGTGTTCTAATTCACGATGGGTATACAAAGGATTGACGTTCACGACGATATAGCCAGCGCGTAAAATGGCAGCCAGTGCGACTGGGTACTGAAGAACATTGGGCATCATGACGGCCACGCGCGCGCCCTTCTTTAACCCCCGACTTTGCAACCAAGCTGCAACTTTTTTCGACATAACATCGACTTCACCGTATGTCATGAACTTATCCATGCAGACATAGGCATTGCGTTCTGCAAAAGTCTTAAACGCTTCATCTAGCAAATGCACAAGAGATTTATACTGCGTGACATCGATTTCGGCTGGTACGCCAGGGGGATAAGATTTCAACCAAAATTTGTCTGTGGTCATTATTGTCTCCGTTTTTATAGTGAGCTTTTGATACTGATGGTCATCAACTGACAATCCAAAATCAGCGAACGATTTTCAAATATAACATGCACCAACACGATACACGATGACGCGTGCAATGACCATGCATGGTGCAAATATGCCGCGCAAAATAAAGCAAAACTGAGCAAACTCTCTAGGATTTATTGCGTCGCAACATGGATAGCGCGTGCAATGCAAACAGAAACAAAGCACAGATGAATGAAGACATCCGTCGACAAATTGGCTTTGTTTTTTGTGGGCCGAAGCCCACTATGTGCGAATCGCGTTCGCTTTGAACCCTGCGCTAGGTCTTCTCTACTTGTACCAATAGATCGTAAAAAGTCGGGCCACCACCCATATCAGTGAGACGTTGACTCGTGACTTCATTCGCATTTTTATGATCAGACGCTAGTTTTTTCCACCAGATCGATAGACCAACAACCAGGCCTTGTCGCGCTTTATCGGTGATCCGTGCCTTTGCAACAAAACTGCCCCGATCATTGAAGATTCGAACCATGTCACCCGCTTGAATTTGGCGTTGCGCAGCATCCTGTGGATGCAAATCAAGATGCGGCTCTCCTTCTGTATCGCGTAAACTTTGCACGTTCACAAAAGTCGAATTCAAGAAATTACGGGCAGGTGGCGAAATCATTGCAAGTGGATATTTTGCTGCCAATTCTGGATTGCTGGCTGGAGATTCGTAAGGAGGAATGTAGGTAGGCAAAGGATCCAATCCTGCTGCCAACATTTGTTCACTGTAAAACTCACATTTACCTGAAGGAGTGGTAAAGCCCCCCTGCGCGAATGGAATTTCTGGTAGCCGCAATTTTGACCAACCTTGCTCTTTGAGTGCACGCCAATTGGTATGGGCGCTTCTTTCATGCTCATAATTAAACGCTTGCGCACCCAACGCATCATCCGATTCAGAAAAACAGGCGTCAGTAAAACCAAGTTCTTTTGCTAGCAATCGAAAAATTTCAGCGTTTGACTTTGCCTCGCCCATCGGAGCAATCGCAGCGTTGTTCGCCATCATGTAGCGATGTCCATACGAAGCATGGGCATCGACGTGTTCTAATTGTGTGGTTGCTGGCAATAAAATATCCGCATAGTCAGCGGTATCCGTTTGGAAGTGTTCGAGCACGACCGTAAATAAATCGTCACGAGCAAAACCTTGAGCGACTTTTGCAGACTCTGGTGCGATCGCAACCGGATTCGAATTATATACAATCAGCGCTTCTATCTTTGGACCAAATTCCAACGAGCCTGGGTGCAGCAAGCTGTTACCAATATCGCTCATATTAATGGTGCGACGTGCTTGCTGTTGCGGGAACAAATCCAGCCTTTCTAGCAGCGCGGTATTTTTCACAAAGCTGCCTGAGGCCGATAGCAATACGCCACCTGCCGCATGGCGCCATGCACCAACCAATGCTGGCAAACAGGCGATATTTCTGACCGCCATCCCGCCGCCATGTGATCGTTGCACGCCGTAGTTCATACGAATCAGACTCGGCTCACCACGTTGCGCCCCCTCACCATAGGCGCGGCTCAGCTCAACGACTTCCTCCACACTAATGCCGCAGGTCTTTGCGACTCGCTCTGGGGTCCATTCAGCGACCCTCTCGCGTAAAGCGGCAAAACCTAAAGTGTATCGCTCAATATAGTCGTGATCTAACAAGTCATCGCGGATCAATACATGCATCATCCCCAACGCAAGCGCGGAGTCTGTTCCGGGTGAAATCGCAATATGCTGATGACATTTTTCGGCCGTCAATGAGCGATAAGGATCAATCGCAATGATTCTCGCGCCATTTCGCTTTGCCTCTTGAACACGTGTCCAAAAATGTAGATTTGAAGCAATTGGATTACCACCCCAAATAATAATTAATCGAGCATTTTGCGTTTGCTCTACATCGGTTCCAATCCGATCACCCAAGGTGTATTGATAGCCACGCCCACCGGCAGAAGCACAAATTGTCCGATCCAGAAACGATGCACCGAGTTTATTCAACACTCGAGCGGACATACTTTCCCCTTGCACCAATCCCATCGTACCCGCATAGCTGTAGGGTAGAATTGCAAGCGGTTCACGCGCAGCGATTTCTTTTAGGCGTGCGGCAATCGCACGTATCGCCTCCTCCCAGCTGATACGCTCAAACTGTCCCTCGCCCTTTTTACCTACACGCTTTTGGGGATAAAGGAGACGATCTGGATGGTAAGTGCGCTCGGTATAGCGTGCAACTTTGGTGCATAGCACTCCACCCGTCGTCGGATGGGTTGGATCACCTTTAACTTCCGTGGCGACGCCGTCTTTGACAGTCACCAACAAGGCACAAGTATCGGGACAGTCGTGGGGACAAACGGCGCGGACTATGGTAGTGCTGGACATAAGATTCCTTAGTTGCAAACTTGAAGCGCCCTATTTCTAATCACCTTATCTAAGCAAACTAGCATAGATTGGTAACTATCATTAATAGCGATTCAAGGATTTATTCGGTGGTTCATTCGATGAGGCGAAATAATAGACTGCTTCCCGAAGTTCTGCCAGCAACGCGTGATAAGCGGAAATCTCCCGAGCTGCACACAAATGGAACTTCCATAAAAAGTTGCTGTCTACACAAACAATTACAGCAAGATACTCACTTCCTCCTCTAGCGGGACTCGTGCAAGATCTTAATTTCGTCAACACGTTGTACAAAATCAAGTATCCTTACGCGAATTTCAAATTCGGATACTGGGCAATCGCCAACCGGTCGCCTCATTGTCAAAATTATCTAACAGAACTTTAACGAGAGTTACTATGCAACGGTCCAAAATGCTCCTCACTTCCATTATCGTCGCTTGTGTTGGCTTGCTCGGTTTTGCGCTGTATTTGCAATTGGTTTTGGATATGCTGCCTTGTCCGCTTTGTGTCATGCAGCGCTATGCATTTACATTCATTGCGCTCGGATGCGCTTGCGCATTATTCTTCCCCAGGTTCGAGTCCTTCGCAATCTCGGTCGGGGTACTCTCTGGTGTCGCAGGTGCAGGCGTTGCTGGATATCAACTTTGGTCTATTGCCCAGCCACTAGGTTCTTGTGGCGCAGATACGATATCGGGTCCAATCAACAGCCTGTTTCCTGCAAAGCTCATCCCAGTTTTGTATCGCGCAAATGGTCTTTGTGAGACGCCTTACGATCCTATTCTCGGCTTATCCATTCCAACTTGGGCCTTGATTTGGTTGATCGCACTCTCCATCGCAAGTGTTTACGCAATACGTCGACACGCCGCACCGGTACAGTCATGACACCATGGTTTACTTCGACTGACAGTGTTGCTGACTGCCAAAGAAAGTCACCTCTTGATGGGCTGGAAGCACGGATATTGCTTAGTCACGTGTCAGGTTTAAGCAGAATCCAGCTGATCACACAAAGCACTTCCTTGCTGAATCCGACGCAGATAGAGGCTCTGAATCAATTGACAGCCAAACGAGTCGCGGGTGAGCCCCTCGCATATCTCGTGGGCGAACGTGAATTTTTTGGATTGAATTTTCACGTTACTCCAGCGGTTCTCATACCGCGTCCAGATACTGAACTCTTGGTTGAGCTTGCCTTGCAATTCACTCCCGAGCATGGAAGCTTAATTGATATGGGCACGGGATCTGGCGCCATCGCGATCAGTATTGCGTCTGAAAGACCTGATCTTCATATTTGCGCGTCGGACCTGAGCCCTGCCGCACTGGAAATCGCAACAATGAATGCGGCTCGTCTATTGACGCCTGCTCGGATCAGTTTCTACCAAAGCGATTGGTTTCAACAACTACCGGCAATCCGCTTTCATACGATAGTGAGCAATCCTCCCTATATAGTCAAAGATGACCACCATCTCAGTCAAGGCGATTTGCGTTTCGAACCAATCAATGCGCTGACTGACCATGCGGACGGTTTATCCGCCTACCGAACCATCATAGGAAACGCCAAGGAATTTTTATTGAATGACGGCATGCTACTCATGGAACATGGCTACGATCAGTCGGAATCAGTACAAGCATTATTGGCCAGCGCTTGTTTTCAAGAGATTCAAAGTTGGCCTGATCTCGCAGGCATCTTAAGGGTCACCGGAGGACGTTGGAAAGGGCAATCATGAGACTACAGATCAGTACGGAAAAGGCGCGCCTCGACGTCGGTTTAATCCATCAATTCTTAACCCATGAGAGCACTTGGGCAATCGGCATCCCGCTCGAGTTGGTCAAAAAATCCATTGATCAATCACTGTGCTTCGGTGCATACATTGACGACCAGCAAATTGGCTTTGCCAGAGTCGTGAGTGACTTTTCGACATTTGCTTATTTGATGGATGTTTTCATTTTGCCTGCGTATCGCGCTAAAGGTTATAGCCGTCAACTACCGCAAGCAGTCTTCGCACATCCTGATTTGCAGGGACTTCGCCGCTTCATGCTAGCGAGTTCCAATGCCCGTGGTTTGTATCAACAATTTGGATTTCAACAATTAGCAAAACCGGAAATCATGATGGAAATCAATCAGCCCGGTATCTACCAGAATAATCTAGCTGTCTAGAACACAAGGAACCCCAATGAACGCCATCCTTGTGTCGATTTTGTCTTAGCGACTCATTTTGATATACGCATTTAACACGACGACTTGATCTTCATCCCGTGCTCGGCTTGCGGCATCTGAGTAACGGTCGATCTCCGTATTGCTCCAATTCACAGCGGTGCGACCTGTCGTCGTAATATTGTGCTGACCAACTTGACGCATTTTGCCGAACGACGCATTGGAACGCGCATCAAACATGTTATCCAACAAATTGGCGATGGCAGGCGTGATGCCTTCAATTCGCATCACATTCCGATTGCGCGTTACATGCGTACCCGCGGTGGCACCTGGCTCACTCCATGGAACTGCCAAAAAACACACGGTGGCTTCTTGCGGATTACCATTACCATCCAAGTAAACATACCGATCTTCAAAACCTTCGGCACGTCCAGCGGGCATTTCAATCCCGGCCGCTTGCATCGCATTACGTAAGTTTGCACCACACAAATCACTACTGACTGCACCATTCACTAATCCCGTTGGTGCAGCCACCACATCACCCGGCGGCCGACCCGTACCTTCATAAAAACGGTCATAGGCGGTCACCCAAGCTTGCACGAAATCGCTGGACATACGCTGATAGGAGGCACCACGTTGAACGTTTGTTCCTATCGTCACGGCACCAATCACTAATCCAATAATCACCAGCACAACCGCCATTTCCAACACAGTAAATCCAGACTGCCTAGGCTTTTTCACTTGCTGCGTCATTTGATTTTTTGCCCGCGCACTATACGTCATAATTGTCCTCATTAACGATAAATTCCAGCAGCATCAGAAGCAATCGCGTGCGCCCGAATAGCGTTCGCCAAGGTGCCTGATTCTTCCATTATTTTTTTACTAGTGGCATGATTTCCGGAAAATTCATTCACCCTATCTTGCGCTTGATCACGCGTCGTCATCGCACTATCTAATCCTAGTCCCGCCACCACCGTTGCTGCGACGCTGAGAGCAGTTGCCACAGCTGCGATACCAATCGCAGCGGACATGCCGCCAAAACTAGAGATAGTCTCAGAGACTGCGGTTAAAACCTCTGATGCTGCACCGGTTGTCGCGCCAATCGCGCCAGCCACACCGACGCCGGCAGACAAGACGCCCAGTTCTGCCATCTCCAATTCCAAATCAAGTTGTACTTTGTAATCCAACATCGCGCCACGCATAATCGCCGCAGCACTAGCGACGTTCGGATGCGAGTGACTAGCTGATGCCAACACACCTGAGCAAGAAAGACGATCAGAAATTTGTGCGAAATCCATTGCAATCACGGTGTCCTGTGACCCCGATGCAATAGGGTTATTCGGTGCGGCAAATGCATTCGTTATATTATTGATATTCGTGGCAGGATCACTACTGTTCGATGGCAATGACAAAGCGTATGCAACGTTTTTCAACGTTAATCCAGCGGCATTTCGGATATGCAAATTTTCTTCGATCGCCGTGACATCTGCCGCTGTAGCGCCCGTGCGATTTCGTGGTAACGCATTTCCCAACCTTAGTGCGTGACAAAAATCAATACCGTTGACTTCATTCAAGACCGTACTCACCGCCATTGGAGCAATGCCTGGTCCGACCGGAATATTTGTCAACAAGGGGGCGAACCGATCTTTCGCATCAGTCAAGTCGATATCATTTGCTGCGACCGCATCCTTCTTAACAAAAGCGCCGTAGCGTATCGACGTCATGTCCGCGCGTGCTAAGCCAAGTGTCTTATATGGCAACTTACCAACTAAATCGCTACCGCAGTTTTCAAGTCCATCGCTATTGGTATCAGGGCAAGGCAAGCGATGCTTCGCAGCGATAAAACCCACGATCGCGTCGTCGGCAATTTTTAAAATCTGTGGAACTGCGATTTGCTCAACTCTTTGATTGGCAAACTTTCCAAAGTAGACCACAGCAATTGTGATCACACCAAGTACCACCATCCCTACCGCTAACTCAAGCAGGGTATAACCACTATTCTGCTTTCTCATGGTCGTATGCCCTTTCCATCCAAGGTATTGATTGTTGTCATTGCAGTCGTCAAATCAATGCCCGTTTGTACTTTAAAATTGTCAGAAGCAATCTTCTGTTGACGTGCTGTCGTCAGGTCTTCAGCGGCTTTGGGAACCTCTTTCAGAGCTTCTGCCATCGAATAGCCCGCCATCGCTATCGCAGCACCAGCCGTCGCGATACCAAATGCACCGGCTGGGCCAGGGCTTTCAAACATCCCTGCCACCGCAACGCCCATTCCGGCGATCGAAATCGCTAAGTCAGCAATCGCCAAATCTTTAGCCGTTCCGACCATCGCATTATTCAATTCAGCAACCTTTACTTGAAAAGTTCTGAACTTGACATAAAACTTGGCAACTTCATCGACGTCGTAGGCGACATAAGCAGCGCGTCCGACCGAATTCACCGCTGCCAATTTTTGCGTACAAGCCAAACGTTCAAAAAATTCGGCACTTCCGACTGTGCGGGTATCATCATCGTAGACATTGGTTTTTTGCGCACCCGACAATTCAAATTGTCCGGGCTTGACGTTCAAACCATCAAATTTTGAATACACACCATCATCACGCTGATCGGCATTCGCCGCGCCTGCCGTCGCCAAGCCATACGCGATGGGGATTGCATCGCCCGCGGTTAAGACGATTCCCCCGTTGCCGGTCAAATTCAACAAACCAATACAAAAATCTAGCCCATTTTTTTTGACGCTGTAACTTGATGCATACGTTGACGGCAGCAAGGGCACATAGCGATCTTTTAATACCGCCAAATCATAGTCATTCGATGCAAGCGCGGTGCTCTGCCGATAGACACCATAACGTACTGGCTCACTCAGGGTGATGCCTAGTGTTCGCGTCGGCAACCAGCCGGTCACCGCCGCCCCACTGCAATCCTCATCGCCGATATTGTTTGGAGACGTATCTGGACAAGGCAGGCGACTATTCGCGATCACAAAACCTTCTATCGCTTTATTCGCCTGATCCAAAGGATTGCCTGAATGTTGCGAAAAGGCTGGCAAAGACTTGATCTTTGGAATGAATAAGACGAGAGAAACAGTCAATATGCCGATGACAACGATTCCCACCGATAATTCAAGTAAGCTAAAACCACGCGCAGAGGCGAAAGGAAAACGTTTCATTTTACTGTTCCTTTCGTATCAGCCCCTTCTAAGATCGCCGCGGCACCAGACAGTAAGGAAATACCTGTCGCAGTTGGATCTCCACCGGACGGTGTGTTTTTAATATCATTATAGGATTTCAGCGCATCCGCTTCTGCCTTCGCAGATTCGTCAGATAGTTTCTTACTATTCACCGCTATACCTTCTTTTGCGACCCAATCGTTATATTTGATTTTCGATTCATACAAACGCAATTTAACGTAGGAATAACAATTTTCTGGGTGATCTCCACTGTCGAAGAGACAGCCGAAAGGATTGTTCCAAGCCTGATCGTAATAGTAGTTCCCATTTCCATCTTTCTTCGTCGTCGCGTAATCGACGCTGTTGTTATAGGTGGCTGCCTTACTATCTTCAATCGCTTTCTTCGTTGCCGCTGTCGCCGCTAAATTGGTGGCTTCCAGTTTGGCATCTTCCCAATCTTTTTTCCTATCTTCCCAAGCCTTTTTCTTGTTTGCGACATAATTGGTAGGATCAAGACGAGCATTCCCTGCATCGATCGAAGCCATCGCTGCTTTCATACTTGCATCAGCAGCCGCTTTTGCGAGTGTTGCATTGCCTGGATCCGCTGCCGCAGCTGCTTTCGCTGCTGTTTCAGCCGCCGCTGCGGCATCGGCGACCGCTTTCGTAGTCGCGATGATATTTTCAGGAGTAGAAGGCGTAATCGCTGCAGCAGTATCCCATTCAGCCTTCGCGGTATTCACATTCCCTTCCAATGCATCCGCTTTTTTCTTAGCAGAGTCTGCGTTCGATTCAGCAGTTTTACTTTCAAAAAATGCCGCATTGTAGTCTTTGTAGTTCTGCAACACGATTGCCAACTCAGGATCATTTGCCTTCGCGGGATCCCAAAGATGCGCGGTCGCATAGACGCTATCAACACTATTGTTGTACGCGGTTAAGGCATTATTTGCCGCAGTCCTATCCGCATTCGATTTGGCGAGATCCGTCGCAGCACGTGCTTTTGCGTCTTCATACGCTAAACGCATTTGCTCGATCATCCCTGCCAAGTCTGTTGGATTCCCTTGTTCCGCTAGCGCTGCTGCTTTTTTGGCGACGATGGAAGTTTTGACCGCCGTCACTATTTGTAAAGCTAAGGCTGCCGTACTCGCCGCGATCGCCACCCCAGCAGCGACAACGGCGGCAATGGCCACCGCGAGCGCGGCACTAAACGTGGCGAGCAAGGGACAACCAACTGGTGCCGTAATAATCGCAGCACACAAGGCTGCGTTGGTGGCGACACCTGCTGAAGCCACCGACAAAGCGGTAACCGCGGCTACCATGGTTAGTACGCCACCAGCGATATCTGCAGCAGATAACAAAGCCTTAACACTTTCGACTATCGTCGCAATTCGGGCTGCATCAGCATTATCTTGTTTTTGTTCCGCGACCTCATTTGCAGTTTCCACCGCTTGCGCCAGCGCGTCCATACTCCGAGTACCTTGAGGACAACTCAAGTGATTCGCGACATCCAAAAAGCTGCGAGCCAACACACGGTCATCATAATCGCCGTCCGCGCCACGCAATGGTGATTCAAACCCCTTGTAACTTGCGTCGAAATTCTTAGTGCCGTCAAAAATATTGCCGTCACTATCGCGGTCGGTACCCGCTTCCGCTAAGGCATAGGCAACGTTAATAAATCCTGATGAGGGAAGTAATATGTGCGCATTGCTTTGACTTGGCCCCGCTTTGATCGCCAAGGTCAGGCCTTCGCAGAAATCCAAGGCATTGAATTGCCCCGTACTGAGTGGATCCCCCGCGGAAGGGACTGAGTACTTCTCCCAACCACTTGGGTTGAACTGATCAGTAAGCTGCGCCAGATCGGAATCGTTACTGCGGTAGACAACATAACGAATTTGTTGCGCGCCCCGTGCAGGTACACTTGCATCAAGACCTAAAGTAGCAATCGGCAACCACCCTTTTTGACCTGTTCCGCAGTCTTCGACCCCTGTTTCTACATTCGAAGCTGGGCATGGTAGCCGTCCATGCTCTGAAATAAAAGCAGCAATGGCAAAGTCCGCGGCTTGCAGCAATCGAGTACGATCGGTTTCTCGTTGACTCGTCTCACCGGATTTCAAGAAAATCGTTCCAGCGACGATGCCTATCACCAGCAAACCGACCATAACGGCCAATTCCCAAAGTGAGAAACCTTGTTGCTTACGGCTATCGCGCAGTCTTTGACTACGTTCAGCTTGCAACCGACTATCCATCCTGTTCGACATATTTCCTCCTAGCCCATATTCATCAATGAGGCTTGTCTGACCAAGTCATAGATCGGCAGTAACAGGGCAACAATCATCAAGACAAAGAATAGACCTGCTAGCAAAATAATGACTGGTTTGATAATTTCCGATAACGACGCAATCAAATGCGCGAGTCGCATCCGGTATTCCTGAGCGAGTTGCTTCAATTGCTTGTCCAACGATCCCGTCTCTTCACCGACCGCAATCATGCGCAATGCCATTGGAGGGAATCCACCAACCTGACGCATCGCAGACGCCAACAATTCGCCGCGTTCCACTGCTGTTCTGACATTCTTAATACGTTCTTTGTAGTACTCATCCGTCAAAGCACGTTCTAGCACACCTAAGCTGCGCATAATATCGACACCGGACGCGATCATAATTGCCAAATGTTCAGTAATAAACGCCATGCCAGAAGCGGTGACAAGTGTCTTAAATATAGGCAATTTATGCGCAATACCAAAGGTCAGCTTACGCGTACCTCGACTTAATTTCAGTAGTGCCCAAAATAGAAAGATCACGCCAAGGAAGATGTACAACGAGGTATTGGCATGTCCCTCCATCCATTTCGACATTTCAAGCACCATCAAGGTGATTTTTGGTAACTTCACACGCATTTGCAAGAACAAACCCGCCAAATTCGGAATCACATAGTAGATCCAGAACAAGGCCGCACCTAACATCGTCGCAAAGACAAATGCTGGATAAATCAAGGCTTGTCGCATATTCCGGCTCAATGCGGTCATGCGTTCTATATGCTCAGCGGCCTCAAGCAACATTTTGTCGACCGTACCAGACTCCTCACCAATTTCCATCAAATTGCGAACGGACTCGGGAAAAATATTCGGGTGACGGTTAAATGCCTCGCTGATTGGTGCCCCTGCATCCAAGGCAGAAATTAATAATCTCGCCGTAGACGCGATCCGTTTTTGTGAAGTGTCAGTTTCCTCTGAAATCGCTTTTAACGATTCAATAATGGGGACACCGGCCTTCGTCATGACCGCCAAATCGCGCAACAAACCACTCAATTCAATTGGTGGTAATTTCTGTCCGATTGTGCCACCAGCACCGATCAGACTCGCCAACCAATACGGCAAACGATATAGCTGCAGCACCACTGCTTCGTAATGCCGCTCTAACCAAACCTTAGCGGAAAGATCACGCTCAACCATCAAACGCAACATGCCATAACGTGTGCGTCCATTGGCCAACAAAACACGATAAAAGTAAGTATTCATGGTTCGCTTTACTCCGGACTTTCACCGATAACACGCCATACTTCATCAAAGGTTGTTTGACCTTGTGATATTCGCCACTTCGCCATTTCAACCATGGGCTCAAATCCGGAATCAATTGCGACTTTTCGAAGCGCGCTACGACCATCACCCTCTGCGATCGCGTTTGCCATGTGATCATCGACATGGAGAATTTCGTAAATTGGCAGACGACCATGGAAACCAGTATGACCACAACGTGCACAACCTTCGCTTGCCATGCTATGTTCACAATTGAATTTACCCAGCCACTTTTTCTGCGCATCATTCAACGCTGCTGGCTTTGCACAATGTGGGCAATTTGTTCGAACCAATCGTTGATTGATCACTGCAACAAGATTTTCAGCAATCGTTTGTGGTTGCAAACCCAGCGGAACCAAACGAGTAATCACACCAAAAGCACTAGCAACGTGCAATGTTGACAAAACCAAGTGACCTGTCGCAGAAGCGGTAACCGTCGCTTGCGCAGTTTCAGCATCGCGAATCTCACCGACCAAAATCACATCTGGGTCGTGGCGCAAGAAATGGCGTAATGCGGTACTAAATTCATAACCCGCACGTCGATTTACTTGGGTTTGACCAATGGTCGCCAAGCGATATTCAATCGGATCTTCAACCGTCAAAACATTTCGTTCGATCAATGTTTGTAGGCGCAATGCGGCATGTAGAGTCGTACTTTTACCCGAACCAGTCGGCCCCGTCAGTAAGACCATGCCAGAAGGTTTTGCAAAAATCCTTTGCAATTGCTGGATATCTTTATCACGGAATCCAAGCTGCTCAAGACGTGATAAATCGGAACTCTCAGGCAACAAGCGCAACACCATGCGTTCGCCGTATTCCGTCACTAATATGGAAACACGAACGGTAAATGGCGTGTCCAAAATCGTCGTTTGGAAACTACCATCCTGTGGCCGACGCTGTTCCGAAATATCCATTTCGGCACCGAGTTTTACATATACCACCAAACGCGACAACGAATTCGGAAGTGCGAACATCGGGCGTAAAACACCGTCAATCCTGAACAACATATGATAGCTTGTCGCAGAGGGCGCAATGTGAATATCTGTGGCGCGCTCACGCACCGCCAAATGCAAAATGTACTCCAACAATTTCTCTGGGCTACGTGAATGATCTACATCGTCTGCTAACAGATCGATTTCACGCTGGATGAGCGCCTCTGCTGGATTTTGTGCAAAGTAATAAACTTGCCGCACACGTTGCAAAACATGCGTAAATTCTGCTTGATAAAAAATGGGTAAATGGCCACTGCGCCGCTGAATCAGTTCAACCAATTTTTCAGGATCGCCATCACCGAGCAAAATTTCGACTTGGTCGCCTTTTCTTTGTAAAGGCATGAATCCGCGAGTCAAACACAATTCACGATTAAACAAGCTCAACAGTTGAGGATCTGGCTCTGGTACATGATCAATCTCGACAAATGGAAAGCCACGTTGTTCCGATAGATTCTTCGCCAAGTCACGCTCAGTAAGTAAACCATGCTGAACCAAGACTTGTCCTAAACGGCCACCTTCAACCGATTGTTTCTGCAACGCATACTCTAATTGCACTGGCGTTAATACACCGGCCGATATCAGACGTTCTCCGAGAAAGCCTAATTCTGCTTCTGCCCCGATCAAATTATTTTTATCTTCTACAATCATTTGTTCATCCATGATTTGAATTGTGCGTTTGCGATTTCTTCAATGTCGTTTTCTATTTCTGTTCATACTTGCAGGCAATCTAGGCACCTCGCAATACCTAATTCATTCCTCACTGAGAAGTCTCAGCTTGTCACATTACCCAGATCGTGTTCTAGCAAAAACAATGCCCAAGGATCAATCAAATTATCTGCAGTCAATCCATGCCAACGTTGAAACTGGTGCAATGCATTGGTCGTCTTCGGCCCAAACAATCCATCAATATCTGCACTGTAAAGGCGATTTGAAGCGAGCCTTGTTTGCAACCATTCGATCCTAGCGGCATCAGTATTTCTAGTTAATTCAAACGGTAAATATTTCGGTTTCCATAAGACCCAGCTCCCCGTTTTACCGATCGCAGTGCAATGATTCTGTGATGCACTCGTCTCTGGCAAGCGCAGACCTGCTGGTAAAAATGCAAGTGCCAGTCCACGCTTTGCTAAGCCACTCATCACTGTTTGACGTTTCACTACATCAAGTCCGTCATTCAATTCCGCATACAAAAACTCCGCTGCGTACTGCTTTAAACACAACTTGACTTTGTTCTCTTCCGCATTCACCGTCGCTGCAAGGGCAACCTTTGCATCGGTTGATTCTACCGTCGATCCCTGAGAAGACGATGGATGCACAACCGCGTTCGCTTTCGCTGGCGAATTCAATTTGGGGGTCGCTTGGCTAGCTTGGGCAACCTGATTGGCGTTCGCTTGTGAACTTTGACCAGTCGCCAACCACCAAGAAAAAGAAACAATCCCTAAACTCAACAGCGCAAAACTTGCGAATGCGGTCCGATAGGGAAATCGATGAGCGACACCACCTTCACGAACTCCAGCTCGTATCAAACCGACGCTAATCTCTTGTTGAGTATCCGGTGCTATCCCATATAAACATCGATCCATAATCGTGTGAATGCGACGAGGATTCCCCTTCGAATACCAATGCAGCGCTAAATTCGCCCATGGTGACAAACTAATTCTGCCATCTGCACCTGCTTTAGAAATACGAAAATTCACATAACGCGCACACTCAGATCGATCGAATGGCCACAACTGAATGTGTTGCATAATGCGGCTAGTCAATTGTCGAATTTCCTTCTTTTCCAAAATATCAAGCAATTCAGGTTGGCCTGACAAAACGATTTGCAACAACTTATTTTGGCGTGTTTCTAAATTCGACAGCAAACGCAACAGCTCAAGACTTTCCTTATCCAGATTCTGTGCATCATCGATCACCAGCACACAGCAACGCCCTTGGGCGTATTGTTCAATCAAATATTGATTCAACAATTCGATGTCTTCTGCGAAATCCGCCCCAGCTTCGATACCAAAATCGCGGTTCAGCGCCAGTAATAAATTCCGTCCTTGCAAAAAGGTATTGAACACAAACGAAACAGCACAATCTGCCGTATGTAATTCGTCCATCAGGCAACGTAAGAAAGTACTTTTTCCAGTACCGACTTCACCTGTCAATAAAACAAACCCTTTTCCAGCTTTTAAGCAATGAAATGCTTCCAGACTATATTGTGCAATCTGCTCGGTTCGAAAATAGCAATCCGCATCAGGTGTTTGCGGAAAGGGGTTTCGATTAAATCCTAATGCGCGCAAATGATTCGGAAGCAATCCCTGCTCTGTCATTTTTGCACTCCGAACTGACGACTATATGTTTGAACGATTTCTGAATCAGGCTTACGCTCAGCAATATCGACAATCACCTTACGTGCCTCGTTTTTTTGCCCTGCGCGCCAGTACAACAAACTTAAATTGACCGCTGCAATTTCATCTTCAGGATTGCGTCCAACAATTTGTTGATACCAATGAATCGCCTGCTGTTGATCGCCACCTTGCATTTGACGCCATGCCTTCAGGTGCAGCAAAGTCAAACTTTCTGGATCAAGCTTAGTTTGAAGTTGTGCGATGAGCTCATCGGCCTCCGTTTTTTTACCCACTTGAATTGCAGATTTGATTGCTAAAGTCAAACGTGCGACATCCTGAGAATTCAACTCTTCCGCACTCGGCGCTGCAGCTGGCTTCGCATTTTTCTCTAACTTGGCAACCTTAGAGGCACTTGATTTTTCAGCGCGTGCTTTCGTCCCTTGCATAGAATTGGAGGAATTCGGTGTTTCGACTCGAATCTCAACATGAGAAATTTCTCGCTCAGGAACAACTTGTGTTTCTTGTTCGTTTGCTGCCGCCGCTGCAGCGACATTGGCAACTGCCTCTTGCTGTATTTTCGCAATTTGCGCGCCAATTGCAGCCGGTTTGAGTTCAGGCGAAGTGGGGTCGGATTTCCCCTCGGTCTTCACATTCTCATTCGCGGCCGCGTTCAACATGGCTTTCAAATCTTGTTCAAGATTTTTATCCACATTGGCGGTTGGCGAAGTATCGGCATTCCCATTTGGAACCGCCATCTCTTGGGGCTGTTTCGGCGCAGGTGTCGAATCCGATTTCTTTGCTGCAACTGAACTTGCATCCAAGCCCTGTTTCAAAGCTTGGATTTGATCGCGTAATACGGTCATCGCTAACCATCCAGCGACAACGCCCAACACACACAACGCTAATAAAAACTTCACCCAACCTGGCATTCCAGCCGGTTTCGTCACGAGCACGTATTGGTCGGCGCTGACACTGCCGATTGGATTCGGCGTGCCATTTTCCAATTTTTTCTCGAGCTTATTGAGTGCGTTGTAGATCAGACTCACAGCAATTTCACTTTCAAAACAATGACTAATTCACGAGTATGTTGGCTGGTCGACTCATTGCCAAATAGCTTTCCAAAGAGTGGCACATCGGATAGGCCTGGAGTACCGCGATCGTTACCCGAACTGCTTTGATCAATCAAACCACCGATAATCACCGTATCGCCATCTTTGATATTCAAGGTTGTCGTCATACCTTTGAAACTAATTTTTGGTAGTGTGACGCGGCCACCACCACCGACGTCCTGCAATTGCAGACTAGACTGATCAACTTCCGTTTGCATAGGATTAATCATCAATTCCACATTGCCTTGCTCGCCGATGAACGGGACTACGCCAATAATGACGCCACTGAATACAGAGTCCGTTTGAACGTCAGTTGAGGTAGTCGATGCACCGCCGCCTGGATTACTAATTGTGACCGTTGATTTGGCAACATAACGATTGGCGCTACCCACACTCAGCAGCGCTGGAACATTATTCCTGACACGAATACTAGGATTGGACAAGACTTTGACATTCCCAAATCCGCGTAACAAATTCAAGGCTGCAGAAAAGCTACCATTGCTATAACCAAGACCCGTCGAGCGACCTTCTGAATACCCAAGACTTGAAGATGGGAAGCTCAAAGTACGAATAGGCAAACCCGCACTAGCATTGGGCAATACAGCTGCAGCTGCGCCGATACCAATAGGAGCGCCGCCTACCATCCCAGCGACGTTGTCACGCAAAAGATTCCAGTCCACACCATATTGGAATTGATCATTCAATTGAACGTCCATCAATTGGGCTTCGATCAAAACTTGACGGCGCATCACCAATTTATAGCGTTCAATCATTTTGTCGACCATCTTCATTTGAGATGGGCGTGCACGAACAAACAAAGTACCCGAGTTCTTATTCAGACTATACACATTGCGTTTTAACTCATTCTCTTTATCGTTCTGCGCATTTTCGCTGATTTCACCACCAATCATCCGCTTCAAATTGGCTTCGAGCTGGTCGTACGGTTCAACCTGTTTTCCACTACCGCCAGTGAGGGAAATATTGCCGCGAATTTGGTCACCACCTGAGCTTCCGCCGCCACCACCGCCACTACCACCGCTTCCACCGCCACCTCCGCCGGAATTCGCGCCAAAGACGTTACCCCCAGCAGTTAAATCAAGATTCATGCGTGAATTGAGAAAATCGATGTTGTAGAACTTTTCGTCAAATATCCCAATCTTAATGGTATTGCCGTCGACGCTTCCAGACAAATCGAACACGTCGAGAATGTGGCGATATAGTTCACGTGCGGTAACACGATTTAGGTAAAGGCTGGCACGACGATCGATACGTAGAACTTCTGGATCCACCAACATATTCATTTTTGCCTGTTCGGAGAACACTTGCAAAATTGAACTCAGTGTCGCGTTTTGTAGCTTTACTGAAACCACAATATCATTCAATGGATCATGTTTTGGTGCGACCGGTTCAGGCAAATCCTGTGAATCTTTGCGCTCCATCAGCTTACGCAATTCTTCTTGCGCAGCAGCGAGTTTCGCCGATTCCTCAGCAAGGTTTTTTGTCACCGCACTGATCGACTTTTTCTCTACTTCAGGCAGAGTAGACAAACTACGTGGGGTCGGCGATGCACAACTAACCAATAGGGACGCACCCACCAAAGCAACGACCATCTTTGACTGAACAAAGTGCGCTGCGCCAGTTTTTGGGAAAAACGGAGATTTCTTCATTGCTTCACTCGCCTTTTCACTAATAATTATTTATCTGCTTTTTTATCTTTTAAGATTTGATTGATTTCAAGCATTGCTCTCGCCGAAATCAAACAGTCTTTGTTCCATTTATTTGTTTAACTCTGCCATCACCGCATAAAAACTTACTGCAAGACTTCTATCGTCAAACCGTGCGTCAATGCCGCGTGAAGGCGCACTAAAACATTTCCCGCTAGGCAAACCGCTATTCACTCCATCTAGTGGTGAAGTATCGTTATCACGATCCTCACCTGCCAACAAAACCAAGAATGCAGGGTTATTTAAAACAGTCGCCGAACAATCTTCGACCCCATTTGTTGTGGTGCCATCACCTGTCGCATAAATGTACGATGCACTATGTGGTGCTTGAGCCGCTGCAGTCAAATTATTCATGTCCGCATTCACCGCCAAATCTGCCGACGGCGTGGTACCACCATTGCGATAAACCCCGTAGTAAGCTCGATGTATAGCCGCTGGAGGACTTAAGCCCAAACTAACATACGGCAACCAACCCACTTCCAATCCCGCAACACATTTTCCATCTGTATCTAAAGTTTCGTAGCCTGTCCCATCACGGTCTGGACATGGTAGACGGTGATTGGTTTTAACAAAGGTCACGACACTTCCCGACAAAGAAACTAATTGCGCATCCACACCGCTTTTGCCACCCAGTTCGCGCCACAGTCCCCAGTAACTCATGGACGAAACCGCTGCTATTAAACCGATGACGGCAATGGCCACTGCCACTTCTAGCAAGCTAAATCCGGATTGCGTGCGATCCCTACTTATCTGGTATCTCGCAATTTTTTCTATTCGTTTCATTTCGATGCTTGCACTGGCGAAGTAGGACTCGCAATCATGACATCGGTACGCATTTGCCCTTGTACTCTTTTCATTTTGTCAGTTAACTCTTGCATCTTGCGTTGATCGGGGCCACCAGGCTTTTGCGCTTCTTTTTGCACTTCAGCAGCGATCGTTTGCAGCTGCTGCGAGGCATCCAGATTACCGATCAACACATCAACATTCACTCCGCCTACGTTATTTCCCTGAGTTTGTTTCAAATGCAGGAGGATTTCTTTCAAACGTTTAGGATCAGGATTTCCGGACTGCACTGCGGTCAATAGTTCACTCTGCATTTTTTGCAGCTCAGCAGGATTCATGCTTTTCGCGTTCGCCTTCGGTACCCCCATCTCTGGAGTTGGGAGCGCAGTCGTGTTGGAAACACTCTGATCGCGCATGCCACCTGCTGAACTATTCGCCCAAGGTGGCGCTTCTTCCACCTTCGGCTTGACCGCTGAGGTAGGGGATGTTCCCGTAACAGATGCTGAAGCAGGTTGAACACGACTTGCATCTTTATTCGTATCGGGGCGTGTCGCGAAATAAGCAACGCCTGCAGCCACCGCAATCACCCCACCAGTCAACATCCATTTTGAGTTCATCTCATTTCCCCTTACTTCTTTATTCCAGCACTGGCTTAACGGTGGTTCCCAACACTTGGGATTGCGGTGCTTTCATAATGAGGCGGCGTTTGCCTTGTTCATAAGCAACCTGATCCAAATTTATTTCAAGAATTTTTCCACCGTTTGGTAAAACATCACCGACTTCATAAGCACGTCCGTTTATCACGACTTTCTGCATATCAGAGGATACGTAAATCATCGAAATAGCTGGGATAGCTTTTTTCGCTGCCGCAGCCGCTGCAGCAGCGACCGCCGCTGGGTTGCTCACATAACTCGGTTTCCCAGCTTTCAGTTCCGGCCCCTGCGCCACAGGTGCAAACGCAATGCTAGGATTCGTCTTCATTTGATCTAACAAAACCAACATGGAGCTCAAACTTTGAAGATTCTTCTTCGCAGTATCGCCCTCTTTAACCAACTGCTGATTTGAAATCGCCTCTGGACGATAAACAGAACCACCAAACTGCATTTTTGTTAAAACCACTCCAACCCAAATGAGTCCGAGCACACTAATCAGAGTCAGTGCAAGCGCTGTATATTTTTTCATAACTTCCCTCCAGCACTGTTCTTGGATTTAGTGACGGAATACGAGAAGTAGCCAGTCTGTTGCCCTTGTGAACCAGGATCTTCAGATTTCAATTCGTATCCCAACACTTGCATTTCGGCGATAAATCCAGACAAACTATTCGCGCTCGCGACATCCGTGTATGGCACGCCATCCACGCGGAAACTGCCATCAAGGGGGTTAAGGCGAACTCGCATCACGCGCACCCGTTGCTCGGATGCTTTGCGTAAATGCGCTAAGAAATCAAGCGGATCTGGGCTATTGACTGCCTCTTGCAATTTACCCAAAAACTGCGTGGTCGGTTTAAACGGCTCGAGCAATGTGTTCGGTGAAACTGCATATTGACCGTTTTGCGCATCGATTTTTGCGATCTCTTGCGTGATGTCCTGTTCGCGAGATTTCATTTGTGCCGTTTGAATTCCCCAGAAAGCGGAAACTGCGAGCAAGCCCGCACCACAAGCTGCAGTCAATGCAGCAATTGGCAAACCGAAACGATCAGAAGCAGAGGCAACGCGATCTAAAGTAGGATTCAATGCATTGCGCCAACTTAACACGTCCATGAAAGTGTCCGCTGCACTATGCAAGGTTTTCTCTGCATTTCCAAATGCAACAGTAGGTGCGACGACGACTTGCACCCCCAAGCGCTTTGCAACGTGCGCTGTGTGCGCGGCTTCGACATTCTTACCAGGAGCTAATAGGTCAACCCAGAGAATGTTCATTTTTTCATTGCGCGGCGACCATTGTGGTCTAGCCTGATCGCAAAGATTGTTTAACGCCGTTTCAATATCATCAATATCATCGGAATAGGCATTGACAGAGATCGAAACCAAGGTCGTTGGATTAGAAACGAGCAAACGAAATTGACGGCCAACACGGCATAAAACAGCATCGTGTTTTTGCGATAAAGCCAACATCGCGGTCTCAACCGAGAACAACAAATGGATATCCGTTTGTGTACCCAACCAGGCAAACACACTTTGCCAAAAAGTCAGCGGAACCGCTGTGTACAAAACCTTAGATCCACCACCAACAGCGAAAATACGATGCGGCAGCATGTGAACTTCGCCGTCGACCAAGCCTTCACTGCGCAGGGTCTTTTCGATCACCGCTGCAGCGAAATCAGGCCGAGTATCGACTGGCATGACGCCAAATGGCGCGCTGTCAAAGTCACATAAAATATTAGTATTCGCCGGCAGGCGCGGAAACTCTGTAGTTTCCGCCCACACACCGTCGCGGCAGCTTAACCAACTGCCTTGCAATGCCAGAAGCAAAGACGACTTCATAAAGACCTTTCAGATAGTCTGAAGTAAAGTGAGCCGCGAAATGTCAGCATTAAGGGTTGACGCGAATCGGGCAACACTTCGAACAAACCTTCTTGCGAGTGTGTTACCGCCAAATCAAATTCTTCCAACTTCAAAAGTTGATCCTTATTTCTAGCGCTCGACATGAGTAAAGGATTGACTTGGCTACGCAACAAATTGGTTTGACGCATATTGATCTGACGCTCACCCCAACCTCCTGGTAGATACGCTGTTTCATCTGCCAGTTTTTGAAGTTTTTGCGCCCCTTCGATCAAGGCGCGGTTACGCTGCGCCAACTGCTGCCTATCTTTGGCTTGCGCCAAAGATACTTCCGCTTCAGCAACGCGGCTGTCCGCCGTACGCTGCGCTGCTCGCGAACGATCAAATGCGAACACACCCGCCAATAAGATCAGGACAGCGCCCCCCAGCATCACCAACTTCACAGGAATGCCTTGAGAAGCGCCTTTTTCAAGGGCGCCCGTACTCATTGATCCATAACCCAAATCGCCGTGACCAAGATCACTTGATCTTCGTCCAACCGTTGGCCAATGCCCGTAGCCGAAGCGATCGCTGGATTGCCTTGGTTATAGGTATTGTTCGCACCCCATTGGGCAGCAGCTTGATTGCTGGTGTTGGTTGTATTAGCAGCGACATTTTGCTGACGGAAACGACCTTCTTGTGCATCAGGTTTACCGTCGACCATTTGATCAAGGAAACGCGCCAAATCAGGTGTCAAACCGCGAATGACCATGACATTGCCAGCACCTTGAATTTGCGCGGCTGGATTCCATTGGAAGCAGATTTGAATTTCGGCTGGGTTACCATTGGTATCTGTGTAAACGTAACGATCTTCTTTTCCTTCACCACGACCTGGCGGCATACGATTACCGATTTGTTGCATCAAAGTACGCAAGTTCTGTGTCGAAATTTCAGGATCACCCACGCCAACACTATCCTTTGCAAAACCTTGTCCATTGCAAATACGGTGGCCTGTATTGCCATAGCTCGCAGGCACGCCAGCTACGGCGCCGTTCAGATTGGCTGTCGCTGCAGGTTGTCCGCCTATCGTCACCAAGTTTCCATCAACCATATTGGTCGGTGCAATTTGGCTATCGCCTAGTACGACACCCGCACGTTGATAGAAGCCATCATAACTACGCTTCCACTCATACACGAATTTATTGCCAATCTTTTGGTATTCGGCATTACGTTGTACATCTTTACCGACTGCCAAAGCGCCCAAAATCAAGCCAATAATCACCAAAACAATCGCGATCTCAACCAAAGTGAAACCCGTTTGACGAGCTACTTTAGACTGCATTTTTTGCTTAGTCATTTTGTTTGCTCCTCGAAATTATTGGTTCATCTTATAGATCGCAACCACTGTAGCAACTTGGTCTTCATCGCGATTCGACACCGCGCCAGCACTAGAACCAGCTGAAGCCGCAGCAGTCACCACTGTTGCACGATCAGAGTATTTCGCTTGGTTATTGGTTGACCATTCAACACCCGGCGCATTTGCACCGCCATTACCAGCTAACACACCTTGTTGGCGGAATGCACCTTCTTGCGCATCAGGTTTGCCGTCGATCATTTGATCTAAGGCACGTGCCAAATCTGGGGTCAAACCACTGATCACCATCACGTTACCGGAACCTTCAGGCAATTGTGGATTATTCCACTGAAAGCAAACTTGAATTTCTTGTGGGTTACCATTGGAATCGAGGTAAACGTAACGATCTTCCGCTCCCTCAGCACGGCCAGGTGGCATACGCACACCAGCACGCAACATCACATCACGCAAATCCGTCGTCACGTTTGAACGAGTCATGTCACGGCCTACGGCGCCACGGCACATAGCATCCGGTGGCGTAACGCCAGTCATATCACCACCAGAACCAACTGCCGTATACAAGCTACCATTCACCATCAAATTAGGTGCGACTTGGCTATCGCCAGGCACAACACCAGTACGTTGCGTATGAGCGTTATAGGCAACAACCCATTGATCAATAAATTTCTGCTTAACTTTGGTGTATTCAGCATTGCGCTGTACATCTTTACCGATCGTAATCGCGCCCAAAATCAAACCAATGATCACGAGAACGATGGCCATTTCGACCAAAGTAAAACCTTGTTGAAGTTTGCGTTTCATTCCTACCCCCTAAATAAATATACAAAGACTCTTCGGTCCGTCGCCGGCTCTTTTAAAACGGCCGAAAAAATCCAACTTAATACACAATTCTTACCAAACCCATGCCAAAAAAAAGAGCACACAACGCAGCAGCTTGGCAATCGTACTCTAAAAAAAATTTGACCCAGAACAGTTTTAGTTGCTCTGTCTCATTAAAATGACGCCATAAAATCTATACAAAAAAACCATTTAACAAATAGATAATCTTAAAATTTCCACAAGGCAATATTATTAACAATATCTCGCCTTTTTCATGCTTTTTCCACAATATCTAAAAATCAATTTGGATCGCAAAGCAGTAGCTAGCAACAAGCGTGCCAATTTAAAAAACGGCGAATATTACACGAATAATGTGACAAATACATGTAAAAATTAGATGTTTGCACGTAAAAATGGCGTTAAATTAACGTGTAAATCTAATTTCAATGGATTAATTTTACATGTCTATTTTTCGCTAAGTTAATCCACAAGAATGAAGCTTTATCTACTCGGCACGCAAATGACAAACTATACAATTGCTGGATTCGCTATACTTTGCTTGCTTGAATTGTGCTCCAATGTGTTATCTATCCGACATTCCTTATGAGTCTTAAGCGATACAAGCAAATGCACTTCACATTTGGCCAATTCACTTTGAAATTTTTATGAGCAAGTTACTTAATGCACTCAAATTAGCCGAATCAAAACGGCAACAGTCAACGTTAAATGCACCAAGCAAAACCGAAACCTCCATTTCGCAAGCTATTCAGATTGATGCCAACCAGCCTTTTTTACTAGACAAAATCGAGGCGGAGATAGGCGAGCTAAAATCAGAACAGGTGCAACAACAAAAGAAATCTCGCGAACTCACACTTGCGCAGCACGATTTGGAAGAACTCCGTCAACGAGAAATAAAAAAACACACGGAGGAAATCCAGCTTAGCAACGCGATTCAACTACGTCTCAACGCTGAACGAGCAGCGCATCGTGCTGAGCAAGAACTTGCAGAACAAACACAAGCATCCATTGCCGTCGCACGAGAACGAGAAAGTCTTGAAAAAGAGCTGCAACGTATCGCGCTTGAGAAGATTCAATTCGAAGAATTAAACAAGCAGGCAATCTCAGAAAAACTACTCGTCGAACAGAGCGCACAACAAGCAATCGAGGCGCGCCTACAGACAGAGCAAGATTTACTTAAACAAGCACAAATCAATCGAGACGCCCAAAACCTGTTGATACAGACAGAGAACGAGCGTCATCTACAAGAAAGACAAGCTGAGCAACTTGCACAAGAACGTCTCGCGGCAGAAAAATTAGCCGAAATTGAATTCCGCGAATTGCTTAGCAAACGGCAAAATGCAATTGCCGCCATCGAAGCACGCAAGGAGACAGAAGCTGCGGAGGCACTTGCGATTGAGGCCAGAATTCACGCCGAACAACTTGCAATACAGGCCGCACAGGCAGAGATCCAACAGACACAAGAACTCAATCAAGTTATCGAAGCAAACAATCAGCAACGGCAACATGCAATGTCGCTCGAGCTTGAACGCCAGCAGCTACAGCAGCAAAAAATAGCCGAGCTACAGCAGCTTACAAAGGCCGAAGAAATCGCCGAGCAACAGGCAAGAAACGCATTGGAACAAGAACGTCAATCCATGCTCCAACAAACCGAGATGCAAAGACAAACGCATCTACATCAAGTCGCGCTCGAGGAAAAAATAGCCGCCGAAAGAGAATTAGCTCTACAACACGAGAGCACCCTAGCGACCGAAATCATGCTTCGAACAGAATTGCAAAAGAAATTAGAAAATGAGCAGACGGCGGTCGACCTAGCCAATCAGAATGCACAACAAGCGGAGACCTTGTTGGTCGAGATCGAGCATAAAAAGCGATTGGAATCCGACCTTGCCAATGCGATTGCAGCCCGCATTGATGCGCTCGAACAGGCCCGTACTTTAACCGAGAAAAAACTCAGCGAAGAGCACATACTCCTCAATCAGATTGCCAAAAACCAAGCGCAGATTGAAGTTGAAAGGCGACAAATAGAAGAACAAATGATTCAGAACACATTGCTTATGGACGCCGAAAAGCAACGTGCAATACAACAGTCAGAGCTCGCAGCGCAAACCCAACAGCTACGGCAAGATCAATCTCGACACCTTCAACAACTCACCGAACTTGAGCTGATCCGACAGGCCAATCTAGACGAAAGTGAACGAGAAAAACAGGCAGATCAGGAGCACTTGACCCGATTACAAAAAATAGTCGAACTTGAAAATCAACAATCAAAAGTAAGCGCGCAAATACTAGCGCGTGCAAAACAAAAAGAGCACCAAGCACAACTCCGTTTGCAACAAGAACAGGAACTAGAGAAATTACAGTCGGAGCGCGTAGCGCAACTGAATGCGATTGAACAGGCTGAAATTGAAGCGCGTGCAATCGAAATAGAATCGCGTCGCATCGCTCAACAAAATGCAAAACGCGCACGCCAACTTAAAATCACCCAAGCTATCCATGCATTGCGCTCCAAATTAGGTTTGCGCCAACTTGGAAGCGACGAGTTCTGGATTCACATTGTTAACGGCACAAAATATCTCGCATTTGTGGTCATGGGGATAGCAATCGGCCTCATAATCAGAACGCAAACGCTCTCTATGGGTGAAGGATTAGAATACAGAGTGGAAAATGAGGTAAAAGCTAAGCAAGCAGCCCTGCTGAAACCGGAACATACAAACGACACCTCGCCAATCAAGGAAACGCCCGCTTCGAGCTTTAGCGCCAATCAATTAAAGTTGGACAAGAATTTTGAGCAGTTTGCGCTACGGAAGCGTCGACCAAGCCCGTAATTGATGCAACAGAAATGACGATGCAAGAGGCAATCGTAAAAGCCTAGGTCAAATGTTGCCCTATTCACGTGATTTGCCCGCCGTTGATTCGCGATTTATCTAGGGATCATGACAGCGGCTCGAATTTTTTTGGCGATTTTATCTAGCTTTGAAATAAACTCGGAAATGCAGATTTCGCGTTTAACATCAATTGGAATCTGTCAAGACTGGCGCAATTACGCAAATTGCGTATGATCTCGACCTTGATTCAATTTTGAAATTTCCTAAGTTTATTTATGTTGCCTTCTATCGAACAACGTTTGGCTGCTGAACTTGCCGCCAAACCCGTACAAATCGCTGCTGCCGTCGCTCTATTAGATGAAGGCGCTACGGTACCTTTTATCTCCCGCTATCGTAAGGAAGTCACTGGTGGTCTGGATGACACCCAATTGCGATTACTTGAGGAGCGTCTTCGCTATTTACGTGAATTAGAAGAACGTCGTGCGGCAATCATCGCTTCGATCGAGGAGCAAAATAAGATGACGCCCGAATTGCTTACATCGATTCATCTTGCCGAAGACAAAACTCGGCTAGAGGATCTCTATTTGCCGTATAAACAAAAACGGCGCACTAAGGCGCAAATCGCGGTTGAGGCGGGACTACAGCCTTTGGCGGATGCTTTGCTCGCAGATCCAAACTTAGTTCCAGAAACCGCCGCCGAACCTTATTTGAGACCGGCTTTCTCCACCGCCAATGGTGACAATCCAGGAGTGGTCGATGTCAAGGCTGCACTTGATGGCGCGCGTCAAATCTTAATGGAGCGATTTGCTGAGGATGCGACTTTGTTGCACAGTATTCGCGAATATTTAATCGATCACGGTATTGTCGAAACCAAAGTCGTGGCGGGCAAAGAAGATGCAGGTGCAAAGTTTGCCGACTACTTCGACTATACGGAAACCTTAGGCACAATCCCATCACATCGCGCCTTGGCGATCTTCCGAGGGCGTCGAGAAGAGTTCTTGAGCGTTGCGTTGCGGCTCGATAGTGAAGAAGAAAAACCGAAGTGGGATGCACCGCTGAATCCGTGCGAAAGCCGCATCGCAGCCCATTTTGGGGTCAGTAACAAAGGTCGTTCTGCTGACAAATGGCTGAGCGACACCGTCCGCTGGGCATGGCGAGTCAAGGTATTCATGCATCTTGAAACGGAGTTAATGACGAATTTACGTGAAAAAGCGGAACTCGAAGCGATCAACGTTTTTGCGCGTAACTTAAAAGATCTGTTACTCGCGGCTCCTGCAGGCCCCCATGCGACCATGGGCCTCGATCCTGGCTTACGTACTGGCGTTAAAGTCGCGGTAGTCGATGCGACTGGCAAAGTTTTGGAGTACACAACGATCTATCCACATCAGCCGCGGAATGATTGGGATGGTGCACTTCATACTCTGGCGCAGTTGGCAGCAAAACACAATGTATCTTTAATTTCCATTGGTAACGGCACAGCTTCACGCGAGACCGATAAACTAGCCCAGGACCTCATTAAGCTCAGGCCAGAATTAAAATTAACCAAAATTGTGGTTTCTGAGGCGGGTGCCTCGGTCTATTCGGCTTCTGAATTTGCTTCCAAAGAACTGCCTGATCTGGATGTCACCATTCGCGGCGCCGTTTCGATTGCGCGTCGCTTGCAGGATCCTCTGGCTGAATTGGTCAAGATCGATCCAAAATCGATTGGTGTCGGGCAGTATCAACACGATGTCAGCCAAACCCAACTCGCTAGGTCACTCGATGCGGTCGTTGAGGATTGCGTAAATGCGGTTGGCGTTGATGTCAACACCGCCTCCGCACCTTTGCTTGCGCGTGTCTCTGGTTTGTCGAGTAGTGTGGCGCAAAGTATCGTGAATTACCGCGATGCCAAAGGTATGTTTAAGTCACGAGCAGATCTCCGTTCAGTCCCGCGCCTCGGCGACAAAACGTTTGAACAGGCCGCTGGTTTCTTACGTATTATGAACGGCGATAACCCACTTGATCGTTCTGCAGTCCACCCAGAATCTTATCCTTTAGTTGAGAAAATCTTAGCCGACATCAAAAAAGATGTGAGGTCCATTATTGGTGACGGCAATGCGCTCAAATCGATAACGCCAGCGAAGTATGCGGACGAGAAATTTGGCGTTCCCACCATCACGGACATTTTGAAAGAGCTAGAAAAACCGGGCCGCGATCCGCGTCCTGAATTTACGACTGCGACTTTCAAAGATGGTATCGAAGAGATCAAAGATCTGCGCCCAGATATGATCTTGGAAGGCGTCATCACCAATGTCGCTGCATTTGGTGCATTTGTGGATATTGGTGTACATCAAGATGGTCTAGTGCATATCTCCGCCTTATCGAACACCTTCGTTAAAGATCCACACAGTGTGGTGAAAGCGGGGCAAGTCGTAAAAGTAAAAGTACTAGAGGTGGATGAAAAACGCAAACGCATCGCATTGACTATGCGACTGACTGACTCGGCACCGCAGGCAGGAAGCAAACCTGAACAACGTAGTGATCGAGATGATGCTAAACGGCTCAACCAGCATCGCAATCAAACCCAACACACCCAAGTGACAAGTCCAATGAATAGTGCAATGGCATCGGCTTTTGCCAAATTGAAACGCTAGTGAATAAATCGTTGTGAGGTCGTCGTTGATGACCTCACAACGATTTTCACGCTGATACTAAATTGACGAAGTTGGGTAGAAATTTCCGTGAAAACAATGCGGTGTCCAGTATGGTAAATGGGCCAATGCTACTGGCCCTGCTGACAAATTTTCCGCATCAAAAACACTCGCAAAACTAGTTTGCCTTTGCACGTCAAAACCCACGCCGACTAGCCAAGCTTCACCTTCTCGGGCTGCACCAGCTTTTGGCACCACAACATGTTCTTCTAAACGCATACGATCGGCAAAATCAAATTGTTCCGTTTTACCGGTTTGCAAGTCCAAGCGCATAACGCCGTTCAGGGTTCGGTATTCCGCTGACTCAGTTGCTACGGGATAGAACAAAAATCGGTTTCTGCGCCCAACATAGCGTGGATCAACGCGCGGAAACTCCACTACTTCTGTGCGCTGCGTAATACGGACGCGCTTAGTTCGCAGATCGATGTGCAGAAATGCGGGGGTCGATTCCCCGTGTTGTATATCTTGCCCTTGCATCATTTTCGGCATCCACTCTTTAAAATTGCCGAGGTCAGTACTTTTCACAAAATCGAGACGAATAGTTTGATCTTCTTCCCATGCATTTCCAAAATGAAATAGCATCATCGCTGGCAATTCCAACATTGTCGTACGACTGAAATCGTCTTTTTCAATTAGCAAAACCTTGGTGGATTCTTGCCCTTTCCATTCCATCGAATCAACCATGCTTTGCCCAGAGCGCACGGCATCGATATTCAAGCTAATCGGCGAGAACATAAAAATTAAATGATTTTGCGAAATCACAAAATCGTGGACCATGGCGGAACTCGGCGCATTCATGACGTGGTGTTGTAATAGTTTTCCTTGCTTAGAAATCTTATACAGAATGAGTTTCCCCATCATCGTCCCAA
Source organism: Affinundibacterium fentianense (assembly GCF_018139545.1). Classification (GTDB taxonomy): domain Bacteria; phylum Pseudomonadota; class Gammaproteobacteria; order Burkholderiales; family Burkholderiaceae_D; genus Undibacterium; species Undibacterium fentianense. The sequence continues at coordinate 149,730 of NZ_JAGSPJ010000005.1, read as the reverse complement.
AGTTCCACATCGTTCCGTCTGGTTCGACTTTAGGATGTGCTGAAAATGGCATACCCGCCAATTCAGGCGCCCAAGTGACCAGTTCTCTTGTCTCTAAATTTTGGGAGTCCATCGCATGCGCTGAACCACCTTCCCACAACGCATACAATCGCCCGTCCAATTTAATGACATTGGTATTCGCGGTATTCATGGTATCCGACGACCGTAAAGGTATCTTCGGCCGAATCGCGGTTCCAAATGCTGGCACCAAAAATTCCCCGGCCTGCTGTTCGGCGATGAATTTCTTAGTTCGTACAAAGCGCGCTTGATGCGATACGCTGCGCTCAGAAAAGCGCCATGCGTGAACCATGCCATCACCGTCAAACCAATGATGATATCGTTGTCCTCCACGCTCAAACAAGCCGGGGCCGTTGCGAAAGAAATCGCCGCGAAGATCGGTCGGTATCGTGCCCTCAATCCACGCCTGATCGCAAGAAACGTCTTGTCCCTGGTAACCTCGCAAAGGTGTCAAACGCGCATTCGCGTGGAATAAATCCTTAGCGATACCAAGGCGATGGGATGACTGTGCCTGCGTTAGGTTAGGGACGACGCCTCCAGCGAGAATGCCTCCCATACCTTGTAAGAAATAACGACGGTTCATGGAAGACTCCTAATTTAGACGAATAGAAATTAGTTTGTGCGCTCCCTCAATTTTTATTTTCGCATCTGTGAAGGAAGGCGGTCCGAAATTACCTACAGCATCATTGCTGAATCCATAGGGTTCAGTTGGAATACCGATCACGTTAGTGTCAAGCTTGCCGTCACTGTTGAGATCATGAAAGGCGGAGAGTCCATATTCACCATCTGCAAGATTCTCGAAGACGATTTGCACCTTGCCTTCTGATGCAATAAGTTTTTTGCTAGCCTTCGCTTTGCGTAGCCATTGGTTCTGTTGGTCAAAAATAGCGATCTGAATATCGCCCTTCGCTTGACTAATACCAATGACTTCAACTGTTAGATCAGCCGCCCAAACCTGTGCGGCCAACAAAGTCGAGACGAGTATCAAAGACTGCGCAATGTATTTCATGTTGTTCATAAGACCTCCAATCAAGTATGTACTGCCTTGAATCTTAGAGAGCTTGTCAAGCTGGAGGAAAAAAATGCGATCAATTGCAAGAGCGCGACGCGAACCGTCGATTCAGGGCGCGAACTGACATGACAGGTAAGACAAGGAGAGAAAAGCTTATATTTTTAGAATGATTGATGGCAAAGGAACTAATCCTATCGGCATCAAAGTGTTTTTCGCTTTTCCTTTATAATGCGGAAATCGTATATTTATCAATGAAGGATGCAACATGAGCGACGTACAAGTCTGGATCAAAGAAACTGTCACACAAAACCCCGTGGTTTTGTTCATGAAGGGCACAGCGCAATTTCCACAATGCGGCTTTTCAGGGCGCGCTATTCAGTTGTTGAAAGCGAGTGGCGTGGAAAATCTCGTGACGATCAACGTGTTAGATGACCCAGTGGTACGCCAAGGTATCAAGGATTTTTCCAATTGGCCAACTATTCCTCAGTTATATATCAAGGGTGAATTTATTGGTGGTTCAGACATCATGAACGAGATGTTTGAGAATGGTGAATTGCAAGCATTGATCAAGGGCTAAGTAAATCGATGAACAAACCAGTGCGCATCATCGTCGCGATTACCGGTGCCACAGGAGCAATTTACGGCGTGCGTCTACTCCAACATTTGCACGCCATTCCCAACATCGAAACACATTTGATGATCTCCGATGCGGGTGTTCTCAATATTCATCAAGAACTTGATCGAAAGCGTAAAGATGTAGAGGCTTTAGCGCACGTGGTGCACTCCGTGCGTGACGTCGGCGCCAGTATTGCCAGCGGATCTTTTCAATCGGACGGCATGATCATTGCACCTTGTTCGATGAAGACCCTGGCAGCCGTAGCCCATGGCTTTGCGGACAATCTGATTACTCGCGCCGCCGATGTGGTTTTGAAAGAACGTCGCCGTTTAGTATTGATGGTGCGAGAAACACCATTTAATTTAGCACACTTGCGTAATATGACAGCTGTCACTGAGATGGGTGGCATTGTATTTCCACCGCTTCCCAATTTCTATCATCGTCCATCAACGATTGAGGAAATGGTTGATCATAGTGTGGCCCGCGTACTTGATCTATTTCAAATTGAGCACCAACTTGCACCACGTTGGAATGGACTCAAGGATACAAGCGAGTAAACTTGCATTAATTCTATCGCTTCCTCTAACGACTACGTAAGACTAGAGGATAGGCGAAATCATTGCGGCAAGTATGGCGCTCTGATTGCGGACCGGCCGATTGTCAATTTCCGCAAGCAAGCCTATCACTGCATCAATGCTCCCGAGGGATAAGGCAAAGTTTGCGATCAATATAGTCAATCGCGCACTGATTTCGGCCTACTTCCTATGCCCGCTACACTGTGAGCTTGGCCTGTTCGAGTTGTTCCCTATCCCAGCTTTTATGATCGCTCAGTAGCGTAATTTGCCCAGAGTGATTAGTATGAGTCGACTTACCTCTAGTACCTCGTTTAATTTCTTTCAAGCCAGTTTCAACTACAAGTGACTATGAATACAACATCGATTTTTCGCGTTGCCGCTTTTTCTGATAAAGACCAAGGTGGGAATCCGGCAGGCGTTTGGTTAGGTGAGGCGCTACCCGAACCTCACCAAATGCAGGCTATTGCAAAGGACGTAGGCTATTCTGAGACCGTTTTCGCTTGCCGATTAGGCGACCATTGGCAGGTAAGATTTTTCTCTCCAGAATCGGAGGTTCCATTCTGCGGTCATGCAACGATCGCTCTCGGCGCCATCCTCGCACAGGAGTTTGGAGACGACCAATACGAGTTGCAATTGAGCGCTGGGCAAATCAGTGTTAGCGGACAAGTAGATGAGAACACAATCAGTGCCAGTCTTCAATCACCACCGACAAAGAGTACGACACTCGAGAATAATGTCCTTGCTTCCGCAATGGAATTGTTCGGCTTACGCCCTAACGATTTGGATCTCAGAATACCATCAGCCTTGATTCATGGCGGTGCAGATCACTTATTGTTATGTCTTCAGTCGCGCCAGACGCTCCGCGACATGAAATATAACTTTGATTTGGGTCGGGACTTCATGCAAAGACACGGTCTTGTGACAATTATGCTCGTGGTTGTGGACAATCAGCAGTTATTCCATAGTCGTAATGCCTTTGCATATGGGGGTGTCTATGAAGACCCCGCAACTGGTGCAGCTTCCGCTGCATTTGCTGGCTATTTACGCGACATACATTGGCCACATCAAGGGAACATTACATTAATACAAGGAGAAGACATGGGGATGCGCTCCGTGATCCATGCTGAGTTCAGCGAAGAACCTGGCACCTCCATTCGCATTTACGGCACTGCACGCTTACTAACAACTTGATGGAATGCATTGGTCAGCAGACGAAAGAATTGACCACTTCTACCTTAGTAGGGCAAATAAACGTAAGTAAATCGAAAACGGAAATGAAAAAAAGCCAAAACATTTTCATGTTTTGGCTTTTTAATTGGTGCCGGCTGCCGGAATCGAACTGGCTACCTGATGATTACAAGTCAACTGCTCTACCAAGTGAGCTAAGCCGGCGAAAATCGTTTCAATTTTTGCTGCATTACGTTTTGTTTTGCAACGAATCTTGAAGAACAAAATTATAGACTACTTTATGATTTTTAGGGAAGGTTTTTCTGATTTTTTTTGAGTTTCTTTATTCGAATCAGGATTTTCCTCTGTTGCAGCGAAGATCTCGTCTCTGCTTCCGACTGAGGCCAAACCAATCGATGGCTTATTTGTTTCAATTGGCGTCACATCCTCATCATCAACATGGTCAAACACCATACCTTGTCCGTTTTCACTCGCAAAGATTGCCTGCACGTTGCGAACCGGAACATAAATGTCCCGCGAGACTCCGCCAAATCTTGCTTTGAATGTTACAGCCTCATTATCCATTTTCAATCCGCTGGTCGCGGTAAAACTCACATTCAAAACGATCTCACCTTTACGCACAAATTCCATTGGAACCTGCACCCCACTACCGACTTTTACCGATAAATAAGGAGTAAAGCCGTTATCCGTGCACCATTCATATATCGCGCGCAATAAATAAGGTTTTGTTGAGATTCCAGACATGAGTCTACAAAGCTTTCAATGAGATTCAAAATTCGCGGTCATTCGTATGACGGACGACCGCGAGATAAGATTAACGACGCATGACCTTTTCTGACGGTGTCAAAGCTTCAATATAAGCTGGACGAGAGAAAATACGTTCAGCGTATTTCAGCAGTGGCGCTGCTGTTTTAGAAAGATCGATACCATAATGATCAAGACGCCATAGCAAAGGCGCGACTGCAACATCTAACATCGAAAATTCTTCGCCTAGCATATATTTATTTTTAACAAATAAAGGAGCTAACTGCGTCAAACGGTCACGAATTTCCGCACGAGCCTTGTCTAATACTTTGGAAGTTGAATTATTCTTTTCATTTTCCAATGTATGTACATGCACGAATAATTCTTTTTCAAAGTTAAACAACATCAGGCGTGCGCGCGCACGTTGCAATGGGTCAGCTGGCATCAATTGCGGGTGCGGAAAACGTTCATCAATGTATTCATTGATGATATTAGATTCATATAGAATCAATTCACGCTCGACCAAGATCGGAACCTGGCCATAAGGATTCATGGTCGAAATATCTTCAGGCTTGTTGAACAAATCAACGTCGCGAATCTCAAAATCCATGCCTTTTTCGAACAAGACCAAGCGGCAGCGTTGTGAAAATGGGCAGGTTGTACCTGAGTAGAGAACCATCATTTTTATAGTTCCTTAAAAACGATTAGGGCGAGGCGCAATTTAGCGTACCTCACCCTGGGATGACACATCCGCCAAGCAGCTTGGCGGACGACTAATTTACACTTATTTTACTTCTTTCCAGTAGGAGGCATTCAAGCGCCATGCTAATGTCGCCAGCAGACCCATAAACATCACAACCCAAACGCCTAAGCGCTTACGATTGTTTTGTGCGGGCTCACCCATCCATTGCAAATACGCAACCAAATCACCGACTGCATTATCGTATTCAACTGCGCTCAATTTCCCAGCTGACAAAGTTTCGAAACCAACGAATTTGTGCTCAGTTTTTGACTTATCATGAGCGTCTTCCACTGTTTCAAATTTCGCTGCACGAACACCTTGCAACTCCCACAATGCGTGCGGCATACCAACATTCGGGAACAACATATTGTTCCAACCCGTTGGTCGACTATCGTCTTTGTAGTATGTGCGCAGATAGGTGTATAACCAATCAGCACCGGTGCCTTCACCGGACGCCTTAGCACGAGCGATAACAGACAGATCTGGCGGCACCGCACCAAACCATTCCTTTGCATCTTTCGCACTCAAGCTGGTCTTCATCAGTTCACCGACTTTTTCGCCAGTGAACAGCAAATTGCTCTTGATTTGATCTTCAGTCAAACCCAGATCACGCAAACGGTTGTAACGCATCGACACTGCTGAGTGGCAATTCAGACAGTAATTAACGAACAATTTTGCGCCATTTTGCAAGGCCGCCAAATCTGTTGAACGATCTGGCGCACGGTCCAATGGGAAACCACCACTGTTAGCAAGCGCTAACGCTGGTACGAATGCCAAAGAGACGATCAGTTTTTTAAGTAATTTCATGCTAAATATTCCTCGCTTAATCTGATCAATGCGCAGCAAACGTCACGCGTTTTGGCACTGGTTTGAAAGTTCCCATTGCACTCCACCATGGCATCAATAAGAAGAAGCCGTAATAAATCAATGCACAAACTTGGGAAACACGTTCACCCGTTGGTGATGGTGCTTGCACGCCGAGGTAACCCAAAGTAACGAAAGCGATACCAAACACGATGTACACATATTTGTGCCAATCTGGACGGTAGCGAATTGATTTCACTGGAGATTTGTCCAACCATGGCAAGAACGCCAAGATCACAACAGAGCCACCAAACAATACAACGCCCCAGAATTTCGCATCTAAGCCGAAAGGCATCATGCCAACGATCGCAACTAAGGCAATACCAGCAATCGCTGCCTTAGTGATGAAACCTAAACCAGATTTCAACCAAATCAAAGCAACAAAAGCGGCTGTACCAAACTGCACCACATACAAGAACTCAGAAGTTGTTGCACGCAAGATCGAGTAGAACGGAGTGAAATACCATGTAGGTGCAATATGCGGAGGCGTTTTCAAAGAATCCGCAGGGATAAAGTTGTTGTACTCAAGGAAGTAGCCGCCCATTTCTGGAGCGAAAAAAACCACGGCACTGAAAATCGTCAAGAACACAGTCACGCCGAAAATATCGTGGAATGTGTAATATGGATGTGAAGGTACGCCATCAACCGGGTGACCATCGGCATCTAAGTTTTCTTTGATTTCGATACCATCTGGGTTATTTGAACCCACTTCATGCAATGCGATCAAGTGAGCAACAACCAAGCCCAACAATACCAATGGAATGGCAATCACGTGGAAGGAGAAGAAACGATTCAATGTCGCGTCAGACACCACATAGTCACCGCGAATCCACAAAGACAAATCTGGGCCGATGAATGGGATAGCGCCAAACAAGTTAACAATAACTTGAGCACCCCAGTATGACATTTGGCCCCATGGCAAGAGGTAACCGAAGAAAGCTTCAGCCATCAAGCACAAGAAGATTGCAAAGCCAAACAACCAAATCAATTCCCGTGGCTTACGATAAGAGCCGTAGAGCAAGCCACGGGTCATGTGTAAGTACACGATGATAAAGAAAGCAGAAGCGCCAGTTGAGTGCATGTAACGCACTAACCAACCTGACGGAACTTCACGCATGATGTATTCAACCGAAGCAAACGCCAAATTCGCGTCTGGTTTATAGTGCATCACCAAGAAGATACCGGTCACAATTTGGATGACCAACACCAACATCGCGAGAGAGCCAAAGATATACCAGAAGTTGAAATTCTTTGGAGCGTAATACTTACCCCACTGATCATTCCACAGTTTAGTTAATGGAAAACGAGAGTCGACCCAATTCAAAGCCTTATCCAGCGCTGGAGCGTCGTCTGGAAGTTTTTTCTCAACAAATGCCATGATTAAGCCTCGCCTTTCTCATCTTTACCGATGATGATTTTGGTATCTGATAAAAACATGTGAGGTGGTACGTCCAGATTCTGTGGAGCTGGTTTATTTTTATAAACGCGACCAGCCAAATCAAACGTCGAACCATGGCATGGGCACAAAAAGCCACCTTGCCAATCATCTGGCAAAGACGGTTGTGCGCCGGCAGCAAACTTGGAGCTTGGAGAGCAACCTAAGTGTGAACAAATGCCAACAGTCACTAAAATGTCGCTATGTTCTTTACGCGAACGCGTTTGTTTATCGCAGTATTCTGGCATCGCCATCGTGTACGGCTTTTCAGATTTTGGATCTGCGACTTTATCTTCCGTCTTCTTCAGACTTTCCATCATTTCTGGCGTACGCTTCAAAATCCAGACTGGCTTACCGCGCCACTCTGTTGTACTCATTTCACCAGGTTTCAAGCTGGAAATATCCACCTCGACTGGCGCGCCCGCCGCTTTTGCGCGCTCGGACGGTTGAAAAGTACTCACCAGCGCACCAGCTGTTGCCAAACCTGCCGCGCCACCTGCCGCGCACGTTGCAACGAGTAAGCCGCGACGGCCTGAATCGACCTGCTTTTCGATACTCATACAAACCCCAATCTATCAAAAATCAAACTTGACGAAGTATATGGCTCCAATAACCCTACACTTCTTACAACCTTAAATTATAAAGGAGCTGAGTGGTGATTTAAAGAAAAAGATGCTCTGCAGGACGATTTGCGGCATTTTTAGGCAGAATTATCTTCAAATGAACCGAAAACACTGGTTTAAAAACGACTAGACTATTAAATCAAGTCAGGAATAACAACATTTACGCCAAAGATTCACAAAAATTGACAATAAATCTTCAAGCTTCTGAATTTTGCAGCTTATGATATTGCCGTTTTACCACATACTGTGAACTCGCTTTGCAAAGAGAACATCATTCACTCTTTGCACCTGACTTGTTTTTGAAAATTATCGTTTTTAGGGGAATTTTATGGGCATGATGCAAGAATTTAAGAGCTTTGCCGCGCAAGGCAACGTAATCGACTTAGCTGTCGGTGTCATCATCGGCGCCGCTTTCGGAAAAATAGTCGATTCATTGGTCGGCGACGTTGTCATGCCAGTCGTTGGCAAGATATTTGGTGGCTTGGATTTTGCAAACTATTATCTCCCTTTGAATGGTCAAGGTACGAACTTGGCCCTTGCGGAAGCAAAGAAAGCAGGTGCGGTTTTAGCATACGGGAATTTTTTAACAATTTCTCTCAATTTCATTATTCTCGCTTTCATTATTTTTCAAATGGTGCGCTTGGTAAACTTAATGAAAAAGAAAGACGCAGCTGCGGCGGCAGCCGTCCCTGCTGAACCAGCCCCAACACCTGAAGACATCGCCCTATTGCGTGAAATTCGCGATGCATTAAAAAAATAACACTGCGCAGACGATAAAAAAGCCGCAATTTATGCGGCTTTTTTTACTTTTTACCTCACTTAAACCGGATTATCGACATCAACGAAATAATGTTCGATACCAAACTCTTCGGCAATGCGCTGGCCCAACGCCTTCACCCCATATCGTTCAGTTGCATGATGGCCCGCGGAAATATAGGCAACGCCGGATTCACGAGCCAAATGTACTGTGGGTTCCGAAATCTCGCCGCTAATAAATACGCTAGCACCAGATTCAATCGCCGCGCTGAGCATATTTTGTGCTGCACCCGAACACCAGGCAATTGTCTCAATCACTTGATCAGGATTGCCGATTGCCAATACTTCTCGTCCAAGTCGACTTGAAAGATGGGTGCATAAATCCGATAGCTTGCTAATAGACTCAGATTGAACATGCCCAAGCCAGCCAAGTTCGTCCTCACCAAAGCGAGCAGAAACATCAAATCCGAATAGTTGCGCAAGCTGCGCATTATTCCCCAAACTAGGATGAGAGTCCAAGGGCAAATGGTAAGCAAATAGAGACATGCTATGATCAATCAAAGTTTTTAGGCGTTTTAATTTTTGACCGACTATACGCGTATCTTCGCCTCGCCAAAAGTAACCATGGTGAACCAGTACTGCATCAGCACGGAGTTCCACTGCCCGATCGAGCAAAGTTTGGCAAGCAGTAACACCACTAACAATACGCTTAATTTCATCGCGCCCTTCCACCTGTAGCCCATTTGGGCAATAATCACGAAAACGTGCCACTTGTAGTTCTTTATCGAGAAATTGCGCCAGTGCTTTTCTCTCTACCGATTTATTTAACATACCAACCTCATTATGCGTCGTCTATGGCTATTATTTGCACAAACCATCACCGTGGGTTTGGCACTTTGGTTTATTGTAACTACCTTAAAGCCCCAATGGGTACAGCAAGGCTTTGGCATCAATAAAAGTTTGAGTCTAAGCTCTACGGCGACACTCATCGAGGCACCTAGCACCAAGAAAACCTCGCCGAATTCCTACAATTTGGCGGCGAAGCGAGCGATGCCTTCGGTTGTGAATATCAGTGCATCGCGAAATTCGAACAACACAAACCCACTTTTGAGTGATCCTTTTTTCAAACGATTTTTCGGCGAACAGGCTCGCCCAAAATCCGAGCGTCCATCAAGTAGCGGCTCTGGCGTTATTATGAGCCCACAAGGACATATCCTGACGAATAATCACGTGATACAAGGCGCGAATGCGATTGAAGTTGCATTAGCTGATGGAAGACAAGCCAGTGCAAAAATTATCGGTACGGATCCAGATACAGACCTCGCTGTTTTACAAATTGATTTGAAGGACTTACCAGCGATCACCTTAGGCCACTCGGAGGAAGCCAATGTTGGTGATGTTGTATTAGCGATTGGCAATCCATTTGGTGTAGGGCAAACCGTCACTATGGGCATCGTCTCTGCACTAGGTAGAAATAGTGTAGGCATCAATACTTATGAGAACTTCATTCAAACCGATGCGGCGGTCAACCCCGGAAACTCGGGCGGTGCTTTGATCGATGCGAATGGCAATTTACTGGGAATTAATTCAGCCATCTATTCGCAGAATGGTGGCTCCCTTGGAATCGGTTTCGCGATACCAGTTTCGACAATTAAGATGGTGATGGAAGCGATTATTACCGATGGACAAGTGGTTCGAGGATACCTTGGAATCAGCCCAGAGGATATCACGGCTGAAATGGCTGAAAGCTTTAACATCAAACAAACCAAAGGCTCGATCGTCGCAGCAGTCGTACGCGGTGGGCCTGCCGATCAAGCGGGTGTGAAACCTGGCGATATTTGTGTCGCCATCGACGGCAAACCATTTTTGAATAGTCGAGAAATGATGAATCAGATTGCGCAACTCAAACCCAATTCCAAAGCGAAATTAAAAGTAGTACGGCAGTCAAATGAAATCCAACTCGATATCGTCGTTGGTAAACGTCCCCCATTCAAGCCCGAAGAATAAGTCAGACGAAAATTAGAGACAAAGAGAAAAAGATGCATATTGCCGAACTCAGTCGTTTTTTATTCGAACTGTCAGAAAACAATAACCGTGCGTGGTTTGTCATGAACAAGCCGCGCTACGATATTTTGCGTGCCGAATTTTTACATATGGTGACACGCTTAATTCAAGATCTCAGCAAACATGATCTTTTGATTGCGCAATGCGATCCCAAAAAAGCCTTGTTTCGCATCAATCGCGATGTCCGTTTTGGCAAGGATAAATCACCGTATAAAACCTACTTTTCTGCGTCCATACTTCCTAGCGGGCGCAAGAAACCAAGTGAAGGCGGCGGGCCAGCATACTACTTCCAAATTAGCCAAGACAATCGCTTACTTTTCGCGGTCGGAGAATATATGCCTCCGGCCGATCGGCTGAGAAACATACGCACACATTTACTCGAAGACGAAGCTGGCTTTAAGAAAGTGCTGAAGAATAGAGCGCTCAAAGATTGCTTCGGCGAGCTGCAGGAAGAAGGAAAATTACAACGTCCACCAAAAGGCTATGATCCTGATCATGCCTTAATCGAGTACTTAAAACTGAAAAGCATGATGGTTTGGACCGAATGCTCGCTCGAAGGGATGCTATATGAAGACGTGCATCAAAAACTAGTCAATGGATTTAAGACTGCACTGCCTTTAGTGCGCTGGCTGCGTGGCGCTAGCTTCAGCTAGCCGACTCATCAATCAGGTGGTGCCTGTGTTGCTTTAACAAAAATTGGTGCAACAAATAGACCTAATTCAAACAACATCCACATCGGTACTGCGAGTGCTAATTGACTCACGACATCCGGCGGAGTGACTACCGCCGCAATCACAAATGCACCAACGATCACGTACGAACGGATCGCCTTTAATTTTTCCACTGTCAGAATCCCTGTGCGGACTAAGACAATCACTACGATTGGGACTTCAAAGGTCAGGCCAAATGCGAGGCACATGGACATGACGAAATCGAGATAATTTTCTATGTCTGGAGAAACCGTAATCGACGTTGGTGCGAATTCAGAAATGAATTTAAATACTCGACCGAACACGAAGAAATAGCAAAAAGCGACCCCAGCTGCAAAAAGAATCGACGAAGAAATGACTAAGGGTGCGATTAGACGTTTCTCATGGGCATACAAACCTGGCGCAATGAATGCCCATGCCTGATATAAAACCCAAGGCAAAGCCAATAGAAAAGCCAAGAGCAAGGTAACCTTCATTGGCACCAAAAAAGGAGAAATCACGCCCGTCGCAATCATCTTTGCTCCGACAGGCAAAGCAGCCACCATAGGTTGTGCTAAGTAATCATAGATCGCTGACGGACCCGGCCATGCAAATAAAGCCGCGCACACAACGGCAATACCAGCGCAAGCTTTTACGAGTCGATCACGGAGCTCAACCAAATGGGAGATAAAACTCTCTTGCATCCCCATGAAATTGTCATTACTCATGGCTGGCATTCTTTCGTGTAAGGGAAGGAGTCAATTGGGACATCAGAAAAAACTGGAGCTAGAACGTGGCGTTACCCGATGTCGAGCCATCCGTGCAGCGCCAGAAATCACCTGCTTACGTTGACCGTGGCGGTTCTTATACCAACTTGGAATGTTAGAATTTTTTGCAACTTTTCGACGACGGAAAATTTTCGCCTTGGCTAGCATGGCTTCATCAGACGGAGGTGGATCAAAATCGTAAGCGGAATAAGAGGACGTTGATTCTGGCTGGACGAACCGGTTTAATTCGTGTTCTGCATCAGTAATGTGTTGATGCACATCTTGTTCAAAATTTTGCGCAGCAGACTCGACTTCTTTTTGCATTTTACGCAATTCTTCCATCTCGATTTCGCGACTGACTTCGGACTTCACTTGACTGATATAACGCTGCGCTCGTCCGAACAGTGTGCCTGCCATACGCGCAACTTTGGGTAAATCTTTAGGCCCAATAACAATCAATGCTACCGCACCGATCAGCGCAAGTTTGGTCAGTCCGAGATCTATCATAAATCTGCTCTAACACCATCCGAAGATTAGTGTGTCGATTTATCCTTTGTCTCGACATCGATGGTCTTTTGCTCGTCGGCTTTCGGTGACTTCTCATCCTCACCTTTGACACCATCTTTAAAACCTTTTACGGCTTTACCCAGATCGCTACCGACATTACCCAACTTCTTTGTGCCAAACACCAAGACCACGACGATCAAGACGATCAACCAATGCCAAATACTAAATGAACCCATCATGCTTCCTTCAAGGGGCAAGCCCTAAATATCGATCAATAAAATAATTACAGTTTAGCGCCACCGATCACATGCATGTGCAAGTGATAGACGACCTGACCACCGTTAGGTCCCGTATTCACAACGGTTTTAAATCCACCAGACTTCGAACCATCCGCATGCTCGACATAAGCACAGCCTTGTTGGGCAGCTAGTTTCGGTGCCAATTCCAACATTTTACCCAACAATACGGCATCTTCGGCTTTTGCGTCGGCCAAACTCGACAAATGCTTTTTGGGGATAATCAAAAAATGTACGGGAGCTGCTGGATTGATATCATTAAATGCTAGCAATTCATCATCTTCATACAAAACAGTCGCGGGAATCTGCTTGGCGACAATTTTACAAAAAATACAGTTATCCATGCTGTTCACTCAAAATTTGTTACAAAATCCACGCAAGAAGATCTTTAATTATCAGCACGAGACGCTTTTTCTACTATCCCAGAAATGCCTTCACGACGAGCTAATTCATCTAGCACTTGTTGCGGGTGCAAATTATACTGCGCCAACATGACAAGCGAATGAAACCAAAGATCCGCACATTCATACAGCAAATCCGAGGTATCGCCAGAAACACGCGCATCTTTTGCTGCCATCACGGTTTCGGTCGCTTCTTCGCCGATTTTTTTTAAAATCGCATCATCGCCTTTATGAAACAGTTTCGCGACATAAGAGGTTTCAGGATTGCCACCATTGACCGCCTTACGACTTTCTATCACCGCAGCCAATTGATGCAGTATCGATTCTTGACTCATCTTGTGCTCAACTTATTTGTAAATCGATTCGGGATCTTTCAGCACAGGATCGACGGTGACCCACTCGCCCTCATCGACATTGCCTTCAAATTTTTGGAAGAAACACGAATGACGTCCGGTATGACAAGCGATGCCTTCTACTTGTTCAATCTTCAGTAAAATCACGTCCTCATCACAATCTAAACGGATTTCTTTGACTTTTTGAACGTGACCAGACTCTTCACCTTTGTGCCATAATTTTTTGCGTGAACGACTCCAGTACACCGCTTCACCCGTTTCTACAGTGCGACTCAGTGCTTCGCGATTCATCCATGCAAACATGACGACATCATTGCTGCCCACTTCTTGCGCTATCACAGGGACTAAACCAACTTCATCCCATTTCACTTTGTTTAACCAACGAAAACTCATGCTAACCTCATTGGTATGTGTTGTGCTGCCATAAACTGTTTTGCTTCCTGCACTGTGTGCTGTCCAAAATGAAAAATACTGGCGGCCAAAACGGCATCTGCACCACCCAATTTGATGCCATCGGCCAAATCTTGCAGGCCGCCGACTCCTCCGGAAGCGATGACCGGAATATCAATCGCGTCCGAAACCGCGCGCGTTAGTGCCAAATCAAAACCGGAACGGGTACCGTCTTTATCCATACTTGTGAGCAGAATTTCACCTGCACCCAATTCCGCCATTTTGCGCGCCCATTCGACCGCGTCCAAACCCGTCGCGTTACGCCCGCCGTGTGTATACACTTCCCACTTTCCTGGCGCGACCGCTTTGGCATCAATTGCGACCACGATACATTGCGATCCATACTTATGCGCTGCGTCGGCGACTAATTGCGGATTAGTCACTGCAGAAGTATTCATACCGACTTTATCCGCACCCGCATTTAATAAACGCCGCACATCGGCCACCGTGCGCACCCCGCCACCAACCGTTAAAGGAATAAATACTTGGGATGCAACGGCCTCAATTACCGGCAAAATCAAATCACGATCATCAGAGGACGCTGTGATATCCAAAAACGTGATTTCATCCGCGCCTTGCAAGTCGTAACGACGCGCGACTTCGACAGGGTCACCTGCGTCACGTAATTCAAGAAAATTGACGCCTTTGACGACTCGTCCGGCATTCACATCCAAACAAGGGATTATCCTTTTGGCTAAAGTCATTCTTCGTCTTCTTCGTAAATCAAGTCGCCACTGAGTTCATCAGCGCGATCTTGTGCACTTGCTAAATCTAATGTGCCTTCGTAAATTGAGCGGCCACAAATAACGCCTTCAATACCTTCGTCTTGCACATCACAGAGGGCTTCGACATCTGCCAGCACATGTACACCACCCGATGCAATCACAGGAACCGTCACAGCTTGCGCTAACTTCACTGTGGCATCAATATTCACGCCACCCATCATGCCATCGCGGCCGATGTCGGTATAAATGATTGCCTCAACCCCATAGCCTTCGAATTTTTGCGCAAGATCAATCACATCATGCCCAGACATTTTGCTCCAACCATCGGTCGCTACTTTGCCATCTTTGGCATCAATACCGACGATGATCTGTCCAGGAAAGGCACTACAAGCGTCAGCCAAAAAGCCAGGGCTTTTCACAGCGGCCGTGCCGATGATAATGTAAGAAATGCCGGCATTTAAATAACGCTCGATGGTATCAAGGTCGCGGATACCGCCACCCAGTTGCACTGGCACTTCTTCAGTATCGGTCTCTTCTGCGTATTCACGCACGGTTTTGATGATGGCTTTAATCGCAGCTTCATTTTTTGGCTTACCTGCGAAGGCGCCATTCAGATCCACCAAATGCAAGCGACGTGCGCCCTGTTCTAACCAATGGCGAGCCATCTGTGCAGGTTCTTCTGAGAATACTGTGGCTTGATCCATATCGCCTTGTTTGAGGCGTACGCAGTGACCATCTTTCAGGTCGATAGCAGGAATGAGCAGCATGATGAATGTATAAGATGATTAAAATTTAAAAAGAGGTAAAACACAATATTCGTTACCGCAGCAACATAACTTGTTCATGTGCAATTACAGCAAACAGACAATAATGTTGATAAGTCGTTCAATAATTCAAGTGTTAGGGATTCCAGTGTACAAAGTTTTTATATAGTTGCAGTCCCGCAGCGGCGCTTTTCTCGGGATGGAATTGCGTTGCAAAAATATTCTCGCGCGCCACAGCCGAAGTAAATACTTGCCCATATTCAGTCGTGCCGACCACGTCTTGCTCATGTTCAGCTTGCACAAAATAACTATGCACAAAGTAAAAATAACTATCGTCCGCAATGCCATCCCAGAGCGGATGCGCTTGCGCTTGATGCACGCGATTCCACCCCATTTGTGGCACTTTATAACGGGAACCATCTTCTTGCAATTGTCCGCTTAAATCAAAGCGTACAACCTTACCTGGAAGTAAGCCTAAGCATGGTGTATTCCCTTCCGCGCTGATGTCAAACAACATCTGCTCGCCGACGCAGACGCCAAACAAAGGCTTTTCGCGTGCTGCTTGTAACAAGGCCTCTTGCACGCCCGATTCTTGCAAACTACGCATGCAATCGGGCATCGCTCCTTGGCCTGGCAAGACTAAACGATCAGCCGATTGAATATCCGCAATCAAACCTGAAATCAGGACCTCGGCTTCAGGGGCAACAGCACGTAATGCTTGCGCAACAGAGCGCACATTACCCATGCCGTAATCAACGACAACAATCTTATTCATAACAATGAGGGAGTAGGCATAGTGAAGTATTCGCGAATAGCATAAATATGCAAGCTTTATGCCATCGCTATCGCTTTTTTATAGACTACCTTTTGTGGATGGAATGGTACCTAAGGCGCGTTCATCTAATTCGGCTGCCATACGCAGCGCACGACCAAAGGCTTTAAAAATGGTTTCACATTGATGGTGTGCATTTTCGCCGCGCAGATTATCAATATGTAGAGAGACCAAAGCATGATTCACAAAACCTTGGAAAAATTCATGGGTCAAATCGACGTCAAATGAACCGATCATCGCTCGTTTAAAATCAACATGATATTCCAGACCTGGACGACCTGAGAAATCAATTACGACGCGCGACAAAGCTTCATCGAGTGGCACATAGGCGTGACCATAGCGACGTATGCCTTTTTTGTCGCCGATCGCTTGTGCAAATGCTTGTCCCAAAGTGATACCAACATCTTCCACCGTGTGATGCGCATCTATATGTAAATCGCCATCGGCTTCGATATCCAAATCGATTAATCCATGACGTGCGATTTGATCGAGCATGTGATCCAAAAACGGTACACCCGTCTTTAAAGATTGTTTGCCAGTACCATCAAGATTAATCGCGACGCGAATCTTGGTTTCATTGGTATTGCGTGTAACTTGCGCTGTACGTTGCATGATGAGATTAGCTAATTGTGGTTAGCTGGTTAGCTATTATGTTGTTGAGTGAAATTCGACAGAAAAATTTTAATAAAAATTTCAAAAAAGCTTATTCTAAAGCCAGTTTAAACGCATTTAGAAATTGGGCGTTTTCTTCCGGTGTGCTAACCGTGATACGCAAACAATTCTGCAATAGTGCATGCATTTTACCCACATTTTTCACCAAAATTTTTTGTTCCAACAATTTTGTGAAGACTTCATTGCCATATGTCTCACTTTTCTTTGAATTTGACACGCGAATTAGCAAAAAATTGGCGGCAGACGGAAATACTTCCACGCCTGGCAAGCTAGTAAGTTGACTAGACAACTGACTACGCTGCGTGCGCAATTGCGCCGCTTGCTGCTCGAACACATCAGCGTGTTCTAGCAAACAAAGTATCGCCGCTTCGGTCAATACATTCACGTTATAAGGTGGACGGACTTTATCAAATTCTTGCAGTAAAGCGGCAGACGCCGACATGTATCCTAGGCGTATTCCTGCCAAACCTAATTTGGATACCGTACGCATCACAACTAGATTTGAAAATTCTGGCAAACGCGAGATAAAACTTGTTTGCGCAAATGGTTGATATGCCTCATCGACAATCACCACACCGCTATCACCCACTGCCGAAATAATTTCTTCCATATCGGCAGCATTAAACAAAGTACCAGTCGGATTGTTTGGATAAGCCAAATAGGTCACCGCCGGACGATGCTCCGCAATCGCTGCCAACATCGCCGCTTTATCGAGTGTGAAATCTGCGTTCAGCGGTACGCCAACAAATTCCATCCCCGCAAATTGTGCAGACATCGCATACATCACAAATCCCGGCATTGGCGCCAATACTTTTGCGCCCGGTTTGGCACAAGCAATACTGATCATCGCAATCAATTCGTCGGAACCATTGCCCAACACCAAGTCATAGCCATCAGGCACGCCGAAGTTCGTTTTCAACGCTTCTTTTATAGCCAAATAATTTGGCACAGGATAACGATTTAAGGCGGTTTCCGATAAACGTTTCGCCAATGCTTGCTGCAAGGCTGGCGTCAAGGTGTACGGATTTTCCATTGCGTCGAGTTTCAAAAGACCCGTTGCGTCAGGCACGTGATACGCCGACAAAGCGCGCACATCGGCGCGAATAATATTTTCTACTAAAGACATGAGACAGTTGCTCGTTTTAAGTTCAATGAATAATTCTTAAGAATCAAGTTTCAAGTGACGCTACACTCTTTTTTCGCCCCGTTGATTTCGCAGGTTCAGCTTTCGCCTTGGTCACTACCGTTTTCGCTTTACTGATTCGTTTACTTACTTTAGCAAGCACAGGTTTAGCCCGCACTGGTTCTGTCGGTTGATTATTCAGAACTTGTAATTCTGCCTCTGCCGATTGTAGACGCGCCTCGACGATGGCGCAGTAATCTGGATTGAGTTCAAAGCCGACAAATTGTCGACCACAACGTCGTGCCGCAATCGCAGTGGTACCACTGCCCATAAACGGGTCAAGTACCACACCATTCTCTGGACAAGATGCGAGCACCATACGTTGAATAATTTCTAAAGGCTTTTGGGTTGGGTGTTCAACACGTTCTACATCTTCTTTATGCAGACGTGACACACTCCACAAATCTTTTGGGTTGTAACCGAGTTCTAACCACTTAGCACCAACAAAAATCGAGCGCGAACGGGCTTTTTTGGTCGCTGCATCATAAGGAATGCGCACCGCATCTAAATCGAAATAGTAATTTTTCGATTTCACGAATAAGCCTATCGTGTCGTGCACTGAAGAAAAGCTACGGGTGCTACCCCCCATAGACGGCACACGTCGATCCCAAATAATTTCATTAATCATCGTCATGCGCTGCTTGAGCATCACGAAAATTTCTGGCGAATAGCGCCATGTCAGAAAAATATACAGCGAGCCAGTCGGCTTGAGTTTCGGCAAAGCAGCGTCGATCCAACGCTCAGTCCATGCTAAGTAATCCGCCGCTTCCTGCTTATCAGAATCATTGCCGTAATCCTTACCCAAACCATAAGGTGGATCGGTCAAAATCAGATCAATACTGCCATCAGGAATGCGCTGCAAACCAGTGATAGCATCTTCATTAAAAATCTGATTAATGAAACTGTTCATATGATTGAACGAAGAAAAAAACTTAGCCGCAAAGGTGTAACGAAAGCAGCAAAAGAAGAGAAGTTTTCTATACTTTCCTCTGCGTACTTTGCACCTTTACGGTTAACGATTTTGTTTTTCATTGGGTATTTCATTTCAAACGCAACTCAGCACTACGAGCATGTGCAGGCAATCCTTCACCATACGCGAGTTCTGCCGCGATCTTGCCTAAAGTCTGCGCGCCTTGCTCACTGACTTGTATCATCGATGAACGCTTCTGGAAATCATACACACCCAAAGGCGATGAGAAACGCGCGGTGCGTGAAGTCGGCAAAACGTGATTCGGCCCAGCGCAATAATCGCCCAAGGATTCGGAAGAAAAACGTCCAAGGAACATCGCCCCCGCATGACGAATTTGATCTGCCCATTGCTGCGGGTTTTCTGCAGAAATTTCTAAATGTTCTGCCGCGATCTCATTCGCGATGTCGCAAGCTTCTTGCATGTCACGCACTTTGATCAAAGCACCGCGATCTTTCAGGGAAGTTCGAATAATCTCGGCACGTGGCATCGTTGCAATCAATTTATCAATGCTGGCATGTACGGCATCAATGTACGCCGCATCAGGGCATAGCAAAATCGATTGCGCAAGTTCATCATGTTCCGCTTGCGAGAACAAATCCATCGCAACCCAATCGGGATCGGTCGTGCCATCGCATAAAACTAAAATCTCAGAAGGCCCGGCGATCATGTCGATACCAACAGTGCCAAATACACGACGCTTGGCGTTCGCAACATAGGCATTGCCTGGCCCCACAATTTTATCGACTTGCGGAATGCTCTCCGTACCATACGCCAAAGCAGCAACCGCCTGCGCGCCACCGATGGTGAACACACGATCGACACCTGCGATGGCCGCGGCAGCTAATACCAAAGGATTACGCACGCCATCTGGTGTCGGTACCACCATAATAATTTCACGCACGCCAGCGACCTTCGCTGGAATCGCGTTCATCAGTACGGAAGAAGGGTAAGCCGCTTTGCCACCAGGCACGTAAATGCCGACGCGATCTAGGGGAGTAACTTTTTGTCCGAGTACCGTACCATCTGCTTCGGTGTACGAAAATCCTGCAGAACCACATTCACGCTTTTGCACTTCATGATAGGCGCGCACACGTTGCGCTGCAGCCTCTAATGCACTACGACGCTCATTCGAAATACTAGCGAGTGCTGCATGCAAATCCTCTTGCGGAATTTCCAAAGCTTGCATCGAGCTGATGCCTGACAAACGATCAAAACGTTGAGTGTACTCTAGCACTGCGGTGTCACCGCGCGTTTTAACTGCCTGCAAGATCTGCACGACACTCTGATCAATCGCCGCGTCTTCACTCGCTTCGAATGCCAATAATTGACGTAAGGTTTGCGCGAAACCTGACTGTGTAGAATCTAAGCGAGTCAATGCTGTGGTGAAGCTCATTACTTCCCCTCCGACGCGCGCTCGAATGCTTGGAGAATGGGTTGCAAACGTTCGCGCTTCAATTTCAATGCAGCTTGATTCACAACTAAGCGTGAAGAGATATCCATGATCTCTTCCACTTCGACTAAATTATTCGCTCGCAAGGTATTGCCGGTGCTGACCAAATCGACAATCACATCAGACAAGCCAACCAACGGCGCCAATTCCATCGAGCCATACAGCTTAATCAAATCGATATGCACACCTTTGCTAGCGAAATGCTGACGGGCGGTTTCCGTGTATTTGGTTGCGACACGCAAACGCGCACCTTGACGCACAGCAGTTGCGTAATCAAATCCAACCGACACCGCGACTGACATGCGGCATTTTGCGATGCCTAAATCAATAGGTTGATACAAGCCAGCACCACCATGTTCAAACAACACATCTTTACCTGCCACGCCAAAATCTGCCGCGCCGTATTGCACATAAGTTGGCACGTCTGAAGCACGCACAATAATCACGCGCACATCAGGATCATTGGTCGCCAAAATCAACTTACGCGATTTTTCTGGATCTTCAGTCACGTGGATACCTGCCGCTTCCAACAGCGGTAAGGTTTCTTCAAAAATACGCCCTTTGGACAAAGCCAAAGTTAGTTGCTGAGAACTCATATCAATTATTTCGCTCGTTTGCTTATTGATGTTAGACAGGAAATCATTTGACGCGCTGAATCTGCGCACCAACCGCTGATAGCTTCACTTCCATACGATCGTAACCACGATCGAGGTGATAAATACGATCAATCAAAGTCTCACCCTGTGCCGCCAAACCTGCAATCACCAAAGATGCCGATGCGCGCAAGTCAGTCGCCATTACTGGCGCACCCACCAATTTTTCTACGCCATTTACAATCGCTGTGTGACCATCTATTTCAATATGCGCACCGAGACGATTCATTTCTTGCACATGCATGAAACGATTTTCAAAAATCGTTTCCGTCACGCGTGCAGTACCGTTCGCTAAGCAGTCGAGCGCCATAAATTGGGCTTGCATATCAGTTGGAAAACCTGGGTATTCGGTAGTGCGAAAACTCACCGATTTAGGACGTCCACTCATCTGCGCACGTATCCAATCTGAGCCAGTAGTAATGATCACGCCCGCTTCACGCAATTTATCCAATGCCACATCCAAAATATCGCTACGTGTATTTTTCACCGTCAAATCACCACCTGTCGCGGCGACCGCGCACAAGAAAGTCGCCGTCTCGATACGATCTGCGATCACAGTATGCGTTGCACCGTGTAAGGCATCAACACCTTGAATCACCAAACGATCGGTACCGATGCCCGTAATCTTAGCGCCCATCGCCACCAACAAATTCGCAAGGTCAGTGACTTCAGGCTCGCGCGCTGCGTTTTCTAAAACAGTTTCGCCGTCAGCTAAAGTCGCTGCCATCAACAGGTTTTCTGTACCTGTCACAGTAATCATATCGGTCACGATACGCGCACCACGCAAACGTTTCGCTTTAGCATGGATGTAACCTGCCTCAATCGTGATCTCCGCACCCATCGCTTGTAAACCTTTGATGTGCTGATCAACTGGACGAGAGCCGATTGCGCAACCACCAGGCAAAGAGACTTTCGCTTCACCAAATCGCGCTAACAAGGGACCGAGCACCAAGATCGAAGCGCGCATGGTTTTCACCAAATCGTAAGGCGCTTCCAACTTATCAATCGCTGCGCCATTCAAAGTCACTACGCCGCTTTCTTCGGTGACGCGCAAACCCATTTGCTTGAGTAATTTCAACATCGTAGCAACGTCTTGCAAATGCGGCACATTGTGTAAAACCACATCGCCAGCACTCAACAATCCCGCGCACAAAATCGGCAAAGCCGCATTCTTAGCGCCAGAAATAATGACATCGCCATTCAGGCGATTGCCGCCTGTGATCAGTAACTTATCCATGCTTATTGAAATTCTTCCGGAGTTAAAGTTTTCATCGACAGAGCATGAATTTCTTCACGCATGCGATCGCCCAAAGCGGCGTATACGATTTGATGACGTTGAATCAAACGTTTGCCAGCGAATGCTGGGGACACGATCACCGCAGTGAAATGCTGACCGTCACCTTCCACTTCAAGATGTGTACATTCCAAACCGGCAGCGATGTAATTTTTAATTTGTTCTGGTGTAGGAAACACGATAGGTCTTTCTAAAATATTTTCAAATAATTTTTCAGGATGGCGACTATGCACCATCTCATACTCAATGCCGCAACTTATAACCACTGCGCAGCATTTGCATCGCAACTGCCGTCAACGCCAGCAAGAAAATCGTCACAATCACAAGACTACGTACAGGGTCGACATCCGACTGGCCAGTAAAGCCATAACGGAAGCCGTCAATCATATAGAAGAAGGGATTGAAATGCGAAATAGTTTGCCAAATCGGCGGCAAAGAATTGATCGAATAAAACACGCCCGACAAAAAGGTCGCTGGCACGATTACAAAATTTTGAAAACCAGCGAGCTGATCGAATTTTTCCGCCCAAATACCAACGATTAAGCCCATCGTACCGAGCACGAAGGCGCTCATCAAGGCGAATAATGCGATCCACAAAGGCGCACTAAAACTCAAGTGTGCAAACCATGCCGTCACCACAAACACACCTAAACCAACGGCAAGACCGCGCACAACCGCTGCCAACACATAGGCAAAAAACATTTCCCAATGCGACAACGGTGGCAACATGATGAACACCAAATTACCGGTAATTTTTGATTGAATCAAAGATGAGGATGCATTCGCAAACGCGTTCTGCAAAACGCTCATCATCACCAATCCGGGAATCAAAAATGCCATGTACGTCACACCATGCACTTTGACATGACCTTCCAGCGCTTGACCAAAAATCAGCAAGTACATCATCGCCGTCATAATCGGTGCGGTGATGGTCTGCGTTGCGACTTTCCAGAAGCGCAAAACTTCTTTATACAATAAGGTGCGGAAGCCTATCATTGCGGATTTCCTCCACCCATAATTTGTAAGAACACATCTTCTAGATCGGCTTGTTGCAATTGCAGATCCTCAATCACGCAACCCGCTTGACGCAGATTCGCCAATATCGGTTCAACCTCAGCGTAATTCGTAATCCGTAATGCAAAACTATTCGCCTCGGCTTGCGTATCCGCAGGGATAATCAGATTGTGCAATGAAGCAGGCAATTCGCCATGCGCGAGTTGCACTTTCATCTGTGAACCGGAAATGCGCTTGATCAGCGCAGACATCGTATCGAGCGCAACGACTTTTCCAAATTTCAACATCGCGACCCGATTACACAAAGCTTGTGCTTCTTCCAAATAGTGCGTGGTCAAGACGATGGTATGCCCTTCACGATTTAGACGCGAAATGAACTTCCACAAAGTCTGACGCAACTCCACATCAACACCCGCAGTCGGCTCATCTAAAATAATCACTGGTGGTTTATGCACCAATGCTTGTGCGACTAAAACACGGCGCTTCATACCACCCGATAAAGCCCGCATATTCGCATCGGCTTTATTCGTTAGATCAAGGTTTTCCATGACCTCATCAATCCACGCATCATTGTTTTTAATGCCGAAATAACCGGATTGCAAACGCAGGGTTTCACGCACGGTGAAGAATGGATCAAACACCAATTCTTGCGGAACCACACCAAGCTTGCTGCGTGCCGCGCGGTAGTCGCGCACCACATCATGTCCTTGCACCAAAACTTGGCCAGAATCAGCACGATTCAAACCTGCAATAATCGAAATTAAGGTTGTCTTACCTGCGCCATTCGGGCCCAGTAAACCAAAAAACTCGCCTTCTTCGATCGCGAGTGAGACACCACCTAGAGCCTGTAGCTTTTTGCCAGCAGACTGATAGGATTTTTGTACATTACTAATTTGTATGGCAGCCATGTGGCGTTCGCGCTTACGCGCTATGAATGAGAATCTGGGTGAAAAAACTCTAAACAAGAATCGGGAAAAAATCACGGCAATTGCCGTCAAAGCCCATGATTATAGGGGATTTTAGCCGATTAAGGGTCGCACTTGATCGTGCTTCTTGTATAGACAATTGACTACAAATAGCTTGCGTATCAATGTCGCTCTGCTTGGATGGAGGCGCTCAAATGAAAGAAATCCGTGAGGCCATAGAGGGAAATAAGACTAAATAAACTGCTCGAAACGCCAACAAACCGCAACTTCCTATTTGTGGCTTGTGCTCGGCGTTGCCATGCCAACATGACAGCAACGGCAGAAGAATCAACCGATTCTAATGCCGTCATGTCGATGATATCGTCCCCAGCATGGATCGCCCGCAAACCCGCCTCAGAAACGGATACCGCGTTACGCAAATTCAATTCTTGATCTTGTAAGACCATGCTGTACTCCAAAATTTGTTATTTATTTTTTGACTGGCGCAGCAGCCAATTTTTTATTTTTCTCAACCAATGTCTTGATTAAGCCATCGATCCCCGTCTTATTTACTTCCGCCGAGAAACTCCCTTTGTAGGTCTCCACTAACCAAGCACCCAATACATTGATGTCGAAGATCTTCCAGCCTGCGGGCGTTTTTTCCAATCTATAACTCAATTGCAATGGCTCGCCCCGCGTCTGAATCACAAGACTTTTCACTTCGACTTCGGTATCGTCTGGTGCGGAACGAAACGGCTTAAACTCAACACGTTGGTCCCGAATTTGCGTAATAGCACCAGAATAAGTGTGTATTAACAAAGTACGAAATTCATTCACTAACTGTTTTTGCTGTTCCGGTGTCGCAGTACGCCAATTCTTACTTACAGCGAGCGATGTCATGCGTTCAAAATTAATATGTGGCAATACTTTTGTTTCAACTAAATCGTTGATACGTTGACGATTCCCTGCTTGAATATCTTTATCAGTTTTGGCTGCGTCAATGATCTCTGTGCTTAAACGTTTGACGAGTTGATCAGGTGCTTCTTGTGCTTGTGCAGCAGCAAAGAAACTCAATCCAGCGATCAAACTCACGAATATTTGGCTAAATTTTTTCATCTTTTTCTCTCTTGATAACTTTAACTCACAATGAATACGTTTCGTTTCGCATTGTTACGCAAACTATTTGTTTAATTTTTCAATCAACTCTGTCAACAGCGAATGCATCTGAGCATTTCTCTATTAACCACGGATATCGCTGTTGGGTTGACACCAAGTCACCAAATGGACTTATTCTTGATCTTCCTTTTTACCCGCACTGATTTGACTTTCACGACGCTGCAAATACGCGCCCCGAATAAAAACATACTTATCTAAGGCGGCTTCGTCAATCAAACTCACGGCATCCAATGCCGCGGCGCGCTTGTCCAAGACTTTCAAAACGGTTGCCGAATTATTGACAGCAGTCGTGCTTTGCGACCTGAGCAAATCACCTTTCAAATCAACTGGTGTCGCGACTGTATCACGCAAAGTCGACGCCCCAAGAATCGGTAAAACAACGTACGGACCAGCTGGGACGCCCCAAACACCCAAGGTTTGCCCAAAATCGGCGCGATGCTTGGGCATTCCGCCCGCACTAGCAACATCAATCAACCCTCCGAGACCCATGGTCGTGTTGATCCCAAATCTTAAAATATCATTTACGCCGTCGCCAACATTGCCTTGCAAAACATTATTCACAGCGGTCCACGCATCACCGATATTACTAAAAAAATTGGCGACAGCTGTCTGCACAAAATCTGGCGTCACAGCTTGATAGGCCTTTGCCGATGGTTTTAATACAGATTCGTCCAAGCTTTCATTGAAACTGAACATTGAACGATTAAAACCTTCAAGGGGATCATCTGGATTATTGCCAATCCCTGTTGTCTCGCTGACTTTTTCTAAAGTCGCTAAAGCTTTGGTTTTCACTTTTGTCACTGTCGTACATGCGCTCATACTCAACGCCAACAAACAGAGCAAAAGGACGCGGCTTAGCAGACTTGAAGCTAGGGTTCTTTCTTGCAACGCTGGGCTTCTCATTTTTGATCTTCCTTACCTTCCGCTGCTTTACTAAATAAAAATTGACTAATCAAGTTCTCAAGAACAACTGCTGACTGCGTCATTGTGATCTTGTCGCCAGCAGCCAGATTTTTGGTGTCACCGCCCGCCTCTAGTCCAATGTACTGTTCGCCAAGCAATCCAGCGGTCAAGATTTTGGCAGAACTGTCCTTCGGAAAGCTATAGCGCTTCTCCATCTTCAAAATGACGGTGGCTTGAAAACTCTTATCATCAAAAGTAATTGAACTAACGCGGCCAACGACCACGCCAGCACTCTTTACGGCTGCATTTGGTTTTAATCCGCCAATATTGTCAAACTTTGTGATGACATCGTAGGTTTGCTCAAAAGAGAGACTACTCATATTGCCTGCTTTTAAAGCGAGAAAAAGCAGGGACGCAGCACCTAGTAGCACAAACACGCCCACCCAAAAGTCTATCGATTTTTTTTGCATCATTTACCTCAAATAAAATTCTGTTTCTTAGCTCGTCGGATCGAGACTACGGTTTCCATCGAAACCGCATCAGTTATTGAAACATCCATGCGGTCAATAGGAAATCCAACCATAAAACGAGTAGGGATGAAATCACTACAGTGCGCGTTGTCGCTCGCGACACACCTTCAGGCGTTGGATCGGCTTCGTAACCTTGATAAAGAGCTACAAATGTGACGGCAAAGCCAAAAACGATGCTCTTGATCACGCCATTCCCAAGGTCTTTCCAAATATCGACACCTGCCTGCATTTGTGACCAAAATGAACCACTATCGACACCGATCAATGACACACCAACCAAGTATCCACCGATGATTCCCATCGCATTAAAAATCAGGGTCAAAATCGGCAAGGCAATAATTCCCGCGATAAACCTTGGGGCAACAACGCGTTGCAAGGGATTGACCGCCATCATTTCCATCGCCGCCAATTGCTCGCCGGCTTTCATTAAACCAATCTCGGCGGTCAACGAGGTCCCTGCTCGACCCGCAAAAAGCAATGCAGTGACCACAGGACCCAGCTCACGCACTAATGATAGGGCAACCAATAGGCCTAACGCCTCTTCCGAGCCATAACGATTAAGTGTGTAGTAACCTTGATAGCCAAGCACAAATCCCACAAAAAGACCGGATATCGCGATAATGACTAAGGAATAATTCCCAATGAAATGCACTTGATCCGCAATCAACTGTGGTCGACGCCAAAGGCTCGGGGAATTAAGAACAATACTTATAAAACTGCGACTGGCATGCCCTAAATTCGTGATGGACTCACGCGTGACTTGCCCGATTCGGCTGATCAACTGCGCCATCATGACTGTTCTCCACTTACGGCTTTCAGGCCAAGCTCTTGCGCTAAGCTCCTCCCGGGATAATGGAATGGCACTGGGCCATCGCTTTCAGCGTGAACGAATTGCTTCACGTACGGATCGGTTGAGGCTAGCATCTCTTGCGGTGTACCCTGTGCAACGATCTTACCTTGCGACAAAAAGTAAACATAGTCGGCAATCACAAAGGTTTCGTGCACATCGTGCGAAACCAAAATACTAGTAGATCCCAAGGCATCATTCAGATTTCGAATCAAAGTGGCCGTGACACCCATAGAAATTGGATCAAGGCCAGCAAATGGCTCATCGTACATAATCAATTGCGGGTCTAATGCAACCGCACGGGCTAAGGCAACCCGTCTAGCCATACCGCCTGAGATTTCAGAGGGTTTTAAGCGCGCAGCATTTCGCAGACCGACCGCATTAAGTTTCATCAACACCAAATCTTGAATCATCGACTCTGACAATTCAGTGTGCTCCCTCAAGGGAAAAGCAACATTTTCAAATACACTAAGATCAGTAAATAAAGCGCCGTGCTGAAAAAGCATGCCCATTTTACGTCGCAAAGCATACATGCCATGCGCCTTCAGAGTATGCACTACCTCACCATCGACTTTTACGTGTCCACGTTGCGGCACTATCTGACCACCAATCAAGCGCAAAATTGTCGTTTTTCCCGAACCAGATCCTCCCATCACAGCAATGACTTTGCCGCGCGGGAAATCCATGCTCAGGCCAGACAAAATCTGTCGGTTGCCATAGCCAAACTGCAAATCACGAATTTCAACTAAATTAGACACGTCGATTGATTTCTTAATTAAAGATATGAGATTGTAAACCAGAACCGAAAATCGAGTTGGCGCTCAACACTGCAAAAATTACAATGAAAATATAAAATATTGATGCTTTGAAATATTGAAAAATTAAATTCTTAAAAATAATGAAATCGCAGAATTTCAAACTTCTGCAACGCACAATTTTATGACAAATAAATGAATCCAAAGTCAGCAATTTTTGAAATGCACTTCAAAAATCTTCCGATTGGACGCATTTTTTAAGTGAATCACCCCGTTTAGACTGGGAAGTGTGGGTTAAGTTTAGTCGGGCAAGAGTGATTTTTCACGAGGATTATCTAATAGGACGAAAAGTATTAATTCGCAGTACTCTACGTCGCCCTCCTCTTATTTGGATCGACGACATAGCCGTCAACGCTGACGAACTACGATTCTTGATTTTGTCGCAATGCATTGCGCCGCTCAAGAGAAAAATCCCACCAGACGCGAGCCGGCTCACCTTGCATGTAGCGCACAACGGAAATAAACACATCAATCACACAAGGATCGTGTTGTTGCTGTGTAATTTGGCAAAGCTCTTGGTACATTTGATAGGGATCGCGCTCGAGGAGCTGATCTGGACGCAAGATCCCGAGCAATTCGAGATCGGCGGCACCAGCGGGCCCGATATTAGGCAAATCAGTTAGTTTCTTCAGTTTTGCACGGTCAACTTTAGTGGGATGCATTTTTCTGCCCTTATTTATACCCTGCTATACGCTGAGTTTCGCTGGACGAACAATTTACATTCTAATTCCATAGGCATACAGTCAAAGACGTCAATCGACGCACCAAGACTCATCGCCTAATTTGATGTTGTTTGGCATGAGGAACCACGCTCGTTTTGAATGGCCCTCATACCATACCAAATAGTCATCGCAGTTATACCAAAAATCTCATAGAATCCATAGCCGAACGGGACAAATCGTCCCACTTCAACACTGCCCCACATCCATCGCCGAGACAAAAAAACATGCGACCTATGACCGATTTTTTCCACAATGTGGTGAACCCAAATCGACGGTATCTCATACTAACGCTCTTTTCCGCGCTTGTTTCAAGTCAAGCACTGGCATTGGAAAGACCTGTGCTCAGAGGCGTCACGCACGAAGATGCTTATCCATATAATTACAAATTCAATAGCCGAATAAACGGCTTAGTTTACGACATCGCGAAAATACTCAGTGCGCGTATCGGCTATGCGCTCGATATTCAAACTCAACCTTGGACAAGGGCACTCCAAACTGCGCGTGACAATTCTTCCATCATGATTTTTAGCCTCGCGAGGAACCCTGAGCGTGAGAATGCTTACTATTGGATCGGCCCAGTGGCGCATAGTGAAGTATGGTTGTTCAAGCTAAAAGATCGCACCGACATACACCTAAAAGCTCTGGAAGACCTGCGCCAATACACTGTCGGCGATATCGCAAGTAGTTCAACCATCGCACTCCTCAAACAATATGGAACAAAAATAGATACCGCGCCGAGTAATATCTCAAATTGCCGGAAGCTCAAGACTGGCCGAGTCGATTTAGTGCCATTTGATCCCAACGGAATCAAAATATTTTTGCATGCCTGCGACTTAAAAATGGAACAAATTGAAAAGACCTTGCACCTTCCACGTGACACCGCACTCTATATTGCCATCGGAAAAACTACCCCGAAAAGCTTGGTCGATCAACTTAACGCTGAACTTGCATTGATGTACAAAGACAAAACAATGCAGAAAATTCACCAGCAATGGCAAGTCGAGTACAAATTGCCCTCGCCATAACGCATCAAATAATTCTCAGATCGCGCTCGACGATCTGCATCCTCACTCCACCAATCCGACTTTCATCCGAGATGTGCACATGCGAACCACATCCGCATAACGTACCTTAAGGGCCGTTGATCTTTTCTAGAAATCCTATCGGCATTGCTCTGTCACGTAACAAATTAGGCATGAGCTCGAAACCACCACATGCACCGACATCGAGAAACGAAGCGATATACCATGCATTTGGAGCGTATTTGAACCAATCCCTAATGACGGCAAAAGCTCCAATCTAAAATTTATTCGATTAGGTCAAGAAACCAACTAACTTTACTTGCCAATATCAAACGATTTGTGGATACTTTGCGCCAGAAAGATTGAAGGCTTTCTCGGCGTTTTACTCCATAAGAATGAAACGCCACAAACCAAAAAAAATGCTGCACCACAACAACGGTGCAACGACATATCACCACTTTTGCTCGACACAATTGAGCAAGGAGACAAAACTATGCCACACACAGAACCGTTACGTTTGCACGTACCGGAACCCACTGGTCGTCCTGGCCAAAAAACTGACTTTTCCTATCTACGCTTATCCGCCGCGGGTGAAATACGCCGCCCAGATATTGACGTGACGCCGGTCGATACTCGCGATATGGCTTACTCGCTCATCCGCGTACTCGACGAACAAGGAAACGCGGTTGGACCTTGGGTTCCTGATATTAGTCTTGAGACCTTACGCGCCGGAATGCGGGCGATGATGAAGACACGCATTTTTGATTCGCGCATGCTGATCGCACAACGTCAAAAGAAAATGTCTTTCTACATGCAAAGTCTGGGTGAAGAAGCGATTGGCGCAGCGCAAGCGATGGCTTTGAATCGCGATGACATGTGTTTCCCGACCTACCGTCAGCAAAGTATTTTGATGGTGCGAGACGTACCACTCAAAGGCCTGATTTGCCAATTGCTATCTAACGAAGGTGATCCACTCAAGGGTCGTCAATTGCCCGTCATGTATTCGATTAAAGAAGCGGGCTTCTTCTCGATTTCTGGCAACCTCGCTACCCAATACATTCAAGCTGTTGGTTGGGCGATGGCTTCTGCAATCAAAGGCGACACTAAAATCGCCTCGGCATGGATAGGTGACGGCGCTACGGCGGAAGCAGACTTCGATACAGCACTCACTTTTGCGCACGTGTATCACGCTCCTGTGATCTTGAATGTGGTGAATAATCAGTGGGCGATTTCCACTTTCCAAGCGATTGCGGGTGGTGAGAATACGACCTTTGCTGCGCGCGGCGTAGGCTGCGGCATTGCCGCCCTTCGCGTCGATGGTAATGATTTCCTCGCGGTGTACGCTGCGTCGAAATGGGCAGCAGATCGTGCGCGTAACAATCTTGGCCCTACCTTGATTGAATGGGTTACTTATCGTGCTGGCCCTCATTCCACATCAGATGATCCGTCCAAATATCGCCCACTCGATGACGCCAGCCATTTCCCACTCGGTGATCCGATTGCGCGTCTCAAACAGTATTTAATCAATCAAGGAGCATGGTCCGAACAAGAACATGAAGATACCCAAAAAGAACTAGAAGCGATGGTGATCGCTGCCCAGAAAGAAGCCGAAACTTTAGGCAGTCTGGCAGACAACCATGTGTTTAGTCCGGCGGAGATGTTCGAAGACATCTATGAGCATATGCCTGAGCATCTGCGTCAACAACGTCAACAATTGGGCATCTAATCAGGAATCTAAGGGAACCATGCAATGAGTGAAGATCTAAAAGGCAAATCCACGCCGATGACCATGATCCAAGCGCTGCGATCAGCGATGGATGTGATGTTAGAGCGTGATGACAACGTCGTCGTCTTTGGACAAGACGTCGGCTACTTCGGTGGCGTATTCCGCTGCACCGAAGGTTTACAAAAGAAATATGGCAAATCGCGTGTATTCGATGCACCGATTTCCGAAAGCGGTATCGTGGGTGCGGCAATTGGGATGGGCGCCTACGGTCTGCGCCCTTGTATCGAGATTCAATTCGCTGACTATATTTATCCTGCTTACGATCAAATCGTTTCCGAAGCAGCGCGTCTACGTTTCCGTTCTGCTGGTGATTTCACCGCACCGTTAACGATACGTACCCCATGCGGCGGCGGTATCTATGGCGGACAAACCCATAGCCAAAGCCCAGAGGCGGTATTCACCCACGTCTGCGGTTTGCGCACCGTGATGCCATCCAATCCTTACGATGCAAAAGGTTTGTTGATTGCTTCCATCGAAAACAATGACCCTGTCATTTTCTTGGAACCTAAGCGCATTTATAACGGCCCTTTCAATGGCCATCATGATCAACCCGTAGTGCCATGGTCTAAGCATCCTATGGGTGATGTGCCTGAAGGCTATTACACCGTGCCGCTTGAATCGGCAGCCGTTTTCCGCGAAGGTAAGGACTTAACTGTACTGACTTATGGAACGATGGTATGGGTGTCTGAAGCAGCGACACAAGAAAGCGGTATCGATGCTGAAATCATCGACCTGCGCAGTTTATGGCCACTCGATTTGCCCACGATTTTGAAGTCGGTGAAAAAAACTGGCCGTTGCGTGATCGTGCATGAAGCGACGCGCACCAGCGGCTTCGGCGCCGAACTCACTGCACTAGTTCAAGAGCATTGTTTCTACCATCTCGAAGCACCTATCGAACGCGTGACAGGTTGGGATACGCCTTACCCGCATGCGCAAGAATGGGATTACTTCCCTGGTCCAGCCCGCGTTGCCGCGGCATTTAAACGTGCGATGGAGAAATAAGATGGGTATTCATGTTATTAAAATGCCGGATATCGGTGAAGGTATTGCAGAAGTTGAGTTAGTCGCGTGGAATGTCAAAGTAGGTGACATGATTGTCGAAGATCAGGTGATGGCGGATGTCATGACCGATAAAGCGACCATTGAAATTCCTAGCCCTGTGCATGGCAAGGTGTTGGCACTGGGTGGAGCTGCTGGTCAAGTGATGGCAGTTGGCTCTGAGTTGATTCGCATTGAAGTCGAAGGTGCGGGGAATGTGGATGCCAACGCAGCTGCGCCAGTAGCGGCTGCACCAACCACGGCTGCACCTGCACCAGCAGCGCCCGCTGCCGTGGAAAAGCCAGCTCCAGTTACGTCAGCTCCCGCTCCAGCAAGCACTGCGCCAGTCGCAGCTAAATCCAGCAGCACTCCGAGTGCAGCACGCGGTAACGGTGAAAAACCAATCGCCTCCCCCGCCGTGCGTCGTCGCGCCTGGGACTTGGGTATTGAATTGCAGTTTGTGCCGGGCTCAGGAACAGCGGGTCGTATTACACACGAAGATTTGGAAGCTTATGTCGCGCGCGGTCCAGTTACTGCAAACTCGGGGGGCAGCAGTTATCGCGAATTGCATGAAGAAACAGCGATTCCTGTTATCGGCCTGCGTCGCAAGATTGCCCAAAAAATGCAAGACGCAAAACGTCGCATTCCCCATTTCTCCTATGTAGAAGAAGTCGATGTCACTGAGCTTGAAGCTTTACGGAACCAACTCAATCAAAAGTGGGGCAAAGAACGCGGCAAGCTCAGTTTATTGCCTCTATTGATGCGCGCTGTAGTGTTAGCCGTACGTGACTATCCACAAATCAATGCGCGTTACGACGATGAAGCCGGTGTCGTTACCCAATTTGCTGCAGTTCATCTAGGCATTGCAGCACAAACACCAGCAGGTTTGATGGTACCTGTCGTACGTCATGCCGAAGCACGTGACCTTTGGAGTAACGCCAATGAAATGGGACGCCTTGCCGAAGCTGCGCGTACGGGCAAAGCAACGCGTGAAGAATTGTCTGGCTCGACCATTACGATTTCTAGCTTGGGTGCTTTGGGCGGCATCGTATCAACACCAGTGATCAATTCACCCGAAGTTGCCATCATTGGTGTGAATAAAATGGTGGAACGTCCGATGATACGCAATGGCCAAGTTGTGGCGCGCAAGATGATGAATTTGTCGTCGTCGTTTGATCATCGCGTGGTCGATGGTATGGATGCGGCACAGTTTATTCAGACGATACGTGGTTATTTGGAATGTCCTGCTACGCTGTTTATTGAGTAAAAAGCTCCCTCTCCCGCGAGCGGGAGAGGGTTGGGGTGAGGGTGATTCAGAAAAGTACTTCGCTCTTTAGGGCAGTAAAAAACGTCGTCGCACGACCAGAAATTTTTCCGCAGTTTACGGCACGTCCAAGCACCCTCATCCCTAGCCCTTCTCCCGCCTGCGGGAGAAGGGAATGTGACATAACAGAATTCAGACAATACTAATTCGGAACACATCATGCAAACAACATCCACAACCCTAGTCGTCATCGGCGGCGGCCCCGGCGGCTACATCGCAGCAATTCGCGCCGCGCAACTTAGGATTCCGACCATCCTGATCGAAGGCGATCAGCTCGGCGGTACTTGCCTCAACATCGGCTGTATTCCATCCAAAGCGATGATCCATGCCGCTGAAGAATTTGAAAAAGCCAAGCATTATGCGCACGGCTCTTCTATCGGCATCCAAGTCAGCGATCCCAGCATCAACATCGAGCAAACTGTTAGCTGGAAAGATGGCATCGTCAAACGCTTAACTAGCGGCGTCGGTGCGCTACTCAAGAAAAACGGTGCGCAAGTTATCAAAGGCTGGGCACAAATTATTGATGGCAAATCGGTCGCCGTGATGCAAGATGGCAAAGAAGTTCAGCGCATTACTTGCCAACACTTGCTGATCGCATCGGGTTCATCACCGGTCGAATTGCCTTTCATGCCCTTTGGTTCCAGCGATGGCAAAGTCATTAGCTCGACCGAAGCGCTCTCGCCCACTGAAATTCCTAAGAAGTTAGTCGTCGTTGGTGGCGGTTACATCGGCCTAGAGCTCGGTATAGCGTATCGCAAACTCGGTGCAGAAGTCGCGGTCGTAGAATCACTGGATCGCATCTTGCCTGCCTATGATGAAGAGCTCACCAAGGTCGTCAAAACAGCACTCAAACAATTGGGTATCGAAGTCCATTTGGGCTGCACGGTACAAGGGATGAATGCCGATCATAGCGCCGTGCGCGTTAAAAACGCGGCTGGTGAAGTATCTGAACTCGCTTGCGATAAAGTCTTAGTCGCGGTTGGACGTCGTCCTCGTACTGAAGGCTTTGGCTTGGAAAGCTTAATGCTAGACATGAACGGACGCGCCATCAAAATTGACGATCAATGCCGCACTTCGATGCGTGATGTCTGGGCAATTGGCGATGTAGCTGGCGAACCGATGTTGGCACATCGCGCCATGGCACAAGGCGAAATGGTCGCGGAAATTATCGCCGGTAAGCGTCGTCATTTCATGCCAGCATCTATCCCAGCTGTATGCTTTACAGATCCAGAATTAGTCGTTGTCGGCAAGTCACCGCAAGAAGCACAAGCAGCGGGCATCGAAGCAATTAGCGCGATGTTCCCATTTGCAGCAAATGGTCGCTCCATGACTTTAGAATCAAGCGAAGGTTTCGTACGCGTGGTCGCTCGTAAAGACAATCACCTGATCCTTGGTTGGCAAGCAGTTGGTAAAGGCGTCTCAGAACTCAGCGCGGCTTTTGGATTATCACTGGAAATGGGAGCAACTTTGGAAGATGTCGCAGGAACGATTCATTCGCACCCCACTTTAGGCGAGGCCGTGCAAGAAGCAGCATTGCGCGCATTGGGACATGCTTTGCATATCTAAAGAAGTTCAAGAGAAAAAGAAGTGCAATCAATGTGGGGGAAAGAGCAGATGCTTTTTCCCCTTTCTCTTTACGATACAAAACACATCAATTTGTTCGATTGTGCCGAGATGCTTTAACGAGGTAGCGATAGGTATGTTTGTCTAAATGGACTGAAACAAGGCCTTGTGCAGAACAAACTGACCGCTGTTCCGTAAAACTCAATTTAGCCATAAGGCGCAGCTTATCCGCAGCGTATACAAGCTGCCGCACACCACCATCTTGGCAAAGATTGCCCGCAATCTGCTGCAAAGCCTTCATCTCAGTACGTTGGCCTCTAAGATAGATGACAACTTGTCGCGCATCAGCACTCAAAAGAAGAATTGGCGCACCATGTCCCTCGTTTGTTTCGCTTTCAGAAAATTCAGCAATCCGCAAAACAAATGCATCACGTCCCTGATCGATATCAGCAACTTGCAAGGGTCCCAAGGGCCCAACTATCTGCTGAGCTTGAGCTAGGCCAGCGAACCACATCACAAACAACAAGACACTCGATGTCGCCATAGCTTGAATTGTTTTTCTCTGCATACATCCTCTGGATTCGCTTAGTTTGATTGTCTTTGGTTATTTTGACGACGACCCGACTAAGTCGCAAGGCAAAGTCGTACCTGCAATTCGAAATACCACACGAAAAATGATACTGGATTGCAGCACACTTAGAACAGAGATCAAACAAGAATTCGATGCTGTTTTAGCGAGACGACATGGAGATCATCAAACTTGCCTTTTTGTCGAATTTATTTAACAAATAAATGATGTCAAATATGTGAAGTCTGTCGCATCTTGAACATATTTTCGGGTCGCGGAGAAGAAAGATTCGTGAGGATGCCAGCCATTGGACGATTACTTGAGATTCGATGTTAAATTAATGTGTGCACTAATATATTCAGAAAACACGCAAATCATCAAAACTTTATATGGAAAGTAGCATTTTTCTCATTATTAAGTTTTATACATTGTATCGCTGAAAGCAAATTGCTATGTGGTTCAGGAGTCGACAATTCCATCATTCACGATTCATTGCGGTGATCAGTTTTTTCATCATTGCATTACTGACTCACAATGTTTCGAGCGCACAAAAACAAGCCGCAGAAAGCAGCACATTTGCGGCTGGCTCCCCCATGCCCTTAAGTGCAACCTTGGGTTCACCGATTATTCAAAATTTCGGCTCAAAAATATACAAAGCCCATAGCCAAAACTGGAGTTCCGTTCAAGATCAACGCGGTGTAATTTACTTTGGTAATTCGTCTGGCATCCTAGAGTTTGATGGGCAACGTTGGCAAAATGTTTTCATCAAAGGCAACCCGATGGTTAGGGCGCTCGCGAAGGATCAAGACGATACCATTTACTACGGCTCCATTGGTGATTTTGGCTATCTCGCAGCAAACCCAACCGGCAAGGTGCAAGCGTATTCGCTTCTCAATCGCTTACCTAAGAATGAGTTGGGATTCAACGACGTCTGGCAGATCGAAACGACCTCGCATGGTGTCTACTTTTTGACGCGAAGTCGCATCTTTCGGTATTTCCAAAACCAAGTAACCGCTTTGGATGGTCAACTCGCTTCATCTCAAGCAGTCGTCCTCAATGACCACTTATTTTACCTCGACAATGTGCGTGGCTTGAGTGTTATCCATAACGGTGCGATACATCCATTAACCGAATTTTCTAGCCTCGCAGATGGCAAACGCATCGTCTTAACCCGCTTCGCTGAACATCAAATTTTGGCAGGCAAAATTTCGGGCGGTTTCGCCTTGCTCGACCTGTCGTCCCTGTGGGATAGCCGCTCTCGAACTTACCGATCTGAAAATCAACGCAACAAGACAAACACAAGTTGGATCAAACCATTTCCAACCGCAATCGATCAACTCACCCACCATGACAGCTTATTTTTATATCGGATGATACCGATCGGTGAACAAGGCTTTGCACTTAGTACGATTAAGGGAGGAATCTTAATAATTGACCGACAAGGTCAAGTGTTACGCGCAATTAATCGCAACGCTGGTTTAATCGACAACACGGTAGCTGGGATCATGTTAGATCGCGCCAACAATTTGTGGGCAAGCACGAATTCGGGCATTTCGCACATCGAGCTAAGTGTTCCGCAAACGTCATTTGGCCCTTCGAATGGGATTGATGGAATTGTTATTTCTAGCTATTTTCATCAGGGGAATTTTTACGTTGGCACATATCAACACATCCTTAAACAACAAGCGTTTCGCTATACAACGCGTCTCGATACCCCGCAATTTACCGCCATTCTCGATAGTCCTGGCGAAACTTGGCAATTTATTGAAACATCGGGTGATTTGCTCGCCGTCACTGGGCGGGGACTGTTCAAAGTCATGGGTGACAAAGTTCAGCGAATCGAAGGCCCAAGCAGCGATGGATATGCGCTCGGTGTTTCGAATCGCTGGCCGAATACGGTCTTTATGGGAAAAATGGGCGGCATAGAAGTATTCCAGAAAGAAAAAGGCGAGTGGAAATTCCTAGGAAAAATCGATCAAGTCCGCGAAAATATTCGACGCATTACAGCAGATGCCAGCGGTGACCTTTGGCTTTCAACTGAAGTACAAGGCATACTCAGACTTCATTTCACTGGCACCACACCATTGCAAGTCGGCATGCATAGAATCGGCACAGAACACGGACTTCCCGACCTATCTGGCAATCGTGCAAAATTTTTTGACGACAAGCTTTATTTATTGAACGCCAAAGGAATTTTTAGCGCAAAAATCGCACCATGGGATGATTCGGTTGAATACACCCGCTTCAGCCCTGATCCACAATTCGGAAAGATCTATAACAAAGGCGACATCGGCATTTTCGATATTCATCCCGATGGAATGGGTACTTATTACCTGCAAACCACGGACGGTGTTCGTGCACTGACGCACCTTCCCGATGGTGGATTCACTACAAATGCAATGCCTTTCCGTGGTCTTGACACAATTGAAGAGCCGCTCTTCATTCATCCGCATGGCAGTATTTGGCTACCGGGTGAAAATTTGTTCCGCATCGACTTGCAGACGAACAAGAACTACCAAGAAGGCTTCACTGCACTCATCCGTAAAGTCGCTGCGAACACCAAGGAAACAATCTTTGATGGAACATTCGGACTCCCTAGCAAGATGAAGGAAGGGGAGCAC
Source organism: Affinundibacterium fentianense (assembly GCF_018139545.1). GTDB lineage: Bacteria > Pseudomonadota > Gammaproteobacteria > Burkholderiales > Burkholderiaceae_D > Undibacterium > Undibacterium fentianense. The sequence goes on along the minus strand of NZ_JAGSPJ010000005.1, from coordinate 110,214 downwards.
ACCGTTTTTCAGCGACAGCAATCCACCAAACAAATCCTACAATTGCCGTACACCCAAAATGCGCTGATGTTTGAATTCTCGGCAAGCTTCTTTGAGAAGCCTGGGTCACTACAATTTCAATATCAACTTGAAGGATTTGACCGAGAATGGAGCGAATGGAGCAAGGTAAATTCAAAGGAATACACCAACATTCCTGAGGGTCAGTACCGCTTTCGAGTACGTGCGAAAAACATTTACGGCACGCTAGGCGATGAAGCGAGTTTCGCGTTGACGATCTTACCGCCTTGGTATCGAAGCACTTGGGCGTATCTGCTTTGGATTATTCTCGCTATGCTCAGTTTGATGGGTGGAGTGCATCTCTATACACAAAGACTAAGACATAATAAAAAACAGTTGGAACATGAGATTGTCCTCCGTACAAAAGAGGCGGTTTCGCAACGTGAAGCTGCGGACAAGGCGAGGCACGACATCGCTTTGTTAGCCGAAATGGGAAGACATATCACCGCTTCACTTGAAATCCACTCAATAGAAAAAAGTCTCTACACCTATGTGCAAGAATTAATCGAATGCCACAGCTTTAGTATTGGTTTAGTCGATTGGGATCATCAAGTCGTTCGCTTTGACTTCGTGATGGAGGCGGAGCAATTGCTTAAGCCTTATCAACGCAGTCTCGACAACAAAGACCACCCTGCGATACGCTGCATTGTTCAAGCAAAAGAGCTGCTGATCAACCATATGTCGGCGACCACCCGAGAACACGATAGTTTTATGCCCTTTGATCTTGACAGTCGTCCATCGGTAAGCAACACCATCGCAGAATTGCCAGAACTCACCCATCCGCGATCCGCGATTTATGTGCCCATGCTTTTAAAACAAAAAGTAATGGGAGTTTTGTGCGTACAGCATGAAGATGCCAATACTTATATGGAAAACGACGTCGCGATCTTACGTTCGCTTGGCGCCTACGCTGCTGTCGCATTCGATAACGCCAGTTCCTACCATCGCTTACAATTAACGCAAAGCAAACTAGTCGAACAAGAAAAGCTCGCAGCACTTGGGTCACTCGTCGCTGGCGTAGCACACGAATTAAATACGCCCATAGGAAATAGCTTACTCACCGCCAGTTCACTTGAAGAAATGACGGTAAGCTTAGTCAATGAAATTGGTAACGGCACAGTAAGGCGCTCGCGTATTGAAGCTTTTGGCGAAAATGCCAAGCTAGCCTGCACCCTCTTAATGCGCAATCTTGCGACTGCAGCGAATTTAATTACGAGTTTTAAACAAATCGCGGTCGATCAAACTTCAGATAAGCGCAGGCTATTCAATCTCAATACCGTTACAACCGAGATTGCTTCGACTTTAGGTGGACGAATACGTCGCGATGAACATGAATTGAGCATTCGCATCCCCGGCAATATTGAAATGGATAGTTTCCCAGGTCCATACGGTCAAGTCATTACAAACATGATTATCAATGCGCTGATCCATGCCTTCGATGGTCGCAAGAACGGCGAAATGCGTATCAGCGCAGAACAAATCAATGAATCGCAGGTCAAGATTGTCATCAGTGACAATGGTAACGGCATTACGGAAGAGAACCTGACGCGAATTTTCGATCCTTTTTTCACCACAAGAATGGGCCAAGGTGGCAGCGGACTTGGACTCCATATTAGCTATAACATCGTCACTGCGATTCTGGGGGGATCAATCAAAGTCAAAAGCAAACTCGATAGGGGCACGATTTTTGAATTGATCCTGCCAATCGTCGCACCAGCGAGCAACAATGACAATGAGTCTTTGCACTAAAGAATGAACATTGGAACTGCTCCAATCCATGCATAAAAAAAATCCCATCGAAGTCCAACTTGATGGGATTTTTTCTTTCGGGGCAAAGTGCGATGTCAGTTTTTTTCATTCATGACGAAAACAAAAGCGATAATCGATAGCAAGCGAACAATCTCAATACCCGATTAATTTATTCGCTTTTACGGTCGCTCTTGCCGCATCGATCTTAAAAGTCTTGACAGACTCTGCCAAGAAATTCGCGCGCTCTTCTAGGGACATGACGGCAGCAGAGATCTCCTCGACCATTGCAGCGTTCTGCTGCGTACTAGAATCGACTTCACGCACTGCTTCGGCCATCTCGTTAATCTCATGGGACTGCTCATTCGATTCGCGAGTAATTTCATCCATGATAGCAGTTACATTTTGTACAGAGTTCACGATCTCTTTCATCGTCGTACCAGCATCATTCACATAACGCGCACCCGACTCGATGTCTTGAATCGAATCACGAATCAAATCCCCAATTTCTTTTGCTGCACTGGCACTGCGTTGGGCAAGACTTCGTACTTCGGATGCAACCACTGCGAACCCCCTTCCTTGCTCACCAGCTCGTGCCGCCTCGACGGCCGCATTCAGAGCCAAAATATTGGTTTGAAACGCGATACCATTAATGACCTCGGTGATTTCTCCAATTTTGCGCGAGGAGATCGTGATTTTTTCCATCGTTTCAACTGCTTGCGAAACAATCGCACCGCCTTTTGTCGCGACCTGAAAAGCAGATGATGCCAACTGATCTGCCTGTTTAGCATTGTCTAAATTATGCGAAACCTTGGCCGCCAGCGACTCCATATTTTCCGCAGTATGTTGAACTGTGCCAGCTATTTTTGCACCTCGTTCTGCTAAGTCATTATTGCCAGCAGCAATTTCCGTGGTTGCCAAACTGATCGACTCGGCAGATTCGCGCACCCCAGCAACAATGCGCGACAAAGCCTGCACGCTGGTGCGGAAAATATTAATTGACTCTGAAATTTCGTCCTGACCGATCGCGGCATTCGATGTGGTTAAGTCGCCCTCGCCGAGCATATTCACACGTTTCGACATGCTCTTAAAACCACTCATCGAAGTGAGGTAAAACGTGTATAGCGCATACATTGCAATGCTGAGCGCAATGATCACACCAATCAGCATAAGATTCCGATAATTCCTCAAGGTTTGGATACGCAATTCCAAAGCATTCCCCAATGCCTTTAAGGTTTTCTCTGTCAACGCTTCATTGGCAAGTATGACTTCACTTCCTGCACTGTAGATCGCTTTAGCTTGCCCACTTACCTCTGGCCCCATGATCGTCGTCTGAATTAAATTCAAATAGGCATCAGCGCGATCAAAGACGGTTTGGTCAACATCCTTTAGGGCACGCCCATTAACTTTGCTTACCCGAGACAAAGCATCTTTGGCATCCGTCACGTCACGCCTTATCAGCGCCATAAAAGCAGCGATGCGGGTACGCGTCGAATCAGCTTTATCTGGTTTAGCCGCAACATAGGCAACCAATCCGCGTAGGGGTGCTAAATTGGCCGTCACTTCCGGTAATTTTTCGGTTGAAGCTGCCATCAGATAGTAACTATCGACATCAGGATCGAGAGCCAAGCTCGACAATTCTGAAATCTGACGCCGCAGTTCAAGTAATGCCTCATTAATTTTCGAATACTTTGCAGTAATTTGTGCTGTTTCAGCATAGGTCGATCGTTCCGCATCCATCCAAGCTTCTTTTGCTTTGGCTAACACGGGCTTTAGCTGATAAGGGTCGGCCTCTGCTAAGGCTTTTTCCATCGCTGCAAAACCCTTTTCGACCGCATTCGCCGCTTCATTCGTCAGCGCTTTGTCCTCGATCTCCAGCAAACGAAGCAAGGCTTGACCACGATGAAATAGAACTGCATCCATTAAAGGATTCACACGCTTGTGAAAATGCACCCCAGTGGCTTCGTTCTCCGCGAAGTCTATGTCCGCATTCGCCTTATTCACATACAAATACAAAAGCATCATGAGAGGGATGAGCAAAGTAACGACAATAATTGAAAACTTTGCGGGCATGCGCAAACTGCGCATGATGAGTTTGCCGGGGCCAAAAATATTAAATGCCAATTACGCTTCTCCCATTAGAAATTGAAAACTCAATCCAATCGCTTCAGTCCATCTCGATTGTTTAATCGATATGACCACTTTGAAGCCACCATTATAGGAAGTGAGCTTTCCATCGGGAAATTCACAGGAGATAATGCGACACTATTTTGTTAAACATTGTTAAGCCGTTGTTTTCAGAGGCGAAAACAATTCTGTTTGCGCGAAATCAAGGCGAATTGAAGATTTGACGCATCAGCAGTCAACTAGATTCTCAGCCGATCTAGGACGTTTATTCGCTGATCAAAAGATCGATCCAATGCAGTCCTTCTAGATAAAAAAAAACCTCCAATTCGCTCGGTAAGAGAGAATTGGAGGCAAGCCTTAATACAACATGGTACTACTCAATAAACACGGTACAAAAATACATTGTATCGACAGCACTGGCAGACTTCAACGACCACTATCGTGGTAACACGGATGCCCCCATCAAGAACGCATCCACTTCACGCGCGCATTGACGGCCTTCACGGATCGCCCACACTACCAGCGATTGGCCACGACGCATATCGCCGGCTGCGTAAACTTTTTCAACATTAGTTTTGTAGCAGCCTTCACCATCAGTCGTCGCACGTGCGTTGCCACGAGCGTCTTTATCGACACCGAAAGCTTCTAAGACTTGCCCGACTGGTGAGACAAAGCCCATGGCTAGCAATACCAAATCTGCCTTCATTTCGAATTCGGAATCAGGTACTTCGGACATCTTGCCGTCTTTCCATTCGACGCGGCATGCGATCAGTTTTTCTACTTTACCGCCCTTGCCTTCTAGACGTTTGGTAGCGACTGCCCAATCACGATCGCAGCCTTCTTCGTGCGAAGAGGATGTGCGTAATTTGGTAGGCCAGTAAGGCCAGACTAAGGGCTTATTTTCCTGCGCTGGTGGCTGTGGCATCAGTTCAAATTGAGCGACTGATTTTGCGCCATGACGATTCGAGGTTCCTACGCAATCTGAACCTGTGTCACCACCACCGATCACGACCACGTGCTTACCGCTTGCCATGATCTGATCTTTATACTTGTCTCCTGCATTCACCTTATTTTGCACGGGCAAAAATTCCATTGCGAAGTGCACACCTTTGAGTTCACGACCCGGTACAGGTAAATCACGCGGCACTTCTGCGCCACCTGCGACGATCACGGCATCAAATTCTTTTTTCAACTCGTCGGGAGAGACTGTCTCTTTCGACCAGTTTGTAATATTGCTCGGAAAATCTTTACCGACTAAAACGCCGGTACGGAAAGTCACACCCTCAGCTTGCATTTGTTCAACACGACGGTCGATGTGGGATTTTTCCATTTTAAAATCAGGGATACCATAACGCAGCAAGCCACCGACGCGATCATTTTTCTCGAACACAGTCACATCATGACCAGCACGCGCCAATTGCTGCGCCGCCGCCAAACCTGCTGGACCCGAACCGACGATCGCCACTTTCTTACCAGTCTTGTGCGCAGGAATTTGTGGTGTAACCCAACCGTTTTCCCAACCCTTGTCGATGATGAAGTGTTCAATCGATTTGATGCCGACTGGCAGTTCATTGATACCGAGTGTGCAAGCAGATTCGCAAGGTGCTGGGCAAATTCTTCCGGTGAACTCTGGAAAGTTATTCGTTGAATGCAGCACTTCCAAAGCTTGTTGGTAGTTGCCGTTATAAGTCAGATCATTCCAGTCAGGGATGATGTTATTGACAGGGCAGCCGTTATTACAAAACGGAATGCCGCAATCCATACAACGTGCAGCTTGAATTTTGGCTTGGCCATCATCCAAATGCATCAAAAATTCTTTGTAATGCTTCAGACGTGTTTTAGGCGCTTCGCTCGCTTCTTGCAAGCGCTGGTATTCCATAAAACCGGTTACTTTTCCCATGATAAAACCTCTAATATTTTGAACGGGCTAGCTGCCCCAAATCTTTCTTTTGTCGAAAAGGCGCAGAGACTTCAAAGAGTTTTTACTGTCACTCCTGCGCAGGCAGGAGTCCAGTGGCGTTCTTTGATCAACTACAAGACACTGGATTCCCGCCTTCGCGGGAATGACGGCTCCACAGCCATCTCTCTTTTACACTTTCCTGCATTCCCTCTGCGTACTCTGCGTCTCTGCGGCGATGTTATTCAGCCCTTAAGCCGCTTTTTCCAATTTCAAAGCAGCCTGTTCCGCCACATACATCTCAGCCAAAGCGCGCTTGTATTCGTTCGGGAATACCTTCACAAACTTCGCGCGGCTACGTGCCCAGTCGTCCAACAAATTGCGGGCGCGGGTGCTGCCTGTGTGTTTGAAATGGCGCTCTATTGAACTACGCAAAATCGCTTCATCCGTTTCACGCTCACCCCCGCGTGTTTTTGCATGCCACAGAGATTTGTCGATAGTCTTCTCTTGCTCGTCACCCGCTAACACCGATTCCAAGGTGACCATCGCCATATTGCATTTCGCTGCGAATTCACCATCCGGGTCATACACATAAGCGATACCGCCTGACATACCCGCCGCGAAGTTACGCCCTGTGGCACCAAGCACCACCACCGTACCGCCTGTCATGTATTCGCAACCATGATCACCGGTACCTTCGATGATCGCCAATGCGCCGGAATTACGTACCGCAAAACGCTCGCCCGCCACACCGTTAATGAAAGCTTCACCCGCAATCGCACCGTACAAGACCGTATTGCCGCAAATGATGTTATCGACAGCCCAACCACGGAATTCCGTATTTGGACGGATAATGATGCGACCACCTGACAAGCCTTTACCGACGTAGTCATTGCCTTCGCCAACCAAATCCAAAGTCACGCCGCGTGCCAAGAACGCGCCCGCTGATTGGCCCGCTGTACCTTGCAACTGCACGTGAATAGTGTCATCAGGCAAACCAGCATGACCATAACGCTTCGCTACCTCACCCGACAACATGGCACCAACCGTGCGGTTCAAGTTTTTGATCGGCTGGATGAAAGAAACTTTCTCACCGGTTTCCAAGGCCAATTTCGCTTGGGCGATCAACTTATTGTCTAGCGCTTTATCCAGACCATGGTCTTGTTCTTCCACATGACGAACCGCAGCATCCGCGCCTGCATCCACTTGATGGAAAATGCGGCTGAAATCTAAGCCCTTGGCTTTCCAATGTGAGATCGCTTTTGACTTATCTAAGAGATCAACGCGGCCGATCAATTCGTCGTAAGTGCGAATACCCAACTGCGCCATGATTTGACGCGCTTCTTCTGCGACAAAGAAGAAATAGTTCACCACGTATTCTGGTTTACCAGAGAATTTCTTACGCAGTTCTGGATCTTGTGTTGCGACACCGACCGGGCAAGTATTCAAATGGCACTTGCGCATCATAATGCAACCTTCTACGACCAACGGTGCTGTCGCAAAACCGATTTCATCTGCGCCCAACATCGCTGCGATCACCACGTCACGACCGGTTTTCATTTGGCCATCAGCCTGTACACGAACACGACCGCGCAAGCCATTCAAGACCAAAGTTTGCTGCGCTTCAGACAAACCGAGTTCCCACGGTGTACCGGCATGCTTAATCGATGACAAAGGTGACGCACCAGTACCACCGTCATGGCCAGCGATCACGATGTGATCTGATTTTGCTTTAGTCACACCTGCCGCAATCGTACCGACGCCCACTTCAGATACCAATTTCACCGAGATCGATGCACGTGGATTGACGTTCTTCAAGTCGTGAATCAACTGCGCCAAATCTTCGATGGAATAAATATCGTGGTGCGGTGGAGGCGAAATCAAGCCAACGCCTGGTACTGAGAAACGCAATTTCGCGATGTAATCAGATACCTTATGACCGGGCAACTGACCACCTTCACCTGGCTTCGCACCTTGTGCCATCTTGATCTGAATCTGATCAGCAGAGCTTAAGTATTCTGCTGTTACACCGAAACGGCCAGAAGCAACTTGTTTGATACGTGAGCGTAAGGAATCGCCTTCTTGCAAAGGAATATCAACCTCCACATTTTGCGCACCAATCACCGAGGCCATGGTCGCGCCTTGCTTGATTGGTATGCCTTTCAATTCTTGTGTGTAACGCGCTGGGTCTTCACCACCCTCACCTGTATTCGATTTACCACCGATACGGTTCATGGCAATCGCCAAAGTCGCATGGGCTTCGGTGCTGATAGAGCCCATAGACATCGCGCCCGTGGCAAAACGTTTGACGATTTCTTTGGCTGGCTCGACTTGGTCCAGAGGAATCGCTTTGCTAGGATCAATCTTAAATTCAAACAAGCCACGCAAAGTCATATGACGTTTAGATTGATCATTGATGATCTGTGCGTATTCTTTGTAGGAATTGAAGTTATTCGAACGTGTGGAATGCTGCAATTTCGCAATCGAATCTGGCGTCCACATATGATCTTCACCGCGAATACGGAAAGCATATTCGCCACCCGCGTCCAAGGCATTGGTCAACACAGGGTCGCTACCAAAAGCAGCCTTGTGCAAGCGCAACGCCTCTTCTGCTACTTCAAATACACCGATACCTTCGACATTCGATGCAGTGCCTTTGAAGTATTTGTCGACCAAGGATTTGTTCAAACCAACGGCTTCAAAAATCTGCGCGCCGCAGTAGGACATGTAGGTCGAGATGCCCATTTTCGACATGACTTTATGCAAGCCTTTGCCAACTGCTTTGGTGTAGTTGTAGATGGCTTTTTCTGCGTCTACGTCTTTCAACTTGTTCGCCATATCCGCGAGCGTTTGCATCGCCAGGTAAGGATGTACCGCTTCTGCGCCATAGCCAGCCAGCAAGGCAAAGTGATGCGTTTCACGTGCAGAACCTGTTTCTACCACCAGACCGGTTGTGGTGCGCAAACCTTTGCTCACCAAATGTTGATGCACGGTAGAAGTCGCCAACAAAGCTGGTATCGCCACAAAGTTCGCATCCATTTTGCGATCAGTGATGATCATGATGTTGTGACCGGATTTCACCGCATCAACCACTTCCGCGCAGATGGATGCTAAGCGTGCTTCGATACCATCTTTGCCCCAAGCGACTGGATAGCAAATATCGAGTTCGTAAGATTTGAACTTGCCGCCCGTATTCGCACTGATATTACGCAGCTTGGCGATGTCGTCAAAGTTCAAGATCGGTTGCGACACTTCCAAACGCATCGGTGGATTGATGTTGTTGGTGTCGAGCAGATTCGGTTTAGGGCCAATGAAAGACACCAAAGACATCACCATCGCTTCGCGGATTGGATCGATCGGTGGATTCGTCACTTGCGCGAACAACTGTTTGAAATAGTTGTAGAGAGGTTTGAGCTTGTTCGACATCACCGCCAAAGAAGCATCATTACCCATAGAACCAATCGCTTCTTCACCCGATACCGCCATTGGCTCCATCAAGAATTTGATATCTTCCTGAGTGTAACCAAAGGCTTGCTGGCGATCCAACAGTGACGCGGCTTCTGGCGTATTGTCTGGCTCGCCTTTCAAGGAACTGAGCTTGATACGCACTGAATTAATCCACTGCTTATAAGGCTTGGCGTTGGCGTAGGTATCTTTGATTTCTTTATCGTCGATGATGCGACCTGCTTCCAAATCGATCAAGAACATCTTACCCGGTTGTAGACGCCATTTTTTGATGATGCGTGCTTCCGGAATGGGTAACACACCCGATTCCGACGCCATCACCACTAAATCATCGTCAGTAATAATGTAACGCGCTGGACGCAATCCATTGCGATCCAAAGTACCGCCAATTTGACGACCATCGGTAAATGCCATCGCCGCTGGACCATCCCATGGTTCCATCATCGCTGCATGGTATTCATAGAAAGCACGACGATTGTCGTCCATCATCGTATGATTTTCCCACGCTTCAGGAATCATCATCATCATCGCTTGGGCGATTGGATAGCCCGCCATCACCAACAATTCAAGCGCATTATCGAAACTTGCGGTATCGGATTGGCCTTCAAAAATCAGCGGATAGAGTTTTTGCAGATCGTCACCGAGCACAGCGGACTTCATCACGCCTTCACGTGCACGCATCCAGTTGAAGTTACCTTTCACCGTGTTGATCTCGCCGTTATGGGCAATCATGCGATATGGGTGAGCCAATGGCCATTCTGGGAAAGTATTTGTCGAGAAACGCTGATGCACCAAAGCCAAAGCGGATACGCAACGTTCGTCTTGCAAGTCTTTGTAGTAGACGCCGACTTGGTCAGCCAACAGCAAACCTTTGTAGACGATGGTACGTGCCGACATCGACGGCACGAAGTATTCTTTGCCATGCAAGAGGTGCAAAGCCTCAATCGCATGCACTGCCGATTTACGAATCACGTACAGCTTACGTTCCAAAGCATCGGTCACCATGATGTCTGGGCCGCGACCGATAAAGATCTGGCGTATCACTGGCTCTTTTTCGCGCACTGTCGGCGACATCGGCATCTCACGATCGACCGGCACATCACGCCAACCCAAGACTACTTGGCCTTCAGCGCGCACCGCACGTTCGATTTCTTGTTCGCAGGCCAAACGGGAAGCATGTTCCTTCGGCAGGAAAATCATGCCCACGCCATATTCGCCTGGCGGCGGCAATTCCACACCTTGCTTCGCCATCTCTTCGCGATAGTATTGATCAGGAATTTGAATCAAGACACCCGCACCATCACCCATCAAGGCATCGGCACCGACCGCGCCACGGTGATCCAAATTTTTCAGAATCAACAAACCTTGCTCAACGATGGCATGCGACTTCTTGCCCTTGATATGCGCAACAAAACCGACACCACAGGCGTCTTTTTCATTACTTGGATCGTATAAACCTTGTGCGTGCATAACATTCCCCTACTTTGCGTGATACCGAAGTACCTACTGATGTTTTGCGAGAACTTCCAAATAAAGTTTTGAAAACTCGCAAACAGACAATGAAAAATCAAACTTGGGCTCAAGAATAGTGCAGCGCAACAGGAAAAACAACAAGAAAAATTAGGGTCAGAGTTTATAAAAACTGGTCTTATTTTTCATTATTTTTTATTGGGGACGGAGTCAATATTACTATATGGATTGGCAGCTATGAAACAGGCGAACAATAGTGATTCCTTGTCGTATTTCGCTTTGAAAGTGGTTATGTGGAGCTTGGGAAAGTTAGTGTGCGCTTTGCACCCAAAAAGGTCCTTAGGGCGAAGAGCAAACAACAAAACTCGTCCAACTTAGAGATTCCCTTTGTTCAACTGGATTGATATGCAGCATAACAATGAAGCCTCAAGCCCCATCTGCTTATCGCAGACATTTGAACATCATTGTATTAAATGAATGCATGTGTTAACTTCGGTTTCTTTCACTTTAAAACAAGTTAGCCACACTCGAAGCATTCACGGTAGGAAATAAAAAATATGGTTGAAAAGATCGGACATATTAAGAACCCGCTTACGGTGATCGCTATATTTGCGGCACTAGCCGAGGTCAGTGGCACAGTAGTTTTGCCATTCCTGGATAAGGAAATACAGCACGTCTACGTCTGGTTTTTGATGTGCTTTCCAATTTTGCTTGTCGCAATCTTCTTTTTTGTACTCTACAAAAAGCACCATGTTCTTTATGCCCCAACCGATTTCAAAGATGACAAAACCTTCACAGACCTCTTTGAAAACGCCACAAGTTCTGCAAAGTTTGCGAAAATCAATAGTGAGCAGGAGGATCCGATTGCAGAACCAACTGCTGACACTCAGGCAAGACAGGAACAGCCAACAGTCGCAACGAACCCCTCGATCTCCGCAGCCGAAACGCTTCGTCGGTCATTTCAGGGAAACGGCCTCCTTGCTGAAGAGCTTGTAATTGCCAAATTGGCGAGAGATCTCGGCCTCAAATTCGATCGAAATTTGGCTGTCAAGGGCCAGCCAAAGTTGGTATTCGATGCGGTCTCAACCTCATCAGATAGGGCCGTTGTTGCCGAAGTTAGATTTACTAGGCTAGGCAATGTTCCAGATCCAATTCTTTCGGAGTACTTTGAAAGAGTGAAACGTTTTTCTGAAACGCTACCAGACGAGCTTAAGAATAAAATTGAATTCATATTTGCCTTAGCAACTGACACAGATGAAGAATTTCGCCTGAAACGGATGGACAAAACCATTGAAAAAATTCGCACATACTCAGAAGCATATTCATTTAAGACGGTGGTTCGCCTCTTCAAGATGCAAGACCTTGAGCGCGAGTTTTCCGTTCAGTAGCGCCTACGTGGCTAACCCATCATTCCACCGGACCCGCGCGAAAAGCCGCGTAGTCCGGTGAATTCAGGCGTTAAAGCCACCCCTCCGCCTCGCCTAATTCAACCACCCTATGGCGCATTGCGGATCAAACCTACAACTTCCATCAACGCAGCAAGAACCGAATAAGTACCCGCACTCGTTTTCACTATCCTTCGAGTTCATATGAAACTTCGCCAATCACTCTCACACATGCGTAAATTGATGATCACCAGCTTGATTCTTTCCTCTACGCTAACGTGCGCAATCGCCCAAGATATCGGCATTGCATTTTCGATTCTGATCCCTGGAAACTTCCAAGATGAAGATCTTGATAAATTTAATTTCCCAGCATACGGCTGGCTGGCGCTGGTCGTCAAAGATGGGCGTTGGGAATTGATGCCAACCAAGGTCAGCATTGAGAATCAAGTGGTCACATCGAACTATGACAAGGCTATTGCGCTATTGCACGAGCGTAGCCTTACGCCAGGGAAAGTCGACACGCCAAATATGAAGTTTTCTGGCGAGCGAAGACGCTTATTTAGAGACGATCCTGGCACCATCAAAATGAACTACAAAGGTATGGAATATGGGCTCACCATGAACAAATCCGGCAAGATTACGCTTTATAACGGCGTGTTGAGCACGACCTTAGAGGAAGTTCGTGCAGGCGTCTCACTGGTTTGGGCAGGCGACCTCGATAAAGATGATAAGCTCGATCTCATTATTGAAACCGAGACAGAAAACAACGCAACTTACTGCCTGTTCCTGTCAGGAACGGCTGGAGAAAAAGCATTGGTGAAAAAAGTGGGATGCCAGTTCTATAGTGGCTAGTCTCGCCATTCATTGGTACTGATTTTTTGTGCACAACTTCGACATTGAACTCTATGCAAATCAACACGTCACAAGACAATTAGACTTGCTAGACGAGTTTTTGAATGACATTGACAGCTTCCAACAACCCCATGAATCTAGACTCTACAGTGATCCAATTCCAAGCTTCAATCATTGCTCTAGCCACCAAAAGACTTGGTCGACCTCTAACAGACCTTGAGCAATCCTTTGTCACACGGCATGAGGGCTTCCTAGCGTTGGAGGGCATTCATGATATGGTGTGCACACTACCGATCTCAGCCTTGCAACACTAAATTCAATCAGAGGCTGGGGAAGAGTCGCCATCACCTAGCACTCCCGTCAGGTAGATGCGAGATACCACTTTTCACTACTCAGTTACAGCACCTTAAAACTTCCTAATGAAATCACTCCTCACTCTATTTCTACTGGCATCCCTCACAAGCTGCGCCAGCACCGACACTTTCCAACTAATCGCCAACCCAACACCCATTAGCAAAGATACGGCGGCGAACATCTCTGCTGATCAATTTGAAAGCGGCCTATTTACTTCTTCACGCGGTACGCAGTTGGCTTATCGTGTCTTGTGTCCATCGAAACCGATTGCCGGGCAACAGTATCCTCTCGTGGTACAACTGCATGGTTCTGGCGAAATTGGAACCAACAATCTTGCGCAGTTGGATCGCTTGGCGAAAAGTTGGGCGATGCCTGACATTCGAGCGCGCTATCCGGCTTATGTGTTGATCCCTCAGTTCCCGATTCGGAGCGCGAATTACGGCCCCGCATCACCTACGCAACATGCGGTGGCGTCTGCTGCGCTCGAAGACGCACGAGAATTGATAGCCGACTTCAGGTCCAAACATGCAGTCGATGCCTCGCGTATTTACGCAACGGGGTTTTCTATGGGCGGTTCTGCGACTTGGCTATTACCTAAGCTGAGTCCAAATACCTTTGCAGCAATCGTACCGATTGCGGGAATTGCACCACCGGATTCTGATGCGACGAGTTACTTCGACCTACCAATTCTAGCAATGCACGGCAACGCGGATAATGAGAATCCTATCACCGCAGACAAACGATTCATCACAACGATCACCCAACTTGGCGGTCAAAAAGCGACGCTGCGTGAATATCAAGGACTGATTCATTTACCACCTGCTGATGTCTATCCTGGATATTGGTGGCGAGATTGGCTTTTTAAACAGCGACGCAAATAAGTCTGCGCAAGATATTCATGGTGAGACTATTTCATGAGTGGATGGATAGTCGCTTTAAAATTCGAACTCAGATACGCACTCACCATTAACTTGATCACTTCTAAAAGCTTTCATCATGCCCAAATACTTAATCTCCTTCCCAGCTGCCGCAATGCAAGTACCAGAACATGAATTAGCGCAAGTCGGTCATGATGCGCATGCCGTGATTGAAGATGCGAAAGCGGCTGGTGTGTATGTGTTTGCCGGTGGCATTGATGAGAGCATTGCCCCTGCTTTGGTTGCTTCCGATGGCAAGGTCACGGCGGGTGGCTATACTTGGGCGCCTGCACTCAATGGTGGTTTCACGGTGTTGGAATTGACGACTCGCGAGGAAGCGATTGCTTGGGCGGCACGAATCGCTACAGCGTGTCGCTGCCAGCAGGAATTGCGAGTATTTGGTCTTGATACACAATTGTGAACATCTCTCTCCAGATAGAGCCCTAGATAGGGACGGCATTTTGCAACGATATTCCTTCGCTACCTATCTTTTCAGTCCTTGCCCGCAATAGCTCGGGTTAAACATTTTTAACAATCCTGTCATCGCATTTCAAAACACACGCGTTAAATCCCCAAGAGGTAACCGCGGATTGTCTCTCCTTTTTTAAATACATTATGTAGCTTGCACAAACAGACTGGCTCCGACGCCAATTTGCGATGCGCGATGTATTTCATTTTTAAAGAATCAATGGAGAGTTGTTATGGCATACGTCTATGGTGATGGCAGTTATTTCGATGAGAGAACCAAAGGGTTTGATTCGAATGGTTTAAGTTCAACATTTAAGGTGCAGCGCGACATGGTGTCGTTTGGCACATTGTCTGCCAATGACGCAACGGATTGGTACCAACTGAATCTAGATGGACCAGGACGCTATACGATTTTTTTATCGACCGATCCTATTAACAACTACAGCAATACGCACCTCTGGACTGAAAACGCCAGTGGCATACTTGTGACCATCACCGATCGGAATGGTGTGCCCGTTCGCGGTACGGAATCTAGCTTTGCGAATCTCACTTCCGATGGTCGAATTAGTTTTGATTATCATGGGGACTATTCACGCGGCGATTTCTTTATTAAAGTCAGCAATCTGTCTTACGGATCAACTGACTACGTGATCGGTTTAGAGGCAAACAGCGTCGCCGGTTTGAATGTCTATGGCAGTTATGCACATGATTATTTGCGCGGCAGTACAGGAGACGACTATATTGATGCCTACGGTGGCAGCGATACTATCGTCAACGGTGCTGGTAATGACACGATCAATGGTGGTACGGGACTCGACTTTTTGATCATGGCGGGCGATATGAGTGAGTACCGCACAAGTGGTACCCTGAGCGGTTTGGTGATCAAAGACACGCTGGGAGAAGAAGGGATTGATCATGTTACCCAAGTTGAGCGTTTGCTTTTCGACGACTTTGCTTTGGCGTTTGACGTGAACGGCGCTGCGGGACAAGCTTATCGTTTGTACCAAGCTGCGTTCAATCGCCAACCAGATCTTGCTGGACTCGGATACTGGATTGAGAAGTTGGATGATGGAATGAGTCTGAGTCGAGTTGCTGGAGAGTTCTATCATTCAGACGAATTTCGGTCGCTATATGGTAACGTCACCAGCAATGCGACTTTCATTACAACCTTGTATCAAAACGTCTTACACCGTGCACCTGATCTAGGCGGATATGACTACTGGAACTACAAGCTGAATAGTGGCGATATGTCTCGCGCCGAGGTATTGATGAGTTTTAGCGAAAGTGCGGAAAATCAGGCGCAAATCATAGGACAGATACAAGGCGGTATGACCTATATTGAATGGGGAAATTAAGTATCAGGCGAGATCTCCATCGATTAGACCACAACAACAAACGCGCAACCAATTCGAGGGTATCCATGAATTGGTTGCGCGTTTTTTTGCTTGTCCAACATTGCAAATTCCTTCAAACAGATCTGCGAGGTCTCGATTTTTCCCAAAGAGACTAGCATAATCGCTACACTCACCTAGCTATTCATGTGTTTCCTCGGCTCATTGAGTCGATCAATGCAAACTTAATACCATTGAGCTAGCCGACTGGTTTGCATTTTGGACGACACGACTCGATGCCGTTGGCACTATAAATCGACAGAAATTTCACAGAAACTCAACAGGAATTCATCATAAAGTAAGGACACATCGCAATGACACCATCACTGCCGCTCGATTTGCTCGCAACTTTACGCAACCGATTTCAACAAAATAGCCAACGGCACCCAACACTCATCTGGGCTGATGTGGAATCTAGGCTCCAATCCAATCCACAGAAGTTGTCTATTCTGCAGGCGATGGAAGATAGTGGCGGCGAACCCGATGTGGTGGACTTTGACGAAGCCAGCCAAACCTATCTCTTTTTTGACTGTGCCGCAGAGAGTCCCATTGGTCGGCGTGGCTTATGTTACGACCGTGAAGGATTGGAATCTCGAAAAGAAAATCAGCCCGCTAATACGGCTATCGATATGGCGAATAGCATGGGCGTTAGCATCCTCACAGAAGAGGACTATCGTTACTTAAAACAACTTGGTGAATTCGACAAGAAAACCTCAAGTTGGATCATGACGCCCAAAGCGATACGCAAACTAGGTGGCGCTTTGTTTTGTGACCGCCGCTACGATCACGTTTTTGTCTACCACAATGGCGCGCAATCTTACTACGCTGCTCGCGGATTTCGAGCGTCGCTCGCGGTGTGATCTCCAGTGACTCCTGCCGCAATCCAAGCCTATTTCGGGACAAGTAGAATTCGCCGAAGACATCTTGTCCCGCTGTTCATCCGCATTCCTTTTCAATTTAATTGGTAATCGGAAACGATGCGTTAAAATCAGATAGACTGCACGCTTCCCCAACGAATATTCACTTTATTGATTGGTACAGCTCATGCTAAAACTGACAACATTTCATCGGCGATCGCTTCAAATTGGAGTGTGCCTGACATTTTTGACGCATAGTCATGTGCAGGCACAAACTGCCCCAGCTTCTGAAGTCGCCCCACCGTCTGACAATCAAGGCTTGGTGAAAGATCGCGAGCCTTTGCCACTTTGGGAATTAGGTGCGTCGGCGTTCGCGCTAACTCAACAAGCGTATCCAGGATCGGATACCTACGTCAATCGAGCCTTAGCTGTCCCTTACTTCTTATATCGTGGAGAGCACTTTAGAGTGGATCGCGGGAATACCGGTTATCGTGCAGTCAAAACCCCGCAATTTGAATTTGACATTGGTTTTGCCGGAGCGTTTGGTTCGAGCTCTGATAAAGTCGAAGCACGCCGTGGAATGGAAAAGCTCGGGAGTCTGATCGAATTTGGACCTCGCTTCAAATGGAATATCAGCAATCCGGAGGCCAACGGTCGCTGGCGTTTTGAATTGCCAGCTCGCGCAGTTTTTGATATTAGCAATCAATTTAAACGACGCGGCTACACTATCGAGCCAGAAATCGAATTTGAAAGGCGCGCGTTTGGCGGGTGGCGTTACAGCACAGGATTGTCTGCAGTATGGGGAAATCAACAATTCGCCGACACTTTTTATCAAGTCAAACCCAATCAGGTTCTGATTGATCGCCCTGCATACCAAGCGAAAAAGGGATTGATTGCGTGGCGCCTGTCGGGTTTCATTTCCCATAGTTACACGAACGATTTCCGCGTCTTTGCTGGCGTGCGCGTCGATAGTGTCATCGGCGCGGCCAACGAAGATAGTCCATTAGTGAAGCGCAAAACCGCACCATCTCTCTTGCTGGGCATGACTTACACTTGGATGCGCTCGGATCGTACCGAATTTGATTAATCCTTGTCTGCGATGGCGCGTCCAATCCTCTTCTTTGAGAATCAACTTCAGTTCCGAAATTGGCTAGAGCTGCATGCCAATCAAGAAACAGAGTTGCTCGTCGGTTTTTGGAAAGTCGGCAGTCAACAAGCTTGCATGAGCTGGTCCGAGTCGGTCGATCAAGCTTTATGTTTCGGTTGGATTGATGGTGTTAGGAAAGGTATTGACGCCGAGTCTTACACTATTCGATTTTGTCGACGTCGATCGGATTCGATTTGGAGCGCGGTCAACATAGAGAAATTTGCAGTACTAGAACGCATAGGGGCGATGACTGATTTGGGGCGGGCTGCGTTTGCGCTTCGTCAAGAAACGAAATCCAAGATCTATGCTTATGAGCAAGCAGAAATCGCCCAGCTCACGCTAGACGAAACCGTGCTTTTCCAACAAAGGCCCGTCGCTTGGGCATATTTTGAAACATGCCCACCTAGCTATCGAAAAACAATTCTACATTGGATTACACAAGCAAAAAAATCAGAAACCCGAATGAATCGACTCATGAAGACCATCGAGGCAAGCGAAGCCCATACACGTTTGCGTTGACTATCCCACTTCGCTGATCGTGGAAAAACACGTGACCAGCGAATCCACCGAGTTCGCGAGAGTTATAGGAACATGCCGCCAGAAGCTTCGATCCTTTGACCATTGATCCATTGTGTATCCTGCGCCAATAACGCGGCAACAACGGCACCAATATCATCAGGCTGACCAGCGCGACCCAGGGCGGTCTGACTTGCGACAAATTGATTGAGCTGCGCGTTGTCACGAACCGCCCCGTGACCAAAATCTGTTTCAATCGCACCCGGTGCTAGCACGTTCACACTAATTCCACGGCTGCCAAGCTCTTTCGCTAGATAAGGCGTCAAGACTTCAACTGCTCCTTTCATCGCTGCATAAGCGCTGTATCCTGGCAAGGCAAAACGCGTCAGTCCTGATGAGATATTCAAGATGCGTCCTCCATCACGCAGGATAGGCAATACCTGTTGCGTGAGAAAGAAGACCGCTTTCAAATGCACATTCATTAGTTGGTCGAAATCGTCTTCTGTGATCTCCATGAAGGGTCGATGAATTCCCATTCCAGCATTATTCAACAACATAGCAATCTGTTCGGTTTGCCAGTGAGTACGCAAAACAGTTCGCAATTCTTGAACAAAAGCAGGAAAACTACCGACTTTGCCAACATCCAATTGCAATGCCACGGCTTTACGCCCCATCTCTTGCAGCTGTTGAACCAGCGCTTGCGCAGCCTCCTGTTGGCGTTGATAGGTGAAAATAATGTCCACGCCTTGACGCGCTAAATGGAGTGCTGCATTTTTTCCTAAGCCGCGACTTCCTCCTGTGATTAGTGCAATGGTCGGCGATGATGCTGTAACATTTTGATTCATGATTAGCCTTTATTTGTGAAGTGAAACAAGTTTCTAGACTCGATTTGAGCGAAGAATAGAGTCAGTGTAGTTTGTTTAAAATGAGTGATAAATACTAATAATATGTTTAAACTGTTCGATTTATTCGAACAATTTAATGTTCTGTTTTTGCGTGATGTCGAGGAGCCAAGATGAATCAACTTGAAGCAATGCGTATTTATTTGAGGGTCGCAGATTTATGCAGTTTTACACAGGCTGCCGATAGCCTGAATCTGCCCAAAGCGACCGTTTCAGAAGCGATTAAACAGCTTGAAGTTCAATTAGGGTCGCGCCTTCTGCAAAGAACGACACGTAGTGTGCAAATGACACAGGATGGCTTGCTGTTCTATGAACGTAGCAAAGATCTACTTAGCGATTTTTCCGATTTGGAGAATCTATTTCGTTCCAACGATACTCCCTTACAAGGCAGACTCCGAGTTGATCTGCCAGTCGCTGCAGCGCGCAATATTGTGATCCCGGCATTACCGAACTTTCTCGCCCAACATCCCGGCATTGAACTGGAGCTCAGCTGCACAGATCGGCGCGTTGACCTAATACGGGAAGGGTTTGATTGTGTGATGCGAGTCGGCGTATTGCACGATAGCAGTTTGATTGCTCGCCCATTAGGTTATTTAAAACAGGTAAATTTAGCCAGCGCTGCTTATTTGAAAGAATGGGGTATACCAAAGACAATTGACGATTTACATGATCATTTTTTGATTCACTACCTTAGTAATTTCGGGAATAAATCAAACGGATTTGAATACCAAGTTGGAGATAAAACACACTATTTACCTATGAAAGGTGGAATGACAGTCAATAATAGCGATGCCTATCATGCAGCCTGCAACGCAGGATTTGGGATAATTCAAGTCCCCCAATTCGGACAAATGCACGCGGCGAGTTTACAAAGCTTAGTCCCGATTTTACCGACTTATTGCGCACCAGCGATGCCAGTCTCTATTCTCTACCCAGACCGTCGTCATTTGGCAAAAAGAACGCAAAAATTTATTGATTGGCTAAGCGAGACTCTGCGTCCTTACTTACATCAAACCGATCAACGCCACTGAATATCCTCGCGCTCTAACTTTAAAATCGACCGGCTAAACGGAGAAAAATGAAATTCAGCTCTCTTCAAAAGGTCGATCAAGGATGCCTTGTTGGTTCAGCCAGTTCAGTGCTTGGTCAATATTTTCACTCTGTTGATAGGGAACCAATGCACGGGCTTTTTCAGTGAGTCGATTTAATAATAGTGCCTGCAGTTCATTCGACAAGATGCCAGTAAAAGCACGCATCCCATGTTGCACGCCGTCTTCAAAAAACAGCCACCATTCCTCTATCGCTTGCGGCGTTGCACCGGTCCATTCACTGGCATCACTAAGAAATCCCCAAGATCGAAGCCCACGAGCCTCCCAAGATTGGCGCGCTTCCTGATGTAATTTGCGAACCGTGATTTCGTTCCAAGTTTCGCTGTAGTTCACAATCATGACATCGCCCTGCCAACGGAGTTGATAATAGCCATGCTGATTGGGTGTAAAGCGCATAATGAACACTCTTTGGACGGGCGTTCATCTTATCAAATCGCATTTCAACTGTAAGCAATCCATGTCTGCATCGGCTAGTGTCACAGTGATTCACAAGGTGATTGTTGTATTCCACAAACAGGTCAACCGCATTCCCAAACGATCAACCACACATGAGATACATCTAGGACATACAACCGACCATCGGAAATAGCTCACCCTCTGTCTGCAAATTACGAGTTCTTTACAAATTCTTACGCAAATTCCAAAACGATTCCCCTAGAATGGCGAACGTTAAAACATGTTTTTTCGTCATTTTCCCCTTCGACCTATCAATACTCAACGTCACTATGAAAAAAATTTCCTATCTTCTTTTAACTCTCACCTGTATTTTGGTCTCAGCATGCCATAAAAAATCTGCGGACACGCCAGCCGCCAGTCAATCGATGTCCACTGAAGTAGCATCCGCAGCCCAAGCCAATGCGCCTGCAACACAAGCAGCAGCATCCAATCCTGAACCTAGCGAAGCAGAGCAAGAACTAGAAAGAAAAAAACAGTTGATGGCTTATGCCAGTATGGAAGATCAGTATTTAAATGATACCAAGGCGCAATGGGCGATTGACGCAAAAGCCAGTTCTACTTTTGGCGACGATCAACGTTCAGGCCCCTCTTCAACGAACGCTGTAGTCAATACCAAAGGTAGCGTAGATGGTAAGACGTGGACCAACAATCGTCAGGATATGGGGTTTGATTGGCTAGAATTGAGCTACGAAAAACCGGTCTCTGCAAGCGAAGTGAGAATCATTTTTGAGAATGGTGCTGGAGTTGAAGCGATAAGCAAAATCGAGCTACAGAGTACAGACGGAAAATGGAATACCGTTTGGGAGGGTATTAGCGACCAGAAGCAAGATCGGCGCGGCAACCGTACTTGGTTTGTGCGTAGTTTTGAAAAAACGACCTACAAAGCAAAAGCAGTGAAGCTCACTTTGGCAAACAATTTGCAACGAGGATACAAAGAGATTGACGCGGTTCAATTGGTTGGTGAATAAATCTCGTGTCATGAGACTTGGGTCCGACCTAAATCTCTTCTTTTGTACCGAGTGACTTGATGAGAGGCGTTGTTATCTAAAGGCGCATTCTTTACGCCAAGATGCAGTGCCAATCGAACAAGCGCTGATGCAAGATTTATTCGTGTACACTTAATAGCCTGTACTTCATTGATACAGATGGACTCAAATCAATCCACCCTCACCTTGGAAATAAATCTATGCGCCGATTCGCCACAATTCATCGTTCCTTGTTTGTCGCTGTTCTAAGTTGGGGGCTACTCGCAGGTTGCGCGACCACCCAAGGCAATACACCTAGCGAAAAACGCCAAGCAGTCCAATCCATGCGCGACAATGCTCTTGCTACCTTATATAAGACGCGTGCCGATGCCAAAGCCAAAGTTGCCGCCGGATACGGCACCGCCGTCTTTAGCACAGCCAATGTGAATCTTCTCATCGCGAGTTTTAGCGGTGGATACGGCGTGGCAAAAGATAAGAATGGTAAACAAGTGTATATGCGTATGGCCGAAGCAGGCGTGGGCTTGGGTGCTGGGGTCAAAGATGTTCGAACTATCTTCGTTTTTCATACTAAAGAAGCGTTTGATCAATTTGTGAATTCAGGCTGGGAATTTGGCGCGCACGCAGATGCTGCTGCCAAAGCAGGCGACAAAGGCGCTGCGGTAGGTGGTGAAGTCACTATCGCGGGGATTACCATTTACCAAATTACTGAAGCAGGATTGGCCTTGCAAGCAACCGTCAAAGGAACAAAATTTTATAAAGACGATGAGCTTAATTGAACTCCATCAAGCTCGACTAAGCGCCAAGCACAGCAAAAAATCCACGGATAATAAAGTGACGCTCAGTGATCCCCGACGAATTCGCCGGGGATTTTTTTATCCTGAGAATGCTTAAAATTTCACCCCGGCTAACCAAACCCAAGCCAGATTGGAAAGTCCACTCACCGATTCTTCTTTTTACTCTGGACGAAGAGCTTTCCGTGGGCGCCCGCGCCGCATCGGCTCAACCCGTCTCTCTGTTAATTTCGCCATTTGATTTTTATACGAATCAGAACCTAAAACCCAAGCTTTGTTGGTGGCTTGTTGTATCGTAGTCATTTCATTTGCGGACAATCCTTTGTCTAGTAATTGACGATAGGCCGCCTCACGTTGAAAAGGTGTATTCCCCATTCCCCAATACATCGCGTGATCGGCAACAATAGGATCAATTCGCGCACCTAAATGATGTTGGCAACTGGACCACAAGTAAGCTGATGCCTCGTGCACCAAACCAGCGCGAACAGGCATTTCTTCTATCATCACAGAACAGGGCAGAAAATAGTTTTCAGCCTCCAATACGGTCGCTTTGAACCGACCTTGCCAAAGTAAGCCGCTGCGCTTGTACTTCGCATTGAAATACGGGACATAGTAACGACCCAGCCACTGCATCATTTTTCCTAGTCCCACTTCATCACTGGGAGTGGCTAGCAAATGCAGCCTGTCAGGCAAGATCACATAGGCATGGATCTGAATGCCAAACTGTTTCGCTGCGCTTCTTAACCAGTCAGTGAAAGCAATGTAATCCGCATTATCGACAAAAATAATCTTGCCATCGATACCCGCTTGCGTGATGTGATGAACTTGCTGAGGAATAACAAGGCGAGGCAGTCTGGCCATAATAAAAGCAATGATGTTTAAATTAGGGACATTGTAGTGGATGCGTTGCATCCATGGCCGAGCTTTACTTACATTTTCTTACATATAATTCGTACAATTAATTGACATATTAACACCATCATTCCATTACAATCATGGTTTTAATTTAAACAACATCACTCTTTTACGGGAATCTCACTATGTTCAAACCGCATCGCAAATTCACCCACAGTATTAGCCTTAGCATCCTGGCTGCGACACTTTGTGCATGCGGCGGTCAAACCGACACTGGAAATGCAAGCTCTGCGATGCAAGCCGCTCCAGCAAGTACGGCAATTACCTTTGCTGGTGCGAGAAACAATTACACAGTCAAGCGCACCACTTCAGGATTTGAAGTCAAAGAAATCAATGGTGGCGCAAATAGCACGGTTGTCGCAAAAAATGCCCATTTGAAATTCACCGACATGACTTTGAATTTAGAAGTCGCTGATATTTATCGTACGATGCCCGCGACGAGTGCTCGCAATTTGATTGAATTGTATGTCGCCTTTTTCAATCGCGTTCCAGACGCGGATGGCATGGTTTACTGGATGTCGGAAATCAAAAATGGCATGACGAGCAATCAGCTCGCTAATAATTTTTACAATGCGGCGGTTCAATACCCGGACCTCACTGGCTACTCAAGCAATATGAGTAGCTCAGAATTTGTCAAAATTATCTACAAGAATGTATTAGGTCGAACCGGCAGTAGTGCCCCTTCGAATGAAGAAGTCAACTATTGGGCAGCTGAGCTGGACTCAGGTCGCAAGAGCAAAGGTATCCTAGTCAATACCATGTTGGAATCCGCGCACAGTTTTGCAGGCAATCCAACTTGGGGCTGGGTGCCGCAATTACTCGACAATAAGATAACCGTGGGTACGTATTTCGCAGTAGAACAGGGACTAGGATATGTCAGTCCAACTGACACCGTCAGCAAAGGAATAGCGATCGCCGCCTTGGTCAAACCCGATGATATGACCGCTGCAAAATCGTATATCAACGTGAAAGACATCAGTTTTAACTTGCTTTCGACGACGCCTCCGATCGACGACACAGGAAGTGGCCAAGGTGATTCAAGAAACTGTTTTAATCTCGAACTGTTCAAACAAGGCGTCAAACATTACACCGAAATGACGACAACCATGAGGCCAAGCGGGCTCAGTGAAAGTTATGCGGTAAGCTATTCGCTCAATGGGACAACCAATTTTAAAGGATATAGCGCTCTAGAATTTGTCGCGGACACCTTAATGCTGACAGGTCCCTCAGCAGGCATCAAGAGTCAAGTAAAAAGCTATATTTCAGTGAGCGATGCAGCGGTCACTACTTATGGAAGTATTTTGTCGACCAAGTTCGGTAATATGAACTATGTCGTAACAAATACCATGACACCGCCCGAAGTCTTTCCATTTGCCTTAGCATTGAACCAAGCGTACACCCAAACCTATACGGTAAAACAGGAAATGGAAGGATCGACCAACGTCTCGCAGTCAAGTTCTACAGAAACGTTAGTCTTTCTCGGCACTGAGACAATTAGTGTTCCAGCAGGTAATTTTTCGACTTGCAAAATTAAACACATCAACACCAGTAATGGTATCGATACCGTGAGTTATACTTGGCATATTGCCGATAGTAGCGCACGGGGACTCATCGCCAAAATCGAGGCCGATGATGCCCTCACCGTAGCGACAAAGGTATCAATTACTAAGTAGGGTCATCCACAATCGGCGGACACAAGCTCTTTAGGAAACCGCCGATTGTCAGCAAGAGGTCGATGACACATCTAGATTGTGCCAATTGCCTACGTCCACAATCACAGGCAAACGCGGCAAAATGGCCCGCAGCATCGTGCATAGCATCGAACCAATGGGGTTCGCTGATGACACGTCCTTATATCCAATCAAGACGCATTGAGGCGCGTATCGACGAGTCGCTTGTACTATCTTGAATAGAGACAGACGATCTGACTCGGCATCCAATAACTCAACTGAAAAGCCTGCGTTTAGTAGGGCCTTACTAAGCTCCTGCATCGCAAAGGGCAGTATCGATTCTTGCGGGAAGCGACGACCAATGCAAGTCTGAGGCGGGTTAATTAAGAGAAAATGAGTTTGCATAATTGACAAAGCCTATCTATCAGAATAACAAAAAGAAAGTATCAGAATAACAAAAAGAAAGAACCGTCAATGTAAATTACGTCAGTGAAGTTAGCGTGAGGTGACAGTGAAATTCATGTGAAACGCGATGGCTCTCTTAACTAGCTGCCTTCATCCGCAAAGTCACGGTAAAAGAGGGATGGTTCAAATCCCAAACCTTACTCAACCCCAAATAAGGAGTGGTCGCACTTTCATATTTTGCTAGCGACTGTGTACAATCGATGCGCCGCAGCGACAATACTAGGTTCAAACTCACTTGCTTACATAGGCGAAGCTATGGCACCCTCCAGCCTTCTCGCATTTTTTTGGGTTAAATATGCAGCATTTTCGTTTTTCTTTTTTGATTTCCTTTATTTGCCTTTGCATCGCTGCCTATTGGGGATTTAGTCATGGCGGGGTCAACGCTGCACTGAGCGCGACTGGCATTGCTTTGATTCTCGCGATCTTAGAGATTTCACTTTCTTTCGATAATGCCGTTGTGAACGCGTCTGTCCTAAAAAGTTGGGATGCTTTTTGGCAAAAACTGTTTTTGACGGTCGGCATTATTGTCGCCGTATTTGGCATGCGCTTAATTTTCCCGCTGGTTATCGTCGCGTTTGCGGCGGATCTCGACGTCACGCAAGTATGGACACTTGCAATCGACAAACCACAAGAATTTTCGACGCACTTGATACGCCACCATGCCGAAGTGGCTGCATTTGGTGGCATATTTTTACTCTTGGTTTTTCTGAATTTTTTATTCGATGCGGACAAGCAGTTTCATTGGCTAGGCGGAATCGAAAAGCGCATTGCACACTTTGGAACAATTAGTTCTATTCCTGTGTTGATTGCATTACTCGTGGTCGTGGCGAGTACCCGCTTGGTTGAAGAAGGGCGCGCCTATGCTGTTCTGCTCTCTGGTATTTGGGGAGTGATCACTTATGTCGCAGTCGATTTTATAAGTGGGCTCTTAGAAAAAGAGGAAGCGACCGATGTGAATGTCGGTGCCATTGTCAAAAGTGGCGGCATAGGAGGTTTTCTATATTTAGAAGTACTCGATGCTTCATTCTCATTCGATGGTGTGATCGGTGCGTTTGCGATTACAAGTGACGTTGTCATCATCATGTTAGGCTTAGCAATCGGCGCGCTATTTGTACGCTCGCTCACTATCTATTTGGTACGCCAAGGTACGTTGGAAGAATATGTTTATCTCGAACACGGTGCACATTATGCAATTGGGATTTTGGCACTCATCATGTTCGCAAGTATGCAATTTCATATTCCTGAAATCGTCACCGGTTTAATTGGTGTTGCATTCATTGCAGCCTCTCTATGGTCGTCTATCAAACACAAGCAAGCTACGACCCACTTAAATTGACTTTCGTTCAAACAGCCCGCGCTAAATTCCGAGGAATTGCCGATAAAAATCGATGAACGCTCTGACATTAGTTGGCACATGACGTCCAGGTGGCAAGACAGCATAAATACCACCTGGGTTTAGGCGCCATTCCGGCAATAAGCGTTGTAGTTTTCCAGAGGTGATCACAGCCTGCGCACTCATCTCGTCCATGACCGAAACACCGGCTCCTTGCACGAGCAATGCCAATAAAGTGCTTGGCGCATCCACCTGTAAGCGCGATTTCATGTGCACCAATTGGCTTTGCCCCTGTTGATCGATGAATTTCCATGTCAGAGCCGACGGTAACAGCGACAAGGCAATCCATTCGTGCTCGCGCAACTCCTGTGGTGATTTAGGTGTTCCGCAACGCTCAAGATAAGATGGCGCAGCCATCAGCCATTGTTGGAACTCACCAAGTTTCATCGCACGTTGTGAAGAGTCTCTTAGCCAGCCCATTCTGAATGCTATATCGATTCCATCTGCGACTAAATCGCTAATCCTGTCATTGGTACGGAGATCAATTTTTAATTGCGGATGTTGAATCGAAAACTTTGCTAGAGCGGGGGCGACTGATTGGCTCGCATGATTAACGCTCGCCGACACGCGCAAAACACCTTGCAAAGTCTCATGCTGAGTACGATTCGCAAGCTGACTTAAAGTTTCATCCAGTGCCGGCAAATAAATCTGACAATGTGCGTACAGGGCCTTTCCGCTCTCAGTTAAATTCATCCGTCGAGTTGTCCGCACAAACAATGCGGTTCCGAGTTGCTGTTCCAGACGTGCGATTTGCACACTAATTTTTGCTTTGGCGACATCCAGTCGATTCGCGGCAGCAGTAAAACTGCCGGCCGCCACGACAGTGTCGAAGATACGCAAAGCGTTCATGTCGATTTGATCAAGGCTTGCCATGACAACACTCCAGACAACGCAATTGTTAAGAAATTCAGAACAATGAATTCTAGATTCATCGATTTATTGAGTCAATAAACCCATGCATACTGCAATGCGTGACTGCCTTTTCGAATCAAGAAATTACAGCAGTCAGATTTCTCTTATTTAGTATTGACTCAACAAACCATATCAAAGGATTTTTATGAAAATTGCACTTATTGGCGCTTCAGGGTTTATCGGCTCTGCAATTCGTCAAGAATTACTCAAGCGAGGACACCAAGTATCAGCCTTGGTTGGCCACCCCGAAAAGCTGGCAAGTCATCCACAGTTGTTAGCGATCGCAAGCGACGTACAGAATTTGGAACAACTCCGTGCGCAAGTTATTGGACACGATGCAATCATCAGCGCGTTTAGTGGCCATGCCCAAAGCGACACATTACATTACTACCTCAACGGTTTTAAGAATGTGCTTGCCGCGAGTAAGGCGGCAGGTGTTCAACGTTTGCTCGTCGTTGGCGGTGCGGGCTCACTTGAAGTCGCGCCTGGTCTACAGCTAATTGATACGCCGCATTTTCCCGCTGAATACAAAGCCACGGCGGAAGGTGCACGACAAGCATTGAACTTGCTCAGGGAGGAGACCAACATTCAATGGAGCATGCTGAGCCCGGCAGCAGTGATTGCACCTGGTCAACACACAGGCAAATTTAGACTAGGTAAAGATCAACTCCTCAGCGATGCTCAAGGAGAAAGCCGAATTTCCGTTGAAGACTATGCGCAAGCAATGGTCGATGAGTTGGAACAACCTCAGCACATTTGCCAACGCTTTTCTATCGCAAATTGATACTGCAAGACCCACAACCGCGTTCCATCAAAATAGTGGAACGCGGCTTTCAATGCGACAATTAAGGCACAAGAAAATCATTTAGCTTTTTTGCAAACTTGATTAGCCATAGTCGATTAGGGCGCTCCGTATCTGCGCCCCGTGCGACACGCGCTGTGTTTCCCGCTGCGCATCCAGTTCCTGAAGTCGCCGTGATTGCACCATTCAGATCCACTGTGCATTTCGTGATATCTGCACCATCCACAACCGCACCAGTATTGGTTTGCACAATCGTCTTTAAACCAAAATCATCATCATTCACTAAGGCCAGCGTGTTCTCATCAACCAAGGCCAAGCCTTCCGCCTTTTCCGCCAACCAACCTGCACTATTTAAATCGAACAACACAGTCTTTTTGAGCGGCACAATGGTCGCATAGTTCGCAGCGTTCACTGCGCTACCAGTCATGCTACTTTTTTCTAAATCAGTACCAACCATTGCAATGTCGGTCACATCGGCAGGGATTTGTACCAACATGAGACGATTGAATACCTTACCATCGACACCCGCACCTTGTTCGATCACGATAAATTTATCGTTCCCTAAAGAGACGACATCGCCCAATTTGGCACCACCAGTTTTTCCACCAGAGTACATCGCTGCATCGATGGGATAAGCAAATAGACGGGTCTTTTCTGTGCTTGGATCAAATTCAACCCACCGATTAAATTTTGCATAATCTTTGATACTTTCGCTGGTCGCTACGGTCGCTCCCGGAACAACATATTGTGCTTTACCATCGTCCAAAGGACTCTGAATAAAACCATGCAATTTTCCACTGGCCAACTCAATACTGAGCCCCTCCATTCCTCGATTTGCACGTCGTTTTAGGAGAACTGCGGGCAAATCAGCAGCGCCTGTGCCCGGTTGATATTTTTTCTGAATAATCCCAGTCGCTGGATCAATTTTCAAAATAAAGGGACCGTACTCATCGGAAACCCACAGGACATTGCGTGTGGCATCCCAAACTACGGCTTCAGTATCGATACCATAGTCACTAAAGATTGTTTTTGAGTTCGCCTCAAATTTGGCGGCATCGGTTAACGGAACCTCACCAGAAGAGCCGATTTTACCAGGGGCGATCGATAAACCCGATGCCAATTGTGTTGCGCTAAACTTAATAGGGGTACTCGATTTCAAAATCGCCCCATTTTTCCCCACGCTGATGACTCCAAATGATGGGGTAAAACTTGGTGCTGGAAAAAATTTGCCATCACTTGTTCCGGTTGCGCCTGCCGTCATCATCCCATTCGGAACCTTAGGTCCATCACCATTCGGCCCACGGTCTGTAAGACCATAAAATTCGAGACTGCCGTCCGCTGCTTTTCCCTTAAAACTCAAACCCGAACCATAAGATGGCAAGAATCCTTTAGGAAAGTCAGTTTTGATGGCAGTGGAGAGCCCTTCGTAAGGCACATAAAACTGATCTGCCGCTTGAATTTGATAGCGTGTCACGCTCACCGTCACCGCACCAAGAGCATTGTTTTGTGTAAATAATTCGGAGACGGAAATACCAGCCTTGCTCGCCAGCGTATCTTCAAAATGTTCTTTCGCTAAAGTACGACGATCAGCATCGACGCTACGAGTCGAATAGGGTGCTGGCAGTTTCGCGAGGAGGCTATTCATTGCTAAATTGAAGTTCGCAGCACTTGCAGAGAAATCCAAGCTCTGACCAGCTAGAGCGGTTTTCAATGCACTATTCAATTGAATGCCATTGGAGGGATCGTAATCCGAATCGAAAGTTTGTAGCGCAATCAATCGATTGACGACTTTGTCATCTTTACTCACTTCTGTTCCCGCGAGATTAAAAGGGGTAATCAAAGTTGCGCAAGTCGCGTTTCCAAATTGGATACCGCCCAAGCTAAAGCTCACTAATTCATTGGAATAACAGGCAAACCCACCATTCGCAGCCGTGACCTGTTTTGCAGTTGTGGCGCTGGAATAATCCAATCCTTCAACCGCTGCGTCAAGAAAAACGCCACTCACTGGCGTCGGCACATTTTTTTGTTCGACACGATCACTCCCGCCACATGCAGTGAGTATTAGCGCAGCACTACAGACGCTCGCCTTCAAAATTCTTTTGTATTGTTTCATGTTTCCCTCTATATTCAAGATACGTCCTGCTTGGCTTGTGTAGCCCCGAAATATAGCGAGCCAATATGACGAAGACATGACAGCGTAAGTGCGAGTCATTTGACTGTCTTGGGACTGCAAACTCCCAATCGATGTATTAATTCACCCTCGCCATCGACGAATTGCATGGATGAGAAAAATTGATCCATGCGCGCAATGAGGAACTAAGAATGCAAACTCTGTTTCCCACGACAATTCTGGAAAAAACTCGAATCCGACTCGTTTTACTTATCGTCTTATGGCAACTCGTGGGATGTGCAGCGCTCGATCAAGTGAAGGTGAATCAACACGTTTTCCGAGATGCGTGGTTTCAATCAGATGACGAAGTGATCGACGCAAAACAGATTTTTGCGGCAAGTAAAACAATGCAACAATACGTTCAAAACGAGATTCGGCAAAAACAGAAGATTCACAGTGATCAGCGTGCCCTCTATGCTGCGTTGTACAGTGAGAGCAAATTGCAACTGAAATATGACGGTAGCTATACAAGGGATGCGGCCGAGACCTTTGCGGCGCGATCCGGAAATTGCCTCTCGCTCGTCGTAATGACCGCAGCATTCGCAAAACAAATGGGACTTTCGGTCAGTTACCGTAAGGTACTCACCGAGCAAGAATGGAGTCGAGCGGGTGGCCTTTATGTGGCGAGCGATCATGTGAACATCGTGATTGGGCGCAAACATCTCAGTCCCACATCCGAGAGCAATGCATTCGATAGTATGGTGATCGATTTCTTACCGCAGGAGGCCGCCGCCAAAGTCCAAAGTGTCGAAATTAGTGAAAGTACGGTGATTGCGATGTTCTTCAATAACCGTGCAGCAGAGGCGCTTACACGACGACAAAACGATCTGGCTTATTGGTACGCGCGTGCTTCAATCCTTGCAGATCCGAGCTTTATCACTGCCTACAACACTCTTGCGGTCGTCTATATGCGTACTTTGCACTTTGAGCTAGCGTTACAGACCTTAGACCATGTTTTAATGCATGTCCCCAACCATCAGGGGGCTCTCGCTAATTTGGTTCTCACATTGCAGTCACTTGGGCGCGACGCTGATGCTCGTCAAACACAAACGCGTTTAGATTCGATCCAAAGCGTCGCGCCTTTTCAGTATTTTCAGTTGGGACAAAAGGCACTGCAAGAGGGTAATCTTGAAACGGCAAAGCGTTATTTTCGGCAAGAGCTCGATCGCGCACCGGATTATCATGAATTTCATTTCTGGCTCGGTGTAACATATCTACGTGCTGGCGAATGGGACGCGGCAAATCGAGAATTCGAAATCGCACGTGACACTAGCACAAGCTCACTAGACCGCGACCTCTATACAGCGAAATTGAACCGACTACATTCGTTACGAAAGCAATTATAAGTACGAACACTCAGCGAATCCGACGAGCCTAAAAAAAAAGCCGCAAGCATGACGCCTGCAGCCTTTTTAATTCATTTCGGATTCAATTGGCTACGTCATTATCAAGAATCTACGCAGCGCCTAATCTCCTAGCATCGAACACAAAAAGATCCTTGCGTTCACTTTTGGCTAATCGCCTTGAGATTAAGCAGCCAAGAAAACGGGTGTTTTTGCCAATTTCACATCCCGCGCCACGACAGGCAAATCAGTCAGATGAGTCGCACCACTCATCAATTCTGCGATGCGATCTGTGATGGCTGTCTCTTGGGTTGCTAATTGAAAATGTGCGGGACGTTGTGTTTGCACGATGCCCCAACGTACGATAGGGGAGCGTCCTGAACCGTCCAGCAAAGCGTGATCGCGTAACCATTGTTCAAAGAATCGCGTCGGCATACTACTTTCAATCCAAATCAGATGATCAGATGTCATTAATTTATTGTAAGACGGGCGGACTAAAATTTCGTAGATCATTTTTATAACTCCCTAAATGCCTTTGTCTTTCTATTTGCCTAGTTCAAGGCGACAAAGATGCTGTTAGGCAAAAAACGTGGGCACGCCAAATCCGGTTGACACAAATACTTACAAATTCAGGTTTTTTTCACAAAAATCAGAATCTTTTTTATTTTTTCCCAAAAAAATAGCCCGAAATTTTGTCTTTCGGGCCATTCAATTTCATTTAAGTTAATTTTTTAAGCAGCAAAGACTGGGCTACTTCGTGTGACCGACTGAGATGGTGTTGGCAATGCGCTACTTTCACCTATGAACCCAAACAGATTTTTTGGATTGTCCATCGCTGGAATAAGAGACAAAGTTTCGCTCATTCCCATTTCCACCGCAACATCCCGCATAAAGCGCAGAGCCGAATAATCTTCCAATGCAAAACCGACTGAATCAAAAATGGTCACTTGTTCAGCATTGCTACGTCCCACAACCTTTCCTGATAATACGGTCCAGAGCTCAGTCACTGGAAATTCGGCTGGCATTTGTTGCATGTCGCCTTCAACCCGAGATTGTGGTTCAAATTCACAGAAGACCGGCCCCATACGCAACACATCCGCGTGCAATTCTGTTTTCCCTGGACAATCACCGCCAACGCCATTGATATGCATTCCAGGCTCAATCATGTCTGGAGTAATGATTGTTGCATTGGTTTTATCGGCTGTCACTGTGGTGATAATGTCCACGCCTTTCACCGCATCTTTCGTGTTGCTGAAACGCTTAGTTTTGAGGCCAAACTTCGCCAAATTTGCTTCCAACTTGGCCGTTGCGGCACTATCGATATCATACAAATGGAAGGATTCCACACCGAGCAAAAAGTGGAAGGCCAAAGCTTGAAATTCACTTTGAGCGCCATTGCCAATGATTGCCATTGTTTTACAATTTTCGCGAGCCAAAGCGCGAGCCGCAACAGCAGACATAGCGGCGGTGCGAATTGCGGTCGTTAAAGTTAATTCGCTGACTAATTCTGGAATACCTGTTTCCACGTCAGCCAAAACACCAAACGCCATCACCGTTGGCAAATTAAAACGATAATTGCTTGGATGGCCGTTGACATATTTGAACGCGTAAGACTTATCATCGGCAATCGGCATCAACTCGATAACACCAACGTCAGAGTGATTCGCGACGCGGGCACATTTATCGAATGAATTCCAACGCAAAAAATCCTGATTGATATACGAAGCAACACCGGTAATACAAGCACCGATGCCACGCTTCGTAATAATTTCAGCAACACGTTCTGCGCTTAAATACTGGGTCACCGCTTTGCGTGGTGCCAAATTGATTTGATTGGTACTCATTATAGTCTCCGATTGATTTGAGCTCATTCATGAGAACTTGCGTAAAATTTCTACAACCAGCTGAGTCATACAAAAGCATTTCATCCTTGTTGTGGATCGCAAGCTCCGACCCAGATGAATCTCGCCGTAACAACTTTGCGTAAGTTCTTTAAAAAGTGGATGGGAGAATCTTACGTGATGTCGATGTTAAACAGAATCAGCAAAAATGTACCAAATTCATCAATTTTCTGACAAAATGACAGCTTAAATTACCGAAATGTACAAATGGATGCCCTAGATCAACAACTTATCAGCCTACTGCGCACCGATGCACGCATGAGCATTGCAACGCTGGCACATAAACTCAAAGTCTCCCGCGGAACGGTGAATAACCGCATTACCAAATTAGAGGATGAGGGCATCATTGTTGGTTATACCGTGCGTCTCCGCCCTGATGCACAACAAAACGAAATTCATGCATGGATCAGCATTGCGGTCGAGGGGAATGAGACGCGCGCGGTCATTGCCGCACTGCTTGGCGAACCGGGCATTGAAGAAATCCATGACACCAATGGGCGTTGGGATTTACTCGCAAGTTTGCGTGCCGCAAATCTTTCGGAACTATCTTCCGTGCTCGAGCGAATTCGCCTAATAAAAGCGATTCAAAATACGGAGACCAGCATTCATTTGCAAACCTACCGCACCTCAAGCAAGACCTCATAGTGGTTCACAAACTTCCAAAACCGTTCGCTAAGACTTGGGCGAATTTGCTGTCGAATATTGCGCTTTCTTTGTCTACAGCCGCGTTGCTTGTCGGTTCATAACAAAATGCAATTGTCTTTTCTCAAAAATTACGTACTCTGTCTGCATATACATCCGCCTAAGAAGATCATCAAAAAAACAATTTCTCGATTAATCTATTTGCGATTTATACAATAACAAATTGGTCAGATGGCGACGTTTTCGACGTCCCAAAACCGTACCGCCAATCCATTTCGGATTGGGCACACTTATTGCTGCGTGTAAAAACAAAACTTATATTTACACGCTAGGCATTGGAAAGAAGATGTGCATCGTAAGCGATTGGCCTTTCCTATCCGAGCGAAACCAAATTGGGGAAACATTGTGAATTTTCTACTCAAATTATTCGGCTTCGGCGCCACCAGTGACACAAAAAGAAATATCAAAAGAACGCCCGAAATCCAAGCGAGTCTTGACCGTATTGAAGCAAGGAAACAAAAGGAATTGAAAGAATTCGCCGAAAAACAAAGGCGTGAACGCCTACTGAAACCACACACACCGTCGGCGCGCGATGTGACTCGCCACCCCGTCTCCGCTGACGAGGAATTGCGTCGGCTCGAACGTCGTGCACTACAACCACACAACGACCGCTTACAAGCAGATAGCGGCATCATGGCAAATAGCAAAATGGATATGTGGATGAATACTATCGCTCCCGAGGCACCACCGGATACGATTGCGCCCGAGATGCGAATTCCTGATACGGTATTTAATGTTGAGACCAATAAATTTGGAAATAGTTAAGCGCTACGGGTTCGCGATAGCATGGCATGCAATGCAACAAAAGAAAAAGCCCGCAGATTGCGGGCTTTTTCTTTTGTTGAGTATTCGATTCGAAACATCAGAACGGAATATCATCATCCATATCAGAGAAATTCGGCGCAGGACGCTGAGCTGGTGCTTGACGCGGTTGCTGCACTGGTGCGCTGTATTGTTGCTGTTGACGTGGAGCTGGAGCACTGCCGCCGTAGCCATCATCATCCATCGGTGCGCCGCCACCACCGCCCATACCCTGGCGACTGCCTAGCATTTTCATTTCGTCAGCACGAATGTCGGTTGCGTATTTTTCTACACCGTCTTTGTCGGTGTATTTGCGAGTACGCAAGCTACCTTCAATGTAAACCTGTGAACCTTTTTTCAGGTATTGACCAGCGATCTCGGCTAATTTGCCAAAGAAAGTGACGCGATGCCATTCGGTCGCTTCTTTCTTTTCACCGGTTTGTTTGTCTTTCCACGATTCTGTGGTTGCTACCGCAATGGTAGTCATTGCATCGCCACTTGGCATGTAGCGGGTTTCTGGATCACGTCCAAGATTACCAATAATCAGAACTTTATTTAGTGATGCCATTTTGTATGTCTCCTACACTCAAAAATAATTTATCAACGTAACTCACATGTTTCAATAGATCAAAAATGCTTTCCTTTTAGGAGGACAATTTTGCTTACTGCTTTTCCGACTTTGCTAATTAAGCGGCAGAGGCTGCATCATTCGCATTGGCAGAATTCGGTTTGCTGGCGCGCTTCGGCAATTCCGGCATCCGGCTTGCGATTATAAGCCAGATCAGGGATAAAACTGCAGTAAATATGAAGACGGAACTAGCGCTGATGTGCTGCTTCATCCAACCGCCGACAAAGCCGCCACAGGCCAAGCCCAACGCTTGCAAAGTGTTGTATACACCCAGAGCGGCGCCTTTGGCGGAAGGTGGCGCTAGACGAGAAACTAAAGAGGGCTGACTTGCTTCCAAGATATTAAATGCAAGGAAGAAAACAAATAGCATCGCAATCAGCATCGTTGCGTTTTCTAGGAAACCCCAAAAACCCAATTGCACCAGCATCAACAATGCGATCGACCAGACAAAAACCTGTTTCATTTTGCCACTACGTTCGCCACGCATAATCGCGAATAACATGACGAAGAAGGAGCCAAATACCACGGGCAAATAAACTTCCCAATGCTTATCAAGCGGTAAGTGTGCATATTGCACCAAGGCCGAGGGAACGACGACAAACATGGCAACCTGACTTAAGTGCAATACGAATACACCTAAGTTCAAACGCATCAATTCCGGATTTTTCACTACTTCAATGAGTGGCACTTTCACGACAGGCAATGAAGGTGCATCTGGCGTAATCCATATCACAACGGCTATCGCGGCAATCGCCATGATCGCCGTCAAAATAAAAATGCCATCCATGCCTATGCGTTGATACAAAACTGGCGCCAACACTAAAGATAGGGCAAAACTAATACCGATAGAACCGCCCACCATCGCCATCGCTTTCGTGCGGTGTTCTTCTCGCGTTGTGTCTGCCAGCAAGGCGGTAATCGCCGCAGAAATCGCACCTGCGCCCTGAACTGCGCGTCCAATCAAGATGCCCATCACCGTATGCGACATCGCAGCGATCACAGCACCTAGCGCAAATAAAATCAGGCCAACAACAATCACAGGTTTGCGACCATATTTATCGGAAGCGATGCCGAACAAAATCTGTAGACAAGCTTGAGTTAAACCATAAATTCCCATCGCCATACCGACCAAGGCAACATTGTCACCATCCGGCAGGGTTTTGGCATGAATCGCGAAAATTGGCAGTATCAAAAACAAACCAAACATGCGCAGCGCAAAAATCGATGCCAAAGAGGTGCCCGCCCGGATTTCGGAAGGCAACATCTTGTTTGACGCTGATGATGAGGTGAGCGGTTGTGAGCTCATACGTGTTGCGCTATTCATAAGACTTTTACAACAAAATTTTTACGGCAAAAACTGAGTGTTTGCGCCCACAACAATGATTCTCGGGACAATTTAATTCAACACTCGCGCTTATTTTTGAAAACCCGCTATAGTATCAGGTTGCTCGCTTTTCATTTCGAAATGCGGCTCAGAATTACATTAGTTCAATTGACCGAGATTAAATTTCATTTAAAAAACGAAAAATATCGTGAATTGAATCAAAATTCTTTTCTTTATTGCACTTAGAACCCCTTCATACGCAGGAACTGTTTCATGACCACTAGCAAAACTAAGAAATCCTTACAGTCCGCACCAGCAGAAATCGAATTTGATGCAACGGACATGCCGCTCCCCAAAAAGGATGCGATCCGGGTTCGTGGTGCGCGTACACATAATCTGAAAAATATTAATCTCGATTTGCCACGTAATAAGCTGGTGGTGATCACAGGCTTGTCAGGCTCTGGCAAATCCTCACTGGCTTTCGATACTTTATATGCGGAAGGTCAGCGCCGTTATGTGGAATCCTTATCCGCCTATGCACGTCAGTTTTTGCAATTGATGGAGAAGCCCGATGTCGATTTGATCGAAGGTTTATCCCCCGCGATTTCGATTGAACAAAAAGCGACTTCACATAATCCACGTTCGACGGTCGGCACGGTGACAGAGATTCACGACTACTTACGTTTGCTATATGCGCGCGTTGGTACACCCTATTGCCCCGATCATCCAGAAAACCCTCTTGCAGCGCAATCTGTATCGCAAATGGTCGATGCAGTGTTGGCGATGCCAGAAGACAGCAAGCTGATGATTTTGGCACCCGTAGTCTCGAATCGGAAAGGTGAACACGTTGATTTATTTGAGCAAATGCAGGCGCAAGGTTTTGTGCGCTTCCGTGTGCAAAGTGGCACGCATGCTGCGAAGATCTACGATGTCGATGATTTACCTAAACTCAAGAAGACAGAAAAGCACACGATTGACGTGGTGGTGGATCGCGTCAAAGTCAAAGCCGAAATCAAACAACGTTTAGCCGAATCATTCGAAACCTGCTTGCGTATCGCCGAAGGACGCGCCTTGGTCGTTGATATGGATAGCGGACACGAGCAATTATTCTCGAATAAATTTGCCTGCCCGACTTGCGGTTATAGCTTACAAGAACTAGAACCTCGCCTGTTCTCTTTCAACAATCCTATGGGCGCTTGCCCTGAATGTGATGGTCTTGGTCACATCGAATTCTTTGACCCTAAGCGCATCGTCGCTTTTCCGAATTTGTCTTTAGCGAGTGGTGCGGTCAAAGGCTGGGATAGACGTAATCAATTTTATTTCCAGATGTTGTCGAATCTAGCGGCCTTCTATGATTTCGATCTTGATCTGCCGTTTGAACAATTACCAGAAGCGGCGCAGCAAGTGGTCTTGTATGGCTCTGGCAAACAAAGTATTCCTTTTACTTACGTGAATGAAAAAGGTCGCACCGTCATCAAAGAACATAGCTTTGAAGGCGTCGTCACCAATCTGCAAAGACGCTATCGCGAAACGGATTCGATGGCAGTCAAAGAAGAATTGGCAAAGTTCATCAATGAAAAAGAATGTCCATCCTGTCACGGCGCACGTTTGCGCGTGGAAGCGCGCTATGTGAAAGTTGGCACGGGCAAACAAGAGCGTGCGATTTATGAAATCAGTGCGATGCCTTTGCGTGAGGGTATGGAATTTTTTGGCAAGCTCAAATTAACAGGCGCCAAACGCGACATCGCCGATCGCATCATTAAAGAAATCAGCTCTCGCCTCACTTTCTTAAATAACGTCGGTCTCGATTATTTGTCGCTCGATCGCAGTGCCGATACTTTGTCGGGTGGTGAAGCGCAACGGATTCGTCTTGCCTCACAAATTGGCTCGGGCTTAACCGGTGTGATGTATGTGTTGGACGAACCATCCATTGGCCTGCACCAACGCGACAATGACCGCTTGATCGGCACGCTCAAACATTTGCGCGATATCGGCAATAGTGTGCTCGTTGTAGAACACGATGAAGACGCGATTCGTTGTGCTGACTTTATTGTCGATATGGGAATTGGTGCAGGTGTGCATGGCGGGGAAGTGATCGCCCAAGGTTCACTTGACGATATCATGCAAAGTAAGCGCTCTTTAACCGCGCAATATTTGTCGGGCGACTTAGCAATTGAAGTCCCGAAGAAACGCACGGCGTTTAATCACGAAAAGCAATTCGTAATCGCTGGTGCCACAGGTAATAATCTGAAAAAAGTCACGATGAAATTGCCTGTCGGTCTGCTCACTTGTGTGACGGGTGTGTCTGGCTCGGGTAAATCGACCTTGGTCAACGATACTTTGTATCTGGCAGCATCACGCCATCTGTATGGTTCGCAAACGGAACCCGCAGCATTTGAAAGCATCAGCGGTCTTGAACACTTCGACAAAGTCATCTCAGTTGACCAAGCGCCTATTGGTCGTACACCGCGCTCGAATCCTGCGACTTATACAGGTCTATTCACACCGATACGCGATTTGTTTGCGACCGTACCTGTTGCCAAAGAACGCGGCTACAGCGCCGGACGTTTTTCGTTCAACGTCAAAGGTGGACGCTGCGAAGCTTGCCAAGGTGATGGCGTGATCAAAGTCGAAATGCACTTCTTACCTGACGTGTATGTGCCTTGCGATGTCTGTCATGGTAAACGCTACAACCGAGAAACTTTAGAAGTCCAATACAAGGGTAAAAACATCCACGAGATTTTAGAAATGACAGTGGAAGATGCACATGAATTCTTCAAACCAGTGCCATTAATCGCCCGCAAATTGCAAACCCTGTTGGATGTTGGCCTAGGCTATATCCGCCTCGGACAAAGTGCGACGACGCTCTCTGGCGGTGAAGCACAGCGCGTGAAATTATCCTTAGAACTATCGAAGCGTGATACAGGACGCACTTTGTACATTTTGGATGAGCCAACCACAGGTTTGCATTTCCACGATATCGCTCTGCTGTTAAAAGTCATTCATCGCCTGCGCGATCAGGGCAAT
Organism: Affinundibacterium fentianense; assembly: GCF_018139545.1. Taxonomy (GTDB): domain Bacteria; phylum Pseudomonadota; class Gammaproteobacteria; order Burkholderiales; family Burkholderiaceae_D; genus Undibacterium; species Undibacterium fentianense. The sequence continues at coordinate 69,268 of NZ_JAGSPJ010000005.1, read as the reverse complement.
ACCGTGGTGATCATTGAACACAATCTCGATGTGATTAAAACCGCGGATTGGATTGTGGATATGGGACCAGAAGGCGGTGCTGGCGGTGGACGAATTATTGCGAGTGGCACACCGGAAGACGTGGCGGCGAATGAGCATAGCGTGACTGGGCATTATTTGTTGCCGCTGTTGAAGAAGAAGTAAAATCCCTAACAATGTATAAAACTCCCTCTCCCGTATGCGGGAGAGGGTTGGGATGAGGGAAGTTCAGATAGTTCGAATGCCTATGCCAAGTATCTATCAAAAAATCAGCATAAGGAAAGAGATCAGCGTTTGCTGTAATTCGAGTACCCTCATCCCCGCCCCTTCTCCCGCTTGCGGGAGAAGGGAGTTCCAATATAAAAATTCAGTCAAATTATTATGAGCATCAAACTAATCGTAGGCCTAGGAAATCCCGGCCCTGAATATGAACAAACCCGCCACAACGCAGGTTTTTGGCTGATCGATCAACTTGCGGGTAGTAGCTTGCAACGCGACAAAAACTTCAACGCCTTGATCGCTAAGACTCGCATCGCGGGTGAAGAGGTTTGGCTATTAGAGCCACAGACTTTTATGAATCGCTCTGGACAATCAGTTGGTGCAATCTGTCGCTTTTATAAAATCACGCCAGAACAAGTTTTAGTCGTGCATGACGAACTCGATATCGCACCGGGTTTAGCTAAACTAAAAAAAGGTGGTTCCTCGGGTGGACATAATGGCCTGAAAGATATCACGGCGGCGCTGGGCACACAGGACTATTGGCGCATGCGGATCGGCATTGGTCATCCACGTACTTTGAATTTGCAGCAAGGGGTTGCGGATTTTGTTTTGCATAGGCCGCGCAAAGAAGAGCAGCCCTTGATTGATGAATCGATCGAGCGTGGGGTAGACATCATTCCGATGCTGATTAAAGGCGAGTTCGCCGATGCGATGACGAAATTGCATACCATTGCGAAATAACTAAGAAACTAAAAGAACGCGCCAACAATCTGTTGAATTAGTTCTTGGACTCACCTGACATCTGAGTTTTCATCTTCGCTACGCGGGAGCTTTCGACCTCGTTGCAACAAGGCCTCTCGTAACAAATATTCCACCTGCGCATTGGCACTACGCAATTCCTGCGCTGCCAAACGCTCAATCTCAGCCCATAAGACTGGATCGATACGCAGTGGAAAAGATTTTTTACCCGGGCTCGCCATGTTGTATTACTTTGCGCTCGCGGTAGGAGCACCGCATAAAATATTAATTTGCGTCGATAATTGCTGTGGATTATTACAGCCTAGTCGAAAAGATTTGCCATCTTTCTTATGAACTCTAACAGCACCGTTTCCCGCAGCATTATAGAGCATACCTTCGGCTGTCAACCGTATGCCTTTCCCCTCATACCATTTGCTTTGACAAACTTCCGCGAAGGCAATTTCCGCGCCAGCAAGCTCCCACCTAGGCCAAGGTAGTACTCCAAAGCGCCAATATAAGCCTCGCGCGTTCAGAACAATACTCAAGTGTGCGAACATTGATAAGACTATCAAATTGACGACCAACATAATACCGAGCACATTCCAAAAAGTATGCGCACTTTGCCCCTTATCCGCCCCTATTCCAAACAGCGCAACCGCTAGAGTACTCATCGGCAATAGAATCCAAAGTACTGTCATCCACTGACGTGATTGAAAGTGGGCTCGTGTCATTTTTTACTCTCCTCGATTTTCAACGCTGCCTGAGCGTTCATGCGCGCTAACTTGCGAAGTTTACTCTGCGACTTTGCCCCAATCACAACGATCGCAATCATTACCATGACTGTCGCCATTGCATCCCCCCTTCTTCGAGATCAAGATTAATTGTACAAGGTGCCTGTGTTGACGACAGGCTGCGTCTCTTTGTCGGAACATAAAACAACCAACAGATTGCTGACCATAGCAGCTTTTCTTTCGTCATCGAGTTCAACAATTTTCCGTTCTGATAAGCCTTGCAGCGCTTCCTCGACCATGCTGACTGCGCCATGCACAATTTTCTTACGGGCACTGATGATTGCTTCAGCTTGTTGCCGGCGGAGCATCACTTGCGCAATTTCTTGGGCATAAGCCAAGTGAGTTAATTTGGCGTCCTCCACATCAATTCCAGCGGCGACAAAGCGATTATGTAACTCTTGACGCATGGCACTCGCAACGACTTCCATTCCCGATCGTAGCGTAGTCTCGCCCTCAGTTAAGTCTTCACCATCGTCATACGCATATTGAGCGGCTAAATGACGTAGCGCTGCCTCTGCTTGGACATGCACAAATCGCTCAAAATCATCCACATTGAAAATTGCCAGTGCAGTCTCTTCAACTCGCCAAACAATAGCAGCCCCAATTTCGACAGGATTTCCCCTTTTATCATTAACCTTCAAAGGTGGCGTATTGAGCGTACGAGCGCGCAAACTGACCTTTCTTTTTGTATATAGAAAATTTGCCCAACGCAGGCCTTCACTACGATCCGTGCCCTTGTATTGTCCAAATAGAGAGAGTAATGCTGCCTCGTTCGGCTGCAGCATGTAGAGACCCGCAAAAATCATCGTACCGATGACATTTAAAATGAGTTTTGCGCTCACCCCCAAAACACTTGGTTCAGTTCCAGTAACCAATAAGATAATCCCCAGCGCATGCAATGCCAAGCCACACACCAACATCAGATAACCGTCCATCGATTTCAACTGGCGTTCCTGAATGCGCTTTTTCGTTAAATCCTGATTTTCAACAATCATCAAATTCTCCTTTATAACTTTGTAAGTCGACTGCACAAGGGTGAAACAAATGAAATCAAAGTGATATCACTTTAGGATCACTCCTTTCAATTGTCAAGTGCATTTATAAAAATTTTTCAAATAGCGACAACCAACAAATTTGGCAGTTCAGGTAAGATGCCTCAAAGTAAAAAAGACCGCGATTCCCACGACTCCATGAAAACAAAAATACGAAGCGAGCTTGCAAAACTCTGGCAAATTGCGTGGCCGGTATTAATAGGACAATTAGCCACAGTGGGAATGTCAGTTGCCGATGTTGCCATGACAGGTCACCTCAGTGCAGATGACTTGGCAGCGGTTGCACTAGGGGCATCACTTTGGTCGATTATTTTAGTCACCGTAATGGGGGTGATGATTGCCATCAATGCGGTCGTCGCCCACGAGGTCGGAGCAGGTGCATTTGATAAAATCCCGCATATCATGCGCCAGTCCATGTGGATGGCGTTTGGAGTAGGCCTGATTGCTTGTGCACTCCTTAATTTTTCCACCATCGTATTCAACTATCTGCAACTAGAGTCCCATGTACAACAGAAAGCCACAGAATTTGTGCGCATCATTAGTATTGGCATGCCGGCTTTCGCCATGTATCGGGCATTGTATAGTTACACCACTAGCCTGAATGAGACCAAGCCAGTCATGGTAATCGCCATTCTCGGCTTGGCTTTCAATGTGATCGTGAATTATCTATTCATTTATGGCAAATTCGGTTTGCCGCAACTGGGATCAACTGGGTGCGCGCTCGCGACGGGTTTTGCGATGTGGTTGATGCTCGGTGCGATGCTATGGTGGATACATCGCGCACCAGTCTATCGGCAAACTTTTCCGTTCACTCACCGCGAAGCTCCAAAATGGAGTGAAATCCGCGCGATGTTAAAAATCGGCTTGCCGATTGGGGTCACCTATTTTGCTGAAGTTTCTGCGTTTTGCGCAGTGGGTCTACTGGTTGCCAGATTTGGTGTGGTCGCGATCTCCGCCAATCAAATCGCATTGAATTTCTCATCGCTTATTTTTATGGTCCCAATGAGCTTGGGGATTGCGCTAACGACTAGGGTTAGCCAAACTTTAGGCGAAGGCGATGTAGTTCGAGCGCGGTTTGTCTCTTGGACTGGTGTTGGGATCTCCCTTGTTTTTGCGGTCATCTCTGCAAGTGCAATGACACTGCTGAGATACCAAGTTGCTGCTGCCTACACCTCCGATCCTGCGGTTCAGCAGGTTGCAGCGGACTTATTACTTTTGGCGGCGATTTTCCAACTTTCTGACGCTGCGCAAGTCACTTTTTCCTGCGCGCTGCGTGGTTACAAGGTTACTCGCGTTCCCATGTTCATCCATATCATGGCATTTTATGGTTTTGCCCTTCCTATCGGTTGTGCACTAGGACTCGCACCGGAGTGGATGCCTTGGCATCCAAGTCAACCGATGGAAGCGAACGGATTTTGGATAGGACTGGTGCTCGGACTCACCGTCGCTGCTGTTCTACTAGGTATTTTCTTACATCGACTTTCCAGTACCCGAATTGCTTATCATCTCAGTCAAGAGCGTAAATCCATCTCATAGAAAAATAGCGATATCGTGCCAATTAAGCAAGAATAAAACGACTTTAAGATCACATAGTGTAAAATAGCGACTTCGTCTGCATCATCTTTACCTATTCACGCCAGTTTTGCGTGCATTCATTTCTAAGCAAAGTTCATCATGAGTCTTCAATGCGGTATCGTCGGCCTGCCTAACGTCGGCAAATCTACACTTTTCAATGCCTTGACCAAAGCAGGCATCCCGGCAGAAAACTATCCATTTTGTACGATCGAACCCAATGTCGGCGTCGTCGAAGTACCAGATCCTCGTTTGAAGCAATTGTCTGAAATCGTTAAACCAGAGAGAGTACAAAATGCGATCGTCGAATTTGTCGATATCGCTGGCTTAGTTGCTGGAGCCTCTAAAGGTGAAGGATTAGGCAATCAATTTTTGGCACATATCCGCGAAACCGACGCGATTGTGAATGTCGTACGCTGCTTTGAAGATGACAATGTGATTCACGTCGCCGGCAAAGTTAGTCCCTTGGATGATATTGAAGTGATTCAAACTGAGCTCTGCTTGGCGGATATGGGTTCCGTTGAAAAAGCAATTCACCGTGAAAACAAAAAAGCCCGCTCAGGCGACAAGGATGCACTCAAGCTAGTGACCTTGTTAGAGAAGATTATGCCGGGCTTAAACGACGCTGTGCCAATTCGCGCTATGGGTTTAGACAAAGAAGAAATGGCATTAATCAAGCCTATGTGTCTGATCACTGCGAAACCAGCGATGTATGTCGCCAACGTCTCAGACGATGGTTTCAGCAATAATCCATTACTAGATCAATTGACAGAATTTGCTGCAAAACAAAATGCACCTATCGTTGCCATTTGCGCCGCAATCGAGTCTGAAATTGCAGACTTAGACGACGCGGACAAAGCGGACTTCCTCGCAGACATGGGCATGGAAGAGCCTGGTCTAGACCGCTTGATCCGTGCAGCGTTCAAGCTCCTAGGGCTACAAACATATTTCACTGCGGGCGTGAAAGAAGTCCGTGCGTGGACTATTCATATCGGCGATACCGCGCCGCAAGCTGCAGGCGTTATCCACACCGATTTCGAACGCGGCTTTATTCGAGCACAAACAATCGCTTTTGAAGACTACATCGCTCACAAAGGCGAAGCTGGGGCCAAAGAAGCTGGAAAGATGCGCGCCGAAGGTAAGGAATATGTCGTCAAAGACGGTGATGTACTCAATTTCTTGTTCAACGTCTAAACCAAGTCGTCTCAAGAATTCTCGAGAAAAAAGGACACTGCCGGTGTCCTTTTTCTATTTGGATTCATCAAATTGGCAGTACGCCCCAATATTCAATCCCATTGAGCATACTTCCAACAATTTTCAAATGAAACTCCTGTCCCTGAGAAATCGTGACCAATAAATCTGCGGGTGACATTTTTCCACTATTCAATTGTCCTTTCCAATAATTCAATCCCTCTTGATCTGGGGCACGCCCCAAAGAATTTTGATACAACTGCTGCACAAATAATTCTGAATTATGAATATCCGAGTAGGTCGAACTAAATAAAGAGGAAGTTAATAATTGCTCCGCAATTGACTGCAAACTTTGCCCTTGATCGCGCAACGCAATCAGTTCACCCAGTCGAAATGCTTCTATTTCCGAGGCCAAGTCATTACCGGCCGCTGCTTCATAGAGTTTAAAAATTTCCCCCGCGCTACCGTCAAAATCAAAAGCTATCACACGAGCCCCCCAACGCGAAGTATCGCCAGCTTCGATATAGGTCATGAAGGCTAGGCGCTCAACATTAAGTAAATGATCGATACTTTCGCCGTTATGAATATTAGTCACTGTCAGAACGCCATTTACCTTTTCAAATGCAAAATTATCTCGACTAGGGTTTTGTTCAAATATCGCGCTCCCGAAGTAGGCGGTATCGATACCAGTCCCTCCATCAATTTGATTTTCCCCTAGACCGCCAAACAAAAAATCGTTACCCATTCCACCGAATAATTCATCATTACCCTCAGCACCAAACAAGATGTCATCCCCAGCACCACCCAACAATTGGTCCTGCCCTTGCAAACCAAACAGATGGTCATTTCCGACCGTTCCCGATAAGCTATTACTGTTTTCGTCTCCGTAGACAAAACGATTCGTCTTGTCATACCGCTCACCTAAGTCAATATGCAATGGAACACCTTGCTGAATAGCAAAAGCAGTCAGTTCACGGTTCTCGGGACTGTCAGAAAAATTCGCCAAAATGCCAGCAAGATCAATTCTTCCCATGACATATTCATCGTGCCAATACGTGTAACCCTCAAGGTCAGGGGTTCGTCCCAAAATGTGTTGATAAAATCCTTGTAGGACTCGCTCGATAACGGGTGCAGAGCCGTAAACTCGTTGAAATTCTAACGAGCTAACAAAATTCTGCGCGACATCGTGCAGTGTTGCGTGATGCTCCTGCATCTCCTTGTACCAATAACTCAGACCATCCGTATCGGGTGTACGACCAAATGCAGCCTGATAAAGTCGATATGTGTCTGCAGCCGCTGAATTGAGATCAAATACAAATGCTTGCTCGCCAAAGACAAACATTTCGACATTCGTGATCTGATCAGTCCCCGACTTACCACTTTGATCGGTAATGTGTAAAACCCGTCCAACCATTTGAATTGCATATTGAGAGCGTTCCCCAGAGTAAAACAGGGTGTCAAACCCTGCGCCGCCATCAATCACATCATCGCCGCCGCCCAAGGTCTGTGCACCTACAGAATCACTTATTAGATTTCCATCTTGGTCGTAGTCAAACGCAAAGAACTGAAGTGGATCTTCTCCCAATACGATCCGCATTAAAGGATTCGCGCTTCCCGCGATGAAGTCATCATCGGCACCAGCATTTAATTGATCGTTGCCCAAACCACCAAACAAAAAATCTTCGCCAGTTCCACCATCCAAGGTATCCCGTCCACTATTCCCGAACAGTGCATCGGATCCGTTATCGCCACTAATCAGATCATCGCCGCCAGCAAAAATCAAATTATCGTCGCCTTCGCCGCCACTTCCTATGCTATTTCCAGCTTTGTTTTGTAACGATCCAAAGATAGGGAAAAAATTAATCTGAATAAGATCATTTCCTTCCCCTCCTTCCATAGAATTATTGCCTGCACGCCCAACAAGCCAGTCATCCCCCTTACCGCCTAACAACGTGTCGTCGCCAAAGCCGCCTCGCACGGTATCGTTCCCCTGATCGCCGATCATGATGACGGCACCCTCGGAACCTTGTGCATCCAAAGTATCATCACCGCTGCCACCATCCTGGTATGACCCGCCTCGTAGACTGTCATTGCCCTCTTCGCCCTCTAAACGATCGTTGCCATTGCCACTCAATAGGTCATCGCCCAGTCCACCTCGAAGTGTGTCTTTCCCTTCGCCAGCAAATAGCTGATCATTTCCCTCCTGCCCTTCAAGTAGATTGTCGCCGTGCGCCCCGAAAATGCTCAAAATGTCATCGCCGTCACCTCCGTACAAGGCGTTGTTTCCCTCAGCATCAATTAAGTGATCGTTGCCGACGTCACCATACAAAAGATCATCGCCTTTGCCTCCAAACAAATCATCATTCCCAGCGTCGCCATGTAAAACGTCTGGGCCATTGGAGCCGTTTATCCAATCATCGCCTGTCCCACCTGACAAGACGTTTCCTGATTGACTCGCATATAAAAAATCTATTCCATCCCCGCCACCAAGAATTTGATTGGTCTTTGCGAACACGTAGTTTGCACCATCGTCGGTCATCCAATGCAAATCACTTAGGTCATCATATTTCAGATTGCTTCCTAGAATTTGCAATTCAAAAAACTTTATTTCACCAGCGATGGCGAGGCCGTAGTCAATTTTAAAGACGCCATTTTTCAAGTCATTGAAATTAAAATAAAGATAGTAAGCTAGACCTTTAAATTGAAATACATCACCTCTTTGAAAAGAGATCTGGGTCAACGCGGCTCGATTCGAATCCAAAACATGAGTGGTCATAATAATTTTCTAGGTTTGATAGGCTATCGATTGATTAATTAATTGATTAATTGATTTACATTATAAAGGAGTATCAGAGCCGTCTTTCTGATAACAAGAAAGTCATTTAACATCTACTAAAACGAATACCCTCCGGTACTACCATTTCAACTGGACATCGAGTCCATGATCATTTCGCTTAAGTTCTGCATTCTTTCGCGCATATCGCAATTCAATCATCGCGTTATCGCTAAAGTCTGGATTCAATAGAGATAAAGTGTAGGTAGACTTCTCTGAGTCGACTGGAAGAATGATGCGTTTTTCACCATCAACTAGTTCAGCAAACTCTAAATCACGTAGTTGCGCTGGAAAACTAAAGGTGATTTTTTTTGTGCGACACGGACCACCAAGCAAGCGCACAGCATTTCTCGCAAAAAAAGGGAGATCGTCATAATGAATCGCCCAGAACATTTCACATTCTAGGCGTAGATCGCCTAATCGGCGGTGATTTGTATTAAGTCCGGGCGTTTCGACTCTTGGCCACCATCGATACAAATTTTTACCGCGATTCAACATTAACTCGGCGTTCTGTTGCAATGCCATTTCGTCGCGCGGCAAAACAAAACTTCCATCGGCAAGAATTGGGATCGCTCTCGTGTATTCGTCACTCGCGAGGCGTAAGCGTAAACCTTCTAAATTTAACTCAGCCTTTCGCGGCTTTAAAACAAATTTTGCGACGGCATCGGGCGCTAGCGTATGATATTTTTCAAATGCATCAAGCCCCTTCAACATGACTGAATAGGATTTCCAATCTGGGTCTTTGACGCTATTGATTTCCACCGATTGAGGAGCAACATCCACGACTTCTGTCGATGTACTTTGTGCTTTAACAGAGGTAAAAACACAAACAGCTGAGAACCAAACAACTAAAGCAAACTTCTTCATATGCAGTCTCGCAAGAGGCAGAAAGGATTGAGCCTATTAAGTCGAATTGATGCTCAATATTAATTTTTTGTCGCAAGTCTGCGACAGGTCGCTGACTAAGTCAGCAAAATCAATAATGCATCACTTGTTAAACACTGTGAGTTCACGCTTGCAGCGCAAACGCTATGATACAGTAATGACATTATTAAAATATCCACCCATTACTCACGCGCTCGATCACGCTATGGATAAGCTACCAAACTCCGGCAATCGCCACACAGTCGAGGCCTTGCAGCAAGAATTGCAAAGCGTCCGTGCGCAGTTACTCGACCTCTTGAGTGAGGCGCGACAGAATCAAGAAATACTCAATCGACATCAATCTCTCGATTTACAGTTGATTGGTTCTCATAGCTTTCGCGAGTTAATCCAGCACATCTTTGTCACGCTTGCCGATATTTGTGAACTGGATCAAGTCACGTTATGCCTCGTCAATACGCAGCATAATTTGCAAGAAATGTTGGCGGATTTGAAGATTGACCGGGACGAATTTCCCTTTCTGCTCTTCGCTGAGTCTGAGGCAGATTTACGGATTAACGGACAGCCGTTGAAAAAACCCGTTCTTGGCCACTACGATCAGACCTTACATGGAGACATGTTTCAAGTGTGTTTCGAAGCACCAACTAGCATGGCGATCATTCCCCTGATACGACAAAGTAAATTACTTGGGAGCCTCAATCTCGGTAGCGAGGATCCCTTGCGATTTTCCGTTGACATGGCAACTGACTTCGTTGAACGGCTCGCTTCGATCATCGCAATTTGTCTCGAGAACGTCATTAATAGTGAACGCCTAACCCAAATTGGCCTTACGGACGCACTCACCAACGTAAGCAATCGACGCCATGTTGAACATCGGATTCTCGAAGAAATTGGTCGGGCACGACGTCAGCATTATGGAATTGCATGCATGTATCTCGATATCGACTTCTTTAAGAACATCAATGATCAGCACGGACACCAAGGCGGTGACGATGTCTTAAGAGAAGTGGCGAAACGGATCAAAGCAGAATTACGCCTTAGCGATACGATTGGTCGTTTTGGTGGGGAAGAGTTCGTTGTGCTCTTAGTCAACACAACACATAGGAACGCTGTGCTGGTAGCAGAGCGCATTCGCAACAGTATTGCAAGTAAGCCATTCTTACTGCACCAAAGCGGAGCATGTGATGTCACCATTTCAATTGGTATGGCGACACTATCAGATGACCATAATCTCGGAGAAATAGAGAGTGCTGCAAAAGCATTACTGCTGCGCGCAGACCGAGCACTTTACGAGGCCAAAGAACAAGGACGTAATTGCGTCAGAGAATCTGCAGGCTAAAAACTGGGTATCAGTTTTTCTTTGCGGCCGCTTGTAAAGCTTCATATTTTGCCATTAACTGCTCTTTGCTTTCACGCCATGCTGGATTGAACGGGATACAACTGACTGGACAAACTTGTTGACATTGCGGCACATCGTAATGGCCCACACACTCCGTACATTTATTCGGATCAATTTCGTAAATCTCCGGCCCCATATAGATTGCTTCATTTGGGCATTCCGGTTCACACACATCACAATTGATGCAGTCATCTGTAATCAATAAGGCCATATTTATGTCTGCTTGTAGCTTTGTTGCTTGCGTTTAATCGACGCAGCGATTCAATACAATTAAGAGTCCGACGTTCGTCGATTCGAAGAACTTTCAATCAATGCTCTTCACTTTTCGCCACGATTATCGTTGTTCAGCGATTTTCTTTTTCAACCACGCGTCGACAGAGGGAAAAACAAACTTCGATACATCACCGCCAAATTGTGCGATCTCACGAACAATCGTACCGGAAATAAACTGGTACTGATCAGAAGGTGTCAAAAACATTGTTTCGACATCCGGCAACAAATAACGATTCATACCAGCCATCTGGAATTCATATTCAAAATCAGATACTGCACGCAAGCCTCGAACGATTACGCGGGCGTCATTCTTCCTAACAAAGTCTTTCAACAAACCGGAAAAACTCTCCACTCTGACGTTCGGATAATGTCCAAGCACCTCGTTAGCAATACTCAAACGCTCTTCTAAAGAAAAAAAAGGTTTCTTGTTTTTGCTGTCAGCAACACCGACAATTAAAGTATCAAATAAGCCTGAAGCTCGGCGAACTAAGTCTTCATGGCCACGTGTGAGCGGATCAAAGGTTCCCGGATAGACAGCTGTGACCATTTGCGTTTCCCTTGGTGTGGAGTGGTTAGCGATTATTATATTATTACAATAGCAATTTTAATTTGGCTTTTCATTGCCAAGTAAAACTACCTCGTTCTTTATAGAAAGCGCATTATCCCAGATTTTAAACGGCTTCACCCGTTTCCGTGCTGCGTTGCAACAAATGAAAGTGCACAGTGCCTGCCTTATCTTGTCGGATAACCTGCCAAAACGAACCTACACTCAAATCAGAGCCAAGCAGATCAGGTGCCAAAACAGTTTCAGATTCAACATATATTACCCCACCTTGGGCGAGTAGATTAAGGCAAAGAGGGAGGATCTTCTCCAGCATATTTTGGTGAAACGGGGGGTCCAAAAAAATTACATCAAACTGCTCTTGTGCGTTGATACGGTGTTGCGCAAGAAGAAGGGCATCCCCTCGAATCAATTCAACCTGCTCCGCCCTGAGTTTCACTTTAACTTGCTCTAGCTGACGGAACGCTGGCGGATAAGCTTCAAACATGCAAACTTGACGCGCCCCCCGACTTGCCGCCTCAAATCCCAATGCTCCGCTCCCAGAGAACATATCTAAACAACGGACGGAACCCCACTGCCCAGCAAACAAATGATGCAGCCAATTAAAAACTGTCTCACGTACTCGATCTGGGGTCGGACGCAAACCATTCGCTGAAATTACCGTCAAAGGCGTCCTCTTCCAAACCCCACCAATGATTCGAACTTGGTGACTTGCTTGGCCATGCTTTGTTTGTTTTCCAAGGACATTGGTCGGTTTCTGTAGATTCTTGTGATGATTCATAAACGTTGCCGAAAAATCGACGGCATGCTCTGTTAGAATGGCAGCATTCTAAAGGTTTTTCGCGGTAGCCCGGTAATTCTCTGGCGAACGCTGTCATTTTTCCTGCTATGCCGGCGACTTCAGCTCACAGATCCTGATTGCGATTCCTCCTATCTAATTTTCTAGGTCAAAAGACGATCCATGTTTAGCTTTTTCAGAAAAAAAACACCCGAAGTCGTAACCCCAGACTCACATGAAGCCATTGAAACCTCGTTCAAAGAGGACTCAGAACGTGGATCGAAATTAGAGAGCGTTCCAGCAACCATCTCGGTGCCGGATTCAAAGCCAAGCGAGAATCAGCCTGCAAAATTATCTTGGATAGCAAGACTAAAACAAGGTTTGGCGAAGACTTCCTCAAATCTCACCACACTTTTTATAGGCGCAAGAATCGACGAAGACCTCTACGATGATCTGGAAGCCGCCCTGCTCAGCGCAGATGCTGGCGTCGAGGCGACGGTCTATGTGTTGGACCAACTCAAACGTAAGGTCAAAGAAGAAAAATTGACCGAAGCAGAGCAAGTGAAGCGCGCTCTGAAAGAACTACTAATAGAATTATTATTGCCACTACAGAAACCGTTTGAGTTAGGACGTCACCAGCCGCTCGTTATGATGATTGCAGGCGTAAATGGCGCAGGCAAAACCACAACAATCGGCAAATTAGCCAAACATTTACAAAATCACCAACAATCAGTCGTGCTTGCCGCGGGCGATACGTTTCGCGCTGCGGCACGCGAGCAGTTAATGGTTTGGGGTGAGCGGAATAATATTACTGTCATCGCTCAAGAATCGGGCGATCCGGCTGCCGTCGCATTTGATGCAGTTGCATCGGCCAAGGCGCGCGGCACCAATGTGGTGATGGTCGATACCGCCGGACGTTTGCCTACACAGCTCCATCTCATGGAGGAGTTAAAAAAAATCAAGCGTGTAATCGGCAAAGGCATGGACGGAGCACCACAAGAAGTCTTGCTGGTGATCGACGGAAATACCGGACAGAATGCACTCGCTCAAGTAAAGGCGTTTGACGATGCCTTGCAATTAACTGGACTGATTATTACCAAGCTCGATGGAACAGCCAAAGGGGGAATACTTGCGGCCGTCGCGAAGACACGCCCAATTCCCGTGTATTTCATCGGTGTAGGTGAACAAATCGAAGACTTGCAAGCATTTAATGCACAAGAGTTCGTTGATGCCTTACTTCAGTAAATGAGATTGAAAAACGACCGTTGAAAGCTTGCAATGATCGAATTAAAGCACGTTAGTAAATCCTACGCACAAGGCATTCTTGCATTGCGTGACGTTACATTGAGTATCGGAGATGGAGAGCTAGTTTTTTTGGCTGGTCCTTCTGGTGCCGGAAAATCCACTTTACTGCGCTTAATCGCTGGACTGGAAAAGCCGACTAGTGGTACGGTCGTCATGAACGGACAACGTATCGACCAGTTAACTGCGAGTAGTCTCCCATATTTGCGACGCAAACTCGGCTTAATTCTTCAAGGTCAAGGATTATTGAATGACCGCAGCGTCTTAGCAAATGTCATGCTTCCGATGATTGTGGTTGGTGAGTCAGTGCAGGAAGCAGAGATCCGTGCATACGCTGCGTTAGAACGGCTCAATATGTCAGATAAAGCGCATACCTCGCCACTTGCCTTATCCGGTGGGGAGCAGCAGCGCGTGGCCATCGCGCGCGCGATCGTCAATCGACCACAGATCATCTTAGCCGATGAACCAACTGCTTATCTTGACCGAGACAATGCTGTTATCGTAGTGAATGCGCTAAGAGCCTTTCAGCGTTCCGGCGTGACCTGCATTATTTCAAGTCACGATGAACAATTTCTCGATCAGGCAAATCGCGTTATTTACCTAAATAAGGGCGAAGTCGTCGATTCATGGACTTCTGGGCAACCTGCAACTGAGATGCAGCCGATCCATGCTTGAGTTTTAAAGACTAAGGATTTCAACCCATCATGATTAACTGGTTCCGTCAACATGCTTATGCACTTAGCAGTGCTTTGACCCATTTACGTGCAGCGCCTGGAAATTTCTTGTTTAATGTGCTCGTGGTCGCAATCGCACTATCACTGCCCATTGCCGGCCTAACTGTCATTCAAAACATTCAGCCCGTCGCCTCCCAACTTTCGATCGAGCCTGAATTAAGTGTCTTCTTGAAGCCAGATCTGGCATCGCAAGATGCCGTGGCAACGCAGGCACAAATAAAAAATATACTCAAAGAATTAAAAGTGAGCGCCAAAGTCCGATTTGTGCCAAAAGACAAGGCACTTGCGGCTATGGAAGGCACAAACAACCTAGCCGAAGTCTTAGCAACGTTGGGAGGCAACCCCTTACCCGATGCGTACGTTTTGGCATTGTCGAATTCAGATAGTGATAAACTGGAACAACTAAGTGCGACAATCCAAGGTCTTGACCAAGTCGACGTCGTGCAAGTTGATTCGGCTTGGGTTAAGCGCCTCGCAGCTCTACTACAAGTCATGCAAATTGCCCTCCTGTTTTTAGCAGGCACACTCGCTGTGGTCGTCATTGTGGTGATTTTCAATGCAACACGACTTCAAGTGATCTCCCATCAAGCGGAAATTAGCGTGAGTCGAATGCTAGGCGCGACCAACAGTTTCATTCATAAACCTTATTACTACACTGGTGCAATGCTCGGCGTACTGGCTGGATGCCTAGCTTTGGGACTGGTAGCCCTGTCCTTGCAACCGTTGAATCAAGCCATTGCTGAATTTGCAAAATTGTACGCATCCGAGTTCCACCTCAGTCCTCTTGGCATCTTTCCGAGCTTGGCCTTAATTTTAATTAGCAAAATTCTTGGCCTATGCGGCGCCTATTTATCGGTTCGTCGCCAACTAGCAAAGAGCGTCATTTAGTATTCCACTGCCAAAATCAAGTTCAGCACCTCAATTTGCATTCCGGAATGCAACTTTTTGATCTCAAGAATTGTCGAAAGTTGGACTTGACTAAGATCGCCGTGAGAATTAACCCAAATATTAATTTATTTACAGCAAGAGACTTGAAATTCTTCAAAACGTACAGATTATTAGCACTCATGTCGATTGAGTGCTAATATAGATATTTGAAAGACCCTGAATCTCCATTTCGGTTCGGCTTTAAAGAATTAATCTGATTCAAAATCAGGAGGAAACATGACACAAACATCAGCACAAGGCATTTTGCGCTCTTCGGATAGCACCGCTTTAGCTCTGGGGTTTACCGGCACACTAGGTAATATCGATGCCTATATCTCCGCGGTCAACCGTTTGCCTATGTTATCGCAAGAAGAAGAGACTGATCTTGCAACCAAATTCAAACTCCAAAATGATTTGAATGCTGCACAACAACTGGTTATGTCGCATCTACGTTTGGTGGTCTCAATCGCACGCGGCTACCTAGGGTATGGTTTGCCGCATGCCGATTTGATCCAAGAGGGAAACATTGGTTTGATGAAAGCTGTAAAACGTTTTGATCCAGACCAAGGTGTTCGTTTGGTTTCCTATGCAATGCACTGGATTAAAGCAGAAATGCACGAATACATTTTGAAAAATTGGCGCTTGGTGAAGGTTGCAACAACCAAAGCCCAGCGCAAATTGTTTTTCAATCTGCGATCAAATAAAGAAAGCCTCGACTCCATGACTCCTGCTCAAATTGACAAGCTTGCCAGCAAGCTTGATGTCAAACGGGAAGATGTCATTGAAATGGAAATGCGCTTATCTGGGCATGATGTCGCTTTAGATGCTTCAAGCGATGACGAAGATGAAAAATTTGCGCCGATCGCATATTTAAAAACTGAGGCAGAAGAACCCACTCAAGTAATTGAAGCGCAACAATATGATCGCTTGCAAAGTGAAGGATTGGAAACCGCTCTCGCAAAACTGGATCCTCGCTCTCGGCACATTATTGAATCTCGTTGGTTGCAAAATGATGATGGATCTGGCGTGACTTTGCACGATTTGGCCGATGAGTATGGCGTGTCCGCAGAACGTATTCGTCAAATCGAAAGTGCCGCTTTAAAGAAAATGAAAGGTACATTAAGCAGTTTTGCTTAAGATTTTCAACCACGCAACAGCGACATGCGAACGATAAAAAAAGGCACTCAATAGAGTGCCTTTTCTCTTCTAAATTCAATAATATCGAAATACGATGTCGACACTTTACTTCAACAAGACCTTCAAATCATGCACGATTGATTCGGTTTTTTGACCATATTGAATATATAAACGAATGCGCCCTTGCGGATCAAAGACATAACTTGCAGCGGTATGATCCATCGTGTAGCTATCAGGATTTTTACCGGGACTTTTTTGATAAAAAACCTTAAATTCCTTTGCCACCTTCGCAGTCGCTTCGGCATTGCCATACAAACCTAAGAAACGCTTATCGAAATTCGGAACATAGGCGGCCAAAAGCTCTTGGGTATCTCGCTCGGGGTCAACCGTAACAAACAAGACTTGGACTTTGTCGGCTAATGGCCCCATTTGTGTCATTACCTTCGACATTTCAAACATCGTCGTTGGACAAACATCTGGACACTGCGTGTAGCCAAAAAACAAAATGACCGCCTTACCTTTGAAGTCTGCCAAAGTTCTCGGTTGTCCATTTTGATCGATTAAAGCAAAATCACGCGCGTATTCCAGCCCAGTCAAATCGGTATTGAGAAATTTCTCTTCGGACTTGTTGCAGGCGACCAAACTCGTGAGCATCAAGCTTGCCCCCACACAAACAATCCACTTTAAAAGTTGCGAACATAACGGTGATTTATTCATATCAATACTTTAGATAGTGATCGACCAATAAAGCCACAAACAACAAGGACAAATAGATAATTGAAAAAGTAAAAGTCTTGCGCGCTAGCACATCATCATAGTGGCGGTAAATCCTCCAGGCATACCAGAGAAACGCCAGTCCAAGCAACACAGCGCTCACAAGATAAATCAAACCACTCATCTTTGCAGCATATGGCAAAAGACTGGTAGCGAACAGAGCGATGGTATAAAGCCAAATATGGAATCGAGTAAATTCGGGGCCATGTGTTACAGGCAGCATCGGTAAGCCCGATTTGGCGTAGTCATCGCGCCGATACATAGCAAGCGCCCAGAAATGAGGCGGCGTCCAAACAAAAATAATTAAGACCAATAACCAAGCTTGCATTGGAACCTCATTCGCAACCGCCGCCCAACCTAGTGCCGGAGGCATTGCGCCAGAAAGGCCACCAATGACAATATTTTGGGGTGTCGCGGGTTTTAAAATAATTGTGTAAATCACCGCGTAACCAACAAAAGTGACGAATGTTAACCACATGGTTAGCGGGTTCACTAAGACATAGAGAATACCCATTCCAGCGCCACCAATCAGTACTGAAAAACCCATGATTTGTACCGCCGTCATTTCTCCTTGAGCGCTTGGACGTCGTGCAGTACGCGCCATCCGTGCATCAATCTCGCGTTCGACCAAGCAGTTCACAGCAAAGGCAGCACCAGCCAATAGCCAAATACCCACGGTCGCAGCAATAACTAAGCGCCAATCGGGTAGATCAGGCGTTGCCAAAAACATCCCTATCACAGCGCAAAAAACAGCAAGTTGCGTTACCCTGGGCTTAGTGAGGGCAAGATACTGTGAAAGGCGATGGGGCAAGGTGCTTGGATTGGTCATTGGAAAATACTTTTAGCGCTTGAGCGAACCCGATAGTTTAACATGCTAAGCAATAGAACGAGCGCTGCTGCACCAGCGTTATGCAGGACAGCGATAGTCAATGGCCATGAAAAATAAATCGTCGCAACACCTGATAAGAATTGGCAAAACAAGATGAGACCAACCCCATTTGCCAGCTGCTTTAGCTCCGGAGATCGCCGAGCAAGTGCGACCGTTATCCCTAATACGATAAAAACAACCCACGCAAAGCTACGGTGCACCCAATGTATTGTGACTAGAGCAGAATGCGGAATAAAGTCCCCGTCCAATGTCTTCCCCAGTTCCCGCCAAAGTGCATAGGCATGCTGTACATCTAGCTCAGGGATCAGCTGTCCATTGCATGTCGGATAGTCATGACAGGCTAGTGCTGCATAATTTGTACTGACCCAACCGCCAAGTGCGACCTGCAATAACAACACAATCATGGCGATAGAACTGATTTGGCGCAACCATCGCGGCAATGCAAAGGATTCGAACGGTGTTTCTCGCATCCATGCCCAAACCAAAAGAGACAAGATGCAGAGAGCCAGCAGGAGATGAATCGTCACAATAATAGGCTGCAATTTCATCGTAACAGTCCATTTACCAAAAGCACCCTGCACCAAGACAAGAACGAAAAGTGCCGTGGGTAATCGAGGAGAGAAACGCATCGATGCGCGTCGCCACCAAGCGATAACCATCATAGAACTCACCAATACACCGACGCTCATCGCGATATATCGATGAATCATTTCTATCCAAGCTTTGACCAAAGTAACGGGACCAGTGGGCATCAAAGATTCGGCTGCACGAATCTCGCTATGCGCTTGAAATGGATTCGCTTGTCCATAACACCCTGGCCAATCAGGACATCCGAGACCAGAATCAGTCAGTCGGGTGAACGCGCCAAAAACAATTAAATCGAACGTCAGAAATAAAGTGACGGCAATCAATTTGCGGTATTTGTTACTATCTTTCGAAGCCCATACTATGGTGAGCGGGAAAAGGGCGACCAACAACCCAGTAATGGCAAGTTGAGCAAGCATAATGTTTAATTAACCTATCGAAGAAGCCTTCAGAAGTTTGCTTAAATCTTTCTTCACTCTATTCGGGTCGGCGTCTTTTGGAAAACGCATCATCAAATTGCCGAGAGGATCAATCAGGTAAATATGATCCTCAATTTTGGTTGTGGGCTCAGTCGGTAACCACTTATCCAGTTTCGCTCGATCAGCACGCAGTAATTGTGTGCCTGCAATTCCTGGCTTGATTTGCTCAGAAATCGTCGCGGTATCAGTAATCAACCAAATACGTTCGATCCTATCCATCTCCTTACCTTGTGCTAGGCGCAATTGACGCATTTCTAGCAGCTTGCGCTGGCAAACTTCAGTACAAGTGGCCGCATCAACTTGTAACATAAGCCACTTGCCTTTGAAATCACTGAGCTCTCTCTCGCCCCCCTCAGAGGATTGAAGTTTGAGGTCAGGGATAGGGTGCATGCGGGCATCCAAAATGGCTCCGTAATTATTCTTCGCACCGGGCTTAATTACGTAATAAGTGAAATACGAAGCGATCATCGGTGCAGCACACACCGCAATAACCGCGAAAAGTTTCCAACGCCCAGCTGACTTTTTAGTTTCGATTTTTTCCACGACGAATCCTTGTAACAACAAAAAAAATGGCGGCCATCAATGCCAAGCCATACCATTGAAATGCGTAAGCCCTATGTTTGTCTGCTCCAGCATTCAGTTCAGGCCATTTTCGGCTCAAGCCATCAGGCAAATCTGAGGTTTGTTCGACCACTCTGTCCAATAAATGCAGTTGCGTCTGCTGCGACAGCGAGGGAATTGAGACCGTCTGAACAATCGCCCCTGGCTTCAATACATCCGCATTGCCAAGCTGCATGGTACGATCCAAATGATCTCGTACCATCCCTTGAATTTGAATCTCTCCTTCGGGAGTTTGCAAAGGCGGTATTTTAGTCCGATCTGAGGGATCGCGTGGAATCCAGCCGCGTGCGACTAGAATATATTGATTTGCGAACTTTAGCTTAAATGGCATTAGAACGTAAAATCCAGCGACGCCACCAATAGGTCGGTTATCCAAGTAAAGCGGCCATGTCGCCACGAATTGCCCCTTAAGTTGAATCTTTTGAAGAGGTTTCAACTGGGCATAGGACGCAGCGTCATCAACCTCTACCGCAACTTGAATCTTTTGCGTTTTTATTTGTTCCGCCAAGGATTCTTTTTCTTCCGCCCGTCTTGTTTGCCAATTACCCAGCAAAATACCGGTTAAACATAAACATAGGGTCGCCACTAATGGCAGAATTCGGGTGATAATTGACTTAAGCATTACAATAGCGCTTTTGCAGAAAATAAAATCATATGAAAATTCTAGTCGCACTTGCATTTCTGCTGATTTTACTCAGCTTGGGATCTGCTTTGATTTACTTAATGAAAGACAAAGGTAAAAGTAATAGAACGGTCAAAGCACTGGCGCTTCGTGTTGGTTTTTCTATCAGCCTATTTATACTCATTCTTGTTGCGAATCACTTTGGACTGATTCAACCAACTGGGATACGCTAAGAAAATTTCATTTATTAAACCTACGTATCCAGCCCAATATGCACGGAAGAATGTCCTGTCGTGCATGTGCACAATAAACAAAAAGCCGCACAACGTGCGGCTTTTTGTTTATTCAACTAAAGATTACAACCAGTACACAACAACGTACAAGCCCAACCAAACCACGTCGACAAAGTGCCAATACCAAGCGGCGCCTTCAAATGCGAAATGCTGTTCTGGTGTAAAGTGACCTTTCATGACTCGGTATAACACAACCGATAACATGATTGCGCCCATTGTGACATGGAATCCATGGAACCCAGTCAACATAAAGAAAGTTGAACCGTAGATACCAGAAGTCAATTTCAAATTCAACTCGCTGTAAGCGTGCATGTACTCGTAAGCTTGGAAGCCCATAAATATAGCGCCGAGCAAAACTGTTGCAAATAACCAGAATGCAGTTTTTGAACGCTGGCCCTCACGCAAGGCATGATGAGAAATCGTCAATGTCACACCCGATGCGAGGAGCAGCGCCGTGTTAATTGTTGGGATAGGGAATGGTCCCATGGTTTTAAACGCCTCAACGGTTCCTGCTGGACCGACCGTGCCCCACTGCCCTGCGAAGTCAGGCCAGAGAACTTTGTGATCAAGATCCGCCAACCAAGGCATCGTGATACTACGGGCGTAAAACAAAGCACCAAAGAATGCACCAAAGAACATCACTTCAGAGAAGATAAACCAACTCATACTCCAGCGAAATGACGTGTCAATACGTGCACTGTATTTTCCACCTTCTGATTCAGCAATCGCATCACCAAACCACTTGTACAAAACCACCAAAGTCAACAATATGCCAGCAAAATTCAGGTAGGCACCCCATGCTGCACCATTTACCCAGGCAGACGCGCCGAGCATAGTCAACAATAAAGTAATGCCACCCAAAACTGGCCACTGTGAAGGACCTGGCACGAAATAATAAGGTGCATTAGCGTTATGAGAACTCATTTCCATCTCCCGATACAATTTTAAACTCAGTTGTAAACTACTTATTCTATTTTGCGACGACGTGCTTTACGATCAATATTAGACTCGTAATGAAAATACCTGCACCGATCAAACCGGCAATCACGATATGAATTGGATTCAATTGTGCAGCATCTTCTTCATAGCCACTCTTTTTACGTATTCCCAAGAACGACCACAATACCGCTTTTACCGTTGCTAAAAAAGAGGCTTTGCGTTTTGATGCTTGCTTCAAATCGTCCATGGCTTATTTACTCTCATTCTTTCAGGTTCCGGGCTTTGTTTCTGCTTTTAATCCAACTTCAAAAAAAGTGTAAGACAGAGTGATCGTCTTTACCTCTTTTGGCAGTGCTGGATCAATAAAAAACGAGACCGGCATCTGACGTGCTTCGTTCGCTTCCAAGGTTTGCTGCTTAAAACAAAAACACTCCATCTTCTTGAAGAATGGTGCAGCTTGTTGCGGTGCATAACTTGGGATCGCTTGCGCATCCATCTTGTAAGATTGCTTATTCACAACCTCATAAATCACTTGGGCCATTTCACCTGGATGCACTTGCAGGCTTGACACCGTGGGCCGAAATCGCCAAGGCCCTTGGGTGTTTGCATCAAACTCTACCGTCACCAAACGACTCTTGTCGACCTGTGAATTCACCACAGCATCGGCCGAAATATCTTTTGGCGTCAAAATATTAACTCCAGTGATTTCGCAAATCTGCTTGTAAATCGGAATTAACGCATAGCCAAAACCAAACATTACAACCGCAATCACCAATAATTTTTTTAACATCAAAAAATTGTGGTGCTGGATCCATTGCCGTTCTTCAACTACATCCTGCTTTGTTTCTTCAGTCATACTGATTCCGTGGTCACACTAGCGCAACAGAGACTGTTTAATAAACACGCCAATGAAAAAAACCACAACAACTGAAGCAAGAATCAGCGCTGTTGTTAGATTGCTTTTCTTTTGGTTTTTCATATGTTTGACACCCCGGCTTTTGCCGGGGTCAAGCTATTTATTTAAATTCAGGCGGCTCTTCAAATGTATGGAATGGCGCTGGGCTTGGTACTGTCCACTCCAATCCCTCTGCACCTTCCCATGGTTTCGCTTCAGCTGGCTTACCGCCTTTGATCGATGGAATGACCACGAACAACATGAAGTAAACCTGCATCAAACCGAAACCAAAAGCGCCGAATGAAGCAATCATATTGAAATCGGCAAACTGCGCTGGGTAGTCAGCATAGCGGCGTGGCATACCAGCCAGTCCCAAGAAATGCATGGGGAAGAATGTGATGTTAAAGAAAATCAACGACAACCAGAAGTGAATCTTGCCGCGCGTTTCGTTGTACATGAAACCAGTCCATTTTGGACCCCAGTAGTAGAAACCAGCGAACAAAGCAAACAAGGATCCGGCAACCAAAACATAATGGAAATGCGCAACAACGTAGTAAGTATCTTGTAACTGGATGTCAATCGGCGTCACAGCCAAAATCAAACCAGTAAATCCACCCATCGTGAACACGAAAATAAAACCAACGGCAAATAACATCGGTGTTTCAAACGTCATCGAACCTTTCCACATCGTTGCAACCCAGTTGAAAACTTTCACACCAGTTGGGATAGAAATCAACATCGTTGCATACATGAAGAACAATTGTGCTGTCACCGGCATACCAGTCGTGAACATGTGATGCGCCCAAACGATGAAAGACAAAATCGCAATGGAAGCAGTCGCATACACCATTGAGGCATAACCGAACAAAGGTTTACGAGCAAACGCTGGAACAATCTGAGAAATGATGCCGAACGCTGGCAAAATCATAATGTACACCTCTGGATGTCCGAAGAACCAGAAAATGTGTTGGTACATAACTGGATCACCGCCGCCAGCAGCGTTAAAGAACGAGGTACCGAAATGACGATCTGTCAAAGTCATCGTGATCGCACCTGCCAACACTGGCATCACTGCGATCAACAAGTATGCTGTGATCAACCATGTCCAGCAGAACATTGGCATCTTCATCAAAGTCATGCCAGGAGCGCGCATGTTCAAGATGGTTGTGATGATATTGATCGAACCCATGATGGAAGAAGCACCCATGATATGCACAGCGAAAATCGCCATGTCCATACCTGGCCCCATTTGTGTCGACAATGGAGCGTACAAAGTCCAACCAGCTGCAGTCGCGCCGCCTGGCACCCAGAAAGAAGCCATCAACAAGATGGCTGCTGGAGGCATTAACCAGAATGAAAAGTTATTCATACGGGCGAACGCCATATCAGACGCGCCGATTTGCAAAGGAATCATCCAGTTAGCAAAGCCAACGAAGGCCGGCATGATCGCACCGAAAACCATAACTAAACCGTGCATGGTCGTCAACTGATTGAAGAACTCTGGCTGCATCAATTGCAAACCAGGTTGGAACAACTCACTACGAATCAACAAGGCCATCACACCACCAGCCATCAGCATGGTGAATGCGAACCACAAATACAAGTTACCGATGTCTTTATGGTTGGTCGCAAACAAATATCGACGCCAGCCGTGCGGATGGTCGTGGTGGTCATCATGACCGTGTGAGTGATCGTGTGCGTGATCAGCTACTGTATTACTCATCTCTATCTCCTGTTCAATTACTTACGCGCAGCCAAAACTTCGGCTGGCTGGACGATATTTTCTGCAGACTTATTCGACCAGCTATTACGGGTATAAGTAATTACCGCAGCAATTTCTGTATCAGACAATGTCGCTTTCCAAGCTGGCATACCACGAACACCGTTCAACAGGATATCAACTTGACCAGCCTTTGGACCGGTCACAACTGCTGAACCGTCCAATGCTGGGAATGCGCCTGGCACTCCTTTACCAGTTGCTTGATGACAAGCGACACAGTTAGCAGCATAAACTGCTTCACCACGTTGTTTTAACTCATCGACTGTCCAAACTTTAGTTGGATCATCGGCTTTTGCCGCCATTTCTTTCTTCTTCGCGTCGACCCACGCAGTGTAGTCTGCATCGGAGACCACTCGCACCACGATAGGCATGAAAGCATGTTCTTTACCGCACAATTCAACACATTGGCCGCGATACGTGCCGATTTTTTCTGCTTTAAACCATGTATCACGTACAAAACCTGGGATCGCATCTTGTTTCACGCCAAAGGCTGGGATCGTCCAGCCGTGGATCACATCATTTGCCGTGGTGATAATCCGAATTTTTTTGTTCACTGGAACAACAACTTCATTGTCTACTTCCAACAAGTAATTAACGCTACGCGCTTCTGTCGGAACTTGACCTGGAGCGCCAACTTGCGTGCGAGGTGTCGCCAAAGTCGACAAGAAAGAGATACCCTCTCCTTCGCCTTTCAGGTAGTCATAACCCCACTTCCATTGCATCCCTGTTGCTTTGATCGTGATATCCGCATTCGAGGTATCTTTCATCGCGACAACAGTCTTTGTTGCAGGCAATGCCATACCAATCACGATGAAGAAAGGCACGATCGTCCAAAGAATTTCAACTGTAACGCTTTCATGAAAGGTCGCAGGCTTATGTCCCAACGATTTTCTGTGTTTCAGAATTGAATAAAACATCACCCCGAACACTGCGACAAAAATTGCCAAGCAGATATACAACATGAGGTTGTGAATGGAGTAGATTTGCTCCGCGATTTGCGTCACGGGTGTTTGCAGGTTTAACTGCTTGACGGCAGGACCACCTGGGCTATCTTTAACGGCCCAAGCTGGCATCCCAGCAGCCAAAAGCGACGTACCCAGCACCAAAGAGGCGCCAAGCGTTCTCGACTTTAATCGCATAGCATGTTTCATGATTTCCCCAAAAACCTATTAGAATTTTCAACAGAAATTGCCAAAGGGTAACACTGACAATTCCCACAACTGCGAGAGTATAAAGCGTAAAGCTGAGCTATATCAAGAAGAAATCACGGTTCGCTTAAGCAAAATCATATTGACAGGCAAGATTTTTGCTAGACAAATTGAGCGAAAAGTGTTTTCTTTGGTCAACAAATTGGGATTCAATTTGCTTTTCGAATCGACGGATCAAATCGAATAATCGATTCCCCTGTTGCAAGTTTTGTTGGCACGGGTTTGAATGCATGGCCAAAAACAACTTCAATCGAAAGCGGGATCAGTCCGTCCGCTGTCCTAAGCATCTCTAATGCGGAGGACAATTTCGCATAAGCGCCTTTTCCAAGCAAGCCACGACGTCGATCTTGCAACGGATTGCCACCCAATGCGCGAACGTCCGCTAGTAATTTTTCGACGTTTTGGTATTTCAATGTAATGCGTTCTACATCCATTACAGGTGTCGCAAACCCTGCAGAGACCAACATATCACCAAAATCATGCATATCGACAAAAGGTAAGCAATGAGGATACATGTCAACCGTTTGAAAGGCTCGCTTAAGTTCAATGAAGGTATCGGGTCCAAAAGAGGAAAACATGACCAAGCCCTCCCGCGCAATTACCCGAAACCATTCTTGCAAGACTAGATCGGGTTGCGGGTGCCAATGAAGTGCCAAATTTGACCAAACGATATCGACACTGTTAGTTGCAAATGGCAATTGCGCGAAATTGCCCTGAATTAGCTGTACAGAATTTGCTGCACCGTGGGACTGGCCAATCAAGGGTTTCAATAAGTGGCGTAAGCGCCCCCCAATTCCCGTTATATCAGCCACAGATTTTGCATGATGACGCAGTTCATGCAGTTGCATCAAAGACGCGTCGATACCTATTTGATCTGCCTGCGGATAACGCTCTGCCAAACGCAGAAGATCTTCACCTGATCCACAACCGGCATCCAAAACTCGACGCGGATAAATATTTACAAGATCGAGCTTCTCCGCCATGCGCTGAGCAACTTCTCTTCGTAAAAATTGCGCCTCGACAAGTCTTTTAGGCGTTGCAAACAAACGACGGACTTGCAACATATCGATAGGGGCACTCAACATAATAGTAGATTTTAGTGATTAAATAACTAGACAAAATTGTCAAACCTTTATTGGGTTCAAGCGTCGCAGTTTACACGCGACACGCGAATTTTCAATGACGGCAGCAAACCTGGCGATCTCTCGGACAAACAATGCGACGCATTTTCTCGGTTACTTCGAAGCGTTTACTGGACTTACTCCTGCCTGAGCATTGCGCGATTTGTGGTTTAACTTCACCAAAAGGGATATGCGAAGCTTGCCAACACGACTACTTTCGAAACGCAGTCAACCGCTGCCGGCAATGTGCCATCCCGTTGGAAGACTCATTTGCTCGTGTTTGTGGACAGTGTTTACTCACCCGACCCAAATTTGACCGCACTATCGTTTGCACGAACTATTTAGCACAAGTAGACAGTCTTGTTCTTGGGCTAAAGTTCGGTAAAAATCTCCGGTATGCTCGCATCATCGCGGAACAACTTGCGAGCCGAATTCAACCATTGCAACAACAGGATCAGATCTGGCCAGACTTACTTTGCCCAGTGCCTTTGAGCCGACAGCGCTTGTGTACGCGAGGCTTTAATCAATCAATGGAAATGGCTCGACCTTTAGCGCAAGCATTAGAATTGCCAATCTGCCCAGATCTAGTTTGGCGAGCAAGGGATACGGAACAGCAAAGTAGCTTACATCCCGAGCAACGAGTCCATAATGTCCGAGGCGCCTTCGTAATCAATCCAGCGGAACAAGCTCAAATCGAAGGGCGGCACATTGGCCTCGTCGATGATGTGATAACAACGGGAACAACGCTAAATGAAATCGCCGGCCTTCTAAAGCGGCACGGCGCAGCCACAGTCACCAATTTTATCTTTGCGCGCACTGTCTGGCGCTAAAAATATGCGGCAAATGATTGCTCGCTCTAAATCAGTGTCAATGTGCACAATGGCTTCATTAACAACTGAGATAAAAATAAAATCAAAGAGGGAAGAATGGTCGTACAATCGTTTCACACCTCGCTAGTCCAAACCGCAATCTCAAGCTTTACGCTATCATTCCACTTTCGATTTATCTAAAGGAATCATTTTGTTTAATGTAGTCTTAGTTGAGCCAGAA
The DNA here is from genome assembly GCF_018139545.1 of Affinundibacterium fentianense. Taxonomy (GTDB): domain Bacteria; phylum Pseudomonadota; class Gammaproteobacteria; order Burkholderiales; family Burkholderiaceae_D; genus Undibacterium; species Undibacterium fentianense. The sequence goes on along the minus strand of NZ_JAGSPJ010000005.1, from coordinate 41,604 downwards.
ATTCCACCCAACACAGGGAACATCATTCGCTTGTGTGCCAATACTGGGGCCCAGCTACACCTAATAGAGCCGCTCGGATTTCCTTTAGAAGATAGCAAATTAAAACGAGCAGGCCTGGATTATCACGAGTATGCAAAGATGAAGGTTCACAAAAGCTGGGAAGCGTTTCTTACGAGTGAACAACCTCCTCTCGACCGCTTATTCGCGATGACTACCCATGGATCAACCAGCTTCGCAAAAACTGCATTTCAAGCCGGTGACTTCTTTGTTTTCGGAGCCGAAACACGTGGGCTAGCGTCACAATTACGAGAATCATTCCCTGTGTCACAACGAATACGCCTGCCAATGCGACCAGACAATCGAAGTTTAAATTTATCGAATACCGTTGCAATTGTTGTCTACGAAGCGTGGCGCCAACATGACTACCTTGGGGGAGTCTAAGCGCAAATACCCAACAACCAAAAAACGTTCTTACCAATACTTATCCAAGCTCAATTTATGTCGAGACCTCCTTTGGAAGGACTCCCCTCTTCAATTTAGCACTCAAGACACCCTATTGAACCTAGCTAGGTAATGCCAAACTTAATGGCGTTTAATTTCAGCTGCATTCCTTAAAATAAATGTGTCACGAGCTTGGTTCATGGTTTCAATCACACTCGCTGTATTGAACGGCTTAAGAATATATCCGCTGGCGCCCAAACGAACTGCTTGTTCTACAACACCGCTCTCTTCCGCACCGGACACCATTAAAACCATGGGTTGCCTTGCCATCGACTTGATTTTTGCGAGTGCTTCTAGTCCATTCAACTTCGGCATCACCACATCAAGCAAAACGATATCCGGCTGCAAGTTTGTGCACATGGCGACCCCTTCCTCGCCGTCAACCGCTTCACCCACGATTTCAAAACGTTGCCCGCGCAAGATGATCTTCAGCAGCGTCCGCGTCATATCGTAATCATCCACAATTAAAACTTTTAGTGCTGCCTGCTCACTCATTCAACTCTCCCCCGCTTCGCTCAGACAAACTAAGGCGAACTATTATTCTCAATGCAACCGATGTGCAATTCATTCAAACACGCAAGCTAAGATGTTGCCATGAATAAATCCGAATCGATTAAAAACATCCCGATCTAACAAGATTTTGTAATTCAGCTTGCGTTTTTTTTGATCTGTATCAAATGATTCAGGGCCTCCTTGAGCAGCAAGCCCCTCTTAGAAATGTAGACTAAACAAACTACAACACCCATATTGAATAATACAACAAGTCTTTTTGGAAGCATGCTAAGCTATATCCACAGAGCAACACATACTACGACTTTCTGACTGAATGCGATAGTGTTCTATTTTCAAAGCAGCTAAATGTTGTACAGCACATCGAAGCACAATGATGCGCTGCATTTCTATTTACAATTTTTCAGACTCTGACATGCATTTAGTAATTCACTCACTGACTAATCTTCGCAATAAAGGGGCGGTCAATATCGCATTGATTTTGCCAATTTTGCTTGGGATATTCGCGGTGTTGCCTCTTTTTTCCAAACCTGGCCCGCTAGAACTCATCTCATTGATCGGCGTCATTGGAAGCGCTTGGGCTTGGAAAAAATTTACTATCCCAGAACAGGACACTTCAAAATCCAGCACGAGCGAGACCGTTAAAGAAATTGTCGTGACTCGCTACACACCCAATCAACAAGAGACCGATTTTTTTCAGGGCGTGCTTCCCGTTTGGCAGAACCATGTCGTCTCTGTTAAAGATAAGACCGAGGATGCAGTTGCTGAACTGATTCACAGTTTTAGCTCAATTATTGAGCAATTTGACGCGGCAGGATTTGGCGCGCAGTATGACAATCAAGAATCAGCCAGCCACACCGCAACCATGCACTTGCTCAAATTGTGCCGCGATGAACTGCAGCCCGTTATTGAACATCTTGACACCATGATCAATAATAAAAATGATCTTTTGGAGGCAATTGCAGGGCTAGCGGCTTCCACAGCTGACCTTAAAGATATGGCACATAGTGTGGGTACAATTGCAGCACAAACCAATCTCTTAGCGATCAATGCATCGATTGAAGCTGCGCGTGCCGGTGTGCACGGACGGGGTTTCGCTGTGGTTGCAGGTGAAGTTCGCCGCTTGTCCTTGATCTCATCGGAAACCGGTCAAACAATCACCGGTCGAGTCAATGAAATCACTAGCGTGGTAAAAGAAACTTTAAAATCAGCAAGAAAAGCCAACGACCAGGACAGAGAAATCCTGTTCCGCTCAGGGAATGTCGTTAAAGCTGTTTTAGGACATGTAGAGAGTTTGGGGAATGCGGCGGAAGTGATGCGCAGTCAAGGCGAAGTGATTCGAAATGAGGTGGAGAATTTGCTCGTGACCTTGCAGTATCAAGATCGAGTCAGCCAAATGCTCAACGTACTTGATCGCGATATTGGAAAATTATTATCCATCATCAATCAACAACAAGGTATTCCTTCAACCGCTGAATGGCTGAACGAATTAGAGCAGTACTACACAATGAATGATCAACATATCAATCAAGCACAATCACGAGCAGGCGGAACGACTCCACAACATCAAGAGCCCGAGTCCGATATCACTTTCTTTTAAATTTTTGGTCGATGTATTAAACGTTATTAATTGAGGTAAAACATGTCAAAAACAGTCATGGTTGTGGATGATTCCGCATCAGTCCGACAAGTCGTCGGTTTGGCTCTGCGCGGCGCAGGATACACCGTCATCGAAGGTGTAGACGGTCAGGACGCACTCAGCAAGCTAAAAGGCCAGAAAGTTCACCTAATCATTTCCGACGTCAACATGCCCATTATGGATGGTATTACTTTTGTACAAGAAGTGAAAAAACTTCCTATGTACAAATTTACACCCATTATCATGCTCACCACTGAATCGCAAGAAGGTAAGAAACTCCAAGGCCAGGCCGCCGGCGCAAAAGCTTGGGTAGTCAAGCCATTTCAACCCGCGCAAATGCTTGCAGCGGTGTCAAAGTTAATCCTTCCTTAAACTTTTGAATTGAGGTGAATTGTGAATTCACTCGCAATATCTGGCGAATTGACGATCTATACTGCTGCGAATGAAAAACAGCATCTGCAAGATTTTTTAGAAACGGACGACGATCTAGAACTCAATCTATCACAGGTTTCTGAAATGGATAGTGCGGGCTTGCAGGTTCTCATACTCATGAAGCAAGAAGCCGCTCGACGGAATAAAAAATTGCGTTATTCAATGCACAGCAAAGCCGTGCTCGAAGTGATGGAAATGTGCAATATGACCGCAAGCTTTGGCGACCAAGTCATATTGACCTGAGCGATACGCAGGAGATTCGTATGAGTTTCGAAGATGAAATGAAAGCGGCACTCGATACTTTTGTAGTTGAAAGTCGCGAGCTATTACAAGATATGGAAGATGGTCTACTCGGTTTAGAACACGACCAGAATCCTGAAGATTCAATTGGCGCAATATTTCGCGCGGCGCATACCATCAAGGGTTCTGCTGGTCTATTCGGGCTCGACCACATCGTACACTTTACCCATGTCGTCGAGAGCCTGCTCGACATGTTACGCAACGAAGAAATCCCAGTATCCTCTGCATTGATTGCGGTGCTACTACCTTGCCGCGATCATATTAGCAGCTTAGTCGACGGGATCGCTGTAGGAATTACAGAAGAAACGGCAGAACAAAAAAACGCTGGCGCGATATTGCACGAAAAGCTACGTGAATTCATTAATGGCGAATCTGCAGATTACAGCACAGAAGTTGTGACTCACAATGAAGAGCAGAATGCGCAAGCATCGGGCGGTGGCGTCGTTGACTCGGGTAATTGGTATTTATCTCTGCGCTTTAGCAAAGATTGTCTACGGAATGGGATGGACCCACTCTCATTCATCCGCTATCTCAGCACCCTGGGCGATGTCGTTAATTTGATGACCATTACCGATGGCATTCCTGCGATTGACGACATGGATGCCGAAACTTGCTATCTAGGATTTGAAGTTGTTTTAAAAAGCAGCGCGACCAAAGAAGCAATTGAAAACGTATTTGAATTCGTACGTGAAGACAGCATCATTCGTATCGTTCCGCCACGAAGCAAGATTGATGAGTATATCGATATCATCAACAATTTACCAAATGATGACGAGCTCCTTGGTGAGATTTTAATTAAGAGTGGTGTGTTAACGAAACACGAGCTCGACGAATGTCTTCGCTTGCAACATCAGCGTCATCGCCTACAAGATGGCAAAACAAAAGAAGCACCGATTGGAGAGATTCTAGTCAAACAGGAGATGCTCCAAGAACCGATCTTAAATGCAGCTCTTCAAAAACAGCAGCAGGTCAAAGACACGAAAGCGCGCGAAAAGCAGAATATCCGCGTCGATGCCGAACGTCTAGATAAACTCATTGATCTGGTTGGTGAGTTAGTGATCGCAGGTGCCGGTGCAAATTTACGCGCCAACAAATCAGATGACATGGCATTACTCGAAGCCACGAGCGAAGTCATGCGTTTAGTTGAAGAAGTTCGCGATAGCGCCCTACAACTCCGAATGGTTCCTATTGGCACAACCTTTAGTCGATTCCAACGGGTCGTACGCGATGTTAGTATTGAACTTGGGAAAGACATCGTCTTAGAAATTTCCGGTGGAGATACCGAAGTCGACAAATCAGTCGTCGATAAAATCGGCGACCCACTCATGCACTTGGTTCGTAATTCCATGGATCACGGCATTGAGTCGGCTGCAATCCGTGTCGCCCGCGGCAAACCCGCCCAAGGCACCCTAAGACTGAACGCCTATCATGAATCCGGCAGTATTGTCATTGAAGTGAGCGACGATGGCGGCGGCTTGAACCGCGACAAAATATTAGCCAAAGCGATCGAAAAAGGATTAATCAGCTCAGGGACATCACTGAGTGACAAAGAAATTTATGCCCTCATTTTCGAGCCAGGATTTTCGACGGCCGACCAAGTTTCAAACCTGTCGGGTCGGGGTGTTGGGATGGATGTTGTCAAGCGTAATGTGACCTCGCTACGCGGCACCATCGATATCGACAGTCAAATTGGAGTGGGGGCGACAATGCGAATACGCATGCCACTTACTCTAGCTATTATCGATGGCTTCCTGGTTGGCGTCGGTGATTCTTCATTTGTTATTCCGCTCGACAATGTGATCGAGTGCCTCGAATTGCCTAGAACAATTACCGAGAACGATTACATGGATTTGCGCGGCGAAGTATTGCCATTTATCCGCTTACGTCAGCTTTACGATATTCGCGGCGAAGTTCCACGCCGGCAAAATGTGGTCGTCGTTGGCTATGCTGGAAATAAAGCGGGTCTCGTCGTTGATAAATTGATGGGCGAATTCCAAACCGTCATTAAACCCCTTGGCAAACTCTTCCAGCACTTACAAGGCATCGGCGGCTCAACCATCTTGGGAAGTGGTGAAGTCGCACTTATTTTAAGCATTGCGTCAATGATGCAGCAAGTGACGCGACGCGCGCAACACAAGCCCGCAGCACTCCAATTCAAAGCCGATACAAGCAAGCATATATAAACACGCGAACGGCGAAAATTCAGTCGCTTCGCCTTTCATATCTCACCGATTAACGTCACAGAAAGTACACTCAGAATGAAACTGCAAAATTTAACGATAATGCAAAGATTGATTCTAGGTTTTGGCCTCATCTTAGCAATGATGCTAACAATGGCTGTCACGAGCTTGACGCAATTTTCCTCGATCAATGAAAAGTCTGAACAAGTGTTAAGCCGCGAATTTGTCAAAACAGAAGTCGCGACTGAAATCTTGGATCAAGCACGTGGAATTATCGGACGTGTACTCCAAATTGCGGCATCAACTGACAAACAAGAGCTTGCAACGGCACGTGAGCGACTCGCAAAGAACAATGAAGTACTTACTAATGCCCTCAATAAGTTAGAACCCTTATTGTATTTACCTGAAGGCAAAGCAATGCACGTCAAGATGAAAGAGAATAACCGAGCATCTTTAGCAGTGCAAAATCAAGTCAATGCGTTAGTCGATAGCGGAAAGAAAGAGGACGCTTTAAAACTTGCTAGCTCTGAAGGCTACGCCAAAGCGACAGCGTTGAATGAAGTCGTTCGTGAATACATTCAATTTCAACACAAAATTGTCAAAGAACGCAGTGATGAAAACAAAAAAACCTTTGAGGGTATTGTTGATGAAATCAAAATTCTTTCTGCCTTAGCACTTCTGGTCGGGATTATCGCCGCGTATTTCATAGCGAAGAATATTCGTACGCAGATTGGAGGGGAACCCAAAGATGTTTCGAGCTTCACACAGAAAGTTGCGAGTGGCGATCTAACCGTAGAATTGGAACTTCGAGATGGCGACGATACCAGTATTGCCGCCAATATCTCGAAGATGGTAAGCCAAATTCGTGCGCGTGCAGAAGAAAGTGCACGCAATGCGGCGGAAACGATGCGTATCAAGATCGCGCTCGACAACGTTGGTACAAATGTGATGATCGCGGACAACGATAGAAATATCATCTATCTCAATAAATCCGTAGTAGAAATGTTGCGTAATGCAGAAAATGATGTTCGCAAGGACTTACCAAACTTCAGTGTCGCAAAACTGCTCGGTTCGAGTATTGATCAATTTCATAAAAACCCTTCTCATCAACGCAATCTCTTGTCCACTTTCACGACGATACACAAAGCGCAGATCAGTGTGGGTGGCCGATCTTTCACATTGTCGGCTGCCCCCGTCATTGATGATCACGGCCAACGGCTAGGCAGCGTCGTCGAGTGGGCTGACATTACAGAACAACTCGCCGCGAAAGCCGAGGCTGACCGTTTGGCGAATGAAAATCTCAGGATCAAAATCGCCCTCGATGGATGTGCAACGAATGTCATGATTGCCGACAATGACAGGAATATTATTTATACGAACAAATCCGTTGTTGAGATGTTGAGCAATGCAGAAGCCGATATGAGAAAAGTCTTGCCGAATTTTTCTGCGGCAAAGTTAATCGGCTCGAATATTGATCAATTCCATAAAAATCCTAGCCATCAAAAGAACCTGCTAGCGACGTTCACCAGCAACTTCCGTTCGAACATTAAAGTTGGTGAGAGACACTTCTCATTATCCGCCAATCCCGTCATCAACGAGCAAGGTGAACGCCTCGGAAGCGTTGTCGAATGGATAGACCGAACGAACGAAGTTGCGATCGAAAACGAAGTAAGTACAGTCGTCGAAGCCGCGATGAATGGCGATTTCTCATCGCGTATTACGATGGATGACAAGAGCGGCTTCTTTGCCAAACTAAGTACCGATGTCAATCGACTGGTCGAAACAAATGAAGCGAGCCTGAATGAAATTTTACGAGTCCTCGGCGCGTTGGCCCAAGGTGACTTGACGCAAACCATAGAAGCGGATTTCAACGGTACATTTGGCGAGTTGAAGAATGCCGCAAACGAAACAGTCGACAAGTTAGCCCATATCGTTGCTGACGTGATTAATTCAACCGATGCCTTGTCAAACGCGTCAGAACAAGTGAGCGCAACCTCACAAGCCTTGTCACAGGCAGCAAGTGAGCAAGCCGCCAGTGTCGAAGAAACGAGCGCTAGCATCGAACAGATGGCCGCTGGCATCAACCAAAATGCGGAAAATGCAACCATCACCGACGGTATCGCTGCGAAAGCCTCCAAAGAAGCGATTGAGGGTGGAGAGGCAGTAAAACAAACCGTGGTCGCAATGAAAGAAATTGCCTCGCGCATTGGCATCATTGATGACATTGCCTACCAAACTAATATGTTGGCACTCAACGCTGCGATCGAGGCTGCCCGCGCTGGTGAACATGGTAAAGGATTTGCCGTCGTCGCCGCTGAAGTACGTAAGTTGGCCGAACGTAGTCAGATCGCAGCAAAAGAAATTGGAGACCTCGCAAGTGGCAGCGTGAAAACAGCGGAACGCGCGGGAACACTGATCGATGAAATCGTGCCAGGTATCGGTCGCACCTCTGATCTCGTTCAAGAAATTGCAGCCGCATCACAGGAACAATCGGCAGGTGTTGGGCAAATCAATACCGCGATGAATCAAATGAACCAAATCACGCAAACCAACGCATCCTCAAGTGAAGAGTTGGCTGCAACAGCAGAAGAAATGACAAGCCAAGCAGAACAGTTACTCGAGTTGGTCAGCTTTTTTCAATTGGATCAAGTCAACACCAGCAGTCCAATTCAAACGCAAATCCCCACTCGAAGCAACAATATTGTCCGACGTAGTGTCGTCAAATCTACCAAAGCAATTCCGTCAGGATCAGGTTTCGACGAAGCTAAATTTGAACGCTTCTAGGAGACGGCAATGAATGCAATCATCAAAACAAAACAAAGCAACGAACTGGTAACGAACGCGCAAACTTTTCCTGAGTCTGGTCAGTATTTAACTTTTGTACTTGGGGGGGAAGTCTTTGCCTTAGGCATATTGAATATCAAGGAGATTATTCAGTATGGCGATTTGACTGAAGTTCCGATGATGCCGAATTTTATTCGCGGCGTCATCAATTTACGCGGTCGTGTCGTCCCCGTTGTCGATTTGACGGCACGATTCAATCGAGGCACGACGACTATTTCAAGGCGTACTAGCATCGTCATACTTGAAATGGAACAGAGTGATCAAGAAGATACACAAAGCATTGGGATTGTCGTTGATGCGGTGAACGAAGTCGTGGATATTCCAGGAAAGGAAATTGAGCCACCACCATCATTTGGGGCGAAGATTCGACCCGACTTCATCAGTGGAATGGCGAAAAAAGACGGTCGGTTTATTATCGTATTAAATCTAGACCAAGTTTTATCCATTGATGAAATGCTTGCGCTTGGACAATCGGTAGATAATTGGGGCGATGGCAAAGCCGACGATACCGAAATCTAAATCGATCGAATCAGTTACCAATCACCAAGTACTTTTTAGTTGCTAGGCAAGGTAAAGAATAACACCAAGAAAACAGCGGGAAAGTCCTCAAAGAAGGTTAGCCCAAAGTAACGCCATTCAGGAAACAAAGCCAAAGAGAAAAACACAACATGACCAGATCCGTTCCAATGCAAGATTGGAAAGGCTCATGTTGAGGTCTGATTTGGCTGTGGCTGGAAGCGATTACTCTTACTTCAAAAGCGTGTACGGAGGACTTAGCGATGACATCATTAATCGCGTCGTTGAAAATGTGGCAAAAATTTGCCATCGTTGGTTTGTTTGTTTTGGGGTTATTCGGTTTACCTTTTATTTTGTACTTAAAAACCGTCAATGCAGAAGTCAATTTTGTAACAGGCGAACGACGAGGATCAGAAACCATACCCTATGCCGTTAAAGTATTGCAACTGTCACAGAAACATCGAGGACTGCACACTTCGGTTTTAATTGGCGCGACGGATCTAAAACGTGAACGTGAGAATGCCAGTATAGAACTCAGTCGCGCTTTTGATACGCTTTTAGCCGAAATCAAACAACGGCCTATACTACAGGCGGAGCAAGCGACAGCACTGCTAAATTCAAACTGGAAGTCGCTGTTAACAAATCGAGACAACTTAACACCAGCGCAAAGCTTCGCCCAGCATACCGCGCTAATAAAAAATATTCTCGCTTTAGTAGATAAAATTGCTGACAACAGTGGGCTAACTTTTAGCCCTGATAGCGCTAGTTATTTTTTGATGCTAATGACCACAAACACGCTCTTGAAACTGAATGAAGACGTGGCGATTGCGCGCGGAATGGGCGCCGCAATCTTAGCGAAAGCTCAGATCTCGACACAAGAACGTAGCGAATTGATAGGGCGTCAAATCCAAATCAAAAATGCGATTGAAGTAAATCGCACGATCTTCGACAAATTGGTCGCAATTAATTCAGATTATGGTCATTACAGCGAGAAACTGAAGACGCAAGAAACAAGAATTCAAGGAATCCTCAATCTAATCTCTGACAAAATTGTTGAAGCGGATAAACTCAACTTTTCACCAAGCGACTATTTCCGGCAGCTCAGCGAAGTTGTCGATGGCAATGTTGAACTTGAAATGAATTTGGTCAAAGAGCTCGATAAGCGTACTGCAGCCCTCATCGAGGAAATCGAACAAGCACGTATGAGGACGATTGGAGCTTGCCTCCTATTGCTAAGTGTTGTTGCCGGACTGATGTTTTATATGATCAGAATTGTCATTCGTCAAATCGGGAATGAGCCCGCTATTGTGGCAGAATTTGCCAATCAAGTTGCGAGCGGCAAACTCGACGCGCAAATTAGCTTGCAAGAGAAAGACGATCTCAGTATTGCAGCAGCATTAAAAAAAATGGTGGGAACAATTCGCGAACGAATCTTAGAGAGCGAAAAGAACGCAGCAGAAACACTACGTATCAAAATTGCGCTAGATAACTCGACCACCAATGTCATGATCGCGGACATTCATCACAAAATTATTTACACCAACAAATCAATGATGGCAATGCTCAGGCAAGCGCAGTCTGCCATCCGCCAAGACCTCCCCACATTTAGCGTAGACCTCCTATTAGGTTCGAACATTGATCAATTTCATCCCTATTCTGGGTATCAAACACAAATGCTGGAAGAACTCAATGGCACTCATAAATCCCAGATGAAATTGGGAGGACGCACTTTCAATCTAGCGATCAATCCGGTCATCAATGAGCTTAAGCAACGTCTTGGTAGTGTAATTGAGTGGAACGACATGACCGATGAACTGGCCGCGCTCGAAGCAACTCAAAAACTCGCCGCGGAAAACTTGCGCATAAAGATCGCTTTGGACGGTAGTGCAACCAATGTCATGATTGCAGACAATGACCGCAGAATCATCTATGCAAATCGCGCTGTGCTCGAAATGCTGCGGCGCGCAGAAACGGATTTCCAAAAGTTGATGCCGACTTTCTCCGTGACTCGACTAATCGGCTCTAGCATCGATCAATTTCATAAAAGCCCGACGCATCAAAGTACGATACTCGCAAGCTTTACAACAACGCATCGAGCGCAAATTCAGATTGGCAGTCGGATCTATGCACTATCCGCGAATCCAGTCATCGATGAAAATGGCATACGCTTAGGGAGCGTGGTTGAATGGGTGGACCGCACGACTGAGGTCGCAATCGAGAAGGAAATTGAGTCCGTTGTTGAGCAAGCGGTCGCTGGCAATTTCAAAGAACGTTTAAATGAAGAGGGCAAGACAGGTTTCTTTGCAAAACTAAGCCAAGACTTCAATCGCTTGATGCAAACGAGTGACGAGGGCTTAAATGAACTATTACGCGTCCTTGCAGCTTTGGCACGAGGTGACCTATCACAAACAATTGATAAGCGTTATGAAGGAACTTTTGCAGAACTAAAAGAGGCAAGCAATGAAACGGTTCACAAACTCGCCCTGATCGTCGGCGACGTGATCAATGCGACCAATGCACTCTCCAATGCATCAGAGCAAGTGAGCGCCACCTCTCAAGCACTATCTCAAGCTGCGAGCGAACAAGCCAGTGGAGTCGAAGAAACCAGTGCCAGCATTGAACAAATGGCCACGGGAATCACGCAAAATGCGGAAAATGCAAAAGTTACCGATGCAATCGCTGCAACAGCATCCGAAGAAGCGAAAGAAGGTGGAGAGGCTGTCAGGGCAACCGTATTAGCAATGCAGCAAATCGCTTCAAAGATTGGAATTATTGACGATATTGCCTATCAAACCAATATGCTGGCGCTGAACGCGGCAATTGAGGCGGCTCGTGCTGGTGAACACGGCAAGGGTTTCGCAGTCGTCGCGGCAGAAGTACGTAAACTCGCTGAGCGTAGCCAAGTTGCAGCGAAAGAAATTGGAGATTTGGCAAGCGGAAGCGTGCAGACGGCGGAGCATGCGGGTAAGTTAATCGAGCAAATCGTCCCAGGTATTAGTAAAACTTCTGACTTGGTACAAGAAATTGCAGCAGCCTCACATGAACAATCCGCAGGCGTCGGACAGATTAATCATGCGATGAATCAAATGAGTCAAATTACACAGCAAAATGCCTCATCTAGCGAGCAGCTCGCGGCAACAGCCGAGGAGATGACAGATCAAGCGGAACAACTGATGTCCCTCATCGGCTTTTTTCAACTTAAAAGCCCCTCCCATCAAGGGATTCCGCAGACCTCCATCACAGCCCCAAAAAGAGCACAGGCGAAATCCAAAGAAAGTAGAACAAGCTTATCGAACATCAACACAATTGACGCCAAATTTGAACGGTTTTAAGGTAAATTGAGCTATCCACAGTACAGCATGTGAGAGATTGATTCATGAGCATTAATACGATACGTGCAAGCGCACCTGTTCATTTACAAAAAGACGAGTTCGCATGGATCTCGCGCTTTTTGTATGAACGAACCGGTATCGCATTGAATGATGGTAAACAAGCCCTAGTGATGGGACGTTTAGATAAACGTTTACGCAAACTAGGACTAAGAAGCTACAGCGACTATTTTGCATTACTCGGTAGACCTGGCTACGAGGATGAAACGACTGCAGCAATAGATTTACTAACAACGAATGAAACCTACTTCTTTCGGGAACCTAAGCATTTCGAGTTCTTGCAGAAAGTTGTTTGTCCACAGTTTGCAAAACAGCGGCAAATTCGCATTTGGAGTGCTGCCAGTTCAAGTGGAGAAGAGGCTTATACAATTGCCATGACTCTCGCTGACGCCTTTGATTCGGAAAACTGGGAAGTGATCGGAACCGATATCTCGACGCGCGTGTTGGATAAAGCGCGTCGCGGTTTGTACCCTATGCTGGCAGCAGAAAAAATTCCACAAACTTTATTAAAACGATATTGTCTTAAGGGGAAAGAGGAATTTGAGGACTTCTTTTTGATCGATCAAACTATCCGCAAAAGAGTCCATTTCAGTATTGCAAATTTGGTCGAGCCCTTGCCTGATTTAGGTCAATTTGAGGTTATCTTTCTACGGAATGTCATGATCTACTTTGATCGAGAGACAAAGAAAAATTTAGTTAAAAAAATAACTGACAAATTAAAGCCTGGTGGGTATTTTATTATTAGTCATTCCGAAACGCTTAATGGCTTAGATTCGCCCCTGCAGCTAGTGGCGCCATCGGTCTATCAAAAAACGACTTAACTTTAGTGAGATTTCGAAAAACATGCTAACCGACGCCACAGTTGAACAAACATACCTATGAATGAACCAGGTTTTTACATTGATATTTTCTTGCAGCCAGGTGAATTTTACTTTGGTGATAGAGAGACCCGTATCCGCACCATATTGGGATCTTGCGTTTCAATTACGATGTGGCACCCCAAAAAGCATATTGGTGGAATGTGTCACTACATGCTGCCTAAGAATAAACGACATGGCCATCATGAACTTGACGGTAAATATGCTGAAGATACCATCCACCTCTTTATGCATGAAATCAAAAAGGCAAACACGTCGGCACACGATTACGAAGTCAAAATTTTTGGTGGGGGCAATCAGTTTCCTGGTCAAGATCGTCGAGTATTCTCAGTCTCGGAGCAAAACGTCGAAATTGGGCGTAAGCTCCTTGCGCAATACGGTTTCAAGATTAAGTCAGAACACTTGGGAGGAAATGGTCACAGAAATATTATGTTTGATTTATGGTCGGGTGATGTTTGGGTCAAACACGTTGATAAGGTGATGGACTAGTGAAAGCAAAAACCAAAGTGATGCTGGTTGACGATTCTGCCGTGGTACGTCAAGTATTGACTGCACTATTAGGAAAAGACGACAGCATTGAAGTGATTGCATCTGCATCTGATCCCATTTTTGCGATGGATAAGTTGAACTCGAACTGGCCAGATGTCATTGTTCTCGACGTCGAAATGCCACGCATGGACGGGATTACTTTTCTCAAAAAGATTATGGCAATTCGTCCAACGCCCGTGATTATTTGTTCTACTTTAACAGAGAAAGGTGCAGCAACTTCGATGCAAGCACTAGCTGCGGGGGCGGTCGCAATTGTCACCAAACCTAAGGCTGGTTTAAAGAATTTTTTGGAACTTGATGCAGGTGACATCGTGCAAGCCGTGAAGGCTGCTGCGGGCGCCAACTTACGTCCAATACGAGCGATGCATGCCACGGCACCCATCCATACTCTATCAACACCGACCACGAATACTGCGTATCCGAGCATCAAAATCAATATCGACGAAGTCATTCCTGCACTCGACATTCACGCAACATCTGCAATGGCAGTCACGACCGATAAGTTGGTCGCAATTGGAACGTCGACAGGCGGAACGCAAGCCTTGGAACTGGTATTGACACAGCTTTCAAGGACCGCGCCAGGAATAGTGATCGTGCAACACATGCCCGAGAAATTTACCGCTGCATTTGCAGAACGCTTGAACAAAATTTGTGCGGTCGAAGTCATAGAAGCAAAAAATGGCGACCGCGTTATTCCGGGGCGAGCTCTGATCGCACCTGGCGGCAGGCATATGCAGGTAAAACGAAGTGGCGCCCAATACCATGTTGAAATTCTCGATGCGCCGCCCGTCAATCGCCACCGACCTTCGGTCAATGTATTATTCCGCTCGGTGGCTAAATGTGCGGGGCGCAATGCCCTTGGCATCATGATGACAGGCATGGGTGATGACGGTGCATTAGGTATGCGTGATATGCATGATGCGGGAGCGGAAACAATCGCTCAAGATGAAAAGACTTGCGTCGTTTATGGAATGCCAAAGGAAGCCGTGAAATTGGGCGCAGTCGATAAGATTGTCCCTCTCGACACGATCGCCCAACTAATCGAAGTGTATGGCAATCGATAATCCACTCGCATCCCGAGTATTTCAAATCAACGACAATAAGAAGGCGCAAGGACGACTGGTCAGTGTACAGCTTTTGCGAGTAAATCCGCGACACATGCCCTAAAATTACGCTTCAATTCGGCATTTTTGCGTAGGAGGAAATCAGGATGCACTTGATGATCGAGGTGATCCGATGTCGTCAAAAGCAAGGTTTTCGTTTTGCCACTGCGAATCCCTGATTTTTGAATCGCACTAATCAATGCAAGTCCATTCAAACGTGGTACTTCCAATCCACTTACCAACAAATCAAAAGGCTCTGAGAGTGCTCGTCCCAAGGCGAGGTAGCCATCGTGAACGACTTCAACCCGAAAACCTTCATCGAGTAAAACTTCTCGCAATATTCCAACTACCACCTCTGACGATTCAACGATCAACGCGGAATAGCGACTTTTTGAAGCGCGTTGCCTTAACGCATGCAAGCTAAGTTTGAGTTCTTGACTCGGCTCAAGGTTAACAGAATAGCTAAAACAAGCTTTACGTATCAAATCGACATATTCTAGTGCTGTACCAATCACACCTTGTTGTAATTGCTGCGGATGCTCAATCAAATGGCTCAATAAATCTTCCATTGGATGGCAAATATCACTAATAAAATTCATACCATATGTGCCGCCGCTTCCTTTCAGGCTATGTACCTGACGATATAACTCTCGACACAAAGACAGTTGGAAGCCCTCGCGTTCCAGCTCCAGCAACAACTGTTCAATTTCATCGATATGGCTAGGTAGGTCACGCAAGTAATTCTCACGTAACGCGGCCAGCATGGCTTTTACCTGTTCCATAATTGACTTACCAACATAACTAGAAAAAAGAAGATGAGGATGACGAAATCGCGTATTCTCTATGCCAATTTTTACATCTTATTGACGCGAGCACCATGCTTCAAAATATTACCTGAGCCGAGCGCCAAACGGCAGCATTTGTGCCAGATTCCGACAGTATCTTTGTGTTTTATGTTTGCGGAGTTTGACGCATTTTTTGTAGCGTCTTTGTGGTCGATCGATCATGCTCGAAATGAATCGCCTGTACTTTCCCGCCGTAAGCCAAAACTGCTTTCCCTTCGGGGATCGTATGCATTTCGTAATCACCACCTTTGACATATAAATCTGGTTTGGCAATAAGAACGGTTTCCAACGCTGTGTCTTCATCGAAAGCAACGACCAAATCCACTGCTGCCAACGCAGCTAACACCGCCATCCTGTCTTCGCAGCTATTAATTGGTCTTTCCTCGCCTTTGCCTAGTCGACGTACGGATGCATCTGTATTCACGGCCACGATGAGCGATGCCCCTAACGCTCGAGCCTGCGCTAAATAAGTGACGTGGCCACGATGCAATAAGTCAAATACGCCATTGGTCAGGACAACGGGTTTCGCGAGTGCCTTAACACGATCAAGCAATTGTTCGCGCTCACAAACTTTATTCTCAAAATCAGGCATAAAGAATTTTCATAAAAAAATAAACAAAAATTTTGGATTCAAAATGTCCCGATAAACACAATGAATCGACTCAAAACAAGTATGCGCCGACTACCCATATTTGCCCTAGCAAGCTGTAAACCATCTAGAACGAAATCCTCTCACGACAAACTGGGATCCAGCAAACTTCACCCTACTCCGCGAGTCGCGACCACTTTACCTTGCCTGCACAGTTTGGGCAACCCGCAGCAAAGACCAAAATATTGCGTTACCATGCGAAACGAACACAAACTCTGTTCGACATTTTCAGCAAATCCCACTAGCTCATCAATGAAGGAATGACCATGTCTACATTCAATAAGCTGCTCGCGCTTGCACTATGTTCGTTTGCCGTTCATAGCCATGCACAGGCGCCAGCTAGCAATAATAGTTGTCCTCAGGTCTTACAACATAGCTTTAATCGCTTACAAGACGAGGCGCCACAAAATCTTTGTCAATATCAAGGAAAAGTTGCACTCGTCGTCAATACAGCTAGCTATTGCGGATTCACAAAACAATATGAGGGGCTCGAAGCGCTCTACGCTAAATACAAGGACCGTGGACTAGTCGTGCTGGGTTTCCCTTCCAATGATTTTGGTAAACAGGAACCGGGGACGAGCAAGGAAATCGCCGACTTTTGTTTCAACACCTACGGAGTCAAATTCCCGATGTTCGCGAAATCTTCTGTCAGTGGCAACGATGTCAACCCCTTCTACGCACAGTTGATCAAAGCAACGGGGACAACCCCGAAGTGGAATTTTTACAAATACTTGATCGATCGTAACGGCAAAGTATTGAGCGCCTATGCAAGCACTACGACACCAGAAAACAAGGGTTTGGTGGCAGCGATAGAAAAAGCACTCGCGGAATAGCGGTTTTACCTCGTATCCGTCGTTTTCGATACTGCACCGGCACTATCACACGAGAAAGTTGTTCATTCACGGAAGTCAGGGCTTCCGTGAATGAACAGCACACTAAATTGCCGAATGGCGGACTCTATCTAGTTGGATTGGCGAGTCTGACGCACGCCACCCTGTACTGACTTTGTTGATTTTGGCTTGGCTCGAGGTTTTGTTGTTCCAGTGGGTTTCTTGCCAGGTTCGATTTTCTGCTGGGCTTTTGGAATCTTCGCCACAGCTTTTGATACTCCCTTCGCCGTGCTCGATTTCGCCGTAACCGTACTCTTGCTTTGCCCTTTAGCATTCATCGGTGAACGCTTCGCGCGTGGCTTCGATGGCGCTTTTTCGTCGGAGCCGGCGGTTATATCATCAGCTTTGTCTGTATCTGATTCGTCTTTCAGCGCATTCGACAATGCCTGTTTGAATTGATCTTGCAATAGCGTCCACCATGCGGCGGGACTTTGAAAACCTTCCGCTGTACTCGCTTGAGCAGTTTTGACCGGTTTATCTGTCGCGCTGTCCACCTCTTCCTTAGCCGCATCCAGCGATTCGATCGGCGCATCAACGTCATCGAGTTCATCCAACTCCTCATCCTCCTCGTTCTCTTCCACACTTGGCTCCGCAGCTTGAGCATGCATGGGCCACGTTGCGTGGGGTGACGCAGAAGGCGATTGCCCAGCAGTACCAAAGTGAGAACCGTTTGCTGACTCCGCACGTGAACTCGTCTGTGCAAAGCTCTCGCCCATTGCTTTCAGGGCTGCAATCGTTGCTCTTTGCACTTCGAGAGCTTGAATCGTTCCTTTCAACATATTCATATTCACAGTGAGCCACGATTCGACTGTCTTCAAATCTTGAATCTGCTTATCGAGCTCATCGACAGATAGAGTTGGCGTTACCATCCCCGGAAGCTGCATGTCTCCCCATATTTTTTTGACAAATCCTAATGGGTCATTCACGTGCGAACCTGCTTGTTGAAACGGATTTTGCATTTGGACTCCTCCTAGTTTCTAAAGTCAATATCGAGATTAAGTCTGTTTTAAAGTATTTTCAGTCACTAACAATCATAAAACGCGCCCAAAAATGGAATTCACACGTCAACCCAATTCGCAAGATTACAGCAGAACGATTACACTATCATGATGAACAAGCATTTTCTATCTCGCTATTTTTCCAACCAATGGACCAAACCCAGTACTTGGTTATTTGTACTGGTCACTATCTTACTGCATATCGTTTTATTAGAGTCCGCAAGCTGGAAAGAATGGACGCCTCAGGCAAATTTAGAAACGCCTGCGCCCATTCGAGTTAACTTGCAGACCATATCGACGCCATCCCCATCGAACGAATCTGTACTGGCTTCCTCTCCCAGTAAGAAAAAACAGAACAAGCCCATCTCAACTCCTAAGACAGATGTGCTGCCCACAACACAAGTTGAAACGCCGCTTGAACAGTCCCCCCTTGCTACTGAGACCAGCAGTGAAGCAATTGCAACTGACACAAATCTAGAAATGAAATCCGACACGAGCGCAGAGACTACGAGCGCACCGGAATTCCGACTACGGGTACCAGAGTCTGCTGAAATGCAACTCGAAGTGACGCACACCAAGGTCAACGGTGAACCAACGACAGGCGTTGGTAGCATACATTGGGAACGTTACAATGGGAAATACAAGATTTCGATCGAAGTCGGCATCAATTTACTCATCACAACGCTAAATCTATTAACGATCCAAAGTGAAGGCGTGATCGATATTTTTGGATTAATGCCTTCAACCAGCCAAGATCAACGACGGAACCGTGCAACAACCGCAATACATTTTAATCACGTGGACAAAACAATCAGCTTCTCGGCATCGAACAAGACGGTATCAATGGAAAACGGAGCACAAGATGCCGCTAGCATCTTAATTCAATTGGCTGCAATAGGGTACGCAGATCCGACTCAACTTGCGCCTGGAAGGACGTTTTCAATACAGGTCGCCGAGGGAAAAGACGCGAGTCCCTTTTTATTTCAAGTGGTGGGTGAAGAAGACATCCACAGCAAGCTCGTAGGAAATTCGGAAAAATTAAAAACAATACACATATCGAGACCGCCCAAATCGGGTGCCTATAACTCCCAGCTCGATATCTGGCTGGCACCGTCATTAGGATGGTATCCGGTACAAATTCGCAATACAGAAAGCAATGGTAATGTCACGAATCAAAGCGTTATTTCACTTAAGCAAAAAATCAATACAGCCAGCTAAAACGTCGGTGCAGACTTGGCTTCATTTCCCTACTTTATCTCTACTGCTCTGCGTCTACGCCGCGTCGCTGTCGTGTCACGCAAGTGCGCAAAACTGGAATCTAGCACCCAATGTTGAATTGGTTTATAGCTTAAAATCAAGTCAGAAGGGAATACCGGTCAGTGGCGAAGCGAAAATCAGTTGGAAATGGAGCGAAAGTAGCGAAACGGGCAAGCAATATCAATTAAGTTCTGAAACGAAAGTTGCTTTATTTGGAAAGATTCTGCAGAGTCGTAGTCAAGGTCAAATCAAGACATCGGGATTGAGTCCAGAACGTTTCTCAGAAAAGCGATTTCGTCGAAACGAGACAATCACTTACTTTGATCGGCAAACAAAAACCCTCCGTTTCTCTGAGTCAGACCTGCATTACCCGCTCCAAGGTGGGGAGCAAGACCGACTCAGTGTGACTTGGCAATTGGTCGGGTTTGCACGTGCGGCAGGAGAGCAGGTTCAAATCGGAAAAGAGTGGAATATGCTGGTCGCTGGAACGCGTGACGCTGATCCTTGGAGTTTTAAAGTCCTCGATTTTGACAAACTCGATACCGCAATTGGGGAACTGAAAGTCATGCATATTCGCAAAGCACCACCTGCCGATGCACAGGGGCAGCAATTAGACCTGTGGCTAGCAACTGAGTTAGACTATTACCCTGTCCGAATTCGATTTCAAGACGGCAATGGCGATTTGCTAGAACAAAAGATTATCAGCGTTCAACGCTAGCCCCTCTTGCAATGGCTCGGTTCGAGCTATCCTTTGTTCGATCTCCGAACGATATGCAATCCAACAGACAGTGAATAAACAACGAATAATCCAATATGATAACTAGCAAAATGAAGCAACGAGCACTCGTCCTATTTAGTGGCGGTCAAGACTCGACAACCTGTCTAGCTTGGGCATTAGAACGTTATCACAAGGTTGAAACAGTCGGTTTTGACTATGGACAACGGCATGCTATTGAATTGACTATGCGTCCTCAATTGTTAGAAAAAATGCGTAAGCTCAAGCCTGAATGGAACGAAGGATTAGGAGAGGATCATTTACTTGACCTTAGCCTAATTTCCCAATTATCTCGCACTGCGATGACAGAAAATATCGCCATAGAAATGCAAGAGAATGGCTTGCCAAATACCTTCGTTCCTGGTCGCAATTTGATGTTTATGCTGACTGCGGCAACGCTTGCCTTCCGCCGTCAAGCCACTGTACTAGTAGGTGGGATGTGCGAAACCGACTTTTCTGGATATCCAGATTGTCGGGACGATAGCTTGAAAGCATTGCAGGTAGCAATCAATTTGGGAATGGCGACTCGTCTCAATATCGAAACCCCTTTAATGTGGATTGACAAAGCCGATTCTTGGCACTTAGCAGAACGTCTCGGCGGTACTGCCCTGATCAACTTGATTCGACAAGATACCCATACCTGTTATTTGGGTGAGCGCGGTCACTTACATGATTGGGGACATGGCTGTGGCACATGCCCAGCATGTGAACTTCGTGCCAACGGATACCGGAGCTATTTAGAGAGCAAAGGATAAATCGAACGCCGTTTTCAGTCGAGATTAGGTAGACGTTGAAACGCTGCCATTAGCCAACAAGCGGTCGCAAAATTTTATCTTCGCAGCCTACCTATCGAGGCGATTTACAAGGACTTCCACTCGCGTAGCCAAGGCTCGATCGCACTCTCCAACATAGGGCGTGCGATCAAAAATCCCTGCCCCTCATCGCAGCCCATTTTTCGCAAGACATCGAGATGATGCTCGCTCTCAATTCCTTCAGCGATCACTTTCAGGCCCAATTTCTTACCCAATTGCGTGATTAATTCCGCAATTCTTGGTCCACCTTGCGTATCGATCTGTGTCACGAATGCACGATCAATTTTCAGTCTATCAACAGGCAGTTTATCTAAGTAACTTAGAGAGGAAAATCCCGTACCAAAATCATCAATCGCAATTTGAATACCCAGTGATTTTAACCTTGCCAGCGCTTCTTCAAACATCCCGGCACCACTCATCGTGACCGACTCCGTTATCTCCAATTCTAGGTAATGCGGTGCCAAACCACTGTCGCGCAATGCATTCTCAACCAATCCAATAAAGTCTGATTGACGAAATTGAATGACAGATACATTCACCGCAATCCGGTCCAGCTGAAATCCTTTTTCGAGCAATTGCATCATCGTGAAACAAGCAGTTCGTAAAACCCAAGCTCCTAGACTAATGATCAGCCCTGAATGCTCAGCCAATGGAATAAAATCCGTTGGTGGGATCATCTGCCCATCATCTGTACGCCACCGCAACAAAGCTTCGAACCCAATCACCCGTCGTTGCACCAAATCCAGCTGAGGCTGATACATGAGGTAAAGGCGCTCAGCATCAAAAGCCTTATGTAAATGCTGCATCAAGAGCGCACGCTCGCGAATCTCAATCCCCATCTCGCGAGTAAAGAGCGTGTGTGATCCTCGTTGATAACCTTTTGTACGTTTTAAGGCGATACTCGCGTCCTTTAACACATCGGCCCCTGATTGCGCATATGAATCCAACGCTACCATCCCCATCGACATCGAAACAGAATGCGAGGTATCGTCGATAATGAAAGGGTCAACAAATAAATTTTGCAACTCGCCGGGCTGAAGCATTTGCATACTGCCGAGCAAACCAAACACATCTCCACCGATACGCGCCAAGAACGCCTGTTCGCCTAATGCCTTTTGCAAACGGTTGGCTACAGCGCGCAACAAAAGGTCGCCGTACCGATGTCCAAGAACATCATTAATTTCGGCAAAATCATCGATGTCGATGAGTACGACCATTTGATCTGGCGTACGTCGATCAATCACGCTGCCAATTTGCTCAATAAATTTTAAGCGATTGGGCAACAATAATAGTTGGTCCCGAAATGCATAATTTTTTAACTGACTGACCAAGCCAAGATTGTCTAAACAGATACCTAAATTAAAACAAAAAATCTCAAGCAACTGTTGATCAATCGACGACAATGCATAGGGTAGTTCGATAAATGCAGCAATCGCACGCTTACCACGACCAGAAAAATACAAGGTCATGTTATGTTCCTCAAACAGCGAGGTACGTTCAGACAGAGCGCGTCGCAAAGAATCTCGAATAATGGGATTATCGATCTCATCAATCGGTCGATTCATCAAACTTCGATAGTGGCCAGCCGAAGCAATCACGCTATAGCGAAAGCTATTGTCAAATTGCAGTGCTTCATCGCATTGGGCACAAAGCAATCCCTCAGAGGGTACGCCACACAAGGCCGCAATTTGGGTAATCACGCCTGATGCGAATCCTTCAATCCCATCTTGCATGGAAAATGCCGCACTTGATGTAATGATTTGATGCAGACCACGACGGCTCGCTTCGATCGTCCTCAATTGGTCATAGGAACGAATCGCGGCTGTTAGTGCTGTCAGTAATTTTTTACGTGTTAATTCGTTTTTTGTTTTGTAATCGTTGATGTCATAGTCACGAATTGCATCTTCTTCAGGCGCATAGCCTGGTTGTCCTGTGCGCAAAATGATTCGCGTGTCGCGCCACTTTAATTCATCGCGAATAAAACAAACGAGATCCAAACCTGCATGCTCGGTTTCCATTACAACGTCGAGCAATACAACAGCGATGTCCGACTCAACGGCAAATCGTTCGTGTGTTTCAGCTTTTGAATAGGTGTGAATGAATTCGAGGCGACGATTCAAAATTTTGACGTCGAGCAATGAAAATTCGGTGGCACGATGCACGTCTTCGTCATCATCGACGATAGCAATTTTCCAAGTGCGTTGCGAGATATTCGCCAAGGCTTCTGTATCGAGGTCTTCCTCAATCAATATCTCGTCATCATCGAAGTGTTCTGACATGCCGCCCCCAAAAGAAATGGAAACTCACATTAACAAAGTACTTTCAGTATATAGCAAGTACCTTTCCACGCAACAACAAAATCTCGCCTGACTGCGAGACGGATCAACGGAAAACAACGAACCTGAATATGATCCACTCATCCCTGGCTAGGCCAATTAAAAATAATATTTTTTCACCAATTTTGTAAGACACTTTCTTGCGTCGATCCACTTCTAAAGAAAAACAATCTCACCCAATTTTATGTAGATCGCTGCTTACCAACCTACCCAAATCGACGCATTGCATCCCAAGCAAGACCCGCGCCAATACTTCCGAAAACATCACCTTGAACTAATTTTGCATTTGGCAACAAAGACGCCAAATCACGTCGTAAGCCCCGCACGCCACTGGCGCCACCAGTAAAAAACACGGTGTCAATTTGTGCCGGAGAAACGCCTGCGAGCTTAATCGCTTGGGTAATCGTCACATTCAACTGAGCGAATAGAGGTGCGATTGCGATATCAAGTTGATCCCGACTCATGGAAAGAATAGGCTTTCCCAATTGATGAATCTCACGAAGCCGTTCTAATTCTAAAGTCACATGCTCTGTTTCACTTAACGCGATTTTTGCTTCTTCCGCTTTGAGCGCTAGCCAATGTCCATCACGCTGGTCGATTAAGTGAAGAAGGCACTCACATCGAGAGCGTAACTCTGGATCGTGAATGTCACGACAAATATCCTGAATCTCACGCACGACCTTCTGAGAGTACAGCAGATTAATCGTATGCCAAGTTGCCAAATTAAAATAATTGGCGGAAGGCATATCGGCTCCGTTATTCAAACGCCCGCCCATTCCTAACTTGGGCATTAGTTGTTGCAAACTTAAATATTTGTCAAAGTCAGTACCTCCTATATGGATGCCTGTATTGCTGAGAATATCTGTTTGCCTATCCATTTGTTGGCGTCGCTCGGGTGACAGTCGAATCAATGAAAAATCAGCAGTGCCGCCGCCAATATCGACCACTAACACTAGCTCTTCGCGTACGATTCGAGACTCATAATCGAGCGCTGCTGCAATCGGTTCAAATTGAAAAGCCACTTCGCGAAAGCCCGCCGCCAATGCGATTTCATGTAGTGTTTGTTCCGCTTTGCGGTCCGCGTCAGGCTGATCGTCAACAAAAAAAACTGGGCGTCCAAAAACTGCGTATTGAAAGTCAGATTGAACAGACTGTTCGGCGCGTCGTCTCAATTCGGTGATGTATTGTACGAGCAGCTGCTTGTATCCCAAGCGTCTCCCTTGCACTTCGGTGTGACCATCAATTAAAGCTGTGCCCAATAAGCTTTTCATAGAGCGCATTAAACGCCCCTCGTAACCTTCCAAATAGGCACTGAGCGCGGCTCTGCCATATTGAATTTCGTCTAAATCAGCATTAAAAAAGACCACCGAAGGCAAGGTCATTTTTTCATCTTCGAGTGGGAGCATACGAACCTCACTCCCACTACAGAAACCCACCGTCGAATTAGATGTTCCAAAATCCAAACCACAAACACTCATCATGCCATTTCCTATCTTGCTCTACAGCGTATTTTCAAAGCCGAGATCTTAAACTAGTTAGTAATACCTGTACGGAATAAAGCGCCAATGTCCACGATGGATCGCTTGTTTGACTACCTTACCGAACAAAACTTCGCTACGGCCTACACGATGATGAGTTCAGAAACTATAAACATTCAATGATTGCTGTAGTCAGAGATAACAGCCGATTTATGATTACTTGTGTTAGATCAAATGCCAATTAGGGTAAAAATTGGAGCAAAAATATGCATGATGCAATTTTCGGCTATGCTATGCACAAATTTGAAGAACGCGATTTTTTTTCGCATGAATGACAACGGCAAAGGATGTTTAACTTGACCAGCTCACACCGCAATTTGCTACAGCAACGTCTCACACTCATTGATAACCCACAACACCGCCCGCTGCTGCAGCAGGGCTTACGTGGTATCGAGCGAGAGACCCTGCGTGTTGATATGCAAGGCAAATTGAAGTTGACCCCACATCCAGCAGGCTTAGGATCCGCGTTGACCAATCCGCAAATTACCACCGACTATTCAGAATCCCTACTGGAATTTATTACACCAGCGGAGCAAGATATTGCGATTGCACTTGCCAAACTGGATAGTATTCATCGCTATAGCTATACCAAGTTTAATGGCGAAATGTTGTGGAACAATTCCATGCCGTGCAAACTGCCGCCGGAGCAAGATATTCCAATCGCTTGGTATGGCCATTCTCATATTGGAATGATCAAGCATGTTTATCGTCGAGGACTTGCACTCCGCTATGGTAAAAGCATGCAGTGTATTGCAGGTATTCACTACAATTATTCTTTGTCCGAAGATTTGTGGAAACTTTTTGCCAACGCAGAAAATGACCATAGCCGCCCACAAGATTATCAATCTGAAAGTTATATCGCCTTAATCCGAAACTTCCATCGATACAGTTGGCTATTGATGTATTTATTTGGCGCCTCCCCTGCACTGGCAAAAGATTTTCTGCGGAATCGTCAACACAATCTTGAAACCCTCTCGGATGATACGCTCTATCTTCCCTATGCGACGAGTTTGCGGATGAGCGATCTAGGCTATCAAAATAATGTGCAAGATGGCTTGGTGCCACCCTATAACACTTTGATGGAATACATGCGAAGCCTATCGCTCGCAGTTCGAAAACCTCATCCTCCCTACGCGAAATTAGGTATCAAGCAAGGTGACGAATGGATGCAAATCAACAGCAATGTGCTGCAAATAGAGAATGAATTTTATGCGACCATTCGCCCCAAACGTGTGATCAAATCGGGTGAGCGTCCTGTCGAGGCATTATGTGCTCGCGGTGTGCAATACATTGAAGTTCGATGTATGGACGTCAATCCTTTTGAGCCGCTAGGAATTGACCTAAAGAGTTCACGCTTCTTGGATACCTTTCTCCTGTTTTGCGCATTCAATTCTAGCCCGCTAACCAACCAAATTGAAGGCGATGAAAACTTAAGTAACTTCGCTTTAACAGTGAAATATGGGCGTCAGCCTGGACTGATGTTGCAACAAAATGGGCAAGCAATCAGCCTACAAGCATGGGGTAAAAATTTGCTCGATCAAATGCAGGCAGTTGCTGAATTACTCGACCGCCAACACGGTTTCAACGAACACCAAGAGAGCCTTGCAGTACAGGCACAAAAATTAGCAGATCCAGACTCTACGCCCTCGGCGCAAGTGCTTGCGGCAATCAAATCGTATGGCAATTCATTTGAGCAATTTGCCTTAGCGCAAAGTCAGCAGTTTGCAGAGGAATTCAGATCAAAGACGCCGAATCCGACCGAGCTAGCCTATTTCGATCAGCTAGCAGCAGAATCCATCGCCGAACAGGTGGCAATGGAAAAAAATCAAACGGGAAGTTTTGACGAGTTTATTGAAGATTATCGCTCACGGACTTCTAGTCAGCTTTGCTGCGAGGCGGCTAGCGCCTCTGAATGACGATGGTGCGATACCGTTGTAAGGTCTGATCAAACTCGGTGTGGGTTCTTAGTATCTCTTGGTCATAGAATCCAATGGCCTTGCGGGCGGTCAAGATATTCGTCGACATATCTTCAGCCCGCTGGCGCAGAGCTTCAAGTTCTTTCGCGGTCTTTTTTGTATTTTTGACTTCTGCCTGCATCTTACCTAAGATCTCGCTAAGTGAAGTCAGTTGCTCGGTCGCCAATCTCTTCTTGTCAATTAAGACTTCGACCGCTTTCTTGCGAGCCACCTCGATATCGTTCTCGCTATGAAAATGCGCCATGAGAAAACGCTCTTCTTTCTTCCGCTCTTCTTCTTGCTGCCTGATTTCTCGTTGCCGTTCTGCTTCGAGGGCAAGTTTTTGCTTTTCCTCGACACTCATCGGGGCTGAAATTTCGGTTTTGAAACGTCCATCATTGGAATAGACCTTCATGCCACGATTCTGGCACTCAGAAATGGGTCGATCGGAAGTGAGAATTTTGCCCTGAGCATTGGTACACCGAAAGATGTCGGCAACAACGTGATTGAGCGTCAGCGGTAAAATCAATCCAATCAAACCAAGAAATGAAAAATGAATTTTTCCCATTTGAGAATGAACATCGATTTATTAGACTCGCTGCAAGGCGGGCATTGGTCGTCGATCGCAACATTTTTCTTAAAATTTACACGAGTTTTTCCTCAATACATACCAATTATTGCAAACCGTCTGTTTTGCGCGAATTCGAGCAAATAGGCATTCAATTTTTATTACCAAAATACCCATGATTGTCACCACTCGGTATGGTGGAGACAATCATTGCATTTTCCGCATTTCATTAAACATACGATATTGACAGATAAGCAGCGCGATTGATCGCGTAGGTCGGCACCATCAATCGCACTGTGTTCACGCTATTGCACTAGACGAATACTACGCCATGGGTAGGGATCGCGTTCGGACGGTCCAACAGGCGGTAACGCGGGACTATAAATACTTGTCGCGGCGGGACATTGTCCTGTCTTCGCATAAGAGATTGCGGCAGCTAATCGCTTCTCATTCATATCGCCCAATAAGTGCTCTAAATCGTCGGGGACTTGGCACTTAGGTGCAAATCCATTCACGTAATCACCTTTTCCTACTGCATTGACACCCGAAAACTCAATGGCAAAATATGCCAATCCGCAGTTATTTGTTTGCCTGAAACCATACGGTTTGCCGCAGGTATTTTCGCCAATCAAAATAACATCCATGAACGGCGACAAGCCATTGATGATGGATTCACTGGCTGAACAAGTTCTGCTGCTGGTTAAGACGAAAACACGTGATAAATTAAGCCATGGTAAAGGGCGATTTTTGGTATCGTAAGCATAAAACCAAGAAGTTGCCCCAGCCGACATCTCTGGACGTTTGTCGTTATAAATGAGCGTTTCAAAGATATTCCCAGCTGTGCGACTTCCTCCTATCATCGCCGCCAACTCGTCGGCAATGTAGAGGTAGCCACCGCCGTTGTAACGCACATCAAGGACAAGTTCATCAATTCCCGCCTCACGAAATGACGTAATGGAATTAATCAAAGCCTGCTCAGCAGTTCGAATATGATCGTTAAACACCAAATAACCAATTTTTTTACCGTTATCGGTCAACACCTTGGATTCAAGGACAGGTGCTTTAGCAAGCGAGGCTGACTGCATCGAGATAGTTCGACTCACACTGGAACCAGCTTCCACTATCGTAAAAGAATGTGTTTCCACTTTACTCGGATACAAAGCCGCGTATTGCACCTCATTCGCGGGTTGTGCGAGCGAGGTATTGTCGACCGCAGCGATTGTTGTCCCTCGTTTTATACCAGCGCGATCTGCTGGCGATCCTGGCTCAACAAAAAGCACGCGTAAACGCGTCCCCTGACGCTGCAAGGAATATCCATAGCTGTAACTTGTGCCAGATTGAAAATAGTCGTCGATAGTTGCTTGTGGCGAGGTGAAGCTAAATTTATCCTTGGAACGAACCAATAAACTATCGAAATATTCAGCAGGCGATAATTGCGCATTAATAGGAACTTCGACGATCTCTTTGTACCAGAGATACACCTCATCCAAATGGCCACGCGCCCAACTTTTCTCAGCGGTAGGAACACACACGCCTGCGAGATTTTCGACATTCGGTGGCGATGCCAGATTCGAGGTGATGTCTTTAACAGGCATCAAAGATAGTGCGTTAGTGATACTTCCTGGTAAAACAGCTGCGGCAATCGCAACTGTCTTTAGGATCGAGTCTTCGGATCGGACGTAAGTAAGTCCATGATTAATGGCAAAATACTGTGCAGCTTGCAACTTGCCATCCAATAATTGCGGTACGAACTTCCAAGTCGGATCAGCGTAAAAGGTCCGGGCAGAGTTCAGCATACTTTGGATCATACTGCCCTTACTAACCCCGCGCGCCAACTCGCCTGCCCAATAATTCACGTCAGCATCGGGTGGGGCTAAGTCACCCGTCCGACCCAGCACGTTTTTATAAATTATTCGGACAAAATCCTGATTACTCATCTCGGCCGTATAGCCTGTCTGAGCAGAAAAATAAATCGCAGAGCTGTAAAAGCTATTTGCAATTTGCTCGACACTCATACCCGACTTTAATTTCGTCAACCAATATTGCAATCCATCTGCATCAGGAACACGATTAAAAAAAGCAATATACAAGTCAACGATTGATCGCCATTGTTCGAAACTAATTTGATTCACCAAATCGCCAATCTCTAAATTGACTGTCACATCGGCAAATCGTAATTGCTTCTTATTCTTGACGACGGCGACGTGATCATTTGAAACGAGGTCAGTGACAACATACGCCCCGCTTAACTTACTGATGATGTAATTCGCACGATTTCCACTGAAGCTTTGCGTTTCACTTTCGAGTGGAGCGGCCTGCGGTGGCATCGAACTAAAAGCCGCATTCGGTTCAGCGGTGCGTTGTCCGCCACAGGCACTCAATAGCGCGAGGGCGCCGATGGCGACGACTTGGCAGCCATATGTTTTTACAAATTGCGCCTCTATGGTTCGGAAAAGATTCATACCGACTCCTGATAAATTCAATAAAGGCTCATTGTAATACTTGCGTGTGAATACGTGGCAGAATTGCAAAATTATTAGCCAAGCTTTCGTTGACATTGTCCCAATCGCTGTCAGCCTTTTCCAACTGAATCTCTAACTTCGCTTGTATCTGCCCCGACATCCCTAAAGTCCAATATGAAGTCACGAAGACTTTAGGGTGTCGAAAGCAGCGAAAGAAAGCCATCGAATACCTAGGAAACTATCTCAGTATGAAGATGTCCATTTGCGATATCCACAAAGCGATCAGCAACGGTTTGTCGACGCTTTATCTCAATTACGAGACGGGAATATTCCTTCCATACAAATGATGTAATTCAATCCGAGATAGGGTTGCATGATTGATGTCGTTGCCGTTGTCATGACCGGTGCGACAACAGGGGTTCCGGATCCAACGTTGTTGGTGGTGACCGTGCCTCCACCTGTCACCGTGGTGGAGACGCCGCCAAGATTCACTGGATTTGCGGGTGCTGCATTTGGCGGTAGGAAAAGCGTCGCACTGGTTTGCCCTTGTGCAGCGGTATTCGTCAAACCACCGTTATTTGCCTGCGCGTTGGTTTGACCATTGGTGCCCGTACCGACGGTAATTTGGGTTGTCGCATTAAAAGGATTGAGCGTCAGTGTAGCCGGATGGCTATGCGCTGGCATATTTGCCAAAGTCAGGGTCACGCTGACTGAACCATTGGCGATGATAGTGACATTATTGGTGCCTGCTTTCTCACCTTGAACAACATTTGACAAGCCTGGACCTTGCGCCTGTGATCCAACCGCAACCCGCCCCCTCAAGTCGGGCAGACCAAAAGTCGATTGTCCATCGCCGCCATAGGTGATGCCGAGCAAGGCAAACATTGCACTGTTTTGCGCGATTGAAATGACTTGCCCATTACAAAACATCCAACCACGTGGCGCGTAATTAAACCCTACGGCCATAATTGTTCCCATAAAAGCATCCATCATGATTTCCTTTAAACAATAATAAGCGGTCGTTTTTTCATGAGTCAGGCACCGCAACCTAGTCGCCTTTATTTTTCATGAACAATACGATAGTTGTTGCTGACCGCAGAAAAGC
Organism: Affinundibacterium fentianense; assembly: GCF_018139545.1. GTDB lineage: Bacteria > Pseudomonadota > Gammaproteobacteria > Burkholderiales > Burkholderiaceae_D > Undibacterium > Undibacterium fentianense. The sequence goes on along the minus strand of NZ_JAGSPJ010000005.1, from coordinate 10,573 downwards.
AAACTGGCACCGTATTCTTAGCAATAAGCAAACGATGTGCCAGTCGTATAAAGAAAAGTCAGGTTGGTTTTTTCAATTGACGCTGCGCATAAATGGTATGAAGTTGATCCGCCATCATCTGAGCTGTTTCCGAGGAACTTAGACGCAGTTGCGCAATAATTGCACTCACATTCTCATCATTGATTGCAGGGTCACCGTAAACTGGCGCTGAGCGCGGTTGCCAATGACTTTGTCGAAACAATGTTTCTAGCCAAGGATTGCTTATGCAATCAATCATCAAATGTATCCGTGCCAAACTGCTATGGTTAGTCACTCCATGCAAGCAACTGGCATTCAAATACCAGGTATCTCCTGCAGAAAAATGCACTTCCTCACCGTCGATACGAAAGAGTACTTCCGGACTAGTTTGGATAGGAATATGCAGTCTTGCGATACCGTCTTCTAGGCAGGTCCCTTGATCTCGATGTTCTTTAATTTCCCCGCCCGCTTCAAGCGACATCAAACGCACAGATGTCTTCTCACATTCAAATTGATCCAATACTTGAATAAAATAAGGACAGGCATCCAAGATACTTGTGTTCCCATACCGATCACTCTCTATCGGCAAAATATGCTCGGAACCTCCATCGATAGAACGCAAAGGAATACAAGACCAATCTTTGACATAATCCCGTGTATTAAAATGCTTGATCCACTTCGCATGCATGGCAGTGTCTAAGTCCTGCCGTAAGCGACTAAGGTCAAAACTTAATGGCAGTTTCAGATAAGAGCTAGGGGTCATAGCGATACTTGAGATTCCATCGTATTCGGGGTGCGATACGACATCTGCAGAACAAATCCATCGTCGTCATCAATCACAAATCCACATTTTTGGTAAACGCGAAACGCAACGGTATTTCCACGAACTACCGCTAAATGCAGTGAAGCATTCGTCTGTTCAGCGTGACGCTGCAAAGCCATGATCATCTGCGTTCCTAGCCCTCGCAAACGCGCCGTACTCAGTAGGGTGATATCAATCAATCGGATTGTCTGGTGTTCGAAAGCTAACACCAAACTAGCCATATCCTGTCCTCGCTCAGCAACAATCCAAATTTGTGCCTCCGGATAGGTTTGCACAATTCCCTGTTGCCGAGCCAAAAATTGTAGCTCGATAAGCTGCTCTTTGCGCTCCATCGGTAATGGTAAATCCATCAGATCAGGCCGACTATCACGGAACAGTTGATAAACAATTCCCGCATCGGATTCAATCGCTTTACGCGCAGACAAAAGAGGGGGTAATTCAAACACACATTCTCCTAGCATCCAATGAACAACGAATTTTACAATCAGTTTCTGCTCAAGCACTAAACGTACCAAATCCAAATTCGGGTGTCGATCATCCGATGGCGGATCGCGCCTCAATAGAAAATCAATTGGCATACGAATTGCTATTTTCGAACTGCCGTGGCGCCAATCGAATGGGTGCCAGAAAATCATTGTCACTTCTTTCAACTTAATTGACCATATCTATGTCTATTTCATTTACCCAAGCGGTACAGTCACTGCACACCAGTTTTATTGCCCACACTTCAGCAGGAACTGTTGAATTACGCCTGATCGAAGCGAAGGAATTGAACAACCGGAACATGGGGGCGAATGGCTTTAGAACGCCTATGATTTTGGTATTCTCTGCGCCTCAATCACCCGCACTGGCGCAAGACAATTACTACCTCGATCATGCACAACTTGGTCGACACTTCTTAAGCTTAACACCCGCGCTTCCACCACTTGAACAGCCACAAACAATCGATCGATCTCCCCTGCAGTTCTACCAAGCAATCTTCAATTAAGAAACCGCACATTACACGTAACGAGCCCCATTTACGGATAAATTTGTATCAATTTACATGTTAAACACAATTTTTATTTTCATAAGTTTTTTGTTTAACTAGGAGAAGCTAACAAATCTCCTGTGGCATGCGAATTGCTCAGAATTGTTGAAGATTGATTATCTACGTTCGCGCTTCAGCGAGCTGGGATGATCGCTTACATCAACTAATTTGCAAAAAAGCAGCTCAGCACAAACATGCCACAATTTCATTTTATATCGGGCCTTCCTCGTTCAGGTTCAACCTTGCTCTCGGCGATATTGCGCCAGAACCCACGCTTTCATGCGGGGATGACTAGTCCAATCGGTAGTTTGTACAACAGCATCTTGCATCAATTCGGAGCTGGCTCTGAGTTCGGCCCAGTAATCACAAAAGCAGAGAGAAAGCGCATCGTACGTGGGCTATTTGACTCTTACTATGCGGAGCAGGCCGACAAATCTTTCGTTTTCGATACCAATCGTATGTGGACGGCGCACTTGCCTATGCTGATGGATCAATTTCCCGATTCCAAAGTCATTGCATGTGTACGTAACGTCGCGTGGATTATGGACAGTATCGAGCGCAAATATGCATCCGATCCCTATGAGATCACTCGACTCTTCAACGACGATAACGAACGGGCCACCGTCTATAGCCGCGTCGAAACCTTGGCACAACGCAACCGTATGGTTGGCTATCCCTGGGCCGCGCTCAAGAGTGCTTTTTACAGTGAATATGCAAGCTCTTTGCTTGTCCTCGACTATGACTTGCTGGCTCAAGCGCCACAAAAAGTTTTACCTCTCATCTATGACTTCATCGGCGTCGAACCATTCGAGCACGATTTTCATCATCTCCAATACGATGCTCCGGAATTTGATGTCCCTCTAGGAATGCGTGGCTTACATAAAGTCAGGCCGGAAGTGAGCTTCCAAACACGTGACACGATTCTTCCACCTGATTTATTTCACCAATACAGTCAACTTTCATTTTGGAAAGAGGGACAGGGAAGTAAAGCCAACGTTATCACCGCCAAATTTGTCGCCAATTCAATAGGAAATGCAAAATGATCTCAGACAATAAACTCAATCTCCCCTCCACTAGTGAGGAAACTTCCACGAGTACGGCGGCTACTTCGCATGGCAAGACAATTGTGTTTGTCGATACCACCCTTACCAATTGGACTAGTCTATTAAAAGACCTTCCAACGAATTCAGAAATTCATACCTTAGATCCTTTGCAGAACGGAATCCAGCAAATCGCTGATGCATTGCGCACAGAATCTCAAGTCGCCGCCGTACACATCGTCTCTCATGGCGGAGAAGGATTTCTTGTGCTCGGCAATACCATGCTCTCTTCATACAATTTAGCGAGCTATGAAACGAGCATGGCCACAATCCAGAATGCACTGGGTGAAAATGCCGACATCCTCTTGTACGGTTGTGACGTCGCAAAAGGGGATACAGGGGCAGAATTTGTCCGTCAATTTCGCGCCATGACAGGTGCCGATATCGCCGCATCGACTAACGATACGGGGTCAGGAGGAGACTGGGTACTCGAATACAAAAGTGGTGCAATTGAAGCACTTGCAATCGCATCAACCGACTACCAATATGATTTGGCTACCATCAAAGTCACCAATTTGAATGATAGTGGAACAGGCTCGTTGCGTGACGCGATTGCGAACGCCACTGGCGACGGCGGAGCAGACACCATCGTATTCGACCCTGCCTTATTTGCGAGTGGTGCGGCAACCTTGACCTTAACGACTGGCGAATTGGATGTCGACGCACCCGACAATGGCGATCATCTAACTATCATAGGTCCAGGCGAAAAATTGCTCACAATTAGCGGAAACAATAGCTCACGCATTTTCGCTGGTACCGGAGCGACACAGAATACGTCCTCATTGAGTCTCTCTGGCATGACCCTGACTAACGCCAAAGGGCAAGTAGGTGACTCTGGATTTGGCGGAGGAGCGATTTCGTTTCAATACTCCGGCTCACTAACTCTCGACCACGTCATCGTCACCAACAGTACCTCATCAACGAATACCGGCGGACTGTCCTTTTACAAAGGCAGCTTAACTATCAGTAATAGCACTTTTTCGAATAACACATCGACCGCACAATACAGCGCAGGGGATGGGGTTGCTATCTACGCACACGCTTCACAAATTAGCATCAACAACACCACCATAAGCGGCAATTCGAATAGTGAAGGCCGATTTGGTGGCGGCATTTCAATTTATACTGAGAATAGTGCGACCTTAAGCAATGTCACGATTGCCAATAATTCTATCGGCAAAAGCGGAGACTTAGCTGGTGGCGGTGGCGGCATATCGATTGGTGGGCCAGGTGTCACAACCATCACCAACTCAACCATCGTCGGTAATGCATTCAACGGTGGCGATGGTTTTAATGGAGGTGGAGGTGGACTCTACCTGAGAACAAATGCAGCAAGTGTTGTTCTTAAAAACACGATTATTGCGAATAACACGAGTACCAATAATCAAACCATCGATACCGACGTATTCATCGGTAACAATGCGGAGCTATCCGGCAGCAATAACTTAATTACATCCACTATCGGTACGGATAGCTCGGCTACCAATTCTCTAACGGGAACCATCACAAGCCTCGGGAGTGCATTAGGCTCGCTCGCGTTTAATGGTGGCGTCGTGCAAACCATCTCGATCACAACTGGCAGCAATGCGATCAATGCGGGCACCAGCACAGGCGCACCAAGCCACGATGCTCGCGGCTTAGGTCGAGGTAGCAGTATTGATATCGGCGCGTACGAGTTTAATGACGACAACACTTTCCAATTTTCTGGCACGCTCTCACCCAACAATGGCGCGGTAGACGTGCCAATCAACCAAAATTTCAGCATGGATTTTGGTAAAACGGTGACGGCGGTGGCCTCAAAAAATATTGTTATTTATCGCCAGTCAGATAACGCAGTTCTAGAGACCATCGCCGCGAACGATGTTGCAAAAGTGAGCTTTAGCAATGGTCTTGCAAGCAATAGTGTCGTGACCATTAATCCAACGTCTAACTTGTCCAGTCAAACCAACTACTATATTCGCGTTGATAATGGTGCTTTCATTGATAGCGGATCCAATAGCTTTAGTGGAATTAGCTCGAATTCTGTATGGACATTCCAATCTGTCGTAGCCCCGCCGACTGTAACCAACGTCAGCGCAAGCAGCAGCAATGGAAACTACAACGCCGGCGACATTATTTCTATCGAAGTGACGTTCAGTGCTGCAGTTACGGTCGACACCACAGGCGGTGTTCCGCGACTATTATTGGAAACTGGTAGCACCGATCGCTCAGCCACTTACACCTCGGGAAGCGGCTCGGCAACATTGGTATTTCAATATACCGTTCAAGCAGGCGATACGGCAGCAGACCTTGATTATGTGGCGACGACCTCACTGACGCTTAATAGCGGGACTATCAAGCAAACCAGTGATGCAGCCGATGCGGTATTAACTTTGCCGTCGCCTGGTACGGCAGGGTCGCTGGCAAACAATAAAAACATTGCTATCGATACAGCCGCCCCCCACGTAACAATTAGCTTGTCCGATACAAACCTGAAAGCGGGAGAAACTGCGACAGTGACTTTCTCTTTCGACGAAGTCGTATCAGGCTTTAATAATGCCGATGTAACAAGCATCCCAAATGGCAGTTTGGGGCTTGCCAGCACCAGTAACGGCGGTCTCACTTATACCGCGACTTTTACGCCGGATACGGACGTAGAAGACACCTCGAATATGATCACCGTTAATAACACGGGTTACACCGATCTCGCGGGAAATGCTGGAACTGGTAGCACCAATTCTGGCAATTTCAATATTGACACTGCTCGACCAACGGTCACTATCAGTTTAGACGACACTAATTTAACTGCAGGTGAGACGACGACGGCGACTTTTACTTTTTCTGAGAAGGTTTCGGGCTTCGACATCGCTGATGTGACTTCCGTCGGTAGCGGCAGCCTCGGCAGCATTTCGACTTCTGACAACATTATTTATACCGCGACATTCACGCCGACAGCAGATACCACCAACGCAAACAATGTCATCACCGTTGATCAGTCTGGCGTTAAAGACATGGCTGGCAACGATGGCGTTGGTTCAAGTAACTCCGGAAAATACAGCGTCGCGACTGCCGGGCCAACGCTCACAATTGATGTCGACGCAACTAGCTTAAAAATCGGCGATACCACCACGGTTACCTTCACCTTTTCTGAGGCTGTGAGTGGCTTGACGAGTGACGATATCACCGTTGAGAACGGTAGCCTCGGTGCACTTAACACCTCCGATGGCATCACATGGACCGCGACATTGACTCCCAATACAGAGGTGGAAGACAGCAGCAATCAGATAAGCGTCGCCAATTCCGGAGTGCTTAGTGTCGCTACCGGCAATGCCGGAGTAGGGACAACGACATCCAACACCTATGCCATTGACACTACTAGGCCCACGCTAATTATTAGCATGGACGATGATGGAATTACTGCAAATGAAAATCCGACTGTCACGTTCACTTTTTCCGAAGAAGTCACCGATTTTACCGATGCTGATATTAGCGTTGCAAATGGCACTTTAGGCACGCTAACAACCAGCGATCACATTACTTTTACTGCTGTCTTTACGCCTACAGCGGAAACGACAGATACCAGCAATATCATCAGTGTTGATAATACTGGTATAAAAGATCTCGCTGGGAATGAAGGCAAGGGGACAAGTGATTCACCTAATTATGCAGTGACAACAGTGCGTCCAACAGTGAATATCAGTATCGAGGATACAGCGCTCAAAATTGGCGAAACAACAAAAGTGACCTTCACCTTTTCGGAAGCGGTGAATGGATTTGCCAATTGGGGTATTGCGGTGTCGAACGGCACCCTCAGCACTGTTGGCAGCGTCGACGGTGGCGTCACGTGGACTGCCACCCTCACACCTGACGCAGATACAGAAGAAACTTCGAATGTCATTCGTGTCAACAATAGTAGCTATATTAGCTCCGCTAGTGGCAATCCGGGATTCGGATCTAGCGATTCCGGCAACTACAAGATCGATACGTTGCGTCCAACCGCATCAATTCTCGTCAGCGATACAGCTCTTAGCGCTGGGGAGACTTCTCTCGTAACAATCACTTTTAACGAAGCCGTCAGCGGATTTGATCAAGATGATCTGACCGTCACAGGCGGCATTCTAGGCAAGTTGAGTTCGACCGACGGCGACATCACATGGACTGCTAGCTTTACCCCAACCGCAGACAGTACATCGAAGAGCAATCTGATCACACTTGATAACACTGGTGTCGCTGACCTCGCTGGTAACAAAGGAAATGGAAACACAGATTCAAATAGCTTCGCAGTTGATACCGCTAGACCGACTGTCAACATCTCGATTGACAAGAGTTCGCTCAAACTTGGTGACACAGCAGAAGTCACGTTTAGTTTTTCCGAAGCAGTCAAAGATTTCGACAACACAGATATCAGTATTGCCCATGGTAGTTTAAGCAAGGTTAGCTCCAGTGATGGGGGACAGACTTGGGTGGCGACGTTGACGCCAGATGATGATGTCGAAGATGATACGAATCAAATTAGTGTCGATAATTCTGCCTATACAGATTTACAAGATAATGCGGGTATCGGCTCCACGGATTCAGCGAACTACCTTATCGATAGCTTACGACCCACTGTGAGTATAAGTTTCGACGATGCAGATCTCGCCATTGGCGAAAGCGCGACGGTCAGCTTCACCTTCTCGGAAGCCGTCACCGGTTTTGATTCGAAAGCACTGACGATTGACAACGCTACGATTTCCAATCCTGCGACCAAAGATGGAGGAGTCACGTGGACCGCCACCTTAACGCCTGATCTTAATGTTACGGCATCTGGGAACGTGATTAGCCTTGATAACAGCATGATTTTCGATGCGGCCGGAAATAGTGGCAGTGGTACGACTGACTCCGCTCAATATTCGATTGACAGCGAACGCCCTACCGCCAGTATCGTCGTGGCAGATACCAATCTTCTTGCAGGTGAGACTTCATTGGTCACCATCACGTTTTCGGAAGCAGTCACTGATTTTACCAATGATGACCTTACCATCGACAACGGCATTTTAAGCAGCTTGTCATCAGTCGATAGTGGCGTCACATGGACGGCTACATTGACACCATCAGTCAACACCAAAGCGGCAAGCAATCTGATCAGCTTGGATAATGCAGGCATCAAAGACATTGCAGGCAATGCAGGAGCAGGCACGACCGAATCGAATACTTTTGCGATTGACACCCAACGCCCTACGGTCACGATTTCTGTCGATGACGAACAACTGCATATCGGAGAATCTTCGAAAGTCAGTTTTACATTTTCTGAGGCGGTCACTGGATTCGATAATAAGGATATTACGGTAGACAACGGCATTTTGACCGATGTAGCGACAGAGGATGGTGGCATCACCTGGACTGCCACATTCACGCCATCTTCGAACATCGAAGATAGTTCAAACCTTGTCAGTGTTGATAATACCGGGTTCAACAATGCAAGCGGAAATGCAGGTGTCGGCAGCAGTCAATCCAATAATTACGAAATCGACACTGAGCGCCCGAGTTTGGCCACGGGTATCAGCATCTCCAATACCGCACTAAAAGTTGGAGAAACCGCCGATATCACGTTCACATTCACCGAAGCCATCAAGGGTTTTACAACTGCCGACCTCACAGTCGATCACGGCGCGATCACTAAATTGTCGAGCGCAGATGGTGGCACAACGTGGACTGCCATCTTGACTCCCACTGCTGCTATTGAATCGACAAAAAATTTGATCAGTTTGGATTACTCCAAGATCACCGATGTCGCTGGCAATGCGGGAACAGGATCTGTTGATTCAGGCAACTACAAGATAGACACTTTACAACCAACTTCTACCGTCAGTATCAGTGACGCTGCACTAATCGAGGGAGAAACGGCGACACTGACAATCAAGTTCACCGAAGCGGTGACAGGATTTACCACTGCCGATATCAATGTCGAACATGCGACAATCAGCGCACTTTCGAGCGCTGATAGCGGAATAACTTGGACTGCGACTTACACACCTGACGTGGGGATACAAGACGCCATAAATGTGATTAGCATCGATAACACGGGGGTACTAGATCTAGCAGGCAATTCCGGTTACGGTAAGAATCAATCAAGCAATTTTGCGGTCGACACCTTATTGCCCGACGCCACGATTTCGTTCTCTGATACCGAATTAGGGGTTGGCGATACTGCGGTAGTTACTTTCAACTTCAATGAAAGAGTTACAGGATTTAGCAACGCCAACTTGACTGTCCCTAACGGGATACTCAGCGCGGTAAGTTCGAGCGATGGCGGACAAACTTGGACAGCTACATTCACGCCCACTTTCGGGATTGACGATAATACGAATACCTTAGAACTAGATTTACATGGCATTAGCGATCTTGCAGGGAATGCCGCCAAGGGTTTCGTGGACTCGAATAACTTCATCATCAATACCGTCAATACCGATCCAATTATTAGTGGAACAGTAAGCAATCAAGTAACCAAAGATACGTCGAACTTGGCACCTTTTGCAAATGTCGTTATCACGGATCCAGATCCTGGCGCGGTCGAATTTGTCACGGTTACACTTGATAATGCTGCAAAAGGGAAGTTCACGACTGCCTCACTCGCCGCGAGTGGTTTCAGTACCAGTGATGGTGGCATCAGTTATACACACGCAGCGGCGAGCCCCGCACAAATGCAAGCCGCACTTCGCGCTCTAATTTTCCAACCGAGCCAAGGACGAGTCGCGATAGGCGATTCTGAAACAACGACATTCACGGTCACAGTCGATGATGGTATTGCAAGCGACACCGATAATCTGACGACAGTACAAAGTACTGCAGTGAACGCTGCACCAACTAAAATCGTGCTTTCAAATAGCAGAGTAACGCAAGACGCTGGGGACGGTGCACTAGTGGGCACGCTCTCAACCAATGACATCAATCCAGGTGATCAGCACTCCTACACGATCGTAGCAGGTAGCGAAAACAGCCGTTGGTTCAACATAATCAACAATGAACTACATATCACTCATCCAACGGTACTTGATGCAGGCGACTACGAAATCACAGTTCGTAGTACTGATGCAGGAGGATTGAACATAGTGCAAGCATTGACCGTCAAAGTTCGAGATAGCTTCGCACCAGAAATTAGTTCCTACCGGGTTACACCGGTGGAAGGACGCCAAGACCAATTGATTTACACCATCGTATTTACTGAAAGCGTCAGCGGAGTCGATTTATCTGACTTCTCCTTAAAGTTAGATGGTGAGATTGGTGCGAACCTAAGTGATTGTATTGCCGTCGATGCGTCGACCTATCAAATCGTCGTGAGCGATATTGTCGGCAACGGACGGATACAAGTGAACCTTAACCCAGAGCATGGAATTAAGGACGTCGGCAATCGCGCCCTATTAGGCGGCGCGAACGGCCCCACCTTCAATGTTAAGCAAGATACGGATCAGGGCGCGATATTAGATGAGGCCAACGTCCCAAATCGTTATGGCGATGGCACAGGTGACGGTAACGGCGACGGTATCCAAGATATCGAACAAGATGCCGTCAGCTCGCTCATTTGGAGTCAACAAGATGACATCGACCCAACCTATTTGACGGTTTGGAATGACCAAAATCTAA
>NZ_JAGSPJ010000004.1 GCF_018139545.1 Affinundibacterium fentianense | reverse complement strand
ATGACAATATCGTGGCCGGTTCCGGTAACAATACAATTATAGGTGGAGCTGGAAACGATACGATCAGTTGCGGTTCAGGTGTGGATATCGTGGTTTTCGGTTCAGTCCTTGACGCAAATACCAACGTTGATACGATATCGTGGTTTAAACATGGCGTTGATTCTATTGCCTTGTCGCGTTTTGTATTTTCTCATCTTCCTGTAGGCCCTCAAATCTCGTCAGACAATTTTGTCGCAAACACCAATCCCGCTGCGCGCGACGCGAACGACTACATTCTCTACAACACCACTAACGGTAAGCTTTTCTATGACTCTGATGGTTCCGGCGCAGCTTCTCCGATCCTGTTTGCCATCTTGACTGGACAACCGACACTCACCGCTTCGGATTTCATGGTTGTTTTCTAGCATGCGGCAGATTTTGGCTCTTTGTGTTTGTGGGTAGCTGTGCCGGCTACCCACAACACGCGTGGCTATACGAACAATCTTTTCTGTCGTTAGCGCGATCCATTTTTTGAAATATGTGGATCGCTAAAAATGCCTTGATTCTGTCAGGATAGAATAGATCGCCATGGAGTCGAACGTTATTTCACGACCCCATTGCGATCGATTGTAATCACACGTGAGCCATTCTTGATCGTACTTTCCTCGCTTGAATTACCTCCCGCAGCTTTCACATTCACGGTCGCTTCGCCTGGTCCATTAACTTTGACCGATGCCAGTTCAAGAACTAGATCATTCGCATGTAAATCACCAGAGCCATTTAAGTTCGCATTTAACTTCTTTCCGTTTCCATGAAGTGTAATGCTACCTGGCCCATCGGAATTAATGTCGATGATCTTCGCCATTGCGAGATCCGCTTCAATATCACCCGAACCCGATGTATCGATCGAAACATTGCCGCTAATGAGCTTGAATTGCAAATCTGCTGGTCCAGAATTGCGAATTTCCGCGTCACCCACTTTCAATCTTGAGGCATCCACACTACCCGAGCCGCTGACCCTTAATTTTAAGGCCTTGGTTTCACCCGACAAACTCACTTCCCCCGGTCCGGACACACTAATTGTGGTTTTCTCTGCTTGCACTTCATCGACAGAGAGATCGCCCGAGCCCGACATTTCAACTTCTAGATTTTTAGTCACGCCACGAAGACTAATTCCACCCGAGCCGTCAATTGCCAAGGTAGTTTGCTCGCTTTTTAATTTCGCGACATGTAAATCGCCACTGCCTGTCAATTTTGCTTGCAAGCTTTGTAGCACCTCACCAAATTCGGTGTCACCTGAACCATTCATCTCTATCACTGCTTTTTTCGTCGTGAATTGACGCATACTTACGTCACCACTGCCATTCGCATGAAAAATCAATTCAGTGCTGCTGCCTGACGCACTAATATCACCAGAACCTTCGTTAGTCATTTCCAATTTCTCGTCTTTCAATTGACGCAAACGTACATCGCCACTGCCCGTGTTGAGTAATTTATGTAACGAGGCGACACTGACCTTAACCGTTGTGGGCGTATGTTTCCACGAGAAGTGAAAATTACCCTGACGCTTGGTGCGAACGACCAAAGTATTCCCTTCCATAACCGTTTCGACTTCTTTTACAAAATTATCATCACCTTCGACCACCACACTATTCTTTCCATCAACGACCAAGTCAATGTCAAAAGGAGAATGATTGATAATCGCCTCAATTCCTTTCGCCTCTCGTGTTTCGGTAATGATATTCCCACTGCCTTTAATTCCATCATCATTGATGCTAATTTCACATGCACTCAAGGCCATTACGAGTGTCGATGCGATCGCAGTGCTTATGGCTAGTTTTTTCATGATTTCGTCCCCTCAAAGATTGAAAATCGAATTGAATTGTCGATGTTGTTAGTTTACGTGAAGAGGCATTCATAAACTCTAGGTAAACGACAGAATGCAAAAATCACTGCCTCAATGGTCAAAATTTGGGTGGAGAGGCGATAAAATGCACTCTCTTCAAATCAACCTCCTCTCCTAAAGTAGAAAGTCCGCCTTTTATGAACAAAGTTTTACTCGAATCTCGCGATGGCGCACGAGCTGAGATCACCCAGCACGGCGCACATCTCTGCTCTTGGATCCCCAGCGGAGGCGTGGAACAGTTATTCTTGAGCGATGCATCTGAGTTTCGGGAAGGGGCGGCAATCCGTGGAGGTGTGCCTATTGTCTTCCCACAGTTTTCAAACTTAGGCCCACTACCAAAACACGGTTTTGCGCGCACTGCGTATTGGCAATTAGTCCGCGCTGAACAACTGTCGGAAGGAGCCGCACAGGCAATTTTTACATTACAAGACGATGTCAGCAGTCGGTCTATTTGGCCTCATGCGTTTCGTGCTGAATTCACGATTACTGTGGAAAAGGATAGTTTGCAAATGGACTTTTCTGTCAGTAATTTAGGCGAAATGGAATTGCATTTTCAAGCGGCTTTGCATACCTATTTCCGCATCGGCGCGCTCGAAGATACCCGCATAGCTGGCCTTGGCGGTCTACACTATCACGATACGGTGACCGACGATCGTAATCGGTATCAAGAAGAGGCCATCCTTGAATTCCAAGGTGAGACCGACAGAATCTACGCCGATATCAGCTCAGATCTCAAAATACTGCAACCACACCAGACTGTCATCGTGCGACAAACAGGGTTTGAGGATGCCGTTGTATGGAATCCTGGTGCACGCAAAGGGGCTGAACTTAAGGATTTGGAGACAGACGGCTATCGTTACATGGTCTGTGTGGAAGCAGCCCAAATACTGAAACCCATCCATCTAGCGCCTGGGCAAAGCTGGGTCGGTAGTCAATGTCTCACCGTGGTGCCAACGCTTGGGTAGTCAATCTATACACTCTTTTTTCATTCCTCAGATTTGCGTCATTGTTCATCATGACAAGGCCCTCTTGTCGTTTTAGACGCTCTTTTCGTGTAAAAGCAGTCGCGAAGTCGGGTTGGGCACCATCCCATTCCGACTTGTCACGTTACAGCGACTCGCACTGCTCTTGAGTAAATGGCTGTTGCGCTGCATTGGATGTCACCCGATAAAGCGCTCAAGTGTTTGATTTTTATCAACTTCATGAATCCTTGGGCGAGGCTTGAACCGATTTTTAATTGCAAATGATAATAATTCGCATTTATAATATGAGGAATGAGAGGGACAATTTAGCATTGAGTCGACAACCCGTCCCTACCTACCTACCTTTAAATTATCTGCGTTGTAAAGTGAGAATATTCATGTCATCCAACCGTCCTAGCCCATATATTTTAGCGACGCTGCCAGCCGCCATACTGTCCATCCTAAGCCTGCCAGTGTTGGCTCAACAAAACACCACCTCACCACAAGAAACCAAATTACCAGAGGTACAAATTGTTGGAGCAGGCGAGCAAAAATACGTCAGCAAGATAAGCAGTACGGCGACCAAGACCGACACCCTACTTCGTGATACGCCACAAGCCATCACCGTGGTGACAAAAGAGTTGATCAAAGATCAAGCGATGCAAAGTATGGCCGATGCCATTCGCTACGTGCCGGGCGTGGTCACTGCACAGGGCGAAGGCAACCGCGATACAGCCGTATTCCGAGGAAATAGTTCGACAGGTGACTTTTTTGTTGACGGCATACGCGATGACGTGCAGTACTATCGCGATTTTTATAATATCGAGAGTGTCGAGGCACTAAAGGGGTCGAATGCGATGATTTTCGGCCGTGGCGGCTCAGGCGGCATTATTAATCGCGTGACCAAACAAGCACAATGGTCACCTGTGCGTGAGGCGACGCTCACTCTTGGCTCTTGGAATAATCGGCGAGCAACTGCAGATGTGGGTCAAGCATTGGATCAGAATCTGGCGTTTCGCGTTACAGGCATGGTAGAAAATTCCGACAGTTATCGCGAAGGCGTTAGCATCAAACGACACGGGATCAATCCAACTTTCGCAATCCGAGCAGGTCAAAATACCAGCGTCGTCTTAGGATACGAGCATTTCAAAGACGAACGGACGGCAGATCGTGGCATTCCTTCCTATCAAGGTAAGCCATTAAATATCGATAGCCAAGTTTTCTTCGGCAATGCTGCTTTAAGCCCAACGTCTTCAAGGGTTGATGCGTTCACGGCACTGATTGATCACGATCTAGGGAATGGTTTTAGTCTACGTAACCGCACGCGCTACGCCGATTACGATAAGTTCTATCAAAATATTTTTTCGGGTGCAGTGAATAGCAGTGCAACTAGCGTCTCGTTGAGCGCCTACAACAATGCAACGCAACGCAAAAATCTGTTCAATCAAACTGATTTAAGCTTTGAAATTCAAAGCGGCACGATCAAACATAAACTCTTAGCAGGTTTAGAACTCGGCCAGCAAACCACCGACAATTTGCGCAACACGGGCTATTTCCCCAGTGTCAGCACCAACGCCAACAGTATCAGTGTTCCGCTAAGCAATCCTTATACAAATAATGTGGTGTTCCGCCAATCGGCGACTGATGCGAATAATCATGGTGTCGCCACGACCGTTGGCATCTATGCGCAAGACCAAATGGAATTTTCCCCTGAATGGCAAGCCATCATCGGATTGCGTCGGGACAGTTTTGGTGTCGATTTCACGAATAATAGAACGGGTGAAAAAATCAATGTCACCGACACGCCTGTTTCTCCGCGCGCAGGTTTGATTTACAAGCCAGCCACAGAAATATCTCTCTACGCAAGTTACAGCCTTGCGTTCGCGCCACGTGCTGGCGATCAACTTTCTTCCCTCACCGCCAGCAACAAGACGTTTGACCCTGAAGAATTTAAGAACCTAGAATTAGGGGCAAAATGGGACGTAAACCCTGACTTAAGCCTGAGCGCAGCAATCTACCAATTAGATCGCAGCAATGTGGCAATTACCGACCCAAGCGATTCCACCAAATCGATTTTGATCGATGGTCAGCGGACCAAGGGTGTCGAATTAGCGATCAATGGCAAACTCGCGGCCAACTGGAACATCATGGGCGGCTACGCCTATCAAGACGCTAAAATCAAACGAACCTTATCCGCAACCGCCTTAGCAGGAGCGACATTGGCGCAAGTACCAACTCATAGCGCCTCCGTCTGGAATCGGTATGACTTTAGTCGTCAGTGGGGTGTTGCAGCCGGATTGGTTTATCGTGGTGCGATCTATCCATCAACTGACAATACTGTCGAATTGCCTGGATTCACCCGCATCGATGCAGCACTTTTTTACAAGTGGGACAAAACGGTACAAGTGCAAATGAATATTGAAAACTTAGGTGACAAGAAATATTACGCCTCAGCGAATAGCAATAATAATATTACGCCGGGTTCTCCACGGGCATTTAAGCTCGGTATACATTTCAAATACTGAGAAAAAACCGCACATTTTCCACTTTCAACAAAAGCCCTAAGCAAATGCTTGGGGCTTTTTTGTTTTGCGATGCAACATCCCTGATCCACATTTTCTTTTTATGAATGGGAACCAATTTCACTACATGCTTATCCAATTGGCTTCGATGGCAATCGTTTATTTGTACGTATTGCCCGAACTTCCGGTACTTCAACCCTAAAAGGAATAAAAAGATGCGTTTGATAAGTGTTCTGGTGTGTTCACTATTTGTGAGCGCCACCCTACCTGCTATTGCAGCCGATGAAAAAGTCGATTTAAATCTGGTCAATAAAATTCGAGACGAGGGCACCAACCGTTCCAAAATTATGGAAACCCTCAGTGTACTGACCGACGAAATCGGCCCACGTTTAACTGGCTCACCAGGCTTACGCAAAGCAGGTGACTGGACCAAGTCCCAACTCACGGAATGGGGGCTACAAAATGCGCAAGTAGTCAGTATTGCTCCATTTGGTCGTAGCTGGGTTTTAGAAAAATCGTCCATGCGCATGGTCGCACCTTCCAATTTAGTGTTGGATGCAATCCCTAAAGCTTGGACACCCGGTACAGACGGCCTAAAGCGCGGCAAAGTGATGTATGCCAAACTAGAAACCGAAGACGATTTGGCGAAATGGAAAGGCAAATTAAAAGGCGTAATCCTGTTACGCGATGCGATGACCCCAACCAAGCTCCATACCACGGGTGATGCGAAGCGTTATACCGAACAAGAATTGCAAGAGATGGAAAGTTTGGATTTAGGTGGTGCAACTGGCCGTCCACCAATGGACATGGCAGAGATTGCTAAACGTCTCGCATTCGCAAAAAAAATCAATCCTTACCTTACAGAAGAAGGCGTGATTGCCACAATTAACGTCTCACGCGGTGATGACGGTACTATTTTCGTACAAGGTGGTGGCTCGTACAAAAAAGATGAACCGACTGGCCCAGCCGCCTTGGTCATGTCAACCGAGCAATACAATCGCATTTTCCGTTTGCTCGAAAAGAAAAAAGACGTCGAAGCTGAAGTCGAAGTTGCGGTAAATTTTGGTGATGAAGATCCAGCCAATTCCATCAACGTCTTTGCAGAAATACCAGGAACAGATAAAAAAGATGAAATCGTCATGCTCGGTGGTCACTTAGATTCATGGCATGCCGGCACAGGCGCAACCGATAATGCAGCGGGCGTTGCCGTAGCAATGGAAGCCGTTCGCTTACTGAAAGCGATCAACTTTAAACCACGTCGCACCATCCGTATTGCACTATGGGGTGGCGAGGAACAAGGCTTATTGGGTTCACGCGATTTTATCAACAAGAACGTTGCATCACGGCCAGAAGTAAACGATCCAAAAGAAAAGGATTTGCCAAGCTTTATGCGTCGTCCGACTGGTCCATTGAGTTTCAAACCGATGCACGGCAAAATCTCCGCTTACTATAACCTTGACAATGGTGGCGGCAAGATTCGTGGCATCTATGCGGAAAATAATGCTGCAGCCAAAGTCATCTTTGATGCTTGGTTAGCGCCATTCCACGACTTGGGTGCAAAAACTTCCACTTTGCGTAAAACTGGCAGCACGGACCACGTTTCGTTTGATGCGGTCGGTGTTCCTGGCTTCCAATTCATCCAAGAACCGATGGACTACTTCACCCGCACCCATCACAGCAATATGGACGTGTATGACAAACTCCAAAAAGCTGACATGATGCAAGCGGCGATGATCATGGCCAATTTCGTCGCACACACCGCAAATCGTGATGAATTAATGCCACGCAAACCCTTGCCACCAGAACCAGCTCGTCCTGCAGCCGCAAGCCGCTAAGATCGATTCCTCGCGATCGACGACAAGAAGCCAGCACACTTTTGGGTCTGCTGGCTTTTTTACATTTCTCCGTCAAAAACATATAAGCAAATCGCCAGCGTGTATTTCGTCCGTGGAGCTATCGATGTTAAGGTTATTGTTTAGATTAATAACAGTTCACGACCGCTCACCATGTGCCAACTTTTAGGAATGAATTGCAATACGCCCACCGATATCGTGTTTAGCTTTACAGGTTTTGCAACTCGTGGCGGGCGCACGGATGAACACAAAGATGGTTGGGGAATTGCTTTTTTTGAAGGTAAAGGCGTACGTCATTTTGTGGATCATCAAGCTGCCATCGATTCACCCATTGCTGAGCTGATTAAACGTTATCCCATCAAATCGACGAATGTCATCGCACATATTCGCAAAGCCACACAAGGTGTGATTGCTCTAGAAAATTGCCATCCATTTATTCGGGAAGCTTGGGGTTGCCAATGGGTGTTTGCGCATAATGGCGATTTGAAAGACTTTGAACCACAACTCGATGGCAGTTTTTTACCAATCGGCAGCACCGATAGCGAGCGTGCATTTTGCTATATCATGCAATGCCTCCGCACGCGATTTGGAATGCACATGCCAACACTGGAAGAGTTGCGTACATTTTTGGCTGGTCTCTGCAATCAAATTGCCAAACACGGTACATTCAATATGATGCTTTCTAACGGTGGCGTACTCTTTGCGCATTGTTCTACTAAACTGCATTACATTGAACGTCAACATCCATTTAATACCGCCGCATTATCCGATGAAGATGTGTCCGTCGATTTCGCCCAAGTGACTACGCCAAAAGATCGCGTCGCCGTAATCGTCACCGAGCCACTAACAAGTAACGAACATTGGACTGCAATACAATCAGGTGAAATGAAAGTCTTTGTTGATGGACGTGCATTGGTTTAAGAGTCAAGATTGCGCCGAAAGTAAACCGACAGTGCGGGCACACCTAAGTCCTACGTCTGTTCTCTCATCGATCCTCACGTTATCGTACTATGGCTTTCTTACCAAGCAGTTGCCTCTTTTGTCCAGACTTCAACCATGCGTGAACAATTCATCGCTGACGTTCTCAGCAACCACCACAATGCCAACATTTTGGCACGCTGGAAAACACTCGATTTGCCGGATGCGTGGCTGGTTGCTGGATGTCTTTTTCAAACGGTGTGGAATCGTCTGTCACACCAAGCGGCGGATTTTGGGATCAAAGATTACGATATTTTTTATTTTGATCCAAACGATCTGTCTGCAGAAAAAGAAACCTCCCTGCAGCAGCGCGCAGAGGCGATTTTTGCTGACTTACCGATCCGTTTGGAATTATGCAATCAAGCACGAGTCCATCTATGGTACGAATCTTATTTCGGACAGACCTATCCACAGCTGAACAGCGCTTGCGAAGGCATCGATCGTTTCTTAATTCCTGCCACGTGTGTCGGAATCAATCCCGATTCGGTCTATGCACCGCATGGATTTGAGAAGTTGTACCAAGGTGTACTGAGTATGAATCCGCTTACGCCCTATCGCGAACTCTACGAGAAAAAAGCATCATCGTATCAACAACGTTGGCCTTGGTTGCAACGCTTCGAATGAAGCGTGCCGAGCGCACCTGATTGATTGAAGAGCACTCTTGCATATGATTTCCCAAGATAGCAAAAGAAGGGGCTCAATCAAACAGAATGTACGCCAAATTCAACGTCGTATCCCCGATCCAACTTGCAATTCAGAAAACCAATTGATAAAACGCATGACGTCGGGGCCTTGATAAATCGCACCATGTTGCGGGCACAACATATCAATTTGCATGTCGGCAACGCGGCGACACCAATCTAATTTGGCTTCATTCGACCCCATCCAACGGCGATGAAAACCCTCTGCATGACGAATATGGCGATCAAAGTCTTTAACAAAAAGGTCATCCTCGCCAAGAGGCAACAACGCAGCACCGATATCGCCAGAGAAAAATACTTTAGCAACAGGATCAAACAAATTGAAATTTCCAGATGAATGCAAATAGTGCGCAGGAACAGCTCGCAAACGCAAACGACCTAAAGCGATATCCAATCCATCATCTGGCAAGGGAATAAAGGTATCAGCATTTCCACCAAAATGCGGAATAAATGAACTCCACAGCCAACTCAAATAACATTGCAACTTCGGATTGAAATCCAACCACAAGGCCAAAGAGGAAATGACATCAGGATCTTGATGAGATGAGAATAGCGCTAAAATATTACGTGCATCAAACTCCGTATTGATAGCGGAAAAAACCTCAGGAAATATCTCCATTCCACCTGGATCTGTGAGGATCGCTTTATCACCTTGTATCACCAAATACTCATTGGTATCAATTAAATAGTCTGGCTTTTCTGGGTCACGTGTAATGACAGCCCATTGATGATCACCTTGCTCGAAAATAGTTTGATATTTTTTCATGCTGTCCTAGTCGATTTTGTCAAATGTTTCAGGTGGTCTATTGCTTGATTCATGATCTCTTCAATACGGCCAGCAACTTGCTGCATATCCGCCAGCATGGAACCACCGTAAGCTGCTTCGATTCGCGCATTGTGCGACAACATTGCACCTGAGCTGCACAAATTAAGCGACCGACGGATCTCTTTTTCTAATGCTTGCCACTCTTGATCCGTTGCATTTTTTAAGTCTTGATATGCTTGCTGCTTCGATTCAAATGCATCGCCAATATGATGGATGCCATTCACATTTTTAGTAACGGTCCGATTAATGGAACGCAAATTTTTTTCCAATTTACGTAAGGCGGCAATTCGCCTCACCAACTGAAATATCATACGACTGAGCGTACTCATGATTTCTTCCATCTTTTGACTAAATACGCGCAATTCCATTGCCACCACGCGAAAGCCTGCCGACTGTGCGCCTGCACGTTTCGCAACCAAAATTGCATTCATGGCGACCAAATTAATCTGATGCGAAATATCAACGACCTGTTTCAGGCCTTGATTAATGGAAACCGACAAACTTAAATCGGATTCTTGTTCAATAACATTCATAGACCCAACTCCCAATCTGCAATGGAATGCTTTGCAAAGTATGACTTTGTACGTGGATTCGGCATAATTTACCTTGTTCTAAATCAACTTAGTATTTTGCCTTCGCACAGTGTTGCAACCAAGCATCGAACTCTGATCCGTCTTGGCTTCGTTATACGATCAATATCGCGCGAAAATCATTTACGTTAGTCAGACTTGGTCCGCTGAACAAGAGATCTCCCGTTGTCTCAAAAAACGTAAAGGCATCATGTCGTGCCAAACTTGTCTCAGCATTGACGCCAGCCGACGCTGCCACCAGCAAACTATCAGGAAAACATAAAGCACCCGCGTTTGCTTCACTACCATCGCGCCCATCTGTATCTGCTGCTAGAGCATAAATACGCGGATCACCTTTCAAATGCAGACACAAACTCAATAAGTACTCGGTATTTCTCCCGCCGCGTCCCTCACTCTGATCGCCACCACTCAATGTCACCGTCGTTTCACCACCTGAGAGTAATAGGATAGGTCCCTGTCGATCAACAGAGCCACAAGAATCACCTTGGTTCGCCAATGAACGAGCATAGCTTGCATGTTGATAACCTAGGTCGCTGGCTTCGCCTTCTAAGCAATCTGAGAGAATTTCAACTCTAACACCTTGTTGGCGCGCCCAAGTTGCTGCGCCTTCTAAGGCGTCCCGCGCATTTGCGACAATCTGATAGTGCGGATTATGTAACGAAGGAAGGTTTGCCTTGGGCGTCTCAGCCGCTGGACTTTGCAGGTATTCTAAGACCTTGTTTGGTATATCAATTTGACAATGCCGCAAAATCGCCAAAGCTTCCACAGTGGTGCTAGCGTCCGGTAAAGTCGGACCACTCGCAATGATGCTGGCATCATCTCCGGCCACATCTGAAATAATAAAGCTCCAAACCCGTGCTGGTTCACAAGCCAAGGCAAGCCGGCCCCCCTTGATTGCCGAAAGGTGTTTGCGTACGCAATTGATCTCATGTATGCGGGCACCGCTACGTAACAGCGCTCGATTGATTGCTTGTTTTTGCTCGAGGGTCAAGCCCTCTGCGGGCAAACTCATCAATGCGGAACCGCCGCCAGACAGGAGGCAAATAACGCTGTCATGCGCAGATAAGCCCCGTACAAGTTCCAACATTTCACGCGCAGCCTCACTTCCGGCTGCATCGGGAATCGGATGCGAGGCTTCACGTACCTGTATCCAAGCACACTCGACGCGATGGCCGTAAGGCACAATCACCATCCCCGATAGGCGCAATTGTTGATTCACTCGTTGTGAGCTGAATGTTGTGCTCAACTCTGAACCTACAGTAGCTTGATAGTGCTTCTCCAAGGATCGCGCCATCGCAGCGGCTGCTTTGCCAGCGCCGATGACCAAGAGACGTCCGTCTTTCTGCGTAGGGACAGCGGGCAGGTAGGGGGGCAAACAGCGTTCGGCGCTGACGGCAGCGAGCGCCTGTGCCCATAGCTCACGCAGAAAGACGTCCGCACTGTGTCGATTCCATGTTGGCATGCCCATTACTTTGCTTGGGAAGATGAGGTCAAACAGCTAAAATACCCGATTTATTCTGGATCTTACGCATGATTGTTACGCCCAGCGCATTTAATTTCAAGACCATTGCACCCGCCATGCAATCCTACGTCGATCGAAAAATTCTTGCAGGGGTGTCATCTGCAATTCTCCATGGGCAAGATTTGGTCTATTTTCATACTGCCGGTTGGGCTGATATCGAGAACCAGATTCCACTACGCCATGATCATCTGTTTCGGGTTTTCTCAAATACCAAGCTACTGACCTCCATCGCAATTATGCAATTGATCGAGCAACATCATCTCAGTCTAGACGATCCAGTTGAACGATACCTGCCACAGTTAGGACAACGTCAAGTTTTGCTGCCTGGTGCCACCGACATTTCGCAAACAGAGCCAGCGCGTTCCTCAATCACTGTGCGTCAATTGCTGACGCATACATCGGGACTTAGCTACGGACTACTGGATCATGGCAGCACGATCTATAAAGCCTATGTCGAACGTAGAGTGTTGAATGCCTTTACGCCTTTGTCAGAATTACTGCAGGTTTTAGAAGAATTGCCGCTCAGTTTCCATCCGGGCGAACGCTGGGAATATTCAATCGCAACCGATGTCCTGGCGCATTTAGTAGAAATCATCAGCGGCGATAATTTTGATGTTTATCTACACGCCCATATTTTGTCGCCATTAGGCATGAACGATACGAGTTTTTGGGTGCCGCCCCATAAACATGCGCGCTTAAGTGCCTACTACGCAGGCACTGATCCAATGAATGTTCTAAACCGTGATCTCAAGCGCCTAGAAAAGTCACCTTATCCCGAGGCCTTCTTAAAGCCTATTCCGCGCTTTTCAGGTGGCGGTGGATTGGTATCGAGTATGCACGATATGCTGGCACTGATGCGGAGCTTTTTACCTAATGGCCCTCGAATCTTAAGTGAAGAATCTCTGTATTTAATGATGCAGAATCATTTACCACAAGGCTGGGGAATCGCCTTTCCGGGTGTGGGTGAAGTACCTGGCAAAGGATTTGGTTTAGGAGGAGCAGTTACTTTAGAACCGGGTGAGAATGACCCAGCAAACGCGCATGGCGAATTTGAGTGGGGCGGTATCGCGGGCACCCACTGGTGGATTTCACCTCGCCACAATATAGCAGGGCTCTTAATGACGCAGCGCCAAATGGCGTTCTGGCATCCTTACTCATTTGAATTCAAAAAATTAGCCTATGCAGCCATGACTTAAACGTATCGCGACAATCCGACCGTCGCGATAAAACCAGCGCAGATCTACCAAGCGTTTTTTTGACCTGCCGTTGCGGTTGAATCTGCTAAGATGCCACTCTTCGTTCGAAACATGCTGATCCGCTTATGCCACAAACTATTTTGATCGTTGAAGATGAGATCGCGATTGCTGACAATTTAAGTTATGCCCTAGCAACGGATGGCTTTCACCCACGTCACCTGAGCCTAGGACAAGCAGCAATCGATCTTGTGCAATCGAGCCCGCACGAAATCGCCTTGATCGTGCTCGATGTTGGCTTGCCCGATTTAAATGGATTTGAAGTATGCCGACAACTACGCAGCTTTTCGGATATCCCGATTATTTTTTTAACGGCTCGCAACGATGAAATCGATCGCATCGTCGGTTTAGAAATTGGTGCAGACGACTACGTTAGCAAACCTTTTTCACCGCGCGAGGTGGTGGCACGGGTACGTGCGGTATTACGTCGTCAACTTTTACCCGCCCATCTCCAATCAAAAACAGAGGAAGTTCCTGAGCGCTTCGAATTGCGGGCGGAAGAAGGACGAATACTATATTTTGGCCAGATTCTACAACTCACCCGTTACGAATATTTATTGCTTAAGACTCTGATAGAGCGCCCGGGCCTACTTTTTTCGCGGGCACAATTAATGGACATCGTCTGGACAAATGCCAGCAACACCATGGATCGCACGGTCGATACCCACATCAAATCGTTACGAGCAAAACTAAAACTCATTAATGATCAGGACGAACCGATCGAAACCCATCGAGGCATGGGCTACAGCATCGCTGTCAATTAGCCGCTGAGAATCGACGCCATATGAAAATCGGCCTACGGATATTGCTAAGTTATTTCCTAATTTTGGGATTAGCAGCTTGGTTTGTGCTGAATGTTTTCGTCGCCGAAGTCAAGCCAGGGGTACGCGCAAGTTTAGAAGATGCACTAGTCGACACGGCACAGTTGCTAGCGCAATTAGTGGCGGAAGACGTCAAGCACGGAGACCTTCAGCATGCCGCTATTTTACAACGCATGCAAAATTACGCGCAGCGTAGCGTCGATGTGAAAATTAGTGGGGTACGCAAAGCCAGTCTCGATTATCGCGTGTATATCACCGATGCCAAAGGTATCGTGATTTTTGATACAGAACAAAAAGATCTCGGCAAAAATTTTTCACGTTGGAACGACGTCTACTTAACGCTGCAAGGCAAGTACGGCGCACGTAGTACGCGGATTGATCCGAATGACGAAGACAGCACGGTGATGCACGTTGCGGCACCGATTATCGACAACAACCAAGATGGCCAAACCCGTAAAATCATCGGCGTACTAACCGTAGCGAAAGCGACTTCGACCATCCGCCCGTTTATCGAACGGAGTCAGCAAAAAATCCTACAGCGTAGCTTTTGGTTGCTATTTGCCTCTCTCATCATCGGAATAGGATTTTCATGGTGGTTGAATCGCGCTCTGCAAAAACTCAAGACGTACGCGCATGCGGTCGAGAACGACGAGAAAGTCAGTCTACCTGATCTCGGCAACAATGAAATTGCTGACTTAGGACGAGCTTTAGACAGTATGCGGCACAAACTCGAAGGGAAAGAATATGTAGAAACCCTCATGCATACTTTAGCGCATGAATTAAAAAGTCCGATTGCGGCGATTCAAGGATCAGCTGAGTTGCTTCGCGAAAATTTACCCTCGACTGAGCGCGCCAAGTTTCTCAACAATATCATTGAACAAAATCAGCGCCAAAAACAATTAATTGAGAAACTCTTAGCTTTGATCAAAGTCGAAAAGCAGCAACAACTCAGCCAAGTTGTCCGGATTGATATCGTTGATTTACTGGATCAGGTTTTACTTGATTTTAGCGATGCGATCGCCAGCAAAAATCTAGGTATTCAATTTGAAGTACGGACTCAAACTCTGCTGGGCGATCCACTTTTATTGCGCCAAGCCCTAGGCAATCTCATTGATAACGCCATCGCATTTAGCCCACACGGCGGGCACTTGCACTTGCATCAGCAAGTCGAGCAAAATTATCTCATCTTAAATATCGATGACCAAGGCAGCGGCATTCCTGCCTACGCGATCGACAAAATCTTTGATCGGTTTTACTCTCTTCCAAGAGCGGATGCTGCTAAGAGTACGGGGTTAGGATTGCCATTTGTACGGGAAGTGATTAGCCTGCATGGGGGTGAAGTGCATTTAGAGAATTTACCCCAACGAGGCGTGAGAGTAAGGCTATGCTTAAGCTTGGAGAACCTAAAATAGTGTATTGGGTTCATTTCAATCAGTCATCTCAAAGAATTCGAACCATTTTCATGCGTTGCTGATTCAAATTTCACCGCTGTCGCAAGTCGCAACACTCTACGTTGTCGCTTCTTCCATATCGGATAACTTCCCACGCACCATGAACACGGCCAAACAGCGCTCTGCGGCGACACGCAATTCTTGCCAAGCAGGCGCTAGGTGTATATAAACCAATGCAGGTAAAGGGCGGACCAGATTATTATGAGTCTGTTCCCAAATCAATTGATACTGCCCAATGGCCGTTCTTTCTTGTTCTGAAAACGTCGGAGTTCTTAATTCTTCTCGCCAATCAGGACTCACCCAATCTGCCCATTGTTCCAATACTTCGGTCGCAACATCAGTCTCTGGTGCTTGTGTTTGAAAATCTTGCTGCGCTTGGAAAGATGCAGCAATTTCTAGATAATCGATCAATTGATTCCGCACTCTTTGTAAGAGCACAAGTTCGCTGGGTCGTGTATTCACTTCCGACATAATGGTTTTCAGGTGCCTATTTAACTACGTGATTGAAAATAAGTCGCTCAAAAAAAACAAAAGCATGAGGTTGTAACACCTCATGCTTTACTGATCAGACTTTCCTATTGTGCGCGGACTTTACCTAGTGGGTCGCCCGCTTTCCATGCCGGCATCTTTGGTGCATCGGCGACAGCTCGACCTAAATTCAAAGTGAATTGGGCTTGTTGTACCATGCCGGAAAAATCCCAAGTTGGATCAAATTCATCACTGACTTGATGGTAGCGTTTGCCGTAGGCCTTGGCTTTTTCTTTCGCACCTTCGGGATCTTTGATGTAGTCTTTTCCACCACCGATAGAGAAGGCTGGAATCCCAGCCTTGGCGAAACTGAAATGATCGCTACGGAAATAACCGCCATTCAAATCGGGTACTGGCTGTGCAATCACCAAGCCCATTTGCTTTGCAACTTTCGCAGCGATTTCGCCTAATTCGGTACGTTCACTGCCAGGCGTGCTGATATCTCGAGTTAATCCAATGAAGTTCAGACTGTCGAGATTCAGATTGGCAGCGGTCTTGTTCGCGCTCCACAAAGGCTGCGCTGCATACAGCGCGCTTCCTAACAAACCTTGCTCTTCGGCAGCGACCCACAGGAACATTTGGCTGCGTTTCGCTGGTGCCTGTACCGCTGCTTTTGCCATCGCTAACAAAGCGGCCGTGCCCGAACCGTTATCGACCGCGCCATTGTAAATGTTGTCGCTATCTGTGCCCTGTTTACCAAGATGATCCCAGTGCGCACTATAGATCACGACTTCTTCTTTCAATTTGGGATCTGTACCAGGTACCACGGCTGCGACATTATATTGATCAACCGTCCGAATTTCGGCTTTCGCTTCTCCGCTCAATTTGGCAGCTAGCGTGACAGGTTTAAAGTCTTTACGCTCAGCAGCAGCACGCAATTGATCGAGATCTTGGCCAGCACCAGCAAATAATTTACGTGCGGTATCTTCGGTCATCCAACCTTGCAAACCGGTTCCTAAAGCTGCGCCTTGTAATTGAAACTTTTCAACAGTTCCACCATTTTTTACAACTGCCCAACCGTAGCTGGCTGACGCATCCGTATGAATTAAAAGGACACCAGCGGCGCCACGCCGTTTTGCCTCTTCATATTTATATGTCCAACGTCCGTAGTATGTCAGTGCTTTTCCACCAAAACGAAGGGCATCTTCTGCGGTTGGTTGGGGATCATTCACCATCATTACCAAAAGTTTGCCACGCACGTCTTGGCCTTTATAGTCATCCCATTTTTCTTCTGGTGCACTAATTCCATAGCCAACAAAAACGATATCCGTATCGAATTGATGCGTTGACTGGACGTCACCTGGTGCCCAAACCCAGTCCTTACCAAACTCGATCGACAACGGTGCTCCACCGGCGATCAATTGCAAACTGCTTTGTTGTGGCAAGGCTCGAACGCCTGCAATTTTCACTAGTTGACGATAGCTATTACCGTTTCCTGGCTTAAGGCCGAGAACCTGCGACTGACTTTCCAAGTATTGCACCGTCAAATCACCGCCTCGTTGTCCGGTACCACGTCCTTCAAAGACATCAGAGGAGAGGAGGGCAAGGTGGGCACGTAACGGGGCTTCCTCAACTACTGGTACTGATTTTCCATGTTGCGTCTTCACCGCTGCGTGAATTGGGAAGGCTACTGCCAAACTGAAAGCTAAGACACTTAAGACGTTAGTTTTTTTCATATTGCTCCTGAAATATTTATTGGTTATTGATTATTGGTCATTCGTCAAATTGAAAATTTCAACACAAGACCCAGCTCATGCGAATTTTAGATAAAGTCTATCGGGGGAATTTTACAAACTCAGCACCGCATTTTACCGTGAGGAGCCATGAGCTTGAGATTCATTTTTTTGTATCAAGTTCCAGATTACGGTTCAAAACCATTGAACTTAGAGCTTATCGCGCCCATGCGACCAATCCAACTTGGAGTCAGGAGGCAACGAAGTTTTGACGACGATGTGGCCTTGTGCAATTTGATCTTCCACTTCCTGTGCCAGATTAGTGATGTGTCCGCGACTATAGTAGTTCCCCAGCAAAAATAAGGCGACCCAAGCATTACGTCCACCATGTTTGGCTGCATATAAACATTGATCAGCGATATCAACGACTTGCTCCCAACTAAATGCATCGACAGAAGTTGGAATAAAAGGATACGTAGTCAAACCGATTGAACAGGTTCTATGCAGATGCTTGCCATCAGGTAAGGAGAACGGATGCTCCGCGATGCGCACCCGAATACGTTCGGCTAAAACCTCAGCTTCCAAATAATTGGCTTGCCGCGCAACGATTAAGAATTCTTCGCCACCCCACCGAATGATCGTATCTGTATCACGCACGGCCTCGCGCAAAATCGCGGTCGTTTGTATCAATACTTGATCACCTGCGGCATGTCCAAATTCATCATTAACCGATTTGAAATAATCGATATCGACCATCATGAAAACGATATCGATATTTAACTGTGCACGATTAATTTCATGTGGACTTAAATCTTGGTAGGCGCGATTAACTTGAGCGATATCCGCTGCGATTCCCAAATTCAAATACCGACGGTTACGCAGCCCAGTTAAATGATCCGTCAAACTTTGTTCTTCCAGCATACGTCGCGACAACTCTAGTTCGCGCGTACGTTCTTGCACAACCAATTCCAAAGTTCGATTTGCTTTACTCAAACGCCACAAACGCCACCGCACCAATCCAAAAAATAGCAGTGCGAATAGCAATACATAGAGGGTATAAGCCCACCAAGTTTGGAACCAAGCTGGGAGCACACGGATTTGCATACTCAAGTGCTCTTCACTCCAACTTCCATTGCGGTTTGAACCACGTAGCAGCAAACGATATTCACCCGGTGGTAAGTTGGTATAAGCAGCAAGGCGACGACTGTAGTCGGTTTCCACCCAGTCTTTATCGTAACCAACCAAACGATACGCGTATCGATTCCTTTCTGGCGCGGAATAATCCAAAGCAGCGAATTCAACAATAATGCTATTTGCATCAGGCTGAATAACTATCGGACGTGCACCTGCGCCGACAAAACCGACATGGTTAGCAGCAAGTGGCTTGCCTCCTAATTGAATATTAGTGACAACGACGGGCGGTCGATACGAATACGGTTTGACTAATTCTGGACGTACCACGGTAAAACCACCGACACCACCAAATGCCAACTCGCCGGTGACTAGACGGCCACCCGAGTTACTCCAATAACCCGTAATGGCAACGCCATCGGATTCCACAAAGGCATCCACCGCTAGTGTTTTCGCTTGAATTCGCGCAAAGCCTTCATCTGTACTGGCCCAGATATCCCCATACTGATCTTCAAGAACCTTATTCACCAGTTCGTTCGGGATTTTTTCGGCCTTCCCAAAATGTTTAAATTCAAAAGGCGCACGCCCATCAGGTCTGCGCATGAGGTCCAAGCCGCCTCCTTGCGTCGCAACCCATAACCAACCTCGACTATCAAAAAAAATACTCGATACATTGCGGTGCGTCAAACTCAATTTATCCTGAGGGTTGGGTTTCAAATTGAGTAGCTGACCACTCTTCGGGTCGTAACGGAACAAACCATCTTGCAGACTTGCGACCCAAATTGCACCATCCGGCGCTAACTGTAAGTCGGTGATAAATTTATTCGAAATCGGTTTAGTCCATTCAGGCTGGGTTGCTTGATCGCTTTGTTTGGCTTGCAAATCCTTTTGCCACAAACCTTCGGGCCCACCTATTAACAAGTTATCGTCTACTTGCAAGAGCGTGGCGACCCGCAAAACTGGATTGCGTGGACTTAATTTTAAGTGCGACACTTTGCTTGAACGACCATCATTGACATACAAGCCTTTATCCGACCCAATATAAACTTGGCCATCCCGCGTCGGGTATATCGTAAATATCGCGCCTTGCGGTAAAGCATTTTGTAGACGCGCTTCGTCTGGCTCTATCATCTTGAAATTTCGCGCGCCGGTCTCGAGAATACCGATTCCGTGAGTTTGCGACCCAGCCCAAAGATCGCCATTTTTAAAACCATGTAGAGAAAAGAAATCCGTGCCGACCAAGCCGTGTGAACGATTTTCACCGCCAAACACGCTCACAAAAGCATTCGATGAAGGATCATGAATACTCAGCCCACGTTGACTTCCAACCCAGATCAGACCAGAACGGTCGCGTAGAATCGACCACACAGCATTATCGGCAAGACTACTCGGACGGGTCGGCTCATGCATGATCCGCTTCGTCTCCAAAGTCTGTGTGTTCACCACCAATACACCTTTACCATAGGTGCCTAACCAAATCTCATTTGGGGCAGTTTCTCGTAAGGTATAGATGTTTTCGGTATTCGGAACCAGTTCTTTACTGCCTGGCTTAGGGACCAATAATCGCTTAATGACTTGCGCTTGTGGCGCCAGTCCAGTATCCAAATAGAAAACGCCAGTATCAAAAGTCCCTATCCATAACTTTCCGTCTGAACTCAGTCCGATACTCACTATCCTTTGGACTTTAGCGGAATCAACTGGCAGACGCACTTGCGTAAATCGCTGTGTTTGGACATCAAATTTCACCAGACCTTGACTGGTCGCAACCCACACCATCCCCGTGCTATCCACCACTACATTACGCAGAAAATCACTAGGCAAGCTTTCTGGATCGTTCGCGTCAAAGCGATAATGCTGGAACTGTCCGGTATCGGGATCAAAATGATTGAGCCCACCACGGGTTGCCAACCAAAGTCCATTCTTGCCGTCACCAACGATGGCATTGACCGTCACGTGACTTAAACCGTTATTCCCCAGTGGCATCCGCACAAACGTATCCGTTTGGTAATCGTAACGGGCTAAACCACCACCGTTGGTGCCAACCCAAAGTCGGCTTTTATGATCACTATAAAGTGACACAACATAGTTGTCGGGTAGACTACGAGGATCGTTCGGAATAGGCAGGTAATTTCGGAACCGGTAGCCGTCCCAGCGCGCTAAACCGCCTTGCGTACCCACCCAAATAAATCCCTCTCCATCTTGGGCCAAAGCCGTTGCACTAAATTGGGGTAAGCCTTGTTGTGTCGACAGATGGCGAAACACGACATCTGCCATCGCGCTCCAATGATGGGAATCAACACGTTGAGAACCAGATGAAAGTAGAGCAGGCTCGAATGTCGGTGATGGAGAATACGCTGCTGCCGACGCACCTATCAGTGCGCTCGAACACACCGTGATTCCAAACAACAGTTGCAGAGACAAAGAGGCCATCGAACGATGCGAACAGATGTATCGAATGCGATGGAGCATGCCTGAATTTTCCCCGAATGTGACGGAAATTATTCGCGTCGCTGTTTAACCACCGTCACCGTACATTCAGCCTCTGCCACCACTTGCGCGGAAACACTACCTAAGTATCGGCGTATGGTTGAACTACCGCGCGAGCCGATAATGATTTGATCGACATTGTTATTATGCGCGTAGTCGATAATTGCAGCAGCAGGATCATGCGCTTCTAATACATGAAAGGTAATTTTATCGTTGCGCACTTGCAACGGGCGTGCCCAATGTTTCAATTCCACTAATTGCTTCACATGCACATTTTGTCCACCTTGTACCATCCCATCGTCTAATCCTATTCGACTCGTCTTACGGATCGTGACACATGCAAGGCGAGCGCCTGGCTCAGTCTGTAAAAGCCGCCGCGTGATCATCCGAATATCGTCAGCCAATTCGGTATTACTCTCGCTTAAATGTAACGCGACCATGATAATCGGCGCTTGCGACAGTTGGTCTGACACGCTGTATTGCGCGAATGGCTCGGCGCCAGCCGCTTGAAAACGCCGCTTTAAGACGGACATGAAGCCATCTTGACCCGTTTTCTTTGCACGCGCTGTCAAGGGTACTTGCGATGGATTTTGCAACATCAGCGCCAATTGTGCAGCAGTGTCGAATCGTGCGGCAGGATCAACTTCAAGGCAGCGCAAAATGATTTCCTGCAGCCAATCTGGTATCTCCGGATTATGTGCACGTGGAGGAATAGGATCCCTGTATAAGCGTTTTTTCAGACCAGAGACAGAAGTAGGATGGCCATACGGTCTTTCGCCAGTCGCCAAGTGATATAACAAAACACCCAAGGAAAACTGATCGCTACGTGGCTCGTTTCTAATCCCCAATACTTGTTCAGGAGCGATATAAGGTCCGGTTCCCATCGGAAGGCGAAATTCTTCGCCCAATAAGTCTGGTAATTTATCGTGCCGAGACAATCCATAATCAATCAAGACGGCTTCACCTTCCGGACGAAACATAATATTGGAGGGTTTTAAATCCAAATGAATCACATGTTGACGGTGCAAATCTTGCAATGCGGTAGCAACACGTATTCCCACCATCACGACTTCTTCGAGCGGCAAAGGGGCATCATCAAAGCGTGTGCGGAGCGAGACGCCGCCGATTTGCTCCATCACGATAAACGGTTGGGTGTCGAAATCACCTGCGCCATAGTATTTCGGTACATGCCGCCCCTTGAGTTTGGGCATAATCATCTGCTCAACTTCGAAGGCAACAATCGCGGTCGGATCATCAATACTGAACATCAATGGCACCTTCATAATCAGCGCCGGAGACTGCCCATCTGCCTGCACATAGCGATTTTGCAGGTCAGTAATCCGCCATAACGCTGCCATCCCCCCCATATGCAGTTTTTCTTCCAACTGATATCCATCCACAATCATTCCTGGCTGTAAACGGCTAAGTTTTTTTGCCGGCGTTTTCTCAGATGGCTCAGACGGACCCGTTGCGGTGGCAAGTTCTTGTGGTTTTGATTCAGACATGGGTTCACCCTCCGTGCATTAGGCGTTGCGCCAGGCTGGCGGGCAAGCCTGCTGCCAACACCTTTTGCGCGGCAGCTTCGGTGTCATACGGTACGCGAAAAAAAGTAAGTTCCAGTTGTTGTGTATCAAACAGTGCGTAACATGCAGCTGGATTCCCATCGCGCGGTTGCCCTACCGAACCGGGTTGTACCAGCCAACGACGTAATTTGCTTAAAGGCACACTCAAATCGGAAACTGGACTAAATTCAGCCACTTTGCCAGCTTGATTCATATGGTACAAACTAGGCGTATGCACATGGCCACAAAACGTAATTTGGGCATTCGTCGCACGCATACTACGCGCTGCCTCCATTGCGCCATCGACGTACTCCCAACGCTCCGGTGCCCACGCATTTGCGTGGACAAACAAGCACTGCTCTAACTCAAACTGCATTGGCAAATCGCGAATGAAATCTTTTTGCTGCGGAGTCAATTGCTGACGCGTCCATTCGACTACCAATCGCGCATTCGGATTCATGTCTTTACGGTCATCATGAAGTACGCCTAAATCATGATTACCCATCAAAACATAGGCACCACGATTCACATATGCCATCACTGTATCAACCACCCAAGCCGGGTCAGCTCCGTAACCAATCAAGTCGCCAAGGAAGGCAAATTGATCCGCATTCCGTTCTTCTGCGTGTGCAAGACAAGCTTCAACCGCTTCCCGATTGGCATGTAAATCCGTTAATACTGCAAGCAACATGAAATCAACCTTATTCTGAATTCGAGTAGATACTTGATTGTATGCTAGGCGAGTCAATTCGGCATATGACAAAACTGTTTCCGAAACCTTAGCTGACGATGTTCGTAGAGAAACCAACACTTGGCTGTAGGAATACAACGTTAGACCTATGAAATTCCGCCTATTTTCCAGATAACGCGCTGTCATAAATTATTTTTAGCCATGACGTCATATTTTCAGCTTATACTCAAACATTGATTTTAGGAAACTTTCCTTTCATCATCACTCACTTCTCTCGATGTGCGCGCTATGACAGAAGCTCAAACTCACTTTGTTCAGGCTGCAGACTTAAAGATAGGTATGTATATCTATCTCGATATTGGCTGGATGGAGCATCCATTTCCAGTGAATAATTTTGAAATTCGAAATCAAGAACAGATTCAAAAAATTCGCAGTTTAGGTTTGCAAAAGATTCGCTTTGCGCCGGAAAAAAGCCACCTAAGTGCGAGCGCGGACAACGTGATAAAAACCAGTCCCGAGACTACAATCAGTGATAGCGAACTTGCACTCAAACACAGAAAACAATTGCTACACCAGCAACAAGCAAGTTTAGCCCAATGCGAAAAACAATTTGGCCAAGCAACGCAGGAATTCAAACACCTGACCGACATCGTGCATGCGCAACCGCAACAAGCCAAAGAAAGTGCGAATCAACTGGTCCAAGGTATATTGAAAGGCATACTAGGTGAAGAAGAAGCTGCGATTCGATTGCTATCCGAAAAAGCAGGGGAAAAAACGGCACTACATAGCATCAACGTCACTTTGATTTCGCTCTTACTTGGAAAGGCATTAGAGCTCTCTAAAGAAGACATGCTGGAACTCGGAATCGGTGCCTTACTGCACGATGTAGGCAAAATGGAGTTACCTGATAGACTGCGTTGGGTTGATGAGCAAAGTAGTCCTGCAGAACGTCAACTGTATCAAAGCCATGTGGCGCACGGTGTGAATATTGCACGTAAATTACAACTATCAACCAATGCCACGCTGCTGATCGCACAACATCACGAATATGCTGACGGCAGCGGTTATCCGAGCAATATTCGTTCAGACAAAATGTCGCATTTGAGCCGCATTATTTCGTTGGTGAATCGCTTCGACAATCTTTGCAATCCCAGCAACGTGATTCAGGCCATTACCCCGCATGAGGCACTGTCACTGTTATTTACCAAGAACAAGACGCAATCCGATACACCCACTTTAACGGCTTTCATCAAAATGATGGGAATCTATCCCCCCGGTTCCGTCGTTCAACTAAACGATGAACGTTATGCTATGGTGGTATCGGTCAACTCGACCCGTCCAATCAAGCCCAAAGTGATCATTCATGATCCCCAGGTTCCACCAGACGAAGCTTTGGTGATCAACCTTGAGCATGAGACGCAATTGGGAATACGCCGCAGCCTAAAACCTGTACAACTGCCCAAAGCAGCGTATGACTATCTGTCACCACGTAAGCGTTTGTGCTATTTCTTTGAACGTGCTAGTGACCCCGCTTCGCTGCAAGGAATAAAGGACGGATTGTCATGATTAAAGGCCAATGGGAAGCTTTGATAGAAGGCATGATCGAAGGGGTGCTGCTCGTCGATCCTCTGCAACTCCAAATTTTGGCAGCCAATCGCTCTGCGCACAAATTACTCGGTGTCCCTGCGAATAGTTTGATTGGTGTACCCGTCGTCGATCTTGCGTCGTCACCCGAAGACATGTTTTTTTGGGAAGATGTCGCAGCAGGTTTATCCAACAATATTTATTCTGAAACTCTATTAAAACGTGCGGACGACAGTATTGTGCAAGTCGTACGACGTGTGAGTTTAGTCCATCTTGATTTAGAAACGACCTTATATGTGGTCGCGATTCGTGATCATACGGATCAACGTCAGGTCGAAACAGAATTAGAAAAGCTCATTGCGGAACTCCGTGCAACGCTCGAATCGACCGCTGATGGCATCCTAGTCACCGATCTTGATGGCAGTATTCGCAGTTATAACCGTCTTTTCGCCAAACTTTGGAATTTACCTGAGGAATTATTAACGCAACGCCAAGACGATGCGATCTATGCCTGGATGGATCAATGCATGGTCGACGCCAGTCATTACAATGAACGACTCGCCTCCATCAAACGTTCTCCTTTAATGGAGGCGACGGATATCTTGGTCCTGCACTCGGGTCGTGTACTGGAACGCGTCACGCTACCACAATATGCTCGGGGCAGACCAATAGGACGCGTCTATTCGTTCCGCGACATCTCCGAAAAACTCGCAGATCAAGCACGTATTCAACTGGCTTCAAAAGTTTTCGAGGCTAGCACGGATGCGATTTTCATCACCGATCAAGAACAAAAAATTATCACGATTAACCCGAGCTTTGAACGTCTGACACTGTTCACGGAAAACGAAGTTGTTGGTTTGAATATCGCCGATTTTCTTCTAAATCAAAGCAATGCCGAATTGCTTAAACGGCTGATTGAGGGATTGGCGGAGCAGGGCTTTTGGGAAGGAGAAATCTGGAATAGACGGAAAGATGGGCATGCCTATCTGTGTATGATTTCGTTGGTTCAAGTACAAAATGCAGATGGTGAAGTGATGCATACCATCGGCTTTTTCAAAGATCGGACGGAAAGCTATAACGCGAAGCAAAAAATCGAAGAACTCGCATTTTCTGATGCCCTGACTGGACTACCAAACCGCTTACTTCTCGAAGAGCGCATCAATCAGTCAATCACGCACGCCAGTCGTGACAATGGCGAATTTGCGTTGTTATTTTTAGATCTCGACAATTTCAAACATATCAACGATTCACTAGGACATCCGTTTGGCGATCGCGTCTTGATCGAAGTAACAGAACGTCTCAAAAATTGCCTCCGTCAAGTCGATACTGCGGCCCGTTTAGGTGGCGATGAATTTGTTCTCCTGTTGCATCAAGCAAATGCGAGTGGCGCGGAAATTTGCGCACGTCGGGTCCTTGCTGATTTAAGTGCGCCGTTTTGTCTGGATGGTATTCCATTCAGTGTCACTTGCAGTATTGGAATTGCATTGTATCCAGCGGACGGCCAATCTATTCAAGACCTCATCAAGAATGCGGATAGCGCCATGTACTACGTCAAAGAACGTGGTCGCTCAGATTTTCGCTTCTACCAAAAACAAATGAACATCGGCCTGTTGTCGCGCATGAAGATCGACCATGCGATGCGACAAGCGCTCGAACATCAAGAATTTCGTCTTCATTACCAGCCTTTAGTCGACTTAAGTACCAATCAAGTATTTGGTGCAGAAGCGCTGCTACGTTGGTATGACAAGGACTTGGGCGAAGTGAGTCCAGCCAAATTCATTCCGATTGCCGAAGAGACCGGGCTCATCATTGCCATTGGCAATTGGGTCATGCATACCGCCATCGCCCAGGCTGCTGCTTGGAACAAGGAGGGGCGTCATTTACGCATTTCCATCAATGTCTCCGCACTACAATTTCAACAAGCCAATTTTGTCGATACACTCGCCAACGCTTTGGATGATGCGCACCTCGACCCGAATTGCATCGATATTGAATTGACTGAGTCAATACTGATTCGTGATGTCGAAGAGACGCTCAAAAAGCTCCATGCAATCGCCAAACTCGGCGTACGCATGTCGATTGACGATTTTGGGACTGGCTATTCTAGTCTGAGCTACTTAAAACGTTTTCCGATTCACAAGCTTAAAATCGATCGCTCGTTCATCATGAATCTAACCAAAGATGAAAGCGATATTGCGATTGTCACGGCGATTATCAGTTTAGCCCATGCTTTAAAACTGACTGTGATTGCGGAAGGCGTAGAGACCGATGAACAAAAAGAACTATTGAGCGAGCTCAATTGCAATGAGATCCAAGGTTTTCTGGTCGCTAAAGCATTAGATCCTCATGCTTTCGAAGCACAATTCCTGCAGGTTGCGACACCATTGGAGCAGCTCCCGAATAAGACTTTACTAGGACGATGATCGATTCTCGCGCAAGTGCACGACTACACGGCTAAGAGACGGCCGATTGCGCCACCAGCTAAAATAAAGAAAAGTAAAAAAATAGCGAAAAAAATGCGCAAATGTCGTGCAATTATCGTTACACTATTCGAACACATTGCCCTAACATTGCTCCTTACGCAGCGACGATCTTAGCCGCAATCGTCGACCGAATTGTTTGAAATAGCGGAGCGAATAGACACCGGCTCGCTCAAGTCTTTTCTCACGCATTGATGATTCTCGCTCAACTAGCGACACCAATATCCGCGTCGCCCCCAACTGATTAACTGTGTCAACAAAGGATTCCAGACATGAAAAAGAGTTTGCTTGCTGTTACCGTACTAACCGCTCTCGCCGTTGCGTATCCTTCCGCGTCTTGGGTAACTGGCAAACGTCTAGAAGCAAAATTAGCAAAATTGGAAGGGCAAGACATCTTGTTTTCCAATTTTAAAGTGGTCAAGCAAACGTACACACGCGGCATTTTTTCCTCGACCCAGGAAAGCACGATCGAATTAGACATCGCAAGTATGTCGCCTAAAGCAGAACCACATCGTTTTCAAGAAAACGCCTTGCAAGATGCGACACAGGAGAGTCATGCAGAAGCAAGTGCCGAACTACCCGAGGTGATACGCCCCAAACCACTGCAACTTCAGGTCATCAACCATATCGTACATGGTCCGATACCAGGTATCGTTGGGTTCGCAGCGGGCAAAATTGAAACAGAACTGGTCCTAGATGCATCCACTCTCGCGAGCATTAAGAAAGTATTTGGCAACAAGAAATTTCTCGAAATACGTACTGTATTGCATTACACAGGTGGCGGTCGTTTTCGCATAAGTAGTCCCGCCGTGGTCAGCACAGTCGGACCAAGTCAGGACAAATTCGATTGGAAGGGATTGAATTTCGAGATTGGCTTTGATGCGACATACAAGAAGCTCCAATTTGATTTACTTTCTCCTGGCTTAGAAATGATTGCGACAAATGGTAGCGCCAATTTGAAGATTGGTGAAATCAAGTTACAAGGTGAAGCGACGAGAGCATATCCTGACAGCATTATTTATCTCGGCACGACGAAAGCAACGATTAATCATGTCAGCTTTAGCAATGCACAAGCATCTAACAAAGGCCTCATTCTAAAAGACGTCGAATTGGAAAGTACCACTTCATCAAAAAATGATCTCATCGATTCCCATCTAAAAATGGGAATTCAAGACATCACCATGAATGATCTGAAAATTGGCAGATTTCATTATGATTACTCATTACGTAATTTGCATGGTCCCAGTTTCAACCAATTTATCGTCGATCTCAGAAAACTCGAGTCACAAAAAAATGATCCCGATGCCATGCTGGAAATTGAACAGAATTGGAAAAAATACGCGATCGAAATACTCAAACATGATCCTGTGATTGCCTTAGACCGCCTGGGATTAATTGGCAAAGGTGGCGAATTTAAGGCAAGTGCTAGCTTGCGTACCGTGGGCGTCACAGAAAGCGATTTTGATACGCCTCAGGCGGTTCTAGCAAAAATAGAAGGCCTAGGTGAAATTCAGCTGGACGATGGATTAGTGGACGATTTAATTGATGGCAGCCAATCAAGTCCCGAGGCACGCAATATGATGCGTAGCATGTTCTATTCACAAATTCAAACTTGGGAAACACAAGGTTTCATCAATCATGCAAACAAACAGTACAAAGCACAGATCAGTTGGAAGGAAGGGCAGTTCCTCGTCAATGGTAAGCCTTTCCCGGCACTACCCGCTGACCAAGCTGGCATCGCGGGTGGTGCGCCAGCGCCGTTGGCACCTAGCCGCTGACAAAAAATAAAACAAAAGGCCCGCACGAAACACTCGTGCGGGCCTTTTGTTTTTGGAAGATCAAATTATCAATCTTCCAGCCACCCTAGTATTTACTTCACACCATGCATCAACTTTTGCATCAAGGGAGCAATCAAGAATAAAACAATACCAGCGCCCAACAATGAGTAGAAACCAAATGTATAACCACTCAAAGCAGAAGCCACTGACATGCCGCTATCACCACTCACATGACTAGCGAAAATACCTGACAAATTATTCCCGATACCAGTGGAGAGGAACCATCCGCCCATGCCTAAGCCAACCAAGCGCACCGGTGCTAATTTTGTCACCATCGACAAACCAATTGGGGACAAACACAATTCGCCAATCGATTGAATCACATACACCATGAACAAGGTCCAGAAAGGAATTTTGTTCTTGTCATCGACCAAGAAAGTCAAAGCGTACATCAATAATCCAAATGCCAATGCGTTGCCAATCAAACCTAGGCCGAATTTACGCGGAATTGATGGGTTCATATTTTTACGACCCAACATCACCCAAATCGTTGCAACAACTGGCGCAAAACCAATGATCGCCAATGAATTCACACTTTGGAACCAAGCCGTTGGGAAGACAAAACCGCCCAGATTCCGATCAACGATACTTTCTGCTAAGAAGGTAAATGAGCTACCGGCCTGTTCAAAAAACATCCAAAACAAAATGTTGAACGTAAAGATCAGTAGCATTGCGATTACTTTATCGCGCGCGACTTTACCATTACGAATACCTTCGACCATCAACATCAATGCCAATCCAATGAACAAGACAGTCAAAATGCCTTGCAGTTTTGCAGCCCCCATGGACAACAAGAAATACGCGACAGGGATCACACACAAACCGCCGATTGCTACGTAAATCACACGAGAAATACTTTCTGTGCCTTCTGCCGGTGCGCCAATACCCTTCAACATACGACGACCAATCGCAAACCAGACAAGACTCAGAACCATACCGATACCAGCCGCGATAAATACGATCTTGTAAGCTGGGGTATCACCTGTGCTGAACACTTTTTGTGCAAGGAACTGAGTGAAAATCGGTGCTAAGAAACCACCAACATTGATGCCCATGTAAAAAATCGTGAAGCCAGAATCACGGCGCGTGTCAGCGATGCTATAAAGCTTACCAACCATGGTTGAAATATTCGGTTTAAACAAGCCATTACCGATGATAATTGTGGCTAGGCCCAATTTAAAAATATCTTGATTCGGAATCGAGATCATAAAGAGTCCCGCAGCCATAAATACGGCACCGATCAAAATCGAACGTTGGTAGCCAATCACGCGGTCTGCAACATAGCCGCCAAACAGCGCTGCCGCATACACTAATGCCAAATAGGAACCATAGGTCAAATTCGCTGCGGCTTGTCCTGATCCGTCACCTTGATAAAACTGATCGACGATATACAAAACCAAGGCCCATCGAATTCCATAAAACGCAAAACGTTCCCAGAATTCCGACATAAATAACATCCACAGAGGAGCTGGATGCCCCATGATTTGCTTAAACTCTGGGATTGGGGTCTCTTGACCCGGTGTGATTGCAGCACCGCTCATGCAATTTCTCCTGTTTATATTTTGTAAAACCCACTTTTGATTTTTTTAAAAGCGCTTATTTTCCGTTGCATCTTCAGATACTTCCCATTTGAAGACAAACACCTCCTACACTTTCTCTCGTAAATACTTACAAAAAATGCAGGGGATTTTCAACGACGGTGCATTCTAAACTAGAAATGCCTGAGATGAGACCAATTTGTGCGGGGGCGGAAGGCAAGATTTATTGCGCAATGCGGCAATCATGATGCCTCTTTCAGACCTTTACTGGATTTAATCGTCCCATCCGTCTAAGCGGCCCAATAGTTTGGCGAGTGCTTCTTCAATGGAAAGCACACTGGTGTCGATAGTCATTTCAGGATTACGCGGTTCCTGATAGGGGGAGCGCACTCCAGTCAATTGCAAGCTTAACTCTTGTTTAGCCTGACGATACAGGCCTTTAACATCACGTTGTTGACAAACCTCGAGTGGCGTCGAAACATAAACTTCAGTCATGCGTTCGGTGCCGATAATGTCACGCGCCATTTGTCGCCCTTGTTCAGTCGGCGAAATGAGCGCGACAATTGCGAATATCCCACTTTGATTCAAAATTTTCGCGATTTCTGCAACACGTCGCGCTTGCTCCTCTCGATCTGCACTGGAAAATCCCAAATCCTTTGACAAACCACTCCGTAACTCATCGCCATCCAACACACAAACAGCCATTTGTTGCTGCCTAAGTCGTTGCGCCAAGGCTTGTGCCAAAGTGCTTTTGCCTGCGCCGGACAATCCGGTAAGCCACCACGTCAACGCGAACTTAGGAGTTGAAGTCGATTGAATTGCCATAGTTTCCTGAAAGTATCGTCAAAAAAGACCATCATACACAGAAAAAACC
Source organism: Affinundibacterium fentianense (assembly GCF_018139545.1). Classification (GTDB taxonomy): domain Bacteria; phylum Pseudomonadota; class Gammaproteobacteria; order Burkholderiales; family Burkholderiaceae_D; genus Undibacterium; species Undibacterium fentianense. The sequence goes on along the minus strand of NZ_JAGSPJ010000004.1, from coordinate 471,933 downwards.
CTGTGAAAAACCCACTCTTCGAGCACCCCATGGGAACGGAATAGGATCACTCGTCTTCAGCAAGTTTGCTGTAATAGTCCAAATCCAACCACTGCGATCCGCGTCGCGCGACTTGGCGACGCCGCCCTTCATAATGAAATCCTAGTTTTTTCACTAATTTCGCACTAGCGATATTCGCTGGTTCTATTTCCGCCTCTAAACGGTGCAGACCAAGTTCATCAAAGGCAAAATGTTGCAGACTTAGCAAACATTCATGCATGATCCCCAAACCCCAATACTTCGGCAAAAGCCAGTAACCGACGTCTGCATTTTGATTGAAGCTGTCAATCTCATAAATCCCACAGCACCCAAAAATCAAGTTTGGATTGAGGTCCTCACAGATTGCCCACCAGCATCCTGTTTGGCTCAATTCCATTTGTCGATACCAATCAATTTGTTCTTGCGTCGCGACTTCCGTCTCATACTCAATACCATAGTGAGCAATCACTCTCGGATCGGAGAGCCCTGCGAATATTTGTGGTCGGTCGGACTGTTGAATCTGCCGAAGCAAAAAACGCCCGGTTCGACGGATCGGGAAGGTCTGGGAAAAAGCTTGCGTGGGCATAGTTACACGTCCTTTGATTTCGTCACATCGCTGGGTCATCAAGTTGTCAATTTTGCGCCTTAAGATCACTAGGAACAAGCTAAGCGAAGAAAACGCAAGATGCAAGCAGCCTGTGACTCTGCATGTCCGACCCCAACAGTCGCTTTCCAAGCTGGCGCAATCTCGTTGAGTAATATCATCCTGCACGTTTCATTGGCTTATTAAAAACAAAATGGCTTATGTACCCAAATAAACAAAAACTGATTATTTTTGATGCAGATGGCACCATTATCGATGCCTTCAGTGCAATTGAACAAACATTCGCGCTACATGGAATGGCGATTGGCGATTTAGACAGCTTTCAACAAAGGCACAAATTCTTTAAATATCTCGGCGGCCTCAAAGAATTTCCCACGAATATCAAAAAGCAGATCGGGAAAAAAAGTCGCCAACAAATCTTAACCAGTCTGACCGAAGTCTATCGGGAGGAAGCACGCTTGTATGATGGTTTGGCTCAGCTGATTAAGGATCTGATCGCGCACAAACAGATACGGCTAGGCTTAGTCACGCGGAATGTCAGTTTTGAACCTAAAATCACGATGGAGAAGCTGTTCGCTCGACACGATATCGATCTCGCTGCGCTCGATTTTTTTGCCCATGTCCCAGTGCACGGGAGTAAAGCCGACGCATTTCGACAAGCCCGTCAACAGTGGGAGATCAACCCAGCACGCGCCTATACTTGTGGAGATGAACACAAAGACTACGCAGCCGCGCTCCGCGCTGGGATGCATCCTTTTGTGGTTTCCTACGGCTTTGAAAACTTTAAACGTCTGCATAAAAAGTTCGAGATACCTGAAGAACTGATTGCTCGTACTCCAAGTGAGCTTTGCCTGAGGATACGCCACACACTCGATTTATCGATTGAAGAAAGCTAAATACACTTGCCTCGATGGAAAGTTGCTCCATCGCATTATCAAAAACGGAAGCCTTCATTTGCGAATTCCTTGCATTCCTGTCTTATCTGTTTTTTGCCTTTGTCGAATTTTTTGAGCTATTTTCACCTGACTTCTCGCGTATACCTCTAAGCATGTATTTCGTCATGCTATCAAGCAATAAGAATGCGCAGCCAAAGGTCGTTTGGCATGCTTGAACAGTCAAAGAGAAACCAAGCCAATTCCATTTGAGAGGGGTCAAAACATGAGTCACGTCGTTAAATTGCGCCAGAGTGCATTGTTATGCAGCATTATTGCTGCATCCTTAGTCGCCTGCGGTGGGGAAGCCGTCAAACAAACACCGCCGCCTAAAGCTATCGGCTTAGGTATCTTTAGCGGGCCACCCGCAGCACCAGTCGATACAGTCAGTTTTGCAGGCATTCGCAACAATTTCTCCATTACCCGCACCGCCACTGGTTTTGCAGTTCAAGATAAGATAGGCAGTGGTGGCACTGTCAACGTATCGAATACGTCCATTCTAAAATTCAATGACGTTAGCATCAATCTAGCCGTGGGAGATAAGTCCAAAACGATTCCAGAGGCCAGCCTCAAAACTTTGGTTGAGTTGTATATTGCCTTCTTTAATCGTGTTCCCGACGCGGATGGTCTATCGTATTGGATCGACAAAATCAAAGATGGCATGACGGTCGATGCCTTATCCAATAGTTTCTACGGTGCTGCAGTCGAGTACTCCAGTTTGACCGGCTATTCTGCGAGCATGTCGAATGCAGACTTTGTCAAAATCATTTATAAAAATGTACTCGGTCGTACTGGGACCACTGCACCACCAGATGCCGACATCAACTATTGGGCTGGTCAACTAGCGAGCGGCAATTCATCGAAGGGCAATTTGGTCGCAACCATGTTGAATTCAGCGCATACTTTTGCTGGAGATCCGACTTGGGGCTGGGTCACGCAATTACTCGACAACAAAGTCAACGTTGGTCTATTTTTCGCGGTCGAGCAAGGGTTAAATTACAACTCCCCACAAGAGTCGATCGAAAAAACTATGGCGATTGTTGCGAAAATTACCGCCGCGAGTACCACGGAAGCAAAAAACACGATCAACATGCTCGATACCAGCTTCAACGCAAGCGCTGCGTTTAATCCTAACGGCAATACTGGAAACAACAACGGAAACAATAACGGTAACAACGGTGGCAATAATTCAGGCAGTGGAACGGGCGCATCCAAAGACTGCTACAACATGAATCTGATCAAGCAAGGGGTTACTTATAGCACCGAGATGTCGTCCACGGTCGCTAGTCTTGGAACAACCACTGTGTATGTAGTGAATTACAAACCCAATGGTACGGTGAACTTTAAAGGCACAAATGCGCAAGAACTATTGACCGATACCACCATACTAAGTGGAGTTGGAACCGGCACGGTCAGCAAAATTAAGTCCTATATCAATGTTTACGACAATGAATCGCTCGCCTATGGCAATATCGTCACACTCACTCTACCAGGCTTTGGCGACTACAATGTCGTAGCAACCATGACGCCGCCCAAGCGCACACCTTTTTCGATGGCGGTGAATGAAACTTACGAACAGACTTATAAAGTAAAACAAGAAGCGGTCGGTAGTGCATTCCCGATTACCTATCCAGAAGTGACGCAAACTGATAAATTGAGCTTCTTAGGAATCGAGAGCGTGACTGTTCCAGCGGGAACCTTCTCCGCCTGCAAATTCAAAAATGAAACGACGAGTGATGGTGCGACGGGGATCGCCTACACTTGGCAAATCGCGGATGCCAAGTACCGTGGTCTGACTGCTAAAATCGAAGCAAAAGATGTGTTAACGGTCGCGACTAAGTTGAGCATACAAGGCCAATAATTCAAAAACTGAAGAAAAAAAGCGAGAATCACATTACGTGAATCTCGCTTTTTATTTCGGCTTATTCCAAGCTAATTCAAATTATTTCAACTTAATTCAAATTATTTCAACTTAATTCAACTTAGTTACGCTACTTAATCTCTTCGATGTCCTTAGAATTTACCTTGATCGACGTCCTTGATAAACTGAATTAACCCTGGAAAATAGTTTGCACTATCGTCATACATCGACATATGACTGCCATTCGGACAAGTCAAAGCCCGACCTCGCTTGACCTTGGTCGCCATCTGCGCCATGTAGGCGGGATCCATCGTGTCGTGCTGACCGCCAATTGTTAAAGTGGGAACAGTGATCTTGCCAAGATCGGCACTACGGTCCCAATTGAGTAATTTGCCGCTTGCCCCCAGTTCACTCGGTCCTTGCATCGATACGTAGATTTTACCATTCACGTGTTTAATCGCGCGCTTCATTGGATCCGGCCAATTTGCCTCGGGCATACGCAACACATGTTTCTCATAGTGGTGCGGAATTAAGAGCTCCATATAACGTGGATCTTCATATTTTCCTGCGGCTTCAAGCGCCTGCGTTTCCTTTAGCACGGACTGATCCATAGCGGGCATCAAGACATTTTTTGCATAGTCGTTATAGGCTGGAATACTATCGACCATATTCGAAATGATCAGCCCTTTCAAGTTGTTCTGGTACTTCAACGCGTATTCCATCGCGAGGATACCGCCCCAAGAATGCCCCAATAGATAGAAATTTTTGGCATCGAGTCCAAGCGCTATACGCACTTGTTCGACTTCCTCAACATAGCGCGGCAAATCAACCAAACTTGCATCCTCAGGTTGTTCACTGTAATACGATCCAAGTTGATCGTAGTAGTAGTACTCAATTCCTGCGTTCGGAAAATAGCTATCAAATACCTCGAAGTATTCATGGGTCATCCCTGGCCCACCATGCAAAAGCAGTACTTTCATCGTCGGATTGTTACCAACACGCTTGGTCCATACCTTGAAATCCCCCTTAGGTGTGGTGATCTTGACCAATTTAACCCCACCCGATAAACGATCATCTCGTTGGCTATAATCAAGGTAGGCGGGTGATGCGGTCGCTAATTGATCGGTAGTGTTGGTTTTCGGTGATTCGACCTTTTGACAGGCCATCAAACTCAGTAAGCATATCGCGAGTATCCCTATTTTCATTTCGACTCCTTTTCATGTTGATTTCTTATTGAAGACAACTGCTGAGACAGCCATCTCTACTCTTTATTTTCTTTTAGTACTTGTTCAATACGGCGATCGGGAATGAGCCACATCAACGCCACCGCAACATAAATTAACTGCGAGAGCAGGGCAAGTTGAAAGGCCAACAAAATCGCTAACGCATACAGCAACAGAGACAATTTTCCTTTTATGTCCGCACCGATCGCTTTTCGTAATAAAGAGCTGTCACCGGCCGAACAAATCAAACTATATTGCAACATCCAATACGCCAATGCGGCCATAAAAAGGTTCAGACCATAGAGCGCCGTCGGCCCCGCAGCGAAATGATTTTCGCCCATCCATCCTGTGGAAAAAGGAATCAATGATAGCCAGAATAATAAATGTAGATTCGCCCAGAGGTTGCCCGCACTAATTTTATGAGTCGCATGCAACATGTGATGGTGATTATTCCAATAGATTCCAATATAGATAAAACTTAGCACATAGCTTAAAAATACCGGAAGCAAGGGCAACAGCGTCGTCAATTCACTCCCATGCGGTACTTTTAATTCCAACACCATGATTGTGATGATGATCGCAATGACACCATCACTAAAAGCTTCAAACCGCCCCTTTCCCATTTTGATCTCCTCTGCTTATATTTTTATCACAAATAAAACGCTATCGACTTTTTCGACCACGATTACAATCTATTCCTGAATTCTCCGATTCAAAGACAAAAACCCATCCCCGTCCTGCAATTTAGAAAATTAAACCATGTCAGAACACTCAACCACTTCTCCCAGCTTTTCAGAGGCTTGCCGATTCTGGTTCAAATTGGGCTGTATCAGTTTTGGTGGTCCGGCCGGACAAATTGCGATTATGCATCAGGAATTAGTCGAACAACGTCGTTGGATTTCCGAACGTCGTTTTCTGCACGCACTGAACTATTGCATGGTTTTGCCAGGTCCAGAGGCACAACAACTTGCGACGTATTTAGGATGGCTTTTGCATGGGACACCCGGAGGCATCGTGGCAGGTAGTTTGTTCGTCTTACCCTCCCTATTGCTTATCATCATTTTGTCGTGGGTCTATCTGGCATTCGGCAACTTGCCTATCATCGCAGGGATTCTCTACGGAATAAAGCCCGCAGTCGCTGCTATTGTGATCCACGCTAGCTATAAAATCGGTACTCGAACATTAAAAAATAGTAGTCTCTATGGTATCGCTGCGATCGCATTTATCGCTCTGTTTGCATTTCAGGTTGGGTTTCCGTTCATCATTTTAGGCGCTGCCGTGCTGGGCCTTCTTGGTGGAAGATGGATACCTCAACACTTTTGCGGGTCCCATGCATCGGCCAATACAAACCCGTCGCCAGCACATCAAAGGCGCGCTGTGATCGATGACGATAGTCCCCGCGCGCAACACACCCTATTCCATTGGTCAGGTTTATCTCGCGTGATCCTGACTGGCCTATTTCTATGGGCCTTACCACTATGCAGTCTCTGGATTGCCTTCGGCTGGCAACATAGTTTGACGCAAATGGCATGGTTTTTCACCAAAACAGCTTTGTTAACATTTGGCGGAGCCTACGCCGTTTTACCCTACGTGATGCAAGAGGCCGTCGACTACTATCGATGGCTAACGCCGACCCAAATGATGGACGGCCTGGCACTCGGTGAAAGTACGCCTGGCCCCTTAATCATGGTGCTGAGTTTTGTTGGTTTTGTGACGGCCTACGTGCAGCAATTATTCGGTCCAGAACAACTCTTTTTAGCGGGAAGCTTTGCTGCAATTTTAGTGACTTGGTTTACTTTCTTGCCATCTTTTATTTTTATTCTAGCAGGTGGCCCATTGATTGAAAGCAGTCAGGGCAAATTACAGGTTGAAGCACCACTCAATGCGATCACCGCTGCGGTGGTTGGCGTAGTCTTGAATTTGGCGATCTTTTTTACCTACCATATCGTCTGGCCGCATGGATTCAACGCACAAATTGATACTTTGGCTGGCTTAATGACCGCCTGCGCCGTGATTGCTTTATTTCACTTTAAAGCCAAAATTCAATGGACCCTGATTCTATTTGCAGGACTAGGACTCTCGTTCCAGCTTTTATAATAACTGAGACAAAAAAAGCGATACCAAATTGCGTATCGCTTTTCTCGTGCGATCCAAATCGCAGGCAAATTACTTAACCCAACTTGACGCCGCTAACGTCCGCCGTTAAGTAGCCGACCGCTGCACCGAACCGATCTTTGTAATTGGCACGGACCAAAGGATCCAAAGTTGCTTGCACTTTCCCGTGCAAAGACGCGCTCCAATCACCTGGATGCTGGAAATTGCTTGTGATATAAGTCCATCCATTCAGATCATCTACCACATGCAAACCTGTCGCTTCGCCCCCACTCGGCATCGACATCAAGCGGGATAATACCTTGGTGTCCACGTTATATGCCCAGAGGAAGTTATTCACATGGTAGCCGCTGTCTTCGCCAATAAATAAAGTCCGTAGTTTTTCGGAGAATTTGAGATTATCTGGATTGCCAATTTTATCTGGATTCGCCAAATTGCCGAGTGTGTCAGCCGCAATATCTTCACCTACTAACAGGGCTTTAGTAAGATTAGGAACCCATTCTGACTTGATAGCTACTCCAGCTGTATCGCTTTGTCCACCGCTCATCGTATGCGCCATGATACCGCCAGCGACTAAAGGTTTTTCCAATGCAATGCCACTCTGCGCATTCCATCCTTTTGCATTGTCTTTGACCATGGAATCGACCATATTTTGCAACGCAGAGTAAGCGATTTTGTCTTTGATATTGACGGTGGTACCTTCCATTTTTGTAAAGCCCATACTACCGCCCGCCAAATAAGCATAACGATGCGTCTCTAGAAACGCTGCTGCCTTCTCCATACCTGGTTTTACTTTGACCCAATTTGCTTTTCCACCAAACCATATTTTGGTATAACTTGGATCCGCTGGATCAGTTTTGGACACACTCATAATGTCGGATGGCTTCAAGGTGTTGGCCAGCGTCTCAATTTCCGCGCTGGTCGCATGACCCAAATTGATCCAACTCAATTTGGCGCCCGCAGCCGCCGGATCAATCGAAAATCCAGCACCAATTTTCGCGACATACAAGGTTCCTGCTGACAAATCTTTTTCTACATCCGCGACAAACATAAAGAGCCCACTATTTGTCGCATCATCACCCATTAAGACCGTACGATTATCTGGCATCACTTGAACCAATTCGTGTGAAATTCGACCGAGGCAATAATGTTTTTTGATCGTACCAGTTCCATCTGGGTTCACGGTCACTTCGGGCAAGTGTCCGTAATGATATGGGTTAGCGGCAGTCTCGCTACCAAAAGTATTCTTGCTAAAGGCCTTAAATTGCGCATCGCTGTCGATAAACTGCGCATCAGGTTCGTATTCTTCCGAAGATAAGTGTGTGCTCCACGGTGACAAACTAGAGCCGCAAGTGATCCAGAGTCCGTGGGCTTTTGAGGTATCGACATTATGGTATTTGACGAGACTTAATTTTCCGGTTGTTTGGTCCTGATCAAGTGTCAAAACAGCAATAGGGGAAGGTAATTGACCGTACCGATCTGCGAGAGCTTGATCTCGAGTGGTGTATTCAAATTGAACAACGGCGAAGACTGCTTTGCCCTTAATCCCAGAAACACTAGGATTTGGCAGGGACAGTAACGAGGTGCCGTCTGGAGAATCAGAAAAAAATTGACGCTCTTTGCCTGCAACTGAGCTATCCAAAATCGGCTTATTATTAATATCGTAGTAACCACCCGCGAGTATTTTTCCGCCCTTTCCATCATCGACCATATCACCTGTAATAAAGAAAGTTTGATACGCGAGCTTGTAATCTTTCTCGCTCTTGTCACTCATAATCACTTTTAACGTTGAACCAACTGTCGTCGTTGCCATCGCGGCCGGATTTGCTAATGTTGGCGCTGGCATACCACCAAATACTGCCGAAACAAAGCTTGGCGCTGGTTTTGTTACAAGCTCCGCCGTATTGGTACTACCGCCGCAAGCTGTCAGCATAGAAGCAACAGAAACTGAACCAAGCGGCAGCAGAGGTGCGCCTGCTAAAAATTTGAGCGCTTGACGACGTCCAAGATGAATTTGATTTGACATGATTAGAGTTCCAAAAACAATAAGTACAAAATGCTGAACAAGAATAATTCAGCGCCTTCAGATACGGATGCGTGATCAAATGATCGAAGCACTTGATTTGGCGAGTATAGAAAGCAAATGTGACGAATTGATGAATTAGAAAACCTATTTCAGTACAAAGCTTATGACACACAGAAGTCACTAAAATCTGTCATAAAGACGAAGCCATTTTTACGCAAAAAAAAGCCTGCAAAAAAATTTGCAGGCTCAAACCGGTACTACTCACTTCCATACTACATGATCACGTATTCAAGAAAGTGGTGCTGACTTGAATACGCTTAACAACAAAAGTAATCTCTAAGAGGCGACCACCTTCGCTTTCTTGCCACTAATGGCATAAAAGACTTTCATCACCAAGCGGTAAATTAAGCGGACAAACGTCAAGGTCAACACAGCTTCTAACAATGTGACACAGACCGCTAATACTTGGTTATAACTTGCAGCACGCCGGCCCATTTTCGCCATCATACGATCGCGTGCAATTTCAATACTGTCGTAGAAACTCGGCACTACCAGCAAGGTTAAGATGGTAGAAGTGATGGTGCCGCCAATAATCGCGATCGCCAGTGGACGATAGAATTCACCACCTTCACCAAGCCCTAGTGCAACCGGAATCATCCCCGCGATCAAAGCAAACGTGGTCATCAAAATCGGACGTAAGCGAACCCGCCCAGCGTGCATCAAAGCCTCTTCACGATCCATCCCTTCTTTTTCCTGCTTACGTGCTGCGTCGAGCAATAAGATCGCATTTTTTGCCACCAGTCCCATCAACATGATGATGCCAATAAAACTCATCAAGTTAATCGTACTACCCGTAATCATCAAAGCAACCACCACGCCGATCAAAGACAAAGGCAAGGACAACATCACGGCCAAAGGTGCGGTGAAAGAACCAAACTGCATCACAAGTATCAAATACATCAAGCCAATTCCTGAGATCAAAGCAATCAACATTTCGGTAAACAACTCGTTCTGATCTTGACCTGCCCCAGCTAAGGACAAACCATAGCCTGGTGGGTAATTAAACGATTCTGCTAATGCCATCGCTTCTTTGGTGACCTCACCACTAGAACGGCCTTGTGCATTTGCGGAAACCGTGATCGTGCGCTTGCCGTTGCTGTGCTCAATCGCAGAGGGGCCTTTGCCCATCGTGACTGTCGCAATTTGATCCAAAGGAACCATCTCATTGGTGCCAGAAATGGCTATCGGTAAGCGTTCGATATTCTCTTTACTGACACGGTCAGATGGATGCAAGCGTACCGCGACGTCACGTGTCTCACCCGTTGGATCGACCCAGTCGCCGACTTCAATACCAGCGAAAGCAACCCGTAAAGCTTGTGCAGCGTCATTAATAGAAATTCCCATTGAATTCGCTAAACCCCGGTTCATTTCTATTTTTAATTCTTTTTTCGGATCTTGTTCTGACAAACCAACATCCACCGCACCCGGCACTTTGCGTAGTTGTTCCATATACGCATTTGTAATTTCCATGAGCTTGCGTGAATCTGGTCCAGTGAATTCAATTTGTATCGGCTTACGAGCACCATTATTCAAGTCGTCCAAAACCACATATTCGGCGCCCACTAATTGCTTCACTTTTTCGCGTAGCTCGACTGCAATCTCTTTGGCACTGCGCTTGCGCGTATTCTTCTTGCCAATGTCGACATAGATCCGTCCACCTGCCGCATTGATATTACTATTCGTTTCCTTAACCTCAGGAATCGAACGCGCCATCTCTGCTGCCCGCTCCATTTTCAAACGAGCGTACTCAACGGATGACGAAGCAGGTGTGCGCACTTCGATCATCAAATTACCGGAATCGGCGGTTGGCAAGAAGCTAGTGCCGCCAAACTTGGCTTGTAATACCAGCGCACCAATAAATGTCGCGAGCGCGATTGCTCCCATCCAACGGCGGTGATGCAAAGCCCACGCAATCACGTGCCCATATCGGTCTGCTTGGCTATCAAACCAATCATTAAAACGCGCTAACACCTTGCTCAGGCCTTTTTTGGGTGCTGTGTGATGATCCGCTGGATCTCCCCAATACGCAGAGAGCATAGGGTCGAGGGTAAAGGAAATGCCCAAGCTGACCAATACAGAACAAGTCACGGTCAATGCAAAAGGTCGGAACCATTCGCCCGAAATACCAGGCATAAACGCGACCGGAATAAATACCGCGATAATCGAGAAGGTGGTTGCAGCGACCGCTAATCCAATCTCTGCGGTCCCCTCCAAGGCGGCGGTGCGCCGGTCAGAGCCGTTTTGCATATGACGTACGATATTCTCACGCACGACGATCGCATCATCAATCAAGACACCAATGGCCAAGGACAAGCCGAGCAAGGTCATGAAGTTCAAGGTAAAACCGCACAACCATACTGCGATAAAAGCCGCGATAACAGAAGTTGGCAAACTTAAAGCAGTGATGAGCGTGGAACGCCATGAATTCAAAAATGCGTAGACAACAAAAATCGTCAATACAGCACCAAAAATCAAGGATTCGATCACATTATTCAAACTATTTTGCGCATCTTTACCACCGTCACGGGTCACTTCTAATTTCGTACCAGGATGATCCTTAGCGAGTTCTTTATTGATGTCTTCCACAGCTTTGACTACATTTTTTGCCACACTAACCGTACTCGCCTCGCGCGAACGGGTTACTTGTATCCCGACATTGGGTTTTCCACTGCGTATACTTAAACCATTGATGTCAGCAAACCCATCCTCAATCGTGGCGACTTGACCCAAGCGAACAATTTGATCGCCACGCCGTTTTACGACGATATTTTGAAATTCAGCCGGACTTTCAATCCGTCCAACTAAACGAATACTTTCTTCCTCCAAATCACCACGCACTTTGCCAACTGGCGCATTGGTATTTTGACTGCGTAATGCAGCGACCACTTCTCCTGCAGATACATTAAATTCGCGCAAGCGCTCGGCCCTTAGCAAGACTGACAGTTCGCGCCGTAACGCACCATTGACGTTCACAGTAGCGACGCCTGCAATGCCACGCAATCGGGTCGCTAAAGTATCTTCAGCAAGACGTGAGATCTCTGCATGACTTTGGCTACTAGACGACAAGGCCAAGTTCAAGATGGGTTGGGTCGACGGATCAAAGCGCTGTACGATAGGTTCACGCATTTCCGTTGGTAACTTATAGCGCACTGTCGAAATCACGTTGCGGACTTCTTCAGCCGCCTCGATCATATTTTTCTTAAACGAAAAGCGCATTTCAAATCCAGCGCTGCCCTCGTTCGCAAAAGAGTAAACCTCGTCGACGCCAGATACACTTTGCAATGACTTTTCGATGCGATTAATAATTTCGCGCTCGACCGTATCGGGAGAGGCACCTGGATAGGGAATGCTAACGAATAAGCCTGGGATCTCAACATCGGGATTTTGGTTTACTCGGAGTTTACTCATCGCGAGCAAACCCATCGCCATCATCGCGATAATTAAAACAATCGTTGCGATCGGACGTTTAATACTGAAATCAGATAAAAACATGATCAGTCCTTCATCGCAAGTGTGGTGTTCGCTAAAGCAGTCTTGGTCGCACCTGTATTGGCCATTTCAACCAGTTGACCATCCTTTAGACTCGAGTTCGGATTGCGCATGATCACATCACCAGCCACAACACCGCGACGTACTTCGTAGTTCCCCGTGCGTACATCACGACTACCGAGTGCCAATTCGACTTTATTCAAAGTTTTTCCTTGTACTCGCCAAGCGAACGATTTATCACCTGATTTGACAATCGCGGCTTCTGGCAACATCAACGCGGAAACGGTTTCTGACTCAATATTTCCCTCTGCGTACAGGCCGGAAACGCGCGGTTGTTTACTATCGGCAAAGGCGACCAACACCTCAACCTGACGTGTCACATCATTTGCAGCGGGGTCGAGGCGCGTCACCTTGCCTCTGAATTCTTGATTGGCATAGCCATTGATACGGAAACTCACTGCCTGACCGATCTTTACTAGGCCAATCTTGTCAGCTGAAACGCGTCCGACAAAACGCATACTGCTTGGGTCAACTACTTTCACCAATTCCTTGCCAGCCAATGCAGTATCACCCGCTGAAACTTTACGTTCGCTTACCACACCATCAAACGGCGCACGGACAATCGTGCGTTGTAGTTGCTGCTGCGCCTGTACGGCGCGTGCTTTTGCCGCTGACACTTCACTTTGCGCAGCATTCCGACGAACTTCTGCATCATCCAAAGCTTGCATCGAGGTCATTCCTGATGCGCGCAAAGTTTTCAAGCGCTGCAAATTTCTCTCAACTTGGTCTAATGCAAGTGCAGCATTGCGCGCCGCATCATTGGCAGAATTCAAATTGTCGCGGATTGAAGTTTCATCGAGGCGAACAATCACGTCACCACGTTTCACCGCCTCACCGTTTTCCTTCAGTACTTGCAAAACGACTGTCGATACTTCTGCTCGTAAGTCTGCTTTACGCTCAGGTTGAATCGAACCCGTCACCACAGGACCCGAAGCAAGCGCATTATTCTGCAAATTCAGGACGTCTTCAGACGCAATGATCAATTTTTCTGGGCCGGTTTTCGCTTCTCCTTTTGCGACACTAGCTGACGCACTCGCGCTCGCTTTCTGAGTATCTTGTGGAGCGTTCCCACAGGCTGTTAAGCCAGCAAGAGCGGAAGCGATCGCGATTACGATTAAAGTTTGACGTGACATTGTAGGTACCTGCTTATGTATTAGTGGAATGGGAGGATTCGCGATGGTGAGTATTCCTTTTTGCAAATGGGTCTTCAATACGCAAAGCAGTGAGTTGCGCAAAAGTGGGGATGAAACGCAAAAAAACCGGAATGAAATGAAATCAAGAACGCTAATTAGCGTCAGCTATGTCTTGAGAAAATGGCATTTTTTTAATCTTTTGAATTATTTTTAGACGGTGTCAACAAGCTCGAGCAAGCCACAGAGAGGCAAACGAACACCAACCAATTCCACGACGCGCAGAATTGCCTCGTACGCGAAGTAAAAAACGCGTCTACACAATCTCTCCTCGCTATTTTTCCCAGAAATTCTCACTGACTGCGACTTTTCCTCCTTATTTGTTCAGTAAATTTGCCTAGTTCATCAAGCTTAATTTGTATCAAATGCTGACCACCCGGCTAAGCTTATCTGGGCTCAGCGTGCGTGTTATCATGCAGGCGTGACGCATCGCATTAGTTTCATGAATTTCACCCTATGAGTATTCAAAAATGAATTTGAATTCCGCTGTTCCTGTTTTGGATTTCCGTATCGCCACCAGCAAAGATGCAGAAGCAATCACCGCGCTTGTCAATAGCGCCTATCGCGGCGATTCGAGCCGTGCGGGCTGGACGACGGAAGCCGACCTCCTTACCGGTGTCAGAGTGATACCGAACGACGTCCTCAACCTGATTGAAGCGGACGGCTCGCTGATTTTGTTATGCCTGCAAGATGAGATCATTGTTGGCTCGGTTCATTTGCAAAAGACCGAAGATAGAGCCTATCTCGGCATGTTTGCAGTGAATCCTCAATTGCAAGGCGGAGGAATAGGCAAGAGATTCATGCTGGCCGCCGAAGATCTGGTGAAGCGAACATGGCAATCTCAGAAAATGTGGATGACGGTGATCACAAGCCGTCATGAATTGATCGCCTACTATGAACGACGAGGCTATGCAAAAACAGGCAAAGTGAAGGATTTTCCAGCTGAAGTTCCTGACGAATGTCGCTTAGTCAAAGAATTGAAAATGTTAGAGCTGGAAAAACGTTTGTAGTACAGCCGCACACTCAGACTATTTGATCAACATCACCGACACCCCAACTACGATTATGGTTCTGACATCTGAACAACACTCAGCGTTTCAACGCGACGGCTTTATCGGGCCCATTACGCTCATGTCCGAACAGGAGATGAATACACTCAGAAACCATATCGAAGAACTCATGCGAGAGAGAAGCGCGACTGAGAGTATTTATTCAGCCGTCGCTCCTACAATTGGAGAACGCGCGCCTTTAGAAACGATTTATGATGCCCATCTCGACCATCCGATCATTCGAAAACTGGCGACACATCCACTCATCGTCCAAACAGCTAAACAATTATTGGGAGACGAAGTTTGCATTTGGCGAAGTACGTTTTGGATCAAGTCACCAGGCGCACGCCGCATAGAATGGCACCAAGATACCTATAAAAGCGAAGGTTTTGGTTGGTTTCCAAATATCAACGTTTGGATCGCGCTCGACGAAGCACAAGAGCACAATTGCGTCTGGCTGGTGCCGGGTACGCAAATCGAAGCTATCCCACTTGAACAATTTAAAACGAGCCAGTACGTTCAGGCGCTTCAAGACAGCGAGGAACTCCCCCGTCCCCCATTTGCAATCGAAAAGACCATCGCAAAAATGCCGCTTCGCGCGGGACAATGCTTTGCCTTTGATGGAAAAACCTTGCATGGATCACCGCCAAATAAGCAAGAGACAAGACGAGCGGGCATCGTGATCCGGTTTATCCCTCGCGGTTTCCGACTGAATAATTTAAATACGCCGTTGTTAGATTGCTAGTGCTTTTCCTCAATAAACTTGGCGATAGATAAATCACTTCTTTCAGCATAGCGCCTTTGTTGCGATCTTATTTTGATACTTTCGCAGCGGGGTATTGTTCATCAAGTATATTCATCACTTCCTCTGCAAGCATCGATGGAATCACTTCAAAAGCGGTGCCTGACTGTGGTCCCGCCGACAATTTAGGCAAATTCGCATAATCTAAATTGTCCAACAATAGCTTGCAATGAGAGCGCAGAAAGAGCGTTAAATCGATCTCCGCTTGCTCTTTCAAATCACGGTCTACTAGCAACAAGTCAATTTCTTGAAATGACATACCGTTGTGCATCAAACTTGGATCAGCTGCGATAAGCAACGCATCAACTTGTGTGTCTTTCACTAAAATTTCGGCAATTTGAAATGCCGACAATTGACCGTCCTGTGTCACACGCCGCGAACCAATCCACGCAGCGCCATGATGAGCAATACCGAGATTGATGCCTCGTTGTATCGCCTGATGTTGAACAGCACCAAGCCATTCATGACTATTGGTCCCTGCGAAAAAAACAATCACAGGTATTTTCCCGCGTTGTGGAAATAATTGCGCAAAAATTTTGGCCGGGGCATCCGCACCAAACTGTGGCTTGGAATTGACTTCACAGATTGCTGCACCACTGTCCAGCCATGACTGACGGATATCCGGAATGAGAAGATCCACCGCTGCGAGATCAAGTTTTAGCGTCGCGACGGCTCGTTCCGCAAGATAAATATTGTCGGGATGGACCTCGTCGAGGGGCACTTCATAACTTGTTCCGCCAGCAGAAACATTGGCAATCACTTTCAATTTCACAATCTGGCCTTTGGAGGGAATCGATTGTAACGTCATTTTCTGCTGACTAATCAATTTCAGACTTTCGTCATCAACATGGATCACCCCTGTACCAGCCGTCCGGTTTGCATTCGCATTATTCTGCGCGATGAGCTGTTCAAGTTTCGATTTACCATCGCCGACAACTTGAGCGGGTACGCGATGTCTAACCCGATAGGCTTTACCGTTGAATACGTGAATTCGATGATCTTCGCCGCGTACGTATGTTTCGATCATAATATGCGGGCTGTGTTTTCTTGCTGCTTCAAAAGCGGCTGCAATTTCTTCAGGACTCTCCAGTTTACAAGCAACACCTAATCCCCGATCGCGGTCACAGGGTTTGACAACCACAGGGTATCCATGTTGCTGCACAAATTGCATTGCGTCCTCGACCGAACCAACTAGCTTGCTCTGCGCAACCGGCAATCCTTGTTGCCTCAACAGCGTACTCGTCAAGAATTTATTTTGTGCGAGTTGCACAGACAGATGCGGCGTCACGTCACTAATAGAACTGTCAAAACGATAGGACCGACGTCCCTGCCCAAATTGATAGATATTGCCAATTAAGCGATACCAAGGAATGCCCATTTTGTGCGCGGTTTGTAGCATAGGCATGGTGTTGATACCTCGCGGAGCTTCAGCTAAAAGCGCTTGGACTGCCTGTTGAATTCGCTTCATAGCATCTTGCCGCTGCTCCAATTCGGCATCCACTTTTAAAAGATTGAAGAGCTGTACAATCGCAACCAACAAATGCGCACTGGCTTGATGTGCTCCTGGCAAACACGGAAATATCATCTTATAAGTGCCATTCGCAAGAGGTGCGATCTTGCTATCGCAAAATTGCGGAGCACCAGCACGAGCCGACAGTTGCACATTCAAAGAACCGATTTGCTCTACCAACTTAGCTGTTTGTATCATGCGAAGACTCGGCAACAAGCCCTTGAATAGGTCTTGCAGCACATTCTCGGCTATTGCTTGATCATCAGAAACGAGCAAAATCGCACTTGCAGTCGGCTGAGGAAAGACTTTGGTCACTCCCCCGATCACACGAAATTCTTGTAGGTGAATGGATTGAGATTGAATAGGAGCTGGAGAATCCACGAATAATCCTTTTACGAATACACCCTCAGAAACTAGGCGAGTAGTCTGATGCCTTACACCGATACATGCTTGATGCTTGAAGTTTGAAGCTGCAAGCAGAAGTAGACAAATATTGTTTCGTCGAACTTAGCGCTGGATAAACGCGTCTCGCGACAAATACCGAGAACCCGGGCCATAACTGCGGACAGATAATCGGGCATCGAGCGTGTCTTCCGCACAATCAGCCCATAATTTACCTAATGCGTAAGGCTCTCGAATGATGATTTCTGCATCGGCGCGGGCAGTCTTGAGCACTTGCGCAATCACTTCGGCTTTTGGACGCACCATATTTGCTATATAGACAATATCTGCCTCACTATAGTCGTAGCTATTCCCATTACAAAATTGCGCTTCGAGATTCGACCAACCGAACTTTGCTTGTAATTGATGCACAACGTCGATCGCCTGCGCCGAAATATCAAGCGCATACACTTTTTTAATTTGGCTTTCTTCACACAGATGTATCGCTGTGACAGGCAACTGCCCACAGCCAACCATCACGACAGTTTTTCCATTAAGTTCGAGATTATCAAAAATGTCGGCAACCCTATCATAGGCCATCATCGCAGCAGGTGAGGCCGTCTCACGGAAACTCGTGTAGAGCGTGCCCGTATCCGCCAATAGACGTTGAATCTCGACTGTCTCCATTTGAATAATGTAGTCGTAATACACTTGTGTCAAACGCGGACTATGATGCATTACCTCTGCGTCATTGCCTAAGAGCTGCATGCACTGTTCATCAGTCAATTGATTCGAAAAATCGACAATCGCATTGATTTGTTCATAAGGTGTTTGCTGACTGATTTGGGTAAGCAGATTGAGAAATGCTTGGCTTGGTGTGGTATCCATCGTGTTTGGCTCAAAAAATCTTCTAAGCTCAGAATGTTACCGTATAAATCAAGCAAAACGAGTCAATCGACTGTTCTAGTATGATGCAAATCAGTCCTATACCCCGTGGGCGTAGCAAAATCGACTCAGATCGACATGTCCCTTAACCTCTTTGACGCATCTCGGTTTGCCAATAAGATGCTCCCATCGCGCATTGCCAGTTCTAATTGAGACTGATCGACGACTCGCATCGATTCGACAAAATCCAAATTCACCATCACCGACCGATGAATGCGAACAAAGCGTTGTGGGTCTAGGCGCTCAGCCAATTCAGCCAAGCCCAATCGCACCAAATAGGTTTTATTTGCAACGTAGATCCCCGTGTATTTTGAATCCGACTTCAAATAGGCAATGTCGTTCACATTCACGGGAAAAATATGACCCCGATCTTTAACTAAGATCCGTTGCAAATTCGTGATCTGTCGCGACGTCGCCAAGCTCAATGCATCGACCAGAGACTCGGTGTTTGTGCTGGCTTCATAACTTGGCAGACGTTCGACCGCCGCCTCAAATCGCTCTTGTGAAAAAGGCTTCAGTAGATAGTCAATCGCATTGAGTTCAAACGCGGTGACAGCATATTGATCATAGGCGGTCGTAAAAATCACGATTGGTTGGTAGTCGAGGCGCTTTAATACTTCGATTCCTGTCAGCTCTGGCATTTGGATGTCCATAAAGACGACGTCCGGGCGCAAATTTTGTATCATGTCGAGCGCGACCGTTCCATTGTCTGCCTCAGCCAGTAAACGTAATTCGGGTCGCTGTGCAATGCTATCGCGCAGCGATTCGCGGGCTAAAGGTTCATCCTCGGCGATTAAACAAGTCCATTGTTTCATATTGATTCTTTCTTCTCACGTCAGCAAGCACACCATCACAACATAGGCAAACTAAGACTGACTGCAAAACCCGCATCCGGTGCTGTTTCGATTTGCAAACTCGCCTGATCGCCATACGCAAGTTGAAGGCGACGCTCAATAGTTCGAATTCCCATACCCGGTGCTTGCGCAACTTGCTCCGCAACCGCGCCAGGCCCGTCATCAGTAATCTTAACACTCAGAAATTTCTTATCACTTGATAACTGCGTCATGATCTGCAAGTGACTAGGCTGACTACGTGGATTAAAGGCATGTTTAATGCTATTTTCGACCAAGGGTTGTATCGTTAGCGCCGGCAACTGCAAACACAATGCTTCTGGATCGAGCCGCCAACTCACCTGCAAGCGATTGCCCAAACGAATCGCCTCAAGTTCCAAGTAGTCCCGTACAAATTGGATTTCATCGTCAAGACTGACTCGGTCCTGACCACTTTTTTCAGTCTCTAAAATATAGCGCAACATATCCGAAAATCGAAACAGTGCAGCCTCTGCTGCCTTGGTATCTTTGCGCACGAGGGCAATAATCGAGTGCAAGGTATTAAAGAGGAAATGTGGATTCAGCTTATTTCTCAACGCGCTTAATTCCGCCTCGACCAATAGACTATGGGCGCGATTGATCGCCAATTGCTGGCTAACTGCCGCCTTACTTGAATGAACTGCATGGAAAATGCCTGCAATCACGCCGTACATCATTAAATTGTAAAGAAATGGCCACATATACCAAATCATAGGCTGCGATCGACGCAAGCTTGCTTGTGGTCCATCGGATAATTCAGCCATTCCAAACATCAAGGCAAACATCACTAAAGCAAACAAAAAAGCAGCCGCGATATGTGCACAAACGACTCGCAGATTCGAATATTGGCTAAGGAACAGGAACCGACTAAAAGGCCATACCAAGGCCAGTAGCAAAGCGGCAGGCAAAGTACCAGCGATCGTACGCAATGCAATCCACCAATCGAAGCTACCTAAACTGATCCGATCAAACTGCAAGGCAAGCGAAATAAAAACGGCGTAACTGAGCCAAGCAATTCCGTAAATTCTCCACATTTTTATCATCTTTCGCCTCCACCAAGCTCAATCAACATTCAAGAATCTTTGATAACAATCAGTATCGCCCGATTTGCCAACCAATAGACAGAGAAAGTCACGAATTGAGCAATTCATCCCTCTAATTGAGTTTTAGAGGCATAAACTGCGAGAGCTCGTGAGACCAAAAATGGAAGCAATACCCCAAATTGAGCGGTATTTCCCTGCTTTCTCCTCCCATGTTGAACGCCCTCAAAGACTTATGCTAAGGGCTTCTTTTAATTGGCGGAGTTCACATGTCGGTACCGATTGGCTCATCCCCAGCAAGCATTGCTGCGATGCGCGCTTATCAACAAGTCAAACAACACGGTGAAGCGACACCTTCACGCGCCGACTTACTCGCACAAACTGAGCAAGAGCATGCCGCAACCAATCCCGCAGTCACAGCACCCGAATCGACACAAAGCCCTAAACTGAGCACCGAAGAACAAATTCAGGCCCAACGAGCAATGGAAAGAAGTTGGGGATTGATGAGTGCGATTTTGGGAACGCAGTTTGATGAGTTTGCTTAATATCGGGCTATTTATTAATTCTTCACAATCCTAGATCGCAAAATGAGCCATCGCGGTGCTCACCATCTGCGGATCGACGCGAATCCCAGAGCCAAGCTCCTTTTCGTTCGCTAACAGGAAGAGGGTTGGGGATGAGGTGGCTTGGGTTACTGTGAGAATAATTAGCTTTCAATCGCATTTAGCATTTTTGTATTCTTGCTCTTAAATGACGACCACGCATTCTTTGCGTATCTAGGTCGGGTGTGGCCGGACAGCCAATTACCTTTTTTGCTTCGCCAAAAAAGGTAATCCAAAAAAGGCGACCGTAGACTCGCCCTTTGGGTGCTTACGCTACGCTTTAGCATAATTTGTGCATCACAAAAAACGGGAAAGTGTTGAAACTGTTCTCAGGAATGTTCGCTTGTAGGCGAACATCGTTCCGCAGGCGAGGCGCATGCGCCTCGAATTCCCTGCTACACCTCAGACAACAACACTTTCTTATCCATTTTCTGTAAAGCACAAATTACATCGTCTCAAACGGTGGTAAGTCAAAGTCAAAAGCCACTTCAAAAACAACGATCATTAACGGCTAATGGAAAAATGACAGCGTGTAGATAATATGATTCTTTTTGCGATGCCTTACTCTATGTATCGTCATTCCCGCTTAGGCGGGAATCTAGCGGCTTAAAAGCCTAACGTCACTGGATCCCTGCCTACGCAGGGATGACGCCTCGATTTTCTAGCCCAGTTGAACTCCTTGACGGTCGACACTGTTTGTTTTGCTGTTGCTGTTGCTGTTGCTGTTGCTGTTGCTGTTGCTGTTGCTGTTGCTGTTGCTGTTGCTGTTGCTGTTGCTGTTGTTTTTGACTTTAACGCAGTTCCACTTCTGACACTGCCAATTGTGCAAGACAGAAAATGGATAAAGAAAGCTTCGTTGTTTGAGGTTTAGCCGGGGTTTCGATGTGCATGCACATCGCCGGCGTTACGATTTTCGCTTGCAAGCGAAAATGCGCCCTGCAAGGGAAGCGAGTTTCGAAGCTTTCCCATTTTTTGTCTTGCTCAATTGGGAAGCCGAAGGCCAGTGGCAGCGTGGTCGCCTTTTTTGGGTTACCTTTTTTGGCGAAGCAAAAAAGGTAACTGGCTGTCGGGCCACACCCGACCTGCGAACGATGAGTTTGTGTAAAGGCAAATACGGAAAATACAAATTCAGTAACTCGTTCGCGAGAGGTGGATCAAGCGATATAGGTGATTTAAGCTGTGAGCAGTGGGTTACGCTGACTCTAACCCACGCTACAAAAAGATTGCGACTTATCGCGTTTGGTTTGAAAACATTGAATCTTACATCGGTCCTAGAGCCAGTTCTAATTCGATAGATGTGATTTCACCGAGCTTGCGACTTTTCACTAAAGTGACGGTTGGAGAGAGCTCTGATTTTGTATCGATAGTGATTGGTTCATCTACCTCGCGCAGCAATCTCTGTTTAATTGCGCGTTCCAAAGCGTTGGCGGCAGCATTTAAATTAAATATCGTATTGGGGTGTAGCGTGGCTAATTTACGTAGCGCGATTGAGGCACTTTGCGCCATCGTATTGAGCGACAGTTTTTGGTAAGGTAAATTTCTTGATTCGAAACGGATCGTTAGAACTACGTACTCGCATCCCCAAGATTTCACATGAAATGTTTCGCCTGAAGTCAAAGTGAAAACCTCTTGGATTTCATGAGCGCCTATAGTTTTGACCCTGTAAGTCTTTACGTTAGGAGCTTTATTTTCAAGAATTGCTTTTGGTTGATCGAGTGGGCAGTCATCTCCAATCGCAAATGCACTCTGTGTCACCAAAAGAAACGTGAATAGGATGATGGTGAGTTTTAGTCCGTGCGACATAGGTTTCCAATCAATGATGTTGATACATGCCTGACGTGAAATTCGTTCGGAAAAATTAAAATCTCTACAGGAGCCATCGCAATCTAACAGCGCCTGCAGAATTGTTTCACGGTTAATATGAGCGCTGTCCATCACAAATTCGGCGCCAACCACCGCTCAACATCCTCCTTAGCCACCCCACGCCGCGCAGCCATATCCTCAACCTGATCCTCAGCAATCTTCCCAACACTAAAATACTTAGATTCAGGATGCGCAAAGTAAAAGCCCGACACCGCAGCACCCGGTATCATCGCCCATGATTCAGTAATGAACATCTCGATTTCTTCGCACTGCATTTGCTTGAACATGTC
Organism: Affinundibacterium fentianense; assembly: GCF_018139545.1. Lineage (GTDB taxonomy): Bacteria > Pseudomonadota > Gammaproteobacteria > Burkholderiales > Burkholderiaceae_D > Undibacterium > Undibacterium fentianense. Next base: position 449,007 of record NZ_JAGSPJ010000004.1, on the reverse strand, counting down.
GGTCTTCACCGTATGTTCAGGACAAGCAGGATAACCCGGTGCTGGACGTATGCCAGAATAATTTTCTTTGATCAACTCTTCATTGCTCAATACTTCGTCAGAAGCATAGCCCCACAAATCTTTACGCACACGTTCGTGCAGATATTCGGCGAAAGCTTCTGCCAAACGATCTGCTAAGGATTTGAGCATGATGCTACTGTAATCATCGTGCGCGTCTTCGAAGCGTTTTTCGTGCTTTTCTATGCCTAAACCTGCGGTGACCGCGAACATGCCTATGTAGTCGGTGATGCCGCTGTCTTTTGGCGCGATGAAATCACTCAAGCATTGGTTCGGACGTTGGATGCCATCGACGATCGCTTTTTCGGTTTGCTGGCGCGTGCCGTAGTAGGTGAAAGCGACTTCTTGGCGTGTTTCATCGGTGTAGATTTCGATGTCGTCATCATTCACGGTATTCGCTGGCAACAATGAGATCACACCGTTGGCAGTGAGCCAGCGGCCTTCGATGATTTTTTTCAGCATCGCTTGGCCTTCGGCATACACTTTGCTCGCGGCTTCACCGACCACTTCGTCTTTCAGAATCGCTGGGAAAGGACCTGCTAAATCCCAAGTCTGGAAGAAGGGACCCCAATCGATGTAATTCGCAATCGTCGCTAAGTCCACGTTTTTGAATACGCGACGACCAATAAATTTTGGCCGTACTGGCGCTTTGTCACCAGTGAATTCAAGCTTCATTTTATTCGCACGTGCTTGCGCCAAGCTGACCATCGGTGTGGCTTTTTTGTTCGCATGCAAAGTTCGGACACGTTCGTAATCGGTGCCGAGTTCGGCGATGTATTGCTCGCGCGTTTCTGGCGTTAACAACGATTGCGCGACCGATACCGAACGTGAAGCATCTGCGACATACACGACCGGGCCTTCGTAATTCGGCGCGATCTTCACCGCGGTATGTGCGCGACTGGTCGTTGCACCACCGATCAATAAAGGAATCTTCATCATGCGGAAATGCGGATCGCGTTGCATCTCTTTGGCGACGTAAGCCATCTCTTCTAAGGATGGTGTGATCAAACCGGAGAGACCAATGATGTCGGCATTTTCTGCTTTGGCTTTTGCCAAAATTTCTGAGCAAGGCACCATCACGCCCATGTTGACGACTTCAAAATTATTACATTGCAACACCACCGTGACGATGTTCTTGCCGATGTCGTGCACGTCACCTTTGACGGTGGCGATGACAATTTTGCCTTTCGGTTTATTATCGCCGCTGCGTTTCTTTTCTTCTTCAATAAAAGGTACTAGATGCGCTACCGCTTGTTTCATCACACGGGCAGATTTCACGACTTGCGGCAAGAACATTTTGCCTTGTCCGAACAAATCACCGACGATATTCATACCCGCCATCAACGGGCCTTCGATCACTTGGATAGGGCGACCCCCTGCGTTCATCACATTCACACGGGCTTCTTCGGTGTCTTCGACGATCCAATTGGTGATGCCGTGCACCATCGCGTGTGCCAGACGTTTTTCAACCGATTCATTACGCCATTCCAAGGTCGCTTCTTCTTTTTTGCCGCCAGCTTTTAAGGTCGCCGCGAATTCAATCATGCGTTCGGTGGCGTCTTCTCTGCGGTTCAAGACCACGTCTTCTACGCGTTCGCGCAATTCCGCATCGAGTTCGCTATACACGCCTATCATGCCGGCGTTGACGATACCCATGGTCATGTCGGCCTGAATCGCGTGATACAAGAACACGGTGTGAATAGCTTCACGCGCAGGGTCGTTACCACGGAAAGAAAAACTCACGTTCGACACGCCGCCACTGATTTTGGCGCCAGGCAGATTTTGATGTATCCAACGTGTCGCTTCGATGAAATCGACTGCGTAGTTATTGTGCTCTTCGATACCGGTTGCGACTGCGAAAATATTTGGATCGAAAATAATATCGTAAGGATCAAACGCACATTCATTCACCAACAAATCGTAAGCGCGTTTGCAGATTTCTATCTTGCGTTCGTAAGTATCCGCCTGGCCTTTTTCATCGAAGGCCATGACGATCACCGCTGCGCCATAACGCTTACACAGTTTGGCGTGATGCAAGAATTGCGCTTCACCTTCCTTCATGGAAATCGAGTTGACGATGGCTTTGCCTTGTACGCATTTCAGACCCGCTTCGATCACTTCCCATTTGGAAGAATCGATCATCAAAGGGACACGGGCGATATCAGGTTCAGACGCAATCAAATTCAAGAAGCGAGTCATCGCCGCTTGCGAATCGAGCATCGCTTCATCCATATTGATGTCGATAATCTGTGCGCCGTTTTCCACTTGCTGACGTGCCACCGCTAAGGCTTCGTCGTATTGCTCATTCAAAATCAAACGCGCAAAGGCTTTAGAGCCAGTGACGTTGGTGCGTTCGCCGACGTTCACGAACAAAGATTGCGCATCAATCGTGAATGGCTCTAAGCCAGACAAGCGCATCGCTGGTTCTATCGTTGGTATAGCGCGTGGTGTTTGTGTTACGAGGATATCGGCAATGGCTTTGATGTGGCTAGGGGTGGTACCGCAGCAACCACCAGCGATATTGATGAAACCCGCTTCAGCGAATTCTTTCAAGAGCGCCGAAGTATCGGCTGGCAATTCATCAAAGCCGGTATCACTCATAGGATTGGGCAGACCCGCGTTCGGATAAATACAAACGAAAGTATCCGCAATCTTGGACAACTCTTCGGCGTACGGACGCATCAATGCGGCGCCAAGCGCGCAGTTCAGACCGATGGTCAATGGTTTCGCATGACGCACAGAATTCCAGAAAGCGGGTACGGTTTGACCGGACAAAATACGCCCCGATGCGTCAGTCACGGTGCCAGAAATCATAATCGGCAAAGTACTGCCGGTTTCTTCAAAATACTGATCAATCGCGAATAAAGCGGCTTTGCAGTTGAGCGTGTCAAAAATCGTCTCAACCAAGAGGACATCGGCACCGCCATCGACCAAACCGCGTACTTGCTCGTGATAAGCAGCGACCAGTTGATCAAAGGTGACGTTACGCGCTGCTGGATCATTCACGTCTGGCGAGATTGAAGCAGTTTTTGGCGTAGGCCCGAGTGCGCCAGCGACAAAGCGCGGCTTATCCGCACTCGAATATTTATCACATGCAGCACGCGCAATTTTTGCCGACGCCACATTCATCTCATACGCCAGATGCGCCATATGGTAATCGTCTTGCGCGACCGTGGTAGCACCGAAGGTATTGGTTTCGATCAAGTCCGCACCCGCTGCCAAATACTGTTCGTGAATTTCTTGAATCACGTGTGGCTGCGTCAATGACAGCAATTCATTATTGCCTTTGACGAATAATTCACGAATCCCTTCTGGGCCAGTAAAGTCTTTAAAGCGCTCGCCGCGATAATCGGCTTCGGTCAATTTGTAGCGCTGTATCATCGTTCCCATCGCACCATCAAGAATCAGGATACGTTGCTGGAGTAGTTCGCGCAGACGCGCTTCGGTGGCGGAAGATTTCAGAACGGTGGACATAATGTGTGGATGATGAACGCTAAAAACAAAAAACCCGATCGGGCTGACACTAGCGGATCGGGTAAGAAGTGGGCGATTTGGTAAAAGATTACTACCTTTAGCTGCACTTATTACGCGCCCGCAATCTGAGTCTCAAATCGGCGCAGGAAAACAAGCTGAAATTATACGTGATTTCGAATGAACTTCCTAAAACAGGATCGTGTTTCATAAAAACCATGTTTATCCAGCGTCACGCCATTTCTCTCTATGACGCCTACTTACTCGTTCACGGTAGTGAGGGTTTGTGACGCATTCATCTATTAGCAAATAGAAAAAAGATATAAGAATTCTAGCGAAATGCCAAAAAAATAGGCGTATGCCAAATTAGCCATACGCCTTAAGGAGGGAACTTGTTTGAACTAGTCTTTATCAATACTTTTATCAAGCTGGCTAGTTCTAGAGAATTCTAGGATCAAAACTATTTGTAAAACACTACTTAGCTGTACCGTCACTGAATTCTCGCCTTCACGGAAAAAACCAGACGATTTAACGAACAGTCTTCCCAATTAACTCGCTTTCTTTCGCGTTGCAATCAAGCTAGCAATGATGGAGCTTGCAAGAATCGTCCCGATTACCGTGAGCGATACCGCAGTGGGTACGTGTATCCATTTCACGATCAACATCTTGATACCAACAAACATCAATACAAAAGCCAGACCGAATTTCAATAAATGGAAACGGTCAGCCATATCGGCAAGCAAGAAATACAGGGCTCGCAAACCCATGATCGCGAAAATATTCGATGTAAAAACAATGAAAGGATCGGTCGTCACAGCAAAAATCGCTGGGATAGAATCCACCGCAAACACCACATCCGAGATCTCAATCAGAATCAGAACCAGCAAAAGCGGTGTAAAGACACGTTTGCCATTCTGCACAATGCTAAATTTTTCCTCGTGGTATTCCTTGGTAAATGGCAATAGCTTCTTCGCAAATTTCAAGACTGGATTCGCTTCCATATCGGGCTCTTTTTCCGCGGCAACCATCATTCGCAAACCCGTAATGACTAAGAAGATGCCGAAAATATACAAAACCCAAGCAAACTGAGAAACAACCCAACTACCCGCCAAAATCATAATGACCCGCATCACAATTGCTCCGAGCACACCGTATAGCAAGACTTTGCGTTGATATTGTTCAGGTACAGCAAAATGACCGAAGATCATCAAAAATACGAATACATTATCGACCGACAGCGACTTTTCAATCACATAGCCTGTCAAAAACTCCATCGACTTACTCATTGCCGCCGCTTCGCCGACGATGTCTTTGAGATAAACATACATCCCAAAGTTAAATAATAGAGCTAAGGAGACCCAGATTAAGGACCAAATCGCCGCCTCTTTGACACTCACCTTGTGTGACTTGGATCCGCCTAGGGCAAAGATATCAAGAGCGAGCATACCTAGGACAAAAGCGATAAATGCGCCCCACATCCACGGTTGTGCAATAGTCTCTAACATTATTTAATCTCCCGAATTAACTCACGGTAGAACTACTGTTCTACCGTGAAATGAAACACGCTTTATTCTTTTTCCATAAAGCCAAGTAGTTGCAGCAAGCTAGTAAATAAATTGAAAATCGTAATGTATAAACTGACTGTCGCCATGATGTAGTTGGTTTCGCCGCCACGGACAATATTACTTGTCTCAAATAAAATCATACCGGACATCAGCAATACGAACGCCGCAGATACCGCCACGGATAAGGCTGGGATTTCAAAGAAAATCGCACCCAAGCCAGCAACAAACGCGACTAACACACCGACAGCTAAGAAACCACCCATAAAACTAAAGTCACGCTTTGAGATCAGTACGTAAGCGGACAAACCCATAAAAATCACTGCAGTCAGTCCCATCGCACTCATCACAATGCCGCTGCCACCCGACATACCGAGATAGCGGCTAATAATAGGACCTAGAGTGAGTCCCATAAAACCCGTCAGGGCAAACACAGATGCGATGCCCCAAGCGCTATTACGTAACTTCGTTGTTAAAAACAATAGGCCAAAATAGCCGATCAAGGTCACGATAATGCCAGGGCTTGGTAATGCCATCGCCATACTCAAACCAGCAGTCAATGCAGAAAACAACAATGTCATAGACAGCAACAAATAGGTGTTGCGCAGTACTTTATGTCCGCTTAGTACGCTGCTATCAACATAGTCCACTGTTTGCGCATCGCGCAGGGTGCCACGGTCTAAGATACTCATAGTTCTCTCCTAAAAATTCGGATGTAAAGCGTTTCCCAATTTGGGTAGCGCAAGTGTAGGCGAGACAAAGATGAAATAAAAGTCGATTATAGTTGTAAAATACTTCGTAAAAATCGATGCATTTCCAAATCAGATAATAAGGTAAGTAAGATGGCTAGTCTGAACTACAAGCATCTGCACTATTTTTGGGTCGTCGCAAAAACAGGCAGCATCGCGCGAGCCAGTGAACAACTGCACGTGACGCCACAAACGATCAGTGGACAATTGAGCCTATTCGAAGATGTGCAAGGTGAAGCTTTGTTTAACAAGAGCGGACGCAACTTGGAGTTAAACGAAGCTGGCCGTTTGGTCTTTGCGTATGCGGAAGAGATATTCTCTCTCGGCCAAGAACTCGAACAAGTTTTGCGCCACCATCCAACCGAGCGCACAGTACAACTCCGCGTTGGGGTATCGGACGCGGTCGCGAAAGCCGTTGCTTATAAGCTGTTGGAGCCCGCATTAAGCCTGCCGCAAACCTTAAGAATCAACTGCCGCGAAGGAAAATTGGAAGATTTACTTGGTGAATTGGCGCGTCATAAACTCGATATTGTCATCACCGATACACCAATGCCACCCAGCACAAATGTGCGAGGCTTTAACCATAAACTGGGCGAGTGCGGATTAAGTTTTTTTGCGACGCAAACACTACGCACGAAACATCCACAGACATTTCCTGCCTGTCTCAACGGTGCACCATTTCTATTGCCTGGTGAAGATTCTGCACTTCGCTCCAGACTAATGCATTGGTTTGAATTACAAGGCGTGCGTCCACGTATCGCTGGCGAATTTGACGATAGCGCATTGATGAGCGCATTTGGTGAAGCCGGCGTCGGCTTTTTCGCCAAGCCTAGTGCTATCGCTGACATGGTGATGCGCCAATACGATCTGGAGCTAGTGGGATCGACTGATGAGATTACCGAGCAATTTTTTGCGATCTCGGTTCAACGTAAGCTTACCCATCCAGCAGTACTGGCGATCAGTCAAGCAGCGCCTTTGACAAGAATCAGTTCCGCGAAGAGAAAATCAGAGGCAAAAAGCAAAGATGCTCGGTGATCCGCACAGCGACAGCATTCATAGACACAGCATGGGCAAAGGCAAGCAAAGCACGCGCTGAATCATTTCAGGCAAATTTCACACAAGGATACTCGCCCAGTCTATTCGACACAGATAGTGGGATGATGACTCATCCCACTATCTGTTACTGCAATACTGGTCGTGCATTCACGGCCTGAATCGGGCGATTATTGGGATGGTGAATAATATGCGAAAACGCTTCGACTTGCTCTTTCGAGACGGAGACCGGGGCCTTCATCACTAGCCATCGAACACCCTCAGTGCAAGGCGGTGTCGTCAAAGATCCATTGAAGCGATAGTAAGCACGTTTCTTTGGCAACAATTGATCGCCAGCCAAAGGCATATCCAAAGCTGCTTTTTGTTCTGCCTCCTTCGGCATTAGCGCCCAGATTTTTGCAAGCGCCTTATTTTCTGCCCCTTCTTTGAACATCACAGCAACGACGCTTAGATTACCGTCTTTATCAGCATGTACGAAATGCGCTTCGAGCGGAAATGACTTTCCGTTAATTTGATTTTCACTGGGGGAGTGGAAATGCACCTGCTTTAAATCAAACTGAAGATGATCGACGAGGATATGACTGCCGTTCATAAAGTTCATTTGTATCGTGTGACCATTATTAATCACCTCATTTCCGCCAGTGTGGTACGCAAACTGAATTGGCTTCAAGTTCGCTCGAATAAACCCCGTCAAATTAATGGGAGATTGATTCTTACCAGCACAGGCGCCATTCGCCTCACTTAATTTTGCCCATTCTGTAGGCCCACCAACACCGCTATACGACCATTTATGATCGTCAGCTGCCATGCCCATGCTCGATGCCAATGCCAGCGACGCAAACACTAAACTTGCTTTCATATTCCGCTCCCCCAAAGTTTGATTGTTGACAACCTCGACACAAGAAAAATGATAGACAAACTGAGTATAAGTTGATTTACACAATTTGCCAGTAGCATTTCAAGCTTGCGACTATTTATCCACAAATGGAAAGTACGAACTGCAAGTTTTTGTGAATTCGCCATAGCGCGACACAAAAAGTATCAATTCACTGACGTCGATTGAAACCAGCGATGTATGTTCTCTAACACTTCTCGATTGTTTGGTATAAAAGCATGGCTTGCTTGTATCGGCACGCACAGGTCCGCGTTGGGCAGACGTACTTCCTCAACGCTTAACATGCCATCATGCTGAATTTTGAATCCATCAAAAAAACCCAAAGGACCTAACCAAGGCCATACGCCATAAATACAAGCGATAGGAATGGGCGGAATGGCAATTCCTTGCATCGCTACCGAATCGCTTGTCAGCATTCCACATTCACGGGCAAACCAAGTAAAAATACGCCACTTATTTGTACGCTGTGCCAAACGCACAGCACGAACAGGGGAAGCCAACAAAACAAGTTTATCGGGCTTGCGTAAGCCTTCATTACAGTCTTGTAAAAGCTGTCGAATCAAGACGCCACCAAAGGAGTATCCAATTGCGAAATAGGCGCCTCGTGTTCCCACTTCCCTTAGACATCTCTGCAAACGTCCTTTAATTTCCAATAGTGATTGTGTCGAAGCGGAATAATCAAAACAGGTAACGGTATAACCAAGCTGGGTGAAATAACGGATCAGGCCGCTTCGCATGTACTGTTTACCGCCAATGCCGTCGACAAAAACTATTTGCATTTTATTCTCAATAGGGACATAACAAGCCTTTGTTCATTAAAAGAAGGCGAAAAAAAACCGTGTAAGCTTTGAAACATTACACGGTTATCAAGACGACTATTTTGGATATTTAATCGTCATTTCTTTCAACACATTATCCGCATGATCGACTTCTTTCATGATCCACAGCATGTAGCGAATATCGACGTGAATTGCTTTGGTAATCGCTGGGTCGAAGTACCAATCTTTGGTAATCGATTCGTAAGTCGAGTCAAAATTCAAACCAACTAATTCACCGCGTTTATTCATCACCGCAGAACCTGAATTGCCACCAGTGGTATCCGCACTAGACAAGAAATCGACTGGCACAGTACCCAAGACATTGTCTTTGAAAACACCATAACGCTTTTCCTTAATCGCTTGCAACAAAGGCGCTGGCGCGATGAAAGGATCTTTGCCCGTGTGTTTTTCAACGATGCCTTCGACCGTGGTAAATGGACCTTTGGTCACACCGTCACGTGGTGAATAAGAACCGACGTTACCGAAAGTCACGCGCAAAGTCGAGTTCGCATCAGGATAAACGGGCTTGCCTTGAGATTTCTTCCAGTTGATCACGGCTTGCATGTATTGCGGGATGATGAAATCGAGATTGCCGTCGACTTCTTTACGACGGTTTTCTAAAGACATCCCCACATCATGCAATTTCACCGCGAGCTGAATAAAAGCGTCATCTGACTGCAGGAAGGCGGCTTTATCTTTCTCCATCCACGCCAAGCGTTTCGCAGTGTCCGTCAATTGTGTTTTGTCGTACAAGGCTGCGGCGGCTTCTGCTGTCGGTAACAAGGCATCCAAGCCGGCGGGATGGACCGCCAACTTCGCATAACGCGTTAAACCAGCCGTCAAGCGAGCACGATCCACCTTAGTCAAAAAGGATTGTTCCAAGCGAGTCAGGCGACCTTTGATAAAAGCGAGGTCACGTTCTTGGTAACCGCCTTCACGCTGCGCGTTTGGTTTCTCTTTTTCCAACGCGAGACGATACAGGCTACGTGCGCTAGAGAATAAGTCACTATTGGTGGCGACGGCATAGGCCAGTTCTTCCTGTGACAAGGCCATGTCTTCAGCAATCACAGCATCGAGTTTCGCCAATAAGGCTTTAGATTCTGCGGAATTTTTGCTCGAACCGATTAACCAATTACGAAACTCTGCATCTTGTGCATCTTTAATCGCTGCAATGTCTTTGCGTGCAAAACCATCGATCAAACCTTGGGTTTTCTTTAGACGATTATTGATACCTTTAACCACGCTAGCGTAACGCACTTCATCGTCCGCATTACCTTTAGTGGCGGCTTCGATGGTGGCGATATCGGCCAACATTTCTGCTGCACGCAATGGGTAATCGGTGTCGCGCGCAAAGCGAATTTCAGACGGCAATTTATAACGACTAGTGCGACCTGGATAACCAGCTAACAAAATCGGATCACCATTTTTCAAACCTTCAGCCGACACCACCAAAAAATCTTTAGATTTGTACGGCACATTCTCTGGCGATGGATCCGCTGGACGACCATCTTTGCCGACATAAGCACGCAAGAAAGAGAAGTCCCCAGTGTGACGTGGCCATTCAAAATTATCGATGTCGCCACCGTAATTACCGATCATGTCGGCTGGGGCGTAGACCAAACGTACATCGCGTATCATCATTTGGCGTATGCGATAGTATTCGAGGCCACGATGAAAGCTAGGCACGGAACAACGATAGGCCTTGTCTTGTTCACAATCAGCGATAATTTTTTTGATGCGACTTTGTATCAAATCACGACGTTCACGTCCTGACATTTTGTCGTTCAAGCCTGCTGTTACCTCTTTCGTGACGTTTTCCACTTTGTCAGTAATGTAGACACGTGTGCTGGCACCTGCTGGCAATTCTTCGGCGCGGGTTTTAGCTAAAAAGCCATCCGTAATGTAGTTTTTCTTGGCACTGGAATTGCGTTGTATCGCATCGTAAGCACAATGATGATTGGTGACGATCAAGCCTTCTGGCGACACAAACGAGGCCGAGCAGCCGCCAGTTGAGACGATGGCGCTCATAGGATGTTTGGATAAATCGGCTAATTTTTCGGCAGGAATAGTGATGCCCACTTTTTTGAGCTCCGCCTTTAGTTGGGGCAACTGATATGGTTGCCATTGGCCTTCATCAGCTTGAACTTGGGCACTAAAAGCCAATAAAGCTGCAGGTACGACGAGTTTTTTGAACAATTTGGTCTCCTTCAAGGCGCTCAATCGCGCGTAAGAGCGCGAGTATATCGCTGTTCAGAGTCGAATCCAAACGATACGTCGAGCGCTTGATGTGCGGCAAACCTAGCATGGCTTGCAAGACAATAAATTAAAACGAAACAAAGCTTGCGATTGCTTTTGTCTATCCGACAAAATGCGATGTTGCGTTCACGCTAGGCATGCTTACGATAGCAGGTGCAATTGCTGCACTTTATGAATCAATTGCACCACGTTATTCACTTGTAACTTACGCATGATGTTTTCTCGGTGCTTATCCACGGTCTTGGCCGACAAACTCAATTCATCAGCCACTTCTTGTGTCGCTTTACCGTGATAGATTCTCGCTAAAATCTGCAATTCTCTTGGCGTCAAATCCGTTTCAATCGCATCGATCTGTTGCTGAACCGCGTCTGGAATTGACTGACGACCCGCTAGAACTTGCTGAAGACTTTCAAGCAGTTGTGTGGCAGAGCTTTCTTTTTGCAACACAGCATCGGCCTTAGCATCGCGCAATTGTTTCAGCACCATTCCGGAATTAGCGCCTGTTAGAGCAATAATTTTCAAGTCGGTATAGCGTTGTTTACAGTAGGCGAGAACGGCACTCGATTCACCACCTGGCATATGATAATCAAGTATCATCAAATCAATTGGTTGTGACTGCAATGTCACCATCACTTCTGACAGGTCGCCAACCTCAGCAACCACCTCATAATTCGGCACAGATTGCAAAAGTAACTTTAAACCTTGGCGAAAAATCGCATGGTCATCTGCCAATAGAATTTTGATCGTGTTCGACATCAGAAAAAAGACCAGAAGGAAAGTAAGGCTGGATGATAAAATAAATTCATCGAGTTGATGCAGATCATATCGCGGCAAACAACACACCCATGCGCTTTCTTTTTATTTTCTTTGTACTGATATGCGAGCTGACTTTGGCAAGTCCACTTTCGGAATGTCAATTTCATCAGGAGAACGCGCCGATCTCTTTACAAGCCTGTACACGCTATCTCAACACAACAGAGATCCAGCAGCGCTTTCCTGACTTGCCAATTTCGAATGAATTTGGAAGCTGGGCGCTGGTTCAATTTCAGGTCCCAAAAGCAAATTACTTTCTCGACCTAGGCATTCCAGATGCTTACCAACTCCAAATCTTCGAGATCCATGCGACAGAATTGCGAACACTCTTAATCCTCAATGAGGATGCCCGCTTTCAAGCACGACCTGTTCTAAATCGAAGCCTCCTGTTGCCGCTCTCGTCACAGGGCACGCCTCAAACAATTCTGATCCACTACCGTACCCACGGCAAAACACCGCTATTCCTTCGCCTTTTTGAACAAACACGCTTTGCACAAGGCGATACGACAAGTATTCTCTTCCATGGTGCGGTATTCGGTTTGCTTATTTTTTTAGCGCCAGTCCTAATCATCGCCTTTCAATCAGCACACAATCGCCACTATCGTTACTACGCGGGCTTAGTACTATGCAATCTTGCGTTCTTGACGCAGGTTGAAGGTTACAACTTTCAATTTTTGTGGCCAGAGTCACCACATTGGAATCGGCAAGCGCCTGGTTTTATCGCGTGTTGCATCACGTTTTTCCACATCCTCTTTGCAATTCAATTTTTACAAATTCGTCAGCGCATGACGTCTCTGTATCTCGCGCATGTCGGATTGTTGATAGCTATACTCTGCACGGCATTGTTTCATCTCATTACTGATTTGGAACTGTTTATTGGTGGAATGACGAGCGCATATGCCGTCTTCGCCGTGTATACCGCCTATCGAGCGATCCAGATTCGAATTCCTGCTGCCCGATTCTATTTCGTCGGCAGTATTGTTCAAGTGTCGTTTGTGCCTGGACTACTCATGTTTAGTATCACGGTATTCAATCCATTTCCAAGCCTATCCGTGCTCAGTTATCCTAAACTTGGCTACCTCGCCGAAATGATCTTTTTTACGATCGCCGTAGGTGAGCAAATTCGGCTTTTCAACCAACGACAGGCCGAACAACGTATCCTCAGATTAGCTGAAACAGAGCAACTACTCAAAGCGGAGCAAGAAAAATTACTTGCTATCGAGCGGGCACGGCAACAGCAACTACAACTTGCTTCCGCTAGTCACGATATTGCGCAACCTCTCGCATCCCTTCGCTTTGCGGTCGCTGCGCTCGGACAAAGTAAAGAAAGTAAGCCGATCGCAAATCATGTCGAACAAACTTTGAACTATGCACAAAATCTCTTACATGAATTGATTGTGCAAAGTAGAGAAGCACAATCAACAGAAGTCAGTGATCAATTCGAACTAGCCAACGTACTACAACAATTGGCTCGCGAATTTGAACCACAAGCACATCGAAAAGGCCTCACTTTATCGATACATTCAAGCACACTTTTTTCACAAGGTTCGGCGCACTTGCTCTACCGAATTTTGAGCAATTTGCTCTCCAATGCGATTCGTTACACGCAAAAGGGGCGAGTAATAGTTGGCGTTCGCCGACGTCCACAAACAATCGAAATTCAAGTTTGGGATACGGGTCTAGGCATTCCTGATCATCAATACAACCGCCTCATACATGCATTTCAACAAGGACAAACGCCAGATCAAGGTCGTGAAGGCTATGGTTTAGGCTTATTTATCGTACATACTTTGTGTCAACAGTGCGGCTATCAACTCTCCGTACATCGAGTCAATAAGGGAGGCAGCGGTTTTTGCTTGAACATCCCCTACACCTTGAATGCTTCAATCCAGCCTCCAAGGCAAAACATTCACCAATTTCGACAAACTTAGATCGGCATAGTCTGCACAATTTTGCGGATTTGCTGAGCTTGTTCCTCACGGAGTTAACCAGAATAACAACAGAATTTCTTGCCTCGTTGAATATTTCTTTTCGGAATTGTTTCTGAGTGCTAAGGTTTTATTCATCAGAATCAACAAAGATCTGAATGATATGAACGATTTCACCACGGGAGTTTGCTCTATGAAAAAAAGTATTCTTGCAGCCAGCCTAATGTCGATAGCATTTTCAGCATCGGCTGGCGTTTTATCTTGTGATGATTTGAAAGCAAAAATTGAGAAAAAAGTGGCCGGCAAAGGCGTCAAGGAATACAACATGGTCGTGGTCACAAAAGACACTAAAATGGCTGGTCGCGTTTTAGGCACCTGTGAAAAAGGATCAATGAAAATTATTCACGAGAAGAAAAAATCCAAGACAGCGGAAAAATCCGAATAAAAACGGAAGCGCAATCAAGAACGCCAAGTTAAGCGATTGCGTACGTTTTTTAAAATGTAATTTCGATAGTAGAAAGGGCACTGTTTACCACCAAACAGTGCCCTTCATTTTATGAGGAATTGCTTACTCACAAGTCGATAAGTCGCCAAGGACTTATGGTTGCATCCGTTTATCTTCGAGCACTTCACCAGCAGCTAACGCCGTTTTTTCATGTCCTGGTTCACGCCATTTTTCACGCAATGCCTCTGTCTGCCATTGCTGCATGCTCGGCAAGGCCAACATTCGCTTTACATAGGCGAGTGCTTGCGGATTCATACTCAATCCATAGGTTTGAATACGAAACACGACAGGTGCGAAGAATGCATCAACAGCAGTAAATTTCTCGCCAGCCAAGAATGGGCCGCCAAACCGATTCAAACCTTCACACCATAGTTCATTCAGGCGATCAATCTCCGCTTGTAGTTCAGGAGCTATTTCTTTCAATTTGATACGCAAACCAACATGCATTGTGCAGGTGCCGCGTAAATGGTTAAAACCAGAATGCATTTCAGCCGTAGCACACCGCGCCCAAATTTTCGCCTTCGGGTCAGTGGGCCAAACGCCCCCGTGACGATCCGATAAATACTCAATAATCGCTAACGAATCCCAGATGACAGATTCGCCATCATGCAAGCAAGGAACTTTACCCGCAGGGGAGAATTTTCTAAATGCTTCCCAATTGCTTCCAGTTGCAAAAGTGACCAACTTTTCTTCAAATAGTAGTTCAAGCTCGCGCATCATGATCCAAGGTCGTAGGGACCAAGATGAATAGACTTTGTTCGCGATAAAAAGTGTGTACATGTGAGACCTCGTATGAACAATGTGAAAGGTAAGGCAGGGGATAAATGGAGAAGAAAATTTCCGATTTTAAGACACATTTTTCATGTCTGATCATGGCTATTATGACTGAGTTTGCATGGTCTTAGTTCCCAAAAAATTGTTTTCTGTATGCGATGGGACTCGTCGATGTGATCCGCTTGAATTGCCGACGAAATGTTTCTTCTGAACCAAATCCAGTGAGCTCTACAATCCGCGATAAACTCGTCGTCGAAGTCTCCAACAGCTCTTTGGCGATAGCCACCCGCTCGCGCGCAATCCATTCCTTTGGTGTACAGTGAGTCAACTCGAGAAACTGCCTCTGCAAAGTTCGTTCACTCATCGCGGCGCGTTGCGCAAGTTCGGGTAAGCTGTGGCTACGAGTTGGATGCGCTCGGATCCAATCCAGCAACTGGGACAATCGCCCACGTTCATCCTGCGCAATCGGACGAGGAATAAATTGCGCTTGCCCTCCTTCGCGATGGGGAGGGATGACAAGACGTTGCGCAACTTGGTTCGCAATTTTGACGCCATAATCTTTTCTGACCAAATAGAGCAGCATATCCAAACCAGCGGCTGACCCAGCGGAACTGATAATTTGTCCATCATCGACATACAAATCATCGGGCTCAACCTGCAAACGGGGATAAGTTGAACGCAACTTTTCCGCGTAGCGCCAATGGGTTGTCACTCTTCGCTCATCTAAAATACCTGCTGCGGCGAGGACAAAAATGCCTGAGCAAATCGTGCAAAAACGAACGCCTCGCGAGTATGCGGCTCGAATTTTTTTTATTAGTTCAAGTGGCGGTATCTCATCGGTATCACGCCACCCCGGGATGACGATAATGTCGCCACGTTTAAGCTGATCCAACCTTCGTAGTGCGTAAGGTGCTTCGACTAGGATGCCGCCAGCAGCACGTAATTTTCCCGCTTCGATCGCACAAACTTGAAACCGATACCAATCAACGTTTAGTTCTGGACGTTCCAGTGAAAACAATTCGACAGCGCAGGCAAATTCAAACGTGCAAAGACGATCATAGGCGAGGGCGATGACAAGTGGCGCTGACATGGATTGAATACAAGTATCGAAGTTGTTCCAACGCAGGATGACGTTTTATGACCGAATACTGTCATTTACGTCACTATACAGTGATTTTGCCAGCGCGCACAATCTTCTTGTTTTCAACCCTGCTTTTTACTCAAGGAGAATATTTATGACCACGAATGCTGTACTCGAAGTTGCCGCCGCCACTAGTGCGGATGCCTTTCAACGTTTTGCCTCGAGTCTGCAATACGAGACGGATTGTTGGGATGTGCATGAGGCATTCACACTAGGCGATCCCGGATTCGTTCTTTTCGATGTACGTAATCAAGATGAGTTTCAAGGTGGCCACATTGGGGGCGCTATCCATATGATGCGCGGTAAAATGATCGCGTCCAAGCTGGCGGTCTATCCGGCCAATACCCTTTTCGTGGTTTATTGTGCGGGACCACACTGCAACGGTGCGACCAAAGCGGCAATGGTTCTTGCTAAATTGGGCCGTCCAGTTAAGGTTATGTTAGGCGGGATCACCGGTTGGCTCGATCAAGGATACCCACTGACTAAGTCTGTCGATCCGTCTATCATTCGATAACTTGTTTCGCGCGCTTCGCGTATTCGCTATGCTTTGTTTACATTTGGAATGCAAATGTCGGAAAGTTTAGCGAATTTGATTATGCTTCTTTCGTCATGTTAGAAGGACGGTCGAATCAAGACCATGCGTTTCCTTCACTTTATATTCTGATGATTCAATCATAATGGGAGACGTGCTGTGGCCAATACTGATTCGTTCAAAGCGCGCCGTAAGTTTTTACAGGGTTCTGTATCTATCAGTGCGCTCTCGCTCAGTTCTTTCACTCATGCTGTAGGAACGAAGAAAATCCGCGTTTTACCTTCACGTGCACAGGCGATCCCACTCAAGCAAGTTCGTTTGCTCGCATCTCCTTACCTTCAAGCGCTCAAAGCGAACCGCGCGTACTTATTACGCTTGGATGCAAACCGATTTCTTCACAATTACCATCGATTTGCAGGACTTCCTACTAAGGGGAAAATCTACGGTGGATGGGAGTCCGACACTATTGCGGGAGAAGGATTAGGCCATTATTTATCTGCCTTGGCACTGATGTTCGCGCAGACTGGTGAACCAGAGTTCCGCGACAGAATTGACTATATCGTTACGGAACTGGCACAGGTGCAATCTGCACACGGTGATGGCTACATTGGTGGCTTCATGCGCAAGCGTCACGATGGCAGTATCGTCGACGGTAAGGAAATATTTGCAGAAATGTTACAGGGAGAAATTCGTTCTGCCGGATTTGATTTGAATGGGTGCTGGGTTCCTTTCTACAATTGGCATAAAGTGATGGCTGGCTTACTTGATGCCCACGCCTTAGCTGAGAATGAACAGGCCTTGCAGGTTTTGATTGGTTTGGCGACGTATATTGATCGCTTTTTTTCAGCAGTAAATGACCAGCAATTGCAACAGATACTGCATTGCGAACATGGCGGTATCAATGAGAGTTTCGCCGAGTTGTACACGCGTCATAAGGACGCTAGATGGTTGGCACTAGCTGTGCGACTGTACCATCGGCAGGTACTCGACCCGTTACAAGCGCAACGTGACGAATTGGCCAACACGCATGCCAATACGCAAATTCCTAAATTGATTGGGCTTGCTCGTTTGTTCGAAGTGAACGGTGATAGCCGACACGCAGAGACTGCACGTTTCTTTTGGAACAGGGTCACGCGCCACCACAGTTACGTAATCGGTGGTCAAGGTGATAGGGAATATTTTTTCGAACCAGATACGATCGCCAAGCATCTTACTGAACAAACCTGTGAGGCATGCTGCAGCTACAACATGCTGAAATTGACTCGGCATTTGTATAGCTGGTCACCTGAGGCACACTATTTTGATTACTACGAGCGTACCCATCTCAACCATATCTTAGCGCATCAAAATCCTGCGACCGGCATGTTCACCTACATGACACCGTTGATGGCCGGTGTCCCCCGTGAATTTTCAAGCGAGGAGAACGACTTTTGGTGTTGTGTCCTCTCCGGAATGGAAAGTCACGCCAAACATGGCGATTCCATCTATTGGCATGCCGACGACTGTCTCTTTATTAATTTGTACATTCCGTCGAAGATCGATTGGCAGCAGCAATCAATGCAATGTGAATTGGAGACTGCTTACCCTTATCACGGCGACATTCGCTTTCGAATTGCGCAGTCAAACACAAAAAAAAAGCTACGGATGGCGTTCCGTATTCCAGCATGGGCTTCTCATTTTGAGCTCAAGTTGAACGGTGAAAAGCTTCCTTTTACCATTGAGAAATCTTATGCCATTATCGATCGTCAATGGCACTCAGGCGATCTGGTACAGCTGAGTTTGCCGTTGCATTTGCGTATGGAAGCAAGTCCAGGAAATCCCCGTATTGCTTCATTTTTACGCGGCCCATTGGTGCTCAGCGCAGATTTAGGTGCGAGTCAGGATCCATTTGACGGGGTCGCACCTGCCATAGTTGGAAACCAATTGTTGCGTGCATTCACACCGATTCAACAGAATGCAGCGCACTATCAAACAAAAGGAATTGGTCGTCCCAGAGATTTCCAATTCAAACCATTTTATGCGCAATATCTGCGTCGTTCTGCTGCTTACTTTGCGATCTTTAGTGACGATGAATGGGCGATTGCTGAGACACAATTCAAAGAGGAACAAGCTCGTCAGCAAGAATTGAATGCACGCGCTGTCGATGTGATGCATTTGGGGGAAATGCAGGCTGAGCGGGATCATCAGCTTGAAGCAGACATTTCCTATCCCGTCGTTTATCGAGGTCGAAATGGTCGCGATGCGCGAACCGGCGGTTTTTTTAGTTTTAAGATGCGAGTGAAGCGTGGCTCACTGGTATTACATGCGACTTATTCCGGGGAAGAAAAGAACCGAGATTTTAGTATCAGTGTAGATGGTACCGAGATTGCCCATGTTGTCCTAAATGGCAATAGGGCGGGTGAATTTATTGAACAAGAGTATCCGATTCCTGAAGTTTTAACTCAGGATAAGAATCAAATCCTAATTCGATTTACGCCACTGAATGGTCGCACTGCTGGGCCCGTTTTTGGTTGCCGACTTTATACCGTTAAGTAGGTTCACAGTATTTGGATAGTCAGGCGACGCCACACCTTGGTTTTTTCGAATCGGGCAGCGATAGACATTCTTGGATTCGAGGCGGGCTCAATGGTTATTCATTTTAAAGGCAGCATACATGTCTCGGCTCCATGTTTGATTCCGTCGCCCGCTCACTAGCCGTGCAAAGTCTTTCAACATTTGCCAACGTGCGTTTCCTGCGGGATAGCACTTCACATAATGGCGATTCCCTTTCTTGCCAGCTCGCCAAGGGGTAGAGATGAGGCATTGCTTATCTGTCTGCGCTATTCGCTTAAGGGCGGGCAAATAGTCTGGGTTGTACACAGGATCAGAGTAGGGCGTGTTGGGCTGAATACCTCCATAGACGAAAGGAACATTGGCGGCCATAGCGACGATGTTCTTGATCGGTTGTAGCCTTAAATCGTGCAACTCGGGTGAGCACTGGTCATTGTTGGATAAAACCAGCAATTCAAGCTGGGAATTTTTCGTCATGTAGATGTGTATGTTGGTACCAAAATTGGCGAAAGGTTGCTCGACGAAATCCCCAAACATATATTCCAAGGACGCCAACAGTGGTTGGATACTTGGAAATGCCGAGCGCCCGACGAGTAGATTACAAATTGCACGGATCCCCGATAAGGATTGAGGGTGATGCTGCTTGCGAAATATTTTTTCAGCGTCTGGATGACACAGTGCATCAAGGCTGACCCGGTGTTGTCCACTAGCGAAAGCAAAGTACCCAAAGAGCGCGAAGGTCGAGCCTGAGAAAGCATGTATCTCGTGTAGTTGACTCAAACCATTCATACCGATCGCGTTCAACATAAAATACTGTTTGGTAAAACTTGGACCGGTGCTGTCGAGGATGAGACTCGTTTGCTCGTAGGCGTAGCTGTCAAAGTGAGTTTGAACTTCTTGCTCAATTTGGCTTTTTAGCTTGATTAAATCATTTGGGATCTGCATTTTGACTCCGAGTTTCGGTGCATCACTTTTTGTTTTCTTGTGCTGATGGGAAGATGGACAACTTTACTGTCGTAGGGTCCATCTATTTAGGATTTGGCGGTTCTGCAATAGGTTTGGAATATTGGTCTGGCTGAGTGGTGTCTGTTGTCGACTGCGTTGCCCCATTTTTGGACTGAGATTCCAGAATCCGATTAGCGAGTTGAATTTTTATGGCATTTGCCTTCACTAGTTGACTGCTTTCGACATAGGATTCGGATCTTGGTTGTTGCCTCACCAGTTCATAAAAATCGGCCAAGGGTCCTCGTTTTATTTCGTTCGTCTCATTAATTTCAATTTGCACTGGTTTCTCTTGCCTATGACTGCTTCCTTGTTGTGTGCGACGAGAAACAAGCTCGCTGTCTATTTTGTTCTGTTGTGCATGGACGGAGGTGACGGCAAACGACATCATGCTGCTCAAAACCAAGGAAGCGAAGGCGTTGGCGGACGTAATGGTAGGAAAGAAGCTTGTTGGATATTTCATAATTTTCTCACTTAGGACTGGGGATGTTCACTACGGGTTTAGCTCGGTTTAGCAAGACAAGCGCGCTATGCTTTGTAACTTGCAAATTGCAAGTTACAAAGCATAGTACTTCATAGACTTTCATTTTGCAAGCTTGTAAAATGAAAGATATATAGCGTGCAAAGAAACAAATCAATCCAAAAAAGGGAAGAGAATGCTAGAAAAACCGATACAGGCTTGCCCCGTAGCAAGGGCCGCCCATTTGATTGGTGATGAGTGGATTTTACTAATTTTGCGTGAATTATTTAAACGAGCACACAAATTTGATGAATTGCAAAAAGCCACGGGCGCTGCCAGCAACATCCTAACAAATCGGCTAAAGCGCATGGTAGAGGCGAAAATCGTACTTAAAATTCCCTACCAAGACCGCCCCGTTCGCTTTCAATACAAGCTCAGCGACGCGGGATTAGCACTCTTACCTCTCACACTAGAATTGATGCGTTATGGTGAAGATTGGCTACCATGTCCTAGTCCCTCAACTTTCCGGTTAAGGCATCTGGACTGCGGAGAAATCACCCGAGCAGGTCAAGTTTGCTCTGCATGTGGCGGAGCTTTGCACGTGAAAAATGTGCGGATGGAGGACAATCCAGCTGCTATGAGTGATCGGCAAAACTAGAAATTCGCTTAGATTTACTCGTAATTTAGCGCAGGTGTTTGAGTGCTTCGCGCGCACTCAGCGGCGACAAACTCGAGCTATGCGCATGAACAAATTTCTGTACGGTGGCAGGATTCCACCTAGCATAGTCCCGTAATGCCCAACCAATTGCCTTACGAATAAAAAAATCAGGTTCTGGGGCTAGCCTCAATGCATAACTAAAAAGCCGATCAGCATCCGTTTGTGTACGCCAACCAAGTTGATGCAACATGGCAATACGACGCACCCACATTGAGGAACTCTCCAGCGCCTGATCCATCTGCTGTTGCGCACTCACTTGCTGTCCAAGCCCTAGACGAACAACGTCACCAACAATAGCAGCTAAGCCATCAACGGTATCCCACCATGCTTTGTTTTGCGCCAGTTCTAACAGAATGGGGATATCAAGCAACTGCAATCCCTTCTTATGACGTGCCAACAGATCAATCGCGACATATTGATACTCACGACTGGACAAGGTCCACAAAGCCTGCGCCAATTGCAGGGCATCATCATGAGTCCACTTCAGGGATCCCAAACTGCGCACCAATTGTCTACGTAGTGGCGTATTGATTCCGATGAACTCGAACTGATTCCGCATATAAGCTCGCATCTCAACAGCACGTTGCGGATTGGCGTTGGCATGCAAAAGAGTTTGAATTTGTTCAAAATACGCGAGCTTATTCATGTTGTATCAATGTCTTCAGGTTAGCTAAGCAGAAGTACCTGACGCACTAAAGATGTGCGGGCTATTTCTTCTTCAATGTTCTTTGCACCAACGCACTCCCAACGCCGTGGCGTCTTGGTTCACTCATTGCGGTCACTGTCCCATCAGAATGGAAACTGATCGCATTTGCGGCGCCAATTTCAGCATCTGCCAGATCAACATTCCATTGATGACCGAATTTGGCTAAAGATGCAGCCTGACCACTACCGATAAAACCGGGCTCGACCTGCGTGGTACGATCATTCCGCTCAGACATGCGCGGTTGAGCTAGTGCTTGTGCTAAATCCATCTTTAGATCGATATGATTCACTATAGTCTGTAAGACCGTGGTAATAATTGTTGCACCGCCTGGACTCCCAATGGTAAATGCGGGCTTTCCATCCTTAAAAGCGATTACCGGAGCGATACTACTACGAGGACGTTTGCCCGCCTCTGGCACATTCGGATGCGGAGCACTGAAATCAAAGTCAGTTAATTCATTATTCAATAAAAAACCATACCCTGGAACCACCATCCCGTTCCCACCCCAATCTTCTATCGTATAAGTATAGGAAACGATATTCCCTGCTTTGTCGCTCACCGTGAGGTGCGTCGTATGCGTACTTTCTTTCTTGATTTGCGATCCAGTAGAATTCGCAAAAACGCGCGGACGCAAAGGAATGCTAGGATCACTTTGAAAAACATAGGGGTCACCGGGCAATGCAACCAAATTCCTGTCACTAGCCCGATCAAGACGGATTGAACGGGCGCGCTCTAGAGCGTAGGTTTTATTCAGCAAGCCTTGAACCGGCACATCAACAAACTCGGGATCACCGATATAAGCATTGCGGTCTGCAAAGGCGAGGCGCGCCGCCTCGAGATAGAGATGTTCGATCTGCTCCCTTGTCAATTGGCTAGTATCAAAATTTTCCATCACGTTGAGTGCTTGCGCAACAGTCATTCCACCACTACTGGGCAAACCCAAGCCATATAGATCATAGCCACGGTAGGTGCTGTGCACAGGTTGACGTAAGCGTACTTCGTAATTGAGTAAGTCTGCTGGTGACATATTACCCGGACGAACTTTTGCATTAGATTGCACTGGTGGGTGATTCACCGTACTGAGCAAAGCATCAGCAATCGGCCCTCGATAAAACGCATTTGCTCCACCCTGCGCAATGGCACGATAAGCTTTAGCAATATCTGGATTTTTGAAGTGATGCCCCACAGGCAGGGGCTTCCCTTGGTATAGATACAAAGCGCTACTTGAGCTGTATAGCGCAAACTTGTGAGCAGCACCTGCATTCAAGTGGTGAAAAATCGGGGTGATCTTGAAGCCTTGTTCAGCGGTTTGAATCGCCGGAGCGAGCACTTGTTTAAATTGCATACTACCGTAACGTTTAAGTGCCTCATCCCACCCACGTACGGTGCCTGGTACACCGACAGCACGTCCACTACTGACTGCATCCTCCCAAGCGATAGCTTTGCCGTTTTCAACAAAGAGTTCCGCACTAGCACTCGCGGGTGCCGTTTCTCGATGGTCTAGCACGACAAAGCGTTTTTCCTTGGCAAGGTAAATCAACATAAACCCGCCGCCGCCAATACCACAACTAAACGGATCCGTGACACCCAAGGTAGCCGCAGCAGCAACGGCTGCGTCAATCGCATTTCCACCCTGATTCAATATCGTTAGAGCCGCATGCGAAGCAGCATCACTAATAGTCGCGACAGCTCCGCCGCGGCCATGCGCCAGCGGAGTTTTGGGCTCAGCCGCACCTGCCAAGCCATGGAAACACAGGCCAACAACAACGGTCAGAGAAAGAATTTTTTTATGCGGAAATTGAGCAATCATGGATAAACGATACGCCTTGGAGTAAGAGATAGGAATGCCTTTCAGAAACTTTCCCTACCTTAGTCTAAGCGTGGACTTAGTGGCAAACACTACGAGTGAATCTGTCGCTTTTGAGCAGCAGCCTGTCCTGACAAACTTCGATGTCGCTCGTAGGTTGTTGTTACTGCTATGTTTTAAACTAATTGATGTGTCGATCGTGTCGACATATAGACTGTTTGCCGAATGATTAACTTATCCCCATCCATTACGATCAGAACCCGCCGAAGATTTGGGTTCGCTGTTTGTTCATTTGTTGCGTCGGGCCAATAATGCGCAATTAGTACAAAACAAATAATTCCAAAAACGATGGTCAATAGACGCTCAATCAATTGGCGTAACTCCGTTTTACCGTGAAATAGCTTTTTCATCGCAAAAACTCCAATATTCAATCATAAGACCACTAGAGCAGATTTTGTGCCAGCTTCTCATTTTCATAAGCCATTGAATTACAAGAACATTCTCAACCTAAGTTGACTGATCTTGATGATCACATGTCCGATTCTTGCGGACGCGGACAGTTTAAAATCCACCAGATCGACGACTTCTGCATCGATCCCGCATTGTGCGAGCGCAAAATATTTCAATTGAGCATGATTTTTCGTGACGAGGCTTGATAAAATGCTTGATAAGATTCGTTTTTAATTTCTATCTTGCAGCATGAAATTGCTGACACGCATCCCGCTATTTTTCCAACCTAAGGATCGGACCAACGCGCATGTTAAGTCTTGATACACGCACGATCATGTTGGTTTGGTCTGTGCTCAGCATGCTGTTTGCTGGCATCCTCGCTTTAGTTGGAACGCAAGCGGTCAATGTCAAAGGTGTACGTCAATGGGCTTTAGCAGACTTAATGATAGGTCTAGGTCTGGCGATTACCAGTCAGATGAGTTATCCACCACCGCCTGCATTGGCCGTACCAGCCGCGATATTAATTGGAATTGGACTAGGTCTGATTTATAACGGAATTGAAGCTTTTGAAGGAAAGCCTTGTCGTTATTGGATTCCCGCGTTATTAAGCGTGTTGGTCCTCCTCAATACATTTATCTTTGGATTTCTATTTTTTGATTCCCAAATCCGCATTATCATCAATTTTGTTTTGATTGGAAGTGTCCACTTACTCTGTGCAAAAGCACTATTTATTAGGATTGAACAGCCTCTAAGAACCGCTTATTGGTTAGCCGGCAGCTCCATGTTACTCATGACCTTGCTGTCACTCGCGCGCATACTTGGCTTAATGTTAGCCCCCGCCAATTCAGTCAGTATGTTTGCGCCAACAGGGGTGACACCTATCGTCCTGCTATTTGCGAGCGTTGCCCAAATGTCGATGTCATTCGCATTTTTATTGATGATTAATTTTCGGCTAGCACATCAACTGAACACATTAGCAACAACCGATTCGCTGACCGGCTTACTGAACCGACGTAGTTTCGAGAAACAAGCGCAACGCGAGCTGCAGTACAGCAAACGCACTAACTTACCAGTTTCTCTCTTGGTCATTGACGTCGATCATTTCAAACGAATTAACGACGAGTCAGGCCATTTGGCCGGTGATGAGGTTCTCCGTCAATTGGCTCAATTGATGACGAATGCAGTTCGAACCAATGACTATATCGCACGCTATGGCGGTGAAGAATTTTGTATACTTTTACCCAACACACAGTCGGAGCAAGCCCATATCTTGGCAGAGCGGATTCGCATTTTATTTAGCCAACTTGACATTGCGTGGCACGATAAAAAACTCACTTGCACCGTCAGTATAGGGGTAACAGATTCGAGCGCAGGTATTGAGGAATTTGAGAGTTTGCTGAGCACGGCCGATCAGGCGATGTATGCCGCAAAAAGAGCGGGACGGAATCGCGTTCTGATTCAAGCGTGTACACGACGGGGCTCGTCAACAATACCACAGGCAATTACCCCTTAAAGTATGCCTGTGGTTGAATTCTTAGTGATTGGACTTGCCGATCGATTTTGCGGATAGACTTTCCCGCTGATGCGCTTTTCCACGGAGTATCACATACGAAATCTGATCATAAGCAGCAAGTGTTTCGAGAGGATTTGCACGCAGCAATAGTAGATCGGCTTGCTTTCCGACAGCAATACTCCCAATCGTATCTTCCAAATCCATTGCCCTAGCATTTTCTATCGTGAGTGCTTTGAATAATTGCGATAGGCTCATCCCCGCTTCCAGCCATCGATCCATTTCCCAGCGACCATTCACACCAGGAAATTGTGTGTAAAAAGGTCCGCTCGGCGTGTCACTCCCAAAAACAATTTTCGCGCCCTGACGATTGAGTGCAGCGGTCATCTTTTTGACGATGGTTAATGCTGGTTGGTAGCGACTTTGAACTGTCTTGTACAACGATGCCGGTGTTTGGTTTGCCGGATCGAAGTCGGCGGCAATCAATTGCGCCATCTTTTGTCCAGCTGGAGTCTGATACCAATCCAATAGTTCAGCTGGCATCACATTGGCAAGTTCTGGATGTTGAAAAAAATTCGGATTCGTCATTTCTTGCTCGCCATACAGGACTTGGATGGTTGGTTGGACAGCAATTCCTGCCCGAGCGATTTCTTCTGCTATTTCTTGCAGGCGGGTTTGGTTGGCAATTTGATTCGCCAGCTTGGTTTCATGCCAAAGGCCGTGCACCAGCGTTGTCACTCCAGTTTTCAGTGCAAATTCATAGGCTGCTTGAGAATTACCATGCAAATAAACGGGCAATTTTAATAACTTTGCGTGTTTGACGACAGCTTGAATGAGCTCAACCGAAGGAACTGGTAAGTCTTTCTTCGGACCAAAGCCGGTCTCATAAAAAACCTTGATACAACGGGCCCCGTCCTGCTTGGCTGCACGTACAACCGCTTCAGGAGTATGCGCTTCTGGGTGGAAATGTGTCGGGTAGACCTGTGCTTGAGCCGGATCAAACAGCATGTACTTCGTTCCAGGCACTTGAAACTGTAGTTCCTTATCCATCCATGAGGCTGGATACCCATTTGGGATCGTTACTGGCGAACAATAATGCGCCTGCGGGCCGGCTGGTGCGCTATTCCATTCAGCAATAAATCGAGGATCACCCGTTAAATCTTGAACGGTCGTAAATCCGAAATAGGCATAACTTCGTGGCATTTGCTGAAATGCCTGCTCAAGCATCATTTGATCTTCTGCCCGTTTCCCCATGTAACCAGGGATGCCCTCCAAATGTACATGACTATCGACGAGCCCTGGAATAAGGAATTGCCCCTTTCCGTCAATCAAGCGTACTCCCATCCTAGTCTTGCGGCTCAAGTTCGATGCAATTGCGACAATTTTTCCCTTTTCTAACAAGACATCCATTGGCATTGAGGCAGTCGGCGAATCGCCTTGAATTAGGCGAGCCTGTTGAATCAAAATCTGTTCTGCGTTAACGGAGCCACCGCATAGACTCAATGTCAGTACCAGAGTAGAGTGAATCATTAAATGGCGAATTTGCAACATCGTAGAATCCTTATAACGAAAAGAGGAATCTCTAGTCTGCGCAGAATGTTTGATAATTGCGACCGAAAACACGATTGAGGACGGACAAAAACACGTTTGGGGACGCTATCGGCTTAAAAACATGACAAAATCCGTGCTCTTTGCACCAATTTAGTGCAAAAAAATCGAAGATAGTGCCCTCTCGATCCGCTCAGACTTATCAATTCAATATTTTAGAAATCATGATTGCATCATCGTTTATGATGCTGATGCGATCGACTACACGTTGAAATCTATGGCCACTTTCATCAGCCACTTACAAATTGCCAACGCCGTTTTATGCGTCCTGATGGCAGCTCAGCTACTTTATATGGAAGCAATGCAGGTCAATCCAAAACGTCTGCTTGGGATTAACTGCTTGCTTTACGCGCACCAAAGCTTTGCGCTTGTCGCGATGTTAAACGACATGCCAACAGTTTTTTCTTTGACCCGCCCATTTTGTGCGATGTTGATTGGTCCTTGCCTTTATGTCTATTTTTCATGTGTGACTCGACCGGATGGTGCGCTCCGTCAAAGTGATTTTCTACACTTTCTTGTTGGCATTTTAATTTTATCCGTGATCGTTTTTTTCAAACCGCTACGTGCGTTCATTGACTACGCGATATTGACGAGTTTCATCCTCTACACCGCTCTTATTGGATACCAAATTAGACTTGGTGAGCAAGCACTTGCTCACCTTAATCAGTTCGCTAAACCTGCATATCGTTGGCTAAAGATTCTACTTTTACTAGCCGTGCTCAATATCATCTTGGAAGTCGCTGTGAACTTAGAAATGCAATCTGGTGTTGCATTAAGGAATACCTATTCCCTATCGGTTGCCAGTCTGATTTTCTTTTGTATTAACATCAGTATTGTGTTGGCCGCGTTACATCGCCACGATTGGCTAGAATGGATGTATCAATTCGGCGAACAGAAGCTCGGTTTAAGCGCAATCACAATCGCATCGGATGCTGCGCATTCTATATTTGACCGGTGGGAAAATTTAGTCAAAGACCAACAACTTCACAAACAAGAATTTGGCATAACACTCACCCACGCTGCTAAAAAATTACAAGTTCCAGCACGACAACTATCCAACGCGATCAACCAAGTTTATGGAAAAAGCTTCTCAGTATATCTAAACGACCTGCGCATACAGGAAGCACAAGCGCTATTAAGAAACAATTCTGATTTGAGTATGATTGATATCATGCAAGCATCTGGATTCAGCAGTAAATCAAATTTTAACAAAGAGTTTTTACGTGTGACTGGAATGTCGCCATCCACATATCGCGATACCAATCGTAACTCAAGTCAGCTTTCAACTCGTTAAAGAAATCTAAAATCAACGACACCACAACGCTAGCGAACAGAGGGAGTGATTCAGGATTAGTTTTTTCGACAGACTTCAGCAGATTAGATATCCGTTTCATTATCGTCCGATCACTTCAGAATGTTCAGAAGATCGATTACTGCAAGTGATGGTGTGCCGCCTTTTTCGCTCATTCCCAACTTGATTGAAAGTGATGACCTTCTATCTTTGTCTAAACTGATGCAAAATGCAGTCCATTCTCAATCGCCTAAAATAACTTCGAGCCCCTTATGCCCAATTCCATCATCAGCAATGTCAGTTTTCTCGTCCGAGACTATGATGAGGCCAGCCTTTTCTTTACTCAAGTACTAGGCTTTAGCGTTATCGAAGATCGACAACTCCATGCCGATAAACGTTGGTTAGTAGTCGGTCCGTCGGACCAATTCGGCGCGAAACTTTTGTTGGCCAAAGCAACGACGCCTGAACAAATCGCACAAATTGGTAGGCAAAGTGCAGGGCGAGTCTTTCTCTTCCTGGAAACCGACGACTTTTGGGAAACGTATCATCATTTAGCATCTCATTCCGTCCGATTTGCTGAAAAACCGCGCGAAGAAGAATATGGAACCGTGGTTGTTTTTCTCGATCTTTATGGAAATAAATGGGATTTAATCGGGCGATTCAAGTCGAATCAAAATGAGCAGTTCTAAGCGAGCCCAAATAACAAGTGCTTTGATTCAGCCATTTTGCCCGCTTTGCAAATTGCTAAACTGAGTCACTACATTTTAAGAATTCGCTAGATCATAGTTATCACTTTTTTGATTCTACTCTGTCGTAAAAGCGACGCGAATCGACACGTGAAATTGTTAAATTTTTGCTTTACGATACCAAAGCCAATATACCCCAGCCAAACCGCATAGAAACGGAAGTCCTGTTGCCAAAGTCATTGCAAATTCTGCTGTGAATGCGGTTGTGATCATAAGGGCAAACATCAAAATCGCACCAATCCCTGTCAACCAAGGAAACCCCCACATACGAAATTTCAACTCAACGAGTGAATTTGCAGCCTGCTTGCGCCGAAAAAAATAATGCGTCACAAAAATCATTAACCATGTAAACATGGCTCCAAACATCGAAATCGCCATCATCAATAAAAAAGCCTTTTCTGGGTAGGCAATACTAAGTATCGTCGCGACCGCAATACCTAGACAAGACAACACCAGTGCGCGAATGGGAGCTCCCTGGGAATTCAAATGACCTAAACCTGACGGAGCAAAACCAGCCCGTGCCAAGCCAAACAGCATTCTGGTAGCGGCATACAATTGGCTATTCATCGCAGATAAGGCAGCTATCAGAATAACAAAGTTAATGAACCCCGCGGCTCCTGGGATATGCAGAGCTTGCATAGTTAATACAAATGGACTTTGTTCGCGTCCAGCCTGATTCCACGGCACGATTGCAAGGATTAAAGCTAAGCTGAACAAATAAAATGTCACGAGTCGAAACAAAGCGGAGCGAAAGGCTCCTGTAATCGCTTGCTCGGGATTCTGTGCTTCACCCGCTGCAACCGCTATCATTTCTATACTCAAAAAACTAAAAAGTGCAACAATCACGGCTAACCACATGCCGGCCCAACCTTTCGGCAAAAAACCTTGATGCGCGGTGTAGTGATGAAAGCCAATATCCATCGATTTCGGCGAGATCAATAAGAGATACGAACCGAGCAACAAAAAAGCAAGAATCGCGATCACTTTAATACTCGAAAACCAATACTCAATCGTGCCGAACACCTTCACGCTGAGTGCATTCACGAGCACTAAGATTACCGAAAAGCTCACTATCCAGTACCATCCTGGCGAGTTTGGAAACCAAAATTGCATATACAAAGCAATCGCTGTCACCTCGGTCCCGATCACAAGTACGTTGGCAGCCCAATATGCATAGCGAATCAAGAAGCCTGCCAGAGGATGGATATAAAATTCGGCGAGAGCTCCAAATGAACCACCGCCTGGATGCGCGACGGTCATTTCGGCCAAACAGGCGATGAGCAATAACGCGATCAGAGCGCCAATCGTATAGCTTAGCAACACACTTGGACCAGCAAATCCTATTGCGAAACCGCTACCTAAAAACAAGCCCGTTCCAATCGCACCACCCAAAGCGATCATTGTCATTTGCGCTTTACTCAAATGCCTTTGCAAACCCGTCTCTCTTTGCGCAATTGCAGCAAAATTGGCATCGTTGTGCGCCATTGTTTCTCCCGTTTTTTCTCTTAAACAGTCATTGATTTCAATCAATGACAAACCTAAAAGTATATTACGCTTGAAACACGGATCGCGGAAACACAACAGAACTTATTAAAATAGGTTCGAGGAGTTCGTTGTAATGGGTAAACAATTAGGTCGTGATGAACTAGGCTTAAAACCGCATAACAGCGGTATGCTTCCTCACTACAGAATAGCGACCTAAATCTTTAAATGTGGTTAAAGCCTCTTTTAAATCGCGAGTGACTTCCTCACGATAAGGCTCCAATTCAATTGGAATTTGCAGATAGTCTTTACTCGAAAACGACCACGCTTTCCAAGTCGTTTCACTTTCTCCCAGAAGCGTCACGCGATTATCTCTACTTAAAGCAACATGAAATAGCGTGCCTTTCCAATAGAACATAAAGTAATTTTTGTTTGGATGCTCCCAATCGGTATCAATCCAACGCAAATATATGTCGCGCTGTGCATCACGAATCCACCAACGTTCATAATGGCACATGTGCAGACGATGATCTATTTCGAGAATAGCGTATTTCTCCAGATCCTCTTCAGCAATCACTTCATTTACAAAACTCACGGCGAATTCCTCGGAAGTTTGACTTTACAGGAACACCTGATCAGCGTTCAATTAATCGAAAAAAGCCGTTCATTTCGGTAGGGGGAAACCTGCGAAATGAACGGCAAAATACTTAAAGATAAACACAACAAGAACGAAATTTGACAACTTTAGAAAGGAGTGTCAGATGCCTACACATTACATAACGCAAAGGAAAATAGACAAACCTAGCACCTCAATTTTTCCTAAAAAAGCAGAGAACAGAGTTCAGGGGAGAGAGAAAATCTGTTCTCCGAAAGCCGAGGAAATATCGAGGAAATTACAACAAACGAGTCATTGAACATTAGATATTTTCAGTTTCAGTAATCATCATCGGCAAGCAGCAAAACTTGCCAATGAATTTAACTAGAATCTTCTATACATCTAACGCAAGGAAATTGTCCTTTATTTAACTAGCTTGTAACAATCCCCCATACGGGGGATTCGGATCATTCATTTGATTTAAACGATACCCATCTTGCTCGCTAACAAAGCCGCCTCGGCACGTGAACCAATACAAAGTTTTCGATAAATACTCTTTATATGACTGGCCGATGTATTAGCCGTAATTTCAAGGTAACCAGCAATTTCTGCACGGTTAAAACCTTTTGCCATCAGTCGCAAAACTTCCTTCTCACGTGACGATAAATTGCTTCCATTCAGAAAAGGGGTTTCATCCTCTTTCCTATGACGATGCAGTTCGATTTCCTGAATGCCAGTTTTCGGTTCAATTTGTATATCGGTGTTCCGTCGCCGTTTCCCACTTTGTTCAGTCAATGCTCGCATCATTTGACGGGTAATGGACGCAGAAACAGGAGGAAGTCCCGAGCTTATTCCCCTTAATGCGTTGAGCAAAAATGGGCGTGGATTATCCTTAAGTAGATACCCCATCGCACCAGCTTTCAACGCATCCAATACATGCGACTCGTCATCAAAAATAGTCGCAACAACGACGTAGCACTGTTGCTGAGTCGAGCGTATATGACGTATCACTTGCAGACCATTCCCGTCTGGCAAACTTAAGTCGACAATCGCTAAACAAAACGACTGTTGCGAAATCGCATGCATTGCTTGATGTATATTTTCAGCAGTTTGGATGGCACAGTCCGGAAATACTTCCTGTACTAATTTAAGCAAAAACTGCCGGGTTTCCTTGTGATCCTCTAAGATCAGAGCCGTTAACATTTGTTTCCTCCAAGGGCACTTGAATTCTAATTCTTAAACCGTGCGGACTTTGTATTTCAAAACGCAACTCACCATCCAATTCCGCACACCGCCTTCTTAGATTAAGCCAACCGTTTCCCAAGTAATTGGGTAATTGAGTTAGCTTACCGTTGTCCACAACATTGATACTTAATTGATTCGCCCCAACAACAAAGTGAAATTGGATAAAACTTGCATCTGCATGCTTAAATGCATTGGTCAAAATTTCGCCCAATATGCGTGAAAGATTGACCTGTTGCCGAGCACTTAACAACATACTTGTCGCACCATCCACCTGCCAACCCAAATCCAAATCAAAATCAACACATCGATCAATGCACTCATGACGCATTTGATTTAACCAAGTTCGCAGCTCGACGGAACAATCATCCTTTAAACTGTAGATCGTCTCACGCAAACTTTGCAGTGTCGATCTTGCCATCGCAGAAGTAAGATCATCTGTGCAATGAATCATTGTCAATAGGTTGGCACACACTTCATCATGTAAGTCGCGCATGATACGATCGCGCTCCCTTGAGGCAGACTGCTGTCGAACTTGATTCTGCTGATGTCCAAATTTCAGCAAGCTAAGTAATTGCGTAGTCAACTTCAAATCGTCCCGATTAAACAAACGTTGCCCTCGACTACACGCTCGCAATTCCACGTGACCGATTGCCGTCAATCGAGGAACTGAAAGGGCAACACCGTCCTGCGCAATCTGTACACTTTGAATAACAACGTCGGAAAGCTCAACTGAGAGTGGCCTAAAAGTTTTTTTCAATAAACTTAACCAAAAAACTTCGAGCTGGTGCGGCGTATAAGGTTTCATCAAGAACTCAATACCCACAGGTAATAAAGCCGTCAACTTCGATTCATTCTTCGGGCGGAAACGCAATAATAGCCGCTGACGTAGCGGGAAATATAACCATCCGACTAGTACAATCGTCATCGTAATAGAACTTGTTGATCCCAAGTGCAACAAGCTCATCATCGCAAAATCAACAACAATAATTAGCATGCCACAAAGGAACCACAACCAAATTTGATACCACCACTGCTCCAAATCAAACAGTCGGTAGCGCGAAATTCCCAATGCAACGCCGACAAAGACACTGAGTACGAAAAGCGATGCGACATCTAAATTCATACTCCATTCAGGTGCAAGCATATTCGGCAGAACGTAAAACAGCACAATCGAACTAAACGAGAAAGCAAAACTAAAAGAGACCCACCGAAGCGCGGCTCGCTCTACAGCATCAAGTTGTTGTTTGCGCCACTGGGCTATGCCAATCATCAAGACAACCAATGCAACGAAAATAAAGATTGCTTGATAGTCGTGAAAGGGCATATGGATGACTTGCCATCGCTCATTGAAATACGCGAGACCGCCGAGGACGCTCATCCATATTGGAAAAGGAAACTGATGAAGACGACGAGGAAAATACCAAAACAGAATCGTGCCAGAAAAGACTAATAAATAGGTAGCGAACCGATTCAACGCAGCTAAGAAAAAAAACTGGTCGGTGTCCATAACAAGCTCGCGCGAGCTATACACTGCCAACGTATTAGATATAAGACAGAAGCCCAAACTACATAGAAAGAAAGTAATTGTCTGGATCGAACGTGGGTTTAAACTCCAGACTGCACCTCCGATTAAGAGCGCAAGCGCGCCACACACAACCTGAAAATAGAAATTCCAAGGAATATCTTGGATCGTCCTTTTTTGCATCTCTAACCGAAAATCTTGATCACCCGTAAAGAAGACAACAAAACCATTGGCTTGAATTTGCTCAGCAAGTCGTCTGTTTTCTGAAAACAATCGATTCTGATCATCGAATCGCGTCAATTGATCCGGATCTCGAGTGAATAAAATTGGATTAATTAAATCTTGCTTGGACGGCTGAATACGCCATAGTCTTGGCACTTTGGACGAGGATTGCACTTGCTTCTCTTTGACTACGAGCAGTCCTTTTTCATAGCTTACCCACGCATTGAATGAGGGCTGATGGTAAACCAACCAACAAGCGCAAAAAACGATACTTGTGACGATTGAAACAATCAATGCCATCAAACATTTTCTAAGGCTGTGTGAGGTTAATTTCTTCAGGTAATCAAGCATTGGCAACACAAAGCCTAAGGTAGGATCACCTACTATTTGTTAAAGGGATAGTCGTTTTGCGGATAGCAAATCGGTCGATTGGCTAGGAAATATTGTACGGTGATACATTCTCTTGGCTAATCAAGAAAAATACCTATTTCGATAAGTGGTTTTACCAATAGGGATAAGTGGTCTTTCATTTTAGAAAGACCAATGAGGTTAAAGCACTAGAATGATACTGCTCAATTGTTCTTATAAGTGTGTGATCATGAAGTAGCTAACCGATACATTACGCCCGATCAACACACTATCCTATCTCAAACTGGCATTAATCAATTGCAAGACTGGTCTATAACAGAATAGGGTCACACTAGGATCTATAAGACTAGCTTTTCGATGGCATAAAAGGTTCCGCGGGTTCTGATTGGACAGCCACATCATCGGGCTGAACGAGTGGTGGCAATTTTTTGTTGATCAGGGAGAGATTGGTCACTTCGCTTCCGTCTGGGCGTACCGCTTGTTGCGCGGACAGCCAGTCACCGTTATCCTTTGTTTGCATTGCGCTTCCTTTCCTTGTTGAGTGAAGAAAAATCATAGCGCTATTGGCAGCGCGCGCATTCATAACCGACCATCTTCTTGTTTTGGCGCAAAGACTCTCAACGAAATGCCCTCAATTTGCAACGTCAAGTGGTCCCAAAGTTCGATCGGGGACTTTGCATAAGACCGCATACAAGAGTTGGTTGAAGTTGTCAGTCTATTGTCCAGGGTGATAATGCCGCTGCGTATGTTTAGCGATGTCCTCGGGGTAGAAAAGTACATCTTTGAATTGCGCCTTGCTATACATTTCGCCTTGATCATTGAAATGTGGCGAAGTTGGATCACTACTGACACCACCTGCTAAGATGCTTTTTGCCTTAACTCTCGTGCCAAAAGAAACTGCAGCGACAAAACTATTCCCTCGATCTCCGTAAATACGTTTTGTGGTTTGTTTGGAGACCTGCCCAAAAGCGGCCAAAGAACCCCAATTGCCTGAAGCAAATGGAACAGGCCAACTTGGCTTGCTATCATCAAAACCCGCATGAATATCGCCAGAAAGACGTTGGAATCGATTGATTTCACCCCAGGCAGTTTGCCAATTCCCAAAGTCATCTTGTAAGCGCTGTGTTGCGCGCTGCAGCGCTGATAGCAATGCGGGTCCCGGTAAATTGGGCAACAAATCCAGCACCGGTATCTGTTGCTTGCGTGCCTCAGCAGCATGCACTTGCACCAAATCTTGCGCCCAATAAATGGCCAACGACGTAGGAGTTGAACTCAAGCTTGCCCGATAATCCCAATTTCGTAGACTGGCAATCTGTGCAGCTAACATGGGTTCGGGCGCGGCATCATAGGCCTTAAATAGAGCGGGTAACAAACTTTCAAATGCCGTGAGCTCATTGTCATACGCGAGACGTATCATGCTATCTAAGTCCACATTCTTAGCATTTTTTAATACTTTAACTGCGTGTAAACCTCGCGCATTCTCCGCATTCGTCCACATGTATTTGGGAAACGTTGTGATCCGCGGGCTATCCGTGCCAGCCGCTGAAAAAGGCCAATTATTCGTGTTTTGAATCCAACCATTGCTTGGATTTAGCAGCTGAATGATGTCTTTAACTGGGTGTAGTTCTTGCCAATCAGCACTACGCAAACTACCGTCAACGGGGCGAGTCCAGTCAAGTTTGGGATTACGGCGCGGCACAAAGTTACCGTGAAAGTAAGCGATATTGCCATCTCTATCCGCATAAACGGTATTGTTTGACGAATTGGCACGCAAATCCATTACTCTGGCAAAACTCTTAAAATCGCGAGTCTTTGTCCGCAAATAAGATTGCATCAAGGCCTGCATCGGTGTGTTCATTAATTGAATCGCGATCCATTGGCCATTCTCCGCACGGATCACTGGACCATGGTGGCTGGCATAAGTGGTAATCATGCGAACTGCCTCGCCTTGCGTGGACTTGTAGGGCAAGGCGTGCTGGATGGCTTGCAGGGGGCGCAATCGACCTTCATACCAATAAAAATACCGGTCGCCTTTTTGCTCCACCTTCAGAGCGAACTCATCAATCACGTCGGCGGCATTCGAAGTATGCATCCATCCATTGTATTGATTGAAGCCCTGATATACGAAGAACTGCCCCCAAGTCACCGCCCCATAGGCATTCAAGCCCTGCGCACTTGCGACATGTACTTCTGGTCGGAAATAAAATGAGGTATGGGGATTGATCCACAAAAGTGCGTGACCATCAGCGGTCAATTTAGGCGCAAGTGCAAATCCATTCGAACCACGTGGTTCCGGCATCACTTGCGCGTCATCCAATACCGCAATTTGATCAGCTTTTGCAGCGCCAAGCGTTAGCGGTACACGGCCGTATAAAGCCTCTAATTGCTTAAGATTAATCGACTCAATATCACCACCAATACTACCCTCGCTGAAAGCCAAAGCCATCCAAGGTTCAAAGTGCGTAATCAGCTTCGGTTTCACTTCAGGGTGAGTATGCAAATAGAAATTGAGGCCGTCAGCAAATGCATTCATTAACTGCTTGAGCCAAACAGGACTTTTCGCGTACTGAATTTTAAGTTGCGCGGGTTGAATAAACAATTTCATTCGCAAGTCGCGCCAAATCTCCGACTCACCCTCAATTTCAGCTAGGCGTCCAAGCGCATTAATATAGTTCATTTCAACTCGAGGAAAGTCATCCTCAGCCTGCGCATATAAAAGACCAAATACCGCGTCTGCATCGGTTTTTCCGCTCACATGGGGCACACCCCAATGATCACGAGCGATCGTTACTCGTTGCGCAGTGGCTTGCCAACGAGCTAATTCTGAGGTGTTTTCTAACGGTGTGCCATGCACGATTTCAGTCAAAAAGCCATTCATAGCAAAAAAACTCAGCGCTATCCCAGTCCGCAAGAATGAAGACGATAATCGCTGACCACAAAAAGGCAAAAAGAGAGAAGACGTATTCATGGTATCCCATCGACAGAAGTTAAAAAATCCGTTTGGGAGATTACCATAGCGAATAGCAACTGTTTCAGACTTTCCAGTGTATTCGCAACAAAGTGATCAAATTGGCCGCAACGCTGATAAAGAGCTAGGCTACATCGGTTTAAACCGCCAAGCATAGGCTTGGCTTACTTTCAGTATTTCCTTATTTCCACGCAATTCAACAGTGACCTTACCCAATTCGTCGCGATGGGCTTTTGCAATAGCGTCAGCGCGCACCACCACGCCACGATGGATTTGCCAAAATACCTCTGGGTCTAAACCATCGATAATTTCTTTTAAAGGTTTTCGCACATGGGCCTCATCATCAACACACACGACCCGCGTATATTTTTCGTCCGAAGTAAAGAATAAAATTTTATCGATAGGAAACATCTTAATCGTATCGCCAACGCTTGCACTAATCCAACGGATACGTTCCACTTGTTGTGGGCGCAATCGCTTGTCTAGTTCTTGCATCAAACTACTCAAATCTGTTGGTGCGGCTTTGACTTCTAGCCGCGCTTTTAAACGAGTAATCGCATCGATCAAACGATCTTGAGCAATGGGTTTCAACAGGTAATCAATCGCACCTGCAGAGAACGCTTCTAGCGCGTGATTATCATATGCGGTCGTGAACACCGCATGACATCGTCCTTTCGTCGCATTTGCTACATCTAAACCCGTCATCCCGGGCATACGAATATCAAGAAATGCGATATCTGGTTGATACTGTAGGATGGCTTCCAAGGCATCTGCACCATGCTCAGCCTCCGAAAGTATCTCCAATTCTGGCCATAATTCTTGCAACATGCGGCGGAGATCTTTGCGAGGCAAATCTTCATCATAGGCAATAATAGCAGTTGGCATGTCGTCCCCCTATCTCGATCAAAGAAACAAATTCATTCTATTTATGCGTTAACGCAGAACGCGAACTATACAAGCAGAGGAACAATAATGCTCGCGCTGACACCCCCTTCTGGACGTGCTTTTAAAGTCAAACTAGCGCGATCGCCGTACATCGACTCTAAACGTTCACGAATGTTCGCCAAGCCGATCCCCGATCCTGATGTCGTTCCACCAAACCCCACACCATTATCGTTCACGATCACTTCCAATTTCTCTTCGTCAGCAGCATCAAAATAACGAGCGATGACGTCGATGTGAGCTGGACCTATTTTCGGTTCTATTCCATGCTTGATTGCATTCTCCACCAACGAGATCAAGAGCAATGGAGGAAATGCTGCATCTCGCAATTCCGATTCGACACTGAAAGTGAGGCGAGGAATACGTGCTTGCATTAGCCCAAGATAAGCCCTTGCTGCTTCGAGCTGGCGCGCGAGACGTCCCTGTTCCGTTGAACCATCACCACGCATCTGCGGAATGGTTGAACGTAGATAATCCACCAAGTGATCAACGATCGCTGTCGCCCGTAAGGGTTCCGTTAAAATCGCCGAGCGTACACCCGCTAAGGTATTAAATAGAAAATGCGGCTCCACCTGCGCGACTAAGACAGACAATCGCAGTTCCGCCTCACGTCTTGCATCTTGGGCACGTTTAAGCTCCTGTTGGCGAATCGCTTCGGCGAGACGCTTCCTTTGTCTGAGAAAGACCATAAAATCGAAAAAACTTCCCCAGTAGATACACCCAATTGCGATGGGCATCCACTTCACGATCGTAATCACCAAATTAACCACTGGACCACGATCTTGATTTTTCTTTGCATCGCTTTGTTCCATTCGCGACTCGGGTGTCGCGGTTTGAGGACGATTGTCGATTCCCGCCGATGGAGCGGCCCCCGACTTCTCGTTCGGCACTGAACGAATTTGTGCCTGCACGCTAATCTCTGTTTTTTTATCGCTCGGTTTCAGCAAAGAACTGAATGCTAAATGCGAAACATATCCAATCGCGAAACTGAGCAGCATTCCCAACACCAACGCGAAAAAAATACCGAAACTCTCTTTGCGTTCCGAATAGTTTTGCTGACGAATCCAAACCGCAATTGCTTGGCCAATCAAGAACAATCCAAATGCGGCAACAAAAAATGGTACCGTCCAAATAACGAAATTCACTGCTCGTTCGGAGGTCAGGCCAACGATCACAGAAAGGACGGTCAGGGCAGCAAATAAGGTCCCCCCAAATGCTATCGAACGATGTCGAAACCAAGTTCGTGAAAAAACTGGAAAATTACGATATCGATTCAACCAAGTGTCGCTTTGAATGGACACTTCTGCAGGAAGAGCCTGTTCGGAAATTGCTGAATTCGGGGTCGATTGTTGGGTATTCATGTTGAACTCCTGGCGTGGTACCTCACACTGTATGCCAGTCGACTGTAATGTAGTGAATATGTGATGAAATTCGGTATGAGCGGATAAACACAGATTTGTTTGGGATAAACTATTCTGGGCTTGGGTCGGGAATATTAACTTTACTCGGATCGTCGACAGCGCTCTCCAAATTATGCGTATCTTGCTGTTGTTTGCGCCGCTGTGTGGCGATCCGCAAAATTGTATTGCGAATCGACATCAACACCGCAACGGCATTAAATGGTTTCACGATAAATCCAACAACACCGCGAGATTGTGCAGCCTGTATCGTCGCGGCATCCATTTTTGCAGAAACCAAGAAAATCAGAGCTTTCGGCAACTGAGAACGTAAGTTATCCAAGGTTGCCAAGCCGACCTGATCAGGTTCTCCAATATCGACACAAATAATTTGTGGTTGCAATTTCACCATCTTCGCGAGATTCGCTGGACTATGATTACCGTCGCCGACTACCTCATGACCACCATTCATTAAAACCGTCCCCAACAAATTGCGTGCAACGGCTTGATTATCAAGAATATAGGCTTTTAGCATGGGCGTGATCTTCGATGAGGG
The DNA here is from genome assembly GCF_018139545.1 of Affinundibacterium fentianense. Taxonomy (GTDB): domain Bacteria; phylum Pseudomonadota; class Gammaproteobacteria; order Burkholderiales; family Burkholderiaceae_D; genus Undibacterium; species Undibacterium fentianense. Next base: position 408,307 of record NZ_JAGSPJ010000004.1, on the reverse strand, counting down.
TTAATTCATCATAATTCAAAATGATCTTCGGTGAGTAAGAAAGTCGGTAAATCGGCGTAATTGCCGCATCTTTGCGACGAATCCATTTCCGCATCTGACTTATTTCGCATTAGGTTTAGCATTTTTAACAAACCTATTCAACCATTGATCCTGTTCCCATAACATATGCATCAAGGATTCACGTGCACGATAAATATGACTTTCATAAGGTAACATCACTAATCGGGCGGGTGTCCCGAGCCCCTGTAAGGCCTGATACATGCGCTCACTTTGCATGGGGAAAGTACCAGGATTATTATCGTCTTCACCATGAATCAATAACAAGGGCGCCTCAATTTCATCCGCATAATTAAATGGCGCCATTTCTTGGTAAGTATCAAAAGCCTTCCAGTAATTCCGGTCTTCAGCTTGAAATCCGAATGGCGTCAAACTCCGATTGTAAGCCCCAGACCTCGCGATGCCAGCTTTAAAGAGGCTAGTGTGAGCTAACAAATTCGCAGCCATGAAGGCACCATAGCTATGTCCACCAATTGCAATTCGATGGCGATCCGCAACACCCAAGCGAACCACTTCATCAACAGCGGCCTGTGCATTCATTTTGATTTGTTCAATGAACGTATCATTTGGCTCGCGCCGCCCTTCACCAATGATGGGCATAGCGAATCCATCTAACACGGTGTAACCTCGAGCTAACATCACCTGTGGGCCTTGCACGTTTATCCGATTGAACCGATAAGGTGATCCGCTAATCTGACTAGCACTTTCCGCCGATTTAAATTCACGTGGGTAGGCCCACATCAGCATCGGCCGAGGGCCATCTCTTTTTTCATCGTACCCTGGCGGCAAATACAAGGTTGCCGACAAAATCACGCCATCATCGCGTTCGTAGTGAATTTGGCGTTTCTGAATACCTTTAAATTTGGGAGTAGGGTGGGGGTAATTGGTCAAAGCGCGCGCTGGCGCATTGCCAGCCAAGTTCCGCAGAAAAAGATTTGGGCGCTCATCAGCGGCCTCGCGACTCGTGATAATTTGATGTCCTTGATCATCCATCACCCCCAATACTTCTTCATAGTATGGCGCTTTTGAGCGCCACAAGCGTATCGTCTTTTCGGCAGGAATATAGTAACGGTCGAGAAATGGGCGATCTCCCTCTGGGCTTGCACCAGTCCCAATCAAAAACATCGATTGCTCATCCGACGTGAGACGAATCACGGAGCGACCAAACTGATTTAACTCCATCAAGGGCGTACCCGGATTACTGTACTGGTCTTCCGTTCGTCTACTAAACAAAAGCTCTGGCTTGGCGGCTGGATTACCTGGTTGAATCTTCCACGTACGGGTTTCCCGCGTTTTACCCCAAATTTCAGTGAGCAATGCAAGATGTTCACTGGACCACAATATTTGGTTGAATCGCCAAGCCAATTCAATCAATTTCTGTGGCGGCGCGTTCAATGGAATCGCTTGTTGCCACAAAATGTCATGTACACGAACATTCGAATCTGGGTCACCACCGCCTTGGGCTTCTAACCAATATAAAGTAGCCGCTTGGTCGTTGCGCCAGCCATAGTTGCGCGGACCAGCCTGCACGGCATCGTTGCTACTCGGCAAACGTTCTCGCATCACGACTTCGGTGACCGTTTTCAAGCGCTTACCATCGATTCCCCAAACCTCAATCAATTGTCCAAATCGTTCGATTGGTAATTGATAGGAGTACGGTCGTTTGATTTGCGTTGTAAGTACCCACTTACCATCTGGTGACGCTTGTGCTTTGGTGAGATTCATCACTGGACCGAAGCGACGGAGCGAACCATCGATCTGTACAACTGCCAACTGCGATTGAAGCTGCCAATCCAGCATATCTGCGTCGTATGGACTTTTCAGCAAGTCAGGATAAGTTCGAGTCTGCGCTAATTTACCGCCGCGCGTTTCTTGCATATGCGGACCAGCTGGCGTTAAGGATTCACGCGGTGCTGGCTTTTGTGATCGAGGTAGTAAACGAACTAGTAATTGATCACTGCCATTCAGCCAAGAAAAGCCCGCGCTTGTCACCGCATTTAAGCGATCTGAAATCAGCTTATGAGCATGGGCTTGCCGAACATCCAGCAGCCATAGTTCCACACCATTTCGCCCCCAAACACTAAAAGCCAACCATTTTTCGTCTGCGGACCAAGCTGTGTCTGCGATCTTCGCTTTGGCGGGCAAACCAGTCACTTTACGTATCTTGCCCGAGGCGATATCCAATAAACTCAGGTCATCACTAAAATTGCTACGGACTGCAGCGCGCATCTTGGCATGAATTCGCAACCCCGCTAGCTTCAACTCTGGTTGGGCAACTTCCGCAATACTTGGTAAGCCTGGAATACTTACCAATAAACCCGTTCTATTCTTCGGTCCTAAACGAAACTCAGGACCGCGTGGTGCGTCAACCAAGGTCTGCAACTCGACTGGGGGTAACTGATACCGATTATCGAAGGCTAAACTTTGTTGATTGCAGCTGCTCGCAATGAGCAGCCCGACTAAACATGTCGCCCAAAAACGACTAAATAAAACTGACGGCATTGCGCGTCCTTATGAATGCATTCATCGCTAATTGAGATAAGTACTCGCTCGCAAGCCGAGTAAGCGTCCCTAGAAAGCTGGCATTATAAAGACAAAAATGCCCCAAAATGAGGCATCTCAGCGATTTAACGCAGGATAAATTACGATTTAAATTATCTAGTTGGCATTATTCTTCCGTTTACTTAGGGTAGCCACGAGATCACACCACTTATGTTGTATTGACTGCACGGAGTCGCGCAAAATCACTAAACTTCTGAGCCGAAGACATGTAATCAAAGTAGACTAGAAAGCATAATCAAAAAAGTTCACTCGCAAGCAAGCTCCAGCAAGAACTACCAGCAATCAACGGTCCAGGAAGGCTACACATTCGTCATATAAGCCTCATCGATCATCATTACCCGAAATGGCATCAATATGTCCGAACTCAATCACGAGCAAATTGCGCAACGCTTACAACATTTAACCGAGCTCAGTGTCGCATTAAATGGCTTAGCTGACATCGATGCGCTTTTAGAACGGATATTACAAACCGCAAAGCATTTAACCAAGGCGGATGGCGGCACGATCTATCGTCCAAACAAAGACAAGAGCCGCCTCGAATTTGACATGGCAATCAACGATACACTGCAATTGCATGTTGGCGGGTCACACCCAGACGCCGAAAATATGGCTGCGATCCCACTCTTCGACTCGCTCGGCAATCAAAATCTTAATGCGGTTGTCGCTTATGCCGCCAATCTTAAGCAATCCGTACGCATTGCGAATGTGTATGAGGCGGACTTATTCAACTTTTCAGAGATGCGCCGATTCGATGAGATCAATCAATACCATTGCCAATCGCTACTTACTGTTCCAATGCTCAACCATGAATCGGAACTGATTGGTGTATTGCAACTGATCAATGCAACTGATCCCCTAACTGGTGGGATTGGCGCGTTCACCGAAACTGATCAAGGCTTCATAGAGGCGCTCGCGTCACAAGCAGCGATCGCATTGAGCAATCAAGAATTGATTTTTCAACTTGAAAATCTGTTTGAATCTCTCGTTAATTTGATCAATATCGGCATCGATGAAAAGTCACCGAATACCGGGCGTCATTGTCAACACGTGCCTGAATTGACCATGATGTTAGCAGAAGCTGCACATCGGAGTGACTTACCGGCGCTCAAAGATTTTCGTATGAACGATCGAGACCGCAGAGAATTATGGATGGCTGGACTGCTACATGACTGTGGAAAAATTACGACCCCTGTCCATGTCATTGAAAAATCAACCAAACTTGAAACGATCTTCGATCGTATTCATTTGATCGATACACGATTTGAAATTTTGCGGCGCGATCTCGAGATTGCCTATCTGAAGACAACTTTTCAAAATGAAACTGAACGAGATCAGGCTGAACAAGAATTGCAAAATGCCTTAACCGCAATCGAAAATGAAAGAGCTTTTCTCAAGCATGCAAATATCGGTGGTGAGCGCATGAGTGACGAAGATCAGGCGCGGGTAAAACAAATTGCCGAGCGCTTATGGATTGATAGTCATGGTCGTCAACATCATTTACTCAACCTGGAAGAGACTGAAAATTTAACTATCAAGGCCGGCACTCTGACAGTCGAAGAACGCAAAATTATCAATAATCACATTAGTGTCACCATCCGCATGCTGGAAGCGCTACCGTGGCCAAAACATCTCAAAAATGTCCCAGAGTATGCTGGTGGACATCATGAAAGAATGGACGGCAAAGGCTATCCTAGAGGCTTACGTGGAGATCAAATGTCAATACAAGCTCGAATTATGGCGATAGCGGATATATTTGAAGCTTTATCGGCGAAAGATCGCCCCTACAAAGCGGGTAAAACACTAACGGAGTCCTTACACATACTGGGCAAATTCAGTCTCAATGGACACATCGACCCAGATCTCTTTCAAGTATTTGTAAAAGAAAAGGTTTACCTCGAATACGCGCAAAAATTTATGGATAGTGCACAAATTGATGAGGTCGATTTGTGCAACATTCCAGGATACACAGCTTAACTCAACGCGATCCCGATCTTATGAAAAGTACAGGACGCTTTATTCATTTATTCAGTTTACTGTTTCTACTGATCGCAACAGTCGAGATCAGCACTTTTCAATTTTTGGCTTCCAACGATGCGCGCTTATCAGATTTTTTGGTGCGGCAGCATGCAAAAAAGCTCCAAGCTGATACCGACATTGTGATCATCAATATTGATGATGCCAGTCTAGCAAGAATGCATAATCAGGTCGGTAACTGGCCGTGGCCTCGTTCAGTTCATGCAGAACTCCTCGACGGAATAGCACGTCAAGCCCCGCGCGCGATTGTGTTTGACTTAACTTTTGAACAGAAAGATCTGTATAGACCTGAAAGTGATGCGCGTTTCAACGAATCTCTACATCATTTGCAGCAGCAAGGCTTACCGATTTTTTTTCCAATGATACGTCGTCCCATTGAAAATGATTTAGATGGTGACTTGTTAGTTGAAATCGCCCCTCTACTCGGCTTAACAGCAAGCTCACAACGCCTAGCGAATGCGCGTGCGGCTTTTGAGCCGCCGCGGGCGATTGATCAATCACTTTGGCAGGTGGGTACAATTAATTTTCGCAAAGACAGAGATGGAGTAGGTCGAAGCTATGATCTCTATACCAATGTCTACGGATGGTTGGCGCCCTCTTTACCAGCGAAAGTAGCAGAAAAATTGGGATACTTAGTCCCCAAACAGGACAGCATATTACTTAGTTGGCGTGGCGAGAGAAATCCTTTCCGACGGATTTCTTATGTTGATCTTTATGAGGATTTTGAAAGACAAAGTTCAACACGACCAAGCAATGAATTGAAGGACAAGATCCTTATCATAGGAACCGATGCTTCCGCTTTACACGATATCAGGGTAACGCCAATTGACAGTCTATATTCTGGCTTAGATATACTCGCTACCAGCATTGATAATCTTAAAAATCAACGCAGTATGCAAACCCCGCCCATCTGGATCAATTTGTTCGCTTGCGTGTTATGTATCATCGCGGTTTATCTATCATTTCTCGCACGTATCAATGCCTTATACCCTGGATTTGTTCTCACCGGCATTAGTGTGATCGCCTTAGTGGGAAGTTATATTGCGCTCTCGTCGCTTTGGCTAGTACACATAGTCACACCACTCGCACTGGTATGGACTTACTATTTTTCTTTAGCATTACGTGCTTACTGGCTAGAGTTGCGTAAGCGCCAAAAAACCGAGGAAATGTTCAGCCGCTTTGTGAATCCACATGTGGTGAAAGAACTTGGAAAAAACGAGGATTGGGGACAGCAAGGTCAGAGCCGCGAAATTACCATTCTCTTCTCAGATATTCGTGGGTTTACCACTTTATGTGAGAACCGCACGCCTCAAGAAATTGTGGATGTACTGAATCGCTATTTCACCCGTCAAGTCGCCGTTGTTTTCAAACACAATGGTGCTGTTGATAAATTCATCGGTGATTGCATTATGGCCTTCTGGGGCGCGCCAATAGACAATCCTGCACACGCGCTCAATGCAGTTCAAGCTGCCATGGAGATGGCAGAAGTTCTGCAAGAATTTAAACAGGAACTCGGCGTCGCTGGGACGCTTGCCGGTGATTTTGATGTTGGGATAGGAATACATTCGGGACCTGCCGTGGTGGGCTTTATTGGATCGGAGGAACGGAAAGAATTCACTGTCATCGGCGATACGGTCAATCTTGCAAGCCGTATCGAAGGTTTAACCAAAGGGGTTTCACGTATTTTGGTGTCGCGTGAAACCATGCTATTGTGCGAAGGCCAACTTCACTTCCAGCCGCTCGGTTCCTATAAGGTAAAAGGTCGAGAACAAGAAGTCGAATTATTTGCCCCCATTTCATCGCATTAGGGAGATCCATTATGAAGCATAGGCTTATCATTGCAGCATTACCGTTGTGCCTACTTTCGGAATTCGCATTTGCACAGAATGCTGCCCCCCCGAGAGTACAGGCCAGTGTCGTGCGTCCCACTGAACTGAAAGCGCAATCGTATAGTGATGCCGCAACAATCAAATTACTCACACAAAACAGCTTTGTCGAGGTACTTTCGCGCAAAGCGAGTTGGATGGAAGTGAAGGCTGGTGGCACCCTAGGTTGGGTCAAAATGTTGAGCCTACGCTTTGATAGTCAAATCGAAAAATCGAGCGGAATAACGAGTGCAACCAAAGGTTTATTTGAGGCAGCCAAAACCACGGGTACCAGTAGCACGGTGACCACAGGTGCTAAGGGCTTCGATAAATCCAAGTTTGAGAATCCTATGCCAAACCTCGAGGCACTTGCGAAGATGAAGCAATTCAACACGCCGAAACAAGAGGCAGGGAATTTTGCAAAGCAAGAGAAACTCAACGAACAGAATCAAGCTTATCTCAAAGCGACAGGAGATAAATCATGAAGAGCGAATTCAAATTGGGCTATCTGCTGGCAATGATCAGTACGGCATTGCTGCCAGTTTTATCCGGTTGCGAAACAGTGAGTGGCCTCAAGGTCAATAATTTTGATATCGGTAAGTCACTGCAAGCTGCCAGCAATGCAAAAAAGGCGATCGTGCCCCTAAGTGAAGTGGAAGAGATCGAACTTGGCGAAGGGATCGCAAGCAATCTGCTCGGATTGGCTCCACTGCACTCTGACCGTGAAGTACAACGGTATGTCAATTCGGTTGGGCGCTGGATCAGTATGCACAGTGAGCGCCCTGATTTGCCTTGGACCTTCGCGGTTTTGGACAGTAATGAGGTCAATGCGTTTGCAGCACCAGGCGGTTATGTCGTTCTTACCAAAGGTATGTTACTCAAGATGTCGAGCGAAGCTGAGCTGGCTGGAGTGCTAGGTCATGAAATTGCACACGTCTTACGCAAGCATCACCTCAATGCCATGCAAAAAGCGAGTGTTACAGCTGCATTTAGAGACGGTCTTGACATTGCAATCACGGCAAAGAATGGGAATCCGAATGTCTTGAAAGTACTCTCAGTGGGTACCGCACTCTACGCCCGAGGGCTGGATAAAGAAGATGAATTCGAATCCGATCGAATGGGCGTGGTACTAGCGGCTCGCGCTGGATACGATCCATTTGGACTTCCCGCCGTGTTACATAGTTTGCAGAAGGTCAGCAACGATAACGAAGGGATGCAACTGATGTTCCAAACCCACCCAAAATTGTCTGATCGCTTAAACCAACTTGATGGAATCATGGGAAAGGATTTCGATCGCTATGATAACTTACCGAGCGTCCAAGGCAGGTTTGAGAGACTAATGGCGAGGATTAAATCGCAATAAATTGCGTGATTCTTTAGAGGAAAGCCGCTCAAGAAGTCATTCCTCGGGCGGCTTTTTTATCCGGCTTGTGTGTTTCGCTTAACGCTCAATCGCCAACGCAACGCCCATACCACCACCGATACATAAACTCGCCAAACCTTTTTTGGCATCGCGGCGTATCATTTCGTGAATCAAGCTCACCAGAATACGGCAACCTGATGCACCAATAGGATGGCCAATCGCAATTGCACCGCCATTCACGTTGATCTTATTGGTATCCCAACCCATTTCACGATTGACACCGATTGCTTGTGCAGCAAAGGCTTCATTAATTTCCATCAAGTCGACTTCTTCGTGCGTCCAACCCGCTTTTTTCAAACACAATTGTGCTGCTGGCACGGGGCCTAAGCCCATGATCGTTGGATCGATACCGGCGGATGAATACGCCTTGATTTTTGCTAACACTGGCAAACCCAACTCGGCTGCTTTTTTTGCGGACATCATAATTACCGCTGCTGCACCATCATTCAAACCAGAGGCATTTCCTGCGGTGACTGTACCCGCTTTATCAAAAGCTGGGCGTAATGCCGATAAGGATTCTAAGGTGCAACCGTGTTTGATAAATTCGTCCGTATCAAACACGGTCGTGCCTTTTTTGCTGACGATTTCATAAGGAATAATTTCATCAACAAACTTACCAGCCTTTTGTGCTGCCTCAGCTTTGTTTTGTGAAGCTAAAGCAAAGGCATCTTGCTCTTCACGCGTAATGCCATGTTTTTTTGCGACGTTCTCTGCCGTGATACCCATGTGATATTGGTTATACACATCCCACAAGCCGTCAACGATCATCGTGTCGACCAATTTTGCATCGCCCATACGGAAACCATCGCGCGAACCGGCTAACACGTGTGGGGATGCACTCATGTTTTCTTGGCCACCTGCGATCACGATATCTGCATCACCCGCCATGATTGCCTGTGCGGCTAAGTGCGTTGCTTTCAAACCGCTACCACACACTTTATTAATCGTCATCGCTGGAACCATATTCGGCAAACCGGCACGAATCACCGCTTGGCGTGCCGCATTTTGTCCCACACCAGCCGTCAATACTTGCCCCAAAATCACTTCACTGATGGCTTCACCGCTTAAGCCAGTTTTTGCTAATAAGGCTTTAATCACATGCGCGCCTAAATCAGATGCGGCAACTTTAGCCAAGGAACCACCGAATTTACCAACCGCGGTACGTCCAGCGGCAACGATTACGACTTCTTGCATGTGTAACTCCCTAAAGAATTAAGTCAAAGTTGGGGTGAATTCATAAGAGTACACCAGTCTGTTGGGCTTCGTACGCAATTGGCTAGGAAAATATTGCATTGCGTCAGAATTGCTAATTTTTTATGCAACTAATCTAGTTTCTCTAAAGATTGCAGACGAAAAAAAAGCCTTCTTTTCAGAAAGCTTTTTTTGCGCTGCCACTTCTAGGATTCAAACAAGTTCAATTGCACTTGTGGTCGAGCGTGGCGACTTCTTAGTCGTTTAGCGCGTGGTTTAAGCACGCCCTGATCGGCTAAATTACTTCTTTTTTGCAGTTGTGGTTGCTTTTTCAGCAGCTTGTGTGAATTGCTTAGTTGCATTCGCCAAGTTGTCTTCCAAAGTTGCCACAGCTTGTTTGGTTGTTTTAGACAATTGTTCGTAACCAGCGTTGATGTTACCAACCACTGTTTTCAATGCAGTCACTGCTTGCTCGGAACCTGCTGGTGCATTTTTTGTTACTTCGTCGATCAAAGAAACAACTTTTGCATTAGTGTCAGCGATATGAGATTCCACTGCTTTGGTGAATTCTTGTTGTGTTGCTGAAGTGATACTTGCCAAGTGACGGCCGTACGCCAATGCTTTTTCTGCATTTGGTTTTGCTTGTGCAGAAGCCAAAGCGATCAATTCTTGTGCGTCTTTTGCTTTCAACAACTGTTGTGTTGCTGCTGTGCCTTCTTCGAAAGTTGCTTTAGCAGCGTTCACGTTCAAGGACACGAATTGTTCCAAACCTTCAAATGCTTTTTGGTTCAATGCGGTGATTGCAGCGAATTGCGCTTCTAAGTTTGTCTTCGTAGCAGCGATAAATTGTTCTGGTGTTGTGTACATGGAATTCTCCGATAAGTTGAGGATTTAGTTTGAATCAAAACGGCAGTGAGTCCAAAAAATCTTAAACATGGTGCACCGCAACAATTCGCATTCTACTGACTATTTTTTAAGCGTCAAGCTTTTTTTGTGCATTGCATCAAAATAGTTGGTGTTCACTGGTGTTTTGTTTTCTTAAAGTCAATTTTTCTCTTTTTTTTCAATGGTTTAGTCGGGGGTTTCAACACTGCTTAATTCGATTTTTTATAAGAAACCTTCTTCAATTTCTGGTTTGGGAGTGTTTTTGTTCCAACGTCAACAAATACTCCTTATTGTCGATACCACCAGCATAGCCCTGCAACTTTCCACTTGATGCGATGACCCGATGACAAGGAATAATAATCGACAAAGGATTGCGACCATTTGCCGCACCAACCGCTCTGACCGCCGCTGGACGACCGATCTTTTTAGCGAGATCAGCATAACTCATCGTCGCGCCGTATGGGATTGATTGCAATGCTTCCCAAACTTCGCGTTGAAAAGCTGTTCCTTGTAAACAATCAATCGGCAAATCAAAAACAAAACCTTGACCCGCAAAATAGGCGTCAAGTTGGGTCACAGCGCGACATAAAATCGGATCCGCCACGTCAAGCTCGCAACGAAAATTTTCCGGTTGAGGATGGTGCGAGGGAAAGTAGACGCCTGCTAAACCGCGTTCACCAGCGACGATTGTTAAGACACCACATGGCGAAGAGTAGCGAAGATATTTTTTCATCGGGATCAAGATTTTAAGAGGACAAAGACTGCCAAAGTAAGAGCGCAGCATAGCTACGCCAAGGCGACCAAGCTTGGGCGCGCTCCAACAAAGCTTTTTCACTGCACAGCATACCGGCCGATTCGCTTACAGCCTTTCGCAATCCGAGATCACCTGCCGGAAAAGCATTCGGATAGCGCAAGCCCCGCATAGCAATGTATTGGGCTGTCCATTCTCCGATACCCGGCAAAGTTTTTAGTTTTTGAACCTGCTGTTCTAACGAGATGTTTACCGATGATTGCAAGCCACCATCGAGCGCAAATTTCGCGAAGGCGGAAATTGTCTCCGCGCGTTTAGTTGGAATGCCAATTCCTGCGATTTGATTGATTTCTAAACTAGCGATTTGGGCTGCGGTCGGAAAGTGGTGCGTCACTGTCGCCCACGGCGTTTCAATCGGCTCACCAAATTGTTCAACGAGGCGACCTGCCACGGTGGTCGCACCAGCCACACTCACCTGTTGTCCCAAAATTGCTCGGATTGCTAACTCGAAGGAAGAAAAACAGCCTGGTACACGCAAACCTGGTGTTTGTTCGATTTGTTTTGCTAAAAGCGGATCGCTCTGCAAATGAGCAGCAATTACCAGCGGATTCGCTTCGACATCAAATTGTTGACGTATTGTTGCGAGCAATGGCAACAGTACTGCGGCTAAGCTAGGTGCAATTTCTAACAAGAGTTGCTGCTTCTGCTCTAAGTGACTGACTGCAATCCAGCCCTGCTTACCGCCAACCCGGATGCTGCGTCGATAGCAGCCTTGTTGCAGATCAACGCTTTCGACGCCTTTCATTGCGCGTCCTCGCAAATAGGCGAGTAAGGTTTCCCAAGCATACGGAGGTCGGTAAGCGAGACGCAGCTGTATATTTGCATTTGCTTCATTACTGATTGCGGCACGTCGGATAGAAGCAGGCTTCAATTGATAGCGTTCCTCAAACAGGGCATTGAATCGCCGCACACTGCCGAAACCAGCAGAAAACGCAATGTCCGTCATGCTGAGCGCTGTCTCTTGGATTAATTTTTTTGCAAACAACAAGCGTTGAGTTTGCGCCATTTCGATTGGACTTAAACCAAATTCATTTAACATCACTCGGCGCAATTGTCGTGAGGATAAGCCAACGTGTTTTGCCAGCGTTTCAACAGAATGGCCGTTCAAGGCTCCAGCGGCGATTTTATGCCATATCGCATGAGCTAGATTTTGTTGCAAGTCATAAGGTGCTAACTCAGGACGGCAACGCAAACAAGGACGAAAACCCGCCGCTTCTGCCGCCGCTTGTGAACTAAAAAAGACACATGATGCCTGTCGTGGTGTTTTCACACGGCAAATTGGGCGACAATAAATTCCAGTGGATTTAATGCCAGCAAAAAAGACACCATCAAACCGAGCGTCTTTTGCAGCAAGTGCTCGGTAATAGTCTTGGCTAGTCATTGCCTCGGCGATGGTTGAAACAGCAGTTAAATCAGAACAATGCTTCGTCATGGCTTTCGATTAAAAATAAACTTAGACAAGCTTAAACGGGATACCAAGAAATATTCTAGCCATTTTCGGACAAACAAATTTTACCTTTGGCATTTGATCAGAACGTGTCATACAAGAAGAAGACAAACGAGTCCAGAATTCATTATCAAGATTACTTTCAATGAACGAGATCCTCCAACGCATAGAGCAATGTTCAAGGCGCCATCCAAAACTAGCGATACGTATGTTTGAAGGTTTCGAGCATGCGGCGCTCAAGGAAGAACGTCACTCATTGGCTCTCAACGCCTTGGTTAAACGATTCTTTGTTTGCGAACGTCTCGGTTTAGCTTCCTCGCTGAATGATGCATTGTTCGCTGGATTACAAACTGCGGAACATCTCGGCCTGCCGTATCAGGCAGGTAAGATCATGCTATGCGTTGGACGGATCCGTTATACGCAAGGGGTATACAAAGAGGCGATCCGGTTTTGGACGCGTTGCATTGATCTTTGTCGTGTGACGCACGATGCTGAAGTGCTAATTGAAGCGCGAATTGGCCTAGGCCAAATTTACGATGCATTGGGCGACTGGGAAACCGGCGCCCGTTTTCATCGATATGCTGGCGAATTATTAACGACTTTTGATCGCCCCTATTTAAAGAGCAAACAGGCTATCAATTTGGGCGTCAATAGCATGAACATGGGTCAACGGCAACTTGCAAAAGAGCTGTTCTTAGAGGCGATAGTCCAAGCCGAACGTGGCGGAGTGGCAGAATATGTCGCAGAGGCACATTGGCACTTAGGGGTATTGGCCTATCAGGAAGCACAGTTTGACCTAGCGTTAATGGAAGTTAAAAAAGCCATCCATTTAGCAGAACGATGCGACTATGCATGGTTACTTGGTGCAGCATCCAACACACTTGGCGAAATTCTAATCGCGCGAGGCAATACTGACACGGCGATTCAAACTTATCTTAATGCCTTGTCGCACGCCGAAAAGATCGGTTCACGGCAACAACGTGCGCTTTGTTGTAACGCTCTATCACACCTCTATGAAACAACGGGGCAAGCTCAACTTGCATTAAATTTTGCCCGTACTCACCACCAACTCGTTAGCGAGATCGCCGACTCTAGCGTAATAGATAAATTCCGCGAATTACGAGAGTACGATCTGTCTCGAAAACCACCGGTCGAACTTCTATTGGATCTTTCTTCGAATAGCCAACTTGAAGAGAAAAGCTTGTCAGAAGCTTTACGTCATATATGTGATGAATCCTTAAAAATTCTCCAAGTAGACAGCATTTGTTTGTGGCTCAAAGACAAGCAGCAACTACGTTGTGAAATGATTTCCGGCGAACTTCCATTTCGTTTCCAAGTCGGGAAATGTCTAGAGCAAAAAGATTTTCTAAAGTATTTTCAAGTGATTCAAAATTTACATACGCCGGTCGCTATTCACGATTTGCGGATTCACCCCGCTGCCGCGGAATTGACCGAGCTCTATCAAGATGCGGGTTTGCATTCGTTGCTTGAGATTTCAGTACGCTTGCATGGTCAGCAAGTGGGGGTCATTAGTTTTGGCAAAGCTCATCAAAGAAAAAATTGGACGCGCGAATATCTTTTATTTGGAAGCCATATCGCAAATCTTATTCAACAGATGATTAGCCATGAGGAATATCGACAAGCCCAAAGTCGTTTAGAAAACCGCGTGGCCGAACGCACGCAAGAATTACAAGAACGAACAGAATTGCTGCGTACGGCGCATCAAAATATTTTCATCTTGAGCGAAATAGGGCGAGAAATCACATCGCAACTTGATCGCGAGAGCATCATCCAGACGCTCTATCAACATCTCCATAAGCTCATTCCTGCCGAATTGCTTTCAGTCGGGATCTACAAAGCCGAGCAGGGCATGATTGACTTCCCCTGTAATGTTTTAAGTGGAGTCAACCTTCTACCGTTTCATCGAAGCCTACAAGACCCTGACTTATTGTCTGTTTGGTGCGTACAGCATAGGCGACCAATCTACATCAACGATATTCATGAAGATTACTTGCACTATGTCGGAATTGAAGGTTTAGACAAGCTCGTTGTTTCGGAAGCATTTGACGGGCAACATTTAGACTTTGCCCCATTGTCCATGATTTACGTTCCCTTGATCGTAAAAGACAGGGTGCTTGGTTTGCTCTCTATGCAAAGTAGTCAACGCTACGCGTTTGAACGCATGCACGTTGATATGTTGACGACTCTTGCGGCTTATACTGCGGTTGCCTTTGATAACGCTGATACCTATCAACAACTTTCATCTGCCCAGCAGCTTTTGATGTCAAAAGAAAAACTGGCGGCTTTGGGAGCGCTCGTTGCTGGTATCGCTCACGAGATCAACACTCCGTTGGGAAATTGCTTGCTGACAGCAACGACACTCAAAGAAAATTCTCGCCAATTCGTTGAGCAATTTGAATCTGGCACCTTAAAACGGTCGGGCTTTCTCCACTTTACCGAGGTTTTAACTGAAGCAAACGAAATGCTTCTGCGTAATTTGGTCAACGCAAGCGAGTTGATTAGCAGCTTCAAACAGGTTTCTGTCGATCAAACTAGCCAACAACGTCGCACATTTAATTTACTAAAAACGAGTCAAGAAATCGTCCGAACTATGCAAAGCCGTATTAGTAAGCATGGTCACCACATTACCATCGATATATCCGACAAAATCAATATCGATAGCTACCCCGGCCCCTACGGTCAGGTCATCACCAATTTCATCAATAATGCTTTGTTGCATGGCTTTGAGAATCGCGATTCGGGCACGATGCAATTGAGTGCCGAAATATTTGATAAACAGCATGTAAAGATCTGTTTTAGCGACGATGGTAATGGGATTCGGCCAGAACACTTACGTCGAGTTTTTGACCCCTTTTTTACTACCAAACTTGGACATGGCGGAAGTGGCTTAGGTATGAATATCGTACACAATATTGTGACGGATCTACTTGGCGGAAGCATTGCTGTCGATAGCGAGATTGATGTGGGCACAAGGATTACGCTGATACTTCCAATCGCGGTGAACGCCGAATCCTTGCAGTAGTCTCATTCGCACCTTCGATAAAAATAGAAAAAAAGACGCCTCCCAAGCTACTGAGAGGCGTGAAGTCCCACCAAGAAATCGTACGAATTAATTTTTTATTTAAGTTTACAAACCTGCTCTAGAAAAACCATGTTTCGCTTAAGAGTGATAAGCAGATTCACCATGACTGGTGATATCCAAGCCTTCACGTTCTTCATCCTCTGGAACACGCAAGCCAATTACCAAGTCGACCAATTTGTAAGCAACAACCGAAACTACGGCAGACCATAAAATGGTCACACCAACCGCGGTCGCCTGTGTTGTCACTTGACCTAGAATGCTATACGGATCGGCAGACATTTTATTTGCGACATAATCAAAAATACCTTGACCACCTAAGGCTGGGGATGCGAATACACCCGTCAATAAAGCGCCCAAGATACCTCCGACTCCATGTACCCCAAACACATCTAATGAATCGTCTGCACCAATCAAACGCTTCAAGCCGTTCACACCCCACAGGCAGACCACGCCTGAAGCGAGACCAATCACTAAGGCACCCATTGGCCCAACGAAACCACATGCTGGCGTAATCGCCACTAGACCAGCAACCGCACCGGATGCAGCACCTAACATAGAAGGCTTACCTTTACTCATCCATTCGCCGAACACCCATGAAACAGTGGCTGCAGCAGTTGCCAATAATGTGTTGATGAAGGCGAGGGCCGCAATATCATTTGCCTCATAAGCGGATCCTGCATTGAAGCCAAACCAACCAACCCAGAGTAAAGATGCACCGATCATTGTCATTGTTAAAGAATGAGGAGCCATCGCTTCTTTGCCATAACCGATTCGCTTGCCTATCATGAATGCGCCCACCAACCCTGCAACAGCCGCGTTGATATGGACGACCGTACCGCCGGCAAAATCCAGAGCGCCCATTTGGAATAGGAAACCCGCTTTTGCTGTTTCAGTCGCGAGAGTTGCTGCATCTTTAATCGCGTCAGGACCAGTCCAGAACCAAACCATGTGTGCGATTGGGAGGTAACTGAAGGTGAACCAGATTACGACAAAGGCCAGCACCGCTTTAAATTTTGCACGTTCGGCAAAGGCACCAATAATCAGTCCACAGGTAATCGCAGCAAAAGTTGCTTGGAAGGCGGCGAATACAAACTCTGGCAACACCACGCCTTTCGTAAATGTTGCGGCAGTCGTAAAACTCGCTTGCACTGGATCCCAGATCCCTTGCAACATGACGCGATCAAACTTGCCGATGAAACGTCCACCTTCAGTGAATGCCAATGAATACCCATAAATGCACCAAAGCACAATGATCACTGAGAAAATCATAAAGACTTGCAATAGAACGGAGAGCATATTTTTGGCCCGCACTAAACCACCGTAGAACAGCGCAAGACCAGGAATTGCCATCATCGTCACCAACAAGGTCGCAACCAACATCCATGCGGTATCGCCTTTATTGGCGGTAGGGGCTGGAGTCGGCGCAGGGCTAGGTTCCGCGCTTGCGACGGGTGTCGCAGGTTCCGAAGTACCTGCCGGACTCGCGACCACTGGAGTAGCTGCGCTTGCTGCATCTGATGCTACCGACGCCGCAGAACTTGCAGTTGGAGCGACACTTGCCGCACTTGCTACGACGTCTTCTGCGGAGGCCCAACTAGTTTGTGTCAGTGCTACTAGACAGACGACTGCGGCCAGAGATTTCAATAGTTTTTTCATGATTTACTCTCTCAATTAAAGTGCTTCGTTACCAGTTTCGCCAGTACGTATACGGACGACCTGTTCCAATGAATAGACGAAAATTTTGCCATCGCCAATCTTGCCTGTTCGTGCGGCAGTTTCAATTGCTTCAATTGCGCGCTCTACAATACTGTCCTCCACAGCGGCTTCAATTTTCGTCTTCGGTAAAAAGTCGACGACATACTCTGCACCACGGTACAACTCGGTATGCCCCTTTTGACGACCAAAGCCTTTTACTTCGGTTACCGTGATGCCTTGTACGCCTAATTCAGAGAGTGCCTCACGCACTTCGTCTAATTTGAATGGTTTAATAATTGCCGTAATCAGTTTCATGATGGTCTCGGAGATGTTTTTAATTCGAACTAAGAGAATTTAAAATGCTTTCACAGCAGACAAGACAAGACTAGTTTTTCCTGTAAATTTCCCTGCTGGTGTGTAGTACAGTTTCTCGTCAGCGCTGGTACCGATGACTGCTAAACTGAAATTAACGCCGACCAATTCTTTGGTGACGCCGAGTTTCCAATCGTTATACGAGTAGGAAGTATTATTCTTAATTGTTTGGCGGCCGTAGTGCAGGTTCAAGGTGTACCCTTCTCCCATATCAAGGTTCGCTCCAAGATCAAGGTAGCCACTATTCTTACTATCGACAAAGCCAAATAGATTGGTCACTGAATGTGAATACTTCGCATAAACAGGACCAGTGCCGATCTGGCCATAAATCTCGGTCGTGTTTGCATTTGCAAACCCAGCGACGCTGCTTAGACCATTACTTGGATAGACATAGGACAACACCCCAAAGTCATAGCTAACATCTGGCACAATCTCGCCACGTTTGCCTGCATACAAGTCGACTTCGACATCACCACCACCGCCAGCATCTTTGGTCCATTTGATTGTAGATAACCATGTGCCCGCATAAAACCCTTCTTTGTTATTGACGTAATCTGCGCCGCCTTGTAAGGCTGGCTTCAAACGCGACTGGGAAATACCGCGATAACGGTAGTCACTCACAGCACCGATATTAAAACTGACTTCGTGTTCTGGTTTTGCTTCTTGCGCATAAGCAGAGTTGGCGAAGAAACCACTCACAACACAACTGCTGATTGCTGCACAGATAAGTATCTTTTTCATGGCGTTTCCCTATAAAGTGAGTTTCATTTAGTAAATTTGAGCACGACGAACTTTTTTGCTTTATTGAGGTATTAGCAGAACTCGTGCCAGTTTTATTGCAGTGCGCAAGATTTTGGCAAGGTAGGCCGCAGGAAAGAATAAGTGGTATCGTTGTATGGCCCTGCTACGCTATGAATAATTAGATATGCGACCGATCGATAGGAACAAAAAAAAGTCTCCTTCTCAACAATTAAAGCTAGCTAAATTGCATGTTTTTATATTAATATCAAAACTATTGCACCGAAATAGCGCAAAATTTCTTGAGGGGAAATTTATAATGCAGCGCACGCGCACCTTTTTAGTGAATTCATTAACCCTCAAGGATTTTTATGGAAACAAATCAATTTTTTTCTGAGATGCAATCGAAGCTTCAACAGGCATTGGAAAACTCTCCAGCCAAAGACCTCGAAAAAAATATTAAAGCGATGATGAGTCAAGGCTTTGCAAAACTTGATCTCGTGACACGTGAGGAATTCGATATACAGGCTCAAGTATTGGCAAAAACACGCAGCAAACTCGAGGCGCTAGAAGCACGGGTAGCTGAGCTTGAAGCGCAAATCAACCCAACACGTCAAGAATAGGCATTCAATACGATGGCTCTCGCGGTACTGAAAAGTCGTGCATTAAACGGCATGCAAGCTCCTGAAGTTACCGTCGAAGTCCATCTAGCAAACGGCCTACCTTCATTCACGATCGTTGGCTTGCCTGAGACAGAAGTAAAAGAATCAAAGGATAGGGTACGGGCAGCGCTTCAAAACGCCCGCTTTGATTTTCCTGCACAACGTATCACAGTCAATTTAGCGCCCGCTGACCTACCCAAAGAATCAGGTCGATTTGATTTGCCTATAGCGCTTGGTATTCTTGCAGCGTCCGGTCAAATTCCAGACGAAGCACTTGATGATTATGAGTTTGCAGGTGAACTGTCACTTTCGGGTGAATTGCGCCCGATACGTGGCGCGCTCGCGATGACATACGCTATTTGTCAAACGAAGCAAGCGTCGAAGTCTGGACGGCGAGGATTTATGCTGCCCAAAGCGAACGCAGAAGAAGCGGGGTTGGTAGCAGATGCCTGTATATTTCCAGCGGAGTCACTGCTTCAAGTTTGCGCTCACTTCGCGGCAAATGATCCATTAGCAAAGATCCAGCCACAGCAAAGCACGACGTTCGGCGAAACAGTGCGCTATCCTGATCTGCTTGATGTCAAAGCTCAAGCGCACGCCAAACGTGCACTAGAAATTGCTGCAGCGGGACGCCATAGTGTTTTATTAATGGGTCCACCGGGTACCGGTAAATCGATGTTAGCAAGCCGATTTCCCAGTATCTTACCCGCCATGACCGACCAAGAGGCTTTAGAGTCTGCGGCGGTCCTGTCACTAGCCAATCACTTTCAACTACACCAATGGAAACAACGACCGTTTCGCCACCCACACCATACGGCGTCTGCGGTAGCGCTCGTAGGCGGCGGAAGTTCACCGCGACCGGGTGAAATTTCACTAGCGCACCACGGTGTTTTATTTTTGGATGAGCTGCCAGAGTTTGACCGCAAAGTTCTTGAAGTACTCCGTGAGCCACTTGAATCTGGCGAAATTCATATTTCACGTGCAGCCAGGCAAGCGAGTTTTCCCGCTCGGTTCCAGTTAATTGCTGCGATGAACCCTTGTCCTTGTGGTTATTTTGGACATTCAAATAACAAATGTCGCTGTACACCCGACCAAATTAACCGCTATCAAGGCAAGATTTCTGGGCCATTGCTTGACAGAATCGATATGCAAATCTTGGTGCAGGACTTACCCCATCAAGCTTTGTTTTCAGCTGTCAATGGCGAACCAAGTGCGCAAATCCAAATACGTGTCCAAGATGCTTTTTTGCGCCAGCTTGAACGTCAAGGCAAACCCAACTCCCTTCTGAGCACCCAAGAGATCGAAAGTTTTTGTCTGATTGACGCGACAACCGAAAAGCTGTTGCGTCAGGCGATGCAAAAATTCGACTGGTCTGCGCGCGCCTATCATCGTGTATTAAAGTTGGCGCGTAGCATTGCAGATTTAAGCAATTCAAATCTGATCGCGTCTGCCCATGTGGCGGAAGCGATACAGTATCGACGCGCATTGCGCGATCATTAATCTAGAGCAATAAGAGTTTCGCAATTTTTATCGGATTAGCTTACACTGTTACTTAGCGGTAAGTAGACAGGGGCATGCATTATCGTACCTACAATAAGCCTCTTTATTCCCGCAATCAATGCATACCTAATCATCACCAGAATGATGTCTCATAAAATTGTCACGAAGCACGATTAATCGCCGAATTGGCATTTGTCGGAACGATGTGAAAAGCCGACAAGTTTTACACAACAAAAGTCGAGGTTTTTAGATGAGTATCAAACGTAGAATTTGGGCACTCCCCATCATTGCCACCGTTATTTTCGGCGTAGGTATCGCTGCCAGTGTGTATTTTTCGACGACAGCAATTAAATCTATTAAATTGACTGAAACAATCGATTATCCAGTCTTAGACAGATCGAAAAATATTCAAGCTGATGTGCAAGGCATTGTCGATGCACTAAAACAAGCAGTTGGTGAAGACGATAAAAAAGGGATCGATACCGTAGCGGAACGCGCCAAAAAAGTGCGTGAGAAATTTAAGAATCTGGCTGCACTACCAGGCCAACAAGCACTTGGTGATCGGTTGCAAAAAGAGTTTGATGCCTACTATGCGCCAGCTATTTCTGTGGCGAAAATTATGTTAGGCGTCGATCAAGGAGACCCTCAGGCGGCTATCGGCCAAATGCAAAGTTCCTTAAAAGTCTTGGAAGACGACTTAAAGAAAACCGTCGAATCGGCACAAGCTCAATTTACAGCAGGGGTCGATCATAGCGGAGATAATGTTCGTCGCGTCTTATGGACTGTCATTGCCGCTGGTCTCATCGTCACCTTGGTTTTGGTCGGTGTCTCTTTCTTTATTATCCGGACTATTTGGCAACAACTCGGCGGTGAGCCTGAATACGCACAGGAAATCGCTTCAGCAGTGGCTTCGGGCGACTTAACAATGCAAATCGATGTTGAGCGTGGAGATACTAGCAGTTTGCTTGCAGCCCTCGCAGAGATGCAAACGCGTCTGCAAAACATGGTATCAGAGATCAAATCTTCAGCTGAAACGATCAAAGTTGCGAGCGCGGAAATCGCCTCGGGCAATACTGACTTATCTTCCCGAACCGAGTCTCAAGCGAGTAGCCTCGAAGAAACTTCTAGTTCAATGGAGACAATGACAGAAACGGTAAAACAAAATGCAGACAATGCACGGCAAGCGAATAAAATGGTCGAGACGGCGTCTGAAGTCGCGGTCAAAGGCGGCGAGGTTGTGAGTCAAGTAGTCACAACGATGGATGACATTAACCAGTCTTCTAAGAAGATTGTCGATATTATTAGCGTGATCGATGGAATCGCGTTCCAAACCAATATTTTAGCTTTGAATGCTGCCGTCGAGGCTGCTCGCGCTGGAGAGCAGGGTCGAGGCTTTGCGGTCGTTGCTTCGGAAGTTCGTAGTCTAGCGCAACGTAGTGCTGCGGCAGCCAAAGAAATCAAAACCCTCATTGGTGATTCCGTTGATAAAGTAAAGACTGGCTCAGAATTAGTCGACCAGGCTGGTCAAACAATGGGCGAAATCGTCGCTTCAGTTAGACGCGTTAGCGACATCATGTCCGAAATTACTGCTGCTAGCCAAGAGCAAAGTTCGGGGATCCAAGAAATTGGTTCAGCGATTAACCAAATGGATGAAATGACCCAGCAAAATGCCGCCTTGGTCGAAGAGGCTGCTGCAGCTGCAGAATCTCTAGAAGAACAAGCTGATCTGCTTACGAAAGCATTGGATGTCTTCAAACTAAATATTTCTCAGAACAGCGCAAAACCCGCTATGCGTACATCCACAAATCGTGCGCAAGTCCGCGCTACTCCCGCGCGAATAGCAGCAGCGCCCACATCGCGGTCAAACAAAAGCGAGCAATCGTCTGACGATTGGGAAGAGTTTTAATTACAAGTATTACCAAAATATTAAAAAAACCACATCTCTTGATGTGGTTTTTTTGTTGGATTGACACTAGGCTTTCTTTAAATAAGCCAAACTCAAATTCACCCAGTAAGTCGCACCGATAGGCAAAAGGTCATCATTAAAATCATAGCTTGGGTTATGTAAGTTGCACGGACCTAAGCCATGTCCGGCACTTCGGTGTTGGCCTTCACCATTTCCAATAAATACATAACAACCAGGCTTAGCCTGAAGC
Source organism: Affinundibacterium fentianense (assembly GCF_018139545.1). GTDB lineage: Bacteria > Pseudomonadota > Gammaproteobacteria > Burkholderiales > Burkholderiaceae_D > Undibacterium > Undibacterium fentianense. The sequence continues at coordinate 385,806 of NZ_JAGSPJ010000004.1, read as the reverse complement.
ATATACGCGAAATCCTCTGCACCCATCGTCGGTTCAACTTGAGCATCGACATTCTCATCACCAACTAGGTTTCGTAAGACATCAATGACGAATCCTGTTTCCTTTTCATGATTAATGAGCGGTGGATAATTCCGTTTAAATTTAAAATCAAGATCCGCATCAAAAGCATCCGCGGTCGAGCGCGCGATCTTTTCCATTCTTGATTCGATCAAATTCAAAGTGCTAGTACTAAAGGTTCGAACTGTTCCAATCAAACTTGCCTCATCGGGGATCACATTGGTAGCACTGCCTGAATGTATCTGTGTCAAAGACAATACGGCTGGCTCCAAAGGATTCACATTGCGACTGACGATGGTTTGCCAACTCTGTGCAATCTGCACTGCGACCATGACTGGATCGATACCCTTTTGCGGTTGTGCCGCATGGGCCCCTTTACCCCGCACCGTTACTTCAAATTCGTTCGAGGAAGCCATCATCCCGCCAAGCCTTACTCCAAAATTACCCACTGGGATTCCAGGCCAATTATGCATTCCAAAAACTGCATCCATAGGGCATTGCTCGAACAGTCCTTCTTCTATCATACGACGGGCTCCCCCTCCGCCTTCTTCGGCGGGTTGGAAAATCAAATATACCGTACCATCAAACTCATTTGACTGAGAAAGATATCGCGCAGCGCCTAATAGCATTGCTGTGTGACCATCGTGACCACAAGCATGCATTTTTCCAACGTGCTGGGATGTATGGGGAAATTGATTCAGTTCTTGCATCGGGAGCGCGTCCATATCTGCTCGCAAGCCCAAAGCTCGAGGACTCTCTCCTCGTTTAATCACCCCAACGATGCCTGTTCCTGCTAAACCACGAATAAGAGGAATTCCCCATTCTTCGAGTTTCTTCACAACCACTTCAGACGTCCGGTGTTCTTCAAAACATAATTCTGGGTGCGCATGTAGATCACGCCGAATTGCTCGGATTTCCTCACAAAATCCGAGGATAGGTTCTAATAACCGCATATACAACTCCAACATCACGACTTTATTCAGGGTATTGAGTGTAAATCATTTCCCGATCTAAATCGTCGTGTAAGTTTGGTTTTCACTCTGAAAGTATGGATTAAAGGGATAATTTATAGGTGAGAAAAAGCCAAAAGATATTCGCAGGATTTATATCTGGTATACGAAAATGCAAGAAGACTTATTTGCTGCACTGCGATAAAGTTACACCTGTCTCCTCCAACACCTCCTAAAGGTTTGGACTTAACCCGCGGCCTAAGCTAGCGGGTTTTTTTTTGCCAGAAACATCCGCACAAAAAAAAACAGCGTATCAAACGCTGTTTTCTGTTGACTGAATGACTGGAACTTAGTGTAACAAGACCGCCTGACCCATGTAGGAATCAAATTTCCCCAAAAATTCGTCAATCTCTTCGATACTGGGCTCGTTTGAAATCAATTCCTGGACATTTTGACGAAAAGTTTCCGCCTGAATTCCACCAATAAAGCATTCGCGACGGACAGACTTATCCGTGATTTCATACCCACCAAAACGCAAGGCTTCATGATCTTTTTGAGCACCAAACTCGACCACACTATATTGGTCACTATTATAAATAATATTCATTTTGTTCTTCCTTCCTCTGATCTTGCTCACTATTAAGAACAAACCGGGTGCGATTGATCAATTCCAAAGAAGTTGACGAGCAATCAAAAGGCAGACCAGAGCTTCTTCGTATTGATAGTTACGGCAGAGAAAGGTGTGAACTTTAGCTTATAAAATTATTTCATTTTCGCATTTCACTAAACTTGAATAAGGGGAGCTAGATAATTGCGTTTTTAATTTTTGAATATGTTCCACGTTTTGCATGGCGATGAATAATGTCGTTAAGGATTGACGCAAAAGTCGATTTAAGCAAACTCGCAAACCAATATTTCCTATGCAACAAAAACATCCCGGTGCAATGCGTTCAATAAGCAGAGATTTAGAGGGTTGAAGTGACAAATGACCAGTGGGAAGTCCCTCTAATAACACCCCAATTTTTATTTGAACTGGCGAAACCTGTTGTCTATGGATGGCGCTTGTTATCCACGCCTCGCGTGCCACATAACTCCCACCACCCACAAGAATGACAGCGCTTCGATTACTCCCCGCGTTTTCCATATTTGACGGATTCAACACCCAGCTGTTTTAATTTACGATACAGATGCGTGCGCTCAAGACCAGTTTTTTCGGCAACTCGCGTCATACTTCCTCCTTCACGATGCAAATGGTATTCAAAATAAATACGCTCAAAAGCATCTCTCGCCTCGCGCAGAGGCAAATCAAAGGATAAATTATTAAAAGAATGCTGACTATTTTGATGCATGTGATTTCCCATGGAGAAATCACGTGTTTCGTAGCTAGTTGAACTTGGCGCAGTAGTCGAAAATTGTGTGCTTGCAACAATTGAATTATGCACCTCGGACACATTCATGCGTGCAACTGGAACAATAGGCCGTGCAACTTCTACATTTCGAGTTAAGCCTTGCTGAACTGCCTTAAGTAACTTTTGCAGCGCGATCGGTTTTTCGAGGAAATTTAAAGCACCGATACGCGTCGCTTCAACCGCCGTATCGATTGTGGCATGACCTGACATCATAATGACTGGCATCGTCAACAAACCATCGCGCTGCCATTCCTTTAAAAGAGTCACACCATCGGTATCTGGCATCCAAATATCAAGTAGTACTAAATCTGGTCGCGATTGCGTTCTTGCCTCGCGCGCCTGCTGCGCATTTTCTGCCAATTGAACGACGTGTCCCTCATCGCCCAAAATTTCCGAGAGTAGCTCCCGAATTCCCATTTCGTCATCGACGACTAATATGTTTGCCATAAATCTACCCTAAACCCTACTCCGATATTTAATTGACGTCATTCTTCTCTAAGGAAGCTTTTGACCTTGATGAGATAAAGCCTCGAATCATACTGTGGTATTTACATCAGGTGCTAACTTTAACAGCAAAATCGAAACTTTAGCACCGTTTGAGTCGCTTCGATTCTGAATATCGATCTTACCGCCATGTTCATCGACAATTTTTTTGACCATTGCTAAACCGAGACCTGTTCCACGAGGCTTGGAAGTAGCATAAGGTTCAAACGCTCGAGCCAATATTTTATTCGAGAATCCTGGCCCGTTATCAATAACTGATAAACGTACTGCCACGCGTTCCGATTTATCAGCACTAACGTAATGTACAACTTCAGTCACAACATCAATATGCGGTGTTTGACCCGCTTTTTGATTCTCAGTCACCGCATCTTGCGCGTTTTGTAAAAGATTGTGTATGACTTGGCGCAATTGCGTTGCATCCCCCATGATTAAAGGGAGGTCTGATTGCATTTGTAAATGAATAATATCGCGACCATCACCAGACAAGTACAAATGCAAGACATCATCAATCAGAGCTGCCAAATTAATTTTGGACAAAACCGCCTGCGGTATTTTTGCATAGTCACGAAAATCGTCAACCATACGTTTCATCGAAGTCACTTGATTCACAATTGTGGTCGTGCTCTTACTCAGAAACTGCGCATCGGGCTCATTTAATTTATCCAATAATTTCATCTGCAATCTTTCGGCAGACAATTGAATGGGTGTCAAAGGATTTTTAATTTCATGTGCTAAACGACGCGCCACTTCACCCCAGGCAATCGAACGCTGCGCAGAAATAATATTGGTAATATCGTCAAAAACGATCACATAACCAATTCCTGATTTAACAGGTAAATGGGAACCACGTGCGAGCAAAGTCACACCTTTTTCTTCTTCTTTATTCGTTACAACATTGCTGGCGGTATCGTCCATTTGATCCGCGCTCTCAAAAACCGAACTTGATAGTTCAATTTGCTGTTGCCAATGCTCTTGTTCAACGCTACCAGCTGATTGGGCATGTTGTTCAGAAAAAGCTTTGTCAATTGCAGCTGCAAATTCGCTCAGGCCTCGAATTTCTGAAAGTGGTCTTCCTATTTCTGCGTCAAACTGTCGACGCAAAATCCTTTCAACCGAGTGATTACAACTCACCAAACAGGCATTTTGATCTAACACCATGACGCCAGCAGACATATTGCCGAGCACTGATTCAAGATAGGCTTTCGCATTTTCCAATTCATTGCGATTCTGCTCAACGGCGATGCGCGCCTCGAACAATTGATGTGTCATTGTATTAAACGATTGAGTCAAACTTCCCAATTCATCCGATGTTGTCGTAATAGGGCGGGGTGAAAGATTGCCTTCTGCTACAGCTTTCGTCCCTTCAGCTAACAACAATAAAGGTCGTGCCAGCTCTCCAGAAATGAAAAAGGCAGCTGTAATTGCGCCAAAAATTGCAAACAACAACAACAAGGTCAAAGTCACTAGATACATATTTTTCAAACCATTACGGCTTGACGAGCGCTCTCGATGTTCCGCAATCGCATTCGTAAAAACCTTCGCTTGAGTATCCAATAGTTCAGGGACCGCCTGAATCACCTGCAGATAATTTCTTTCCTTTTGAAAACGCGAATCGATCATGGTGGACGGTAAAGGAATAATCACGCGCAGGAATTCTTGGTTTCCGCTTTCACCATGCTTACTTTGATGGGCTTCTGTAAATAGATTGCGTGTCGCATCTTCACCGGTATGATCAACATGGCTGCTAAATTGTGAATATTTTCCTTCCGCTCGCGCAGTTTGTATCATTGCAGCGGTCGGTAACTCTGGAACTAAGTCACCAGCATGTTCATTTGCGGTTGCAATAACACGACCTCGATTACTTACGATGGTCGCTTCTTTTACCTGCATCTGTTCGCGCAAGCGAGAGAGGCGAATTGGAAGTGAAGACGACATTGAACTATCGGCGACATCGGATAGTTGATTTGCCATGCTACGAGCCTTGCCCTCAAGATCGCGCAGAGTATAGTCAAGCGCTGTATGTCCAAGATCAACCCCAGAATTTAACAAAGGGTCTAGCTTCACTAAGAACCACGAATCAATAGAACTCGTGACAAACTGAACTGAGACTAGGTAAATTAGCGAGCCAGGCAAAATGCCCGTTAGAGCAAATAAGATAACCAACCGGGTCATAATCCGCGAGCCGAACTCACGCTGACGGAACCGTCTAATCAGCTGCCAGAGTAAGGCACTGACCATTGCTAACAAGCCGAATGCAACTACAGCGTTGGCCATCAGCAAGAGATGTAAATTTTCGTTTATCGCTCGAAACCGGCTAGAATTTTCAGTCGCTGTCATCAAAAAGAACAACAGGACGCTCATAATCACGCCGCCAATAACTAAGCCTTGCCGCAAAAATCGTGTCACTTGTCGTCAGCCTTGAATGTAAATCGTTTCCACTCAGAGGCTAAGCGCCAATCACTATTGCTAAACGAAGTTATTAACATGGGTTTGGATAATTGATTGCTATCCAGTTTAAGACGGACTCCGACGTTATAGACGGCACCTGGCTGCAAAACATTTTTTTCTGCGACTAGCCAGCGCCGCGGGCGCCAAACTAATGCCATGGCTTCTTCCAAGCTATTAAAACTTTGTTTCAAGCCACCATTAACAGCCGCTGTATATTGTCGACGCCACAGATCATATTGAATTTTGACTGTTTGATTTGAACGTATTGTTTTTTCATCAAACCAATACCACCGAGGTCGGTTAATTTCAACCTCCGCTGTGAAGGAGACAGGAATACCTTCATTGATCGCGTTTTTCAAATCAGGCCCAAGTTCAAAGGAAAAAGATACGAAAACGCGATAACCTTCGTCAGTGCTTTCTAATTTTGCCGTCATCACTTCAACCCCTGTTGCATTAGCAGGGACGGATGAAAGCAGCATGGGCGCAATACATATCAGCGCCCATGCAAAAAAAGTTGATCTCAACAGTTGGATCAAAGCTTTGATCATTAAAAAAACAACCGGGTAATGAATGGTAAAAAGAACCTGAGCTCGCTAAATCTTATTAGCATCATAACTTGAAACGGGTTTCAAATTTCTGGTTTTTGAAATAAGGCATAGAACAAACCATCATGTTCGTTGTTCAATTCCGACGTTGGTAAGAGCTGACCTGGCGCGTCCAACCGTATAGCGGAATGCCTTTCCATAAACGATTTTGCCTGGTTTTCGGATTCTATTGGCCAAATTGAACAAGTCACTAATAATAACTTTCCACCCGGCTTTAACATTCGCCATAGATTATCAAGAATGCGACTTGAGGTCACCGCCAATTGGGCGGCATCTGTTTTTCGTCGTAACCAACGAATATCTGGATGTCGACGTACAACCCCAGATGCAGTACAAGGCACATCAGCCAATATCCTATCAAATTGACGACCATCCCACCAATTCGACCAACTTGCATCCCCTTCTTTAATTGAGGCAAATAAACCTAAACGAGACAAATTCTCATGAATTTTATCGAGACGTTTAGGATCAATCTCTAATGCAAGTAAATCGACTTTTGCTAGTTCTAAAATATGCCCTGTTTTGCCACCTGGAGCGGCGCATGCATCAAGAACTTGTTGCCCATCCTTTAAATCTAGTAGCTCTGCTGCCAATTGTGCAGCAGCATCTTGCACTGAAACTAATCCTTCACTAAATCCAGGAACAAATTGGACGGGTACTGGTTGATGCAATCGAATTGCGCATGGTCCAATTTGCGTCGCCAAAATTCCTTGGCGTTGTAATTGTTCAAGGTAGGACTCCGTTGAAATTTTCGAGATATTGATCCTCAATGTCATTGGCGGTTGTGTATCTGCTGCACTCAAAATTTGCTGCCAAGATTCTGGATATGCTGCTTTACATTGGTCTACCCACCATTGCGGATAATTCCAACGCGCAGCAGCCTGTTTCATCACCATCGGTAATAATTCTTGTTTCTCGCGCAAAAATCGACGTAGGACCGCATTAACCATACCTTTTGCAAATATCATATGACTCGACGAAGCAGCTGCATTCACAGCTTGATCTACAACCACAAAGTCGTCGTAAGGCGCGGCTTCATTTTCAGTCGTTATTAACAGAGTTAAAGCACAACACAAGAGTCCATACAGAACCGGCGGCTCAGGTGGTTTTGACGTCATCAAAGTAATTAATGCATCAACTCGACCAACCTGACGCATCGTGCGATACGCAATGTCTTGAATCGCTCCTTTAGCCTGCGGGCTTACTTGAGACTGAACAAAGACACGAGACAAGGCTTGTGGCAAAGCTATTCCCTCTAGAACGTAAGAAACTGCTAAAGCAGCTCCCGCTAAACTAAAGGCTAGTGAATCTGTCTTAATTTCTAAAGTCGCGACCTCTGGGATTGAGATCAACTGATGGCCTTCGACATTTTTTGAATCCTTGGGATTTTTCCGACTCATCGGATTTTTTTGCGATTTTGCATCCCTTGCCTTTGTCCCATCTTGCAGAGATGCTTTTGTTGTTTGACTAGTTGATCTCATTGAGGTTTTCGCTGAGCTTCCAACTGACTTAGATCGCGTCAATATTTTTCTTGTTGGTTCTGACATAAAAGGTCCGTGTTTCAATTCAATTGAGAGACTATGTAATTCACAATTCAAACCAATCTCAGAATTCTCATTGTTTTATCATTAGTTCTGATCGATTCCTGCAATCACCAGGCATAAAATCATTCTCTGCCAACCAAATCCTAACATCGTCAAAAGCTCGGATCGAGTCAAGTTCATTAAAAACCTCATGATAAAAACCTGGATACAAAATCATTTTTAAAAATCGACTATTCGTACTACCAGCTAATTTTGTAGAAAAATTCTTTGCCCCTTGAGGATTCACCACCAAATCACCGTCAGCAACCAATAACAACATTGGTATTTTTAGCTCTGTCGCGTGATCTTTAATGTACTGCATTGAACTAAGCATACTGTCAAATAGACTTGCACTGATTTTCGCATGAACAAGTGTATCGTTTTGATAAGCAACAACGACTTCACTATCGTGTGACAAGAACCGACCGTTGGTTCCATGACCTACCGCAAAATGCGGTAGTAAAATTCGACTAATTTTGAATAAAAATTTCTCTAGCCTGCTAGTTCTAACAGAAAAGGCTGGAGAAGAAAGAATTAACCCACTTAATGGGGTTAATCCTTCTAAGGTAAATCGGGTTGCAAATAATCCACCCATACTATGAGCAAATACAAGCGGAGCTTTGTTCAAGTTTTTTGAGAAATCATTCACAACTTGACGCATATCTCTCAAAATCGCCTCCGAGTCTGGGATATCACCTCTTCGACCAGAAGATTGACCATGTCCACGCAAATCAAAACTTCTAACACGAAAACCCATTGCATTGAAAAATCTAGCAACATGAATATAACGGCCAGAATGTTCTCCCAAACCGTGTATCAGAATGATTCCAGGCGTATCTTGATTTTCGTTTTGCTGTGAATCTGAAATGGCCGGCCAATCACGCACAAACAAAGAAGTACCGTCTAAAGCCTTTAAAAAAAATTCTTCTGTGTGTTCAACGTGCGCACTCATCGTTTAAACGCCCCAAAGGATATCAGCTTGTTTTTTATTCGCCATTCTTAACATTTCTAACAACGGATACATTCTTGCGGACAAAGTCACAACACTATTTTGTTGCTTTTTCTCATAGTCGCTTAAATCATCCTCTTCATTCTGCGCAATAGTTTTCCGCTGTTGCTTATCTTCGTCGATTAACTGTTCTATTGTTTTAATGACGTGATTTGTTTCTGCCGCTGTAATTACACCTCGCTCTAGATTTTTCTCCAATAAGCGAAATAAGTTGGCGACATGTTCTTTATACATAACGATCTCGCCTGTGACTTTAGATTTAAAAATAATTAACATTTTTTACGCCTTTAGCTGAGTTTTATTGACGCAAAAAACATATCCATTATTTCAGGTGTAAATTGCTTGGCATCACCAATCATCACAATCTGAATGAGCCAGGGCCCATGTTGGGTAAAACGGCCTACTAGCTGTATTTTGTGTCCATTTTTCCCTTGGCCAAAAGCTGTAATTGTATTCTTAGGTGCGCCTACTGGCGGCACCGCCAACACTTGCGCTTGAATATTCTTGAGCATTCCTTCTTGCATGGAATCTAAGACACGCTGTTGACGTTGTTTTAAACCCATTAGATCCGAATTAGACTCATCTAGTTTGGTATAAGCGATCGCAAAACTAATTTGGTTAACATCCGCCGCAATCATGTGTAATTTCAAAGATTCTTGATTGAGACTGATATCGCGAGTATGGGTTGCTGGCTTGGTTGGAAAAACTGCGATCAACGGCAGCTCTTGGCTACGAAATTCGCGCCAATCGTATTTTGGACTGCATCCCGTAACTACGCTAATCAGCAATAAGCAGCACAAATGTGAAATGAATTGTTTCATTCGATCAAACTTTCTATCTACCTTCGTCAGTGAATAGCCTCCATTGTAGGGCATGCCTATCCGGAACCGATACCAAATTTATCTTGGCTTGCTTTTTATCACCGAGATTTTCTTCAAAAACAAATAAAGCGTAAACGAATGGTGCTTTTCCAACCATTTATCGGCGGAAATTACCTTTGAGCTATAGCTTTTTACGCTTAATCGCAGAGTGCTTTCTAGTCCTTTTTTGCTTTGCTAAGGTGTAGTCATACGGCACGAAATCATGTCGTCAAACATAGAACTAATTTAGAGGAGAACAAAATGAATAACGATAAAACCAATTTAAACAATAACGAACACACTGAATCATTCACTTCTGGGAGTCAAAACATGAATACCTCAAAAAAAAATCCTGTTTTAGAGTTTGTTCTCAATGTTGCCGATACAGCAAAATACATATGGGAACAATATCTTGAATGGATTATTGATGTTTCTTGGGGAAAGTTATTTTTGGCTAGCTTATTGACCTTAATTGCGGGTGGATTACTTTGCGTACAGTCTTTGGCGACTTGGTTGGTCATTGGCTCTTTACTATTGAAATGTTTTATCGGAAAAGAAGATCAACAAATAGTAAATCAAGCAATTCAGCAAACCGAGGACAAAAAGCCTGACGAGGAGAGCTAACATGAATGCTGACAACAAAAACAAGCTCCTTCTGTTCGCTTTAGATTTCGTCGAAGTCTGCCGCGTTTTTTGGTGGAAATTTTTCGACTGGTTGGCCGTGATTTCTTGGGGCTACTTAGTTTTTGTGTCATTTTTGGCGATGATTATCGGTAGCATTTTAGGCTTAGGGAGTCTTTTACCTCTTCTAGTATTTGGCTCTGTGATGATTAAAAGTCTTGCTGGCGGAAAACGGCGCGCAGAAATCGCAGCGAATGATGCTACAAACCGCGCTAACCTTGAAGCCTTAGAGAGACGTGTTCTTGAAGCGGAGATGGCAACCTTACAGGCGCAAATTGAACCACATTTCTTGTTCAATACATTAGCACTTATAAGTCAGCTGATTGAAACTGACCCACATCAAGCGTCAATTGTACACACCCATTTAATCAAGTATTTACGTGCAGCTCTTCCACAAATTCGAGAGCAGGGCGGTGGTAAATTAGGTCAACAATTAGAGCTCTCACGTGCCTATTTAAATATTATGCAAGCGCGTATGCAAGAACGGTTGACCTATGAAATTACTTGTCCAACTTCGTTAGAGCAAATCGCCTTTCCTTCCATGATGATTCAAACTCTCGTGGAGAATGCCATCAAACACGGTTTAGAGCCAAAAACGGATGGTGGACATATCAGTATCCTTGCTCGACAAGGAGAGGATGAAATCATCGTTGAAGTTGAAGATAATGGGATTGGATTTGATCTGCATGCTGATGACGGAATAGGACTTAGTAATATCCGGGAACGACTAAAGGTTCTGTATGGCTTAAAGGCCAGCTTAGTCATTGAAATCCCAGCAACAGGTGGAGCAAGATTAAGTCTTCATATTCCTAACTATTCAATTTCTGTAAGCTAAATTAACTCAGCATTTTTTACTCATCACTTATGAATAAGATTACGGCTATGCTGGTCGATGATGAAGCGCCAATGCGGGCTCATTTGAGACGTCAACTTCAAAAAATTTGGCCTGATTTAATGATTGTGTCTGAAGCTGCTAACAGTTTTATCGCATTCGATGAAGCACAAAGATATGAACCGAATATTATTTTTCTTGACATACGTATGCCTGGAAAAAACGGACTGGAGGCTGCAATGCAATTAGCAGAAAAAGCGTTAATTGTTTTTGTAACAGCTTATGACGAATATGCGATTCAGGCCTTTGAACAAGGTGCATTAGATTATTTGTTAAAACCTATTGATACTGACCGACTACAAAAAACGTGTTTGCGTTTACAACAGAGAATACAAGAAAAAAAATATTCCATTCCTAGTAGTTCATCACCAACGCATTCCAATGCTGCGAGCAAGATTTCGCTACCCAATCAAAGTGAAAAAAATGATCTTGAATCTGAACATATCAAACAAGTTTTGCAACACCTGATACAACACCAAACTTCCCGAAAAGACTATTTACGCTGGATACAAGCAAGTGTGGGTAATAGTTTGCGAATGATTAGTACGAAAGAAATTTTATATTTTAAGTCGGATGAAAAATATACTTTAGTTCAAACAGAACATGCCGAATATTTAATTCGAAAAACATTAAAAGAATTAGAAGATGAATTAGATCCTAGAGAATTTTGGCGTATCCATCGATCAAGTTTGGTAAGAGTTAGTGCAATTGCTGAAATTACTCGAGATATTCGTGGCCGTCATCTATTAGGATTAAAAAATTATTCTGAAAAACTTGAGGTAAGCCGCAATCATACGCATTTATTTCAACAAATGTGAATTATTTAAACTGTTTATTTGGGAGCTTTAAAACGGGGGGCTGTTTCTTTTAATTGAATAAGTTTATATATATGAATAGTAGTAGTTGTTAACGTTGGTAAGTTTTGTGGATAAGCGATATTTACTAATAAAAATCAAGGCTCTAAACAATTCATAAGTCAGTTCAAAATTCTTGTATGACGCTGTAATAGATTTTGAATAAAATTTCTTGTTCTGCTTTTTCAACGTGTTTTGCACAAATTTTGCCGATCTTATCCACAAGTTTATTCACATAAAATTATTTTCATACTTCAACCTTAAGTGTTGTTTGTATCAAATATTTGCTCCTTATTTTCAAAATAGTTTTTCAAAATTCCTACTGTATAGGGAGCAGCAATTTGATTAACAAAACTTTGAAAATCTATAGACGCTGTTTCGTTTGCATTATCAGATATCGTTCGTAAGATTGCGAATTCCAAATCGTGCTCATCACAGACTTGCGCTATCGCGGCTCCTTCCATTTCTAGCGCTAACAGATCAGGCAATTCTTTTTTTAATTGATTTACTATCGCTGCCTCATGAATAAATTGATCACCGCTAGCGACTAGTCCTGAATACATTTCAATTTTCATTAAGTCCCATTCTTTTCGTAGCGACTCGGGAATGTATTTTTGTATATTTTGGACAAATAGCGTTGTCGCTTTTTGCAATTCTAGATGCAAATTTTTATTTACGAAGAATCGTGATTTTCCTGTGAGTGGAATTTCGAAACGAGGAAATAAAGGTGAGGCATTCATATCGTGCTGTAGTAATTCTCTCGCTATCACAATATCCCCGACCTTTAGGGCGGGATCAGCAGCGCCTGCAACACCGCTTAAAATCAATTGGTTGATCTGAAAATGATGAATTAACAGGCTCGTTGTACTGGCGGCAGCGACCTTACCAATTCCTGCTAGAACCATGACGACAGGATGACCCCATAATTGACCTTGAATGAAGCGACGTTTCGCAATTTGATGAACCTGTTTATTTTGAATAAACGATTCTAATCCCTCTTGTTCTTCACGCATTGCAAAGATGAGGCCAGTTGTATTTGGTTTTAAGGAAATGGTCATAAGAGATTTAGAAATGTAGATCGAGAAACAAGCTCTTTGCTTTGTATACATAAGGTATATATATACATAGTAATAGTAGTTAACGATGACTATTTTTGTGGACAAGTCGATTTACTACCATGTAATCAACGGTTTAGAGCAAGGATAAAGACTAGGACAATGCTTGTACAGAAAAAGAATAGTTTCTGCATAAGATTTCGAGTGTGGACAGTGGTAATGGTTTTGCACATTAACTCCTCAAGATATGCAAAGACTTATCCACAGGAAAAAGTGTTTTTTTACCTTTCTATTTTTATCTTAATTTATATTCTCAAGTACAAATAGGCTACCGTATAAGCTACTTCGGTCTTGGTTTTGTAAGTATTGGTTGTACATAGAATCGGTTTTCCACTTCGCTAATGTTGTCTTAAAGACGATTTGTGGAAGCGGGAATTGGGCACCTAAACTACGTATCAAAACCTTCGCCCCATGGCTCGCACAACGATCAATTTCTCGCCATAGATCTTGAATGGCATGAGGATTCAAATAGTCGAGATGGTCTTGAAGTACAAAAGCATCGACAGACTTGTCTTTTTGTTTTTTTAGGAACTGCAGTAAATTTTCTCGATGTGGGTGAATCCTATGCGCATATTGGCGCAGTGCTTGAAATACCGTTTTTTGTAAGTGGAGTGGCAGGCTCTCTTGCTCGTTTGCGAGGTAAGGTTGACCAATGGCCTGTTGTGCGAAGTAATTTTCATGGAAGTTAAAGTCACAAAACAGTCGTCTCAATCTCTTTACCAAAATCTCTGAAAGCGCGTCTTGATTGGCATTTCTGAGTTTTTCGATTTGATTCCGGCTAAAACCGAGTTGTTTTAAAACGAAATCTTGCTGTATTAAGAACAGAAAGAATTTGTTGCGTAATGTTGGGAGAATATGTTGCTCAAATATTTGATTTTGTTCGGTGAGATTGTGTGCTTTGTGTAGTTCATCAAAACGAACCCCGATTTGAATTAGCAGCAAACGAAGAGTGCGTAAGCTTATATTGTTGTATCCATAGTTCTGCAGATTGCCACTGAAGGCATAGTAACGAGGGCGCCCAAGTAGATTCCGTTTTTGCCAGTATTGACTAGCCTGCTCAGATAGATTGGCCCGAATATGACGTTGATATCGTTTCAGATTGTCTTTTTGATGAGGTTTAGCCAAGAAATTGAGCACAGCGTCGTAGTCTGGTAAGTGAATGAAGGCTTTTGCTTTAATTTCCAAAAGCGCTAATTGCGCTGGATTTTCATCTATACAGTGAATTGCTGCTGGTCTTTTACTGAGATACGCTAGCGCATGACATGCACCAGAGGCGATGGTGACGATATTGGCTGCTGGTTGTAAATTCAAAGCAAGTAGATCAATACGACTATCTGCCCAAGTTTGCGATTGAACCAGCCACTGTTTCGACTTTGGTTCGAAAAGACTTTTTGTGTTGAAAAATGTATTTAGTTTTGTTGCCGGTAATTCGGAGCGGGTTTCTTTGAGAGTGAAGAAGGCTTTTGTAGACATGATTAGGTACCGAAAACTAGCCAGAGACGAAAAGACTTTAGGCTGGTCAGGTGACCGGTTCATGACAAAATTTAAGAAGATTCGATTTTTGTTTGAATGGGTGAAGTTTATAGTTGGCCGCAGCTCACAGGGAGTGCTGGCGGCGATAGTTCTGGTTTTTCACCCGCTTTGGGATGTCTGATGCAATAAGTACCATAAGGCGTTTTAATCTTACTAACAGGGCGACCATCGTACGCATATTTTTTTTCTATTTGTACACCATCTCTTTGAATTTGCGCCGCCGCGGCAACAGCGTTGGAGAATTTTTTTAGTGAGTCATGACGATTGTTTGGATCTGGACGGTCGTTTTTTTCTTGTTTTAGAAAATCTTCTTTGAGAATTTGCGTTAAATCTTGGATATTTTTCTCGATAGGTCGAGACTGTGACTGAGTGTTATTTTCTGTCGGTACAAGGTCGAGTTGCGTAGTCACATATTTTTGATTTGAGATTGATTTAGGCTCACTGTCAGTAGGCAGGCTCCTATTTTGAGTTTGTTTTCTAGAGTGTAAATTGTTGTTTAAATTTGATTGGTCAATCTTTTGAATTCGAGTTTCTTGCTTGGTTTTTTTTGCTTGAGTTATGTCGAAGTAGAACAAAACTTTGGCTTTTTTGGTAGGCGAATGATCGACGTAGTGCTTACTTTGCCAAGCTAAAATAATCACCAGATGGGTAAGCAAAACAGAGACAGCAATACCATGTCGGTTTAGACGAGAGTTTTGCTTCACTTTGGTATCGTTTTGTTGCCTTATATGGAAAAAATTAAACAAGACGGATTTGCTCCTAAATTTCTGTCGTGATGACAACAATGATTAACAACGGTGGCCACGTTGTGTTACAGCAATCTGTTCGATTTGAATGAAAGTGATGTTTGATTCCTTGATCGATTTCGTTCGCGTAGATCGCCATTTCAAATTTAATGTTACTTTTTAGAATAATTTAAGAAGAATATATGTAATTTTTCAAGCGTGAAAAGACTTTGTTCTTATTCTCATCCTAATCCAAAGATTAGTTGAACTGCTACCGGGCTTTTCAGTCCTAATGACGAGTCAATATCATGAATTTATGTCCTTGTGAGAATAATAGGCTTGAGCGATACTGCGTGCTTGCTGTACTCGCTTCGTACAGCGTCGACATGAATTTCTAAAAATTATACTGATAAAGAAAGGCAATACGGAGATGGATTTTAGTAACCCTACCAGCATCACCTTCATTATTTATATCCTCGCGATGCTAGGCATCGGTTTCGCCGCCTGGCGTTTTACCAATAATTTATCTGACTATATATTAGGTGGTCGCAGTCTAGGCGCGTTCGTCACTGCGATGAGTGCTGGCGCATCGGACATGAGTGGTTGGTTATTAATGGGTTTGCCCGGCGCTTTGTATTTTTCGGGGGTATCAGAGAGTTGGATTGCAATTGGTTTGACTTTAGGTGCTTGGTTTAACTGGCATTTGGTGGCAGGTCGATTGCGTGTGTACACCGAATTAACGAATAATGCCTTGACCTTACCCGATTATTTCACGCACCGATTTGAAGATACCAGCAAGTTATTACGCATTATTTCGGCGATTGTGATTTTGGTGTTTTTCACGATTTACTGTGCGTCTGGCATGGTGGCGGGTGCTCGTCTGTTCCAAGAAACCTTTGGCATGAGCTATAACGTGTCTTTGTGGGCGGGTGCGGCAGCAACAATTATTTATGTGTTTATCGGTGGTTTCTTAGCGGTGAGTTGGACCGATACGGTGCAAGCGACTTTGATGATTTTTGCTTTGTTATTGGCTCCAATCATGGTGATCATGCATGTGGGTGGTTTTAGTGAAGCGATTACGGTGATTCAAAACATCAATCCTAAATACACCGATCTATTTAACGGCACTTCGTTCATCGGTATTATTTCTTTGTTGGCGTGGGGCTTAGGTTATATGGGACAACCACATATCTTGGCGCGCTTTATGGCAGCGGAAAATTTTGGCACGATTAAGAATGCGCGTCGCATTGGTATGACTTGGATGATTCTGTGTTTACTTGGTGCGATTTCCGTTGGTTTCTTTGGTATCGCTTATTTCGCGATGCATCCAGATCAAGCTGGTGCGGTGACAGCAAATAAGGAAACTGTGTTTATCTCCTTGTCGCAAATTTTGTTTAATCCTTGGATTGCCGGTATTTTGTTGTCAGCGATTTTAGCTGCAGTGATGAGTACCTTGTCATGCCAATTGCTGGTTTGTTCTTCTGCCTTGACCGAAGATTTCTATAAACCTTTCTTCCGTCCAAATGCTTCACAAACTGAATTGGTTTGGTTTGGTCGCATGATGGTTTTGGTGGTGGCGGTGATTGCGATTTCGATTGCGGCTAATCCGACTAGCAGTGTCTTGAGTTTGGTCAGCAATGCTTGGGCTGGATTTGGTGCAGCATTTGGTCCAGTGGTCTTGTTATCCTTGGTTTGGCCCAAGATGAACCGTAATGGTGCATTGGCGGGCATGTTCGTTGGTGCCTTGACGGTATTGGTATGGGGACATTTCAAATGGCTAGGCTTGTATGAATTAGTACCAGGCTTTTTCTTTGGTTGTGTTGCGGTTTGGTTTGGTAGTCAGTTTGGTGCGCCTGCATCGGAAAAAATGATGGCAGCATTCTCAAGCATGCGTGAGCAGATTAGTTAATTTGAGTGGCGTGAATTGAACTGAAAAAGGGCGGTAAAGCACAAGCTTTACCGCCCTTTTTCTTTGAACTTTAAATGCTACTATTTATTTGAAATTACTCCAAATAGAAAGTGATTCAGAGTATTTAAGCTTTCTCCACCACAGCTTTCAAATTCTTCAAACCATCTTCAAAATCAGGCCCCACCATCTTATCCATAAATGGCGCAAATAATTTCATCATGAGATTACCTTCACTACTCCCAATCATTGACCAAGTCACCTTTGTCGTTGAGCCTAGCGGTTCTAATGTCAATGCTCCTGACGAAGGTTTTCCCATCCCTTCAAAATGTAGTTCGTAGTTGATCGCTTGATTGTTTGCGACCCGAAGTATTTTCATCCCACCATTACCTTGGCTTTCACTTTTCCAATCCCAATTGGCTCCTGCACCGGTTTCGGGCCCTGAGAATTTGATTTCCATTTTCGGATCACGTTGATTCCAAACGGACCATTTCTTCCATTCTTTTGGTGCGACTATCAACGGATAAATTTTGTCTGGGGTGGCGTTAATTTCGATACTGCGTATGACGCCATAGTGGTTAGGCATGAGGTAGGCCAAACCAATGATGAGCGCGATGAGGCCAATTAAGCCGATCAGAATTCGTTTTACGATGGTCATGGATTCTCCGAATCTTTATTGTCTAGGATTTATGCAAAGCGGACGCTAGCGTTGTTGGTTCGCCTCGCCAGCGCAATCTTGCGTAAGTCCTGTGGTGATCTAATAGTGAATGATTGTGCTTGAGTCGCTTAGTTTAGAGCAAGCGAGTTACTGCATTTTTCCAGCTTTGTAGTCGACTTGTGGCTTCTGCCCGACTAATCTGTGGCAAAAAGCGCTGTTGCTCTTGCCATAGGGAAGCACATTCTTCGGGCGCACTATAAACTCCTGACTGTAAGCCAGCGAGATAAGCGACGCCCAAGGCCGTGGTTTCGATGATCTTGGGGCGAATTACGGGGATGCCGAGTAGATCTGCTTGAAATTGCAAAAGTGCGTCGTTCGATGCTGCGCCACCGTCAACGCGTAATTCGATAATCGGTACGGGGCTGTCTTTTTGCATCGCCAAGAGTAATTCGGCTGTTTGAAACGCAATGGCTTCAATTGCCGCTCTAGCGATGTGGGCTGCGCTGCTGCCGCGATGTAAGCCCAAGATCGCACCGCGTGCATTGGCATCCCAATACGGTGCACCCAAACCTGCAAACGCGGGAACGAAGACGACGCCGTCACTATCTTCCACACTGGCTGCCAATTCACCTATTGCCGTCGCGCTTGGTGCCAGATGCAATTGGTCACGCAACCATTGCACCACCGCCCCACCGATAAACACACTGCCTTCCAAAGCATATTGCGGGTGTTGATCGGTTTGGCAGGCGCTGGTGCTGATCAAGCCATGTTGTGATTGGCTGCAAAAACCGCTGGTTTGTAAGAGTGTAAAACAACCCGTGCCGTAGGTATTTTTTGCCATGCCCGAGTGAAAGCACGCTTGACCAAAGAGCGCCGATTGTTGATCGCCAGCGATACCGGCAATCGGAATGCTAGCGCCAAACAAATCAGTAGAACCGAAGTCATGGGTGGAAGGATAGACTTCAGGTAACAACTGGCGTGGGATATGGAACAGATCTAAGAGTTCAGCATCCCATTGTTGGGTGTGAATATTCCATAGCATGGTGCGTGAGGCATTGGTGACATCGGTGACATGACGCGTTTGTCCACTGAGTTGATAGGCTAGCCAACTATCCACGGTACCAAAGGCGAGTTCACCGCGTTCTGCGAGCGAACGAGCCTCGGGTACATGGCGTAATATCCAGGCGATTTTGGTAGCGGAGAAATACGGATCAAGCAGTAAGCCGGTTTTTTCTTGTATGGTTTTGCCATAGCCTTGTTGCCGTAAGTCTTCACACCAATCCGCTGTACGGCGATCTTGCCAGACAATCGCGCGGCAAATGGGCTGACCGGTTTTGCGATGCCAAACTACTGTCGTTTCACGTTGATTGGTGATGCCAATCGCCGCGATTTCTTGTGTTTGAATGCCAGATTTATTTAGCACTTGATGCATGGTGGCGAGCTGGCTTTGCCAGATTTCCATCGCATCATGTTCGACCCAACCGGGTAGCGGAAAATGTTGCGTGAACTCTTGTTGCGCTGAGGCGATGAGATTGCCTAGATGATCGAATAGGATAGAGCGTGAACTGGACGTACCTTGATCAAGTGCGAGTAAGTAAGCCATGTTTGCGCTCCTTGTAAGACATATTTTTAATCCACGCTATGCAGATGCTCTAGCTGCTCCAGACTTCATCGCCAAATACATCGACTTGCGTAAGATATAAACGGCAATCAAGTTCGTATTGATGATAATTCGGTTCCATATACGAGCAAAGCTGATAAAAGGCTTTGTCATGGGCTTTTTCTTTTAGGTGCGCCAGTTCATGGACTGCAATCATTTTGAGAAATTCTTCTGGCACCGATTTGAATAAACTGGCGATACGAATTTCATTTTTTGTTTTGAGCTTACTGCCTTGCACACGGGAGACATAGGTGTGTGTACCAAGCGCGTTTTTGATCACGTGAAGTTTATTGTCGTAGACGACTTTACTGATTTGATCGCCATTGCGCAAAGAGGCGCTCTTTAGATCCTGCACGTATTGATACAGTGCTTTGTCGGTGCGTATAGCGTGGGTTTGTGGATATTTCTTGCGTAGGTGCTCTGCAAGTTGATTATTTGCGATTAACTGCCTAACCTGCGCTTGCAAGTGCTCAGGATAGGCAGTTAGGTAAGTCAATTTATTTGTTTCTGAATTCACGTTATTTTTTCGTGGCACTGACTTTTAACAGCTGGACGTCAAAGATCAAATCGGAGTTTGCCGGAATCAAACCATTGCCCACGTCGCGCGCACCATAGGCCAGTGCGGCCGGTATAATCAGCGTACGTTTACCGCCGACTTTCATGCCTTGCACACCAAGGTCCCAACCACGAATCACTTCACCTCCATTGATGGTAAAGCTAAAAGGCTCGCGTTTGACTGAGCTATCAAATTCTTTGCCTTTTTGGCCTTTGGCTTTAGGATCGCGCAACCAGCCGGTGTAATGTACGGTGACCGTGTTACCGCTCTTGGCTTCATCGCCTTTGCCTAACTTACTATCGATTTTTTCGACCTCTGGCATTTTGATCACATCGAGTAATTCGATATCGAAAATTAAATCAGCATCGGGTGGAATCACGCCTTTACCAGCACCGCGTGAACCATAAGCGAGTGTGGAAGGAATCATCAAAGTACGTTTGCCGCCGACCTTCATGCCTGGCACGCCTTGTTCCCAACCTCGAATCACGCGACCTTCGCCGAGATTAAAGCTAAAAGGTGCACGCCCTACCGAGCTATCAAATGACTTGCCACGTTGGTTTTCTGCTTGTGGATCACGCAGCCAGCCGGTGTAATGCACGACCACGGTTTTACCAATCACAGCTTCATTGCCAGTGCCAACTACGGTGTCGATTTTTTCCAAAACGGGAGTTGCGACAGGCGCTGGAATTTCTTGACTGACCGCTGTGTTGCTTGTACCTGTAGCTGCGGCGCTAGCGCTACTTTCTTGCTGCGATTTTTGTTCTACTTTTTGCTCGGTCTTTTGTTCTGTTTTCTGGTCTTGTGCATGGGCAGGAACGAGGCAAACATGCGTAGCGAGGGCGATACTAATCAAGAGTGGAGATTTCATAAGCTTGATGTCCTTTGGGTCTTGTAGATTTATTGTGATTTGGTGAAGGTGCGAATTAAGAGCGTTTTAGTTTGGCTTCAAACGCGATATCCAATTTGCTCGCCTTGCGCGGTGCTTCCTTTTTAAGGTCATTGACGAAGCGAACAAATTCGTCGATCTCTAAGGGTGCACAGAGTTTTTCTTGGGTATCTGGATCATGACCGAGGACCAGATAAAAATGTCCGTTAGCCGTGGTGACCATCGAGTAGGGCGCGTTGTTGCTGCGCTGTTGCAGTCGCAGAACGGCATTACTAGCTTTGGTAGAACGAGCCATGAAAACTTTCAAGTGAAAAGAAGCGAGAAGGATCAGAATTTGCGTCGCAAACTGGTATCGCCACGCTGCAACATGATAATCTAGACGCTTGCTTTAGAGAATAGCAGAAGGGTAATCATGTCACGCATTTCACATTACATCAATGGCGCTGTGTTTGTTGCGCCAGATGCGCGCCGTCAAGCGGTGTTTAATCCGGCCAGCGGTTTAGAAATCGCGCAAGTCGAAATGGCCGATCAGTCTTTAGTGGATCAGGCGGTTGCTACAGCGAAAGCGGCTTGGCCTGGGTGGTCAGAAACTGCGCCTTTACGTCGAGCACGGGTGATGTTTAAGTTCAAAGAGTTATTGGAACAAAATCAGCAAAAGTTAGCCGCGATTATTACGCGGGAGCATGGCAAAATTTTTTCTGATGCAATGGGTGAAGTGACCCGCGGTATTGAAGTCGTGGAGTTTGCTTGCGGCTTGCCGCAACTGTTAAAAACCCAATTTTCCGACAATATCGGCGGCGGTATCGATAACTGGAATATTCGGCAATCCTTAGGTGTCACGGTTGGCATTACTCCATTTAATTTTCCTTTTATGGTACCGATGTGGATGGCGCCACTCGCCATGGCTTGTGGCAATACTTTCATACTGAAGCCGTCTGAGCGTGATCCGTCTGCATCGTTATTGATCGCCGATTTGCTGCAACAAGCGGGATTGCCGGATGGTGTTTTCAACGTGGTGCAAGGAGATAAAGTCGCGGTTGACGCCCTGCTTGCGCACCCCGATGTAGCGGCTATATCGTTTGTGGGATCGACTCCAATTGCCCAGTACATTCATAGCGAAGGCAGTCGTTTAGGTAAACGTGTACAGGCCTTAGGTGGCGCAAAAAATCATTTGGTGGTGATGCCCGATGCCAATTTGGATCAAGCTGTTGATGCGTTGATTGGCGCTGCCTATGGTTCGGCGGGTGAGCGTTGTATGGCAATCTCGGTCGCTGTCGCGGTCGGTGAAATCGCCGACGCATTGGTGGCGAAATTGACGCCGCGTGTACAGGCTTTGAAAGTTGGCGATGGTATGGCACAAGAGGTTGAAATGGGACCCGTGATTAGCGCTGTGCATAAAGCGAAGATCGAGAGTTTGATTGCGAGCGGTGTTGAGCAAGGCGCGCAATTGGTTGTCGATGGTCGTGGCCTACAAGTTGCTGGTCATGAGCAAGGCTATTTTATTGGTGGGTCTTTATTCGATCACGTGCAAGAGGGTATGCGAATACATAGTGAAGAAATTTTTGGCCCAGTTTTATGCGTGGTTCGTGTTCCAGATTTCAGTGCCGCACTGGATTTGATTAATCGTCATGAGTTTGGTAACGGGGTGTCCTTGTTCACAGCGGATGGCAACACAGCGCGAGAATTTTCACGTCAAGTGCAGGTCGGTATGGTCGGGATTAACGTACCGATTCCTGTACCGATGGCATGGCACTCATTTGGCGGCTGGAAGCGTTCTTTGTTTGGGGATATGCATGCCTATGGCGAAGAGGGAATTCGTTTCTATACGCGCTATAAATCGATTATGCAGCGTTGGCCAGATAGCATTGTGAAGGGAGCGGAGTTCACAATGCCGGTGGCGAAGTAAGGTCTCTTTTTTCGCGTTTGATGCGAGAGAAATTGGTGAAAAAATTCTCTCGCAAATAGTGGTGATAACTCAAAAGAAATTGAAGCTTAACAAGCACGAACATTACCGGGTTCGACGTCTAACATGCGGGTGATTTTCAAATAGTTTTGTATGCGCATTTGTTGCTGTTTATAGCCGATATTGTCACTAGGCTTGGAGCATTCCAAATCACCATTGATACTTCTGACCGTTTCGCCGAAGCCTAGATTGCGTTTCATTGCAACGTGACTAGGTAGGGGGCCGGAACCTTTAATTTCCATCCAATACCAAAGGGCAGTTTTCCAAGCAACTGCAGGGACTCGCGCAACCATGTCGGGATCATTCAGCAAGTCCAAACCGAGTGCTTTCCCTGCCAATGCGTAGTTGAAGTTCCAGCTCAGTTGGATGGGGCCTCGTCCATAGTACTGTTTGCCTTTCGCGCAGGGGACTGCTGTTTCGTTGCAGTACTTATCGTGTGCCGTGGTATCGACTTCGGTAATTGCTTTGAGTTCGTGTGACTCGTGCATGATATTCGCAAGGAAGGCAGCGACTTCCTGCTTGTTCTCAGTATTGCTTCCGAAATTCCCAAATTCAGGATAGGCACGAATCGCTTCGATTAGACCGGCATAGGTATAAAAAGGAATACGATTTGGGAAAAGTTGTTCAAATTGCGCTTCGCTGATCATGAAGCCTAAAGAGGATGGTTTGAGTGCAGATGGTGCCAGATTTTCTTGTGGATGGGTCTTGCAAGCATTGAGCCCAGTTAATGTAAGTAGGATAGCAAGATAGGCAATTTTTCTCATGTTTTTCTTTCACAATGCAATATGTGTATGTGTTGCGGGGACTTTGGATAGTTCATCATTTTGATGAATTTCTAGCCGCGCTTTAGCTTAAACAAACACGAGGTGTAATGCAAAGAAGTGGTATTAAATTAGAGAAAAAGAATAAAAAATGGCGAACCGAAGTTCGCCATTTTTAGGATAAAGAACTAATTCAATTAGAACTTGATCGTTGCACCTACACTGAAATAACGACCAACTGCATCGTAGTATTGTGGGAAGGTGTTACCGCTGTTCGTACCAGTGGAACCAATTGTAGAACCAACAATTGGAGGCATTTTGTTAGCAGCATTGTTGATACTGATGTTCAAACGGATGTGTTTGTTGAAATTCCACACAGCGCTTAAATCAAAGTAATCAAACGCATCAATTTTTGCGTAAGCTGGCAAGAAGTTTGTTCCACCTGGTTCCTCGATTACACCACTAACATGACGCCAGTTGTAGCCGAATACGAATTCACCAAATGTCCATGCTGTACGTTGAGTGAATTTGTTTTTGTATGTTGGGCCACCACAAGCAACTGAGTAGTAACCTAAGCAATCACGATCAACCGATGCAGGCGTTGGTTGTGCGTGATATGACGTTGTTTTGTTCATATCAAAGCCCAAATCCAAACGACCATACTTGGAATCGAGTCCCAAAGTTGTCATTGGCAATTGGTATTTCACACTTAAATCGTAACCAGCTGTACTTTGTGTACCTAAGTTAGATAAAGTCGTGACCACGCCTTTGGAATCTGTACCATTGAAGCTACCGTTTGCAGTGCTACGGAAAATCAATCCACAAGATGCATTCATTGTCAGGCTAGGGTTAAACTTGGTTGAATAGCAGCCATCCAATACGTCGGTTGTGGTTGGTGAAGAAATCGCCTTGGTAATATCGATTTTGTAGTAATCGAGACTGATTGCCAATTTTGGCAATGGTTCAATCACAAAACCGATCGTTTTGGTTTTCGCTT
The DNA here is from genome assembly GCF_018139545.1 of Affinundibacterium fentianense. Classification (GTDB taxonomy): domain Bacteria; phylum Pseudomonadota; class Gammaproteobacteria; order Burkholderiales; family Burkholderiaceae_D; genus Undibacterium; species Undibacterium fentianense. Next base: position 361,194 of record NZ_JAGSPJ010000004.1, on the reverse strand, counting down.
CTTCAGGTCCTAGGTTTGGATTGCCACCGCTTTGACGATTGATTTGGCCAGCAGATGGTTTGTCTAATGAACCAATGACACTCGCTGGAACACCAGTCAAGCGGCACAGATTAGACAAAGTACCAGCAGTATTTGCTTCTGATGCATTGATCAAATTCAATTGGCATGGATCAGTCGCTAAGTTACTCAAACCAGTTGTTTGTGGTGCAAACAATTCATTCACGTTAGGCGCACGTGTCGCCAATTGCACCATACCGCGGAAACGTAAGGATTTAACAGGTTCCCACTCACCACCGTATTTGTAGCTACCGTAGTCTTGCGTTTTTTTCGCAGTCGCAAAATTCGTTTGGCGATAACCGATTTCAGCATTCAAAGTACGAATGAAAGGCAAATCTTTGATCAAAGGAATAGCAGCTTCGACAGCGTATTCTTTTAATTTGAATGTACCTGTACGGTCAGGAGTTGGAGCGCCAGTACCTAATACTTCACCTTGCAATTGGGAAGCCGCATCGGATTTTGTGTAAGCGGTTAACTTACGTTGTTCAGCGCTGACGGAAACACTGATTGGCTGTTTCGCCCAAGGACTACGGAGATCACCCAAATCACCGGAAGTGGAAATCGCACCGACGTCTTGCTCTACGCCTTGCATCAAGATCGCACTTTGGTTAATGAAGGCAACTTGCTCAGGTGTGATTGAACCTGCAGCGCCCCAAACGTTCAAAGGTACGCAGCCATTCGATGCATCTACGCACTTACCAGTTGCAACAGAGTTCAGAGCTTGTTTTACTTTAGACAATGAACCCCAGTTTTTACGAATTTGAGTTTGGTCTGCTGTACCACGACTCCAGTAAGCATCGTAGTTCCAAGAACCAGCGATTTCACCTTTTGTACCCAAGGTATATTGCAAAGTTTTGTTATCAAAGTCGTTGAAACGTGGACCCATTTCAGTGATGCGGCGACCAATCGTCAATGGGACAATCGTTGTGTTACCTACGACGCAATCCGCTGCCGCGATGCCGCGACGTTGGCATAACTGGTCACGTGTTGCCGCAGGAATAAATGGGTTACCGATAGGTACGTTGAATGTGTTATTGAATGTACCTGATTCAGCCAAAGTGGAAGCGACTTTACTCGCTGTATAAAACATCTCGCCGTAAACTTCAAAATTGTCGTTAATTTTGTAGTTTGCCAATGAGGTCGCTTGTGAGCGATCTAAGCCTGTGACGTAGTAGTTCAGTGGGTTGAAGTTGTACAAACCTACTGGCTGCACTAATTTACCTGTGGTTGGATCAATCTGCCATGTACCAGCCAAGACATCGGTACCACCTGTGCCTTTGGTTGTGGACATTGCCGCTGGGACTGTTGTACCAGATCCATCAGCTGCGCCAGTAACAGAGTTCAAAGCGCTCAAACCATAGCTACGGGTACCTTGTGTCAAAGGATCGGATTTTGTGCGGCCTAAGCTTAATACTACGTTACCACGACCTTCGTCGAGGCTAGCACCCATGGTGACGTCGGTACGATTACGTTTTGCATCAGATTTACTGGTTGAACCGTAGGAGGTATTAACTTCAAAACCTTGGAAATTCTTTTTCAAGTTGAAGTTGGCAACACCTGAGACGGCGTCAGCACCGTACACCACTGAAGCACCGCCTGTGACCAAGTCAACACGGCTCAACAGTGCGATAGGAATCGAGTTGGTATCGACTGTACCGCTCAGATCATAAGGTACTAGACGACGGCCATTGATCAACACCAAGGTACGATTAGAGCCCAAGCCGCGCAAATCAATCGTTGCTGCACCGCCCGTACCGTTATTTGTTCCAGGGCCAATCGCTGGAACAGCTGCCGGTAAGCCTTTGAAAAATTCTTCTACCGCGACAGGTTGAGAAGATTTAATTTCTTCCGCTGTAATGGAGCCAATTGGGCTATTCGATGTTGTTCCTGGAGAAGTAATGCGTGTACCAGTAACCACAACAGTTTCTAATTTTTTTTCTTGAGCGACAGCAGGTAAGGCCATGACACCCATACTTGCCACGACACTGCCCGTGAACATTAATCGCATTGACCGCGATAGCGCTTTCTCAATCATTGACTACTCCTTTGAAGATAATGGCATACGAAAAATAACCATTGTTAATTGGGGTTAGATTTACAGCTTCCCTCTGTTCTTATATTTGTTTATTTCGACACATCTGACTTTGTGTGCCTTGAACAGCAACAAGGATTCGAAAAATCGTTGCGGGGTCTATAAGACCATTTTCATCCTGATTGTGTCAATGAAAGAAAGCTTTCTGTTTATGGGATACAACATGCGTTTTCACGATATGAGCGAGAGCGTTGTATTTCATGTTTTGCGCTCAAAAACAGTTGATTTTTGAAAGCTTTCGTGTAGGAAACTTGTTATCCTAACTCAATGATTAACGAATTGGAAATGTTGCGGTGGACTATTTATTGTTGGGTTTGGCAGCCTTCGCTGCTGGCTTTGTTGATGCTGTTGTGGGTGGTGGTGGGTTAATACAATTACCAGCATTGTTTTCAGTTTTTCCCTTTGCGCCGCCGGCGAGCTTGTTAGGCACAAGTAAATTTGCGGGAATTTGGGGAACCTCCGTTGCCGCTGTGAACTATGTTAGGTCAGTCCGTTTGGATTGGGCGTTAGTGGTTCCTGCGGGTATCTTGGCATTTTGTTTTTCGTTTCTAGGTGCAATCACCGTTACGCATATCCCCCCTACTTATTTGCGCAAGGCGTTGCCTTTCATTTTGGCGTCGATAGCTGTCTACACGTTTTGGAACAAAAATCTCGGACAGCAATCTGTTGCACGGTGGTCGCGCCGAGACGAGCTGTGGTTGGTTTTATTGGTAGGTGCTGCGATTGGATTTTATGATGGATTCTTTGGGCCAGGCACAGGCAGTTTTTTTATTTTTATCTTTGTTAGATTATTCGGGTATGATTTTTTGCGTGCATCGGCCTCAGCTAAAGTATTGAATGTGGCGTGTAACGCTGCGGCATTGTTGTGGTTTGGCTTCAGTGGTCATGTGATGTGGATTTTGGGGCTGGGAATGGCTGTTTGTGGTGTTTTGGGCTCCGTTACTGGAAGTCGTTTAGCAATACAATATGGTAGTGGATTTGTGAGGAGTTTATTCCTGGTTGTGGTTGCAGCCTTGGTGTTGAAGACCAGTTACGACGGGTTCATTAAGTAGCTTTGTTTCACGTGAAACTTTTTGGGGTGCTGTGACTCGATTATCGATAGTTATAAAATGAGTTTGAAGTTAAATGGATGATAAAATTTTTCGACGCACGCAGCTGGGTGATGCTGAGATTAGGCAGCGAAGTTTATCGCTGAGTAAAAGCGAGCAGCTTGTCTTGTTGTCTGTCGATGGTGAAAGAAAGCTGACGGAGTTGCATGCTGACTTTGCGGGTGATCAGTTCGACTTTTTGGCAGTGTTCAAGGGATTGGTGAAAAAGAACCTGGTCACTTCGGAGCCTCGCGTTGTTTTGAATATTGATTCAGAGTTGATGGCTGCGCAGATAGAGAACTTCAATTCGGATGAGTTTTTTTCCTCGTCCATGGATCCTTTGCACACGGGTTCGGGGCTTGTGGTCGACACTCGAACCAATTCGCTTCGCTCAGTGAATTTAAAGAAAAGAAAGCAAAGCAATTTCGACGACGTGGATATTCCCTTGTCGCTTGAGTTGGATACTGAGTTACGAAAGAAGAAGGAAAAGAGGTCTCAAAAATTGGTGCAGGTATTTCCGAATCCAGAAAAAAAGAGGAGGAAGCGGTCGAGACGAGTTAAGCAGGCGCCTGTTAGTAAATGGCCGTTACGTATTTCTGTGGCAGTCATTTTCGTTGGTGTTGTATTGGTTTTGATCGCCCTGTTTTTGTAATCTTTGATTTTGTTTCACGTGAAACAAAAATACTGTATTTTCACTGGAAATTTGCGTTGGAGTCATATTTTCACTGAAAAGCAACTATAATCGTGCCTCGTAGTATTTTCGTCGTTTTATCACTAGGCAATCCCTCCTCGAGCTATCCACATGTTTTATCCAACTGAATTCGATGTCATCATCGTCGGCGGCGGTCATGCCGGTACTGAAGCTGCATTGGCTTCGGCCCGCATGGGGCAAAAGACCTTATTGTTGACCCATAACATTGAAACCTTGGGGCAAATGTCCTGCAATCCATCAATTGGTGGTATCGGCAAGGGGCATTTAGTTAAAGAGGTGGATGCGATGGGTGGTGCCATGGCAATCGCCACTGATGAGGCCGGGATACAGTTTCGCATTTTGAATTCATCTAAAGGTCCGGCGGTGCGAGCAACCCGCGCGCAAGCTGATCGAATTCTGTACAAACAGGCGATCCGTAGTCGCTTGGAGAATCAAGAAAATCTTTGGCTATTTCAGCAGGCTGTCGATGATTTAATGGTCGAGGGAGATCGTGTTGTCGGTGCTGTCACACAAGTAGGGCTAAAGTTTCGAGCTCGCGCAGTTGTCCTGACGGCAGGGACTTTCCTAGATGGCAAAATTCATGTTGGTCTAAATAGCTACTCAGCGGGACGAGCTGGCGATCCACCGGCCATTTCATTGTCGAGTCGGTTGAAAGAACTTGCCTTGCCTCAGGGGCGTTTAAAGACAGGAACGCCACCTCGTATCGATGGCCGTAGTATCGACTTTTCTCGAATGGAAGAGCAGCCAGGCGACTTGGATCACTTGCCAGTGTTTTCTGTGATGGGTAATGTTGCTATGCACCCACGGCAAGTTCCATGCTGGATTACCCATACCAATGCGCGAACGCACGATATTATTAGGTCGGGGCTGGATAGGAGTCCGATGTATACCGGCGTCATTGAAGGTGTTGGTCCGCGTTATTGTCCCTCCATCGAAGATAAGATTCATCGTTTTTCTGGTAAAGAGTCGCATCAAATTTTTCTTGAACCAGAGGGACTGACAACCAATGAGTTTTATCCGAACGGTATCTCTACCAGTTTGCCATTTGACGTTCAATTGGACTTGGTACGCTCAATGGTGGGCATGGAAAACGCTTATATTTTGAGACCGGGATATGCAATTGAATATGACTTTTTTGATCCGCGTGGTTTGAAATCATCATTAGAGACGCGTGCTATTCAAGGCTTGTTTTTTGCCGGTCAAATCAATGGAACGACCGGTTACGAAGAGGCCGCCGCACAAGGTATGCTCGCAGGCCTGAATGCGGCTTTGCAAACGCAAGGTAAAGAAGCGTGGGTGCCTCGGCGAGATGAGGCCTATCTTGGCGTACTCGTCGATGATCTGGTGACGAAAGGTGTGCAAGAACCGTATCGTATGTTCACCAGTCGAGCGGAATTCCGTCTAAGTTTGCGAGAGGACAATGCTGACATGCGCTTAACCGAAATCGGGCGTAAGCTAGGATGTGTTAGCGATCAGCAATGGCAGTTGTTTGAAGAAAAGCGTGAAGCTGTTTCACGTGAAATGGAAAGATTGAAATCAACTTGGGTTAATCCTAGGATCGTCGATGATGCCGAAGCGGAGCGGGTGGTTGGTAAGGCATTGGAGCGAGAGTATTCTTTAGCTGACTTATTGCGCCGGCCTCAAGTCACTTACGATCAACTGATGACCTTGACTGGGAAAGAAGGTCAATCCTTGGCTGGTAATCCAGTGATTGACCCAGCGGTAAAAGAGCAAATAGAGATTCAAGTCAAATATTCTGGTTATATCGGACGTCAAGCCAAAGAGGTGGAACGTCAAGCGCACTATGAAAATCTAAAGATGCCGAAAGATTTTGACTATTTGGACGTCAATGGTCTATCGATCGAAGTGAAACAAAAACTGAATGCGCAACGACCCGAAACCTTAGGGCAGTGTGGTCGTATTTCTGGAGTTACGCCAGCAGCATTGTCGCTTTTGTTGGTCCATCTAAAAAAGCGCGGTTTCCAAGGATTCGCGAATGCAGCGTCAGCCAATGATGAGTCTTTGAATATAAAAGTAGCAGGTGAATAGTCGATGAGTCGATTCGATAAAGACGCTCTGGGACAAGAGCTGAGAGACGGTATTGGCCACTTAGGCTTGCCTTTGAACGAAGATCAAGTGGAGAAGATGCTCGCCTATTTGGCTTTGTTAGTGAAGTGGAATTCTGTCTATAACTTAACCTCAATTCGTGATCCGCACGACATGGTGAAGCAGCATCTACTTGACTCTTTGTCCGCTGTTCATGCGTTCACACAAGCGAAGAATATCCTTGATGTCGGTTCAGGAGGTGGCTTGCCCGGTATCGTATTGGCGATTGTGTTTCCGAACGCCTCGGTGACAATGATAGATATCGTGAACAAGAAGACCGCTTTTTTAACCCAGGTAAAAGCTGAGCTCAAACTTAGAAATGTGACGGTGCATACTGGCCGTGTTGAGTTGTTAAAAGTCGAGCAAGCATTCGATGTGATTACTTCTAGAGCATTTTCTGAATTGAATAACTTTATCAATTGGTCCCATCATTTGTTGGCCGAAGACGGGCGCTTTCTGGCGATGAAAGGAATTTCCCCAACACAGGAAATTGAACGCTTACCAGTAGGTTGGGAAGTCGAAAGTATTGAGCCTTTGCAGGTGCCGGGATTGCAAGTCGAAAGACATTTGGTGCATGTGAAGAAAGCGGACTAAATTATTTTCGTTACACGTGGAACAAGTAGTACAGGTATTTTCTTTTAACCGCAATTATTCTAAAAAGTGTCTATGGCTAAAATTTTTTGCGTTGCCAATCAAAAAGGTGGTGTAGGAAAAACTACTACAACGGTGAATTTGGCCGCCGGTTTGGCAAAACTTGATCAGCGTGTTTTGCTGGTCGATCTTGATCCGCAAGGTAATGCCACGATGGGTGCGGGTGTTAATAAGGCTAAGATTGAATCCTCTGTTTATCAAGTTTTATTGGGTATGGCAGATGTCCAATCTGCCGTAGTGCGATCAGAATCGGGGCAATTTGATATCCTTCCCGCCAATCGTGAATTGGCAGGTGCCGAAGTCGAAATGGTGGAACTTGAAAACAGAGATAAGCGTCTGCGAATCGCCTTGGCGGAAGTGGGCGCTAACTACGATTTCATTTTGATCGATTGCCCTCCGGCCCTTTCAATGTTGACTCTCAATGGTTTATGCGCAGCTAACGGCGTGATTATCCCTATGCAATGTGAATACTACGCATTAGAAGGGCTGTCTGACCTGGCAAATACAATCAAGAAGGTTTCTGCCAATCTCAACCCCGATTTAAAGATTGTTGGTTTACTGCGTGTGATGTTTGATCCACGAATGACATTGTCACAACAGGTATCTGACCAATTGGAACAACATTTTGGTGACAAGGTCTTTAAAACAGTGATTCCGCGCAATGTCCGATTAGCCGAGGCGCCGTCATATGGAATACCAGGGGTGGTATTTGATCCATCTTCAAAAGGGGCGCAAGCTTACATTGCTTTTGGTGCCGAAATGGTCGAACGAATCAAGACATTAGACAAGAAATAATTTGAAAAGTATGAATATGGCAACGAAAAAACAAAAAGGATTGGGCCGAGGTCTGGATGCATTGTTAGGCGGCTCGGATGATTTTGCCGAGGCTGTCCCCAATATTGTAGGAGCCCCAACGACTTTGCAGGTCAGCCAAATGCAAGCGGGTAAGTATCAGCCACGTACTCGCATGGATGAAGGGGCACTAGCTGAACTGGCATCATCAATTAAGGCTCAAGGCCTAATGCAGCCAATATTGGTTCGTCCAATTGGGCAAGCCAAAGGGCTTGTCCAGTACGAAATTATTGCGGGTGAACGCCGTTTCCGTGCATCTCAGATGGCAGGGTTGAGTGAAGTACCGGTGCTCGTCAAAGATGTAGACGATCAAGCAGCGGCAGCGATGGCCTTGATCGAAAATATACAACGAGAAGACTTGAATCCGCTTGAAGAGGCGCAAGGGATTCATCGCTTAATTTCTGACTTTACGTTTACCCACGAACAAGCAGCAAACGCGGTTGGCCGTTCTCGTAGCGCGGTGTCAAACTTATTGCGTTTGTTAAATTTAGCTCGACCAGTTCAGACGATGTTAATGGCTGGTGATATTGATATGGGGCATGCGCGTGCCTTATTGGCGGTTGATTCCGCGACCCAAATCCAGCTTGCCAATCAGGTGGTCGCGAAACGGATGTCGGTTCGAGATACTGAAAAATTAGTCGCGAAAACCAGTGCTGAATTGATCGCGCCTGCCAAATCAAAAGATAAAGCAGAAAAATCTCGGGACATTACCCGCCTTGAAGAAGAATTATCTGACCTACTAGCAACACAAGTGACTTTGAAGATGGGTAGCAAAGGAAGAGGGCAAATGCTTATTGATTTCGCTGATCTTGATTCACTTGATGGCGTGATTCTTAAGATCCGTGGCCAGTAGACTGCTGTTATATATTTAACAACATTTAAAAAAAGGCAAAAGTAAGGCCTGAAAATTGATTTTATGCATTCGTCATACTTGCATAGAAAGTGAAGTGAAAATAGCAATTTTTTTATTTTTACACGGAGAATTTGCCGAAAAGTCGAAGACTATTGGGCAAATGAAAAATAAAACGAAATTTGTTGCGTTGCATCAAACGTTTGACGCTGCCTATACATGCACGTATAATTCCGTGGCTTTGAAAAATCTGCCTGATTGTGTACAAAATCTGCACCAAAATAGGACCAGAGCAGCACTGAAATAGCGCAAATACAGCACCAGCACCACGCAAACTAGGATTCACCTAGTCAAGATCGAGAATAATAAAAGAAGAAAAACGCGTAAGGTGTGTTGGGGGAAAACGAATACTTGTAGTAAAAACTGGGGAGTAGCATGGCGCGCATCATCCTGTTGCAGTTTGCAGCAGCTTTTATCGCGGCGCTGGTGGCGTTGTTAGTGTCTGGCTTCTCTTCCGGAATATCCGCTCTACTCGGCGGTCTATGTTGCGCGCTCCCGAACGCGTTTTTTGCTTTGCGCTTACTCAGTAGCGTGCGAAAACCCGGCGGTGCCAACCCGATGAATTTTTTCATTGGCGAGTTTATAAAAATTGCACTGACTTTGGCTCTTATGGGAGCTGTAGTTATGTTTTACCCTGATTTGAATTGGCTGGCGTTTCTCGCTGCATTCATCGTGGTAATGAAAAGTTATTTAATACTACTCTTTAGGCATTGATTATGAGCGCAACTGAGCACGCCCCAACCCCATCGGAATATATTTCCCATCACCTGGGTCATTTGGCTAATTCACATGACCAACAAACAGCATTGGTTGATATGTCCTATATCAACTACGATACGATTATCTGGTCCGTGTTTTGCGGCCTCCTCGCCATCATCTTGATGTACTTAGCTTCTCGTAAGGCGACTTCTGGTGTTCCAGGCCGTTTCCAATGTGCGGTTGAAATGGTTGTCGAAATGGTGAACGATCAAGCTAAGAGCATCGTGCACGGGAATGTGTCTTTCATCGCACCAATGGCGTTGACGGTGTTCGTATGGGTTTCGTTGATGAACTCTATGGACTTTTTGCCAGTTGATTTGTTCTCAGTGTGGCTGTTCCCATTAGTCGGTATTAATCCAGAGATTCACCATCGCGTTGTTCCAACTGCTGATTTGAACGGCACTTTGGGTATTGCTATCGGTGTGTTCGCTTTGATGATGTACTACTCTTTCAAAATCAAAGGCGTTGGCGGCTTCATCAAAGAATTGTGCACAGCTCCATTTGGTCCAGCAATGTTGCCATTCAATATTATGTTGAACTTGGTTGAATTTGCTGCCAAGACTTTCTCTCTCGGTATGCGACTGTTCGGTAACATGTTCGCAGGTGAGTTGTTGTTCTTGTTGATCGCTTTGCTTGGTGCGTACAGCCATTTCGGCGGTATCGGTCAAGTGATTGCTGGTTCTGTTTGGGCGATCTTCCACATTTTGATCGTGTTCTTGCAAGCGTTTATTTTCATGATGTTGACCTTGGTATACATGGGTCAATCACACGACGCACACTAATTCGAATGGTCGCGGCGAGTCTTAACGAACTGCGACAATTCAAGTGAAGTAATCAGTTTTAGTATTGGTTTTAGTTTTTGGTTTTTTGGTTTTGGTATTTTAATTTTTTAACTTTTAGGAGTTTTCTCATGACTAACGTCGCATTTGTAGCTTTGGCTTGTGGTTTGATCATCGGTTTGGGCGCTTTGGGTGCATGTATCGGTATCGCTATGATGGGTGGTAAATATTTGGAAGCGTCTGCTCGTCAACCAGAATTGATGGACAAATTGCAAGGCAAAATGTTGTTGTTGGCTGGTTTGATCGACGCTGCGTTCATTATCGGTGTTGGTATCGCTATGTTCTTCGCAACAGCGAACCCATTCAAAGGTTAATTGAATTTCCTTTTTCTACCGTGGTGTTGGTCAAAGCGGTCAACACCCGCGGAACGATAATTCAGACAAGGAAACGACATGAATCTTAATCAAACAATGTGGTACCAAGCGATTGTATTTTTCGTACTCGCTTGGTTCACCATGAAATTCGTATGGCCACCGTTGATCGGCGCCATCGATGATCGCAGAAAAAAAATCGCTGACGGTTTGTCCGCTGCAGATCAAGGCCAAGCTGCTATGAAAGAAGCTGAGAAAAAAGTTCAGCTCGAATTAGCAGGTGCTCGCGAAGAAGGCTTGAAACAAGTTGCAAACGCTGAGAAGCGTGGTCAATTGATCGTTGAAGAAGCTAAGAATGCTGCTAATGCAGAGGCCGCACGCATCATCGCTGCAGCCCAAGCAGAAGCCGCAAATCAAGTCACAAAAGCACGCGAAGAATTGCGCGACCAAGTAGCTGCTCTGGCAGTTAAAGGTGCAGAGCAAATTTTGAAGCGTGAGGTGAATGCAGCTGCGCACGCAGATTTGCTCAACCAATTAAAGACTGAGCTGTAATCATGGCTGAACTCGCAACGATCGCTCGTCCATACGCAGAAGCGTTGTATCGCGTTGCAAAGTCTGGCAACTTGTCCGCTTGGTCGGAATTAGTTGCTGAGATGGCGCAAGCTGCGGCACATCCCGATGTAGTGGCTCTTGCACACAACCCCAAAGTCTCCGCAGGTCAAACTGCTGAGGCTTTCTTGTCCGTGTTGAAGTCAACTGTAACTGCTGAAGCAAAGAACTTCATCAATACATTGACTGAATATGACCGTTTAACTTTGTTGCCAGAAATCGCGGCACAATTTCATACTCTGCAAAATGCCGACACTGGTTCTGCAGATGCGGAAATTGTCAGCGCGTTTGAAATGTCTGACGCACAAGTTAAAGAATTAGCGGCAACACTGGAAAAGAAATTTGGTCGCAAACTGCACCCAACCGTGACAGTGGATTCTTCACTGATCGGTGGTGTGCGTATCGTGGTTGGTGATCAAGTGCTGGATACTTCGGTTCGTGCCAAGCTGCAACAGATGCACAACGCTTTGACAGCTTAATGCTGTTCAAGTACTGAAACAATTTTAGGAGTTTGTATGCAACTCAACCCATCAGAAATCAGCGAGTTGATCAAGAGCCGTATTCAAGGCCTTGGTGACAGCGCTGAGATTCGTAATCAAGGTACGGTTATTTCCGTTACCGACGGCATCTGCCGCATCCACGGTTTGTCCGACGCGATGCAAGGCGAGATGTTGGAATTCCCAGGCAATACATTTGGTCTGGCTTTGAACTTGGAACGTGATTCCGTTGGTGCCGTTATTCTCGGTGACTACGAACACATCTCCGAAGGCGATACAGTTAAATGTACAGGTCGTATTTTGGAAGTACCTATCGGCCCAGAATTGCGCGGCCGTGTTGTTAACGCGTTGGGTCAACCAATCGACGGCAAAGGTCCTATCAATGCAAAATTGACTGCGCCAATCGAAAAAATCGCCCCAGGCGTTATTGCTCGTCAATCCGTTTCTCAACCATTGCAAACTGGTTTGAAGTCTATCGACTCCATGGTTCCAGTTGGTCGTGGTCAACGTGAATTGATCATTGGCGATCGTCAAACTGGTAAAACAGCGGTAGCGATTGACTCGATCATTAACCAAAAAGGTCAAGGCGTTACATGTATCTATGTAGCGATTGGTCAAAAAGCTTCTTCCGTTAAAAACGTTGTGCGTTCTTTGGAAGCACACGGCGCGATGGAATACACTATCGTTGTGGCAGCGACTGCATCTGAATCTGCAGCGATGCAATACGTATCCGCATACTCCGGTTGTGCGATGGGTGAATACTTCCGTGATCGCGGCGAAGACGCATTGATCGTTTATGATGACTTGTCGAAACAAGCGGTTGCATACCGTCAAGTTTCCTTGTTGTTGCGCCGTCCACCAGGCCGTGAAGCGTACCCAGGTGACGTGTTCTACTTGCACTCCCGTTTGTTGGAACGTGCAGCACGTGTTAACCCAGACTACGTTGAAGCATTCACTAAAGGTGAAGTTAAAGGTAAGACAGGTTCATTGACAGCATTGCCTATCATTGAAACGCAAGCTGGTGACGTTTCCGCTTTCGTTCCAACGAACGTCATTTCGATTACTGACGGTCAGATCTTCTTGGAAACTTCCTTGTTCAACTCTGGTATTCGTCCAGCGATTAACGCGGGTATTTCCGTGTCTCGCGTGGGTGGTGCAGCGCAGACTAAAGTTATCAAAAACTTGTCCGGTGGTATTCGTACTGACTTGGCGCAATATCGTGAATTGGCAGCGTTTGCTCAGTTCGCATCTGATTTGGACGAAGCAACACGTAAGCAGTTGGATCGTGGTGCCCGTGTTACTGAATTGTTGAAACAAGCTCAGTACGCACCATTGTCTATCTCTTTGATGGCGTCCAGTCTGTTTGCTGTGAACAAAGGCTTCTTGGATGATGTACCAGTGAAGAAAGTATTGTCTTTCGAATCTGGCATGCATAACCACTTGAAGACAAATCAAGCAGCGTTGTTGGCAAAGATCGAAGAAAGTAAGCAACTGGACAAAGATGGCGAAGCTGCCATGGCTGCCGCAATTGCTGATTTCAAAAAATCCGGCGCATTTTAATTTACCGTAGCTAGAAGGAGTCAATACTCATGGCTGCAGGTAAAGAGATACGTGGCAAGATCAAAAGCGTAGAGAATACGAAAAAGATCACTAAGGCGATGGAAATGGTTGCCGCTTCTAAAATGCGCAAAGCGCAGGACAGAATGCGCGCTGCTCGCCCATACAGTGAGAAGATTCGTAATATCACCGCTAACTTGTCACAGGCCAACCCAGAGTACACGCATCCTTTCATGGTTCAACAAGATCAAGCTAAGAAAATTGGCTTGATCGTTGTAACGACTGATAAGGGTTTGTGCGGTGGCTTGAATACCAACGTTTTACGTTTGGTCACCAACAAGATGCGTGAACTCGAAGGTAAGGGTTCAAAAATTGAAGCGGTCGCGATTGGTAACAAGGGTCTCGGCTTCCTGAATCGTGTAGGTGCAAAAGTTGTGTCGCATGCGATCCAACTCGGCGATACGCCGCATCTCGATAAATTGATTGGTCCAGTAAAGTTGTTGCTGGATGCGTATCAGGAAGGCAAGCTCGACGCGGTTTATTTGAGCTACACCAAATTCATTAACACCATGAAGCAAGAGCCAGTGTTAGAGCAATTATTGCCTCTGACAGCGGACAAGCTGGAAACAAATGCAGCATCTCATTCTTGGGACTACATTTACGAACCAGACGCAGCGACGGTGATCGATGAATTGTTGGTGCGTTATGTAGAAGCGCTGATCTATCAAGCAGTGGCAGAAAACATGGCGTCAGAACAATCGGCACGTATGGTGGCGATGAAATCTGCAAGTGATAACGCGGGTAATGTGATTGGTGAGTTGAAACTGGTTTATAACAAAACCCGTCAAGCTGCGATTACTAAAGAGCTCTCCGAAATCGTCGCCGGCGCGGCAGCGGTTTAAACGAAATTTAATATTATTGAAGGAACGAACATGGCTAATGGCAAAATCGTTCAGTGTATCGGCGCTGTTGTGGACGTTGAATTTCCACGCGACGCGATGCCTAAGGTTTACGATGCCTTGAAAATGGAAGGCTCCGATCTGACATTGGAAGTCCAACAGCAATTGGGTGACGGTATCGTCCGTACGATTGCTTTGGGTACATCTGATGGCTTACGTCGCGGCATGATGATTAGCAACACAGGTAAACCAATTATGGTTCCAACCGGCAAAGCAACATTGGGCCGTATTATGGACGTATTGGGTAACCCAATTGATGAATGTGGTCCGGTTAGCCGTGAATCACAAGCATCTATTCACCGTAAAGCTCCTGCTTACGACGAACTCTCTCCATCGCAAGAATTGTTGGAAACCGGTATCAAAGTTATTGACTTGGTTTGCCCGTTTGCGAAGGGTGGTAAAGTTGGTTTGTTCGGTGGTGCGGGTGTTGGTAAGACCGTTAACATGATGGAGTTGATCAACAACATCGCTAAAGCACACAGTGGCTTGTCCGTGTTTGCTGGTGTTGGTGAACGTACTCGTGAAGGTAATGACTTCTACCACGAGATGGCTGACGCTAACGTGGTTAACTTGGAAAAGCCTGAAGATTCCAAAGTAGCGATGGTGTACGGTCAGATGAATGAACCACCAGGTAACCGTTTGCGCGTTGCTTTGACTGGTTTGACGATCGCTGAAGGTTTCCGTGACGAAGGTAAAGACGTGTTGTTCTTCGTCGATAACATCTATCGTTACACATTGGCTGGTACTGAAGTTTCCGCGTTGTTGGGCCGTATGCCTTCCGCGGTGGGTTACCAACCAACATTGGCTGAAGAAATGGGCCGTTTGCAAGAGCGTATTACTTCCACTAAGACTGGTTCTATTACTTCTATTCAAGCGGTTTACGTTCCAGCGGATGACTTGACAGATCCATCCCCAGCGACAACCTTTGCTCACTTGGATTCCACCGTTGTTTTGTCTCGTGACATCGCATCTTTGGGTATCTACCCAGCGGTTGATCCATTGGATTCCACATCTCGTCAGTTGGACCCACAAGTTGTTGGTCAAGAGCACTATGAAACAGCACGCGCTGTTCAAGGTACTTTGCAACGCTACAAAGAATTGCGTGACATTATCGCGATTTTGGGTATGGACGAATTGGCTCCTGAAGATAAGTTGATCGTTGCTCGTGCACGTAAGATGCAACGTTTCTTGTCTCAGCCTTTCCACGTTGCTGAGGTATTTACTGGTTCCCCAGGTAAATACGTTTCACTGAAAGATACAATCAAAGGCTTCAAGATGATTGCATCCGGTGAACTCGATCACTTGCCAGAACAAGCGTTCTACATGGTAGGTACAATCGACGAAGCGATCGAAAAAGCGAAGAAAATGGCAGCATAATTATTCCTTACCCTCCGATTAATGGAGGGTGAAGAATGAAGCCCCCCTTCCTAGAATGTCGAATTCAGGGGAGGGGAAGCAAACTAAAAAGGTTAGCACATGGCACATACTATTCACGTTGACGTCGTTTCTGCAGAAGAGAGTATCTTTTCTGGCGAGGCATTGTTCGTCGCGTTGCCGGGTGAATCAGGTGAGTTGGGTATCTATCCAAAACACACTCCATTGATCACACGTATTAAGCCAGGCGCAGTGCGTATCAAGGTTGAAGGTAAAGCTGAAGACGAATTCGTATTCGTTGCAGGCGGTATCTTGGAAGTACAACCAGATACAGTGACTGTATTGGCTGATACAGCGATTCGTGGCGCTGATCTTGATGAAGCAAAAGCAGCGGAAGCTAAGAAATTGGCGGAAGAAGCTTTGGTTAATCGCGAAGCAGGCATCGACTATGCGCAAGCACAAGCCGAGTTGGCATCAGCGATCGCACAATTGGCAGCGATTCAGAAATTGCGTTCTAAGCGTTAATTCAAGCAACGCATCAATTTGCACAGCAAAGACGATGTAGAAGCAAAAAAATGTATTACGAAAAAGTACTACAATAAAAAGGCAGCCACGGCTGCCTTTTTATTTTTTCCACGAGAGTGAGCATGAACTCTATGTCTGATAATTTAATTGATCAATTATTGATCTCAGCAAAAACCATCGCTGTCGTTGGAATCTCCAATAAACCAGAGCGTGATAGTTACAAGGTAGCGAACTATTTGCAGGCACATGGTTATCGCGTCCTTGCTATCAATCCACAGCAAGCGGGTAATGAAATCCTCGGAGAAATGTGCTATCCAAGTCTTCGATTGGCCGTTCAAGCGACGGGGCTAGAAGTCGATATCGTTGATTGCTTTAGGAAGGCTGAGGATATCCCAGCCATCTTTGAAGAAGCCCAACAAGTCAATGCGAAATCAATCTGGATGCAATTGGGCATCGTGAATGAGCGCGTTGAGCAACTAGCGCGAGCGAGTGGAATGCAAGTCGTGATGGATCGTTGTACAAAAATTGAACATAAGCGCTTGCATCATATCCTTGAATGACTTCGTGTCGGAGCAGAAGTACAATCAAAAAATACTTTTCACCGCACACCAAGATGGAGAAAGATCATATGACTATTTCCACACAATTTTTAGCTTCGGACAAATTCGTTTTGTTGGACAAGAACGCTGCACATCGTCCTTTATTCACCGAATCGACGAAGCAGTTGATGAAACAAAAGACGACCGAAATCAGCGTACAAATTGCCGAATTTCAAAATATCTTGTATGCCCAGCATCAACATAAAGTGCTGATTATTTTGCAGGGCATGGACACCTCAGGAAAAGATGGAACAGTGCGAGTGGTGTTTGGTGCTGCGAACCCAGCCGGTGTTCGTAGCGTCAGCTTTAAAACGCCGAGTCCACATGAATTAGACCATGACTTTTTGTGGAGAATTCATCAACAGGTCCCAGCGGCAGGTGAGTTGGTCATCTTCAATCGTAGCCATTATGAAGATGTTCTGATCACACAAGTTCACCAATTGATTGACCATTCTGAAGCCAAGCGACGCTATGCGCATATCAATGCGTTTGAGCGTATGCTGCATGAGACTGGTACCACCATCTTGAAGTTCTTTTTACACATCGCGAAAGATGAACAAAAAAAGCGACTAGAAGAACGTTTGCAAGACCCGAATAAACATTGGAAATTCAGTGAACAGGATTTGCTTGAGCGTCAATCATGGGAAGCTTATCAGACGGTTTATCAAACCACAATTCGGGCTACCCATACAGACTATGCCCCTTGGCACATTGTCCCTTCCAATTCGAAAACACAGCGAAATTTAATTATCGCAAGTATCGTGGCAGAAACTTTGGCAAAGATGGATTTGCACTACCCAGTCCCTCATCCTGAGTACTTTGCGATCCAGGTTGATTAGACAAAATCCATTGCTAACTAGCTAAACTTATTCTTGGCTATTCTCATAGCCTGCATCTTATCCACAAAATTTTAAGAATAATTTCAGTCAAGAAATTGTTTAACAAAATTTAACATCGTAAAATTCCCTTATTTTTCATATACTTATAGAGCAAATCTCAGCTAGACTCTATGTTGATTCCTTGGGGTACTAAATTATTCAAAAAATATTCACAAAGTTATCCACAGGATAATCGCGTCAGTGACTCCTCTTTTCCAATAAAAGATTGAGAATTACCGCGCACGAAATGCAAGAATGGTTGCGATGAGCCCGTCAGGCTGGGAACGCTTTGCTGGTGAAGAGCGGCGGGTAGATTCCTGTATTTCATCACCCAATTTCATTCTTTCAGCTCCATGCAATTGATGATTGGGAGAAGTAATAACGCATTCTCTTAGATTCTTTAAGCACGACATATATTCCCGCATTCTTCATCCTAAAGCTGACAAAAATGTCGCAAAAAAACACAAATTGGGAACGTTTCCAAAAAATTGTTGACACTATTTTTTAATGAGTGCTATATTCCAAATCACAAATGGAAACGATTCCACTTATGGCACCTAATTCAAGAAATTCATCTGATTTTTTGAAACTGTCGATCAACAAAAGAGTCAGACGCTCGATTGAAAGACGCAAAAAAGTGCGAAAGCAGGAACCCTGAATTTGTGACTCAGTTTGAATCACTGTGCTCACGGAAGAATCTCTGGCAGCGACGTGAAATCGAAGAAAACTGAAGCCTAAGCATGAAGAGTCAACAAGCGCTGCAGCACGATGTAACTGAATCAAACAACGCTTGAGGATCAAGTAAAAGCAAGTCAAGAAGTCGCAATAAAACAAGTAATTCAACAGCAAATCAAGAAATGGCGACACAGTCGCCTGATAAGATTGAAGGACAGCAGATAGTGCTGATTGCCTATCTCAACAAGGAGACAACATGTTTCATCTGAAAACCAAAAGAACTCTTATGAGCGTCGCAGTAGCCGGCGCTTGCGGATTGATGACAATGCACGCGCAAGCGCAGCAAACAGTCGCTGACCAAAGCAAAACCAATGAGCCCGTAAGCCCAAAGAAAAACGACAACAAAGAGTCAGATAAGATTCAAGAAGTCAATGTGACCGCCACGCGTTACTCGACTTCACTGCTACGAACACCGCTCGCCGTGACAGCATTCAACCAAGAAAGCTTGGCACGCATGGGGGTGACAAGTGCAAAAGATTTGGCCAACGAAATTCCTAACGTCACCATCGTGCAATCGAATGATTCTGCGATTCAAGTGACGATACGCGGTATTACTTCCAGTAACACCACCGAAATCGGCGATCCCGCTGTAGGATTCCACGTTGATGGAATGTATTCACCGCGTCCTCAAGGTGCACAAGCCTTGATGTTCGACGTTGCGCAAGTTGAAGTCTTGCGCGGACCTCAAGGAACGCTCTTCGGCCGCAACTCAACTGGCGGTACGATTAACGTGATTTCCGCGAAACCAGATTTTCGTGGGAACTATGGAAGTGCAGAGCTCGAGTTAGGCAATTACAATAAACGTCAAGTTCACGCAATTCAGAACATCAAAATAAGTGATGATCTCGCGATCCGCGCTGCAATCATGAAAGTGACGCGCGACGGTTATGCGAACCAAATGCAAGATTTTAGTGAAGCGAACTTACCCTCAAAAGGTTGGATCCCAGACGGCATTCCCGACAATATCCAACGTTGGAATCGCAAAGTAGATCCTAGCGACTATTACACCAATCAAAACGAGTGGGCTGCTCGCTTGTCTGCTTTGTACAAGGTCAATCGTGACTGGAAGTTACACGCAACGTACGAAGAGTTTCAAGACTCTAGTGCGGGTGGTACGGCGTTCAAAGATTGCGACTCAGTGAGAGGGACACGCTACGCTTGTCCTACAGGATGGGGCCGCTTCGATTTGAAGATCAATGTGCCTGGTATGACCGATATGAAGATCCGTACCTTGCGCGCTGGTTCGAACTGGAATATCAGCAATGATGCGAGCTTGGACTATAACTTTGCACTAGCAGATCAGCGTCGTAGTCAGCTGTATGATAATGATAAAGGTAACCAAACGGCTCTACCATTCCAAATCACCCAAGATCATCCGCGCATAGCAGGTGGCAACAACTGGGGTACGTGGCCTTTGGCAGATCAATACCAACAAACCGTCGATTCCAAATATGTGTCAACCGTCCATGAACTGCAATTCAAACAACGTGTTGACAGTCTGAAATATGTGGCAGGTTTGTTTTGGATGCATGAGAAAAACCAGATCAATTACGAAGTTGTCGATCTGTATCGTGCCCCAGTTGGTTTAGCCTCCGGTGCTTTTTACGCCCAGCCAGACCGTCAAGTGGATGCGAAAGCGGTATTTGCGCAAGCTGATTGGGAATTTGCGCCAACTTGGACAGCGACTTTCGGCGCACGTTACAGCGCAGACAGTAAAACTGACAAAGATGGACTCAACTTAGGTGGTTGGTGGGGTCAGAAGGAATTCTATAATGGCGGCTTCGATCCAGGTGAACCAGGTACGCCTGGATACCATCTGCCACAGGGAAATGACTTAAATTACGGCCCAGGTGGTAGTGCAGCGGCATATCATCTCTACGGAACGCCAAGCAAAAATGATCATAGCGAAAAATGGCATAAAGCGACATGGCGTTTAGGTTTGCAAACGCAAATCAACAAAAATGAAATGGCCTACGCTGCTTTGGCAACGGGTTATAAAGCGGGTGGTTTTGGCGATCGCACTTTAGCGTGCGGCGGCAGTGCAACCGACCCAGTCCAACGTGTTTGTGCCGATGGCAAACCGAATTCCGAAACCTTCTTGCCATATAAGCCTGAACTGGTGACGAACTTCGAACTGGGTTATAAAGGAAAATTCCTCGACAATACCTTAAGCTTGTCTGCTGTCGCATTTGCGATGAATTACAAAGACCAACAATTGACAGGGACTTATTTCGTCAGCAAATACAAAACACCATTGCCATGTACGTCTGACCAACCAAAATGCGACGTGTACGAAACTTGGCGCACGATCAACGTTGGTAACACGAAGATCCGTGGTCTAGAAGTGGAGTGGGATTACAAACCATGGCCAGGCGGCAAAATTGGTGGCGCATTTACTTTGCTCGACACCAAAATTCATGATTACGGCTCATACAGCGATGATTACAATTGCGATGCGCGTACAGAGTTCGGCTTGACACCTTGTCCAGCACCATACACTGGAATCGGTCCTGACAATGGTAAACGTTTATATGACGTCACGAACAATAATTTGCCGAATGCGCCACGCCGTACCTTCATGCTGAATTTCTCACAAAAATTTGATTTGCCAAGTGGTTTTGCGATCACTCCGTATATCAAAATGAACTGGCGTGACAAAGCGTACTTTGATGTCAGAAATGATGAATTCGCACATATTGGTCGCTTCCAAAAAGCGTACACCTTGGTTGATGCATCTGTACGTCTCGACGCACCAGAAGATCAATGGCACGCTGAATTGTTTGTGCGAAATGCGACCGACAGCAAAGCAGCTTACTGGCGCGGAAGTGGGGTTGGCGCACAAATGAATTACGCACCAGTCGAACCGCGTATGTTTGGTGTGCGATTTGGATTTAACTACTAAAAAATGCTAAAAAAAGACAAATAAGTCTACCGATTTCTCTTGCATTCCTCGGGGTGATTGAGTCTATGTAAATCCATCAATACAATGGATATGCATAGGCTCTTTTTTGTTCAAAGAGTTGATGTGAGTGAATAAATCGATAGATGAGAATCGAGCAAGCATTCCTTCACGACATACATATTGAACTGCCAAAATAGAAATGCTTGACTCGGCACAACAGTATTACACCCCATATAAGGATGGACTATGTCAGATCGACGCATCAAAAATATCGTCATTGTGGGTGGAGGAACCGCCGGTTGGATGAGTGCGGCAGCCTTGTCGCAACTGCTCCCTCACGGGTATCACTATCGCCTGATTGAATCCGATCAAATCTCTACCATCGGTGTTGGCGAAGCGACGATCCCTAGTATTCGCAATTTCAATATGCATCTGGGTATCGATGAAAACGACTTTATTCGACATACTCAAGGTACATTCAAATTAGGCATTGAATTCGTCAATTGGGGGCTGAATAACAGTAAATATTTTCATGGCTTTGGTTCGGTTGGACGTGATCAACCCATGGCCAATTTTTACCACTATTGGCTCAAATTGAACCAGCAGGGGCTCGCGGGTGGACTTGAACCCTATTCGATTAATACCGTCGCCAGCATGATGGGGCGATTTAGTACTGGAAGACCCGATTTACCTAATTCTCCATTGGCCGATCTTTCTTACGCTTACCATTTTGATGCGGGTTTATACGCGAAATATTTACGCGGCTACGCTGAACAGCGCGGAGTGAAAAGAACAGAAGGGAGAATCGTACAAACCCTGCTGCGAGAAGATGGATTTATCGATGCTGTCGTGATGGAAAATGGTGAGACTATTCACGGCGATTTCTTTATCGATTGTTCAGGGATGGTTGGTCTGTTGATTGAAAAGGCCTTGCACACCGGATATGAAGATTGGAGCCATTGGCTACCTTGTGACACGGCAATTGCGGTACCGTGCAGCCCTGCTGGATCGGCGCAAGCGCATACGCGTTCGACCGCTCATAGTGCGGGTTGGCAGTGGCGTATACCGTTGCAACACCGCATCGGTAATGGCCACGTTTTCTCTAGTCGCTTTATGGACTACCAGGCTGCTGAAACAATTCTTATGAAAAATTTGGATGGGCAGCCTTTGGCAGAGCCGCGTCAAATCAAATTTACTACAGGAAAACGCAAGCAAGCTTGGAACAAAAATTGTCTGGCGATTGGTCTATCAGGGGGATTTATGGAACCCTTAGAATCCACCAGCATTCACATGGTCAAGACAGGTTTGATGCGCCTACTGAGCTTCTTCCCAGATAAAGATTTCGATCAAGTGGATATCGATAACTACAATCGCTTGACAGATAAAGAATATGCACAGATTCGTGATTTCTTGATTTTGCATTACAAAGTGAATCAACGGGATGACTCCGACTTTTGGCGTTACTGTCGTGAAATGGAAGTTCCCGAAAGTTTGCAGTTGAAACTTGATCTATTTTCCAGTCATGGCCGCATTTTGCGTGAAAACGAAGAATTGTTTCCCGAAGACAGTTGGTTGCAGGTCATGCATGGTCAAGGCATGCGCCCGCGTCGCTACAGTCCCGTGGTGGACCAACGCAACCAAGAAGAAATCGAGGGCTTCCTTTACAACACCCAAGCAGTCATTCGAAAATGTGTGGAAGCCATGCCTATGCATCTAGACTATATTCGAACCCACTGTATGGCGAAACAGGCGGCCTGATCAGGAAATACCCTTAGTTGGGAACTTGCCGATCGAACTAGGGTCGAATCGCGCGGACAGATCAGCTTACTTAGGATGAGCAAGCGATCTTTCGCGGCCTGATAATGTGGCAGCGAATTCGATTTGGCGTCTGATGGCGTGACCAGCCCACAAGTGTGTGTGGTGATCTGTCTTTTCAATGCAGAGGAGCACTTTGAATAGTCTCACTTGCATGATCACTCCACTTTCTTGTCGAGGCAAAATGAAACAATCGCAATTCCGTATACTCGCAATATCCCTTCTATTCGGCTTTAGCCCGCTTAGTCTTGCGCAAGACGCCACTTCTAAGAAGATAGTCGAAATTGGCTTACAAGATCCGCAAGCAATGACTTGGTTAGATGTGTTGACCAATCGCTTCGGTGGTCGTATGGCGGGGAGTGATAATTTCACGCATGCTGCTCGCTGGACGCGTGATCAAATGCGTCAATGGGGTATTCAAGCCGAACTTGAGGAAGCCGCACAACAACCATTAGGTTTTAATCGCGGCCCATGGTTTGGCAAGATGATCGCGCCAACTGAGAAGACTCTACGGTTTGGTACGCCGAGTTATACCGCAGGTACCAAAGGTGTACAACGAGGCGTTGCCGTGATCGGCCCAGCGAATGAGGCCGAGGCGATAACGAGAATGGCTGAATTCAAAAATGCCTGGGTTCTCATTCCGGGTGAAAGCCGTGGGATGGGACGCGATGGTCGTAAGGAGTATAAGCCCGATCCAGTCAGCCTTAAATTAATGGAAGCGGGAGCGCTGGGGACTTTGCAGGCAGGCAAGGAACCGCTGGCCTTATTGGATGCAAAACCAAGTAGCTGGGATAAGCTACCGACGATGCCCGATATCAAGTTAACAGCAGATCATTACAACGAAATTCAACAGTTGGTGAAAAATGGCGAGAAAGTTGAATTGGAGTTTGATATCCGCAATTGGTTTTATCCAGGGCCTGTGCCCTACCACAATGTGGTTGCGAAGATCCTTGGGAGCGAGAAGCCAGATGAATATGTCGTGATTGGAGCGCATCTCGATAGTTTTGATAGTGCAACGGGTGCAGTGGACGATGGTTCGGGCGTGTCACCCACGATCGAAGCCATGCGATTGCTCGCGAAGGCTGGCGCAAAGCCCAGACGTAGTATCGTCATGTTGGCATCGGCTGGTGAAGAGTTAGGCATTGTGGGGGCAGCGGCTTATACTGAAAAACATCTGAAAGAGCTCGACAAGGTGGTGATGATGCTCAACCGTGATGGTGCGCCAGGTGCCATTTCCGGTATTACTGTGCCCAGCGCATGGAAAGCCCCATTCATGCGGGTTGCCAATAGCTTGCAAGGCGCTGTTCAGTTCGTCTCTGAGTTTGGCTTTGAGGTGAAGACCAGTGATTATCCTCGCATACGCGCGGAGGCCTTATCAGGCACTGACGCGTCTGCCTTTTCGATGAAGGGCGTGCCGACGCCATCCGCGACGAATAAGACAGATTTCAATTATGGTCGTACTTGGCATACTCTATTCGATACATACAATGAAGTCCTTCCCTACGCCAAAGCACAGCAGCATTCTGCAATCGCGATCGCCTTGATGGCCTATGAAGTTGCTAACGCACCAGAAGCCCTTAGCCGTGATGCTTACTATTTACCTGCGGGTTTGTATGTCGAGGTTAGCACGGCACAAGGTAATATCCTGCTTGAACTGCAAGCCCGTGCGGCACCAGCGTCTATCGCACGTTTAGTGGGGCAGCTTGAGACCCATTACAAACCAGCAGCATTTAACCCAGGCGCACCTCGACCAGCCACACCAGCACCAGCGATCGGTCAGATGCATCTAGATGATGGGAAATTCGTCTTAAGTTTGAATGGTACTTGGCCAGACACGATGTTGAGTGAAGTTTCGTCCGTAACAAATACCAGCTCCTATTTTGCAATGAATGGACAAGGCAAAATGCTGATTGGTCAATCTTCGGGCGCCGCTCTACCAGATGGGTTTATCGCAATTGGCAGTATCAAGGCTGGCCAAGATGCCTTAGAAAAATTGGGTAGCGGTGGCGAAGTTCGTCAAATTCGCGTGATACGTGTTGGTGCCGAAGCGAAAGCGTTCGTGGGAGAAGGGCAGAAGAAGTAATCTTGCTCTAAAGCTTAAAAAAAAAGCCCGTCCAGTGTGACGGGCTTTTTTGTCTCATGTCAGTCAATCCTCATTGCTCGACCAGCTCGACACGTCGATTGCGTGCCCGTCCAGCTTCTTCCGTGTTGCTGGCAACGGGGGCAAGATTGGCATTACCCTTAGCGACCAGACGGCTTGCATTAATCCGATATGGTGCCGCAAGCAAGGCATTGACCACCGCCTGCGCTCGTTGCTGTGAGAGTGTTTGATTGGCGTCGAAGTTACCTACATTGTCGGTGTGGCCAACAATGAAAAATTGGCGACTGGGCTGAGCTTGCAGTAGTTTCGCGATCTCGTCGAGTTGGGCTTTCGATTCTTCTTTGATGTTGGCTTTTCCCGTATCGAAGAACAGACCCTTTAGCGTGACTTTGCCTTCTTCTCGCAGGCTGATTTGTAAGGCCTTCACGTCGACTTCGACCTGATTTGTTGGCATCGGTTTAGGTTCAGCGATGTGAATATACGTTTGGCTTAAACCGGTACTCTCAAAAGCAGCGACTGAGGTGTAGAGCAAAACCTGAGTTTCTTGGTCGCCGCGTTTGATACTTCCTACGAGCATCATGCCCTTGTCTGGTGACAGAGCGGAGCTATGACTGTATCGACTCGATGTGGGCGTATAGATGCTACCCTCGGCCCATTGCATTCCCTTGTTGGGCTCATTCATGTCTCTCCATGCCCAATAGAGGGCGCTGCACTGGGTCTCGCATACCCACCGCATCTTCACCCCTGCGCTGAGCAATGCTTGTTGGTAGTTGCGGAAAACTTCGACCGGCATTTTTCCGCGTGGTGCTAGATACAAGATGCGCGTTTGTTTTCCCTCTAATGTCACCACGTCTTGAAATTTTTTATCTTTACCGATGAGGTTCGATGTCGGAAATTTGCTGATATCCCATTCAACATTCGAATAGCCAGTCAACCACGAGCCAGTGAAACGTTTGATAAAGGGATGATCCATGCTCGAAGTCACATCTTTGCCCCAGTACTTTGCTTCATCAGTTTGGGCCTGAGCGTGTGGCGTTGCGATAACAAAAAACAAGCTGGAATAGAGGAGAAGTGCGAGACGAGGTTTCAACATGCATCCTTTCGAATAAGGCGAGAAAATTATTCGTGAAGTATCGCCTAATGAAAGTATTTGTGCAAATATAAAGCCTTTCATGAAATGCGAATGAAAGCAGTTCTTTCTTCTTATTGGAGACAGCAATGCGTGCACAAGAAATCTTGGAACAGTTAGAAAAGTTAGGAACAGAATCCTATCGTGCCATTTTGCGTAAACACGGTGCGCAGGAACCGGTTTTCGGGGTCAAAATCGAAGAGTTGAAAAAGATTCTGAAAGCGTACAAACACGATACTGCACTTGCCTGCGAACTCTATGCATCGGGTAACTATGACGCACAATATCTAGCCGGTCTCATGGCGAACGGTAAAGAGATGAGTAAAACGCAGTTGCAGCGTTGGGTACAAACCGCGAACTGCGATGCGATACGTCGTTACAGTGTGGCTTGGGTCGTCACCGAGAGCCCGTACGCAATTGAGCTGATCAATGAATGGGGAAGTGCGATCCAAGAAGATTTGGCTGCAACGGCATGGGCGACCTTGGTCACTTATGTATCCGTTACCCCGGACGACGATCTCGATCTCGATTGGTTACAACGTTTGCTCGATTTTGTACAAACGCATATCCATCAACAATCCAATGCGGTGCGTTCAGGTATGAATAGTTTTGTCATTGCATTGGGCTCGTTTGTAGCTGCGCTAAGTGAGGCGGCCATTCAAACTGGCGAGAAAATTGGTCCGGTAAGTGTTGACGTTGGAGATACAGCATGCAAGGTCCCGTTTGCCCCTGACTCGATTCGCAAAGTCGCAGCGCGCGGCAATATTGGGAAAAAGCGGAAGGAAATTAAGTGTTAAGCAAGGTAATCTCGTTGCGAGTGAATGAACCGCGTATTTACCTCAGATTTGCTGCCTGATCGCTTAGGTCTTACAGCACGGGTTCGTGCATGCTTTGTCCCGTTTAGGTTCATAGTTGAGAGATTAGGTTTGCATTGCCTGTTTCTTAAATCGAAAAAACGCATTGAGACAAAGCCTAGATTGAAGTACCTGATCACTCAATAAGCGAGCGTCGGTAATATGGGCGGCATGAAACACGGTCCCCTCGTAAAATATGGCACGGTTCCATTTGGCAGCAATGGTGTGTCGTAACTCAAACCAAGGGTTAGATTGAAAGCAGTAGCTCGGTGCTTGCCGCAATTGCTCGTCAAGCTTGGCATTGTCTTCGTTTGCCGCCTGTTGTAGGAAGCCTCGAATTGTATCTAAGGCTTGTAAGGGGCGGAAAAAGCAAGTTCCACCCAGTTCTGGTTGATCAAATAAATAGACTACCGATGCCCCGATGCCCATATCGGCAGGCAGCGTTTCTGCATCGCGATGACAGAGCCTCTGCAAAGGTTGCAATTGATCGCATTGCAGCGTGGTCATCGAAAGACGGCAGGCACTTCCCAAATTACGCCTGACTCCAAAATAGCGGCGTAACTTCAGCATAAAAAATTGCTCGAATTGCAGTGCAAAATGACGCCCCATATTCATTTCTAATCCCGGGAAGTAGTTGTCGTGATCGTAGCGAAATGCAGCGCGAGACTGACTCGCATAGGCGACAATTTCTTCGGGATTGAGAAGGAAATCATCGATCACAACGCATTGATGACTGTCAAACAGCGGGTGAATGTTCACTTGCGCGAGAGGATTGAAGTGGGCGATCGGAGGTTTCAACATTATCCTATTTCTCGGTTAATTCCCTGACTATTTTTGATATACCCGCACATAGTCAATTTCGAATTGACTAGGGAAGATGCTTTCATCAACCGCGCCACCAAGATCACCACCGATTGCCAAATTCAAAATCAAATATTGTGGTTGATCGAAAGGCCATTTTTTGTAATCACCGGTTTTCGGATTGACGAATTGGAAGTAATATTTGTTGTCCACTCCAATCGCAATTTGCTCCTGATCCCAGAATAATTGGTAGGTGTGGAAGCTATCGCAAGCATCACTTACCACAGTTTCCTTCGTATTGCCCGTGCCGCTGGGCCAATTGTAAAAGGCGGTGTAGGCGCTACCTAAAATTTTTCCTTTGTTTTTACCAACGTGCTCCATGATGTCGATCTCACCGTCATCTGGCCAAACACCTTTGCTCCCCAAGGTCCAGATTGCAGGCCAAGTACCCAGCCCGCAAGGAAGCTTTGCTCGAATTTCGAAATAACCATAGGTCCAGCTCACCTTGCCGCGGGTCAACAGCCGTGCAGAGGTATACGCTTGACCGCCATAATCGGGTTCATTGCTGAGTTGCTCTTTACGGGCGGTGATGGTTAACACGCCATTCTTCACTTGCGCGTTTTCCAGCCTATCTTTGGAATAGTATTGACGCTCGTTGTTATACCAACCCGCTTTATTGCGCTCGGTATCAAACATCCATTTTGTGGCATTTGGTAAACCTGCTTGATCAAATTCATCCGCCCATACCAATTTCCAATTCGCGGGAATCCCGGCTCCGGGTAGCGGTGGAGTATTTTGACTGGGATTGACGATCGGTGTTGTCGATACTACCGGCGAACCAGAGGAGGCGCCACCACCACATGCACCGAGCGCGACGAGGCAGCCGCACAAACCGAGAAGATAGATTGGGGCGCGTGTTTTCCGATGCGCTTTAAAGAAAGGAATGCGTAGGCTCATATTGAAATCTCCGGCGGATAAAACGATCTGGGCGATGAAGGCGAAGTCAATTCGGCAGCAAAAGAACAAGCTGGTCGAGATGGGTATAGCGCATCTTTGAAAGGAGCGACGGGCCTATTGTTGTGTTCGCAATGCACACGAATGGAATCGTTTCCAATTTGTGCGAAAGTATGGCATTATTCATTTTCAGGTGTCAACAAAAAAGACTTAACCCTAGAGTTGAAATGTAAAGTTGCAGCGCAAATTGTGACGAAGAAATACTAATACTTAAACCTAAACTGAATTGTTTGACAGTAAAATTTGAAGAATGCTATAGTGGTCTAATTTGGTAACGTTTCCAACTTGTGCGATATAGGCAGCATTACACCGTGCCCGTGGATACCAAGAATAGCGTAGTCGGCACGAGGAAAAATATTCTCGGCGAATTGCTAAAGACAAAAGAATGAACGATGCAGACAAGGTATCTGCATTGCAAGGAGACTGGATGTTAAATTTCAAGAAAAACATGCTGGCAATTTGTCTGGCGTCCATAGCACCTGCCGCCATGCTGATGGCGGCCAACGCGACAGCGCAAAATGGCGCCCCCCGCGCTGCAAAACCTTTGCCCGCCGAAAAAGCAGAAATCATTCATTGGTGGACTTCTAATAGTGAGTCGGCCGCTGCCAAACTCATTGCCGAGAATTATCGTAAAGCAGGGGGGATTTGGGTTGATACCGCCATCGCGGGTGCCGATCAAGCACGTGCTGTCGCAATCAATCGTATTGTGGGAAGTAATCCACCTACCGCCGCTCAATTCAACACCACCAAACAATTCTTAGATTTGGTTGAACAAGGGATGCTGAATAACGTTGATGACGTTGCTAAAAGTGAAGCTTGGGAAAAAATCTTGCCGGAACCCGTCTTAAATGTGATCCGAATTAACGGTCACTACTACGCGGTTCCAGTGAATATTCACATGCAAACTTGGTTTTGGTATTCCAAGGCTGCATTCAAGAAAGCTGGTATTGCGAAAGAGCCGGCCAGTATGGATGAGATGTTTGCGGCAATGGATAAACTGAAAGCGGCTGGTATCATCCCACTCGCTCATGGTGGGCA
Source organism: Affinundibacterium fentianense (assembly GCF_018139545.1). Taxonomy (GTDB): domain Bacteria; phylum Pseudomonadota; class Gammaproteobacteria; order Burkholderiales; family Burkholderiaceae_D; genus Undibacterium; species Undibacterium fentianense. Next base: position 331,430 of record NZ_JAGSPJ010000004.1, on the reverse strand, counting down.
AGCATGGCAAGAAACAATCGTCTTTCAAGCAATGCTCACCAATGTGGGGGGCAAAGATCTCTACCTGAGTGTGATTCGCGATCGCGATCAGAAGGCGATTAACTCAGAGGCATTTAAGAAAGTCTTGCTCGCATTTAAACGGATGCAAAGCTATATTGATCCGGGATCACCGGGGCGCAACTGGAATGATGCAACTGCCTTGTTGATTAGCGGCAAAGCGGGCGTACAAATCATGGGTGACTGGGTAAAAGGAGAGTTCGCTGCAGCCAAGCAGGTTGCGGGGAAAGACTTTGGTTGCATCGCGGGACTCACACCGAACTCTCCCTATTTGATCCAAGGCGATGCTTTCGTCTTTCCGCGTACCAATAGTCCAGCAACTGTGCAAGCACAGAAACTGTTGGCGCGAGTTTTGTTGAACCCAGCCACACAACTGGAATTTAATAAGCTCAAAGGATCGATTCCGATTCGTAGCGATGTCGATACGTCAAGCATGGATATCTGCGCACAAACGGGAATGGCGATTATGAAAGATAAATCGCGTCATCTTGGAATAAGTGAAATTTTCTTGACGCCAGATCAAAATGGCGCATTACAAGATATTCTGACGGCGTATTGGAATACGCGTATTCCAGTTGAAAAAGTCCAAAAAAGCATCGCTAGCGCGTTTAAAGATTAACTCGTATGCGTAAGCAGTTGACCCATCACCTACTCCGCCGCTTCGTCCCATTCGCGGCCATCTTGCCGATGGCGATGGTGACCTTGGTTGCCTACTTGGGCGCGACTCTATGGTCGATCAAAGTGTCGTTTTCCAACTCACGCACGATGCCGACTGAGACCTTTGTGGGATTTGCGCAGTATGTGAAATTATTTGATAACGATCGATGGTTACTATCGATAGAAAATATCGCGATCTACACCGTGTTATTTATTCTGATCAGTATGGTTTTGGGATTTTTGCTAGCGGTGTTTATTGACCAAAAAGTGATGGCAGAAGGCGCATTGAGGACGGTTTTTTTGTATCCCTATGCGATGTCATTTGTGGCGACCGGCCTGATTTGGCAATGGATGCTAACTCCAGGTATTGGGATTGAGTATGCGGTCCGTCAAATGGGCTTCCCAGATTTTGCTTTTGATTGGATCATCGATCAGGATAAGGTTATATATACGATCGTGATTGCCACGGTCTGGCAGACAGCCGGATTAGTCATGGCACTCTTGTTAGCAGCACTACGCGGGATTGATGAGGAAATATGGAAAGCCGCTAGGCTCGATGGGATTCCCGTGTGGCGCGTGTATATCTCCATCGTTATTCCCATGCTCGCTCCAGCCATTGCAACGGTTTTTCTGCTGCTGTCAACGACCGCGATTAAGTTGTTTGATTCGGTAGTTGCGATGACCCAAGGTGGACCGGGAACCGCCAGTGAAGTCCCTGCCAAATTCATTATGGATCACTTATTTGGTCGCGCTAATATCGCGCTGGCCTCAGCAGGAGCCGTCATGCTGCTTGTTCCCGTGATCGTGATTCTCGCACCGTATGTGTATGCACGTAGTCGGAGGAAACATTGATGAGTGCGGTCACGACCATGTCACCAAAGTTAACAACTATGAAGAAAAATCCGCGTAAGTGGACCGTAGCACGTTGGGGTATTTATGCCTTCCTAATTAGCGCTGCTGTTTTCTTCTTGCTACCGCTCTACATCATGTTAGTCACCTCAGTGAAGAGCATGGACGAAATTCGCGCCGGAAATATCTTTGCACTACCAATGCAAATGAGTATCGAGCCATGGATCACCGCATGGTCCAGTGCCTGCACAGGGATCGCCTGCGAAGGGATACGCGGTGGCTTTATGAATTCAGTAGCGATTGCCGTACCTAGTACGATCATTCCTATCTTGCTGGGTGCTTTGAATGGCTATGCTTTGTCATTCTGGCGACCACGAGGCGCTAATTTTCTATTTGGTATTCTCATGGTCGGTGCTTTTATTCCTGTGCAGGTCATGATCTTTCCACTGGTCAGAATCTTAGCGAGCATTGATCTGTATAGTTCATTGCCTGGCATTGTTCTGGTACATACGGTCTTTAGTATGCCAGTGATGACTTTATTGTTCCGCAACTACTACAGCACAATTCCCCATGAACTGTTTCAAGCCGCCCGCATTGACGGCGGTGGTTTTGTGCGAATTTTCTTGCAATTGGTGTTGCCAATGTCAACACCCATTGTTGTGGTGGCGGCGATTATGCAATTGACCGGTGTTTGGAATGATTACATTTTGGGTTTGGTGTTTGCGGGTCGCGATCATTTACCCATGACGGTGCAACTAAACAATGTCATCAATACGACGACTGGAACGCGTCTTTACAACGTGAATATGGCGGCGACGATCTTGACCTCGCTGGTACCCTTGACGCTGTACTTTGTGTCCGGTCGATGGTTTGTACGAGGGATCGCTGCCGGTGCGGTTAAAGGTTGATTGTGAAACGTCCGGATGGACAAGAGAATGAAACACAACAGGTAGCAAAAAAAGGGAAATAGAGGATATAACGTGGCAAATGTTCGTTTGCAAAATCTCGGCATAAATCTAAGCGGGAATCAGATTATTTCAGAACTCAATCTCGCGGTCGAAGCGGGTGAGTTTTTGGTCCTTCTTGGTCCTTCAGGATGTGGCAAATCGACTTTGTTACATGCGATCGCGGGTTTGATTGATGTCAGTGATGGTAGCGTGGAAATTGCTGGTCAAGATATGACGTGGGCCGATCCAAGTGAGCGACAAATTGGGATGGTGTTTCAATCCTACGCACTGTATCCCACCATGAGTGTTGAAAAGAATATGTCCTTTGGCCTAAGAATCAATCGTACACCCAAGGCAGAAATCGATAGACGCATCAATAAAGTTGCTGAGATGCTGCATCTGACGCCCCTGTTGAAGCGCAAACCAGCAGCACTATCTGGAGGCCAACGCCAACGGGTCGCGATTGGTCGTGCTTTGGTGCGAGAAGCAGAAGTATTTTTGTTTGATGAGCCTTTGTCGAATCTTGATGCGAAATTACGTACCAACTTGCGTCGTGAATTGAAATTATTACACCAGCAACTCCAATCGACGATGATTTATGTCACGCACGATCAAGTGGAAGCAATGACTTTGGCGACGCGTATCGTCGTCATGCAAGCAGGTAAAATTCAACAAATCGGCACGCCGGAATGTGTGTATGAGCGACCATTGAATCTGTTTGTGGCAGGTTTTTTAGGCGCACCTGCGATGAACTTCCTGCATGGTCAACTTGATCCGCAACAACGGTTCGTTTCGAACTCGATTAGTATGGATTTGTCCTCGTATGCTTTCGCAGCATCTGGCCCACAGAATGGGGAGGTGATTCTGGGTGTGCGTCCTGAACAAATTCAAATTCGTGATGAGGGGCAATTTGTCGGCACGGTCGCGCTAGTGGAGCCGATGGGCAATCACCAGGTGGTTTGGTTGCATGCTGGCGCCCAAACGATTTCGTGCATCGTCAACGAACAGCGTCCGTTTGCCATCGGTCAGACGGTCTTGTACAGCATCGATACGCGCAAAATTTCTCTCTTTGATCCCAAGACAGAACAACGACTTTAGGATTCGCCATGTACACTAATTTGAATGATGTCATTCCATCTTCTCGACCCAATGAGCGCGCTCTCAAGGACGTGCTTATTGTTGGTGGTGGGACCGCTGGCTGGATGACCGCTGCGGCCCTTTCTCGCTGCTTGCCACATGGACAGAGAATCCGTTTGGTGGAATCAGATCAGATTTCAACCATTGGGGTCGGAGAGGCAACGATTCCGAGTATTCGCGCTTTCAATCAACTGCTGAATTTGGACGAGGATGAATTCATCCGACAAACTCAGGCGACGTTTAAACTTGGCATCGAGTTTGTAAACTGGGGAAAGCCAGGTGACTCTTACATCCATGGTTTCGGTCAAATTGGTCGCGATCAGGTGGTTGCGAAGTTTTACCAATATTGGCTGAAGATGTATCAAGCTGGGAAGGCTCCAGATTTAGAGGCATTTTCGATTAATACGGTTGCCCCGCGCCAAGGCAAATTTATGCGGCCGCCCAAAGATATGCCGAATTCACCTTTGTCGGACATTTCTTATGCCTTCCATTTTGATGCAGGTTTGTATGCCCGATACCTACGTGGGATCGCCGAAAGTCAAGGCGTTGTGCGCACGGAAGGTCGGATAGTCGAGGTACAAACTCATGAGCAGAGTGGACACATTACCGCATTGCGAATGGAAAATGGTGAACTGCTCGATGCGGATTTTTTCATTGATTGCTCAGGTTTGGCAGGATTGCTTATTGAGAAAACATTGCGGACGGGGTATGAGGATTGGAGCCATTACCTACCCGCTGATAGCGCTATCGCAGTACCTTGCGTCTCCTCTGAAACACTTTTGCCTTACACGCGTTCAACCGCGCATCAAGCTGGGTGGCAGTGGCGCATACCACTGCAACATCGGACTGGTAATGGCCATGTCTTTTGCAGCAAATTCATGAGTGCGGATGAAGCACAAGCCATCTTGATGAAGAATTTGGATGGTGAAGCTTTAGCAGAACCTCGCCTAATTCGGTTTACCACGGGCAAGCGTCAACGTGCATGGAACAAAAACTGTGTGGCGATTGGATTGTCTGGCGGCTTCATGGAGCCACTCGAATCAACCAGTATCCACATGATACAAACAGCGATCATGCGGCTATTGAGTTTGTTCCCTGACCAAGGTTTCAATCAGGTCGATATCGATACCTATAACGCGCAAAATGATGAAGAGTATCTGCGCATACGCGATTTTTTGATCATGCATTACAAGTTAAATCAGCATGAAGGCGACCCATTTTGGAAATATTGCAGAGATATGGAGGTTCCAAAAGAAGTGCAGCATCGGATTGACTTATATCGTAGCCATGGTCGCATTTTCAGGCTGGGCGAAGAATTGTTTGCTGATGCCAGCTGGTTACAAGTGATGCATGGACAAGGACTACGAGCGGGGAGCTATCATCCCTTGGTTGATCAGCGCAGCGAAGAAGATATTGCTTATTTCCTTGCGCAAGTGCAGAAGACCATACAGAAATGCGTTGATGTGATGCCGACCCATGCGGAGTTTATCGCCGCGACTTGCGCTGCGGAGAAAGTCGATTTTGGTGGCGCGCAACCGCGTCGATATGGAACCTAGTTGTTTGCGTGGATTAGAGTCTGGCAGCTGGCGCTTGAGCTTGCTGCGGTAGTCGGAGTGTGGTGTAGAGGTATCAGCTTAGGGCGGCATGCACTTGGTAGATTGTTAGTAAGGTGAAAGAGCGCGTTACAATACCTCTTTCCAGAAATGTTTAGCGCGGAACCCTAGATGGGAAGCGAGTAAAAAAGATTATGGCAACCATTAAAGATGTAGCCCGCTTAGCGGGAGTTGGATTGGGAACAGCCTCACGCGTTGTGAGTGGCAAAGGATCTGTGTCGCCTGCGACTTTGGAAAAAGTAAAAAAAGCCATTGAAGAATTGGATTTCCGACCATCTCACGCGGCGCGTTCTTTGTTATCTGGATCAACCCGCATGATCGGTGTGTATATCCCGTTGTTGAAGGGGACCTTCTATATGCCGATTTTGCAGTCGATTGATAATGAGTTAAGAGCCGAGGGTTTGCATATGGTGGTCGCCTTCGGTGTAGGTGCTGGCGATTTGCGTGAACAAGCGATTGATGGAATTAATTTTTTGATCGAGCGTGGTTGTGACGGCTTGATTGTGATGAGCAATGCATTGCAAGATGCGGATATCGAAGTTTTGGGCAATAAAAAAACCAACTTGGTCGTGTTAAATCATCGTTATGACTGCATCGCCGACCAGTGTTTCACTGCCGATCATAATCTCGGTGGACGCATGGCAGCACAAGCTTTGCTGAAGCATAAACACAAAAAAATTGCGGTGATAGCTGGCCCGTCAAGTGCGCCGGATAACGTGGACCGTATTGGCGGCTTTATGCATGAATTGGAACAAAACGGTATCGATACCAGTAAGATGTGGGTAGCAGAAAGTAACTTTGCTCCCGACGGTGGTTGGGCATCAGCAAAAGAATTAGTTGAATCAGGTTATGACTTCACCGCCGTGTTCTGCGCGAATGATGAAATGGCAGTCGGTGCTTTGTCGTATTTTCAGCATGCGGGTATAGACGTTCCTGGCGAGGTTTCCGTCGTTGGCTACGACGATACCGAAACTGCAGCGTTTTCTGCACCGCGTTTGTCTTCAGTGCATATCGCTTGGCGTGAAATGACGATGAATGGCTTGAGTTTTCTATTAAATCGTTGCTATGACTTGGCGCGGCCAGTACAAAGAAAATTCCCTGTGAGTATGACTTGGCGTAGTTCAGTGGAGAAAGCACCACGTGGTTCATCGCGTAAGGGATAGGGACATCATAGATCCTTATAAATCGACATACCGACTTAAGAAACATGCGAACCAGCATGTTTTTTTTGAATGACAAATGGAAACGATTCCATTTTGATTTGAAACTCGTTGCCAAAGTTAACAACAGAAGTAAACAAGCCAAAAGTAAGTAAAGCGGAAGTGAGTGGACATGCGAAGAGATACCCGAAACCAAAAGGGAAAAGCGAAGGGTAGTAAGGAGCGTATATGTTGAAATTAGATTGGTTAAGGTACCAGAAGAAATTCGCTTGCTTAGCGCGCTTGCATTGGCTGTTTGCGGTCGTGATTTGCTTGAGTATGAATGCCTGTGGATCTGACAGTACGGTGAATAGTCATCAAACCAATTCTGAATCGGCGAAACCGAGTAGCACCATCATCGTACCGATTCCGCAAACGATTGTGACAGAGCAACCAGTCATGCTACGTATTGAGGGGACACGATGGGTACGTCCAGACGGGACGCAAAAAAACCTCAAAGGGGTCAATCTCGGCAATTGGCTGATGCAAGAATTCTGGATGATGGGCCAGGGCGCAAACGGTATCGATGATCAATGCAAGTTAGAAGCCTTGTTAGATCAGCGCTTTGGCTATGCTGAGCGGGAGCGCCTGTATCGACTATTTCGACAAAATTGGATGCGAAGCCGTGATTGGGATCAGATTGCCCAATTTGGTTTGAACGTGGTGCGCCTACCGTTTATCTGGAGTGTGATCGAAGACGAGAAAAAACCGCGTACCTTGCGTGCCGATGCATGGGAGTACTTAGATGACGCGATTACACAAGCAGAGCAACGTGGCATGCATGTCATTCTTGATCTGCATGGTGCAGTGGGTAGTCAAGGATGGGAGCATCATTCTGGGTGTGCGGGCAAAAATTTATATTGGAATAGCGCGGAGTACCAAGAGCGTACGATCTGGCTATGGCAACAAGTGGCTGGGCGCTACAAAGACCGCGCCGCAGTGGCAGGCTATAGTCTGTTGAATGAGCCGTGGGGCGCTAGTCCCGAGGTGATGGCTAGAGAAATTAAACGCTTGTATCAAGCAGTGCGTGCTGTCGATCGCAATCATGTAATCATATTGCCAGGTCATTCGAGTGGCATTGCTGCGTATGGAAATCCAGCGGAACAAGGCATGCAGAACTATGCCTTTGAAATTCATCCTTACCCAGGATTCTTTGGGTGGGCTCAACCTAGCCTTCAGGTGCATCTCGATTGGCTGCGTTGCGGTGGCATTGGCTTGAACGGTAGTACCGGTGTCTGCGAATGGCAAGTGCGACTCAAAAATCTGAACGCAGCGTTGTTCGTCGGGGAATTTCAACCATGGGCAGGATTAGGCCCTGAATTGGGAGGGCAAATCACCCGCGTCACTTATGACACCTACGCCACACTAGGCTGGGCAGCGACGAGCTGGTCCTACAAGCTACTTTCGAACAATGGCGGTCAAGGTAATGGCACTTGGGGTCTAGTGACGAATCAGAGTGGCCAAGCCATTCCGGCTTTGAATTTTCAAACGGCTAGTCTCGCCGAAATTGAGGCGCTTTTCACCCTGTTTGGCAGCATCCCCTACGAACCGCAACAAGCGGTGAAAGCTTGGATGACTAGCGCAGTTGCGCCTGAGCCGTTTGGCCGACCTTAACTCCTTCAATTTACCCGCCTTCGACAACACCATGATGCCTACAGACGCTAACAATTTATCTCAGATGCCATCAAGCTTCGCTCGTGCCGACTTTCCCTCTGATTTCGTTTGGGGATGTTCGACTTCTTCCTTTCAGATTGAGGGGGGCGCGACAGTCGATGGACGCACCCCCTCAATTTGGGATCATTTTTGCCAAACACCTGGCAAGATTCGCGATGCCAGCAATGCCGAGATTGCCTGTGACCACTACCACCGCTGGCCAGAAGATCTAGATTTGGCTAAACAAATTGGAATGAATGCGTATCGTTTTTCTATTGCGTGGACGCGAATTTTCCCCGATGTTAGTGGAGTACCGAATCAAGCCGGTCTCGATTTTTACTCGCGTTTGGTCGATGGTATGTTAGCGCGTGGGCTAGATCCTTGGGCCACGCTCTACCATTGGGATTTACCACAATATTTGCAGGAAATAGGGGGATGGGAAAATCGCGCTACGATTGATGCCTATCTAGTCTACGTTGACACCGTAACGCGCCATCTTGGCGACCGCATACAGAATTGGATCACGCATAATGAGCCGTGGTGTACAGCCATGCATGGGAATTGGGATGGGATGCATGCTCCCGGACAAAAAAACTTCAAAGCAGCTTTGCTGGTTGCCCATCACGTAATGCTTTCCCACGGATTGGCAGTGCCGATAATACGTAAGAATGTCGCCCATGCAAAGGTAGGAATCGCCTTAAGTCTGCATCCATTGCGCCCCGCCAGCTCGAGCGAGACAGACTTAGCCGCCATGCAGCGGCACGATGGTTTGCGCAATCGTTGGTTCCTTGATCCGCTGTTCGGGCGGGGCTATCCTATCGATATCCTTGCTCACTGCGCGAACGACTTGCCAACGATACGACCAAGCGATATGGCGGCAATAGCGACTCCAATCGATTTCTTAGGTGTGAATTACTATTTTCCTGAAACGATTGCATCGGCACCTGATTGTCCTCCCTTGCATACTCGTTTAGAAGAAGTTGCAGGACGTGAACGTACTGGATTTGGGTGGGAAGTCGCGCCAGATGGGATGCGCGAACTCTTGCAAAGAATTGCCAACGACTATCCGGCAATTCCTATCTACCTAACTGAAAACGGCGCCAGCTACGAGGACGTGATGGATGCCGATGGAAGCGTGCAGGATTGTGCCAGACGCGATTATTTCATTCGCCATCTCGCTTCTTTGCAACGAGCGCGTGAAGCTGGGGTCGATGTGCGCGGCTACTTTGCTTGGAGCCTTATCGATAATTTCGAATGGGCAGAGGGGTATATGCGACGATTTGGATTGGTGTATGTGGATTTCCAAACACAGCAACGCACGATGAAACAAAGCGGTCATTGGTTCCGTACATTTCTTAGGGGAGCTGCTTGAGTACGCCGTCTGCTTGCTTTTAGGCGGTCGAGTGAACTATTCAAACTAGTTTATGCACTACTTGTCCCGGGGGGGAGAAGTAAGCAAGAGTGGAGGCGAATGGCGGTATTTGTCCGTCGTTCGCCTCGCATTCTGACTGGTTGGTTGGGCGCGCTTTCTAAAGCGTGGGTTGACGCAGCGATGCGGTCCGCCGCCTTCGTTAAAGTGCACATTGGCCTCGTCTTTTGACCGTCAGAATACTGATCAAAATTGCGATCGGAATCATGATTACAACGTAACAAAAAAAATTTTAGAAATAATTGGTAACGTTTCCAAAATTGATTTAGAATAAAAACGGAAAGCTTCCCAATCGATCCAGAGTCGACATTAGGGTCTATTTTTGAGCCAGTAAATTCAGTCCCTGATCATCGTTGTCGTTCGAGCTTTCAATCGCTTATTCAATGGGACGACCAGCTGAGTAAGTCCCCAATTTTGTCCTAACGTAATGCGTCCACAAGATGTAGAAAACGATTAGCAAGACAGAATAGGTCGAATAATGGAAGTAATAAAAAAAGATGGGTTTGCCTGCCTGACCTTTTGGGGCGAATGGGTAAATTCCATTGAATTAGGCTAATGAATACGCCAGCAAATGGAAAACGGCTTACTGTCCGGTCGCGCGACACGCGTGATCGATTCAGCAACAAGTAAAAACGATGTCTCTGCTGAAGAACAAATTACCGGTAGAACGCATCGTGCTTTTAAATAAAGTGAGACAAAATGAAAATTAACTTAACGCCGCCACAAGGATTCACCCTGTCAGCCGCCATCGCATTGACTTTTAGTATCGCGAGTCTGCCCCTTGCAAGTAGCGCAGTACAGGCAGCGCCGAGTGCCAAAGTTTACAAAGATTGGCCGCACATCAAAAGCGCTATCGCAAAAGATCCCGCGCTGGAAGCCAAAATAAAGTCGATCGTGAGCCAAATGACCTTGGCGCAAAAGGTCGGGCAAATGACGCAAGCGGAAATCAAATTTATTACACCGGATGACGTACGCAAATACTACTTGGGGTCAGTATTAAATGGCGGTGGTAGTTGGCCAGGAATGAACAAGTATGCCAAAGCTGCTGATTGGGTTGCCTTGGCAGACCAATATTACGATGCGTCGATGCGTACTGATATGGTAACCAAGGTACCAGTGATCTGGGGAATCGATGCGATACATGGGAATAGCAATGTGGTTGGAGCAACCCTATTTCCACACAATATCGGCCTGGGTGCTGCGCGCAATCCCAAGCTCGTTGGGCAAATGGCGGAACAAGTAGGAAAAGCTGTACGAGCAACGGGAATTGCTTGGGTCTTCGCGCCCACTTTGGCGGTAGGGCGTGATGCGCGCTGGGGTCGCTCTTACGAGAGCTTTGCCGAAGATGGTCATCTAGTCAAAGAATACGGTGCAGTGTATGTTAAAGCGCTGCAAGGCCAATTTAAGGACGACAAGAATGTCGTTGCGACTGCAAAACATTTTATTGGAGATGGTGGGACTTTTAAGGGCGTTGATCGTGGCGTGAATCAGGCAAGTCTGAGTGAGATGATTAATCAACACGCGCAAGGTTATTACGGCGCCTTCGCTGCAGGGGCGCAAACTGTAATGGCCTCTTACAATAGTTGGCACGATGTCGAGACGAAGACGAACTACGGCAAAATGCACGGCAGCAAAGCCTTATTGACGGATGCGCTAAAAGACAAAATGGGCTTCGATGGTTTTGTCGTTTCGGATTGGGATGGCATCGCGGAAGTGCCCGGTTGCAGCAATGATAGTTGTGCACAAGCGATCAATGCTGGAATTGACATGGTGATGGTACCCGATAATTGGAAGTCGTTTATCGCGAATACCATCGCGCAAGTGGAACGCGGCGAGATTCCGATGGCACGTATTGATGACGCCGTGAGTCGTATTTTGCGGGTGAAATTACGTGCCAATTTATTCGGAAAAAAACCATCCCAGAATCAATATGCGGGTAAGCAAGAAGCGCTGCTGGCCCGGGATATTGCCCGCCAAGCAGTGCGTGAGTCTCTCGTGCTGATTAAAAATAACCAACAAGTACTTCCCCTACAACGAGGTAAGAAAATTTTAGTGGTCGGTAAGAATGCCGATAGCATGATCAATCAATCTGGCGGCTGGTCCATTACTTGGCAAGGTACGGAAAACAAAGAGGGAGATTACACGCCCGGTGATACGATCTTGACCGGTATTAAGGAAGCCGCTGGTGCAATCAATGTCCATTACAGTGCACAAGCGGATGATGTGGATCTCGCGCAATTCGATGTGGTGTTAGCCGTTCTCGGAGAAACCCCGTATGCAGAGGGGTTTGGTGACGTCGCTGCAAGTCGCCCGCTGGCACATAGCCAGCTGTTCCCTGAAGATCTCGCTGTTCTTAAAAAAGTGGCAGGAAAAGGTAAACCTGTTGTCACGCTGATGGTCAGCGGACGCGCTGTGTATGCCAACGACCTAATCAATTTGTCGGATAGCTTTGTCGCCGCGTGGTTACCAGGAACCGAAGGTAAGGGCGTGGCGGATGTCTTGTTTAAAGACGCGCAAGGCAAAGTTGCCCACAAGATCAAAGGTAAGCTCTCGTTCTCATGGCCGGCACAGGCGTGTCTAGCAAAGAACCTCACGAGCGCCGGTCAGCTTGTGCAATTTAAATACGGCTATGGCCTGCAGTATGGCAAAACTCGAAACATGGGGCCCTTGCCAGAGGACAATACTTCAGCTTGTGAGATGGCATCGAGCTTGACGATTTCTTCTCCCCAAGATCTCACTAGCTATCCATTATTTGTTACAACAGGCAAGCGTAAAGTGACGGTAGGTGCAGATTTTGGACTGGTAAACCCTGACGACACGGTGACGGTCAAGTCGGTATCGGTTGGCGCCGTGCTGGGCAAACACATTACCTGGAGCGGAAAAGGGCGCTTTGAGGCTTCTGCCGCCTTTCCGACTCCTATTCCCAGCAACTTGCAGGCTGATGGGGTTTTACAGTTTGACGTACAGGTTCAGACCCCACCCACAGCTAGGGTCGGCATGACGATGGATTGTGGTGAAGCTTGCACCACCAGCTTGAATGTCAGTTCCGTCTTTAGCCCACTAGTTGGAAAGGGAATAAAGAGAGTGAAGATTCCCCTATCTTGTTTCACGGCATTTGGTGTCGATTTACGTAAAGTCAAAACGCCATTTAGCATCAGCACAGATGGCAATTTTGCCGCCGCATTTGCAGATATCAAGATTGTTGGCGGCGCAACGAAAGACGCCGATACGCAATCTTGCGAGAGTTTGAAATAAGTCGCTAGGGAGGTCGGCCGACTGGCCGACCTAATGCAAGCCTTTTTGGCGCAGTACAACTACAAAATCAACGGCAGTTGTGCACAGTCAAGTTGGCACTCGTGAGAACGTACAACGTTGGCAAGTAAGAATAAGAATTTCAGGAGACACAATATGGCAAGTCAAATCGGTAGCGCAATGTCCAAGCAGGACACGGGGGCATTTCCAAGTACAACAGGAAATCACACGTCCGCATTAGTCATCGTGACGATACTATTTTTTATGTGGGGTTTGCTGACATCCTTAAATGACGTCTTGATTCCTCATCTGAAAGCCGTGTATACCCTCACGTATGTGCAAGCCATGCTAGTGCAATTTTGCTTTTTTGGTGCTTACTTTATCGTTTCGTGGCCAGCAGGAATATTGATTAAGCGGATAGGTTATCAACGCGGAGCCGTCGCAGGTTTGGTGATTGCTGCATGCGGTTGCGCCTTGTTCTATCCTGCAGCGACTAGGGGTTACGGTCTATTCTTGTTGGCATTTTTTGTTCTTGCCGCTGGGATCACTATTTTGCAGGTCGCAGCAAATCCGTATGTGACAGTGTTGGGTGACCCAAAGACTGCCTCCAGTCGTTTGACCTTAACACAAGCCTTTAATTCTTTGGGAACCACCGTTGCTCCCGCAATCGGCGGCTTATTGATTCTATCCACCACGGTGATGACGGCAGCGCAGTTTGATGCCTTACCAGTGGCCCAGCAAGTCGCCCACAAGGCGCAAGAAGCTGCAGCTGTGCAAGGACCCTATTTGGCGCTCGCCGCGGCACTTTTGGGTCTGGCCGGTTTATTTGCGTTGGCACGTCTACCGCAAATTGCGCATCAAGAAGAAACGGTGTTGACACCACAATCCACCGCAGAGAGGAATTCGGTCTTTGCACATCGTCACCTCGTGCTCGGGGCGATCGGGATCTTTTTGTATGTTGGTGGCGAAGTGAGTATTGGTAGTTTTCTGATCAATTTCATGGGTGAGCCGAACGTTGCTGCGCTGAGTGCTGCGGATGCGGCGCAATATGTGAGTTACTACTGGGGTGGTGCGATGGTAGGACGATTTATTGGGTTTGTCGTGATGCGTCAAGTGAGTCCTGGAAAAGCATTGGCCTTTAACGCAGCGTGTTCGATCGCATTGATTTTGACAGCAATTTTGGGTAGCGGCAGCCTCGCAATGTGGGCAATTATTGCGGTCGGACTGTGTAACTCGATTATGTTTCCAACGATTTTTAGTATGGCTTTGAAGGACCTTGGTGCACTAACTGGTCAAGGCTCCGGCGTCCTCTGTATGGCCATCGTCGGTGGCGCGATTGTGCCATTCATTCAAGGTTTCTTGGCTGACCAGATAGGATTGCAGTGGTCATTTTTTGTCCCCGCAGCATGCTATGTATTCATCGCTTATTTTGGCCTGAAATATGCAGGTATGTACGACAAATCATCGACTTAAAATTTGATCGCTATTGGTTCTTTGCAGGTCGTCGCACTAAAGCTTTGTGTGACACCTCTAGGAAGAATCGCAATACAGTACTATAAGGAATGATCCATGCCAGAACAAACCGCCTTAGCCCAGCAATTTCCACCTCAATTCGTATGGGGTGTGGCGACGAGTGCTTATCAGATTGAAGGCGCAGCAACCGAGGGAGGGCGGGCTCCTTCTATTTGGGATACCTTTAGCCATACACCTGGCAAAATTTTGGATCATAGCAATGGTGACGTCGCATGCGACCATTATCATCGCTACGCCGAAGACGTTGAGCATATCGCGAATCTCGGTCTTGATGCCTACCGCTTTTCGGTTTCTTGGTCACGCGTGCAGCCAGATGGTAGTGGCGCATGGAATGAAGAAGGAATGGAATTCTATGCTCGTTTGATCCAAGCGCTTGCGCAGAAAAATATTCGCGCGCATATGACTTTGTATCACTGGGATTTACCGCAAGCCCTGCAAGAACAAGGCGGGTGGCTAAACCGCCAAACAGCGCAGCACTTCGCACGCTATGCGCAGGAAATGGCTGCGCGATTTGGTAATCAACTCGCGAGTATCGCTACGCATAATGAGCCTTGGTGTACTGCGAACTTGGGACATGGAACGGGTCAGTTTGCGCCAGGCATGCAGGATGAAGTCGCTGCACTGCAGGTTTCGCATCATCTTTTGCTTTCACATGGATTGGCGATACAGGCGATGCGTGCTCAAAATATCAGTGCCCAATTAGGGATTGTTTTGAATCAATGGACCGCTGATCCTGCGACTGATAGTGAAGCCGATTGTGCCGCAGCCGCTTGGGAGTACGCACGTTCCGTACAATGGTTTATGGATCCGATTTTTCGTGGACATTATCCTGAACTTGCACTTGCAAAGATCGATCGGAGTCGATTTTTAGTTGAACCTGAGGATATGCAAGTGATTCAACAGCCTTTGGATTTCTTGGGGGTGAATTACTACTTTCGTGCCTACATTAGTACCGAAACCCCGCCACGCATTCCGGCGGCGACCTTAGGTTTGACCGACATGGGATGGGAGATTTATCCCGAAGGACTGAGTCGCTTGCTGATCGGCATTCACCAAGAATACAAAGATCTCGGTTTGCCGCCAATTTATATTACGGAAAATGGCATGGCTGTTGCGGATCAATTGGTCGGCGAGCAAATTCATGATGCAGCTCGTATCGATTATATGCAACGCCATTTTCAAGAAGTCGCAAAAGCAATTGCCGCAGGCGTCAATATTCAAGGATTTTTCTATTGGAGTTTGCTCGATAATTTCGAGTGGAATTCAGGCTACTTACGCCGTTTTGGTTTGATCTATGTGGATTATGTTAGCCAACGAAGAATCTGGAAAGACAGTGCGATTTGGTTTAAGAGTTTTGTACAAAAATTTAAAACTAGACGTAGGTAGACAGGGGCAAATTAGAGACAAATCAGAAGCAAATCAAACCTAGGCGATGGGAGAAATTAGCATGTGGCAAAAGATTTTAATCGGAGTAAGCCTAGTCTTGACAGCGGTTTCCGCGTCTGCAGAACTCTCATCACAAGTATCGATTATTCCCTTACCGAAATCGCTGAAAATTGAGAAAGGGTATTTTACTTTCCATCAAGATACGGCGATTTATGCGAGCGACGCTGCCAGCCTGAGCAATGCAAAACTTCTGCAACAAGCTTTGATGCAAACGCAAGGGAGGCAACTGCAGGTCGTGTCTGGCCATCCACAAGTCAACCAGAAAAATGTCATTCTTTTTTCCAGTATAGAGCGGGCAACTTCGACGGGAGCGGAACAAAAGGAAGCCTATCAGCTCATCATACAGCGTGGTCGAATTTCGATTCAAGGCAGTACTGCTGGCCAGTTCTATGCCATCCAAAGCTTGTTGCAGATGCTGCCGCTCAAAGCGTCAAACACATTGCGTTTGCCCGCTATGACTATGCAAGATCAACCGCGCTTCGCTTGGCGCGGCTTACATTTGGATGTAGGCCGTCACATGTTTAGTGTGGAGTTTATTAAGTCGCTACTTGATCAAATGGCGATCTATAAGATGAATACCTTTCATTGGCATCTGACGGAAGATCAGGGCTGGCGCATCGAGATTAAGAAGTATCCAAAGTTGACCGAAGTTGGCGCATTTCGCAAAGAGACGATGAAAGAGCGCAATTTCGATCCGTATATCGGTGATGGTAAAGCCTACGGTGGCTTTTATACGCAAGAGCAAATTAAAGATATCGTTGCTTACGCCCAGACGAAACATATCGAGGTGGTGCCCGAAATTGAATTGCCAGGTCACTCATTGGCTGCGTTAGCGGCTTATCCGGAATTAGCCTGCACGCCGGGTCCCTTTGAAGTCGGCACGGTTTGGGGCGTGATCGACGACATACTTTGTCCTAGCGAAAAGACATTTGAATTTTTGAACAATGTGCTAGGGGAAGTGATGGATTTATTTCCTAGTCAATACATACACATTGGCGGAGATGAAGCACCGAAGACGCGTTGGAAGGCGAGTTCTATCGCGCAAGCTGTAATGCAGCGAGAAGGGCTAGCCAGTGAAGAAGAATTGCAAAGTTATTTTATTCGGCGAGTGGGCCAATTTATTCATAGCAAAGGCAAGCGTATGATAGGTTGGGATGAAATTTTGGAAGGTGGTTTAGCACCGAATGCGACCGTGATGTCTTGGCGCGGTGAAGCGGGTGGGATCGCCGCAGCAAAGGAAGGGCATGAGGTTATTATGACGCCAACAGCATGGTGCTACTTCGATGCGGGTCAGGGACCCAAAGAGCAAGAATTATGGCAACTTGGCGGCGACATACCCATTCAAAAGGTCTATTCCTATAACCCTGTGCCGAGTGTACTGAGCGTATCGCAACAGCGCCTGATTCGCGGCGTGCAAGCGAATGTTTGGACCGAATATTTACCCACTGAAGAGAAAGTCGAATACATGGTCTTTCCGCGCTTGCTGGCGATGGCTGAGGTGGCATGGAGTGAACAAGCGCAACGCGACTTCGCCCAATTCGAGGCTCGTCTAGAGGCACACTATCCACGCTTAAGTTCGCACAAAATTCGGTATCGGATCCCGCGTCCATATGGATTAGATCAGGTGCAGTGGATGGGACAACATGCAAAGATTCAATTGCGTTCCCCTGTTCAGCATAGCCGCTTATATGTCAGCCTTGATGGCAGCATCCCTGACGAAAAGACTGCATTGACTGCGTTAACTTTACGATTCCGTGTTGATGCATCAAAACCAGTTACCGTAAAAGTCTTGACGGTGTTACCGGATGGTCGGCGCAGTGCGATACAACAAGCTAGGGTTCCTACATCTGCCACTCCGCAAAATAGCCCATAGTGTGTAAATAGTGAGCCAAGAATGAGGCGAAATCACTGCATTTTCTCCTATGCGGTGCAAGCAATCGCTCCATCGATTGCTTGTTCTTGATCTCGCTCCGCCAAGGCTAACTTGCGGATGAGATTGCTGAGTAGTACTTAAGGCATTAAACTATTTCAAGCACGATACAGGGACTCCCTATCACCCGCTAGTGATGAGGCGCGTATCCGATTGCGATTTGGATCTGTTTTCTCCGTATTCATCTGTGCCGGATTGACCGACGTGGAGGGCGTCGCAATCCGAGTTGAATCCACTGAAAGCGGTGTTGAGTATTTGCCGATACAATGGATGGATAGCGTGGTATCAAGCGCAAGCTATGCCTTGATGGGCAAAATCTTCGAATGAGCCGGAGTACATCTATTGAAGTTATTGTTGATTTCACTGTTATCATTTTTGTTTTTGCTGCCGCAGCTCGGGTTTGCCACGTCTAATTCCGTACTCAAAGTGGTGACGAGTGATTTGAATTTTCCCTACAATTTCGTCAAGGATCAGCGTGTACAAGGTCTAAGTGTCGATGTCGCAGAAGATCTCGCACGCCGCATGGGAATGCGCTTGGAAGTTGAGCTAGTGCCGTGGACACGCGCCCTGCATACTGCACGGATGCAATCATCGGTGATGTTGTTCACCGTTGCCCGAATTCCCGAGCGCGAAGAAAATTATTATTGGATTGGTCCAGTGACGCGCAGTGAAGAATGGCTATACAAATTAAAACGCCGATCCGAAATCAAGGTGCGGCGTTTAGACGATGTGCGCCAATATCTCGTCGGTGACGAAGCGAACAACGCCAGTCTTCCTGTTTTCGCGCGAATAGGGGTCAAAGTGGACACCGCACCTTCAATGTTGTCGAACTGCCGAAAGTTGAAGGCTGGTCGGGTTGATTTGATTCCTTTCGATCCTGATGGGATTGCAGCATTTGGTGCCGCATGTGATTTGAAGCCAGAGGAACTAGAAAAAACAGTGCAAGTGCCGCGTGATACGGCATTGTATTTTGCGTTTGGTAAAAGCACGCCAATAGGGTTTATTCGTCGCGTTGAAACTACTTTTGCAGAGATGGTGAAAGATAAAACCTTGATAAAAATGAGTAAGCGATGGAAAGTGGACGCATCAAAGAAATGATCGTCTAAGCCGTATTGCCCTTGGTTTAATTCTAAATGCAGGCTGCTAAGTTGACTCTGGCCTGTGCTTCCAAGCGTTCATGAAAATGCGCCGTGCCATAAATTTGTGGTCGATCCAAAAAATTTCTTAATACCGCTTTGCGTTTCGAGCGATAGATCCATTTTGGAACCCAGTGATATTCAAGTCCAACTTGCGTATCATACTCTGCAAATCGAGCTGGGTTCGCCCCCAGTATTGATAAATCAATGTCCACTAATAGCCGTTGATCTGACTCGCTTGGTTCGGCTTGATGGCAGGTCGCCATAATCAAACTCCCTACACGCGATAATTGCTCATCGCTAGCACCAGCGCAGGACAGCACTTCTAGCGCCCAATCGGCACTGCGTTTTTCATTGTCATTCGCTCGTAATTCGTACACGGCATCGTGAAACCACAAAGCGATTTCAACTTCTCCTGGAAACTTTACTAGATCCACGACTTCCGAAAAGTACGTTAAACATTCCTGTAAATGTTGGCAAGTATGATAATGCCTGTGAGACTGACTGTAGGCTGCGACTAGCTTCGCAGCTGTATTCTTTGGCGGGCATAATTCTAGATTCGACCAAGCGCGCTGCCAAGAGAGATTGAAAAGTTCTGCGGAGTGGTAAAGCATTGAAAGAGCCCTCGACTGTTGTCGTTCAAGAGAGGCAGTTAGTTGCAGCAGATACGCTTGAGTATTGGTAATTTTGCTTAGTTGGTTCACTGATTAAAACAATGCACGAAGGATCGATCTTGTCTTCTCCATTTGGTCTTGCGTGGTAATACACGTCGGCAAAGCTTACTGCGCGCAATATGCCTCGTTACTTGGGGCCCTGCTTGTTAGATCAAGTTGTTAGTGTGTGAAAGGGATGCTTTGGCGGTGCCGAAGGATTGATCTATGAAATTTCTTGTATCGCTGAAACGACCTTGATCTGAGTCGAAGCAATACGCCGCGACCAGCATTGCACCCAATATGCAGAGTGCAATGAGTGACGAACGCATCGAACGCAATATCAAGACGCAGTCTGCAATGGCAAAGTGCGCGGTTTTTGCAGACGCGCAACGCCAAAGTCGATCAAATAGGTGACAGCAAAACAGAGGAAGATGATGCTATGTGAGCCATACCAATGTGACATGTAGGCATCAAATTCTAGGCCAATGTATAAGGCCCCAGCGGCTATCGTGATGACGCTCAAAATACAAGCGAGGAGGCTAACGATCATAAATCGAATCGAAAGTGGGCGGTTCGTCGTCGTTGTTTTGTCGGATGGATTCATCATTTTTCAAGATTGCGTGAAGTGGCGTGTTGTAGGAATATCTGCGTCGTCGTTAATTTGACTTAATCTATTGTCCAGTTCTCTTAGCGGTGCTCTCATTGCCTTTGATTCCTTCCGCTGCTCGCGTTCTTTTGCTGGCTGCAATCAGGATAGTCGATACCGTCGCAAGTAAGCACATATTGCGTATCCACCCGAGTTCAAAGTCGCTGAATTTGAGCAGAGTCGGTAGCGTGGTCGAAACAAGAGTGGATAAGAATAGAACTCCAGCACCAACGATACCAAGATTAATTAAAATGATAGTTTTATTCAAGGTCATAGGATTGCTCTGGTCGAATTTTTGGGCCTCAGTCGGAATGGCATTCACATTTCTTTTGTTTCATTGAACAGCAGTCGATTCGAAAACGGATCGGTCACGGTGAAAGTGCGATCACCCCAACTGGCCATTTCGATAGTGGGTCGATTGTATTTATAGGGACGAGCGTTGATCGCCTCGAACCATTTCTCGAAATGTTTGACTCGAACAAATATTTTGCTACCGGGAGTGCAATCACCAGAGTGCTCGCTCAGGTGCAAGACGAATTCACCATTCGATACTTGCATGTAAATCGGCATCCCCGCTTCAAAGCGATGTTCCCAATCCAGCTGCATACCGAGGAAATCTAGATAAAATTCCTTGGCTTTGTCTTCGTCAAAAATACGTAAAATAGGGATGGTTTGAAATTCCATTGCTAATCCTGTCAAACAATACATGGAAAGTGATTTGCCATCTTGGTTTAAGGCATACGGGCGAAAAATAGCATGCCCCATAAACCCATCACTGCCAAAAAGTTAATGGTAAAAACAAGTCCGCGTAGGCGAATATTGTTCGTCCCGATTTGAATCATGCTGTGCAATATGCGTCCAATGATGAACAGCCAAGCCAAGACACTGACCACAGTATCATAAGGATTGTTTGTGGTTGTCATCATGAAAATGAGGCACGCGATGTGAAAGAATAAGGGCCATTCAAATTGATTGGATAAATTGGCGCTTATTTTCGGTTCATACATAGCCCAAGGATTCGATCCATCTTGACGAGCGCCAATACCCCAAACTTTAGGTGCTCGCACAAGTGTCAGTAGCCCATACAGCAGCGCGGCCAGCAGGACATGTGCAGTCATTGGAAGCAGAAGTGTTTGTGACATCCTGTTGTCTCGCTTGATTTAGGTTGAGTTCATTCATTACATCGAGATCACGGGTTTGCGTCAAAAATCAAACTTTATTGGTTTAATTGTTGAAGAAATGATAAACAGGGCTTAGTATAGCTTTGGATAATCTATTTGCAATCATTTTTTGTGGCAAGCGGCGTCCTTGCGTGCTTCGAGAAAAACTTTGCTGTATCTGCTTTACGTCCACCTCAATTTCTACCCACAACCCTTAGTAAGGAAAATAATGGAACTCGAAGCACAGGTAACTGGCCACCACACATATGGGCGGTCTCGTGAGAAATTTATTGCAAAGACGTTTAATCATTTAGGCGGCGCTATCGTCGCGTTCACTGCACTAGAAATGTTGTTTTTTGCAACAGGGCTGTCTGAATCCATTGCTAATGCGATTTTCCAGTTGCCCTGGCTTGCGATCATCGGCGCTTTTATGTTGATAAGTTGGTTGGCGTCACGTACTGCCCACACCGTTGAAAGTAAAGCTTTGCAATACGCTGCATTGGCGACTTTCATTTTGGCGGAAGCAATCATCTTCGTTCCTTTGCTGTATATCGCTGACAGCTATGCACCTGGCGTGATCACTAATGCCGCTGTCATTACACTGGTCGCAACAGTGGCACTCATCGCGATTGCTTATACGTCTCGTAAGGATTTTAGTTTCTTGGGAACGGTTCTCAAGTGGGGCGGATTATTGGCTTTGATCTTGGTCGTTTCCGGCTTGGTTTTTGGCTTCCAACTCGGTATGTTTTTTAGCGTCGCGATGGTGGCTTTTGCTGGGGGGGCGATTTTGTATGACGCCTCGAATATTATTCATCACTATGATGAAGAGCGTTACGTGGGCGCAGCTTTGGAATTGTTCGCCTCCGTTGCGCTGATGTTCTGGTATGTATTACGCATACTCACCGCATCGCGTGACTAATTCGTTTGTGGCCCCAGCACCGGTCAAAAATTCGCTCAGCAGTGGTGGTGCAACGCACGCTTGAACGAGTCAAAAAGGATTTGTAAATGTGACGGAAGCACAAACTGATTGTTCAATTACTACGAAATTATGGGTACATTTCGAGGAATTTTACTTCAGTCCGATTCAGTATCGTAGGCGAATCGTGCAAGGATCGAGCAGTCTTCTATTCAAGACGGATACAATCGATTCCAATCTAGATGCTGGATTATCTATTGTATCCAAGTTTTGGTCAGAACTATTGATTAAGTTACTTTACTTTAATGAGTTAATTTTTTGAGAAGTCATACAATTTTGGGTAGTCCCTGTGGTTTGCTGGATTCCTCAAACAATTGCTTCTCAAGCTCGATCGCCCCCTTCTTCTCTGAAATAAGTTGAACAAACATTTCAGTGGCAGGGTGGGCGTCGAGCCCAACAACTTGTTTGCGAAACTTTTCAAGCATCTTCCAGCCTCGCTTCAGATCGACCAAGTAGCTCAGTTGTTCTTCGATAATATGATTGTCGGCGATGCCATGTCGCCACGCCGCCAACGTGATCTCAAAGGCATTTAGATGGCGGATGCAATGATTTCTTAGTCGTATCGCATGTTCTGGCGAAAGCAAATAGAAGTCACCATCCTCGAGAAGCACATCTTCTGGCGCAATGCCCAACGCCACGTCAGCAATGGCTCGATATTGTTTAGAAAGCTTAATGCCTTTATTTTCTTTAAGTGCTTCTAATTGCTCGTCTGAAAATGTTTCTACTAGGCGGCGCGTAGATGTGATGTTCTCTGTCAAATGGTTGTTCCAATCTCGGAGGTCTTCGACAGCTCTATGACGTCTACTGCGTTCGTGATCAGTTTTAATTTGCGTTCGAAGAAGTGATACTTGTTTTAATGCGACAAGCGCGATAATCGCTGTTACGACGCTGGCGACAGCTTGAATTGCTGATGAAATATCCTGGGTCAAGATAGCCTCCTATATAAGAATGTCAAATTGCAAACCATTATGAACTTCAAAAATTTCCAAACGCCTCGTTGAGGTTCTCAAGTCTGAAGAAAAATAGTGAAATTTACTTTCTTAACTTGCAATATGCCACAGAGCGTCTTTTTGAAGCAAGTGCGATGCGCAGTTCTGCTTTTGGGAGGAAGTGCTGTCTTTACTCTTATTTCGTAACGATGAAGTGTTTGCTAGACTTCTATGACTTTACTCAAAGCTTGGCTCCAAATTTTTACTTTAACTTTGTATAAATGTTCATCAATCCCTTTTTTTAATTGCGCTGGAAGTCAACAACCTGATTGAGCAACAACGGACTATTTTGCCCAATCATTCTTGGACACATCATCATTTGATTCCTAAATTCAGAGACTCTTAAGTCAGCAGTTTGGTGAAATGTTGATTTAAATTCTAAGCTCGGTACACACCCCAACTAAGTGACCTTTCATTGGGCTGATTAAGGGCAAATCAGCGACTGAGCAAATACGGTCAGCACTACCTACTAGGCGAGAGTTCAAGCTTCGAGTCGACTTCTTTTCTTTGCATATTGCTTTTGGCAACCATAAAGGTGCCTGAAAAAGTGATCTGACATGAAAAAATTTTTTGATGGACACCCTATAAGTTCGTTGTGAAAGTGTTTTTCAAGGATTTTGCGCATTTATTAAACAATTCGGGAACTGCAAAATTTCATAATTCGGCATTTTAGAACCAAGGGGGGCGTTCCAATAGTTCGTCTAAGTACACTAAGTTAATTTAGTGATGTTTTTGTTTGCGCGTAGTTCTGTTGTCTTGCCCTTGGCAGTCGAACGGCCTTTGACATTTTACATATACGGTTTGGGCCTAGATCAGGGATAATATCGAATTACCTCTATTGCTCTCTGAAAGTCGCTATGTCTAATCAATTTGCCCCGCTCAAAAATGACACATTTTTACGCGCTTTGTTGCGTCAGGAAACGGATTACACCCCTTTGTGGTTGATGCGCCAAGCTGGACGCTATTTGCCTGAGTATCGTGCGACGCGCAAGGGGGCGGGCTCGTTTATGAGTTTGGCGAAAAATCCTGATTTTGCGACCGAAGTGACCATTCAGCCTTTGGATCGCTTTAAGCTCGATGCGGCTATTTTGTTCTCGGACATTTTGACCGTGCCTGATGCGATGGGCTTGGGTTTGTACTTTGAAGAGGGGGAGGGGCCAAAGTTTGAACGTCCCCTTAAAGACGAACAATCGATTTTGGATTTGAAAGTGCCGGAAGAAGGCAGCTTGCAATATGTGTTTGACGCAGTCACGCAGATCCGCCGTACGCTAGATGGCCGTGTGCCTTTGATCGGTTTTTCTGGCAGTCCTTGGACTTTGGCATGTTACATGGTGGAAGGTCAGGGTTCGCGTGAGTTTCATGGAGTCAAGACTTTGATGTACAAGCGCCCCGATTTGATGGATCGTATTTTGCGTTTGAATGCTGAAGCCGTCGCAAGTTATTTGAATGCTCAGATTGACGCGGGTGCTCAGGCGGTCATGATATTTGATAGCTGGGGGGGGGCACTAGCGGATGGCGCCTACCAACGATTCTCGTTGAAGTACATGCAGGATGTCGTTAGCAAATTACAAAAAGAAAAAGATGGTCAACGCATACCTTGTATCGTGTTTACCAAAGGTGGTGGATTATGGTTGGAACAAATTGCTGACATTGGTGCTGATGCGCTTGGCTTGGATTGGACGGTGAACTTAGGTCAGGCTCGCGAGCGTGTCGGCGGCAAAGTTGCATTACAAGGCAATCTCGATCCAGCGGTCTTGTTTGCAGAACCAGACCAAATTCGCAAAGAGGTCACGGCAGCATTGCATTCTTACGGCAAACCAAGTGCCGGTCATGGCCATGTCTTCAATTTGGGCCATGGTATTTCTCAATTTACCTCACCTGACGCGGTGAGTGTGTTGGTCGAAACGGTGCATGAAGTGAGTCGTCAACAACGCCAGTCTTAAGTCGTGTTGGCCTTTTAATTCCAATTTGCGCACAATCCAGTTTGCTTATGCCAGTATGAGGCATGCGTGATACTGGTGTGAAATTGGTTCGCGTCTGGCTTGGAAGTGTTGCGCGGATTTTGCGTTACTCGATGAATCGAGACTGGGCATCGATCGCAATATCGAATGATCAAGCTTGATTCATCGTCATGTTGCTACGCAAAACATCGTAACGATGCTGCTTAGCAGCCAGAACAGCGTAGAGAGCAAATGAATTCGCGGTGGATAAGTCAGAATTTCGGCTAGATATTTTGGTAGTTATTCACAAAAAAAGACACACAAAAAAATAATATGGAAATTTGTTTTTTGCTTCAAATAAATATTTATAACCTATTGTTTTTAAAGGGATTTTTTTGTGCTTGGCAATTGTGCATTTTGTTGAAACCCGCATAGAGACTAGGCTTCCAGCTTGTCAAGATACCTTTGTCCACAAAGTTATCCACAGTTTGTGTGGATAGAGTAAAAAGAGCTTATGAAACCGATAGTTAGCGCATTACCTCAAGCCTTACATTAAGTTCGTGGAACCCATTTACCTCACAATTGCTCTTGATACCCCACTTGACAGGCTCTTTGACTATCGTTGGGAGCCTAGTCCGGATAACCCTTTGCCACAAGTCGGGCAGATTGCCTTAGTACCGTTTGGTCGACAGGAAATGGCGGGTCTGATACTTGCTGTCCATTCGCAAACCGATGTCCCAGCAGACAAAATCAAATCCGTTTTAGCGGTGCGACACCAATGCCCTGCACTCGATGCGCGCTGGATTGCGCTATGTCAATTCGCCGCTAACTATTATCAAAGACCTATCGGCGAGGTCGCGATCCCTGCCTTGCCAAAAAATTTACGGGTACCAAAGCCGACCTCACTGGATAGAAATTTAAAGAAATTGGCGAAGCTGGCGCTCGCAAAGCTCGACTCTGTCGAGCCAAGTAGTCCGCCCGATTTGAATCGCGAACAACATCAAGCAGTTGAAACCATCACAAGCAAAAGTGGATTTGCCCCTTACTTGTTGCATGGGGTTACCGGCAGTGGCAAAACGGAAGTGTATTTGCAAACAGCCGCGCGAATGTTGGCACGTCAGGAGCAGAGTCAGGTTCTCATCTTGGTACCCGAAATTAATCTGACACCGCAACTTGAAGGGAATATTCGGCAGCGCTTCCCGGGATTGCAGGTAGCGACTTTGCACAGCGGAATGGCGGAAGGTGAGCGCCTACTTCATTGGTTATCCTCGCATACTGGACAAGCGAGAATTATTCTCGGCACTCGATTGGCAATTTTATCATCGCTTCCTCATTTGCAATTGATCATCATTGATGAGGAACATGATCCATCTTACAAACAGCAAGAGGGCTTGCGCTATTCAGCACGAGACCTTGCCGTATGGCGCGCGCACCAACTCGGTATCCCTGTGGTATTGGGCTCGGCAACCCCCTCTTTAGAAACTTGGCAGCATTCCAAAGCGGGACGTTATATTAAATTGGAATTGCAAGAGCGTGCGGTGCAAGCGGCTGTTTTGCCGATCGTAAAAATCATTAATACCGAACGTGAAAAACCCTCCGAAGGATTGACACAAAGATTAATTTCTGCGATCCGCTTACGTTTAGAGAAGGGTGAGCAATCACTACTGTTTTTGAATCGACGCGGCTATGCACCTGTGATCCATTGTGATGCCTGTGGTTGGATGAGCAATTGCACTCGTTGTACCGCGCATCTGGTCATGCATAAACTGGATAAAAAATTGCGCTGTCATCATTGTGGATGGGAGCAAAGAATTCCGCGTGCTTGTCCAACGTGTGGGAATGTGGACTTGCAAGCTTTGGGAAGAGGCACGCAAAGATTGGAGGAAGGACTGCAGGCGATTTTCCCCGAAGCCCGAGTTTTTCGAATTGATGCTGATTCGACTCGCTTAAAAGGAAGTGCCGAAGCCGCATTCGATACTGTGCACCGGGGCGACGTCGATATTTTGATCGGGACGCAGATGGTTGCAAAAGGGCACGATTTTAAGAATTTAACATTGGTCGCCGCACTTAACCCTGATAGTGCTCTATTCTCACAAGATTTTCGAGCGAGTGAGCGATTGTTTGCACAACTCATGCAAGTCGCCGGACGCGCTGGACGGGCAGGGCAGAAGGAGGGCGGTAACCCGAGTGAAGTCTTAATTCAAACGCGATATCCTGACCATCCTTTGTACCACGCCTTGATGCATCACAATTACCAGGGCTTTGCCGATGACTTGTTGGAAGAGCGCCAGCAAGCTGCGATGCCACCGTTTATTTATCAAGCCTTGCTACGTGCCGAGGCCAAAGAATTGGAAACGGCCATTCTTTTCCTGAAAGAAGCCGCGCACTGTACTGCGCATCACGGTATCACGATTAACGATCCTATCCCGATGACGATGACGCGGGTTCACAATGTAGATCGCGCCCAACTCTTAGTTGAATCGAATTCACGCCCTGCCCTTCAAGCCTTCCTAAGAGAGTGGCTCGCAGATCTGCGAGCCATAAAGACGCGGGTGAAATGGGGCGTTGAAATTGATCCTGTGGATATTTAGAAAGAACACGCCTCACCAACAGGAATAGAATCGAGGCGTAAAACTGAAAGTGAATGCACAAGTTTCAAGAGAGAATCGTTTTCATTGGGAATTATGTTTGTCGACTATGACAAATTTGCTTCCCCCTATAGGATAGCCATCGTCGTGTAAGTTTCCCCATGATACCGAAGTCAACACAAATCTATTGGGTCGTCGCAACCCATACCAACGCCGGCAAGACCACACTAGCAACTGAGCTGATTCGTGTATTGAATCAAGCGGGGTGCCCCTCTTTGGGGTTTAAGCCTTT
This sequence comes from Affinundibacterium fentianense, assembly GCF_018139545.1. Taxonomy (GTDB): domain Bacteria; phylum Pseudomonadota; class Gammaproteobacteria; order Burkholderiales; family Burkholderiaceae_D; genus Undibacterium; species Undibacterium fentianense. The sequence goes on along the minus strand of NZ_JAGSPJ010000004.1, from coordinate 303,348 downwards.
CGCTGGAATGCGTCTGCGGGATGGCGTTGATTACATGTTTGGCCAATCTATCGAATTAAACCAGCGTATGGCTTTTTCGGACGGGGCACTACTTTGTCATGCCTCACCCCTGACCAGTACGGATGATTTGGATTTGGTTGTCCCACGCCAAGTGATTTTCAAGGATAGGATTCTCGACACTTTTTTGATGCGCATAGGCTCCGCATCGTTACAGAATGTCGAAATGTGGACTAGTGAAAAAGGGCAACGGTTAGCCAATCGGCCTGACATTGCGTATCTCCTAGAGAAGACGGGCTTACCGTTTGCCAACGCGCAATTGTTAGACGGGATCTCAAGCCCGTACAAAATTCTTGGTCGTGAGAAAGTTCAAGCAGCTTTTATGCATTTGCAGGCACGACAGCCGCAGGCCATCGTGTGTGAGGGAGCGGGGCCATGGTTGCCTGTATGGCAAGATCAGGCCTACGTGAACCATGTCTTTTTATTGACCGAGGACAGCCTGTATTTTTATCGTGACGCCAATTTGTCTATTGATACCCAAACAACGCACGCGATTGCGCCTGATTTCCATACCTTGCTGCGTGTTTTACAAGAGCAGGACTGCAAAGGCGTCAAGCATCCTTTGTGGATTTTGGATGCCTCGCGGCGGCAAGCTAGCTTACAAGGAATGTTACAACGCTTGCTCCATACCTAGTCGATTGAATGGTAGGTGCAATTAAAAGTGCCGAATTGCTTGCGCCAACTCGTGTGTGACATGTTGCCATGTGTAACGTTGACGAACATGCTTCGGACCAGCAAGCCGGGCCGCTTGTAGCAAATCTGGGCGCGTAATCGCGAGACGCATCAGGTGATGAAATTCACGGTAGTCAGGTTCCAACCAATCGCCGCGCCAAAATTCCGATTTTATCGTGTGTGCCTTACTCGGAATTCTCCACGCAAATTCCGCGGTGGTGGTCTCATCGGTTGGCCCACCGGCAGTGCAGATCACTGGAAGACCGCAAGCCGCAGCTTCAATGACAGGCAGATTAAATCCTTCGGCACGATACGGTGACAGCAAGACATCCGCTGCGTGATAGTAATTTGCAATTTGCGCCATCGAGGTCGCTTTGCCAAGGTAACGCAATTTGGGCTGTATGCGCTGCCACTCTGTATCACTCAAGTTGGTGATAGCGGAATGCAAGGCTGCTTTTGACACATAGGCGCTGTCATTCCCTTTTAAGACCAAAATCGCGTTTGGAAATTCGACTGAAATTTCAGCAAATGCCTTTAAAGTTAAATCGATACCCTTGTGAATATACATTGCACTGACGGACAAAAACACAAATTGATCTTGCCAGCCTAGGCGTTGTCGTAAGAGCTCGCGTTTTTGAGCGGCAAGCGGGAAAAATAGTGCAGGGTCGTAGCCTAATGGGATGGCTAAAGTTCGCTCGGCGGCTGCACCACTCTCGATCAAAGCTTGTCGGGAGAATTCCGATGCGGTCAAAATTTTGACTCTGTGATTGGACGCGATGTCTCGCAGAGCAGGACCACTCACTAAGATGTCAGGAAGTGCATTCGTCTCCGTGATTGAGAACACCAAAGTATTGCCGTGCTGCGCGGGAGTGAAATCGTAAGGATACGCTGTGCGTACGGTGCAATCAGGTTCGCCTTGGGTAGTCGACCAGTCAGGAATCGCGCGGATGAGCGTATCTTTCTCGGGGCCCTGAATATCTTGAACCTGGGACCATACCGTACCCTTGCGTAAAATATGCGGTGGTGGTGGAGGCAATTCCTCATGCGATATCTGGAAATCGGCGTACTGCGATAGTCCATAGCAATAATTCTGATGCACTAGTGCCACAGACTGCGTGTAGTAACGCCAACCCTGTAGATGTAATTTCAAAGGCCTGTTCATAGGATGCGCGATTGAGGATGTGAAGGCCAAGTTGCTGTGTAGGTTTCCATCGGTTCCGCGAAGAAGTCGCAAAAGAATAAAGGATAAGCGACAGTTCGCTCGTTGTGCGACTTTTGTTTCAAAAAACGCCTAGGTTGACCCGATTCAAATGCGCAAGTGAAGAATCGTTTGTATCGTGGTTTATCTAGTCTTGAAAATTATTTTCACCAAACTAGAAAAATTTTTCTAGAAAAAAAATTCTAGATGGTCTATGCTAACGCTATTGAATAAGGAAATCGTATGGTTAAGCATCAGACATCGAAAGTCGACACACATTCTCGCCCTAAACCAGTGAGTCGAAAGCCCACTGCAGCAGAGCTAGCTCTACTGCGCGTGTTATGGCAACACGGCCCCGCAACCGCGAAACAAGTGTTCGAACGAGTACAAGTCGATCGCCCTGAAATTAACCAGGCAACGGTATTACGTCAATTGCAAATTATGCATACCGACGGTCTGCTCAGCCGAGATGAAAGTGCACGATCACATGTGTATGCAGCAGCGCAACCGCAAGAGAAGTTGCAGACAAATTTGCTCAAGGATTTCATCCAACGCGCCTTCTCTGGCTCGGGCAAAGAGCTCATCATGGCAGCCCTGAAAGAGCATGTCAGTGATAAGGATAGAGCCGAAATTCAAGCCTTTTTACACAACGATCCGAATCAGCAAGGTCAACAAGACGAACAAAAGGGAGAGTGAGATGAATCCAAGCATCCTTCTAGATCTTCCCGCCACACTATTCCCCAACTTACAGATCTATTTGCAAGATTGGATTGCGGTAATTGGAATGGCTTTGCTGCACTTCGTGTGGCAAGGTGCGGCTCTGTTTGTTTTTACTGCTATCGCCTTGCGAGTTTTGCGTCGTGAACATAGTCCAGTTTTCGCACAGGCTCGCTATATTCTCGCGCTAGGTGCTTTGCTGCTCTGTGTCTGTTTTCCTTTGAGCTATGTGATTCAACACGCCCCATCGACCTCTACCTTTCGATCGGGATCCAACGCAGAGTTTGTCTCTTCACTTGGGTCGATTCCTAGAGACGAGGAGGCCGCTCACAAAGCTCACGCATTGGGGCCCGCAGCGCGAACCATCGCACCCCACACGCGTGAAATGATCCTGTCTTGTCTACCGTATCTATTTGCCGCTTGGATACTAGGCATGTTGGTATTCTTACTTCGTTTTGTATTGGGTCTACGTTGGGTCTCCAAGCAAATTGATTTCGCTCATCAAGACCGTGATCCAATTTGGTCCGCGAAATTACAATCGATGGCATCGGCAATGGGCATGCAGCGGCGTATCCGCTTTGGTGTATCGGATCATCTTGAATTTCCTGTGACAGCAGGCTGGTGGCGACCCATCGTTATTTTTCCGAGCGCACTGTTGAGTGGAATGCCGGTTGAATTGGTCGAAGCCCTGCTGGCGCATGAAGTCGCACACATTAAGCGATGGGATTATTTAGTTAACCTATTTCAGAGTTTGATCGAAATTGTCTTGTTTTATCACCCAGTTGTTTGGTGGCTATCCAAGCAAATTCGAATCGAGCGGGAACAGATCGCAGATGATTTAGCCGCAAGTATGTTAGGCGAACCGCGGCGTCTAGCACTTGCATTATCCGAGCTGGAGCGATTCCAGTTTATTCACCCTCAACTCGCCCAAGTGGCACATGGAGGACAACTTATGTTACGTATCAAACGTTTGACCCGAGCAATGTCGACCGCACAGGTCTCGACAGTCGCAACCGCGGGCTGGAAAGTCTTATTACCTGCTTTAGGACTGAGTGCGACCTGTATCGCTTTATATGCACAAGCCAATGCGCCTACTTCTTTAGCATCGACAGCTTCTGCCGAGCTAGCAACTAACAGCGGCACTGCACCCGAGCCGAGCATGATCGGCTCAGTTGTGTCTTCGCCGGTCGAGACGCCAAGCTTGACGTCGATATCGATGCTGACAGAAGAATCTTCTGCGCCTGCACCGCTTGATCGGCAAGAGCAACGGAATAAAGTGCAAAAGGAGGAAAATGCGACCAATTTTGCGCTAATTCGACCACGAAGTGAGCACAGTACATTTGTGCGTAGTAGCAAAGCAGGTCTGACCGAAATTGAGCGCCTCAAGAAAAATAACCAAGATGAATTTCTTTGGTTCTCCGAAAAGGGGCAGTCTTATGTGATCAAAGACAAAGCGATTCTTGAACAAGCCAACGCAGCCTACCAACCCTTAGAAGTATTGGGTCAAGAAATGGAGCAACATGGCAAAAAGATGGAGCAACATGGTGAAGTGATGGAGAAAATTGGTGCGCAGATGGAGGCCGTTCAGCTTGATCACAAAGCGATTGATGCCACTGTTGAAAAGGCGATGCGTGTCGTCGAGAAGAAAATGCAAGGATTAGAGAAAAAGTTAGAAGCGGCAGCTGAGAAAGTCGCCAATGCGCAATCTGATCAAGCGCGTCAACACGCCTTGGAAGCACTGGCGAAAGAACAAGCTAGGTTTAGCAAATTGGCTGAGGAAATGCAAAAAAATCAAAAAGAGTTTCATTTGCAAGAACAGGATCTTCAACGCAGTTTGCAACCACTCGAAGAGTTAAGCAAAAAAATGGCGGAAGCATCCAAACCGATGGAAGCGCTAGGCGCACAAATGGATCAGTTAGGTAAAAAAATGGAAGGGATCTCGAAGGAAGCCGAAAGGAAAATCCAAGAATTGATTCAATCCGCAAAGCAAAGAGGCTTGGCGAAGGCGGTGAGCGAGGTCTAATCTCTATCACCTAAATCTCCAGTTGGGCCAAGAAGTTCGCTGCTTCTTGGCCCATTTTTTATTCTGGTTACCACTATCTGGTATCTGGCACTCACCTTATCTGCGGTTTTCGCGCACTCATTCCTGAAAACCCCGCTTCTATCGCAGTAACGTACTCTGCCGATGCGAAACACGTATGCTCTATTTGGGTTGCTTGGGACGGCATGATTCTGTTGATACAGAATGCATCGTTGTCCTCAAAGAGGAGAATAGTGTGGCGAATTTCGCGATAGAAATGACAGCAGTGAGTAAACGGTTTGGACACTTACAAGTGCTGCAAGGCCTTGATTTGCAGGTTCCCCGGAAAAGTATCTTTGCCTTCCTAGGGAATAATGGCGAAGGTAAATCGACAGCGATACGGCTTATTGTTGGACTGCTGCAGCCTGATAGCGGCAGTATTCGAGTCTTAGATAAAGATATCCGTTCACATCGTCAAACAATCCTTCGGGATCTCGGATGTTTAGTGGAAGCGCCGAGCGCCTATCCGAACTTGACCGCGTTTGAATTTCTCAAGATTGCTTGTCTGGTCAAGTCACTGCCCAATTCGGAAATCGAACGTGTCTTGGATAGCGTGGGTTTGCGGGTCGATACGCAAAGACTGATTCGGCATTTCTCGTTGGGCATGAAGCAACGATTAGCGCTAGCGCATGCTTTACTCGGACAACCCAAACTATTGATACTCGATGAGCCGCTGAATGGGCTGGATCCCGCAGGTATTCACGAGATGCGAGATCTCCTTGCGAGCTTGCCCGACCAAACAGAATGTACGATCCTGATTTCTAGTCATCAGCTTGATGAAGTCGAGAAAATTGCCACGCATTTAGCTCTTTTGAAAGACCGCAAAGTCCAGTTTCAAGCGGAGTTGAATGCGATTCATCCTACCCAACATGGTGTACTCACGCTGCATGTGAATGATGCAGGAAGTGCGGAGTCCTTACTGTCAGCGCAGAGCTTGAAGACGCGGAAGTTGAGTGCGACGCACATACAGGTACTAGACCTACCACAAGCAAGTGTGTACGAAGTGAATGCACTATTGGTTCATGCAAACCTTCAATTACATAATTCGAATTTTGAGAAGATGCGATTGGAACAATGGTTTCGTGAACAAACGCAAGGAGCAGAAGCATGATCTTTCGATTAATACAGATTGAGCTGCTTAAGGTAAAACGATCACTTGCTTTGTTGATGATGCTGGCATGTCCTCTGATGGTTAGCCTATTGTGTTTCAGCGTACAACTCAAGACGAATAAAACTGGCGTGATTCCTTGGACCATGTACTGGGCCGGAACAACCGCAATATGGGGCTATTTTATGCTGCCTTTGTATCTCGCTTTGATGACCGGCTTATTGAATGGGAACGAACATAAACACGCAACTTGGCGGCTAATGCTGACTCTACCGATTACGCCACGTCAGTTGTTCCTTGCGAAGTTTGTCTTGGCATTGCTGTTCTTGATCGGTGCTAATTTAGTGCTGCTCTTGAGTTGTCTATTGAGTATCCTTGTATTTGGCGTTTTATCTTATCCATTAGATGGCGCATTTGATTTTCGATTTTTCCATTTCTTGTGGTGCGCAAGTTTGAGTGCCTTACCGATTCTAATTTGGCAGCACTGGATGAGTTGGCGAGTGCAAAATATCGTTGCGCCGCTTGCCTTCGGTGTCGTTGCGACGATGGGTATTCTCCAGATTGGTCGTTCGGAAAAATGGATCTACTATCCTTGGAGCTATGTGATGGCGGCATTGAATGGCAGTTCATCGGCCATGCAGATGCAAGCGATCTTGCTGGCATCTATCCTGGCACTTCTGAGCTTAGGTATCTTTACTTTCTGGGTAGGGCGTCAAGAATCTGGATTGGATTGAGGCGGGTAAGACGCATTTGTATTCGAAAGTATCTCTTTTGCGCTATCCTGCTCTTCGATAGTAATAGGTAGCTCTAAGAAGAAGCTTGTTCCCACACCGACTTCACTTTCGACCCGAATACTCCCACCTAGTAAAGATGTGATGATGTTGTAAGTGACATTCAGGCCTAAGCCAGAGCCGCCGTGACCGAGTTTGGTGGTGAAAAAAGGTTCGAATATCCGATGTAAATTGTCCTCCTTAATGCCGACGCCATTGTCTTCAAAGCGAATCTGTACTCGTTCAGGAGTGAGCATGCTGGCACTGATTTGTATTAAACCCTGCTTGCGCCCATCAAATCCATGCAAGAGTGCATTTTGTAAAAGATTGATCAACACTTGTCCATACGGGCCAGGATAACTGTGCATATCAATCTGTTCGGGAATGTTGATGTGAAGTTGATGCTCGGCTAAACGAACTTGATTCATCATGGTGGCAATGATTTCGGTGGTCGTTTTCTTCAGATTGAATTGCCGATTTTGCGCACTAGCCTGATCGACCGCGACTTGTTTAAAGCTACTGACTAGATTCGCGCTCGTATGCAAACTGCGTATCAGTAGGGTGCAAGCTTCGGTGCTGCGCTCGGAAAATTGCTTGAGATCAGAACGTTTAATTGATCCGCTCGCGATTTTTTCATTGATCGCATGAATATTGTCTTCAATCGAACTTGCAATCAATAAACTGTTTCCTAAAGGCGTATTCAGTTCATGGGCGACGCCCGCAACCAATGAGCCAAGTGCGGCGAGTTTGTCGCGCTCGACTAATTGTGCCTGGGTTTCTTGTAGCTGTTGATAGGCTTGTGCATTGTCCAGTGCAATGCCTACATACGATGCGAGCGTGCGCAAAATGTCGAGATCTGTAGTCTCGTAGGCATTCCGATGATAGCTTTGCACATTGATGATGCCGCGGATTTCACCTCGAACAAAGAAAGGAACATATAAAGAAGAAAGGGGAACCTGTTCACTTGCTCCATCTTCTCGAATTGCACCCCACGCTTCAGGCTTCTCAGTCAATGCAAGATTGTCGATATAGTGATGATATTCAGCGTACAGATCATTAATCACGACTTCTTTTTGCTGATCGAGGCACCAAACCGCAAGTTGGTTTTTATCATTCGTTGCGCGCGTATAGGGCGCATAGCGTTTGCCTGCTTCGATCACGAAGGGAAAGCGGATGAGGCTGGCTTCATGATCGTAAAAGCCGATCCCAAAAATGCTCGCATCCATGAGTTCGTTGACCTTGTGATAAAGCAGATTAATGATGGATTCCATATCTAGTGTGGCAGTAATTTCTTTACCGATTTCGCTCAATAAGGAGATATTTCTATGGGCGTGTTCGAGAGTTTCCTTTTGCTTTTCAACTGCGACATTCTGGTCTTGTAGTTCTTGTGTACGGTGTGCTACCTGTTGTTCTAACAAGATCTTTTGCTGCATTAATTGACGCACGCGGAAAAGAAAGAATGCATAGGTGAGTCCGATTAACAGGATCACTAATAGGATACGGAACCACCATGTTTTCCAAAAAGGCGGCGTGATGGTAATCGTTAATGCGACGCCGTCCTCATTCCATACGCCATTTTTATTGCTGGCTTTGACGCGAAAAATGTAGCGTCCTGGATCTAAGTTGGTATAGGTGGCAAAGCGTTTCTTCGCATCGGTTTCAACCCATTTTGGATCAAATCCTATCAATTGATACGCGTATCGATTCTCCGCAGGATTGGCGAAATGAAGTGCAGAAAATTCGATAGAAAAAATTGAGTCGAGATATGACAATTGAATTTCTTTGGCGTCGTGTAGCGAGCCAACTAGACGTGCGCTGCCGTCTTTTTCTAACTTCGTAATCGATTGATCGGAAAGAAGAAGATCGGTGATGACGACTCTAGGTGGAATCGGATTATCGAAGATGTCTTCTGGCTTAAATCGGGTTAAACCAGTCCATCCACCGAAATTCATCGTACCATCTTGTGAGAGATGGACTGCACCGATAAGGAATGAGCCTTGAATCATCCCATCTTTCTCTGTGTAGTTCTTGAATCGACCAGTCTGCATGTCCAAACGCGAAATTCCCGCGGTACTACTGACCCAAATATTGCCCGATTTATCTTCGAGTATGCCGCCGATCGATTCGGCAGATCCATCCGCACGAGTTGGATAGAATTGAAACTGATACTTGTCACTGGCATTCTTTTCCATCCGATTGAGGCCACCGGAAGTGCCGACCCAAAGACGGCCACGGCTATCTTCAAATAGGCTGTGAACTCGGTTGTGACTAAGACTGGTTTTGTCTTTTTCGTCGTGTTGAATGTGAACAAATTTTTCTTCTTCTCGATCAAAATAGTCGAGGCCGTTCATGGTGCCTATCCATAGGCGGCCTTGGCGATCTTCGAGTAGCGCCATGGCCCAACTATTCGCCATGCTATGAGGATCTTTGGCATCATGGCGAAAGCTGGTGAAATGTTGTTGCCCTGGGATACGTCGATGTAATCCACCTCGACTTGACACCCACAAATTGCCTTGTTGATCGCGAATGATCCTCTCAATAAAGTTGTCGTTTGGGTCGTCACTAATGTAAATCGGCTTGAATTGATTCTGGACGATATCAAACAGCGTCAAGCCCGCGCGTGTTCCTACCCACATGCGGCCATCGCTCTCCGGTAAGAAACTGGCGATTTGGTTATCGGGAAGGCCCATTTTTTGTTTGGGATTTTTTTGCCAAACTTCGACTTTACGGGTGTTTAAATTCATTCGTAGTAAGCCGCCAGCATAGGTTCCTAGCCAAAGTTGTTGTTCACCCGCTGCGGCAATTGCGCGAATCCGATTATCACTGGTTCCTGTTGCATCATCTTGCAGTTGTACATAGCGACTAAAGCCACCGCTTACGAGGTCTACCCGACTTAAACCCGACGATTTGGCGCCGATCCACAAGACGCCAGTTTGGTCTTGGTAGATTTTGCTGACATGGTTATGCAATAAGCTGTTGGGATCGAGTGGTCGATGGCGGAATTGTTCGAATTCTCGTTTTGTCGGAAGATAGCGAAGTAGCCCTTGGGTCACAGTGCCGACCCAAAGAATGTCATGTTGATCGTGGTAGATGGCTTGGATATGGGATAGGTCAAATCCCTCTTGATCACCAAAACTACTCGTTTTGACTCCCTCTGGATCTATCCATACCTTAGTAAGTCCCGCTTCACTGCCGACCCACAATGTTTGTTGACGATCGAGCGAGAGTGCAATGATGTTGTTTTGGCTGAGATTGTTACGGTGACGCAAGTTAAGATTGATATGTTCAAAAACTTTGCGCTGAGGTTCAAATCGATCGAGACCAATCGGCGTTGCAATCCATAAATTTCCACGCGTATCGCGTATCAAGTCCGTAATCAAATCATCACGCACACTGTTGTCGTTATCCTTATCGTGCCGATAATCGACAAATTCTCTAGTACGAATATCAAAATGCATTAAACCGTAGTCGGTTGCTAGCCAGAGTCCTTCTGCTCCGTCATTGACGATTGCATATACTTTGTAGTTTCCCTTTAGACTGCGATCTTGACCATCGCGATGGAAATTGATGAAGCTTTGAGTTCGCCGGTCATACAGACTCAGTCCGGATTGCGTTCCTATCCAAAGGTCGCCGTTATGGTGTAAGTAGAGCGCTGAGGCAAAATTGTCACTCAGGGTTGTCGGGTCGAGTGGATCGCTACGAAAAACAGTGGTGCGGTATCCATCAAACTTGATGAGTCCTGCTTGGGTTCCAAACCACATGAAGCCCTGCTGATCTTGAGCGATGGCGGTGATCGATTGTATTTGGAGACCTTGCTCCTGTCCGATGTGATCAAAGCGAAGCGAGCCTAGCGTCGCAGACTGGGCAAAATGGTAAAAACCACTCATCCCAAACAGCAAGCAGAGGGTCAGCTGTTTTAAAAAGGAGATGCGTCGCGCCAATAATGTCTGCATGGTGGTAGGAGCTGCATGATGAAGATCAGACCAGTCATCCGAAATGGCCGCTCTTGGTTGGCGGCTGTCAGTCTAGGTCGTCATGAGAAGTTGTCTTAAGGCATCTTAGACCACAATGCTAGGTTCTGCATTAGCAATCGATAAAGCGTGGTTTTTTTTCGAAAAATGATGAGGAAACTGCCTCAAACTGTGCAAATTTAAGGCAGTTCTTAAGAAATAATTATGCTTGCTTGTTAAAGGGAGCAAGCAAGTTCGTTACGTAAGCTCATCTGCTTGCGGCGTGTTTCCTTTGATTTGGATAGGGTCAGTCAGTTTGCCTAGCTGATACCAGTCGACTTTGCGGGTGACTAACATGATGCTTGCCAGTACACTAAACAGCAAGATACTACCCATGACGAGGGCATTGTTTTCTGATTGCAGTAATCCGTACAATACTCCATACAATAAGCTTAACGCGGCACCAAAACCGAGACCACGACGCCAGCTGCGCAGAGCATAACTGAGGTAGAAACTGATGAGACTTAAACAGGCTATGCTGGCGATTAAGTAAGCCCACATAAAATGGATATGCTCGGAGAGGCTGACCAACAGCAAGAAGAACAAAACCAAAGCCAAACCGACCAAAGCATATTGCACAGGATGGATAGGCAATTGCTTCAAAATTTCGAACAAGAAAAAGGCAGCAAAACTTAGCGCAACGAATAAGATGCCGTATTTAATCGCGCGATCCGATTGTGAATAGATGTTAATCGGTTCAATTAACGCGACGCCGAAACTGTCAATCGCGCCCACGCTCTGAGCTACCCCAGTTTCCATCGCCTTTTCTTGCGCTTGGCAGCACTCGGTCGCGAGTAATTGTTGCTGCGCATTGCTTGAGAGGGAAGAGATGTTCCAAGTAGCACTGAAGCCATTGGCATCCACCTTTCTTTCTTTTGTCGATGGGAGGAAACGACCAAAGAATTGGGGATGTTGCCACTTAGAGCGCAATGTTACTTGATTATTCTTTGCGATCGGTACGATGGCAAATTGTTCGATACCGTCGATACTGAGTTCTAAAGAGAATTCAATCGCTTGCGCTGCATTGAAATCCATTTTGCCGAGTGGCGCATGAAGTCCGTGCTTGAAGAAGTGCATTTGGCTATTTTGTTGAAACTCGATGTTTCGACCATCCCACTGGATCACGGGAATATTCTTTAAACCTCGCGTATCACTCAAGCCTAGCGATACCATCGGTGCTTCAATCACGAGGCGAGAATTGTTCTTGTCTCGCTGAAATGCAGTCTGATCTGGCAGGTTGAAATTGCCAGTCAAAAGATGTTGTCCACTATAAACCAAGACTTTGTGGATACCCCGATACCGTTGATCCGTGTCTAAATTTGACAGCATCTTTAGTTCATTGGGAAAGACAAACAGGCGTTTGTGCAGAACGCGTTGGCGTTGCACGCTGCGTTTACTCGGGACATCAACGATTTCTTCTTCCTCATAATATTCGCTATAAGGAATGATCATGACGGGGCCTAACAAACTTTGTTGACCGACGGAGTCGGCAGCGATACTCCTTACCGCGTCGTCACGATATCGCAGGCGCGCGTTGATCGTATTTTCGATCATGACAAGTGGAATGCCGATGACCAACATCAATAGGCCTATCGTGAATAGTTTGAAAAACAGTGCTCTTTGCATGTGACTCTCCTAGTTGTGGAACCCGCACTGTAAAGAGTCTGTATGTGCAGAGAATGAAGTTATGCATGACTTTTGTGTGCTGAATGTGAAGTCGATCGCGCAAGTCGAAACGATGAAAAATTACAACAGTTAGCGGTGGCGCGAGCGATGTGGATATCTGATTCGTCGTATCGATTGTTTGTTGACATTCCTTACCTGAGCGAGATAGATGGCGTCGCTCGTTGCACCGAACCGCATTTTTGAATGCTTTGGTTTGATGGTTGGGTGAGTTTGATCGAGCTGTACTCTTGTGGAATTAGCTGGTTGGTGCCAGAATTGTGATCAAGTTATCCAGTATGCTGCGAAATATGGTTAGCGTGTCAGTAGAAGTACTGGTGCCAACCACACACTGACTCTCGGCATTCTTTTTTCATTTTGATCAATTAGTTAGCCAAAAATTCGATATGCAAAGAGTCGATATTGACACCGACGTGCATGAAACAATGCCTTCTGTTGCGCGCCGTATGTTTTGCGCGGTGGCTTACGCTTGTGGATTTTTCGTGGGTATTTCTGTACTCGGTGTTTTTTTGGTGAATGTTGACTGCCAAATTGATGGGAAATGTAGTACCAAAGATCGTGTCATTGATGCGAGCTTGAGTCTAATCTGGCTCAGCGCGAGTGTGTTCGCTGCGTATAAAGCTTGGCGCGGCCAATTGCCTGGTTGTCGCAAACGTGCGCTGAGTTAGTGCTTTCGAACTCGCGTCATACTGCGGTTCCAAAAAGGTCTCTCTTGGCCGTTTGACTAATTGCAATGATTGCTGGATCCGAGAGGCGACGTTCCGTTGTAATCACATAAATTTGCTCAATCACGCTATCAATATCGCCAATCGCAATGACATTATGTTGCTGACAGATGTCGTCGCGCATCGCGCTCGGAGCGAAAAAAAAGCCCGCGCCGGCCGCGCCAAAGGCTTTCATTAAAGCGCCGTCGTCAAATTCACCGACGATTTGTGGACGAATCTGGTGTTCTTCTAACCAACGTAGCAATTTGCCTTGAATTGCGACATCTTCGCCAGGAATTAAAAGTGGTGCCTGATTGAGTCTTTGCGGGAAATCGCCTTTGTATCGTTTCGCAAGTGCTGCTGTCGCAAAGACGGTTAGGCCACATTCGCCCAATAGGTGGTTGTAGGCGCGCACATTCGAGCCCGCCGCTAGAGGCCGATCCGCGATGATGAGGTCAAGTTTGTGCAGCGCGAGTTCGCCCAGTAGTAAATCTAAACGCCCTTCACGGCAATTGATACGCACTGGATCAGATAGATTTAATGCGGGTTGGATGAGGCGATAGGCAATCACCTTCGGTACCGCGTCTGCAATGCCGATACGTAAAGTCCGACGACGCGCATTCATTTCCGTGCGGAGTTCGTCGAGTAATTGATCTCCCGTGTTGAAAATCGTATCGGCGTAGCTGAGAATGCGTTTGCCTGCTTCGGTCAATTCAATATTTCTACCATTTTTTCGGAAAAGCTCGACACCCAGTGTACTCTCGAACTCGTTGATCTGACCGCTTACCGCATGGGCGGTCAGATGGAGTTGCTCAGCTGCTTTAGTGATACTGCCAGTTTTGGCAACCATCCAATAATAGCGTAAGTGCTTGAAATTGAGCGTGCTCAAACTACAACCTCTTTTCTCGTTAAATTTGTTTGCGAAGCTGACTTCGTTGTCGTTGCTGTCGGTTCCGCACCGCTAGGTAGTGGCTGAGATGCCAACCAGTATGGATACAGAGATAGGCCAGGCTCGCTAAGATGGTGGCGAGGATCAACATACCTAATAGCCATGGTGTCCCCAATTCACTGCCCCAATTTAGCCAATTTTGCACAGTCAGGGAAGGCGTGCTCCATTCTACCTCGGGGAAAGCCGGGAGTTGTTTCCAATTACTGACTCCTAAGATGCTTTGCCCAATTCCGTAGGCCGCCATATAAATCGGGACAATGGTGAAAGGGTTCGTCAAGAAAGTTCCGATCAGGGCCATTGGCAAATTGACCTTCAGTATCAACGTGAGTCCGATCGCCGAGATCATTTGTAATGGACCCGGAATCATTCCGCAAAAAACGCCTAGTGCCAAACCCAGCGCTAAACGCTGGCGTTGAACGAGCCATATTTCTGGCATGTTCAAGCGGCCGGTGAAGCGCTGGCTTATCGGTAGATTTTGAATTGTGGCTTGGTTCGGCAGGACCCGCCGAAAAAATTGCTTTAACATGAATCTTAAATGAACTAATAGTGCGTTGCGAGAATTGAGGGTGGCGAAGGCGGGAATTGTGCGCTAGCCTTCGCTGATTTACGCGACGCATAGGCAGCTTGCTCGTCGCGGTATTGGGTTTCTGGATTGGAAAAGATAATTTCCCGAACCTCAATTAAATCCAAGGCCCAACATTCCATTGCGCGAGTAATCAAAATGGCTTCTCCATCACTCATGCGTTCATCGGCATCGACCACCGCGAGCATGATACCGAGCAAGGTTTTCCGTAGCTGGTGATCTTGAATATCCGACAAAATACTGTCTATGCTCGCTTCATCGAGCTCAATTTGGCCGTGATTAATACCCGGAACACATTGCAACATGTCCTCACACAAGACATGTACAATTTTTTCAAATTCTTGTTCTGACATCGCAAGTCGCTCAAGCACACCGTAACGCGCGATGACATCTAACTCTGATTTGTCTAGGCCTCCGTCGACCAACATCGAGAGGGCGATGATACGTGCCATGGCTTCGGGACTATTGGTAGCATACTGTCTCATGATCAGTTTCCTCTATAAAGATCGTTTATGATGGAAGGGAGCGCTCTTGTTCGTCTTGCTCATTTAGTGTCGCGTCTTCGTTTTTCTTCCAATTGTGGTGAAGATGTTCGCGATGCCGTTCGATATGCTTGGCTAACATGCGCTCAGCCCTTTGTGTAGCTTTGTCAATCGCAACGTATAGATCCGCTTCAACATCATCAATAATAATGTCTTGCTTGCCCGCGAGCGGGATCTGAATCAGACAGCGTTTGTCTTCGCCTCCACGAGGGCCATTGATATCGGACAATCGGATAGTGATGCGACGTACATCATCGCCTGCCCAACCTGTCGCGAAACGGATACTCTTCAGTGTATGTTCACGTATTGCATCGGTTAATTCAAAACCGCGCGCTTGTATATCTATCTGCATGTTCATTCTCCAAATGAGTTTCGAAGTGAATCTGACCTAGGTCATGTTGACTCACAAATTCAGTATAGGGGTGCTGTATTCATCATTCAAATCGAATATTGCGCATCAATTCATCGAAAAAACAGATCCTTTAATGTGCGTGATTTTTCGATATTGTTTTTGCGACGATTTAGACGCATCCCTCGAACGTGACCCTCTTATTTGCTTTATGATGCACGCTTCGATCAAGCGAGGATGGCTTAGTACCCACCTTGTTTGCGTTGGCGAAGTGAACAACATTGGACGAATTGAGGTGAACTATGAGTATTGCAAATTGGTGTGTACTGGCAGCGTGTTTTATTCCTATCGTCACGGTGGGTTTTGCGAAGGCTAGCCGCCCTAAGCTGTCGCGTAAGCACGGAGGCTACGACAATGATATGCCGCGTGAATGGGAGTCAAAGCTGAGTGGTTGGCCGCAGCGCGCAATCGCTGCGCAAAATAATGGCTTTGAGGCCTTGCCGCTCTTTATTGCTGGTGTAGTGTTGGCGCAGCAAGCACACGCGAATCAGGCAACGATAGACGGCTTAGCGATGGCCTTTGTGGTACTGCGTTGCGCCTACGTTGCCGCTTATCTCGCGAATCGTAGTAATTTGCGCTCGCTGATATGGTTCGGTGGCGTCGGTTGCAGTGTCGCCTTATTTTTTCAATAATAGTTGAATCAAGATGACGAAAGAAAAGAAACAACAATTGCTTTTTGCATTGATCATGTCCATGTTCATGGCATTTTGTATGTCGGGTATTTTGACTGCAGTGAATACTGGATTGGGTGGCGCTTTTATTCTGCGTTGGCTGCATGCATTTCTGGTCGCATGGGCATGCGCTTTTCCATTGGTGCTATTGTTCGCCCCGGTGACGCGTAAACTGGTCGCGCGCTTAGCCTCTTAGTGCGATCCTGAACCGTTTCCTGCACTAGATTTTCTAAGCACGACGACCAAGCTTTGTACCGCTTGGTCGTCCTCATAGCGACCGATTGTCACCTCAGAATAGGTGAATTGAAGACCATGCTCTGTAGCGATTCGTTGTAGATAGTCTTGTGTGTGGGCATAGCGTTGCGAGTTTTGCAAATAGACGTCGTCACGTGTTGACAGTTCTACAGAAAATACGCAATGTCCCGCTGTGTTGAGGCAACGACTAATTTGCTGAAAGACTGGCTGAAGATCACCGAAATACACTAGAACATCCGCTGCGACGATCAAATCATATCGCCTGTTGGTGTGTGTCAAAAAGTGTACGATGTCGTCGCACACCAAAGCATCGTATAAGCTGCGCTCCGCGGCTTTTGCGAGCATATTGTTAGATAGGTCGACGCCATGCAATTCTTGCGAAATTGGCCTTAGGAACGTTCCACACAATCCCGTACCGCAACCCAAGTCTAGGCAATACGGATGCTCTGCAATCCCTGTGCTATGAAGCGCCTTCTCGATCGCTTGTGGTATTTGATACTTCAGTTGCGTTTGCAAGTGCGTATCAAAATGGGCCGCATATTGATCAAATAGTTCCCGGATATAGGTTTGTGGTGCACTGGCGGGCATGCTAATCCCATCGAGGCTCGCAAGATGGAAACGTAGTTGTTCCCGATGTGATGGGTCGTTGCAATGGGTTAGTGCATGTTGATAGTGAACAATCGCCTGTTGATTATTCTGCAGAGCTCGATACAGATGACCTGCTTGTAAATTCGCTGATACGAAATTTGGCCGTAAAGCGAGGGCTTGTAGAAAATCATCAAGTGCCTCGTCCAGTTTATTCATTCTGGATAAGACCAAGCCACGGTTGGTATAGATACTCGCAAGCTTCGCTGCCATTGAGGACGATGCCGCTTCACTCGCGGTGGGTTTGCATGCTGATGCGATCGCTTGATTGTAGGCAGTCAGTGCGTCGTCGTATTGGAACGTGAGTTGTAAGCTGAGTCCACGCCCAAAGAGCGCATCGATATCGTTTGCTCGCAATCTCAATACATCGGAAAAATCTTGCAGTGCAAGCGTATGCTCGGCGATTTCTTGCAAACACAAAGCGCGGTTTAGGTAGGCTTCAGGATAGTTAAGTTGATAGTCCATCGCCCGCGTATAGCTATCAATGGCTTCTTGAAAACGCCCCATTGCACGCAGCGTATTCCCACGATTATTCCAAGCAAGTGCATAATCGGCTTGCAAAGTAACAGCGCTTTCATAACAGCGTAGTGCTTGTTCCCATTTCCCCATTTCCTGAAAACAGGCGCCGAGATTGCAATGCGCCTTTGGCTGACTTGGATTAACAAAGATTGCTTTGCCCAAGAAATTCAGTGCGCTTTGCAGATCACCACGCTGTTTAGCAATCACACCAATCAAATGCAAAGCGTCAAATTGATCTGGATCTTGTTGCAAAACCTGGACATACAAATCTTCCGCTTGCTGCAAGCGTCCTTGTTGGTGGTGTTGAATGGCTTGTTGTAGCAAGTGAGAAATAGGTGTTGACATGCTCGATATTGAAAATCACAGTCGATTTTTCTTGCGAATGAAAAAAAGATACGTGGGTGACAGTTTATAACACCCAGCGTCGCAAAATGAAACCTTATAATTGCCTTTCTGTGTAAGAAGTTTCGACGATGAATTCAACTCGTGACCTTTCTGGCTTGCCAGATATCACGCGAATTGAACCGGAATGGGCGCTACGTCATCGTCTATTTTGGCGACATCCAAGGGAGATTGGCAAAGGCAAAGATCATTGCCTCCGATAGCTGAGGTCACGACAATGTTAGGGGCGAAAAATGAGTGAAAAGAAATGGGCAGTTTTGTTTGTCTGCATGGGAAATATCTGCCGTTCTCCAACTGCGGAGGGGGTATTTCGAGACAAAGTCACTGCAGCTGGTCGGTCTTCTGCATTCTTGATCGATTCGGCAGGCACCCACGCTTATCATGTTGGTGAGCCGCCCGATCCTCGCTCGCAAGAATTTGCAGGCAAGCGCGGAATCGATCTGTCAAATCAGCGTGCTCGCCAAGTGAATCCTCAAGATTTTGAGCGATTTGATAGGATAGTCGCGATGGACAAAGACAATCTACGCAATTTACTGCAACAATGTCCGCCATCACAGCGCCATAAATTGTCATTGATGATGTCTTACGCGAAGCAGAGCCCATCGGATGTTGTGCCTGATCCGTATTATGGTGGTGCGCGCGGATTTGACACCGTGCTAGATTATATTGAAGATGCGGCAGATGGGCTGCTTGCGGAATTACTCACGGAGTGACGCCCCGACTGGCTCGCACAGTGAGGCTGAGTAATTCCGCGCCAAATTAAGGTAAATCGAGACTATTGATTGCTAGTGCAATGAAATCTACGGTATTGGCAGATGGGATTTGCGTCGCAATCGTGGCGGATCGATCGTTTGTTGGAAGTGCATAAAACGAGCTAATTAGTCTTACTTTGACGGTATGAGCTGGCAGACCGGCAGGAAGGCGAAACACCAATCTCACCCCTTCAGCAGGCATCGCATGCACGCTGCTGAACCAGTTGTCTTTGCTTGTGCGACTCAGTGTCTGACCTTGCAATTCGGCGCTTAAGACAGGGCTGCCTTCGATCTGAATACGGGTATTACTTGCATGGCTATCCTGACGTAGCAGCAGCCGCACTTGACGTTCGACCGTTCCTTCGTGTTCGATAGTTTGGTCGGATTCGATTTCGATGCTGGGTGCGACTAGACCTGCATCAGACGCTGGATTAACCCAATATGGCCAATTCGCGCGAGGAATACCCTTACCAAATAACTCTGGCTGCGTTTGACGCACGCTGTCTGCTTTAAACATACGTAGCTTAGTACGGTCGAGTACTTGATTTGGGCTTAGCCAAACATATTGCTTCGTTTGTGGGTATGCGACATAGATTAATTGGGGCGGGATGGGATAGGCTTCGTGATAGGCCGCGGTGGCTTGTGCGCCTAAGCCGAATGCACTGACACTGGCCATCATGGTCGCAAGGACAATCCATTTTGCTTTGATTGCCGATATTAGTCTGTCTAACAAGGGTGACAGTAAGCCAAGGCAAATGATGAAAAGAATCACGGGTACAGCAATCAAGTGAAATCCGAGTGCCACGTTGAATAAGAGAATTAATGGCGCAAACAGGACGAGCATGAAAGCACTTCCGGCAAAGATAATCCATCCGCTTGCAAGCGATTCAGCTTGACTAGCGTCAGTCGATTGACGCCGAGAAAAATAGAGAGATAGCAGCAGAGACAGTATGACAAATAGCAGTGGCCATGCGAACAGAAAACTCGCGCCGGGGAATCGGATACTGGTCAACGCGAGGAGTATGATCCAGATGAAACTTGTTCCCAGTGTCCATTCGGATGATCGTATCCAGCGGCTTAGGAACTGTTTTGCTACACCGAAGAGAAGCAGGCTCGCGAGCATGATGCCGAGTAAATAGAAATGCCCTGGATCCTGATCGTGCATGTCCAAATAACTAGGCAAAGCCTGAATCAGCTGATTCCAGATCAACTGCACGGACCATCCAATTCCGCCCGTGAGGACGAGAAATGCAGTTGCAGAGGCAAGAACCCGAGTGTATCGAATCGATTCACGTTGGCGCCAATACCATACGCAACTTATCCACAATAAAGTAATGAATAGAGCCAGAGGCAGTGCATAGCTAACTGGATAATGCAGCAAACCCAGTCCTGGAAAATTGAAGTAGATGCTGTCCGTGCCAGATAATTGATTTAAATCTTGTTCGCCGAAGTACTTGAGTAATTGCAGCATCATCTCGCCTTGTTGCTGCTGCGAGGCTGGACTGATCAGCTCGGATCGATCGTATCGCGTATGATAGCTCGACAGATTTTGTATCATCGCAAAATTTAAACCCGGAATGCCGCGTTGACGGAAAACGGTAAAATCGGTGTCGTTGGGAAGTGCCTTATAGACTTCGTACATGACGGAATTACTCACCACTGTGGGAACTGCTTGAGCTAAGCCAGCGATCAATTTGGCGTTCCCCATCGATGGCTCAAACATTAGTACGGGCCCAGCGTTGCCACGATTATCGAAGTTCAAAACCATCCCGACCTCAGCCATCCATGGATGTGCCTGCGCAAATCCAGAGGCCCCAAGCAATCCGGCTTCTTCCCCGTCGCTCAGTAAAACTAGCACGTCATTGAGTAGTGGGCCTTGTGACTTGAGTGCGCGTAAGGATTGCAAAATAGAGACCACAGACACCCCATCATCACTAGCGCCAAAACTCATCGGTACCGCATCATAGTGGGCGACCAATAGTAGCGATTTTTTGGTGGGTGCAAGTTTGCTTGAATCGGTTTGATGCCCCGCTAGCCGTCCCGGTAGACGAACCAGAATATTCTCGACTTGACCATTCGATGTGCCCTTTTCGAAACTGGCAAAATGCCTCTGTATTTCAGGAACGAGCCCGATCGCGCGAATCTCCTCGATCAGATAATCGCGTACCCGCGCATGCGCTTTACTGCCGATAGGGTGACGTTCACGAGTGATCTGATGCAACTGGCTTTGCGCCGATTTCAGCGAAAATCCAAGCTGGGTAGAGCGTTCTTCAGTGTGCAATACGGGTTGTAGATGCTGTAACGAGAAGCGAATCAACAAAATGATGGCAAACAAGATTGCGAGCGAAGACCAAGCCTGACGTGATGAAAGATAGGGCGAAAAACGCATGAATCACCTCCAAAGTGGGAGATGTCATTCTGACCCAAAAGCGGCGCTCTGCAAACACAATCGCGGATTTCAAGAGGTTTCGAGCCGGTCAAACAACAATCTCTGTTGCATCCCAGCCAGCAGTGGTGATACTGGTGCCAACTTGCTATGGTCGATTAGCTGAGCAGACATCGCTTGGGCGATATAGTCCATATCATGTGTGCTTATTTCGATAAGTCCAAAGCGAAAGGCATACCCCCAGTTTTGCCTTCCGCGCGTCAGGTCGAGTTGCGATAACAGAGGTAAGATTGAAGCGACTCGCGAGATATGCCACACCACATCTCGTCGAAAAGGAAAGAAGTCTGCTGACATCGATACTTGGTAGGCTTGCCCCCCAATCACAGTGGCAATTGCGGTAAAACTTTGTAGACGGTTTGCGCGATGGGACGATCCCTCATAGCAATGCGTCGGGGAATACATGACGACGCGATCACCCGCTTGGATACGACGGAGTGGCGCCAATTTACCGTGGCAGACTTGGATAAAGCCTTGTTCGACACCCCGTGCGACGTGGTCCGCCGAGGCGACGGCGATCCAATTTTTGGGCTTTCTCATGGGTGGCTACCCGGTGCGAAGACCCGTAGACGATGGCCGTCGGGATCTAGTCCAACGAAAGTAAAACCGAAATCCATTTGACAGGGCGCTTGAATCAAAACTATCCCGCGCTCTTGCCAATCGATGGCCCATTCCTCAACCGTTTGTTGGTTGGCGACAGCGAAAGCCAATTCATGTGCGCCAGCAGCTGCCTGCACGCGAGGTAAGGCGGCATGTTTGGACCAAAGGCCTAGCATTAGTCCCGAGTCCAATCCAAAAAGAGAGAAAGTCGGCGATGATTCGATCGCGTGTAGGTTCAATAGATCCGCATAAAAATGGGTACTTAGAATGGGATTGTCGACATACAGAAGAATGAAATTGGGTTGTGGCATGAATAGATTCCGATCAAGTGGTTGTGAGCTTAAGTACGTAAGGTCTTTAGCGTATTTACTGTACCTGCTTGATCGTAGTGTATTGCGTGCTACTGTCAGAATTTGTCAGTAGTGATTCCTTCTTGCATTTTCCATTCTTTGAGGAGTGCTTGTCGACGTTTGGGATATCGCAATGGGTAGACTTCAAAAGAAGTAATGCGGTCGGTACGGAAGTGTCGTATCTCTTGGCGCAATTCACACCAAGCAATTAAGATGCGTACATGCTCAAAATAGCCTAAGGCAAATGGCCAAACCATACGTCGACTCGACTTTCCCTGACCATCCCGATAGGCCAGTTGCAACTTGTGTTCGCTCCTGATTGTTGCCCGTATTAGAGGTAAGGCCGTATCGAAATCGCTTGAGTGTGGATCGGGACCAGCGAGTAGGGGTGTCGTATCGAGTAGATGACGTAAATCTGCGGGTAATACAGCGGCAATTTTTTGTAATGCTTGACGGGCAGCCAAACCTAAATGCTGGTCAGCGCGCTCAGCGACCCAACGTGATCCAAGGACTAAGGCTTCGATTTCTTCTTCGGAAAACATCAGCGGCGGCAGCATGAAACCTGGCTTTAAGACGTAGCCGAGGCCAGGTTCTCCGATAATGCTCGCCCCCTGTTCTTGTAAGCTGGCGATATCACGATAGAGGGTACGAATGCTGATGTGTAGCTCCCGCGCCAAATTTTCTCCAGTTACGGGAAAACGATGATTGCGCAGAATTTGTAAAAGGTCGAGTAAACGTTTGGTCCGGGACATGATTTGCGGTGATCGACAGAGAGCTATGCCATGCAGCGATTTCTGCTCGAATAAGATAGGTGGAGATCTACTGCCAAATCATGACAGTATTTGTCGATGGATTCAAGTATGGAATGAGTTTGTTCTCCTTCGGAAGTATGCGAATTCTGTCTCTAAGAAAAAAGGCGTCATACCGAACGGTCTGACGCCTAATTTAGTTAGGGGGGCGAGGGATGTGTGAAATTATTTAGCTTGGCTACCTAATGTTTGATGCATCACATCGTGCTTGAGTTCGCCTTCCCAATGTGACACCACCACGGTTGCAACTCCGTTGCCAATGAAGTTGGTTAATGCACGTGCTTCTGACATGAAGCGATCGATACCTAAAATGAGAGCAAGCCCTGCTACGGGAATCGTTGGAATCACGGCCAAGGTTGCAGCCAAGGTAATGAAACCAGCGCCAGTCACACCCGAGGCACCTTTTGAAGTTAGCATCGCGACTGCTAACATGGTTAATTCTTGTGTGAGTGTCAGTTCGATATTGAGCGCCTGTGCAACAAAAATCGCTGCCATTGTCATGTAAATATTTGTACCGTCAAGGTTGAATGAGTAGCCAGAGGGAATGACCAAACCCACCACGGATTTCGAACAGCCCAATTTTTCCAGCTTGTTCATGAGGGGAACCAAAGCGGACTCTGAAGACGAGGTGCCTAGGACGGTGAGCAATTCTTCTTTGATATAGGCAATGAAGCGGAAAATGTTAAAGCCGACAAATTTTGCAATCAACCCCAACACAATCACGACAAATAAGACGCAGGTGAGATAAAAACTTCCCATCAATGCCGCTAAAGGTTTAAGAGAAGCGATGCCATACTTACCAATCGTAAATGCCATTGCTGCGCCTGCACCGATCGGTGCCAGTTTCATAATGACGTTCATCATGCCAAAGAAAATATGCGAGGCTTCTTCGATGAACAGATGTACCGCTTGTCCTGTTTTGCCCATACGCATCATGGCGTAACCGAACAAGATCGCGACCAATAATACTTGCAATAAGTCACCCGAACCCGTGAATGCATCGGTAAAAGTCTTAGGAATAATATGCAATAAGAAATCGACCGTGCTTTGATCATGTGCCGCTTTGGCGTAAGTGGCGACTGCTTTACCATCGAGTGTTGCAGGATCGACATTAAAGCCGGCACCAGGACGCAAGAGGTTCACCACAATCAGACCAATTGCCAAAGCGAGCGTGGAGACAACCTCAAAGTAAATTAAGGCTTTGCCTCCGACCCGACCGACTTTTTTCATATCGCCCGCGCCTGCGATACCGAGTACGACCGTACAGAAAATGACTGGACTGATCAGCATCTTGACCAAAGCGATAAAGCCATCTCCTAGAGGTTTAAGTTTCACTGCATTTGTCGCGTCGAGAAAGCCATAGAGGCCCCCACAAAAAATCGCTACTAAAACCCAGAAATAGAGGTGTCCGGTCATCCGTTTCATATTTGTCTCCTGATCTTGATAAGTGCCGTATGCGCAACTGTTATCGTGATAGCAGGCGGTCTGGCAAAATTGGAATGCGCATAGTGCTTCTGGATTACATCGTGACAGCTGCACCGCTTCTTCTGCGCATTCCGAGGTTCGCATTATCAAGTTGCCTTGGACCAGCGTCTATTGTGGATAACCGCAATGCGGTGTCTGCTTACGCCGCTCATTTCGCAGTTCAAGCCGCAAACCCGTCGCTTCATCGCTTTCCTCTTTAGAAAGCGTTTTGACAAATTTATAGTGTCGACATGCATCCCGCATCGCCGTATTGAATCAGCTTAGGCGGCGGGTGAAGGTTTTCATTTTTTTTGAATCGATGCACCGTCGACCGCTTGGCTCTGACAAGCGGAGAGGTGTTCTAGTTACCCATCATTTTTTTGAAGGAATTTAGCATGCGTACTATTTTTGCACTTTGTTCTATTTTGGCGTTTTCTGGTTGCGCAATTATCATTGCACCGGATGGCAATGATGCGCGTTTCGAAACGGCATGGAGTAACAATGCCATTAAAGGGAACGGTGAGGTTATGACCGATAAACGCCAAGTGAATGGTGTTGCAGGACTCAGCGTCAGCGGCCCCCTGCAAGTTGAAGTGCGAATTGGTTCGGCTCCGAGTTTAGAAATTTCGGCGGATAGCAATTTACTTAATTTGGTTCAAACGCAAGTCGATGGTGCTACACAAAGAATTTGGATCGATGAGAAAATTAGTAGTAATAATCCAATTCGCGTGGTCTATACCGTACCGACCTTGAATGATCTCAATACGAATGGTTCTGGGCGCTTGTCTGTGGTTGGTTTAAACGGTGGCAATATTCAGGTTCGGAATAACGGCTCTCGCAGTATTACTTTAGACGGGCGAGTTGCCAGTTTAAACCTGTTGAACTCGGGTTCCGGCAGTATCAATGCCCTAGGATTGAATAGTGCAGATGTAAATGTGAATTTGCAAGGTTCGGGCTCATTGAATTTGGGGCCAGTCAATGGCAATGAATTGCGCGTTTCAGTGAATGGGTCGGGCTCAGCAAATGCCAGTGGCAATGTGCGTCAGTTGATCGTCAGTACGCACGGTTCGGGATCCGCGCAATTGTCCGCTGTAAAAAGTTTAAACGCAGATTTGAGTAGCCACGGCTCTGGTTCAGTCAGTGCGAGTGTTTCACAAAGTGTTGTTGCACAGACTAATGGTTCTGGTAGTGTGAATATTTATGGCAATCCCGTACAACGGAATGTCAATGGTCGCCGCGTGAATTTTATTTATTGATGGAGGGATGCGTCAGCGCTATTTTGATGTCATGACGCTGCCCCGATCGATGGCGAAAGAGTTTTCTTTCGCCATTTTTGTTTTTTGATGACAACATAATAAAAATACACCAAAAAGTTCGAGTAAGATGACTCACATTCTTCTTCTGTGAGATTTTCTGATGACAACCGCATGGCAACCGCTCGATCCTGCGCGCTGGGCACGGGTCAAACAATTATTTGAAACCCTTTCTGAATTACCTGAAGATCAGGCACAAAGCCGCTTGATTAGCTTGGAGAGTGATGCGACCGTGATCGAAGAGGTGCGCAAACTATTGTCCAGCTTGGCTGGCGATCAGGGAAGTCAGGTCAAACATTTATTGACCCAAGCGCCCGATTGGTCGGCGGCTTTGTTGACGCAATTGTCCTCGCAATACGCTTCACCATATTCTCCACATGATCAGGCAAACGACGCCGCCAATGTGCAAACTGGCGAACGCCTTGGTGCTTGGGAGCTGCAGCAGAAAATCGGTACCGGTGGGATGGGGGATGTGTATCAAGCGCGTCGCGCGGATGGCCGGTTTCAAGGATTGGCGGCCGTCAAGCTATTGAAAGTTGGACGCGGAGGCGACGACATTTTGAAACGTTTCGCATCCGAGCAGCAAGCCTTGGCGCGCCTGAATCATCCCCATATTGCCCGTCTCTTGGATGCGGGACAAAGCCACGCTGCCCATCCCTATTTTGTAATGGAATTGATCGAAGGCAAAGCGATTGATCAAGCATGCCAGGGCTTGCCATTGCAGGCGCGCTTAGACTTGTTCTTACAACTTTGTGATGCGGTGGCTTACGCACATGGTCAATTATTGGTGCATCGAGATTTAAAGCCCAGCAATGTCTTAGTGAATCAACAGGGACAAGTTAAGTTGCTGGATTTTGGTATCGCCAAGGCTCTCGATCCTTTGAACGGTAGCCCAGAATCAGCGCCGCAGTCTGCGGAGCAAACACAAGTCGGCCAGCGACCCTATACACCGTATTTCGCCAGCCCTGAACAGGTCCGTGGCGAGCCAGTAAGCACAGCGACCGACATCTATAGTCTCGGTGTTTTGCTGTATGTCTTGTTGACCGGTGCACGCCCGTATGGACGTCAAGCAAGTACGCCGATTGAAGCGGCGCGCAGCGTTTTAGAGGAGACACCGACCAAGCCGAGCAGTCTCTCTGCTGAACAGGTGAGCGATCCTGATTGGATAAGGACACGCAAGAAACTCAAAGGGGATCTTGATAATATTTTATTAAAAGCTTTGGAAAAAGAACCCGCACGACGCTACAGCAGTGTGGATGCGTTGATCGCCGATATTCGGGCGCACTTGTCTGGCCATCCTGTGTCTGCGCATGCGCCAAGTTGGATGTATTTGTTGAAAAAATTTGTGGTGCGGAATCGTCTTGTTGTCGGGTTGAGCAGTGTTGCTGCGATGGCCTTGATAGGTGGCGTTGGCAGTGCCTTATGGCAAGGTCATCAAGCCGCATTGGCACGCGATACAGCGCAGACCCATCTGCAAAGGATACGAACGATCACACGGGATTTGGTTTTGCGGTATGGCGACGCCATCACCAATCTTCCTGGTGGTTTGCAAATTAAGGAAGATTTACTTAAGGATTTGATTCAACATCTGGAGGAGCTCGCTGCGGAGGCAAATAATGATCCCGCTTGGCTTACCGAATTAGCCGGTGTCTACGCGCGTCTCGCCGAGATCGATGGGAATGATACGGGCGCCTCCTTAAATAAGGGCGACGAAGGACGCGCATTTGCGGAGCGTGCGGTGAAGTTAGCACAACAAGTTTGGTCACAACAAAAGCACGACGCCGGCTTTGTCGGTTGGTATATGCAAGCCTTGCAAGTGCAAGCGCTCGGTTTACGCGCTGCTAATCAGCCAGAAGAATCGGTCAAACGCATGCAGCAGGCTTTGAGTTTGCTCGACGAAGCGATTCTAGCTGCGCCATCGGCACAACAACGTGCACTCAAAATGAATCGTGCTGCTACCTTATTTCGGATGGGGCAGTTTCATGATACGCAGTCAGTTCCTAGCCTCAACAAACCTGAACAAGCTTTAGATTGGTTTCGCCAGAGTGAAGTTCTGCTAGACAGCCTCGGTGAAGGCAAAACCGATGGTGATGGTGCCGATGCCTTGCAATGGCATCAAATCCGTGCAGCCCTATTTGGTGCACGTGCGTTAACAAAAGCCCGTCTCAACGGTATCAAGGACGCCCGCGGTGACGCCGAGAAGGCGGTACAGGAACGACAAATAGCAGCGAAACTTGCGCCGAATAACACGGCAGTGATGGATGGGCTCATTACCGAAGCAGCGAATTTAGGTGTGATTTTGTTGCGTCAACCAGATACGTCTGCTGCGTTGCAAGCGACCACGATCGCGTGGGAAGCCGTGGCGAAACTTGCGCGCGAGAATGGCGCTGGGAATAAATGGGAAACGGATCAACCGAGAGTTGCCTTACATCATGGCCGCGCCTTAGTATGGAATCAAGAGTACGCTGCCGCTTTACCTGTGGTGGAGCTCGCCTTGCAAGGTTTGGCGGCACGTGCAAAAGCCCAAGCCAATCCCAATCTAGACCGTATGATAGCGTGGCAGAATTTATATAAAGCGCGAGCACTTTATGGTGTGGGTGAGAAAGCACAGGCCATCGGGATTGTGCAGCAATCGATACGTGCCTTGAGTCCTCTGTCGGAACAGCCAAAAGCGCGTGATGCTTTGCTGAATTTGGGCGAGGCACAAGTGTTGATGATGCAATGGGAGCCAGTTAAACAAACACAGTGGCGTCAGCAAGCAATTACATCGTATGAAAAAGCCCATGCGATTCTTGCTTTAGCAGGTGATCACGAGGCGCAGTTAAAATCTCTGCAAGAGCTTGTAGGAGGTAAGCAGCCTTAGACTTGATTGAAACGATATCAAGGATGGTTCAGTATGAATACCTTGTGTTCGCGCAGTTTAAAGACGCGATTTCAACCAAGTCTTTGCCAAGGTCCAATCGCGCTTCACGGTGGCGATGGAGAGATCCATCGTTTCGGCGATTTCTTCTAAGTCGAGTCCACCGAAATAGCGCAACTCCACGATGCGCGCGGCACGAGGGTCTTGTTGTTCGAAATCTTGCAGCGCACGATGTAAATCCAACACGTCAAGAGCGGGCGTATTCTCGTCGGCCAAATAGTCTGCTGCCGATAAGGTCACCATCTCTGCAGCACGCTTATCAGTTTGACGCGCCAATGCTGCATCGATCAAGATTCGACGCATCATAGTTGCAGCCATCGCCATGAAATGGCTGCGATTCTTCCAGTGGGTTTGCTGTTGCGCGGCTAAACGAAAGTATGCTTCATGCGTGAGCGCTGTTGCCGACAAAGTATGGTCAGCAGATTCGTGGCGCAGGCGGCCTCGTGCGAGGCGACGCAGCTCTTGATATAAATTGCTAAATAGCATCGCGGTGGCGAATTCCTCTGGAATGCCCGCTTGTGCCAGCCATTGCGTCATCTCTGCAGCAGATGGATGCGCAGCCTCGCTAATATTTTCCGTTTCCTGCAAGGAATCGGTCTGAGCGTTCGCTTGACGAAAATCGTGTGATGTCGGCAGAGTCATGGCGTTGTCAGGGTGTTGTCATAGTAGAGGTCAGCGACAATGATTGTAATGGATACGCAAAACGAATTCTATCGCTCTTGTTACAAGTGCTTACGAGACTGTGGTGGAAGTTACCAAAAATGGCGTGCAATCGGCGAAAGTAGGACTTAAGCTCACAGACTTCTTTGATCTACTTGATTTTGTGAGGAAATCGCTATGCCTGATCTTTCAGTGTCACAAATAGCTGTTCGGCAGCGAGCTAGTTTGTCGTTTAGCGCACGCAATCGAATTCGCATCGCGACTTTACGCCGTCTGAGTGGATACAGTTTGAGCTGTATGTTGATGTTAAGCGCTTGTTCTAGTACTCCGCATTCGGATCGAGATCGGTCACAAAGCAATCGCCCTAGCGTGGCGAGCCATACTACGATACCAAGTCCAGCCGTCCTTTCTTTCCCACAGAGCGACTATTTTCAACATGCGCAAGTTGAACCTCTGGCTTTCTTGAATCGGCTTACATGGGGGAGCAATCGTTCAAGCGCCGCGCAGTTAGCGATGTTGGGACCTGATCGCTTCTTGATGCAACAACTGAATGCAAAGCAAAGCGATGTGCCTTCGACCATCCAAGCCCAGATTGAGCGTATGACCATTTCGCAGAAGCCGTTTTTGACGATGATGCAGGAATTGGATCAACAACGTGAGGCGGCAGCCAAGATGAAGGGAACCGACGATACATTACGTAAAGCGTATCAACAAGAATTAAGTCGCCTCGCACGCGAAGCGGCGTCGAGGTCTGTTTTACGGGCGGTCTATTCATCGAATCAATTGCTCGAACAGATGGATTGGTTCTGGATGAATCACTTCAACATTTCTAGCCGTAAAGAAAACTTGCGTGCGATGCTTGGCGATTTTGAAGAAACTGCGATACGACCCAATGCTTTGGGGCATTTTCGTGATTTGCTACGTGCAACGATTTTGCATCCGGCCATGCTACGTTACCTAGATAACGAACACAATGCGGTTGGTAAGATCAATGAAAACTATGCACGCGAGTTACTGGAGCTGCATACGATGGGTGTAGGCAGCGGTTACACACAAATCGATGTACAAGAATTAGCAAGGGTTTTGACGGGTTTAGGTGTCAACATTCGGGCGGATAAAATAGTCCAGCGACCAGCGGCGCGACTTCGTCAAGCGAGAGAAGAGTCAGTGCGTTTTGGCATGACGGAATTCAATCCTAGACGACATGACTTTGGAGATAAAAACCTGCTGGGGGTTAACATCCCGGGAAGTGGCTTACAAGAAATCGAACAAGTATTGGATTTGTTGTGCCGTCATCCAGCGACCGCGCGGTTTATTAGTCAGAAACTCGCACAATATTTTGTGGCAGACGAACCATCGGAAACGCTCGTGCAGCAAATGGCACGTGCTTTTCTGCAAACCCAAGGCGATATCCGGCATGTGTTGAAAACCATGTTTGAAACACCTGAATTTATCGCCTCCTTGGGGAAAAAATGGAAAGACCCAATGCATTACGTCTTGTCCTCTGTACGACTCGCTTATGAAGACCAATTGATTGTCAATCCCGGTCCCGTTTTAAGTTGGATGAATACGCTGGGACAGCAAGCGAATGGTCATCAAACGCCAGATGGTTATTCAATGAAGGAAATAGCCTGGGCGAGTCCCGCACAAATGACGCAGCGCTTTGAGGTTGCAAAGTTAATCGCGCGTGGAGCCCCAGCATTATTCAAAACCGATGAAGAAGAAACCAGTGCTGATCATCGCGAATTGGCGCACTTCAATTTAAGTCGCGACGCGTTTGCAAAAAAAATGGTGGAGTCGTGGTCGCCCGCGGCACGTGAAGCATTGAATCAAGCGGCAAATCCGCAGGAGTGGCAAGCTTTCTTCTTCTCCTCACCCGAGATGATGCGTCGCTAGATGGTTTCCCTAAAAAACGGAAAAAACCAGCGAAAGCAAACGTAGAGAAATGAAATCAAAGTTAAGTTCAAGAGGAAAAAGATCATGCAACGTCGTTCATTCTTAAAGCATCTCGGTACGTATTCACTCGCGGCGGCTAGTTTGCCCTTGAGTTCGCAACTCTTTGCCGCAGCAGCGGGCTCGTCGTCACCGCATCGGACTTTAGTGGTATTTCTCCGTGGCGCTTACGATGCGAGTAGTCTTTTAGTTCCGATTAGCAGCAATTTTTACTACGAAGCGCGACCGAATATCGCCATCGCGCAGCCCGGATCGGATCCTTCGACAGCATTAGCACTCAACGCCGATTGGGGTTTGCACCCAGCATTAAGGACATCGATTTATCCGCTTTATCAAGCTGGAGAGGTGGCGTTTTTACCCTTTGCGGGAACCCATGATCTCAGTCGTAGTCATTTTGAAACGCAAGATAGTATTGAGATGGGCCAGGAACTTGGCGGCAGCCGAAATTATCAATCGGGTTTCCTCAATCGTTTGGCGGCACAGCTCAATGCGGGCGCGGCGATGTCATTCACCGACCAATTACCGATCATTTTGCGAGGTGATGCAAAGGTTGCCAATGCAGGCTTACAAAAGCTGGGGAAAAATCGCTTAGATGAACGTCAAAGTAGCATTATTGCGCAGATGTATGGCAAGACTAGCTTAGAGAAGCAAGTGGCAGATGGTTTTGAGGTACGCAGCGAAGTCGAGCAGAATAGGAAGTTGGAAGAGCAAGCGATGCTGATGAATAAGCAAAATATGCAAAAAAATCAAATGAACGATGATGGTAATCGTGATGCGATTTCAAGCAAAGGATTCGAGCTGGAGGCTCGTCGCATCGGAAAGATGATGCGCGACAAGTACCAATTGGGTTTTGTGGATGTGGGCGGCTGGGATACCCACGTGAATCAGGGCGGTGCGACCGGAACCCTCGCAAGCAAATTGGAAGAGTTAGGGCGTGGTCTCGCCGGTTTTCGAGCGGAAATGGGGAGCCAATGGAAAAATACGACCGTGGTCGTGATCAGTGAATTTGGCCGCACATTCCGTGAAAATGGCAAGCGAGGGACAGATCATGGACACGGAAGTGTCTACTGGGTGCTTGGGGGTTCGGTGAAAGGTGGGCGCGTCGTCGGAGAGCAAGTCGCTTTGACACCGAATAGTTTGTTTCAGCAACGTGATTATCCCGTATTGAATGAATATCGCGCTGTACTAGGCGGTCTCTTTGCGCGAGCCTATGGACTCAATACGGCCCAATCGGACAGTGTGTTTAAAGGCGTGGCACCGCTCGATTTAGGCTTGCTATAGAGAATCTCTTGCGATGCGTTTGACTTGCTGTTAAGGTCGCTTTTTACGCATTCCAATCAAGCTCTGCTGACGCATATTGTCGGTTCCCACGGATGGGTGGAATGCAGAAAAAGCTTCACCCTGTACGGAGACACACAATGGCAAAAGTAAGCACCTACCTTAATTTTCCGGGAACCACAGAGCAAGCCTTTCTGTTTTATAGAGAGGTTTTTGGAGGGGATTTTCTAGGTCCGATAATGCGATTTACAGATATCCCGCCGCAGCCGGGACAAGCACTGTTGTCGGAGCAAGATCGCAATCTCATTTTGCATATAGAACTACCGATTTTAGGTGGGCACGTGATTATGGCGACGGATGCCTCAGAGTCGATGGGCTTTCGTATGAAATACGGCAACAACATGAGTATTAATTTGGAACCGGACACGCGGGCTGAAACCGAGCGTTTGTTTCAAGCATTGTCTCATCATGCCGACGTTGAAATGCCATTAACTGATATGTTTTGGGGCGCCTATTTTGGCACCCTGGCCGACCAGTTTGGGGTGCGTTGGATGTTTAATTGCGAAGAGAAAAAGGTGTAAGCCAGTGTCGATACGGCATGCTTGTAATTGGCGCTGGGTATCGCTGTTGACCAGTCTAGGAATGCTAACCATGAATTCACATGCACAGTTACCTTTGGTGCCAGAAATAAATGATCAGCATCCTTTGGTTCAGGCCTTGAAGCCTTGTGTCAGTGCCATCGGATTGCAAGTCGATTTGCCGCTTGCGAACCCTGTTCCTGTTTTGTCCGCGCCTGGGCATCTTTATCAACTCAATGAATTGGGACGTATCCGTGATGGCTATCGTCACAGTTTGTATGTGAGTGCCGATCAACAGCTGATTTATATCGTGCAAGTCGGGGGATTGGCCGGTACGAGCAAAATTTTCGGACCTGTCCAGCTTGAACACATAGTGAAGTCCGGTCATCAGACCAAAGCTTGCACCATCGCTCGCGCACCCGCGGCTGCTCACGTGATTCCAGTCAAGAAATAAATCCCAAGCGCTTTAGGTGTAAGGAATCCTCATTCACGTAGAAGAATCAGACAGAATCCAGTAAGATGATTTGCTCAACGACGTTTTGTTGAAGGCTTCTAGCAAGGATCTCCGATCTTCAATTCGCCTTCACTTTCTACTATTTTTTAACTATGTCTCTTGAATCCTCTCGTCCTCTCTCATTTCGTCGAGCCTGTCTTGTTGATGCTGCCGCCTTAGCCGCCTTGGCTGAACAGACCTTTGTCGACACCTATTCTGAACAAAATGATCCAGAACAAATCCGTACGCATTGCGCGAAGAACTTTGGGATTGCGCAGCAAAGCGCGGAAATCTGTGATCCTAAGTACGCGGTCATCTTGGCGTTCATTGGCGAAGCATTAGTCGGATTTGCGCAGGTGGTGAAGAATCCGCCACCGGATTCGATAGCAGCCGAGCGAGCCGTTGCGTTGTATCGCTATTACGTGAGTAAAGCATGGCACGGTAAGGGCATTGCACAAGCTTTGTTGTTGGAAGTCGAAGCGGCCGCACGCGAGTTTGGTGCGAATCAAATTTGGTTAGGCATGTGGGAACATAATGCGAGAGCCTTAGCGTATTACCAAAAAGTCGGATTTCAGCATGTGGGTTGGATGGATTATCAATTCGGTGACATCGTCGAACGAGATTATGTTTTATTGAAATCGATTTGAATTGGCATGCGTAATTTCAAGGGCACAAGGTCTGATCTGAACTCGGAGTAAAGCATGTTTTCTCATATTGTGGTCGGTATTACGGATTTTGAGCGGGCTTTAGCGTTTTACCGTCCATTGATGGCAGTGCTTGGAATAACGTCTCGGTTCTGTGACCCTAGCCGTCCTTGGGCTGGCTGGCAGAGCCATCCCGACCCAAGACCTTTGTTTGTGATAGCGCGCCCGTTTGACCAACAAATCGCGCATCCAGGAAACGGACAAACCATTGCTCTGATGGCCGCGACGCATGCAATGGTAGAGCAGGCCTATCAAGTCGCGCTGTTGCATGGCGGCCAATGTGAAGGGCCGCCGGGTTTGCG
This sequence comes from Affinundibacterium fentianense, assembly GCF_018139545.1. Taxonomy (GTDB): domain Bacteria; phylum Pseudomonadota; class Gammaproteobacteria; order Burkholderiales; family Burkholderiaceae_D; genus Undibacterium; species Undibacterium fentianense. The sequence goes on along the minus strand of NZ_JAGSPJ010000004.1, from coordinate 268,755 downwards.
GCCGGCCTATCATGCAGATTATTACGGTGCTTATTTTCGAGATCCCGATGGGAATAAGTTATGTGTTGTGTGCCATACTAGTGAAATAAAGTAGTGCTTTTTTTACGACAATGGGGCGATGGTATGCAAAGCTGTAGAAAAATCTGGGTAGTAGGATGCATGTTCTTTTTTGCTGCGAGTCTGCAGGCGTTCGCGCAGACTTCGCTAACATCGCACTTCGTGAAAAAAGACGTGTTAGAACAAATCGTCACGGACTTTGATTTGGCGACAATCCGTTCTTCATTGGGCCCAAGGCGCGATCAGTCGCATCGAACTTTGCATAGTTTCGGCTTTACCAAGAGCACACCAACGCCCAATACTCTGGTCTTGGAAGACGAAGGTTTCATTTATCAAATTCAGCTGTTACATCGTGGAGACCTCAATCAAGATGGTGTCGAAGATCTCGCCCTGTGCTTGACTGAAAAGGCAAAACAAGGAACATACCATGCACAAAAGCCGCTGCTGGTGAGTAAATACACGGCAACCGGGATGGCGGTTGCCTTGCAATTTGAGATTGATGGATGCGAGAGATTTGCGAGATAGCGGATGCATCTATCGCATGGGATAAGAAATAATTACTGCTGAGCTTAGGAAAGGGTGGCAACGACGGTTTCGGTGCTAGCGCTACCATGACAACACTTCTTATCGGCATTTACATGACATGTTTGTTCGGATTTGGATTTGGCCACGGCCTCGGTTTGTATCGTGGTCGTCGTTCTGAGACGAAACAACAGAAAAGTCGCCTCATTTGGTATGCATTACTTTGTTTGGTGATTTTACTCAGCGGTTTTTTGCTCAGTGTGAATGCCGGCAAAGAAGCACAAATTTATATGTGGGGCGGACTTTTGATGTTAGCTCTGCCTAGCTTACTCATACTCGGCATTGGTGTTGCCATTGGCAATTTCATTGCACGAAAGCGGCAGCCGCCCGAGTCGCAATAAGGGCATCGATGTCCGCTCATCGGGCAAGTCTGTCGGTTCTCACAATTACTTCATTTTCACGCCATGCTTTTTGAAATACCAGAGCATCATGGGAAATTCGATCGCAGCATAACTGATCAGCGTGAACCAAAACCAATTGACGTCTGCCAGCAGTATATTGAATTGCACTTCACTCCCCCAGTAGTGATAGCCGACGATACCAAGTGCAATACCCGAGGTGCCGAGGTCATAGAGTGCGATCTTGTTCAGATCATTGCCGGCAAGCGCCGGATACACCGACAGATAAGCGACTAAAGCAAGGACGAGATTGAGCAAAATAATGTCGAGTTCGGCTGAAAACATACTGAATGGAATAGTGAGAATTGCGTTAAAAAAATATCTTAAAAGGTGTAAGGCTGATGGATGACTCCGTTTGCCTTGTCGAAGTCATCCTACACTTTGTGCGCGAAGAAGTCAGCTAGTTAATATCGCAGACCTAGTCGAGCACCACGCGCAAACTTGTTTTGCCTACCGCGAGATTGCCCGCATAGTCCTTGGCAACAATACGAATCTGGTATTCGCCAGCAGGCAAGTCTTTGATTTTCCAAAATTGAATCGTGGCATGGCCATCGTGAATCGCATTCGTGACGTTGTAGAGGAACTTGGTACTAGCATTCCCATGCACAGTGATCCCACTATTTTCAGCATAAGCGACTTTGACCGCCTCTTCATCAGCTGGCAAATGATTAAAACGTATCGTCATGTTTGCTTGCTCAAAACCAGGCAAAGCTTTGCCGTCCGCATCGACTATTTGATAGCCGAGTTCATACAAACCCAGGCGTCTTCGCGCCATATTGCCGTCGGCTTGATCGTAGGCATCGACGATGATGCTGACCTCTTCCAAATTGCGTGACAATCTTAGGGGTTCTGTCGACGCAAGGGATGGGAGTGGCGCGATTCTTTGCTTTTTGCCCGTCTTCGACTTGGATATGTGCGTCACAGGTCTCACAGGCACCGGTTTGTCGAGGATTTTGCCATCACGGTCAGCGATATCGATTCGGGTGATTTGTGGCGCGACACTGTCCTGAAAACCGATAAAATTGAGCCGCAATGGATTCACAACGTCCCCCTGCGGTGCATAGTTGAGATGGACGTGGTACATGCTATTGACAGTTCCGAGGCTTTCTCCCACATGAAAGCGTGTGCCACGCCGAACGCGAACTTGCTGCAATTTTCCTTGTGGATCTTTAATCAGCTGAAATTTCTGCGCATCAAGAGGTGTTTCCTTTAGGCTGCGCCCCACCTTCATATGGATGTAGGAAAGTTTGTTGACACGCATCCCTTCGTTGATGGTTGTTGCCGCCCATGCTGACACAGGAGAACTTACTTTTTCTTCTTTGATGGCAACGACCGCATCGCCCATTGCGGCTTGCATGTCCACACCGCGATGAAAATGATCGCGACTTTCTCCCTCATAATTCCCGCGCACCTCACCTATGGTGCCAACTACCTCATGTGGTTTGTCCTGTGGCAATAAAGGCCATAGCGTCGAAGAGACCAATGGCGCAACTGGTTCGGTCACACTGACCGCACGTGGTGCTATCGAGTCCGTTGTTGTCACACCGCGCTGCCTGACACGATGCAGCATCGACTTACCATTATCACTGACCAATAAATGACCATCGCGATCGACTGCGATCCCGACAGGACTATTCAGACGGGGGCTGGTGTCATCACCGGGAATGATATCAATATCGACACCCGTTAAACCACGAACTCGACCGTCAGGCGCGATTTGTAGAATTCGGCCATGTGAAAGTTCGCTCACATAGACATGATCATCATGGGTGATCGCAAGGCCAACCGGACGACGTAGCAGGGCATCGCGATCTTTGGGGTCGCTGCTAATGAGCGTGCTGACATCGCCATTCGGCAGAATTTTTCTGACCGCGTTGTTGCGGGTGTCGGTGACGATCAGCGCTCCTTGGCTATCGATCACGATGTGACTGGGTGTATCAAAGCGCGCTAAGGAGCCGACCCCATCTTGCATGCCGGGACTGTCGCCGCCAGCCAGAGTGGTCACAACCCCGGCGGGTGAAATCACGCGTATCCTGTCGTTATAAGTGTCAGCGACATAGACATAACCTTCTTTGCTAACCGCGACGCCGATAGGGCCGTTAAATTCTGCCTCGCCTGCATTGCCATCACGAAAGCCAGCTTGTCCATTCCCAGCAAGCGTTGTCACGATGCCGTCCTTGCTAATTTTGCGAATTCGATGATTGCCGGTATCCGCGACGTAGAGATTGCCAGACGTATCAATTGCGAGGCCAGACGGTGTGTGGAACTGCGCGTTTCCTTTGCCTTCGCTGGGGCTATCCGCATAGCCTTCGGTGCCGCCTGCAAACACGCTGATTTCCCCTGCCTTGTTCATCTTTAAGATGCGATTGTGTTCGCCCGCATCCGCGATGAATAGATTGCCAGCCCGGTCAACGACGATCCCAAACGGATCGCTCAGTGTCTGCTGTTGGGTGGGGAGTTCCTTGAAAACATAGCTACTGAGATAGCTTTCTAATTCTGCGTCCCAATCAAAACGGGTGACTATCGGTTTCTTTTTAAAGATCGATTGCGCGTGTTGTACGGTTTCGGGTTTCAACCAAAAATAGGCCGACAAAGACAACCCAGAGATGAGCAAGGTGGAGGAGAGAATAAGTACAGTACGGCGTTGCATAGGAAATCAGTTTGGATAGCAAGGACGCGCAGCATAGCAACTTCGGTAGAACTTGCAAGTCTTTGGCACGACCAACGCGAGGCCAAGTTCTGCTGTCGAGATCGCTTGGTTTCGGTCGATATCGGCGGATTTCGGCATGATTGATGCGTAAGTCAGCATGGCATTCGATGCCGCACAATATTTAATATATTTAGATTAAACTTCTTGGCATAATCGTAGTCTGAGAGGCATGGGAGGGCTAGAATTGTCGGCATCCTTCCTGTATCGACCACAATCAACGTCAATTCAACACTTATCCCATCACATGAATCATTCTGACATTTCATTATCGGATCATTTCCCCGTCAAGGCGATCAGCCTAGCCCTTGCATTCGCATTGAGTAGCCTCGCGTATGCGCAAACACCTGCGAGTACAAGTGAGAATAAAGGCGAAACGCTCGTACAAAAAAGTGTCCCTACTTTCTTTAATGGCCAGGCCCAGATCGTCCCAGGTTTTCAAGACAAAACCAAATGGATAAAACAAGAGCTTTGGGTCGAGACCGAATTTGATAGCGATGGCGATGGCAAGAAAGACCGTGTTCATGTTGACGTCACGCGACCACAGCAAACCGAAACAGAGGGTCTGAAAGTGGCAGTTGTGTACGAATCCTCGCCGTATTTCGCGGGAACGATGAAGAACCAAAAAATGTGGGACGTGAAACACGAGCTAGGGGAAGCACCACCACCGCGTCCCGTCAATGAACAAGCGAAATTTATCCCTGTCCGTCCAGAAATTTCCAAAACGGAAATCGACACATGGCTGCCGCGCGGATTCGCAGTTGTACACTCGGAGGCACCGGGTACAGGATTGTCTCAAGGTTGCCCTACTGTGGGCGGTGCACCAGAAGAGCTCGCACCAAAAGCCGTGATCGATTGGCTTAATGGTCGTGCAAAAGGCTACACGACAATCGACGGCGAGCTTGAGGTGAAAGCCAGTTGGGCGAGCGGTAAAGTCGGCATGACAGGCACCTCATACAACGGCACGATTCCACTCGCTGCTGCAACCACGGGTGTGGCGGGTCTTGAAGCGATTATTCCGATTGCGCCCAACACGTCTTACTATCATTATTATCGAAGTAATGGTTTGGTGCGTCACCCCGGCGGCTATTTGGGGGAAGACATCGATCAGTTATATGACTTTATTTACAGCGGCGCGCCAGAAAAGCGTGCTTACTGCAATGCGACCATCCGCGACGGCTTGTACCCCGCCAAGTTCGATCGAAAACAAGGGGACTACAATGATTTTTGGGCAGAGCGTGATCTGCTAACCAAGATTAAAGGTGTCAAAGCCGCCACCTTGCTCGCTCATGGTCAGCAAGATTGGAACGTAGTACCCGAGCATTCCATTCGCATTTATGAAGCGCTTAAAAAGCAGGGCGTACCCACCCAATTGTATTTGCACCAAGGCGGTCATGGCGGTGGCACCCCACCTTTGGAAATGCGCAATCGATGGTTTTCACACTATTTGTACGGTGTGGATAATGGCGTTGAACGCGACGCACGCGCGATGATCGTTCGTGAAAATCTTGAGCGTGGGACACCACCAACACCGTATCTTGATTTCCCCAATCCAGAAGCGAGTGCGGTCCAACTTTACTTGGGATCGGGTGGCAATCAAGCCGGCAGTTTGGGCTTGAAAGCACTCAGTAAGTCAGTGGTAGAAAAACTCGTCGATGATGTGCAATTCAAAGGCGGCGTGTTAGCCCAAGCAGAACAATCCCCCCATCGCTTGTTGTACGCGACGCCAGAATTAAGCGAATCCGTGCATTTGTCGGGCACTCCCACGATTACTTTGCGTGTTGCTGCGAGCAAACCAGCAACGAATCTGTCTGTGTGGTTAGTGACACTCCCGTTTGACGACAAAGTCGTCGGATCCAATGGACAAGTTGGGGTCGTCACGCGCGGATGGGCGGACCCACAAAATCATCGTTCCCTAACGAAATCAGGCAATTATGATTCGAAATTACCCGGAACGCCGTTGCTGCCAAATAAGTTTGTTGATTTGACCTTCGATTTACAGCCTATGGATCGCATTATTCCGGCGGGCAAACGCTTGGCTTTGATGATTATGGCGAGTGATCAAGATTTCACTTTGTGGCCAAAGGCTGGCACCGAGTTAAGTGTCGATCTCAAACAAACGAGCTTGGCCTTACCGGTGGTGGGTGGTGCAGATAGTTTGAAAAAAATTTTGAAAAATTAAGCTTCCATTCAAGGTATTTCCTCATGTTTTGATCATGCTCCAGCCTTACCCATGTCTAATCGGCAAGGCTGGAGCGGGAAGCGGAATACATTGTCGGACGGGTCTGACTTAGATCACGCGCAAATGAAACAGCCAATCACCTTAGAGCATCTCCCCGGCTTGGGTCCTAAATCTAGTAGCATGCTGAGAGATGTCGGCATCGTGACTGTAAGAGATCTCTACAGTGCCGATCCTTATTTTTTGTATCAAAGTCTCAAACGACGTTTTCCCTCGACGAGTCTGAATTTGCTGTACGCTATTATGGGGGCGCAAGAGCAGCGTCACTGGCTAGAAATTAAGAAGGAGCGCCGCTTGGAAATCCTGATGCGTTTAGAAGAAATGGGGATGGCCTAGCGCTACCTTGAAAAATTTACCAGCGCCACACATAAAACGCTGGTACCAAGATCAGTCCAACTTGCGTCAGCCCCAAGCCAAACCAACCCGGTCTGAGAAACACGCTTTTATGCGGTCGCTTTGGGTTGTAGTAGACTTGAACTTGTGCCTGCGTATCGGCATCCACTAAGGATGGCAAGAATCTCGTACTGTTTTTTTAAGAAACCCGATGCGGACATTTTCCAGATCGAGAGCTCTGAGCCACGATACTGCTGCCCGCCCACTTCGTATTCATACAGTGCGTTAGGAATGAAGCCTTGGTGGGTACGACCGCTCTCATTGATCCCCAATGAGCCAAGCGGTCGTATTCCTAATTGCAAAAGGCGACCAGTGACAGAAGGCCACCGACGCACCCGTAGAATGTGCAGAGCGGTACCACACAATACAAAACTGACATACACGCTAGCCCAAAAATGGATACCTTGAAGTTCCTTGTTGGCGGCGAGTGTCAGCATGCGTTGCAGATAGTCGAGCATCTCTCGAATGTCCTCTGTGTCGTTTCATCGATTTTTGTACCCCAAGCAAAAACTCTGTTCGTCGATCTTGGGTGTGGTTTATTTCAATACAAGGTGTTGCTGCAACCTTGTGGGTAGTTGCGCCAACACCGCATCCCAATCGTTCGCGCGGGACTGCCGCATTAAATGGAAGCTGGGATACCAAGGACTATCGTCGCGATGATCTAACCAACGCCAATCGGCGATCCACGGCAAGAGTAACAAGACGGGTTTGCCTAAGCCACCCGCTAAATGGGCAACGCTGGTATCGACACTAATGACCAAATCGAGTGCCTGACAAAGAGCGGCGGTATCTGAAAAATCCTGTAACTCTGCCGCAAAATCCATGACTTCAGGATGTGCACGCAGGGTCACGGTATCGGCTTCGCGGTATTCTTTTTGCAAACTGATGTAATGGATTGCGTCACTTTGCTGTGGTAAAGAGGACAGCAATTGAGATAAATCGATACTACGCTGTTGGTCGTTTTTGTGACTGGCACTACCGCTCCAAACTAGGCCAACTTTGAGTCCAGTTAATTGGCCTAAGCGTTGCTGCCAATTCGCTAATTTGATGGGATCGGCATAAAGGTATGCAGCAGGCGCAGGAATAGCCGTAACTTGATTCGTCTCACATGCCAAAGGTAGGCTCATCAAGGGAATTTGATAGTCCATCGGTGGATAAATGGCTGGACGAGTCATGCATTGATCCAGACCTTCGATGTGTTGCAGTAGGCTGAGCAAAGGTGCTTGCACTTCGAGTATCACGGATGCTCCCATCGCCTTGAGGATAGTGAGATACCGGCAAAATTGCAATGTGTCGCCCAATCCCTGCTCGCTATACACGTAGATGGTTTTTCCCGACAAATTCTGCTCACCTAACCATAATGGCGCAACGAATTCTCTGCGATTTTTGGATGCGCTAATTCCTTGGCATTGCCAGCGCCATTCATACGCCGGCCATCCTTGCGCAAAATCACCGAGCTGCAACCAGCACAGACCGCGGTTGTACAGGGCATCGACCAAATTGGGTTTCAAGGTCAGTGCTTGTTGATAGCTTGCAAGGGCTTCTTCGAGTCGATGTAATTGGCGTAAGGCGATACCACGGTTACAGTAAGCCTCTGGATAGTGCGGGCGTACAGCAATCGCCGCATCGTAGTCCTGCAGCGCGGCTTCATACTGACGCATCTCTGCTCTCAAAATCCCGCGATTGTAAAACGCATCCGCCAAGCGAGGGTCAAGCGCGATGGCTTGGTCATAGCTTTTCAGCGCTTGATCGCGTAAGCCCAGACTCTTCTGTGCCACGCCCATATGGCAATACGTCACGGCAAAATTGGGTTGTTGCTGTATCACCGTCTCGAAGTAGCGAATAGCCAGGGCTGAGTCGCGCGTTTGCTGCGCAATCACTCCCAACAATAAATAGGCATCGGAGGTCTCAGGTGCCATCGCAATAATTTGCTCATAAAGCAGTTTCGCTTGTTGGATTTTGCCCTGCTGGTGCAGTCCATAGGCTTGTTGAAAGAGCGCTGGTGCGTTGGAATTTGGCGTGTTCATGCCAAGATTAGAAAGGAATGTCGAAGCAAATGCAAGCAAACGCAAGCAAATTCGCGAGGACAGCGAGCTCTATTTTTTCATCGCCCGCTGATGGCGTTGTCCATAGATTCCTAATCCGACTAATAGAACAAAGCCGAGGCCCGTGAACCAATAAATGGACGTGAACGAACCTTCCTCTAAGTCCCAGCGCGCTTTCGCATGGCGGGTGTTGTCGAACCAGACGAATGAGCGTGACGCAAGCTTGCTGGCATCCGGTAACGCAGCCTCACACTTCGCCATTGTGTGATAGCGAATCGAGTCAACTACTTCGTAAGTTTGCGTCTGGTGCGGTACTTGGTAGGTGTAAGTCTGGTTCAAAAAAGCGGGTGAATTGCGACCACTTTTTAATTGGCATTGGGCACTTAGGAATTGTACTTTAGCCTGCACGGGTTCTTGTAACCGTTCCCGTTCGTTATAGTTTTTTTGGTACTGAATAAGATAATAACCTAACACTAACCAGCAAACAGCAATTGTGTAGCTCCAGCCTGGACTACTCTGGCGTAATTCTAGGGGCGCTGTGAGCGCTTGATAAATGCCGTTTTTCATAAACAATCTTGGGTAGACAAGTGGGAAGAAAGCGATGCGAGCTAGATTAAATTGCGCGATCCCGATCAAGGGTTGCCGAGATTGTATGCCATCTAGACATGATGTAATTTTATTTTTCTGATACAAATCAAGTATTTGCAACACGCATTCCGTGTCCTTACTTCGTTCAACGCAAGCGTTATATATCAGTGTATATTACGCTTTTTGATAGCAAGGCTCGCGGGAGACAATATGCTAAATTGGTGTGGGAAATGGGGACGTAGGTGTTTCGGTGCGGTGATGGTATTGATCAGTGTTCAGCATGCTTGGGCAGGGGAGGTCACGGTCTCTGCTGCCGCGAGTCTGACCAACGCATTTAAAGACATCGCCCAGATCTATCAAACCCATTATCCTGATGCGAAAGTGAATCTGAATTTTGCAGCTTCGGGAGCTTTATTGCAGCAAATAGCCAAAGGCGCACCCGTGGATGTCTTCGCTTCTGCCGACCAAGAGACGATGGATGCCGCAGAAAAACAGGGCTTGATTGTGTCAGCGGGACGGCATGACTTTGCGCACAATCGCTTGGTACTCATTGTGCCGACGGATAGCCAATTCGCGTTCAAGCAATTACAAGATCTGAATCAAGTCGCGGTAAAGCGAATAGCCCTGGGCTTGCCCGCCAGCGTACCAGTGGGACGTTATGCGGTTCAAGCGATGAGCGCAGCCAAATTGTGGCCTGCCTTGGAAAACAAAATGATCTCTACCCAAAATGTGCGCCAGTCGTTGGACTATGTTGCGCGTGGCGAGGTGGATGCCGGATTTGTGTACGCGAGCGATGCGACGATTCTGCGTGACAAGATCAAAGTCGCCTTTGAGATCTCTCTCGACAGCGTGATTGCTTATCCCATAGCGCCGATTAAAGACAGCAAGCATAGCGAAGAAGCCAAACGATTCATTCAATTTGTTAGCTCCGCAGCCGGTCAAGCGATACTCGTGAAGTACGGCTTCCTGAAACCTTGATCATCGCACCCGCCAATGGACCACCTTACAAACTTAGATTGGACCGCGGTCTTCCTGTCACTCAAAGTGGCAGGAGTGGCGACGTTGATCAATATCGTATTAGGTGTTTCGGTCGGCTATGCGCTTGCACGTTGGCGGTTTTGGGGACGCGATTTGTTGGACACACTACTGACCTTGCCAATGGTGATGCCACCGACAGTGCTCGGCTACTATCTGTTGGTTCTCCTCGGTCGCCGTAGTTGGCTCGGTGCTTGGTTACACGATCATTTCGGCTTTAGTTTTATTTTCACTTGGCAGGGGGCCGTGGTTGCTGCCTCTATTGTTGCCTTTCCCTTGGTATTTAAACCCGCACGAGCTGCGTTTGAAGCGATTGATAGTCAACTAGAACAAGCCGCGCGCGTGCTCGGTGTATCGGAGTTTGCGATCTTTTTTCGGGTTAGTTTACCTTTGGCTTGGCGTGGCATCATGGCAGGCGTCCTACTTGGCTTTGCGAGAGCCTTGGGTGAATTTGGCGCAACCTTGATGGTGGCGGGTAGCATTCCCGGACAGACTCAGACACTGTCGATCGCGATCTACGAAGCCGTCCAAGCGGGTAACGATGAGGGGGCGAATCTCTTGGTGTTGGTCACCTCGCTAGTTTGTATCATCGTGCTATTGAGCGCCAATCGACTCGCCCCAGGGCGCGTCGGCCATCGCAGTCATGAGATCTAAGTAATCGGCCTACTTTCCAGTGAATTTAAACTAGCCATGCGATTTCATCTCAACATACAAAAAACCTTCCGTAGCCGTGAACACACATTTTCACTGGACGTCCGTTTGGATACGGATGCACAGCGTATTGTGATTTTGGGGGAATCGGGCGCGGGTAAAAGTCTTACCCTCAAAGCGATTGCCGGATTGATGCGACCCGACGCCGGACAAATCTTGCTAGGCGAGTCGGTTTTTTACGACCAACAACAAGGCATTCACTTGTCGCCGCAGCAGCGCCGCGTTGCTTATCTATTCCAAGATTACGCGCTGTTTCCGCATCTTAATGTCCGTCAAAATATCGCTTTTGGTTTGGTGCAAGGATGGCGCAATCCGAAACCAGAGTTCGCCGATCCTCAAGTCGAATATTGGCTGAATGTATTTCAACTGCGCGCCGTTGCGCAGCAACTACCGCATCAACTCTCGGGCGGGCAAAAACAAAGAACAGCGTTGGCGCGCGCTTTAATCGCGCAACCGACAGCTTTGCTGCTTGATGAACCCTTTGCCGCGCTGGATGTCCATTTGCGGCGTGTCATGCGGGCAGAGTTAGATCAACTACAAAAGGAGCTGCAAGTTCCTATGTTATTAATTACCCATGATCCCGATGACGCCGCCGTTTTCGGGGAGCAAGTCTTGCACATGAAAAATGGCAGTCTCCTACCTAGGTCTTGACTACCTGATGCGTAGAGCGGTTGGAGGAATTCCACACGCAAGCAAAATATGAAAAACCCGACGCACGATAAACGGTGATGACAAGAAAGAAGAGCATGAGTACACCCAAAAATCAAACGATGAGTCTGCAAGGCGCCGTCTGGCTAGCCGTCGATGGAGAAAATTTTGGTGGAAAAAATCGAATCGAACTCCTTGCCCACATCGCCGAGTCTGGTTCCATCACGCAAGCAGCGAAAGCAATCAAGATGAGCTACAAAGCAGCATGGGATGCGATCGATACCATGAATAACTTGGCGGGCGAACCCTTAGTTGAGCGTGTTACCGGCGGCAAAGGTGGCGGTGGCACGCGCCTGACGCAGCGTGGTCAGCAGTTGGTCGATAACTTCAAGCTGATTGAACAAGAGCATCAACAATTTATCCAACAACTAGCGCAACATGCCGACAAGTTGGCCGACGACTTTCTACTGCTCAAAAAAATGAATATGAAAACCAGTGTGCGCAATCAATACCGAGGTGTCATCACCCAAATCAAACGTGGCGCTGTGAATGACGAAATCCTCCTTAGCATAGCGGGCGGACAGACGATGGTCGCTAATATCAGTCATGAGAGTACCGAAGAGCTCGCGCTGCAAGTCGGTGTTGAGGTGTTCGCCTTGATCAAATCTTCCTCCATCATCTTGCTTAGCGCCGGTGAGTCACAACGCCTATCGGCACGCAATCAACTCCAAGGCCATATTGTGCGCATCCAAGAAGGCGCCGTGAATACCGAAATCGTACTCGAACTCCCCGGCGGCGCGACGCTCGCCGCCACCATCACAAATGAAAGTTGTCATGCATTGGCGCTACAAGTCGGGCAAACCGCAACCGGCATTTTCAAAGCATCGAGTGTGATTTTGGGCGTGCCAGCTTGAGGAGAGTGGCAAACGAGAAGGCATCCAAATCCGCCCAGTCAGATATTCCAATCAGACCCGCTGCTGATCGCGCGACAGGCATTTGATCTAAACCAAACAATCGTATTTCACCGACTGGTCTTACCGCCTGCCAATTTCAATTAAAGCTACACTGACGCCACTTTGTCAGGTGGTATTGATCTCCTCGAAAAACCGCTCTCAAATTTGTCATTCCTTGCCGAATGGAGGATACTTGCAATATGGGAATTTCTAGAGACTTTCCACTAGGTTTGATTGCCCGCTTTCTTACCCAGAAAGTGTGTGCAATCAAACATTAAAACTAAAACAATTGGCACTTCTTGAACTTTAAACAAGTAAGGAACAAGCATGACCTCATCCCATTTTGCCGAACTCATGGCATATGCCCAAGAACATTCTGGCTCAGCCAGCAAACGTCAAGGCGGCTTTATCGCTGCTTATTTTGAAAACACCGATCCCGATGAAATCACCGCCCGTGGCGCGGCGAATTTGTTTGCCCTGGCGAACGCGCATTGGCGCTTGTTAGATACACCGCGCGCAGCGAATACGCCGAAGATCCGCGTGTTTAACCCTAGTTTGGCAGAAGATGGCTTTGTCAGCGAGCACACCGTGGTGCAGATCGTGAACGACAATATGCCGTTCTTGGTCGATTCCGTCACGATGGCGATTAACCGCACAGGTCGCACCGCGCACTGGATCGTGCATCCTTTAATGAGCGTGGCGCGCAATGCCGATGGCAGCATTGCCGAAGTCAGTACCGTCGCTGCGGCGACTGCCGCTGGCCGTAATGATCCGGTGGAATCCTTAATCTTGGTCGAATGCGATCGCATCGTCAGCGCCGCTGATCAACAAGCCTTAGTTGATGATTTGATGCATGTGCTCGCCGATGTGCGTAGCGCCGTGGTTGATTGGCAGCCAATGTTAGGCCGCGTCAAAGAACTCATCACTGCCTCAGAAAAATTCACCGGCACGCATCACAGCCACGGCGAAGGTATCGCCTTTTTGCGCTGGTTAGAAGATCGTCATTTCACTTTCTTGGGTGCGCGTGATTACGAACTCAAACGCAATGGCAATCAAGTTAGTTTGGTGGCATTGCCAGATTCTGGCCTCGGCATTTTGCGTGGCAAGGTCAATACCAACGAAACCTTATTGCCGCCTGAAGTTGTGGCATTGATCGATTCCGACGAAACGGTCTTAGTCACCAAAGCTATGACACGCGCCACCGTGCATCGCCCAGCATGGCTCGATTACATCGCGGTCAAACGCTTTAACGATGCCGGTCAAGTGATTGGTGAATCGCGCTTCCTCGGTCTCTACACTTCCACCGCGTATTCCGCAGCAGTGAGTGAGATTCCACAAGTACGCCAACGCACTGCTGCTGTGATGAGTGCCGCAGGTGTCGTGCCTGAGAGCCATGCCGCTAAAGCATTGCAATCGATTCTTGATGATTATCCACGTGATGAATTATTCCAAGTCGATACCGCTACCTTGACCGATCACGCGATTGGTATTTTGCGTTTGCAAGAGCGTCAGCGTGTGCGTCTGTTCTTGCGCCGTGATCCGTTTGGTCGCTTCACTTCGGCACAAGTGTTTGTGCCGCGTGATCGCTACAACACCGAATTGCGCGTCAAGATCAGTAGCGAATTGATGAGCGCCTTAGATGGTCAATCGATCGAATTCACACCGATGCTGACCGATAGTCCTTTAGCGCGTATTCACTATTTGGTTCGTGCCAAAGCCGATGCGCCGTTGAATGTGAACGTGTCTGCGCTCGAAGCCCGCATCGCCAAACTCGCACAACGTTGGGAAGATGATTGCAGCAACGAACTCTTGCGCACGCATGGTGAAGGCCGTGGTTTGGATTTGGCGAATCGTTTTGCGAATGCTTTCCCAAGCGCCTATCGCGAAGACTTCTCCCCACAAGCAGGTGCTGAAGACGCCGATATCTTGGCAGGCTTATCAAATGCCGCGCCATTGGCAGTTAAGCTGTATCGTCCTTTAGATGCCGTCGCGGGTTTGTTGCGATTTAAGATTTACAACACCTCTAAAGTCGCCTTGTCCGATTCTCTACCTGTGCTAGAACGCATGGGCGCACGTGTACTCGACGAACATCCTTACCACGTAGCAGATGGCGCTAGCGAATTATGGATTCATGATCTGGGTTTGCAATTGCCAGTCGAAACTGATCTGGCTGCGGTCAAAGCCCGTTTTGAAGAACTGTTCTGCCAAGCATGGCGTGGTGAAGTTGAGAGTGATGATCTGAATCGTTTGGTATTGAACACCGCACTCGATGCTCGCTCTATCGCGGTCTTGCGTGCATGCTCACGCTATTTCAAACAACTCGGTTTCGCTTACAGCCAAAACTATATCGAAGCGGCTTTGAACAAAAACAGCGGCATTACGCAATTGATCGCTGAATTATTCGGCGCACGCTTTAAGCCTGATTTTGTTGGTGATCGTGATGCAGCACAAAAACACATCCGCGAACAAATCGAAGCAGCGATGAGCCAAGTTGCGAGTCTGGATGAAGACCGCATCTTACGCCAATTCATCGCCACGATTTTGGCAACGCTACGTACTAACTTGTGGCAAACCACAGAGACCGGTGCGTTCAAGCCTTACATGAGTTTCAAACTCAATCCACGCGAAGTACCAGGCGTGCCAGAACCAAAACCATTATTCGAAATCTGGGTCTATTCCCCACGTGTCGAAGGTGTGCATTTACGCGGCGGCAAAGTCGCGCGCGGTGGTCTGCGTTGGTCAGATCGTCGTGAAGATTTCCGTACCGAGATTCTTGGTTTGGTCAAAGCGCAGCAAGTTAAAAATACCGTCATTGTGCCAGTCGGCTCTAAAGGTGGTTTCGTCCTCAAAAATCCACCTGCAATGTCAGATCGCGAAGCCTACCAAGCCGAAGGCGTGGCATGCTACAAGATCTTCTTGTCAGGCCTGTTAGACGTGACCGACAACATCGTCAAAGGTAATGTCGTACCACCGACCAAAGTGGTACGCCATGATCCAGATGATCCATATTTGGTGGTTGCTGCCGACAAAGGTACGGCAACTTTCTCTGATATCGCGAATGGTGTTTCAGCCGATTACGGCTTCTGGCTAGGCGATGCATTTGCCTCTGGTGGCTCCGTCGGTTACGACCACAAAAAAATGGGCATCACCGCACGTGGCGCATGGGAATCGGTCAAACGTCATTTCCGCTCTTTCGGTCACAACACCCAAACCACGCCATTCACCGTGGCAGGTATCGGCGATATGTCGGGCGACGTGTTTGGTAACGGCATGCTCTTATCCGAACAAATTAAGTTGGTATTGGCATTCGATCACCGCCATATTTTCATCGACCCAAATCCGGATGTCGCTAAGTCATTCGCTGAACGCCAACGCATGTTCAATCTACCGCGCTCCAGCTGGGATGATTACAACAAAGACTTAATCTCCAAAGGCGGCGGCGTCTATCCACGTGGTGCTAAATCAATTAGCCTCAGCCCAGAAGCGCGCGCTGTGTTAGGCATCGAGACCGCAGAACTCACGCCTGTCGAATTGCTCAAAGCGATCTTGCAAGCGCCTGTCGATTTGCTCTACAACGGCGGTATCGGCACCTACGTTAAAGCCACGTTTGAAACCCATGCCCAAGTCGGCGACAAATCCAGCGATGCTTTCCGCGTCAATGGTAACGAGCTGCGTTGCAAAGTCTTGGCAGAAGGCGGTAACCTCGGTTGCACCCAAAACGGTCGTATCGAATTCGCGCAAAAAGGTGGTCGCATCTACACCGACGCGATTGATAATTCCGCCGGTGTCGATTGCTCCGATCACGAAGTCAATATCAAGATCTTGGTTGGCGCGATCACCGAAGCAGGCGATCTCACGCTCAAACAACGTAATGATTTGTTAGCCTCGATGACCGATGAAGTCGGCCATTTGGTGTTAACCGACAACTACTACCAAGGCCAAGCACTCGACATCGCTTGCCATCGTCCGCTGTATGTCCTCGATGGTCAGCAACGATTGATGCAAACCTTAGAGCGCCAAGGTCGCTTAAACCGTGCGATTGAATTCCTTCCATCGGATGAAGAAATCGCTCGTCGTCGCGCCCACAAACAAGGCCTCACCGCACCAGAAAACGCAGTCGTCTTAGCCTACGCCAAGATGGCGGTGTTTGATGAATTGGTCGCGTCTAATTTGCCAGACGACCCATTCTTCAGCCGCGCTTTGAAGGCCTACTTCCCACAAGTTTTATCAGAGAAGTTCCCAGAAGCGATTGCCAATCACCAATTGAAGCGTGAGATCATCGCCACCTTCATCACCAACACCGTGGTCAATCGCACTGGCGCGACCTTTGTCAATTTCATCGCCTCAGAAGCCGCCGCTTCCGCCGCCGATGTGATCCGCGCCTTCACTTTAGCACGCGAGATTTTTGACTTAGAAGCGCTGTGGGATCAAATCGACGCCTTGGATTACAAAGTCGATTCCAAACTGCAATTAGACTTGCTCAGCAAATTGACAGCGATTGCACAACGCGCCTCACGTTGGATGCTACGTGCCCGCACTCAAAACGCCGACTTGCCAACGCTGATCCAACGTTACCAACCAGGTGCACGCGAACTACGCGCCAACGTCTCCACATGGTTGCCAGCAGCTGCCTACGCCAGCCTGCAAGAAGCCAGCGCAGCCTTGGTCCAAGCAGGTGTTGAAGCAGGCCTCGCCGAAAATCTCGCCGCCTTGGAATTCATCTTCCCAGCGCTGGATTTAGTCGACCTCGCACAAAGCACAGGCAGCGATTTAGAAAAAGCAGCGCGCACCTATTTTGGTGTCGACGCCGAACTAGGCTTAACCGGCTGGCGTGATCAAATCAATCGCCTACCAACCGACACGCTATGGCAAACACAAGCCCGCGGCAGCGCCCGCGACGACGTGTATTCGATCGCCAGCCAAGTCACCAAATCACTGCTATCACGCCAAGAAGACATCGCAACATGGCGCGAACAACACACCGCAGCGATTGCGAAGTTGAATCAATTGTTGGCGACGATTACGACGCAGGGGGCGGATTTGGCACCGGTGTCTGTGGCGTTGCGGGAGTTGCGTGGGTTGGCTTGAGGTTGAATGTAGCTTGAAGGGAGGTCACGATTAGTGCCCTCCCTTTCATATGTTTTGCCTTCGTGGCACATATGGAATTAATGATTACTCCATTCCGACTATAATGGCCCATTGAATTCGACTACTCGCTCCATGCAATATTCTTGGTTCTTTGTAACTAAATGCAAAGGACCTTTAAATTGTCGTGCGAATTTTTCTTTGTACCGAGCGACTTTTGAATCAAATCGTGGATATCTCGAGCTGACTACGAGCGCCGCGATTTTTCCTTCTCTAAGTGCTGTGTCATGCCAAAATTTTGCTGTTGAAAGAACTTGTTCCACAGCGTGGTCTACATCCATGCCTTTTAATTCGATCATTAAATCCGCAAATTCTTCTTTCGAAACAACGAAATCACAAGCGACCTTATTTTTAATTAAATGACCGTCGACTCTAATCACGAAATAAGCACTTCGATTTGGATTCAAAAATACGGCTTGTTTACCATTTTCCTCTACTTTAATTTTTGAAGAATTTGTTTTTTTGTAGAATTGAGATTTTATTTCTGTCGGTGTCATTACGCGACCTCAATTTCTAGGAGACGCATAAATTCATTCGAAATTTCACCCGAGACGTCGTCAAGATATTCTGCATCTATGAAGCCATCTTTATCAATTATGTTTTTAAGTTCACCGTTAATTATTGCGTAAGCTTTCACAAAATTTGGACGCATCCAAAAATTCTTTGGGATAACTTCACTTACTTTTGTTGAGCGGTCTCGAATTTGTACTCTACCTAACTGACCAGCCTTAATTAAATTGTTTAATTTAACCAGAACGTACGGACTATGTGTTGTCAATACCATGTCCACATTATTGCGAGTTTGATTAATTAAATTGGAGAATATTTCCACCAATTTGCTTTGAGCAGAGGGAAATAAATGCGCTTCTGGCTCCTCGATATAAATATTTCGGCGGCTCGCCGAAATAAACCGTGGTAATACCGTTACCAATGGCAATAGTTCTTGTTGACCAGATGAAAGAGCGGAAATAGGGATTTTTCTTCCATCTGTTGATTGAACATATTCGGAATCATTCCTGTTTACATAATCGCCACCCAAAAGTAAGTTAAGAGACTCTCGAATGCCGCTTTTTTCAACATTTTCACTATTCATTCCAAAGCGTCGATCTTTATAAGCGGCAAAAATTCGACCAAACCTAATTGTCAATGGATCTAAAACTTTACCTTGCTCGAATGCCGCTACCGCTTTTCCAATGCTTGTAAAAAAAGATCGTCCAGCAGGTATAAAAATTTGCGAAGGAACATAGTCAGAACCTAAAACTTTAGACAATGATTTTTCACACAGGTGTCTAATTTCCCACTCAATCTCAAAAAAGTCAGATTCGTTCTTCTTGGGTCTAGATAGAAATTTCTTAACTTGTAAGTACGTTTCGTTATACTGTTGCTCGAACGCAGATGAGTATTTCACTCGAAAATCTTCGCTGACCATACCCTTGTATGTTTTTCTGCTCAGTTGAACAGAATATTCACCAGCAAAAAAATCGATGCTGAATTTCTTATCACCCCAAGCAGATGGCGGGAACCATTCGCAGAACCTAATTTTTAATTGCTTTGTAAACGAATCGAGATTTTCGTGATCGCTCACTAAATTCGATTGTTCCTGCAAAATGTCGATAAAAAAGTAGCTTAGTTTGCACAAAATACTTTTTCCGCTAGCCTGTGGCCCAATTAGAACCGTTACCCGACTAAAATCCAATTCAGCTTTTGCGATACATGAAAAATCTTTAATTACTAGTTTACGCATTTGGAAACCTACACAAGTTAATTAAAATAATCATCATAACAGTAACAATGATTTTGGATAAAGTCTAAATAAAAAAATCAAGGAGTCATCCATTAGCCCCCGGTAGTCAAGAAGTCGAACCAAATACTCGCAAATTACCGCGATAAAAATTTTCCTGTAACGCCATCGCACATTCGTTTCAAAATGCTGTCGTGCCTTTTGCTTCAATGTGTGGTTGCGTGAATCGCACCAGTCACCCATGTGGTTCTAGCGAAAATGCTGTTGCTGTTTTCGCCCAAGTAGCACTGCTACTCCAGAAGTATCTCAGTACCGCTTTGTGTCCAATTAATGGGCAGATCTGAAAAGAAGGGGGGCCTCAAACATTTTCAAATAGTGTGTGAATGTCAGAACTCCCCCGCAAGAAACGCGTCATACATACTTTCGAGATAGAAGGTGCAAATGTTCCGCAAGTAAGCTTGGACGGTGACATCGGAAAGTACGGAGCATTTAAATCGAATCAACCACGGCCCCGCATAAAATGTTGGGTGGTAACCTATTCGGCTCGTTTTTCAATTAAAAAAGGATGGCACACTCTCAACGCTAGTGATGCTGCTGTATATCGTCTGAGTAATCTTCAAAACGGAATTTCTTGGGTAAAAGATCGCGCCCTAATTAATGAGCTTTCTAAATTTGCTGAAGCAGATCGTTAAATTAAATGCCGAGTCTGTAAGATCACTATCGAAGAAACATAAAATACCTATAACAAGGATTCAAAATGAAGACCAAACTCTCATTGATATTAGTCGCTCTTCTCACTGCATGTGGAGGTGGTGGTGACTCTTCAACTCTGAGCGCTACTCTAGCTCCGGCTCCTCAATCAACTCAATCGATTATTACCTTCGATGGTCCTCGCTCAGATTATGCAATTTTAAAGAAAAGTGATTCATTTGTTGTTACCGATAAAAATGGTGTTTCTCAAATTTTCACTTCGGCGGATGTATTTAGATTCGTCGATCTGAATGTAAATTTAAAAATGGGTGAAGCATATAGAAAAATTCCGGTAACAGACATGAATGCGATCATTGAACTTTATATTGCCTATTTCAGTAGAATTCCTGACGCGGATGGGCTCGAATATTGGATTGGTCGAAAAGTTGCGGGAATGACTTTTGATCAAATAGGAGAATCGTTTTATCGTGCCGGACTTAATTTTTCGGAAGTAACTGGATACACCGACAGCATGACCAATGCCGATTTCATCAAAGTTATTTACCGAAATGTACTTGGAAGGGAGAGTGTTGATCAAGAAGGTCTCAACTATTGGAATTTTCAGTTATCAAATGGTACAGCAACTCGTGGTACGTTAGTGAGAACAATATTGAATTCCGCACATACGTTTAAAGGAGACAAGAACTATGGATTCGTTGCGGATCATTTAGATAACAAACTGCTTGTAGCAAATCTCATTTCTATCCAGCAGGGAATTACTTATCAGGCTCCAGAGGAGTCAATTAGAAAAACTGTCGCTATCGTAAGCGCTGTTACTCCAATTGATACAAGCCGGGCTATCGAAGCCTTTGGGAAGATCGATTGGTTTTTTAGGCAAATAGAAGACTTAAGGACTGCACCAGTGCCGGTACAACGTACTTCTTATCTCAATGCAAAGAATATAAACATTGCTCCACAAATAATGCCTATTTCAAATGAGTATGTAAAAGATGAGGCAATAACTGCGGGACATGCTTATGGAGATTTCTTTCAAGATGGCACCATTTCGATGGTTGCTGCAACCAACGTTTTTGCTGGCAGAAATGGATTTGGATCGACCGTTGCAGGTCGAATCTATTTTTTTCATTCCGATGGCAAAGGTGGTTGGATAGATCAGACTGAAAAATTAATCGGAGATGATGCTCGAACTGGTTGTATTAGTCCGCGAAAAATTATCGTAGCTGATTTTAACAGTGATAAAAAGCCAGATGTCTTTGTTGCTTGTCACGGGATTGATGGGGAAATACCCCAAGGTTTTCCACAAGGTGAAAAGCCAAGATATTTATTAAGTCAGGCTGATGGAAAGTATAAGAATTTTCAATTAGAACTAAACTGTTATTGCCATGGTGCAGCTGCAGCCGACTTTAATAATGATGGCTATGCAGATATCGTACTTGCTTCACCGCCAGTGCTTGGGAGACTAGCATATTTGAAAAATAATCATGATGGCAGTTTCTCAGATGTGCAGGATAAACTTCCACCCAGTACGAATCGTAAATCGATTTGGAGTTTAGATTTTATTGATGCAAATAAAGATGGTTTGTTTGATTTGGCAGTGTATGGCAGTGAGAATAACTTAGGCTGGAATGTAGACCCAAGTAAGATAAGTCAGTCAACTCCAGGAACTAGTCCTTGGGATATCCCGTTCACAATATTTCTAAATAGTCACAATAGTTTTTCCGACGATGCGAGAATTACACTCCCATGTAGCGCACAAGGTGATATTTTAGATATTATTTTCGTTGAAAATAAGATTGCGTTTTTGCGAGCGTCAAATAATCCAAGTGGCACCATGCAAGTTCAAACGCTGTCCTACCCGAGTATGCAGCAATTGAATTTGGTCAAAATCAAGAACGAGGATACTGTTTGGTTCACTCTGTATAATAATAGTATTGTTGGCGCATTTGCATGGAATACCTATGTCATTAGGTTTTGAAATCTGAAGCACGGGGTCACCCATTAATTAGCCCCAGTAGTCAAGAGGTCGAACCACAGCACAGCAAGGGGTTAGTTCTAACATTCATACACTATGTTTGAATGTTGGAACTGACCCCATTTTTGTATGGCAATGACGATGATAGCCAGCAGTTTTTATCGCTGTTGAAAATCGCAGTAGATCGCTATGATTGGTATTGTCATGCTTACTGTCTGATGGACAATCACTACTACCTGTTGATTGAAACAAACCGCGCAAGTTTGTCTGACGGTATGAAATTGCTCAATGGTTCTTATACCCAGTATGTCAATCGGCACTATCAGCGCGTCGGTCATGCTTTTCAGGGGCGATTTAAAGCGAGTGCAGAAAGAACCCTACCTGCTTGAATTGGCGCGCTACATCGCCTTAAATCCCGTACGTGCTGGCATGGTTCGCAGCGCTAAAGATTGGCCGTGGAGCAGTTATCGCGCTACCGCAGGCATGGTAGATGGTGCTGCGTGTTTAACGACCGATTGGGTTCTGGGTGGATTTGCCAAGACCAAGCATATCGCACAGCAGCGCTATCGTGAATTTGTACAGCAAGGCAAAGGACAGCCTTCTCCTTGGCAGAGCCTGAAGAACCAAATTTATCTCGGCGACGACGATTTTGTACTGGATGTGCAATGCAAGCTCGATCCCGAACAGTCACTCAAAGACATCCCCAAAAAACAAAAACAAGCCCCGATCAAACCATTGGTTTACTTTGCCAATTTGGGAAATACGCGAAACGAAAATATGGCACTTGCCTACTTAAGTGGGCACTACACACTCGAGCAAGTCGGTAGCCATTTTGGTGTAAGTTACGCGACGGTTAGTCGGGCAGTGAAACAGAAAGAGCGTGGTGTTGTTTGACTATTGAATTTCAAATGTAAGGCTTGTTACCCATTCTTCCTTAAAAAATACGATTTCACTTCAAAATTTATATTGCGTAATTATTTTGTTGGATAGATACACGAAAAGCGTTAACGTTACGATACGTTTATGATTTTTTGTGCAATACTTGAGCGTGGCAGATTGAGGATCCTGCTTGTTATTATCTGCACTCAAATAAAAGCATTTATCGGCTTTAACAAAACATGCATTGGTAGAGGCGTGTATAAAAATACACCTAAAACTTTGAATCTTAAACCAAGATTGAGCCAACGAATTGCTGTTTCTTTGTCTGTTGAGATCGACTCTTTTTCGAACACTAAACATGAAATATAACTATTTACACCAATTATTGATTGCATTCATCTGTCTTTTCTCCTTGCCTGTTCAAGCTATGGAAAGCAATTGTGAGGGTGCTTTTGCATTAGCGAAGAACGCTGCATCCACGGCAAAACTCGTATTCGATCAAAAGAGGTGGATCGACGCTCGTAATGAATACAAATTGGCGGCTGAATTGTGGCAAAAAGCAGCTCATAGCTGCGCTGGTGCTAATAGTGAAATAGCTGCTGGAAATAGGCAGATTGCTTTTAACAATATCGAGACTGCAACGGCCAATAATTGTATATTTGAGTACGATGAGATAAGGAGGATCATCAATAGCCGCTGGCAGGACATATTTGTAAATGGAGATCTTCCAGTAAAGAAGCGACAAAATGCATTGTCTGCGGATTTGAAAGAAGGACAAAAATTGGCTGAACATTGGCGTAAAACTCAGGCCGAATGCAAAAATCCTATAACGAAAGTGATGGGGGCCGAAAAGTCCAACGTCGTCTCTGAATATACGGAGTATGCAGCAAATTTATTGGTCAGTCGCAAAGTAGAGAGTCTGGATGAATTTATAGCTCGATCAAAAGAGAAGCTTTCATGTAAGGCGGCTACTGAGAAATTTATTACAGACACTGAGTCTGTGATTAATTTGGTCGACTTATTGATTTTGTATAAAGAGAGAATAGTGCGAATGCTTGAGAGTGCTTATTGGATGAATGCGTCATGTCCAACAGGAGATGCACACGCTTTTTCAAATTTAGTCGTCAAAGAACGTAATGAAATAGCCAAGGAAGGAGAGTGTTTCAAGTATTTGAATAAAATTAGGTCGGAAAAGCTTAGTGCGATAGATTCAAGTGATTCTGGCAGGCTGGTTTGTAAGACTTCGTTGGGGCAATTTTTATTTCAGAACGAATCTCAAAAGGCGGTTGATAAAGAACTCTTGAAAGCTTCTCAGGGAGGGATGGAGAAATAGCTCTAGGTTTGCAGCTTGTGTCGAGCTGATGTGAGCCGCGACAGTCTGTAGCATATTTGTACCTAGCGGGTGGTGGGTAACATAGAAAGTAGTCATACCTTACATTTGGCATCGTTCTTTTACCATCGCAGACTTGACCGTGATTAAACAGACGGGAAATTGAGATCGCAAAACCAACAATGAAAAACTCGAACAATAAAATAGAAAAAACGTGCGCATATCTATCTATTTGCTTTCTATTTTTGAGTACTTCAAACACGTATGCACAAGAAAAAGTAAAAGAAGGGCAAGCTACTGGTGTGACGAATGAAACGCAGCAGAGCGTCGAAGTAAAAAGCCGCAAGTTTGATGCGAAGCGGGATGACACCGCGATGAAACAGATAGTCACCCGTGCGGAAATTGAGAAATTTGGAGATACGAATTTAGTCGAGGTATTGAGAAGACAGTCTGGCATTTCGGTCAAAGGAAACATCGTCAGTTTAAACGGCTTAGACGGCTATACGCAGATTCTTGTCGATGGGCAGCCTTTGCTCAGAGGCACTACCATCGATACCTTAAATCTTAACCAAATCGATCGAGTTGAAATCATACGGTCTGCGACCGCAGAACATAGCACGCAAGCAATCGGTGGAACAATCAACATTGTCCTTAGAGGAATCGCGAAATTTGTAAAGCGCAATCTGAAGGTGGCAGTGGACCGCTGGGGTAGCGATACGCTGTTTTCAAATCTTTCTCTCCAGTTTAGCGATAAAACGGAACAATTTGCTTATGATGTTGGGATGAGAATTGCTGATGCACGACTTGGTGAGAATAAGTACCTGAGCGTTGAGAGCATCAATTTGAGAGATCATGTTCTCTCGAAACAAAACACGAAGTTAACACGCAAAGCGACACTCCCTTCTCTTAATATCGAGCCGAGATTCGTTTGGACGCTTGGAAATGGCGACCAATTAACTATCTCCAATAGCGTCTATTTTCAACCGATTGATATTCGCACCACAGGAATTGGGTTAACTGAGGATCAAACCTCAAATGTGAAGAGTGCAAATGAAACACATTATTCTGATCAGAGATTCGCAATTGGATCGACCGCTAAATTAGATCATCGGTTTGGTGGCGATGCAAAGATGTCGGTAAATTTTGGGGTTAACAGCGCAAGTTCGAAACAAAGCCAGACCGACTATGCTAATCAAGGAGCTCCCAGTTTTTCTGTGGTAAAAAAGGAATTCGATGATAAGCAAACCACAGTCAAGTTTTTCGGAAACTTTGAGAGCCCACTGACTCAAGGACATCAAGTAAAAACTGGTTGGGATCTAGGGAGAGAATTTCATTCGGTTGATGGCGGCGTGCAATCACAAGACATCACCATCTATCGTGCGGCGGCTTATGCACAAGATGAATGGCAAACGACACCTTTGTGGTCCAACTACTTTGGGCTTAGATGGGAAGGTTTTCAAACTCGGGTAACCGATGTAGAAGTGATGCCGTGGGTGAGTAACACGAATGTCTTCAGTCCCATCTATCAAACCTTGCTGAAATTTGAAAATAATAAAGAAAACCAAGTTCGTCTAGCACTTGCCAGAACTTTTAGAAATCCAAACTTCCGTGAACTGGTGTCGGACAACTTTCGGGGTGCAAACAATAGTGTTATCTATCCAGATTTCGTTGGCAATTATCGTTTGAAGCCCGAAATTGCCTTGGGCGTCGATGGTGCTTTCGAACATTTCGGTAAGGACGGACTCAAATTCTCCGCATCGTTTTATGCAAAACAAATTCAGAATGTAATTCAACGAGATTTACGCTTCGTAAATAATCGATGGGTGAGTCAACCAAATAATGATGGTAAGGCCCAAGCAAAGGGAATAGAAATTGACGTCAAATTTCCTCTAAATTTATTATTGAAGGACCTTAACCATATTGCCGTGCAAGCGAATCTTGGGCGTAACTGGTCAAGCGTTTTGAATGTGCCTGGCCCTAACAATCGATTGTTAGGCCAACCAAGAATAACCGCCAATCTTGGAATCGATTATCAACCAAATGACACTTGGAGTTTAGGCTCAGCTTTTAACTTCGCTTCCGAAGGAGACGTAAGAAGCACTGTGTACTTGAGCAGCTATAGCAAGCCGCAACGGCGTTTGGATAGCTATCTTTCATATAAAGTCAGTAGCGATGCTAAGTTACGCCTCACGATGAATAATCTCTTAGGGCAAGATCAAATTTCGGTGAACCACTACCAAGATTTTCAAAATCAGATCACGACATTAGAAAAGGCCTTGTCAAATCGTCGGATAGGAATAAATTTTGAGACTAGATTTTAATGTTCGCAGGGCATCCATTTTTGTTTCCGAACAAATCTGAAATAGATGTCCAAGCCGCATCAACTACGCGTGATTGAAACCTGCCTCAGCACCAACACCTCTTCGACACCATGTTAGTATCAAGCTTCATCTACCCCAACTAACTGAGAGAACGTATGAAACTCCGTCGCCAATTTCTAATGAATGGGCCTTTAGGCCTGCTTGCTTTAGCCACTTCAAAGAGCCTGTTTTTCTCGGCTTTCAAAATAGATGCGTTTTGATTTTCTGTTACGCTCACGCGGGAGCTAAATTAAACGACTGCTAAAAATTAGGAAATATATGTTTTCGATAAATTACGACAAGGCTGAACTTGAGGAATTGATTTTGTCAGCGGATGAAACGATTCTCCAACAACCATTTAAACTAGCAAACAGCGACTATGTAGTTGCGCTAGACGATGATGATCGTGTTCTTGGTCTGGAAAGTGTCGAAGTAAATGGACGTCTTTTCAAAGTTGGATTCTTGAGGCAAAACGAGTAGCTGAGAATACAAGTGGTAAGCAGTAATCTGGTCGTTCAAAAGAAACGCATTTATATCATTTAACGTGTTTTTCGATATTCATCGACAGCCCGATCAATACTAAATAACATTGCGGCCGAGAGTAAATCGCCATCGCCGGGAACTATTCGTCCCATTGCAAGTGTCGATAGTTCATGAACTTCGGGCATACTTGTGTAATTTTCTTGAGTTGATGCTCGGCCAATACCTCTATAAACCGTTCCTGTGGTGGAATCTGTAATCGTTACGCTTATGACTGAAGTAATCAGTCTTGAACCAAATAGTGCTTTAGTTACGCTTATACCAGGGTTAAGTGATACACGCTTGCGTCGGCCAAGTTCATCTGTCGTGAAATCGCCAGAATCATCCAACATTGCTCTTTCAATGTTTAGCCTGTAACGGGCAGAAGCCTGTTGGCTATTGTTCCAGTCATTTGATTTTGGAGCATCAATAACCGTAAAACAACCTCGTGTCTGAAGAGCTGCTCGAGCAAGTGGCACAAGTGATTCGAGGTGGCCATAGTTGCTCGTGTTGCCAGCGGCGTTATAGATTTGGCGGTATGAAGGTAGAGCATCACTTTCACGAATGAAAATCGTACCTATGGGGCGCGCGCAGGATGTCATTTTTTTAATCTCGAGCTTGTCATTTGAGACCGCAACAGGATGTATATTGTTGGCGCAGCCAGCAAGGATTCCAGTTGATACGAACAGCATTCCGATCGTTTGAGATGGACTCATAGCATTTCCTTAGTGATGAAATTGGTCTTTTGCATTAATTGTTGGTGACAGAGTGTTTGTAGATTAACGATGCAAATCATATTGTTTTTTTTCGTCTGCGCAGAGAGTTGTTAAGATCTCATCCATCGTGTGTCCAAAATTATGTTTGTCGATACAGGCGTCAAGCTTTGCACCGTATTCAATTTTAACTTCCTTTGCTATGGACTCTGGAGTTTTTACAACATTAGATGGCACCTTGTTAGTGGCAAACTGGTTCGCTGGGGATATTGACACTAACTCAGTCTGAGCGATTTGTGGCGTGCTTTTCTTTGATTCGATTGAAGTTCTAGGTTTGATTGTATTGTGATTATTTTTTGATCTAGACTCGTATCCACTTTCGGTAGAGCGGTTTGTCGATTCCGATTGCGAACCTAGCGTGGCGACATCTGGTTCGAGTCTATCTTTTTGTTTGAAGCTCAATGCTCCCCACAAACAGAGCGGAATAATGGCAAAAATCAGTGCGAATGATGTGATCGGGTACGAATCATTTCTATTATTGGTATCGCCGGTAACGAGTCCTTTAATCTGAACAAAAGCGACGCTTGGCAGTAACAATAGAAAATAGTATGCGACCAATAATACAGCGGCATAAATGATGCCGCATATAACTAAGGCGATGGTCGCTGTGGTGGTGAACCAAGCGTCCGAGATACCGATCGTCAAAGCTATCGATTTTAAGATCGATGCAATGCCCGCAAAACCTTTTAATGGCACTATGACCAAATAATAGTAATAGGCTGCAACATATTTGTCTTGCAGCAGAGTGTGGAGCTTCCAGTCGGAGCAGTAGTCCCAGAATTTGTTGGCAAATATGTAGAGGTAATATAGAGCAAAAGCACCGCCAATTAGCCCGACGAGGTTAAGGAGACCACCACCGTCGCTAGAACCCGAACTTGAACTATAGCTAGAACTTTCTTCGCTGGAGTTACTTGAAACAGTATTGTTGAGAGTTGATTCGACTTGCTTTTCATTGATGCTATTGAGTGTTTCTGCTAGTACTGCATTCTGAGCGCGAATGCGTAGTCCCTCCTTATGCCCTTCTGATCGTAGCTTCTTTTGCTCGTCGTTCTCGAAGATCGATACCAAATCAAAAAGAGGTGAGTCCTCCGCCTTACCGTCGATACCGCGCTGGAGCCCTGCGCTATATGAAGTTGATTCGCTTGTATCCATATTGACTCTCCGTACGTATTTTCCTCTAGTGCTGCCACGATCACAGTAAGGCTTTGAGCTAAGCTCAATGATAACATTTTCTTTAAATAGTCAAACAAATTGGGGGGCTCTTCGACTCCAGTTGCCAAGTGGCTATATCGAATATTCGTTAACTGCTGCGATTAAGTCTTTCAATATGAAATTCGCAAACAAAGGGGCACATCCAAGCAAGGAATAAGACTTAAATTTTATATTTGTAACTCGACATTCGAGACTCTACCGAAACAAAATCGGCGGAAATTGAAATGGTGAGGCCATTGCGAATAGAGTATGCAGGTGCTTTTTACCACGTCACGACCCTCGAGATTGCACGTGTATATTTATGCGAATGAAGATGGTCGACAGCGGCTTTTTTGCGGTTGAATATCACCTTGGATCGCTATGATTGGTATCGCCAGGCTCGCCGTCTGATGGACAATTACTACCATCTCTTGGTCGAGATTTGTTCGATGAACACTCAATTCCAAGATACACAGAGCCAAGCCTCGAATAACCCATCTCGCGATGAATAGCAACTACACAGGATGCAAACTTACCATTGATTTTACCAAGTAAAATCAAATTTCTGCTCTAACACTGTGACAACCGCATGTTAGTATCAAGTTTCATCCACCTCACCTAACCAAGAGAACGTATGAAACTTCGCCGCCAATTTCTGATGAATGCGCCTTTAGGCCTGCTCGCTTTAGCCACTTCAAGTCGTGTTGCACTCGCTGAACAAAATCCAACTACACCCGGTGCACCGCCAACCTTCGGTGCGACAGCGGCGGTGGGACCGGAAGTGACGGCGACGACGTTTGCGGAAGCAGAGAAGTTGATGCAAGTGTCGATGACGCCGGCAGAGCGCGAGATGGCGGCGAATAGTTGGCGGGTGTCGATGGCATCTTCGTTGGAGCGTCGCACGGGGCCGCGTAAGCTGGCGATCGAAGTAGAAGTTTCTCCTGCCACGGTGTGGAACCCTGCTGTCGTCGCTGGCAAAAAACGCTCTGCCCACAATCAATTCATACGTTCACACGCCAAAGCCATGCCTTTGCCGAAGAGCGATGCGGACATCGCTTATGCGCCGGTATCGCAATTGTCGCGCTGGATTGAAACGAAGCAGTTGAGTTCGATGCGTTTGACGCAAATTTATCTGGACCGCATTCAAAGGCTCGATCCCAAACTGCGCAGTGTCATCACCGTCACGCGCGAACATGCTTTGGCGCGCGCCAAGCAAGCCGATGCCGAGATCGCCGCCGGAAAATATCGTGGGCCTTTGCATGGCATTCCGTATGGCGTGAAAGATTTGTTAGACACCGCTGGCATCGCCACCACTTGGGGCGCGGAGCCGTTTAAAGATCGTGTGCCCAACAAAGATGCCACCGTCATCACGCGCTTGAACGAAGCGGGTGCGGTGATGATTGCCAAGCTCAGCTTAGGTGCCTTGGCACTCAATGATATTTGGTTCGGTGGGCAGACCATGAATCCGTGGTTATTGGAAGAAGGCGCTTCTGGTTCCAGCGCGGGCCCAGGCGCAGCCACTGCCGCGGCATTGGTCGCGTTTTCTATCGGCAGCGAAACCGGCGGCAGTATCGTCAGCCCGAGTATGCGCTGTGGTGTGACGGGTCTGCGCCCCACCTATGGTCGCGTGCCACGCACCGGCGCCATGACCTTATGCTGGTCGCTCGACAAATTGGGCCCGATGACGCGCAGCGTGGAAGACGCTATGTTGGTATTGAACGCGATCTCCGGCCCCGATCAAGCCGACGTCGCCTGTGTACCATCGACTTTGGATTTCGATGCCAATGCCTCCGTACGCGGCTTAAAAGTCGGCTACTTTCCCGCATGGATGAACGATAGCGGCGCCACCGACGTCGATCGCGCGGCTTTGGAAGCGGCAAAAAAACTCGGCATGATTCCAACGCCGGTATCGCTACCCGATTGGCCCTACAGTTCTTTGAATGTGGTGCTGTTCGCCGAAGCGGCGGCGGCCTTCGAAGACATC
This sequence comes from Affinundibacterium fentianense, assembly GCF_018139545.1. GTDB lineage: Bacteria > Pseudomonadota > Gammaproteobacteria > Burkholderiales > Burkholderiaceae_D > Undibacterium > Undibacterium fentianense. Next base: position 237,794 of record NZ_JAGSPJ010000004.1, on the reverse strand, counting down.
ACCTTAGACGCCCGAGTCAATCAACTCAAAGCCCAAGTCCCCGATGCCTGGCCCAACCTCTTCCGCGAAGCGCGCTTCCTTTCCGCAGTCGACTTCGTGCAAGCCGACCGCCTACGCCGCAAAGTCGCCATCGAAATGGCCCGCATCATGAACGAAGTCGATCTCTTACTCGTGCCCTCACTACGCGACGAAATGCTGACGATCTCCAACTTCACCGGACATCCATCGTTGACCATAAAAACAGGCAGCGTAGAAATCACCGAAACCCGCAGCGACTGGGCACCTGATCCCAACAATCCGCCGATCAAATTCAGCACACCAAGAAAAGTCCCCTACGGCGTCACCTTCATCGGCCGCCTATTCGACGAAGCCACCATCGCCCGTGCGGGCTTGGCTTTGGAAAAACATTTTGCGGTAGCGGGGGAACGGCCGCCGGGGTTTTGATTGAGTTATTTAGATTAAAAGCGTAGGCGCCTATTTTGAGAAGCGAGTTCTATTTCGCTGCTAAAATTGAGAGATCTCCAATATCTTGAATTCATTAAAGGGAGATGTGCATTCGATTTGATGTTGAAACATAGAAAAAGTAAGCAAGGTGCACGGGGTCAGGCCTTATATTTGACACTCCTCTTTCACCATCCCACACTCGACCGTTACTAAACCGACGGAAGATTGAAATGGTAAGACCCTTGCGTATAGAGTACACAGGTGCTTTGTACCACGTCACCGCTCGCGGGAATGCACGAGGGAACATTTATGGCAATGACGATGATAGACAGCGGTTTTTATCGCTGTTGAAAATCGTGGTGGATCGTTATGATTGGTATTGTCACGCTTACTGTCTGATGGACAATCATTACCACCTGTTGATTGAAACCAATCGCGCAAGTTTGTCTGACGGGATGAAATTGCTCAATGGTTCTTATACCCAGTATGTCAATCGGCAGTATCAACGCGTCGGCCATGTTTTTAAGGGGCGATTTAAAGCGATTTTGGTGCAGAAGGAATCCTACCTGCTTGAATTGACGCGCTACATCGCCTTAAATCCGGTACGTGCTGGCATGGTTCGCAGCGCTAAAGATTGGCCGTGGAGCAGTTATCGCGCTACCGCAGGCATGGTAGAAGGTGCTGCGTGTTTAACGACCGATTGGGTTCTGGGTGGATTTGCCAAGACCAAGCATATCGCACAGCAGCGCTATCGTGAATTTGTACAACAGGGCAAAGGACAGCCTTCTCCTTGGCAGAGCCTGAAGAACCAAATTTATCTCGGTGACGACGATTTTGTACTGGATATGCAATGCAAGCTCGATTCCGAACAATCACGCAAAGACATCCCCAAAAAACAAAAACAAGCCCCGATCAAACCATTGGATTACTTTGTCAATCTGGGGAATACGCGAAACGAAAATATGGCACTGGCATACTTAAATGGACACTACACACTCGAGCAAGTCGGTAGCCATTTTGGTGTAAGTTACGCGACGGTTAGTCGGGCTGTGAGACAGAAAGAGCGTGGTGTTGATTGATTGCTTAAAGTCGAATTAAAACCTGACCCCATGCATGCTTAAACGCAGAATGACTGTAGCCAATTTATCGAATGTATTAACGTCTTGATTTAAGCTTACTTTCCTTGACTGGACTGGTTTCAACTTCAAAGCATTGGTAACTAAATTCTAGAATTTCCAATAAAATCGAATTTTCCGTTGATTTTAGATCCGCAACTGAATATTTGATCGGATATGCTTTCACGAAACGCCAACTCATACAACTCTCCCCATTTTCATTGGTTAGAGTCAGTGAAATATTCTTAGTTTGTATCGGCTTATCCAAATCACAGTCGATTGTGTTTTGGCACCAAGCGATCAATTCGGAATTAGTCGATGCGATACCTCGCCTTAAAATCAGATTAGGACACTTTGCGGTGCTGGGTAGGCGGTACGTAGAGTGATTTTCATCGTTAGTATTCACCTCTTCGATATTCATTTCTTTATATAAGCCATGAACTTCCTGAAATGAGGCATCGGCATCGCTGCTGCTCCCATCAACTTTCACATTGAAGTAAAAACCGGTTAGTAAATCGTTGTACTCCATGAGTAATTTTCCTTACTGTTTGTAGTGGTTGATATTAGATGGCTCGTGTGTGATTTTTTTGATCTCTACTACCGTAACATTCGATCGAGCGCGCGCGGGAGCACGTGGTCAGGCCTTACATTTGACATGAGCTTGAGGTCAGTTCCAACATTCAAGCATGACCAACTACCATGCATGAAAGTTAGAACTGATAATCATCTAGCCGCCTGCCGTCAACTGTGTCTGCCCTTGGAGTAATTTGAGCCGTGAAACGACATGTTAACCAGACGAACAATAGGTGATTGGCAGCTTAAATTTCGCCACGAACAAGCGCTCTGCATTATCTTTTAAAAATCCTTCGTTGAAGAAAAGCATCGTAGTCTTGCCGTTCTGTGCAGATCAAATAGACATAAATATGTTGGCGATTCTGCTCAACTTCATAGACCACTCTATTTTTTTCCATGACGACCATTTGTCGCCACTGCGTCATTCCTAGTGCTGCGAGTTGCGGAATGCTTGTGCCTAGAAGCGGGTTTGTTTCTAACAGGAGAATGCTGTCGCGAATGCTGACGTAAATTTGATCTGCTAAGGTTTTGGAGAACTGGTTCTTAATGTAACTATGGATGTTCCATAAGTCGTCTTCCGCATCGTCCAGCATGTACACGGTGTAACTCACTTGAGTATTTCCTTGTCCATTTTTGCGAAGACTTTGCGAGCAGGTTTAAATTGACCTTCTTCGATTTGCTTGCGACCAAGCGCCAATATTTTCAGCAGAGCCATGGTATTTTTTGTGTCTTCATAGCTCTTAATATCTTGTATGACACAGGTCGCTTCACCATTTTGAGTAATGATCAGTGGTTCATGCGTCTCGGTCATTTCAGCAATAGCTTTAGCTGCGTTATCTTTGAAATAGCTGATTGGTTTGACTTGTTCGGAAAGGCGCATGGCATACTCCCTTGAATGAATATTGAAAAGTCAGTTTAAAGACTTAATTTAGACCTGTCAATGAACGCTTACCTTCAAACCATCGAATTACTCTATCAATTGAGGAAACCCGCGAAACGGAAGTATGGCACTGGCATACTTAAGTGGGCACTACACACAAGAGCAAGTAGGTAGTCATTTGGAGTATGTTACGCGACAGTTAGTCAGGCTGTGAAGCAGAAAGAAAGTGGTGTACTGAATGTCGAACGTCAAATGCAAGGTTTGACTCCCATTCCGTGACACGATTTTATGGCAAGCTCCCAGCATCATAGAAACATCTACGCGAAAGCTTGCATAGTCTCTCTCAAAGACAAACGACCCGATCGACAATTCGACCGAGTCGTTAAGGCAAAGCTCCCACAAATACTTACAGTTGATGGTCTTACAGATGCTTGCTAGGAGCTATCTCTTTTTGCGTAAGTCCACTATTTGAAAGAATCAGTCCGCCAAACCCAAGCGTTCCAATCTTTCTTTTGCAAGCATATATCTTGCGCGCACATCATCAATTTGCTGTTGCGTCAATTTCTTACCGTAAGTGCGAAGCCCACCTTCGGCATCATTATGATGAATGCCCATGGCAAACTTCAGGTATTCCAACAGCAAAGGCTGCGCATCGAGATAGGAGATGGAGTTGAGTGCCTGAGAAATTTTGTTGGCCTCAGCCCATTCACCTTTCAACACATGCTCTTGCATCGTGATACTTGCTTTGGGGAAGATGGTGCCTACACCAGTAATCCCACCGCATGCGCCAGCCAATCCTGCATGCACAGTGACAGAGTCAACGCCCGCTAAAACTTTGAGATCACTATTTTCTACGATCAGCGTTTCGATGATCGACACATCGAGCGTCGATATTTTGAGAGCGACGACTTCTGGTAGCGCAGACAGCTTTCTCAGAAGATCGGTTGACAGTGCATGATAGCCAGCTGCGTCAGGATTGTTATACGGCATGATGGTGACGCCTACTTTTTTTGCAGTGGCTGCGGCAAGTGCATAGTAGGCATACATTTCTTCATCAGAAGGCGCTTCCTTGGTTTTTGGTGGCATGACCATGACGGTATTCACGCCAACTCCTGCGAGTCCTTCAATGATAGTCGCGAGCTGTTCCTTGGTTTCTGCTGCAGCGCCACTGATCAATGGGACATCGTATTCTTTTGCAACTGCAGATAGGGATTTGAGTAAAGCGAGACGCTGTTCGGGAGTCAGGTAACTGTTTTCACCGAGCGTACCAGACGCGACCAATCCACCAAATCGGCTACCGCCTTTTCCCTGCGCTTTTAAGACAGATGCGGCTTGTCTTTTTGTCTCATCAAAGTCAATTTCGAGAGCGCCGGATTCTGACTCTTTTAGCCATGTGAACACCGCTGGCATCACCGTATATCGCCAATCTTTACTATTTGTTTCCATCATATTCCCTATTATTTTAGTACTTCAGCAAAACAGACGTTAGCGTCGTTGTTGTCGCCTCGCCGTACAAATGTACTGTCTTCGGCGACACGCCTAGCTAGCGCAATTTTGCGTAAGCCCTACATTTAAAAACATTACATACAAATTTCACTAAATAGTTCGTAACAGTTGAACCAATGCCGGTAAAACTGGAGGCTTATTAGGTTACGCTATCAAAGGGCTTAAGCTCACGCACTTAGCCCACCACATGCCAAATCATGTCAACCATAGGCTGAAACCAGAGCGCATATTGTCTTTGCTATCGCGATCGCACTTTTCACTTCGCACTATTCACTTTTAGATCAGAGCAAACGGAACCATAGACATTCACTCATCTTATTTGCTTTTACCAACAATCCTAGGAAATTCAAGCAGCGGAATGCGCACATAAATTAAGTATACCGTTAATATATTAGCCCACATAGCTGAAATATTCAACTTATTCGCCTGTTGGTTGAAACAAGCCGAGCAACGGTGTCTGATGGGATGAGAAGCATTAGGGGCTCCAATATTAAAGGCTCCAATACCCAATGTGTGGATGTTGGAGCCTATCTATCCGACATCGCGGATTTGCTCTTTATTAATGAGGTGCAGTCGATTGCAGTGCCAAGACCTTATCCGCACGCAAGCCAAACATGGGTTGTAGTGCTGGTATTCTGCGCACGATTTCAAATACCGCAAAGCTGCTCGTAATCGTTAATACGATCAACACTATCGCTTCAATCCCTGGTGCTAGTGAAGCTGGTTTGAGCACATAGGCGAATACCACGATAAAAGTCTGATGCAAAATATATAGCGGAAAAACAGCTTGGGTCAGATAGCGTCGTTTGGGGCTATCAAATTGAAGATGCTTGTGCGCGAAGCCACATGCCGCACCAATCGCGCTCCACTGGCATAGTGAATAAATTAAATGATACAGCTTGCTCCAAACAGGAAATGGCGTGGCTGGCCATCTGTCGTCAGGCCAGGCATCGAAGATCAGCACCAACGCCCAGCAAGCGAGTGCCGTGCCTAGCAAAGTCCAACGCGCGGTATTAAAGCCTTGCCAGAATTCAGTTTGACGTGCCAACAAAGCGCCGAGCAAAAACAGGCTAAATGAATTGGCGTGATTAAACCAATCATTGACTAAGTCGTGCGTCGTCGGAAACCGATTCGCCAACAAAATACGGATTAGACCAAGTAGGAGTGCTGGTAGCACAAATAACTTCCAACCGTTTAGATGTTTCGCTAAGAAGTTGCCGAGTGACTCAAAATGCTTGCCAAGGCCGAGCGAGATTCCAGCCAATAATAAGGAGTAAATCCATAGATAAGGCACAAACCAGAGATGATTCCAGGTTGGAAGATCGAGACAACCATCCTTATCGCAAAAGCCGTGATAAGCCTGAAGATACAGCTTCATAAAATCGAAGTAATTTCCCTGATACCCAGCTTGTTCGACTGCCTCAATAAAGGCTTGAGGCGGCGTGACGACCAGCATGCCAAAAATCAGCGGGATCAAGAGTCGCGCACTCCGTTGCCGGATAAAACGACCGATGCTGAGCTTATTCAGCATCCAGCTCGATGCGACACCCGACACCAAGAACAATAAGCCGAGCCGCCATGGCGAAGAAAGCTTCATCAATGGTTCAATCGCATTGCTAGCGTGGACACTCTTGACGTGCCAATCCCAAGTGACGTAATACATTCCCACGTGATAAAAAATAAGAACAAAAAAAGCGAAAATGCGTACCCAGTCAAGAAAGAACTGGCGGCTGTCGTCATGGTGATTTGTGAGCATGATGTGTGACCTGATAGTGATAACAGGATGCAGACTAATTGAGAATAAATCGAGGCGCCAGCGAGATGGGGCGAATTGGATTGCGGCTGGGGCGAGCTGGATTATTAGCGTATTTACTCGGTACCGAGTTTATAGTTTTTCTATCACCGAAGTGCGAAACTGGCGGCTACATGAAACCCGTGCGCCGCCACGTAAGACGAGTTCGCAATCGCCTTTTTCAAGCGTGATGACGGTTTCGATACAATCAGTTTTTACCGCCGCACGCCGATGGCAGCGGACGAACGCCTCGCCTAACTGCTCCAGCAACCCGGTCAAGGTTTGGCGAAGAAGGAATTGGGCATCTAGTGTGTGCAAGACCACATAATTGTCGGCGGTTTCTATCCATTGAATTTGCTCGACTTTGACTACTCTAGTCTTGCCGCGTTCACTCACCAAAAGCTGGCGCACTGGCAGACCTGACGCCGGGCTTGAACTTGTTGCTGTGTTTGCAGTGGTTGCTGAAGTTGCTCTCTGTGCCAACATGCGTTCGCGCACACGCTCTAGCGCTCGAAGTAGACGCGTCTGGTCGTAGGGCTTCAGCAGATAGTCAATCGCATTCGTATCAAAAGCCCGAATGGCGTACTGATCGTAGGCGGTGACAAAGACGATCAGTGGTGCAGGTGTGGGTAATGACGCCGCTAGTTCGATGCCGCTCACTTCTGGCATTTGAATATCCAGAAACACGACATCAGGTGTTTCTGCGGCGATGCGCTCAAGTGCCTCGATCCCGTCGCGTGCCTCGCTGATACTCAGGATGTCGGTCTCCTGCGCCAGCAAGCGGCGCAGCTTGTCACGGGCAGGTCTTTCGTCGTCTACGATCAATACACGCATGGCAAACTCACTTCGGCTCGTACACCCGCTGGTGACAATTGCACTAGCTTAAAGCTAGCTTGATCGAGATGCAGAGCTTCAAGCCGTGCCCGCAAATTCACGATGCCAATGCCGTTTCCGCTTGGCCCCAAACTGCCGCTATCGTCCTCCACCCTGAGCACTAATTGGCCTTCGAATAACGCGGCACTCACCTTGATGTGGGTCATGTGACGACGCGTCTCCACCGTGTGCTTAAACACATTTTCAATCAAGGGTTGCAAGCTCATCACCGGCACTTTACACGCTAAGCTTGCATCATCGATGTCCCAATCGATTTCTACGCGATCGACAAAGCGTTCAGTCATTAGGGTCGCATAAGCCCGCGCCAGTCGCAGCTCACTCGCGAGCGTAATTTCATACTGCTCACTCAAATCAAGACTAGCCCGTAACATATCTGCTAACTGCTGCAAAACAGCATCGGCACGTGCTACATCCGTTTGCATGAGCGAGGAGATGGTGTTGAGCGCATTGAACAGAAAATGTGGCTGCATCTGTTGAGTGAGTCGAAACAGCTGTGCCTGATTCAATAAATGCTTGGTTTGTTCGGCACGTGCCCGTTCGTCCAGCATTTTTTGAAACGACAATACGCCAAAGCGCGAGACGATAAAGATAGCGAAGAACAGCGAGATCTTGATCGACTCATATAAGAAGAGCTGCGGCCAAGCTTGATGCGTATACGTCTCTCCCATCAGCGCATACACTCCATGGCGGATACTAAATGCCATCGGAACAAATGCCAGAGAGTTAAATGGTATCCAAATCAATTGGCGTTGAAACCAACGCCATGGGGTCGCTAGCAGATGATCATACCGGCGCGTTAAGTGCAATTGCAGCAGCGTCAAGAAAGTAGCCGACACTCCCGACGATAATTCCCATAGCACGGGTTGCCAAATAGCAGTCCCGCCATCACGGACAAAATCTTGCACCGCCGTGACGACCAATAGCCCCCAGAACAATAGCCAGGCGGCGCTTACAATACGTGCGGTGCGGGAAAGAATCACAGTGAAGACGAAGAAGAAAAATTCTATTCTTACGTATTTGTACAGACTTGTCAGCAACTAAAGTGAAGGTGATACTAAGTCTTCGCCAGTGAGACTCGGTGCGCACAGAGGGCCTAGCCTAACATGCCACATCCATCCACTATGATCCAACATTTATTCGTCGATAAATCGAAGGAAGAATGCGCTGACCAAGTTTCTACGGATTGCGCTTGCTGATATAGCGCTGACCTAAAATTTAGGGTTTGCTGTCCAAAAAGCAGATTCGATTGCGGCCTGTGGCTTTGGCTTGGTACATCGCTTGATCAGCAAATTTGATAATGTCGATGTCATTGTTGTGTAAGTGACGTAGGAGGACGACACCGATGCTGGCGGTGCAGTGGTGTTGAACGCTGGTCTTGCTGTGGGTATTCGCAATGTTGATTTGATAGGGGGCGGATAGGGATGCGCGTATCTTTTCAGCGATATTGCAAGCGAGCTGTTCCGCTGGCGCCAGCTCACTTTCTAGATCGCTGAGGATTACCACAAATTCATCACCACCGAAACGCGCGACGGTATCGACTTCGCGTACGCAGAGGCTAATCCGTTGGGCGACTTCTCGCAGCAGGATATCACCCGCGATGTGACCATGTTCATCATTGAGTGGTTTGAAATTGTCGAGATCGATGAACAACACCGCGGCAAAATGATGATGCCGTCTGCAAATGGCCTTGGTCTGTTCTAGTCTATCGTCAAGCAGGCTACGATTCGGTAGACCAGTGAGCGCATCATGGAAGGCCATATGCTGCATCTTCAATTCTATCCGCTTACGTTCGATGGCGATGCTAGCGAGCTGCGCCGATTGTTCGATGATGTAGACATCCAAATCAGCGAGTGCATTTTTTTCTCGGTGGTAGATGGCGAAGGTTCCCAATACTTGTAACTCAGACGAAAGTATCGGTTGCGACCAACAGGAGCCTAAGCCCGCTCGCGCTGCGAGCTCGGCATACGGCGCCCAATAGGGATGGCTGGCGATATCGTCCACCACCACACGCTGGCCCAAAAATGCAGCCGTTCCACATGAGCCAACGCCCATACCGATCTCAACGCCATTGATGGCTTGGTTGTAAAAACTAGGCAAGCTAGGGGCAACGCCATCGACCAGATGTTTGCCTTCTTTATCCAGCAATAAAATGCTACACATAAAGTTGGTATGTAGTAGCTCAACTCCGCGCACGATGGCTTCTAACACGCTGGGTAAGGGGATATTTTTCGCTAGTAATTCTAAGGTAGAGCTACGAAATTGTTCGTATTTTTCTAGTTGTTTGCGTTTGGTGATGTCGTGTGAAATACCTAAGATACCGATCAGTTTGCCGTCGGCATTGTGTAAAGGTGTTTTACTGGTTTCGACTAGTTCGCGGTGTCCGTCACTGGCAAAGTTAATCCATTCTTCGTTGATGTTCAGGCCGCTTTTTTGCATGGCTAATAGATCGTTGGCGCGGAAAGAATCGGCCAATTCTTTACTGACAAAATCATAGTCGGTGCGACCGATGATGTCTTTTTCCAAGGCGCCAAAGAATTGTTCAAAGCGCTCGTTACAGGCCAGATAAACACCGTCGGGATCTTTCAGCCAGATCAGCGCGGGCAATGCTTGCAGTATGGCACGCAGATTATCTTCTGTGAAATTCGCCAGCGAGAGCATTTGTTGGTTCATACATGTCCAGACTGAGTATTCGCCTAATGGATGTGTTCTATCTTAAACCTATAACCTCTTAAGAAATGTGAAATATCGCAATAAACAGACAGATTTAGAATGCTGTGGTAGGTGTGGTCTGGATTGGTGCTGGCAGGCTATTGTCTGGTGGATAACGACGAGCAACTGTTGAGTGAAAACAACGGAGCGAGCAGACGACCGTTTTCTGTTCAGGGACTTGACAGTTAGTCGGGATGTAAAACAGAGAGATAGTGGGAGTTGATCGCCTACCGAATGTCGAATTTTAGGTTTGACTCCATTTCCATACTTCCTACCTTGTTGCAGATAGCGACTGTGAATGCTTTAGACGTACGTAGGACTACTCCATTTCATATTGAACTAAAGCATCGTCGGTGATGCTGCTATCCCAAATCGGTAGGTAGTATTGCCCATCAGAGTCAATCTTCTTTTCTATCGTTGATTGGGGTGTCGTTAATACGACTTTTTTGACGCCCGGCGGTGCGAAGTAATAGACTTTGACCGCGCGTGAAGTGCATGGATTACCCGATGCGAATAGCTTGACATGCGTAAGAAAGATGATCGATACATCTTGTTTTTCCACTGCCCATCGTACTTGACATTCAAGTCGTAGGTCTCCTAGGCGTTTGACGTTGTCTGCTAAGTTCTCACTCTTTACATAGGGCTTAAAATAAAATTGGCCTTTGGGCTTATTTAAGATCAGATCGTATTCGTCGTCACGTTGAAGCGTGATGTCCTGCAATTGAAATTTGCCCTTAGTATCAATTGGAATAGCGATAGAACTTTCATCGCTCGCCAGCCGCATTGTGATCCCATCGAGCCCAAGGTTCTTTGACTTGGGAATCAAGATAAAAAATAGTTCCGAGTTTGGCGCAAGTGCTTTGTATTCGGCATAGGCTTTCAAACCTTTTTGCATTTGTGCGTAGGATTTGAGTTCGAGTCCTTTTTGTGATGATACTTCCACGCGATTGGGATTGTTTTCTTTGTTGTCGTCTTGTGCGTTGGCGGTAAAAATGGCAAGCGATAGGAAAAGACAGGTCGCGAAGTTGGTGAATGTCATGAGGCTTGGTGCGTTGAAATTGGTGTTGGCTGACTGTTTTTACTGAGCGAAACGATGCGCGCGTGTGATGCTCTAATTGCAGATATGATAAATCGATAGAATTATTTAATCTAGCTATTTTATTATTTTTATTTGAGGAATAAGAAGCCCGACATCTCATGAGCTGAAGACGATACCGTTGCGACTGCCTATTGGCAGCAACATCAGCAGGCTTTAGATTTTGCGTTATGTAATCGACGTTTAATCGCTGAGCGAACTTGTGCGAATTGAGCGACCAATGTCGAGACAGTATTAGACATCCATCACAATTTTTGAGTCAAATTAGTATTGATGGGGTGCGCGGATTATTGCTCAGAAAAGGCGCGGCACCTGCTGGTGAAGTCGAATCGTGATTCCTAGTTCGCTCGGAGATTATTCTTTTGTGGTGTGCGGTACACGGCGGCGCAATTAAGTAGAATTGCCCTAGATAGTCGGGCGCTGTGCCATGACAAGGGCTTGAGTGAAAGACCTGAACCACTTCAAATCGTCTGTGGGAACCGAGAATCCATAGGGTATTTATTTCAATTCGGCGGTGGTGGAGTAGCTTCTGCTATCGATGAGTATCAGCCTCATGTACAAGTCGACAAGCTTGGTCGTTGAATACCGAGATTGCGGTGTCTTAAGAAGTTGCTAGCTAGGGCTCGAACAAATACTCAGCATATTTCTTCAAACGTAGAATGCTCGACGTGATGAGGAGTTGAAATGCTCCATCAGTGAATTGAGATGGCGTCTTCCTTGACACCTTGCACCGCTACCGCTTTCACTCTTTGAGAGATGCGCCCGATTGGCTGGCTAGGTGCTTATTTGATCTACTAATCCAACAGCGGTTGAATTAGTAGACCAAGCTTGTGTTGTTAGTTACTGCTAACAATCATCCTTTCTTGCTTGGTAGGAAAATTGCCTGCGACTTGTTGTGACTTGAGCCAATCTTGAATCATTCTTGCTTCAGCTGGATAGACAGTCTGGAACATGACATTCCCTCGCATGACCATATCTTTTAACTGTTCACTACCTGAGGCAAGTATCTCACCTTTTGCATTTTTCAAGTTGTACGTAAAATTGAATCGTGGCCAATACAATTCTGTACTGGAATCTGAATTGTTCTTTAATGCTAAGTCTAAGACGTCAATCTCTAGCTTGACACCGTCTGGCAAGTCATTGGTCAGTCGGGAGAAGATATACGTAAATTCCTTTGTTACCGTCTCGCGCGAACGTTCGATTAGTGCACGATCGTTGAAACTATCATCATTGAGTCGACCTTGAACGACTCTTTCCCAATTGTTGAATTTGCTCCAATTTATGTTTGCCTCGCCGGCCAATGCTGTGCCTGAGACGAGGATAAGGAACAATGAACTCCCTATGATTTTTTTCATTACTAAGTCTCCTTTGAGAAAATATACACAAAAAAAAACACAACATTCGATTGCTTCTCTGTGTAGCGATTCAATTCTAGTTTAGATAAAAATTTCTTTTTTAGAGAAGATTATTTTGCAACAAAGCGTAGCACATGATTGCGTTGTTGTGAGCCGAGAAGTGAGAACATTACCGTCAGTCGTGCCTTGATAAGTCGTCGAACTGATCAGCCTCGCGTACCTTAAGCGGCTGATCCTGTTTGGTCTTGCATGTTTCCTTGCGAATCTTAGGTCATTCGTCCGAACTGATTGACTAGGCCTTCAATAAGCTCAGATTTTGACATTCAACGGTGAGGTTGATGCCATAGGCGGTGGCGACAACGGGCGAGTAGGAACCATTCAAGTCCGAATTGTATTCAAACCACTGGTTGTTCATTCCCGGGTAACATTGCTGCACCAAGTTTCCATGTCCAGCATTCCACGCGGTCAGACTGACTCCGCCTCCGGCAATACGTAGACCTTCACTTAAACTTACGTTCATATTGCCATGGGAGAGTGCAGTTGATGAGGTCTGCTTGGTCACATTTTTTGTAATGCTCACTTCGGATCTCAATTTTGACGAAGGGGCTAATCCAAGGGCGTAGGCCGTCACTTCCGCGTTCTCGGATGCACGATCGTAATCCGACATAGCGATCCGCCATGATGATCCTTCAGGATAACTGCTGATGATATATTTCAAATTCCCTTTACAGAAGAAAGAACATCCGCCGCCGGTTAAGCAGTATCCAGGGTCGAGCGTGGCCTCAACTTTGGACATGCCAATGCCTTGATTTCCTACCGTGACTTCGGTCATTCTCACTTCAAAGAGATCGTATGGATCGTAAAAGGCTAATGCATAAGCGGTGATGGTATCGTCCTGTGAACTTGGCGTTGCAATATCATGCGAGACGGCGATCCATCCATTGATTCTTTTGTTGTCATCATATTGCGGATAAGATCCACAGAGAAAGCTAGATGTCCCTATCTTCACGTTAGCGCCACCAGAAATAATTTTGTAATCTTCATTGACCGTGGCGGTAGCACGATTTTCCACAAAAGGCTGGGTCGGTGCGATGGCTGAGAAAATCGTCGGATTCTTGATGCTTTGTGCGGTAATGACGAGATTGAGGTAGGTTCGCAAAAGCACGCTTGCTTCAGTCTTCTCAATCAAAGCCCAATATTCTTTTGTGTCATGAACCGCAAAAATCGCGTCCTCGTTACATGAGGCCGCCCAGGCTTTTAACGTTTCTGGATTTCTCAAATCAATGCCCTGTGCCTTGATCGGATCTCCACCAATCGCTCTTGTAAATTGCAGCACCGATCCATAGCTCGTTTCACGAGAAATTTCACTCGCTACTTTGGCAGTTAGCTCAACTGATCCTAAGGCGCCACCGTATTTTGCACTGACTTCGGCTGATACCTTACTCAATTTGGTATAGCTTCCGGTTTCAATGCTAGTAGTGATTCCAAATAGGCCACCAAGACTCACCGCCGTTACGACATGAGTGCCATACTTTTTAGTGAACGCTTCGGCATCGACTAAGCTCCTAATACTTTGCAGCGACTGGACTAAATTTTCATCAAGATAACCAAGAATGTCTGTGCTGGTCTTGAGATGCACCGTCCCTCGGCATATCTGGCAGTGAGTACTAGAGTTAAATGAAGTGGAAGAACGCGTGATTTTCGTCGAAGAGTTATATTGAACCGAGGCCGAGAAAATCCCGTAGCTACCTTTGATTCCAACCGATTCAGAGAAATTCGAAGCCTCCGCTTCAGCGGACTTTGATTCTCTGAATACGCCTGTGTAAGATTGGATGGGCGCTTTGACCACTATACTTTCGCTCCATCGACTATTTCTGAAATCGTCGGTGCAATTGAGTGCTTGATCTGGTGCGTTGGCGATCCTTCGATCAAATGCATTGAAGGATTGTAGAATGCAATTTACTGCCTCGGAGGCGGGTCTGATGTATCGCATAGCTGTAGTGTCCTGTTGTTTGTGTAAGGCGGTTGAGAGCGAGGGCGAATTTCATCGATAGCGAGAGCCCTCGGAAATAGATCAAGCCGTTTCCTCGGTAAAGTAGGTACTCGAACGTGCTCCGAGATTCACTTCGAAAAGGATAGTGCCGACCAATTCGATCATGGGAAACGATGCACCCTGAAGAAACGTATTGGCATTTTTAGCAAGCATCGTGCCAAGGTTAAACACAGCGGATCGAACCTTGCGCGCATAGGGCGCTGATGAATGGAATTGCATCAAGCAGGGCTAATGATGCTGAATTAAGTCTAGCTTGAAAATTGCGATGAGAATGGCATGTCGACGGCAACGCAATCGCTCGTTTCATTGCGTATAGGTTGACCGTCGTCGTATAGTGAACTTACGACTATTGACATGTAAATCCACAAAATCGGTTTATGCGTGTGATTGCTAGTGCTACTGGCCGTGTAAATTCATGGCGCCGACGTTTAATTGTTTCCTAATCGAAAACTCGCGACCGATTGCACTAAATCATCTGATTGGTTTCTTAAACTCATTGCTGCCGCAGCTATTTGCTCAACTAGCGCTGCATTTTGTTGGGTAACGTCGTCGATCTGCGTCACTGCAGAGCTGACTTGCATGACGCTTTGGGCTTGCTCATTACTTGCCAAGCTGATCTCTTGCACCAAATCGCATACTTTTTGAATCGCACTCACCACTTCGGCCATCGTTGAGCCCGCTTCGTCGACTAATTGACTGCCATGCTGCACCCGATCGACACTGGCATTGATGAGATTCTTGATTTCTTTGGCGGCTTCGGCACTTCGACCCGCCAAAGAGCGTACCTCGCTCGCAACCACTGCAAAACCGCGACCCTGCTCACCCGCCCGAGCAGCTTCCACGGCGGCGTTCAATGCAAGGATATTCGTTTGAAAGGCGATACCATCGATTACCCCAATGATGTCAGAGATTTTGCGCGAAGAATCGTTGATCTCTCGCATGGTCTCAACCACACGACCGACCACGTCGCCACCCGATACTGCGACGGTGGACGCATTAATCGCGAGTTGATTGGCGAGATGCGCATTCGATGCGTTGTGTTTGACCTGAGAATTGAGTTCATCCATGCTAGCCGAAGTTTCTTCTAATGAACTTGCTTGACTCTCTGTTCTCGCTGAAAGATCTTGATTTCCCTGTGCGATCTCAGCACTTGCGCTGGCAACACTCTCTGAGCCATTTCGAACGCTGGAAACGATCTTTTTGAGTGCCGTAAGCATGTCGTTGAGCGCGCTAGCAAGACTGTCAGGACGCTTGTCGTCGTTCGAAAAATCGTGGGTCAAATCACCCTCTGCGATAGCATGGGCAAGTTCGGTTGCTTCGTGCAACTCGAGACCGAGCTGTCCGATAATGCTGCGTGCAACAAGAGTGGTGAGGACAATCAAAATGATTGCACTCGTGATGATTGTAAGTGCCATGATCATGCGTAGATTCGACACCGTTGCGTCATAGTCTTGATCAAGGCGTTTCGCGTCTTGGTCGAGACTTTCGGCCAAGGCGGAAAATGAACTGTCAAATAGATCGATCTGCTTGTCAATTGCATCGTCAACTGGCCCGACTTCTTCGTGCGGTGCCTGGAGTTTTACCATCGGCAAAAATTGCTGATCGTAGATCTTTCGAATCGTTTCGATAGCACGCTTTGCAGTCTCAAGTTGTTGAGATTGTTGCGGCGTATTGACGATCTTGCCGGCAAGCGCGAAGGAGGTGTCGATTTCTTTATGGATCTGATCCCACTTCTTCTTCACATCATCGAAGTTTTGATTGATATAGGTATCCGCGACAACTCGGTAGGCCTGTGCTCCTAAATTTGCGTCATGCTTTAGCTGGCCAGCATTGCGCAGGGTGTGAACGCCATCGTTTTGCAATTGAGCGAGATGGCCAAGTGAAAGCCAATTCACCGCAAACAGAATCAGCATTACGATAATTGAGACACCGACGATGATATACAAACGCGAAGAAACTCGAAGTGAATTCATATGGCTTCCTTTTATATATTGACCAACGGCAATCGCATAATAAGGTAGCACAATCCGAAGTGTGTAGCTATTGAAAAGTAAATCTCATCGAGACAGGGCGTGCCAGCCTTATATCGTTTAGGAATTTTGTTTGTTGATTGAGCTTACATGTAAAAATTTGCGAAAATTCAGCATCGAGCACGTGGCCTTGCGAAGAAGAACCTTGCCTCTGAAGTGGTTTGATGGTGAATTGACCAAGAAGGAAGGGCGAGTCATGATAATGAGCTCCAGGGACTTTGGCCTTATCCGAAATCGTTACATAGCGGAAGAGGGAAGAAATTGGGAGGACGGCGGAAGACCGCTTCAGAGTGAGCGCGACAGTTTCCGAATCGTGTAATTTGTTGAATCTTGTTGGGATGTTAGGCTCAGTTCCCAGTTCGCTTGGCTGTTAGCTCAACCACCGTGCATTGCTCATCACTTCTGTGAAGAATTCCTTCAAAGCGGGTGCTGACATAGTGAAAGGATCAAATTCGGCAGCGGAAGAATATTTTAAAAATAGCTCCGTGTTCTCTGTTGTTGCCGCAATTAATCCCATATTCCAAGTTGTGAATTGACGTTGTGTGATCTCTTCTAGCGAGAGGATTTCTGGTTTGTTGTGGCGCTTATCTTGCAAGATATGGTGATATAGCGCATTCACCGCAGAGCGCTCGCCTTCGAGGCATTGCAAAAATATGCCATTCGAGAGACTTAGCGCACCTGTTATTGCGAGCTTGTGATTATTCCGACGTGAACTCGACAAGATGTCTTTGACGTCAGCTGGCCCCAAGTTGATTGCACGACTTGCATAGATAAGACGGATCATCATGATAGGGTTTCGCGCTCGCAAAGAGGTAAATACATGAAGTAGATGATGTGCAAAGTAATTTTTTGCAGTGAACAAATACCGATGGAACAGAGGAAAAAAAACTAGAAAAAGATGATACAGGGATATCGCGATGGACTGATCCGCATTCGCCGAATAGAAAGTTGAATTAACGCTACACTCTGTCCCGATAAATGTTCTAATTTCGAGACACCGACGGTCTGCCGCACTTGTATTACTTGCTCGCCCTATTGCTAGGGGCGTGACGTTGGCTGATTTGCCCGCAACGCCACGGTGGCAAGTACAAAAATGTCAAGATAATAACCCCAGCTATTGGGTAGAGCACCTAAGAAAAGTGAACCGCATTCTTTCGACCAGGCGCTCGCTGGTCATGTTCTATGCATGCGACAATTTAAGATTACCTGCTTGGTTTGAGACAATAGAAACCGCTACCTTAATTGCCAGGAGAGACGAACATGAAACGAACCATCGCAATACTTGCCAGCTTGTGGGGACTCTGTGCGAATGCTTTTGCTATTGAGGAACCTGTTTTTGAGGTACTTAAACGATATCCTCAGTTTGAAATTAGACAATACAAGGCGTATTTGGTCGCCGAGGTTGTCGTGCCAGGGCCTGCTGAGAAAGCAGGCAATGTCGCATTTGAGTATTTAGGTGGCTACATCTTTGGTAAAAATAAGGGTAGCCGAAAAATTGACATGACTGCACCCGTCTCACAGACCGCCGCACCAGTCAAAATTGCGATGACGGCACCAGTAGCGCAAACTGAAACGGAAGGTGGTTACTTAGTGCAATTTGCGATGCCACGCGAGTTTACGATGGACAGCCTGCCTGAACCCACGAGCCCTAAAGTCAAGCTGCGCGAAATGCCGCAGCAAACCTATGTGGTATTGCAGTACTCAGGTAGCTGGTCACAGTCGCTCTACGATGAAAAACTCGCGACACTCAAAAAAGCAGCTAGTGAAGCAGGATTGACTTTAGAAGGCGAGCCCATTTTCTCCCGCTATAATGCGCCATTTTCTTTACCCTTTTTACGTCGCAATGAGATCTGGATAAGGGTCTTGATTTAGTCTGGGCTGTCGCTACTCGCAATCCAAACCGATTCCTTGTGATCGCTTGATCAAAACCCAGCGAAGGGGCTATCGCGCTTTTTTCACGAGCTTTCTTGATCCAAAATCTAAGTACGCGACCTGCCCATTCTGATCCTTGATAATCTTCAACTGAAACCCGTTCTCCGGCGCAAGCAGCTCATCGCCTGCCGGCATCACAATTTCAGTTTTTGGCAGAAATTTAGGTACTTCGACCATCAGCTTTCCCGCCTCTTGAGAGATGAACAGTGACGGGGGCGTGTCTGTTGGCGATCCCGGCGGCAAGGGATATTCGCCAATTAATTCTGTCAACATGCCCGTTTCGATGGGCAGTAGGGTAATCTCGCGGGATTGAAATGCTGGCCATTGGTATTCTCTTGCGAGTGCATTGAGTACCTGACGAAATACAATAGAACCACCTTCACCATTGGTCATGATGGCTGCGCCACGCTCAAGCGCAGGGAAGTAGACCACAAAACATCGGTACCCCTCGTTACTGCCACCATGCTCAAAATACATCGCGTCACCTTTATCTGACAACATCGGGCCGAGACCTGAGGGGGCTTTTTGTTCAGTCAGCATCGCGGTCGCCATTTTTTGTGACAGTGTCTTGCTAGATTTTCCAGCACGCGCTTTGGCGATTTCAATTGCCCATTTGCTCAAGTCGCTCGGCGTGGTCCATAGGCCCGCTGCGGCTAATTCTGGATAGGTATGCCAGCGTCCAACAATCACTTTACCTTCCTCATCGTGTCCAGCGGCGGCAAGGTCTTGCTTTGCCTTGGACAGGGGTTGCTCAAAAGCGCTATCTTGCATACCAATAGGATCGAGCACGAGTCTTTTTACAAGTGAGGGAAATTCCTCGCCTGTGGCGTCCATCATGGCTAGTTGCATGATGGTTGTACCACCACCCGAATATTTCCAGGTCGAACCCGGCGTCATCTCCACCTGCACTGCCGCAGTGTTGGCAGGCGCCTTACCTTCGAGTATTTGTTGTACCGTCGGTACGGGTGCCCCTACTGCATAGCCAGGAAAACCGTGAACATTTAAGCCAGCAGAGTGCGAAACCAGTCGACGCAATGTCACTGCTTCTGTCTTGGTGTAGGCATTGTCTGGCAATTGCCATGACTTCAGAAAGGTATTGATGGGGGTGTCGAGTGCAAGGACTCCCTGTTCAACCAATCGGAGCATTGCGGTTGCGGATACCGGTTTACTAATTGATGCGGCTTGAAATAAGGTGGTGGCAGAGACAGCGTCATTGCTTCCCGCAGTCTTAACTCCAAAACCTTGCGCCCAGGCGAGTTTTCCGTCTTGCACTACGGCAATCGATACGCCAGGCACTTTGTATTTCGCCATACTATCAGCTAGTGTGTGGTAGTGCTCAGGCGCGCCTTTTATTACGATGCTAGCGGTCATTCTGTTGGTAACGCGTTGTATTTGTTCATCGACGTATTGCGCTCTAGCACTCGGATTGAGGGTGAGTAGGAATAAGAGTGTTGCCAAGTGGGAGGTTCGCATTGTGTGCTCTCGTTGATTGCAAGGATGGATGAAATCGATTAAAAAAAGACAGCGCATGTATCAGAAGATTTATCCAGATAAAGGCCTGATTTCACTGGAATTGATCTAAGCATTGTTGGTGGGCACGTCAATCTAACTAGAGTCCAACCTTACCATATTCCCAAAAAGAGCAGTGCAAAATCTCGCGCAAAGTCACCTAATTCGTGCTGACCGCTCTCTCTTAAAAAGTCGAAGCCAACCAGCTTGATTTGCCCAATTGGTCGACGCTTTTCCCACCTATTTTCTACTTCATTCAAAAGTGTTCGCGACGACAAATCGTTTTTTCATCACGAGTTTTTGTCGTTTCGTCGCATATCGGATTTCGTCATAAAAGAAATTCGATACAGTGCGAGCCGTTAAGTGAATCGCACAACGTGTTCAGTTTTTTTCTTTTGAGGCAATCATGCAAATACCAAAAAGTTCAGTCATCACGCTTATCCTTTGTAATGTGATGGCAGTGTCAGCACATGCTCAGCAATCCAGCGAAACCAAAGCACAGGTTCAAGCACAGACGCAAACACAACGTGTCGAAGTACAAGGCAAATCACAGGAAGAGTTTGCTCGCACGGAAACTGCCGCAAGGTCGATTGTCAGCAATGCTGAACTCACACGATTTGGCGATAACAATATTGTGGATGCGATGAAACGCGTACCTGGCGTGCAGGTCACCAATAATAAATTGCACTTATTGGGAATGGCCGCGGGTTATACGCAAATTCTAATTGACGGTGAAGCGCCACGTGGAATTACGATCGAAGATATTCCGCTGAATATGATTGAACGCGTCGAAATTTACCGCGGCGCAAATGCGCAATTTAGTACCCAGGCGATGGCTGGGACAATCAATATTATCCTTAAAAAGGCAGCGTCCAATAAACAGCATAGTCTCAAAGCGAGCATCGGTCATATGTTCCAAAATAATGGGGGCGTCGATTGGTTTCATTCCGATAAAAACGGCAATCTCTCTCATACGGTAAGTGCGAGTTTATCTAAGGATCGTATCAGTGCCGGACAGTCGGATGATTCGACGACGAATTTTGTGAACGAAAACATCCTCACTGGCAATAAGAGCCAGTTTCAAAATGTGTCGCACAGTAAGCGAGGCGACGAATCCGTGCGGATTTCACCAAGGATACAATATAAAACTGATTCGAATATCAATCTGACCTCAACGTCTATTTTTGCACATAATCGTTTTAATGCAGACACCACGAGCCAGTTTAATAATGTTGCTGGACGTGTTTTTGAAATTGGCAAAACAACTTCTCATGACACCAATCGTGGTACCAATTTCGGTAGTACGCTCAAAGCGGTGACCAGTTTGGATAACCAAATTGGTGTCGATGTCAGTGCAGGCTTTCAAGCCCAGAGTTTCATCGCGCGATCCCATTCTCAAAACTATTTGCCCGATGGCACACTCCAATTTAATCGTGACATGAATACCGATGTCCACGTCGTTGTTGGCATTACGAATGGCAAATTGAGTATTCCAACGAATGCCGAGCATGATCTGGTCGTCGGTTGGTCTGGCTGGCGTGCGAATGTGGATGTCGAAAATAATCAGAGCGACCGATTTGCATCGAGTCAATATGATATCTATCGACCACATAGTGCCAATTCGGTCATGGACAATGCGGCTTTTTATGCGCAGGATGATTGGAAATTCAAGAAAAATTCTTCAGTTTCACTGGGCTTGCGCTGGGAATCACAAGGAATACGGACAGAAAATAATTTCGGTGAAAAGGTGAGCAACCGTGCCAGCGTTCTCAGTCCTGTGATCCAGACAATGTGGCAGCTGGATCCACAAAATACTGAGCGAGTTCGTCTCGGTGTGTCGCGCACATTTAAAGCACCAGAGGGTACGCAGTTATTAATGCCGAAGATCTATGTGATTAATAATTCGATCGAAAGCCCGAACGTAGTTGGTAATCCGAATTTACGACCAGAGCTCTCTTGGAGCATCGATGCAGCTTTCGAACACAATGGCAAAGATGGTCTCAATTATGCGATCCGTGCCAAAGCGCAATCGATAGAAGACATCCATCGTGAAGTCGTGTTTGAAGCCGACAAAGCCTACTGGAAAAAATTTGTCAACGCGGGCACCGCGCAAAGTCAAAGTATCGAACTCTCCACGCAATTTCCGTTAAAGCGTTGGATGGATAAGGCGCCTGACATGGATTTTTCAGCGAGTTACTCGCACTTTTGGTCAAACGTGAAGGATTTGGCGACGCCCTATAACTCGCTCACCCCGTATCAATACGTTGTGACCTTTGGCGCTAATTACCGAGCGAAAGATATACCACTCACCGCTGGCATCAGCGCCAAAATCCAAGATTCACATTGGCAGCAAATTAGCTTGACTGAGCGCCAATACCTGAAAACGCCGAAGAATGTCGATGTGTATGCGCTCTGGAAATTCGATAAACAAAGTCAAATGCGTTTCGCATTGAATAATCTCTTAGGCGGCAAAGCGTATGACTCCTTCACCTATGCCAGCGTAGGTAACGCACGCAGCCAATCCGCCCGAGCCGTTCCAACCGCGCGTAACCTTAGCATGACATACGAGTATAAATTTTGAGTTGATTGTCACCTAGCCATCCCCCGACTTTGCGTCGGGGATTTTTTTGTATGCATGGCTATGATTTGGTGCGAATTGGTATGAATCCGTGAAACTTGTTCATCGTTTCAGTTGATCGCCTTTCATTCCTCAATCTCTGCACTGTATCATCCGAATTTTCCATTCCATCGCTCCTCTATGTTGATTCAATCTCCTCTTTGCTAAGCTAGTCGCACTGTAATCACTGATGGAGATCGACGATGAAAAAAACTTTATTGGCTTTGGTCTGTTGCGCTGGTTTGTTTCACACTTCGGCGCACGCACAAACAGCGGACTTTGATCCACGTGCGTGGAAGAAAGATGTGCATGGTAAGGCGACTCAAGTACTGGTATTAGGATCGCCGCATTTAAGTGCATATGGCGATAAATTCAAGCGGGACCATTTATCCGGCTTGCTTGATAGATTAGCGCAATTTAAGCCAGACCTTATCACGATTGAAGCTTTGTCAGGCGAGCAATGCGAATTTGTACGCGCCAACTCGGTCACGCATCCCGATGTCTTTAAAGATTATTGCTGGGACCCAGCACCTGTGCAAAAAGCCCTAGGCCTAGGTTTGCAAGACGCTTTGCTTGAAATTCAATCGACACTGAGCAAGTGGGCGCAACAATCTAAAGTGACCCCGAGTGCTGCCGAGCGGCGTCGTCTGGTTGCTGTGTTTTTGGCAGCGAATGACCGCGCCTCGGCTCTCGTGCAATGGCTGCGATTGGATGCCAGTGAACGTAAGGCGGCGGACGGTATCCCTGAGAACATGTTGAAATTCCTCAATCGTGAGGTGCCTAAATACAATGAAAATTACGAGCTTGCGGCAGTGTTGGCTGCGCGAGTAGGTCTGGAACGCGTCTATGCAACCGATGATCATACTGCAGACGATATTACCGATAAGGCTGGCCCAAAGTTCGGAGAAGCATTGCAGAATATGTGGAGTCAGATCGACTTCCCCGAGAAGAAAGAAGCAGTCGCTCTGGAAGCAGCGTTGAATTCTTCTGAAGGTTTGCTGAACTTATATCGCTTCTTTAATGATCCAAGCAAACTGCAGGCATTCATTGCAGCGGATTTTGGTGGTGGGATCAAGCATGTCACGCCAGAGCTATACGGTCGTCAATATGTCGCATGGTGGGAGACGCGCAATTTGCGTATGGTAGCGAATATTCGCAGTGCATTTGGCAATCAGCCTGGCACGAAGGTTTTATCTGTGGTTGGTTCTTCCCATAAACCTTACTTCGATGCCTATTTGAATATGATGCATGAAGTGCAGTTGGTGGATGCGGCGAAATTGCTGCGATAATCTGTCTTGCGCGAAAAGTAGCCAGATCGGCTTGGTCTGGCTTGCTAAAATATTGTTTGCGTTGCGCTAAGCTTCCTTTGTTTTTTGCTTTGCTCTTTCATGTATCGATGGCGAATTGCCGCGTTGGCGATGCTATGACAGGTTGATCAAATGCATCGATTCAATTGATGAAGGAAAATGCTATGGATATGCATAAGGAGACGCGATGAAAGTAGGATACCGCATTAAAAAAAACGCCATCGTTTTCGTCCTATTGAGTATGCTCGCTTCGCTGCAAGGATGCATGCTGTTAAATAATGTGGATACGATTTCAAAAGAAAAAGTAATCGCTCCCAGCCTTTATCGTGGCATCGCGATTGTTGGTGTTGCCCTTGAAGCTGATTGGCCTTACCCACAGTTTTCTATTAGCCTAGATGAATACAGTGTAGAAAAACAGGCGATTACGGGGAATTGTTGGCGCTTTAATAGAATGACCGCTAGCGTTCCCAAAGAAGTTAAGTCAGTGCATTATTTTGCATTTGAGGTAGAACCCGGCCACTACACGATGAGCCCATTTAACACGCCATTTCAAGATGCCAAGCAAGTACAGGGCTTCCATGTACCTGCTGGTCAAATCACCTATATCGGGGATTTTATTTATACAGGGCAAAAATCGATTGAACTCCGTAGAAATTATCCAGTGATAGAAGTGGATTTGAAAAATTATTTCCCTAATATGAAGGCGACAGTCAAACTCGCAGAGTCTGTGTTGATCGCCCGCCCCTCTCTGTTTTTATGTGCACCATGATGGATAGGCTAGTTGTCCTCAATCCACAATTTGCGATCTACTCAACCGCGCTCAGAATAAAATCTGCGATTAATTTATCGGTAATCTGATGCGGATTACGCACGCCATAGTTGGTCGTCGTGACTAATGCCACTAAATCCAGATCAGGAAAAACAACGACCTTATTACCACCAGTTCCGGCCATTTGATAGGATGGATGCTTGACGCCGTTTGCACTGTAGGGATACAACCAAAGCAAGTAGCCATAATTGCGTTCTTCGTCGACTTGCACCTGTGGCGAGATGGATGCTTTCACCCACGCTGCCGGTAAAATTTGCTGTCCTTGCCAGCTACCACCATTCGCTAACAATTGACCTAGTTTTAAAAGATCGCGACTACGTAAGCCCAAGCCACCGCCGCCTTGTGCTAGACCTAAAGGCGAAAATTGCCATTCTGTTTTGTTGATACCCAAGGGCGAGAACAAGTTTTTTTGCGCGAAATCTTGTAGTGGCATTTTGCTCGCACTCTGTACCACAGCGCCTAAAGTAGTAGAGCCAGCGGTGCAATAACTAAATGAACGTCCATACGGTGATGCAGACGGTTTGGGTATCCAAGCAGGAAAACCCTTAATCGGTAAATCGAGATAAAATTTCACCCAATCTTCGATCAAATACATGCGCTCTTCATTCCCGCGAGAGAATTGATTTTGATCGTCGCATTCCATCATCGAACTCATCGTCAACAAATCTTCGACCGTGATTTTGGCTTTGCGTGGATCGGGATGATCAAGTGGTGTTTTAGGTTTGAGTTGACTGAGGATAGGCGTAGTGAGGGTCATATGACCGCGCGCTATCGCAGCACCTGCCAACATCCCCGTTACCGTCTTGGTCGCAGAGCGAGTATTACGCATTCCCTCTACGCCATCAGCATCATAGTAAGATTCAAAAACCAGCTGACCACGACGCGCGATCAAGACGCTGGTGATTTGCTGAAATATCCCCTTCTTAATCGCTTCATCCATCGCTGCCAATTTCGCCGTATCCATCTTTTGGCTAGCGGGTGATTCTTTCACCCAATCATTCTTGTCGTTTTGGGGATGGGCGATTGCATAGCCATTCAGCAGCATCGCGCAAATCACAAATCCCAGAGCGGGTTTACTTTTCATATCAAATCTCCATTCGCTAAGTCGTTAATTCACTAACTCATTCAGTCATTCGTGTGAATAAGCCCAATCATGAACGAAGAATTCAGTGCAGTCTTGGATATTTGAAACCAGCTTTTATGCCGCTCAGCTTGGTGAAGGCAGTCGGTGTCAAACCCCACTGTTGGAGGAACGCCCGATTTAAATGACTTTGATCGCAAAAGCCACAATTCAATGCAATGTCAGTTAAGGTTTGATCGCTAGACATCATCATTTGCGTCGCACGTTCAACGCGACGCCGACGTAAATCATCGCCAGGTGTGCATCCCAGATGCCGCAGATATTGGCGGGCCAAATAAACGCGATGGACGCCAAGCGCATCCGCGATATCAGCAATCCCCAAGTCCTGATCTGATAAATCGGCAATCATTTCCTGCGCACATTGCAGCCAAGGGGGCGGATTGAGCGACAAGGGAATTTGCGCGTTTAAGCTACTTAAGACATTTAAAGTAAGCACTTCCAAATCAAGCTTCACTGCATCAATAGTTGCCGCGGCTTTGAGCAATCCAAATGCTTGTTTGATCACCAATGGATCATGATGGCGTACTGCAAAATCTGGCAACTTAATCTGTTCATACAAATCCTGTGAGTCATCAGCATCAAAACTGATCGCGAAAAACCAACCGCCGTCACCCGCGAAGCGGTCACGGTGTACCACATCAGGTGGGTTATACACCAACACAGGTCCTTCACGTTGAGCACCCGCCGCAGACGTCACATAACGACCTCGCGTCGCTAGCACCATGTGCGCGCCAGCATGGCTATGCTCCTTGACCTCATGCTCTGGCACCGTCGCTTGCAAGTGACTTAGCCCGATCCGAGGAAAACGTCGGTCAAATGCATTCGTGCCGTAATATTGTCCTGAAGGGAATTTGTTGATCATGCGCCATTCCTGTCTTTCAAAATAGGTTCATCTTAAAATCAAAGACTTCGGTATGCCAGCTTCAATAGACCAAATTCCCAATCAAAGGTATAGGCTGCATAAATCAACCCTTAATCATAGTTTTGCTAAAACAAACAATGTTTATCTTTTCCCTTGACCCTGACATTACGTCAGGCTTTATAGTGTTCCTTAGTTTCTAAGCAGTCGTAATTTGTACGATGGATGTCAGATCACAAAGGCACACTATGTTGTTAAAAATTGGCGAATTAGCCCAACGCACGGGAATGACTGTGCGCACCTTGCATCACTACGACAAGCTAGGTCTGCTCACGCCTTCGGTACGCTCTGAGGCGGGTTATCGCTTGTACAATCGCCACGACATTGCGCGCCTGCATCGCATCCAAGCTTTGCGTCGTTTAGATTTATCCTTGCAAGAAATCGCTGAACTTATTCAAGGCGACACTGCCGATTTGCGTAGCGTCATTAGTCAACAAATTCTTAGCCTCGAAGAACAAATCAAACAAAGCCAAGAACTGCGCGAGCGCTTGTTGGAATTAGATGAGCAGCTTCACCAAAATGATGACCTCAACATGGATTATTGGTTGTCTACTTTAGAAATGATGAGCCTACGATCGAAATATTTCAGTCCCGAAGAGATTGCCTTGTGGCGTCAACACAAGGATGTGCATAGCGGAAAAATGGAGATGGCGATGCAACCCATCGTGGCACAAATCCGGGCCTACATGGATGCCAAAATGGCGCCGAGTGAGCCGCAGGTTTTAGTGCAAGTTCAAAAATGGTTGGAGAACGTGCATCAGTCGGTACCCAATCCTGCCTTACTAAAAAAATTCGCCGATATGCACCGCGACGAGCCTTCCATACAAGCGATGAGCGGGGTCGATAATGCCATGATGGATTACATCAATATCGCCGCGATAGAGATTCGTTATCAAATTTATCGACGCTATTTGAGCGAAGACGAATGTCAATATTTTCGTCCCTCATTTATGCGTAACATGGATCACTGGACCGCGTTATTTATCGATCTTAAGAAATTCATTGATGCAGGCATAGCCGCCACCGACCCGATTGCGCTAAAGCGTATCCAAGACTGGCGCACCATGTTCTTAGATGCTTGGGGCAATCGTGTCGAGACCGTACAAAAGATCCGCCAGATTCACGAGAAAGAACCGAGATTGACCATAGGTGGCGGTCTATCGCAAGAAGTGCTGGATTACGCGGTGACGGGAATCCGTTTTATGGAAGCACAACAACACGCTAGCGCGCCATCTAGCGTACCCGATCAAGTTAATAGAGCCAATAAGCCCACTAAGCCAGCAAAATCGATTCGCAAAAAATCGACGAAAACATAAGCGCTTAGCATTTTCATCCCTCACATAACTCAGCCAAGTCCGGCGGACAAGGCTAGACCTTTATCTGGAGTTTTTATGAACCACAACGCAAAACCTGCACGCGGCTTTATCCGTGATCGCAATTTTCTTTGGATGCTAGTGGGCGGCATCACCTCCATGCTCGGCGATCAATTTACCCTCGTTGCACTGCCGTGGTTAGTGTTGCAGATGAGTCATGACACGCTGACCTTAGGCATCGTGTTGGCGCTACTCGGTATCCCACGCGCGCTCTTTTTGCTCATCGGTGGTGCGGTCGTCGATCGCTATGACCCTAAGTCAGTGATGATGATTACCAAGTACATCAATACGGTTTTATTAGCGATCCTAGTCGTGGCGCTGCTGACCTCTAGTTTGAGCCTGTGGATGATCTACCTGATCGCTTTACTCTTAGGATTATCGACGGCGTTCAGCATTCCCGCCGGCACCTCGATGTTGCCACGTGTGGTCGCTGCAGAACACTTACAAGCAGCGAATGGCATGATGCTAGGCTTGCGCCAAGTTACCTTCTTTTTAGGACCTCTGATGGCGGGCGGTTTAATCGCGCTGTTAGGTGATCATGCGACGGCACCACAAACCACGGCAGTCGCAGGCATCGCTGATAGCAAGGGACTAGCAACGGCATTTTTTGTCGATTGTTTTAGCTACGCCTTTTCCGCCTGGACTTTATCGCATGTGCGCATGCTCTCCATCAAAGCAGAGCAATCCGCAGTAAAGCAATCTCTGATCGCCGCAACCATGGACGGGCTGCGCCATTGCTGGAACGACAGCATGATGCGCAGCTGCTTTTTGTATTGGTCTGCCATCGCTTTTTTAATCATGGGACCTATGCAAATTGCGATGCCGCTATTAGCGCAACAGATAGGCAACAACGCTGGCGTGCTCGGTCTGTTAGGTGGCGCACACGGCGCAGGAACGCTATTAGGCATGGCGCTGGCATCGGTTTTTCCAAAGCTAAGACTAGGCAGTTTGGGTAGCACTATCTTACTGATTGACACCTTGGTCGCGCTACTTTTCATGCCCATGGGACTCATCCACGTCGCATGGCAAGGCGCCGCCATCCTATTAGCGATAGGCGCACTCGGCGGTTATCTCCACGTAGCGGTATTCACTTGGATACAACGCCAAGTCCCACCCGCCATGTTGGGTCGCGCCATGAGTATTTTCATGTTCATTTTTATGGGAATCAGCCCGGTATCCGCAGCGCTGACTGGATGGATTATGCACAGCATCAGCCTTAGTCAATTATTTGCAGGCAGTGGCGCGCTGTTAATCGTGATCGTCGTTATTGCCTTGTTGATGTCACCGATACGGTACATGCGTGATGCGGGCGGTGTGACTTAATTCAGAGCACATTCTGCAATTTAGCTCTAAATATAAATAGTATTTTAAATATACAAATAAACTAAAATAATGCTCAGCTTTTAAAAAATAAGGAGAGCCAAGAATGTTTGTTGTGTATAAAATAGGATACGCTTAGAATGTATCAAATTAAAACTACGCATCGCTTTGATCTTTGGTTTGACGCATTAAAAGATCGCAGCGCCAAAGCACGAATACAAATGCGAATTGATCGCGCCGAGTCAGGCCACTTTGGTGATTGCGAGCCTGTCGGCAACGGAGTATCCGAAATGCGTATTCATATTGGTGCTGGCTATCGCGTCTATTTCAAGCGATCTGGTACAGAGATCATTATTTTATTGGTCGGTGGCGATAAAAGCACACAAGCAAACGATATCAAAACCGCGTTGAATCTAGCGCAAGAACTAAGGATCAAAAATGAATACATCCGCATTACGCAATTGGGATTCGGCAGAGCATCTCAGGACGGAAGAAGACATGTTGCTATATTTGGATGCATGTTTTGATGAAGCGGGTGACGACGCAGCCTTCATTGCCAAAGCCTTAGGCAACATCGCAAAGGCACGCGGCATGACAGACTTAGCACGCGATACAGGATTAGGGCGCGAGAGCCTCTACAAAGCACTGTCAGGCGAAGGCAACCCCAGCTTCGCAACCGTGCTCAAGGTCATGCACGCATTAGGCTACAAATTGCATCCTGAACTAGCGGATGCGTGAAGAGCTGCGAGAAGAACCTAATTCAGCGTACGCTTTCTTTATCTCTCACCAAAATGAAACTAAACGCCACACAAAAATCCCAAAAGCACTAGCGCCACGCTGATAACTCCTTTCCCTTCAAGGGGAAATTCTTGCAAGTAGCGCGGTGGAAGGCAGGGGCGGGGTTCAGTCAAATAAATTCCAACAGAAAAATCAAGCCCACATCAGATCGAAATTCAAAACACAATGACCGCGCCAAACCCTACAACACCGACCGCCCCATATCAAACGCCAAGCCATAATACGGCCTATCATTAAATTCAAACTCATCAATCACCGTCATTTCCAACTTCTTTGTATGCGCATGATAAGAATGCGGATTGAGACGATTGATGAAGGTGACGCCAATGGGATAACGCGCGCACATCCCCAAACGCATAGTCTCAAACAAACGCGGAAACACGCCCTGCCCACGGTACGCCGCATCAATACACACAGGACCATATTGAAACGAATTCGCCTCATTGATGACATGAAACGGCACACGCCCGCTCAAATCCAAAGCAGGCAAACGCGCCAACATGAAAGGAAAAATAGGCCACTGCGCAAAGAAAGCCCAACTCCCCGCTAAGGCATAGCCGATCACGGTTTCTGATTGCTCGTCGTCAGCAATATCAACTGCGACAAACACGCCACCATCAGCCAACAATGTCTCAATCTGCGCGGCAGTAAATGCCGTGGTGACGAAACCGTTTTTTTGTTCGGCTTCGGTGAGATTACTTAATAGGTTGCGGGATTGTAGGGCTAGGATGCCTGGGATGTCGGTGGGGGTGGCTGGGCGGGTTTTGTGCATTTTGTTTTCAAATTCGATGTCATGGCAATTTTGTTGACCTAGAAAGTCAATCAAAGAAAAATAAACGCAGCAATCGCAATCGCTGTTGGTACGAGCGCACCAATTAATAAATCACCTGCGCCGATAGATTCATCGGAGAAACCGCGCTTGAGTAATGCAACGCCAGCAGGGTTGGGGGCGTTGGCGATCATGGTGAGACCACCACCGGCTACCGCTCCCGCGACCAAGCTGTATTTGGCTTGATCAGAAATGCCACTGATTAAGGAGCCTAAGTAGGTAAGCGCCGCATTGTCGGTGACAGCGGTGAGTGCGGTTGCACCAAAAAATAACACTTTCGGTGACATCGTGGCGACCAATGGTTGTAACCACCATTGTTGCAAGCCACCTAGCACCACTAGACCAGCCAAGAAGAAGGCGACCAATAAGGCTTCTTTGATGATGAGCGGATTTTGATGGCGCTCATAGGCTTGCGTCACACCGAGATACATCAAAAATAAGCCAAGGAAGGCAACGGGGTGGTGCGCTAACATGACGACGCCTACCAAGAAGGCGATGTGAACTATCGTGAGCGTGATTGGGACGGATTTTTTTGTGTCAGTGCTGACTTGCTGGGTCTGATCTGGTAAATATTTGCGTAACACGAAGACCGCGAGCGTGGCATTGATCAATACCGCAATCGCCGCTTTCCAGCCGAATGTTGCCAGCATAAAAGCAGAATCCCATTGCCATGTTGCTGCTACCATCAATACGGGTGGTGCGGCAAATGAGGTCAAGGTGCCGCCTATCGACACATTCACAAACAGCACACCTAGCGCAAAATATTTGACGCGCTCAGGCACATCAGATCGAAAGACTTGTGGTGCCAGCATCAAGGCCGCAATCGTCATCGCGGCCGGCTCAGTGATCGCCGAGCCAAACAAGGGTACGGCCGCTAATCCCAACCAAGCGCTGACTAAGGAGGTGCGCAGAGGCATCGCACGGGCGACCGCATTGACCGTATTCATGACCAATTCTAAGATAGGCCGCGAAGCCGCCACCACCATCACCACAAACACAAATAGCGGTTCTGTGTATTGTCGAGATTCCGCATAAGCCAAAGCTTGATCGCCGCCGCTAATTGCGGTCATGCAAAAAATTAAAACGATCGCCCAGAAGCCAAAAACGACTTCCACTTCGCCGAGCAAATGAAATAAACCCGCATGACGTGGATAACGATGCGATAAACGCTCAAATTGTTTTGCGGAGAAAGTATGGACGAGAGCAATTGCAAAAATGATAGCGGCAACTAGCTCGATATTGAAATGAGTCATGGGCATCAGATGTAATAAAACAGCGAGGCGGCCCGACCGTCGCTGAAACCTGCTACACCACGAATGGTGCGCACCCGCCTAGATTTTAACCGATTACGGATTGCATGACCAGCTTGTGATTGCTTCTCCAGCGTTTTACTATCGAGCATGATTTCTGGATCGGTGGAGACGATTCTCGCTTTGCAAGTCAATTTTTCTTCGCTCTGTAATACTTATTCTTCGGTCAAAATGTAAAAATTAATCGACCCCGACAAGCAATGAGAAATTGGTTATACTCCTTGGACCTGAAGTCGACACGAATTGGTTCTTCATATTCTGTTCTGTGAAGATACACCGATCTATACAAGGTGAAAGTTGATTTTGCAGTCTAGATTTCCACGCATTTCTTTTCAAAGTAGTGACATTTATTCAGCGCGATATTTGAGCTAAGCAAGTCCAAGCGAATAGCGGTCATCCAGTATTTCAATCCATTGGCATAAGGCTTCCCTTTTTTTGCCGCGCAAATAGAAAGTTCATCGAGATGCGAACACCAATCCGCACAATCCCACAATGGGGATTGTTATGTGCGCTCTGTCTGTTTTTTAGTGGCTGTGGCGGTGACAGAAGTTCTGAACTTGGAGCGCCGCCAGCTGCCACTTCTAGTCCGGCACCCAGTAGCACTGCAACGGTCACTTTTAATGGAAACCGGGCGAACTACCAAATTCAACGTGGTGTTTCTGGGACGCTTGTCATTGATTTGGTGGGAAATGGCGGCAGTCAAGATGTGAGTTTGGCGACGGGTCTGCAATTTGCGGATATGAAGATTAGCTTGGCGATAGCAAACGATGCTAAAACAATCTCAGATGCGCAATTGAAATCTTTGATTGAGCTATATATTGCTTTTTTTAATCGGGTGCCCGATGCAGAAGGAATGTCTTACTGGATCAGCCAGTTACGTGCTGGCCTGAGTTTGGGCCAGATCGCAGAGAGTTTTTACAATGCAGGCCTGACGTTTCCTGATGTAACTGGTTACAGCGCAAACATGAGCAACGCCGATTTTGTGAAGTTGGTTTATGCAAATGTTTTAGGTCGAACTGGAGCGACGACGCCGAACGCTGAAGAAGTTGGCTACTGGGCTGGCGAACTCGATAGTGGGCGTCAGACTAAAATTGTATTGATCTCGACAATGTTGACTTCTGCGCGCACTTTTGTGAATGACCCTGCCTATGGTTGGGTGCCTGCATTGCTTGACAATAAAATTAGCGCGGGACGCTATGTCGCGATTGAACAAGGTGTGACCTATTTGAACGCGAGTGACAGTATCAGTAAATCGGTCGCAATTGCGGCTGCGGTGACCCCGTCCGACGTCAGCAAAGCGAAGATTTTACTCGGTATCAGTGATGCACAATTCAATTTGACACTGACACCGACGGCCTTTCAGTCCATGCGTGCACCCATCGTAGTCGACCCACCGTTGCCGAGCTTCACAATTTTAGATGTGATTGGGACTTTCCGAGTTAAGAGCGAGCCAAACAATAATTGGTTAATCGGAACGATTGCATTGAAAGCGGGTTCCACTTCGACTTTGTTGTGGACGAATCAGGCAGGATTTTCCTGGGAGTTGACGCCTGATTACGCAAAACATGTTTTGATCACTGGCAGTGAAAATCCTTATTTAAATTCCGAGAACGGAAAATATTTCACTTTAGAGTTCCAGTCAGGAAAAGTTGTGGGCTTCCAATTTATGGGGTCTAGTTTCGTGCTAGATGGTGCTAAAGTGATCGACATCACGCCCTATTTAACATCCTATTTCGTGACAGGTGTGGATGCGACCACCGTGCCAGCCGGATTCACCTATGGTTTTAGTATGTACACGGCAATTTGGCCGTTGATAGATCGACCCATACGTGGTTTTGGCGCAGGATTGCCAGGCACCTGGTTACAACCGAATAACGATGATTTCTTTCAGCCTTTGCTGCCGCCAGATAATTTTTTACGCGTTGGTGATCCAAATGCGAAAGATTTTTATCGTTCTTTGTTTCAAACCGTTGAGGGTAGCGGTGCCTATTGGACCGCCACCCGTTTTCCATCGACGCAACCGAAATATAGGATCAATGGCACGCCGAATGGCTATATCGACGAATTGTCTGCTCCAGGTTGGGAGTTTGGGCAAAATGCGATTGATGCCAGTTCTGCAAAAAGTGGTGGACTGCCTATGGGCAGCAAAGGCGTCGCGCAACTGAGTAATCGTCTTTTAATGCCGCCCGATGGCTTGACCTTTAAACTCGGCACCGCCGGGGAGTTGTTTGGTATCGCTTGGATGGCGTTACCGCTGACGCAAGCAAAAACCGGTACGAATCCTGTGGGTGATCAGAGTTGGACTTTCTTTGTTAATTCGACCAATTTCAAAGGCCCAGCAGCGTTCTACGTGCCTGACGTTTGGGAAGTTCTGGCGAAGTCGTATCCCACCGTGCTCGGGCGAGGCCTTGATGTACGTCCGGGCAAAGTGGGCAATTTTGCGATGGAGTGGGGCGCGATCACGTTTTATCAGAGCCAAGATAAGAATGGCGTCCGCTACGTCAAGTTGCCGCGGATGGCATTTCCTACTGATGCCAAGGGCAATAGCTGTATCGTTGCAGATTTTACTTTGTATTCAGGCGCCGCTTTATTTAACCCATTTAAGACGTGGCTGACCGGTAGTAACACGATGTCAGGAAAATTCGCCGCTGACGGTGCGATAAAGCCTAGCTTAAGTACGGGTCCGATTTATATGTATTCGCAAGACAACCAAGTGATCATGACTAGCGAAGGTGGCCTTAAAGATTGGATCGTCCCTAGTATTATTAAAACACCTGGTGGTGGAACAGCATGGACTTTTCAAATGAAAGGCAGTGCGGCCAACGGCGTATTCCCTGAGTATTTTCAGAAAGTGGGTGATGTGATGCGTCCGATTTTGGAATCACAGGTACCGCCGGAGACCGGACTTAAAGAGCTGAGTTTTCCTTTTTTTGCAGCGGCAGATCAAAATGGAGCAGACTACACATCGCCAGCCAGTTGGAGCGTACCGGCCGCACTGTCGGGACCGTATTCGGTTGTTCTGAACGATGGCTCGACGGTGACCTATGCGTGGTACCGATTTGTAGACCAACCTTCTCTGCAAGGATTTGGCTGGAGCGAAGCGGAAAAAAGTCGATTACAATCGATCGTCGAAAAAATTCATACCAATTGGAAAAACAATACAGAATTCATGGCAGCACAAACTATCGGTGATTTGGCGACTTTAGATAGCGCGCTCTTCGTCACTCCGCCGAAAGGACTAGAGATCGGGTATGTCCCGGTCGTAGTCAAACAGGCCAAACTCAAGTAATGAATCTGGTACACAGAAGATAGTACGCTAGTGCTCGTAGGTGAGGACAAGCTTTTAGCTTGCCAAGCATTTGAGCAAATTGATTGAAATTGGGAGTTAATCTTGACCAATTCGTTTTTGGAAAACGTGAATCTGCCTCTCCAATCGCAAACCAGCGGGTTTCGTTTAGCGCGTCTGCTGCTTGTTTTGCTGCTCGTCGTTTTCTTAGGAAGCTGTAGTACCGCGAGGCTGGGATATTCGAATGCGGACACCTTGTCCTATTGGTGGCTGGATGGTTACGTGGATTTCCGTGCTTCGCAAAAGGCCAAAGTCAAACAAGATATTGCGCGATTATTGCGGTGGCATCGGAGTACGCAATTGCCGCAATACGTCCAGGTATTGAAACAGATGCAAGCAACACTTGTTCGCCCCTCTGTCTTTGAAATAGAGGCGTCCTTTGTACAAGTGGAACAATTTTCGCAAACGATTTTGTTGCAAGCCTTGCCCGAATTGAGCGATTTTATGCTAAGCATGGATGAGTCGCAAAGGGCTTTTTTGGCGCGCAAATTTGAGAAAAATAATGAGGACTATCGCGACAAATATGTGGAGTTATCGCCAGAACAGCAAACCAAAAAGCGATTCAAAAAAATCGTCAAACAAGTCGATGAATGGCTAGGCAGCGTCAGCCGAGAACAAGAAGCGATGATTTCTCGACATCTGGAAAAGCATCCGCCCAACTATGCGCTCTGGCTTGACGACAGCAAGGCGCGTCAACGTGGTCTATTGCAGTTATTGGCGCAAATCCAAAAAGAAAAGCCGAGCCGTGAAGTCGTACAAACTTGGCTACAACGTGCCATCCAGACGAGTTTTGAAACCTCGGATCAGCATGGACAACGCACGCAATCCGATGTCTCACGAGGAGCAATACAACAATTGATGGTCGACATCATTCAGAGTGCGTCGCAGCAGCAAAAGACCCATGCACAGAATAAATTGCAGGATTGGATAAACGATATTCAGTATTTGATTGCACATCAATAGAGCAATATGAAAGAATCTGTGGTCTTCACTGCGTGTTGTATCCATTCATTCACAGTCCGTTACTTCGCATGACCAAAATCTTGAAAATTGAGTTAACAAAATGAATGAAGATCTATCCATTCTTAGCCGTACCGCGAGTCCGCCAGATGCCACTCTTCGTTATGGCGATCATGTGGATCAAATCGCTGATATTCGTTACGGAGCAGCGGGCGATGACCGTCCTTTGTTGGTGTTAATCCATGGTGGTTTTTGGAAACCAGAATACGATCGCGCCCACGCTGAAGCAATGTCCAGTGCATTGGCGACGGCAGGCTGGACTACTTTGACCTTGGAATATCGTCGCGTTTCTGGGGAACCCGATTTGACCTTGGATGATGTGATGACCGCATTGAGCTCCTTGCCAGCCAACATTGCACGTCATAATGGTCAAATCGTCTTGTTAGGTCATTCAGCGGGTGGGCATTTGGTTTTGTGGGCGGCAGCACAATGCGCTCAGCGAGGACTAGGTATCGCATTGCGAGGCGTTGTCGCCTTGGCGCCCGCTGCCGATCTTCAGATGGCACATGCAATGCATTTAGGCGACGGAGCAGTGCTGCGTTTTTTGGGACAAGACCCAATCCACAGAGCCGATGTGAATCCCATGTTGTTGCCAACGCCAGTGGTGGCGACAACCCTTATTCAAGGCGAGTGCGACGAGATCGTGCCGCCAGCGATTGTAGTGTCTTATTGCGCTGCATTCCCAGCGACACGCTTGATTTGCATACCCAACTGCGGACATTTTGCATTGATTGATCCCGCAAGTGCGGCGTGGGAGCGTGTTATGGATGAGCTACAGCGGATCACTAACCTTTAGTCATTGGAATGGTATTAGGTAGACAGAGACTAAGTCAGTTTAATTCAATGTTACGAGAGCAGCATAGTCGCGTGCTCTCGTTTTGCATCAGTGTTACCACAGAATACGTTTAGAAATTTCCGCCAGCATTCACACTGCTTGCTAATCCAGCACCGGTAAATGCTGTGGTGCAGAGTTGCGTCAGGTTGTTTTGGTAAGTTGCACCTGCGTCGAAGCGAATCGCAGTGTTGCAAATGCCGAAAGTATTGCCACGGATAATATTCCCTTTGCTGCGGTTCATGATGCCGACATTCGATCCACTGATATGATTATTATCGATTAATGATGACGTGGCCTCGACCAAGATTGCTGGATTTC
Organism: Affinundibacterium fentianense; assembly: GCF_018139545.1. GTDB lineage: Bacteria > Pseudomonadota > Gammaproteobacteria > Burkholderiales > Burkholderiaceae_D > Undibacterium > Undibacterium fentianense. The sequence continues at coordinate 199,944 of NZ_JAGSPJ010000004.1, read as the reverse complement.
CCGCGAGCGCATTGTCATTCCGTATCTGATTGTGTTCCACTCTAGCTGCAAAGCCACTGACTTGGATTCCTGCCGCATTATTGATTGCGCGGATATCTTGAACGGTACAACTGGTGCAGTTCGAAAGAGTCACAGCATAGTTGCAATCACGAATCGTGCCGTTTTTGACCGTCACATTGAACATCGTCAATGTGCCCATGATTGCATTTTGTGATGCTGTACATTTCAGTGCAAAACCGTTCAAGTCAAGCGTGACATTGCCAGTGCTGATACTAATCTGGATGCCCGCAGCACCGCTTGATTGCAAGTCATTCGTAACACAGTATTGCCCTGGTGCAGTGATGGCAAATGGAACGCTGCTGATCGGTGTACAGGCGGCCGAGGCGCTGCCGCTGTACATGAGGGTGGCGAACACCATTAGTATTAGGAATCGTAAGCGCTTTAGGATAGTCATGAAGTGCTCCTTCAAAAAAAGTAACAGACGAGATGGTCATGGGTAATGACCTGTGAAAAAAGGCATGCGATGGGAGGCGGACCAAGGAAAGAGAAAGTTCGTGAACCGCGTGCTGCAAGGTATCATGCATCGTCCGTTTCGATCAACCCTTATTGAGTTTGATTACATAGTCAATTCCGCTTAAATGCAGTCGTTTTGTTTCGCTACTCGATCCTATGGAGTACCGTTCAGGGATCTGTTGTTCGAATCCAAAGATGACAAATGTCATGTGAAGTCATGACAAATGCGACTACGCGTACTTGTCGTCTTGCATCATGATTCGTCTATGGCGGCATCAATTGTGGTGCTGCGTTTTCTGAGAGGATGAGGGTCATGCGCCACGTTTCTATTTCTTTGGATCAACAATTAGCCGATTTTCGTCAACGTCGTTTCTTAGCGACACCTTTAGCTGGAATGGCCGTCTGGTCTCTGTTGATCGTGACAGGGGCCTTGTTGGGGCCAAAGGCGCAGGTGTTGGCGGTATTCGTCGGAACAGGCAGCATCGTTTACTTGGCAATGCTGTTCGCTAAACTCACTGGCGAGAAAGTCAAGTTCGAGTCGAACAAAAGCCGCAATTTTTTTGACACCTTGTTTCTAAGCGCCGTGGGAATGAGCTTCCTGTGCTATGCACTGGCGATTCCTTTTTTCCTTGAAAACTATCGTTGCTTACCTTTTGCTGTGGCAGTGCTCACGGGATTGATGTGGTTGCCATTGAGTGTGTTGATTCAACATTGGGTTGGAGTTTTCCATGCGGTTGTGCGCACCGCCTTTTGTACCCTTGCTTGGATAGTATTTCCTGAGCATAGTTTCGTATTGCAACCGATCATTGTTGTGGTGATATATGCCATCAGTATTGGCGTCCTAGAGTTGCGTTGGAAGCGCATGCAGTCAGTGAAAAATTCAACACTCACTTATGCTGCTCACATGGCGTAGTTAGCTATGGTGCTCTTGGCCTAGAGTCAACTTGGAGATGGGCCTGCGACCGAGCGCAGATGTATTGAGCGGTGCGTGTGAATACATCTGGGAGCCTAGTTGGGCGATGAGAATCCATGCCAATCTGGGCGGCAAGCTGTTTGTCTTGCCAATTTGCGACTGTACGGTAAGATGCCAGAAACCGACTAGTCAGCGATAGGTAAATGATGTCCGAACGACCCAAATTCGATTCACATGACGACTATATTGCATCCATGCCTGATGAGGTGCAGCGTATTTTGTTGCGGGTGCAGAATGTAGTCGAGACTGCTCTCCCGCAAGCTCAGCGTTGTATTAGCTACGGTATGCCAGCGTATCGGCATGGCAAAATCTTTTTCTACTTTGCTGGATTCAAAAAGCATCTTGGCATCTACCCTCCTATTAAAGCAGATCACTCCTTGATACAGGCGCTCGCACCGTTCCGAAATGAAAAGGGCAACCTTGCGTTTTCGTATCAAGCGGGGATTCCTTATGATTTGATTCAGCGAGTCGCGTTGGCGTTGGCAAAAGAATACGCCTAGGCATCATCGCCCACTCCTTTCGGATTGGCATGATGCGGCGAGTTTGTTCGCTCGCCTTTAGCGGGTTTGCGCCAACGCAAATTCTTTGCCCAAAATCCACTCGTTTTCAAGATCCTTTGGCGTATTATTAAGCTAGTGCTGCGCTACGATCATAGTGAAAGTGCTGTGCAAATCGAGAAGGAATTGAATATGCTGTCGATGCGGCAAATACTCTACGGTAAGATAAATTTCATTGAAGGTGAGGAATATCGCGCGTTCCAATTTCGTTTCTTGAATATTTTGATGCTGGCTGGTGTTGTTGTGACCAGCCTGCTTTTAGTTGGGGTAGCAATCGGCGCCAATACTATCGATCCCCTTCACGTCGTCTCCATGTCGATTTTTTTGGCTTTGAGCTTGTCTCTCTGGCTCGCTCTTCGTGGTCGTCCACAAAGATTTTTACAATTGGCGTGGGTGTATGAATGTGTTTGCATGTGTGAGTACATTTCGGCTCTGTATATGGTTTCAGCCGACGAATTACGGGTGATTTGGTTTTTTACGAATATTCCAGGCGTCTATATTTTGCTCGGGCAACGCGCCGGGTTGTCGATTACCCTTGGAACCATGCTGGGACTAGCGCTTGGGAATGCTTATTTACCTCAGCCTTACTCCATTAATGCCATGGCAACTTTGTTGGTGGCACTGTTTTATCTGGGAACCTTCTTTCATGTCTATGGTGCGCGTTCGATATCGTACTTTGTGCGGATGCGAGAGTCGAACCAACGTTTGCGTCATTTAGCCACGCATGATCCTTTGACTGACTTATTGAATGCAGGGGCTTACTATGCAAGTTGCGATCAGCTCATACATCTAGCGCAGCGCAATCATCAGAATTTCTCAGTGTTGTTTGTCGATCTGGATCACTTTAAAAAAATTAATGATACGTATGGGCATGAGGCGGGTGATCACGTACTGAAATCGGTGACGAAAACCATCGTCGGTGTTGTCCGACACAGTGATGCCGTTGGAAGAATTGGCGGCGAAGAATTCTCTGTATTTTTGCCCGATACAGACCTAGCTGGCGCTCTAAAACTTGCGGAGTTAATCCGTCATGCGGTTGAAAATCTGATGCCAGTCGTGGGCAATCAAGGCATACGTATTACCACTAGCATAGGCGTAGCGACTTCCAATCAAACGGGTGAAAACATGGCAGCGATTCAACGGCGAGCTGATCAAGCGATGTATGACGCAAAACAGTTGGGACGCAATCGGGTGTCTTGTTTTACGGTTGATGGTTAATCGACAACCTCCTTTTTCTTTTCTGCAGTCTGCAATGTTAAAAGCAAATGCTCTTCGTATTTTTGACTGTTTAGTTAGGACCAATTCGTAATGCCCCTCAATCGAGATGGCGTGAGGGGCATTTGGCATCAACGATTAGTTTGTTTTCTTGCGTAAGGTATTGATTTGGATGTGTGGCCAACGTGTGGTCTGCCCATTTGAACCAACCATGAATTCGAAGAAAATAATTTGTTCGTACTGAAGTTGTAAAATTTCTTGGCCCTCTTCCACCACTGTTTCTAGCCACATATTTAGAGTCATTTCGGTGACGTTGGCGAATTTCTTCACAAAGGGCGTATTCAGAATCCCGCCTTGTGGCCCACCGTCGTGCTTGCTGGTCAATTGAATGAGCGTGTACTTGCTGATCTGTTGATCTTTAATTGCGTCGCGCAAACGTAGATCGGGGCGTACTGAATAAGGATAGTGTGGATCAGCCACGATACGTTGAAAATAAGTTAGATTGCCGTCAGGTTCGGTGACAGGTAATGATTTGTCGAACGCCCAAGCAGGTGCTGGTTCATCAAGATTTAATGGCGCTGCATCTGCTGCCGATCCACCAGGCGGCACCAATAAAGCGGATGCGCCCATGCTCGGTGAAATCGCTAGTGGAGAAGAAGCGAGATCGGGGGCGTTGGCGATTAGTAAGTCTGGCCAAGATCGTACAAATGGTGCGCTCCAACTCTCTGTTCCAGTTGGGAATGGCGGCTTGCCCACAACATCTTGTTGAAAACTGCCAGTCAGTAAAATGCCACTGCCGTGCGGAATAGTCCCGCTGCGGGCGATCGAATAGGGCGGAACAAAATTGGGACCAGTTGCCCCTGCGCCAGTTGAAATGATCGGATAAGCATTGTCCTCGAGTACGGATTGTTCGGTTGCTGCATGGTTATACATCTCGTTTAGCCAAAGATACATTCCGACTTCTTCGTGAATCCCAACACCATCGCTGACTCTTTGCACACTTTGACGATACTCAATGGCACCGGCAAATTGTTCATTTGTACCACCACGATTCCGCACACCACCGGATACGGGGGAGAAAGTCAACTCTTCGGTATAGTCTTCACACAGAAAATGAAAAACGCCGAAGATGGTTTCTGAATTGGTTCCTGGTGACGGCATACAAGTCGTATGTAAGCCCCAGCCGGTTGGATTATTGTTGGGATTGACGTTAACCCAAGTTCCTATCAACTGTTCCAAAATACCGTAATTGGCAGGTTCATTCAAAACCGCGTCTGAATATTCTGGGTAGGGTGGGGTAGGGGTTTGCGGAATAGCCATGTTGAAGTTCTCCTCTGAAAAGTAATATCTTGATTTTGTTGACGTACAGACATGAAACTTGTGACACCACGTTTTCGCATGCTGGGAATCGCCTTTTTGCTTGGCTCAGCATTGATATGTGATGAAACTAATATGAATTTTTAGCAAGCATCGTGCCACGTGAAAATTTCAAATTTCATTGATACTGTTCAGATAGAGGAGGGGTTAAGAGAACGGTTGGTCTCACACCGTTTGTCGCAAAGGTTGTTGATTTACACGTCAATCGACCTGAGTTCGACATGTAAACTGGATTGTGATCGTGATTTGTTGGCGTGTTGGGATTGGCTTGCTTTGCTTGTGGGGAGCAATAGTCTTGCTCCCCTTTTGGCTTGGGCAGAAAATTATTTCGCGTGGGCTTTTGCTCTCGCTACATGCAGTTTCTTATAGCTATCAATTAGGCGTTGATGACGATCTAGGCCTTCAAGCTTCATGCTGGTCGGTGTTAAACCATAGAAGCGCACGCTGCCCTCCATAGAGCCATAGACCGCATCCATACGCTCGTTGCCAAACATGCGTCGGAAATTGTGCTCGTAATCATCGTGATCAAGTTCGTCACTTAATTCGATTTCTAAGACGACATTCAAGGCTTGATAAAATAAACCACGTTCTACGGTGTTGTCGTTGTATTGTAAGAAGCTCTGTACTTGCTCTTGGGCGTCTTCGAATTCTTGTAAAGCGAGATTAATCAACAGTTTTAATTCTAGGACGGTGAGTTGACCCCATACTGTGTTTTCATCGAACTCAATGCCGATCAGGGTGGCAATGTCACTATATTCATCGAGTTCATTATTTTCTAATCGTTCGAGTAAAGCGATCAGTTCGTCGTCATCGAGTTGGTGCAGATTTAAAATGTCTTTGCGGAATAAGAGCGATTTATTGGTGTTATCCCAGATCAGATCTTCGACGGGATACACTTCGGAATAACCTGGTACTAAGATGCGGCAGGCTGTCGCACCCAATTGATCGTACACTGCTTGATATACCTCTTTACCCATCGCGGCGAGTATTCCCAACATTTTTGCAGCCTCATCGGCATTGGCATTGTTTCCTTCGCAGGTAAAATCCCACTCCACAAAATCATAGTTGGCTTTGGCGCTAAAGAAGCGCCACGAGACCACACCACTGGAATCGATGAAATGCTCAACAAAATTATTCGGTTCAGTGACGGCATTGCTGACGAAAGTTGGTTGTGGCAAGTCATTCAACCCTTCGAAACTTCGACCCTGCAAGAGCTCAGTTAGGCTGCGCTCCAACGCCACTTCAAAACTTGGATGCGCACCAAAGGAGGCGAATACACCACCGGTGCGCGGGTTCATTAGCGTAACGCACATCACCGGGTATTGACCACCCAGTGAGGCATCCTTGACTAAAACAGGGAAGCCTTGTTCTTCTAGACCTTGAATACCCGCGACGATGCTTGGAAATTTTTCCAGTACATGTTGCGGTACGTCTGGCAGTGTGATTTCACCTTCCAAAATTTCGCGCTTGACAGCACGTTCAAAAATCTCCGATAGACATTGGACCTGCGCTTCCGCCAAGGTATTGCCAGCACTCATGCCATTGCTCGCGAAAAGATTTTCGACAAGGTTAGATGGGAAGTAAACAGTTTCCCCAGTTGATTGGCGCACGAACGGTAAGCTGCAAATGCCACGATCTGCATTGCCGGAATTGGTGTCAATTAGATGTGATCCACGCAGTTCCTTGTCTGGGTTATAAATCGCTAAGCAGTAAGCGTCTAAAATCTCTTTAGGCAGTGCATCTTTCTTACCTGGTTTAAACCACTTCTCGTCGGGATAGTGGACGAATTCAGCCTGGGCGATATCTTCACCCCAAAATGAACCAGCATAGAAATGGTTGTTGCTTAATCGTTCGATGTATTCACCCAAAGCAGATGCCAAAGCACTTTCTTTCGTTGCGCCCTTACCGTTAGTAAAACACATAGGGGAATGGGCATCGCGAATATGTAATGACCATACGTTTGGAATGATATTGCGCCATGAAGCGATTTCGATCTTGATCCCGAGGCCCGCCAATAAACTTGACATATTTGAAATCGTCTGTTCGAGAGGGAGGTCTTTGCCGAGAATATAAGTAGCACTATTACTTTCCGGTTTGACGGTTAAGAGTGCTTGTGCGTCAGCATCTAAGTTGTCGACTTCTTCGATGATAAATTCAGGGCCTTGTTGTACCACTTTTTTGACAGTGCAACGCTCGATCGAGCGCAAAATGCCCTCGCGATCTTTGGCAGAAATATCGGACGGTAATTCGACTTGGATTTTGAAAATTTGCGCGTAGCGATTTTCTGGGTCGACGATATTATTTTGCGATAGTCGAATATTTTCGGTCGGAATATTGCGCGTGTTGCAGTACAACTTCACAAAGTACGCTGCGCACAAAGCGGATGAGGCGAGGAAATAGTCGAATGGTCCCGGTGCAGAGCCATCTCCTTTGTAACGAATAGGCTGATCAGCGATTACCGTGAAATCATCGAATTTGGCTTCAAGGCGAAGCTTATCGAGAAAATTGACTTTAATTTCCATGTGTTTATTCCGAAAGACTAATGAATGGTTCTTGGCTAGGTCGGCGCGAAGCTTTGTCTATGTATTGACTTTTTTGATGCGGAGTTATGCATACTTGCAAGCGCAGAAGCACCGAAATGACAGCCTGACAAAGCAAGATTTTTAGATTAAACCGAGCGATCAAGAAAGGATTTAGACCGCATTATCCTTGATTCTCAGCCAGTGCGTTGGATTTTGCTGAATGTCCGTCGATCAAGAGTCATATGTATTGTCACATCCATTTGGTATCTCGATTGAAGTCTATTTTGTCAGCAGCCATCTTGTGTTGGTGTCTCGATTGCCTTACTCACCGCTGCTCGTTTGGCAAATCGGAGATCGATGGTAGTGAATCAATTCTTGTAATGTTAATATTGCTTCTTTTTTAATAACTTGACGGACTACGCGCTTGTGAAGTGGTAGGCCCCAGCATGTAACAGTCAATCTAGGTAGGAGAATTGTTTGAAGCTGTCATCCTTATTCATTTTAGTCTGCGGAAATCTGGCGTTGCACGTCGGTGCACAACAAATGCCGAGTGCGCAGTTCGGTGCCCGAGAATTTGTTCAGCAGGTTGACCTATCCCCCGATGGAAATCGTATTGTTTATCTTTCTGCAGGAGCAGGCAAAACAAGTATCGCATATGTCGCTGAGCTTGGTGCCGCGAGTGCGCCAAAGGCGGCAATTGTTTCAAATGGGACAGCGGGAAACTTGCGTTGGTGTAAATTTGTCAGCAATCAACGTTTAATTTGTAAAGTCCAGGGCCTTGTCGAAGATGGCGAGATTATTTTTCCTTTCACGCGTTTATTGGCACTAGACATTGACGGCCAGAACGTCACGACTTTGGGACAAACATCGAGCCGTTACGATGTCAAATTGCGCCAATTTGATGGCGAGGTCTTGGATTGGCTATCGGGCGCATCGGATTCTATTTTGATGACACGTGAGTATGTCCCAGAAATTAAGCGTTTAGATTCAAAAATTTATCGTCCTACTGATGGTGTGGGTGTCGATCATATTGATACACGCAGTTTGAAAGCAGTGCGAGTAGAAAGTCCGGTAAAAAACGTCGATTATTTCATGACCGATGGTAGTGGTAGTGTCCGAATGAAGGCATTTCAACAGCGTGATCCGAGTTCGCATCTCTTGACTGATCGGGTCAATTTTCATTATCGATTGCGCGGGGAGAGGGAATGGATTCCCTTTTCTCTTTGGGACAAACAAGCAGGGATGCTGCCTTTACATATTGATGGTGAATCTGACAGCGCATATGCGCTGAAAAAACTGGATGGTCGGATGGCGCTGTATCGTGTAAGTCTAGATGGGAGTTTGAAGACCGATTTAGTTCATCAAAATGAGCATGTTGATGTGGATGGCTTGATTCGAGTCAATCGAAACTCTCGTGCAATTGGATTAACTTATGCCGAGGATAAGCGGCATGCAATCTACTTCGATGCGAAGTATGCGACCTTGCTACAGTCGCTTCATCGCGCACTGCCAAAGCTGCCAATGATCGATGTTCTGGAAACATCTCGAAATGAAACTAGACTTTTGGTCAGGGCAAGTAGTGATTCAGATCCTGGTCGTTACTATCTTTACGACGTGGAAAAAGGCGCATTGAATGAATTGCTGTTGGCGCGCCCAGAGTTGGAAAATGTTCCATTGGCTTCGGTTCAAGCAATACGCTACGAGGCAAGAGATGGGACGTCGATCCCAGCCTATTTAACCCTGCCAGTAGGTAAGGAACAAGCCAGTGGCCTTCCCTCGATTGTTATGCCTCACGGTGGGCCAAGTGCGCGAGATGAATGGGGATTTGATTGGTTAGCACAATTTTTTGCCCACCAAGGTTATGCAGTGATTCAACCTAATTTCCGTGGTTCGGCAGGTTTTGGTGATAATTGGAGCAAACAAAACGGATTTAAGGGATGGTCCACGTCGGTTGGAGACGTTACGGATGCCGCGAAATGGATGATTGCCAAAGGCCTCGCTGATCCGGCGAAGATGGCGATTGTTGGTTGGTCTTACGGTGGCTATGCCGCTTTGCAGTCAGCCGTAGTCGAGCCAACCTTGTTCAAGGCGATTATTGCAATTGCGCCTGTGACAGATCTGGAATTACTAAAAAGTGACGCGCGTTATTTTTCGAATGCCGATTTAGTCGAGAACATGATCGGTGATGGGGCGCATGTTGCGCAAGGATCGCCATTGAGAAATGTCGAAAAGTTTCAAATTCCGGTATTGATGTTCCATGGGGATAAAGATATGAACGTTAATGTTCAACATACAAAGCGTATGCATAAGAGGCTGCTTGACTTGGATAAATTTTCTGAGGTGCAGATTTATGCTGGGCTAGAACATGGCTTAGATGATTCGAATGCTAGGACACAGATGTTAGAAAAAGCAGGGCATTTCTTAAAAAAGAATCTGAATATAAAGTAATGTACACAATGTAAATTCAGTGCAAAATTGCGTCACCTTCAGTCGTAACGCAATTCTACGTCGGCTATAGCCGTGGCTTGACTCGGTTAAATTATGAGCCGTACTGTATCAATAAGGCTGCCAACATACCGACCATCGCCGTTTTTTGTTCTGCTGGTAAGCTTGTGTTTAACCAAGCGCGGCCAGGCGTGTCTGATAATTCAATTGCTGCATAGTTGCGTCCATTGTCATCAATTCTGAAACCGAAGGTTTCTGGAATGCGCATGCGATCTGGATGCGGGTTACCGTGTGAGTAAGCACGCACTGCAAAATGGGATTGATTGATCCGAACTTCACCAATTGGCGAATCCATTTCTTCACGCATCTCGATACTGGCGTTGCTTTGCTGGCTATGCATTTCGCAATGTAATTTGCGTTTTTGGGAAACAGTATCTAAGCCAAATATTTTCAATACATTTCCTTCGCTACGTGTTTCGCAGCGAACGTCCCAATGGATTTGCGAGTCACTCACGCGGAACTGAAATCCAGATTTTGTCGAATTTTGTGAATAGGGTCCGATTTGTGAGCTTGAAGTCGAACTACTATCTTTTTTAATTTTGGAAACGGCGTAGTCACCAATTTCAAAAAATCCATCGGCAAAAAGATTGTTGATCTTATTTCGATGGTGAACTTGTAAAACTTGGCTACTGGCGGGGATATCCTGTGGCACCGTCTCTTGGACCTTAATCAAAGGCATTTGCGTACATGCAGTTGAGCTAAGCAAAAGTAAGGCACAGACACCGGTTAAAAGTGGGCGGTGAAATACGCGATTGTGTTTGAGCATCATTGTCTCCGTTGGTTGAAAGATGCTGTCAGGATGCCTGTTACAAAAAAATAGACAAGATAAAAATTCAAAAAGGCTATGAAATAGCGAAATAGGTGCCGTCAGAAGCTACCTCGCAATTTGTCGAGTATCCTGTCAACCGGTAATCCTTGGCCGTTTTCGTAGGGTAAATTCGGTTCTCTTCAAGCTTGATAAAAGCAGCGCCCACAGACATGCTGGTATCGCTCATTGCCACCAATGTCGATTTGCTCGCCGGCTGTCATTCGTTTGCCATTCGCGTCCACGCGGATATTCATGGTGGCCTTTTTGCCGCAAGTACAGATGTTTTTGAGCTCCTCGATAGTGTCGGCCAGCGTCATCAAATAACTGGCACCAGCAAAGGGTTCTCCCAAAAAATCGCTACGTAGCCCATAGCAAATGACTGGAATGCCGCGGATATGGGCGAGCTGATGCAGCTGCTTCACTTGTGCTGGTAGTAAGAACTGTGCCTCGTCCACTAAGATACAACTGACAGCAGGCGCAGTGTGAAAGAAGTCAAACTCAGCGTCAAAAGTAGCAGCTTCACGCTGCGGACCTAAGCGCGAAGTAATCTTGCCCACGCCGTAGCGGCTATCTATCGCAGCCGTGTACAGGCAAACTTGTTGCCCTTGTTCTTCATAATTGTGTGCAACCTGCAAAAGTGCGGTCGACTTACCTGCATTCATCGCTGAATAGCGAAAATATAACTTAGCCAATTCCGGTTTCCTGTCTTTTTCTGTCTAAATAAATACGGCTAGATGATCAACTTAGCATTATACGTGTTGGACATCAGAGATTTGAAGGCGCCTACACGCTACCGAAGATCGATGCGTGCAAACTTCCCAGGCTGTTGGGCATGATCCTGAATCCATGATTTCAAGGTCAAGGCATTGGCAATGCGGAGTTCGATGGAGTTAGATTTTGCAACTAAGTTGCAACTACAGGGCTATCAGGGCATAATGCTGCAACGTGAAAAATCACTTTAACCCCGCTTTATGTCTAGTTTGCTATCTTCTGTATCCGGCATCATCACAACTGATTCGCTCTTATTAGCCGAGTCCAAATTGCGTCAGGCAAAAGTAAGGGTCACGCAGGCACGCAAAGAAGTACTTAGTGTCCTATTGGTACAGCGACGGGCTTTGTCACACACAGAAATGCAGGATGCTTTGCCAGCGATGGACAGAGTGACCTTGTATCGAGCGCTGGACTGTTTAGCGGAAGTGAGTTTGGCACACAAAATTACAGGGGATGATCGAGTTTTTCGTTTTAGTGGACATCAGATGTCTTCGCAGCCTGACTCCCAGCATCCGTTTCAAGCACAAGAAAAAGGTGTCACCCAACATCAACATGGACATTTTCAGTGCACGCGATGCGCACAAGTGTTTTGCCTTGAACAACCTGACGCGAGTCATACTTTACGTGATCAATTACAAGCCACGTTGCAAGCGACCTCAGCGAAAGGATTTCAGATTCACAACATTGAAGTGACGATTAAGGGCTGGTGCGCTCGTTGTCAGTGACAACGCTGGTGCAGTTGGCTCTGTTTTTTTTGTTTATATTTTATCGAATACAACTATTATGGCACTCACACCAGCAACAATATTGACAGGTTTTTTGGGCGCTGGAAAAACCACTTTATTGAATCGGATTCTGCAAGAAAATCATGGTTTTAAGATTGCAGTGATTGAGAACGAATTTGGGCAGGAGAATATCGACAATGAGATTCTGGTCCAAGATAGCAATGAACAAATTGTCGAAATGAATAATGGCTGCATTTGCTGTACCGTGCGAGGCGATTTAATTGTCGCTTTAAACACACTGATGCAAAAGAAGCAGGCGGGTATTTTAGACTTCGATAAAGTCATTATTGAGACCACAGGATTAGCCAATCCCGGTCCGGTTGCGCAGACTTTTTTTGTCGACGAAGAAGTCGGTCTACATTACATGTTGGACGCAGTGGTCACCGTGGTCGATGCGAAACATGCGATGACACAGTTAGATCAGCATGAAGAGGCACAACGACAAGTTGGTTTTGCTGACAAAATACTCATTTCGAAAGCCGATTTGGTGGCAGCAGACGAAGTCACACACTTGAAACATCGTTTGCTTAAAATTAACCCAAGAGCGCCAATGACCTCCGTCGATTTTGGCCAAGTGGATGTCGCCGAGGTTTTAAATCTAAAGGGATTTAACCTCAATGCTAAATTAGAAATTGACCCCGATTTTCTAGAGACGGATGATCATGGTCATGAGCACGTCAATTGCGACGAGCACTGCACCCATGAACACCATCAGCATGTCGATCACCATCACTCTCATCATAGCGATGAGATCGCGGCATTCGTGTTTAAGACTCAACGCCCGTTTAATACCGAAAGATTGGATTATTTTCTAGGCGGATTAGTACAAGTTTATGGCCCCCGCATGCTTCGTTATAAAGGAGTGTTGTATATGGAACACGCTGATCGCAAGGTCATTTTTCAGGGTGTGCACCAGATTATGGGCACCGATATAGGAGGAAAATGGGAAGAAAGTGAAATCCCCGAAAGCAAAATGGTTTTTATTGGTAAAAATTTACCGAAAGAGATTTTTATTCAAGGTTTGGAGCAATGTTTGGTATAAACTAGCGCCCTATTGAATTGAATCGCAAATTATATTTGTGTCAATTGAATAGATTTGTATGCGGAACAAGCAAGCTATATACTTGTCCTTGAGGGGAAGTACGGAAATGACATTCCAATAAGAAGAGTGTTGAGCCGTACTTGCGTATATTAACCTGTTGTATCGAAAGTAAGCGAAGTGGCAACTAAATCAACTAAATCAACTGCACCAGCTAGTGCACCTGCAGCGCTCCTGACCGAAGAAGAAATTTTGAAAATGGGCGAGAAGGACTATATGAATGACGCACAATTGGCGTTTTTCAAAGCCCGTCTGCAACAACTTGAAAAAGATTTGCTGAAGAATGCCGACGAAACGACTGAGCATCTACGTGAAACGGTTTTGGTACCAGACCCAGCAGATCGCGCTACGATCGAAGAAGAGCATTCTTTGGAATTGCGTACACGTGATCGCGAACGTAAATTATTACGTAAAGTTCAGCAATCCATCGCCGCGATTGACGCAGGAGATTATGGCTGGTGTGAAGAAACGGGTGAACCAATTGGTGTGCCACGTTTGATGGCGCGTCCCACCGCGACTTTGTCACTAGAAGCACAACAAAGACGCGAGTTAAAACAAAAATTGTATGGTGATTGAGCCTTCATTGCCGTAACTGAACATAATGCGCAGAAAAAAACTGCGCATTTTTTTATGCGAGAATAGTGCAACTTTGTTGCATTTAACTGGTCAAAAGCTCGTGAAATGGCATTTGCCATCCTGAAGTTTGATTGGTCGCTTGGACCCGATTGAGGAATCACAACAAATAAGAGCAGTAGAGAAAAGATGCGTAATGGATCGATAAAAAATAGGCGATTTAAAGCCATTGTCCTTCTTTGGGCAATGTTGCTGGTCCTATTGTCGGCCCAATGGCTTGGATTTGCGCATCGGATGTCTCATATTTCAACCGTCACTGGCGAGGTTTTGACACTCGCATCTGATGGGCAGCATTACTTCGGCATTCAGAAATTAAGCAATGCCAATGACGCAGGCATCCACTCTTGTCTATTGTTTGATGCGGCCAGTATCGCAGATGGCTTGCAACATCAACTGCAAATTACTGTGCCAGCTTTGTCTGCTGATTTGCATCTCGTGCAGATTCGTGTCCGCTCTTGGCTTGCCGATTTCAATGCGCATTTTCTAAGTCGCGCCCCACCTCTCTGAAAAATTAGTTCAAAAAAGCGACCCAGCGTCGCGAGATGTTGCCATTCTTATTGGCGAATTGACTAATTTACGTCCTTTTGCGACGTTGTTTACTATGTATTTTTCAGGGAAACTTATGTTTTTTAAACCAAGCCTTATGGCCGCTGCGGTGTGCGCAGCATTGACGCCATTCACCGTTTCAGCGCAATCCAACACCAATACAGTAACCGTTTCTGCTAATCCTTTAGGCAAAGAAGAAAGTATGCAGATTTTAAGTCCGACCAAAGTTTTGTCGGGCTCGGAACTACGTTCAAAGATAGGCAGTTCACTGGGCGAGACTTTGGGTAGCGAATTAGGCGTTAGTGCATCGGGCTTTGGTGCGGGCGCATCACGGCCAATTATTCGTGGTTTGGAAGGCCCGCGAGTAAAGATTTTGCAAAACGGAATGAGTGTTGCCGACGTGTCTGGTCTGTCGAATGACCATGCAGTTGCGAGTGAAACAGCTAGTTCCCTGCAAATTGAGATTCTCCGTGGGCCGGCTGCATTGTTATACGGTAGCGGGGCAATCGGCGGACTTGTCAATGTGGTGGATGGGCGGATACCAACTAGCTTAAGCCAGCAGTTGAATGGCGAAGTTGAAATCAAGTACGCCGGTGTGAATGCAGAGAAAGCAGGGTCATTTTTTCTTGATGGTTCGGTAGGAGAAATTGCCTTACATCTTGATGGCAATACGCGTAATACAGATGACTACAAGATTCCAGGCAATCCGAGCGTACACGGAGACGGCGATACGAATGGCCGCTTGCTCAATAGCTTTACACATGAACACAGTCTAGGTTTTGGCGCAAGCCTGATACGCCCTTGGGGACATATCGGTGCATCTGTGCAGAAAATGGCGGATCGCTACGGAATACCGACTGAGGAGAAGTCATTTATCGATTTAGATCAAACTCGTGTTGATATCGATGCGGTATTGAACCGACCCTTCTTTGTATTTGATACATTGACTTTCAAAGCGGGCGGAACTGACTACCAGCATACCGAGAAATTGCAAGATGGTACGCCAGCGACCTATTTTAAGAATCGTACAATAGAAACCCGAACTGGCTTATCGCATACGAATTGGAATGGGTGGGAAGGCAATATTGGCTTGCAAACAGAGCATGCGAATTTCTCTGCACTCGCGGCGGAAACTGGACGTGCTGATACGGTCCCCACGACACGTAGTGTTTCGAATGCTGTATTTATCGTTGAGCAGAAAAATTTTGGTGGCGTGGTGATGAGCGGCGGTGCTCGTATAGAGAACGTAAAACGTCAGCCTCAAGCAGAATTTCAATTGCCAGAGCGCTCATTTAACTTACACTCCTTTTCTATTGGCGCATTGGTTCCCATCGCGGACGGCTATTCGATTGTGAGTAGCTTGTCGACATCACAACGGGCGCCAACGACGGAAGAATTGTATTCACATGGACCACATGAGTCGACATTGACCTTCGATATTGGGGACAATCATTTACTCAGAGAAAAGTCGAAAAACCTCGAACTCAGTTTGCAGAAAACGACCGGTCTTGTGCATTGGAAAGTGAATGCTTTTCTAAATAAAGTCGAGAATTACGTGTTCGGCGAAATCGATGGATTAAGAGTGAATGAGGAAGGTGAACACGATTTAGAAGGCGAATTCACGCAACGTTTCTGGAAACAAGCAGCAGCCACCATACGCGGTGGGGAAGCTGAAATTGGCATTAATCAATTTGGCGAAGGGTTTTCGATTCGCGCCTTTGCCGATACCTCACGCGGGAATTTAGATGCCAAGGGAAATTTACCGTTGCAACCAGCAAATCGTGTTGGCGTTGACTTTGGCTATCGTAGCGGTGCTTGGCGCAATACCTTGAGTATTCTGCATGCGCAGAAGCAAGATCGTCTAGCCGCATCAGAAAACTTTGTGACGCCATCGTTTACCAAAGTCGATGTCAATGTGACTTATACACATCCGTATAGGAATACGCAGTTGACATGGTTTGCCCAAATTAAAAACTTGTTAAACCAAGATATACGTTTGGCTACTTCAGTTTTGAAGGAAACCGTGCCACAGCCTATGCGGGGATTGATTTGTGGCGTAAGGGCGAATTTCTGATTCAGAAAAAGGCACTCGTAGCCCACTGCGGGTGCAAATTTCTGTGTGGATTAGAGCAAACGCAAATTTATGTAAAATAATCTCGACATGCGTGGTATCGGTTAAACTCTTCTGATAGAAGTTCAGCGTATACTGAAAGCTAAAGTTATTGATGGTTTAGTCGCAATTAAGATTATTTTGCAGCAAAAAGTTGCTAGTTGCCGCATGGAAATTTGAAAAATTCAGGGTTTGTTGACACTTTTTTTATGGGAACGGATAGTCGAGAAACATTGTAAGTGAGCAAATTTATCAGTTTTCCGACTATACTTCGCAGGCGGTAGTGATTGTAGTCTTTAAATATATCTGGCTAAGATACTTTAAAGCGATCGTTACCTTGAAATTGTATTGCCAATTAAATCTTTCGTTAGGGCGCCGTGGGTATTTTTAAGCTTTTCGGAAAGAAGCCTGGTCGTGACGAGACGCAAAGCTCGGAGAAGCCAGCTTCTAAGAAAACTCGTGTGAAGGGTCAAAACACCGTTATTGGACAATTCCAAGATGACGAGGCATTGACACATTCCTTGACCGAGAAAAAGCATATTGCCCGAGCGACGGAAAGAAAGATTGACGCGATTGAATTTGAAATGTCGCGTGATATGGGGCGGCCTAAATCGGTTCCCTCCAAAGTGGCGAATGATGAACCACTGAAGCGTACGGAACCCAATCAGTTTCATAGTGATTTTATTGCGACGGACTTTCAAAGCACGATCGCACTCAATGTTGCGACCACAGAATTGTTGCTTGGTCATACGGAAATTCAGGCTGGGGCGATGGCGCAGACCGAATCGGTTCCCCTATTGGAGGAAGCGGCGATTTTGTTTGCCACGGGACAAGTTAAAGTGGCAGAACATATGCTACGTAGCGCAATCGATCTCGATAATTTGGGAAATGCTGCTCCACTCGCGTGGTTTATGTTGTTCGATCTGTATCAGATAGAACAAAATCAATATGCTTTCGAGAGCTTGTCGCTCGATTACGCTGGCAAGTATGAAACTTCGCCCCCTGTCTGGCGCTTTCCCGAAACTGCCAAAGAAGAGCCGGAGAGCAAGGAAGCCGGTGCCATTCCTAGTTTGACTTTCCCAGCGAAGCTCGACGGCGAGATTATTAAGCTCTTGCAAAAACTAAACGCCCTGAGTGAGGGAAGCAAAGTTTTAAAGCTCGATTTTGGGCGAGTTAAAACGGTTGATCCAGTCGGTTGCGGCTTGCTATTGCGAGCAATGCGTAATTTGAAAAAAACCAAACACGATTTGGTGCTTGTTGCTGCTCAAAATTTGACCGAGCAAATCCGCTCAATTCTAGAAGTTGGTCGACGCGATGAAACTGAAGCGCCATGGTTACTCTTGCTAGAAGTCTTGCAATTATTGCAGATGAAAGAAGCATTTGAGGAATCCAGTATCGATTATTGCGTGACATTTGAAGTGTCGCCACCAGCGTATGAAGCACCCACAACGAAAGTAACAACCGCAGTCGCTGAGCCAGTCGCAGAGCCAGAGAATACTGATTGTTTCCTGATGCCTAAAACGATAGAGGGAAATACTGACAGTTTGGTTAAAGAGATTGCGGGATTTGCAAAAAATCAAGATATTGTGATTTTAGATTGCTCCCAGCTGGAACGTGTTGAGTTTGGTGCTTCCGCTCAATTGTTGAATGGCTTGGTACCGATCTCCAGTACCAAGGGCAAATCGATACAATTTCATGAAGTGAATTATCTCGTTATGCATTTGTTTAACGCGATGGGCTTAAAAAATATCGCTGCGATCTTTCCTCGTAAGCAATCCTAGTCCTATTACTTTTTTGCCAGCCTTGTTTTTGGCAAAACACCCCCCATTTCCTAATATCTATGCGAATCAGACTATGCACTGAAATCGCCATCGCCCATGCTTGATCGCAATGGGCCATTCAACGAGGATATTATGGAACAATTTCACGGCACCACAATTTTGACTGTACGTCGAGGTAATGTGGTGGCATTGGGTGGTGACGGTCAAGTCACTTTGGGTAATATTGTGATGAAGGGAACGGCAAGAAAAGTTCGTAAGCTTTATCACAATAAAGTGCTCGCCGGATTCGCTGGCGGTACGGCAGATGCGTTCACCCTGATCGAACGATTTGAATCCAAGCTTGAAAAACATCAAGGGCATCTCATGCGGGCGTCGGTCGAACTGGCGAAAGATTGGCGTACTGATCGTATGTTGCGTCGTTTGGAGGCCATGCTTTTAGTCGCTGATCGTGATACAACTTTGGTAATTACAGGTAACGGTGATGTCCTTGAGCCAAATAATGGGATCGGTGCGATTGGTTCTGGTGGCACGTTTGCGCAATCCGCGGCAATTGCATTGTATGAAAATACGGAATTGTCGCCAGTTGATATCGTCAAAAAATCTCTCACTATTGCGGGTGAATTGTGCATTTATACGAATTTGTCGCACACGATTGAGACCTTGGAATAAGCGTAGATTTGGAGAGTAAGAACATTATGATGAATATGACCCCACAGGAAATCGTTTCCGAATTAGATAAACATGTTGTTGGTCAACATAAAGCGAAACGTGCAGTGGCAATTGCGTTGCGCAACCGTTGGCGCCGTCAGCAGGTAGCAGAACCACTACGCTATGAAATTACACCAAAAAATATATTGATGATAGGACCAACGGGCGTCGGTAAAACGGAAATCGCTCGTCGTTTGGCGAAATTGGCTGATGCGCCTTTTATCAAAATTGAAGCGACCAAATTCACCGAGGTTGGCTATGTTGGTCGTGATGTCGATACGATTATTCGTGATCTCGTTGATATTGGTATCAAACAGACACGTGAGTCTGCCATGCGCAAGGTTCGTGCACGCGCAGAGGACGCTGCTGAAGACAGGATTCTTGATGTCTTGCTGCCACCTGTTCGAGATTTTGGGATAGGACAAGAGAATGCAAGCGAAGGCAATGCGAGTGATAATGCAACGCGTCAGACCTTTCGGAAACGTTTGCGAGAAGGAAATCTTGACGATAAAGAGATCGATATTGATGTTGCTGAAGCGGCGCCACAAATGGAAATTATGGCGCCACCCGGTATGGAAGAAATGACCGAGCAAATTAAATCGATGTTCTCCGGTGTCGGGAGTGGTCGTAAGAAAACGCGCCGCTTGAAAATAAAAGACGCCCTAAAATTGATGATTGAGGAAGAAGCTGCGAAGCTGATCAATGAAGACGAGCTCAAACAAGATGCAATCAAAAATGTAGAACAAAATGGTATCGTGTTTTTGGATGAGATCGATAAGATTGCTTCCCGTTCAGAGGCCGGCGGTGCCGAAGTTTCGCGTGCTGGCGTTCAAAGAGATTTGTTGCCTTTGGTGGAAGGAACGACGGTTAATACGAAGTTTGGAATGATAAAGACCGACCACATTTTGTTCATTGCTTCAGGCGCGTTCCATTTTGCGAAGCCTTCCGATTTGATACCCGAATTGCAAGGACGTTTTCCGATTCGAGTTGAACTTGAATCCCTATCAATTGCAGATTTCGAATGTATTTTGACGAGTACCGACGCCTGTTTGACCCGTCAGTATCAGGCTTTGCTCGCAACCGAAGGCGTCGAAGTCAAATTTTCACCAGATGGTATACAACGCTTGGCTGGAATCGCTTACTCAGTCAATGAAACCACAGAAAATATTGGTGCCCGTCGTTTGTACACTGTGATGGAAAAACTATTAGAAGAGATTTCGTACGAGGCACATCAGCATAGTGGTAAAGAGATTGTGATTGATGGCACTTATGTCGAGCAACGATTACAAGCATTGTCAGTCGATGAAGATCTGTCGCGTTATGTGCTTTAGTTTAGTCAGAGTGGGTAGGCTTGAGTAGGTTCAGGCAAATCGAAGAGGGGGGGGCAGGATGGCGAATAAAACGATGGGAACGCGTCAGAAGCTTGTCTTTCGGCTTGACCCTGCTCTATCTAAGCCGCGCAACCCCATCGCGCAATTGGCCAAGCGTGGTGGCGCTGGCAGTCATCAAAAAACTGCCTCGGCTTTGCGACAGGCGCAAAAGAGAGCGCTAAAAAAATTGCCAAATGAGGGTGAAGCGGATTAAACTACGAAGAAGTTGCCTAATCGCAATGCTATTCCTAAAGCCGGAGCAATCATGCCAGGTTGTCGAAAAAAGAAATCGTTAAACAAATTTCGTTTCCCTATGCGTCGACGTGATTTAGTGACACGAATGCTAGTAGAGCTTGGTATTTACTATGCAGAATCTTTCGGAGGATTGAAGGCGATCGAATTTTTGCGTGAAAAGAATGTTCCTGAGCCTGTCATTGCGCGCGTTATTCGAGATGATTATCCACTTTATTAAAGTGGATCAACTTCCTTTTGTCGGACAAATTGGTTCCGATTTCTTGATTCAAAGATAGTCTGATTTACTTGGACTCTGTTTTCGCTTCGCGTGACAGCAGTTTGTCTATCATTTCGCGGGCGGGGACATGTTCAAACAGGACGCTGGCAACCGCATTGGTAATCGGCATTTCCACTTGGCGTTCTTGCGCTAAAGCTTGTACAGCTTGCGCGCATCGTACCCCTTCGGCCACGTGTCCTAAGTCCTGAATAATTCTGTCTAAGGATTTGCCTTCTGCCAAAGCCAGTCCAACTTTGCGGTTGCGAGAGAGACTTCCAGTACACGTTAGAATTAAATCGCCCACGCCAGTTAGACCCATGAGTGTTTCTGATCTTCCTCCCAGTGCATTGCTGAGTCTGCTGATTTCTGCAAGACCTCTAGTCATCAGTGCTGCGCGTGCATTTAAGCCAAGTCCAAGGCCATCGGCGACACCAGTGGCAATGGCGAGGATATTTTTAACAGCACCGCCAACCTCAACGCCGATAACATCGTCACTAGAGTAAATCCGTAGACTTGGGCTATGCGCTGCATTTACAACGAGTTGGCATAATGCAACTGAAGTAGAGGCAATAGTCAATGCACATGGTAAGCCTTGTGCAACCTCTTGCGCAAATGATGGACCAGACAGCGCGCCAGTAAGTACTTGCTCACCTAGCTCTTCTTTGACTACCTGATGTGGAAGAAGTCTGCTACCTTCTTCAAAGCCTTTACACAGCCAGACGATATTTTTTAGTCTATAGGGTTTGCATTGTTGCAAAATAGGGCGAAGGCCAGACACTGAACTCGCAATAATCAGTAAGCCGTCGTCCAGCGCATGTCGAATCGCAGCATCAAAATCTGCGCTTGCATTGAGGTTCTGAGGGAAGGGGTAGCCTGGCAGGTAGTGTTGATTTTCACGCTGCTTTTGTGCTTCGTGCAACGCCGTTTCGTTTCTGCCCCAGAGGATAACTTGATTTTTAGCGGCAAGCGAGATTGCTAATGCCGTACCCCAGGCGCCAGCGCCGAGAACAGTGATTTTCATGCTAAACCTATCAGTGGAAAAGGGGAGTTCTAGCCAAGTGGCTGATAAGGCTTACAAACCCCAAACTTCGCTAGTACGGACAAAGCCGGTTTGTCCATCGCGGTGTCGGACTTTGACCCAAGCGCCAATCGCAGGTTCTGCCATTTCAAGCAGCACATGTTTGTCGGCACTGAAGACCATGCTCGCTGATTCATCGCCTGATGAACGAATTCGAGCAGTTGGTACTTTTACGATAAGGTTGCGCCGTGTAACGAGGTCTTTCGCTTCGATCCAACTAAAGTCGCCATTCATGTCTCTCACTTTGCACCAAGAACCGGAGGTTAGGATGATTTCTACAGGCATTCCAGCTGGTGCGACATACAGTTTGATTCCTCGAGCCGAAGGTGCATCGTACATCACCACCGGCGCCGCTCCGACCGAGCGAAAATCGAGCGCATGAGAGAGCCCTGTGATCGAGCCTAAGCCGACTAAAACCAGTGTGGAAAGTCCGGAGATAAGGCGCATTGCGTAACCTTGGCAGGAAGATCAAAAGAAAAGCCCACTATTCCTATTGGAATAATGGGCCGGTAAAGCAATTAGTGCGTTGTTGCAGCTGCGTCAGTATTACCAGCTTCTGCCGCCAATTTAGCTTGCTCAGCCATGTTGGCTAAACGTTGTTGGTAAAACGCTTCAAAGTTGATTTCAGTCAAATGAATCGGTGGGAAACCAGCACGAGAAATCGCATCCGCTACGTTAGAACGCAGATATGGGTAGATGATATTTGGGCAGCCGATACCTAACAATGGATCCATTTGATCTTGTGGAATATTGCGTGCTTCGAAAATGCCGGCTTGCTTTGCTTCTACCAAGAATGCAACTTTGTCTTTTACTTTTGCTGTTACCGTAACAGTCACTGTAGACTCAACGATACCTTCTGCTAAAGGCTCAGCGGCAACGTCTAATGTCACTTCAATACTTGGCGCTTCTTGCTCCAAGAAAATTGCTGGTGAATTTGGTTGTTCGAGCGACAAATCTTTCAGATAAACGCGTTGAATTTGGAAAATTGGCTGCAAATTTTGGTCGGACATGTGAGACTTTCTTAAAATTCTATAGATTAATCAGGAACAACTAGCTTTTTACATAGGGACAAAGAGTGAATATTCAAGTCCCATTCTGCCTTGTTCCATAAGTACTGCAACTAATTCATGCAAATAAACTATGCTTACAAACTAAGGTGACGAAACAGAATCAGCCTTCTATTGTAGCAAGCGGATTCAAAAAACCGCAATCAAACCAGCTTGTGCAGTGCGTATTATGTTGGATTTAACAAAGAATCGAGCTTGCCAGCGCGGTCTAATGCTGACAAATCGTCAAAACCACCGACATGTGTTTCTCCGATGTAAATTTGTGGGACGGTGCGACGTCCTGTTTTTTGCATCATCGCTTCGCGTACCGCTGGGTCGAGATCAACACGGATCTTCTCAATTTCTTCAACGCCTTTTGCCTTCAATAGGCGTTCTGCCATGACGCAATAGGGACAAACGGCAGTGCTATACATTACAACATGGGCAGTCATCACAACTCCTTACTTTATCTTACTTAATGATTGGTAAGCCTTGCGACTGCCAAGCCGCAACGCCACCTTCTAAACTAAAAGCTTTTTCAAAACCTAATTTGTTCAATAATCCAACTGCACTGCTCGAGCGAACGCCGCTCGCACAGACGGCTATGACCACCTGAGACTTAGATTTTTCAATTTCTTTGAGCCGCGATTCAATTTCTTTGAGAGGGATATTTTTTGAATTCGGCAGATGGCCAGTCGCAAACTCCTCGGGACTACGCACGTCGAGAACGAGAGTTTTACCCTGATTCATATACTGAGTCGCTTGCAGTTGCGACACACGCGCACCGCGCCTTTGCAGGCTTGGGAGTAATAAGGCACCGCCAGAGACGATGGCAATGGATAGCAAAAACAGATTGTCGCTAATGAAATTCACAGTTTTCCCGCGTTAAGAATGGTTATAAGTGGTTAAAGACAAGCGCCTCATTATAAAATAGATGGGGAATTTAGTTTTGAACTGTTTAAAACTGCTTTAACTCAGTAACAGCGGTGACAAAATTGCTGGCATGAATTGTTGGTATACAACAGAAACATTGACTCGTATCACCTAGAATTCTGATGAATTGTTAATTAAGCATCCATCTAGTTCCTTTATTTTTCCTCTCCAACCTAAGTAAATAAGCAAATATCATGTATAAAATTGTATTGATGCGTCATGGTGAATCCACGTGGAATCTCGATAATCGTTTTACTGGATGGACTGACGTTGATTTGACGGAAAAAGGCGTTGCTGAAGCTCGTCAGGCGGGTAAATTGTTGAAAGAGGCAGGCTTCACGTTTGATCTTGCCTATACCTCCGTACTAAAACGCGCGATTCGTACCCTATGGGGAACCTTAGATGAAATGGACTTGATGTGGTTACCAGTTCAACATGATTGGCGTTTGAACGAGCGTCACTATGGTGCGTTGCAGGGCTTAAACAAAGCAGAAACGGCGGCTAAATATGGTGATGAGCAGGTTTTGGTTTGGCGTCGTAGCTATGACACGCCTCCCAATCCTTTGGACGAAAACGATGAGCGCACATCATTTAACGACCCGCGTTACGCCGGTTTGGATCGTGCGAAAATTCCATTGACTGAGTGCCTAAAGGACACTGTAGCGAGGGTTGTTCCAGCTTGGAATGATTCGATTGCTCCAGCGATACGCTCCGGAAAACGGATTATTGTTTCGGCACATGGCAATAGCTTGCGCGCTTTGATTAAGATGTTAGACGGTATTAGCGATGAGGATATTGTGAATTTGAATATTCCTAATGGTCAGCCCTTGGTTTATGAATTAGATGCCGATTTGAAACCAATCAAGAGCTACTACCTTGGCGATCAAGAGGCCATTGCTGCGGCATTAGCGGCAGTTGCTAGTCAAGGGAAGTCAAAATAATTCAATGCAGTTCCAGTTGAAAACTGTTCCCCAAAATGCTCAAGTCCCGTCTTCTTCTTTCAAGTTGAAGACGGCGGCCACTGCTTTGGCGTTGATCTTGGCCAGTGCTTGGCTATTCCCAATTGATCAGGCAAACGCACAAAGCAATCGAGCAAAAGAAAAGAAACAAGCAGAAGCGACCCGTGTTGAACTGCAACAGAAACTGAAGGCGCTAAAAAAAGATATTAGCAAGACAGAATCGGCGAAAGAAAAAGCCAGCGATGCACTAGAAGAATCCGAACAGGCTATTTCCGAAGCAAACCGTTCCATTCGTGATTTGCAAGTTGAACAACAACAGGCAAATGAACGATTGGATCAGCTAGTTGCTGAACAAGTAAGACTGACTACGCAAGTCGAACATCAAAAAAAGCAGCTATCGAATTTTTTACGTCGTCAATACATGCATGGTGATAGCGACAGAATCAAATTGCTTTTATCTGGCGATAATCCAAATCGGATTAATCGTGATCTGCACTATATGAGTTACGTCTCACAAACACAGGCAAAGTTAATTACTGCTTTGCGCGTCAGCTTAGATGAGATCGAAAAAAACAAACTAGCAGCGCAAGAGACCAAGAATGAACTCGATGAAATCGCTGAGGAAGAGCGGTCACATAAAAAGAGCTTGGAAAAAGAAAAAAAACGTCATGCAGCATTAGTGGGGGAATTAGCGTCTAAATTACATGCACAGAAAAAAGAAGCAGCAAGCCTCGAAAAAGACGAACAGCGGCTCAGTAATTTGGTGATCCGTCTTAATAAATTAATGGAAGAACAGGCGCGTGCTGAACAATTGCGCCGGGCCCAATTAGAAAAACAACGGCAAGAAAAACTAGCTCAAGACAAGGCATTAAGGGACAAAAATCAACAAGCAGGCCAAGTTAAATCGGGTACTAAAACTGACGGAAAGCCGAATAGGGAGAGCGAAGAGCCAAAAGGCAGTATGGTTGAACATGTTCCGCAATCGGGAATGTTTGATGGTCAACAGTTTAGCCAACTCCGCGGTCAGCTCCGCTTGCCTGTGAAAGGTGAATTAGTCGCGAAGTTTGGCACTCGACGTGGCGATGGCCCAAGTTGGAAAGGATTGTTTATTAAAGCCGCAGAAGGTGCTGAGATCAAAGCTGTTGCGGCTGGAAAAGTTGTTTTTGCAGAATGGCTTCGCGGTTTTGGCAACATGATTATTCTTGATCATGGTGGGCAGTATTTAAGTTTATATAGTAATACGCAGGCGGTGTTAAAGCATGTCGGTGATGTCGTTAAAGCTGGCGACACAATTGCTAACACTGGGAATAGCGGTGGGAGTGAAGAAACCGGACTATACTTTGAACTGCGCTACAAAGGACAGGTATTCGACCCTATGTCGTGGGTTCGGAAATAGTATTTTCAGCGACCAATCAATTATTTCACGGCGTTTGCCGTTTCAGGATTATGGGCAGTAAATTAAAAAGTCTAGGCTTAGTTTGTTTTGGTGTGGTCGCTGGAATTGCGGTGTCGATCCAATACTCTGCGCTCGCACAAAAAGTGAATATGATAGGCTTGCCGCTGGAGAAAATCAGCGAATTTTCTGAAGTATTCGGAATGATTAAATCTGACTACGTTGAACCCGTAGACGATGAAAAATTATTGAGCGAAGCAATCAATGGCATGGTTAGTTCATTGGATCCGCATTCGGCCTATCTCGATAAAAAAGCTTTTAAAGAGTTGCGTGAAGGGACTGAGGGGAAGTTTGTCGGTCTCGGCATAGAGGTTGGGATGGAAGATGGCTACGTCAAAGTCATTTCCCCTATTGAAGATTCTCCAGCGTCGCGCGCGGGAATTCAACCGAGCGATTTAATCACACGCATCGATGGCGTTCCTGTCAAGGGTTTGGGGATCGATGAAGCAGTCAAAAAAATGCGGGGTGAGCCGAACACTAAAATTACGTTAACTATATTGCGCAAGACAGAAGATAAACCGGTTGTCATTACGTTGACGCGAGAGCTAATCAAGCAATACAGCGTGAAGGCAAAATTAGTCGAGCCTGGATATGCATGGTTACGTATCTCGCAATTTCAGGAGCCGACTGTTGATGACATGGTGAAAAAAGTCGTTGCCCTTTATGCACAAGATCCTCATTTGAAAGGTCTCGTGTTGGACTTGCGGAACGATCCTGGTGGTGTTTTACCCGGTGCGATAGGTGTTTCTGCTGCATTCTTGCCGAAAGATGTCGCAGTGGTTTCGACCAATGGACAAGTGGAAGATTCTAAAAGAACCTATTTCGCCAAGAAAGAATTTTACGCATCACGTGGCGGTGCGGATCCTTTAGCAAAACTGCCGGCGGCTATCAAGCAAATTCCCATGGTGGTATTGATTAATACGGGCTCGGCTTCAGCCTCAGAAATTGTTGCGGGTGCTCTACAAGACTATCGACGTGCAACGATTATGGGTACTCAAAGTTATGGAAAAGGATCGGTACAGACTGTTCATCAGATTTCAGAAGAAACAGCGATTAAATTAACGACAGCTCGGTATTACACGCCGATGGGACGTGCGATTCAGGCGAAAGGCATTCAGCCTGATTTACGCGTTGAGGAAACCGCAAATGGTGACGGTTATAATGCTTTGCGTTCACGCGAGGCTGACTTGCAAAAACATTTGAGAAATGATCGCGAGTCTGAAGCAGAAGCAAGTACGGTTGATGAATTGGAAGAGGAAAAGCGTTTAGTTGAACTCGCGAAAAATAGTCCACCGCTTGAATTTGGCAGTAAAGATGATTTTCAATTGCAGCAAGCATTGAATCATTTGAAGGGTTTGCCGGTCAAAGTTGTTGCCGCAAAAGATGCCACAATGCTGCCGGCGAGTGAGTCAAGCCAAAGTAAAGTCAACAGCCCATCATCGAAGCCTAATAATTTGAAACACTCGCAGAACGGCAAGAAACAATAGGGTTTGCGCAAACAAGCTGGTCTTCGGAGGATGACTCTGTTTTCCAGTTTTACATCGATATCTATGAACGACCAACAATTATTACGCTATTCACGCCATATTTTGCTCGATCAAATTGGGATAGAGGGGCAACAAAAGATATTGGCAGCGCACGTATTGATTATCGGTGCGGGAGGCTTAGGTTCGCCAGCTGCCTTGTATTTGGCGAGTGCAGGTGTCGGGAAAATCACAATTGTTGATGATGATGAGGTTGATCTTACAAACTTGCAACGCCAAATTATGCATACGAGCTCACGGATAGGCATGCAAAAAGTCGAATCCGCTCGACTCAGCTTGCAGTCAATTAATCCTGACGTACAAGTGATTGCTCTTAAGGAGCGCATACAAGGGGATCGTTTGTCAGAACTCGTCGCCAGTGTGGATGTTGTGCTCGATTGCAGTGATAATTTTGCGACCCGTCATGCGGTAAATAGAGCGAGCGTTGTACATCGAGTTCCTTTGATTTCGGGCGCTGCAATTTCATTTGATGGACAAATTAGCGTGTTTGATCCTCTTCAGGCCGACTCGCCTTGCTACGCGTGTTTGTTTCCCCCAGATCAGCAGGTTGAGGAAGTGCGTTGTTCGACCATGGGCGTGTTTTCACCTCTAGTTGGCATCGTTGGCGCGATGCAAGCTGCGGAAGCCTTGAAACTGATTATGCGTATTGGGCGTTCTTTAAGTGGGCGCCTCTTGCTTTTTGGTGCGATGGATATGGAATGGAACAGTATTGGGATCGCCAAGAATCCAGAATGTGCAGTCTGCACCAGGCATTCGACCTAGCATCCCAATAATCTCGCTCGCATAGCCCCACGTAGTGCATTGCAGACTAAAATCTCGTCGGCATTTTTCAATTGTTCCAGAGTGAATGATGCTTCTTTCGCGTTGAAATTGCGATCATCAAGTAACACTGCGCGCATCACGCCGGGCAAGACCCCGTCTGAAAGCGGTGGGGTGATCCAGTCTTGTCCGATCCGTATAAAAATATTGCATCGTCCACCTTCTGTGACGAAACCAGCTTTATTCACAAAAATGCTATCAAATGCATTTTGTTGTTCCGCTTCTTGCCATGCTTGGTCATATACCGCACGATGGGTGCTTTTGTGTGCAAGGAAAAATGCGGGAATGCTGCAGATTTGCCGGCTAATTCGAATTGAAACGATGTCATCAATTGGCGCGAGACTGGCTGTTTGGATCTGTATCTCACCTTGAAAGTTGAGTGTCAATTTGAGCCTAAATTCTGCATCGTTTGGCAATGCGCGACAATGTTCAAGCAGCGCAGTTTCTATCTTTTGCTTTTCAAATCGAAATCCAAAATACGTCGCTGATTTTTGTAAGCGCTCTAAATGGCGCTTCAGATTGCGACAACCACTATCTCGTTTTGCGTAGATTGTTTCGAACAAACTGAAACTAGGGGTAAGTCCTGTTAGAAACTTGGCCTTCAGTTGGCATTCTTCGAATTCTTCCTCGGCTCTGCTGTCAAATACTATTCCTGCTCCGACGCCCATCACCGCTTTTCGGCAATCTTGTTCATCAGCAGGCTGTAAAACCAGGGTTCGAATCGGAACAGACAGGCAAAAGTCGCCAATGACACCTGGTCTCGTGGGTGGATCGAACCAGCCTATGGCTCCGGTGTAGACGCCGCGATCTTCTGTCTCCACTTCACGAATAATTTCCATGGTTCGACGCTTCGGTGCCCCTGTGATTGAACCACAGGGGAAAAGCGCTGACATGATCTGTTCTAAGTTCAGTTCTGGTCGCAGCTGTGCCTGAATCGTCGAGGTCATTTGCAAGACGCTCGTGAATTGTTGTACCTCGAATAGTGCTGGGACTTGAACACTCCCGGTTTGCGCAATTCGCCCTAAATCGTTGCGTAGGAGATCAACGATCATGAGATTTTCAGCGCGATTTTTGGGATCTTGTCTTAATTGATCAGCAGTGCATAAATCAGCGGCTTGATTGCCACTCGCTGCTGCAGTCCCTTTCATTGGCTTTGTCGTTAAGTGTCCTGCCTGATGTCTTACAAACAGCTCCGGAGACAACGACAATATAGCGGCGCCGTTAGGCAATCCAATCAAAGCCGCAAATGGCACCGGTTGTCTTTGCCGCAATGCCTGAAATAAACTTGCTGCTGGCCCATACGTTTCAAAATGGAGACGGTAAGTGTAGTTCACTTGGTAGGTGTCACCCGCAGCAATGTAAGTTTGTATTTTCTCGATTGCCTTGCAAAAGTCAATTTGATCGATGTTTGGGCGCAAGTTGCGAATACCTGCGAATTGGTCTTTGTTTGATTCTTGTAACCAGCTTTGCACTTCAGATTGAGTCCAATGCTGACAGCGGCGAAATACCAACAATTGCGAAGTCACTTGAAAATTAAATTCGACGTCACGCGGGGTAATGTTTTGTAGCTGCGCACCAGTTTCATAGCGCAGTACAGCGACCACAAAAAGACCTTGTTCAAGATGCGTCTGCGCTGTTTGCCACATAAGTGGCCAATCTTCCACTTTTGAACAGGGAAGACTGAAGGCAAAATCATCATAAAAACGAGATCGTGAATCTTGACTATGGGTGTCGTCCAATAAGACGAAGCAGTCATAGCTTGTTTTTGGTGTAGAAGAAGGAAGAAATGACACGTTGTCTATACCTAATGGGAATCGGTCGCAGTTTACTCTGAGATTGCTTTTCTTGCAGCAGAGTTGGAACTCGATGATATAGCGACGGTTAAAAAGATGCTTCAGTTGTGAGCGTGACTTGGCAGTAATTTTCAGACAAGTGTTAAAAATTGATGCAGATTAACAGATCGTTGTAACCAAATTTCATCTGGCGCGTTAGCAGTATTGCGCTTCATAAACGCGCTATAATGTTGGGATAAAGCGACTAATCTTCTTACTTCCGGAGACGTAGATTAAGGTTTGAGCTTTGCGTAATGTGGTTGTTCATTTTGGGTTGTCCTGTACCTTATTTCATTTATATAAATAAAGCCATGATAAAAAAATCTCCTATCGCCCTGGCGGCACTTTTGCTGGCCCTTGGTACCACTTCAATAGCATTGATGCCTGTTGCGGCGCAAGCGCAAACTGCAGAAGAGAAAGAAAAAGCAAAAAAAGAAGTCATTCGAAATGAATGGTCTAAACCCTATACTGAAATTCAGAAATTGATTGGTGAAAAACAGTATCCAGCAGCACTCGAAAAAGTCGCGGCATTGGATGCTTCTGAAAAGAAAACGGATTATGAAATCTTTTTCTTGAACCGAACCCGCGCCGCGATCGCATCAGGGATGGGTGACAACGCCGCTCTCGCTAAGAGTTTTGATGCGATGATCAACAGTGAATTCTTGCCACCTGCAGATAAGCTACGCTTCATGGAAGGCATGGCTGGGACTTTTTATAATCTCAAACAGTATGCAGAGTCACAAATTTGGACGAAACGTTTCTTAGCGGCGAATCCGAACAGCACTGTGATGCAAGATTTATTGGTTCAAAATTATTACTTGGCTGACGATTTTGCGAACGCTTTGAAAGAAGTTAAGGCACAAGTTGCGGCGGATGAACAAGCTGGTAAAGCACCAGATGAAAAACGTCTGCGTTTGTTGCACGGATCTGCGATGAAGTTGAAGGACATCGACTCTTCTACATATGCTTTGGAGTTGCTTGTTAAGTACCATCCAAGTAAAGATTATTGGGCAGATTTGATGTATCGACTGATCAATAAAGCAGGATTTAATGAGCGTCTACGTCTTGATTGGTATCGCTTGATGTTGGCGAATGATAATTTAGAAGACGATACGCAATATATGGAAATGGCCGAAACTGCTTTACTCGCTGGTTTGCCATTAGAAGCAAAAAATATCGTAGAAATAGCGTACAAAAATGGTGTTTTCGGTAAAGGTAAAAACGTCGCGAAGCATAAGCCTTTGCAAGATAAGGCAAATAAACAAGCGGCCGATGATGCAAAAACCTTAGATGCTGGTGAAACTGCAGCGAAAGCCGCGAAGACCGGTTTGGCAATGACGAACATGGGTTATAACTTTGTTACTCATGGTCAGTTTGATCGTGGTATCGCTTTAATTGAGGCAGGTATCGCCAAAGGTGGTTTGAAAAACCCTGAAGAAGCTAAACTACATCTGGGTATTGCTTATTACAAAGCTGGTAATAAAGCGAAAGCAGCGGAAACATTCAAAACCGTTCAAGGCAATGATGGTGCGGTTGAATTGGCGCGTTATTGGAGCTACATGAAATAAGAAGCGTCTTCACATGAGCGTCTATGGAATGCTCTATGTGATATACATGTGACAGCCGCTGTCATATTAGAAAAGCAGTAAAGAGACAATCTTTACTGCTTTTTTTCTTGTGGATAGTCGAGAACAATATTGTCGATTCGATTCGATTCGATTCGATTCGATTCGATTTGTACCGCGACTTGTATCGCAGCTCATATCGTCTTATTGATCTTGTTTATCGATCTTGATTTATTTAATCGGCAGGGCTGTCGTGTTTTTCACTTCTTCCATTACTGCATAAGTATGTGTCTCACGCACCCCATTGAGTTGCAACAGCGATTTGCCAAGAAAATCGCGATAAGCATTCATGTCTTTTACGCGCGCTTTGACGAGATAGTCGAAGCCACCCGCAACCATGTGGCACTCTAGAACCTCTGGAATTGCTTGAACACCACGTTTGAATGCGTCAAAGACGTCGGGAGTGGTTCGGTCTAAGACCACTTCGATAAATACCAAGAGCGCCACATCGAGTAAATGTGGATTAAGTTGGGCTGTATAGCCTAGAATGTAGTTTGATTCCTGCAATTTGCGGACACGTTCCAAGCAAGCGGCTGGAGACAGGTTGACGCGCGTGGCAAGTTCTACATTACTGATACGACCGTCATTTTGTAATTCGGCCAAGATTCTTTTACTGATTTTGTCTAGCATAAGAAGGCAGTGTTAGTAGTAGTTGAGTAATTGTTATGTGAAATTTGAGGCGTATTAATAATATTTGGCAGAATTGTCGCACAAAATAGAATATTTCGATATACCTCAGAATTTCCAGAATTAATCCTCGCCAATGATCTATACAATTAAATCATATTTGCTTTTATAAATAAATGATAAATCCACCCATGAATCCAACCTCAAGCTATCAATCCTTTCAAGCCTTGCAGCAAGAATTGCTGCCGAATCCAGCCGAGTTACGAGTCAAAATCACGGAAGCTTATCGTCGCGATGAGGCGGAAGCGGTTGCTTGGCTATTGTCTAACCTGCAGGAAATACCAGCAGCAAAAAACAACATTCATGAACTCGCAAAAAAATTAGTTAGTTCTGTACGTCAACAACGTACGCGCGCGTCCGGCGTGGATGCCTTGATGCATGAATTTTCTTTGTCATCAGAAGAAGGCGTGGCTTTGATGTGTTTGGCGGAAGCATTGTTGCGGATTCCTGATGCGGCGACCAAAGATAGATTGATCGCCGACAAAATTAGTAAAGGCGATTGGCGCAAACATTTGGGCGAATCGCCTTCCTTGTTTGTGAATGCGGCGACTTGGGGTTTGCTGGTCACAGGCAAATTGGTCAGCACCAATAGCGACCAAGGCTTGGGTTCGGCATTGACGCGTTTGATCGCAAAAGGCGGTGAGCCTTTGATTCGTAAAGGCGTGGATTTGGCGATGCGCATGCTCGGCAACCAATTCGTCACAGGTCAAACCATTGATGAAGCTTTAAAAAACAGCCAAGAAAATGAGGCGCGCGGCTATCGTTATTCTTACGATATGTTGGGCGAAGCGGCGCTGACTATGCACGACGCAGCGTTTTACTACAAAGCTTACGAAACCGCGATCCACGCGATCGGTAAAGCTTCGAACGGTCGTGGCATCAAAGATGGTCCAGGTATTTCAGTCAAACTCTCCGCTCTGCATCCACGCTACTCGCGTGCGCAACGTGCGCGCACGATGGAGGAATTACTACCACTGTTGAAAAAGCTGTTGGTCTTGGCGAAGCAGTACAACATTGGTTTGAATATCGATGCGGAAGAAACGGATCGTCTGGAATTGTCTTTAGATTTGATGGAAGCACTGGCTTTCGACAAAGATTTAGAAGGCTTTGAAGGGATCGGTTTTGTCGTGCAGGCTTATCAAAAACGCTGCCCGTTAGTGATTGATTATTTGATCGATTTAGCACGTCGTAGCGGTCGTAAATTCATGGTGCGTTTGGTCAAAGGTGCATATTGGGATTCTGAAATCAAACGTGCGCAAGTGGATGGCATGCCTGGCTTCCCCGTCTATACACGCAAGGTGTATACCGATGTGTCTTACCTGATGTGTGCGCAAAAGTTATTGGCGGTCACCGACGTGATTTACCCACAATTCGCAACGCATAATGCCTTAACTTTGTCGACGATTTATAGCTGGGCGCAAGAAGCGAAAGTCACGGATTACGAATTCCAATGTCTGCACGGCATGGGCGAAACTTTGTACGATCAAGTGGTGGGCGCTGATAAGTTGAACAAGCCTTGCCGCATCTATGCGCCAGTCGGTTCACATCAGACTTTGTTAGCGTATTTGGTTCGTCGCTTGTTAGAAAACGGTGCGAACTCTTCTTTTGTGAATCAAATCGTTGACGAAAAAATCTCGATTGATTCTTTGATCGAAGATCCGATCAGCATTGCAAGTAAGCTCGCTGGCAAAATGCACAGTGGCATCAATTTGCCAGCGAATTTGTTCGGTAAAGAACGTCAAAATTCTGCGGGCATGGATTTCAGCAATGAATTGCAATTGCAAAAAATTAGCGCGCATTTCAGCGCATTTAGCCAGCAAGCCTTGACAGCGACACCGCTGTTGGCAGGTACGGTATCAGCAACAAGCGCACGTCCAGTTTTGAATCCAGCGAACCACAGCGATGTGGTTGGTCAAGTCATCGAAGCAGATGCTAACGACGTACAGACAGCTCTGGCGGCAGCACAAGCGTATGCAGCAGAATGGCAAAATCAAACGCCAGCGGCACGTGCCGCGTGCTTGAGTAAAGCGGGTGATTTGTTAGAAGCACAGACTTTAGATTTCATGGCTTTAGCGATTCGCGAAGCCGGTAAATCCTTACCGAATGCTTTAGCCGAAGTGCGTGAAGCGGTGGATTTCTTGCGTTACTACGCAGCGCAAGTTGAAAATCAGCCGCAAACGCAGGCATTGGGCCCGGTGGTTTGTATTAGCCCATGGAATTTCCCACTCGCGATTTTTATCGGCGAAGTGAGTGCCGCTTTGGCTGCCGGTAACGTGGTGTTAGCAAAACCAGCCGAGCAAACGCCTTTGATCGCACATCGCGCGATTCAACTGATGCACGAAGCGGGTGTGCCAGTCGGCGCTTTACAATTCTTACCAGGTACAGGTGAAGTGGTTGGTGCGCAATTGGTTGCCGATAGCCGCGTTAAAGGCGTGATCTTTACCGGTTCGACAGAAGTCGCGCAAATCATCAATCGTACTCTGGCGAAACGTTCAGTCACAGAAGGCATCGATATTCCATTGATCGCCGAAACCGGTGGTCAAAATGCGATGATCGTTGATAGTAGTGCTTTGCCAGAACAAGTGGTGAATGATGTGTTGTCATCCGCTTTTGACAGTGCTGGTCAGCGTTGTTCTGCGTTGCGCGTATTGTGCTTGCAAGAAGATATCGCCGATAAAACGTTAGAAATGTTGCGCGGTGCGATGCAAGAATTACGTGTCGGTATTCCTGATCGTTTGGCGACGGATATTGGTCCTGTGATTGATGCAGAAGCGCAAAAAAATCTGCAAAGTCATATCGACGCGATGCGTGGCAAAGCCAAATCGTTCTACAGTTTAGAGTTACCAGCAAGCTGCAGCAACGGTACCTTCGTGGCACCGACTGTGATGGAAATTAATTCCTTGTCTGAATTGACTAAAGAAGTGTTCGGTCCGGTGTTACACGTTTTGCGTTACCACCGCGATCAATTGCCAGCCTTGGTCGATGCGATTAACGCAACCGGTTTTGGCTTGACTTTGGGCGTGCATTCTCGTATCGATGAAACAATCGAATTCATCACCCAACGTGCGCATGTCGGCAATATTTATGTGAACCGTAATATCGTTGGCGCGGTGGTGGGTGTACAGCCATTTGGTGGTGAAGGCAAATCGGGTACGGGTCCTAAAGCAGGCGGTCCCTTGTATCTGAAGCGTTTGCAACACAATCCGACTATGAGTTTTAGCGGTAATACGGTGTATGAAAAACAAGCACCAGCGGCTTTGGACGCATTCACCATTTGGGCGAAAACCCACGGTCATGCGGATGTCGCTCTGTTAGCCGACCAATATGCACGTCAAAATCCCTACAAGATGACGATGTTGTTGCCTGGTCCAACTGGTGAGACAAATACTTTGGCTTTTGCTTCGCGCGGTAGCGTGTTCTGTGCAGCGAGCGATGTCGCAACCTTGCTCAATCAAATTGCTGCGGTACTCGCGACAGGTAATACCGTCGTGTTGGAAGAAAAAACCAAGGCCTTGTTGCCAGCAGATTTACCAAAATTGGTCAGTGATGCGATCAGTGTAGGTTCCTCTGAGCACGTGCATTTTGCTTTGCTTGGTCGTGATATTGCAGCCAATTACAAAGTCGCCTTAGCACAGCAAAGCGGTGCCATCGTTTGTACTGCGGAATGCGATGCGAAGACGGAATTGCCTTTATGGCGCTTAGTCGCAGAACGTGCTTTGTGTGTGAATACGACGGCAGCGGGTGGTAATGCTAGCTTGATGAGTTTACAGAGCTGATTCATTTGCGCATCTGAAAAGTAAAAGAGCCGCAGCACCAATTTGGGCTGCGGCTTTTTTTGTGCCCCTTGCTTTTAGGGCTTTTACTTCATCAATTTCGGCGCCGGCAAAGCAGGTCTTGCTTGTTCAAACGCATAACCTATCTTCAATAAACTCGCATCGCTCCAAGCGCTTGCGAAGAACGATATGCCGACGGGTAAGCCTTTTACCAAGCCCATTGGTACCGTCAAATGCGGGTAACCCGCAATCGCTGCGGGCGAACTGGCACTACCGATGATGGCATCGCCTTTTTTATAATTGATATCCCAGGCTGGGCCAGTCGTCGGTGCGATCAAGGCATCAAGCTGATGTTTCTTGAGCGCGGCATCGATACCTTCGGGGCCAGACAGTCGTTTGGCGTTGGCGCTGGCGTCGAGGTAGGCTTTGTCGCTTAATGCACCTGCCTTCGCCTGCGTGTACAACATGATTTCTTGACCAAAGTGCGGCATCACTTGTTTCGCATTTTTCTTATTGAACGCGATTACATCGTCCATGCTGCGCGTGTTGACGGTGCTGGGTGTATTCGCCAGATAGGCATTGAGATCGGCTTTGAAATCATAGACTAAGACGGTGTACTCATCTTTGCCTGCTTTTTCCATGTTAGGGATTTCAACTTGATCGACGATGATGGCACCTTGCGCTTTGAGGATATCGACACTGCGCTTGAAGAGCGCTAAAGTTTGTTTGTCGTAGCCCTTGAGCAGAGCACTGACGATGCCGATGCGTTTGCCTTGGAGTGCTTGTGCATCTAAACCTTGTGTGTAGTCGGTTTGATGTTGATCGGCTGCGAGAGTCGCGGGATCGCTCGCATCACTGCCTGCAATCACATTCATTAATAGCGCGGCGTCGCGCACGCTTAAGGTCATGGGGCCAGCTGTATCCTGACTGTGCGAGAGTGGAATGACACCACTGCGACTGACTAAACCTAAGGTGGGCTTTAGACCGACTAAGCCATTGACTGCCGCTGGGCAGACGATGGAACCGTCAGTCTCGGTCCCAATCGCGGCAGGAATTAAACGTGCCGCGACTGCTGCTCCGGAGCCTGAGCTAGAGCCACAAGGCGTTTTATTCAGATTGTAGGGGTTGCGGGTTTGGCCACCAACGCTGCTCCAACCACTAGTCGCTTTGGACGAGCGGAAATTCGCCCATTCGCTCAAATTAGTTTTACCCGCCAGCACCGCACCCGCAGCGCGTAACTTAGCCACCAAGAAGGCGTCGCTGCTGGCGATATTATTCGCCAATGCAAGGGAGCCTGCGGTAGTTGGCATGCCTTGAATTGCGATATTGTCTTTGACCATGATGGGTAGACCTTGCAGAATCAAGCGCGGATTTTTGATTCTGTCAGCTTGTTCGGCATCTTGTTTCGCCTCAGCTCGTACGGCACTGACTGCGGCAATCTGTGGATTGATGAGTGCATGGCGGTTTTGCACCTGCTCAAGTAGCTTGGTTGCAGTGGTCTTGCCCGTTTGTAGATCTTGCTTTAGTTGGTGCAAATCCTCGCTATGTTGCGCGTGGATGGAGGTGCTAAACGCGCCGCAAGCGAGCGCGATGCTGATGGCGAAGCTGAATTGCTGTGGTTGCATAAAATCTCCGGTGTTTGTTATTGTTGAGTCGTTTGCTTGGATTTTTTGACTGATCAATTCATGTCGATCATGATCACATTGAATGGAAAAATGGTAGCACCTGCTTACTGATCGCTACAGCAATAATGTAGACAAAGCAGAGTAGGGCGAGGATAAAACTGAAATTTTGTCCGCGCGCCGTACGCGCCCGTTTGATCGCAAACGTACCTGCGACGATATACGCAAATAGTGCGAGAATTTTGGCAGCTAACCAATGTTGCTCAAACGGATTGATGCTAGCGATCCACGCCATACTGATGGCGCTTACGAGTAAAACCGTGTCAATGCCGTGTGGCAGAATTTTGACCCACTTTATTTGTAACATACTGGAGTTTTGCTTGCGCCAATAGAAGCGCAAGCAAAACAAAGCAAGGCTGAGTGTGATGCAGCTTAGGTGCAGATGTTTTAAACCACTATACATAATCTGAGCTTTCAAAAGAATTGTTTGCGTCATTCTAGGGGAAAAGTCAGTTGAATGTTACGGCCTTGCTTCGAGATAGCCGGCATTGATTCCCCAAACCCCACCGCTCACCAAGATCTCGTCATTCGCGTTTTTCATTGCTGTTAAGACGCTTGGACGTTGGCGAAAACGCCCTTGTTGAATATGGATCGTCTGAGTTTGATCGACGATGCCATGGTGGTACAAGTACGCCGCTGCTGGCCCTGCGGCGCTGCCAGTCGCAATATCCTCCATTCGTCCGGCATTATCCCAAGTCCGAATTTCATGCTTCTCGACGTCAAAAATAAAAACAAATTTTGCGTGTAGTTTGGCCAGTTCGGCTTCTAAATCATTACCACAGATTCGAATTCGATCTATCGCATGACTTTTTATGGGAAGAATCAAATAATCTAAGCCGGTCGAAATCACTTGTGGTGGTAAGTCGCGAATTAAGTCTGTTTGTTGCAGACCTATCCGAGACAAAATACTGTCGAGCTCTTCGTGTTTGCGAGCTGTTTGAATTCTGGCTTTTCCTTGATTCATCTGGCAAAAGTAGTGATTACCACAATATTTGCTAGTCACGGCAATGTCGCGACTACCGACCTGAATGATCCAATGACTCTCCGTTTGGTGATGGACTTGTGTGCGGTGCAAGACCGCAGCGGCACCCAATATGGGGTGCCCAGCAAACGGTAGTTCTTCTTCGACGGTAAAGATGCGTGCCTTGGCTCGATGGGTGTCGCCAATGGCGATCTCCGACAAGAAGATCGATTCAAATTGTTGCATTTCTTGTGTCAGCTTTTGCATAAAACTGGTTTGCCAATTGGCAGTTTCTAAGAACACGGCTAAACCGTTGCCGCTATACGGCTGTTCCGCGAAAACATCGACATGAAAATAATTGAATGGGGTCATAGCTTAGCTGCCTCAATTGGTCTTGATCTTCAGGGACGGTAGGAAAACTCGGTCTGCGTCGAGAGTCTACAAATTATTTTTGCGCTGAGTTTGATTGAATAGCAGCGAAACGGAGGCAGTCTAAACGTATCGTGTCAGAATACAAAGTAAAATTATAATAATGTACAGTTTTGTGCTGGGCCAATCTCCGCTTGGGGCCTGCGAGTTTGGACCGGAGTTAGGTCTCGGTGACCACCTTGGTGATGGCGGGCGACGCTGTCACTTATAAGCTGAATGTGAATGTCTAAAATCGGTGTATTCGGAACAGAATTTTCGGATCGATTTTGCTGATTTTCGATTATCATGCGGGCTATTACTTTGTTATTGACCTTATTTTGGATTGACTTATGAAATTCGCTTCTTTTTTGCTATTGGCTCTTATTTGCTTGAACACGAACGATGTTCAAGCACAGAGCAGCAGTACGTCCACACCGACTGATGCGGCAACCAATGCTGCAACGACGACTCCAGCACCA
Source organism: Affinundibacterium fentianense (assembly GCF_018139545.1). GTDB lineage: Bacteria > Pseudomonadota > Gammaproteobacteria > Burkholderiales > Burkholderiaceae_D > Undibacterium > Undibacterium fentianense. Next base: position 159,881 of record NZ_JAGSPJ010000004.1, on the reverse strand, counting down.
TTGCATTTGACCAAGCTTGGTATTATCGATACGGTAGTTGGAACGGGCGATGAAGTGGTGAATGGCAGCAATGTTGAGGTGCATTACACGGGATGGATTTACAACCACAAAGCGTGGAATTTGCATGGTGCCCAATTCGACACCTCTCGTGATAGTGGGATTCCATTGCAGCTTATTGTCGGTGCCAAGCAGGTCATTCGTGGTTGGGACATGGGCTTACTTGGCATGAAAGTGGGAGGCAAACGGACTTTAATGATTCCAGCGTACCTTGCCTATAGCACTCAAGGCTCAGGAAATATTCCGCCGAATACGCACTTGGTTTTTGATGTTGAACTTGTTTCAGTCAAAAAATAGACATCGTCCCGATGGCACGGCAATTACAAGGTAAGACTTTAGAAGCTATATTGACGGAGTTAGTCGATGTGTATGGCTGGGATGGCTTGGCGCACAGGATCGCGATCCAATGCTTTATCAATGATCCCAGCATCAAATCGAGTCTAAAATTTTTGCGTCGAACGACCTGGGCGCGCGCTAAACTAGAGATGCTCTATCTCAGTCTACCTGATGCTTAATCTTACTTAATTGGCAGCCAATGTGTTTCGCTTAGTCCTGCCAAATTGACAGCCTGAATGCCATCCACCATACTTGGCAAAAGGGTTTGCTGAGCAGAGCTGAATTTGTAGTAAAAGGATAATCTGTATGACACTTCGTATCATCGCCACAGGCGGTACATTTGATAAACACTATGATGAGCTTGCGGGCAAATTGACCTTTCATGAAAGTCATTTACCCGAAGTTCTGAAACGCGCGCGCTTGACTGTGCCCGTTGAATTAGAAGTGCGGCCTTTAATCGATTCTTTGGATATGGTAGATCAAGACCGTAAGGAGATTTTGGCTTCTTGCGAGCAATCACCAGAGAAAGCGATCGTGATTATTCATGGTACCGACACGATGCGTGAAACTGCGCATGTGCTGGGAGCGGCGAAGCTTGATAAGGTGATTATTTTTACCGGTGCGATGATACCTTATGGCGTCATTAATTCGGACGCATTCTTTAACTTGGGTTTTGCTTGTGCTGCTGCACAGCTGATGCCACCAGGAGTTTACGTCGCGATGAATGGCCAAGTATTCCCTTGGGATAATGTAAAGAAAGACCGCAGTGCTGGAGTGTTTGTACCGAATTAGTATGTTTTCGCAACAAAGAACTCGGCAGACACGAGTTAAGCCATAACCAATCAACGATCGATCACTATGAAACGTATTTTGTCCTTGTTCCTCGCAGCTGTTCTGCTTGCCTTGAGTGGCTGCGATAAAAATGTGCAAGTACGTTTTGACTCTGTGTATTTCTTCCAATCTGAAGAAGATTTGCAAAAGAAAAAAGTTGATCCTGAAGAGATGTCCCGATACACGCGCAATTTGCAATCACAAGTTGCCAAGGTCATGAAGAGTGCACAAGCGGTGCCGGGGAATGGCTACATTGTTGTTGCGGTGCGCTCAGATGAAGAAGTGGCCGCTTGGTTAGATATGGAACCAGCGTTGCATGAGTACTATGACTACGAGATTGTTGAGGCGATCAAGAAGTTACGTCCGTTTAAAGTTGAAACTGGCATTGTGGTATTCGCAATCAAGATGGCTGTTGACACACCTAAGCATACCGAAAAGCCATTGCCAGAGCCAACGGCACTGAAAGAAGCACAGCAAAAAGTTGGTGATCCTAAAGATATCGAGCAAGTTGTTTTGGCTGCCTGGCCAGAGGAATAAATTTCGCCCGATCACGTATGTCCATCCAAAGAGTCCTTTACTTAGGCTATGTTTGGCCCGAGCCTAATTCGTCCGCAGCTGGCAGTCGTACGATGGAATTTTTACGACTGTTTCGAGCGCAAGCTTGGCAGGTGACATTTGCTAGTGTTGCCGCACTGTCGCCACATAGAGCCGATCTGCAAGGAATGCAAATCGCAGAAAAACAATTGACGCTGAATTGCGATAGTTTCGATGAGTTCGTACGTGACTATCAGCCTGATCTGGTGGTCTTCGACCGTTTCTTTACTGAGGAGCAGTTTGGTTGGCGGATTGAACGTGTGTGTCCGGATGCCTTGCGTGTTCTTGATACATGTGACTTGCATAGTCTACGAGAGGCAAGACAGCGCCTATTGAAAGACAGCCTCCAAGCTTGTCATAACGAGCGGGCTAGGCAGCAAATATTAACACCCTCTCGCTTTGCCGATTTTGATTATTTATATCAATTGATGTGTGCGGATGACATGGTCAAGCGCGAAATCGCGGCGATTTTCCGTTGTGACTTAAGCCTGATGATTTCAGGTTTTGAGGCCCAGCTATTGCGTGACAGATTTGCGGTGCCTGACAGTTTGCTTTTGGAAAATAATTTGATGTGCATGCCTGGACCTGTCGATGTGCCGACTTTCGCGGAGCGTCAGCATTTCCTTAGCATCGGTAACTTTCGGCATGCACCGAATTGGGATGCAGTATTGTATCTGAAGCATGCGGTTTGGCCGGCAATACGCGCGGTTCTTCCAGATGCACAACTTCACGTCTATGGTTCTTATCCACCGCCAAAAGCGATGAGCTTACATCAACCTACGCAAGGTTTTCATTTATGTGGCTGGGCAGCGGATGCGCATGATGTAATGCGGAACGCGCGGGTTTGTTTGGCACCGCTGCGGTTTGGCGCGGGATTAAAAGGAAAGCTTGCCGATGCGATGGCCTGTGGCACACCGAGTGTGACCACGAGTATAGGCGCGGAATCGATGGCTAGGGTTGAACAATGGGCCGGCCTTGTCGCCGATGATTTGGAAGGTTTTGTCGCTGCTGCAGTCGACTTGTATCAGAATGCGGAGCAATGGCACGAGGCACAGTGTCGAGCGAGACAGATCTTGAACCAACAATTTGACCGTGATGTTGCATCATCGGCTTTACTTGAAGGGATTCGCCTAGCGAGAGACGAGCAAGCGACGCGACGCTTGCATAATTTTACGGGCGCCATGTTACGTCATCATACGATGAAGAGTACACAATACATGTCGCAATGGATACAGTTAAAGAATCAGAAAATGGAGAAGCGTTAGCGCTAATTTCATTCATCTGCATCGGGTGGTGTTAAGAGAAATTGGTGATCACTTGAGTCGCCTGCCAATAGAGCTTCGAGACCTTCGATTGGAATAGGTTTGGAGTATAAATAGCCTTGGAAGGTGAGACAATTATGCTCGATCAAAAAACGCCTTTGTGCGACGGTTTCGACTCCTTCTGCAATGACATCTAAGCCTAAATTGAGTCCTAGTGAAATAATTGCTCGAACGATAGTCGCATCACTTTCATCGTCATTCAGATCTCGTACAAATGACTGATCAATTTTTAATTGATTGAGCGGCAGTTTTTGCAAATAAGCTAGTGAGGAATAGCCTGTACCAAAGTCATCCATCGAAAATGCAATCCCTAATTTTTTGAGTTGCTGCATTTTCTCGGTTGTGGCATCAACATTGTCGAGGATCGTACTTTCCGTCAATTCAATCTTTAGTCGATTGGGATTGATATTATGTAAGCGTACGATTTCAGTTACGGTCTCGACAAAATTGGTTTGCTGAAATTGTTTGGCGCTGACATTCACCGCCAGACTTAGATGCGCAGTGCGCGGGTTTCTCGCCCATTTCTTTAATTGATTGCAGGCGGTCTCTAAGACCCAAGTGCCGATAGGAATAATGAGACCTGTTTGCTCTGCGATAGGGATGAATTCTAAGGGCGAGATAAAACCGCGATCTGGATGTATCCAGCGTAGTAATGCTTCCGCGCCGATTACATTACCCTCAGCGTCAACCTGAATCTGATAGTAGAGCTGAAATTGTTCCATTGCGAGTGCAACCCGTAGGTTGGACTCTAGCATCATCTTCACCACCAACACTGCTTGCATCGCTGGATCAAAGAAACGCACTGCATTGCGTCCCGAGGTTTTTGCCTCATACATAGCAGTATCCGCACGTTTGAACAGATCCTTAACGGTCACCTCATTCCCTTGGAAAAGGCATACACCTATGCTGGCACCACCATGATGTATGAAGTCGGTAATTTGGTAAGGTTCGTTCAGTAACAAGCGGATTTTTTCTGCAATACGATCCGCTTGCCGTGCGGCTTCATCACGATCCTCGCTTAAGGCTTGCAACACCACCACAAATTCATCACCACCAAGCCTCGCGACCGTATCACTTTCTCGAACACAGGTAAGCAATCTTTGCGCCGATTCCACGAGTAACAGATCGCCTGCATCATGTCCGCGCGTGTCGTTCAAGGTTTTGAAGTTATCGAGATCGATAAAGAGAATGGCACTGTGAGCCTCATCACGCTGATTTAATGCAATGAGATGTTGTAATCGATCCATGAGCAAGCGTCGATTCGGCAAATGCGTCAGCGGATCATAAAACGCTAAATTGAGAATTTCGTCTTCGTAACCTTTATGTCGACTAATATCGGTAAATGATCCGATGTAATGGGTGATCATGCCGCTGTCGTTGATGATCGCGGTCAAGGTAATCAACTGAGGATAGGTATCACCATTTTTTTTCTCCGCCCATAGTTCACCTTGCCAATAGCGATTTTGATTTAAGGCTGCGAAAATTCCCGAAAAAAAACTCTCATCTTGTTGTTGATTTAAATGCCGTGGAATCGGTTTTCCGACAAGTTCATCGGCCTCGAAGCCAGTAATTCTTGTATAGGCTTGATTGATACGTAGGATCTGCCACTGACTATCGGCAACAAATATCCCTTCCTGCGATTCAAAGGTAATGGCCGCCACGCGGAGGTCTTCGTCTGCTTTTTTTCGATCAGTAATATCGCTGACGAAACAATGCCATAGGGTGCTGCCGTCTTGTTCTAATTCAGGTAAGGCGTCGAGGTAAAGCCATCTGACATGTCCGTTTTTACGATGATAGCGAAATTCCATTTGGTATGGACTGAGATGTTTAGTCGCGTATTCGTGATTTTGTAAAAATGTCTTCTTGTCGGCATCATCGATACGTTTGACTAAAGCGGCCGCGTTGCTGCGAATTTCATTCGCATCAAACTCAAACATCGTCGTAATTGCCTCGCTTGCGTAAAGTACCGTCGTACTGTTATCGCGGTGAATTCGGTATTGCATAATAAGGCCAGGTAATCGCGAGGCAACCTTGTTGATGCGTTCAAAGGCGTCGCGTAATTCACTGGCGGCAATAATGCGTTCCGCTTGCAATGCGGTTATGAGGAGCGCAGTAATCGCCAATGTTGCCATGTATAACCATAGGACGATGGAACTTTCGTTGAGATCATTCGACAGGAAAGGGCCCGAGCCTAGATAAGTCGCGATCGCTGCGACTGCAGAGGAACTCAGCACAGTGAGCGATGCAAATAAATTGCCAAGTCGGATTGCCGCCCAGATCATGACTGCCATGGCAACAAACGCTAAATGGAATAAATGAAATTTCGAAAAGAAAATGAGCCAATGCGTAGTGATGAAAACACAGATAAAAATGAGATATTCCTCGAACCGTTGGCTGATTTTCGGATTCGCGTGGCCAAGTGCGAATAGAAACGGCGCGATGAGAAAGATGCCCACTGTGTCGCCAGCCCACCAACTAAGCCAAGCAAATTGGAGATGTTGTAAAGAGCTCGTTTGCGAAATGACAAAACTACCAATGCTGGCTGAGACACACATTCCCAGCATACTGCCAATACAGAAATGGATAACGTCGTCGCGATGAGTAAAATGAATAGAAAAATTTTCTCTGCGCAAGAACCAACAGACAATGGTGGGAGCGAGGGTGTTACCGATGCCGATCAAAAGTGCAGCCTGTGTCGCAATGCCAGTATTTAAATTTAAGCCCAAGGCCGCAAGAAAAATCGGCAGCACCATTGGATAGCCCCATCGCACCAAAGCTGCGACGGCGATTCCGGAGGGAAGCCAGATTAAAGTGATGTTGGGCGGAATAAACGGAAAACTGAGGCCTAGCTTTCCAGTCAAGACATAGGCCAGAAAGACGACAAGCACGCGCAGACTAAACTGCAAGCGAGCAGGATTTTGTGGATACAGAAACGCTTGAGACTGCAACATGCGGATTTTTCTAAGCTCAGAATAATCTCACCATTATGCGCGAAACCCTCTCCAAAAACATTCTGTAAAGCAAATTTTTGTCAAAAGATGCACATTATTTTAAGGCTTGTACGCACAAATTCCGCTCGTAAAGGCAGGACAAGCAGACCGATTGGGTTTGCGCTGAGCAGAATCGATACCTGTACGACATTTTTCCTGACGACAGCCTCAACTTTGTAAATGACGGCTTTGGCGTTTCGTGAGCGAATTCCCTTGTTTTGGATGCTCGATGCCAAGATTGCTGTGCGCACTGACTGTTGAGGCTCTGCCCAAGACTTCCGGGCTCTGTTTATGCTTGGCGTCGCCCGCATAATCTTTGCCTATCATCGTGAGTGCTGCCTGTTGTGCCATGCCTCGCTCTTGACATAGCCATTGGGTAACCAAATGGGCGAGGCGATCTAAGGCAATTTTGTGGGTTGCATCGGTCTTCGCATAAATCCAGTCTGATAAAGCCATGAAATTGTCAAAGGCCGATTCGCCAAGTATTACGGGTAAGGTGTGGTTGAATCGACCGGAATTGGCAATTAAGTCCCAGTAACGGGCAAAGCGAACCAACTTTTGCATTTGTGCAAAGGGCACGTCTTTATTCGCCAAGATAGTATATGGAGGATACGGGTCGAAACGCATTGCAAAATCCTCGGTATGTCGAATGATGGGCGTACCACGCAAACGTTTCAAAATGCCGAATTGAATTTCATGCGGACCTAGAGCATAGAGTTGGTTGAAACCTGCGGCGAAACTCTCTACGCTTTCGCCTGGTAAGCCAGCGATCAAATCCACATGTAAATGTGCTTTGGAATGTTGGCAAAGCCATTGAATATTCTCGGCGGCTTTCTGATTGTCCTGCTTACGACTGATTCGGCCTTGTACCTCTGGATTGAAGCTTTGAATGCCGATTTCAAATTGCAGGCTACCGTCCGGAAATTGCTGGATGCCTGCTTTAAGAGCATCAGGTAAATGATCGGGAACGACTTCAAAATGCGCAAAAACAGGATCATCGGGATGCGCCGCCAATTTATCCAGAAAAAATTGCATAATCTTTAAACTGGTTTTGATGTTCAGATTAAATGTCCGATCAACAAATTTGAATAAACGCGCGCCACGAGCATGCAGCTTCTCCATTTCATTGAGGAAGCGATCAATGTCAAATGGCCAAGCTGTTTTGTCTAAAGCCGAAAGGCAAAATTCACATTTAAACGGACAGCCACGCGATGCTTCGACATACAGGGTACGGGTCTGAATATCTTTGTCAGTGTAATACGCATAGGGCAACTGTATTTCGTCTAACTTTGCCTGAACACCTGCATGAATTTTCATTAACGGCTTGGGACCGTGCAAAATTTGCTGACACAAGCTAGGAAAAGTCACATCACCCCATCCAGTAATCACATAATCGGCCAATGCAACGATTGCTTGGTCTTGTGTCTCATAAGAGACTTCGGGGCCACCTAATACAATGGTGATCTCGGGTGCCACACGTTTTATCAGTGCAACTAAGCGCGTCGTTTCCTCAACATTCCAAATATAGACGCCAAACCCAATAATCAACTTTTCACTCGGATCTTGCCAAGCGAGTAGCCGCTCCAATAAATCGGTCGTCTTCGCGCCGATTACAAATTCCTGCAAATGTGTTTGCGATTGCAGCTCTCCCATATTCGCATACAGATAGCGTAAGCCTAATGAAGCGTGGGCATAGCGGGCATTGAGTGTCGAAAGTAGGATAGTCATAAGTAAAGAAGGGTAAGTCGGAAGGAGACCAGCAATACAATCGATGGCTCTGGAGCTGGTGCGCTTGAAGTGCCTACAGCTAAGCCGATATTGTACGCTGGCACGCCTATTCGCGTGCATTTACCCGAGCAATTCAGACAAATTTGATGAATCGTAAATTGATGCCAAATGGAGCATGCCAGATCGATGTTGAAGAAGGTTTTTTGTAGCTTGATCCCAGCAAATTTGCATTTCGTCGCATCCTAGTGGCGAGCGAAAAGGACGAAGACTATAGTTTCACCATCGACAGGGGTCGAACACAACATGCAAACGAAACATGTTGATCACAACGAAACAACAACTGTAAGGAGTCATCAAATGAAAACCTCAATCACTGGCAAATTTGTCTTTGCTACCGTTTCTGCAATTGCTATCGTGAGTGCTGCGACGGCTTTTCAAAGCCATCAAATCACGCCAAACTCAGCGCTACAAAAAACAAGTATGCAAAAAGTCACTATTGCAGCAAAACGTATGAGCCCAGAGGAAAAGTTAGCGTATGACTTGCAATCAAGTGGAATGCAAACGGTCGTGATTAGTGCAAAGCGTTTAAGTCCAGAGCAAAAAGTCGCGATGGATGAACAAGACCGTGCGTGGCAAGCAGCGACAAAAGCAAAAAAACCAGGCAAGGCATAATGTATGAAAATAAGCGATCAATAGTGTGGAGCCTCGATCCATTTGTGGTGCGAATTTTAATGTGCCGCGCAACACTTAAATGCTCAAGTAAGACGGCAGAAGTCTCGAAGACTCCACCATTTTTCCAATTCACTTCTTATTTAGCCGCGCGTACAAATCAAAGTCCTTTTTAGTTTGTGTCACATCGTTCCACTTGAGAATGTATGTCGGACCAAGCAAAACAAGAGGCCTTTGATTTTTATGCGCAGAAATAGCAAAACCAAGTCGTATCGATTTTATTCCGTTAGTTCAGCACCAAAGATTCGATGTCGACCGTGCTCTTTTGCTTTGTAAAGTTGGGTATCCGCTAGACTGATTAAACTATTTGCGCTACCGTGAATTTTCTCCGGCTTGCAGCCTACGCCCAAGCTAACCGTGACAAACGGAGCGACAGAGGATTGGGCATGCTCAATTTGTAAGCTAATCACATCTCGTCTGATTGTTTCGGCTAATTGCATCGCTCCGGTAAAATTAGTATCCGGAAGTAGACAAACAAACTCTTCTCCACCATAACGTGCAATATGGTCGCCCGCTCGCATTAGACTGTTTTTCAGTGTTTTCGCCACGCGCCGTAAGCAATCGTCACCAGCCTGATGACCGTAATGATCATTGAACCGTTTAAAAAAATCGACATCAAGCATGACCAGACTTAACGCGGTTTGATTGCGTATCGCACGACCCATCTCGGCTGCGACTCGTTCATCAAAAAAGCGCCGATTATGTACGCCAGTTAAACCATCCAAATAGGCCCAACTCCGAAGTAAATCTGATTGGGCCTTGAGCATGAGGTGAGTTTTAACCCGTGCTCGCACGATTCTTGGATTGATCGGCTTTGAAATAAAATCGACCGCGCCTAAATCGAAACCTTTTTCCTCAGCCGACTCGTCAGTTTGTGCTGTAATGAAGATGACTGGAATATCGCGAGTAGCGGTGTCTGCTTTTAATCGTTGGCAAACTTGGTAGCCATCCATTTCAGGCATGACGAGGTCGAGTAAAACTAAGTCTGGCTGCTTGCTTGCGCACAAGGCCAGCGCTTGCGCGCCACTTGTGGCCATTAAAACCTGATAGTCACTTGATAAAATTTGATACAAAACTTGAATATTTGTCGCTTGGTCATCGACCACAAGCAAGCGCGGTCTCGTCGACGTCGGAAAAAAATTCTCGTTCGAATTGGTGGGAGGATAGGTCGTTGCGGCGGTCACTTGGAAGTTTTCTCCAAAAAGTGGGTACACAATTGCTGCGCTGTACTGAAATCGAGATTCGCGATTGCATCGGCAATCGGATCGAGTTGTTCTTGCTTATGCGTGCCAAATTCTTGCTGCATACGCAGTATTGTTTCGGTCGCTGCCATATCGGCATTGTCTAATTGTTCGGACAATTCTATCAACTGATTTCTATAAAAAATCGGATCAAAAGTATCGGCGGAAGCGGACTTGGCGCGCTTACTGACTGTTGTGGATTCGAATTGGCGTAAATACTGACTGAGTACACCGAGTTGCCGATCCAGCTCAGTGATCAGATGACAAGTCGCTTGGATTAGCTCTCTAGCCTTTTCGACATCATGATTTTGCGCGGCGAGGGTGAGATTTTTTTCTATCTCGGCGAGTGATTTTGCCTGTAAATGCGCACCCAAGGTGCCGGCTAAGCCCTTCATCGTATGCAGGTGGCGTAAGCTTTGATGCAATTTGTCCGGCAAACTTGCAAGGAGTTGTGCTGGGATGAGTTCCAAGTCTTTACGGAACATATCCAGCATGCGTTGGTACAAGTCTTGTTTTCCGCCTAAGCGGTTGAGTGCCGGGCGTAGTTCGATGCCAAGCTGTGCCGCCGTATCAACCAACTCAGGATCGATTTTTGCGTCGTCCTCGTTTCCAGATTTGTCTGTCCAATGGGTAAGCTGATCTTCGTTCTTTGTGTGGCGTAGAATCACCCGGATTAAGTCCTGTAAATCGAAGGGTTTGCCGATGTGATCGTTTAGCCCCGCCTCGATACATGCGGCTTTATCCGTTGCCATGACATTGGCTGACATCGCGATGATCGGTAAATTGCTGCGCGCAAGTTCGCCGCGGATTTTTCGCGTTGCGGTAAAGCCATCCATAACTGGCATTTGCAAGTCCATGAGAACCAAGTCAAAGGGATGACGTTCACCTGCAATGCATTCAACTGCTTCTAAACCATGGTTGGCGATAGTGATCGTTGCTCCTTCAGCGGTCAACAGTTCGCGTGCGACTTGTTGGTTGTTGATATTATCCTCAACCAATAAAATACGTAAGTGGCGTAAGGGCTGATTCGATCGTTGATCGAATGATTGCTTATCACTGTTGGCTAACAGTGCCGAACCTAATTTGTTGGCATTGATAGGCTTTGTCAGGATTTGATCAAACAGCATTTGCTCTTTTGGAGAAGCGCGTTGCAGTAAGGTGTGCTCGGTTTCTCGCATTAATAAGACAAGCCGTTGGCAACGTTGTGATGCAATTTCACGAATATCGCGCACTACACTCCAACCGTCCAATTCGATACTGTCCCAATCAATTAAGATCGATTGATACGGTGTGCTATTCGACTGTAAAATTTGCAACACAGCTTGCGTGCTATCAACAAACTCAGCTGTTAGATGAAGCTCGGCGCAGGCCGATTTCAGATGTTCGCGAACGAAAATATTTGCTTCGGCAACCAAAAGATAGGCGGTCGAATGGGGATGATGATCCTCTTCAAGTCTAAGTTGGTGTTCGTTGGCAATCGGTAATTCGATGGTGAAATAGAAGCAAGAACCTCGACCTAGCGCACTCTCTAATTCCAAAGTGCCACCCATCATTTCAACTAAACCTTGGCTAATGGCGATTCCTAGACCCGATCCACCGTAGCGCCTTGTTGTTGAGGTCTCTGCTTGGGTAAAGCCAGTGAATATCTTTGCTTGATTTTCAGGTGCGATGCCGATACCTGTGTCGCTCACAGAGAAGTGAAGTGTGACTCTATGCTCATTTTTGCTCACAGCTTTAATCGCAATGATGACTTCGCCCTGTTCAGTAAACTTCACCGCGTTGCTACCTAAATTGGTTAACACTTGGCGGAGACGCAGTGCGTCTCCTACCAATTGACCAGGAATCGTTGGATCAATATCAAATAAGATGTCGACAGGCTTGTTGGCGATGTTGATGGATAACAGGTCGGATAAATCAACAAGTAATTGCTCTAGCCGGAATGGATGCGGATCGAGGCTCATTTTTCCGGCCTCAACTTTAGAAATGTCGAGAATGTCGTTGAGTAAGTTTAACAAAGATCGGGCTGCACCTTCCGTCTTGCTGGCGTAGTCATTTTGTTGCGGTGATAGCGGCGTTTTACGTAATAGACTGAGCATACCCAATATCGCGTTCATGGGCGTGCGAATCTCATGGCTCATATTGGCGAGGAACGCCGATTTTGCTTGGCTTGCATCATCTGCAGCTTGTTTCGCCTTACGCAAGGCTTCCTCAGCTTGGTATTGCAATGTGATATCACGATTAATCCCAGTCAGGAGGATTGCTTGGTTATTTTCGTCGCGTTCAACACTCCCCGCGGCTTGAATATAGCGAATGCCTTTGTTTGGATTGATAATCCGGAAAATCGGGCTGTAGGCGTGAGTGCCAGCAATCGCTGCCTTTAGTCTGTCCTCCGTCTCATCTACATCGTCAGGATGTAGTGTGCTTCGCCAGTATTCGTACGTGATTGTTTGCGTGCGCAGTTCGAGTGGTATTTCATAGATGTCGAACATGCGTTCGTTGAATGTTAGAGCATTGGTACGTAAGTCCCAACTCCAAATGCCGAGCTCTGCGACTTCAGCTGCTTTGGTGAGTTGATCGCGTACCGCCAGCAATAATTGCGTACTCTTTTGTAATTCCGCCTCCGCTTTTTTGCGTTCGGTAATGTCCATTTGGGTACCTGACACCCACTCTGGTTTTCCAAGTGGTGTATAGGATGAGACCCGACCGCGTGTTAATACCCAAATCCAATGGCCATTTTTGTGCTTTAGTCGATTTTCACATTCGTAGTAAGTCAAGTCGTGCGTGAAGTGACTTTGCATCAGTTTTTTCGCTTTTTGCAGATCATCTGGATGGGTTAACTCGTCCCAAGTAGAAATCGTCGGTGTACCAAGCTCGTTCAGCTCATAGCCGATCTGATCCGCCCAGCGCTCGTTCAGGCGCATCTCACCTGTTTCGACATTCCACTCCCAAGTACCGACATTCGTTCCTTCAATAATGTGTGCGAGCGCGGAACGCTGATTGGCGAGCCGGCTTGCCGCTTTCTTGCTCGCGGTAATGTCGGTTCGGATCGAAATAAATTTTTCGATCTGCCCTTCAGCGTTCTTAAAAGGTGCGATAAACGTATCGACCCAATATAAATTCCCATTCTTGCTACGATTGCAGACTTCGCCGCGCCACGGGGTCCCTGAGGAAATCGTGCGCCACATATTCGATAGAAAGTCTGGCGATTGAACACCCGTCGCGACGATTTTGTGATTGCCGTCTAGAATTTCCTCCCGGGTAAAGCCGCTGATACGGCAATAAGCTTGATTCACATCGATAATTTTGCCAGCACTGTTTGCAATCGAAACAATCGCATGCATGTTGAGTGTACTCAGCAGTGCATCACTTTCACGCATCGCCCCTTGCAGGCGCTGTGCTGCAAGTTTGCTGTCGGTGACATCGGTACAAATCGCAATATATTTTTCGATCACACCTTGTCGATTCTTGAAGGGAGCAATGAAGGTGTCCACCCAAAAAATTGTGCCATTGCGTGCCCGATTACACACTTCACCGCGCCATGGGGTGCCACCTGAAATGTTATGCCAAACGTCTTCCCAAAATTCGCTGGATTGCTCTTTGGAACTGATGATCCGATGATTCTGTCCGATCAGTGCTTCACGCGGATAACCGCTGATGCGGCAGAAAGCGTCGTTCACATCGACGATACATCCGCTGGCATCGGTGACGGAGACAATAGCGTGCATATTCAATGTGCTGAGTAATGCCTCGTTGTCACGTTCAGCGGCATCTAATTTTTTCTGAATTTGTTCACTAAATCCAAGTTGAATTTTGAGGAGTGAAGTCAGTAAAACGCTGATTAGCGTCATCGCAAGAAAGAAAGCCATCGGAATCGTCCGATGTAGATTGGCTTCAAACGAACTTGTGCTTGAAATGAGCAATTTAAATTCATGTCTCTGCAGATTAATGAGTCGATGAGATTGAAACATGCCGATTTGCAAATTTTGCTCGCTAGTGCTTTCGGTTTGATCAGCCAATTTCGCATTCGAACTAAAAAATTTGGTGATTTCTCCCCCACTATAAGATTGCGTATTCGCCAATTCGAACTGAATAGTACCGTTGTCGATGTCTGGAATGCCAGCAAGTAATTCTGGCAGTAAAATTGGCGCGTAGGCGAGACCAAGTACTGCGGATTGACGCTCTTTTGGGGTGGTGATTGGGGCGTCGCGCTTGTAGGTCGCAACGAACAGCAAGACACTGGCTTTTTTTTCTGTTTTGGGTGGCGCATAAATCAGCGGGCTCATACTCGGTAAGCCCGAGTTGATGGCGTCTTCGATCGCGATACGACGCCGTTTGTCCGAGGCAAAATCAGTGCCTGGCACGAAATGATTGCGAAATGGCGTTTCAAAATATTTTGCGACAAATCGGCTATCCGTGTCGTTCACACCGAACTCTTGTAAAATGAAGTCTGGACCGTCAAGACGTTTTTGTTCTGCTAAGTAGTGATCCCAATTGGTTTTTGTTACCTTTTCAACAAATCCAAAACCGCGTGCGCCCGGATATTCTTTGTCTAGCTCATGGGTCGCGATCGCGTTACGAAACTCGACGCGGCTGAGATGTTGGTTGACGCCAAATAGGCTTTTAATGCTATTGAGGCCATAAATCGGGATAGCAAAGCGTTGTTGAATTTCAGTGGCGACACGTTCGGCACGGTTTTGAAATTCATTTTCTAGCTTATTTTTTTCATTTTGGTTGAGCCACCAAGTGCCCGCCGTAGCGAAGCACATGCCAAGAATGAAGATAGCAGTGGGCAGTATTTGCGGGTGCATCCACTGCTGGTTGAGCGAGAATTTCTTCACGATACACATTCCATGCTAAGCAATGCGATTGATGGTTTTTAAGTATCGCGGTGTTTTGATGTTGCCGTCAATCAAATATTTCTTTTGGGAAGCGTCAATTTGCGCGAAAATGCAACATTTTGAGTGCAAATGGCGCACAGCTTATTCGGCTCGCCTAAGCTATGAGAAACGAATTGCGCGAGATAACCGCTAAAGAAGGAATACGTTTTCAACGTGAAGCGATGCATTTGCATAGCAATTCGAACGTTTTCGCTGTAGTTATACGAACTTTGATGCTTGGTGAGGGAGCAGGGCAAGCATCCTCAAGTACTTTTTTTAATACGATATTGATAGATTGAATTTTATGAAAAAAAACTTTGCGATTTATGGCTTAGGTGCTGCCTTAGTCGATACCGAAATCACTTTGAATGACGCGGATTTACAAGCAATGAAGGTAGACAAAGGCGTGATGACTTTAGTGGATGAAGCTCGTCAAACTGAATTAATCGCGGCCCTCAATCATCATTTGGTCGCTTCGAAACGCGCGAGTGGCGGGTCGGCAGCGAATACCATCATAGCGGCGAGTTATTTTGGTTGCCAGAATTTTTATTCGTGCAAAGTGGCGAATGACGAAAATGGCGAGTTTTACCTTAACGATCTACGAGCCGCTGGTGTCACAACTCCTGCGCACATCGTGCCACCAAGCGGCATTACCGGAAAATGTTTGGTAATGATTACACCTGACGCTGAGCGTACGATGAATACCTACCTTGGCATCAGTGCTGAATTGTCAGTGAATGAGCTCGATTTGGACGCAGTTTCGCAGTCGGATTTTGTCTACATTGAGGGCTATTTGGTGACCTCACCAACAGGGCGCGCCGCGGCGATCCGTTTACGTGAAGAGGCGCAAGCAAAGGGAACTCAAGTCGCACTCAGCTTGTCTGATCCTGCGATGGTGCAATTTTTCCGCGATGGTTTGACCGAAATGATAGGCGATAGTGTTGATTTGATTTTCTGTAACCGTGACGAAGCTATTGGTTTCGCCCAGACGGAAAATTTGGAGCAGGCATGTGGGGTCTTGAAAAAATACGCCAAGAAATTTGCCATTACCTGCGGTGCTGACGGCGCGATGGTGTTTGATGGTGAGACTTTGCTCCAAGTCGCAGCACCGAAAGTTGTTGCGATCGATACGAATGGTGCAGGCGATATGTTTGCAGGTGGTTTTTTATACGCACTGGCTCAAGGTTGTGATTTTGCTCGCGCAGCCGAATTTGCGAACTTAGCTGCCGCACAGATCGTAACCCAGTACGGACCTCGTTTGCAGGCAAGTCAGTACCAAGAATTGAAAACACGCTTTTTTTCTGCATAAGTGAATTTCCTTGCACTGACTCATTTCTATGTTGACTTCCTTTTCCAATCGAATGACAGGATACTTTGCCGCAGTGCTCGTCGCAGCACTGGGCATACTGTTCTTTCTTTGGTATTTTGGAATTGCATCACTCGGTTTTGTCGGCGCGCGTGAAGGGCGCTTAGCGAGCGCGATTGCGCAATTGGAGATGAAGGCTGATCTGCAAAGAAATTTGATTGCAGCAGATTTGCAGGAGCGTCTTGGCGATGTCTTGTTGTTAGCAGAAAGTGACAGCATCAAGACGGCGATTCTTAACGACGATCAGCGATTGCCCGCAATTCTACAGAAAAAGATTCAGAGTTTGCAAAAGGCTCATCCGGGCCGGTTTTCTAGTATTTTTATCGTCGATATCAGCAGTCGCCGCATCTTGGCGCAAGCCGGCGTTTCAGACCAGCCACATCCCTCGTTGGCGTCAATCGCGCAATTGCTTAAGAGTATGCCCGGCAGTAGCCAAATTGTACGTTGGGAGGCTGATGCAACAACGCAATTGGCAGTGATCCATCCAATTGCGACTGAAGAGAGCGATGGTCAACAGTCTATGCAGCCTGTTCTGATCAGTATTTTGGATCCCGACTTGTTTTTGCAGGACGGTTTCTCCTTGGATCAGGAGTTGTTGAGTCGATTTGGTACAACGATGTTATTCGATGACAAGGCGCACTTGGTCACGAGTTTTCCCAAAGTCGATCCACAGTTACCGATGTTCATTCCTGAAAAGCAGATCTTGGCAGGCTTTGAAAGGAGTGTCTCACAAAAAAATCGAGCGAACGATGAATTGATTGCGGTTTATCGCAACGTCAAGCTGAACGCCACTCAAGCTTGGACGATGGTCTATGTCGCCCGCAAAGCTGACTTGCTTTCTGGGCTACTCGAAAGCATCAATTTGTTGCTGGTCGCGGGCGGTGTGATTACTTTATTGGCCCTAAGTTTGATTTGGATGGCGGCACGTAAACTGACCCGCTCGCTCGGTAATTTAGCTGCCACAGCGACCCAACTAGGCCAAGGAAATATGAATGTGCGTGCTGATTTACGACACGATGATGCGCGCGAAATTCGTGTGTTGGCGCAAGCATTTAATGGCATGGCTGACGCAGTGCAAAATTCTCAGGCCTCGCTCGAAGATACGCTCCAATTGAGAACGGAGGAGCTGGTACGCTTAGAAAATCGTCATCTCACATTATTCAATGCGACCGCTAGCGCGGTGGTCGTGTTGGATCCATTTCGAATTATTGATGCGAATCCAGCGGCAGTCGAGCTGTACGGAGCATCGGGTTTACAGGATTTGTTGCACCGTCAGCCAAGCGAGCTTTCGCCGCATTTACAAGCAAATGGAGTCGAGTCAGCAAGTTTGGCGCAGAGCAATATCAAACGTACTCAGGAGCTCGGACATTTCGCATTTGAGTGGCGTCACCAAAGACTCGATAACGGTGCTTGCTTTGATGCAGAAATTTTGTTGAATCGCGTCGAACTCGAAGGTAAAGAATTCATCCAGGCAAGTGTTCGCGACATCTCGGCCCGCAAAAAAGTGGAAGCTGCACTACACGCTAGCGAGGAGCGCCATCGGACTCTAGTCGAGTGGTCACCTGAAGGGATTAATGTCCATCGTAAAGGCAAGTTAGTATATGTGAATGCTTCGGCAATCCGTATGCTCGGGGCGCAACGCGCCGACCAATTAATAGGTCGACCCTTGTTGGAAATTATTCATCCTACCCATCATCATTTAATGCGGACCAAGATAAAAAGTATTCATGATGTTGATGTTCACAAGGATATCTATGAAATTCAATTTGTCCGTATCGATCAACGGGTGATTGATGTCGTGGCACAAGGAGCTTTAATCGATTTCGATGGCGCGCCTTCCATTTATGTTGCATGGCATGATGTGACTGAGACCAAACAACATGCGGAGTCTCAGAAGATCGCAGCGACCGCGTTTGAATCCCAGGAAGGGATGTTTGTCACCGATGCCAATTGGCAAATTTTGCGCACGAATCAATCGTTTAATCAGATTACCGGCTACTCCTCCGAAGAGTTGGTCGGACGATTGCCGAATTTTATGCGGGCTGAATTTCGTGCTCATGAAGATTTCAACATCATGATGCAGAGCATTGCTGAGCGCGGCTCTTGGCAAGGTGAAGTGCAAGATCAACGGCGAGATGGCACGCCATTTGCCGCTTGGATTAATATCTCCAGTGTTACGAATGATGATCGAGAAATTACCCATTATGTTGCGACTTTCAATGACATCACTCTACGCAAAGCAGCTGAGGATGAGATTCGCAACCTCGCATTTTTCGATCCTTTAACCCAGCTCCCTAATCGCCGTCTCTTGATGGACCGATTAGAGCAAGCGCTTGCATCAGGGACACGGCATCACAGAAAAGGGGCTTTGTTATTTATTGATTTAGATAATTTCAAGACGCTGAATGATACTTTGGGTCATGATCAAGGTGATTTGTTATTGCAACAAGTCGCGCAGCGCTTGAGTCACTGTACGCGTGAGGGCGATACGGTGGCGCGATTGGGCGGTGATGAGTTTGTCGTGATGTTGGACAATCTCGAAGTCGACTCATTTGACGCAGCAAATCAAGCTGAAACTGTTGCGATCAAAATTCTCTCTGAATTAAATCAAACCTATTGGTTGGGCGTGAATGAGCATCATAGTTCGCCAAGTATCGGTGTCACGCTCTTTGGTGAACAACCAGAGACAATTGCAGAGCCTCTGAAGCGTGCGGATCTAGCCATGTACCAAGCCAAAGCGGCCGGCCGCAATACCATCCGATTCTTTGATCCTAAAATGCAAATCTTGGTCTCGCAACGGGCCCAGTTAGAAGAAGATTTGCGCGATGCCATGTTGAACGATCAATTTGCGCTCTACTACCAACCTCAATTTTCTGACGATGGACGATTGTTTGCGGCGGAGGTTTTGATTCGTTGGAATCATCCTAAGCGTGGCATGATCTCACCTGCGGAGTTTATTCCTTTAGCGGAAGAATCAGGATTAATTACGATCTTAGGATATTGGGTACTATACACCGCCGCGAATCAATTAGCGGCATGGGCACATCGTCCAGAATTCGCCGAATTGACGATCGCTGTGAACGTGAGTCCTAGCCAATTCCATCAAAAGAATTTTGTCGAACAAGTGATTGACGCGTTGAGTCTC
This sequence comes from Affinundibacterium fentianense, assembly GCF_018139545.1. Classification (GTDB taxonomy): domain Bacteria; phylum Pseudomonadota; class Gammaproteobacteria; order Burkholderiales; family Burkholderiaceae_D; genus Undibacterium; species Undibacterium fentianense. The sequence goes on along the minus strand of NZ_JAGSPJ010000004.1, from coordinate 140,665 downwards.
AGTGGCGCAGATCCACGCCGTTTAAAACTAGAATTGACAGAAGGATTTTCGATCGCTGATATTGAAGACGTGATCGCTAAGATGACGCATTTAAAAGAGCGAGGTGTTGGCTTTTCTTTGGACGATTTTGGAACGGGATATTCGTCTTTGTCGTACTTAAAGCGTTTGCCACTCGATCAATTAAAAATCGATCAAAGTTTTGTACGCGATATCTTGATTGATCCGAACGACGCGGCTATCTCCAAAATGGTCATCGTGCTGGCGGAAAGCCTTGGTCTTTCGGTGATCGCCGAGGGCGTAGAGACATTGGCGCAGAAAGCTTTCCTCGAACAACAAGGTTGTCGCGCCTATCAAGGTTATTTATATAGTAAGCCTCTCCCAATTGACCAGTTTGAGGCCTTTGCCAAGCAGGCATATGAAAGCTATGCCGATAGCGATCATGTCTCGGCCAAAACATAGGCAGTGAATGACCATGTCTAAGTTGGCTTTATTTTAGCCTTTCTCGATTTCATCACAAAAAAGTGTCGCTCGATTGCTACGTGCGGAACTTAATTCAATGCTAGAAGTCCTATCTCGTTCACAATAAAGCGGTTTGCGATGCAAACGCGATGTTTGCGCCCGGCTTTAGTCGATTCGCAAATCCAGCTTACTGACTAGTTTCAGCATAAGCATTTTGCATGCTTGTGTATTAATACTTGTTGCGTGATTTCAATATAACAATGTTTGGAGATGATATGGACCGACGTGATTTTTTAAGTTTAGGTGGTGTAGCCTTAGGTAGCCTATTGATGCCAGCCTATGGACGCGCCATTACCGCTGATGAATTATTAAAACCCGTTGCCAATCAGTTTCGCAAGTCACTTGCGGATGTCGCATTAAATACGGCGACAGCGTCAGGCGCGAGTTACTGCGACGTGCGAATTGGGCGTTATCTCAATCAATTTATTGCTACTCGCGATTTGAATGTAGAAAATGTTGCGAACACCGAATCAGCCGGTGTTGGTGTCCGTGTGATCGCAAACGGCGCATACGGTTTTGCTGCTACCAATGACATGTCACCAGATGGTGTCGCTGCCGCGGCACGGCAAGCGGTCGCCATTGCTAAAGCGAACTCGAAATTACAAACAGAACCAGTACGTCTGGCCGCTGTGAAAGGTGTCGGTGAAGTGAGTTGGGCCACACCGATCAAGAAAGACTGGCGCACAGTGCCGATTAAAGAAAAAGTCGAACTGCTGTTGGCCGCAAATAAAGCTGGAATGGAGGCAGGTGCCAATTTCATGCAATCGGTCATGTTCCAAGTCAATCAACAAAAATATTTTGCATCTACTGATGGTTCATACATAGACCAAGATGTGCATCGTTTTTGGATGCCATTGACAGCAACGGCGGTCGATACCAAAACCAATAAATTCCGCTCACGGCAAGGCCTTTCAGCACCGGTGGGTATGGGCTACGAGTACTTAGATGCGCGCCCAGAAGATCGAATCCAAGCGGCTGGTGGCGTTGCGACCTTGTATAAAAATTCATATGATCTGATTGCCGATGCGCGCGCATGTGGCAAGAGCGCAAAGCAAAAACTGACTGCTAAGTCTGTGGTGCCAGGTAAATATGATTTGGTCTTAAGTCCAGAACATTTATGGTTAACCATACATGAGTCAGTGGGACATCCAACTGAGTTGGATCGTGTATTGGGATACGAAGCGAATTTTGCAGGTACCAGTTTCGCGACTATCGATAAGTGGGAAAGCAAGAAGTTTAAATATGGCTCGCCGAACGTCACGATTGTGGCTGACAAATTGACGCCAGGTTCACTCGGTGCAGTGGGTTACGATGATGAAGGCGTGGCTTGCAAGCGTTGGGATATTATCAAAGACGGGATTCTGGTCAACTATCAAGCCACCCGTGACCAAGTTCATATGTTGGGTCAAACGGAATCACATGGTTGTTCCTATGCGGATAACTGGAGCAGTGTGCAATTTCAGCGTATGCCAAATATTTCTCTGGCACCCGGCAAGAAGCGCTTGACCCCAGATGAGATGGTTAAAGATGTGAAAAAAGGTATTTACATCGTTGGTGACGGCTCATTCTCTATCGATCAGCAACGCTTCAATTTCCAATTTGGCGGACAGATGTTCTTTGAAATTAAGAACGGCAAAATTGGCGAGCAATTGGAAGATGTCGCCTATCAATCGAATACCCAAGAATTTTGGAATGCATGCAGTGCCACGTGTGACGAACGCGACTGGCGCTTGGGCGGTTCCTTTTTCGATGGTAAAGGTCAGCCAAGCCAATCCAGCGCGGTTTCGCATGGCTCAAGTACCACACGTTTCAATGGCATCAATGTGATCAACACAGCACGTAAGATCGCTTAAGGAGAACACAGCATGAAACAATTGAGCCAAGAAGAAGTAAAAAGCATTTGTGACAAAGTGATGGCTTTCTCGAAAGCAGACGAATGCAATGTGCAAATCGGCGGGGGCAGTACTGGGAACATTCGTTTTGCGCGCAATGCGGTCTCTACCTCAGGCGTGATTAGCGACACACAATTGGTTGTTGCTGTTGCATTTGGTAAGAAACAAGGGATTGCAACCATTAATGAATTTGATGATCAATCGCTGGAAAAAGTTGTGCGTCGTGCCGAGGACTTAGCAAGACTTGCGCCCGAAAACCCTGAATTTATGCCTGCCGTGACGAAGCAAGCTTATCAAGCATCGCCTACTTTTAGACAAAAGACCGCGGATATCGATCCGGCATTCCGCGCAGAGGTTGCCGCGTATGCGATTGAAGCATGCCGTAAAAATAATTTGGTCGCCGCTGGGTTTTTTACTGACAGCAATGGTTTTAGCAGTATCGCGAATTCCAACGGCGTGTTTGGGTTCCAACGTGAAACAGGACTCGACTTCACCTGCACCGTGCGCACTGAGGATGGCCGTGGTTCGGGTTGGGTTAAGCGGTCGATCGGAGATGCAGGGCGTTTTGATGTGCGCGAAGCGATCGATGTGGCGATGGAAAAAGCGAAACGATCATTGAACGCGAAAGCACTCGAACCAGGTCGTTACACCGTGATTCTAGAACCAGCTGCCACTTCAGATCTGATCGGCAATATGCTAGGTGGCTTCGATGCACGTCAGGCCGACGAAGGCCGAAGCTTTTTGTCAAAAAAAGGCGGTGGGAATCGTTTAGGCGAAAAACTTTTTGATGAGCAAGTCAATATTTGGGCCGATCCTTGGCATCCTGATGTAGGCGTTTTACCGTGGGATGGCGCGATGTTGCCACGTGAACGTACCGAAGTGATTAAGAATGGTCGTGTCAATTCTTTAGAGTATTCCCGTTACTGGGCGCAAAAGCAAAAAGTCGTAGCACGCGCTGGCCACGGAAATATGATTATGGCAGGGACCGACAAATCGACTGCCGAGTTGATTGCGAATACAAAAAAAGGCGTACTTGTTACCCGTACTTGGTACATCCGTATGGTCGATCCTCAATCTGTCCTGCTGACTGGTCTGACCCGCGATGGCACCTTCTACATTGAGAACGGCAAAATCATGTATCCGATTAAAAATTTCCGCTTCAATGAAAGCCCAGTCACGATGCTCAATAACATCGAGGAAATTGGAAAACCGGTGGTGATCGCTGGTGATGAAGTGCCGTATCAAATGTTGATACCACCGATGAAAGTTCGCGATTTCAATTTCACCTCACTTTCAGATGCGGTCTAATTTGATCGTTAGTTTCAATTTCAGGAGTGTTTATGGAACGTCGTGAATTTTTAAAAATAGCAGGGGTTGCTTCGGCAGGACTACTTGTTCCCGTTTATGGACATGCAATCAGTGCCGAACAATTGATCAATCCGGTCGGTGTTGGATTTAAGAAAACATTAGCTGATGCTGCAATGAATGCAGCAACGCAAGCTGGAGCGAGCTACTGTGATATTCGTATTGGTCGTTATGTGAATCAATTCATCACCACACGCGATACGCGAGTTGAAAATATCGTTAACAGTGAATCGATGGGTGTCGGTGTGCGTGTTATTGCAGGCGGCGCCTATGGTTTTGCCTCGACCAATGATCTATCTGTTGATGCCGTCGTCGCGATGGCGCGCCAAGCTGTGGCGATCGCAAAAGCCAATGCTAAGTTGCAAACCGAGCCGGTACGGCTCGCACCGGTAAAGGGAGTGGGCGAGGTGCGATGGGCAACCCCGTATACAAAAGATTGGCGCACCGTTCCAGTAAAAGAAAAAACTGAGATGTTGATTGCAGCGAATCGTGCGGGACTAGAGGCAGGCGCTAATTTCATGCAGTCCAATTTATTTCAAGTGAATCAAGAGAAGTATTTTGCCTCTACGGATGGCTCTTATATTGATCAAGATATTCATCGTTTATGGGCACCAATGACCGCAACTGCGGTGGATAAGGCAACCAATAAATTCCGCACCCGCGAAAGCTTGTCTTCACCTGTGGGTATGGGCTATGAATTTTTTGATGGCTTAGCAAAAGACAAAGTTAAAGCTGCTGGTGGTGTTGCGACCTTGTATAAACATTCGCTCGATGTGATAGAAGAGGCGCGTGAAGCAGGACGTCAAGCACGCGAAAAATTGGCGGCCAAATCAGTTGAACCGGGTAAATATGATCTAGTGTTGAGTCCCGACCATCTATTCTTGACGATTCACGAATCAGTGGGTCATCCGACCGAACTCGATCGTGTGCTTGGCTATGAGGCAAATTATGCCGGTACGAGCTTTGCGACACTCGACAAATGGCGTAGTAAAAATTTCAAATTTGGTTCAGAACGTGTCAATTTCTTCGCGGACAAAACGACCCCCGGCTCGCTCGGTGCGGTCGGATATGACGACGAAGGTGTTGCTTGCAAGCGGTGGGACATTATCAAAGATGGGATACTGGTGAATTATCAGGCGACTCGTGATCAAGCCCATATCATCGATGAAAAAGAATCGCATGCATGTTCGTATGCGGATAGTTGGAGCAGCGTGCAATTTCAACGGATGCCGAACGTTTCTTTGGCTGCTGGAAAATCCAGTTTATCTCCAGATGAAATGGTGAAGGATGTGAAGAAAGGTATCTACATCTTGGGACGCGGCTCTTACTCGATCGATCAACAACGCTATAACTTTCAATTCGGCGGCCAGCTTTTCTTCGAAATTAAGAATGGCAAAATCGTTGGTCCTTTGGAAGACGTGGCTTATCAATCGAATACGCAAGAGTTTTGGAATAGTTGTAGCGCGATTTGTGATGAAAGTGATTGGCGCATGGGTGGTTCTTTCTTTGATGGTAAAGGTCAGCCTAGTCAAGTGAGCGCGGTATCGCATGGATCAAGCACAGCCCGTTTCAACGGCATTAATGTGATTAACACAGCACGTAAAATCGGATAAGAAGGAAATCAAATGAGAAAAATCACCCAAGACGAAGCAAAGCGTATCTGTGACAAAGTGATGAGTTTTTCGAAAGCGGACGAGTGTCGTGTCGTGATCCAGGGGACCCGCGCAGGAAATATTCGCTATGCGCAAAATAGTGTCTCTACTGCTGGTTTGAATCAAGACACACAGTTGTCAGTGAGTGTTGCATTTGGCAAGCGTCAAGGTACCGCGACCATTAATGAGTTTGACGATAAATCTTTAGAAAAAGTGGTTCGCCGCGCAGAAGACATTGCGCGTTTGGCGCCCGAAAATCCTGAATTTATGCCAGCGGTCGGGAAGCAAGAATTTAAGGCCACACCAACCTATTTTGAAGCGACGGCGGCAATCGATCCCGAATATCGCGCTGAATTGGCTTCGCAGAGCATACAGCTTGCAAAGAAAAATAAGCTGATCGCTGCCGGCTTTTTTCTCGACACCCTGGGCTTTGAAGTGATTGCAAATTCCAATGGCGTGTTTGGCTATCAAGAGTCATCGAATTTAAGTTTTAGCTGCACGGCAAGAACCGAAGACGGTCGTGGCTCAGGTTGGGTCACGCGTTCTGCAAATGACGCGCGTTTGTTCGATCCACGTGAGGCCTCTGAGATTGCAATTGAAAAAGCCTTGCGATCAGTCGATGCGAAAGCCTTGGAACCAGGGCGTTATACCGTCGTGCTCGAACCGGCTGCATCCTCTGATATTTTGAATTTTATGTTCAACGCCTTTGACGCACGCCAAGCAGATGAAGGAAGAAGCTTCTTGTCGAAGAAAGGGGGCGGAAACCGTCTTGGTGAAAAACTATTCGATGAGCAGGTCAATATCTGGGCTGATCCTTGGAATGTCAATGCGCCTGTGAATCCTTGGGACAGTGGTTCAATGCAAGCTCGTGAAACCACACCGATCGTCAAAGACGGCAAAATCGCTTCTTTGCAATACTCAAATTTCTGGGCTAAAAAACAAGGAGTCCCACAAAAGGGACGACATGGCAATACGATCATGGCGGGTGGTAATAAATCGACAGAAGAGCTGATTGCATCGACAAAGAAAGGTATTTTGGTAACGCGGACTTGGTATATTCGCTCCGTGGATCCTCAGTCTCTCTTGGTAACTGGACTCACCCGCGACGGTACTTTCTATATCGAAAATGGCAAGGTGAAACACCCAATTAAAAATTTCCGATTTAATGAAAGCCCTGTCACCATGTTGAACAATATTGACGACCTAGGTAAGACGCAAGTGTTTGGCGATGGTCGTAAATCTGTGGTGCCTGCAATGAAACTGCGTGACTTTAATTTCACTTCCTTATCGGATGCGGTGTAAGTCGAAATAATTGATTTGTTGTAAGCATGGCGAGGGTGTGCTGATCTCGAGAATGCACTCTGGCCATGCTGATATCGCTACCCATGTCGAATTACGATTTTTATTTTACCCGTTTGATGTATGACTCCGGCGATTGGGACGTCGATATTCGCACGCCTAGCAATATCCTCAATTCCTTAGTCGAATACACGACCTTGCGTGTGGACACCGTCGAAAGGGTCGTCGCTCTATCTGACCCCAAAATGCTAAGCGCTCCATTTTGCTATTTGGCTGGGCATAAACTAGTGCAATTGAACCCACTTGAACGCAAACATCTAGAGCGGTATATCAAAGGCGGCGGGTTTTTATTCGTCGATGATTGTAATCACGATATCGATGGATTATTTGCAAAGTCGTTTGAGGCCGAAATAGCGAGCATTTTTGGTGCAAAAGCACTTAAAAAAATTCCCAACACACATCCTTTGTATTCCAGCTTTTTTCATTTTGATGGCCCGCCCAATACCAGCGTAGAACTGAACGGTTGGGGCGACGATTTGGTACACGACTATTTGAAGGCGATCGAAGTGCAAGGCCGCATTCGGCTTTTGTACAGCAATAAAGACTATGGTTGTGAGTGGGATTATGATTTTCGAAACAAACGGTTTCTCGCGGTCGACAATACCCGCTTTGCCGTCAATATTATCCAATATGCTTTAGGAGCGTAGTATGCAAGTTGTGTGGAACGAAGCCGAAATTGCTGAACTCAGTCATAAGATCGAGGCTTTACGTCAAAGCATGTCGCAAGTCATTATCGGTCAACATGATGTGATTGAATCGCTCTTAATTTGCTTATTAGCTGGTGGACATGCATTGGTCGAAGGTGTCCCCGGCCTAGGTAAAACCCTATTGGTAAAGTCATTGGCCGAGGCGACAGATTTACAATTTCGTCGGGTTCAATTCACACCGGATTTGATGCCATCGGATATCGTCGGTACAGAAATCTTGGAAGAGGACACGAGCACTCGTCAACGCGTGTTCCGCTTCCAACAGGGTCCGATTTTTACGCAAGTTTTATTGGCTGACGAAATCAATCGTGCTCCGCCTAAAACCCAATCGGCACTATTGGAGGCGATGCAGGAACGATGCGTCACATTCGCTGGACAAACCCATCGATTGCCCAAACCATTTTTTGTCCTAGCAACACAAAATCCGATTGAACAAGCCGGCACCTATCCTCTGCCCGAAGCGCAATTAGATCGCTTTTTACTTCGAATTGATGTTGTGTATCCAAGCGAAGACGAGGAAATTTTGATGGTCTCGCGTACCACCCAAACGACAATTGATGCAGCTAGCCCAGCAATGGACGTGGGCACCTTATTACGCATACAGCAGTTGGTACGTGATATCGAAATTGGTGACCATTTGCTGCGCTATGCAACGCGATTGATTCGCGCGACTCGGCCACAAGTAACGACCGTGGCTGCAGTCAAGCAGCATATTGCTTGGGGGGCGGGACCCCGTGCCGGTCAAGCATTGGTACTCGCTTCGAAAGCGCGTGCCCTGATTCATGGCAGGCTTGCGGTGACTCGTGAGGATATCTCTGCTATGTTGTTGCCCGTGTTAGCACATCGGGTACTGCGCAATTTTGAAGCAGAAGCGGATGGCATTGAAATCGCTACGGTGCTACACGATTTGCGTCGTGAGATTCCGATCGATTAATACGAGGGAATGCCACCCGCTTGCTGACTACGGAATCCTTTCTGCGCATCGATTCTGCATATTAAGCGGTCATGGTTAAGGCATCCGATGCCACCGCAATTTCCACAAAAGATTTGTAGCCCGATGATTGATACTAATTACCTTTTGGCACATAGCCAAGATCTGGACCTTATCATTCGCCATGTGTTGGCAGGTCTTGGGCATGGCTTGCATGCAGGTAAAGAGCGCGGTGCTGGTGTCGAATTTTCTGAATACCGAGCGTATGCCCCCGGTGACGAGTGGCGTCGGGTGGATTGGAAATTACTCGCCCGTAACGATCGATACTATGTCCGTGAAGCGGAGCGGGACAGTCATGTGGCAATATGGTTTTGGTTAGATGCGAGCGCTTCGATGGGAGAAATCAGTTATCGCTATCCTGAGATCTCTAAATTAGATTACGCGAGAGCGGTCGTCGCTTGTCTCGCAGCCGTCGCACAACGGCAAGGGGATGCCTTCGGCCTGATTGTTGCCAATCAAGCGCGTATCCATTTGACACCCTTATCTCGGGGGCCGCGTCAATTGCAACGTATTTTGGCCCATCTGAATCGTACGAAAGCGGAACAGCAATTACCCGATGCGATGCAAATCAAAGCGCAAATGCAATTTATCCGCGCACCCAGTTTACTATTTGCGGTCAGTGATTTTTTGGACTGGCCTTCAGCGAGTGGCGAGAGCTTATTGCGTCTTCGTCGTATGCGACACGATGTGCGAGCGTTAAGTCTTCATACAGAGGCAGAGCGAAATGCGTCTTTTCCTTTGCATACAAGTTTTCGCGATCCTGAATCGAGCGCGTATACCTCGGAACTAACGGCGCAGCAACGTCCCGCATATCAAGCAGCCTATGTCCAACATTATGAGCGTGTCCGACAAGACCTCAAGGCGATGGATATCCCGTATTTACAGGTAAACATTGAAGAAGATATCGCCAAAGTAGTGCGGAATTGGTTGCGCAAGGCGGGGCGTGGGTAGTGAAAGAAATGGGAAGAAATCGGACAAAATCAGATGAGCGTGACGGGACGACGATGATGGAACAACAATCATGACGGGTGTTGGTTTGCTAGGCTTATCGCCACTTTGGTGGTGGTTGTTGCCATTATTGGGACTTCCGATATGGTGGCATCGTCAGCGTCGACAAACCCAAAAAATGCGCTTCCTAGCCAGTGCACAATTTTTGGCGGCGACACCGCCGCAGTTGTTACGCGTTTGGCGTTGGCGTGATCTGTTGTTATTGCTGTTGCGATGCTTGATGATGATCGTGATGTTAATGATCCTGACCCGACCCATCTGGAGTTGGCGAGGCGATACCGTTTTTGTCGGAGCTGGTTTGGACAAAAATTGGGTTGCTGCAGAAATTGAAAAAGCAGGTTTCGGTGCCGCGACACAACAACGATTTTGTGCAAGTGGCGAATGTGAATTGAAAACAGAGCATTTACTCTTTTGGTTGGTGCGAGAGCAGAACCAGTGGCGAAGCCAAGCTCGTTGGCTCATTTTGGCGCGGGAGTCGCAACTTCCAATGCCCGCTCAGAGGCCAGAACTGTCGCATTCATTAGCGATTCGGATTGCACCGACGACAGAAGCAAGCACGGCGTCAGAAAAACAAGTTATCAAGGTCGCGCTCAAGACTGCGCGCGTGGAAGCTTGGCAGGGCCTGTTTCGCATGTTTGAATTTGCAGGTACAAAAAATTTGCGTTTTATATTGAGTGATCAAGTTGAAAAGGATACATGGTTGGCCATTTGGGATCAAAGAAGCGAGCGTGATCCGAATTGGACCGCACCACTTGTTTGGAGCTTTTCCGCGAAACCTGATACTTCTTTGAGTTCGAATGGGGCCAGAAGTCAGCGCGACGATTCTCTTTTACGCTCAATTGCATTGCAGTCAGAAGTCGGGGCAGGCGGTGTTGTTTGGCGTCTCGACTCTGCGCTCGATTGGCCTTTATATGCAAGCGATCTAGACCGCGCTAAGAACCTATTTGAAGCTTTGCAAGGACAGCGTTCACGCAGTCAGCAAATGAATATGAGGAGCCAGGACGTCGCGGCAACGCAAGCGAATACATCGCTATTTCTCCCCGATGAAGCGGATGGCTATCTACGCGAAATCTTAGTGGCCATACTGGCTTTGTTATTTATTCTCGAACGGAGTCTTGCTCATGTCCGCCGTGCTTGATCGCGTTCCCTATCAGCTCCTGCGGCAGATCATACAGCATCGGCTGCTGATTTATCTCGGTGCATGCGCACCATGGATTGTGCTACGTTCTTTGATAGGACTAGCGATTTGCCTATTCTTGATCGTATGTGATGTGATCTGGATTTGGCATCAATCGAAAAAGCACACTATTCATTGGCTGCATGCGTTCTTCCCTACATTTGAAGATAGTTTGTATTTGTTGTGCCAGACCGAGCGGGTCAATCCTGTCGCAAGCTTACAGAGAGAACGTTTGCAACAGCGGGTGACGAACTTATTGACAACCGATGCGATCGCACGAGTAGGGCAACAGGTTTTGCGTCCAAGCCGCATGCAATTGAGTATTGTATTCTGTTGCAGTCTGATCGCAGCCCTGCTTGTCAGTTCGTTCTCAACGCCGAAGGCCTTTGCAACAAGGGAATCCAAAGCTGTTGCGAATCCAGTTGCGGGATTGCCTTCGATGCGAATCAAGATCCGCCCACCCACTTATACAGGGATTGCTGCATTCGAATCGACGGCTAAAGAATTGCAAATTCCTGAGCATAGCGCGGTGGAATGGTGTGTTGTGTCGACAAGCCTGACACCGACACAGGTTCAACAAATTCGTCAAAGTAGTGTTCGGCTTAGTAATGGTCAAGAGCCCAAGATGGAAGCTCGTGCTGCGGGTGAACTATGTGCAAGTTGGGATGCAAGTGAGACGGTCTTTTGGACATGGAGTGCGGACGCCAAGCAACAACGTTACACACTGAAAGTGGATTTAGACCAAGCGCCCGAAATCGTCATTAGTCAGCCGACGGAGCTATTGCAAATTCTCTCCGAGCAAACACAGCATGTGACGATGTCGATGCAAATTAAAGACGACTATCTGGTCGCCAACGCCAGCCTCCATTTGACTCTGGCGCGTGGCAGTGGAGAGAATATTCGCTTTAGCGATAAGGAGTTTCCTATCCCAAAGGGCAACGAGGGGCGCCAGCGTCAATGGACGAGACGTTGGAGTTTGAGTGACTTGGGAATGGAGCCCGGCGACGAATTGTATTTCTTTGTGAAAGCCAGTGATAATGCAGAGAAAAATCCACATAGCGTGCGCTCACCGACTTACACCATAAAACTGCCAGCGCCAGATGCCTTGGCTGATGAGACCTCCGTCCTTCCGGTGTTGGCAAAACCTGAGTCATTGCGAAGTCAACGTCAGATTATTATTGATACTGAACAATTGCTTGCCGATGTGCAGGCCAATCCACGTCTCAGTGCGGAGGTCATTCGTCATCGCAGCGAAGTGATTGCGAATGATCAGGCAGCATTACGCCGACGCTATGGCCGCTTTCTTGGAGAAGAATCCAGTCTATTCGGTGACGAACATGAGGATGGCGAACATGCGAATGAAAAGCCTGCGACGGATTTGATGGCGCAATATGGACACGCCCACGATCAAGAGGAAAACGCAACTTTGTTTGACGAGGCGACAAAGAAAATATTGCGTCGCGCCCTAGTTGCCATGTGGGACGCCGAAAAGGCTCTGCGCGCGATCACACCGAAGAGTGCACTCGCGCCCGAAAACAAAGCGTTAGAAGCGATCAAACAATTGCAGCAGGCGGATCGAATCTATTTGCATAAGGCCGCTTTCACACCGCCCGCAATTAAGGAAGAGAAGCGACTCAGTGGCGACGTCTTAGACGTCAAAAATAAGCAAAGAGCGCAATCGCTCGCAGAGTCCAATGTACCGGTGGAAGTCGCAGAGCTGATTCAAGCTCTCGGGCAGCAAGGCGCCTTGCCAGCGCTCTGGAGTAAAAGTGCCCGTGCCTGGATCGCCAGCCATATCGTGGGTGACGAACAGCGATTAAAGGCCCAAGCGGCAGTGCAAGATGTCATTGAAGGCTGTCAATCTTGTCGCGCTGAATTGGCCGCATGGTTACGGCAGAGCATTGCAAGCGACGGTATCCGTTTGCAACCAGAAATTCGATATCAAGCGGCAAAAGCGAGTGCCTTGGATACCTATTGGCAGACGCAAGTGAAAACAAGCGAACAAGCAACACAAAGTAAGCCGCTTTCTGAGAAGCAGCCAGCAAGCGATCCGCTTCAAAAGCAGAAAAATATGACGAGAGATAGACGATGATGGCCAACTTGTTTTTCACTGCATGGTCATTTTGGATGATCTTGGCTGTGAGCTTATTCGGGGTCGCGTCCTGTGTTTTTGGATGGATCTATTGGCGGCGCGCGCAAAAGCTTAACAGCGTATTAGTCGTCCTCGCGGGTTTGGCATTATGCATTTCTGCTTTGCCCTTATCGTATCTGCGTGAACCTGATGCAGAAGTGTTGATCGACAGCCGTCAAGCTCTGCCGAATCTAGCGAATCTACATGCACAGCTCTTGCATGCTAAGAGTGTGCGTCTTGAAGGCGATGGATTGGATGTAAGCGCATGGCGTGATTTGCCCGTAAGAAGGCTCAATTGGGATCAGCGCACATGGTCGAAAGGCGAGAGCCTTTCACTTGAATTTCCACAGCAAATTGCGTTTGGACGTGTTTTTGAACTACAAGTGGAACGCGCGCAAGCGCGCGGTGAGTGGCGTGTTCAATTGTTGGCAGAAAATCGGCAAATTTTAAGTGAACACGTCGGAAATGGTTCGCGCATACGCATTCAATGGTTGCCGCCTTTGATTGAGCGTATGGTATTGCATGCACGCATTATCGATGAAAAAGGCCAGCTCATTGATGAAGGACCGATCCCATTGGAAGTTCTGCCTATGCCTGAATTGCAGGTGCAAGGACGTTTTGCGGCGCCGTCGTTTGACACCCAAGCCTTGAATCAATTATTAGCGCAGAGCCAAGCAGTGATGGATTGGCAAACACAAATCGGTAAAGCCTTGATTCGAAAAGAGCTGGCGCGAACAGCGATGCGAGCGGATTTACTGATACAGGATGCGGCTTACTTTGAACAAGCGAGCGACAGTGAACGGCGTGAATTATTGAAGCAAGTGGAAAGTGGACGTTCCTTACTCATTTTGGGAGCGAATGCGCAGCAAGCCGGGATATGGAAAAGTAGCTTGGGTTTGCCGCTGCGTCAGCAAGCAAGTGCTTCCGAGGAACAAGAATGGAAAACGCCACAGGGCATTGCGCTCCATTCGGTGCAGTGGATGCCATCGGTACCGACAGATGTACGTTCAAGCCCATGGCAATTTGATCCGACTCAGGTCTGGATGGTTTCGCGAACTTGGGGACAAGGCAAGATTGTATGGTTAGCTGCTGCCGGTTGGCATCAAAGTCTGATTGCACAAGCACAGGAATTGAAACTCTGGTGGCAATCCGTGCTCGATCTCACCGCGGTAAAACGCACGCAAGAATGGGAATGGAATGGCGGGTCGGCAATACAGGCAATGGCACTTGCCGGACAAAGTTTTCAAATTTGCGGTCGCGGACAAAATGCCACAAGCATCCGTGTCAGTACGACGCAATCGGCGACCGAGAGTGTACAGCTCGAGTTGCGTCCTCATGCAAGCAAAGCGGAAGCTGAATGTGCTGCCTTCTGGCCGCCATCCTCAGGGTGGTACACGTGGCAACCCTTACCAAAAAAGGACGTGGTCGATCCAGCGGCAAACAGTCAAGGCGGAGCGATCTATGTTTTTGCACAAAAGGACTGGCCAAGCTGGCAAAGACAGTTAAAGCGTCAAGCCATTGCTATCTACGCACAGAAAATTCCCGAAGCGGCAATTTCCTCCAGCCATCAGTTGGTGCATTGGCCGTGGATTTTGTTCAGTATGCTGTGCTTGTTGTGGCTGTGGAAGCGTGAGCAGACATGAGCCGCGGGAAACCGATTTGTCGATTGCGAATGGAAGACATCGTGCATCGCAATGCAAATGTGTGGTTTTTCTTGCAGCACGGTTTTAGTTAAAACATCTGTGATTAAAACCGATTAAATTCTCAACTTTTTTGCCAACAGACCAGCTTGGTAAAAATTTTATATGTGCATTAATAAAAAAATCTCTTGCTAAAAAAAGCGGCAAAGCCAGTTCTATTTCTTCTCTCATTTTATGTTGTCATAAAGATTTCCCAATTCATTAAAAATCGACTTAACTGCGATTGGATTGCCAATAATTCAATGGGAATTCAATACAACATAGTCCAACTTTGGGAGAATGAAATGAAAAAAATACAGAACATGTTATGCGCAGCAATGGCGGTGACCGCGATGGCACAAAGCGCGAATGCAGTGACCGTCAATGCCACTTATATCAATAAGACGGGGACGGAGATTCGTGGTGTGTTTGGTAGTTACTCTAACCCCACCATTTACATTGATCGACGCGCATGTGGTGAATCGAGCCTGTCGGCATTTGCTTGTGGCCCTTACACCATCAGCGTAGGAACTTCGTTCTTGCAAGGCGCAGAAAGCAATTATGGTAACTACGCAGCGAAGGCGATTCTGGGACATGAATGGGGACACACCATCCAATTTACCCGCAATATTCGTCAACCCGCACCGTATATGGAGCTACAAGCCGATTGTGCTGGGGGCTCTTTTATTCGTTATGCAGTCGATACCTTGCGCTATGCGAATTTCTTGACGACGGCAGTCAACACAGCGCGCGCCTATGCGGGTGGGGATCATGGCACGCCAGCACAACGTGATTACTATACGCGTTGGGGGTACACCAACGGCATCACCAAATGCTTAAGTAGTTTGCCTCGCGTATAAGTTGGCTGTGTAAGGCTGACGCGAGTTTTATGCCTAGCGATCGTTCGCTGCCACGGGCGGCGAACGATCAATTCAGTGGGGCACGGTCAACGCACGATGTCGAGAAAAAGAGAGTTTTAAAAGAGGAAGATGATGAAAAAAATCCATCTGGTCGGATTCGGTTTGGTGTGCATGCTGAGCATCATGGCTTGGTCTCTGCTCGGTAATCGCAGTCAAAACGCGTCACCACAAAATCACGAAGAATCCGCAGCTGATACGAAATTGGCGAACACGAGTCCGCCGCATCAAGGTTTGCACGGGGAAGAAGAGCCGCATCACAAGCTGTCGGGGACACACGCTTCGCCCTTTGAATTAAGTAATATGAGCCCGCAAATGATGGATCAGATTGCGCGCGAGGCAAAGTTGACACCCAACAATATGCTGGAAGTCCCAGTGTCGGAACCTATCTCTCCTACCGAAGCAGCGCGCCGAAAAAAATTGGAAGACTTAGGCTATATGCTGCCACCTGACTATTATACGAAAGACTTGAAGGCACTTCGAAAAATGGCAAAAGCAGGGGACTCCTATGCAATGATGCATATCGGTGAAAAATACTATTTTGAGTTGCAAGGGCAGCCAAATCATCCAGAGTTCGATAAAAGTATCAACTATGGGCAAGCGGCCAAGGTCGCATTTCAAGATGCGCTAATCGCTGGCAATATTCGTTCGGCGGGAATCATTGCGGAGCTTTATTATCAGGAAAAAAATGCACTAGAAGCGTATGCATGGCATCTTGTTTCCGACCGGCTCGGCGACGACATCAGTGCCGATTGGTTTC
Organism: Affinundibacterium fentianense; assembly: GCF_018139545.1. GTDB lineage: Bacteria > Pseudomonadota > Gammaproteobacteria > Burkholderiales > Burkholderiaceae_D > Undibacterium > Undibacterium fentianense. Next base: position 124,508 of record NZ_JAGSPJ010000004.1, on the reverse strand, counting down.
GCCGAACTGACATGGCACAGCAATCGAGTGCCGATCTTAAACTCGCTGCGGCTGAGCGGGCTGAGCAAATTCTCAGTGATTTGAAATTGAAAAAAAGGCCGAGTTAACAAAATACGATGAATAGAACGACGAAGTCCGGCGTGTCGAAAAACGTCGAGATGGAAAAAAGGGAGTGTCGATTCTGACACTCCCTTTTTTCAACGACCTTACATAGTCAAAAGCTGGTTGTTCCGCACGACTTAATGCACGGAATCAAGCGTCTCTTTGTCATGGCAGTCGCATCGCTTTGACATTTAATTTTATTTCGAAGATTTGACGACTTCGCCAGATTTGATCACGACAGCGACGTTTTCCAACAAACGTACGTCTTTGCTTGGATCACCTTTGACTGCGATGATGTCAGCAAAACGCCCGGCCTCGATTGCGCCGACGTCTTTGCTTGCGAGCGCTTCTGCGGCATTGATGGTCGCAGCTTGAATCGCTTGCACAGGTGACATGCCATATTTCACCATCGTAGCGAATTGCTTTGCATTGTCGCCGTGAGGATAGATCCCCGCATCGGTGCCGTAAACCATTTTGACACCAGCAGCATGGGCACGCTTAAATCCCTCGCGCTGAATATCGGCAACTTCACGGTCTTTGCGTAAGTTGTCTTCCAACACGCCATTCTTTTTACCTTCCGATTGCGTGTAGTCGGTGTTGTAGATATCCATGGATAAATATGCGCCATGTTTTTTTGCCAGTGCGATACCTTCGTCATCAATTAAGCTCGCATGTTCAATCGTATCGATTCCTGCGCGGATGGCATCCTTGATGCCTGACGTGCCATGCGCATGAGCCGCCACTCGCAAGCCCCATTGATGTGCTTCCTCGGCAATCGCTGTCATTTCGCGCAAGCTCATTTGTTGTTGACCAGGCTCAGTATTGTGTGAAAACACCCCACCAGTCGCACAAATCTTGATGACTTGTGCACCATACTTGCGTAATTCACGAACGCGTTTGCGACCTTCTTCCGGGTTATCCGCATTGAACGGACTTTGCTGATTCATTGAAGGCGGGAAGAAGGTGGAGTCGCAATGGCCACCGGTGGCGCCAAAAGAATACGCCGCAGTGACGACGCGTGGACCACGGATTTTTCCTTCTTCAATTGCTTGGCGTAAGCCAACGTCATTCCATGCGTCTGCACCGACATTACGAACTGTGGTAAAGCCAGCGTCGAGCGTGCGACTGGCGTGCGGCACTGTGAGGATCGACCAAAACCGGTCACCGAATTGTAAAGTGTTGTAGCCACCATAAGTAGGATCAGAATCGAGATGGACGTGCATATCGATTAAGCCTGGCAGTATCGTCATGCCAGCCAGGTCAATTTTTTGTACTTGTGCATCGACGGTGGGATTCGCACCTTGTTTCACGCTGACGATACGACCATCACGCACCAAGATTTGTGGGTTGGCGATCATTTTTCCGCTACGAACGTCCAACATATTGCTGGCTGTGATTAAGGTATCCGCGGCGAGTGCGTTATTGGCCATGCTTGTTGCTAAGCCGAATGCGGCAGTGACCAAGGCGGAACATATTGTTGTTTTCATTGAAGACTCCGAAATTTTTGAATTTGCCCAAAAGCATTGTTTTTGCTAGCCGCTCAGTATGGTTCTTGGGCAGCGCTTGGTCAATTCGAATACAGCGAAATGATGCCAGACACCAACAAGCAATACGCTTTCATATGAAATCCTATTTTCAAAAAGCAAAAAGCCCACCAAAGGGCGGGCTCTTCAAACTTCGCGATGAATCCTGTGCAACCAAGGCTATCTGCCAAGTGTTACGCCATTGCAGACACCCATGCTATCTGCGTGGTGTGTCTTCTGGTTCATGCAGCTGCTTTGTTTGATCAGACAAGCGCAGTGCAAAGTTTCAATTATTTGCAGCAAATTATTGTGTCAGGTGTTGTTACACCATCACACAAGGAACACAAATCAGCTTCTTATTTTGCGAAATTTTAGCTTTGCAAATTGGGTGTCGATCGCGTTCTATCGGAATAGACTTTTGATGCGACCCCTGTTTGCCTGACTAGCCCATTTTCTACTTCCCTATGCTATCTGCAAAGTGGTCGTAGCCGGTCAGAATCAGTTTGTGCGGTCCATGTGTCTAGCACATCGACCATTTGCGATTTGAATGTGGGTATGACTCTGTTTATCTACCCCATGCTATCTGCATAGTGGTGGATACAATCAGATTACGCTATTTGGCAAAGCACCTAGCTAACCTGCATTCTTTTAATCGGCTCGGCGAAAGCTGCGTGCAGCATAGGCCAAGTCGGTAAAAATTGTGTGTGCGATTACAAGATTTGGATATTGCTTGCTTTATCGCCTTTTGGACTACTGCTGCGCTCGAATGAAACGCGTTGATTTTCCGAAAGACTTTTGAAACCAGCAGATTGAATGTCTTGAAAGTGTGCGAACAAGTCAGCACCGCCAGCGTCTGGTGTAATAAAGCCGAAGCCCTTAGCATCGTTAAACCATTTGACGATTCCAGTTTGATTACTCATTGTATTTCCTTTAATTTGATGGCAACGGCGCGCACAGGAAACGAGTTTCGCGTGACGAATCGAGGCCGATAGGCGAGATTGCCTGATGGGCACTTCATACCAAGAGATGAAACCGAAGGAGATAAAACAGAACGACTAGAAGAAAACAGCCATGCGGAATTGGGACCAACAATATGACGACCTGATGCAAGTACGGAACGGAATATACAGGCTTTTCTAGAAATCACCTAATCTTTTTTTATTTCAACGATTTGCCGGTATGTGCACCGATCGTTCTCCAACGACGTTGAACTCAAAATGCGTAACAACTTGATCCTCTCTCGACCTGGGTCTATGCGAATGTGTTGTAGAACTACCGCAGCCTTACCAAAAGTTCCGTCTGGATCAGGCATTTCTGGTATCCGATTGGTTTTAATCGCATCTTAATCGGTGATAATGAGATGTTCAGAGCAAGTTCAGTGCAAGTTCAGCAGTAACTTTCCTTATTCATGAAAGTAGATGCCATGCAGGCGAAATCCTCCAGTAGTCATCACAATCAAGCGGACAAAGCAGCGCAACGCCTTCTCTTTTTCAAACGCTTGCAAACGTTGACCAATAAAATCCATGCCACGAATGCGGTGGATCAAATCATGTTGGATTTGACAGCGGATATTTGTGATCTGTTTGATTGTGATCGTTTGACGATTTATGTCGTCGCACCGGATGGCAATAATTTGATTTCAAAAGTAAAGAAAGGTCTGCATACATTCAAAGATATCCGTTTACCGATTTCGGATCAAAGTATCGCAGGCTATGTCGCAATCCATAAAGAAGTTCTGTGCATCAATGATGTCTATGACGAAGCCGAATTACGTCAGATCTCAACGCATTTACATTTTCAAAAAGCGATTGATCAACGCACAGGGTATCGCACAAAAGAGATGTTGGTGGCACCGATTTTGGATGCAGATAACGGCGAGCTATTGGGAGCAATTCAGTTTATTAATAGTCGACACGGACAAGCTTTTACTGCGATAGCCCAAGAGGGCGTGCGCGAGTTATGTGAGACGATGGCAATTGCTTTCACACAAAAAAATAAGCCACTCCATATTCCTCCTTCCAAGTTTAATGGTTTAGTCTCCGATGGTGTTTTATCGGTGCCTGAATTTGAATTGGCAATCAGCTCGGCGCGCAAGAAGCAACTCGATCTTGAAGACGTGTTGATCGACGAGTTTCAAGTCAGCCCAGAACAGATTGGTATGGCCTTGGCGCGTTACTTTGGTGTTCCCTACGAATCTTTTCAAGCGAGTCGCATCGTTGAGATCGAATTGGTGAAAAAGCTCAAACGCCAATATGTCGAAGAGAGCCGCTGGTTGCCTGTCTCGGATGATAAGAATGGTATGACGATCTTGGCGGTTGATCCAGAGCAGATCAAGAACACACGCGTCGTCAACCTTATTTTTCCACATGCACGTCTGCAGTACAAAGTGACCACGCAACGCGAATTCAAGCAAACTGTAGATCAATTTTTCGGACAGACGACAGACAATGCCAGTGTAGATGAATTGCTTTCTGGAATGGAAGGCGAAGAAGACGAGAGCGCCAATGTTGGCGGCAATGAAGTTTCTGCGGCGGTCGAGAACGAGTTGGTCAAATTGTTGAATAAAATCATCGTTGATGCCTACCAACAAGGCGCATCGGATATTCATATCGAGCCGCGCCCAGGCAAAGAAAAAACCTTGATTCGTTTTCGTAAGGACGGTTCACTCTTCCCCTATATCGAGATTCCTGCAAGTTATCGCAGTGCGCTGCTTGCACGGATTAAGATTATGTGCGACCTCGATATTTCAGAAAAGCGCAAGCCACAAGACGGCAAAATCAAATTTAAAAAATACGGGCCGCTCGATATTGAATTGCGGGTTGCGACCATTCCTTCAGCGGGTGGTTTAGAAGATGTGGTCATGCGGATTTTAGCGGCAGGAGAGCCGATCCCCTTAGAGAAATTAGGGATACTGCCGAATAATTTGCAACGACTAAAGAGCGTGGTTGATAAACCCTACGGTATCTTTTTTGTGTGTGGTCCGACTGGCTCGGGAAAGACCACGACTCTCCATTCGGTGTTGCATTACTTAAATCGACCAGAAACGAAAATTTGGACAGCAGAAGACCCCGTTGAAATCACCCAAAAGGGATTGCGTCAAGTCCAAGTCAATCGCAAAGCCGGTATGGATTTTGCGACGGTCATGCGGGCATTTTTGCGTGCCGATCCCGACGTCATTATGGTGGGCGAAATGCGTGATAAGGAAACCGTCTCGATCGGACTTGAAGCATCGCTGACGGGTCATTTGGTAATGGCGACTTTGCATACCAACAGCGCGCCTGAATCGATTATTCGATTGCTAGATATGGGGATGGATCCGTTTAATTTTGCCGATGCATTGCTCGGTATTCTCGCGCAGCGATTAGCCAAACGTTTGTGTGGGAACTGTAAAGTCGCGTATTCGCCTAGCAAAGAAGAAATCAGTCAGTTGCTGAATGAGTATTGTTCAGAATTGCTCGCGACCCAGGCTTTTCAAGCCGATACAGTGAGCGCGAAGAAACAAATTTTCCAGCAGTGGATGAAAAATTACGCGAATGATCAAGGACAATTTACCTTGTATCGAGCGCAAGGTTGCGAGCAGTGCAATGCTGGTTATAAAGGACGAGTCGGGCTGCACGAGTTGATGGTGGGTACTGATTCAGTGAAGAAACTGATACAAGAGCATGCGAGGGTTGCCCAATTATTTACGGCGGCACTGGAAGATGGCATGTTGACTTTGAAAATGGATGGAATAGAAAAAGTCCTGGCTGGCATAACGGACATGAAGCAAGTTCGCTTGGTGTGTATCAAGTAGTGACCAGTAAGCGGTTTAGTATCGACGCCTCCACTGCGAAGGCGTCCATTTGCTGGAATCGCGGTTGCAAAGGCGAATAGAAAGTGACGACTTGTCAGTCGTATAAAGAAGTTGTGCGTTGAGTCCATATGCTCAGCGCGCATAAAAGATTTGATTAACCCAGCGCAAAGTGAATCATCACAATGCGCATTACCCTTGGAATAGAGCTATGTTAAATAAGGCATCAACAGTCTTTAGCATGTCATCCCGGCCCCTCGCAAGACATGCCATCTCTCGTGCAGTACTGATCATGATGGCAGCCAGTGCACTGCCAGCAATGGCACAAACTGTGGTCGAGACAAAACCCATCAGTCGAGTCGAAATTACCGGCTCGGCGATCAAACGGGTCGATAGTGAATCTGCGCTCCCAGTGCAGTTGATCACTCGTGAAGAGATTCAGAAAACCGGCGTGACGACGGCTGCCGAGTTACTTTCCAAGGTGGCTGCCAATGTTGGTGGCTTGAGCGACGGGATCAGCATCAATGTCGGTGGCGATCAGCGCGGTTTTAATTCCGCCAATTTACGTGGCCTTGGAACTTCTTCGACCTTGATACTATTGAATGGACGTCGGATGGCAAACTTCGCCTCACCAGGCGATGATGCTGGCGTTGATTTAAACAATATTCCTGCGGCTGCAATTGAGCGCGTCGAAATTCTTTTAGATGGTGCGTCGGCATTGTACGGAACGGATGCAATCGGTGGGGTGATTAACTTTATCACCCGCAAAGATTACCAAGGTATGGAAGTGAATATGCATGCGGGTCGTACCCAAGAAGGTGGTGCAGAAAAGCGTACATTTACACTCGCAGGCGGCGTGGGTGATCTGAATAAAGATGGCTACAACTTGTTCGCAGTCGTCGATCAGCAGCATACAGGCAGCCTATTCACATCGCAGCGAAAATTCATTGGGGATTTAAAAATTCCAGAACGATTAGGGCATTTACTGTCGAGCTACACCGACCCCGCAAATATTCGTCTGACCTCCGCGCAGCGTGATTATTTGCAGGAGCAAGGTTTTAAGATCAATGGCAAAGTCATAGAAAATCGTTTGATCAATTTCTCAGTACCAAACTGCAAGCCTGCCGCCAATCTGTATTTGCCCGCAGGAACTGGTGGAGCCGAGGCGTGTACCTACGACTATATGGGCGATACCGAGCTATACCCAAAATCGGATAAGACGAGCTTGTTGAGTCGTGCAGCGTTTCAATTGAGTCCAGATCATCAACTCTATGCGGAAGCGAGCTGGAGTAAAGCCAAGACCTACTATGTTGGCTCGTCAGCGCGGGTCACGGGCGATATTGATTTCAAATTGATTCCGCAATTGGCGAATACCGGTTTGGATAATGTAACAGACGATGACGTACCCGGCGAAATCACCTTGCGTATGCGTCTCAAAGAGGCTGGCAATCGCACCAGTGAATTGACCAGTGAAGCGCAGCGTTTTGTTGTCGGTATGAATGGTGTTCTCGCGGGCTGGGATTATGATTTCGGTATCAATCAAAGCGTCAACACGGTACGCGACCGCGATACCCACGGCTATGTGTTGTACAACGAATTGATGGATGGCATTCGTCGCGGCTTAATCAATCCGTTTGGCCCATCCGGCACAGCGGGTCTGAATTTGCTGAACAGCATTCAAGTCAATGAAGAAGTGCGGCATGCGCGTGGAACGATGACCAGCGTAGATTTTAAAGCAGCACGTCCTTTAATGCGCCTCGATGGCGGTGATTTGTCGATTGCTGTCGGCGCAGAATGGCGGCGTGAACGCAGCGTGTTTACGCCATCTGTGTTGTTGATGAGCGATAACATCAATAACGACTTTGCACCGGAAGGGGGTAAAGCGACCGCTGATTCGCGTCATGTTGAAGGGATCTATACGGAATTGCTCGCGCCCTTGACCAAACAGTGGGAAGCGCAATTGTCTCTGCGCCATGATCGCTATCAAGGCGTCGGTGGCGCTTCGAGTCCAAAATTGGGCTTGCGTTTCCAACCCGATAAAAATCTTTTGTTCCGCGCATCGGTTGGCAGTGGTTTCCGCGCACCATCCATGTCCGACTTGTATCGTCCAACGCAATATAGTTCGACAGCGACTTTGCCCGATCCTGTGTATTGTGCAGATAACGACAATGATCTTTCTGTCTGTGCCGATAACTGGAATACACGCCGCTACAGCAACGCCAATTTGAAACCTGAACGTAGTCGTCAATATACGATTGGTGCCATTTTCGAACCGAGTCGCGATTGGACTTTCAGCTTGGATTATTGGAATATCAAGCGCAGTGATCTCATTAGTGAAATTGGTGATGACATCATTCTTGGTAACCTCGCGAAGTATGGCAATCTAGTACATCGTGATGAAGACGGCTACATTGACTATATTGAACTTCGTAAAGAAAATCGCGGTTCGCAAATCGCCAACGGTTTAGATCTGGCGATTGAGATGCATGGCATCAAAACTTCGTGGGGCAAGATTAGTGCACGGATGCTCGGCACCTATATGCTCAATTCGAAATTGCAAACCAATCCGGGCGATGCGTACGTCAGCAACTTGGGTAAATTTGTGACGGAGGGCGTGGTACAACGTTGGCGCCATCGTTTGTCTTTAGGTTGGGAGTACGGTCCAGTTGAAGTCACTTTGGGCAATACTTACTATTCAGGCTATGACGATCAAAATTCTGCCATCAATATTGACGATGGTAGTGTGGTGGCAGCAAATCGAGTGAAAGCATATTCGCTTTGGGATATGTCAGCATCGTATGCAGTTAATAAGAATTTGAGTTTGCGTGCTGGTGTGCAAAACTTGTTGAATACGGCACCACCGTATTCGAATCAAGCGAATTTCTTCATCTCTGGTTACGATCCTAGCTACACCGATCCACGTGGTCGTTTCTTCTATGTGAGTGCGCAGTACGTATTTAAGTAATCAAGTTTTATCGTAGGGAATGTAAAAAGGGCGGAAATATTCCCGCCCTTTTTCTTTGGCCGTGGCAACGGTGCAAATTATCGTTGTAAAACACCGTGCCGATGGGCAGGTATATGTGCAGCGGGCGATGTTTCATCGAATACATAGTGTTGGAAAAGATGTCCCCATGCTGCCCGTTGAGATGGCGGTAGCTCTTTAAAACTGAGTAAGGCTTGCATCAGTAAACCGTAGGGTGAGGTTTTGTTTTCAGTCGAAAAATTTGAACCACCCCACCAGTAATTGACCAAGACATTGATTTTTTCTAAGGATTCAACATGATGCCACCACAGGTTGGGAATATAAATGGCATCACCAGGCTCAAGAACGGCACTTTGCGCGTGCGCGAGGGCGTTTTCAAAACGAGGATAGCGGGTTAAATCTGGCGCGCGCAAATCGACCATACTGATAGGCGAGGGCGTTGGCGCGAAATCGAGTGGTCCAATATACAGATTGGCGATCTGCTCGGGTGGAAATAAGACGAATTCGCGCCGACCACTGACGACGCAGGCAATATTGTCGGACCCGTCGATATGCGTCGGCGTGGTAATTTGGTTGCCAATCCAGATTCGTGGCTCGACTTCCGGGGCGAGCAAATTCAGTGCAAGCGCAGCCCGCCATTTGGGTAGACATTCACCGACTAAAGCGCTCTGGATCGCCACAGAGGGGGGACGATCGAATTGCGCATAGCGAATAAGTTGCTCCAATACGGAAGTAATCGTTACCTTATTTTTGATGAAGTTAAATCCATCCATCGTGGCATCGTAGAAAACTCGACCATGGGTTTCGGGACGTAGCATGATGGCATCGACTTTTGTTCCATTGTCACATTGCGCCATATCTTGTAGTAATCGGGATTGATCCGTTTGTGCCGCTTGAACGCAGGGCCAATGTTGGACCAAGCCGCGTAAGATCGCAGGCTGATAGTTCGCTTGGATCACATCCTGAAATAGTTCAGGGGTCACTTGATGGTATTCCGCGATGGGGGCAAAAGGAAGGCTCATTGAATTCTTAACTAAGCGATATGACGATAGAAAAAAGCAAAACCGAAAAAGCGGGGCGAAACAAAGCAGGCTGAAAGGCGTTCTCAGCGTGCTGCGCCCGCGCCACAAGGGCTTGCGCTATATCAAACGATGCGCAATAAGGCGAGTTGAGTGTAACCGAGAATCTTGCCGAAAGCACCTTCATCCCAAACTGAAATTCTAAAGCGATTGTGGATAGATTGACGAAGTTAAAGTGGGCGTTTTTGCTGGTGAAATCGGCAAGTGGCGAGCGCTCGCCCAATGGGCTATTGCCGGTTCTGGCAAGGCTTAAATGAAATACAACGCGATACAAAATGTTGCTTGTGGATAATTTATCCTTGTGTGATACTGGTATGGAGTATCAGGCTTTGCACATGCCAACTCCGTCAATACATCGTATCTGAAACGAGCCTAAGAGATATGAGGCGTTTAGCGATGACCAACGCGAACGAATATGTGCAGTAATGCTGGATCTAGCAAGATGGAACAACGGAAGAATGGAGAAATAATATGAAATCGCAACAACAATCGGGTTTTACCTTGATCGAATTAATTGTGGTCATCGTGATTTTGGGGATTTTGGCGGCGACAGCCCTCCCTAAATTCGCCGACTTGGGTAAAGATGCACGGATCGCAAGCATCAATGCCGCCAAAGGCTCATTAGCGGCAACCGCGGCAATGGCACATGGCAAATATCTTGTCACATCCCCCGCGCCATCGACAGTGACGTTTGAAGGAACGACGGTGACTTTTTCAACCGCGTTCGCATCGGGCTATCCAAAGGCGGATACGTCCTTCGCTGCTGCAGCGGGCTTGAATGCGAGTGATTACACCTTGACTGCAGCGGGCACGACCTTAACTGTCTCTCCTGTCTCTGCGCCAACCGCAGCGACTTGCTCAGTTGTGTACACCGAACCTGCTTCCGCAACGAGTGCGCCGACTTTGACGGTGACGACGAGTGGTTGCTAGCCCTCGCAAGGCTTCAATACATTGGTCGTTACGCTTGGTGTCGGAGTCAGTCGATGTGATTGAACCTACCAATGAGAACGTAACAATGCGGTCATAGCCAACATATCAATGCTGATGAACAATCGAAAAAGCCCCGAGTCTCGGGGCTTTTTTTATCCTTGCGCATCGAATTGAAAGCGCAGATTTGTCACTTGATAGTATTCTGCGGCCGGCATCCAGATTGCCTTCAATGCTTAGTATCACGCCGCTCCTAGTAATATTTTCTTTCCACGGATAGCGCGCCGACTCTTTGGACGTGAGGTGTGCTCGTGCGCTTGTGCGATCGCTGTTGCTGGTTCAGTTTCGATCACCACTTCTTCTGTCACAAACTCGGCGACCGCTTCGCTCAACTGCAAAGTTTGGTGATGCATATTTTCCGCTGACAATGCAGCTTGCTCGACTAGTACGGCATTTTGTTGGGTAATGTGATCGAGTTGTCCTATCGCTTGATTCACCACCACGATCCCATCGCCTTGCTCCACACTGGCAAGTGCGATGGCTTGCATATTCCGATTGAGCTCCAAAATTGCTTCGACAATTTGCGTCATTGTTTGGCCCGCCAATTGCACTTGACGATTACCTGCATTGACTTGAGCGACCGAGTGCCCAATCAAGGTTTTGATCTCTTTGGCGGCATTTGCTGAGCGTTGTGCGAGATTGCGCACTTCCGTTGCGACGACGGCAAAACCGCGTCCTTGTTCCCCTGCACGGGCTGCTTCGACCGCTGCATTGAGCGCCAAGATATTCGTTTGAAAAGCAATGCTATCGATCACGGCAATGATGTCATTAATTTGCTTGGACGATTGTTGAATGCCTTCCATCATGGTCGTCATTTGGGTGACCGCCTCGCCACCTTTACCCGCCAATCCCGTTGCTTCGGTCGCCATTTGATTGGCTTGTTGCGCATGATCGATATTTTGTTTGACGATGGTGGTCAACTCTTCCATCGAACTCGCTGTTTGATTCAAGGAGTGGGCTTGTTGATCGGTGCGCGTTGAGAGATCGGCATTGCCGCTGGCGATTTGTTCTGACGAATCGGCGATCTGCTCAGTACTGCTACGGATCCGCTTGACGACCCCGATTAAAACTTGGCGCATGCCTTCAAATTCCATGACGAGTTGCGCGACTTCATCCTGCCCGTGGGCCTGACAAGCAATGCTGAGATTGCCATCTCGAATCCGATGTACGGCTAGACTCAGTAAGCTTAATTCCTGTGAGAAGGCGAGATAAAAACCGGCTAACCAGTATGCGGCGATACAAACGACGATAGCGATCGCGAACATCATGGCATTACGATTCCATTGATGGTTCGCTAAACGCTGTGTCAGCTTTGCCTGAATTTGATCCGCTACCGCGATGCTCAAGTGATGCCAAGCTTCGAGACTTGTTTTACCCGCGGCGAGATAGTTGCTGCCACTGGTTTGATTGAGCGTATTCAAGATTTCATTTTTGGTGCGCTCTAAAAATTCTGTGTGCTGCTGTATCGCCAGGGTTTGTTGCTGTGTCAGTGTTTGCATCTCGGGAGAGGCTTGTATGACAGCATGTAACTGCGCCGCGACCTTAGGTAAATCCCGTTGGCTCAATAGCACATTCGCATTCAGCAGCACGTCTTCATTTGGTTCGAGCAAGCCAGTATCGATGTAGGGTGCACCACGCGCAGCGGTATCGGCGAGGAGGGCGGTTAACTCGGGGATGGATTTCGAAAATAATCCGATCAGGTAGTAAGTATCGACTTGCGGATCGAGACTTAAATTGCTGTGATCGGCAATCTGTATTGCGAGTTGCTGAATTTGCTGTAGCAAAGCAAAATGAATCTGATAGCTTTCTTTCGACTTGGTTTGGTCAAGCTTTTGCTTGATGGCGCTCCACTGTTGTTGGATTGCTTGTAGTTGGGTCGTTGTGGTATTCGATTCTGCTTCGGAGAAATATTGCGCTGCTTGCTGCGACAGGTGCTGATCTAGTTGCTGGATTTCGGCATCGATCAGCGGCTGAAGCGTCGCCGCCGCACCTTTCGCATTGAGATTGCCAGCCAAGCCGAGATGCCGTAGCGCGCGATGCTCCTCGATTTGTAATTTGAGCGTTTGGATGCGTCGCAAGGTCGTCAATCCGACTTGCTCTTTTTCAGTCAGATGGATTGCCTTGTTTAACTCTTGAATAAATAAGCCAGAGACCAACATGGCGGGGATGGCAAATAGGCAGGCGACGATGATGAATTTAGGCAGCAAGCGCAATTGGCGCATCAGTGCGATGGCAGGCGATAACAATAGCTTCATACAGACTCCGCAAAAAAAGTTGGCGGCTGGAAATAAAATTCACATCCCACTGTACGGAAGCATTGTGACTAGAGAATGACAGTCGGCGCGCATCCACGCCGATGTCAGGATTGCTGCTTGGCGAGTTTGGCGTCTATTCGAGGTGACAGGCGATCACGGTTGCGCCAAGTAGGTCAGCTTCTAAATGGAGCTTGCTGAGGATTTTTTGGCGACTGGCTTGATCGCTTGGCAAGGCGAGTTTCAAATGCAAAAAGGCATGACTACCGCTAGAGACCACGTCCGATCCGTTCATCGTTGGCGGGTTTGCTGTATTGAGTGCATTCAGATGAGGCATGGGCAGCACAGCTGGGCTATCCACCAGTCCCTGCTTCTGCATCTCAGCGAAGACCGCAGCCAGCGGGATCGTAATACAGTCATGCGGCTCTAGCCAGCGTTTGCTGCCATTTTGGATGCTCACGATGCCGCCGGTGAGTTCCACCGCAGAATCAGAAATTTTTTCATAATGAAATGCTTCCCAATTCTCTAAACCCCGTTGACGTTGGGCGATGTCCGCCATGATCCTTGCCACTTGCCCACCATGCGCCACCATCCCAACCGGCAGCATTTCTGAAAAGTCGATCATTGTTTTACCCCATTTATTCGTATTCACATCGAAGGAATTTTTCTTTCGGTAAATACTTTTTGTAAAAAACCGTCTGAATCGCTAGAAACTGCGCGAATTTTAAGTGTAATTCTGAAATCACAGGTAAAATTCGCAAGCGTTTTTTATCGCTTTAAGAGGGCTTACGCAAAATCGTCCCAGCGATGTAGTCACATGCGGTCATCTGTAGTCATCTGTATGCAGTTTGATCGAGCCAGTGGCAACAATGTGAGGGCAGTTTTGCGTAGGTCCTATTTATTAAAATTGCGGCAATCCCGCTTTACTACAATATAGAAAATCATAAAGGAAGACCAAGATGTTGATGAAATCTCGTTTCATGATCGGTGGCGCAATGGCAGTGTTGGCTTTGTCAGCATGCTCACAATCTGCTGATAAAGCAGCAGATGGCGCGCAAAATGTAATCGCGGCAACCGTGAATGGCAAACCAATCAGCAAAAAACAAGTTGATATGATCATGAAGCAGCAAGCTGCTCAAGGCATGCCAGACAATCCAGAAATGCGCAAAATGGTCATCGACAATTTGGCGATGGCATCTTTGGTCGCACAAGAAGCGGTCAAAAAAGGTTTGGACAAATCAGGTGACGTAGCGGATCAATTAGAAATGATGAAAACCAATGTGCTCGCACAAGGTTTTGTTGATGACTACTTAAAAAGCGCACCAGTGACCGACGCGCAGTACGCTGCAGAGTACGAAAAAATCAAAGCGGCAACAGCAGGCAATGAATACTCAGCACGTCATATCTTGGTAGAAAAAGAAGAAGACGCAAAAGCGATCATCGCAAAACTCAAAAAAGATATCAAACAATTTGGCGCATTAGCAAAAGCTCAGTCCAAAGATCCTGGTTCAAAAGACAAAGGCGGCGAATTAGGTTGGTTTGATCCACGCGGCATGGTTCCAGAATTCGGCAATGCAGTCACCCAATTGGAAAAAGGTAAATTCACAGAAACACCAGTGAAATCCCAATTTGGTTACCACGTCATCGTATTGGATGACAGCCGCGCAAAAGAAGCGCCAAGTTTAGAACAAGTCAAACCACGTTTGACACAACAAATCCAACAAACGAATTTGAAAAAATTCTTGGACGAGTTGAAAGAAAAAGCGAAGATCGAAATCATCGGTGAAAAACCAGCAGCATCCGCATCCGCATCTGCATCAGCAAGCGCAGCAGCGTCAGCTCCAGCACCGGCTGCAGCAGCACCAGCAGCAAGTAAGTAATTTCTAGGTTCAACTACGCTTTTTGCGTCGTTTGAAATGGATAAAAAAGACCGCCCTAGGGCGGTTTTTTTTATTTCGATAGAGACTAACTATTTTTTGAATAAGTAGCGCGTGATCTCGGCTCTGTTTAAGATGATAATCTGCTGCGCTAATGGATCAGCGTCAAGTTTATCTATATCTAAATTAAACGCTTTTAACATGTAAGTGACTAAGGGTGCGCGAGTTTTTACATGTAATTTTCTATCGATCATTCCGAAGTCATGCGCCAATATGTCTTGCTGAACTTCGCTTAAGCGGCTATCTGGTGCAAGCACGATCGTGACTTCCGTATTCCAATCAATATCTTTTTCCACATCGTGGACGCTCTCGTCCAAGATTTCTGGATTCCCTCGAAATCGACTCAATACAAAATCACGAAATTCACGGTGCTTTTCACAATAAGCACGAACATGCCAACGTTGAGGCGTGCAAACCAAAGTGTGTGGTACGAGTATCCTTTCTTCCACGCCAGAAGTCATTGATATGTAGCCTAACTCAACACGTCGATGTTCACGTGCTGCCTGTACCAAACTACGAATAACCTTTGGGTCAACCGGTCTAATCGGCAATTGCAAAATTTCAGTCCTCGCGAACGCCAAATCTAAGCCGGTAAAGGTATGCACAACATCCTTATTGCGACTAAGGATATGTAAATACTCATCGGCATTTCCACCTGTTAGTTTCGGCACAAATTTTGCTGATGGAGTGTAACCTTTTAATGACTTGTCATAGACGAGATTCCCTGGTGCGATCTTCGTCAGATAGGATTGAATATCTTTACTAGCCTGCTGCCGTCCAATACCAAAACTGTTCGTCAAATGATTGGTCGTCAGACGTCCCTCCCATTGCGCAACAATCTCGATTAAGCGATAGCGCATTAATAGATCCCAACGCAAAGCAGATCGATCATTCATGAATATATTCACTCCTCAGTTTAACGAAAAAGATGTGCGCGAAAAATCGGCATGTGTTTCTAATCAGTATAGGAAGATTTTTAAAATCTGCATACTATCGTAGTTGTTTACAGGAGCATTGGGATGAATTCCATGTTCGGAAATACAAACCTGAAGAAATAAATGGACGACTTTTCACCATCGGATCTAAAAGCAATATTGCATTCAAAACGAGCCAATCTCTATTATCTAGAGCATTGCAGAGTCATGCAAAAAGACGGTCGTGTCTTATATCTGCAAGAAGCGAAAAACGAGAATCACTACTGGAATATTCCAATTTCCAATACTACAGTTCTACTTTTGGGAAGCGGCACCTCTATCACTCATGCCGCAGTTCGCATGCTGGCACGAGCTGGAGTATTGGTGGGATTTTGCGGCGGTGGCGGCACACCACTTTACATGGGTAGCGAAATCGAATGGATGACGCCGCAAAGCGAATATCGACCAACCCAATATCTGCAAGGCTGGTGCTCATTTTGGTTCGACCCGCAAGAACGCTTAAGCGCTGCGAAACAGATGCAGCAAGCTCGCATCCAGTATTTAACGCATGTATGGAATAGAGATCCCGATCTCAAAGCCGAAGGATTTAATATACATGACACCGATATTCAATCCGCTTTGCACCTATCAATTAACCGAATCGAACAAGCCAAAAATCCAGGTGAGCTATTACTCAATGAAGCGCAGCTTACCAAAATGCTCTATAAATATGCCGCCAATCGCACTAAGCAGACTGGCTTTGTCAGGCAGCACCAAGAAAGTGACAAAGCGAATGCCTTTCTCAACCATGGCAACTATCTCGCCTACGGTCTAGCAGCCTGCACATTGTGGGTTCTTGGTATTCCGCACGGCTTCGCAGTGATGCATGGTAAAACCCGTCGCGGTGCTTTGGTATTCGACGTAGCAGATCTCATTAAAGACGCCATCGTCCTTCCGTGGGCATTCATCTGCGCCAAAGAAAATGCGAGCGAGCAAGAATTTCGCCAGCAGTGCCTACAATCATTTACCAATCACAAAGCACTCGATTTTATGTTTGATCAAATCAAAGAAATCGCATTGCGAGGGGACGCTGAACAAGATCTATCAGAGCAAGCACCACTCACTGGCACTGAACAAAGTGAGAAGCGCGATGACGACATCAATACTATGAGCGATACGAGCATAGAC
Organism: Affinundibacterium fentianense; assembly: GCF_018139545.1. GTDB lineage: Bacteria > Pseudomonadota > Gammaproteobacteria > Burkholderiales > Burkholderiaceae_D > Undibacterium > Undibacterium fentianense. Next base: position 107,753 of record NZ_JAGSPJ010000004.1, on the reverse strand, counting down.
GACGAATCCGAAGATGGAGATTTCCCATCATGATGGTCACCTTCGTTTCTCAATGCCAAAAAAATGCTCTAAAAAAGACTCGTCGCGTTTTAGATGCGTTTGCAAATCGCATTGGTGATAACACTTGGCAAACGGTAATTACTGAAGATGGCTTAGCCGTGGTGAAAAAGATGCTGCGGCAGACTGCGAGTAAGAATACGGCTGTGGCTTGTCATTGGATACGTAGTCGGGCGCGTAGCGAATTTATTTGGGCGGTTGGGAATAAGGGGATGTTTAATGAGATGGGGATTGTGCCAGTGAATAGCACGCAGAAAGAAATGAAGATGAAGGAAAGCAATTGGCGCTATTTGCCACTGATAAAGGTATGTGCTGCGTTGGCTGCGCTATTGCATGATTGGGGCAAGGCATCGCTTTGTTTTCAAAATAAACTGTCTGCGCATAAGCCAATGAGCGATCCATTACGACACGAGTGGGTTTCATGTTTACTGCTAAATGCCTTCATTGATGGCGCGGATAACGATGAGAAATGGTTGAAACGCTTGATTGATGGTGAAGTTAATGAAGAAAAATTAGAGCGATTTCTAACCACAAATGCTACTAAAAAGCCATTAAAAAATTTACCGCCACTTGCTAGTTTGGTTGCTTGGCTCATTCTTACCCACCATAAACTGCCTACTCTGTCTAAAGTTATTTGCGAAGAAAAATGGCGTGACGAAGCATGTAATTCATTAAGTCAGGCGAATAAATGGTTTGAAAGTTTTTGGGGCTATGACAATCCACACAGTGAAATCGAACTAGCCGATTGCTTCAACTTCCCTAACGGTTTGTTAAGCGAATCAGAACAATGGCTAAAACAGATTAAAAAATGGGCAGCCAAAGCGATTGCAGAAAAGTCTTTGTTGGCTGCGTCTATGGAAAATGGGGTCTGGCGGGTCGTTTTGCACCACGCACGCCTGTCACTAATGCTGGGCGATCACTTGTATTCGTCCAAACCTGCTGATTCAAATTGGAAAAGTAGTTTGGCGATTTATGCCAACACTGATAGTCAAACAAGCCAGCTGAAACAAAAACTAGATGAGCATTTATGCGGTGTCGCCAAACAAGCATTGAATGCAGTACATTGGCTGCCCGCATTTGAGCATGAATTACCTTTTGCCGATTCGACCAAAAATCTGAAAGAAAAAAGCCCTAAAGAATTTGCGTGGCAAGACAAAATTGTCACCCAGATAGATCGCTGGCGTGAGGCAGAACTCAGAAAAAAAACAGACGAACAGTTTGGATTCTTCACCGTCAATATGGCAAGTACCGGATGCGGAAAAACCTTTGCTAATGCCAAAATCATGCGTGCCCTATCGCCTGACGCGAACAACTTGCGTTATATCCTTGCGTTGGGGCTGCGCACTTTAACGATTCAAACGGGCGATGAATACAAGGACCGCATAGGCTTGGATGATACCGAACTTGCTGTATTGATTGGTTCTAAAGCCGTGATGGATTTACATAAGGCACATCAAGGTAATGTTGTTGAAAAAACGACGCAAGAGGAATTCGGCTCTGAGTCAGCAGAGTCATTATTGGACAGCGAGCTGCGCTATGACTGTGACATTCCTGTAGAAGGCTTAGCAACGGTACTCACCACCAATAAGGAACGGCGGTTTCTCTACGCGCCAGTTCTTGTCTGCACTATTGATCACATTATGGCCGCGACAGAGACATCCCGTGGTGGGCGTTATATTTTGCCGTGTTTACGTCTGATGTCATCTGATCTCGTGATTGATGAAATTGACGATTTTGACGGTGGCGATTTGATTGCCATCGCCCGTTTAGTGCATTTGGCTGGAATGCTTGGACGCAAAGTGATGATTTCGTCAGCGACAATTCCGCCGGATTTAGCTCTAGGCTATTTCCATGCGTATCAACTGGGATGGCAATTATTTGCAAAAAGTCGTGAAATACCGTTTAAAGTAGGTTGTGGATGGGTAGATGAATTTAGTGCGCAAGTAGAAAGTGTCACGATGCTGGCGACGACAGAAGGCGAAACTAGTTTTGATTCCTATCACCAAAAATTTATTGATAAACGTGTCAAAAATCTTTCGCAGCAAATTGCCAAACGTAAAGCACAGATTACGCCGATCAAAGAAGCGGAAGAAAAAACATCAAACAGTTTGCAAAACGGTTTTTTTGAAACGGTGAAAGACGCCATTATCCAAAAACATCTGGAACATCATCAAACCGATCCCAATACAAATAAAAAAGTATCGTTCGGGGTAGTACGTGTGGCGAATATATCTCCCTGCGTCGCGCTAGCAGAATATTTAATGTTGGCCGAATGGCTTGACGATATTGAAGTCAAAGTGATGGCTTACCACAGCCAGCAAGTTCTATTGATGCGCAGTGTGCAAGAGAAGTATCTTGACGAAGTTTTAAAGCGCAAAGTTCCATTGGCTGTGTTTGCACACCCCCACATCAAACAACAACTAGCCACAACAACAGCGTCGAATGTTATTTACATTCTGGTTGCAACGCCAGTTGAAGAAGTCGGACGCGATCACGATTTTGATTGGGCGGTGATAGAGCCATCTTCTTATCGCTCCATCATTCAATTGGCTGGGCGTGTTCTACGTCATCGCAATATTGAACCAGCATTACCAAATATGGCTTTGTTGGAATACAACCTCAAAGGCATGCAGCAAAAAAATGTACTTGCCATTGATCGCAAAGCAGTATTTTGTCGGCCAGGCTATGAAAGTGATTCGTTGCCTTTACGTAGTCATCGACTTAATGATTTACTTGATGAAGCATTGATTGGTGAGCGGATTAATGCGACGTCACGTATTTCTCGTCCAGCCTTTCTTGATCCACATAATCGTTTGGCAGATTTAGAGCATCAAGCAATTGCCAATTTGCTGACGCGATTTGATGCCAAAGGACCAGAGAGCTTAGAGGGATGGCTTAGGCAGTGCTGGTGGCTGACTGCACTACCGCAGCAACTCAATCGCTTCCGTGAAAGCCGCCCAACGCAAATTTTGTACCTCGTATCGCAAGACGAAAATGATCCAGAAGGCAAATTTGTTTTTATGGAAAAAGATCAAAAGGGAAAATTATCCAAAGCTGAAACGGTTCAAAACATACGGCATAAGGAAGATACAGCGCCTAAAAATCGTTTGTGGTTACTGCGCGACTATCAGGCCATTTTACAAGCTACCGCAGAGTGCTTTGGAATTAGTATGGAAAAAGCAGCATCTAGATTTGGGGAGATTTCTATCCCATTAAATGAAGACGGGCAAAAGCAATTTAGTTATTCGCCGCAGCTTGGGCTAACGGAAGTTAAACAAGGGAAATGATGATGGAAGCAAAACGATTAATTGAGGACTTTCTTCTCAAAACAAAAACAGATTTTCTTGAGAAGAAGGTGGCAGCAGAGATCAGGACAAAAAAGGATCAATCATTAACTGTAATTGCCGCTGCCCGCGAAAAACATCAACCAGAAGCGGACAGTAAATATGCTATTAAAACATGGTTTGAAAAAGCAATAAAAGATGCGAAACCAAATGTGACAACGCATCCTACAAAGTTTACAAATCCGAAAATTAGAGGTACGACCTCCACTATATTTTATGGTGATCTTTGTCAAGATGGATACGTTAAGACTGGCAACGTTAATTCGGAAACTAGATTTGACGTTTCAGGGAATTCAGCAACCAACACGGTTATTTTTGAGTTATGTGCTTTGCTTTCAATTGAGTTGGGAGATGGGAAAAAACTCATTAGTCTTTTCGAGAATGACGATGAGAAATTAAAAGACTTCGTTGGAAATTTGGGGATAGATTTTCAAGCCGTAAAAAGCAAATGTTCGCTTGTTTATTGGGGAGAAGAAGCTACGCCGATGACACACGATTTGATTCGACAAGTATATTTTCCAGTCACGGCTGGATATCATTTACTTTCAATTACAACACCTTCGATGTTGATGTTCGAGGTTAAGCGAAGAGTGAATGAGTTTGATAAGTGGATTGATGGAACATCAGTCAAAAGATTTAGATCCGAAAATAAGTTCTATGCGGACGGGTTCGAAGAAATGCCTAATCTGACCGAAATTGGTTTCAGTCACAATGAATTCACGAAAATGGGCAATGTTAGTTATTTGAACGTAAAAAGTGCTGGCATTGCTTATTTAATTTCAAGCCTCCCACCTTCTTTAAAACCAGAACTTACACGATTACCAACGACAGATTTTTTCAGTAACTGCTTATGGCCAAATCAATTTAAGCTGCAATTTGAACTGATGCATAAGTGGTTGGTGGATAGTCGAAATAACTTTCAAGTTCGCACTCGTCGCGACGAAATTTTACTAGAAATTTTTGATGAAATTGTTCAAAAGATTTGGCAGTTGCGCGCTGTGGACCCTGATTGGTCATCAAAAGAACGTTTTTCCGATTTGCCAAAATGGCAGAAAGTAGTGCTCGATGACCATTGGAAAATTGAGCGAGTAGATGATGATCAATTTTTGAACGAGTTTCTTCGAAGTACGGCACGATGGATGATTCTGGCCTACAAAAAAATTCTCGGGAAAAATGCTTTGTCTCTCAACGATGACGAATTAAAACATGTGACCCAATTAATCCAAGAACAGAAGGAGGCATTGCTATGAGCATAATGCGCATCTTATTGCTGCCGCATATAAAAATTTTAAACGCCAATGCCTTATCGAGTCCTTACAGCATTGGCTTCCCTGCAATGACGGCATGGCTGGGTGCTGTCCATGCTTTGCAAAGAAAGTTGGTGGCGACTGGCTTTGATGATCTAGTTTTTAAACAAGTTGGCGTGGTATGTCACCATATAGATTTGCAAACCTATAAAGGTCGTGGTGATTATGTGTACTCGATTATCGGTACGGGTAATCCCTTGGATAAAGACGGCAATCGCCCAGCTTTTAATGAGGAAGCGCGCTGCCACTTGGAAGTCTCTTTAGCGATTGAAACCAGTGGCATTGATAAGGACGACGAAGAAGAGGTGAAGCCTCTTCTCCAGAATTTCTTACATAGCCAATTAAAGATGGCAGGTGGGGATATTGTTTCAGCATCTAATCCAGAATTTATTAAAGTCGATCAGAACGATGCGCAGGAATTTAGAAAATTGGCTCGTAAATTAATGCCAGGTTTTGCTTTGATCGAACGCCGTGAATTGATGCTGGAAGCCATGCAACAAGGTCAGGATGCCGTAGATGCTTTGCTCGATTATTTGTCTATTAAGAATCAAAGCGAAATCGATGAAGATGGTAACGTCAACTGGACGAGCAAGCGTAAGACATCGGGGTGGCTTGTCCCGATTGCAACGGGTTTTCAAGGTATATCACCTTTGGCGGAGCCAGGCCAAACGCTAAATCAACGTGACCCTTCAACACCTCACCGATTTGCCGAAGCAGTCGTAACGCTGGGCGAATTCATCATGCCATATCGTCTTCGGTCACTGGACGAATTGATGTGGCACTACCACTACGATGAACCCAACAATCTTTATTTGTGTCAGCAATCCCCACGTCCCGTAGTAATCCAAAATACTTTAACCGCATAAAAAGGAACAACATCATGGTAACAAACGCAACGCAAACAATTGGCAAAGCCTCAGTACTAGCTTTTGAAAAAAAACTTGTACCTTCCGATGGCTACATGTCTGGTACGACTTGGGACAATCGTCTTGCTCATACGACGCCACTGGCGTTGATTGAGAAGTCAGTGCGTGGAACTATTTCCAATAGGCTGAATAAGGCGTTAAAAGATGACCCCGCAAAACTCGATGCTAAGGTAGAGAGTCCTAATTTGCAGACTGTGGATGTGTGCGCTTTAGGGCAAGAGCAAGACACGCTAAAATTAGTTTTTACGCTGAAAGTGTTAAGCGGGGTAGAGCGCCCCTCAGCATGTAATAACGCTGGCTTTAATTTAAGTTATACCAGTGTTGCGAAAGCTTACATTGCAAAACATGGTTTTACTGAATTGGCTAAGCGTTATGCAACCAATATTGCTAATGCTCGTTTCCTGTGGCGTAACCGTGTCGGCGCTGAAAAGATTGAAGTACACGTTAAAGTGTTAAATAAAGGTAGTGAAACAAGTTGGATTTTTGATGCTGCACAAATTCCTTTAAGAAGCTTTGATTCGAGTGACAATAAAATCAGCGAACTCGCAGTACGGATTGCGAACGCTTTGTCAGGACAAGATAGCTTCCTAATGTTAGAAATTAATGCGTATGCGCAAATTGGTAAGTCGCAAGAAGTATATCCGAGTGAAGAGCTGGTCTTAGATAAAAGCAATAGTAAATCGAAAAAGAGCAAAATTCTTTACGCGGTTAATGGCAATGCAGCCATGCATTCACAAAAAATTGGTAATGCATTGCGTTCTATTGACACTTGGTATCCAAATTATGAAGACCTTGATACGGGACCTATTGCGATTGAACCGTTTGGTGCCGTAACTAATTTGGGCGTAGCGTACCGGAAACCTAAAGATAAGGCGGATTTTTATACATTGTTTGATAAATACGCCCGCGGTGAAGCATTGGCAAATGAAAACGAAGAACATTATGTAATGGCGGCTTTGGTACGTGGTGGCGTATTTGGAGAAAGCGATAAGGAGTAGTCATGAAATATTATCTCGACATCACTCTTTTACCAGACGCGGAAGCCAACCTTGGCTTCCTTTGGCAGAAGGCCTTTCAACAAGTGCATATTGCTTTAGTCGATAACAAAATTGGTGACAATGAATCTGCGGTCGCGATCTCCATCATAAATTATGGCGACAAGGATTTTCCTTTAGGTAATCAACTGCGGCTGCTGGCTAACACGGAGGAAGATTTGCAAAAATTGGACATTCATCGCTGGTTAAATAGGCTGAGTGACTATTGCCATATTAAGCCGATTAGATCTGTACCATCGGGCGTCTCACAATATGCTAGTTTTAAGCGCAAACCGGTTAAGTCAATCGAAAAAAAGGCGCAGCGTAGAGCGGTGCATTTAAATAAGCCTTACGATGAGGTGTTGGCTTATTTGCGAAAAGAAGCACGATCAGGGGATTGCAAGTTGCCGTTTATTAATATGGATAGTCAAGAAACTAAAAAACGGTCAGGGCCAGGTGATTCGTCTCACTTTTTAATCTTTATTGAAAGAGTGCTTGGAGATAGGCCAGCTGAAGGTAAATTTGATTGTTACGGTCTAAGTAAAACCGGAACAGTTCCGTGGTTCTAAATTTGAGATCGATCACTCCATAGTAGTCAAATTTTAAGACTCTGATCAACATGTCGGTGTATGGTCACAAAACGGTAACGAATACATTTGCATCAAGGATCTAGCCCGTTTTAAGAACAGTGATCACACCGACGACTGGATTCGAAACAGGCCGTTCAGTACGAATAGGTAACTGACACCATATATTCGTCATTGGAAGGTGTCTGGTCAAAACGATCAAACACCAATTTAGCCCAATCAAATTGCTCTTTAAAAAAACATTATAAAAATCAGACAGTTGCAACAAGTCGTTAGAACATTGGTGAAAGCCGAAAAAATGCGCTAAGTGATTGTTGCAACTTATTTTTTTCTTTATACAATGCTGTTCACTGCCGCACAGGCAGCTTAGAAATTTCGGTGTGATGGCTCGTGCGGCTACTGGTAGTTCACTGCCGCACAGGCAGCTTAGAAATACCATATGTGGAGGAACCCCAAACGCACGACGTTCACTGCCGCACAGGCAGCTTAGAAATAAGTCAGAAAAAGTTTTTGCAAGCAAGTCTGGTTCACTGCCGCACAGGCAGCTTAGAAATGATACGAATGCAACCGAATCAGCCGAGAATTGTTCACTGCCGCACAGGCAGCTTAGAAATTAAATTCATCAGCGATATCAAGCAATGCATTGTTCACTGCCGCACAGGCAGCTTAGAAATGATTATATTAATGTCGCACTAGCATCTACTCGTTCACTGCCGCACAGGCAGCTTAGAAATCTCAAACATATCTGACGCTCAGCTTCACGCCGTTCACTGCCGCACAGGCAGCTTAGAAAGCAAAGATGCGCCGAATGTCGGGGTGATCATTGTTCACTGCCGCACAGGCAGCTTAGAAAGTGCCGAAGTCATCATCTACAGTTGGGATCGTGTTCACTGCCGCACAGGCAGCTTAGAAAGTAACGCATGTACAAAGCAACAGCATCAACCGGTTCACTGCCGCACAGGCAGCTTAGAAACGAACCAATGATAATGTTTGCGACAATATCGCGTTCACTGCCGCACAGGCAGCTTAGAAAATTTTGCAATTGTATTGGGATCATTCTTTATCGTTCACTGCCGCACAGGCAGCTTAGAAACTGAACAATGGTTTGTAAATTCGCGGAGGAATGTTCACTGCCGCACAGGCAGCTTAGAAAATAAAGAAAGTCATTTACTCCCAACCCAACCTGTTCACTGCCGCACAGGCAGCTTAGAAAAAGTTGGTTTTTCATCGCGAGCTCATAAAGCAGTTCACTGCCGCACAGGCAGCTTAGAAATTTCAAAGTTAAAGCCGCATTTCAGGCGGCATGTTCACTGCCGCACAGGCAGCTTAGAAATTAATAGCCGCTTTGTCAAAACCTTTGCGATTGTTCACTGCCGCACAGGCAGCTTAGAAATACTCGTCTCGATATTGATTCTTGCGGGTACTGTTCACTGCCGCACAGGCAGCTTAGAAAATGCGCAAGGTTTTTCTAAAATTGCTCGTAAAGTTCACTGCCGCACAGGCAGCTTAGAAACGACAAATCTGGGGTGGTTATTTGACTTGTTCGTTCACTGCCGCACAGGCAGCTTAGAAAATCGCGGAAAGTGCTAGGCAAATGATCGGTATGTTCACTGCCGCACAGGCAGCTTAGAAATGCTTGAACTGTCAGAAAAATTTGTATTTCTCGTTCACTGCCGCACAGGCAGCTTAGAAATTTGATAAATCCTGTAAAGAATTCATGCACGGGTTCACTGCCGCACAGGCAGCTTAGAAAACTTTTTGCAGACGCGACAAGGTCTCAACCGTGTTCACTGCCGCACAGGCAGCTTAGAAAACAAACGTTTTAACAACGCACCGCGCAATTGCGTTCACTGCCGCACAGGCAGCTTAGAAAATTCTGAAGAATATTCGACTTGAGACTTTTTATGTTCACTGCCGCACAGGCAGCTTAGAAAATCGGCACGGCGATCGTCGCTCGCACCATGTCGTTCACTGCCGCACAGGCAGCTTAGAAAGCTTGGACTAATTGCTGTTCCGTCTGAAAAATGTTCACTGCCGCACAGGCAGCTTAGAAAACTCAACGGCAAAGCAACATCCCTGCGTCTGCGTTCACTGCCGCACAGGCAGCTTAGAAATTCAGCCGCACGAATCATTAACAAAAATGCCGGTTCACTGCCGCACAGGCAGCTTAGAAAAAGCGACTTTGCCAGAGCATAGTCAGATTCGAGTTCACTGCCGCACAGGCAGCTTAGAAAAGGCCAACCGCGCGGTGTTCCTTTCATTGCACGTTCACTGCCGCACAGGCAGCTTAGAAAAAAAACGGAAAAGAAAATAGCGGCTCTTTTTCGTTCACTGCCGCACAGGCAGCTTAGAAATGACAAAAAATGCGACCAAAGCGACCAGCAAAGTTCACTGCCGCACAGGCAGCTTAGAAATTACCGTTGACGATTGGAACAAAGTCGAAAGCGTTCACTGCCGCACAGGCAGCTTAGAAAAACCTCTACATAAATATCGAGCATGTCATCTGGTTCACTGCCGCACAGGCAGCTTAGAAATTTCTATTAATTTCTGTTTGCTCGATCTTCACGTTCACTGCCGCACAGGCAGCTTAGAAACAGACGGCAAAACAGGCGGGAATGCGATTAAAGTTCACTGCCGCACAGGCAGCTTAGAAACGACTTTCTACCTTGATTTTTGCATGGTAACAGTTCACTGCCGCACAGGCAGCTTAGAAATCGGAAAATTCTGCATCTTCAAATAATGATGCATTCACTGCCGCACAGGCAGCTTAGAAATGAGAAATAATTATTGGCTAATGCGTATTCATGTTCACTGCCGCACAGGCAGCTTAGAAATGAACTAATATCATTTCATTTCCTTTAGGCGAGTTCACTGCCGCACAGGCAGCTTAGAAAGTTATTTCTAATCCACGATTGACACGCACCGAGTTCACTGCCGCACAGGCAGCTTAGAAAAATAATGAAATTTTCCTTCGTAATGTGAATATGTTCACTGCCGCACAGGCAGCTTAGAAATTGCAGTTAAGATCAGTCCAACAATGAGCATAGTTCACTGCCGCACAGGCAGCTTAGAAATATTTGGTCTGACGTGTCAACTTTTGACGGAAGTTCACTGCCGCACAGGCAGCTTAGAAACAGGACTTGCATTAGTATTTGCTCCACCACCCGTTCACTGCCGCACAGGCAGCTTAGAAATTAAGAACTCAGACTTAATCGCTTTTTTGTTTGTTCACTGCCGCACAGGCAGCTTAGAAAAGAAACTAAATACGATCAGCGCAAATGCACCGGTTCACTGCCGCACAGGCAGCTTAGAAACAGGTAAGATAGTTACTAATGCGCGTGGAGGTGTTCACTGCCGCACAGGCAGCTTAGAAAATTAAAAACGCTCGAAAATCGCTTTCTTTAGCGTTCACTGCCGCACAGGCAGCTTAGAAAACGAAGAAAACATGGAGAAGAATCGAGGCAAAGTTCACTGCCGCACAGGCAGCTTAGAAATATTAAAAAAGACAAGGAAGGCGATAGACTATGTTCACTGCCGCACAGGCAGCTTAGAAATATTTCCGATCTTTGCCTTTGGCTTTGGTGCTGTTCACTGCCGCACAGGCAGCTTAGAAAATAAAACAGGAGAACAAAATGCAAAATTTTTTGTTCACTGCCGCACAGGCAGCTTAGAAATCAAGGGATTGCGGTCGGTGAATACAATCCAAGTTCACTGCCGCACAGGCAGCTTAGAAAAACACGGTCGATCCGATTGGTCGGTGAATTGCGTTCACTGCCGCACAGGCAGCTTAGAAAAGAAACTAAATGCAATAAGAGCAAATGCACCTGTTCACTGCCGCACAGGCAGCTTAGAAATTTCGTAACGAACCTAACACCGCGATTATATAGTTCACTGCCGCACAGGCAGCTTAGAAATCGCCCATTTCGTTAATCACTAAGATCATCACGTTCACTGCCGCACAGGCAGCTTAGAAATTGAATGCGCAAGTACGGCACATTGTATATAGGTTCACTGCCGCACAGGCAGCTTAGAAAGCCACCTGGAGGCATGCCAATTGGTTCTGCAGGTTCACTGCCGCACAGGCAGCTTAGAAATAAATTTGAAACTCTCCAGTTTTGGGGGCGTGGTTCACTGCCGCACAGGCAGCTTAGAAAAGAGAAAAAAAACTAAGATGGAGTTGCAAAACGTTCACTGCCGCACAGGCAGCTTAGAAAGCCCGAAATCGCGAAGGCGTACAGCGAAGCTCGTTCACTGCCGCACAGGCAGCTTAGAAAGCGCGGAATTAGTAAGCCAGAAATCACGGGCGGTTCACTGCCGCACAGGCAGCTTAGAAATTAATCACTTTTATCTATGAGCCTAAGTTTAAGTTCACTGCCGCACAGGCAGCTTAGAAACTCAGACCGAAGAAGTTCAGTATTTTCAAGATGTTCACTGCCGCACAGGCAGCTTAGAAAAAACCCGGGTGCGTTCCCATTCACTTCGGGCGGTTCACTGCCGCACAGGCAGCTTAGAAAACGTCACGCAAGGTCGCCAGATTGATGCTGGCGTTCACTGCCGCATAGGCAGCTTAGAAATATTCAAGCACCTACTGTCGATGATTCTGTGTGTTCACTGCCGCATAGGCAGCTTAGAAATTTTTAGTCTTGATTTTCAGCGGTTCCTGCACGTTCACTGCCGCATAGGCAGCTTAGAAATTTGACTCGAATGCGTAATGATTGGCCGGCTTGTTCACTGCCGCATAGGCAGCTTAGAAAAGCAATCACACCCGCTGTTGTGTGGCCGCCTGGTTCACTGCCGCATAGGCAGCTTAGAAAGCACATTGGCAAAATATCTCGGCAGCGTTGAAGTTCACTGCCGCATAGGCAGCTTAGAAATCTATAATCATATTTGCCCGAATTTCGGGACTGTTCACTGCCGCATAGGCAGCTTAGAAATTGCACAACCCTTGTGCCTCGCGGAGCAACACGTTCACTGCCGCATAGGCAGCTTAGAAATGAGCCACGTCACCATTCGCATAATTCGCGTAGTTCACTGCCGCATAGGCAGCTTAGAAATACTCCTGCGACTGTTGTTGATGGTGCTTGTCGTTCACTGCCGCATAGGCAGCTTAGAAATTGTTCCGCACATTAAGACACCAGCACAGCCAGTTCACTGCCGCATAGGCAGCTTAGAAAACCTCCTCCTCCGCAATACGGGCTTGATGTGCGTTCACTGCCGCATAGGCAGCTTAGAAAAGTCAACGCATTAAGATCGCTACGAAATTGGAGTTCACTGCCGCATAGGCAGCTTAGAAAAAAAGACGAAGGCGCGATGCCTGAGCGAGTAAGTTCACTGCCGCATAGGCAGCTTAGAAACCAATTGCTGGAGGTGATGAGGTTTTCCGCGCTCGTTCACTGCCGCATAGGCAGCTTAGAAAATCTCGCAATACGTTGATGCAGGCGGTCATGTGTTCACTGCCGCATAGGCAGCTTAGAAAATAAGTCTGCAAACGTCGCTTTAATACCAAACGTTCACTGCCGCATAGGCAGCTTAGAAATGCACGTTAATAAACGCTAAAGCCGTGGCGAAGTTCACTGCCGCATAGGCAGCTTAGAAAGTTCCAAGTCCTTGTCGATCTCGTGCCGAAACGTTCACTGCCGCATAGGCAGCTTAGAAATTCACAGAATCACAGTGCTATCGTTCCCCCCGATTCACTGCCGCATAGGCAGCTTAGAAAATAAAGCAGGGTGCTTTACTTTGGCAATTTGAGTTCACTGCCGCATAGGCAGCTTAGAAAGGTATAAATCGTCAGATTTTTTAATTTGGTCTGTTCACTGCCGCATAGACAGCTTAGAAAGCTAAGAAAAAATGAACCTCCGAGGGCTCGCAGTTCACTGCCGCATAGGCAGCTTAGAAAGTATTCATTCCAGTAAGCTACAGCAGCAACGGGTTCACTGCCGCATAGGCAGCTTAGAAATGACATGGTGCCTTGATGCCAGCTAATAAAAAGTTCACTGCCGCATAGGCAGCTTAGAAAGTTTGGCAGTCGTGTGATACGACCGGACTCAAGTTCACTGCCGCATAGGCAGCTTAGAAATATTTCGCGTGATGTGCTTCGAGAAGCCCCTTGTTCACTGCCGCACAGGCAGCTTAGAAAAATACACGCCAGAACTTTCAGAAACCTCTGCAGTTCACTGCCGCACAGGCAGCTTAGAAATTCTATCTGGATGTGGTGGGCAGGGAGAGGAAGTTCACTGCCGCACAGGCAGCTTAGAAAAATAATTTTAGGGGTTCAAAATGAAATTCACAGTTCACTGCCGCACAGGCAGCTTAGAAATTGATACGCTGAATTGACCGCTTGATTAAAAAGTTCACTGCCGCACAGGCAGCTTAGAAAATGTACTCGCCGTCGGTGGGTTTGCTTGTCAGGTTCACTGCCGCACAGGCAGCTTAGAAAAAGTGCGCGTCGAAGATTCACCTGGCAAGCCAGTTCACTGCCGCACAGGCAGCTTAGAAAGTGGTTTCGCCAACTGGCATTGGTACGCCTAGGTTCACTGCCGCACAGGCAGCTTAGAAAAGCGCCAGCTAATGCGATTGCCGTTTCGATTTGTTCACTGCCGCACAGGCAGCTTAGAAAATAATTTCGCGTGATCATTTCCGTGTCGCGATGTTCACTGCCGCACAGGCAGCTTAGAAATTTGGAGGTTCCGTCGAAAAACCTGAGCCAGAGTTCACTGCCGCACAGGCAGCTTAGAAAATTCGCGCCATGTCCTGAGCCGATGAAAATGGGTTCACTGCCGCACAGGCAGCTTTTTTAGTGTTTTTCCGACATGAAAAAATTCGCTCTTTGTTGGCGATTTAAGTCTATTTGTGACAATTCGGATTTGATACTTCTGTGTTTGTCTACAGCACTGTACTTTAAGGACATCGTTCTCGATGGCTGTAAGAATTGAGTGCCGAGAAAACTCGTAAGCAAAAAAACCGCCACAAAGGCGGTTTTCTCCATTCAAGACGAAACTAGAGTTACTATTTCTTCCCCTTCGTAGCCGCCTTCACAGTAGCAAATCTCCCACCACTACCACCACGCGCCGTGACTGGTTTTTTCTCGCGTTTGGTTTCCTTCTCCGCTACACGGCGATTACCACCCGTGATACGTTCTTTCAGAGGAACAGGCTTGGCATTGACGAGCATGGTGCTGGTGCCGATTTCTTTGATCTCTAGTTTTTTTCCTGCGACCCAAACGCCTTTGAGGTGATTGAGGATATCTTTTGGCATTCCGATTGGTAGATCGACTGTCGAGTAGTCGTCAAACAGGCCAATGTGGCCGATGAGTTTGGCGTCTAGGCCCGCTTCGTTGGCGATGGCGCCGACGATGTTGCCTGGGGTGACTGCGTGTTGTTTGCCGACTTCGATGCGGAAGGTTTGCATTGGAATTGCGACTTTGCCTTTTGTTTCTGCGCGTTTTTTATCGGCTTTGGCTGGCGCTGCTTCGTCGGGAAGCGATGCGGCGCGGGCGACGACTTGATCGAGTTTGCTTCGATCTTCGCGTGGGGCGCGCTCTGCACGTTCAGTACGTTCAGTACGTTCAGTACGTTCAGCACGAGGTGCGCGTTCTGTTCGTTCACTGAATTTGCGTGGTGCTTCGTCTTTGCTGCTGGCTGCTTCGCCATCCGCACGAATATTCAAAGCTTGCCCAGCGACGCGCACGCTCTTTAAGTGCGTGAGCATGTCTTTTGGCAAGTCTTCGGGTAAATCTAAGACAGTGTAATCGTCGTAGATGTCGATGCGTCCGATAAATTTGGATTCGATATTCGCTTCATTCGCAATCGCACCGACGATGTTGCCGGGCTTGACGCCGTGTTCGTGTCCGACGGCGATGCGGAAAGTGCGCATGCCTGGCTCGGCTACGCGTGGACTGTGCTCGCGGCGTGGACCACGGCTTTCACGTTCACCGAATCGGTCGCCACGATCATTGCGGTCACCGCGATCGCCACGCATAGGGCGATCTCCGCGTTCGCTGCGGCTGCCGCGTGAGCTGACTTCATCGCGCCAGCTGTCGTCGTTTTTGACTTCGCGCTTATTTTTATCGAGTAATAGAGGCTCGTCGCCGCGTGCCATTTTGGCGAGTGCAGCGGCGATTTCGATAGCGGGGACATTGTGTTCTTGTTCGTACGATTCGATCACGCTGAGGAATTGTTCGAGTTCACCTTCTGCTAGCGTATTGGTGATCTGATCCTTAAAGCGCGCAATCCGCACATCGTTGACTGCTTGGATGGTCGGCAATTCGAGTGGTGACACGGGTTGGCGCGTCGCGCGTTCGATCGCTTTTAAGAGATTTTTTTCGCGTGGGGTGATGAACAAAATCGCTTCGCCACTGCGACCTGCACGACCCGTACGGCCAATGCGGTGGGTGTAGCTCTCTGGATCATACGGCACATCGTAGTTGACGACGTGGCTAATGCGTTCCACATCGAGGCCGCGTGCAGCAACGTCAGTGGCGACCAAGATATCGATCTTGCCGTCTTTGAGTTGTTGAATCGTGCGTTCACGTTGTGCTTGTTGAATGTCGCCATTGATCGCAGCGACGGAGAAGCCGCGCGCTGATAATTTCGACGCGAGTTCTTCCGTGCCGAGTTTGGTACGGGCAAAGATGATCATGCCGTCAAAGGTTTCTGCTTCGAGAATACGTGTCAAGGCATCAAGCTTGTGCATGCCGCTGACCAACCAATAACGTTGGCGGATATTGTCGGCAGTGCCGGTTTTTGCAGCAACCGTGATTTCGGCTGGCTTGTTCAAATAGGTTTGCGCGATACGCTTGATGACGGATGGCATGGTCGCAGAGAACAGCGCGGTTTGATGACCTTCAGGTGTCTCTTGCAAGATACGTTCTACGTCGTCGATAAAGCCCATGCGCAACATTTCGTCGGCTTCGTCGAGTACCAGTGTTTTGAGTTGGGATAAATCGAGCGAACCTTTGTCCAAGTGATCAATCACGCGACCTGGGGTGCCGACGACGACGTGGACGCCACGACGTAATGCGGACAATTGCGGACCATAGCTTTGCCCACCGTAAATCGGTAAGACATGAAAATCGGGAATATAGCGCGCATAGGTTTGAAATGCTTCGGCGACTTGAATCGCTAATTCACGGGTTGGTGCAAGTACCAAAGCTTGCGGTGCGCTCTGACGGATATCGAGATTCGACAAAATAGGCAACGCAAACGCTGCTGTTTTACCCGTTCCTGTCTGTGCTTGACCTAAGACATCGCGCCCCTCTAACAAAGTTGGGATGGTGGCAGCTTGAATCGGCGAAGGCGATTCGTATCCAACGTCGCTGAGCGCACGTTGGATGGCATCACTCAATTGCAAGTCAGCAAAGGTGATGGTAGGGGAAAGTTTGGCTTCAGACATGGGGTGGGCTCACTAGAGGAACATCGGGTACAAGAGGCGCGTTTTTCGCAGGATGCAAAAAAGCATAAGGCGACAGTTTACTCTTACCTGCGGTTTCTACCTAATTTTAACGAGGTCTTCCGAGAGTTAACCGGCATTTGGCCTGAAGTCTTGTCGAATTGCTCTTGAATTCAAGGGAAAAAGAGGAAAAAACTCCGCTAGGACAAATAGCTTGATGACAAAAAGTTATGCATTTGCGAGGGGCATGCTGATCGTTTGATGGCAAACCTGATTGATAAGGTCGAGTTGAACGGTTTTTTGCCTTCTATTCTGCGGGTTCGAAAATCGCTTGGATGCTATTCTTTTTTTGAAATAGGCAGGGGTTTCTTTGGCCTTAAAAATTTTCATTCGATGTCAATTCCCGACACCCGCCTCGGGATGGAGCTTGGTATGCGTAGCCTGTTTAGTTTTGCAAAGAAAAAATGTTCTCGTTGTGATCATGAAAACACACGCGATGCCAACTACTGTTCAGAATGTGGCTTGATGGTGGGAAGTCCCGTGCATGATACGGTCATGCGGCAGCAACGCTGGCTACCGGCGGACAATGAATTGGCGATTTTTTTCGCGGTGCGAACTTTGCGTCAATTGGCGACACAGTCATGGCAAATTCCGGCTCGCTCACGTGCATTCATCATGCAAAACCGACGCAGTATGGAATTGCCCGCCGGTGACTATGACATCGCGGCATTTTTGGCGAAGACGCCGCAATTGGATGCAGATCAATCGGCTGAAATTTTGCTGACGCGCTCGCTACCATTTGCCTTACTTTTCAATTTTGATGCGCTCCATTGTGCGCAGTTTTTGCCATTGCAAGCGAGTTGTTTGCTTCGTCTTAAAATCGAAAATACAGACGTTTTTTCTGAGCATTTTATGAGTGCGCCAGGCACCTTGACGACTAGCGATCTGGAACAATTGTTTCATGATCTGGTGCGGGTGCCTTTGCAGGCTTGGCTAAGCCAACATAGCTTGCGCGAGCTGCAAGATCGAGCCGATTTGCTGACACAACTCAACGAACATTTACTCAGTTGTTTCAATGCGTCCTTGGCGACTTATGGCCTCGCGGCGACCCAAGTTGTGATCAAGCAGTTATCGCATCAAAAATTAAATCGTGAACGCGAACACCAAGCGGAACAAGAATTCCGCCTCGATTTGCTGATAGATGGCAAAAAGCTCGATAAAGAAAAAACACAGCAATTAGATGCGCTGTATTCCGAAAAAGAATGGCAAAGCATTGCTAAGCAAGAAGAGCAAGTGCGTTTGCGCTATCGTCATGAGGAGATGCGTCAAGCCTTCAAGAAAGATCTTGGCTGGCTGTATATTCAAGGTGAACACGAGCAAGCAAAGAAACGTCTGAGTCGCGCCAAGCTCAAACAAGATGAAGCCGATCGTTTGCAGACTATTCGCCTGCGCGAGTTGGCTTTGTATGCCAGTATCGCGGAAGCAAAAGATAGAAAAGAAGCGATTGATGCGGGTGCAGTCGAGATGGTGCGCGAATTAGAACATCAAGCTCGTGCGAAATCTGAACAGCGTCAACAGCAAGCGGATGTATGGCTGCATGTACGAACCTTGGCACGGATCAAAATGCGTGCCGAATCCGAATTAGCCCAATTGCAGGCGCAGGAAACCAACAAGCTTTTGCAACAGCAAATTGCGCACAAGATCGACACTCTGCAGTTAGAACATGAGATTGCGCAAAGCCGTTTGATTGCCGATCAAGAACAGCAACGCGAACAGATGCAGATTTTGCAAGCGAAACAGGTTCGCCTGGCGCAACGCGAGCATGAACTTGAAGAAGAGCGTCATCAACATGCTTTGATCCAAATTAGTTTGGCAACGGAAATCCGCGCACGTGAATTTCAACGCACTCAGGAATGGGAGCAAGCGCTGCAACAAGAACGACATCAGAATCTACAGAGAGAACAGCATTTAAAAGAAGCGCAAGCGAATTTGCAGCGGGAGCGGATTGAGCAAGAAGCGCATGCCCTAGAACGTCAAACGGAACAAGCGCACGCAGTCATGCAACAAGAAAAATTGCAGCGCACTTTGGAGTTGCAAGCACGTTTTGAGCAGCAAGAGCAGCAACGCCAACACCAAGCCGCGGTGTCTGCTGCCGAAATCGAGGAAAGCCGCATGCGTACGCAAAGAGACCTGCAGCAACAAGAAATGGAACAAAGCTGGCGTCAGCAAAGGGAAATGGCGGAGTCTGCGCAACAACAGCAATTGGCTCTTGCCAAATTAGAGATAGAGCGTTTGAATGCGATCGCTCAGTTCAGTGAAACTGGCAAGATAGCGACTGCCAATCCACAGAATGCCCAAGCGCTTACCGAGATATTGAAGCTACAGACGCAAGCTGGGATGAGTGCGGAGCAGATTTTGGCGACACAAGCGGGGCAGTCTATGCATGCAGCACAGGCGATGAGTGCAATGGCGAGTCTTGAGCAAGGCATGAGCTTGGAACAAACCATGAAGATATTGCAGGATCGTTTGCGTGAAGAACGTGATCAAAGAGAGTTGGAATTGCAGCGTCGCCATCAAATTGATTTGACGATTTCGCAGGGTCTAGCGCAGAGCCTTGGACAGGGACGCGCCAATTGGTAGTTCCAAGTTACAAGTCTAGGCCGATCTAACGACAATAGACCTTTCGACACCAGTCATATTCACCCATAGCCCAACACAGAACGGTCAAAAGACGATGCCGACGCCTGCTATGCAAAAGCCATTACATAGAATTCGTGAGCTGCGCGAGCTGCTTACGGAGGGCATGCTCACTGAGCAGGAATTTGAACAACGAAAAAATGCCATTCTGGATCACGAATTTGGTGTACATGGCAGACTCGGTGGCGGCTTCATGCAACAACAGTCCCCGGATGGCACCGACTTAGGAATGGTGGTTGGGCAGGAATTGGGTGCGCAATCAAAACGTTATCAGTTGGAGCGCTTGTTAGGGCAAGGTGGCATGGGGCAGGTTTGGCAAGTGACCGATCTGGCGACGAAGGCTGCCTTAGGACGCAGTGAAACTTTGGCACTCAAAATACTGCCTTCACAGTGGACGCAGAGTAGTGTGCATACCCGGCTATTGATCGAAGAGGCGACCCTGGTCCGGAAGTTGGCGCATGAACATATTGTGCGCGTATTCGATTGGGGGCGAGATCCTGCCACGAATAGTTATTTCATTTTGATGGAATACCTTGATGGCGAAGACCTTGACCACTATTTACTCAAGCAAGGGCCGTGTAATTGGGAGCAGGTATATCGCATCTTATTACCCATCGCCCAAGCTTTGGATTATGCTTGGAAAAAGCATGGTTTGGTACATCGTGATCTCAAACCTAGCAATCTTTTGCTTACCAAGCAAGGTGAAATCAAACTGTTGGACTTTGGTATCTCAGCGCGTTTGCGTAGCCAAACAAATCCAGGTTTGGCATCGACAGATTGGGGGCATCCTCGGTCACCCCATGCCGGTACGGCTGGCTATCGTGCACCGGAAGCTGACATCGTTGTGGGTTCTATTCATCGTTTATCTACGACTGAGCAGATAGACGAAGTAGATGGCGCAATGATGCAGGAACAGCGTCAATCCAATCAACCTAGTCTCGATGTGTACGCGATGGCAGTGATGATCTATCAGATGCTAGAAGGGCGTTTGCCGTTTGGTGAATACCGACAAAAGGAGCAATTTGCACGCGCCCCGACAGCATTGAATGCCGCCCAATGGCAAGTATTACAGCAAGGGTTTGCATTGCAGGCTTCGCAACGACCAGCATCGACCTTGGATTTGTTGCAGGCTTTGGCGCAAGCGCAGACAAGAGTCAATGACAGCACACAAAGACCAACGCCGAGTTCTTCTGTGTCTAAGCAACACGTGGAAGCGAACTTGGTTGGCAAGGCGGTCTCGATTCCGGTTTCTATCGACCATGCAGCCATGCAGCGGGCAGAGCAACGGCGTCAACGAAAAATGCTGGAACAAGAACGTCGTCAGCAAGCCTCTGTCGCTTTACTCGCCTTGATGGAAAAGCAGCAGCGTCTACGCGCATCTGAGATGCAGGAGCGACGTGCAAAGACCGCGCAACCGAACCAGCAAGTCAATGCGAGTGAATCCGTGCAAGTGTCGACAGTGAGCTGGGAAGAGGCGCAACGCTATTTGGCAGCACTCAGTCGAAATGACAATGCTGCAAATTAGTGTTGTGTCTTAGAGGTACAACCGAGCTCTGGTGTTTTGCTTTTTAGGGTTTGTCTTAGTGCGTCGATTTGAGTGCACCCAAATACAGTGTTAGTGAGAGCAATGCAGTGCCGAATAGGACACCGAGCATGGGTAACGCGGTATGACTGATAGGAAGTAGTAAGGCCAAGAGTAGAGGGCCTGCGGCTTTGGCGACGAGAGCAGGTCCGGAGATCGCGCCTGAAATCGCGCCATAATTGTCTGGGCCAAAAAGTGCATGCGGGATGGTCCCACGCACGATCGTCATAATGCCATTGCTGAGACCATACAGCACACAAAAGACCGCGACGACCCATTCTTGTTGGCCAAATAAGAGCAAAGCTAAAAGTCCTGCTGGTAGCGCAGAAAAGGCAAATTTGCCGACCGTTTGCGGCATCAGATGACGCGCAAAACTCATTTCGCCAATGCGCCCAGCTACTTGGATTGGTCCTATCCATGCGGAGAGAAGAACCGCAATTGCAGCTGGATGACCATCGCGTTGTAAGATGGTAATTAAGTGCACAGACAGAGCGGAAAAGATAAAACTATTCGCGGCAAAGGCAAGTGCTAATTTCCAAAAAGCCTTATGTTGGAGTGCTTCTTTGAGACTATGACTGCGCACATGATTGGGTTGGGCTGCCAATGGCTTGGGACCTGTTGCCGCTTTGGGACTGAGTAAATGATGTAAGGGAAAGCAGACGAACAGTTGCAGCGCGGCATAGCCCAATAGAATTTCCCGCCAACTCCAATGATGCGTCAAATACAGCGTGGTCGGCCAAAAGATCGTACTTGCAAATCCAGCGAATAGCGTCAACACAGAAATCGCACGTCGCGTGTGCTCTTGAAATTCATGGGTTATTGTTGTGAATGCGGCTTCATAGAGAGTCAAAGACATCGCCAGTCCGAGCACGCTCCACGCGAAAAAATAACTGGCAATCTGTTCACTCTGGCTTAGCATGACTAAGCCGAGTGCACAGACGAGCGACCCAGTGCGCATAATCATTCTGCCGCCTTGGCGATCTAAGCGAATGCCGACTGCGGTTGAAAACAGCCCCGCGACTAGCAGACTCCAAGAAAAGGCTCCGTAGACGATCTCGCTACGCCAGCCAGTTTCACGTTGAATTTCAGGCGCAAGAATAGTGAACGTGTAGTACAGCATTCCCCACGACAAAATTTGAGAAATGGCGAGGATGGCGATCGTCTTGTAGCGAGATGGTTGGCTGAACATGAATGATGCTTGGTATGCCGGAGGTAGTGGGTTGATATGAGTTCTGCGCGTGTGACCTTGTCGGACGTGACCCGATCAAGCGTGACCCGGTCAGGTATCGATTAAGTCTCGCAAGGCATCTCAGTATTTGTTTGGTCTGACACGCTAGGACTCAATGCTTGGGCGATTTGCGGCTGCAAAGCTTCAATCAGAATCGCTAAAGACTCTTGTAACTGTGCATGCTTTTGTGGGGGAATTTGATCGAATACCTGAGCGGCATGGGCGTTCAATGCGGCTTCGAGTTTCTCGGCACGAATGCGACCAAACGCAGTCAAACTCAAACGCACGCTGCGTTTATCTTGTTCGTGCGGCAGCTTTGAAACGACACCGTCACTGACTAGCGCCTCAACGGCGCGACTGATCCAAGCCTTGTCGAGTGATAAGCGTTCGGCTAAAGCCTGTTGGGTAATGCCATCGACTCGCAATAATTCTGTCAGGACGTGACATTGTACGTTGGAGGCGCCATCGACACACGCTGTTTGGGCGCGTTGCGAACGAACAAACAAACGGCTGACTTCACGGACTAAGCCACCAGGGGAATCGAGTGCGGGCATGATTGGAATAATTTAGTTGAGATTGACAACTAAATCATAATAAGAGTCTGATTGGTTGTCAATCTCAACTAATTGCCTAGGCCCGCTTTTTGACCGCTTATTGCCCACTTATTGCCAGCTTGGAGATTTCAGACGAAGCCCAGATTGCGACTGCTAACATCAAAATTTTTCAAATTCGGTAGCAAGTCCAATAAGTCGCTGTCCGAGATTCCCATCCATTTGCCCAAGGTCGCCGCATATTGATCGACGGATGTTGTGGGGAGCAAGCGGCCTTGTCCGACATCGTCTGGTCCGTTATTGGCGACAACGGGGGCCGTGCCATAAAACTTCTTGCCTTGCACGGCACCGCCTACCATGAAGTGCATACTTCCCCATCCATGATCGCTACCGTCGTTATTCCCGGTCAAAGTGCGTCCAAAGTCGGATGCGGTGAACGCGGTTACTTGATCCGCAACCCCTAATTCGACGGTGGCTGTATAGAATGCTTGCAGCGCATCGGCGACCGTACTGAGTAAGGCAGGATGTTCGGTGAGTAAGCCGTCATGGGTATCAAACCCGCCCAAGGAAACAAAGAAAACTTGTCGTTTCGCGTTCAAAGTCGGCGCAACCGAGATCATCCGCGCGACCATTTTGAGCTGACTCGCGAGTTTATTGTCGGCAGGGAAAACCGTAGTGATGGGCGGTGCGCTAGCAAGTGCCGTGCTCAGTACTTGATCGGCATCGATCGAACGTGCGGTGACACGGTTGTATTCATTCTCAAACAAATGCGTGCGTGCTTGCGTCATGATTTGCCGGAGCGCGTCCGAACAAGCGGTTGATCCAAATAGTGGCGCTTGCAACCCATCAAAAGGAACGGAGCCGTTACTGGTCACTTGATATTGGACTGCTTGTTTGCCAGCTAGATACACCGCATTCCCCGATACATTGATACATGTGAACGTTGCTTTCCCATTGCCACTGACAAAGAGATCACCCATTCGTCCGCCCCAGCCTGAACTGGCGCCCTCTGGCGATGAGGATTGCCAGATCGATTGCTGATCATTGTGCGAAAAAAGCTTAGGGGGCAAAGGCACCGCCTTGCTGAGGTACTCATCTTTGCTAGTCGGTTGGATCAAACTACCAACATTGAGTAGTACGCCCATTTTTCCTGCGTCAAACAATGGCAATAATTTCCCTAGCTCAGGCGCGAGTGCAAATTGTCGCGCAACGCCATTTCTGTCGACCGGTGTAGTCACAGCATTGAGAACCGTTGCCGCTAGTTTGTCACGTGGATACGCTAAGCTAGGACGCAAGCTTTGATAGGCATTGTAATTTGCACTGTCATAAGGAATCAGTGTATTGGCATAGTCGTTACCGCCATACAAAAACACGCAGACTATTGCTTTGTAGTCCTGTGCGTTGGCTGCGGAGGCCTCGGCGATGGTGGCGAGATTAAGCGCCCACGGTGTGGCAATTCCTGCCATCGACAAGGTGCTCATTCTTTGTAAAAAGGCGCGACGTGAAGCGTTCGTGTGTTGGCTCATGATGAATTCTCTTTATTGATGTCAATATGTGTTGTGCTCGATGCGCGTTGCTGTCTGACTGGGGCTGCGCTATTTCAAGACAATAAATTCAGGTGTCGCCAACACGAGTGTCAGCGCGGCATGAATGCGGAGCAATTTGGCGCGATCCGTTGTAAAGGGCATGGTTCCGATTGCATTTTGTATGCGTTGTAGGGTACCGAGATCAAGTTGGCCTGCCGCGAGTAATAAATTCATTTCGCCGACCAAGGCAACTGGATCATGTGCGAGTGCCATCAAACCACTGTAATCTGCTTTTAAGTCATTCCCGCCGCGCATACCATCGATGGTATTCTGCATAAAATTGAGATAGCCAACCACGGAAGATTCATTCACGATTTGCATTTCTGGCGCAATCAATCCAGCATTGGCGATAGCGGTATTCGGTGGAACATAGCCGGGTCGATAAAAATTGAATACGCTTGGTGAGCGCAATGGACTCTGTCCTAATTTTGTGCCGGCGTCGCTGGTGTCGCCGATGCGCCAAGTGTCGCTCGGCGAGCTTGCGTTGAAGGCACGTGCCCACGCACAAAAACGCAAAATAGGTTCACGAATTTTGCCCGCCTGCGGATTGAAAACAAACTCTGTCAAGCTCGATGTCGCTAGGTTTCTGCCGCGTGCTTCGGGATCTAAAAGGATCGCTTTGACTACGGCGCCTAAATCACCCCGTACACCAAAAGCGTTAGCGTTAAATACAGCCGAAATGCGCGCAACATAAGCGGGCGAAGGATTGCTGGTCACAAGTTTTTGTATCAGTTGTTTGCCGATGAAAGGAGCAACGTTCGGATGCGCAAAAAGTATGTCGAGACTTAATTTGAGTGCCTCCTCGCCACTGATGCCTGCAGGGATCGTTTTACCTAAAAAGCTTGACGCACCTGTTTCATGTTTGTTGGGATATTGACGTAAAGGACGACGATGGTAATCCGGGGTCGATGTATTGCTCTGCGCGAGGTCGAAGTCCCAACCTGTGAACACCCGCGCCAATCCCGTGATGTCTTCTAATTGATAGGTTTCTACCGGCACGCCATTTTGCGTGATGACGCTGCCATCTTGATTCAGATTCACCAGCCCAATACTAAAAAGTTGCATGAGTTCACGTGCATAGTTTTCGTCTGGTAAAGCACCGGTGGCGGGATTGAATTTGGTATTGCCTCGGTAAGTGAGGTACAAGCTCATACTGGTGCTGGTCGAGATTTTCTGGAGTAAATCTCGATAATTACCAAAACAGTTTGCCTCCAATAGATCGAGATAATGTGCTGCAGCAAACGCTTTCCAACCACCGCCGTTGACTAAGCCATCAATGCTGATGACGAAAATTTCTGAGAGCGCAAAACAAACACGTTGACGCAGTGTATCGGGCGATTGAATTAATTTGCGCCACGCACAGGAATCAAAACCAGCTTGTGAATTGCGAAATTCGCTGGCATTCATTCCCTTGGTGACTAACCAATCCCAGCGACTTAGGGATGCCGGCATTTGCATTTGTTGATCAATCCAAGCGCTGTAGCCAAGTGTTTGCACTTTCTTGATTTCCGTGCGACTGGCTCCCATTCCCGCCTGCATAAGAAAACGCGCGGCGGCCTGTTCTGTAATCGGGATTGGCAATAACTGCGCGCTCGATGGCGCGGTTTCTGGCGGCGGTGCTGCGCTGCTAAGGCTGCTCGTGTTCAGACCGTCATTACCCCCGCAAGCACTCAGAACACTAGCACTGCCGATCGCGAGCAAGCCCGACTTTGTGGGAGAGGATGTCTCAATGGTGTCGGTCGCTTGCTGTGGTGCGCCGTCGTCCTGCATAGTTTGATCAAATTCCGTTAACATAGGGGCCTCATAGTTTTTGCTAGGTAAAGGTCATGCGCTGAGTTGATAGACTAGGGCGCAAAGAAAGACGAAACAAGATTGTCGCGAGCACGGTTTGTAAGCAAATGTGAGCGGATACCTAGCATCGTTTGCTGGCGGATCTGAAGCGAAACGGGGAATTTCAAACGAGATTACAGGTATCTTTTGTTACATCTCTTGCGTATTTACACATTTAATTGACGGTATTTAAGGTGGTTTTGCAGTGTTTAGCCGCTTATTTGGCTCCACCGAGTCTTGCTTTGCTTATCTAAATAGTTTGGCAACATTGGACAAATGAAAGACGAAATCCGCGTTTAATTCACAGACTTGCAATGCTTTGATACAAGCAATGCACCAGTTTGATGTATCCTTGCGAACTTCCATGAAATCCCGAGTATCTGAAACACATCGCATGAAGTTGTACACCGAGTCACGAGAACGTGAGTTAGAAGAAGCAGGCGTTATTCATATTGAATTGCGAATCCGGCCAAAGCGCCTGATCGCGATTCTGCTCGTGCTTCTAATGCATGGATTGTTTTTCTATTTGCTTTTGAAAATTCGAGCAGATATTCAGAATGGTAAGCCAGTAAGTGGACCGATGATGTTTATCATGGATACGATTAAGCAAGTGAAGAAAGGCGAGCCGGAGCCGCCAAAAGCGGCGTCCAAGTCGCAACCGGTGCGAAGCAAGCCAGTTAAAACGGCAAAAGCAGCCTTACCGACACCACCCAATCCGAACGCGATTGTCGATCCTAAATTGGTGGTCGAACCGCCTAAAAAATATGATGACGTTGTCCCTGATATGGCGGCAATGATTAAAGCTGCACGCGATCGTCGTCAGCAAGCGGAAGATAATGCTGCAGCAGAAAATCGTGCGGCAGAACAAGGACAGCGCGGTCTAAGTCCTCAGCAAATTGCAGAGGCGAATGTCAAACGAAGTATGCAACAGGCGAGCGGTCAAGATGGCACAAGTGGCGTCTTCCAGATTGTCAGTAAAAGTGTGCGGGTTGGAACCTTTACTTTCCGTGGTTGGAAGGTGAATAGCAATGGCTGGAAGCAGACAATTGAGGTCGATGCAGGCGTAGGTGGAAACCTCGATTTAGCGATGGTTCGGAAAATGATTGAAATCATTCGCACCCACTACAAAGGAGATTTCCGTTGGGAGTCGAACCGACTACGGCGCGTCGTTAATCTTTCAGCGCGGGTAGAAGATAGTGCGGAATTGGAGGCCTTTATGCTCGAAGAGTTTCCAGAATTTGCTAAACCCAAACGTTAATCTTGGGTCGAAGAAGCATGCTTCGCTGAGCTGCAATAAACCTGCAAACAATCGCTTTGGGGCTATACCGCAGTACTTTACTCTTTTCCCTTTGATTTCTTCCCTTGATCTTTATCCTTCGGTCTCCTGAACAAATGTCCATATAGCGGAGCGAGGATGTTCTCATTTCTAACTCAATTTCAAGGGCTTCTGATACGAGCCTTGCTTATAACCTCTTGTGTGGGGATCAGTGCATGCCAATCTGTGCAGGATCAACGCATGCGTTTGCCAGAGGGATTTGAAATCCGTACGCAACTAGAAACTTTGCAAAGGCCTCACGCGCAATTTCAGGATCGCCATTTTGAGCAAGCCAGTTCGCGTTTTGCCGTGCGGAACGTAGCAATTTCACCTGCTAGATCCGAACGTCATGCACAACAGATCTCGCAAAGTGGTAGCAATAGCCTACAACTGCAAAACACTGATCGAATCACGCGTCTTTTGTGGGATGATTTACTCGGAATACAAGCGACAAAACGGCAGCGATACCAAGAAACGATAGAGCGGGAGTTTCGATTTCAAGTCATGCCAGCGCTCGATATGAAGGATAAAAAGGATACAAAGGATACAAAGTCGATTAGTGATATTGTCGAAATCCAATGTCAAGCGGGGCAATACGAAGCAATCGATCATCTTGAAAGAAGCGCGCCTGATGGCAAAGGTAAAGAAAGAAATTCTCACACAACAAAACGTCAGCGCCTTGATAGTCACTTGCGTTGTGAACTCGATCTTGATCACACGACCTGGCATCTTTCGGTTGATCGCGAAGGTGAACAAGCACTCCAGATACAGTTGCGTAGCGCACATGTTGTAGGCGCCCAAGTCGACTTTAGGATTCAACAGGAACGCGCTAGCGAGTTTTTACTGAACGGCGAATGGCGCGATGCGCCTTTTCCGTTCAGTGCAGCAGCTGGTTTACTTTTCTTTCAGGGTGATGCGCTAGTTGCCGCGCTCTCGTTCGATGGGCGCGCACCAAAAATATGGTTGGATCAGAAAATAGAAACGCGTACCAAGCAATTGCTTTTTGCCGCTTCGTATTCTTTGCTCATGTATGACTGGTTGGACCCCACGTGGCGTGAAGCTCTTTAACATACGACGTAAATCGACTCCGCACTAGCGGAGTCGATGAATATTGACGACAGTGATCAGCTTGGTGCATGCACCACAACAGTCGTCATACTAATTGAGCCCATTACTAATTCATCATTGCAAATGTCAATTGTTTCGCCTGCCCGTTTGGCCCCTAATACGTAGAGCAAAGGTAAATAATGTTCTACGGTGGGAACAGACAGTAGTGCGTCGTTGCCGAAACTCGGATAGTCAATGACCGTGGAAAATTTCTCGTCACGAATCGCGCCTTGAATCGCACGATCAAATCGTTGTGCCCAGTCATACGCAGTGATGCGTGGATCAAGTCGGCGCAGGTTGTGGACGATGTTTCCACTCGCAAGCAACATGATCCCTTCATCTCGTAAACTGGCTAATCGCTGCCCCAATTGAAAGTGAAACTCGGCTGGTTCGTGCAAATTGAGACTGAGTTGGACAACCGGAATATCAGCTTGCGGGAACATTTTCATCAGTACCGACCAAGTGCCGTGATCTAAACCCCAAGATTGATCCTGCATGACCGCGATGGGAGCGAGGCAGTCGGCGACTCTTTGTGCCAGCGCGGGACTGCCGGGCGCTGGGTAGCGGGCGGCGAAAAGTGCCGGCGGAAAACCACCGAAATCATGAATGGTCTCAGGGTACTCCATGGCTGTCACTGCGACAGAGGTCGTCATCCAATGCGCTGAGATTGCCAGGATCGCTTTCGGCTTAGGAAAACGCGCGCCTATTGCATGCCATTCTCTGGTAAAAGCATTCTCTTCGAGTGCATTCATGGGACTTCCATGTCCCACAAAAATGGCTGGTTGGATTGTTGAGCTCATTGAATTTCCATCTTTCTATCTTAAAAATTGTCTATTCGGTTTTTCCTAACGCGGCGAATGCCGCACTTTTTGCATGTAGGCTGGTGGTATCAAATAGTGGAACGCTGGCATGTTGTGCCTGAATCAGCAGTGAAATCTCGGTGCAGCCCAAGATGATTGCTTGTGCGCCCTGTTCGATCAACACGGCAATGATTCGTTGGAATTCGATGCGAGAGTGGTCATTGATCACGCCTAGGCACAGTTCCTCGTAAATAATGCGATGAATCAGAACACGGTCTTGTTCGTTCGGAGTGATGACTTGCAACCCATGTTGTTGTAGACGATCTTTGTAGAACGCTTGCTCCATTGTAAATCGGGTGCCAAGCAAGCCTATTTTTTGCAAGCTCTGCGCTTTGATCGCGTGTGCTGTCGGATCTGCGATGTGGATGAACGGGATTGCGACCGCTGCTTGGATTTGTTCGGCAACGATATGCATGGTGTTCGTGCATAACACTAAGAGTTCTGCGCCAGCTTTTTCTAATCCTTGGGCAATCTCTGCGAGCATTTTGCCAGCTTGCGCCCAATCACCTTGCCTTTGTAAGCTTTCGATTGCATGGAAATCGACACTGTAGAGTATCACTTTGGCAGAGTGTAAACCGCCTAACTCCTGCTTGATGGTTTGGTTGATTTGACGATAGTAAGGAATGGTGGATTCCCAACTCATACCGCCGATCATGCCGATGGTTTTCATTGATCTACCTTTGTGCGCTGAATTTTTATCATGATACGGTGTTTACGGTAATTTCAAACGGCGTTTGACGAGCGTGGTTTCATCGCCGGCTGAATTAGTTTGAATTTCAAGTTCCACATTTTTTTCGATTTTGCCCCATGTCACTTGTTTTAACTTTCCGAGCGGGAGTTTGCTGTGGACGGTGACGGTATTCTTATCGCGACGAAAACTCGCAATCTCTTTGCTACCTGTCATTTGGTAGACCGCATATTGACCACTCGGCGAGATACTAAATTCCGTACATTGGCAAAGATGGCGTTTTTCAAAATACAAAAATTTGAAACTTCGATCACTATGCCAACGGCCGCTGACATTGATTTGCTTCGACTCTTGAAAACGATAGCCATTGCCAAGGTCTTTATTTGTTTGCGTTAATACCTGTGCGGAAAGATCACCTAAAGTCAGCATTGAGATTGTCGCGAAATAGGCGGCATAGATTAGAGCGATACGCATTGTGTGTTTGCCTATCATTGTCCTACCTCGTGGGCAGTGGCTTGGGCAGGCAAGTTCAGCTGCATGGGAATAAACCTAAGGCCGTGCGTTTCTTGTTGTTCGGCGCTTGCTAAGAAGCCGAATTTTGCATACATCTTTTCAGCAAATAGAGAAGAGTTCACGGTAAAAATACCGAGATTGCCTGTATCGATGGCATGCGCCTTCGCATGTTCCCACAAACGGCGCGCGTATCCACGACCATGAAATTCCGGGAGAATAAAGAAATGGTAGACATGACTGTTGTCGCGCAACGCTATCGTGCCGACCATTGCGTCATGCTCATCACAGATCAACCAATACTCAAATTGAGACGACAAGAGTCGTTCTTCCATCGCACTGACGGTAATGCTGTCAAAAAACTGTTCTGCGCCTCGACCGTCTTTAGCAATAGTGAAAAAAGGTGCGACCAGCTTGGCTAGCTGGCTTAATTGCGTGGCGTCACTCGAAATAGCGCGCCGGATAGACATAGTATTCATGAAGTTTGAAACTGAATTTTTGCAGTAAGTTAGAGGTATTATGCTTTAAATCAGTGCGCTGCGTTCGAGCTTCGTCAGGTGCCAAGGCAGATGCAAATACGGCAGGCAACTTTTGGGGAACTGGACTGGCAATTTCTGATCTAAATTAAGACTTCATGCGCTTGCTTGCCAATCTTGTTTGTTTTAACTCATTTGTGTCGATTTAGACATAGACCTCGTTGGATAATTCAGGCAATCTGATCGGCTAAGAAAAAGGTAAGAATTGAACGATGTCGGTGTCTTCCTCGATTGCTTGATAAAGGATAGTTTCTTGTGTTTGGACTAACTCGTCAGCGTTTTGTATTGCTTGCAACTACGATGTATATCGTGTTTGCTTTGGCTTGGATTTTTTTATCTGACCAATTGCTTGCGATGTTTGCAGATGTCAGTTCGGTGGTTTGGCTATCCACAGTCAAGGGAGTGTTTTTTGTAGTGGCGACGGCTACCTTGTTCTATTTTTCCATGCATGCAGTGCCAAATTCAGAAACCCGGCATAAGTCAGAGTACTTTCAAATTTCTGCCCAAAGCAGCCTTCTGCGCCCCCATTCGCTTTGGTTGGTCTATGGCCTCACCTTGGCACTAACGATAGCCATGCTCGTCTTGCATCAGACCGTCATCTTGCGGATGCATGGTCAACCTATGTTGATCCTATTTATTTTTCCCATTGTTTTGAGCGCGATGCTTGGCGGCTTTTGGCCAGGATTATTGTCCACATCTTTGGCGGCAGCTGGCATCTATTGGCTTGCGAACTTTCCCCTCAATGGAAGTGTTAAAGCAGATAGCACGTTTTTACTGCAGTGGATGTTCTTTGTGCTAAATGGCTTGGCAGTGAGTGTGTTAAGCGAGTTGCTTAAACGTTCACTCGCAAAAGATGAACAGCAGCGACATTTGTTGGATGCGATTGTGTCAAGTACGTCTGACGCTATTTTCGTCAAGGATTTGCAAGGCCGTTATGTGTTGGCGAATCGCGCCGTTTCCCAGCATTTAGAAAAGTCGTTGGAACAAGTTATTGGCGCGCAAGATAGCGAATTGTTCCACGAACTGACGGCAACAGGGATGTCAGCCAAGGATCAATCGATTGTGGATAACAGACGCATCGATAATTATGAGACCGAATTAACGACGTTAGCTGGCAAAACCCGCACATTCTTGGTTACCAAGGGGCCTCTTCTTGATGCTAAAGGCGATGTTTGCGGGGTATTTGGAATCTCTCACGATATAACCGAACGCAAACAGATTGAAGAGGATTTGCGTTTGGTTTTGCAAGAAGCAGGCGATGCGATTTGGATATGTGATTCGCAAGAAAGGTTTTTGTTTGCTAATCCTTCGGCGTTGCGATTGACCGGACATACTTTGCAGCAGATTCAGACCATGCATATCGCTGACTTGTTGGACGAACGCGATCGAGCGATGCTGCCTGAGCACCTACGTGTCTTGCAGACAGAAAGGTATGTGCGCAGTGATTGGGCCATCTTGCGGTTGGATGGGGAAATCGTGCAAGTTGACCTTTCGACTGCGCGTTTGCCGGATGGACGCTACATAGCGTTCGGTCGTGATCTTACCGAAATGCATGTGGCACAGAATGCATTGCGTGAACGGGAGCAACAACTTGAACGCGTATTGGAAGGGACGGACCAAGGCTATTGGGATTGGAACTTAGAGACGAATCAATTTGAAGTGAGTGCGCGCTGGGAAACGATGCTGGGATATGAGCCTGGTGAATTGGACATGCACCCCGACAATTGGAGTACTTTGGTTCACCCCAAGGAATATGCCAAAGCATTGGATTCGATCCAACAGCATTTAGCCGGAAAGTCACCGCTGCATGAATTGGAATTGCGTTGTAAAACAAAAAATGGTGAATGGCGCTGGATTTTAACCCGTGGCAAAGTGGTCGAGCGCGCGCAAGATGGAACGCCCTTACGGATGTCGGGAACCCATACGGATATCAGTACGCGGAAGCAATTGGAGTTGGCGCAAAAAGACGCCTTTACTGTGTTCTCAAGTAGCTATGAGGGAATCATGGTGGTTGGAACGAACGGTTTGATCAGCAAGGTGAACCCTAGTTTTAGCCGCATCACCGGATACACGGAAGCCGAAGTGCTGGGTCGTAGTCCGAAACTTTTGTCATCCGGGAAGCATAGTGAAGATTTCTATCGCCATTTGTGGATGGATTTGTCGAAGAATGATTTCTGGTGTGGCGAAATTTGGAATCGCCGTAAGTCTGGCGAGAACTATATCGAACTCTTGTCGATATCGACTGTACGAGATGAATCCGGCGCAGTGCTGCATTACATTGGCGTCTTTTCCGATATTAGTTTGCTGAAGGAACATGAAGCAGAACTAGACAAGATTGCACACTATGACACGCTGACCGGCTTGCCGAATCGACGACTACTCGGCGACCGTTTGTCGCAGGCCTTGATCCGAGCAGAAAGAGATGCGAGTCTATTGGCGGTGTGTTTTCTGGATTTGGATGGTTTTAAAGCAGTCAATGACGAGTTTGGACATCATATTGGCGATGAGCTATTGATTGGTGTGACCGAACATCTACGGTCGGTGCTTCGCGCCAACGACACCTTGGCTCGTCTTGGTGGCGATGAGTTTGTTATCTTGTTGTCGGATATGCAGTCTGAAGGCGAGTGTCGTCAAATTCTTGATAGAGTCTTGCTCGCCGTTGCTAGGACCGTGAGAATTGATCAAATCGTTTTGCATGTCTCCGCGAGCATTGGTGTCAGTATGTATCCAGACGACCATGCGGATGCAGATAGCTTATTGCGACATGCAGATCAGGCCATGTATATCGCGAAAAATGCCGGTAAAAATCGCTTCCATATGTTTGATCCCGAGAGTGATCGTAAGGCGCAATTTCATCGGAACTATTTGGATACCTTGAATTTAGCGTTGGTGAACAATGAATTTGTTTTGTATTACCAGCCGAAGGTGGATTTGCGTGATGGTCGATTGGTCGGTGCGGAAGCGTTGTTGCGATGGGTGCATCCTGAACGCGGCGTATTACCACCGGGTGAATTTTTATCTCATATTCACGGTAGTCCTTTAGACCACCAATTGGGCGATTGGGTTATCCGACAAGCACTTGCACAAGGTGAACGCTGGCATCAGCAAGGCTTGCAATTAAGTTTGAGTGTAAATATTAGTGCGGATCATTTAATCCAGAAAAATTTTGCTGAGCGCTTGGGTTTAGCGTTAGCGCAGCATCCTGGACATCCCGCCCATTGCTTTGAATTAGAGGTGTTAGAGACCGCTGCAATTGCTGATATCGAACACGCTGTATTGATTTTGCAAGAGTGTCGTCGTCTTGGCGTGCATTTTTCCTTAGATGATTTTGGAACGGGTTATTCTTCCCTGACTTATTTAAGGAAGTTACCGATTGATACGCTTAAAATCGACCAGAGTTTTGTGCGCGATATGCTACAAGACAAAGACGATCTGGAAATTGTTGAAAGTGTGGTGCGATTGGCTCACGCCTTTCATCGCGTGGTCATCGCTGAGGGTGTCGAGACGATGGAGCATGGCGCAGTTTTGCTCGAATTAGGGTGTTATTTGGCCCAAGGATATGGTATTGCGCGTCCCATGCCAGCTGAAGAGTTATTGAGTTGGTCAGAAAAATGGCAGACCGAACGCGCCTGGTTGAAGCTCAATATGGCGAAGGACAGCGCAAATTGAGTAAAATCGAGTAGCATGTCGTTTTTGATGCAAGCTTTGAATCGAACAATGCTTGTTTCATTGATAGAAAAAGTGAACAAGAACGTGAATAAAAATGTGAATAAGAAAGTGAATATGTCGGAAGAAAAAGAAAAGCCAGTCGATGCAGCGAGTCCATTTTTGGAAGAGAAAGCGTTTAAATCGCGTACCGTGTTGGTCTTCGGGACGATAAACGATAAATTGGCTGCGGAAGTCAGCAAACGTTTGATCGCCTTGTCAGCTGAGTCGGATACGCCAATCACCTTATTAGTTTCTTCGCCAGGTGGTCATGTTGAATCGGGTGATGTGATCCATGACATGATTCGCTTTATTAATGCGCCGGTGCGTGTTGTAGGAACTGGTTGGGTCGGTAGTGCAGCGGTTAACGTATTTTTAGCTGTGCCAAAAGAACGCCGTGTCTGCTTGCCCAATACGCG
This sequence comes from Affinundibacterium fentianense, assembly GCF_018139545.1. Classification (GTDB taxonomy): domain Bacteria; phylum Pseudomonadota; class Gammaproteobacteria; order Burkholderiales; family Burkholderiaceae_D; genus Undibacterium; species Undibacterium fentianense. The sequence continues at coordinate 72,497 of NZ_JAGSPJ010000004.1, read as the reverse complement.
GTTTTTGATTCATCAGCCAAGTGGCGGTGCTGGCGGTCAAGCGACAGATATTGCGATACAAGCGCGTGAGATTGTGAAGATTCGTGAGCGCATTGCCGCCTTGATCGCGAAAGAGTCCGGTCAGACTTTGGAACGTGTCACCAACGATATCGAACGCGATTATTGGATGAGCGCGATTGAAGCACAGGAATATGGTTTAGTGTCGAGAATTATTGTGAATCAGAACGAATTGAATGCTTGATTCTTAACTCGATTCTTCACTTGATTCAGCGAGTATCGAGATTCAGCTGCCTGAACAAATCAAGAAAAAAGGCGACATGCGTGTCGCTTTTTTTCTAGGGATGTCTTGCTAGTTGCTCTGTTTGATTGCCGTCACTTCAATTTCGATTTTCATGCGCGGGTCTGCCAATCCCGCCGAGATCATCATCGCGGCGGGGCGGATTAATCCAAAGTGTTGGCGTAGAGTTGGCCAGCATTGGGGAAATTCGCTTGCGTCGGGAAGCACGTAATTGACTCTCACCACATCGGCAAGGCTAGATCCCGCTTGTTCCAATGCTAGGGATATATTGTGTAAACACTGTTCGGTTTGCGCCACAATGTCATCGCTTATCGTCATTGTGTTGTAGTCAAATCCCGTAGTGCCAGAGACGAAAATCCAGTTGCCCTGCACGATGGCTCTTGAGTAGCCAATTTGTTCCTCAAATGGAGAACCTGAGCTAATTTGTATGCGAGTCATAGGTTGGCTTTCGATAGTTAGGGATGAGTTTTTTGAATTGCGCGATTCATTCGTTGTAAGATTTCATCACTCACTTTTGCACTGCACATCAGAAAACGTTCAGGGCCTTGTGGCATGCCGACAGGTTTGAAGATGTGCAAATTTTGACGATCCTCGATTGAGGCAATCATTTTAAGCGCCTCGTCTTCTGGAACCAAAATGAAATCAGCTCGATGCGCAGCGATCATTTTTGCCATATTCAGCGATTCAGCAGTCGTGCTGACGATGGTGATACGTGAGCGTTCAATTGCATCATCAATCACTGTTCCGTACGATGCGGTTTCCTTCTTCAGCATTCGTGCTCCCGGAATACTCAGGGTGCGAAGTAGGTCCATCGATTTGTCGGGTTGAAAATTGCGATGGGCAAGCATGATGGACGGACGTGCACTGTCGCGATAAATTGAGAGTGAAAATTTTGCAAATTGTTCGCGTTCCTTGTTCTTAAACATACCAACCGCGCAGAGTGCTTCGTCGTTGTTTTCAACCAATTTGAGTTGGCGCTTGAATGGCGTTTCTACCCAGTCGATTTTTAGTCCCGCTATTTTGCTGGCTTGGTTGACACGATTGATAATGAATCCGGTTAAATTACCTTGCGCATCGCGATAAAACATGGGCTCGCGAACTTCATATAGAAGCTTGAGGGACTCTGCCGCGCCGGTTTGTGCGTGTAGGCACATGAAGGCAAAGCAAAGGATGGTTCGCAAACGTCGTTGATTCATTCTAGAGGGGAAAAAGGCAGAGGCCAGACAATTCGCCAATTGGCAAATTAAGCATACGAACTTGCATGCGGATTGTCAAAATCTCTGTGCATATTTGATATAAATGATTAGTGTTTTAGATATGGGTTTGTATTGACATGCGGCGGCGAGCACGGCTCTGTTAATTTATATTCAGCGCGCGCTCAAACACTTGGTATCGCGTAAGTGCAAACGACATGTGCGACCGGATCAGCTTGTCCTTCCGAGAATAGGCTCACTTCGCCGACTGCTAGGCGTTTCCCGACCTTGAGCAGTTGGCAGTGCGCCACAATGTCCGAGTCGGCAGCGGGCTTGCGTAGAAAGTTAATGGATAAATTGGTTGTGACCGCCAACGGAACGATCCCAATTTCGCCGAGGAGCGCAACATACATAGCAACGTCTGCCACGGCCATTAGTACTGGACCTGATACCGTTCCGCCAGGGCGCAAGTGTTGATCATTAATCGTTTGTCGGACCGTCGCGCCCTTTTCATTGAGAGATTCCACAATCACCGTTGTTTGTGGAAATTCCGTATGAAGAAAGCTTTGTATCTGTTCTTTGCTAAGGAGCGGCATGGGACGCAGGCATTCAGTTGAGAGGGGGAAGGACTGTAGCATAGTTTGGTTTAAGTCTGCTCAATCCCTCACTTTTTCCTTAAATTATATTGAACGAAGCCTTGAATATTAATCGCTGTTCTATGAGCTATCTTTGGGTAAAATTTAACGCTAGGTTGTCAACAGTATTGAAATGCAAGCAATTGCCTAGGTCGTTGATTGCATAGTCCGATTAATTTAGAAAATATCAAGAGCCCAATATGACAAAATCCAATCATCCCTCCCGCCGTGGTTTCTTACAAGCCGTCAGTGGCATCAGCGCTGGGATGGCCAGTTTGAACGTGTTCGCAACGCCGCAAGCAACAACTCAAAAGTCCGCGCGACGATCTTTGAAAGCGCGTTACATGGGTGATTTCGCCGCGCCCAAATTAGATAAGGTCAAAGTCGCGATCATCGGCGTTGGTGCGCGAGGCTCTGGGCACGCTAGTCAACTTGCAGCGATTGAAGGTGTGCAATTAGTTGGGATCGCGGATCTGGTAGAAGCGCGCGCAAAGAAGTCAGAAGCAAGTGCTATAAAGTTTGGGCACCAACCCAAATTGTATGTGGGTGACGAGCATGCATGGCGCAAGATGTTGGCCGAAACCAAGCCAGACGCGGTATTGATCAATACGCCTTGGAATTTGCATGCGCCAATGGCTATTGCTGCTATGAAGGCAGGTGCTCATGCATTTGTTGAAGTACCTATCGCGACAACTTTGGCAGAGATGTGGGAGATCGTGGACACTTCCGAGATGACTGGGCGTCATTGCATGATGATGGAAAACGTCAACTATGGACGCGAAGAATTGCTGTACTTGAATATGGTACGACAAGGTGTGCTTGGCGACCTATTGCATGCAGAGGCATCGTATATTCACGCACTTCGGTTTCAAATGGAAAATGGTGACTCGACAGGTTCATGGCGTACCTTTGAATACGCGAAGCGGAATGGCAACTTGTATCCCACGCATGGCTTGGGGCCAGTCGCGCAATATATGAATTTAGCTCGAGGAGAAGACCAATTTGGTCGAATCACTTCATTCTCTTCACCAGCAAAGGGACGTGCAGCCTATGCACAAAAATCGACGAAATTAACCTCCAATGCGTTTAAAGAATTGGATTTTAAGGGGGGTGACATCAATACGTCGATAATCAAGACAGCCTTGGGCCGAACAATCATGGTGCAATGGGATGAAACGACCCCTAGACCGTATACGCGCCATAACCTGATACAGGGCGTGAATGGTGTGCTCGCTGGATTTCCAAATCGCATCTCGGTCGAGGGTATCACCAGCAATTATCATGAATGGGCTGAGGACAGTGCGTGGGAAGCAATTGCCGCGAAATACGAACATCCTTTGTACCTGCGATTGGGTGAATTGTCGAAAAAGATGGGTGGGCATGGAGGGATGGATTTCCTGATGCTGTATCGGATGATCGAATGTTTGCGGAAAGGTGAGCCCTTAGATCAAAATGTGTACGAGGGATGTTTCTGGTCCGCAGTTGGCCCATTAAGCGAAAAGTCGGTGGCGGAGGACGGCAGTTCTCAGGTGTTTCCAGATTTCACGCGGGGTGATTGGAAGACCACGAAAGCATTGAAAGTGGTGGCTTGATTAGAATCTGGCATGAAGTAAATTAAGCTGCTTCAACCACCAAAAGCGAACCAATTCGGAGTCAATAAATCAAGGCGCGGGATTCACTTGTTTCGTGCCTTGATCTGTGTTCGCGGCAATGTCTATTTTTTGTTGGCCGTGCCATCGATCTTGAAATGTACGTCTAACTTCCATTGTCCCTTGTATTCCGCTTCATCAAGCAACATCTGTAGCTGGTCAAACAGAGTGACCACTTTTTGTGCTTGAACCGCACCACGATTAGAAAGCGACACGCGATTTTGTATGCTCGGTTCCAAGGTCGAGTCAATTCGTATTTGACAATCAAATGCCGGCTTATCTTTTACGACTCGACATATATTGGTGGCTTGATTCGCGTGGACTCCACTGAGTTCTATTTGAAAATGACTCAATCCCTCCGCTGAATCACTGATCTTAAAAATTTCTGCGAAGTCTTTCAGTTTGTCTTTTGCTTGGCTTGCAGGATGAAGCAAGCACAGTAGACAAAAAAGCAGAGTGCGTGATTTAAAAAAATTAGACATAGCAATCTTGATTTCAAGTTAATCAGTGGGTATTGTCGACGTATCAAATTGTGTTTGCAATCAATAAATTCGAGTGCAGTGTTTTGGAGTGCAATGTGTTTTGCTTTCAATCGCAACCGGATTGTCAAACTCGCTAACGACAGATCGGATTGGTGTCATTGAGATTGAATTCCTCCAGTATCGCATCGATGAACGCGCGGGTTCGCGCTGGCATTAAGCGGCGCCCAGGGAAGACTGCCCAAGCATTGTATTCAGGCGCATGCCATTCAGGTAGCACACGGATCAAACTTCCATCGTGCAAGTGGCAACGCGCAAAATGCTCTGAAATCAGGGTAATGCCCACGCCTTCCAGAGCGAGTCGCTTCAATAATTCTGGGGAGTTTGCTGTAGCTATGCCAGGGGGAACGCCTTCCCATGTCTGTAACTTATTCTTTAGGCGCCATGCAACGGGCTCGCCATTTCTACCGAGGAGTCGCAAAGTTTGATGTTCCATCAATGCTTCCGGTTCGTGCGGTTCACCATGCTTTTTCAAATAGGCTGGCGAAGCGTACATCGCTGCGGAGAACATGGCTAACTGTCGTGCGGCTAATGAAGCATCGTCGGTGAGGCTACCCATACGGATCGCAAGATCAAAATTTTCTCCGATCAAATCGACTCGCCGTGGGGAGAGATCCAATTCGAGCTGAATCGCTGGGTATCGATCCAAGAATCGTGCAATCAGGTTTGTCATCATTTCATTCGCAAAATCGGCGGGCATCGATATCCGCAAGCGTCCACTCGGTTCGGCCTGCCGCTGCTGCGTCAGCGCCAACGTTGCTTCGACTTCGGCATGAACCTGTTGCGCATGAGCGAGCACTGCGTGACCAAAATCCGTTACCACAAGCTTTCTCGTGGTACGGAGAAGCAAGCGCTCACCTAGATGGGTTTCGAGTGCGCTGATACGACGCGATAAGGTTGACTTTGGAACACCCAGTCGCTCGGCAGCTTTGCTGAAGCTGCCCTCTGTCACTACGCGGGAAAACATCAAAAGATCGTTTGGGTCGAGTTGCATCCGATCTGCCTTTCATGTGATTTGTTGAATTGTGGGCTTCGCAAATTGTCGATGCGTGCAAGGTTCTAACGCCGACCAATTTTGAACAATAAGAAACACATTGGTTCAAATTTGGAACAATGATATCCATTTTATGCTCTTCTGCTTTGTATTTGGAACATATAAAGTATGTTCATCTTGATTCAAATACAGATTGCTGCGAACCCCTTGTCACATAAACTAACTGAAGAAGCCCATATCATGAACATTTTACAAATTAATTCTAGCGCCCGCGTTGCCGGTTCTCATTCGACTAATCTTGCTAATCAAGTAAGTACCCGTCTTCGTGAGCAACATCCTAATGCTGAATTCACTTTGCGCGACTTGGCATTGACGCCGCAACCAGGTTTAGATGAAACCGCCTTACAAGCGCTATTCACGCCCGCAGAACAGCGGAATGAAGCACAAGCTGCACGGGTCGCGCTGGATGATGCTTTGATCGCAGAAGTGCAAGCCGCAGATGTGATTGTGATTGGCGCGCCGATGTATAACTTTGGCATATCATCTCAATTGAAAAATTGGATCGATGCAATTTCCCGCGCCCAAGTGACTTTCCGTTACACTGCGAATGGTCCCGAAGGTTTGTTGAAGGGTAAAAAAGTTTATGTCGTGTTGACTCGGGGTGGTTTGTACAGAAATACACCCAATGACACACAAATGCCGTATCTCAAGGCATTCTTAGGCTTCCTTGGCATGACTGACGTTGAATTTATCTATGCCGAAGGTTTAGCCATGGGGACCGAAGGAGAGCAACGCGCAATCAGTGATGCGCAAGCACAAATCGAGGCGGCGTTTGCCTAAGGTAGACGAAACACCAGATGTTAAGAATGGAGAGAGACGAGTGATGAACCAAGTAATGAAATTGACCCAGCTTGAATCAGAGCAGGTTCAGCTCTCGCGTGCTGTCGAGCAGTTGGTCGTGGGACAAGCCACTTCGGACGGGGCTGGGGTTAAGTTGACTCGTGTGTTGACACAGCCCTATCAGTATCGTCTCGATCCTTTTCTTATGTTGGACGCGTTTGGCAGCGACAATCCAGACGAGTACATCGCAGGTTTTCCTGATCATCCCCATCGAGGTTTTGAAACAATAACCTATATGTTGGAAGGAAAGATGCGCCATCGCGACAGCGCTGGTAACGAGGGATTGCTCGAGAATGGTGGTGTCCAGTGGATGACCGCGGGGCGGGGCGTGATTCATTCTGAATTACCCGAGCAAGAAAACGGCAGGATGGAGGGTTTTCAGCTTTGGCTAAATCTCGCTGCAAAAGATAAGATGTGCCCAGCGTGGTATCGGGATTTTAAAAGTAATGAAATTCCGGAATTCGAAACGCAAGCTGGTGTAAAGGTCCGCGTCATCGCTGGGCAAAGTCACGGCATCCAAGGCGCAATGCAAAGGGCAACAACGGAACCGCTCTATCTTGATGTGGCGATACCCGCAGGAGCGCAATTTCAACAATATTTGCCGGCCGACGCGAACGCCTTTATTTACGTTTATCGAGGCTCGGTAAGTATTGGAGAACAACAAGTTCCATTGCAGCGGATGGCTATCCTTAAAAAATGGCCAAGTGCAGATGGGGTTAAAGTCCTCGCTCACGCCGATGCCAAATTTATCCTGATTGCGGGTCGACCACTTGGTGAAACCATCGCGCAATATGGTCCCTTCGTGATGAATTCACAGGAAGAAATCTTCAAAGCGATTGATGATTTCAGGAATGGTCGCCTCGTCTCTTAAAGTGAAAAATCTCGGTCCTTCATACTGGGAGTTGGGGATGGATCCCGACTCCTTCTTGAACATGTTCCTTGCGATCAAATTGATCGTATCAAATTCCAATCAACTCACAAGTAACGTCAGGCCGATTCTTGGCCTAGTTTCCTTTCGCCGCCGAATTATCAATTTTTAACATTTGTATTTTCACTCCTCGTTTAGTCTGGTATATCTGAGTTGTCTTGTCGGGATTGCCGACTGCTTCGCTCTATTTCAGAGTGTGCGTGTTACGTCTCTATTTGCAAGTGTCTATGACTGTTTTAGGAGTGCCCCGTGCGCTTTTTCCTTATCTTGCTTGTCCTGCTGTCTATGCAAAGCCGCGCCACGGCGGCATTAAGAGATCTTTGTCCTGTACAGCCGATTCGATTTGCGCACTATGAAATGGGCGCATTGTATGGCAAAGACCGAGGGGGAATTGACGAAGATTTTCTTAAAGAAATCATCAAGCGTAGCGAATGCGCATTCCGTATCACCATCTTGCCGCGAGCGCGCAGTTGGTATGAATTAGAAATGGGTTCTATCGATATGATGGCTTCGGGACTTGTGACTCCTGAGCGCGAGAAATTTGCGTGGTTCGCACCGTATCTAGTTGATAAAAAATATGTTCTATTAGGGCCAGCTGTTCCGCTAACAATTCAGACCTCTGAGCAGTTCATCCAGGCAAAGCAATTGACGATGGGCGGTGTTCGTTCGTTCCGCTACAGCCCAAAATATGACGAAATGATGCAAAAATTGGACGATAACAGGCGCTTAGAACGAGTTGGTGATCTAGAAACGCTATATCGAATGTTTGCCTCTGGACGGTTCCAAGCGACGATCGCATCACCGCTCGCTTATCGTTACTATTTAAAGCGTTACCCAGTTGTTGGGGCAATGCGTCTTATGGACTGGGATCCTGGTAACAAGTCTATCTCCGCCTTGGTCTTGTCGAAAAAGACGTTCAGTGAGGAACAAATCCGACAATGGCAAAATTTGATCCGTAGTTTGATAGAAGACGGCACCTTGTTAAAAATATTAACTCAGCATCTTGGTGCCGAAGAAGCGAAGTCCATGGTTTTCCATCCTTGATCCTCTCGTTAGATCGCCAATTTCAAGCCGATGAATCTGCGGTGTGGCTGTTAACTAGGTGAAGCAAAACTAGGGATAAGAGAACGCAACAGGTACAATGTCGTCTGTATCGTCAATTTTCCTTCCCATGTCTCACGGTCTGAATCAACCCCAACGCGATGCCGTCAACTATATGGATGGCCCTTGTCTGGTCCTTGCTGGTGCAGGCTCTGGCAAAACACGCGTGATTACTCAAAAGATCGCGAATTTGATTGAATTGCATGGTTATGATGCCAAATCAATTGCCGCCCTGACTTTTACCAATAAAGCTGCGCATGAGATGCAAGAGCGGATTGCGAAGCTCTTGAAAGAACCGAAGAAGGCCAAACAAATCACGGTATCCACTTTCCATTCCTTAGGCGTAAAAATTTTACGTCAGGAAGCCCGTGCGCTGGGGCTAAAAGATCGCTTCTCAATTATGGATAGTGATGATTGCTTTTCACTCGTTCAGGATTTGGCGATCACCACGGATAAGCAATTAATTCGACGAATTCAAACTGCGATGTCGCTTTGGAAGAATGGTTTGGTGAGTCCTGAGCAAGCATTACGGCAAGCGCAAGATGAGGACGAAGCCCAAGCTGCAAGAATTTATGCGAGCTATGTTGCGACCTTGTCTGCTTATCAAGCGGTCGATTTTGATGATCTGATTCGACTACCCGTTGAATTATTTCGCCAAAACGAAGAAGTACGAGACAAGTGGCAACGGCGTTTGCGTTATTTGTTAGTCGATGAATATCAAGATACCAATACCTGCCAATACGAATTGGTGAAGCTGTTGGTGACGGGGATAGGTAAAAAGCCCATGTTCACTGCGGTGGGTGATGATGATCAAGCGATCTATGCTTGGCGCGGCGCGACGATCGAAAACTTGAGCACTTTGCAAGTTGATTTTCCGGACCTCAGGATTATTAAATTAGAGCAAAACTATCGTTCCAGCACACGAATCTTGCAGGCCGCCAATTCAGTGATCGGCAATAATCCGAAGTTGTTTGAAAAAGCACTGTGGTCGGAACATGGCTTGGGTGACCCAGTGACGGTGATGGGTATGCAGGATGACGAGCAAGAAGCGGCGCAGGTGGCGATCATGATTTCAGCGCATCGTTTTGAACGTCGAGCGGCCTGGACCGACTACGCTATTTTGTATCGCGGCAACCATCAAGCACGGGTGATTGAACAGGCATTGCGCAAGGAACGTATTCCGTACACTATTTCGGGTGGACAAAGTTTCTTTGACAAAGCAGAAATTAAAGACATTATTGCCTACTTGCGTTTGATTGCGAATGAAGAGGATGACCCTGCATTCATCCGCGCGATCACGACACCACGTCGAGGTGTGGGACAGGCAACTTTAGAAGCATTAGGTTCTTACGCAGGGCAATGGCAGTGTTCACTATTTGAAGCGGTATTCAAAGGCGGGATTGAAGCGATCTTAACGGAACGTCAGCTCAGACCTTTGCGTGAATTTTGTACCTTCATCAATAATGTTGAGGCACACGCTCATCGTGAAGGACATGCGGAATTGTTGTTGGACGAGTTAATGAAAGAAATTAACTACGAATACTATTTGTACGACAATTTTGACGACCGTGCTGCGCAAGCCAAGTGGCAGAATGTGCTGGATTTCACCCAGTGGCTCAAACAAAAAGGAAGTGGTGGTAAAGATGGTACCGACGATCATCGAAGTTTGCTCGACCTAACGCAAATGGTGGCGCTAATGAGTATGATGGAAGGCAAAGATGAAGAGCCGGACGCTGTGCGGATGTCGACTCTCCATGCGTCAAAAGGCTTGGAATATCCACACGTCTTCTTGGTTGGCGTGGAAGAAGGAATTTTGCCACATAAGGGCGATCCTGATGCGCCTGTCGAAACCATCGCTGCAAGGATAGAAGAAGAGCGCCGTTTGATGTATGTGGGAATCACACGCGCCCAGCGCAGCCTGCATATTACGTGGTGTAAAAAGCGCAAACGTGCCGGTGAGTCTGTGCATTGTGATCCTTCACGCTTCATCAAAGAAATGAAACTCGATGAAGGTGATGCGATCCCTACAGAAGACGAAGTCCTGACACCACAAAATCGTTTGGCAAATCTGAAGGCACTGTTAAGCCGACCAAAAGATTCGCCATAACAATCGCCTCAGAATTTAAATTCCAGAGTTGAATTGCATGTTGGAGAATTTGCGTTGAGCTGGGTCATATTCTAGACCCCAAAATTTTTTTCCACCATCGCAAATGATCATCGCAATTCGTCCCCATTCAGGATTATTTTGTACGTAATCATCGACTGCGTTGATATAGATAATTCGATGTCCTTTGCGTATTAAGCCAGCATATTGAAAGTATTGTTGCGTGACCTGTTGGCGTAGCGTGGGATAATGCGTCTGAAGAAACCTATCCAATTGCTGTTCCATGATGCGGATCTCAGACTGTTTGGGTTGCCAACTTCCCGTAATATGCTTTAGTGAGGGGCGAGAGCATTGCTTGGTCAATGTGCTTGCTTGATTGTTGGGCAAAACTACGCTGTGATTCTCAGGCCATACCGGGAATGCTTGATGAGCACTGGTGGACATGCTCAGTGAATAGATGAGACAACTTAGTGGTACCAGCCAATATCGATTGTGATTGCGCATAAGAGTCCTTTTTAGCGGATGTGAATTCATCATAGTCGGATATTTGCAACAAGCAAACTGTGAACCATCGGAATCACAAATGGTATTACTCTTGGTGTCGATTTGTATCCTCGTGGCAACCAAGCCTCGCTGCAAATGTGGTCTTAATTGCCGCGATTGATGGTCGAGAATCGATTGCTCCTCAACGATCAAGAGCTATGTTAGTTGATGCTAAATTGACCAGCTTCTGGGAATTGTTCTTTCCTTTTCTTGCGACGCGCAGTAAAGTTCCTCCGATGGGCAAACTTATTGAAAAATAAGGACGCAAAGCCACCGGCCTAAAGTGAATGCATATCGCTGTATATGAGTGAACTAAGGTAGCGGGGTTGCCAACATGATATACATGTTGCCAGCGTTGCCCTTGTGGAGCTTGAATAAACAGGGGAAATTAACATGAAACAACAAATTCAAACAGGGCGAGCGACACTGAGCTTACTTGCCATTCTGCTCTTGGTTGGCGCAGGCTGTTATGCCTTGCTAGACTTCGACGAATCGACATCCTCATCGATCCAAATCACGCAACAACAAAGCGCAAAGATACTCAACGCTGACGAGCGGGGCATTCTTGTTCAAACGGGGCAAGAGCAAGCAAATTTGGCGCATGCAAAACGGATATCTGCCGATATCACCGAAATTTCGACAAGCGGGCAGAGGTCGCAAATAAATGTGTCAACCAGCGCACAGCGTGCGGTCTTGTTGGGGCAGATCGGAACCCAAACCGACCTTTTGCCTTCCAATGCGCAAGGGCAAATCGACAACGCTCCATTTAATCGAATCTTCTTACCTGAAATATCTTCGGGACAGCGTGCGATTACTTTGCTGGGAGACCAACTTGCAGTAGTCGCACAGTGGTATGGCATGAGTGTTGATACGATGCGCGAATTGATGCTGAGAGATAGTACGATTCATCTTGATCGTAAAGGGCGTCTACTCCATATCGATAAGGGCGCTGGCGAAATACAGACTTCAAGCCCCGTTGTGAATGGTCGCGATCCAAATGCGTTTGACAGAAATGGTTTGGCGGGAAATAACTTTAATAATGCACTATATCCATTGGGTGAAACGTTCACCTTACACAGTAAGCCGGAATCGACTCGGATTATGTATCTGAATTTTAAAGGACTGGGAGATAAACCAGCGTTTGATTTGGATGGGATAGTGGGTACTTTTAATGACAATGAGTTGACCAATATCCAAACGATTTGGGCTCGTGTAAAAGAAGATTTTGCGCCATTCGATGTGGACGTTACGACAGAGGCGCCGACAGTCTTGACGGGCAAGATTGGAACCTCAATTCTGATTACGAATTTGCAGAGTGATGCGGGGGGCTATGCTTATCTCAATTCATTTGGAAGTATTAATTTAAACAATCCTCCGGCATTTTGTTTTCAGAATAATCTGGCGAACTATCATAAATATATTGCTGAGTGCATATCTCACGAACTAGGTCACACATTAGGTCTATATCATCAAGGCAGTACCGGTGTGGAATACTATGCTGGGCAGGGGAGTGGTGAGACTGGGTGGGCGCCAATTATGGGCGTTGGGTATTACCAAAATCTAACTCAATGGTCAAAAGGCGAGTACGCTAATCCAAGCAACCAAGAAGATGCTTATGCAACCATGTTGGTACGCGGCTTGAGCCCACGTACCGATGATGTCGGGAATACGATTGCGACTGCTAGCGCAATGGTGAGTACGAATGCTAACGGCTTCAATAATCTCAGTGCAAGCGGTGTGATTGAAAAGCCGGGCGATGTCGATGTATATAGTTTTGTTGGTAGTCCAGGTGAGGTCAGTTTTACCTTGGTTGGCTCGATTTATAGTGGTAATTTGGATGCAAGCATCCAATTGTCCGACGCGAGCGGTAGAGTGATTGCTACGTCAAATGACTTAAACACCCTAGGCACTACATTGAATGCAAATTTGACAGCGAATGGCACGTATTATTTGAGTGTGACTGGCGTTGGAAAAGGTGATCCAAAAACGACCGGTTATACGAATTATGGTAGCTTGGGTCAATATGCAATCACGGGAAAATCGATCGCTTCGAGTCAAATGCCTCCGGTGATTAAAGTGACAAACGGGACTCTGACAGGAAAGCGGAAGTTGACCGTGAATTTTGATGCGAGTAAATCAGTGCCAATGTCTGGTGCAAAAATTATGAAGTATGAATGGACATTCGGTGATGGAACAGCATTAGGGAAAACCGCGAAAATTTCGCATACCTACTCTAAAATTGGTAACTACACGACAACGCTAAAAATCACCGATAGTAATAATTTGACTGCAACGCAGATTTTCAAGATTGCAGTGACCAAATAGATTCATTGCGAGGCGATGGTTTTAAAAAATGCGTTAAGTTTAAAAGTGGGGATAGGTTTAAAAACCTTATCCCTACTTTTTGACCTCAAGTGTTGTTAGAAATTTTGATATCATCAATAGGCTTTACCATTAAAAGAGTGTCGTAACGAATTAACATGCAATCCACCTTGACTGAAAAAATAGTTGAGATAGTTAACTAAAAATACTTTCATTTTTCCCCCTGGGCAATTAAAGTGCTCAATAAATGGGCAAACTTATTGAAAAATAAGGACGCAAAGCTTCCGACCTAAGGTCATCGATCATGGTAGCGGGGTTTCCAGTGAGGGTCTTAATCGACACCACTGTCAGCGTTAGTCCTTTGTTCTATCGTATAACAAAGGGAGAAAAATAATGCATTTCAAATCGCATTCACAATCACAGTCCGGCCGCGCTGCCATCAGTGCGTTAATCGTTGTATTGCTAGTCGGTGCTGGCGTCTACTTCATAGAAAATATTAATCAATCCCTGACCAGTGTGATTGATTCGGCCAACCGATTATCCGCGATGGTGAGTGGCAATCGTGATTTGGACAAAAAAACGGTCGCGACTGCAAGTAAAGATACGAATAAGCCTGTCAATGCTGGTGAGAAGGCGGGGATGGAGCGTGGTATAGTGAGTTCTAGACATGCACCTGAGTTCCTCGCACAGATATCAGCACCAAGTGATTTTGTTCCAAGCAATGCCGAGGGCAAAACTGAGAGTGCTCCGTTTAGTCGTATCAATTTGCCAGAGATGGCCTCAGGCCAACGGGCGGTAGATTTGCTTGGTGATCAGCTGCAAGTTGTCGCGCAATGGTATGGTTTTAGTCCAGAAGCATTGCGTGCGCTGATGTTACAAGACTTATCGATTCACATTGATCGCCAAGGTCGACTGCTACACATCGACGATGGTGTGAATGAAAAAACCTTGTCGGGCTCTGTTTTCCGCGCGAGTGAGGGATCAACATTTGCACCAACCGCGAGTCTGACAGGAGACAGCGTCAGCAATGCAATTTACGCGCTCGATCAAACTTTTAAATTGCATAGCAAATCGAACTCAACTCGAATTTTGTATTTAAACTTTAAAGGTTTGGGTGCGAAACCCCCATTTGACTTGGATAAAAATACTGGTACTTTCAGCAACGCTGAAATGACGATGATACAAAAAATCTGGGCGCGTGTTAAAGAAGATTATTCGCCATTTGATGTTGATGTCACCACTGAATTGCCAGCAAACCTGACCGGCAAAATCGGTGCGTCCATTCTGATTACCAATCAAGTAAGTGATGCAGGTGGATATGCGTACTTGAATTCATTTGGGACGATTAATCTGAGCAACCCGCCTGCTTTCTGTTTCCAAAATAATTTAGGTAATGCCGAAAAGCCAATCGCAGAATGCATTTCACATGAGCTGGGGCATACGCTCGGTTTGAACCACCAAGGTACAGCATCGGTGACTTATTATGGTGGACAAGGTGATGGTGAGACAGGCTGGGCGCCGATCATGGGCGTTAGTTACTATAAAAATCTGACGCAATGGGCGAAGGGCGAGTATAACGGCGCAAACAATACGACTGATGCCTATGGTTTGATGGGAGTTCGTGGCTTGGGCTACCGTACCGATGATGTTGCTGACAATACCGCGGGAGCCGCTGCGATGACGAGCACGATCGCAAACGGTTTGAATAATTTGAGTACGACTGGAATTATTGAACGAGTTGGCGACGGCGACATGTTCAAATTTAGTGCAGGTGCCGGAAATGTGAGTTTCAATTTAGCTGGATCTTTGTATAGCGGCAATTTGGATGCAAATTTACAATTGCTTGATTCGACGGCAAAGGTCTTATCAACTTCAAATAATGCAGCAACTCTAGGCACGACCCTGACCTATACTCTGCCTGCTGCTGGGACATACTACTTGCGCGTCAGTGGAGCGGGTAAAGGCGATCCTAAAACAACTGGTTATTCCACCTATGGCAGTTTGGGACAGTACATTATTACTGGGACGGCACCACAATATGTGACGACTCCGCCCGTGTTGAATGTGACAACCAGCGCATTGACAGGAAGAGCACAACTTCGTGTGAATTTTGATGCGAGCAAGTCGACAGCCATGAGCGGCGCGCAGGTAACCAAATACGAATGGGTGTTTGGTGATGGAACGGCGAACGCGACTACAGCTGTTGTCGCACATATCTATTCGAAAGTCGGAACGTACAACACGACGATCAAGATTACAGACAGCAATAATCAAACGAAACAGACAAGCTACAAAGTGACTGTCACGAATTAATTGTGCGAAGTTATTTTTATTCCAAAAAAGAGCCAGGTCGCTACCTGGCTTTTTTTATGGATAGAAATTATGGTACCCAGGACTGGCAAGTTTGCTTAAATTGTAGTCCCAGTGCAGTTTTAACTTTGTTAAGTGCTTCGGCGTTCTAATCGATCTAGTACGCGGAAGCAAAGCCACACACTCACGACGCCGAAAAATACGACGCCCAATCCATAACCCGCGATGACGCCGCGGGCACCGAACCATGCTCCTCCAAACCAAACAAAAGGGACTACGCCGATGGTAGAACGGCCCCAATTGAGCATCGTTGAATAGAGCGGATAGCCAAGGTTGTTGAATGCCGCGTTGGCCACAAATAGGCTTCCATTAAATAAAAAGCTCCCTGCAACAAATATACAGAAGAAAGTAATAACGTCGGCTGCGATTCCTTTGGCATCGAAGGCTTGCACGATCAATTGGCTAAAAATAGCGAGTAAAAACCAAACGATCGCTACATAAATCAAGGTTAGCTTTAAGCTATCGCGCATGGTTGAGCGGAGGCGATCGTAGCGATGTGCACCTAAATTTTGACCAAGGATAGGACCAATTGCACCTGATAGCGCAAACAATCCTGCAAAAGCCATGGGAGTTAAACGCGATACCACAGCCCATCCCGCCACTGCCTGATCTCCATAGCGCGCAATGACTGAAGTCACTGCCGCGTTCCCAAACGGAGTTGCGACGTTCGTGAGAATGGCGGGGATCCCGATGCTAGCAAATGCTTTGACACCACGCCTAAAGACAACTTTGCACGGACGAGCATAGAGGCGATGAACCTGCAGTACACCAAAGCAGCCTATCGTCACGAGTACGATTCGTGCGGTGATATTGGCATATGCTGCCCCGTCCAGCCCCCAACCGAAGACGAAAATGAATAATGGGTCAAGAATGGCTGTTGCAGCGGCAGCGCCGAGCGTCACAAACATCGCACGTTTGCCATCACCCACTGCACGTAATAAGCCGCTCAGGCCCATACCTAACGCGAGTAAAGGAATGGAGGGCAAGACGATGATGCAAAATCGTTTAGCGAGCTGCGCGGTTTCACCCTGCGCACCGAGCAATTCAAATAGTAAGCCCAGCAGAGGGTAGGTCAAGATAACCAAGGCAGTACAGATCCCCGTAATCAGAAACAGAGAGCTCGCTGCCAATTGTTTCGACAATAAGCTATCACCACTCCCGATCGCTCGTGAGACCACCGCCGTGGTTGCGATCGATAAACCGATGCCGACGGAAGTATGAAAAAACAGTAAGGTACTGGCGTATCCAATTGCTGCTGCGAGCTCCGCACGACCAAGTTGCGAGATATACAGCAGGTTTAAAACATCAACGAGAAATACTGCGATCAAACCGATGGACCCTGTGGCCGTCATATTGATGACATGCCGCATTGTTGAACCTTGAAGGAATTTGCCTTGCGTGGTGGTGGACGAGCCAGACATTTTGCAGATTAACCTTTACGACGATAAACCTGCAGTGTAACGGATTAATCCAAAATCGTTGCACGTAAAGACGGAATCGCGCCTTCTTTGCGTCCCTTCGCCATCGCTTGGTTAATACGTGCCAATAGCTTTTTGTTGGCTTCGTTGGTCCGCATAGCGAAGTGATTGTAGACAATAGAAATTGGTTTGGGAAGGACGCAAAACGGTTGCGGGTTTAATTTGCTGTTGACACTGTCCCATTCTGCAAAACGTTGATTAATGACGCTTTGCATTTCACGTACGTCAGTTGTTACACCGTACCAAATAATCGCGTCTGTCCGCTTTGCGAGCAACTTTTGTAGTCTTGAAATACCAGCACCGCTATCATTGTCGATTTGAAACAGTACGTTGATTTGTTTGTCAAATTCTTCTCCAGCGCTAGTGCCAATCACGATGCCGATACGCTTGCCTTTTAGATCTTGCAACGTATTAAATTTAAAACTTGCATCGCAGCGTGTGATGAGCCAATTACCGTTTGCATTAATCGGATCAGAAAAGCTGTATTTCTTTGCGCGTTCTTGGGTGATCGACATACCCATTAATAAAATATCGTTGTGAAGTGCATTATCCATCGCACGTTTCCAAGGAACCCGTTTTACGCTTATCTTTATTGATAAACTTTTTTCTAGAAATGACAGCAAATCGACATTGGTTTTTCCAATAGGAACGGGTCGTCCTTGCGAGTCAAATTCCTCGATCGTTTGTAAATGAACGAGCTCCTGCGCCTGTAGTTTTGCATTGCAAACAATCCCGAGCAGGCAGATTGCGAAGGATAGGATCGAACGTCGTATAGCCATGGATTTGGGTTCTGATTTTTTCGATTCATTGTAGCAAACGCCGCGATGACCGCGCAGATAAAAGCAACAAGTCCTAGGCCCTAGCTTCTGCTTTTGTTGCGAAATTATCGCTAACTCGATGATGAACCTAGGAATCTCTCTTTTTATTTGGTTTTCTTGCAAAAGTTTTTTGCATGCTTCTTGCGGTGCATTATTTCGTGAGTGAATCGCAACTAAATCGCTTAATATATTGTCAAAGTCTAGGTTTAAAAACAGTCACTGCATTTTGGAGAAATCATGAAAGAACAACAGCGCTCGTGTTACCCGCAACTTAGTCTCAAGTTAATTGGCACCGCATGTATTTTGAGTATGCTGTCTATGACTACTCTGGCAGTTGCGCAGGAGCAGAATGGGCTCGTTGGGCCGGGACTTAATGAGTCCGTTTTCTCCAAGAGTGTGCAAGGCATGAAGAAATCGACAGGCTACTTCGATTTGTGGTTGAGCAATGATCAAGCAAAAGTTTTCCTTGCAGTGAAAGAGTTGAACAAACCGTTTTTGTTGGTGACCTCGTTGCCATATGGGTTGGGATCGAATGATGTTGGTCTTGATCGCGGACAGGTAGGCACTAGTAAATTGGTTCATTTTGAAAAACACGGAAAACGACTTTTCTTAGTGCAGGAAAATACCCGATTTGTTGCCGATTCCCATAATCCTGACGAACGAGCATCGGTTCGCGAAGCATTTTCCGGAGCGGTATTATGGTCTGCCGATATCATCGCAAGTGAAGGCTCGCTATTTTTAATCGATTTCTCTAGTTTTTTGGTCGCTGATCGACATGGCGTAGTGGATAGTTTGAGTCGCAGTCGCCAAGGAAATTATGTGGTTGACGAAAAGCGCAGTGCAGTGCTGACCCAAAACGCTAAGAATTTTCCAGATAACACCGAGCTGGAGGCTTTGTTGACATTTAGTGGCTTGGGCGAAGGACAGTTCGTACGTCAAGTCGCTATTGATCAAAAGAGTTTACGCATGCATCAACATGTGAGCTTGGTTCGCTTGCCTGAGGGGTATACGGCACGTCCCTATCATCCAGGTTCCGGTGGGATTGACAGCGATAGGATGGATTTTGCAACGCCATTAGCTGAGAGCATTACTGTGCAGTGGCAATTGCGCCATAGACTTGAAAAGCTAGATCCTACAGCTGCGGTGAGTGGGGTGAAAAAGCCAATCGTTTATTACCTTGATCGGGGGGCACCAGAGCCAGTGCGCACTGCTTTAATGGAGGGAGCGAGTTGGTGGGGGACAGCGTTTGAAAAGGCGGGTTTTAAAGATGCTTATCGAGTTGAGTTGTTACCCGAGGGCGTGGATCCTATGGATATTCGCTACAACACGATTATGTGGGTTCATCGAGCGACACGTGGTTGGTCATACGGCAATGCGGTGAGTGATCCACGTACCGGCGAAATTATTAAGGGAGCTGTGACACTAGGTTCGCAACGGGTACGGCAGGATATTTTGATTGCCGAGAGTCTCCTCGCTCCCTATGGTAAAACTACCAGCGAAGAAAAAAAACGCGCAGCTGAGCAAATGGCTTTGGCACGGTTGCGTCAATTGGCGGCGCATGAAGTCGGACATACTCTGGGAATCGCACATAATTTTGCGCCGAGTCGACAAGGCAATGGTTCGGTGATGGATTACCCGCATCCTATCGTTAAATTAAATGCGCAAGGAGAACCTGAATTAAATACCGCCTATGGTGTCGGCGTAGGGCCATGGGATGAATTCGTTATCCAGCATCTGTATAGTAATTTTCCTGGCCAAAATGAAACGCTGGCGCTAGCGAACTTACGAGCCAAAGCGAAAGCATCGGGTTTGCAATATGTTGCCGACAGTGACTCGCGTGCACCAGGTGCCGCACATCCAAACGGTTTATTGTGGGATTTTGGTGCTGATTCCTTGCAAACTTACGATCAACTGATGCAGGTACGTCAGCGCGCTTTAAGTCGATTTTCGACAGCTGTATTGCCACCTCAGCGTCAATTGGGCGAACTGGAGGCGCGCTTAGTACCTTTATACCTATTGCATCGATATCAAATTGAAGGTGTCGCGCGCTTAATTGCAGGCGCAGAATACGAATATGGGCTTGCACAGGATGCTAACGAGGGGCGAGTGACGGCGGGTGCCAAGCCAGTCGCAGCAGCGACGCAACGTCAGGCATTGCAAAAAATTGCCGATAGCTTGCGTGCGGAGCAATTGGCTTTGCCACAAAATGTGTTGGATATTTTGACACCGCAATCCGAAGGGTATAGTCGTACACCCGAATATTTTTCTGGCAAGATGAACGTGATATTTGATGCCTTGTCCGCAGTCGAAGCAGGCTCTGCACAAAGTTGTCAGTTTTTATTCGATCCATCGAGAATCAACCGCCTCTCTTGGCAACATGCACGTGATATACAGCAACTTGGCGTTAGCGAACTATTGCAACAAGTCTTTGAGCGCACATGGAAGCGATCCTCTGTGCCAAGCAACGTCGTCGCAGGCGAAGCAGTCCAATTGGCGTCAAACTGGGTTGTATTGGACGCAGTCTTGAATCTGATTGACAGCGGGCGTTTACATCCGCAGGTTCAGGCCGAGGTGCGTGCCAATGTCGCTGATTTGGCGCAATGGTTACAAAAAAATCCTAGCAAAGGCAGCATTAGTCATAGTCGTCGCCAAGCAGCGGATCTTATTCTGTCCTATTTACGTGAGCCTACGAGCGTGAAACTGCGCGGGTTGCCACTGATTCCACCAGGCGCACCGATTTGATATTTGATTGCTGTGGAACTGAGTTCGGGCGTAGAATTGGATCGACAATTCTACGTTGGAGCAATGATGAGTTTGATTCAATTAGTGTATGTTAGTCGCTTAGTTGGTGATGAATCGGTATTGAGATCGATCCATAGTCATGCAGTGCGGAATAATACTGTCCATACGATTACGGGTAAATTGCTTTATACAAATGGGCGATTTTTACAATTGCTGGAGGGTGAACCAAAGCAAGTTCACTCTACCTTCGCACACATTAAACAGGATGCTCGTCACTCTGATGTCACCTTACTACTTGAGCAGACAATTTCCGAACGTGCCTATACTCACTGGAATATGGATTTTAAACATTTGAGTGATGCTGAATTGGAGCAGCTGTCTGCCTACAAGGTTTATTTCCAAGACAACTTCAGTGCCTTTAAAGTACAGCCCTACATCGCCCTAGAGATTTTGCGCTATTGTGTATGAATTTGCGTCATCACATCGAATCTAGACGGGAGGGGAGGCGATGGTTCGCAAGTTTTGGATAGCATTGATGCAGGCCATGTGGTCGACGTTGTTGCTGAAACGATTGTAACTCGGCAATCAATTGATTGAGGATCGATGCTTGCGCGCGGAACTCTTCATCCAAATTGGGGATTTGATTCACTTTCCACCACGTTAAATGTAGGTTGGGTTTGAGTGTGATGCTAGCCAGATAACTGGCTCGACGATGCATTGTTGTCGCAACAACTTGCGGTGCCATGGGGGTCATTTTTTGTAAATTACCCAGCCCAAAGTCGACCAAAGTGTGAGTTTGATCTGCATGGTTCCGATGTTTTACGATACAGGCAACGTGTCCTGCTAATTGTTCCGCACGAACAAAATCCTGATGTCCAAGAAAATAGCGATGTGACGGGCTTTCAAGGACTGCATAGCATTGCGCTAGTGTTGCTGAATGGGCGCGATCGCGCAGACAATGGACTAACAAGCTATTGATCAACAAGCAGTAGGTTCCATAGCGCTGAAAAATACCGAGTTCCTGAAAGTCGCTGAGCAACTCCTCAATATCGCTTAGCAGTGGACTCTTTGGTATGGATAAGTGAGAATAAACGAGCATGTTGAAACCTCCGGCGACGTGTTGCAACTATAGTTCTTTCTAATCACGCCACCGCCTAGGTTGCTAGAGTCTTACAGCTGTTACGCTTTGCTTACATGTATCAAGTTTGGTTGATTCGACAATGCCTGTGCATTTTAGAGAAGCGTATCTAGGCAAAACATCGCCATTTTTAGAGAGCTTGTGTATTCTTGTTCGAACTTGTTATTTTCATAGGATTCTGTATGACGAATGCACACTTTCCACATCTGTTGGCACCGCTTGATTTGGGTTTCACACAATTGCGTAATCGGGTCATGATGGGTTCCATGCATACTGGTCTTGAAGACCGTTTTTACAACTATGGAAAATTGGCTGAGTACTTTCGTGAGCGCGCTCGGGGAGGCGTTGGTCTTATTGTGACAGGCGGAATTTCGCCGAATCGGCGCGGCTGGTTATTGCCTTTCGGTGGCACTATGAATAGCTTGGGTGATATTTTTAATCACCGCAAAGTAACGAATGCTGTGCACGAAGAGGGCGGCAAGATCGTAATGCAGATTCTCCACTCTGGTCGTTATGGTTATCAGCCATTTATCGTTTCGGCATCCGATAAGAAAGCGCCAATTTCAAAATTCAAACCGAAAGCGCTGACTGAAGCTGGCATCGAAAGTACGATTCGTGATTATGTGCGATGCGCCCGATTAGCACAAAAATCAGGCTACGATGGTGTAGAAATAATGGGTAGTGAAGGCTACTTACTGAACCAATTTTTATGTTTGCGCACCAATCAGCGTACCGACCGTTGGGGTGGTTCGATAGAAAATCGTATGCGTTTGCCGGTTGAGATCGTGCGCCGAGTGCGTGCTGCGGTTGGTGAGCGATTCATTATTATGTATCGCCATTCCATTTTGGATCTGGTTGAAGGTGGAAATAGTTGGGAAGAAGTTGTTGCGGTCGCACAAGCTTTAGAAAAAGCAGGAGTCACTTTGTTTAACACTGGGATTGGGTGGCATGAGGCACGGGTGCCGACAATTGTGACCTCTGTACCACGCGCCGCATTTGCTAGTGTATCAGGCCGTCTGAAAGAAGCTGTGTCGATTCCAGTCATCGCCTCGAACCGTATCAATATGCCAGCTCAAGCAGAGGAAATTATTGCCAGCGGTACTGCGGATATGGTCTCGATGGCACGTCCGTTTTTAGCAGATCCAGAGTTTGTCAATAAAGCCGCAGCAGGTCGGGTTGATGAAATTAATACTTGCATCGCATGTAATCAGGCTTGTCTTGACCATACCTTTTCTAACCAGCGCGCGAGTTGCTTGGTTAATCCTCGTGCTGCCCACGAAACAGAGTTGCAATATCTGAAAAAGACTACGACAAAGCGCATCGCGGTAGTCGGTGCTGGACCGGCTGGATTGTCCGCTGCAACGGTGGCGGCAAGCTGTGGGCACGATGTGAGTCTGTTCGATAGCTCTGATTCGATTGGCGGGCAGTTCAAAATCGCGATGCAGATTCCAGGTAAGGAAGAGTTTAAGGAAACTCTACGTTATTTCGCTAAACGTATTGAAGTGACAGGCGTCAAACTCAATTTAAATCGTCGTGTGACACGTGAGGAATTGGTGGCGCAGGGCTTTGATCATATTATTGTCGCAACTGGGATTACCCCGCGTACACCACGCATTGAAGGAGTTGATCATCCAAAAGTGCTATCGTATCTTGACGTTCTCTTACATAAGAAACCTGTTGGCAATAAGGTCGCGATTATTGGCGCTGGAGGGATTGGCTTTGACGTTGCTGAGTATCTTTTACATGATACCGCGATACCGTTGCCGATTTCGTTAAACACTTGGTTGGCCGAATGGGGTATTGATCTGCAAGCTAAGCAAAATGGTGGTTTGGTGACACCGCACATTGCGCCTCCTTTGCGTGAGATTTATCTTCTGCAACGCAAAGCCAGTAAGGTTGGCGCGGGTTTAGGTAAGACTTCCGGGTGGGTACATCGGGCTACCTTACAGCGCAATCAAGTTAAAATGGTCGCGGGGGTTGAATATCAGAAAATCGATGACCAAGGCTTACACATTTTGGTTGGGGGACAGCGCCAACTATTGGATGTCGATCATGTGATTATGTGTGCTGGTCAGGAGTCATTGACAGAGTTAATGCCGCAACAAGGGGACGAGACAGGTCCGCAATTTCATAAGATTGGTGGTGCGGCATTAGCCTCTGAACTAGACGCTAAACGAGCGATCAAAGAAGGAGCGGAACTAGCAGCCTCACTTTGATCACTCTTTGCAAAGGCTCATAAGTGTTTTGTCGTAACATTTTTCGAGACTACGAATGTAAAAAAAGCCAGTCAAATGACTGGCTTTTTTTGTGACTGGGTCAGTCGTATTTGTTACTTTGCAGAAGCTTCCGCTGATGCTGCTGCTTTGACTTCTGGGTCTTTGAATTTTGCACCGCCCGCGTTCGCCATGTGTACGACGGCACGTGCAACTTCGATGTCATCTAAATCTGGGTTGCCGCCTTTTGCTGGCATTCCGCGAATACCTTCAATTGCGTGCTTGACGATTGTGTCATAGCCTTGAGCAATACGAGCACTCCACGCACCTGCATCACCAAATTTCGGAGCACCCGCAGCACCTGTTGCATGGCATGCAGCACAAGCCGCTTTGTAAACAGCTTCTCCGGTTTGGAGTACTTTAGGGCCGTTTGCATCAACAAAATTGAAGCCTTCATTTGCAACTGGAGCAATCCGTGCGGCAATGGCATCGGGTGTTTGGCTGTTGGAGCCAGCACCGACTTTGTTGTCACTGGCAACAAATTTCACCAATAAAACAATGATCAAGATAGGGACTAAGAATCCAGCCACAACCGCAACGATAAGTTGCTTTGGCGTTTTAATCGCTGATTCGTGTTCGTCGTGGGCGTCGCTCATGGTTTCCTCAATGCAAAAATAATGTGAATTTTGGTTGCTGCCAACTCCAGCTGGCTAGGCATAAAACATCAGATTATAGAGCTAAAGCGTGTGTTTTGGAATGAAAAATCGGCTTTTCAGGAATGCTTTGCGGTTCAATCAGGCAATAATTCCACAAATCAGGCGTGAATTGAAACTGCTTTCGGTCTGATTTGCGGTAGAATACGCGTCCTTTTGTAATTTCCTAAGCGCCAGTAGCTCAGATGGATAGAGTACAGCCCTCCGAAGGCTGGGGTCGCACGTTCGAATCGTGTCTGGCGCGCCAAAATTGTCGGCAGGTTGTTCCCTATTTTTTTGGCTTTTCTGTTGCTACATCATCCCACCAGTCATTTTTATCCTTAACTTCTCTCAAACCGTTTGGTATGGGCTTGCCGTTCGGGATCGCAAGCATCATCAGCGAAACGATATTCTTAGGCGCCCAAAAATTTTTCCGATTTTGATAAAAGTTATTTTCTTGAAAAATGGGTGCTGGATGAAAAAAAATGCGATAACCAAAATTTAACAAAAATTGAATGATTTCAGCGGATTTGTCGCGAATATCATTTTCATAATAAATAACAGGTTGAAATTCTTGGATAATCTTTGCTCCGCTAGACATCACCGATAGTTCATTTCCATCCGTGTCGATTTTTATAAAATCAAGGCGTTTTAGTTTAAGGTTATCTAACGGAGCAAAAGTCGTCTCCCAGACGTCGCCGGTGAATGCATGCTCGCCCCACACGGGGCTACTCGTCTCGACTTCTGGGCTGTCCGCAACAAACGCGTTGACGGGTTTAACGTTCTTGATCTGATTGATAGCTAAATTGGCGCAAAGAATATTGAAAATCTCGGGGTTCGATTCATACGCATAAATGCGGCCTTCTGCACCGACAATTCTCGCCATCGGCAGAGTTAAGTCACCAATGTGTGCTCCGACGTCAATGGCACACGCGCCAGGCCGTAAATACATTTTAAACACTTCCACTTCAGATTCACTGAACTCTCCATAAATCTCGAAGCACGTACCGATATAAGCCCCGTTATACATCATCCAGCCATATCGACATTTTCCAAATCTTGAGTTGCCGATTTTGAATTGGATTTGATTCCCGTTCATACATGCTCCCTACCAGAAAAATGGTGTTTAAATTGAATCGAAGCTTGCTTCATTCGCAAGATTCTATAATGGAAAATTACGCAAAAGTTGAGTTGTATCAAAATTGATTTTATCCCTAAGAAAATAAATTAAACTTTTTCTGAATTGCTCCGATAAACAAGATACGACTTATCTCGCCATGCGATTGTGGATAGCAAAAGATATATCACTGGGGAATATTATGAGTATCAATCAAATTACTGCTGCAGTATCGAGCAACGCTGGCATTGCTGGCGTTACGACACCACCTGATGCGCGTAGGGTTTTAAAAGATACTGTTAATGTTGAAAAAGTGAATCGGGCGGATGCTGGGAGTCGTTCTGGTGATGCCGTGAGTGACAGCGAGTTGAAGAAATCAGTTGATGCGATCAACCAATTTTTCAACGCAAACAACAGTGTCAATCTCAATCTTGATAGAGAATCAGGTAAAGTCGTTGTGCAGATTGTCGACAAAGAGACCAATACGATTATTCGTCAGATCCCATCGAAGGAAGTCTTAGAGATGGCAAAAGATTTGGACAAAAAAAATGGCATGTTGCTTAATGAGAAGGCCTGATTTACAAGATCTGTGATTATCACGCCTGACTCTGAACGCTGGCTTGCTCAGTTTCAAATTCCCCTACATCAACGCGTTGCTAGTGCTCCTGCGGAGCTGCTAGATTACGTTTCGGCTGTCAACCAGCGATTTGCCCAGCCGGGTGAGAAAACTAAGGCGGTCCAAGGATTGACCAATGATGCCGATGAGACCGCTTTTTTTGACGATGTCTCGAGCTCGATTGCTGAATTGCCCGAGCCTGTGCGACACAAATTGGAGCACTTGTTATTGGGTGTTTATGTCGGGAGTGGGGTTGTATCTAGCGCGATTACAGATGTTGTTGCCGACTCTAACGGGCGGATCTTGGGTGCTGTAGTATTGCTAGACGTGAGCGCATTCAAGACTCGCTCAGCGAACTCCTGGATGACTTGGAAAGAAGCGAATCCATTCATTCAGGCGCCCAACTTTTGCTTGCAAGCCGAGATTGCCGATGCGATGCAAGATCATCGAAGACATGCAATTCAGTATTTGCTGCTGCATGAATTTGGGCATGTCGTGAGTATAAATTCAGGTTTGCTGCCAAATTGGTGGGAAGGCGCAGCGAAATTTCGCTATACTGAAGAATATGATTTCTTAGCAATTTGTTGGCAAATCGCGATGAATGGCGAGATCATACCTTTGATTAAGCATCGCTTCGAACAACAGTCAAAAATATGCTACTACGCCGACCCCAATTTCGAGATGGTCGAGGCCGAGAGTTTATATTCTGCCTTAAGCAAAACAGGTTTTCCCTCACTATATGCAGCAACGTCCGTGTATGAAGACTTTGCAGAAAGTTTTGCGAGCTTTGTTCATTGTGTGCTTATGCAGCGACCATGGCGTGTTGTGATCTATGAAGAAAAGCAAGTACGCTTCTGCTTTGATGGTTTTTGGACACATACCCGTGCACAGAGGAAAGCAAGTCTATTGGCCGCTTTCTTGAAAACTTAGCATCTCGAAATTCGCTCTTCACAGACAAAAAATTAAATTGGCGGTATTCTTCGCCCCTTAAATTATTTTGCTGATTGTTGGCGCCGAATAAGCGACCAGCCCTAGGCTCTCGCATTGGAAATAAAATGGAAGATCGATCTCACAGTTTAGACCCACAAGATTGGACAGCGATACGTGCGCAGGGGCATAAAATGCTCGACGATATGTTCGACTATATGCAACATATCCGCGAGCGGCCAGTCTGGCAACCAGTTCCAGAGGGAATCCGTCAACGTTATCATGAGTCTTTGCCACGCGAAGGTGTTGCTCTGGAAGAGATACATCAACGATTTCTGCATGAGGTGATGCCGTATTCCGCTGGAAATGCGCATCCCGGCTTTATGGGATGGGTACAAGGTGGTGGAACGCCGGTCGGAATGTTGGCTGAATTGTTAGCTGCTGGTTTGAACGCCAATTTGGGCGGGCGGGATCAGATGCCAGTGGAAGTCGAAAAGCAAATGACACGATGGATGCAAGAATTGTTTCAATTTCCGGATTCTGCCAGCGGTTTGTTTGTGACGGGTACTTCCATTGCCAATTTTATTGCTGTATTGATCGCCAGAGCGAAAGCACTCGGTTTGGCGAGTCGAAAAACAGGTATCGCCTCGAATCCGCAGCGCTTGGTTGCTTATGCCTCAGTCGGCGCACATGCCTGTGTTTCCCAAGCCATCGACATGGCCGGTATCGGCACGGATGCTCTGAGACTTATTCCCGTGAATGAGAATTTTGAAATGGATTTGGATTGCTTAAGACAAGCTATTCAAGCGGATCGTCTTGCTGGTATGACGCCTTTTATGATCGCGGGTACGGCAGGAACGGTCGATGTCGGTGCGATTGATAATTTGTCTGCCTTAGCCGACTTCGCAGAGTCCGAAGAATTGTGGTTTCATATCGACGGTGCTTTTGGCGCTCTGGCGATGCTGGCGAAAGACATCGCGCCACGATTGAAAGGAATAGAGCGCGCTGATTCGATCGCATTTGATTTCCATAAGTGGCTACAGGTTCCTTATGATGCGGGCTATATTTTGGTGCGTGATGGCGATGCCCATTTTGATACTTTCGCAATTTCAACCAGTTATCTAAAACGTGAGACGCGAGGTATTGCCGCTGGCACAAAGTGGCCTTGTGATTTTGGCCCTGACTTGTCACGTGGTTTTCGAGCTTTGAAGGCTTGGTTCACAATTCAAGTTTACGGGACCGAAAGACTTGGAAAAATGATTTCTCACACATGTGAAGTCGCTCGCTATTTGCAAAGGCAAATCGAAGGCAATCCGCGCCTAGAACTATTAGCGCCTGTGAATTTGAATATTGTATGCTTCCGGTATCTACACGAAAATCAAACGCAATTAGATGATTTGAACCGCGACATTGTTTTTGAGCTGCATGAATCAGGTCTAGCTGCGCCATCGACAACCAGGGTACACGGACATTTAGCAATTCGGGCGGCCATCGTGAATCATCGAACCGGCAAACATGAAATTGATCGTATGTTGCGCGCGGTGATTCAATTTGGTGATCGATTAAGTGTTGACATCTCCGCTAACCCAGCCTGACAGGAACATGCTGTATGACGCCATCGAATTCTGAAAAGCCGCTAGTTTCAAGTAAATTGCCCTTGATAGGGCTCGCACCATTAATGCGCAAAGCATTTTCCAAACAAGATCTGCAGCCGATCGCTGCCGAGCTGATTGAGCGAGCTAAGCGTGATCCTAACGATGCGAATGCATCCTTGGACTTGGCAACTGTATTGATGCTTTCTGGACACGCCGACACGGCATTGGCAACGCAAATGCTCGCGTTGCAGACGCAGTCTCTGTATCACATCCCAGCTCAACATCCATGTCGATTGAAGTTGTTAGTTATTATGACGAATGGCGACTTGATGGCGAACACTCCTGTCGAATTCTTATTGGAAAATTCTGATATCGATTTGCAGATGTTGTATGTCGGCGAAGGAATTCCTGCGATTGACCAAATCCCTGAACACGATGTGTTATTCGTCGCGATTGGTGAGGCGGACGGAAAACGAGAGCTGTTACTGGAATTAGATGACATATTGCAGTCGTGGCCACGACCCGTGTTGAATTACCCTCGATACATCGCCGAGCTCGGTCGGGATCGTGCTTGCAGGTTATTGCAATCTGTTGAGATGATCGAAATGCCAACCGCCGCGAGAATCTCACGTGCGCAATTACAAAATTTAGCGAACGAGGCCTGCCAATTATCGGATTTGATCGAAGCGACAGAATTTCCAATCATTGCGCGGCCACTGGGATCGCATGCAGGGAATGGGTTGCGGAAAATTATGTCACAAGATGCTGTTGCTGATTATTTGGCTGCGGTTCCAAGTGAAGAATTTTATATTGCACGTTTCGTTGATTACCGCAGTCCAGATGGCCTATTTCGAAAGTATCGAATAATGCTAATCGAAGGCAAACCTTTTATTTCACATATGGGAATCTCTAAACACTGGATGATTCATTACTTGAATGCAGGCATGACAGATAGTCAGGAAAAGCGTGATGAAGAAGCGCGATTTATGATGAATTTCGACAATGACTTTGTCGTTAAGCATGCTGCCGCATTCGATGCCATTTATGTGCGAACAGGTTTAGATTACATCGGAATCGATTGTGGCGAAACATCGGATGGGAAATTACTGATTTTTGAAGCGGACAGCGACATGATTGTGCATGCGATGGATCCAATTGACCTGTTCCCATATAAGCAAGCCCCCATGCATAAATTATTTCAAGCGTTTCGGGCGATGTTATTGAATGCTGCTGATGCAAAACACCTCGAGTAATTTATTAAGACGGATCTCGACTTAAAGTATTTTGATAGATCTTATTCAAATAATTTGAGTTGTTCATCATCCGTCTTATCATGAACACTGATGCCTAAGCCAATCAGTCGGACCGGCAGCTGTTTTCTTTGGTAGCCGATTTTTAAGAGGTCTGCGAACTTTTGTTGGCTTAGCGTATTCGCTTTGCACTCCACGGTCGTCTGTTTGAAATCGTTAAAGCGTAGTTTGATGTTGAGTTTTTGAATATGCTGAGATGTCGCCGTTCGTTGTACTTGTTTTTCTAATGACGCATAGAGTACCGGAAGCTCGGCAATACAATCTTCGAAGCGACGCAAATCTTGCGTATAAGTTTCTTCAATACTGACTGACTTCCTCTCAGAACTTGCTATTACTTGACGCTCATCGATTCCTCTGCAGAGCGAATAAAGGCTGGCACCCAGTTTACCAAACTGATGTAATAGGTCAGGTAAGGACCAATTGCGTAGATCATGGCAAGTTTGAATCCCTAATTGGTGAAGTTTGTTTGCGGTAACTTTGCCAACGCCAAATAAGCGATCAACTTGAAGTTGCTGCACGAATTCGTCGACCTGTTCCGGCAGAATGACGTAGAGGCCATTTGGCTTATTCCAATCGCTGGCAATTTTTGCGAGAAATTTGTTTGGTGCCACACCCGCTGAAACGGTGATTCCAACCTGTTCGACAATTCGCTGTCGAATTTCCTCTGCAATTCGCGTAGCGCTACCTCGAAGCCGAGAACTCTGGCTGACATCAAGGTAGGCTTCGTCTAGGGATAAGGGTTCGACTAAATCGGTATAGTCTCGGTAAATCTCTAAAATTTGACGCGACGCAATTCGGTACTTCTCCATATTCGGTCGCATGACCACCAATTCCGGACAGCGTTTGATAGCTTGCGAAGTCGGCATCGCAGAGCGAACACCAAAACCTCGTGCAGTATAGTTGCAAGTGGCAATGACCCCACGTTGATCTGCTTTTCCGCCAATCGCGAGTGGTACTTCACGCAGATTCGGATTGTCGCGCATTTCGACTGAGGCATAAAAACAATCGCAATCGCAATGAATTATTTTGCGTCGTACTTGTTTCATTGTGAGCTAAAGCACTGGTTATTTAATCAGTATTTTAACTCACTTCGAGTCGATTTAGTACTTATAGCCAAAGCCAAATGTAATTAAGCTGCTCGTGCGTTTAAAGTTGTTGCTGGGTTTGCTGGTATAACTTACAGCCGCACCTGCATTGAGTGTCCACCCATTTGCAACAACAGTTGCTAAACTGATGTCAAAGGTACTGCGTGTCCCAATACCAGCACTACCCGGATAAATTGACCAACGTTGTTTTACGCTTGAGGTCGTACTGAGTTTATGGGTAGATTCTTCCCCGAGCAATATTTCGACACCTTTTTTCGATGAGGGTGAGGGAGGAATAGTTGTGCCAAAACGTGTATCGGAATAACCGAGACCAGTAAAAATATCAAAGGATGTTTCATCCGTCTTAATCAATTTAAAACCTGCACCTGCATTGACTGAATAGCGAGAATCGATGTTTTGAATTTTATTTGTTTCAATCTCACTTCCACCAAAAAAGAAACTGGTCTCAGATAAATTGTAGTCGTAGCGCCCACCCAAGCGTAGCAATTGGGCAGTATTAGTTTTGATTTTATTGACGGTGTTGCTGCCATAATTGATGACTGTGTACAGTCCCAATTTGTCTTCTTTGCTTGCTTTGCTTCCATTCGCGTTAAGATTAAAGGTCTGCGCAACTGTATTGCTCGATGCATAGCTTCCGCCAATAGCAATGCCACCATGCCACAAATTATCTTGTAGCGACTGACCAGCACTATAGGGGCTTAGACTAGTACATATCAGGCAGAAAGCGAGTTGAAAGAGGGATTGTTTTGATTGTTTCATGGGCATTGCGTGTTTCCTTCATCCTAATTTTTGCTAAATGATGTGATTAAAATATGAGGAGCATTATATCCTCGGTAGCGAATGATCTAATTGGATACAAAATGGTCGTTTGCTCGACCTCCTGCTAGCAGTCGCTCTCAACGTGTGGTTTGATGCGACGGTTGACTCAACGATGATGGATCTTTGGGCAAAGTCGCTTGAGTCAGTTTGAAATTGATGTGGAAACAACTAGAAAATAAATTGGATTAATAAGAAAACAAACGTTTTGGGAATTCTGCTTTACACTACGGTGGATGAACACGAAGCAAGATGTCGTTTTTTGCTGAATGAAGAAAATTGTATTGTTTAGAGTGGCCATCTCATTTTTGAATGGGTGATTGAATGCGTATCTTCTTGAAAATTGTCGGTGTAACGAGCCTAGTACTGATAAGTGCATGTGAAAGATTGGGTGTTCCTGATCCAGCGAAAGAGGCTGCATTGCGTGAGGCGGATGCTCGCGCGACGGGAAGTGCGTGTCGACATGCGGGAAGGGGAATTGAGGATTGCTATGTCCTTAATCCTGAAGCAGCACGTGCAGCCGTTTACGCGGGTTGGAAAGAAATGAACGATTACATGCGCGAAAACAATATCTCTGAGGTTAAACCTACCGCACACCCGCCGGAATCTGCATCGGCGGAAGCGAGTGCGTCTGAATCAGCAAGCGCAAGTGCAAGCGCGAGTGCACATTAATCGAAATAGTCGCTTTTAATAGGAGTAATCATGCATCCGAATGCGCTGTTGATTCAAAAATTTTATGAAGCGTTTCAACGTTTGGACGCGCAAGCGATGGTCGCCTGCTATGCAGAAGATATTCAGTTTTCTGACCCAGTCTTTCTTGATCTAAAGGGGCAACAAGTTGGAGATATGTGGCGCATGCTGACTTCGCGCGCACAAGATTTTAGTTTGGTGTTTGATCAAATTGAGGCCAATGAGACGGAGGGGCGGGCGCATTGGGTCGCGAGCTATTGTTTTAGTCAAACAGGGCGCCAAGTCGTGAATGATATTCATGCGAAGTTCACTTTTCGTGATGGCAAAATTGCAGTCCATCGTGATCATTTTGATTTATGGAAATGGAGTAGACAGGCGATGGGTTGGAAGGGGTATCTGATGGGCCGTTTGCCTTTAGTGCAAAATAAGATTCGACACCAAGCAGAAAAAAATTTGCGGAAATTTTCGAGTAAATAAGTTTTCACCAGTGCCAGCATGTCTGTCCAACCGAATTTATCTCTATCCTCAATAGGAGTGATCGCTCTGACGCTCTTTTTAAATTCCTGTGTCGCACATGTTGAGCCGAACGTCGGCAATTCGCGCGCCAACCTGGAACCACAATCTGCACCACAGTTCTCGAAAGAAGCGATTCAATCTTTGTATATTCAGGCAGAAATGGTTGATGCAACCTGTGGGCTAATGACACAAAGCGCATTTCAAGATGAAGTTTTAAGACTTGTGAATGCGCTACGTGCGCAAGATCAAATCTGTGGATCACAGCTAGTTCCAGCTAGTTCGCCTCTAGTGTGGAATAGCTTACTTCAATCCGCTGCGATGGGACATGCAGCGCAAATGGCTGCCACAAATCTATTTTCACATACGAGTTTTGATGGACGAGAGGTGACGCAGCGCGTTGCTGCGACGGGGTATCGCTACGAACGTTTGAGTGAAAATATTGCTGCAGGCAAGATTGATCTGGCGACCGTAATTGATAAGTGGCTCAAAAGTCCAACGCATTGCATACAAATGCTAGATCCAAGATTGACTGAGTTAGGTGTGGCTTGTGTCGCAAAGGAGAGCGCATTTTATCGTCGTTATTGGACAATGAATTTAGGACGCCCTATCCAAACCAAACAATAAATTCGAATACTCATGAGCTCAGTTTGGTGCATTCGTAGCGATGGGGAGTGTGAACCAAAATAGGCTGCCTTTTCCCGCATGACTGTCGAAGCCAATTTCACCACCCATTTTTTCGACGAAGGATTTGGCGATATTGAGCCCTAATCCTGTACCACCTTGCTGCCGCGTGTTCGATCCGTCCGCCTGTGCGAATTTGCTGAATATGCGGTGTCGGAACTCCTCTGGAATCCCGCTCCCATGGTCTTCAACTTCAATGCGCCAATGTTGCCCGAATGCTCGTATTCTTATTTGAACAGTTTCGCCGCGTGGAGAAAATTTTGCGGCATTGGACAAGAGATTGGCGAATACTTGCATGACGCGCTCTGGATCGCCGACCACGTCAGAATTGCTGACCGTTTCCAAATATTCATAGCGCACATCTAAGCGCGCCGCGTAACTTGCATTTGCCTCGATTGCCTGAAGACACAGATCCTGCAAATTAAAAACTTCCGACTTAAATTCCATTTTGCCCGACACCAATTTTTCCATATCCAGCAAATCGTTGACGAGTATGCCGAGACGCTGACTGTTGCGGTGTGCAATTTGAATTAAGTGTTGAATCTTGGGTGAAAGATTGCCAGCTGCACCATGTTCTAGTAGTCCTAGGGCGCCACGTATCGAAGTCAATGGTGTTCGCAATTCATGGCTGACTACCGAGATGAATTCAGATTTCACCTTATCCGCTTTCTTTTGTTCAGTCAGATCCAACACAAAACCAACCCATTCAAATTGGGAGCCTTCTAGCCCAGCGAGGCTGACCATTACGGGTACTTTACTTCCATCTGGGCGACTTAATTCCGCTTCAAATGGAGCCGCTTGGCCTGTTGTCTGCAACTCATTCAACGCCGCCGCGTGTGCAGCGTGATAGCTCGAGGAGGTGAGCGTCAGCCAATTGACTTGATTCCCAATGATCGCTTGTTGATCGATACCTAATAGTTTAAGGAGCACATCGTTTGCTAACGTGAGATGGCCGCTCATGTCCCCCTGAAAGATACCAATCAAGCTCGAATTAATGAGTCGGCGTAATTTGGATTCGCTCAAATGCAGTGCATCTAACATGTGAGTTTTTTCATTCACCGCGCGCTCGGCAGCGCCTAAAGCGTCGACTAATTTGTGTTCCACCTGTTTAATCGCGGTGATATCTCGCACACTAAAGACTCGCCCAATCAATCGATCGCGCAGATACTCGGGTTTGGAAACGCAAATAAAAAAGCGGCCATCTTGCAAACTCAGTTGATCTTCGCTTTCCTGTTCGGGATTGTCTTGGAGATTGGCGAGAACAGATGCAAATGCCTGTTGTTCCGATAACAAAGCGAGAATGTGTTGAAACAGTAAGCCCTCGTCACGCGCGACAATTAAGTCGTCAGATAGCCCCCACATCTTAGCGAAACGCCGATTCAGATTGATGATCCGGCCTGCACGATCGATGGAAACGATGCCTTCCGCTGTCGCTTCCAGCGAACTCTGTAGTTGGGCGGCCAAATTG
The DNA here is from genome assembly GCF_018139545.1 of Affinundibacterium fentianense. Lineage (GTDB taxonomy): Bacteria > Pseudomonadota > Gammaproteobacteria > Burkholderiales > Burkholderiaceae_D > Undibacterium > Undibacterium fentianense. Next base: position 36,998 of record NZ_JAGSPJ010000004.1, on the reverse strand, counting down.
ACCTGTTCTTGCTGCATTCGACGACGGCTTGTTAAGTCCTCGGCTTGGATAATCCAGTATGCCCCTTCATCATCATGGTAGGCAGAGACGCGTTTTTCAATTGGGATTGCGATACCATCGACTCCCAACCATTCACTTTCCGCGATCCTTTGCCCATCGAATGGCGGATTCGAACTAAGGTCGTCCCAAAAAAATAAATCTTGCAACGCACATTCTATGTTGGTGAGATTTTGTCCAAGTAATTCAGAACGAGGCCGTCCTAGAATATCGCAGCTACGCTGATTTATTTCCAGAATAGTTAAGGTTGGCGCAGAGACGACCATCAAAGCTTCACTCACATGCTGCAAAATATGATGCAGGATGTTTGTCTTGAGAGTGAGAGTTTGATTCATTGCTCGATTTGTCTACGCCACGTTGTTGATTGGATTCTTGTTTTTGGATTTGGAGTCGAAGTAGTAATTCACACGTTTGCGTGGATTAAGGTAATCGAAAATTGCTTTCGGCAATTGTCCTGGACGGATACTGGCTGAGATTGACAGGTCGCTACCTTCCTCTGCTAAGTCGAGAATAATCGCATCTTCTTTTGGAATGTCTGCATCATAAACCAACACGCGCGGCCGGAGAGGTTTTCCAACATTGACGTTCATCACTAGTCCGATAGCTTCATTGGAGAGCCGAACGATGGTTCCGGGAGGATAAACCCCAAGGCTTTTTATCATTGTCGCCATAATTGCTGGATCAAACTGTGCACGTCGATGTGCGTACATCGTCGAAAGCGCTTCATGGGGTGTGAGTGATTGATTTGGATCGATGTGATTACATAAATTGTCGTAGACGTTTGCGATCGTTACTATACGAGTCGGCATTCTGATCGCATCCCCCTTCAATTTTTGCGGATAACCGCTACCGTCCATTAGTTCATGATGATTTGCGATGACCTCTAAAACGATTTTTGGTAGGCCTGCTTTTTGCCCAACCTCGACGCCATAGTGAGGATGTAATTCAAAAAAACTTTGTTCTGGTTTTGTGAGAGCGTCCGTTTTATTTAGAATTTTGTCGGGAATATTGACTTTGCCTAAGTCGTGAAAAATCGCGGCCATACCAACAGATTTAATTTGTGATTCGGTACACTTCATTTCATTGGCCAACATCATCGCTAACACCGATACATTGAGTGCATGAAAATAGAGCTCTTCGTTAGCACTGCTTTGTTGAATCAAATGCATGACGGTGTCATTTGAATTCAAAAAAATCTCCGCAATACTGTCGACTAATTTTCCTGCTTCTTCTATGGTTTGTGCCGGTTGTGAAAAGATCGTTTTTCCAATACTTCGTACGACGGTCGCTGCGTGAACAAATTTTTCTTCGCAGCGTGCCAATTCCTCACGCTGTTTCATGAGCTTCTCAAATCGTGCTTTTTTTGCTTCAACAATATTTTCGAAGATTTTGGCTTGTTCAGGTAGAACCTGCTGTGGGGGGGCCGGTTTGGCGTTTTGATTTGTTGGTAAAAGGTCTGACTTCGATGGAATATAACGAATGTGCTTGAGATTAAGTGCTTGTAATTCTTTTAGCTGTTGAGGATTGGTGATCTTAAAAGAATTCATGGAGAACGAATGCTCGAACCAGCTTAGATCGAGCTTGATAAACATGCCGATCTTGACTTGATCAATCGCGATTAGTTGTGAGTCATCCGACATAAGAAAATTCTATGTGTATTAAATTTAACAATATCATACTCAGGTTTGATTTGTACGTGAGTCGTGGTTCAAACAATGTTCTTCAATAATAAAGTGCGACGTGACACAATTCTTAACAATTCGATTGTGTCACTTTTCAATCATCGCGACTTTACGGGAAGTATTCGCTGATTTGTTTAATGTTGGGTTGCTTCCGTTTTCGCCTTCTTCACCATGTTTTTGACATCGATCAGCAATTGTTTTGCATCGTAAATAATACCGTCTTTGACTGTGTATTTTACTCCTCCGACCTGCTTCAATATTCCACTGCGATCGAGTCGTGTGTGGCCGGTACCATATAAAACTTTGAAATTTGCTAGTGGGTTTTCCTCAAGGATGGCGAGGTCAGCGAGCTTGCCAGCCTCAATACTACCGATGCTCTGTTGTAGTCCCAAGGCTTCCGCGCCGGATAGAGTTGCAGCCTTTATGACTTCTAAAGGATGAAAGCCAGCTTCCCGTAATAGTTCCAATTCTTCTATCGTGCCAAAGCCGTACACTTTATAGATGTATCCGGAATCAGAACCGACTGTGACTCGTCCACCACGATTCTTATAGTCGTTCACGAAACGCATCCACATTCTGTAATTGTCTTTCCATGCAACTTCTTCTTCCGTTCCCCAATCAAAAAAGAATGAGCCGTGTGAGTCAGGATTGGGCGAAAAAAATTTGCCTAGACTTGGCAATGTAAACTCGTCTTGCCAGTCCGCACGACGTGCCCGCATAAGGTCACGGCTAGCTTGGTAGATCGTGAAGGTAGGGTCAATTGTGAAATCGAGTTTGAGCAATTCGTTCATGACGGCATTCCATTTTTCACTACCTGGTTTTGCGGCCTGAGCCCATAGTTTTCCAGCTTGACTGAATCGTTGTTGTTCGTTTTGATAATTATAATCAGCAGGATAGTCTTGTACGGTTTGTCCATCGAATAAGGCTTCTGGCAGGCCGTACCAGTGTTCCATTGTAGTTAGACCCCAACGTGCTGTGTTCAGCACATTGACCCGTGCAACGTCAATTTGCGCGTGATGGCAGGCCGAACGCAGACCTAATTTCTTGGTCTCTTCCAATGCCGCTTGCAGGATATCAGGACGATAGCCAAAACATTTCAGACCATCAGCTCCTTTCGCTTTGATTGCTCGAACCCATGCTCGCGCTTGTTCAGGATCAGTGAATACTGTGGACTGACCTTGACCAAAATAGGGATACGCGAGGATGCGAGGAGCTGTGATTTTATTGTCGGCACTGCGTTTTTTCTCATTCAAGCAAAATTCTAAGCCATTCCCGCAGGAAGGATCGCGGATCGTCGTGATGCCATGTCCCATCCATAGCTTGTATACATATTCGGCTGGAGTCCCTTGTTCACTACCTCCGATATGACCATGCATGTCGATGATTCCTGGCATGACGTAATGGCCAGACAAGTCGATTTCACGTCCTCCTTGTTTAAGCTGTGGTCGATTCCCCCGAACAGAGGAGGTTGGCGTTCCGACGATTGTGACTTGGGTAATTTTATTGCCCTCGATCACAATGTCCGCTGGGCCAAATGCTGGTGCACCTGTGCCGTTGATCACGATGACTTCTCTTAAAATTAGTTGGGAATATGGACCTTGCCCTTCTTGTCGATCGGGTGCTGGTGCCACCTGAAAATTTGATTTGTGCGCATAACAACTGGCAATAAGGCAAATGTGAATAAGGCTACCGACAAGTGCGGCTCGGATTTGGCGTCTCTTTAGCATATGAGGTTACTCCAGTGCAGTGGCTGCGATCGCTTGGCAAATTAAGGTCACGAAAATAGGCAGTATTCAATATTCGATTGCTTCCATCAAGGAATATGCGTGTCTTTATTCAAATTTGTCTCATCAGAGTGCCTTATGGTGAATTATTTATATCTTAAAAATGCACGTAGTTCACCTCACTGGTTTCAGAAAATAGCGTAATATTTCCGAATTATTCGTCAATTGAAGAGTGGATCCAATGGCTTACATTATTCCTATTTTGAAATCAGGTGATAGCGCAAGACGCGTTGATATCGTGATCGTGGCTGAAGGCTACACCCAAGCTGAAAGAGAAAAATTTGTTGCTGATGCGAACACCTTTGTGACGACTTTTCTTGGTCAGGAAAATGCGCGTTTAAATGCGCCTTTTTCGACTTATCAAGGCTTCTTTAATGCGACAGCCTTATTTTATGCTTCCGAGCAGTCGGGTACTGACCAACCCAATAACGGTATCGCTGTGAATACTTATTTCAGCGCTAGTCAACATGGTAGTGATGGTCGCTTGTTGTATGGTGACGGAGCGAAAGTTGAGCAAGAGGTGGCCAGCGTCCTGGCGAGTAACGCGCACGAATTAGTGATCGTTCTGGTTAATACGCCATTGTATGGCGGGGCAGGTGGATCGATTGCGTGGGCGTCTGCAGGTAATCGTTTGGCATCGGAATTGGCGCTACATGAAATTGGACACAGTTTTGCAGGTTTGCAGGATGAATATGTGGATACCGTAACAGCGCCAAATTTTCCATTGTCGGCAACGGCATTCAAAAATAGTGCGCACGTTACGGACTCATTAAGTCGTATTCCATGGCAAGATTGGATGGGATATGTCGATGGTGAACTGGGTGTGATTGGCACTTATGAGGGGGGGTATTACCGTTCAACTGGGGTCTGGCGTGCTACACAAAATTCCAAAATGTTATTTCTCGATGTGCCCTTCAGTGCGCCAGAGAAAGAGGCATTCGCACTGAAGTACTATCAAGCCATTGGTGATTATCTTTCCGTTACGTCAAACTTTCCTGGAATGTATACCGCTGTGACGCCGAATGATAATTTATTTTCATATACTTGGAAGTTGAACAGTAGCCTTATTCAGCACACGGATCGAGCGACTATCTTCGATGCTTATGGTAATGGTGCCTACAGTGTCGGTAACGGTTTGACACTGACTACCTTGGATGACACGGGTGTGATCCGAAAAAATCTGCAGTCTACGCAGCAAGTGGAAACAATCAATATCGCGACTGCAGTCAAGCAAGTGGATACCGTTTCTTATACAGCCAGTTTGGGAGATGCGAATCAGATAATTCGTTTTTCTGAAGCGAACAATCTGATTCAGTTCGCTGAGAATCAAGCCGCGAGTAAAATCTACTTTGATGGTGGAGCTGGGACGGATACTTTGAAGTTTGGTAACCATCTGGTCAGTACGCCGCATCTATATTTGAATCGTCTCGATACTGGAACGACCATGTTGGGATTTCAAGATGCGAATAGTTGGGCGGTTCGAAATATCGAGAATCTTCAATTTCAAGATTTCTCCGTGAATCTAAACATTCATTACAATGCAAGTACCATTACGAAGGCGCAGTTAAGTGATCTTACCGATTTGTATGTTGCCTTCTTTAATCGCATTCCTGATGCGGATGGACTGAATTATTGGATCGATCAATTTAAGGCCGGTAAATCTTTGGCGAATATTGGCAATTCCTTTTATGAGGCGGCGATCGGCTACACTGCGCTGACAGGTTATAGCGCAAATATGACGCCCGAAAGCCTAGTGAATATTGTGTACAAAAATGTTTTGGGTAGAACTGACGGCGCGGATCCTGAAGGTTTGACTTATTGGTCAGGTCAATTGAGTTCAGGCGCCGCGACTCCAGGCACTTTGGTCCATTCAATTTTAGAGAGCGCACACAGTTTTAAAGGAAATGTGACATGGGGTTGGGTTGCGGATCTATTAGATAATAAGGCTGCGGTCGCTGAGAAGTTTGCAGTTGATTGGGCTTTGAATTATTTGAATTCCGAGACCTCAATTAGCCAGGGAATGGCTATTGCAAAAATGGTGACCCCGACTGATACGCAGGCTGCAATTGCCTTGATTGGGTTGTCTGAAGGGCAAATTTTATTTATCTAAGCGAGGGTTGTTGTGAAAAAAAAGCGCGCTCAGATTGAGCGCGCTTTTTTCGGTTCATATTTCTATTGACGCAAATACTTCTCTAAGAATTTTTCGACTTTTGACCAGAAGTCCAAGTTGTTGTCTAGGCGACGCCAACCATGACCTTCGTCGTTGTAAACTATCCACTCAACATCTTTATTATGCCCCTTAATGGCGTCATAAAATTTTGTTCCATGAACCAAGGGCACACGATAGTCTGCTGCACCATAAGCTAAAATGAGTGGATTCTTCAATCGTGCTGCTTGCTCTAAAGGAGAAGTTGCCTTCAATTGAGCTGCATCCTTTTCTTGATCGCCAATCAGAAATGGCATGCCATACTTTTGCCATTGTTCGGAATTGTCGCTCCACGATACATTGTATAAGAGATTGATATCGGAGACGCCTACCCAGCTGATGCCGCAACGGTAAAGATCTGGATTGCGGATCAATCCCATTAAAGTAGCATAGCCACCATAACTTGCTCCCGCGATGCAGACGCGTTTTGCATCTGCATATCCTTGATCGATTGCCCATTGACGTGCGTCATCGAGGTCATCTTGCATCTTTAGACCCCATTGTTTCCAACCTGCTTGGAACAGTTTTTTACCGTAGCCTTCACTGCCGCGGAAATCTGGTTCAATCACGGCATATCCGCGAGAAGCAAGTAATTGGGTTTGCGCATTCCACTGCCAATGTCCACCTCGCACATAAGGTCCACCGTGTACCATGACGATTAACGGTAAATTCTTTCCATCTGAGTTGCGAGGCAATGTCACATAGGTCGGGATTTCCAAGCCATCACGTGCTTTAATCTTGACAAAATTGGTATACGACATTTGCTTCTCATTGATGTCGGGACGACTCACTCCAAGTGGAGTGAGCTTACCGCTCACGGTGTGATATAGGAAAGTCAAACCTGGAACGGTGTCCGAAAATGCATTCACAAGCACAAGCTCACCCTGATTTCTCGGCGTGGAAATATTATTAATTGTGCTCGGTAGCAAAGCATCAACTTTCGCTTGAATTTTTTTCAAGCTGTCATGTAACCAAAGTGTGCCAACTGCATCCGTTTCGTAGCGTACCCCGATGATCTTATTGAGTTTTTTACTAAAAATCAGATCTCCACTGAAATCAAATCCATCTAATTCGATGAGAGGTTCGGGAATGATGCGGTTATTCTCTAGATCATATTTATAGACCGACTTGGTATCTTTTCCATTGTGCGCGGTGACGTATAGACTACCATCTGGTCCGATCGCTTCTGGGGCAAAGCCATCTTCTTTGACGCTATCAAATTCAATCAAAGTACGCCAAGTATCATTCTTAGGATCTTTGTATTGGATTGTCGTTAATTTTTCCGCGCGGGTGGTTGCAATACGTAAATCACCATTGTAGTCAGTCATGAACCCGACCGAATTGATCGGACTATTGATACCTGTCACGACGCCATCGGTCGTGTTGACGCGAAATAAAGTCAGAGCTGGATTCCTGCGATTCCCACTACCTTGTACAACATAAACATCGTTGGAATCTGGTTTGCCAACGACACTATGAAATTGATACGCCGGAGTGAGAACTCGAAATTTGGGTTTGTCTGGAGTTGAATTCCTTTCAATGATTTCACGTTCGTTTTTGCCGTCTTTGTCGATGGCAATCAAACCAGGCCCCATTCTTTGCTGACCTGCCGCCAACTGTCGATCACCCATACTGAAAACTAAGCGTGTGTTGTTGACCCAGCGTGCACTCACAATGTCGAGGTTAGAATATTTTGCAATTACTTGGAGTTTACTTGTTTCGGTATCCATAATTGCCAATGCCAAACGTTGATCTGGACCAGCCATCAGTATTGATACACTTTTGCCATCAGGTGACAACGAGGCGCCACCGAAATTATTGAGTTTAAAGAAATTCTCGATAGCTGGTGGTGCGGAAGGCGTACTTTGTGCCATCACATGGTTTGGCATCAGACATGCAAATGTGCAAGCAACCCAAACCTGTTTCCATAATTTTTGTTTCATTGAGGCTCCTAATTTAATTCGATTCGCTGAGCGAAATATCGAATCAATTCAATTTAAAGAAATTCAAGCATTTCTATTCACATAGTCGAAACACAAACGCCCCGATGACGGGGCGTTTGTGTTACCTACTGTGGACTAAATTGGGTTCAATTATGTCGTGAACGACGATTAATTGAATTTGTATTTAGCGCTCAATGTGAAGTAACGACCATAGTTGTTATGCAAACCAGTGTTGTAGCCACTTGTTACATAAGCTGGATCATATGGTGCCTTGCTGTCGAAGATATTCGAGATATTCAATGACAAGCTCAAATTTTTGAAGCCTGTGTATGTGTATCCCAATCCAACTGTAGTCCAATCTGGCACTTTGCAGCTTTCTTCGAATTCTTCAAAACGTGGGTTTGCAGTATTACGATTTGGCGCAGCATCAGTTGCTTTTTTCGTGCCGTAGTAGCAGAACTCAGCTGGATAGATCGTGCCAGCATCGCGGTTACGCATCAAGGAAACACTGCCAACGTAACTGATAGAGCCAGTCACACTGTGTGGGCCTTGTGACCAGTTTGTTGACAAGCCACCTTTGAAGCGTGGTGTATCTGGGCCACTGCTCAAGTTCCAGTCGTAAATGCCTGGGCGCTTACCAGCAACGTTGTTTTCGATGTCACCCAATACTTGTGCAATCTTGTAAGAGATTTGGTAAGAACCGCGCAAGGTTGTGGACAAGTTACCCCACGTACCCAAGTTGTTACGCAAACGCATTTCCAAGTCCAAACCTGTTACTTCAGTTGCGCCTTGGTTGATCCATGGCAATTTCACTGACAACAATGGACCCGTGCCTGGAACTGGTACACCATCTTTTGTTACCCAGTTGACTGGATTTGGATCACGTACGATGTTTTGTGGGAAGCGATCTTCGTCCTTCAAAGCTTGGTATTCGCTACCCAGCATGACTTCGCCTTCTTTGCGGATCTTATACCAATCCAACAACAAGTCGAAATTGCGAGTTGGCGAGAAGATCAAACCAAAGGAGTAGCTCTTTGCTGTTTCTGGTTTCAGATCAGGGTTCGCACCACCGGTACCAGATGCAGATTTAGAGCAGTCAGCTGCCGTTGCATTTGGTTTTGGTGTTTGTTCGTCATCTTCACAACGTTTTGGATCCCACAAACCGCTCAAGAAGAATTGTGATCCACCTGGTAAAACTTGAACCAACGCTGGAGCACGGAAGCCTTCAGCATAAGTGCTACGGAAAGACAAGCTGCTGTTGACATCCCATTTCGCGCCAACTTTTGGTACGAAGTTCGCTTTCAAGCCTGGGTATTTGTCGAAACGACCCGCGAAGTCCATCTCGAAGTTTTTCAAGAATGGTGTGCGCATCTCGATGAATGCGGAAGATACTTTACGTGTACCGTCGATTACAGAGTTACTCAAACCGAGAATGTTACCAGCTGCCAAGTCAGCGTCTGGTGTCAAAACGATTTTCTCTTCGCGGAACTCAACACCTGTTGCTAAGCCAATAGCACCACCACCTAATTTACCGAACTCGGTTGTTGCTTTCGCATCCCATTGAGCAATTTCAGCTGCGCCATTGTTTTTGACGTTTTTCATCAAAGTTGGGTCTTTGAACAACTCAGCCATTGATGTGCCAGAATTGATTTTCTTCAGAGTTGGAATGTAGAAGAAGTTATCATATTCTTGCAAGCGTTCTGAACGATTCCACAACACTGCCGTTTCCCAATCGAAACCATAATTGGAACCTTTCAAACCTGCTAAAGCACGAGCGTTTTCATTGGTCGTTGTTTGAGTACGCAATTTGTCTTCCAAGCGGACGCTGACAGATGCACGTGCAGTCGGGAATGGATTATCTGGGTGACCGATAGGCAAGATGATTTGGAATGGATCTGCGATACCAGTGGATTTAAAGTTGGTTGTTTGACCTGTTCCCAAAGTCGCGCCCGCACCTGTGTATGGACGTTCTGATTTTGTGTAAGCAACTTCAGCAAATGCGCTTACATTGTCAGTGATCTTCAAGCTACCAACGCCCATCATGCTCAAATCTTTTGCTTCACCTTGTGCTTCGCTGTATTTGTCTGCGTTGTAATTACATACCGTGCGGCCGAACAAGATACTGGTTGGCAAAATCGCTTCGCGTGCGCCCAAAGTCAGTTTTTGCGAATCAGGGCAGCTCATGTCTGTCACCAAGTTCGTCGCCATGTTTGCACGAGTCACGCCAAAGTTTTTACTGCCAGGAGCCGTTTCTTTGTAAATCCATGCGTACTTAGAAACAGTACTGGAGTAAGGTGATGCGTAACGACCATTCATCGTTAAATATTTGTCGTATTCGATGTCAGTGACATCTGCACGAGCAACGCGTTCACGCTTGGAATAGTCGACAGAAAAGAATGCATTGTAGCCATCAGCTTCAAAATCACCGATACCGACAGTTGCATTTGCACGTTTACGACCAAAATTGCCGTCATCATTTGCACTTAGATTCACGCCGCCTTCAGCGCCACGGAAATTACGTTTTGTGATGAAGTTAATAACGCCACCGATCGCATCGGAACCGTAGACCGCAGAAGCACCATCCTTGAAAATTTCAACGCGTTCGATCGCGCTCAAAGGGATACTGTTTAAGTCATATAAAGTGGAGTTGCCGTTGTTTGGATCTGCATAAGCAGATGGCGTCATACGACGACCGTTCAGCAAAATCAATGTGGATGTGGAGCCCAAACCGCGTAAAGACGCTGTCGACACACCTGCCGCGAATGTACCACCAGTCAAATCCTGATTGATATCAGAGCCCATCGATGGCACTTGCTTCATCAATTCAGCAATATTTGCCGCACCGCTTTCAGCGATCTCTTTAGCACTAATCGTGTGAATTGGTGATGTACCTTCTTTTTCAGTACGTTTGATATTGGAACCAGTCACCGTGATTTTTTGCACGGCCGGTTCGGACGTAGTTTGCTGAGCAAATACCACTTGCGATGAAGCAAGGGTCAAAGCGACAGCAATAACGCTGCGCTTTAATGTGAATTGATTAGCCAAAATTAACTCCTCGTTGTGTTTTATTGAGTGTTTGCATGTTTATGGCATGCATTTTATTTTTTTTGCAACTTTTCATTTTTTAAATGAAAAGCTACTTTTTTGCATCGGCAAGGTGACTTGATTTATGAAAATAAAAAATCGAAATAACCGCTTTTCGCAAAGGCAGATTAGTCATAGTTTAAAAGCAAATTAAGATCCTAATTACCATCGATTATTATCTCAAGTAATTGAAAAATTTGATTAAATAATGTGGTTGTTAGGCGACAGCTAACAAAAAAAACTATCTAATTTTATGATAATATATTTTCAAAAACACCACTTTTTATTTTGACATCGAGCACATTGAATGTTTTAGTTGTAACCGAGGTTGTTTATATTGAAACTTTTAGCCGGCGATTTAATGCGAGGCATGCGTTCTATTTTTGCAACAATGCAGCTACACGCTTAACGATGCCGTGAGGCGCTTTCTGTTGTTTTTTTACATCAATGGCAGTAATAAAAAGTTACTTTATTTTGCTATTTTTTTAAATAAAAAAAATGTAATTAAAATTGTGTAGAGCTCTATTTTTGCTGAATGGCAAAATTTTATATGGCATTTCGTCGAATTACTGCAAAAAATAAGGTGGGATAACGATTTATTTCTTGTTATTAACACCTTTCCGTTTTGTATTTTATCGCCTTGGTGTGATCCAGAACTTTGCCTTACTCGAATCAAATTGACAGTGTGGATAGAAAAATGTTTTCATCTCGAAGCGATTTTTTTGCACGGTGATGGTTTTTTAATTCATTAAAAGCATCAAAAATTCGTAATAAAAGTCTCATTGCTGATTCAAGTGACATTAGGGTCTGCAGAAAGAGAATTAGCGTATGTTCGGAGAAGTGTCGATTTCGTCCGCGGACTCGTTAAAAACTTCGATAAAACATGGTATCTAGTTAATAAATTTAAAAGGTAATTACATGTCGAAAAGAAATATGATCTTCAGGAAAAATCTGGTTGCGCATGCACTGGTGCTTGCCTTCGGCGGTAGTGCATTAACAATTGGCGTTGCGCCAATGGCATTTGCACAATCAAACGCGACGAGTACGATTTATGGTCAAGTTGCATCCCCAGCTGGTGCGACTGTTCAAATTAACAACACAGACACAGGTCTGAAACGTACAATCAACCTCGATGCAGCTGGTCGTTACTCTGTAACAGCATTGCCAGCAGGTCACTACCGCGTCGAACTGGTACGCGACGGTAAAGTTGTGAGCACGCAAGAATTTGACGCGGTTATCGGTCAAGGTATGGAAGCATCGTTCGCTGCTGCTGCAGCGCAACAAGTGACAGTTTCAGCTGTTCGCACACGTATCGACATCTCCAACACCAACAATGGCGCAATCTTCACAGCAAAAGAATTGGCGAAATTGCCGGTTGCTACGAATTTGAATTCCATTATTTTGTTGGCTCCGAACACAACCCGCGCTGATGCGGCATATGGTGGTGTCAGTTTTGGTGGTAGTGGTGTTTCTGAGAATGCGTTTTATGTTAACGGTTTTCCAGTCACTAATCCATTAACACAATTGGGCTCTTCCGAATTGCCATTTGGTGCGATTGGCCAAGCGTCAATTATCACAGGTGGTTTCGGTGCTGAATTTGGTCGTTCAATTGGTGGTGTTTTGAACGTAACGACAAAGAGCGGCACGAACAAATGGGAAACTGGCGTTACAGCGAGCTTTACTCCACAAAATACACGTTCCAAAACAGACGATATCTATTATCCAGTAACGGGTGATGCAAACAATAAGGCAACTGACGGCACAATTCATTTCCGTCGTAATAATAATACGGACAAGCAGTCCTACTATGGCGCGTATTTGGGTGGCCCAATCATTGAAGATAAACTCTTCATGTTTTTGGCAGTTGATCAAACGAAAACAGATACTGGCCGTAACTCAAGTGCACAAAGTACAACTTTAACGCGTGATGGTTGGACAACAAACAACACAGAAAACACACGTTACTTGGCAAAATTTGATTTTAATATCAATGATGATCACCGTTTAGAGTGGACTTCTATTGGTGATAATAACACTCAAACAGTGAAAACTTTTGGCTTGAATGATCCAACGCCAAGTAACGCAATGAGTGCGGCGGACTATATGAGTTCTACGCCAGGCGGAACGAAGTACACTGAGTTCCGTGCGAAAAATGCTGGTGCAAGTGGTTCTGTATCCAACGCATTGAAATACACAGGTAACTTTACTGACAATTTGACCTTCACTACTTTGTACGGCGTCGGTTCAGCTCCACGTGCAACAACGTATGAAGACTATGATGTTAATAGTAACTTACGCTCTGTCGGTGCAACAACACCACGTCAACGCGTACCAGCGTTGGATGCACAAGGCTTATATAAAAACTATCAAAAATTCTCTGGTAATATCGCGAAACCAGGTGATGATGAGATCAAATCCTTCCGCGCTGACTTGGAATGGAAAGCTGGACAACACACAATCCGTGGTGGTATTGATCACAATGTAATCACGTCTGAGAATGCGGGTGTTTTCCGTGCAGGTGGAGGTTCTTGGACTTATCGTAACGTTCCAACCGGCAGTGAATTCTCTCCTGTGTTGTTGTCCGGTGGTCGTGCTGGCATCGTTGGTAATTTTGGCGGCTACGGTACACAAGGTTACTATGTTCGTTTAGCTAACTTCACGTCTGTTACTGACGCATCTGCAACGCAATCTGCACAATACATCGAAGATCGTTATCAAGTCACGAAGAATTTGTTGATCGTTGCTGGTATCCGTAATGAGCAATACACAAATAAAGACGGTGAAGGTCGTAAGTTCATCGACATGAAGAACCAAATTGCGCCACGCTTGTCTGCTTCATGGGACGTAAATGGCGATTCTTCTTTGAAAGTATTCGGTAGTACAGGTCGTTACTACTTGCAATTGCCTACACAAGTTGCAGCACGTGCAGCGAGTCGTTCTACTTTGACTAGCCAAGACTTTACGTACACAGGTATCGACAATCTTGGTCAGCCAACTGGTTTGGTTGCGATCAATACTCCGTACTCGGTTGACGGTGAATATGGTAATCAAAAAAATATCAATGCTGTTGTTATGAAAGATTTGAAACCAAACTTCCAAGATGAGGTGACTTTAGGTTTCGAAAAAGCATACAGCCCAACATTGAATTTCGGTGCAAAAGTAACATACCGTAAATTGGGTGCTGGTATTGATGATAACTGCGATACACGCCGCGCATTTGATTTTGCTAAGAAAAATGGCATTCCAGTTGTGTCAAAAGACTTCATGTCTTGCTACATCTTTAACCCAGGCAGCGATGCAACAGTGTTCATCGATGGACATGATCAATTTGGTCAAATCATTCCAGGTGCTGGTAAGTGGGCTACATTCAGCGCCGCTGAGTTGGGCTTCCCAAAAGCTTCCCGTTCATACAAAGCGTTGGACTTGTTTGTTGAGCATCCAATGCGTAACGGCTGGTATGGTAAAGTCAACTACACATGGTCACGTAGCTACGGTAACATGGAAGGTCAAACACGTTCTGACACTGGTCAAACAGACGTAGCAGTTACTGCAGCGTGGGACTTCCCAGAATTCACACCGTATTCCACAGGCTTGTTGCCGAATGATCGTACTCATCAATTCAAGGCGTTTGGATTCTATGAAGTCACACCAGAATTCAACGTTGGTGCGAACTTGTTGGTGCAATCGGGTCGTCCAAAAGTTTGTTTGGGAACGAATATCGATGCGGAAAATGGAGACTTAGATCCACTCGGTAAGATCTACGGTGGTCCTGGTTATGGTGCTGAATACTTCTGGTGTGGTGGTAAGCCTGCACCACGTGGTAGCTTGGGACGTTTGCCATTTGAAAAACGTTTGGACTTGAGTTTTGCGTACAAACCAGTCGTATTGAAAGGTATTTCTTTCAAAGTTGACGTCTTCAACGCATTGAATTCACAAACGATCTTGGCTCGCCAAGAAGCGTATGATGATGGTAGTGGCGAAGGCATCTTGTCTAACTATGGCGAAGGTCGTACTTTCCAAACACCAAGAACGATGAAATTCTCTGTTGAATATCACCACAAATTCTAATCAGAGTATTGACGGTTTTTGAGTAAAACAAAAAAGCCACGGGAGACCGTGGCTTTTTTCATTATGTAACCTGAATCGAACAAAATTGCACTGAAATAGGCAAGCGTTTCCAAGAAAATTGGCAGCGAGAAAGTTGAAGTTGCGAAGGTGGATAAATGCCCTATGCCCAGAGGATAAGTGCAGAAGGAAGCAATTTTGTTTGTAGTAGACTTAGATAAGCACGAAAAAGATAACCTAAAACTCGAATTGAACTGAGACCAGAAATGGGGCGCGCGTCAGTCTCGAGAGGCTGCTTAACACATATTGAATCTGTGGATATCAGCCGCGCCGATTGCCATCCTATGAATTCCTAAACTGCTGGTATGAAAGTTATTGGAGTCTGTTATTGAGTAAGCTCTTACAAGACCCTGTCGCCCATGTTGCTCTAGGCGACGTGACTTAATAGTTTAGGATGCTTCAACACCATTTCATTGAGGAGGAGAGGGTGTTGAATATCCCTGTACAGCAAGCAAATAACTATGTGTCCGAATCTTCAGTGCCAATTGCTTCGGGGATTTGGTTGAAAACAGTTAAGTCGGTTTCTCCAAGTATTTTACTTGTTACCGTACCAGCCGTAATTGAGCCACTCACATTAAGAGCTGTACGGCCCATGTCAATTAGCGGTTCAATTGAAATAAGTAAGCCAGCTAAAGCAACTGGAAGATCTAACGATGAAAGTACGATAAGTGCCGCGAAAGTTGCGCCACCGCCGACTCCCGCGATCCCAATCGAGCCGATGGCGATGATGCCGACCAATGACGCAACGAAAGAAACAGACATCGGATCAATTCCCACTGATGGTGCGATCATAAACGCGAGCATCGCGGGATAGATGCCAGCACAGCCATTTTGCCCCATCGTTGCCCCAAATGATGCAGCAAAATTAGCTATCCCCTCTGGCGTACCCAAGCGTTGCTGTTGCACTTGGACGCTCAAAGGGATAGCGCCGGCGCTAGTTCTAGAGGTGAACGCAAAAACGAGAACCGGAAAGATTTTCTGCAAATATCGCAAAGGATTGAGACCACAAGCAGCAACTATCGAAAGATGTACGATAAACATTAGGAAGATTGCACTGTAGGATGCTAGAACGAAATTAATTAAGTTTAAGATGTCATCGCGATTGGACTTGCCAACAACTTGAGTAATCAATGCAAATACGCCATAGGGTGTGAGACGCAGAATGAGTGTCACCAAACGCATCACGATGGCTTGAGCAACCTCGACAAAGTGATTGAATGATTGAAAGATCTCAGCCTTTTTTTCAGCAATACTGGTTGCGGAAACACCAATCAGAATCGCAAAAATAACGACGGCGATCGTCGAAGTTTTGCGTGTCCCAGTCAAATCTAAAAATGGATTTTCTGGGATGAAACTCAATATCATTGCGGGAAAATTGATCGCTTTAGCACTGGCGAGTGTTCCCTCCAAATATTGTCCCCTCGCAAATTCGGCGGAAGTAAAATTGAGTCCTAAAGTCGTTAGGCCAAACAATTTCGCCATAAAAAAACCGATGATAGCTGCAACCATTGTCGTGATCATGAGCGTACCGATCGTCAATGAGCTAATTTTGCCGAGAGAACTAACATCTTTTAGCTTTAGGATTGCGCTGATGATGGAAACCAAAATAAGCGGCATCACGACCATTTGAAGTAATTTGACATAACCTGTGCCAACTATATCCAGGTAGGCATTTGTCGCTTGAATAATGGGAGAACCATTTCCATAAAAAGTTTGGAACACCGCTCCGAGGAGTATGCCCAAACTTAATCCGATTAATACACGTTTTGAAAACGAAAGATGCTTCGCTTGTAACCAGTAAAGTAGGCCACAGATTGCGGTCGCAACACTCAAATTAATGACGATTGGGAGAATAGGAAGGCTCATTATTGATTTTTTTCTGATTGTGAAAATAAAAGGTAAGCAATCATTCTAGCCGATAAGCTTAGCTAGATGCTACGTCGTTTTCCTTCTAACGATAGCGAAAAAAACGACTACGCTTGGTTTGACGTTAACACTCTTTTTCATTGGGGTGGTTTTGCTGGAAATCCAGTAGACTTTGAAAGGCAGCGCCGAAGTAGCGTTCATAGCTGTCCTTTTCTACAAAACCAATATGTGGTGTTGCGAGCACATTTTCTCTTCCAATTAAGGGGTGCGGGACAATTAATGGTTCACTTTCAAATACATCTATTGCTGCAAATCCTGGCCTCCCTTGGTCCAAGGCTAACTCAAGTGCTCCTGGCGCCACGAGTTCGGCGCGACTCGTATTGACAAAGAGAGAATTTATTTGCATTGATAGTAAGTCGCTTAACGTAATGCATGCGCGTGTTTGATCAGTTAAACGCAAATGCACAGAAACAATGTCGGATTCATTAAACAATTGTTGTTTTGTTTCATACACAGAATTTCCGTCGTCCAAGGCACGTGCGCGACTAGAGGGACTGCCCCAAATGAATACTTGCATGCCAAATGCCTTCGCATACGTTGCCAGTAATTGACCCACTTTGCCATATCCCCATATACCTAGCCTGCGACCTCGCAGAACGCGTCCAAGTTGGTTGTACTGCGGATGAAGTGATGCTGTCTGCCAAATACCCTCTTTTAGAAATTGGTGATATTGTGGAATTTTACGTGATGAGGCCATGATTAGAGCCCACGTAAGTTCTGCTGGCGCTGTTGGATCACCCGTTCCTTCAAGAACTGCAATGCCTTGTTCATGCGCAGCATCCAAGTCGATATTTCCAGCCAGTCTCCCAGTTTGCGCAATCACCTTTAAGTTAGGGAGCTTGCATAGTAAATTGCGGTTCAATCTTGTTCTTTCGCGAATTAATACCAGTGCGTCAAATGAGGCAAGTCGAATTGCTAATTGTCCAAGACCGACAGCGCGATTATTAAAGACCTTTACATCGTGTTCTTTTAATAATTTAAAGCAATCTAAGTTGCGAACAACATCTTGATAATCATCTAAGATTGCGATCTTCATCCTATTCCTTTTGTTATAAAGGTAAGTATATTTTCAAAAACAATGCATTTGTGGCATTAAATATGACGCAAAATTCTCCATTGCCGACGAGCTCAGTGTAGAATACCGTGCACGTAGCTTTTTGAAACTTCCGTACCGTGCATCCTCGACCGGGCGAAAGCTTGGATCTCAGACCCACATAATCATCTCGTCTGTCTTCCGATTCCGACAAAAAATGGCGCTAACGTATTCATTTTTCGGGCCTGAATTTTAAAACCAGAATAATACCAGTTCTTGGGACCCGAAGCGTTTTTAGCCATTCTTGCCGTGCCGCTACACCGATTTTTTATTGAAATGGCATTGGAGTATGTATTATGAATCAACCTAGCATGCAAGGTGTGGCTGCACTCAATGTTCCTGCGCACGTGAAGCATCAAAAGCTCATTAACTGGGTCGCAGAAATGGTCGCTTTGACCAAGCCGGATAATGTGGTCTGGTGCGATGGCACACAAGAAGAGTACGACCGTCTGTGCGCGCAAATGGTGGCGGCTGGCACCATGAAGAAATTGAACGAAGCGAAGCGCCCGAATAGCTATCTCGCTTGTTCCGATCCTTCCGACGTGGCACGTGTTGAAGATCGCACTTATATCTGTTCCGAAAAACAAGAAGATGCCGGTCCAACCAATAACTGGATGGCACCAGCAGAAATGCGTGCGACTTTGCATCCTTTGTTTGATGGCTGCATGAAAGGCCGTACCATGTACGTGGTGCCTTTCTCCATGGGACCATTGGGTTCTCCTATCGCTCACATTGGCGTGGAATTATCCGATTCTCCTTACGTGGCAGTGAACATGCGCATCATGACGCGCATGGGCAAAGCGGTGTTTGATGTCCTGGGTACAGATGGTGATTTCGTACCTTGCGTCCACACCGTTGGGGCACCTTTGGCAGCCGGTCAACAAGATGTAGCTTGGCCATGCAATAACACGAAGTATATTGTTCATTATCCAGAAACACGCGAAATCTGGTCTTTCGGTTCTGGGTACGGTGGTAACGCTTTGTTGGGCAAAAAGTGCTTCGCTTTGCGTATCGCTTCCACCATGGGTCGTGACCAAGGTTGGTTGGCAGAACACATGTTGATTTTGGGTGTGGAATCGCCTGAAGGTAAAAAACATTATGTGGCAGCTGCTTTCCCATCAGCATGCGGCAAGACCAACTTTGCGATGTTGATTCCCGCAATCAAAGGCTGGAAAGTCACGACGATTGGTGATGACATCGCTTGGATTAAGCCGGGCAAAGATGGCCGCTTGTATGCGATCAACCCAGAAGCGGGTTATTTCGGCGTCGCCCCTGGCACAAATACAGCAACCAACTCCAACTGCATGTCCTCATTGACTGCGAATACGATTTTCACTAACGTTGCATTGACTGACGACGGTGACGTATGGTGGGAAGGTATG
This sequence comes from Affinundibacterium fentianense, assembly GCF_018139545.1. Taxonomy (GTDB): domain Bacteria; phylum Pseudomonadota; class Gammaproteobacteria; order Burkholderiales; family Burkholderiaceae_D; genus Undibacterium; species Undibacterium fentianense. The sequence continues at coordinate 17,716 of NZ_JAGSPJ010000004.1, read as the reverse complement.
AGCAAAGAAGCGCCAGCCCATGTGATCGATTGGCAAGGTAAAGATTGGACACCCGAAATCGCGAAAGAAACGGGCCGCAAAGCAGCGCATCCAAACGCACGTTTCACCGTAGCGGCAACGCAAAATCCAGTGCTTGATCCAGCATGGGATGATCCAGCAGGTGTACCCATTTCTGCGTTCATTTTTGGTGGCCGTCGTTCGACCACCGTGCCTTTGGTGACGGAAGCGCGGAATTGGGTTGAAGGCGTCTATATGGCAGCAACCATGGGTTCTGAAACGACAGCAGCAGCCGTGGGTCAACAAGGTGTGGTGCGTCGTGACCCATTCGCGATGTTGCCGTTCATGGGGTACAACATGAGCGACTATTTCCAACACTGGTTGAATATGGGCGAAAAAATCACCGCTCTCGGTGGCAAACAACCCAATATCTATTGCGTCAACTGGTTCCGTACCGATGCTAACGGTAAATTTGTTTGGCCTGGTTTTGGTGACAATATGCGCGTGTTGAAATGGATGTTAGAACGGATTGACGGTGCGACCACGGGCCAAGAAAATGTATTTGGAATCAGCCCGAAATTTGAAGACATCACATGGGAAGGATTGAATTTTACGGCAGAGCAGTTCGAAACTATCACCTCAATCGATAAAGATGCATGGAGAGCTGAGTTGGAATTGCATACCGAATTGTTTGATAAATTGAAGTATCGATTGCCGACTGCGCTACATGCTACTAGGGATGTTCTCGCACAACGACTTGCTTAGAGTTTGATCCTATATTCTGTCAAACTAGATTTAACTCGAAACTGAACTAGACGCCAACTGCATGCTCATGCAGTTGGCGTTTATGTTTTTGGAGTGACGATATCTTGAGGCGGATCTCCAGTATAGTGCTTCAATTTGAATTTGAGTGCTGTTTGCAATCGCATTATTCGTTGACATAACGAGCATTTCTCAATCCTTCTATGAGTGATTATGCAAGACCAATTTCAGTTTATTCGACAACATGCCTATTCTAACAACCAGCGGCAGCTTGGTATGTTGGTTGGTTTAAACGTGCAGGTTTGTGATGTCCTTGATTTGGAAAAGATTGATTGGCATCTGTTACATTCGTTCGAGCTTAAGCCGCAACCGTTGAGGTGTGGTGCACATGTTCGGCAAACAGCGCGCATTTACGCAATTGCCGAATTGATTTCTAAAGCATGCCAACTTGCGCATGTATTACTTCAGGATGTCAAAGTTCCGAGTTTTGAAATTCCCTACGTTCTTGATATTAAGGAAAGTAATTCCGGGCCAGATTGGTTTTATGCAGAAATATTAGTCCCTCGAGTTGAGCGTATATCCCAGAGAGTAATTGAGTTGGCATACCTTAACGCGCTCACTTTGATACGAAAGATCGTGCAGTCCATCCAAAGGAGTGGAGCGATTACACATCTATTTGAGCCGCTGCAAAGGGAATTTGTTCTACCAGTTCAACGTCAAGTTCCTGGCGCAAAATCAACCATCCCCATTCTGGAATGCGCATTTCAGCAAGAAATACCATTTCGCCATTTAGGCAATGGCTTATACCAATTAGGCTGGGGAAAATATGCGACCCTATTTGACCGTAGTGCTAACCAAGACGACTCCTTAATCGGTGCCAATGTGTCGAATTACAAGCACTTGACGACAAGGTTGCTACGGTCAGCAGGACTACCAGCACCCGATAATTATTTATTGCATAGCGTGCAGCATGCCCAAGAGCTCGCGCAAAAAATGACTTTTCCGTTGGTCATTAAACCTGCAGACCGTGACCGAGGTGAGGGCGTCACGGCGAACTTGAAAGATATGGCTGAGCTTAAGTTGGCGTATGAGAAGGCGGCCGAGTTTTCTAAACTTATTTTGCTTGAGCAGCATTTGCCGGGGGTATGCCATCGGATCACCGTCCTGAATGGAGAATTATTGTTTGCAGTTAAACGCAGACCTCGAGCTGTCGTTGGTGATGGGATTCATACGATTATAGAATTGATTGCCTTAGCAAACGAAGATTTGAATCGCAAAGTGATTCAAAAAAGACTCCCACCCTATCCGTTCGATGAGATTGCGAAAGCTTGCATTCAAGCGCAAGGCTTGACTATGAATAGCGTTCCTCGCGATGGACAAAGGGTCGCATTAAGAATGGTCCAATCAAGTGAGTGGGGTGGCGAGCCCGAGCCGGTCACAGAATTGATTCATCCAGCTAACGTGCAATTGGCGGTTAGAGCTGCGCAGCTTTTTCGTTTGAGTTTATTAGGTGTTGACTTGATGACAGAGGATATCAGTGTCCCATGGTATGAAAATGGCGCTGCGATCAATGAATTAAATTTTGCGCCGGTGCTTGGACGTACACACGCCTATCAGCGAGCAGGAGTCGCTCGCTATCTTGCGCTGAGTTTCCCGACCAAAGGGCGCATACCGGTTGAATTGATCATCGGCAAAGGAGATCTCTTAAGCTTTGCCAAAAAACGAGTAGTCGAATTGCGTTTAAAGGGGATAAATGCAATGGTCAGTGCCCCACATGGATTGTTCAATAGGGACGGCAATTTTCCTATTTTTAGTACCAATTTCAATTGTGTAGAGCAGGTTCAAACGATTCTAATGTACCCTGGCCTAGAACATCTTCTGATCGTAATTTTGGGTGCGCAAGATCTCGAAGCGGGGTTGCCCGTTGATGCGTTTGATCTTTTGATACAACTTGATAATGATGGAGTGCAAACCGAATATTCGGGAAAATCCTTGCAATTCAATGAAATTCAAGAAATAACAAGACGAGCATTCGCCCTATGATTAATTTGAATGCAGCGGAAATTGAGTGTGTGAATCGATTTATGTTTGTGCCGTCGCAGGTATTGAATGCCGATGCCACGATAGTATTTGGTATGTCCCTTTGGCAGCGCCCCGCACAAATGGCAAGTAATTTATATCATCGATCTACTTCTGGAAAGCTAGTTTTAAGCGGCGGCTATAATCACAAAATCGACATGCATGAAGCGAATGCAATGTACCAAGTATTGCTCGCTGCTGATGTTCCCAAGCAGGACATTTTGCTCGACTTGGAGGCGCGTAATACGCGTGAAAATATCCAAAATGCAAAGCGTATATTAGAAGACTCAGAGATGTATAAGAGTGATTTGATATTGAATATTGTTGCAATTAACTTTCACGTTCGACGTATCTTACTGACGCTTGAAGAAGAATTCGGGAGGGATATTTCCGTAGGCATTGCGAGCTATCCTAGTATTTACTGCGCGCCCGAAACCTGGCATGTGTCGGAACAAGGACAAGCGAATATGCTCGGCGAATTGAATAAAATACGGCGATATGTTCGAAGCGACCTGCCAAAAATGTTGGCGGAAATCGCTTTGCGATATGCGCAGCAATCGAAAATATGAGTTTTTTGCGTTTTTGAAGGTTTTTTTCTCAGATCTGGGATAATGCAAGAAGATAGACTCATCCGGTGCCTTATTATGAATTTCTTGACCCTTGATTTGAATTTATTGCGTGTCTTTGATACGGTAATGGTCGAGCAGAATTTGACGCGTGCGGCAGATAAGTTAGCGATGACACAGCCCGCCGTATCAAACGCCATTAAACGTTTGCGTTACTCGCTGAATGACGAACTGTTGATCCGCACCGCTTATGGTGTGAAACCTACTCCGCGCGCCGAAATTTTATGGCCGGCGATTCGTGAGGCGTTATCGACGCTAGAAGCCGCAATCGCTCCCACCAGTTTTGATCCATCAAAGGCGGTCGCGACCTTTCGTATGGCGATGGCTGATTCGACAGCGGCATTATGGATGCCGACCTTGATCACCGCGTTCGAACAGGAAGCACCTCATATGAATGCTCGTATGGTGCCCCTGACAACGCGCGAACCTCGTCCATTGTTGGTCCAAGGCGATATTGATATCGCCGTGGGGTTTTTTCCTGGTGTTGTTGCGCAACTGTCGGGTGGCCAAGGTGCTGCACGAAGCCCCATTCGTCACGAGCGTTTGTATTCGGGGCACTATGTTTGTGTGATGAGTAAAAATCATCCTTTGGCTAGTCACGAGTTGACACTCGACAAATATTGCGAGGCGAATCATTGTTTAGTGAGCTTCTCAGGGCGTGCACACGGATTGATCGACGATGAACTTGCAAAGATGGGACGTGAACGGCGAATTTTGCTTACGGTCAATCAGTTTTTTACAGGCGGAAAAGTGGTGGCGAATTCAGATCTATTGACGGTTTTACCTTTCCATTTCATTGCGTCGACGGGTATGAGTGAGGCCTTGGTTTGGAAAGAATTGCCATTTGAAACCCCAGATGTACACGTCGACATGTTGTGGCACGAACGTGATGCGCGAAATCCAGCTCACAAATGGTTGCGCGATCACTTTGTCAACATGACGCACGAAATGTTCGCTCCTCTAGCTGACTTCAAAAAATCAGCACCCTCCTCTTTTAGTTAGTCAGCATCCAATTTAGAAAAGTGGTCTGTTATGTTTACCGGAATCGTCCAAGGAATAGCTACCGTTCAACAAATTGAAGATAAGCCAGGCTTGCGCACCTTGCGACTTGGTTTTCCTAAAGGGTTTGATCATGAACTGAGTATTGGTGCAAGTGTCGCAACGGATGGCGTTTGTTTGACTGTTACAAAGTTATTTGAGCAGTCTGCAGAGTTCGATATCATGCAACAAACTTTGTCCATTACGACTCTTGGGTCGTACTCAGTAAACTCGGTGGTGAATGTTGAGCGCGCTGCTCGAGATGGGGCAGAGATAGGGGGGCATCCGCTCTCTGGTCATGTGGATTTTGTTGCAGAAATAGCTGAAATCCGACAATTTGAAAATAACTACGTCATGCGCTTTGCCGTTCCAACGCTCTGGATCCGCTACCTATTCGCTAAGGGTTATGTCGCGATAAATGGCGCTAGCCTAACTATCGCAGAAGTGAATCAAACTGATGCATGGTTTGAAGTCTGGCTCATTCCGGAGACACTACGTATGACTGTGTTTTCGACAAAGCAAGTTGGAGACTCGGTTAATATTGAAATTGAACGTCAGACTCAGGTCATTGTTGATAGCGTACGTAGCATGATGTCCGAAATGCTGGGGCCTTTGATGCCAGCGATACAGAGATTAATAGACGAAGCTAAGAAAGAATAGAGTCTGAGAAGTCTCGATACCGGATTCAATAGATATATTGAACTTCACCTCACTTCAATGAGCGACAATTGGCAATTCATATTTACACCGGCCGATTCTCCAAGCAGCCCACGCGCTTAATATCCCACCTAAAAGTAGGATAAGGCGCGTATCGATTAGTGTGAGAAGCGAGCCGACAATTGCTATTAGAATGTTCGCGAGACAAGAACTTGTAGAGATTCGGCCCATGACAGCACCTTGTCCGTGATGACCGAAACCTTCGGCGCACCAACTTGGAAGTAGCGTTGTAAAACGCGTTGGTTAAAGCAAAAATGATGATGGCAAAGAAACCTAACCAAGCATTGCCAATTCCAACTAATGCAATCATTCCTGCTGCGAAATAAGCATGAATCTTGGCCCGATCGAATGGCATGATTGTGCTAGGGCGACCAGTTAATAGAGACGAAAATGTCATCATTGCGCATAGCCCGGCGGTCACCCAAGCGATTCCATGAAAATGGTGTCCTACTATCTCGACCAACCATCTTGGATAAAATTCATAGAACGAGTCGACACCGCAGGTTCAACTAAATTGAATAACAAAAAGTTGGCGTAATTCGTGAATTTTTAAAAGATTGAAAGCATGGTTAGAACGAGCGACATGCCACCAAGAGGAGTTGAGATTGGATGGTTCTTCTATTGGCAAAACAAAGGCAACCATGAGCGCAGTTAGACATAACGAAATGACTGCGATCCAAAACGGGATGGCTAAACCCCAGCCAAGGGTGAATCTAGCAAGTAAAAGACCCGCTAACCATCCAGTGTAGATCGTACCATTTAGCCAAGACAAGGCTCGTAGTCGCCAATTACCATCTAAACGATCCGCAAGCATTGCGCGCTACTGGTGCGTTGCCCTCTAGTAGGCCAGTAACATAACGTGTAAAAACGAACAAGGGATCGGAATGGAGTAGTAAGACCATGCCGTTATCGCATGACCGATCGCAGCTCCGATAGCGTTAGCTAATAAAATGGGTCTGCGACCAAAACGATCTGATAGTGACCGCAAAAGTGTGGAGCCAATTAATAGGCCAAGTGGATTAATTGCTAGGGCGAATCCAAATAATAGCTTTGGTGGTAAACCGAGAAAATGATTGAATGGGTTTGCCGCATCAGCGGAAAACAGTGGCGGCAAAATGGGACAAGGTAAAGCTGCGCCAACAGTTGAAAGGAATGCGAGTAGGCAGGCTGTTGCAATCAGTAAGAATGTCTTGATTTTGTCTGATTGCGTTTATTAGAGGCGCAGAGCAAATTAAAAGTATCAGCATTTCAAGCAATGGGTGCTTTGTCCCTCAAATTCAGAAATTGCTAAGTTTTAATCGTGATTTTTTGATCGAAATGCAAACCAACCAGCGATTCCGGTAATAAGACTGACAATGAGTATTACTATCCAAAATCCGAATTCGTGTTGGCTGTATGGAATACCGCCGACATTCATCCCAAATAATCCAGTTGTGATGTTAATGGGTAGAGCTAACACCGTCACAATGGTAAGAACAAATAGCGAGCGGTTGTTTTGCTCATTTACGTGCGCAGCAATTTCTTCTTGAAGTAATTTGATCCTTTCTTGTAGGGAGGCGATATCACTAAGTACGACTGCAAATTCTTCACTCGATTGGCGGAGCTCGCGCACGTCATTTTCAGACATCCAATTAGGTGGTTTTTGAAGCAGACGAAACAGTGCAGCGGGTTCAGGTGCTAGCAGGCGTTGTAGCCGCACTAAAACACGTCGTAGCTCTCCAAGATTGGCGCGTCGCTTGCTCAGTCGATCGGCCAATAAGTGATCTTCTACTTCATCTATACGCGAAATTGTGATGCGTACGATCTCGGTTAGCACATCCGCTTGGTCTCGAAGTAAGTGTGTCAGCAAGACCATGCTAGATTGGAAGATTTCGCCACGATTGACGGCATCGCGTAAATGATCAACAGACTTCAAAGGCTTGCGGCGTGTGCTAATAAGTACACGAGGCGAGATGCTGAGCCAAAGTGTCGCTATTTCAGATGGGTCAAAACTAAAGTCATGCACGACGTCGTTGATCACGGCGATCAATTGTTGATCTGCGTGCTCAATTCTTGTCGATCGAGATCCTTGATGTAAGATGTCGTAGAATTCATTTGGACATTGACTATGTTCGCGTAACCAACGTTCGGTAGATGCATTGCTTAAATTAAAATGCAACCAGATGAAGTGATCAGTGGCGAGTTGATTTGGATCTTTGATCAATCGAAAAGCCTGTTCAGAGTGCAGTTCCTGGGCTGCCTCTTTGCCGTTGAATATGAAGCCGTAAATTAGCCCTGAACGATCTGATCCATAGTGTCTATATTGGTTTTCCATTGTTTGCCTCAATTGAAGTCAACAATGTAAATCATGAAAATGATCGCTTGATGACAAACGAAGCGAGGCCTCAGAGATACTGTTAAATCAGGGGGCTAGACTGTAAAATGCTGGCCTACTCTCAGCGGAAAGCCTTGTAAGAAATCTTTGACAGGTAAGCGCTTCCCACCTGGTTTTTGGAGCTCTAGGACACGCAACACGGATTTGCCATTGTCGCAAGCGATCAAGATGCCTTCAGCATTGACTTCAAGTATTTGCCCATTTTGAATGGAATGCGATGATGGTGCAATTGGAAGAACGTCCGCACGCCAAATTTTGATTGAAAGGCCATCAATATTTGCGTGTGCCGCCGGAAACGGATTAAACGCGCGAATTTTACGTTCGAGCACCGAAGCGTTGAGGTCAAAATTGAGTAGGGCCTCGTCTTTACTGATTTTCGCTGCATAGCAGACACCTTGATCAGGCTGTACTGTGGCTGGTAGTGGGCCCAGACGTAATTTCTGCAGGGCTTCCACAATCATTTTTCCACCGAGATTAGCCAATTTGTCATGTAAACTGCCTGTGTTGTCTCGTTCTTGGATCGGTATTGCTTGCTTTAACAGCATAGGTCCTGTGTCTAAGCCTAGTTCCATTTGCATTATGGTTATGCCTGTCTCAGCATCACCTGCTTCGATCGCACGATGTATCGGTGCAGCGCCTCGCCATCTTGGGAGTAACGATCCATGAATGTTTAGACAGCCTAGGCGTGGGATGCTTAGTATTGAAGACGGTAGAATTAAGCCGTAGGCGGCAACAACTATCACATCATGTGGTGTTGCCTTTAATAATTCATGCGCTTCGGCCGCGATATTCGGATGTTTTCCATCCAATTTTAATGAAATCGGTTGAGCAACAGGAATATGGTGCTTTATCGCTAGCTGCTTGACTGCGGATGCCTGTAATTGTAGTCCACGCCCAGCTGGGCGATCCGGTTGTGTCAAGACGAGAGGAACCTCGAAGCCCGCTGCCAAGATCGCATCCAAAGCGGTTGCCGCAAATTCAGGCGTCCCTGCAAAAATAACCTTCATTAGCGTTGAGCCTTCTTAAGTTGTTCCCGCTCTTCTTTGAGTAATTTTGTTTTGATTCGGTTACGTTTTAATGGCGATAAATACTCGACGAAGACTTTACCTTTTAAATGATCCATCTCATGTTGAATACAAACCGCCAGTAAACCATCAGCATGTAACTCGAAGGGCTGTCCATCCAAATTGAATGCACGAACCTTCACCTCTGCTGGTCGTTCAACGCCATCATAAATTCCGGGTACAGACAAACAGCCTTCATCGTAGATTTTACGCTCTGGACTTTCCCAGATAATTTCGGGATTGATAAAGACGCGCAATTCATTGTTGGATTCAGATGTATCGATTACGACTAGTTGTTCATGTACATCGACTTGCGAGGCGGCTAAACCGACTCCGGGCGCATCGTACATAGTCTCTGCCATGTCTGCGGCGAGTTTCTTGAGGCGTTCATCAAAAACTGTGACGGGCTTAGCAACTTTGTGCAAGCGAGGATCAGGATAACGGAGAATGTTTAATATCGGCATAAGACAATTCACAACAAGCGAGAGACCTGAGATTGAGGTTTTTCTTGCTAGTTCAAGGATTTATGGGCAGAATTTGATTCAATTTGGTAAGTTTGGCAAGTGCCAGCCTATCGCCAATGCAAAATAAGTTTGCAGCTTGGGAAGGCTTTGAGCATGCCATACAACGGAATCAGTTACCTGCATCGGAAAAATTCATGAAAAAGTTTAGCACAATCGTCCTCGCAATGGCCTTTCCACTCGCGTTTTCGCTGCCAGTGTACAGCCAAGATAGTGGAAAGACACCACCATCCTTGAGTAGTAAGTGTAACTTCTTGCCGGATGCACCGGACAAACATGTGGTTGTCAGGGGGGATACTTTGTGGGGTATTTCTGGACGGTTTCTGCAAAACCCTTGGTGTTGGCCCGAAGTATGGGGCATGAATCGTGAAGAAATTCGGAATCCGCATTGGATTTATCCTAAGCAAATTGTTTATTTCGATCGGGTAAATGGACGTTTGCGCTTGGCAAATCCAATTGAAGAGGGGCCGACCGGTGTGACCAAATTAAACCCCCAGACTCGCAGCGCAACCTACGCAAGTGGCGACGCAATTTCAGCGATTCCGAACAACTTGATTGAACCGTATTTGTCGCAACCCTTGATTATTGATAAGGACGAGTTTGCGAACGCACCGCGGATTGTGGCTGCGCCCGAAGGTCGTGTGTACATGGGTAAGGACGATAAAATTTACGTAAGGGGTGATCTTAAAAACGGGACGTCGTTTCAAGTATTTCGCCCTGGTATTGCCTTAAAAGACCCTGACTCAAAAGAAGTCATTGGATATGAGGCAGTGTATATCGGTGCGGCGAAGTTGGAGCGCGTAGCAAAGACGGCTGATGGCGTCGATACATTTACAATTGTGACCTCGAAAGAGGAAATGGGAATTGGTGATCGGTTGGTGCCAATTCCACCAACTCCAATTATTAATTATGTTCCCCATGCACCCGAGCAAGATGTCATGGCGCGCGTCGTCGCAGTGTACGGTGGGGTTAGTTTTGCCGGGCAGAATAATATTATTAGTATCAATCGTGGATCGAGTTCTGGGATCGATGTTGGAACCGTCTTGGAGTTGGGACGATATGGCAAGATAGTGCCGGATCGTACAAATGACAAAAAGCCCGTGCGTCTGCCGGATGAGATGTATGGACAGCTGTTTATTTTCCGAGTTTTTAAAAATATCTCATATGGGCTTGTGATGCAAGTGACCGATGTGGTGAGTGTCGGAGATATTGTTCGAACCCCAGTACGATAAATTGAGACGTAGCCATTTTGAGCCAACAATTGCATTCAAATTCTTTTGAGACTGATTGGCAAGATTGGCTGCGGCTTTCACTTTTGAAGGGCGTTGGCAATGAGAATGCACGGCGATTGCTGACGATTTTCGGGTTGCCCTCTCAGATTTTTCAAGCTAGTCGTGCCGAGCTGCTCTGCCATTTTCCGAAAAAAATCGTCGAGGTGGTACTCGCGCCTGTGGAAGACGCTTTAAAGCGTCAAATCGAATTGACTTCGAATTGGCTTCTGCAAAGCGGTAATTATTTGTTGACTTTGGGAGATGGCGCTTATCCGCAAAGTTTGCTTTCTATTCCTGATCCACCGACCTTACTCTATGTAAAAGGACGGCTCGATTTATTGTCGAGACCAACGATTGCCGTGGTAGGAAGTCGAAACGCGACCACCCAAGGTATTCAAAATGCAGAAAATTTTTCCGAATCTCTTAGCCGAGCTGGCTTCTGTATCAGTTCAGGTCTAGCTGCAGGTATCGATACTGCCGCGCATTATGGGGCGCTTCGTGACTTAGGCTCGACGATAGCGGTAATCGGTACCGGTGCGGATATCGTCTATCCTGCTCGAAATCGCCAACTTGCACACGAGATCGCTGAAAAGGGATGTATTTTGAGTGAGTATCCGCTGGGGGTGCCAGCAATCGCGAGTAACTTTCCTAGACGTAATCGAATCATTTCCGGTCTTGCCCAAGGTGTTCTGGTTGTCGAAGCAGCAGCTCAGTCGGGGTCGTTGATTACTGCCAGAATGGCATTGGAACAAGGGCGGGATGTGTTTGCCATCCCTGGTTCGATTCACACACCGTTGGCGAAGGGATGCCACCAACTAATCAAACAGGGCGCAAAATTGGTCGAGTCAGCTGAGGATATTTTGGAGGAAATGCTTGCCGACTTCGCGAAGCCAACGGGTGCTACCACGGTTAGTCTGGGCTTACCGATGGAAGGCGAAAATGAATTGCTTGCGTTAATCGGGTATGATCCTGTCCATTTGGATGTACTGCTCGCGAGGAGTCCTTATCAAGTGATGGACTTAAATGCCAAACTGTTGGAGTTTGAGTTACAAGGCTTGATTGAATTGCTACCTGGCGGGATCGTACAGCGATTGGCGTGAGATTTGGCCTGATAGGCTAGACGGTATTATTAGATATTCGAAGTGTATGTTTGAAATTTTAGTTTATTTGTATCAAACCTATTATCGACCGGAAACTTGTCCCGATTCGATCGTGTTGGCGAAGAAGTTGTCTTCAGAAGGATTTGACGAAGATGAAATCGTCGCTGCACTTGATTGGTTAAGTGCATTGGCCGATACAACAAATCTGTTGGCAACTGGCACGCAATTGATTGACTCCCCCCTAAAAAATGGCTTTCGTAGCAATGGTTTTAGGGTCTACACTGAAGAAGAAAAAAGCGTTCTAGGTTTAGACGTAATATCTTTTCTTTATTATTTGCAACAATCATGCGTTTTAAACGAGCAACAACGTGAGGTTCTGATTGAATGTGCAATGGCGGTAGATGAGTCGCCGTTGAATCTTGCAAAATTCAAAGTGATTGTTCTAATGTTGCTTTGGAGCCAAGGGCATGAAGCAGAAATGCAGATGTTCGATGAATTTCTCAAACCCGGCGAAAATCTGACACAGTTTCAATTACATTGAATTTGGATCAATTTGATTGTTTATTTGTGGCAAATAGATTGCTTCTATTGCCGTAGTTGATTCATTCCGTTTATTATTCCTCGCTGATAGAAGCTGTTTTGCTGAATTTCTCAGCGATTCAAGGCATTTGGCTGAGTCTTCGCCAGATCAAATTAAATAGCAAAATTATAAAAAACAACCCACCATGACTAAAACCCTCATCATTGCTGAGAAACCCTCGGTAGCGAATGACATCGCGAAAACCTTGGGCGGATTCACCAAACATGACGATTATTTTGAATCAGATGATTATGTACTTTCGTCTGCGGTCGGTCATTTGTTGGAAATAGCGGTTCCTGAAGAATACGACGTGAAACGAGGTAAGTGGACGTTTGCGCATTTGCCAATGATACCGCCTCATTTTGCATTGAACCCAATTGCTAAGACCGAATCTCGTTTAAAAGTTTTGAGTAAATTAATTAAACGAAAAGATATATCGACACTTATTAACGCATGTGACGCGGGACGAGAAGGTGAATTGATTTTTCGTTTGATTGCACAGCACGCGAAAGCAAAGCAACCGGTGAAGCGGCTTTGGTTGCAGTCGATGACCGCGGATGCAATCCGTAGTGGATTCGGTAAGTTGCGCAGCGATGAGGAGATGCTTCCGTTGGCCGATGCCGCGCGTTGTCGTTCTGAAGCGGATTGGCTGATTGGAATTAATGGAACTCGTGCAATGACGGCCTTTAATTCCAAGGAAGGTGGTTTTTATTTGACTACGGTTGGTCGAGTTCAAACACCGACTTTATCTATTGTTGTGGAGCGTGAAGAGAAGATCAAGAATTTCGTTCCTAGAGATTTTTGGGAAGTGCGAGCGGAATTTGTTTGCGCTGCCGGAATTTATGAAGGACGCTGGTTAGATCAACAATTTAAAAAAGACGAAAGTGATTTAGAAAAGAAACCCGAGCGACTATGGAGCAAAGCTGCCGCTGAGTCGATTGTTGCCGCATGTCGTGGAAAACTAGGATCCGTTACGGAAGAGTCGAAGCCTGCCACACAAATAGCGCCGGCATTATTTGATTTGACAAGCCTACAAAGAGAGGCGAACTCTAAGTTTGGTTTTTCTGCGAAAAACACTTTGGGCTTGGCTCAAGCTCTGTATGAAAAACATAAAGTCCTAACTTACCCACGTACTGATTCTAGACATCTTCCTGAGGATTATTTGGCCTCGGTCAAAGAGATCTTGAGCAAAATAGGTGAGATAAATAATTTTCAACAATTTGCATCGAAAATTCTGAACAATGGTTGGGTCAAGCCTAACCGACGCATTTTCGACAACGCGAAAATTAGTGATCACTTCGCAATCATTCCAACGGGGCACTTGCCAAAGAATTTATCTGAGCCAGAGCAAAAACTTTATGATTTGGTGACGCGTCGTTTTATGGCGGTATTTTTCCCTGCTGCGGAATATCAAGTAACTACTCGTTTTACTGAGGTCTCAGGGCATCAGTTTAAAACGGAAGGTAAAGTCATGACTAACCCGGGTTGGTTAGCAATTTATGGCAAAGAAGCACAGGACGAATCAGATCCTGAAAACAAGGGTAATTTAGTGGCAGTTGCAAAAGGTGAAAAAGTTAAGACAGAGAAAGTACTTGCGAATGGATTGGTGACCAAACCACCCGCACGTTACTCTGAGGCGACGTTGCTTTCTGCAATGGAGGGAGCCGGTAAGCTGATTGACGATGAAGAGCTTCGCGAAGCGATGTCAGGGAAAGGACTTGGTACGCCAGCTACCCGCGCTGCAATTATTGAGGGTTTGTTGTATGAAAAGTATTTGCTTCGAGAAGGTCGTGAGTTAATTCCAACGGCAAAAGCTTTTCAATTAATGACGCTGTTGCGCGGGTTAGGTGTTGATGAGCTGACTTCTCCCGAGCTCACAGGTGAGTGGGAAAATAAGTTGGCGCAGATGGAGCGTGGCAAAATTACGCGCGATGAGTTTATGCGAGAAATTGCGCAGATGACTCAAATTATCGTTAAACGTGCAAAAGAATTCAATAATGATACGATCCCAGGAGACTATGCGACTTTGAGCACGCCTTGCCCGAATTGTGGTGGCGTAGTCAAAGAAAATTATCGCCGTTTTGCTTGTACAAAATGCGAGTTCTCTATGAGTAAGACGCCCGGTAGTCGGCAGTTTGAGATCGCGGAAGTGGAAGAGTTACTGCAAAAGCGTGAAATTGGTCCATTGCAAGGCTTCCGTTCGAAAATGGGGCGACCGTTTGCGGCAATTTTGAAGATTGTTCGCGATGAAGAGATTAAAAATTTAAAGCTAGAGTTTGATTTTGGACAAAATCAAGATGACAGCGAAGACGGAGAGGAGCAAGATTTTTCTCAAGCGGAGTCACTGGGAGATTGTCCAAAATGTGGAAGCCATGTCTACGAATTGGGATTGGCATATGTTTGCGAAAAAAGTGTAGCGAAGCCAAAGGCCTGTGATTTCAGAAGCGGTCGAATTATCCTCCAACAGGAAATCCTGCCAGAGCAAATGCGCAAGCTTCTAGTCGATGGAAAGACAGATCTATTGTCTGGCTTTATATCCCAGAGAACACGCCGTCCATTTAAAGCTTTTTTAGTCCGCGGCAAGGATGGTAAAACTAGTTTTGAGTTTGAGGAGCGTAACGCGAAAGCGCCAGCGAAGGCGACTGCAAAGTCGAAGGCCGCGGTGGAGGCAGACGTGCCAGCAAAGAAGCCAGCTGCACGAAAAAAGAAAGTTAGCTGATTTACGCCAAAGCGTTGACTGAAGGAGGCTGCTTGAATAAGGGAAGTATGGATCACAGTGTATTGCTCACGAATGCTCGTGTTGAATTCATGCGCAGCTTTACTGAGGCTATGCAGCGCACAATTCCGCGTTGTATCGAAGACTGCTTTATCAAAGCAGACGACACCTATTCTTCTTTAGAACAAGGCCGATTGCTCGATGCGCGTACCGTGCTCGTCGAACAGGGTGCTAGCATTATCCAGAAATTGACTGCCTCAATGGAGCAATTGCTGGTACGTAGTTTTAAAACGACGTATAGCACTTATCGGCCAACAGCAAACTTTAATCCAGAGAGCTTGACTTTAATTGATCCGACCGCTTTTGAAGGCGGCTTGCGTCAAGAAGAAATTACAGGTCGCTTTAGGCTTGAAGCGGAAGATCAGTTACGAGATCTCAATATTCGCATTGCCTTGATTTTTGAGCAGGAAGTGACGAATGAGCGAGAAAATCCATTTCGACCCTATCTCTTTTCGCGTTGCATATCTTCAACCGTTGAAGGGCTTGGCGTTAGTCCGAATTTGACTGATATTCTCGTCGAGCAGATTTCAAATAATTTTTTAAGCTTTGTACCTTCAATTTACACTGCAGTGAATAGTTATCTGGCGCAAAATGGTATCGCTGCTCAATTGCAATTGAAGATTAAGAAATCGCCAGTAGCGACATCGCCAATTGTTGGGGGTGACGATCAAATTGATGGATCGGATGACAATGTTCTATCTGAACAAACGGGACCAAGCGGACTCGCAAATTCTTCTTTGCCTTCAAAGAAAGTCAGTCAAATTGAACAATTTTTTAGCGCTGCTTTAAGTCGCGCTGCGAATTTAATGTCCAGCAATCAGTCTTCTTCAGACGCTGCAGGACAATTTCAGTCAAATGTTGATCAACACGTTCCGCAGGTGGCTGATGTTAATTATGAAAAAAGCCAAGCTTTCTCGTGGTTAAAGAGTGGTGAGGCTGTCGGGGATGCAATCCGGAATTTTTTCCGCTCGGACATATTCGAGAAAAAGCAATCGAGTATGCAATTAGGGCGATCAAATGCCCACAATTCGCCGTTGATTCAAGAATCAGACCTCGCTCATGGTGGTCAGGGAAGTCAGTCCTTTGAATCTGATGAAATGCCCAGTGGGGTCGAGTTCTCGGACGGTAATGTAAGCTCGCCCCTTGGCGGATCGAGCAATTTGACAAGCGCCATCCCCCAATTTCAAAGGAGTTTTACACCGGCTGTTGATCAGATGTTTGATCGAGTGGGTGGATTACGAAATCTGATTCTGGAGCAGAGAAGTGCTCTGAACGACCTAAGTTCGACGGTCGACGAGCAAATGACGATTGACGTCGTTGCGATGTTGTTTGAATTTATCTTGCGAGACACGCAAGTTCCAGCAGAAATTCGCGCGCAACTTGGCCGATTGCAATTCTTGGTGCTGAAACTCGCATTAAAAGATCATAGCCTATTAACGCAAAAAGGACATCCTGCCCGATTACTGGTAAATCGAATTGGTTCGATTTCACTCGGTTTGAAACAAATTGATCCTAGTGGTGCGGAGATTACAAAGGAAATTTGTCGGATTGTTGAGACTCTTTTGCAGGATGAAAGTGAAAATCCGCAAATTTTCTCGAGGATGCTGGATGAGTTTGATGCTTTTATCGCGCGGGAGTTGCGACTTGGTAGTGATAAAACAGTTAATGCGATTGAGGGGGCGGAACAAGCAAGGAACCGCACTATTCGCTTTGCCCATACATCAGTGCAACTTCATGAAGCGCTGCTAGGTTTAACGATAGATCCCTTTCTACAAAATTTTTTCGAAACAGTGTGGGTTTATGCCTTAGAGCTGGCTGACCGAGATGATGTCAAACGTGCTCATCGTTTTCGTTTGTTAGTGCCTGATCTCCTCTGGAGCATAATCCCAAAGGCGAACGAAGAAGAACGCGCGCAATTGCTTGCCCTATTGCCCATCATTTTGAGTACGCTAAAGGAAGGAATGGCGAGTATCCAATGTGATACTAGTGTGCAAGAGGCGCTGATGAATTGGTTGGTCGATGCGCATACTAAGTCGATGCGTATCAGTCATACAACACAGCAGCAGAAATTACCTTCACTCTCCGCTATTCATCATCATTTCAATCGATTCTTTGACGATCCAGATCTTCAGAATTTTGAGGTCTTAAGATCGGAAAGTGCGTCCGAAGTGACGCAATTTCTGGACAAGGCGATTAAAGAATTGGATATGAAAGTACAGTTGCTAGATCAGGTATATGTTCAGACACTCCCAACTGATCAACTGGATGAAAATTTAGAGAGCCAGGATGCAGGTGTTGACATTGTGATGGAGCAATTGAAAACGGGTGTTGCAGTTGAAATTAATTTGGGTGGAGAACCTAGTCAAGGTAAGTTGAATTGGGTTGATCCTGCACTCACTAATTTAATTCTCACGCTGGAGGGGCAAGAGCAACCTTCAATGTTAAGCGTTAGGATGTTCCGGCGAATGATCGCACATGGACGGGTAAAATTTTTAGAGACAGAACCGTTGTTTGAACGTGCGGTGCAATCACTTCTTAAGTCAGCAGATGCTGTTGAATTACCAAGAGCAGCCTAATAAAGTAACAAAACAAAATACCAACCTGCGAGTTGCTTGCAAGTTGGTATTTGTTTTGCTATAGTTCGGCTCCCGCAGAAAAGCGTGGTTGAAATAAGAGAAGTGCAAGCGGTAAGGCGTTGATTTTCCTGAGGTTTGAATCGAGTGAGTTAAAACGATTTAAGCGAAATAAGAAAACAGGGGGTTGACGAGAAGTTAGAAGTGCTGCATAATCTCGTTTCTCTGCTGCTGACGA
>NZ_JAGSPJ010000017.1 GCF_018139545.1 Affinundibacterium fentianense | reverse complement strand
GATGAGTTCGTGTCCGTACAACTGGCGTAATCATGGCCCTTCGGGGCCATTGTTTCTCTGTGGAGGAGTCCATGACGAAAGATGAACTGATTGCCCGTCTCCGCTCGCTGGGTGAACAACTGAACCGTGATGTCAGCCTGACGGGGACGAAAGAAGAACTGGCGCTCCGTGTGGCAGAGCTGAAAGAGGAGCTTGATGACACGGATGAAACTGCCGGTCAGGACACCCCTCTCAGCCGGGAAAATGTGCTGACCGGACATGAAAATGAGGTGGGATCAGCGCAGCCGGATACCGTGATTCTGGATACGTCTGAACTGGTCACGGTCGTGGCACTGGTGAAGCTGCATACTGATGCACTTCACGCCACGCGGGATGAACCTGTGGCATTTGTGCTGCCGGGAACGGCGTTTCGTGTCTCTGCCGGTGTGGCAGCCGAAATGACAGAGCGCGGCCTGGCCAGAATGCAATAACGGGAGGCGCTGTGGCTGATTTCGATAACC
>NZ_JAGSPJ010000016.1 GCF_018139545.1 Affinundibacterium fentianense | reverse complement strand
TCACGGTCGCGACAATTAATGACACGATTGTCGATAGTGCGTCACCAGAAACCTTGCCATTGGTAGTGGGCGGTGTGACAGGCAATGGTGGCATTATTGATGATGACCAACCAACGATTAGTACAGTAGTCAGTGGTGGTAATGTAGTGGAAGGGAATAATCTGACGTACACCGTGTCCTTGACATCGGGTACCACAATTGCCTCGACCTATGCGTACAGCTTGGGTGGCGGTACAGCGACAGCAACGAGCGACTACAACACCACACCGACATTTAGCAATGGTGTGAGCTTGGTCGGTAGCAACTTGATCGTCCCAGCGGGCGTGTCCAGCTTCACGGTCACTGTCGCGACAATTAATGACACGATTGTCGACAGTGCGTCACCAGAAACCTTGCCATTGGTAGTGGGCGGTGTGACAGGCAATGGTGGCATTATTGATGATGACCAACCAACGATTAGTACAGTGGTCAGTGGTGGTAATGTAGTGGAAGGGAATAACC
>NZ_JAGSPJ010000015.1 GCF_018139545.1 Affinundibacterium fentianense | reverse complement strand
GGCACAGGTGACGGTAACGGCGACGGTATCCAAGATATCGAACAAGATGCCGTCAGCTCGCTCATTTGGAGTCAACAAGATGACATCGACCCAACCTATTTGACGGTTTGGAATGACCAAAATCTAAAACAGACCCAAGTCGCAACCTCACAAGACAATCTACCTTCACGTGATGACATCAGTTTCCCATTCGGATCACTCGCCTTGAATTTTGAAGGTATCAACGTCGGTGCGTCGACCCAAGTTTCCGTGCTGATCCACGGAACCGAACCGATCAATGGCTACTGGAAAAAAGATGTGAACGGCAATCTCGTCAATATCGCCGAAACCATCACGACCTCCGATCACAATACCCTGATTACGTTCACACTCACTGATGGCGGTCGCTTTGACGCTGACGGCCTTGCCAACGGCCGTATCGTCGATCCCGGTGCGCCTGGCTTAATCACACTGAACCAACTTCAGCTCAGTCAAGCTCAACTCGCTCAGGTCAGTCCTAGAAATGCCGATAC
>NZ_JAGSPJ010000003.1:503853-506720 GCF_018139545.1 Affinundibacterium fentianense | reverse complement strand
TCGTCAGCAGCAGAGAAACGAGATTATGCAGCACTTCTAACTTCTCGTCAACCCCCTGTTTTCTTATTTCGCTTAAATCGTTTTAACTCACTCGATTCAAACCTCAGGAAAATCAACGCCTTACCGCCTGCACTTCTCTTATTTCAACCACGCTTTTCTGCGGGAGGCGAACTATAGCAAACACCACTCCGCTTTGGCAAGGCTTATTTCGCTAAACCGAATAAATCAATTAAATCGTTTCAAATTTACTCATCCAAAAAGAAAAACGCTCCTCAATAGGAGCGTTTTTAACAATATGATCAACCATGAATTACGCTAGAACTCGCAAAGAAAAATCAACAGCACGAACATCTTTAGTCAAAGCACCAATTGAAATTCGATCAACACCAGTTTCAGCAATAGCACGCACTGTCGTCAAATCCACTCCACCTGACGCTTCCAACAAAGCACGACCAGAATTTATCGTCACAGCCTCGTGCATCATTGAAGCATCAAAATTATCCAGCAAAATCGAAGTCGCACCAGCATCCAATGCTTGACGCAACTCCTCCAAAGACTCAACTTCAATTTGCACACTAATTTTTCGCTCGACCTTAGCAATCAGCTCTTCAGCAGCCAACAGCGCAGGAACAATACCTCCTGCCGCCGCAATGTGATTCTCTTTAATCAAAATCCCATCATACAAAGCCAGTCGCTGATTTTTTCCACCACCAACGCGTACCGCATATTTTTGCGCCAACCGCATACCGGGTAAAGTTTTCCGTGTATCTAATATCGCGGCAGATGTGCCCTTAATCAATTTCACATAGCGACGAGTAGTTGTCGCCACACCTGACAGCAATTGCATAAAATTAAGCGCACTGCGCTCCGCTGTCAGCAAACTACGCGCTGGTGCTTGAATTTTACACACGATCGTATTTGCCTCCATCAGCGCACCTTCCGCATATTGCCAGTCAATCACAATCGAACTATCAAGCGCAAACATTACCGCATCAAACCAAGGCGCACCACACAAAACAGCCTCATCACGCACCACAACATGCGCCGCAACTTGCGCATCGGCAGGCACCAGCTCGCCGGTCAAATCACCGCTTCCAACATCTTCCAACAAAGCGAGTTCGACACTCGCACTTAATGCTTTCGACAAATCCGAATCAAAAGGAGCAAATGCATTTTGTAAATTTGTATTTTGAACACTCATAACATCCCTTATGCTGGTCCAATACCAGAAAACAACTTTCCATCCTGCGCCATATCACCGCTCGCTTTTACATTCGTTTTTCGAGCCGCCGCAAAATCCAACATACGATCAATTGACAACTTTGCCTTTCGCCCGATATCAGGATCAACCTGGATTTGATTTTCACCAGTTTCCAACACTTGCAAAAGATTACGCAATCCATTCATCGCCATCCATGGACAATGCGCACAACTCTTACAAGTCGCACTGTTACCAGCCGTTGGCGCCACAATAAATTTCTTGTTTGGCGCGGCCATTTGCATCTTATGCAAAATGCCATTGTCAGTCGCCACGATGAACTCTTGGGCATCCATACTTCTTGCCGCATTAATCAATTGCGAAGTAGATCCGACCACATCAGCCAAAGCAACCACTGCCGCCGGAGATTCCGGATGTACCAGAATTTTCGCAGCGGGATGAGACTCCTTCAAAATTTCTAATTCGATACCCTTAAACTCATCGTGAACGAGGCATGAACCTTGCCACAACAACATATCAGCACCAGTCTGCATTTGGATATAGCTACCCAAATGCTTATCGGGCGCCCACAGAATTTTTTTTCCCAGCGCATGCAAATGCGCCACAATATCAAGACCGACACTCGACGTTACCATCCAATCCGCACGGGCCTTCACTGCCGCACTCGTATTCGCATACACCACGACAGTGCGATCAGGATGCGCGTCGCAAAAAGCAGCAAATTCAACAGGATCGCAACCAAGATCCAATGAACAAGTAGCATCTAAATCTGGCATGAGTATCGTTTTTTCAGGACTAAGAATTTTAGCCGTCTCACCCATAAACTTCACACCAGCAACAACCAAGGTCTTTGCCGCATGATCTCGCCCAAAACGCGCCATTTCTAAGGAATCAGAAACGCAACCACCTGTTTCTTCAGCAAGATCCTGCAAATCAGAGTCCACATAATAATGCGCAACCAAGACGGCCTGTTTTTCCTTCAGCAAGTCAGCAATTTTCTTCTTTAATTGCACTTTTTCGTCAGAAGTTGGCACATCCGGCACGCGCGCCCAAGCTGATGCAACACAACTACTACCCACATCCATCTGAGGACGCTCAAACTCAATAACTTTGGTCGCTTCCATATCAACTCTCAAAGGAAAAATTCAGTTTAACAGATACAAAAAAAACCCGCACTTCTTGGCGAAGTGCGGGTTTTTTAATTTTTTTAAGATGGCGCATAAGCCGGATTTCTTAAAACGTACTAATGGTGCCCGAGGCCGGAATTGAACCGGCACGCCCCTTTTACGGAAAGCGGCGGATTTTAAGTCCGATGTGTCTACCAGTTTCACCACTCGGGCACTCAACTTGCATCTAGCAATTTGCTAGTTTGTTACCTAATGATAGCTTGAAACTTAACCATCAAAATTCTTGGAGGCGGGGGTCGGGATCGAACCGGCGTCTACGGCTTTGCAGGCCGCTGCATAACCACTTTGCTACCCCGCCAAGGGTTGCCATTTTGTTTGAAGGTCTACTCTGAAGTCACCACAAACAAAAAAGCGGAACAACTTTCGAACAAAAAAGGGAAGCTGTGCTTCCCTTCGGAATTTGGAGCGGGAAAAGAGTCTCGAACTCTCGACCTCAACCTTGGCAAGGTTGCGCTCTACCA
>NZ_JAGSPJ010000003.1:0-503756 GCF_018139545.1 Affinundibacterium fentianense | reverse complement strand
CCAACTGAGCTATTCCCGCATTGCACTACTTGAACATCATTACCGCAAAAACTTGGAGCGGGAAAAGAGTCTCGAACTCTCGACCTCAACCTTGGCAAGGTTGCGCTCTACCAACTGAGCTATTCCCGCATTGCACTACTTGAACATCATTACCGCAAAAACTTGGAGCGGGAAAAGAGTCTCGAACTCTCGACCTCAACCTTGGCAAGGTTGCGCTCTACCAACTGAGCTATTCCCGCGCTGCGACAACAGCCGTGCATTATATAGCACCTACCAAAGTTGTCAAGAATATTGATCTTGATTATTGACCGGCTTTTTCTTTAATAAGTGGCCATGCTTTGCGCAAGTAATAAAACATGGACCATACCGTCAAAACCGCCGCCACAAGCAATAGCAAACTTCCCCAAAGAACCGTATCAATAACACCAAATAATTCACCGTAAAAAAGAAGCATAGGAATCGCAACCATTTGCGCAGCAGTTTTTATTTTACCGAGTGAGCTGACAGCCACCGACTTCGAAGCTCCAATTTGAGCCATCCACTCTCGCAATGCAGAAATTGTGATTTCACGCC
This sequence comes from Affinundibacterium fentianense, assembly GCF_018139545.1. Classification (GTDB taxonomy): domain Bacteria; phylum Pseudomonadota; class Gammaproteobacteria; order Burkholderiales; family Burkholderiaceae_D; genus Undibacterium; species Undibacterium fentianense. The sequence continues at coordinate 503,183 of NZ_JAGSPJ010000003.1, read as the reverse complement.
CAATAATAATAAATGCGATAACTGCATTGACACGATTCCACTGAACTAAAACCAATAAGGCACCAGCGACCATCAATTTATCAGCCACCGGATCGAGGAATGCGCCAAATGCTGACGTTTGATTCCAACGGCGAGCCAAAAAACCATCAAGCCAATCCGTCAACGCAGCGATGATAAATATTAAGGTCGACGCCAAATTTTTTTCAAATAGATTCAAGATCGAATCTGGCAAATAAAAGACTCCCACTACGAGTGGAATCAAAGCAACCCTCAACCAGGTCAATAAAATAGGAAAATTAAATGGCATGTTCGTTTGTATTTGCAGGATTCACGTCATTATATTTTGACTCGAGTTTACAGTTGCGATTAATTTCATGCGGTAGGGAAAACAACAACGTTATATCGCCTAACGGAGGCGTTGATAAATTTCCTCGGCCAAGACACGAGAAATTCCATCGACGGCCATCAAGTCTTCAACGCTGGCGTCTTCAACCCCTTTAATACCACCAAATCGAGTCAACAATTTCTGCCGGCGCTTTGGGCCAATGCCATCAATCTCTTCTAATTTGGATATTTGTCTCACTTTTGCCCTCTTCGCCCGCATTCCTGTAATCGCGAATCGATGAGCCTCGTCGCGAATTTGTGCGATGAGCATCAATGCAGCCGACTCTTTTCCGAGTTCTTTAGGAGCACGTCCATCGGCAAATATGAGAGTTTCAAGTCCGACTTTTCTCCCCTCTCCTTTCGCGACACCAACAATTAGACTCGTATTTAAGCCAAGCTCATCAAAAACCTTACGAGCAACTTCAACCTGTCCTTTGCCACCATCAACCAAAATAATATCTGGCATCACGTCTTGAGAATCAACGTCATCTCGGTGTTCTGCCGCGAATTTCTCATACCGTCTGTAGATTACTTGACGCATCGCCGCATAGTCATCGCCTGGAGTAATATCCCGAATATTAAATCGACGATATTCGCCATTTTGCATCGAGTGATGATGATAGACCACACAGGAAGCTTGGGTCGCTTCGCCTTGGGTATGGCTAATATCAAAACATTCAACACGAAACTGCTCCGTATCAGACACTTCAATTTCCAAGGCTTCGAGCAGCGCTTGTGTTCGTAATTGCTGCGCACCTTGCTCTGAAAGTGCTCGCGTCAAAGCTAGCCGAGCGCCTTTTTCAGCCATCTCTAACCAAGCTCGTTTTCGCTCTTGCGGTTGAAAACTAAGATGGATTTTGTGTCCACATTGCTCCATTAGCGCAAGCATCAATTCTGGCACATCAATTTCAACATTAAGAATAAGCTGATGCGGGATAAATTGATCAATATAATGCTGCGCGATGAATGCCGCCATCACTTCCTTTTCAATATCCTCGATTGGCGCGGCATGTCCCAAATCTAAGTGAGTGGGGAAATACGAACGATCTCCCAAATGACGCCCTCCTCGTACCATCGCAAGATTGACACATGCACGCCCACCTTCAACTACAACAGCAACAATATCAATGTCTGCATCACCTGCCAACTCCATACTTTGCTGATGTAGGACTTTCGACAATGCAGTAATCTGATTTCGAACAATCGCAGCCTTTTCGAATTCTAACTTCTGCGAGAAACTCAACATCTTGTACTCAAGTTTTTTTAAGACTTCAGTCTGTTTTCCCCTCAAAAAATCCGACGCATCTTCGACGTCTGACAAATATTCAGTGGACGAAATAAAATCTACGCATGGCGCACTACAACGCTGAATTTGATGCAAGAGACATGGACGAGTACGATTTGCGAACACGCTGTCCTCACAACTACGCAACAGGAAAATCTTCTGCAAAAGTTGCATTGACTCTTTCACTGCCCAGGACGAAGGAAAAGGTCCAAAATATTGATGTTTTTTGTCGATAGCCCCGCGAAAATAAGCCATGCGAGGGGTTGCTTCACTCGTAATCCGCAAATAGGGGTAAGACTTATCGTCGCGAAATAAAATGTTATAGCGTGGCTTTAACGCTTTAATCAAGTTATTTTCAAGAATTAGGGCTTCAGCTTCACTCCGCGTCACAGTGGTCTCAAGACGGGCGATTTTGGCAACCATCATCGCAATACGAGGACTTGAAATATTTTTTTGAAAATAACTCGATACTCGCTTCTTCAAATCACGAGCTTTACCTACATAGAGTACTTGGTTGTTCGCGTCAAAGTAACGATAAACCCCAGGAAGATTAGGTAATGAAGCCACCAACTCAAGCACCGCAACGGGTGCAGTTTCAACTGACTCAATCTTACTCATAATTCTTACTGGATTGTTCGACGATCACATAAGCTATTGCAAACTCGGTCTCATCCGAAACTGATAAGTGTGCGGCCAAGTGATGAGATTTCATCCAATTGGCGAGGTCATTTTCAAAGTAAAATTGTGGGCGACCAAAATCGTTATTGCGAACTTGTACTGAGTGCCATTTCATTGGGTAACGAATCCCAAGACCAATTGCTTTGGAAAATGCTTCTTTCGCTGCAAAACGTGTCGCCAAAAAATGAATGGCACGTGTCGACGATTGTGCGGCTCGAGTGTGATAGTGTATTTGCTCTTCAGTGCCAAGAATTTTCGTTACAAAGCGTTCTGGGTGTCGAGAAAAAGTTCCTCGAATCCGCGAAATTTTAACGATATCGGTACCAATTCCGAAAATCATCTTGCAGCAAGCCTCGCACTTACCATCAAAGCTTTCATATCTGAAATCGCTTTCTGCCAGCCCACAAAGATCGATTGAGCAACGATTGCGTGTCCAATATTCAATTCTGAAATGCCTCGAATAGCGGCAATTGCCTGTGTATTGGTGAAATGCAGGCCATGGCCAGCATTGACCTTTAAACCCAAATTGATTGCAAAATCCACACCCTCAGCAATTCTAGCTAATTCGCGCGCTTGAATCAGATCATCAGTTGCGTCAGCATACCGTCCTGTATGCAACTCAATCACTGGCGCACCAAGTGCTTTCGCTGCTTGAATTTGCTGATGATCGGAATCAATAAATAGGCTCACACGGATACCCTCTCTCTGCAATTGCTTTATCGCGGCCTCAACCTCCGAATAAAATCGAACAACATCAAGCCCCCCCTCCGTGGTCACCTCTTCGCGACGCTCTGGTACGAGACACACATCGTGAGGCCTAATTCGACAGGCAATATCGATCATTTCTTGTGTCACTGCGGCTTCTAAATTCATTCGCGTCATGAGACGCGGTCGAATTTCTTCAACATCACGGTCTTTAATATGACGACGATCCTCGCGCAAATGGAGTGTAATGCAGTCTGCCCCAGCTTCTTCCGCAAGCAATGCGGCTTTCAAAGGTTCCGGATAAACAGTACCTCGAGCATTTCGTAAAGTCGCAACATGATCGATATTAATACCAAGATCAATGGACTGTGTTTGTCCGTGTATATTCATAGCTTGTGTAAATCAATTAAAATTTGACGTGTGTTCAATGGTAGTCCATGCAAATGGAATGTAAGCAAAAATCGCATGAGCTGTTTGCTTTGCACCTGCGTTTGGTGATCAGTATAGTCACCTGCTGCCATATCTAAGAGCGTTTTACCATGAACCAGCGGAAAATTATCATTTGAATCGGCAACACGTACGCCAACCCCAGGCTCCAATACATAGAGAGTGTCGTCTACAACCTGTTCGCGCGAACGATTACAGTGAGTTAGATCACCGATTAGACCTGCTTGCTGCAAAAGTGTAACTTCAAACTGGCGCAAGACGATCGCAGCTGAAGCATTGTGCGCGAGTTGATTCAAACTCGATACGTACTGATCAAACAGAACCTTGTTCGGCTCATCGCGCAATAGAAACTTCACCAAAAGTTCATTCAAGTAAAAGCCACAAAGTAACGCTGACCTTTCCAAAGGAAGCATACCGCCTAACCACTCTGCAGCAATTAAAGTACGAATTTCAGACTTGCCAGTCCAAGACACATTCAGTGGCTGAAAGGTCTGCAATACACTACGCAAGGCTGATGTAGGCCGTTTTGCGCCTTTTGCAACCAATGATATGCGTCCATAATCGCGACTAAACACGTCAATGATGAGACTGGTTTCTTTATACGGATAAGAATGCAGCACAAATCCAGGCTGATGAAGTATTCGAAACTCTTTGGTCGCACGGGAGGGTAGTTTCAAACGATCTTCTGTATTTCCAGCCTTCTCACTCGGCATGGACTGATCCCGCTGACGAGCTCGACGTTTCGGTGCCACCAACACAACGGTAGTATCCTTATCCAATCACGCACTCACTGGTTAATTACTATTCGTAGCCGTATGCGCGCAAACCTGCCTCATTGTCAGCCCATCCCGACTTTACTTTGATCCAAATCTCTAGATAGACGGGACCACCGAATAGTTTTTCCATGTCTTGACGTGACTGCGTAGAGATCTCTTTGAGGCGCGCACCTTTATTACCGATCACCATCGATTTATGACCATCGCGATCAACCAAAATAGCCACGAATACTCGACGCAAATCACCTTCTTGCTCGAACTTCTCAATCATAACTGTACTTGTGTATGGCAATTCATCACCAACAAAGCGGAAAAGCTTTTCCCGTACAATTTCAGTCGCAAGAAATTTCTCACTACGGTCGGTGATATCGTCTTCACCAAACACAGGTGGATTCAGAGGCAAATATTTCCGCGTCTCCCGCTCTAAATTATCCAGCTGAAATCTCAGCGTAGCAGAAACTGGAACTACCGCGGAAAATGGAAATAGTGCCATCACCTTCTGCGCAAAAGGCATCAAGATCGCCTTATCCTTGACGCGATCAGATTTATTAATTACGAGAATACAAGGTACATTTTTTGGCAACAAATCGATCACTTGTTGATCAGCTTGCCCAAAAGTTCCAGCTTCGATGATAAATAAAATCACGTCAGAGGCCATCAAAGTATTGGTCACTGTACGATTCAAAGTTCTATTTAAAGGATTCGAATGGCGCGTTTGAAATCCTGGCGTATCAACATAGACAAACTGAGTATCGTCTTTGGTCTGAATTCCAGTTATGCGATGGCGGGTTGTCTGTGCTTTGCGCGAAGTGATACTAACTTTTGCCCCTATCAGGGCGTTCATCAAAGTTGATTTACCAACGTTTGGACGGCCAACAATTGCGATATAACCACAACGGAATTCAGAATTTTCTGACATAAAAAATCACTCTTATCTTATTTTTGTGCAATTTCTGGAAACGAAACATCGAGTGAAAGCTGTTCATCACGATGGTCTTGTTTTGTGAGTGCAAATTGCACTCCATCATTTGCCGTTGCACTAGACTGAATAGTTGCGATCCCAGCAAGCTTTAATTGCGAAGTACGTGCTTTTACTTTTTTATTACTGGGGGTCTTCGATAACATTTTGAGAGCAGTTTCCAAAGCTAATTTTGCAGCTGCTTGTTCGCCTGCTCGACGGCTACCGCCGGTTCCAAAAACTTGAATCTCCAACTTTGGTACTAAGCATTCAATTTCAAATTCTTGATTATGCGCAGCACCATGCGTAGCAACAACATTGTATTGAGGCAAAGCAATTTTTTTACTTTGCAAAAATTCTTGGAGCAATGTTTTTGCATCTTTGCCTAAAGTTGTTGGATCAACAGCAACCAAAATCGGATCGTAGAGCGATCGAATAACTTTGCGCGCGACATCAAATCCCGCATCCAGATAAATCGCGCCAAACAAAGCCTCTAAGGTGTCTGCCAATATTGAAGGTCGACGAAACCCTCCAGATTTCAACTCTCCCTCACCTAGTCGCAAAAACTGCGACAGTTCCAATTTCTGCGCAATTTCAAATAGAGACTGCTGCTTAACTAAATTCGCGCGGACTCGAGATAAATCACCTTCATCGATACTCTCAAAGGTCTCAAACAAAATTGACGCGACCACACAATTCAGTATCGAGTCGCCAAGAAACTCCAGACGTTCATTGTGCGAAACACTATGACTGCGATGTGTCAACGCTTGCTGCAGTAATGCAACATCATTGAACTGGTGACCCAAGCGTTTTTGCAGCAACTGTTCGTTCATAACACTTCACTATTCCTGTTTCTTTTTGGTACTGGGACTTTTGGCTGTTGTTCCTTCATACTCGAGCAACAAACTAGCAGGTCCGACTAAAGGTATCTTTTTCACATAAAAAAAGCTAATTTCGTAACCGGTCTCAGATTTTTCAATCACGAGATCTTTCCCAGTGATTGATTCAATGTAGCCAACGTTCGCCTGTTTATCAAACGCAACCTGAATATCTTTTACAGAATTCCCGCCTGCCAATTTCGCCGAAACAATAGCTTTTTTGACCGATACGAACTCAATAACTGTTGGAGCGACTTTGGAGGCAACCACCACTACCATCGCAAGTAAACCTAGAACAAATATAAGTCCAATTAAAGTCATGCCGCGGTTTTTCTTCGGTGAATATTGCTGACAATTACGCATAATCTCTCTCCACTTTATTGAAAACTACCGATCCTCTTGATATCACTAAAATTCATCCAGATAAAAAAAGCCTTACCAACGACGTTTTGATCCGGTACAAAGCCCCAATAACGACTATCTTGACTATTATCCCGATTATCACCCATCATAAAATAATGCCCCTGCGGCACTTTACAACTCACTCCGTCTGCATCGTAGGTGCACTGATCTGCAAATGGAAAATCGGCTTCGCCAAACATATAAACAGCAGGTGACCGATCCTCATCGTTCAGAATTCTATGTGTCAACGCAGGTGTTTTTTCATTCAATTGCTTGGAATAGCTCAATTGACTTCCTTCATGCAAAAAGTCAGGCATCCCCTCATACTCACTTTGAACACCGTTCACTGTCAACTTCTTGTCTTTATAAACAACCAAATCACCAGGAATACCCACGATCCGTTTTATGTAATTCTGACTCGGATCTTTGGGATATTTAAAAACCATCACATCGCCACGTTGCGGTTCATTCATCGAAATAATTTTTTTATCCAAAATTGGTAAGCGTATGCCGTACGTAAATTTATTAACCAAAATAAAATCGCCAACGAAAAGCGTCGGCAACATCGAGCCGGACGGGATCTTAAATGGCTCAAATAAAAACGACCTCAGAATAAAAACTAAGGCAATCACAGGAAAAAAACTACCTGTATATTCAACCCAAGCTGGTTGACGTAATAAGTCGGCTTCCAATCTGGCGCGCTCACCTGAATCTGGATGAGATTTAGCATCAAAATCTCGAAGGATAGCTTCCGCATTGAGTCTACGTTTTGGTGCCAATGTAAAACGATCAAAACACCAAACGACGCCCGTCACGATCAATAGAATAAATAAAATCAGAGCGAAATTACCAATTAAAGCTTGCAAACTCATTTTTCTTCCACTTGTAAAATTGCCAAAAACGCCTCTTGAGGAATCTCCACAGAACCGACTTGCTTCATGCGTTTTTTACCAGCCTTCTGTTTCTCTAACAGCTTCCGTTTCCGGCTAATATCACCACCATAACATTTTGCCAACACATTTTTTCGCAAAGCTTTGACGTTTTCGCGGGATATGATATTCGCTCCAATCGCAGCCTGAATTGCAACGTCAAACATCTGACGCGGAATCAATTCACGCATTTTTGACGCCACTGCTCGACCGCGATAATGAGCGTTTGAACGATGCACAATAATTGCAAGAGCATCCACCTTCTCGCTATTAATTAACATATCCACTTTAACAACATCAGCCGCACGGTACTCTTTAAATTCATAGTCCATGGATGCATAGCCGCGCGAAGTAGACTTCAAACGATCAAAGAAATCCAGAACAATTTCAGCCATTGGCATTTCATACGTCAATTTTACTTGACGCCCGTGGTAGCTCATATCAAGTTGCACACCTCGCTTGGACGTACACAAAGTGATAACCGAACCCACGTACTCTTGAGGCATATAAAGATTCACCGTGACGATAGGTTCACGGATTTCTTCAATCTTCGATGGATCGGGCATTTTTGATGGGTTATCAACCATCAAAATGGTACCGTCCCCCATTTCCACTTCATAAATCACTGTGGGCGCGGTCGTGATAAGATCCATGTCAAATTCACGCTCAAGCCGCTCTTGCACAATTTCCATATGCAGCAGACCTAGGAAGCCACAACGAAATCCAAACCCCAATGCCTGAGAAACTTCCGGCTCATACATCAACGCAGCATCATTCAACTTCAACTTTTCAAGCGAGTCACGCAAAGCATCGTATTGATTTGCTTCAACCGGAAACAAGCCCGCAAAAACTTGGGGCTGGACCTCTTTAAATCCTGGAAGTGGAGTAACAGCCGAACGTCCGACAGTCGTGATCGTATCGCCTACTTTTGCAGCTTTTAGCTCTTTAATTCCAGCGATAATGAATCCAACTTGTCCTGCGGTCAATTCCGACCTGCTTAACGACTTTGGCGTAAACACACCGACGCTCTCAACCAAATGCTGCGCCTCTGTCGCCATGAACAAAATCTTATCTTTGGGACGCAAAGTTCCGTTAACAATCCGAACCAACATCACGACACCAACGTAATTATCAAACCAAGAATCGATAATCAGCGCTTGCAAGGGCGCTTCCGGATCACCTTTTGGGGGAGGCACTTTGACGATCAAAGACTCAAGAATGTCGCGGACACCCAAGCCTGTTTTTGCTGAACAATGCACCGCATCACTCGCATCAATCCCAATCACTTCTTCAATCTCACTACTCGCATTATCGGGATCAGCAGACGGCAAATCGATTTTATTTAAAACTGGTACAACTTCCACGCCCAATTCGATTGCCGTATAACAATTCGCTACCGTTTGTGCCTCAACACCTTGTGATGCATCGACCACCAACAATGCGCCTTCACATGCAGATAATGAACGACTAACCTCATAACTAAAGTCAACATGGCCTGGGGTATCAATCAAATTTAAGTTATAAACTTGCCCGTCAATAGCCTTGTACTGCAAAGCCGCAGTCTGCGCCTTAATGGTAATACCTCGCTCCCTTTCAATGTCCATGGAGTCAAGAACCTGAGCCTCCATTTCACGATCTGACAGCCCACCACATAGTTGGATAATCCGGTCAGCAAGCGTCGATTTACCATGATCAATATGAGCGATGATAGAAAAATTACGAATATTATTCATTAGATACACTAAAACAAATTACAAAAAAGGCGCCGACAAGTGGGCTTTGCCCCAAGCGAGCGCCTAAAAATTGGGTTATGCAAAATCAACATTTTACCGGATTTCACCTACAACTGTCTCAAATTCCTTGGAGATGTTGCTTCAAAAGCAACTCCTCTTCAATTTCATCTAAAATAACGAACAGCAATAAAGAACTCAACTAGTTTGAAGCAAGCCATATGGCAAATTCTCCCCATTCGTTTCAGGCAACCGCCATCGACTGTCATAATCGATTTTAGCCAAATACAAACCATCCGGCATGAACGTTGGCGCAGCTTGGCTTCTATCCTTGTCGACTAATAATTGTTTAATCCAAACAGGATCTCGTCTTTCCATTCCAACAAAAATTAATGAGCCAACAATATTTCTAACCATATGATGTAAAAATGCGTTGGCGCGTAAGCTAAAAATGATGAGCTCACCTTGTTTCCTAATCTGAACGTCGTACATATTTTTCACTGGCGACTTAGCTTGACATGCTGCGGCACGAAAAACGGTAAAGTCATGTTCCCCCAGCAAAAATTCCGCGCCTTGCTGCATCAATTCAAGATCAAGTGGTCGAAAACACCACCCAGCACGTCCAGACCATATTGATGATCGTATGTTGGCGTTATGCACTAAGTAATGATAGGTTCGCGCATACGCACTAAAACGCGCATGGAAAGCATGCTGATCTTCACGCTGAATATGAATTTGTCGCGCCCATTTAACTGCGATATCACTCGGCAAAAATGCATTCACACCGTTCACCCAAGAATACATCTCACGATTTAATTCGGTATCAAAATGCACGATTTGTTCGACAGCATGCACCCCTGCATCAGTACGTCCCGCACAAAATGTCTGAATTGGAACTTTGGCGAACTTCTCTAAAGCCATTTCCAAAACATCTTGTATCGTATTTCCACTTGGCTGTGTTTGCCAACCTTGATAATTTAAACCAAGGTATTCAATCCCTAAAATAATTCTATTCAACATTGTGGATGATCGTGCCTAAAACGAAAATGGGCGCAGACAATGTCTGCGCCCGTCAAATCAACTTCTATTCAATTAATTCAGCTCTTCCAAAAGCTGACGCGCCTTTTCCACTTGCTCCTTCGAACCACCCTTTAATACTTCATCAAGCAGCTCGCGAGCACCTTCTTTATCGCCAATTTCGCGATACGCGACGGCAAGATCCAATTTCGTCGCCATTTCAGCATTATATGGAGAATTATCTTCAAGCTCTTCAACAACGGAATTTCCATGTTCTTCCGCGTTCCCTAGATTCTCGTCAAGGCCAAAGTTCAGTCCCACCTCATTTTTCGCTAACAACGGTTCTGCTTTAGATCCTACATCCTCATCATCGGAGAGCTCAAAATCTAAAGAACCTATCTCGATTTCATCATCTCCATCCTGATCCTGAAGAAGTGACGGCTCTTCAAGACTAAAAGCCTCAAGCGACTCATTTTGTTCAATGGACGTTTCTGCGGGATTAGACTTTGTATCACTATCCAAGTCAAAATCAATCGAACCAAAGTCGATTGCTGGCATTGGCTCATCTTCAACGACAGGCTTGATCGAACTTACCGCATCAATCTCAGGCAAGGTCAGTGGAAACTCTTCTTCTGGTTTTTCAGAAATATCCAAATCGAAGTCAAGACCTTGATCAATTGAAAGATCCTCCACGATCGGAGCCGGCTCAGCTTTGGCTTTCTCTATATTTCCCGAGCCCTCATCGGACAGCGCAGATGCTGTATCAATTACACTAATCGAATCCAACATGTCTTCTGACAATGAGTTTTCCAACAATGCTTCTGGATCCAAATCTTCCAGCGGTTGAGTTGGCTGCCCCAATCCACTTCCTGCATAGGCCTCGATCTGCGCACTGGCACCAGCGTAGAGCGGATTATTTGGATCTAGCGAGATGCCCATTGATGCAGCCTGCCCCCACTCATCCCCCTCTCCACGGGTCATGCCATACAACTCGCCCGCAAATAGTTCAAAAGACCGCAGATCCTTCCGTCCAAAATAAATTTCTAGTAATTTCAAACGTACCGCATGGCGATCAGGCTGAGTACGCAATGCCTCCTTCAAAATTTCTTCCGCCTGCGAATCTCGACCATATGCAATATACACATCAGCCTCTGCAACAGGATCGACTTCATTTGCATCCAATTGGCTCGCGGACGGCGCAAAATTTGAATTAAATACACTATTGTTTGTATCTACGCTTTGACCGCCGGTAGATCCAAACATTGAGTTCGCCTTCAAACTTGATCCAGTTAAGATACTATCCTCAAATTGGTGGGACTCTTTCTTTTTACGCGACGAATACACGCCGATTGCACCACCTAACGCAGCTAGCAATCCGGCAGCAATCAAATACTTTGAATCAAACCAGCTAGACTCTTCTTGAACTGGTGGCGGAGGTGGAAGCGGAACAGGCTTCTTAGGCTTTTGAACTACCGCACTAGCTGAAGCGACAGCTTCAACAACAGACGCATTCTTCATAGCCGAAGCAGATGCTGATTCATTTTTTGCGACCGCTGAATTCGAAGCCATCTGGGAGGCGGAAGTTGCTGCAGACGAACTTGCCGCTGCAACTGCGCTTGCGCTCGGCTTTGAAGCAACAATCTCGCTCGCCTTTGAAGCGGAAACGACAGGCGACGCAACTGGTTTTGCTGGCACGGCTAATAGTTTATTCAGTTCACTGACATTTTTCTCAAGCTCTTTCACTCGCGCATTCGCATCGGCTAACGCTTTATCTTTGGCAATTCGATCTTCCTCGGTGATACCTTTCGCCTGGGTTTTCTTCGCATCAGCAACTTTCGAGAGCTTCAATTTATCGAGCGCCTCATTCGCAGCAGTCGGAACTTCTTTCACCTTCGTGGTGATCGAGCCGCTCGTCGCTTGCCTTTTCTGAACTGTTGACTCGACTGGAGCGGCTAATACCTGACCTGCCAATTTATTCCGGTAGGCATTAAAGTTAGCTGAATGGGTTTGCACTAATAGATGTGAATCCACCTGCGAATTTGCTCGCGCCGTTTCCGCATCGGGAATCGTCAAAATTTGACCAGCCTTGAGTCTGTTCATATTATCGCCAACAAACGCTTGCGGATTTGCTCGATAAATGCTCACCAGCATCTGATCTAGTGAAACTCCGTTAAGATTTGCCGACGCGATTCGCATCAAAGTATCACCTTGCTTAACACGATATTGACGCGCATCACCCGAATTAGCAGGTAACGCTGTACTCGTATTTTTTGCTAAAGAACGCTTTGCAACACCATTTGATGTTGGAGCGTCTTTTTCTTTTGCATCAATTGGAGTAACGATCGGCTGACTCTGCTTTATTGTTGATTGCGAGGGATTTGCAATCTGAGCGGTCTGCCCATTTGCCAATTCGGCAGGATCTAATAAGAACGTATATTCACGTACTAATTTTCCATTACTTGCATTCATCTCCAACAAGAAATCCACCCATGGCTCATTCATTGGCTGCGTTGAAGTAACCCGAATTACATAAGAGCTTCCGCGCTGTTCAACTGCAAATCGAAGCGATAGCAATGCGGGGTTAAACTCGATATTAGCTTGCCGAAAGGCTTCAATTGATGCAACTTTTGGCACCAATGAATTAATTTCTTCCTTATTTGGGGAAGTCAGTTCGATTTCAGCCCGCAAAGGCTGCCCTAATGACGACAAAACTGTAAGCTTCCCTAGCCCTGTCGCATATGCATTTGAAATGACAAGCAATGAAGATAAGGCCGCAGCTTTAAGCGCCTTACGTCCCAAAAAACTTATCGGTAAGCGTTTGTAATTATGCATTTTTAGAACATTTCCTGGGAAATTTAGTCAAACCAATTTTGCGACTGGAACCAGCAAAATTGCTCAAGCGAAAGATATCTTAACTGAAGATAACGTTACCCAACTTGCCACGCAAGCTTAACGTGAATTCTAGATATGGTAAATACATTAAGAGGCGAAATAGTTATTTCCAAAGGAATTCGTTGTTACCACTAGACAATTTCTACAAATCATAGAACAAAAGAATAAAAAAAAGGAATGTTTCAACATTCCTTTTTTTGACAACGAATAAAATATTTAATTCTCGATCAAGATTCGTAACATTCGACGCAATGGCTCTGCAGCCCCCCACAGCAATTGATCGCCGACTGTAAATGCCGACAAATACTCTCCCCCCATTTGCATTTTACGCAAACGCCCTACGGGAATTGTCAAACCGCCAGTGACGGCAGCCGGCGTCAAGTCGCGCATCGAATCCTCACGTGTATTTGGCACTACTTTTGCCCACTGATTATTGCTCGCAATCATATCAACAAGTTCATCAAGCGGCACATCTTTCGTTAATTTTATTGTCAAAGCTTGAGAATGGCAACGCATAGCACCGATTCGGACACATAACCCATCCACAGGAATCGCCTTTGTACCGAACGATTCACCCAAACCTAAAATTTTATTGGTTTCAGCTCCAGCTTTCCATTCTTCTTTAGAAACACCGTTATGCAAGTCTTTATCGATCCAAGGGATTAAGTTTCCGGCTAAAGGCACACCAAATTGTTTGGTTTCATCAGCGCTAAAATTGTGCTGCTTCGCCAATACCTTACGATCAATTTCCAATATTGCTGCAGCTGGATCATCCAGCAAGGCTTTTACTTCGGCATTAATCGAGCCAAATTGCGTCAACAATTCGCGCATATGCTGTGCACCACCTCCAGAAGCCGCTTGATAAGTCATGGATGACATCCACTCCACAAGTCCATGCTGGAACAAGCCGCCTAAGCCCATCAACATACAAGAAACTGTACAATTACCGCCGACATAATTTTTGACGCCACGATTCAGGGCGCTCTTAATCACATCAAGGTTAACTGGATCTAGAACGATAATGGCGTCATTTTCCATACGTAAAGTAGATGCCGCATCGATCCAAAAACCATTCCACCCAGCAGCACGCAACTTAGGGAAAACGTCAGAAGTGTAATCACCACCTTGGCAGGTAATAATAATGTCGCATTTTTTCAATGCTTCAATATCATTTGCGTCTTTCAATGTTTTTTCATTCTTCGCCATCGCTGGCGCTGCGCCACCGGTGTTTGATGTTGAAAAAAACACGGGTTCAATATGAGCAAAATCCCCTTCTTCTTGCATACGCTGCATGAGGACTGAGCCAACCATTCCACGCCAACCGACCAAGCCAACTAGTTTCATCATCTTTCCCTAAAAATCGCAGGACAACCTGCCAACAAAAAAATCATTCCAACACTACAGTAAAGCCTTTACAACGGCATCACCCATCTCAGCGGTTCCAATTTTTGTACAGCCGCTTTCAAAGATATCAGGAGTACGCAAACCTTGGGTTAATACTTTTTTGACCGCATTTTCAATTCGATCTGCCTGATCGGCTTTACCTAATGAATAACGCAACATCATCGCCGCAGATAAAATCGTTGCTAATGGATTAGCAATTCCTTTGCCTGCGATGTCAGGAGCTGAGCCGTGCGAAGGTTCGTATAGGCCTTTGTTATTCGCATCCAATGAGGCAGAAGGTAGCATACCAATCGAACCGGTGAGCATCGCCGCCGCATCAGACAAAATATCACCGAACATATTGCCAGTCACCATCACGTCAAACTTCTTCGGCGCACGAACCAATTGCATCGCTGCATTATCAACGTACATATGATCCAAAGCGACATCGGGATATTCTTTGTGGACATCAATCATAATGTCCTTCCAAAACTGGAATGTTTCTAGGACATTCGCCTTATCCACGCTAGTCAAACGCTTGTCTCGTTTTTGCGCTGCTTGAAACGCCACATGTGCAATACGACGTATCTCCCCTTCGGCATAGCGCATGGTATCAAAACCTTCACGCTGACCTTTGAAAGGACCGTCTGGACACTCGCGTACACCGCGTGGTTGACCGAAGTAAATATCGCCAGTCAACTCGCGAATAATCAAGATATCTAAACCTGAGACGACTTCCGGTTTTAGCGTTGATGCGCCAGCCAGCTCAGGATACAAAATCGCAGGCCGTAAATTAGCAAATAAATTCAAATTCTTACGCAAGCCTAAAATAGCTTGCTCAGGCCGCAATGGTCGATCAAGACTATCGTATTTCCAATCGCCGACTGCACCAAACAATACTGCATCCGCCTCCTGAGCCAACTTCAACGTTGCCTCTGGCAAGGGATGACCCGCCGCTTCATAGCCAGCGCCGCCAACCGGCGCAAATTCCATCTCAAAGGGTTCATCCAAAACTCGTAACACTTTAACCGCTTGCTCAACGATTTCAGGGCCGATGCCATCGCCCGGTAATATTGCAATTTTCATGCTTGTATCAATTTAGTAAAAATTTATGAGGTATAGCCGAGGCAGCACAGAACATATCATTCAAACTTAAATGACTTTTGCCAACCAAGGTTGTGCTGCGATGTGTGCTGCTTCAAAATTCTTGATTTTTTCAGCATGAACCAAAGTCAAACCAATATCATCAAGACCGTTTAACAAACAATATTTACGAAAAGCATCAACCTCAAAACCAAAGGTTTCGCCCGTCGATTGAACTCGCACTTGTTGCGACTCCAAATCAACTGTCAATGCAAAGCCGTCTTGATCTCGCACTAAGTTAAACAGGCGATCAATAATCTCTTCATTTAATACAATGGGCAATAAACCATTTTTAAAGCAATTATTGAAGAAGATATCAGCAAAGCTTGGAGCAATGACCACTCGAAAACCATATTGTTCGAGCGCCCATGGCGCATGTTCGCGCGACGAACCACATCCAAAATTTTTGCGCGTCAATAATATTGAAGCACCTTGATAGCGAGCTTGATTCAAGACGAACTCAGGATTCAAAGGACGAACACTGTTGTCCATGCCAGGTTCGCCATGATCGAGATAACGCCACTCGTCAAATAAGTTCGGCCCAAAGCCTGTACGCTTAATCGATTTTAAAAATTGCTTTGGAATAATGGCATCGGTATCCACATTGGCACGATCCAAAGGAGCCACTACTCCGTCGAGCAAAGTAAATTTATTCATGACTATTTTTTCCCAGCACTTTCCACCACTTCACCTGCTTTTTTGACGTCTTTGCCAATTCCTTGAATGGTATTGCAGGCGGTCAAACTCAACAAAACCAAAGACATAGTAAAAAAAGTCGCCATTTTTTTCATGATATTTCCCCTATCTCTATTTGCTATCTCTATCTGATTACGCAAAACTGCGCACATCTACAAAATGCCCAGCGATCCCTGCTGCTGCTGCCATTTCCGGTGAAACGAGATGAGTCCGCCCACCTTGCCCTTGACGCCCTTCAAAATTTCGGTTCGAAGTCGAAGCACAACGCTCCCCTGGCTCTAAGCGATCGGCATTCATCGCTAAACACATAGAGCAGCCTGGTTCGCGCCACTCAAATCCTGCAGCCACAAATATTTTATCCAGACCTTCTTCCTCCGCCTGCTTTTTCACTAAACCAGAGCCGGGAACAACCATCGCTAATTTCACATTCGCTGCACGAGATTTACCTGCAACAACATTGGCAGCAGCGCGCAAATCTTCAATTCGAGAATTCGTACATGAGCCAATAAATACTTTATCAATCTGAATTTGGTCAATTCGCGTATTCGGCTGTAAACTCATATAAGCTAACGCTTTTACTATCGCATCGCGCTTAACTGGATTTTGTTCTAGGGCTGGATCAGGAGTTTGACCATCGATCGCCACCACCATTTCAGGTGAAGTGCCCCACGTTACTTGAGGCTGTATTTCTTCTGCACGCAAACTAAGCACGGTATCAAATTGCGCTCCAGCGTCGGAATGCAAAGTCCGCCAGTACGTAACGGCTTTCTCCCAATCAGTCCCCGCAGGACTAAATGGCCGCCCTTTTACGTAATCAATCGTCGTCTGATCAACAGCAATCATGCCAGCCCGCGCACCAGCTTCAATCGCCATATTGCAAACTGTCATGCGCCCTTCCATCGACAAAGCTTCGATAGCAGAACCGGCAAACTCAATCGCATAGCCAGTACCACCAGCAGTGCCAATCTTACCGATGATTGCCAAGACGATGTCTTTCGCGGTGACTCCGAAACGCGTCTGACCATCAACCCGGATAAGCATAGATTTGGATTTCTTTGCTAGCAAAGTCTGTGTTGCCAGCACATGCTCAACTTCCGAGGTACCAATGCCATGAGCTAAACAAGCGAATGCACCATGTGTCGACGTATGCGAATCGCCGCACACCACGGTCATTCCTGGCAATGTCGCACCTTGCTCAGGCCCAATGACGTGGACAATTCCTTGGCGCAGATCATTCATCGCGAAGTAGGTTAATCCATATTCTTTGGCGTTTGCATCCAAAGTTTCGACCTGCAAACGCGAGATCGGATCAGCAATTCCATCTTGACGATTTGTGGTTGGGACATTGTGATCGGCAACGACAAGATTTGCCGAGTGTCGCCACGGTTGACGACCAGCCAGCTTTAGACCTTCAAATGCTTGCGGGCTGGTGACTTCATGAAGGAGATGACGATCGATATAAAGTATTGAAGTTCCGTCATCTTCTGTATGTACAACGTGAGATTCCCAAAGTTTGTCGTAAAGCGTCTTGGCCATAGTTGGTGCCTGAAAATAAAGAAATCATAAAGCTAAAATCAGCTTTCGATTATGCCACAATTGTGCGCTGCAAAACCAACGAACCTCGTATTTTCGAGACCAATTTCACAAAATAAAATTCCTATTTTTCCAAGTGCACAAAATTTAAATCCAAATATTCTCAATATTCAGACATTTGACCAACTTTTATTTTGAGAATTTTCTTACGCAATTAGCCAAATTTTCTAAGAAACCTTACGTCAAGCCAGATCCCTTTCGAACAACATCAGCACATTGAGCACGATCTCGCAAAACGTGATCCATTAAAACCAATGCAAGCATGGCTTCCGCGATGGGCGTCGCACGGATACCAACGCAAGGATCGTGGCGTCCGAAAGTCTCAACCATCACTGGATTCCCCGACCTATCTATTGAACGTTTTGGAGTTCGAATTGACGAAGTCGGTTTAATCGCAATTGAAACTCGAATTTCTTGTCCGGTTGAAATCCCGCCTAATATACCGCCCGAATTATTTGATAAAAACCCCGACTCAGTGATTTCGTCACCATGCTCCGACCCGCGTTGTGCGACACATGCAAATCCTGCGCCTATCTCAACGCCTTTGACAGCATTGATACCCATCATTGCATAGGCAATATCCGCATCCAGTTTGTCGTAAATAGGCTCACCCAATCCAATCGGCACATTATTCGCAACCACATCAATCCGTGCACCGATGGAGTCACCATCTTTGCGCAATGCATCCATATAAGTTTCAAGCTCTGCGATAATCGCGCCATCACCTGTAGGCGCAAAAAAAGGGTTATTTGGCGTGTGCTCCCAAGATTGAAATGGGATTGCAATTTCCCCCAATTGCGTCATACCTCCTTGGAAACTCGTGCCAAATTTCTCCTTAAGCCACTTTTTTGCAATCGCCGCAGCACCGACAACGGGCGCAGTAAGCCTTGCTGAAGAACGCCCACCGCCGCGAGGATCTCTCACCCCATATTTATTCCAATATGTAAAATCGGCATGCCCCGGGCGAAAAGTATCGACAATATTTCCGTAATCCTTACTACGCTGGTCTTCATTGCGAATCAACAAAGTAATCGGAGTTCCAGTCGTTTTCCCCTGATATACACCAGACAATATTTCTACTTTATCGGCTTCTTGCCTTTGCGTGACGTGTCGCGAAGTACCTGGTTTACGCCGATCCAACTCAGGTTGAATATCCTGTTCAGATAACGCCAATCCTGGTGGACAACCATCAATCACACACCCGATTGCCGGCCCGTGAGACTCTCCAAACGTTGTTACCGTAAATAATGTGCCAAAAGTATTTCCAGACATATCGCTTCGCTATAAAGTGTAAAAATGTCCCCCATTTTATCAGCCTTGCTTTGATTCTTCAGAAAACAAAAGCTGGTATTGCTAGTAGAAGCATCAAAATGAAATTTAATCTGAAAATTTGCATCAAACCAACAGTGCATTTTGACCTAGTTGTTTTATACTGGAGCAACATTCATCGGCGCATGCTGTTGAGTTACCAATATAACTAGAACAGTATCGCACCTCCACGGAGCTTTAAATCAGATGAGCGAAATGAATCATGCCAATGACGACGCGCTAGTCTTCATGGACGAATTGAGTGGAGAACACTTAGAGCAATCAAATTTGCCTCAACCAAGTTGGCGAATTATGATCATTGATGATGATCCAGATGTCCACTCAGCAACAATGTTTGCACTTGGCAATCTCGAAATTCAAAATCGTTCTCTGAGTTTCTTGCATGCTTACTCCGCTAGCGAAGCCCGCGAAATCTTGGCGAAAGAAAGTAACATAGCCGTGATCTTGCTTGATGTCGTAATGGAACAAGAAGATGCAGGGCTCACTCTCGTTAATTACGTGCGCAAAACTCTGGGGATGCATGACGTGCGTATTATTCTGCGTACCGGTCAACCGGGTTACGCCCCAGAAATTGACGCAATTCGTGACTATGACATCAATGATTACAAAACCAAATCTGAATTAACTCGAACCAAACTATATACAACGGTTACTTCAGCTATTCGTTCCTATGAACAAATTTGCTCAATTTCTGCAAACCAACGAGGCCTTGAGCTTATCGTTAATGCAAGCACAGAACTGATGTCGCAAAAAGGGTTGCAAAATTTTGCATCTGGCGTACTACAGCAAATCAACTTCTTGTTAAGTCGGAAAATTGAAGGATTCGTTGCGTGCTCAAAGGAAGATAGTGAGCCAATAGACATCGTCAATCTAACAATAATTGCGAGCAGCTCACATTTTTCACAGCTATTAGAACAAGAACTAAAAAAAATTGAATCGAATGAACTTCTCGATACCTTAGGAAAATGTCTAGATAGCAAGAAAAACTATTATTCAACGAATAGCACAGTTTTGTTTTTCGACAATGTAGGACAAAGAACGATTTGCGTATACATCGAAGCAAGTATCAGCGAACTAGATAAAAGACTATTGGAGGTTTTTTGTAGCAATGTCGCTGTAGGACTCAATAATGTGATGCTTACATCGAGGCTCCACAAGTTTGCCTACTTCGACCCGCTAACTGGCCTTGCAAATCGCCTAAAACTTTTACAAACACTCAATGAAACGTTGGGTTCTAATGCGAAAGAGAAAAGCGTACTCTCATTGATCGATATTGATCATTTTGCAGAAACGAATGACGCACTTGGTCATCAATTTGGTGATTTGCTACTATGCTCGGTTGCAAAACGCTTACTTGATCATTTTGGAACAGCGTGCCACTTAGCGAGGGTAGGAGGAGATACATTCGCATTATTAGGAGATGAGAATTTAGTCTCACCTGAAAAAATTTCGAGTGTATTCCATTTACCTTTCAATGTTGACCAACAAGAAGTACAACTTTCCTCCACGATAGGATTAGTGCGCTTGGCGAATTATGACGGTGGAAGCTCTGATGCACTAAAAGATACCAACATTGCTTTAAAGCGAGCCAAATCGCACCAACGATCCTCATTCAGTTATTTTACGGTCGACATGGGAGTGGAAATACGCGAACGGGTCAGAATGATGCACGCGTTGAGGGCCGCATTTGAAAATGAACGGCTGTTCGTGGTTTACCAACCACAAATTGATATGCGAACGGGAAATGCGATTGGCGCTGAGGCTCTATTGCGTTGGAAAACAGAGGATGGTCAATTTGTACCTCCCGATCAATTTATCCCAATTGCCGAGTATTCTGGATTAATTGTCGATATCGGTGAGTGGGTTTTGCGAAGCGCATGCTTTGAATTATTGGAACTGCATAAGTTAGGCTTTTCTGACTTTAAAATGGCAGTCAATGTCTCTCAGGCGCAATTCTCACATCCCCTGTTCTTACAAAGCCTCGAAAGAGCGTTACAAGACACGAAAGCCCCAGCAAATTGTGTCGAACTGGAAATCACCGAGTCAATGGCGATGACCGATCCAGAATTATTAATTCAAACCTTGCAGCACATTCAACATCTCGGCGCCCAAGTTTCAATCGATGACTTCGGAACTGGATTCTCCTCTCTCAGTCATTTACAGAAATTAAATGTAGACAAATTAAAAATTGATCGTGCTTTTGTTAATGAAATTGGTGACAAGTCGAGCGAAGGAAGCATCGCCAAAATGATCGTCCAATTAAGTCAAAGCCTTAATATCAAAGTGATCGCAGAAGGCGTAGAAACACAACAACAAGCTGAAACCTTAATGTCCTACGGATGCCACTTTGCCCAAGGCTATCTCTATGCAAAGCCATTAACGAAGCTTGATTTACGCAATTGGCTAAGTAGCCATTAGACGTTCATAAGTCATTTCCAATCTTGTTGGAGATTGGATCAGGACATTAGTTCGCTCCGATCAATTCGCACACCGACACCTCTGCGTTTTGTGGCGCTTTTTGCCTCAAATACGCGCGATTTTTCGTTCTATACCAAAGTTCTGACCAACTGTCGCAAAACCCAATTTGAACATAGCACATTCGAGTATATTGGCACCGTCCATACCGGCAACCCAATCCGAGGTGCGACATTGAATTATTTATAAGCAATCTATTCAGCCAAGAGAGCAAAAACGATTTTTATGACACCACAAACACAAGAAACCTTAAAGCTAGCGATCAAAAATATGTTGACGTGGTTGGGTATTGCTTTTGATAAAACTGCGACATGGGTAAGCAAATTATCGTGGTGGAAATTTTTTCTATTTGCAGTCCTCTTAATGGCTTCCGCTGACATAATTCAAAACACTTTCTTCTCAAGTGATGAAGTAAAAGTCACAAAAAAGACAAAGAAAGAACTCAAGAGAAGTCATCAAGAAACGGCCGTTGCATTAGACGATAAAAAAATCGAAATCGACAACACCGGAATTCGAATTAAAGCCCCTGAGAAATCAGGTAATAGCAAACGTGTCGACATCACTGGCGAAGGATGGAAGATAGTAGATGAAGCGACCGAAGACCTCAGTTCGAAAATCGAATCAGCTACTTCGGCAGCTCAAAACAAAGCCAAAGATGGAGAAGCTCCTGGAATTACCTTCGGCAAAGATGATGTTCATATTAAGCTCCCGAAAGAATTAGCAAGGGAAATTCGAGCCGAAATGGAACGTGCAGCAGCCGATGCGGCAGCCGAGGCAACCGATGAGGAGAAAACGAAGTCTTCACGATGGTTCCAAAATTTTGTTTTACTTCTGGTTTTTGGGCTGTTTGGAATGAAAGCATTGCTAGGGGGGAAAGTCCGCGCGGAAGAACAAGCGAAAGCAGCTAATGCTACGGCGGAACGCGAGTCTCTGCTGCGTCAAGTCAGCGAAGCGCAAATGCAAATGATGCAGGCCCAAGTTGAGCCCCATTTCTTATTTAATACACTGGCCTCAGTTGAATATTTGATTGAAACCGATCCTCCTCGGGCCGCAAAAATGCAAAGAAGTTTAATTGCCTATTTGCGTGCCGTTTTGCCACAGATGCGCGAGAACGCCGCAAAAACAAATCTTGGGCGCGAAGCGGACATGGTAAAGGCATATCTAGAATTGCTAAAAATGCGTATGGAAGAACGATTAACAATTGATCTTGAAATGCCTGACCATTTGCGCAACGCGTCGTTCCCACCAATGATGCTGCAATCGCTAGTTGAGAACTCGATTAAGCACGGGCTAGAAGTCAAGGCTGAAGGTGGTACGTTGCAATTCCGAGCTGAATTAATCGAAGAAAAGCTGAGAGTGACAGTAAAAGATGACGGATTAGGATTTGGTGCGGTACCAAGTAATGGCACTGGCCTAGGACTGCAAAATATCCGAGAGCGCCTTAAATTAATTTACAAAGATAAGGCACAAATTATTATTTCGGCTAACCAACCCAGCGGCGTCTGCGTTACCATTGAAATTCCATATGAACTAGCAAAATAATCTAGCTAGTCAACAACCAATACGATTGAGGAAGATATGCCTACTGCGATTATCGCCGACGATGAAAGACTAATGCGCGACCAATTACGTTCACGGCTGGAACAAGTTTGGCCAGATTTACAAATTCTTGGAGAAGCAAAGAATGGTGACGAAGCTGTAAAACTGGTTGAGCAATACCAACCTGACCTTGCCTTCTTAGACATTCGTATGCCCGCAAAAACCGGCTTAGAGGCAGCACGTGAAATCGGAACCAAAGCGCATATTGTCTTCATTACGGCCTACGATCAATATGCAGTCGAGGCATTTGATCAAGGAGCCATTGACTACGTTTTAAAGCCCGCAGACACAGAGCGATTAAGTAAGACTGTTGAAAGGTTGAAAGCAAGATTAACCACCAGTCATGAGCCAAACGATATGAGTAATATGCTTGCGCAACTAGCGAAGCAACTCGGGATCGCGGCCAAACCAGATTACCTCCAATGGATACAAGCCTCTATTGGACAAGAGTTAAGACTTATTCCTGTAGAGGATATCCTGTTTTTTCAATCTGACGAGAAATATACTCGGGTGCAAACCGCAACGTACGAAGCCTTAATTCGGAAACCAGTTCGCGACCTAGCTGAAGAACTGGATCCTCATCTTTTTTGGCAGATTCATCGTTCTACTTTAGTCAATTCAAAAGCGATTTCGGGTGTGGTTCGTGATATGCGCGGTCGTCATTTGGTTCAAATCAAAGGCTTGACTGAAAAACTAGAAGTGAGCCGCAGTTTCGTGCATTTATTCAAGCAAATGTAATAAACATTATCCTAAGAAAATGCAGCGAAGACCAAGGGAGTTAAATTGAAACCGATTCATTTATTGCCTATTATTTTGACACTCTTGGTCTGCTTATCAAATGCTAGCGCTAGTCAAAATAAGGTCTCGTTGAACCGATGTGAGTCACAAGGTCACAAGATCGAAATTTCAGTAACGACAAATCAAAAAGGGTATAGGATAAGCCAACCTTATACCAGCAAGACTTTAAACACGAAAAGCAGGAGTTCCTTAGCTGGTGACTATGTCGTCGGGCTCACCTCACTTGAATCGACCACAAAAATTGATGTCAGTGGTCCAGTTTGGCAAGATAAGTCCAAAGAGGGAGAATGCTTTGCAGCACAAATAAAAGTGCAGCTGTCCTACGAGCCAATTCAGGTCTATATTGGCAATGAATTTCTAGAGGGAAGCTGCGCCTACAGCGCAATTCTGGAGCATGAATTGCAGCACGTTAGGCTATATCAACAAAACTTGCCCGAGATGGGAAAAATAGTTAAAGACTTAATGGAAAAACGATTTTCTGGAAAACCTGTCTACGCCGAAAGAGGCAGCTCTAAACATCTCCTAGAAAAAGAGATAGATGAATTTTGGAGACCTTTAATTAAAGCAGAATTTGCTAAATTTCAAATCCAACAAGCAGAGCTGGACTCTGAAGAAAACATCAGCAAGGTGACATGGTCGTGTCTGGGCGAAATCCAAAATAAATTTGGCTTTCGATACAATTAACTCCACATATAAAAAAACCGAGCTTTGCGGCTCGGTTTTTTTATTCAAATCTATCCTTATAAAAGCTTTGTACCGATCCACCAAGCAATTGCCGCAACAAAAGCGGATGCTGGGATTGTTAAGATCCAAGCCCAAACAATATTGCCCGCAACACCCCAACGAACAGCAGACATTTTTTGCGCCGATCCCACACCAACAATAGCACCTGTAATTGTGTGCGTAGTAGAAACCGGAATCCCAAAAATAGTTGCCATAATTAGCGTCGCAGCACCACCTGTTTCGGCACAGAATCCACCAACCGGCTTAAGTTTAGTAATCTTTTGTCCCATCGTTTTGACGATACGCCATCCACCAAACAAAGTTCCAGCGCCGATCGCCGCGTAGCAAGAATAAACTACCCATGAAGGTGGTGCAGCATCGTTCGCACTTGAATAACCCGCTGCGATCAATAACATCCAAATGATGCCCATCGTCTTTTGTGCGTCATTACCGCCATGGCCCAAACTAAAAACTGAAGCAGATACCAATTGCAAGCGACGAAACCATTTATCGACTTTCAATGGTGTTGATTTCACAAATACCCAGGAAACAATCAACATCATTAATGAGCCAAGCACAAACCCCAATAATGGTGATAAAACAATGAACAGGATAATTTTATATAAACCCGCAGCAATCAGGGCATCAGTTCCTTCCTTCGCTACTGCTGCTCCAATCAAACCGCCAATCAAAGCATGGGACGAAGAAGAAGGAATTCCAAAATACCAAGTCACTAAATTCCAAAAAATCGCACCAACCAAAGCACCGAAAATCACATAATGATCAATAATAAGTGGGTCAATTGTGCCCTTACCTATCGTTTTTGCAACTGACAGGTTAAAAACAAAGAATGCCAACACATTAAACAGCGCTGCCATCGCCACCGCTTGACTAGGTTTTAATACGCCGGTTGATACAACGGTGGCAATCGCATTTGCTGCATCATGAAAGCCATTCATGAAGTCAAACAATAACGCTAAGGTCACTAATAAAATAATGACATATAGACTCATTTGCATAGTAAGTTCTCTCGTGAGTTTCTTCTTTATGAAAAGAAGCGATCAATATGAAGGTTGAAACACCAATTAGGCGTTTTCAACAATAATGCCTTCGATAATGTTCGCAACGTCTTCACAACGATCCGTCACGGTTTCGAGAATTTCGTAGATCGCCTTTAGCTTGATCAAATTACGCACATCAGGTTCATCGCGGAACAGCTTAGACATCGCAGCACGCATCACGTGATCAGCATCAGATTCTAAGCGATCGATTTCTTCACAAATCGACAAGATTTGACGAGAGTTATCCATGTTATGCAAGAGTGCAACGGCCTCTTTCACTTTCAATGCGCACGCTAAACACAATTCAGCCAAGCGCTGTGCTTCGGGTGTAATTTCACGAATATCGTAGAGAGAAATCGTTTGTGCTGCATCTTCCAACAGATCCAAAATGTCATCCATCTTGGTGATCAGCTTGTGAATATCATCACGATCAATCGGCGTGATAAAAGTTTTGTGCAACAACTCAATCGCTGAATAAGTGACTGCGTCAGCTTGTTTTTCGATCCCTTCAATGGCGTGCACACGAATTTCCAAATCATCAAAGTTGGTCATCAAGGCAACCATCTCTTTTGAACCTTTGACGCATAATTCTGCGTGTTGATTAAAGATGTCAAAAAATTTGCCTTCGGTAGGCATTAATCGTCCAAACATTTTTATTTCCCTGAAATTAGAAAATTTTTATATATAAGCCTCAAACGTCCATTATTTCTAACGATACATATTGAGATCATCTGACTTAGTGGTTACTACAAAATTTTTACTGCACAATTTCACAACGACGTACTGATTAATTTACATTCAAACAAAAACTTACTCTATTCGTTATCGCCGTAGATCGACAATGAGCCAATATAGTTATCAAACTTTGTATACTCACCCAAAAAGCTTAAACGCACACTACCGATCGGACCATTACGCTGCTTACCGATAATAATTTCAGCGGTACCTTTATCTGGAGAGTCCGGGTTATAGACCTGATCTCGATAAATAAACAAGATAACGTCCGCATCTTGCTCAATCGCTCCCGACTCACGCAAGTCAGACATAACAGGACGTTTATTCGGACGTTGCTCCAACGAGCGATTTAACTGTGACAAAGCAATTACAGGGCAGCCCAACTCTTTCGCCAACCCCTTCATACTTCGAGAAATCTCTGAAATCTCGGTCGCACGATTTTCACCACCGGAATTACCTGCCATCAGTTGCAAGTAATCGATGATGATCAAACCTAACTTACCACACTGACGTGACAAACGGCGGGAACGAGCCCGTAATTCGATTGAACTTAATGCGGGTGTCTCATCAATATAAAACTGCGCTTCATTCATCTTTTGAATCGCGTAAGTTAGGCGCGGCCAGTCTTCATCAATCAATCGTCCTGTACGCAATCGATGTTGGTCCAATTTGCCAACCGAACCTAACATACGCATTGCTAATTGCGCACCACCCATTTCCATCGAAAATACAGCGACCGGCAAACCGCTATCAATCGCCACGTTCTCACCAATATTGATCGAAAATGCGGTCTTACCCATCGATGGACGACCTGCAACAATAATCAAATCGCCTGGCTGCAATCCAGAAGTCATGCGATCCAGATCGACGAATCCAGTCGGTACACCGGTAATGTCACTGGTGTGATCACGGTTATATAGTTCATCAATACGTTCAACAACTTGCGTAAGCAGAGGTTGAATCGCTTGAAAGCCTTGAGCACCACGTGCGCCTTCTTCTGCAATGGCAAAAATTTTCGCTTCCGCTTCATCCAACATTTGCTTGACTTCTTTGCCTTGCGGATTCAAAGCTTGCCCTGCAATTTCATCCGCAGCCGTAATCAATTTACGCAGCACGCCACGATCACGCACAATCTCAGCATATCGACGAATATTGGCTGCCGAAGGCGTATTCTGTGCCAATGCATTCAGGTAGGTCAAACCTCCCGCGTCATCGGCTTTTCCGGCAGCGTTTAAATAATCAAACACTGTAATCACGTCTGCCGGACGTGATGAGTTAATGAGTTTCACGATCGCTTGAAAAATCAAGCGATGATCAAAGCGATAAAAATCTTCTTCACTGA
Source organism: Affinundibacterium fentianense (assembly GCF_018139545.1). Taxonomy (GTDB): domain Bacteria; phylum Pseudomonadota; class Gammaproteobacteria; order Burkholderiales; family Burkholderiaceae_D; genus Undibacterium; species Undibacterium fentianense. The sequence continues at coordinate 475,225 of NZ_JAGSPJ010000003.1, read as the reverse complement.
TAAAGTCGGCAATCCTGTCCCATGCAGCATTATCCAACAGCAAACCACCCAAGACAGATTGCTCTGCTTCGATAGAATGAGGTGGAACGCGGAGTGAGTCTAATTGAGGATCGGGTGCTTGTTTCATGGTGCGCATTATACCTTTTTATTCGAACGCAAAAAGAGAAGAAGTGTGACAAGCCTTTGATTCAAAACTGTGACTTTTTAGAGTAGATAATGGATACATAAGTTATTTTAACAACATCAATCTACCCATAAAAAAAGCCGGGAAATCCCGGCTTTTTTTGTTCTCGAAAGAACTTAATTATGCTTGTTCGCCCAATACTGCAACGATCACGTCCACTACTACGTCTGTGTGTAATGCCACAGAAACAGAATGGTCGCCCGTTGTTTTCAAAGGACCTGCTGGCAAACGAACTTGCGCTTTCTCAACTGCGAAGCCTTGTTTTGTCAACGCTTCAGCGATGTCGAAGTTTGTTACAGAACCAAACAAACGACCATCAACACCCGCTTTTTGAGAAATTTGAACTGTCAAACCGTTCAATTTTTCGCCTTGTGCTTGCGCTTCAGCCAATTTAGCTGCAGCTGCTTTTTCCAATTCAGCACGTTTCGCTTCGAATTCAGCGATCGCTGCTGCAGTTGCACGACGAGCGATACGTTGTGGGATCAAGAAGTTACGAGCGTAACCGTCTTTAACACGAACTACATCACCCAAGTTGCCGAGATTAACGACTTTATCCATCAAAATAACTTGCATTTTTTTCTCCTAATTTCTATCTGCGTTATTCGATGAATTACGCTGTGTGCAAATCAGTGTATGGCAACAACGCTAAATAGCGTGCGCGCTTCACTGCTGTGTCAACTTGACGTTGATACAAAGCTTTAGTGCCAGTCAAACGTGCAGGCATAATTTTGCCGTTTTCTTGGATGAAGTCTTTCAATGTATCGATGTCTTTATAGTCAACTGCAGCTACATGACCTGCTGAGAAGCGGCAGAATTTTTTACGCTTGAACAAAGGATTTTGTTGCTGACGCTTTTGTTTCAATTTGCTTTTATCAAATTTTTTACCGAATGCCATTTTTGGCTCCTAATCTAGTAAATTTGTTTCGCTTTCAGCGACGTCAAACTCAGTCACATGAAAAACGATACTTTTGCTGTTGCGGTTCTTACGTGCTAAGAATCCTGTAAAACACATTGGCACACCAAGTTCAATATCCAAGAATCGTTTCGAAATTTCCCCTGCGGCTATCGCAGATATCTCAAACTCAACTTGGCGCTGGCCGCCTGCTTGCTCTTGCTTAGAGTTATGCACCAGAGTAGCTGTGGCGATTGGTATTCCCCCTGGGGTATAACGCAACACCGATTTTTCAACTATCGAGGCGACTACTTTAAGTTGATTCACAAGCTCTTTTTGCCTTTACGATCTGCCTTTACAGTTCTTACACGCTCTTAGTCAAAATTATTAAGCTGCTGGCGCTTCAACGCGTTGTGCCTTAGCAGAATCTTCTTTCTGCACAGACTTCATCATTGGAGAAGGAGCTGTTTCTGCTTTTTTCATTTTCACTGTGAGGTGACGCAAAACGGCATCATTAAATTTGAATGCTGTCTCCAACTCAAGCAAAGTTTCAGCGTCGCACTCAATGTTCATGCAAACATAATGAGCTTTAGCCAATTTTTGAATCATGTAAGCCAATTGACGACGGCCCCAATCTTCAACGCGGTGAACTTGGCCACCACGTGTTGTTACAGTAGCTTTGTAACGTTCGATCATTGCAGGCACTTGCTCGCTTTGATCGGGATGTACGATAAATACGATTTCATAATGACGCATAATTTCTCCTTGTGGACAAAAAATATAGCCTGCCTCGGCGTCAAGACGAGTGCAGGAAGAGGACAGCCCACGATGATAACTGGTTTTCACAATTTAATCAATCACTTAAGCCAATTTCCAATAATGGCAACTTTCAAGTTGAGCAAAAAGTGATTTGATCCTGAAACAAATGCGACAAATATAAGAAAAAAGCTGATGTTTACTTGCATTTATGCATGCACTGTATAAAAATACAGTCTGCTTATATATACAGCCTATTTACCAAAAGGCCACAACATCATGCTCAAGCTCACCGCACGCCAAGAACAAATCTTAACTCTGATTAAAGATGCTATTCAAAACACCGGATTCCCCCCCACTCGCGCTGAAATCGCCAACGAACTAGGATTCCGCTCGACCAATGCCGCAGAGGAACATTTACAAGCGCTTGCACGCAAAGGCGTGATCGAGATTTCAGCAGGAACCTCACGCGGCATCAGACTCTTAGACTCCGAACTATCCAACCATATGCCGAGCATGCAAATGGCCTTGCCTCACCCAGCACTCATGCAGTTAAGTTTACCTTTAGTTGGCCGTGTTGCTGCAGGTTCACCGATCTTGGCGACTGAGCATGTAGAAGCGACATACAATGTGGATCCATCCTTATTTTCCGCCAAACCTGACTTCCTACTAAAAGTTCGAGGTCTTTCCATGCGTGACATCGGTATTATGGATGGTGATCTTCTAGCAGTAAAGAAAACAGACAGCGCACGAAATGGTCAAATCGTGGTTGCACGTATCGGTGAGGAAGTCACGGTAAAGCGCTACATGAAAACTTCACAAGGTATTGAATTGCTTCCTGAAAATCCAGACTTCTCGCCAATCATCATTAACGAGAATGAGCCGGAGTTCGCACTCGAAGGTCTTGCCGTCGGGCTATTGCGTAGCTGGTAATCGACACCGTCAAATTTCAAAAAATAAAAAGCCCAAATTAAAAAAGCCCGAATCGATCGGGCTTTTTTTGACCTCAACTTAAGCATCGAAATCAAGATTGATATCAGACCAAGTGACGAAGATCCTTTCACAAGAATCTTCGCAGACTCACTATCTTAATTCTAGTGCTTAATTGTAGAAGTGTCCGTCGCTGCCTCTGCCTTAGCAACCGCTGGCACTGCCATTTCTTCTTCAGTCAATGCAACAGGCTGACGCTCCAAAGCAATTTCCAGAACTTTGTCAATCCAACGCACTGGGATGATTTCCAACTTGTTCTTCACGTTATCAGGGATTTCTGTTAAATCTTTCGCATTTTCCTCAGGGATTAACACAGTCTTGATTCCACCACGGTGTGCTGCCAATAATTTTTCTTTCAAACCACCAATCGGCAATACCTCTCCTCGCAGAGTAATCTCTCCGGTCATGGCGACATCAGCACGCACGGGAATTCCAGTAAAAATAGAAACAAGAGCAGTCGTCATCGCAATACCAGCAGAAGGCCCATCCTTTGGCGTCGCACCTTCAGGTACGTGAATATGCACATCTGTTTTTTCGAAGATGTCTGCCTTTATTCCCAAACGCGCAGCACGACTACGAACAACCGTACGAGCAGCCTCAATCGATTCCTTCATCACATCGCCAAGAGTACCGGTGCGAATTGTTCCGCCTTTACCTGGCATCGATACGGCTTCGATTGTCAATAGATCGCCACCAACCTCGGTCCAAGCCAAACCCACAACTTGCCCAACTTGGTTCTCTTTTGTGGCGACGCCAAAATCATAGCGACGCACGCCCAAATATTTATCCAAGTTTTTCGCAGTGATAGTGGCTTTCTTCTCGTTCTTTTTGAGAAGCAGCATCTTCACTACCTTACGGCAAATTTTTGATACTTCTCGCTCTAAAGAACGCACACCAGCTTCACGCGTGTAATAACGAATGATGTCGCGAATCGCGGATTCAGAAACGTTAATTTCTTCTTCCTTCAAACCATTATTCTTGATTTGCTTCGGCAATAAATACCGTTGTGCGATACTCGCTTTTTCATCCTCGGTGTAGCCAGAGAGGCGTATCACTTCCATACGATCCAATAACGGCGCTGGGATATTGTAAGAGTTCGATGTCGCCACGAACATCACATCAGACAAATCAAAGTCGACTTCGATATAGTGATCTGAGAATGTGTGATTTTGTTCTGGATCCAATACCTCTAACAACGCAGACGACGGATCACCACGGAAGTCCGCTCCCATCTTATCGACCTCATCCAACAAGAATAGAGGATTACGTACACCAACCTTAGACAAACTTTGCAAAATCTTGCCTGGCATAGAGCCGATGTAGGTACGGCGATGACCGCGAATTTCAGCTTCATCACGCACACCACCTAAAGCCATACGCACAAATTTACGATTTGTCGCTTTCGCGATCGATTGCCCCAAGGAGGTCTTACCTACACCAGGTGGGCCGACTAAGCATAGAATCGGCGCCTTCAGTTTGTCGACTCGTTGTTGTACCGCCAAATACTCAAGAATTCGTTCTTTGACTTTATCCAGCCCATAATGATCATCGCTCAAGACTTTCTCGGCATTACTCAAGTCATTGTTCACCTTAGATTTTTTCTTCCAAGGTAGATTCACGATGGTATCGATGTAATTACGAACTACAGTTGCCTCGGCAGACATAGGCGACATCATCTTGAGTTTTTTCAACTCATTCATCGCCTTATCGCGCGCTTCTTTTGGCATCTTAGCGGCCGTAATTTTCTTCTCAAGCTCATCGATGTCAGCACCCTCTTCACCTTCACCGAGTTCTTTCTGAATCGCTTTCACTTGCTCGTTCAAATAATACTCGCGTTGAGACTTCTCCATTTGACGTTTAACGCGACCACGAATACGTTTTTCAACCTGAAGAATATCTAATTCCCCCTCAAGCTGCCCCAGCAAATGTTCAAGACGTTTAGCAACACTAAATATTTCAAGGATTACCTGCTTTTGTTCCAATTTCAAAGGTAAATGCGCGGCAATCGTATCCGCAAGGCGGCCTGCATCATCAATCCCAGATAAGGATGCCAAGATTTCAGGTGGGATTTTCTTATTCAATTTCACGTACTGATCGAACTGCTGAACGATAGCTCGACGCATTGCTTCCACTTCTGACTCATCACCACCGTCCATCGCAATTGGTGTTAAATCTGCTACAAAATGCGACTCAGAATCAATAATCTTGTGTATGCGTGCTCGCTGAGCCCCCTCCACAAGCACTTTAACCGTACCATCAGGCAGCTTTAACATTTGCAAGATATTGGCGATACAACCGATTTCATATATATCGTCAGCTGATGGCTCATCTTTCGCAGCGGCTTTTTGCGCAGCGAGCATTATGCTCTTACCTTGCTCCATCGCGGCTTCAAGTGCCTTGATAGATTTAGGACGACCGACAAACAATGGGATCACCATGTGCGGGAATACCACGACATCACGCAAAGGCAATAGTGGTAGTTCTGTACGTTCAGTAATTATGGAAGTTGTCATGGCGCACCTTTTTAAATAAATACATTCAATAACTAGATTGGCGCACTAGGCTAAAACTCAAGCCCGTCATCCGAAAAAAACAATAAAAAAAGCCACACAGAGTCTTTCTCCCCGCGTAGCTTTTCGATTGAAGCTAAATATCTCTATTGTTTCAATAAATTGTACTGCTTATTTTTTAAAAGTAAGAGAAAAAAAACAGAATTCTTATCAATGAGAGTGCAATTCAAACTTTTACAAGTCAAGCGCCCGCAACCTTTGGCTGTTCGTTGTAAATCAACAAAGGCTTACCGCCATTGTTGATCGTATTCTCATCAATAACAACTTTAGAAACATTCTTTTCACTTGGCAACTCAAACATAATATCAAGGAGTGCGTATTCCAAAATTGAACGAAGACCACGCGCGCCAGTCTTCCTTGCTATAGCCTTCTTCGCAATTGCTTGCAACGCTGAAGGCCGAATCTCAAGTTCACAACCTTCCATCTCAAGTAATTTTGAATATTGCTTTATCAGAGCATTTTTCGGTTCAACAAGAATTTGAGTCAATGCAGTCTCATCTAACTCCATCAGAGTAGCAATAACAGGTAGGCGTCCGACTAATTCAGGAATAATTCCAAATTTGATCAAATCTTGAGGCTCTGCATCCAATATCACCTCATTCGCACTCCTTTGGCTCTCACTTTTCACACTTGCGCCAAATCCAATTCCACCTTTTTCTGAACGATCTGAAATAATCTTTGCCAAGCCATCGAACGCGCCGCCACAAATAAACATGATATTTGTCGTATCAATCTGAATAAAGTCTTGATTCGGATGTTTTCGACCACCCTGTGGCGGTACCGACGCCATGGTTCCCTCTATCAACTTCAGCAAAGCTTGTTGCACACCCTCGCCAGACACATCGCGTGTTATCGATGGGTTTTCTGCTTTTCGGGAGATTTTATCAATTTCATCAATATAAACAATTCCCTTTTGCGCTCGCTCCACTTCATAATTGCAATTTTGCAATAATTTTTGGATGATATTTTCCACATCTTCGCCGACATACCCTGCCTCGGTAAGCGTTGTCGCATCAGCAATAACAAATGGCACATTCAACATGCGCGCTAAAGTTTGTGCAAGTAAAGTTTTACCCGATCCAGTAGGTCCAACCAAAAGTATATTGCTTTTCGCTAACTCGACATCATCTTTCTTACCGAGATGTTTAAGTCGTTTGTAATGATTATAAACAGCGACGGCTAATATTCGCTTTGCCTTATCTTGCCCAATCACGTACTGATCAAGTAACTCGGTTATTTCAACTGGTGTTGGCAGATCACTCTTCGACGACGCGATCGGCTCCAAAGCGTTCATTTCATCGCGAATAATATCGTTGCATAAATCAATACATTCGTCACAGATGAAAACAGATGGCCCTGCGATAAGTTTTTTTACTTCATGCTGGCTTTTACCGCAAAATGAGCAGTACAGTAATTTTTCACTTGAGGAACTTTTTTTATCTGACATAATACTTTTCAATAAACTCAACGAAGGCGCTAATAGACACTATATTACTGCAAAAAAACCGACATTCGCAGCTTTACCTTACATAAAAAAACGTTTTTCATTCTTTTCACGCAGATTCGAATTGATTCAAGAAACAAAAAACGCCCGCACCTGTCGGCTGCGGGCGTTTCATTTAAACCCTCAAGTCAATTCTAAACGCGATGTGTCAACACTTTATCAATCAGACCATATTCAGCGGCAGCGTTTGCAGACATAAAATTGTCGCGATCTGTATCTCTTGCAATTTGCTCAACAGTTTGACCCGTCTTTTCTGACAAGATACCGTTTAATCGTTCACGCAAATATAAAATTTCACGTGCTTGGATTTCGATATCAGATGCTTGTCCTTGGGCGCCGCCCAACGGTTGATGGATCATAATTCGAGAATTCGGCAATGAGAAACGCTTCCCTTTTGCACCAGCAGCCAAAAGAAATGCACCCATCGATGCAGCCAAGCCTGTACATAATGTAGAGACATCAGGCTTAATAAACTGCATCGTATCGAAAATCGCCATACCGGCAGAGACAGATCCACCTGGCGAATTGATATAAAGAGAAATATCTTTATCGGGGTTTTCACTCTCTAAGAACAACAATTGCGCAACAATCAGATTCGCCGCCTGATCATTCACTGGGCCGACCAAGAAAATGACGCGTTCTTTTAACAAGCGAGAATAGATGTCGTAGGCACGCTCACCGCGCCCACTTTGCTCAACAACCATTGGCACCATGCCAAGCATATTAGTTTCGAAACCAGAGTTATGAATGATGCCTGCCATGTATTTTCCTATCTTATTGTGTCGCGTTATTGCCCATTAACTCATCAAATGGCAAAATTAAATCGGTCACTTTTGCCTGACCCAACACATAGTTAACGACGTTTTCTTCTAATACAAGTGCTTCCACTTCAGCTAAACGATTACGATCACTATAGTAGTACTTCACTACTTGCTGTGGATCTTCGTAGCTTTGGGCAAAGTCCTCAACCTGCGCTTTAATTTGTTCGGCTGTTGCCTGCAATTGGTTTGTTTTTACCAATTCAGCCAAAATCAAACCTAAACGAACACGCCGTTCAGCTTGAGTCGTGAACAGCTCTGTAGGAAACGGAACGCCTTGAACATTCATTCCACGCTGAGCCATATCTTGACGAGTCATCTCAGCCAAACGCTCTGCATCTTGATCAATCAAAGTTTTAGGCGCATCAAATTCAACGGCCTTAACCAAAGCATCCATGACACTATCCTTGGTTTTCGCCTTCACGCGACCCTTAACTTCACGCTCCAAATTTTCCTTAATGTCCTTACGCATTTTGGCAAGATCACCATCTTCCACGCCCAACATTTTGGCGAACTCAGCATCCACCTCTGGCAAATGAGCCCATTCCAACTTCGTCAATGTGACTGTAAACTCTGCAGTCTTACCTGCCACATCTTTGCTATGATAATCTTCCGGGAATGCCAACGGAAATACTTTCGACTCCCCTACTTTCAAGCCCAAGGTCGCCGCCTCAAACTCTGGCAACATACGACCTTCACCCATTACAAAGGCGAAAGCCTCAGCTTTACCACCAGCAAACTCAACTCCATCGATAGTTCCTGTAAAGTCGACAGTTGCACGATCACCGTTCTGCGCAGACTGATCTGTGCCACCATCACCGTGCTCGCCCTGCTCACCTTTTACGTGAAAATGCACACGCTGCTTACGCAAAATATCAATAGTTTTATCGATCTCAGCATCGGTCACATCAGTTTTAACTTGCGTTACCTCAACTCCAGATAGATCACCAACGACCACTTCAGGATAGACTTCAAAAGTGGCATCAAAAGTAAAATAATTATCTGAGTAACTTTTCTTAGGTTCAATACGTGGATAGCCAGCAACGCGCAGATTGTTTTCCTTTACTGCCTCGCTAAATGCAATTCCAACTTTTTCATTGAGAACTTCGTTTTCAACTTGATACCCATATTGAGCCGCGACCATTTTCATCGGCACTTTACCAGGACGGAAGCCAGGCGCCTTTGCTGAACGAGCGCGCACTTTCAAACGTTTCTCAATTTCCGGCTGCATTTCTGAAATCGGAAATGTCAGCGTAATACGGCGTTCTAATTTTTCTAAAGTTTCGACTGCAGTTGCCATGAAAATCGTCCAAATATAAAGAGTCTGTGGTGCGAGGAGGGGGACTCGAACCCCCACACCATTGCTGGCGTCAGGACCTAAACCTGGTGCGTCTACCAATTTCGCCATCCTCGCGGGATGAAAACACCTTCCGGTAGAAAAACCGGCACAAAAGCAAAGGGCGACTGCAATAACATTGTCGCCCATCACTTGTGCTGTGGCATTTCAACTTCAACCAGCTATTCTACTAGATTTTAACCAAAGTTGTCTTCAATTTTTTGTATTGAATTGGAAACTTCTGATTTTTCTCCGCTTTTGCACTGGAAAAAACTAACAAGCGGAAACGAACCATGCCTTACTCATCCTTTACTATTAATGGAACAATCTAGTTCAACTTCCACTTAATTCGTACAACACTTAGTTTGAGAATGCAGGTTTCTTAATTCGAAACCATGCGGCATACAAAGCTGGCAAGAACAATAAAGTCAACGCTGTTGCAATAATCAGCCCACCCATAATTGCGACAGCCATTGGTCCCCAGAAGACTGAACGGGACAATGGAATCATCGCAAGAACTGCTGCGGCAGCTGTTAAAATAATCGGCCTAAAGCGCCTTACCGCAGCCTCCACAATCGCATCCCAAGCTGGGACGCCCGATGCGCGATCCTGTTCTATCTGATCAATCAAAATGACCGAATTCCGAATAATCATTCCAAACAATGCGATAACGCCAAGTTGAGCGACAAAGCCAAACGGACGCTGCAATAACAGCAATGCCATCGCGGCCCCAGCAACACCCAAAGGTCCAGTCAAGAAAACCAACACAGCACGAGAAAAACTATGTAGTTGTAACATCAAGAGCGTAAAAATGATAAAGATCACGAGTGGAACATTTGCAGCGATCGATTCCTGTGCCTTTCCGCTATCCGCGGCCGCACCAGCCAATTCAATTTTATATCCAGGCAACAACGACGCTCGGATAGCATCAAGCTTAGGATTAATTTGCGCTGATACTGTCGGTCCCTGAATGCCATCCACAACGTCAGATTGCACAGTCACGGCCCATTCACGCCCCTCACGCCAAACAACTCCAGGTTCCCACGCCAAAGAAACTTTCGCAACCTGCGATAAAGGTACCGTTTTTCCACTCGCAGTAGGAATATTCGCATCACTCAATGCTTGAATGGTTGAACGCTCGCTCACTGGCTGGCGCACGACGATATCAATTAATTTGTTTGACTCCCTAAACTGCCCCACTGTGGTGCCGGTCAAGATCGTATTTGCCGCACGCATTACCATTTGTGAAGTCACTCCGAGTGCACGCAATTTATCCTGATCTAGATCAATCCGCACAGTCTTTACTGACTCATTCCAGTTATCGTTGACCCCTATCGCGTTCGGATTTGCCCGCATCACTGCCTTAACACGATCCGCAATCTCTCGAACTTTCTCAACTTCCAATCCAGTCACTCTAAATTGCACTGGATAAGGAACTGGAGGTCCGTTCGGAAGTAATTTCACCCTTCCGCGCACTTCTGGAAAGTCTTCTTTAAACGCTTGATTAATTTTCAACCGCAAAAATTCCCGTGCTTTCAAATCTTTCGGCAACACAACGATTTGCGTCACATTCGTTTGCGGAAAAATCTGATCTAACGGTAAGTAGAAACGGGGGCTACCAGTCCCAACATAGCTAGTGACGCTCTCGACACCAGGCTGCTTTTGAATAAAACTCTCAAATTTCTTTGCTTGCGCTTCGGTCGCTGCAAACGAAGATCCCTCAGGTAACCATAGCTCAACCATCAACTCTGGTCGACTTGAATCCGGGAAAAATTGTTGCTCAATAAACTTAAATCCAAATACCCCCAAAGCGAATACGCCCATAGTGATCGCGATCGTTGTTTTTCTCCAAGTGACGCACCAATTAACCAAAGAACGGAACCGCGTATAAAACGGAGTATCAAATAACTCATGATGTCCATCCGCACCTGCATGGGGTTTGACATGCAGGAGCAAATACCCCAAGTAAGGCGTAAATAATACTGCCGCCAACCAAGAAATGAGCAGTGCTAAGGCGTTCACAGAAAACATCGAGAACGTATACTCGCCCGCCGCTGATTCGGCGAGACCGATAGGCAAAAATCCAGCCGCAGTAATTAAAGTACCAGTTAACATTGGCATTGCAGTTGAGCTGTATGCAAATGTAGCGGCATCAAAACGCGAGAATCCTTCCTCCATTTTTCGCACCATCATTTCAACCGCAATAATGGCGTCGTCAACCAAAAGTCCTAAAGCAATAATCAAAGCGCCAAGCGAAATTTTATGCAAATCAATATTGAAAATACGCATAAATAGAAAAGTGACAGCCAGCACCAATGGAATCGTCAAACCCACAACCAAACCAGGCCAGATGTCGAGTCGCCATGGCTTGGTATGCAAACCCAATGACAAAAAGCTTACAGCAAGAACAATCACCACAGCTTCAATCAGTGTATTCACAAACTCGCCAACAGAAGACGCAACAATTTTCGGTTGATCGGACACACGTTCAAGTTGAATCCCAACCGGTAATTTAGCTTTGATTGTTGCGACCTCAGCCTGCAGATGTTTACCCAATTCAATGATGTTTCCACCCTTTTCCATTGAGATTCCTAGCCCAATGACCTCTTTGCCATTGAAACGCATTTTGTCCCCGGGGGGATTTTTGTATTCCCGCTTAACTTGCGCAAAATCGCCCAACCGAAAAGTCGTACCATTGGCGCGCAATTGCAAATTCTCGAGATCTTTAACCGATAGCAAAGCGCCTGAAATACGTACTTGCAAATTGTTCGACGAGGTCGTCAGCACGCCACTCGCCTCTATTTGATTTTGCGAGTTAATTTGCGAAACGATGGATTCAAAAGGCACCCCTAGCTGCGAGAACTTCTTTTGTGAAAATTCGATATTAATTTTTTCTTCTTGCACGCCAAACATTTCAACTTTGGCCACCTTCGGGATACGCAAAAATTGCTGGCGAATAAAATCCGCATATTCCCGCATCTCCTCATAATTAAAGCCATCCGCAGAAATCGCAAATATTGAGCCGTAGGTGTCACCAAATTCATCGTTAAAAAATGGGCCAACCACTCCAGAAGGTAAAGTCCCTTTAATATCTCCAATCTTCTTCCGAACCTGATACCAAGTTTGCGATGTTTCCTTGGGCGGAGTCGATTCACGCAATTGCAAAATAATCAGCGTTTCTCCGGGCTTAGAATAGCTACGAATCTTGTCTACATAAGGTGCTTCCTGCAGTTTCTTCTCGAGCTTATCCGTCACCTGTTCTGCCATCTGCAATGCTGTCGCACCAGGCCAAACAGCCCGAACAACCATCGCACGGAAAGTGAATGGTGGATCTTCATCTTGACCGAGGCGAGCAAAACTAAAAATCCCCCCAAGCAAAAGTGCAACCATTAAGTATCGAGTCAAGGGAATATGTTCGAGTGCCCATCGGGATAAATTGAATCCACCTTCTTTTTTCAATTCGCCACTCATTTTGCTGCTCCTGATGCAGCCGATGTTGCCGCAGAAGCTGCTCCCGTCGAAGGATTGGACGCTTGATTTGACTCAACACCTAAAATCGTTACGCGTTGCCCTGGCTTCAACAAATTAACACCAGCAGTCACCACAGTTTGTCCTGCAACAACACCTGATGCAAGCAAAACATCTTCACCTTGACTAGATGCAAGCTGCACTGGAACTGACTTCACGACACCGGATTCAACAACCCAAACAGAATTTTGGCTTTTATCCTGAAACAAAGCAGTGATTGGCAAGCGAATCATATTATTTGGATTTTTCATCCCAAAAACGACCATAGCCGTCATACCCAAGCGAACGTCTTTCACGCTCGCCGGCAGTATTATTTTGGCGGTAAATGTTCGAGTCGCCTGGTCGGCTATCGGCGACAATTCGCGTAATTTTCCTTGCAAAACCTCTTTTGGATTTGCCCACAAACTCACTTTCACATCCGACATTTGCCGAATTGAATTAATCTTATCTTCTGGAATCCCGACAATGACTTCCAATTCATCAGTTTTAGCCAGTCTAACAACTGGCGCGCCAGCCGCAACAACTTGTCCAATTTCTGCCTCAATCGCAGTAACAACGCCATCGACATCAGCAGTCAAACTCGCATAACCCGCTTGATTCGATTGATTCGATAGGCTGGCCTTTGCTTGCTCATAGCTTGCTTGGGCGGCTTTGAATGCAGTCACTTTGGCATCTAAAACGGCCTGTGCGACAAAATTCTTATCCCGCAATTCTTGATATCGCTTCAATTCCGCTTGCGCCAAATCGCGATTACTCTCTGCAGCCGTCAAGCCTGCACGAGCTTGGGTCTGTCCTAGCAATAAATCTTGCGGATCCAATTGCATCAAAACTTGCCCGCGCTTGACAACGGTTCCTAGCTCGACTTTGCGAGCAATGATCTTACCGGGCACTCGAAAGCCCAGCCTAGATTCAACACGAGCCCTCACTTCACCTGAAAATTCGGCAGTCACTTCACTGCCTTCGAGCTGCGCTTGAACTGCACGAACTGGCCGAACATCCTCAGTTTTCTCAAGTTTCTTTGAACAACCAACCAGCAACCCTAAACCGAATACAGTCAGGAACGCTAAGCGGTAACTTGTTTTCTTTAAAATCAACGACCGAACAGAAGTCAGACTGTGTGATTGCGATAATTGGATAGACACTTGATTATTTCCTTTACGATTCCATCACTAAACAATGTAAGGCTGTAAGTCCAGATAGCGAATAAAGCAATCAACATTCTATCCTGACAACCATATAAAACAGCACGACGAGTAATCTATGCAATTTTGATGCAACAAAATTCATAGAAGATAAATGAAGCAAACTATGGCCACTAACACTTAAACAAATGAAAACAACATTCTATTATGATCACACAAAAACAGACTTTTTCACTTTTGAATTTGCTAACGCCAATATAATAAATGACTCATGAGTTATTTATTATAATAAGGAATCTTTTCGTTGCCAATGACTTTTGAGTCATTTATTTTGTCTGAGATTATATGAGTGTTGATCACTATGAAAATTTTCCCGTCGCTTCGTGGCTTATCCCCTCGCATCTGAGGCCAGCAATTCGAGTGATCTACGCGTTTGCCCGCAGCGCAGATGACATCGCGGACGAAGGAGCTGCCGAACCTTCCGAGAGGCTCGTTGCCTTAGCGAATTACGAAGAAGAATTGCATAAAATTCAAAGTAAAAAAGGAACAACAATTCCTCTTTTTAAAGATCTTGAGCAAATTATTTCGAAACATCAATTGTCGTTCCAACCGTTTCTCGATCTGATTTCTGCGTTTAAGCAAGATGTAATACAAGTGCGATATCGTGATTTTGACGAATTGCTTGATTATTGTGCCCGTTCCGCGAATCCGGTCGGACAAATCATGCTTCAACTCTATCAAGCCGACAATTCGAAGAACCGAGAAAATTCCAATCGCATATGCACAGCATTGCAGCTCATTAACTTTTGGCAAGATATTGCTATTGACTGGGATAAATCCCGCATTTACCTACCACAAGATGATATGCGACATTTTGGCATCGATGACGCCTTCATCGCAAAAGGAATTTTGAATGAACAATGGCAGCGATTAATGCAATTCGAAATCAGCCGAGCCCGTGCAATGATCTTAGAAGGCAGTCCTCTTTGCCATCAACTACCTGGAAGAATTGGCTTCGAACTCCGACTCGTGATTCAAGGCGGGCTGCGCATCTTGGAAAAAATTGAAGCAAGGGGAATGGATGTATTTAGACACCGTCCCATCATTCAAAAATTGGATGGCCCAATAATGTTTTGGCGTGCAATTCGAATGTCCAGTTAAAGCCAGCAACGAGCGAGCGAAACGATGCCCAATAACGAACTAGTTCGAGCCTATCAAGATGTGCAAAATCGCGCCAAACTTGTCATGCATCGACTTCCTGGATTGCTAACTCCAATGGATAGCGAACAGAGTATCGCGTCAAAAGCCTATGCCTTACTTTGTCAATTTGGGCTGCCTAACACTTGGTACTATGATTGCCCAGCATTGGTTTTAGCTGGACAAAGGAGTTGTTTATCCATCTCGGGTCGTCAATATAAACCATCGACAGAACCCATCGGCGGGAAAAACTTGATCAGTGTTGACTTGAGTCCTTGTGTCGACGACATCTGGGGCGACTTCTCCCGAAGTTTTGCGTTTGAATTCGGAACCTATGTCGAACATCCCAAAACACGTGAATATCAAAATGGTTTGCAATTCCAAGCTCAATTGCATCGTGAAATGCAAGCTTGGCTCACACCTGACGTCAGCTTTCACACGCTATATCAGTGGGCAAACTTACGGATCAGGCAAAGTGGTTTTGTAAATTTAGATTTTCGCAGCAACGTTGGGCATAGTCTCGAGGCAAATCGCGAAAGTCGGCAATTTATCCAAGCGAACAATCACAATTTATTATCAAGCGTCAATTTCTTTAGTTTTGAACCATTTATTCGTCTAAAAGGGGGGCAATGGGGATTTAAGCACGAAGATATTTTCTATTTTAACGACAGTAAACAATTGATATGTCTGTAAAAAAAGCCGGGGTTAACCCGGCTTTTTACTTGCAATTAAATTCAATCAGGCTGCGACACAGGTAACTGCGATACTGCTTGCTGGTGCAGGAGTCAATATGGATGCCTTCGCCTTGCCATTTGCCACAGTACATTTTTGTCCCAAAGGTTGTGTCGTCACTTGAACGTCGTAATTTTCACCATCCGACAAACTAAAATTGAAGGTGTAGACACCATCAGCCAATAAAGTACGAGAATCGGTCGTACCATCTGGCAAGGTATTGCTCAAAATAACGTATGTACCAGACTTCAAGCCCGACAGAGTCCCGCCGACTGGGATACCGGCCGCGCAACTAACCGCAATATTGCTAGGCGGATTAGACAAGACTGCGGTTCCAGTCGCATTTTGGATTTTACAAACTTGGCCAACCGGAGGTATGGCTACTTTTGCGACATACTCTTTATTGTTCACAACATAAGTTTGAAATGAAAAAACTCCATCTGCAGTCAATGCAGTTTGTGCCACATTATTCAGGCTCAACGTCAAAGTTTGCCCTGTCGTCAAGCCGGTCAACGATCCCGCAACAGGAACATTAGGAACACAATTAACAGCAATGTTGGTAACCGGAGCCTCACTAGTCATGGTTCCCGAGCCGTTTGTCACTGTACAATTAACTGGATTTGGTTGCTGCCCAACAGTAATCGAATAAGCCCCGTTGCTCGCAACGCGAAAAGAGAAACTGCCATCTGCAGACAAAGACTGTGTATAGCCAGCACCATTCACCAAAACCAAATAACTACCTGTTGATGTTAGACCTTTGACCGTTCCACCAACTGTGGTGTAAACAAATCCGCCGCAGCCTACTAAAACGGCAACTAACAAAGCGCTCAACGCCACCACTTTTTTATTCAATGTCATCAAAATAAACCTACCTTTAAAACGCGCGGAATGGGAAACTGATTAGCAACCTGTCGCTGGAACCTATCAATCGAGCTGGCATTGTACAACAAGCCCAGCAGAGTTTTTATCACTATATTGTAAGAAAGTTTGTAGCACTTTCTAAACTTTACTCGAAACCAGTTTGTACTTATGTGCACAGTCAGTTAGGATTACGCCTTAATTGTTTGCACAGAAACTCAAAACCAGCATGTCCCCTGACGAATATTGCCAAGAAAAAGCCGCGCAAAGTGGCTCCAGTTTTTATTACAGTTTCCTTTTTTTACCGCAAGGGAAGCGCCAAGCGATCACCGCACTTTACGCATTTTGCCGCGAAGTTGATGATGTCGTAGATGATTGTACCGACGAAACTGTCGCCCGCAACAAGTTGATCTGGTGGCGTCAAGAAATTCAATCGATGCTGAAAGCGAACCCGACTCATCCCGTCACCAAAGCACTTTTACCACATATACAACGCTTCCAAATTGAGGGAGCCCATCTGTTGGCTGTGATTGATGGTATGGAAATGGATTTGAACCAAAATAGATACTTGGATTTTATTGGACTGCAAAAATACTGTTGGCACGTTGCTGGTGTCGTTGGAATTATGTCGGCAAGTATTTTTGGCATTCAAAATCCACAGACAAAACGATTTGCCGAAAAATTAGGCTTAGCATTTCAAATGACCAACATCATTCGTGATGTTGGCGAGGATGCGCGAAAGGGAAGAATTTACTTACCAGTCAATGAGCTCCAACAGTTTAATGTGCCGGCTAGCGATTTACTCAATGCCCGTCATAGTGATGCGTTTGTTGCTTTAATGCAGTTTCAATATGAACGCACACAGCAATTGTACGCGGAAGCTTTTGCGCTCTTACCAGCAGAGGATCGGCGTTCACAGCGAACCGGATTAATCATGGCATCGATCTACCAAGCCTTACTCGAAGAAATTAAGCACGATCAATTTCAAGTCTTAAAGCAACGAATTTCTCTGACACCGATTCGTAAGCTTTGGCTAGCTTGGAAAACCTACGTACGTGGCTAAGCAACACTCCCGTCAGATCGCGGTTATTGGCGCTGGATGGGCGGGTTGCGCTGCTGCCGTGCGACTAAGCCAACTTGGTCATCGGATCAACTTGATTGAGAGCGCAAACCAACTAGGTGGACGAGCGCGAAGTATCGATTTACATGATATGCAAATTGACAATGGTCAACACATCATGTTGGGCGCCTATTCAGCTTGCTTAAGTTTAATGAAAGAACTAAAGCTTGATCTTGGCAAGTCGATGTTGCGCTTACCATTACAAATGGTTTATCCCAAGCAAACTGGCATGCGTTTTATCGCGCCGCGTCTCCCTGCTCCGCTGCATCTGTTGGCTGCGCTCTGGAACGCCGAGGGGCTCAGCGGCGAAGACAAATTATCACTTGCACGATTTTCTACCTCGGCTCGATGGATGGATTGGAAGCTGAACCATGATTGCTCTGTAAGTGAACTGTTGGCCATCCACGAACAAACCCAAAACCTTTGTACCTTACTTTGGAATCCCTTGTGTCTAGCGGCACTAAACACGCCTCCGGAGCGTGCATCTGCACAGATTTTCCTGAACGTCCTGCGAGACAGTTTAGGCGCAAAACGTGCCGCCTCGGATATGCTGATTCCCAAAGTAGATCTTAGCAATCTCATTCCAAACGCGGCCGCGCGCCACATTGAAACACACGGAGGCAAGGTGACGACTGGCGTCACTGTGCGCGCGATATCACCAGGTAACTCGATGCGTTGGACATTACCCGATCTCAATCGAAAAATCGGCGAGGTCCTTGAGTTTGATGAATTAATTATTGCTACCAATTTCCATCAAAGCCGCCGTCTATTAGCGGGCGTCCAAAGTCAACAGATTAAGACCGACTATGACAGAACTGTCGATACATCCTTACGGTTTGAATCGATCACAACCTGTTACTTACAGTACGCGCCTACATTCCGATTGAATCGAGCATTCTTCGCGCTCATTGATCGCCCAGATATCGGGCACTGGGGTCAATTCGTTTTTGATCGCAGCTATTTGCAAGTTGCGCAAGCAGGCCTTATTGCCGTGGTCATCAGTGCATCGGATTCAGCGCAAAGCCTGACGCAATCCGAACTCAGTCATGCCATCGCTGCCCAACTCGCCTCGGAATTTAATAACGTAGAATTACTTGAGTTTCAATGGTCAAAAGTCATACATGAAAAACGCGCGACATTTTCCTGTCTCCCCAATTTGCAGCGCCCCTCAAATCAAACATCGATTCCGGGAATATATATCGCCGGTGACTATACGACAGGTGACTATCCTGCAACCTTAGAAGCTGCTGTAAGAAGCGGCAAAAAAGCCGCTGATTTGATTCGTCAAAGTTTGTTAAATTCAGACACCGCATGCTGAGGACTAATCGCTCAAAATTAATACGACCTTGGAGTTCACACAAACATCTTAGTATCCTAACGGCCAAGACCATTATCTTAATTTTTATGCGGAGTATCTTATGCGTTCAATCGTCGCCTTCATTTTCACGCTAGTTTTAACCGCTTGCAAAACGGTCACCGTTGAAGAGTCGATGTTTATACGGCCTGACCACATTGCGCCTTATGCCAATAAACAGGTATTCAACGAATTAAAACTGCGCGAAAACTTACCCTACGCAAAACTCAATGAATTGCAAGTACTCGTTCCCAATGGCCATTCTTTGCAAGGACTTTTTGTGCAACAAGAGAACGCAAGCGTGACACTTTTATATTTTGGCGGAAATCGATCACACATCGATGACGCGGCGCACCAATTGGCCGCTCAGGTGGGGAATTGCCCAATCAATTTTATGATGTTCGACTATCGTGGATACGGGCGTACTCAAGGGGAGCCCAATACCGAAAATCTAAAAGAAGATGCACTCCGAATTTTTGACTTTGCGCGGGCAAAAACAAGTGGAAAACTGATTGTTCATGGGCACTCATTGGGAAGCTTTATGACTGCCTATATTGCGCAAAAACGAACAGTCGATGGCATTATTTTAGAAACAACAGCATCCACTGTCGAAGATGTGCTGAGTTTACGAACGCCGTGGTACGCGAAACCATTTATACGCTTTGACATCGTACCGAGCTTGGCGCAAATCGACAATACGATAGCTGTTAATGAATTCCAAGGAAAGAGCTTAGTGATCACTGGTGAAAATGATCAAACGACGCCTGCACCGCTTGGTCTCAAAGTGTTCAATACAATTGGTAGCAAGGAAAAAAGACACGTTTTGGTAAAGGAAGGTGGCCACAACAATCTCTTACAAAGAACAGAAGTGAAAACTGCATACTGCGAATTCGTACGCCAATTCAACTAAACCACAAAAACGAATTGTTGATGGAGCGGTATCATTACTCCAAAATACCGCCCCTATGCCAAATACTCCTGTACTTTTAACACACAATTACTGATAAAAAACAACAGACATTTCAATCAAGTTTTCGCATCGTATTCACATCGACGTGCGGCCATGTAATCGGCGTCTTCTGCGGATCATTCGATCGCGGAAATACTAAATTTACAGTCTGGGTATACTGCAGTTGCATGAAACTTGCATCACCATCTTGCACCTCTTCTATCCAAAAAATGCAATCCATGCTCACAGCATTCACGTTGTTTTGTATAAATGGGATATTCAAAATACCCCCAGTTGCATTATTTGTCGATAGCACCAAAGTCGTGACTTTATTCAGAATCTGATTTTTGACTGCATCAGACAGAACGGAGTTAGGATTGGATTGATTAAATTCAGGAAATTGAGGTACGGTAAACTGCGGTCCTTCCGCGTAACCTAAATTTCCGCCAATCGGGGCGATTGACGCTGTGCCGAATGGAATGCTGACAGGACCATCATCGTTGACAAATGCATTGCCAAGCGCCAAAACAGAATTTCCATGTGGAATGATCGACAAACGCCCGATGTCAAAGCCACCATTCAAATTGGGTATATTGAGAAACATACCCGTCTCTTTATGAATCTCGCTGCCTTTTGGAAACCCCCGTTGAGCACAAAAGTCGGTTGCACAGTCACTCGTAATCGTTTGTTCATAAATCAAACCAGTGATCACTTGATCTTGCTGCACTCCTCCAACTACAGGCCCGCGATTACCTGCAACAATGACTGCTGCTTGAAATCGCAGTGTTTCTAAATAAGGAATGACTTCCAAACAAAAGCCCTGATCATTTTGCTCACTAGGAAACGTAGCCGGCACCGCAATCACGTTCCAGCCAGCGCCCGACTGGCTCTGCCAAGTTCCCACTAGTCCTGCCAATGGTCCTAAGGCCGTAGCCGTGCTTGGATTGTCTTCACTCAAGACTTGTACACGAAAAGGTAAATTGTCTAGGTCAATCGCATTCGATAACATAGCTTAACTCCCAATATGGATTAAGAAACTAAAGAAAGTAAAAAAACAAAAATTTACTTCGTCTGAAAAACATCACAAAGGAACATACTCGAAGCTCGGTCCAGCCATCTTTCCATTCGGCGTCGGAATCTGCATCAATTCCATCGCCTTATATTTCAAGTCATACATCAAAGGAATGGCTTGCCTTAAACTTTCCGGTTTGCCATTACATGCATCATGCAATTGATTGAGTAACTGCATATAAGTACGATTGAAAGCAAATGTTTTGGTCCAAATTTCTGAGCCCTTTTCGTAGTCACCCATTTTCGGATTATCTTGCATGTCGTAAACCGCATTCCAATCGATCTCGACAGCAGGTCCAGTTGGCGGCGCATTTGCTTTATCTGTCGGCAAATAGCGGCGCCCTGCTTGCAGTTCTTTATATTTAAAAAAATGGGCGTATTCGATCTCCTCACCAAAAAATCTGTGATCGCTATCCATAATCGTTCCATTGATTCCTTCGCCCTGACCGATAATTTCGTTGATCGCCAAGATCGCGTCATCAAGGCAAGTTACGGCTAGCAATTTTCCGCCACCACCGTAGTAATGTTGCGCACTTATTTGGCGTTGGACATCACCAGTGAAAATGCCGCCTGGTGTTATGTGATCCAAATACCGCAACGCATGTTTGATAGCAGAATAAAACTGACCTATTGTCGCGTAATGATCGGCTTCAGGCGGCGCACCTTCTGGTGCAGGATGCTCAATTTGTAAAAAAGTATCCACAGTCGCAGGTGAAAATTTTCCTAGAGATACAAGAAAAGCATCGTCACTATGAGGCAAATAGGTAGGATATTTAGGAATGAAATCAGGTGTATTCATCGCTGGTGCTCCACCAATGGCGTTGAGAATGTTCGCGGCAAGAATCATATGCAGCATTTCTTCCATCACGACACTTTGTATGGTCTGCATGGCAAAAGTATTGCTACCACTTTTTAGGGAATACAGTGCGCATAAGTATGGCGGTATTGTCGAATGTTCTAGTTCGACAGCGGTCTGCAAATGTTCACGCAAGGACTCAATCGTCGTAATTGTTCCTGCGAATTCACGCGGCAAATCAACTGCCAACAATTGATGGCGTTTGTGATGATTATGCGATTGGAAAATCGATTGACTCATACAGTCTCCGAAAGATGTTGAAGAATATTTTCGGCCGCCATAAATGTAAGCGCCGTCATTGTCAGAGTTGGATTAGAAGTTCCCAGTGTTGGCATGTTTCCACAACCAACTAAATATAAATTTGGGTGATCCCAAGTTTGTTGCGTCGGCTTGACGACAGAGCTAGAAGGATCGTTACCCATACGATGCGTACCGACAATATGTCCAGCACCTCGGAAGGTATACCCTCGCCCCTCCCATATCACATAATCAGCATCACTTGGCTTGTACTCGGTGTAATCCTCGATTCGATTCGCAGCAAAAATCTGATCTGATACGGTTTTCGCCGCTTCAAATGACTTGCGCATATATGCGGAGGCATCATAATGAATAACTGGTCGATAGTTATCGAGCTGGTCTTTATAACGAGGATCAATCGTCATCCGATTAGATTGCTCAGGGGCTTGTTCACATTCAAAGTGCAATAATGCCTGGCGTGTTACCCGATCATTAATAAAATCACGTAATTGTTGGCCAAATAGATTGCGGTTCAATGCATTCTGTACATCGGTGCCTGGAGCAAAAGTTGGCCAAGACCAACCCCAATTATCTAGCGGAGATATCCAAGCAGCAAAATCTTTGCGAAACTCACCATCGCGAAAAGTTGGAATATATGTGGTGCACCCAGGCCCGCGGTATGGATAGACTTTTTCTGGGAACAAACCCCACGTTAACAATACCAAGTGATCCATCAAATTTCGCCCAACTTGGTCGCTAGAATTGGCAGCATTGGATGCCAACAAGATTTTGGCATTTTCAAGGGCACTCGCGGCTAAGACATATAACTTTCCGTTCGCAATTTCAGTTTGATACCTCGGCGAATCGCCGTGCTCGTACCGTTTGTAAACGATTCCTGTTATTTCCTTAGAATTGCCGTCGACAATCAATTCTGAAGCAACCGCCTGCGTACGAATTTCCAAGTTAGAAAAATCGGATTTTTTAAGTGTTTTTAAGGCATTGTATTTTGCTTGCACAGGGCAAATCGGCACGCAACTGGCGTTGCCCTCGCATCGTTCTCCGCTGTATGGACTCCAAACTGATCCCGTCACTTGGTACATCACTCTACTCGACTGCAGCACTAATTTTTGCGATGACACATCCCATGTCACATTCGAAAATCGGTAGCGTAAATTTGGATCAGAATTACGGCCTTGTGGCATACTTACACACGTAATGTTGTACTGCTTTCCCTTAAGTATCACAGACAAATTTTCAGTGTTCTGCATCCAAATTTTATCTTGATAGCTCTGTGGGATTTTATGCATCGGAAACACATAGTTTGGGCCATAATTGCTGCGATTCATATCTGGTCCGAGCTGTGCGTCGACATCACCAGACACGCCAATTTCATTCTCCGCCATTTCGTAATAAGGCATGAGGTCTTGATAGCTGATTGGCCAATCGACGCCTTGTCCATATAGACTCTGCATACGAAAATCATTCGGCAACATACGCGGCACGTTACCTAACCAATGTAATGTCGTCCCGCCAGCACCACGTAGGCAATCACTTGCGAATGGGAGTGGTCCCATCTGCACCAGATAGCCAGAGTCGTACGGTGTTTGCGCTTTAATTTCTAGAACGTCTGGCGATTCCGCGTCCTTGATGTCTGGATAAGGTCCGTTAGTCGCCTTATTCGCCTTGCTATAAAAGGTTTGTAAATACTGTTGGTAATTGTTGTAGGCGCGTTCTGGATTCAGAGCGATACCGGCCTCCAATCCAGCCTCTAACATCAGTACGGATTTACCCGCTTGTGTCAACGTCTTTGCGAGAACAGCTCCAGCAATGCCAGTTCCCACGATGACGACGTCGTAATTTTTATTCATTCTATTTTCATCCTTTCGCAACGTTGTGAATGCTGTTTTACCGAACAATGTCCTTATGTTCGAATGGGTGGCATTGCCCAAGACCCAAAACCTGGTTGTTTGGCTCCTGGAGGGTGTGTATTCGCAGCTGTCCACATCAATCCTTGCACATACGCTTCAGGACTTATATTGCGCACCTCCTGCAAATTGGCATCGGGACTATTTACAGTCGGCCCCCATTGGCCGGAATACCACATATAAATAATGTTTTTCGCCAGACCTAAATAACTTGAATCAGGCATCAACAAATTAGCAATCTGTGTTTCTCGCGTGGATACATCTGTCTCAGACAAAATTTCAGCAGAGGCCTGTAGGAACAACCCCAAGTTCTCCTTTGTTGTTCCCTCCTGTACGGTGGCGAAATACGTTTCCAACATCCCAGTACCAAGTAGCTCGGCAGAATTAAATCCGGTCAGCTCTACCGAAATTTGCAAAAAAATTTCTTGATCGTTACCCATTGTTGACATGAATGTCTCCTCACCTTCAGCGATTACTGGCTATTCACACTTACTCATTCCTTTGAAGATCTATTCGGCACCTTTCAACACAAGGCGTCTTATGTCGACAAACGCACCCATTTCTCTTCCAAATAAATAAGAATCATTTGTACTTTTTTTTGGGGTTCTCCCAAACGCTACTTCTCAGAAATAAAGCGAGAGCAAGCAATAACAAAATGATTAGCAAAGAAATTAGCAACAAGCGTGCCATGTATCCACACAAGGATTGCGTCACGAAAGCCGAGGAGAAATGAGAAAAGCACAGATTGATTTGGATAAATTACGTGTCAACAAAAGCCCCATCCACGTAAATCCAAACAACTTAGCTCCGTCTTACTAAGTTAATTGCTTGATCAAAAATTACCTAGTCTGCAAAGCGAACTTATGCAATCGTCGTTACCGATTTAAACCGCTTTGCGGGAACAGACAGTGATTCAATTTAAAGGCGAAAGATATGTCTAAGTAGATTTACTTAGTGACAAGAGTAAATTTCAGAATTGTAGAGCACCGACACAAAGATAAAACTACGTCCCGTCCCTGTTAGCGATTGAAGACTTATCTCCTTCATATTGGAAACAAATGGACTAGCCGACCACAGTGGGGAAGTTAAACGCGTCGGCATTTCAATCACCTAGACTATTTTCGAGAGAGCAAAAAAATGCCCCGTATCAATCAATTGAAAAGCAGGTCAACTGCTTCGCGCACAGTTATGCAACTGGCTATCGCAAGCGTTTGTAGCATGCTTGCCATCCAATCTGACGCGCAAGAGGTTTTAAATAACAAGAACGCACCACAACGTAACGAAGAAAAGAAAGATGAAATTGCCGAAGTCATTGTGAGCGCCACACGGCAAGCGACCTCGTTGCTGAAAACCCCGGTCGCGGTCACTGCACTGAAAGCCGAAGATTTACTTCGGGCAAATGTCAAAGAGTTACTCAACTTGAGTGGAACGGTACCAAACGTACAGTTCGGTCTATCCAACGGCGACTCAGGAGTCTTGGTATCCATTCGCGGTGTTACCTCAACCAACTTCACTGAGATCGGCGATCCAGCGGTTGGTATACACATCGATGGAATTTATTCACCAAGGCCACAAGGATCGCTCGCATTGATGTTCGACTTAGATCAGGTTGAAGTCCTGCGCGGTGCCCAGGGAACCTTATTTGGACGCAATTCAACTGCGGGTGTCGTCAATATTCTGCCAGCCAAACCCGATTTTAAAAATAACTACGGCTGGACCTCGCTCAACCTAGCTAATTACAACGGCAAAGAAATTCGCTCCGTCTACAACTTTAGCTTGGCTGACAATTTCGCATTACGCGCTGCGATTATGAGCGACAAACGCGACGGCTATATTCAACAGGAGCGAGATCTCAGCGATCGAGGTGTTTTACTCTCGGAAGGAAACGGCGGTGCTCACTTCACACCGGATGGCAAACCCGATGTTGATCAACGCTTAAATCGAGTACTCTCACCCAAAGACTACTACAGCAATTCGAATCAATGGGCTACCAGACTCACTGCACGTTGGGGCATCAGCAATGAGTTGGAATGGACCGGCGGATTTGAGCACTACCAAAATTCTGGCGCGGGTGACGTTGGGTTAAAAGACTGCAAGATGGCCGCAGGCACACGCTTCGCTTGCGGTCCACAAGGTCAGTGGTATGCAAAAGTCAATGTGCCTGGTAAGCTAGATATGAGTATAGACACATACCGAAGCAATCTTGTGTGGAAACTATCACCACAAACAGAGCTTGGTTACAAAGTTGCTTACGCTGTACAGAAACGTACCCAGTTTCATGATGACGATGGCGGACAATCTTTTCTCGCTTCAGATGTGGGTGTAATGGAGCCTTGGGGAAACTGGGGTGCTCAACATGCTTTGGATTGGGCAAGCTATACACTGGACTCAAATTACAAATCTTTGGTAAATGAAGTTCAAATCAAACAAAACTTCGATCAATGGCGCTACGTTGCAGGTGTCTTCAACATGGCCGAAAAAAATGCGATTAATTTCGCTCAGGACAATCTCATCGCTGCACCATGGGGAATGCCACAAGGACAGTTTTACGCGCAACCAGATCGTCAGGTCCATTCGAAAGCGATTTTTGCACAAGCTGATTTCAAGTTGGCCGATCGCCTCTCAGCCACAGCTGGTTTTCGATTTAGCAAAGACAGCCGCGAAGACCTTGGTGGTGTCAGCGCCGGGCTTTGGAGTGCCGATACACCTTGGTACTATAACGGCAAATATGTTCCCAAAGAGCTTGGCACTGGCACGCCCCACAATGGCACTGATCTCACTTTCAACATGGGGCCGTTCGCTGGTGTTGGCGTATTTCCCGACCCTGTGGTCAATACACATAAGGCAAATTGGTCCAAACCGACTTATCGTTTGGGGTTGCAATATGATCTCGATAAAACAACGATGGTCTTTGCATCTGCGGCAACCGGCTACCGCCCTGGTGGTTTTGGCGACAAATTCGATATTTGCGGAGGTGGGACATGTACCGACGGAAGCACACAGAAATATAGCTTTCTCGAATACAAACCGGAGCTAACAACCAATTTTGAAATTGGGTATAAGGGACGCCACTGGGACAATAAACTTGATTTGAGCGTCGTGTACTTCCATACTAATTACAACGACATGCATGTCACTGGAATGAACGCAGTCGGTCAACGCAAACTCCGAACCGATGAAGTTTGTCCTGATTGGAACCCCGCCTGCGATGTAGTGGCCGCTTGGAAAACAGAAAATATCGGCAACTCAAGAATTCAAGGGCTGGAAATCGAATACAAAGCACGTCCTTGGGCTGGCGGTAATTTATCGGGGTATGCCTCAGTATTGAATTCGAAGGTACTGTCTTATCCAACTTACGATGACAACTGGATGTGCGGCTACCGCCAAGAATTTGGTGCCGAACCTTGTGCACCTATCTATCTCGGCAATGATCCCAATAAACGAGGTCGTGCGATTCGCGATGTCGTCGGAAATCAACTTCCAATGGCCCCAAAGTATTCTTATGCGATCAATTACTCTCACGAAATTGAACTTGCGAATGGCTGGATCTTAACGCCTTCAATTGGTATGAGATATCAAAGCCGCATGTATTTTACCGTGCGCAATTTAAATAACCCAGTGATCGGCGACTACCAAGATCCCTATACAAATTGGACCGCTGCACTCAAATTAGCGAGTGCGGACGGGAAATGGGATGTTGAATTGTGGGGTACTAACCTCACGAACAATATTGTCAAAAATTGGATGGGCCAAGGGAATGCCGGAGGTTATACATTCAATAGCTACAATCCACCAAGAATGTTTGGAGTCCGCGCCACAATCAACTATTGAGACCAATATTGAAGACAGTCTAAATGTTACCCACATTCTAAACTGACGAGCTTCCCCCAGGACGTTCTACCACTTAGTTCCATTTACCGGGTCTCCCCCATTGCACCGGTAAAGAAAGCTGTACTAGCAATAGCCAGTTTTAAAAAGAACTGATGCCGTAAAGCGAACTGGCTTCAAACGGCAAATTTCCACAAGAGATTTGCCGTCTTTTTTCGTGACGCCAATCGTCCATTCAAGATTAACTTGTCGACCATCGCATACTCTTCATCGAAAAAACTATCTCATGGATGATGCATTTCGACCTAATGTTTGCTTTAATGTACGAATATTTAAAACCTCATTCGTCACATTCTTGAGATCTTTCCTGATTTCAATTTCTTTAGTGAACTTTATGCAGTTAGCCAAACGAAGTTTTTTTCAGAATCGCTGGTTATGGATCGGCAGCATGCTATTCCTGACCATCGGCCTATTTGCGTCTAGCACTTTGGGTTGGCTTTGGTATGCAGAAAAACGAAACACTGCAGACAGGCGATCGTCACTTGATTTGCTTTGGATGGAGCAACTCATTACTAACGAATTGGGAACGCATCAAGTGATGTTGCAAAATTGGGCGCTCGATTACGAAGTCGAATCACAAAAATCACATGATGAATTTTTACGCAGAATCGACGACCTAATCAAAAATGATCGAGCCATCCTTGCGATAGAGATCGTCGATCGATCACAGCAACGTGTAATCGGCTTACCGGAATATCAGCAACGACCAGCCAAACTTCCTCCTTTAAATGACCCACTCGTCGTGGATGCTATCGAACGTAGCCGAGCGCTAGAAGATGGGGCATATAGTCATGTGATCGAACAATTTGCGCCCCTATGGGTGCTAGCATTGCCAACCACCAACGAACAAATTCGGGGCGGCAGCATCTTGGTGACGTACGACCTCGACAAACTCTTGACCGA
Organism: Affinundibacterium fentianense; assembly: GCF_018139545.1. GTDB lineage: Bacteria > Pseudomonadota > Gammaproteobacteria > Burkholderiales > Burkholderiaceae_D > Undibacterium > Undibacterium fentianense. The sequence continues at coordinate 446,415 of NZ_JAGSPJ010000003.1, read as the reverse complement.
GGCAGTGCCTTGGTGGTTTGTGCAACGTTATGATTTAAGCTTAGTCGATAAAAATGACAAGCAACTTTGGCCGAACGAAGGCGGCTTGATCATGCATGGTAAGAAAATGAGTCGGCTCGACTTCGGTCCTGTAAATAGTGGTCTATCGCTGAAAACCAGCGTCAGGGAAGCGCAAGACTTCGACCATTTACTCTACGCGCTCGCCACGGCGGTGATCTTGTTCGGCTTACTCATTATGTGGCTCTTACGCCTACTTCGACAATGGCTAAAAGAACGACATGCAGCGAAGAAAGCTTTAAGAGAACGAGACGAACTTATACAGCATACCGCGAAATTATCTAGCTTGGCTGAATTCGCATCAGGGATGGCACACGAATTGAATCAACCTCTCGCAGCAATCGCAAATTACGCAGCAGCAGCCGAATCTTTGCTTGAGAGAGAACAACTAACTTCCCCTAAAATTCGAGAAGCATTGGAAAAGATGGGAGAGGAATCACGACGTGCTGGCAAGATCATGCGTAGCATGCGCAATTTCATTCAAAAAAACGCTAGCCTACATGAACCGTATTCACTTCCAAAACTCATCAACGAATCTATTGAATTAATCGCTGGTCGCGCAAGACAACAGCATATTGCGATTCAATTCAACTCAGATATGGAGGATCTCGTCATCGAATGCGACAGTATCATGTTAAAGCAAGTGTTATTCAATCTTATGCGCAACGCATTGGAGGCAATGGAAACCGTTGACAGGTCCCAAATTGAATCAGCGATTTTAAACATTGACTTAGTTCAATCAGACAATTACGTTACAGTAAGTGTTGTGGATCAAGGACATGGCATTTCTGAACTGCCAAAACTTTTTCAGGCGTTCTATACAACCAAATCAGAAGGTATGGGACTTGGGTTGGCGATATGTCGCACCGTCATCGAAAATCATGGTGGAAAAATATGGGCAGAAAATCTTGCCATAGGTGGCGCAGCATTTCGATTTCGGCTCCCACTATCACCACTCGCGCCTATACCAAAGGCATCAGTGTCAACATCGCGCATAAGCGAGAACGAACGCGAGAATGAAAGTCAAGTACCGCTCCCTGATGGAATGCACGATAGACTTCAGGTTTAAGAAAAATTATATTGAAAAGATATGCCATTATGAGAAAAAATATATTGCATGCTGTGCGCAAATTTTCATCTCGATCGAATCAAAGTACCTAGGATTATGACACTTCCCAATTCAGCACATATTGCCATCATCGACGACGACCCAAGCGTTCGTCATTCTTTACGTATGCTACTCGAAACACGTAACTTGCGTATCAGTGAGTTCGAACGGGCACATGACTTCCTGCAACAGGCTGATCCTGTCGAATTTCAATGTTTACTGATTGACGTACGCATTCCTGAAATGAATGGTCTAGAACTATTCGACGAATTGCTACGAAAAAGCAAGCTCCAAAATAACTACTTACCCCCCGTCATTTTTTTGAGTGGACATGGAGATATCCCTCTGGTTGTCCGTGTTTTACGCCAAGGTGCCGTCGACTTCCTAGAAAAACCTGCTGATCATCGAAGTCTCATTGACGCTATCAACCGAGCATTGGAAAGTGATGAAAAGTCCCGATTGCATTTTTTCGAACAAGCGCAAATATTGAATGAAATTGCTGAACTCACTCAACGCGAGCGTATGGTCTTAACCGAGATTGTTGCAGGCTATTTAGGAAAACAGATCGCTGATCACTTGTCTATCAGCCCTAAAACAGTCGAGGCTCACCGCTTACATATTTGCCAGAAGCTAAAAGTAAGAACCAGTATGGAACTAGCCGCAAAATTGCGCGACATTCCACCCAGTTTATGGCAACAAACCTAAAAATTTCATCGCAATGTTGCCATTCATTTGAAAAAGAAATCCTTTACACGCAAATCGAACGACACCAATCAATTGAACGCATTTAATTCGCCGATCAATGATATTTTTTCCCAGATAATGATTTTTTTACCGGTCCGAAACCTATTCTTTCGAAAGAATTGCGTTCGCACGAAGCGTCGCTTGATCTAAATTTTTTCGAATTGCCATTGAATTTTGAAGACTCTTTTTTCCATCGACAGCAGTCACTAGGCTCGCAATATGGGAGCGAAATATCGTTTCTAACTGCCCCCAAGCACTCACTACGGGATAGTGGCGGCCCAATTTAATTTGGCCAACAAATTCTGCATAATGAGGATCTTGCATTAATATTGGATCATTCAAGGCATCGATTCGGGCAGGAAGCATTCCTGACAGCTTACTAAATTTAAGTTGTGCATCGCGTGACACTAAATACCGAAGAAGCTTCCACGCCTCTTCTTTATTTTTCGAAGACTTCATCAATGCTAAATCGGAACCCGAAAAAAAAGTCTGGTTTCCTTTGATCCCCGCTGGGTAGGAAGCCACGCCAAAATTTTGTCCGGCAGCAGACTCTAGCTGCCCTCCTTTCGCTTTTGGCGTTGTCAATGTTTTCAAAACCCAAGGACCACTAAATATCACGGTATATTGGTTCGTAAAAAACCCAGACTCTATTTGTACAGAGTCTTTCTCCAGCGCCGATAAAGGGACCAATCCTTCTTCTACAAAACTCGTGTAATAGCGAATCGCTTGCAGGCTTTCGGGAGAGTTGATCGTTGCCAATCGGCGATCTGGACTCAAAAAATCACCACCCGCATTCCAAATCCAAGGAGCTAAGTTGTGTAAGATATCTGAATCACTCTTCCCAGGATAGCCCAACGCAGCAACTGGCTTCCCGTCAAATTTGATTCCATTTATTTTCTGCATTGCTTGCTTAAAGCTACTCCAATTTGCAAATGCATCGCTCGCCTTGATGCCTGCCTTCTCAAATAAATCTGTTCTGTAGTACGCTACGCGGGCGCCCGCATACCACGGAATCGCAAAAACCTGACCTTGATTGTGATGATGAGTCGTCACCCAAAGTGCCGGAAAAAAAGCACGTGCTCCGCCAACCTCATTTTGCTGTTCTAAACTCAGTGGTTCCAACGCATCCTTTGCTGAGATCGCAGCAACCCACGTACTTCCTAATTCGACTAAATCTGGGCCTTGTCCAAGTGCTGCTGCACTTACTATACGATTCCACGCACTTTCCCAATTCAACACAGTAACGTTTACCCGTAAACCTGGGTTTTTTATCAAGTATGGTCGTAAAATTTCTCGCATATCTTGTTGCGGTTGCGCAGTTGTCGACATAATCCAAATATTCAGTTCAGCCGCTATGGCGAGTGGGCACACGAAGAAAATTATGGCACCAAAAAAATGCACATAGGCTTGCCCTATTCGTTTGAAAAAAGAAGTTTTATTGATGATCTTCATGGTCGATGGCATAGATAATTTCACGATTTCTAGTGTGCCTCATTTCAGCTTGAATTGAAATCATTGCTTATTTTGCTAAGTACATTTACTTAGAAAACAAAGTACTTCTATGCATTGTCGTTTTTTGTTGTTCAGGGTAAATTTTCTACTATGTGCGGACGCAATCAAATTGCAACGAACAAGCGAATATTTTGTATTTCGGCTGCATTGATTATTTTCATTCAATCAAAAACGATCAGCAATCTTGACTCCATCGATTTCACTCTGAAAGCTATTTCTACATGCTAGCAACCATCAACTCTCTAAAGAACGAGAGAGTCCTCTCAATTGATGCATTTCGCGGTATTACCTTTTTCATCATGATCATCGTCAATGAATTAGCTGGTGTTGATGGCATCTCGATCTGGCTCAAGCACATGCCTGCTGAGGCTGATGCAATGAGTTTCCCAGATATTGTATTTCCGGCGTTCTTATTCATCGTCGGTATGTCGATTCCGTTTAGTATGAATCATCGAATTATGAAAGGTGATTCGATGATCATGCTAAATCAACATATCGCTATCCGGGCTTTAGCTCTAATCGTTATGGGTTTTTTTATGGTCAATGCGGAGGGTAATTTTCATGCCGCCAGCATGCCATTCTCAATACACCTATGGTCACTCATTTCTTACTTCGCCTTTTTGCTCATATGGGGTGTTTATGCATTTCAAACAGTTTGGATAAACCAGGCTCTGTATTGCCTCGGCATTGCTCTATTAACTGGCCTATTTCTCGTTTATCGTGGTGGGTATGATGGGTCTGAAATGATGATGCCCCAATGGTGGGGAATCCTAGGATTGATAGGATGGGCATATCTCCTGTCTTGCTGGCTATATCAACTTAGCCGTGGGCGCACTGCGGCGCTACTTCTCTTGATTGCTGTTTGTATTGCTGCCTATGCTTTACTTCATCAAATGCCTACGACTTCCAACTTCGCAAATGCAATCTGGTACCGAATTCTGATTAGTCTGGATGGGCATCTTGCACATAGTGCGATTGTCTTATGTGGCGTCGTCACAAGTGTCCTATTCTTTGAAAAGAATACCGTAGCGAAGCAATCACGTCGCTTTATTGATGCCATCTTATTCGCCTTTTGCCTCTTTCTCGCTGCTACCTGGCTTAGACAGGACTTCCCTATTTCAAAAATCTATGCAAGTCCTTCTTGGTGTTTCTACTCAGCGGCTATCTGTGTTTTATTTTTTTGCGTATTGTACTGGCTGATCGATATCCGCCATCAATATGTTTGGTTTAAGCCTGTTCAGGCTGCCGCAGTCAATCCTTTGATATGTTACTTAATCCCCTTCGTCGTTGAAGCTCTGCTCAAACTTTTAGACTTACCTTCCCCAATACGCCAATTTGAGGGCATGGCTGGAATTCTCGCTGCAATACTCTATGCCTTTTTAGTCATCGGAGTTGTCCATCAGCTCAATCGTTTCAATTTCCGAATAAAGTTTTAGTACGCAAGCAGCGATCAAACATCGCATGGCTAAACACATGAAAGATGAGATCCACTCGCTCAGGCGAGTGGTGTGCATTGCTTAAGGCTGCTGGTATAATGGGAGCTTATCCAAATAAATCCTTAGCCAATGTAAGTTTTTGATTTGACTAGGTTTTTTGTCATCAATCATGAACAAGATCAAGACTTTTTTGCTTCAATTATTCGGCAGCGTCCCTTCAACAAAGAAAACCATCTCTGAGCAGGCACAAGCTTTTATTGATACTGCAAATGATGAAATGCTTGCACAACAAGCAGAACACGCAGCAAATTGGCGCTATGGAAAAGAAAAGGCTTGGACTGCGGATCTAGAAGCTGGCGTCATCGTATTTCAATTTCATGGGGCGAGAACTGGTACTAGCCACTTTCAAACAATTGGTATTTATAATGAGATTGATAATAGCTTTGCTTGGGGCTGGGCGCAAACCAAAATCCCGCCATCGCTAAGGGAACATGCAACGATCGCCCGTCACTGGGGGCGCGCCCAAAAACACCCAATGTTCCAAAATAAAGTTGTCCAATGTACGATGGAAGATGCATGGCAATTTGCGGCCGTCACGCGAAAACTAACGGGTGCGTACAGTATTTACAGAGGGAGAGTCGGCAGTCGTTACATTTTTATGACCACCGACGAAATCCATATCGATGGTATAAGAGAACAGGCAGAGCGGCAATTAAACAAAGCAAACTCCCTTCCAATTGCGCCACCTGACAACCCAACAAAAGCAGCAATTGATAGGTCAGCAGGAAGCCATTGGGCAAATGTTCGACGCAACTTGCATTGGAAGTAGCCTTGATTAAATTCGGCCAATCAATTCCGATTGGCCGGCCTTAGTTCTTTTATTTCTTTGGTCATTTTGCACTGACGCAAGATTTACTTTGCATTGCTTGCAATGTATTCATATCATTACTCACTATGCTCACGATTACGATTAAGCAAGGCAAAGAGACCTCATTAAAAGCAGGCAATCCATGGATCTATTTATCCGCGATTGAGCGTGTCGATGGAAAATTTCATGAAAGAATAAAGTCTGGTGCTACTTGCCTCGTTCGATCTTCCAAGGGTGAATTTTTGGCACGCGCTGGTTGGAGCCCCAAGTCACAAATTCGCGCTCGGGTTTGGACTTTCGACGAACATGAAGCGGTTGACCATGCAATGTTTAAGCGTCGCATCCATATCGCCTTGCATAAAAATCTTCCTTTGCAGAATACCGCAGGAAAACCCCAGAGACTCGTGAATGGTGAGGAAGACGGTCTACCTGGACTCGTCGTCGAATTCCACGCGCTCGGAGCGGGATTCTTGTCCTGTCAATTTCAAGCAGCGGGGGTTGATGCATGGAAAGTCCCTATTGTCAAAGCACTGATTTCGGAAACAGGCTGTCAAAACGTTTATGAGCGTACTGACTATTTGATTCGGCAAGGTGAAGGATTGTCGGGCGGTACAGGCGTGTTAGCAGGTGACGCACCACCGACCAATTTATCCGCTTCAATTTCAAAATCGTCTTAAAAATAGTCCAGTACCTTGAATAAAATCATTCGAAATGAGTCGTGGCTTGATCTGAAGAGTAAGTCGTTATCGACATACTAATACAGTGCTTGGCATGAACTTGGACAAGTCAATCGAACAACATAGACGAGTCATGAACGAGGGAAATCGACTTAGATCCATCATCTGCTGTTGTAAAAAAAGCGTTTTTCGCTACCGGTCTCAAAGCATGACACTGGCAAGGTGGGAAATCTATTGACAGTCGGCAACCCACTTGGCAAAGTTGACTGATAAATCGTCAGTATCCTTACCTGACGCTTTTTCATTTCAGGTGAACCGTTGCATACTATCTTGACGTTAGCTCTCAAGTTCAAACACTCTCTTGTGCAGTTATTCCTATGGCTAATCATTGCATTTGGCATTTTTCCGTCATTTGCCTCTGCAGCAGCTGGTTCGGAATTACGGTTCCAGCGTTTATCATCCCTGGGAGTTGACCAACTTTCTAGCCTTTCACTATTGCAAGATAAGCAAGGTTTTATCTGGATAGGGACAAACAATGCTGGGCTCTATCGTTTTAACGGCTACCAAAGTGAAAAGTACCAAAGTCAAGCAAATGACAAGACAAGTTTGCCGCACGATCGTATATCAGCACTGTATGAGGATAAAGACGGACAAATTTGGGCAGGTACACAAAATGGCCTAGCGCTCTTCAATCCGCAATCCAATAATTTCACTCGCTTTGAACCAAGTTCCGGTACGCAAAACCAGCGTATTATCAAAGCAATCATCTCCGATGGTAAAACAGGGTTTTGGTTAGCGACTTGGGGTGGTTTGCAACATTTTGATCCACGCCAGGCAAAATTCACGCTTTACACCCACGACCCTGCCCGACCAGATAGTCTCGGGAGCAATGACCTCAATGCTATCGCTGTCGATGCTGAAGGGGGAGTTTGGTCGGGAACCTGGCCAGCTGGAATCGATTATTTGGCACCCGGCTCAACTAGTTTCCGACACTTCCGCATTGATGACGATGTCTCACCGGATTCAAAACTAAACATTGTTCGTTCGCTTTATCTAGGTGCAGATAAAGTCATGTGGATCGGTACTGAGAATGGTCTGGTGCGTTGGGACACCAAACAAGATTGGACAACACGACAGCGTGTTGACAGTCCCAATAGTCGAGTCAACGCCATTTATGCAGACCGAGATGGCACAATTTGGGCAGCCACCCTATCTGCTGGGCTATTACGTTGGGATCAAAAACAATCACGTTTTGTCCAATTCGTCAAACAGCCTATTGATCCTTACAGTTTGCCCTCCGACGATGTACGTGCCGTTTTACATGATCGCGGTGGAATGCTTTGGGTAGCAACACTTACCGATGGGATTGCCTTAACGAACTTAAATAGCAAGGGCTTTAAACGTGTCATACCGTTTGATGCAGATAGCGATAATCCACGCCCGAATAATTCAATAGGACGTATTGTGGGAACGCCGTCACAAGAACTTTGGCTAACCGGCAATAATGGTTTAGCGCTTTTCAGCTTGGTCGACGGCACTGTCAAAAAACGCTTTCGCGCAGATAAAAATCGCCCCGGTTCCTTAAGCAACGATCTGGCTTATAGTCTATACCGAACAAAAAATGGCACGGTATGGGTGGGAACATCATTGGGACTAGATCGACTCAACCCTGATGATACCTTTACCGTATTCCACTTTGGGGCAATTGCCGAAGACTATATTAATGTTATCGCACCGGGCGATGAGGGAATACTCTGGCTAGGTACGGGAAATAGTTTGATCCGATTTGATAGTCAAACTAACACTCACACAAAATTTACTCCTGACCCGAAAAATCCGGATAGCCGCAGTGCCAAAGGCACTACAACGATACTACAAGATAGCCGAGGGAGAGTCTGGGCTGGTGCCGAATGGGTCGGAGGCGGCTTAGATTTACTGGATCAAAAAACCGGGAAATTTGTCCATTTCCGCCATCGCTCCGACGACAGTAGCAGCATTAGCGCTGACAATATTTCCTCGCTTCACGAAGATGCAAAAGGTCGAATTTGGGTCGGTGCTACCAATGGACTGAACGAAATTATTACCACACCGACAGGTAAAATCGAATTCAAACATTTCACGGATGCGGGAAGTGTTGGAACCGCCAAAATTGTGGCGATCGAGAGCGACCTCAGTGGTCAACTCTGGCTCGCCACGGTAGATGGTCTCATTCAATTTAATCCTGAAACCGGTAAAGCCAAACGCTATACTGCCAGCGATGGTATGTCCGACAATTTTGCGGGTGCATCCTATCGCGATCGTGAAGGCAAACTTTATTTTGGCGGCACCAAAGGATTCACAATTGTCGATCCAACTCTCGTGAATTCGAACTCTAGCCCTCCCCAAATTGCCATCACCGACATCAGCGTATTTAATCGTTCTCTCAGGAGTGCAAATTTACCTAGTGGCGTCCGATTGGTGGGATCCGTAACGGCGCCGCGTGAGTTAACAATCACGGAACAAGAATCCGTGTTTTCATTAGAATTTGCTGCCTTACATTTTACAGATCCTGCGCTCAACCGTTATGCCTATCGCTTAGACGGTTTTGATCGTGAATGGGTAGAAGCTGACGCGGATCACCGAAACGCAACCTATACCAATCTCAATCCTGGTGAGTATACGTTTTTGGTCAAGGCAACAAATAATCACGGAATCTGGAGCGAAGAGGTCGCTAGTCTGCGTATCGCAATCCCCCCCAAATACTGGCAAACAACATGGTTTAAATGGTTCTTGTTTATTGCCGCTGCCGCTTTGCTGTTTTTCATTTATCGTTGGCGTATTGGACATTTAACCCGTGACCAACTTCGCCTTGAAACCTTGGTAGCGGCGCGTTTGCAGGAGTTATTGGCGCAGCAACAATTAAACCGCGACAATGCACGTCGGATGCAAGCAATTTTACAAAATGCGGCCGATGCGATTTTAACCACAGATGAATATTGGACACTTGAAACCTGCAATCGTGCAGGCCTCGAGCTATTTGGATGGTCGTCTGAAGAAATAGCGGGAATGCCATATGCCAAGCTATGTAATGAAGATTTGAGTGAGCGCTTAGCACTTTGTATTCGCAGTCCCGAATTTGCCGAAAAAGGCCACGGCGAAATGGAAGTCCAACAATTGCGGGTTGACGGTCGGCCCTTTTTTGCTGAATTGTCTATCAGTGAATTTGCCGATGCTGGACAAAGAAAATTTATCCTGATTGTCCGCGACGTCACAGAACAAAAGCGCGTCGAAAAAATGAAGACCCAATTTGTTTCGACGGTTAGCCATGAATTGCGCACACCGCTCACCGCGATTCGAGGCGGTCTTGGGCTTTTAGTCGGCGGTGTCGCAGGTACGCTCCCACCCGCAGCTGAAAAACTAGGACAAATTGCGTTAAATAATGCTGAGCGGCTCGGCCGCCTCATCAATGATTTACTCGATATGCAAAAAATCGAAGCCAATATGATGGACTTTAATTTCCAACGCGTGCCATTGAATAAGCTCATTGGCGACGCAATCGAATCGAATCAAGCATTCGCGCAAAAATTAGGTGTCGAAGTCAAGATTACAGGTTCGCTCCCCAATTTGGCTTTGCGAGTGGATCCGGATCGCTTTGCGCAAGTGATGGCGAATTTAATGTCAAATGCCTGCAAATATTCACCGCAAGATCAAGCCGTCCGTATTGAAGCCCAACTCCTCGCATCAAATCGAGTTCGAATCCAAGTCATCGACCGTGGACCTGGCATTTCAGCAGAGTTTAAAGAGCGCATTTTTCAGAAATTCTCTCAGGCGGATGCATCAGATACCCGTGCTAAAGAGGGCACGGGTCTCGGACTCGCGATCGCAAAAGAGATGGTCGAAAGAATGGATGGAGAAATCGGATTTGATACGAATCCTGAAGGAGGTACCATCTTTTATATCGAATTTCTCGGACATGAAATTCTGCCGGACTGACCCCACGATTTTTAGCAGGGTAGTGGAACAATGCTATTGAGACACGATTCATCGAGACAACATCGGTTGGATGAGAAAAGAATCGCGGCACCATCTAAACGATCTCAGCGTCTGATTCGGTTTCCACTTAATACCACTCATTTCCGCTCAATCTCAATTTGTTGCGTACCGAGGCCAATGCTAAGCTCGTGCTACATCTAGACCGCTTTCGGCGACGTCCATCACATACCATGCGTCCCATTGCGCAGCGCTAAATCTTGCGGCGCAATATCTCGAAAACAAGCGACATTTCAAAATCAGGCGAAAAAAACGCGAAAAAAATAATCGTGCTATATTTCCTGAAAATACTGGAAATTCAAATATTACTGGAACTACGGAAAAGGAATAAATCATGAGCATCAGTCCGACCAAAGAAAAATTCATCTCGCATTTCGGTGAAATGGGCAGTCGTTGGGGCATTAATCGCACGGTTGGGCAAATCTATGCACTCATTTTTCTCAGCGAAAAACCACTGTGTGCCGATGAAATCGCCGAGCAATTAACCTTTTCTCGTTCAAATGTCGGGATGAGTCTGAAAGAACTACAAGCTTGGCGCTTAGTGAAGTTGGTGCACATCCCCGGCGAACGCCGCGAATTTTTTGAAGCCCCCAAAGATGTGTGGGAAATTTTCCGCAACTTAGTGGAAGAGCGCCGCCGCCGCGAAGTAGAGCCAACCTTATCCATGCTGCGCGAAGCCTTACTTAAAAACGATGCGAAAGAGGATGCGAAGGATGGTGAAAAATATGCGCTAGAACGCATTCAACAAATGCATGACTTAATCGAACTCACTAGCGCGTGGTTTGACGACGTCGAAAAACTCTCACCAGAGACACTACAAACCTTGATGAAAATGGGCTCCAAGGTCGTCAAGTTGATTGAGTTTACGGATCGACTACGTCTTGACGGTAAATCAAAAAATTAATCGCTAGTTCGCTATTTCAAGAGAAGAAGAGAAGAAGAGAACCCATCATGTCAGCAGAACTTGCAAGCACTTTCGACCCCATGCTGTTAGCGCGCATTCAGTTCGCAGCGAATATCAGCTTTCACATTCTATTCCCCAGCATCAGCATCGCACTTGGCTGGGTACTGGTGTTTTTCAAATGGCGCTATAACCGGACCAAGGCAGAACATTGGCAACGCGCTTACTACTTTTGGGTGAAAATTTTCGCCCTCAGTTTTGCGTTAGGCGTGGTCAGTGGCATCACCATGAGCTTTCAATTTGGTACCAACTGGCCGGGTTTTATGGAAACCGTTGGCAACATCGCCGGACCACTCCTCGCCTATGAAATTTTGACAGCATTTTTCTTAGAAGCGACTTTTCTTGGCATTATGTTGTTCGGCCAAAAGCGGGTGGGAGATCGACTCCACACCATCGCCACGGTCTTGGTCGCTAGCGGTACCACGCTCTCCGTGTTTTGGATCATCGCCTTAAATTCATGGATGCATACACCAGTCGGCTTTGAGATGATCAATGGCCAAGCGCATGCAACCAGCTGGTTACAGATTATTTTCAATCCATCGATGCCCTATCGCTTTACGCACATGATGCTGGCATCCGGTTTAACCGTCGCATTTTTAATTGCAGGTATTAGTGCTTATCGCTATGTACGTGGCGGACGCAGTGACGACATTCAGATTGGTATTAAAACCGGTGTCACATTAGCGGCGGTATTGATCCCTTTGCAAATCCTCGTTGGTGATTTACATGGACTGAACACCTTACAACATCAACCAGCAAAAATCGCTGCGATGGAAGGAATTTGGGAAACCCAGCAAGGTGCCCCCGCAGTCCTGTTCGCGATTCCCGATCAAAAAAATCGTGTGAATAAAGCTGAAATTGCGATCCCAAAACTAGCCTCGCTTTATCTCACGCACGACCTCAATGGAGAACTCAAAGGACTCAATGATTTTGTCGGCAAGCATCCACCTGTCGCACCCGTCTTTTTCGCGCTTCGCATCATGGTCGGTATTGGCTTGCTAATGCTGGCGATATCTTGGCTGGCTTGCTGGTTTGTTTGGCACAAACCAGCTTTACCAGCATTCGTCTCACGCTCTTTAGTTGCAATGAGTTTTTCCGGTTGGATTGCGTTACTGGCAGGTTGGTACACCACCGAGATTGGCCGTCAACCATATTTGGTGCAAGGTGTGCTCACCACTGCCGAGGCGGCGGCCAAGGTGCCTGTCCCTATGCTAGCGAGTTCGCTAGTAATGTATTTAACGTTATATATTTTTTTGATTATTTCGTACATCTCCGTCGTCTTCTATCTAGCTCGTAAAGCAGATCGCACGGAGTCTAACGGCAGTACAGCGACCGTATCGACACCAACAACGCCAACATTCACCACTACAATTAGAGCGTAAAACATGATCACCCCACTCTACCCAGATTTATCCCAAGCCGCAGGTTGGCTACCACTCGCCTTTCTGGTCGTCATGGGCTTAGCGATGTTGGCCTACGTGATTTTAGATGGTTACGATCTCGGCGTCGGCATCTTGATGCGCAATGCGAATGATGCGGAAAAAGACATCATGATCGCCTCCATCGGCCCCTTCTGGGATGCGAACGAAACTTGGTTGGTATTAGGCGTCGGCATTCTATTGGTCGCATTTCCGACAGCACATGGACAAATACTAGGCGCGCTATATTTTCCAGTCGCGATCATGTTGTTAGGATTAATTTTACGCGGAGTCGCTTTCGATTTTCGAGTAAAAGCCCACGCACAAAATAAGCCAGCATGGAACCGCGCCTTTCATATCGGCTCCATCCTCGCCGCCTTTTCTCAGGGCTTTATGTTGGGCATGTTGGTAGTGGGATTTCAAACCAGCACTTGGAGCTATGCCTTCGCAAGTTTAATTGGCCTATGCCTAATGGCTGCTTATTGCCTATTAGGTGCAACATGGCTACTGATGAAATCAGAAGGGCAACTACAAATCAAAGCAGCAACTTGGGCAAGACGCAGTTTATGGTTAGCTGGCGTCGGCATTGCCACCATCTCCATCGTCACGCCGTTCGCCAGCCCCAGCATTGCGGAAAAGTGGTTTAGCTTTCCTAACTTTATATTGCTATTCCCTATCCCAATGATCACTGCCATTTTATTTTGGTGGATCGATAGAATCTTAAAACGCCTACCCGCGCAGTTAGTACAAGCGAACCAACGCTGGATTTGGACACCATTCGCCAGCACCGTGGGAATATTTTTCTTGGCATTTCACGGCTTGGCATACAGCTTATTCCCCTACCTCATCATCGACAAAATCACCATCTGGGAAGCCGCAAGCGCACCAGAATCTTTGATGATTATTTTCGTCGGCGCATGTATCGTGCTTCCCGTCATCATTGCTTACACGGTGATGGCTTATCGGATATTTTGGGGTAAGGCGACGCTGTTGGAGTATTGAGAGCGTTCTTCTCTCGTGAGCTTGAATGGGTCGAAGGTCAAGTTAAAGCTAAGCTCCCTTCTCCCGTAAACGGGAGAAGGGTTGGGAATAAGGGTGCTTGAGTTACTAGGAGGTTGTTTAAGCCTTCAATATTTGAGTGAATTGAACATATACGTCGAAATTACATATTCACATTTTTTGACGTCTACAGGTCGGGGATGGCCCGACAGCCAATTACCTTTTTTGCTTCGCCAAAAAAGGTAATCCAAAAAAGGCGCCCGTAGAGTCTCCACTGCGCTGCTTGCAAGCAGCTTAGAGATTGATGGCGCAAAGCATGCTTTGCGAAACCCCGTCAATCTCCCCTCGGGTGCTTAGGCTACGCTTCAGCATAATTTGTGCGTCACAAAAAATGGGAAAGTGTTAAAACTCGCTACCCTTGCAGGGTGCATCTTCGCTTGCAAGCTAAGACCGTACGCAGGCGATGTGCATGCACATCGAAACCCCTGCTTAACCTCAAACAACAACACTTTCTTATCCATTTTCTGTCAGGCACAAATTACATCGTCTCAAACGGGGGTAGGTCAAAGTCAAAAACAACGACCCACAACTGATGTTCGAAAAATATACGACCATTGATTCTGATTGTTTTGAAGTTGCCGTTGCTTTTGACGTTCATCCACTTCTGACACTGCCAATTGTGCAGGACAAAAAATGGATAAAGAAAGCTTCGTTGTTTGAGCCGAAGGCGAGTTTCGAAGCTTTCCCATTTTTTGTCTTGCTCAATTGGGAAGCCGAAGGCCAGTGGCAGCGTGGTCGCCTTTCTTTGCTTACTTTCTTTGGCGAAGCAAAGAAAGTAAGTAGCTGTCGGTCTACCACCGACCTGTGAACGATGAGCGCGTTTACGGGTAAATATATGGATAAAGATCGGTGACTCGATCGCGAATAAAATTGGCTGTTTCCGCGTGGGGAAAAAACTGCTCACCTTAATATTCTAAAATTTGTTCCAGTATCAAATTACCGTCGCGATGTTTTAAATGCTCTTACGGCGTGGGTTTCACCCGCCCTACAACACTTTGATCCATTTCACATCCTTAACACCATACTCAGCTTCAAGAAAGTTTCGAGCAGATTCAACGGTATAGTACATCTCGCCAGTAATAACTTCCTGTTGATCATTTAAGCAACTAACCCAATATACTGAATCATCATGAGCATCCACACTAACTGCAATGACAACGAGATCAGTCGACTGAAGTGGAGCTTGGCCGTTTTTCGGAAAAACATACCCGAGGGGCAAAATTTTCATCGGCAATTCAGCGTACTCAATGACTTTATTTCCATAGATAGCTGAGGGAATTTTTAGCAACACTTATAAATTCCTTATTTAAATTTAAAAGGAGAAGAATGCAAATGAATCTGTCCGACATGAATAAAAAAGTTTAACAATCGTAACCTCACTCACGCAAAACAAGATCCTCATCAAAGAACTAAAAAATCCTACCGCAACAAACTCTCCCAAACCTTCTGCAATCTCTTAACCGACACAGGCATAGGCGTCTTCAACTCCTGTGCAAACAAAGACACTCGCAACTCCTCTAACAACCAACGAAACTCAATCAACTTAGGATCCGCATCCACACCGGATCGACGCGGCGTACGTTGCCATGGCTGCGCGACGATATTCCACTCCGCCATCAACTTCGCATCACGTGCAGGATCGACGCGGAGTTTGTCCATGCGTACCGTGATCGCTTTGAGGTAACGTGGATAATGCGCTAACTGGGCAAAATCGACTTCGGCGATGAAGCGTTTGGTAACTAGGCTTTGCAATTGTTGTTGCATATCAGCGGCCGCTTGCGCGTGAGCTTTGAGACCTTGTAGCTTCTTCGGTAGGCTGTAATATTCCGCCAAAATTAAGCCTGCTAAACGCGCGATTTCGTTGGCTAATAAATTCAATCTCGCTTTGCCTTCATCACGGCGCTTATTGAACTCGCCAGAATTTTTCGGCAATGGCGATTGCATGAAAGCGCGATCTAAGGCGGTCGTGACGATTTGTTCGCGCAACTCTTCTTGTGAACCTAGCGACATAAATTGCATGCCCATTTGCTGCAAGCCTGGGATATTTTTTTCTAAGAACTTAACTTGCTCTCTCATCTGCAAGGCGAACAAACGCCGTAAGCCCACGTGATGTACGCGTGCAGCTTCATCGGGGTCATCGAAGACTTCGATGTGGCAATGCGTTTGTTTATCGACTAAGGCGGGGTAGCCGATTAAGGTTTGTTTGCCTTGTTGGACTTCGAGTAGCTCTGGCAGTTCGTCGAAGGTCCATGCGCTTAGGTTTTCCTTTAGGTTTTCTTGTTGGATTGCTGGGGCTACGGATTTTGTTGCGGTAGCGGATTTTGTCGAGCTTGACGACACTGGATTCCCGCTTTCGCGGGAATGACGGTTAACTAAGGATTCGGTTGCTGCGGATTTAGAGTTATCTAACAAGGCTAATTTGTCAGCACTGGCAATCTTTTGAAAACTCTCACGCGCTTGTGAGCCGAATTCGGCGCGTAGCGTGGCGAGGTTGCGTCCCATTTCTAATTGGCGTCCGTGTTCATCGATGATTTTGAAATTCATCGTCAGATGCGCGGGCAATTGTTCAAATTTAAAATCCGTGCTCAAGCATTGCAGGCCTTTTTGTTCGCGAATATCGGCGATCAAGGTTTCTAAGAAATTGCCTTTACCGAATTCATTGCGTTCACAAAATCCTGCTGCGTAATCCGGCAATGGAACGCAATGACGACGGATTTTTTGTGGCAGTGATTTAAGTAGTAGCTGCACTTTTTCTTTGAGCATGCCCGGCACTAGCCATTCGCAACGCTCGGCGGAAACTTGATTTAAGGAGAACAGAGGAATCCAAAGTGTCACACCATCACGCGGACTACCCGGCTCGAAGTGATACGACAGTTGCAAACCCACACCGGAAACTTGCATCAGTTTAGGGAAGAAGTCGGTGGTAATGCCCGCCGCTTCATGCCGCATCAACTCGTCTTTATTCAAGTAGAGTAATTTAGGATTGCCCTTGGTCGCTTCCTTATACCATTGCTCAAACAAGACCGCGTTGTAGACATCGGCAGGTAAATGTTTGTCGTAAAACGCTGCGATTAAATGATCATCGACTAACACGTCTTGTCGACGTGATTTGTGCTCGATATTTTCAATCTCACGTATCAGTTTTTGATTGAAGGCTAAGAATGGCGCGCGCGTATCGAAATCGCCTTCGACTAGCGCATCGCGAATAAAAATCTCACGGGCTTCTTTGGGATGCGTTAAGCCATACTGTATGCGTCGTTGGCTGTATACGACTAAGCCATACAAAGTCGCGCGTTCAAAGCCTGAAACTTGCCCTGTACGTTTTTCCCAACGTGGTTCACCGTAAGATTTTTTGAGTAAATGCCCACCGACTTTTTCTAACCATTCTGGTTGTATCTGTGCGAGGCAGCGACCGTACAAACGTGTGGTATCGACTAATTCAGCAGCCATGATCCATTTACCGGCTTTTTTTGCCAAGTAAGAACCTGGCCACACATAAAACTTGATGCCGCGCGCGCCTAAGTAATGTGCGTCTTCTTCCGATTTAAAACCAATATTGCCTAGCAAACCCGTCAACAAGGAGAGGTGTAATTGCTCGTAAGTGGCAGGTGCTTCATTCACGCGCCAGCCCTGCTCTTTGACGATAGTCAGCAATTGTGAATGCACTTCGCGCCATTCACGCAATCGCATTTGGCTTAAGAAATTGCTGCGGCAATTGTCTTGTAATTGACGATTGGTTTTTTTGTGTTCAATCGAGTCTTCAAACCACTTCCAGATTTTGAGATAGGACGTGAACTCTGACTTTTCATCCGCAAATTTTTTGTGCGCTAGATCGGCTGCGCTTTGTGCATCCATCGGGCGATCACGCGGATCTTGTACCGATAAAGCCGCTGCAATAATCAAAACTTCGCTCAAAGCTTGATTATCACGTGCCGCCAAAATCATGCGACCTACGCGTGGATCTAGTGGCAACTTGGCGAGCTCTTTACCCACCGCCGTTAACTGATTGCTGTCATCCATCGCGCCCAACTCTTGCAAGAGTTGGTAACCATCGGCGATTGCACGCCCCAAAGGTGGTTCGATGAATGGGAAAGTTTCAACATCCGTCAAGCGTAAAGACTTCATTCGCAAAATGACAGATGCCAAGGACGAACGCAAAATTTCGGGTTCGGTGAACGCGGCACGCTGTTTAAACTCTTGCTCGTCATACAGTCGAATACACACACCTGCAGCCACACGACCGCAACGACCCGCGCGCTGATTGGCTGCCGATTGAGCAATCGCTTCGACTTGTAGTTGTTCGACTTTATTACGATAGCTATAACGTTTGACGCGTGCCAAACCTGCATCGACCACATAGCGTATGCCCGGCACGGTCAGCGAGGTTTCTGCCACGTTGGTCGCTAACACGATACGACGCGCATTGGAAATCTTGAATACACGCTCTTGTTCTTGTGCCGACAGTCGGGCAAACAAAGGTAGTATTTCTACATGCGGTGGATGGTGTTTACGCAGCGCTTCGGCGGCATCGCGGATTTCACGTTCACCCGGCAAAAACACCAAAACATCACCCGAGCCTAATCGACATAATTCATCGACCGCATCGGTGATCGCCACCATTAGATCACGTTCTTTATCTTTTTCATCGGCTTGGATCGGACGATAGCGCACTTCCACTGGATACAAACGTCCTGATACTTCAATCACAGGCGCGGCTTTGCCATGCTCACCAAAATGATTGGCGAAGCGTTGCGCATCGATCGTCGCTGAAGTAATGATGACTTTGAGATCACGACGCTTGGGCAGAATTTGTTTGAGATAGCCAAGCAAGAAATCGATATTCAAACTACGCTCATGCGCTTCATCGATGATGATGGTGTCGTATTGACGTAACAGTGGATCGGTCTGGGTTTCTGCCAACAAGATACCATCGGTCATCAGCTTGACGGATGCTCCCTTGGTCAGAGTATCGGTGAATCGGACTTTAAACCCGACATGCTCGCCTATCGGTGAATTGAGTTCCTGCGCGATGCGTTTCGCAGTCGATGATGCCGCGATACGACGCGGTTGCGTATGTCCGATCAACCCCTTTTGTCCGCGCCCCAACTCCAAGCAAATCTTCGGCAACTGCGTGGTTTTACCCGAACCCGTTTCGCCGCAAACGATGATGACTTGATGTTTTTTAAGCGCTTCGGCGATTTCGTCACGTCTGCCCGAGACAGGTAATTCTTCTGGATAGGTAATTACCGGCGGTGGATTACGAAATGGCAGACTGGGCTCTGGTCGAGTCTCTGTCTTTTTTGCTGGTGCCGACTTCGCTTGCTGATGCTTATGCGTGGCTGGCCGCGGCAAGGAATTTTCTGATTGACTAGTGTTTTTAGCACCACTTCCTGAATAACTTTGGTGTGCCGCAGGCTTGGCTTGCTTATCCTTTTTAGGAAATCCAGCGGGTTTGACTTGTTGTTGTGCCGCTTGACGCAGGCTATCACGCAAAGCCTTCAAGTCTGCAGGCATTTTTTTTGGTGATTTTTGGGGAGTTTTATTATCAGACATAGCGGACGCGATTATAATCCGTCCATGGAAAATTCTGTTCAATTCGTTCATTGGCTGCGCTCGGTCGCACCGTATATTCATGCCTTCCGTGGAAAGACCTTCGTGGTTGCCTTTCCGGGAGAACTTGTGGTGGCTGGCGCCCTGCCCGTTTTGGCACAGGATTTGTCGCTACTGCATGCTCTCGGGATCAAAATCGTGATCGTACATGGCTCACGTCCACAGGTCGCCGAGCAGTTGGCACTGCGTAATGTCGAAGGCCGTTTTCATAACGGCATACGAATTACTGATACCGCTGCGCTTGAGTGCTCAAAAGAAGCTGCGGGCGAATTGCGCTTAGATATTGAGGCGGCATTCAGCCAAGGTTTGCCAAATACGCCGATGGCACACGCGGCGATACGGATTATTTCTGGTAATTTTGTTACGGCCAAACCGATCGGGATCGTCGACGGGGTTGATTTTCAGCTGACGGGAACAACCCGTAAAGTCGCTTATGACACGATAGACCGTATCTTGGATGCTGGTAGTCTGGTGTTATTGTCGCCACTAGGATTCTCTCCGACAGGTGAAGCTTTTAATTTGACGATGGAAGATGTTGCAGTCTCGGCAGCAACGGCTTTGCGTGCGGACAAACTTATCTTTATCTCCGAAACGCCGATGATGGTCGATCAAGACGGTGATGAAATTCGTGAATTATCGTATAAACAAGCGGAAGCAGAACTTGAGAAGAAATACTTAGCTTCTGACGCTAGCTTTTATCTCGAACATGCGGTCAAAGCCTCGCGTGGCGGAGTACCACGTATTCACATCGTGCCTTATAAGATTGATGGCTCCGCCCTGCTTGAATTGTTCACACATGATGGCGTCGGTACCATGGTTTCTACCGAAAACCTCGAAAGCTTGCGCGAAGCGACGATTGAAGATGTGGGTGGCATCATTAAGTTGATCGAACCACTTGAAGCCGATGGTACCTTAGTCAAACGCGGTCGTGAATTAATCGAGCGTGAAATCAATTATTTCTCCGTCATTGAGCATGATGGCGTGATCTTTGGCTGCGCCGCGTTATACCCCTTCCCTTTCGACAAAATGGGCGAAATGGCCTGTCTCACGGTGAATCCCGACGTACAAAGCCAAGGCGATGGCGAACGTATTTTGAAACACATGGAGAAACGCGCCCGTCGTGCTGGATTCCACTCTTTGTTTGTATTAACAACTCGTACCGCACATTGGTTTTTAAAACGCGGATTCGTACAAGCGAGCGTGGATGACTTGCCGAAAGATAGACAGAAAATGTACAACTGGCAACGTAAATCCTTGGTTTTAATCAAGCAGCTCTAGTGCCGTGCCGTACTTAAATCCGATTTCAAACGTATAATCGATACTTGCGAGATTTCACCCTAGATTTTGAATTATTCAAGGAGTTCCCATTATGGCCCGCATGGTCCACTGCATTAAATTAGATAAAGAAGCTGAAGGCTTAGACTTTCCAACTTATCCAGGTGAATTGGGTAAAAAGATTTTTGAGAATGTTTCCAAAGAAGCGTGGGCTGCCTGGTTAAAACACCAAACGATGTTGGTCAATGAGAATCGTTTAAATCTCGCTGACACACGAGCTCGCAAGTATTTGGCGACACAAATGGAGAAACATTTCTTTGGTGACGGCGCAGATGCTGCCCAAGGCTATGTGCCACCATCTGAATAAGCTTAGTAATATCACCAAGAAAAAAAGCGAGCATTTGGCTCGCTTTTTTTTCGCGACGATGGTGTTGCATTCATCGTGCTTCGCGTCAAAGCCACTAACGACTTTTGAATACGATTGCCTGCCCAGTCGGTAAAACCAAAGGTACGATTTCTCGATTCTTGAAGAACAGGTCAACCGCAGCACGCGCACCAGGGCAAGTATGAAATCCATAATCATCAAAAATCATGAATCCTCCTGGTACCAATCGAGGAAAAATAAACTCACAACAATCCAAAATAGACTGCCAAATATCAACGTCGATGTGAGCAAGCGCAATTGTTGAATGTTCTAAGCCTACAAACGTGTCCGGAATAAATCCTTGATGATAGTGAGTCACCGCGCCATTTCCAACAAACGATTTTACTGCTTCCAAACTTGTCTCTTTAAAATCGCCACTTTGATGAATATCACGTTCAGCATTCGTCTCTGGCATACCTTCAAATGTGTCAAATAATCGAAGTTTTTTATAAGGGGCTTTATCTGCAATGATTTGCGCAAACATCGCCGCCGTGCCGCCTCGAAACACACCACATTCCCACAACTCACCTTCAAGCATCAAAGCTTGCTTACACAGTGAATAGAGCATCCAGCAGCGATCGGGAGAGACTAATGTAGCAGGTCTGGCTTTCAAGTAATACTGGCGAAACTCACCATAGCCCAGCCAAGGAGAAAACACGGGACGATAAAATTCTTGATCCGGAATAGTTTTAGCTTCGGTCATCTAGCTGCTCCAAAAGATTGTTCGTAAATCGAAGTGCAATAAAAAAATTGTATTGAGCAATTATCACACTAAAGAGTCAATAGACCAACCAAGGTGCAAAATAAAAAGAGTAAAGATTCTCCATCTTTACTCTTTGCATAAAAAATTTAATTCAAGCTTGCGAAGCCGATTTACCGATACTTCGCAAACGATCAATGACTAAGAATCAAATTTCCTCATACAGCGGTAAGGTCAAAAATTCTGCGAATTCGGTCGAGGTCGACATCTCTTCGAAAATTTGTGCCGCGCGCACGTAGGTCTCGCCTTCGCCAACCGAGTGTCTTACTTTTAACAGTTCTTCTTGTGTCATCGATCGAACCATTTCTACCGTAATTTTACGGCCGTCTTCCAACACACCTTTTGAAGAGCGTATCCATTGCCAAACCTGTGAGCGACTTATCTCGGCAGTTGCAGCATCTTCCATTAAGTTATGAATCGGTACACAACCATTTCCAGCCAACCACGCCCCTAAATAATGAATACCGACATTGATGTTATATCGCAATCCCGCTTCAGTAATAGGCGTCTCAGGCTGAAAATTCAACAGATCTTGCGCAGCCACCACGACGTCGGGGCGTTGCTTTCCGATTTGATTTGGTGCATCGCCCAAGACTTTCTTAAATTCAGTCATCGCGAGCTCAACGAGACCGGGATGGGCAACCCACCCGCCGTCATAGCCATCTGTTGCATCGCGTGCCTTGTCATTCCGAACACCCGCCATCGCAATCTCATTTTTCTCGGGATCATTCTTAATTGGAATCAAAGCCGCCATTCCGCCGATAGCTGGAGCCTGTCGCTTGTGACAGGTTTTCAGCAGTAACAAGGCATAGGAACGCATAAACGGTGCCGTCATCGTCACTTTAGCGCGATCAGCTAAGCAGAAATCAGCATCATTTTTAAATTTCTTTATGCAAGAAAAAATGTAGTCCCAGCGTCCCGCATTCAGTCCAGAACTATGCTCGCGTAGTTCATACAGGATTTCATCCATCTCAAATGCCGCGACGATTGTTTCGATCAGGACTGTGGCCTTAATCGTGCCCTGTGCCAAGCCGAGCTCATCCTGTGTCATCACAAAGATTTCGTTCCAAAGGCGGGCTTCTAAATGCGACTCCATTTTTGGCAAATAAAAGAAAGGACCGGCACCGCGTGCTATTTGCTCTTTCGCATTGTGAAACATGAACAATGCAAAATCAAAGATCCCGCCAGAAATACGTTTTCCATCGACCAATACATGTTTCTCATCGAGGTGCCAACCACGTGGACGAACCACGAGGGTAGCGATCTTTTCATTTAATTGGTAAGTTTTACCATTTTGTTCAAGGCGAATCGAACGCCGCACCGCATCGCGCAAGTTAATTTGTCCAGCCATTTGATTATGCCAATTCGGTGTATTCGAATCTTCAAAATCCGTCATGTAGCTATCTGCGCCAGAATTCAAGGCATTGATAATCATTTTGCGCTCGACCGGGCCAGTGATTTCTACACGTCGACATTCAAGTGCTTTTGGCAATGGCGCAATGTGCCAATTACCTTCTCGAATGTGTGCCGTTTCTGCTAAGAAATCAGGACGTTCGCCTGCGTCCATACGCGCAGCGCGACTACGACGCAACTCCAACAAATCTTGGCGTCGTGATTCAAATGCACGACTCAATTTCAAAACTAAATTAAGTGCGTCGGGTGTCAAAATTTGCGCAAATTCTGGCGTAATCTCGCCGGTGATTTGCATCCCATCAGGAACTATTATGTGTGTCATCGTAACCTCATCCAAAAAAATACATCAAAAAGTAATAAAAAATAGGTTCAATCACCGCACCGCACAAATTTTGACGAGTTATCGTTTTTACGCAGTAGATTTGATTGTTTCAGTCAAATAATTCAATTTCATTTAAAAAAAACAAAAAAATAGAGGCAATAAAGATTCAATTGAATAGTTGAATCCAAGTATATTCAACATTCTTGCATACATAATGTTTCGTTTTATCACAGTATTTTTAATTTTTAGTCACAAATAACAAATTAAATCTGTTTTATTGCTACTATTTGTAAAAAGACTTAGAGATATTGGTTTTCAGTCGAATAACAACTGATCTCAATGCACGCAAGATTCGACATCAAATAAAAAAAAACTCACTGGAGATAGGGACATGGATCAATTCAAACAAATTTCAACTTTCGCAGAAGTTGCGACACGGGGAAGTTTGTCGGCCGCAGCACGTGCCGAGGGCGTCGCGCCAGCGATGATAGGGAGACGACTTGATGCTTTAGAGGAAAGGCTCGACGTTAAACTTTTACAACGCACCACAAGAAAAATCGCGTTAACCATTGAAGGTGCGGCGTTTTTGGAAGATTGCCAACGCATTCTCGCCGAATTGGAAGAAGCGGAAACGTCTGTCTCAGAACGCAGCGCAAAGGCCAGTGGCCAATTAACGATCTCCGCTCCCGCTGGTTTTGGACGTCAGCATGTCGCGCCACTGATCCCAGCGTTTTTAGCCGAACATAAAGAGGTCAAACTCACTTTAAACCTCAACGATAGAGTGGTTGACCTGATCGGCGAAGGTGTTGATGTGGCAATTCGAATCGCCACATTGACCGATTCTAATTTAATAGGCGTTAAACTTGCCGACAATAAACGAGTGGTCGTTGCATCACCAGAATACATTCAACGTCATGGCCGCCCCAGAACATTGGACGACTTGCATTTTCACAATTGCCTCACATTCAGCAGCGATGGCAGCCAACGCGGCTGGACCTTCAAAGAAAACGGTAAGAATGTTCTCCGTAAGGTCGAAGGCAATATGGTCTGTAATGATGGTGCCGTATTGCATGACTGGGCGCTCTCAGGTAAGGGCTTAGCATGGCGATCCATGTGGGAAGTGGGCAGTGAAATCGAGGCCGGAAAACTCGTCACTGTGCTTGATGAATACAATGCACCAGGGAATGACATCTATGCGATTTTTGCACAGCGCCGCCATTTGCCTTTACGAATCCGCGCGTTTGTAGACTTTTTACGTGCTGCCTATAGTAAACCCAATTATTGGCAACACAAGATTTGAACAAAACAGGCAATGCGATTTCATCATTCTCCACAAAAAAAAGCGACCACCGGTCGCTTTTTTTGTACGTAACTACTTACGGATAAATTAGAACTCTTCCCAATCCTGCTCAGACGATTCTTGTTTACTCGCTTTATCTGCAGACTTCGGCTGCGTATGAGGCAATGACTTGACCGCTGCCTTTCTCGTTGCCTGTTTTCTAGCTGGGGCGGCTTTCACAATCGCAGACTCGTGTTGCTGCTGATGTGATCGGTCATTCGCATTTAACTTAAAGATGCTCACAGCTTGATTCAAATTATTTGCTTGTTCTTGCATACTACCTGCCGCCGCAGCTGCTTCTTCTACCAAAGCTGCGTTCTGTTGCACCGCTTCATCCATTTTGGAAATCGCAATATTGACTTGTGCGATGCCGTCACTTTGTTCCACGCTGGCCGCGGTAATCTCTGCCATGATATCCGCCACCCCTTTAATCGACACGACAATTTCATCCATCGTTTGACCAGCATCGTCAACCAATTTCGAACCAGCGTCGACTTTGTTCACGGAATCATTAATTAATTCTTTGATTTCTTTTGCAGCGCTTGCGGAACGCTGGGCCAAACTACGAACCTCGGACGCGACGACAGCAAACCCACGCCCTTGCTCACCTGCACGCGCAGCTTCCACGGCTGCATTCAAGGCCAAAATATTCGTTTGGAATGCGATGCCATCAATGACACCAATAATGTCGACGATTTTTTTCGAACTATCTTTAATCGAATTCATCGTATGCACAACGTCACCGACAACCTGACCACCTTTACTCGCAACACCCGATGCCTTCAATGCCAACGTGTTGGCTTGACGCGCATTATCAGCATTTTGTTGAACAGTTGAGGTTAGCTCTTCCATTGACGAAGCCGTTTCCTCTAAGCTAGCAGCTTGATTTTCGGTGCGCGAAGACAAATCCATATTGCCACTCGCAATTTCCTCAGACGACACCGCGATAGAAGAACTGCCTTGCCGAACGACGGTGACGGTTTGCACCAGATTCTGACGCATGTTCTCCAAACCAGTTAACAATTGTCCCATTTCATCGTTTGACCTTGCTTTGATCTGCATGGACAAATCACCATTTCCAATCGCTTCAAATTGTTGCAGGACAAAATGCAAAGGATGTGAAATAGCCGCCAACAAGAAGTAGGCTGAAATAAATACCGCAATCAAGCCACCCGCGACACCAATTACATCAATCCAAACAAAGGTTTTGAACGCCTTTTGACTTTCCTTTAGCATATTTTCAGCGCTTGCAAATTGGATCGCATCTAACTTCACAATCTTCGAAGAAAAAGCTTCATACATTCCAGGAAGAACCGTTGAATTGAGGCGATCAGCCTCTTCTTTATTTCCCGCTTTGACGGCAGCTAGCGTAGGCAGGAAGGCATCCTTTACGAATTTGTCCCGTAAAGTTTGCACTTCGTTAGATAAAGTTTTTTCTTCACCGGGGTCCATAGGCAATGCCAAATATTTTTTCCAACCTTTTTCAGAATCAAGCTCGTACTCTTCAATTCGTTTGATCGTTTCGGCTGTATTGGGTAACTCAGGATGGGCAATCACACGATCCAACAAAACACGTGCGCGCAGTAGTGCAACGCGTGACGTTGCTAGCGCTTCCAATGAAGGCAGTTGATTGGCATAAAGCTCTGCATTCACCGCATTACTGTTACGTACACCAAATGCTCCCATCGCTCCACCAATAATGAGCATGACAGCCATCGTGAGCATGGTTGCAATCAATCTGAACTTAATCGTTACATTCAACATAACTTATCTCCATTGAGTTCCTCGCGAATGAGGATTTTGTTCTAACCGATGATAGATTACTTTAGTTGCCGAAAATCAACTTTGATTTAACATAAGCCAAGTATAGATATCTTTAGTCTAATCGAAAAGGAATATTGCTGAAACTCAATTTAAAGTATCAATTTTGAATAGGAATGCAACAAAAAAAAAGCCCGATCATCGATCGGGCTTTTTTCTGCGACTTTAGCAAGCCATGCAAGAAATCAAATTAGATTGCTTGGATGTTTGATGCTTGTTTGCCTTTAGGGCCTGTAGTTACGTCGAAAGAAACACGTTGGTTTTCTTTCAAAGACTTAAAGCCTTGAGAAACGATTGCTGAGAAATGTGCGAACAAATCTTCGCCGCCTTCGTCAGGAGTAATGAAACCAAAACCTTTAGAATCATTAAACCATTTTACAATACCTGTTGCCATTACAATTTCCTATTTCAGTTAATGTGGGCATGTGCCCGATAAATCGTTTCAACCAAGCAAGAAATGACAGACTGATACTGCACTACTACCTAGAATCTCAACGATAGCCCCGATTATACGCACAATTTCGTAAGAAAGTAAATTTTAAATCGAAAGTAGAGTTTTTCGTGGTGTTTTAAACGATTTTGCCTGTTTTTTAAACAAATCTTCGACAATACGAGAACTTATTATTTTGATCCGAACTCCAAACAAAAATATCGTCTTAAAACGCATTCATTCACATTCATTCTTACATTTATTTTTAGAAAACCACTATGCGCAGAGACCGCCCTGTTAAGTTATTGAAATACCGCAATCTAATTTTTCTCTTACTTTTTTCGATTCAAGCTTTTTTCATACCGTACGAAACGCAGGCTCAAGAAACGCCCATCCTTGAGTGCCATGTCAGCTATGCAGGAAGCACCGAAGTAGTTCAGGTCAAACTCACTGAGAACCTTTACGACGAACCTATCCATGACATTGGTGGTCGCTTTAGTTTCAAAGCGCTGATGCACGGCAAATTGGGAAATATCGACTACATTAAGTTATATGCCTATTTTCAAGGTCGTGATTTCGACATCCCCATTCATCAAGCAACGTATCTTAAGCCTTTCCCAATAAAAAAAGGCAAAACCCTGCTGACGCCAATGAACTACCTTTATGCGGGAGAAGTCGAACGTGAAATGCAATATCAATGCTTCTTAATATGGTCTCGCAAATGAATTTTCTAACTATCGTTTTCAGATACACAGCCCGATTACTACTTTCTTGCAGCGTATTTAGCCTTTCTTCGCCAATTCAGGCAACACCTCAGTCAAAGGAAATTAGTATTCTTTTCGTCGGTGATATGGTGCTCGATGACCTGCCTGGAAAAACAATCGCACAGGGCAATGATCCATTCGACCACTTTAAGTCCATCTTTGCCGCTGCAGATATTCGCATCGGTAATCTGGAATGTGTAATCGCGACAAGTGGGCGAGCATCAGAAAAAAATTTTACGTTTAGAGCACATCCCCGTGTCGTCCCAATTCTAAAAAAATACTTTGATGCTGTCTCAATTGCGAACAACCATTCCGGTGATTTTGGGCCGGATGCATTCAATGAAATGCTATCGATCTTAGAGCAACACGACCTTTCTTATTTCGGAGGGGGACGCAATTTACGTGACGCCCATCGACCACACATTATTGAGAAAAATGGTTTAAGAATTGCGCTTCTGGGATATGACGAATTCATGCCTCGCAGTTTCGAAGCCAATACAAACAAACCAGGCGTGGCTTGGAGCGAAGATGAGCAAGTTATTGCAGACATTCGGAATGCGAAATCACAGCTCCGTGCGGATATCGTCATTCCTTTTATGCATTGGGGTTGGGAAAATGAAAAAGTCGCCAATCAACGCCAACGACAATTAGCACGGAAAATGATTGATGCGGGCGCGGATGCGGTTATTGGAGGACATCCGCACGTCATCCAAGATACTGAAACCTACAAAGGTAAACCCATTATTTACAGTATTGGGAACTTTATGATGGATGCACTTGACAATGAAGCACAAACGTTAGGATGGGCGGTCCGCTTACGTATCAATCAACATGGAGTACACGCTTGGGACACCCGAGTTGCGAAAATTAACTCGGAGGGCATTCCTCACCCATTAATGAAAAAACCTAGTCCTTGTTGGAATAAGAAAGGCGACTCGATCGAAATGTGCAATACACTTCAGTAATATACATCGCCAAATTTGAGAGAAATCCCGACATCATCTAAAGTGATAGCACCAAGTCTTTTTCAAGGGAGCAAAGCGTTTTTAGCATAAGCGCCCCTTGAAATTTCAATCTTTTACTTCATCCACCGTCGCATTTTAAACTATCCAATCTTACGACAACGAGGGTAGTCTAAATTTTCAATAGACTAAGTAGAGATTGTAACTCTGATCGAATTTGGGTATAGCTAAATGGGGCGACTACATTGCTTTCACCGATGTCGATCTCGTCATGTGTCACTTGATTATTTAATTTATTTCGTGCTCCGTTTATCGTAAATCCTTGCTCATATAAGAGCTCGCGAATTCGACGAATTAACAACACTTCGTGATGCTGATAGTAGCGACGATTGCCGCGCCGTTTTACCGGCTTTAGCTGTGCAAATTCCTGCTCCCAATACCGCAGCACATGTGGTTTAACTCCGCACAAATCACTCACTTCGCCAATAGTGAAATAACGCTTTGCTGGAATAGGAGGCAAAACAAGAGTTTCCATAATGAAGTCACTTTAAAGAAGTTATGCGACGACAGAATGCTGATAGACGTTTGATGAATGTAGATCATCCACCATCGCTTTTAGTTTTTGACTCGCATGAAAAGTGACGACACGACGAGCGGTGATAGGAATCTCCTCCCCAGTTTTTGGATTTCGACCAGGTCTTTGCGGCTTATCCCGCAATTGAAAATTACCAAATCCTGAGAGTTTAACTTCAGCACCTCGCTCAAGTGCATCGCGAATCTCTCCAAAAAAGGTCTCGACCATATCCTTCGCTTCACGCTTATTTAAGCCGACTTGCTCAAACAATAGTTCCGCAAGTTCCGCTTTAGTTAAGGTCGGTAAATCCTTTTCTGCTTTTGAACGTGCCTGCGACTCGCGCACAGCTCGTTTCAAATCTTCGTCCAACAAAGTATGAAGATCTGCAGATGTTACGTCATTCATCGTCATCGACCATTCTCTCAGTATCTATTTTGAATTTGACTGCGTCACTCATGCGCAAAACTGTGCTGCCAGCAATCTTTTCGCGGCAGCACACCGCTCTTCACTACCGAAGACGCGCAGCAAGCCCTTTGGTTGCCGCCTCAAGCAATTGTGTCATTGCTTGTTCGACCTGCTCATCTTGCAAGGTGTTTTGAGTATCTTGCAAGCTAAAGCGGAATGCAAGGCTTTTCTCATCATTCTCCAAACCCTTGCCACGATATTCATCAAACAAAACAAGGTCTTGCACAATTTTACAAGAATCGGCCTTCTTTATTTCCGCATGGAAAACATCAAGCAAACTTTGCACGCTTACCGATTGCTTAACAACCAAAGCCAAATCGCGCGTCACGGCTTGGAATTTCGAAATTTCGCGGTGGCTAGGTAGACTCACAGCTTGCAAGGCATTGGCAGCAACTTCGAATACGATGGGTGCTAAAGGTAAATCGTATTTTTGTTGTAAGCGTGGATGTAGTTCGCCGATTAAACCAATCACCTGTCCTTCACATTCAACTGTTGCCGCACGGCCAGGATGTAAGGCTGAGTGATCAATTTTATTGAAACGCAAAACCTTAGGCGCAAATAGATTTTCCAAGTCAGCTTTGACATCGAAGAAATCAACATTACGTGTAGGCATACCCCATTGTTCTTCAGCCACTGGGCCATAAGCGAGTGCGGCCAAACGCTTCGGTTGATCGTAGCCTGCAATACTCAATGGTCCATCTTGAACATTAGCATCACGCAGATAAACTGCTGCCAATTCAAAGATACGTACACGATTGATCTTACGATTCAAGTTATATCGTGTATTCGCCACCAAGCTTGCAATCAAACTTGTACGCATCACACTCATTTGACTTGCGATTGGATTTTGCAATTTGATTGGTTGCGCATTATTGCAGAAGTCTTTTTCCCAAGCTTCTTCAACGAAGCTATAGTTGACGACTTCTTGGTAATCCATGTCGGCAATTTGACGGCGCAAGGTGAACACAGAACGCGTATTTTCTGGCGCAATCAACATCGCGTTTGGCGCAACCGGTGGCAAGGATGGAATATTCTCGAAACCAAACACACGAACCACTTCTTCGATCAGATCTTCTTCGATCTCGATATCGAAACGATAGGATGGAGGCGTTACAGAAAACAAACCAGGCTCTTGCGTGAACTGCAAACCAAGACGCGTGAAGATGTCGGCAATCTGTGCGTCGGTGAAAGGCACACCAATTACTTTATTGGCACGATCAGTACGCATTTTTACCGGCAAGCGTTGTGGCAAATTCACAATATGATCATCGATCGGTCCAACTTTCACATGCTCTGGGCCACCACAAATCTCCACGATCAACGCTGTAATGCGTTCAACATGCTCCATCACAGAAGCGAAATCCACACCACGTTCATAACGGTGTGCGGCATCTGTTGAGAAATTGTATTTGCGTGCGCGGCCTTGAATCGCCTGTGGCCACCAGAACGCGGATTCCAAATAAATGTTTTCGGTATCGAGCGTCACAGCTGTCGAATCACCGCCCATGATGCCGGCTAAAGATTCAATTTCTTTTTGATCGGCGATCACGCCAACCCATTCATCGACTTCGATGGTATTGCCGTTTAAGAGCTTTAAGCTTTCGCCTTTCTTGCCCCAACGTACATCGAGTCCGCCATGAATTTTTTCGAGATCAAATACATGGCTTGGACGTCCCATTTCTAACATGACATAGTTAGAAATATCAACCAATGCAGAAATCGAGCGTTGACCGCTGCGTTCTAGACGCTGTTTCATCCAGTCTGGAGTTGGCGCTTTCGCATTCACGCCGCGAATCACGCGTCCAACAAAGCGACCACACAAATCTGGCGCACTGATTTTGACAGGTAATTTTTCGGTTAAAGCAACTGGCACGACATGCGCTTCTGGAAGGTTCAATGGTGTGCCTGTCAAAGCAGAAACCTCACGCGCTACACCCAATACAGAGAGGCAGTCCGCCTTGTTTGGTGTGAGCTTGATTGTGAATTTCAAATCATTGAGTTGATAGTAATCACGGAAGTTCTGACCGACCGGTGCGTCGGCAGGTAAATCCATTAAGCCCCCGTGATCTTCAGACAGTTTCAACTCACGCGCCGAGCACAACATACCTTGCGACTCAACACCGCGCAACTTACCGACCTTAATCAAGAACGGCTTACCATCTGCACCCGGCGGCAATACTGCGCCTGCCATTGCGCATGGTACTTTCATTCCTACACGTACATTCGGTGCGCCACATACGATGTTCAACAAAGTACCAGTGCCCACATCCACCTGACAGACGTTCAAACGATCAGCATCAGGATGTTTCGCGATCTCGCGGATTTCTGCGACAACCACATTGCTAAATGGAGGAGCAACAGGCTCGACCTCTTCCACCTCAAGTCCTGCCATTGTCAACATGTGAGACAACTCGTCCGAAGTCATCTTCGGATCGACCATGGTACGTAACCAGTTTTCAGAAAATTGCATAATTCAACCGTGATGTTGATGTTGTACTTTTTTAGTACGGAAATTTAATCTAATTTAATATTGCAAGATGGCGCTTCTAGAAATTCAATTATCGGGATGCAGATCGAGGCTTTGCAACAAAAATATGTGCCCGAAAATTGGATTTATAGTTGCCTCCATTAGTTAAATTGCTTTAAGAAACGCAGATCACCTTCATAAAACAATCGCAAATCGCTAATGCCATAACGCAGCATAGTTAAGCGCTCCAAACCTGAACCAAACGCAAATCCAATGTATTTCTCTGGATCTAACCCCATGTTCTTAATCACCGTTGGATGCACTTGGCCGGAGCCAGACACTTCTAGCCAACGGCCTTTCAATGGGCCACTACCGAAGGCGATATCGATCTCTGCAGATGGCTCAGTGAACGGAAAATACGAGGGACGGAAACGTACTTGCAAATCGTCAGTCTCAAAAAATGCTTTGACGAAATTCAGGTAGACACCCTTCAAATCTGCAAAACTAATATTTTCAGCAATCCACAATCCCTCCACTTGGTGGAACATCGGTGAATGCGTCGCGTCGCTATCGACACGATAAGTGCGGCCAGGTGCGATAACTTTGATTGGCGGCTTGTTCATACGCGCAAAACGCACTTGCATTGGACTGGTGTGCGTACGCAATAACAAGGGCTTACCCGAGGTGTCATTACCTTCGACATAGAAGGTATCTTGCATTGAACGTGCGGGATGATTTTCTGGCGAATTGAGCGCAGTGAAGTTAGTCCAATCATTTTCGATTTCTGGGCCATCTGCCACATCGAAACCGATAGAGCGGAAGATTTCTTCAATACGCTGCCAGGTGCGCATCACCGGGTGAATACCACCCATGCCACGCCCTCGGCCTGGCAAGCTCACATCGATCGCTTCTGCGTTCAAACGCGCTTCCATTTGTGCATTTGCTAAGGCTTCACGACGTGCTGTCAAAGCATTTTCAATTTGCTCTTTGGCGACGTTAATCACGGCGCCTTGTGCTTTACGTTCTTCAGGTGCCAGCTTACCCAAGCCCTTCATTTGTTCGGTAATCTGACCGGACTTTCCGAGGTACAGCGCTTTTGCATTTTCTAAAGCAGCAGCGTCAAGAGCCGCAGCAAAATCAGCAATCGCTTGAGCAACAATTTGATCTAAGGGATTCATGCGATATTTCCCACAAGGAGTGGATGATAAAAG
This sequence comes from Affinundibacterium fentianense, assembly GCF_018139545.1. Classification (GTDB taxonomy): domain Bacteria; phylum Pseudomonadota; class Gammaproteobacteria; order Burkholderiales; family Burkholderiaceae_D; genus Undibacterium; species Undibacterium fentianense. The sequence continues at coordinate 412,709 of NZ_JAGSPJ010000003.1, read as the reverse complement.
TTAACTTGAAATTGGATTTAGTAAAGACTTACACGAAAGCGAGCTTCTACGACGACCAAGGAAAACTCACTTTCACGTAAATCCTCAAGCAAAAAAAACGGGGCAGTGGAATCAACCTCTGCCCCGCTCATCATGCAGATTCGCGAATGGCGAATTTGCAGACAATGACTAATTAAGCAGCCAATGTCGTTTTTACTTGATTAACAATCGCAGCAAATGCTGGTTTGTCCATCACTGCCATGTCGGCCAACACTTTACGGTCGAGTTCAATGTTTGCTTTTTTCAAGCCATTCATGAACACGCTGTAAGTCATACCGTGTTGACGGGATGCAGCATTGATACGAGTAATCCACAATGCGCGGAATACACGTTTTTTGTTACGACGATCACGGTATGCATATTGGCCAGCGCGCATAACTGCTTGCTTAGCAATACGGAATACCTTACTACGACGACCACGATAGCCTTTGGCTAAATCGAGAACTTTCTTATGACGGGCACGAGCGGTAACCCCACGTTTTACTCTAGGCATGATAACTCCTTAAAATAGTGAGTAGAGGTTAAGCTGTTGGCATCATGCGCATGACTGATGTTACGTCAGACGCGTTGATGTTACGGGTGCCACGCAATTGGCGTTTGTTCTTAGTGGTTTTTTTAGTCAAGATATGGCGCTTGAAAGCATGACCACTCTTAACTGTTCCACCTGGGCGTACACGAAAGCGCTTCTTCGCAGAGCTCTTTGTTTTCATTTTAGGCATAACTTCTCTGTCTTTTACGACAGCTCCTTTTTATATGATGGTAGGTGGTGACAATGACGTCACTCTTGGATGCCTACTTCTCACTTAGCTTGGGCTTGAAATCGAGTTCAATGCCCTTTGTTGCAACTGCGATTCTTGCGAAACGCTATTACTACAAATTCTTCTTATTTGCGTAGCGGATAACAAACCGCTCCACAAATTATTTCTTTTTCTTAGGCGCCAGAATCATAACCATCTGGCGTCCTTCCATCTTCGGAAACTGTTCAACTTGACCGTACGGATCCAAATCGACCTTCAAGCGTTCCAACATACGCATACCAATTTCTTGGTGAGCCATCTCACGACCACGGAAACGTAAAGTGATTTTGGTTTTATCACCGTCTTCCAAGAACTTCACGAGATTACGCAACTTAATGTTGTAATCACCGTCATCCGTACCTGGACGGAATTTCACTTCCTTCACCAAAATAACCTTTTGCTTCAGCTTGGCTTCATGCGCCTTCTTCTGCTCTTGGTATTTGAACTTGCCGTAATCCATCAATCGGCAAACGGGTGGTTGCGCTGTTGGCGCAATCTCCACCAAATCCACTTCAGCCTCTTCGGCTAAGCGAAAGGCTTCTCCCAGTTTTACGATGCCCAATGGCTCGTTATCAACACCTGACAAGCGCACTTCTGGCGCTGTAATTTCACCGTTGATACGATGTGACTTTTCGGTAGCTATTGCAGTTTCCTTCAAAAAATTAAATCAACAAGCTGCGCATTTCTGCGGGCAAAAGCTGGTTAAGCCTTGGTTTCCAAGTCGTTTTTAAGGCGATCCAAGAAGGCTTCCTGAGTCATGACACCCAGATCCAGATTACCGCGCGTACGCACAGCCACTGTATTTGCATCCCGTTCTTTATCACCGACTACGATGATATAAGGCAACTTTTGCATGGAATGTTCGCGTATTTTATAGGTAATTTTCTCATTACGCAAATCTGTATGCACTCTAAACCCTTGTTTTTTCAGGTTTTCAGCCACAGATTTCGCATATTCAGCCTGCGATTCAGAAATATTCAGCACCGCGACTTGCACTGGAGCCAACCAAGTTGGCAAAGCACCAGCATGATTTTCGATTAAAATACCAATAAATCTTTCCATTGAACCAACAATCGCACGGTGCAGCATCACTGGCACTTTACGCGAATTGTCATCAGAAACATATTCTGCGCTCAAGCGACCAGGCATAGAGAAATCCACTTGCATCGTCCCCACCTGCCATGGACGACCTAAGCTATCTTTCAAATGGTATTCAATCTTAGGACCATAGAACGCGCCCTCACCTGGTAACTCTTGCCATGTCATGCCGCAATTACGCAAAGCTGCACGCAAAGTGTCTTCTGCTTTATCCCAAATCTCATCCGAACCAATGCGATTATCTGGACGCAAAGCGATCTTGATTTGAATATTTTCGAATCCAAAGTCGTCATACACTTTCATCGCCTGTGGATGGAAAGCCATAACTTCGTCTTGAATTTGATCTTCGGTACAGAAAATATGGCCGTCATCTTGCGTAAAACCGCGCACGCGCATGATGCCGTGCAAAGCGCCGGAAGGCTCATTACGATGGCATTGGCCGAACTCGCCGTAACGCAACGGCAATTCGCGATAGCTGCGCATATTTGAATTGAAGATCTGCACATGACCTGGGCAGTTCATTGGTTTCAATGCGTAGTTACGATTTTCAGACTCGGTACTGAACATGTTCTCGCGATAGTTCTCCCAGTGGCCTGTTTTTTCCCACAAGGTACGATCCAAAATTTGCGGCGCTTTGACTTCTTGGTAGCCACAGTCTTGATAGACTTTACGCATGTATTGCTCAACTTGCTGCCACACAGTCCAACCTTTTGGATGCCAGAAGATCAAACCTGGTGCTTCGTCTTGGAAGTGGAACAAATCTAAAGCTTTGCCCAACTTACGATGGTCGCGTTTTTCCGCTTCTTCCAGCATGTGCAAGTATTGCTCTTGATCTTCCTTCTTCGCGAATGCTGTGCCATACACACGCTGCAGCATTTCGTTTTTGGAATCGCCGCGCCAGTAAGCACCTGCCAATTTCATCAACTTGAAGACTTTCAATTTGCCAGTGGATGGCACGTGAGGGCCACGGCACAAATCGGTGAAGCTGCCTTCTGTGTAAAGCGATACGTCTTGATCTGCAGGAATCGATTCAATAATTTCTGCTTTATAGTTTTCGCCGATGGACTTGAAGTAAGCAACGGCTTCATCACGCGGCACAACTTTGCGTACAACTTGCTCGTCTTTTTTCGCCAACTCTGCCATTTTCTTTTCAATGGCAATCAAGTCGTCCGGTGTAAATGGACGCTTGTAAGAGAAGTCATAGTAAAAACCATTTTCAATTACAGGACCAATCGTCACCTGCGCCTCAGGGAATAATTCTTTTACGGCATACGCGAGCAAGTGCGCTGTTGAGTGACGAATCACTTCCAAACCATCCGCATCTTTGTCTGTCACAATCGCCAAATCAGCATCTGCTTCGATTAAGTGCGATGTATCGACCAACTTACCATTGACCTTTCCAGCCAAGGCAGCTTTTGCGAGGCCCGTGCCGATACTGGCGGCGACTTGCGCCACTGTAACAGCGGACTCAAATTGTCGTTGCGAACCATCGGGCAAGCGAATTGAAATCATATTCATCTCCATACGGGCCTAAGCCAAAGAAAAAACAAAAAATAAAAAACAAATCGATTAGACGAAAAAAAACGCGGACTAGCCGCGTTTTTCTGAATACTTCCAAGACGAAAAAACACCTCGACTAGCGTCGCTCACAAAGGAATGTGACCGTAGTTCGCGGTGTCATAACCATGATGCCTTTCTCGCTCTTACAAAGTACTACCATTGTTATGCACAATCACGTGCATTTACTGAATTCTGGTGGGCGGTGAGGAATTCGAATCCCCGACCCCTTGGATGTCGACCAAGTATTCTAACCAGCTGAACTAACCGCCCGAAGAGCCGAGACTATAGCAAACAACTCGATTCTCGTAAAGTGCTTTTTTGTACGCATCGAGAAAGAAACCATCCAAGGACAATACGCTGTCAACACTCCTATTCACATTCTTAACACTCTAGTAGATTCGGTCACATCAATTATTTCTTACGTAAATCACTTACAATCCACACTTCCAAATCAATTTCATTCATGACCAATGCCACACGACACATCACCAACTCCCGTCGAAAAAGGACAGCATCTGCATGCGCATCGCCATGGTGATGCGGAACATCAACACTATTTTGCGGATAGAAGCCAAAGCGTGCTAGCTTGGGCCTTGGGACTCACTTTATTTTTTGCTGCGATTGAAGTGATTTTTGGCGTTCTGTCGAATTCGCTCGCATTAATTTCCGATGCTGGCCATATGGTTACGGACTCGGCAGCTCTCGGATTAGCATTACTCGCACAACTGATTGCAAAGCGTCCCCCAACAGCAAAACACACTTTTGGCTTTGGCAGATCTGAAGCACTTGCTGCTTTCGTGAACGGACTTGTGATGTTGGGGGTCATCGTTTGGATTAGCTTTGAAGCTCTGCAACGCCTTGCAACTCCTGAAAAAGTGCAAGGTGGTGTCGTGATGGTCGTCGCCACAATAGGCTTATTCATCAATATTATTGTTGCATGGGTTTTATCGCACGACAAAGAAAGCATGAATACAAAAGCTGCACTGATTCACGTCATGGGAGACTTACTAGGCTCGGTCGCTGCGATTATTTCCGGCGCCATCATTTACTACACAGGATGGATGCCGATAGACCCCATCTTATCAATTTTTGTCTCACTTTTAATTTTAAAATCAACAATTGGCGTATTGAAGGAGTCATTTCATTTCTTAATGAAAGGCGTACCAACGCACATCGATTTTTTACAGATCGGTACAGACTTAGAAACCACGGCTGGCGTGGCATCAGTCCACGACTTGCACATATGGGAAATGTCCCCTGGCCAACCCGCTTTAATTGGCCATCTAGAGATTGACGATCTCAGCGCATGGCCCCGCATTTTGGAAAGCATCAAAAAGATGCTGTTGGAAAAACATGGTATCGATCACATTACTTTGCAACCGGAAGTACTGCGCGAGGAAAATGATTACGAATCTGCCTCTTGCAATTCTGAACATTAGAACGAGAGCCTTAAATGGTTCTGATCCTAGAATGAAAGGATGATGAGTCGAGGGCGAATTTGGTCCACATCACTCTTCGCGCAACATCCACTCCTTCAAACCATTCACCCATACAGGTGCTTGTATCTTGTGGTTAACTCGTAAAATTGCAGCGCGCCGATATAACTCGGCGAAATCAATTTCAGGCGCCTTCTTGAAGGCTATCGCGACGACATTTGCATCATGCACCTCAGGCAGCCAAACAACCACATCAAAATAGTCATACATAGCCGCGATATTGCGTTCTCGTTGCAACTGGTTCGCAAATAAATTTACCGTCAACATGCCGTCATCCACGAGGCATTCTGAACACGCACGGTAAAACTCTGGACTGTCCAGCACTGGACCTTCAGCAACTGCATCATACAAATCAACCTGCAAGACATCCACACTCGCATGCCGCCTTTGGTCTCTTACAAAGTCAAAAGCATCCATTTCAAGAACAGTCAAGCGATCATCGTCGTCTGGCAACTTAAATTGGGATCGACAAATCTCAATCACAAACGGATTGAGTTCGACTGCTGTGACTCGCGCATCAGGAAATTGTCGGTAACAAAATTTTGTCAAGGAAGCCGCACCAAGCCCTAGTTGAACGATATGTCGAGGCGAAGTATTGAATAGCATCCATACATTCATCTGCTGCACATATTCGAGCTCAATTTGATCAGGAACGGCCAAACGCATTGAGCCTTGGATCGGTGCACAACTTACATCGCTTAAGTGATCTCCGGCCAGATGCAAAGACCGAACGCCTCTAAATTCTGAAACGAACACTTGAGGATACGCGCTTGATTCCAATGAATTCACATTTTTCTTTTTCATAGAAATCAGACGGTCAATTTGCGCCAAGCACAATTTACAGCATGGTCACTTACCATACCGATTGCTTGCATGTATGCATAAATAATTGTCGAGCCCACAAATTTGAAGCCTCGCTTTTTCAAATCTTTTGAAATTTGATCAGAAATCTCTGAGGTCACAATCCGCTCGCCATGATTAATGATAGGGTGACCATCAACATACCGCCAAAGGTAAGCATCGAGACCTCCCCATTCCTCAGACAATTGCAAATAGGCTTTCGCATTTGAAATCGTCGCTTGGATTTTTAAACGATTCCGAATAATCCCGGCATTTTGCATTAAAGCCTCAACTTTGGACTCGTTGTATGCCGCAATCTTCTCTGCATCCCAATCATCAAATGCACATCGATAATTATTGCGTTTATTTAAAACGGTCTCCCAACTCAATCCCGCTTGCGCACCTTCCAAATTGAGCATTTCGAACAGTCGTCGCTCATCATGGCAAGGCACGCCCCACTCTTCATCATGATAGGCGATATAGAGTGGATTAGAGGGATTGGCCCAACCACATCGTGTTTTAGTCATAAAGTTTCCGTCAAAGTTTTGTCAATGCCAACCGTGTACTGCAATGACAAGCCGCATCTTGCAAATTTCCAATCAACGAGCTTTCCTATTTGTATTTTCAACACGTTTCAATTTTACGCATCAGAACTTCGATTATACTTGTCCACAATAGAATTTCGAACTAACGCGCCCATTGGTAAAGCAATCAAACCAAAGAACCGAGGTCAACTATGTCTCAATTTATTTCTCGCTACGCCCGCATATTGGCAAGCCTAACCTTCGTCATCGGTCTCACTAGTTGCGGAGGCGGCGGGCAAAGCAATACCAATATGAATTTATGCAATAACGGTATCGGTGTCTGCTCCATCGGTAATAACGGCGGCACAAGCAACAATAACGGCAATAGCGGCTCCAGCACGGAAATTGGCTCTCCAAGCACCTACGCAAACATCTGTACGCCCAGCGTTGAAAAAAATTGGGTACGCGCACATCTCAATGATGTTTATCTATGGTATCGATTGATTGTTGATGTCCCCGCGCCTAACTACAGTACACCACAAAGCTACTTTGATGCCTTGCTTGTCAAATCCAAAGATCGTTTCAGTTTTACGGCAAGTAAAGATGAAATCGACGGTTATTTCGAGGCTGGAGAAGATGTGAGCTTCGGATACAAACTCGTGAATCAAAATAACAAGTTGAGAGTGACCTATGTGCAACCAGGCTCTCCTGCTGACTTACAACAAATTAAACGAGGCGCACAAATCGTGGGACTCAATGGCACCGCAATCGAACTCGTCAGTTACGAGAATCAAATCGCAGCGCTTTATCCATCGAGTTCACAAACGTCTACCCGATTCGAAATCAAAGACTTAGGTTCAAATACGACGAGAATGGTAGAAATGCGTGCTACCACAGTAATCACGCAACCTGTTTTACAAAATAAAATTCTCACAACCACAGATAATCGACGACTAGGCTATGTTGTCTTTACAGACCACATTGCAACTGCCTCCGAGCCTCTTATTGAGAGTTTCCGCAACTTTAAAGAACAAGGCATTGATGATCTCGTCCTCGATCTCCGTTACAACGGTGGTGGATATATCTATATCGCAAACGAAGTTGCCTCGATGATCGCGGGAAGCAAAGCACAGGGCAAAGTTTTCGAACAATTGCAATACAACGACAAGCATGCCGACTGGACCGCCAATAGTAAATTTCTATTCACCAACACAGCGAGATCAGGACAAGCCTTACCGCAATTGAATTTAAGTCGGGTTTTTGTATTAACGAGTGCGCGTACTTGTTCTGCAAGCGAGTCGATTATCAATGGGCTATCCCCGTTCGTGCAGGTCATCACAATTGGTGGTACGACATGCGGGAAACCATATGGCTTTACCCAAGCAGACAACTGTGGCACCGCCTATTTTGCCATCGAATTCGATGGCATCAACAACGCAGGTAATGGCGGATACGTTAACGGATTTGCACCAACCTGTCCTGCCATTGACGACCTAGACCATGAACTCGGTTCACTTAGTGAACGCTTGCTGGCGAATGCAGCAAGCTACAGCAAGTCAGGAACCTGTGGGCCAACAGGATTCACTCCACCGCCAATGTTGGGTGCCGGCATATCAACAATCACTGACTACGATCCGAAAGCATGGCGTCATAACAGAATTAAAAAATAATGCGATCGAGGCTTCCAATTATCTTCAATTCGATCAAGTTCGAATGAGAACTGGAAGCAAATCGTTCGCGCGCGGCACCAACCTCAATAATTAATTCAAATCGAAATAAAAAAACGCACTTCGAAAAGTGCGTTTTTCATTGAAAGAGGTGATTAATATCAAATAACCTGAGTCTGATGCTCGTCGCCTTCGCGAGCACGAATCGTTCCAATATTAAACACAGTCTCGCCTGCCGCTTTCAACTGCGCCATCGCAGTCTCAGCTTGATCAGCGGCAACGATCACAACCATACCGATACCGCAGTTAAATACGCGATGCATTTCTGCATCCGCTACGCCGCCGTGTTGTTGCAACCATTTAAACAATGGTGGCATATCCCAAGATTTGCTATCTAAGATTGCTGTCAACTTATCGCCCAATACGCGTGGTACGTTTTCTACCAAACCGCCGCCCGTAATGTGCGCCATACCTTTGACTTCCATGCTCGCCATCAAAGCCAATAAAGGTTTAACGTAAATGCGAGTTGGTGCAATCAAGGCATCCGCCAAACTACGGCCGTGGAAATCTGCGTTTAAATCTGGATTCGCGACTTCGATGATTTTACGTACTAAAGAAAAGCCGTTGGAATGAATGCCTGAAGACGCCAAGCCTAAAATTACGTCACCTGGAACGATCTTGCTGCCATCGATAATCTTGGATTTTTCAACCGCGCCCACCGCGAAACCAGCCAAATCGTATTCACCTTCTGGATACATGGAAGGCATCTCAGCCGTTTCACCACCAATCAAAGCGCAACCAGCCTGTTCGCAGCCAAAAGCGATACCTTTGATCACGTCGGTCGCGGTCGCTACATCCAATTTGCCGCAAGCAAAATAATCGAGGAAGAAAAGCGGTTCTGCGCCTTGTACCAAGATGTCATTAACACTCATAGCGACCAAATCAACACCGACGGTGTCATGACGATTCAAATGAAAAGCCAATTTCAGTTTAGTACCAACACCATCCGTACCAGAAACCAACACGGGCTCTTTGTACTTTTTGCTGACTTCAAACATCGCGCCAAAACCACCGATGCCAGCCATGACGCCTTCACGCATAGTGCGTTTTGCAAACGGTTTAATCGCATCGACCAGCGCGTCGCCAGCAACCATATCGACACCAGCGTCGGCATAAGAAAGAGAAACAGGAGTATTTGTGCTCATAGGATATTCGTCAGTAGGGGCTTGAGGCGGTAAAATAGCGGAATTGCCAGAAACTCGGATGTTCAACTTCTTTAATTAAACGTAATTTCTCACTTAATTTTAAGAAAAAACGATTTTCAGCACATCCAAAACCGCTATTTTAACAAATTGACCTAGGTTTTACCTAGTTTTTAGGCAAACTAGCGGTTTCAACTAGTGGTTTCAACATTTGATAGGCCAAGAAAAGACTATGCCCTTTAATCTGACCAGCAATCAAAAGCAAACTATTACATGGCTGAGTGTCGCGCTCGCCTTTATTCTTTTGTTATCTTTACTTGGCCCGATTTTGATGCCATTTATCGTTGCGGCGATCTTGGCTTATGTGCTCAACCCTTGGCTCGATAAACTCTGCAAAGTCAAAATCAAAGGAGTTCACCTACCTCGCCCGATTGCGGCGACTCTGATGATTTTGTTGGTGGTGGCTTGTATTTTGGCTATCGTCTTGATCATGGTGCCGATTTTACAAAAGCAAATTCCACTGTTACATAATCAAATTCCTCAATTTCTAAATCGCTTTAACACTTTAGTTGGTCCGATTTTGCATGACTTCGGGATACAAGCCACTATCGATAGCGAAGGTATCAAAGCGATTATCAGCGATCATTTGGCAAGCAGTGGCGACGTGATCGGTAAAGCCGTGCTGTCTTCGATTCGCGTTGGCGGTACCGCGGTTTTGGGCATGCTGGCCAACTTTATTTTGATCCCTATCGTTTTGTTTTACCTTTTAGTAGATTGGCACGCCTTAATTGGACGGCTGCGCAATTTCATCCCACGTCGCTGGTTAAAACAAACGCAAACTTGGTTTAAAGAAGTCGATGAATTGCTCGCACAATACTTGCGTGGACAAATCATGGTGATGGTGATTTTGGCGATTTACTATTCCTTGGGATTAGCAATCGCAGGTTTTGATTTGGCATTGCCAGTTGGAATTTTGACGGGATTATTGGTGTTTATCCCCTACCTCGGTTATGGTTTAGGCTTATTTTTGGCCTTGGTTAGCGCAGTTTTACAATTTAATGACTTGCATGGCTTAGTCGCGGTTGGTATCGTGTATGGTGTTGGCCAAGCCTTAGAATCCTTTATTTTGACGCCAAAATTAGTGGGAGAACGGATAGGTCTACATCCACTGACAGTGATTTTTGCCTTAATGGCATTCGGTCAATTATTTGGCTTTATCGGTATTCTGGTCGCATTACCAGCTTCTGCCGTTATTTCAGTTGCAGCTAAAAACTTGCGACTTTCTTACTTAAATAGTTCCTTTTATCGTCAATCTTAAATGATGCAATAACAGGTTTTTTTGACGATTTTCATGACAATGAGACAGCTTTTACTTGATCTAGATGCGGAAAGCCTTCCGTCTTTAGATACGTTTGTGGTTGGGCAAAATGCAGAATTAGCGCAAATACTGTGCTTGTTCTCCGAGCGTACCGCCAGTCAATATGGCGAACGCTCCGTGTATTTATGGGGTGAACCGGGTGCGGGCAAAACCCATTTACTGCATGCAATTGCACAAGATCCGCACACACGCTATATCAGCGCCGACGCGCCAGAAGAGCAATTTTGGTATAGCCCCGAAATTGATCTCTATTTGCTCGACGATTGTGATCAATTGTCAGGCGCGGCACAAATCGACGCTTTCGCACTTTTCAATGAGGTGCGTGCCAATGGCGCTTTTTTCGTCGCGGCAGGCAATCATCCACCAATGATTTTAAATGTGCGTGATGACTTACGTACTCGCTTGGGCTGGGGCTTGATCTATCAAGTCATAGGCTTATCAGATGAAGACAAAATTGATGCCTTAGAGCGTGCGGCGCAAGCAAAAGGCATAGGATTGGCGCATGGCGTGTTACCCTATCTGATTACGCACTATCGCCGCGATATGCGCTCATTAACATCGATGTTAGGCGAACTAGATCACTACTCGCTAGAAACCAAGCGCCCGATTACGCTGCCTCTATTACGTGAATTATTACAAAGAGATCATGCGGAATAACAATTTAAGCAATCCGCCCATGACCAATGCTTATGAGTAAAACTATCTATGCAAAACATTGCCCTTTTTGATTTAGACCACACCTTATTACCCATCGACTCTGATTACGAATGGGGACAATTTTTATGCCGCATCGGTGCTATTGATACGGATAAATTCGGTCGTCGCAATGCAGAATTCTTTGCACAATACCAAGCTGGCACTTTAGATCCAGTCGAGTATTTGGAATTTGCACTAGGTACCTTGGCGCAATTTTCACGTCAACAACTGAATGATTATCATGCGCAGTTTATGCAAGAAGTCATCAACCCTGCCCTACTGCCAGCGGCGTTTGATTTGCTCAAACAACATCAAGAGCAAAACGACTTAATCGCCATCATCACCGCGACCAATCGCTTTGTTACCCAACCCATCGCGCAAGCGCTGGGCGTTGAACATTTATTGGCGGCAGAACCACATTTCGATGAACAAGGCAATTTGACTGGTAAACTGCGCGGTGTGCCGACCTCTGGCCCCGGCAAAGTCACGCATTTACACGCTTGGCTGGCGCAGCAAGGCAAGCAACTGAGCGACTTTACTAAGAGTTATTTTTACAGCGATTCTCAAAATGATATTCCTTTGCTCTCTATCGTGACGCACCCGATCGCGACCAATCCGAATCAACTCTTACTAGCCCATGCGCAAGCCAATGGCTGGCCGACGCTGCAATTATTTGCGCAACAACATTAACAGTAACGACAACAAGCACGAAGCATGATTAAGAAATTTATCCGCAAAATCTTAGGCGTTAAGAATCCTGACGACACCCTCGATCAAGGCAAAGCCAGCGCGAAGAAAAACAAGCCAAAAGTCTTGAGTGCGAAAGAACATGGCATCGACCCTGCCTTGGTATCGAACAACGCGATACGCATCACGCAGACTTTGCAAGACAACGGATACAAAGCCTTTATCGTCGGCGGCGCGGTGCGTGATCTCTTGCTTGGCGTCAAACCAAAAGATTTTGACGTAGCGACCAACGCAACTCCCGAGCAAGTTAAACGCCTGTTCCGCCGTGCTTTCATCATTGGTCGTCGCTTTCAAATTGTACATGTGATGTTTGGACAAGATCTGATTGAAGTCACCACTTTCCGCGGCGCTGCCAAGCATGAAGCGCCTAAAGACGAACACGGCCGCGTGTTGCGTGACAATACTTTTGGTGAACAACACGAAGATGCGGTAAGACGCGATTTCACCATCAACGCCATGTATTACGACCCCGCCAGCCAAACGGTATTGGATTACCACGGCGGCATTGCCGATATTCGTAAAAAAACCTTACGCATCATCGGCGTACCAGAATTACGTTATCGTGAAGATCCAGTGCGCATGCTGCGCGTGGTGCGTTTCGCTGCCAAACTCAAGTTCACAATTGACGACGATACACGTGCGCCGATCAAAGTAATGGCGCCACTCATCAACAATGTGCCAAGTGCGCGCGTCTTTGATGAAATGCTCAAACTCTTAATGAGCGGTCATGCAATGGCTTGTTTGCAGCAATTACGCAAAGAAGGCTTACACCACGGTTTAATGCCATTGCTCGATGTTGTGTTGGAGCAGCCATTAGGTGAACGCTTCGTTACTTTGGCGCTTGCGAATACCGACGAACGCGTACAGCAAGGAAAAACCGTTTCACCAGGATTTTTATTCGCCTCATTACTCTGGCATCAAGTTCTCGAAAAATGGGAAGCCTACAAAGTCTCTGGCGAACTCCCTATCCCCGCATTGCACTTGGCGGCGGACGATGTCTTGAACACCCAAACCGACGCACTCGCTCTGCAACGTAAGATCGGCACCGATATGCGCGACATCTGGGCGATGCAACCGCGCTTTGAAAAACGCGTAGGCAAAGCGCCTTACAAATTATTAGAGAATAATCGGCTGCGCGCTGGCTATGATTTCTTGTTACTGCGTTGTGCATCTGGCGAAATCGATGCCGAGCTTGGCGAATGGTGGACTGACTTCATCAACGGCGACGAACAAGAGCGTGTGCGCCTATTAAGTATCAAACCAAAAGCAAAATCAGCAGAGAGCGCGCCTGCAAAAAAACGCCGCCCACGTCGCAGCCCGCATCGTCAATCCAGTGGCAAACCTAAAGCAGCGCCGACAGAATAAACTACGGAATAAATTACAGAATAACAGTATGACCATCACTGCCTACATCGGGATCGGTGCCAACCTCAGCGATGCACGCGCGATGGTTGAATACGCAATCGAAAAACTCCGTAGTTTGCCGCAAACACAATTCGAGCAAGCCTCGTCACTGTTTATCACAGCTCCCATCGACTCCAGTGGCGATGACTATATCAATGCCGTGGTTGCGATCAAAACCGAATTAGAGGCACTCGCCCTGCTTGAACATTTACAAGCCCTAGAATTGTCGTGTGGGCGTGAACGTCCGTATCGCAACGCGCCACGCACCTTAGATCTCGACTTGCTGCTCTATGGTCAACAAATCATCGACGTGCCGCACTTAAACGTGCCCCATCCACGCATGACAGAACGCGCTTTCGTATTAATTCCACTGCTACAACTCGATCCATTCGTTCAGATCCCTGGCAAAGGCGCCGCCCATCAATTTGCGCCCGCAGTCGCAGATCAAGGCATACGAAAACTCTAGCGTTCATTAGCCTAAGCGAACTCAGCCCATGCAAATTCCTGTCATCATTCAAACTACTGGTCTCCTAATCCTGTCGAATGTCTTTATGACTTTTGCATGGTATGGCCACCTTAAGAATCTCAATAGCAAAGCTTGGTATATTGCGGCATTTGTCAGCTGGGGCATCGCCCTTTTTGAATACTTACTCCAAGTCCCCGCGAATCGTATCGGTTACACTCAGTACAGTTTGGCGCAACTCAAAATTCTGCAAGAAGTCTTAACGCTCTTAGTCTTTGTTCCTTTTTCGATGATCTATATGAATCAGCCGTTTAAGTTAGACTATGTGTGGGCGGGATTATGCTTAGTGGGCGCTGTGTATTTTATTTTTAGAAGTTAGGATGCTTGAACCCAGATTTTCCATTAGGCGCACCTGCGGTGCTATTTGTGTGCTGACGGTGCATTTTTGGCCATTTTTGCTGCTCTTCGTTGTCAATAGCTCGCTATTGACGCCTCATTCGCAACAAAACTGCCTCAAAAAGTGCATCCGTCATCATCACAAATCCTAATGGGAAATCTGGGTTGAAAAAACTGCCCCAGCGCTGTTGTAGCTTCTTGCCGTACTCAAGGTACTGTTTGTGAAGCTACGCCTAGCTAGGACAATTTTTCAAGCTTCCTGAATTAGCCAAAATTAGCGAAATCATGTCGCTTCATAAGTAACATGTGAACTTCACAAACCAAAGGAAACATCGTGGCTGAATACTTACAAGACCGCAAAGCGGTCACCATCACGACACTTAACACCCTGCGCGAGCAAGGCGAAAAAATCACTATGTTGACCTGCTACGACGCCAGCTTTGCTGCGATGATGGATCGATGCGGGGTAGAGATTTTATTGATCGGTGATTCACTTGGCATGGTGTGCCAAGGCCATAGCTCCACCCTACCCGTCACCAACAACGACGTCGCATACCACACCGCCGCCGTCGCGCGCGGCAACGACAAAGCCTTCATCATCGCCGACATGCCATTCGGCACCTACGCCACGCCCGAATCGGCATTTAATAATGCCGTGCAGCTCATACAAGCTGGCGCACAAATGGTCAAAGTCGAAGGCGGCACATGGATCGCCCCCATCATCAAATTCCTGACCGAACGCGCCATCCCTGTCTGCGCCCACCTAGGCTTAACGCCACAATCGGTACACCAACTAGGCGGCTACAAAGTCCAAGGCAAAACCACGGCAGCAGCAGATCTACTCAAAGCCGAAGCGCAATTATTACAAGAAGCCGGAGCGAGCTTATTAGTCTTAGAAGCTATCCCCGCAGGTCTGGCAAAAGAAGTCACCGATCTCCTGCACATCCCCACCATAGGCATAGGCGCAGGCCCCGATTGCTCAGGCCAAGTTTTAGTCATGCACGATTTACTCGGCGTATTCCCAGGTCGCAAAGCGCGTTTTGTGAAGAATTTTATGGAAGGCCAAACCAATATTGATGCAGCAATTAAGGCGTATGTGGCGGCGGTGAAGGATAAGAGTTTTCCTGCGCCTGAGCATTGTTTTTAAAACCTAAATTGGATGCAAAAATAATGCGTCGCACTTTACTCTCAACGCTAGTACTGCTTGCGCTGTGTTCAATATGCGCTTGTGACTTCAACGTGCCAAGCGCTGACGACCTAACAAAAGCCAATGCGATCGCAAGCAATATCAGTAACAAATACGGTCGCTTCGAGCAAAGAAGTGAAGTCGACAAAACCCACTCTGGGAAAGCCTTCTAGATTCGAGCTGGACACTACCCAGAACTTCAGTTCTACGAAATTATCAACGCTAAAGAAATCGCCGAAATCGAGACCGATGCAAAAGGCGCTTTAGTAGCGACCGGCGTTGATCACGTACGCCTCGTCTTTTTTGAGAAGCAGAACTTCACTTGTATTCATACTGGTGAATGTTTTAGAGGTAAAGAGAACGTCATCAAAGAAATTTTGATTGGTCTAGAGTAGCCCCTTCCTCACAACACGTCATCAAATCAAAAACTCGTCATCACCTTAGTTTTGATCGAATGATCAATGAATTCAAAATCAAAACAATTTCATAGCTTCCTTCTTGAATGCAATGTTAAATTCGATCATCGTCTCACTCTCCTGGTATGTAACGAACTACATTGCCATCTGAATCCAAAATCACTGTAAGGTGATCGCCGGGTGAAGTTACAGGGTGCCCATTTGAGTAGCCACGAATAAGAACGGCAAATACTTCAAAGCCTCCCCTCGTCTGCTGAACTCTGTCGCGTGCGTCGATCAACTTCTGTACATCCTTCTCAAGGTAGGTATACACGCTCCCAACAATAAATCGCTCTTCGACGGACAAACGTGGATCGTTAGGTCTCAGCAAGTCGTTAATAGGATCGGACATAGCATTAGACGAAATAGGAGTATTGGTAGTTGCTTGCTCTGTACATCCCAACAACGCCATAGAACTCAACACAGAGAGAAGAGTACTTATAGAATTTTTAGTTGAATAGAACGCTAATCGTGCGGCGCTTCACACTATTGGGGCGTTCTTTTAAACTGGCAGATGGGCTCAGGATTTTATGAATTTTCCTCAGCATAAACTTTATAGGCGGGAAATAATTTTGGTTTCCAGTGGAGTGGAATCTCGCCCTTTAAGACTATGTTTTGATCGCACGAAATTTTGTTTATTTCATCCATCAATAAATTAAAGGGTATATTTTCTGTCGAGGCATATATATATCTTCCCTTTGATTTTCCTGATTTTCTATGCATAAATAGGTAATAGGCAGCTAGATCTGGTTGGTTCTGATATTGCTCATCAGACTTTGCATCAATTAAGCTGGAATTGTTAATGAGCTTAATAATTTTTTGCCTCACATTTTCGCCGAGCTTACATGATGTAACTAAGCCTAATTTTTTGCTGGGTCCAATATAATTCGCTCGTTGGTGATACAAAGTTCCATCGGGCATCAACCAATCGATATTCTCAAAACTCATTGTCATATTTGAGAATGAAATGTAATCAACCGGGTCATCTTCTTTTTGTGATGTAGATCCACATGTGGTGCATATCAATAAAAATACGAGTATTGGAAAGATAAGCCAAACGCAAGCGATTCGAATTTGGGGCCATTTTTGTGCATGCATTTTACAAATACCTGACCTTAATTTAAGAAAAATAGATATTAACTTATCGAGAAAAAACAGTTTTCAAGACTTCTTTAAATGAGCATGAAATCAAACTTGATTTGCTTGTAATAAACGAGCGATTAGTATATCTAAATCGACAAAATTATCACTTCACAGTTCAACGTAAAATCTTCAATTATTTGATCTAGTTCATTAGTACATGTACTCGAGCTGCAAATTAACGGCCGCAAAAATTGGCGATGTCATCATGATCGAGCTGAGTTAGACGCGACTATATACCAACATCTAATAATTTTAAAAAAACAATACCCACTAGCAGCCTTTTATATTGCACAGAAAAACAAAAGGTGCTACTTTAGTGTTACCTACTATTTTTCAAAGCACCGAGGCTTGCTATGTCCACGACATCACTCAAACTACCCGACGAACTCAAGCAGAAAGCGAGTGCTGCTGCGATGGATTTGGGTGTCACGCCACATGCCTTTATGGTGGAAGCGATTCGTAAAGCGACGCTCGCGGCAGAAAAACAAGCTGCATTGATCAATGATGCAGAGGCCGCACGTGCAGCAACTTTGAAGTCAGGATTGGGCTATGCGGCGGATGAGGTGCATCAGCACTTGCGTGACCGCATTAGGGCAAAAATGGACGCAGCGAGTGAGAAAAAAACTGTCGCACCTACAAAACTCACTGCCAGACCATGGCGCGTATAATTTACTCACAACGGGCGCTTGATGATCTCGAACGACTTGTCGATTTTTTATTCGACGATGATCCGAACGTCGCTTTACAAACCGTCGATTTAATTCAAGAAGCTATTTCGCTACTTGAACATCATCCGCTGATTGGTCGCCCTGTCAAAAATGAATTACGCGAGTTAGTTATTTCACGCGGCAATACTGGCTATGTTGGGCTATACAGTTTTGAAGAAATCGATGATGTGATTCTTGTTCTGGCAATTCGACATCACCGCGAAGCTGGCTATCAAGATTAAATTAAAACTTAGATTTTCACTATTCAACATTCTCCTTCCACGCTATCTCACAAACATTCTCATGATCACCAATCACCAAGACAAAATCACCGTCGCCCTAGCCCAAATCGCCCCCGTTTGGTTGAATCGCATCGCCACCACCGCGAAGATGCTTGATTACGTGCAGCAAGCCGCGCAGCAAGGGGCGCGCTTGGTTTGTTTTGGTGAGACTTTATTACCCGGTTATCCGTTTTGGTTAGATCTGACCGATGGTGCGCGTTTTAATGATGAGGTGCAAAAGGATTTGCATGCGCATTATGTGCAGCAAGGTGTGGATATTGAGGCGGGTGATCTTGATGCATTTTGTGCTGCGGCGAAACAGTATCAGATCGCGATCATGCTCGGTTGTTTGGAGCGTCCGAAAGATCGCACAGGTTACAGCGTGTATTGCTCTTGCGTGTATATCGGCGCTGATGGTGTGATTGGTTCGGTGCATAGAAAATTGATGCCGACTTACGAAGAGCGTCTGACGTGGGCGGCGGGTGATGGACATGGTTTGCGTACCCATGCGCTAGATGGTTTTACTATAGGTGGTTTGAATTGTTGGGAAAACTGGATGCCTCTATCGCGTGCCGCTTTGTATGCACAAGGGGAAGATTTGCATGTGGGGATTTGGCCTGGCAATTTGCGCAATACCGAAGACTTGACGCGCTTTATTGCGAAGGAAGGCCGTAGTTTTAGCATTGCCGTATCTGGCTTGATGCGCAAGCAGGATTTTCCGGCGGATACTCCGCATCTGGATCTGATTTTGGCGCGTTGCCCTGAGATCTTGGCGAATGGTGGTTCGTGTATTGCTGCGCCGGATGGTAGCTGGGTTGTCGAACCCGTGATTGATCAAGAGTGTTTATTGATTGCGACTTTGGATAGAAATCAAGTACGACGCGAGCGGCAGAATTTTGATGTCGCTGGACATTATTCTCGGCCGGATGTCACACGTTTGGTGGTGAATCGCCAGCGTCAACAGTTAGCAAATTTTGAAGACTAATCCACGCCTGTTCTAAGCGTCGACATCTGCCGCTGCCAATTCATCGGTAAGTTTTGTTCGCCAAAACGCGAAGCAAGAGAGTGGTAGACGTCCGTATAGTGTAGCGCAACCTCGCGTTGGAGATGGGTACCTATTTGATTGCTGGTTCTTGATACATTGAATGTCTTTTCGAAATCGGCGGGTTCGTCGTTGATGCCTAAAAATTGCGTCAACTTTTGCATACTTTGGTCATTAAATAAATGTTCATAGAACGCATAGTGGATCTCGTTTGGCGGGAAGACTTCTTCCAAGTTAGCGATCGTCGCATGATAATTTGTACGCATAAGATAGGGACGACTTGCGTACAAATTTCGTAAAGCGTGTTCTTCCTGCTCGAGACTTGGATGTAGGCCTCGATTCCGCAACCCCATCCGCATCGCAGAAATACAACGTTCGACGGGATCACGCATGATGAAAACGACCTTCATATCTAAGCCTCTCGCTAATATCTCAGCGCGAATCTTCGCCATCGTCGAAGCAGACAATCCTGAATACGAAGGTGTAATGTCGCCAGTTAGCAAACAAGTTTTATTTGAGTTGAGGAGATGACTAAAGTAATCAAAATAATGCTGCGTATTGGTCAAGAACAATGCAATCGTTTTATCGATCGGTGTCGCACTGACTTGTTCACCTTGACGCAAGCGAGCGACCAAATATCGCTCTTTCAAGTAAGCTTCATCAATCGTCAACGCGTCAAAAATATGATATTCCTTCACGAATCCCATATTTACTTGCGGATGACTGTTCAAGTACCGATGCAGCCAAGAAGTGCCAGCCTTTTGCGCGCCTATGCCTAATAAGAAACTCTTACGCGGCGCACCATGCTCTGAGTCGACGGTCATGTCCAACCTTTATTCTCTTTAAAATTTCAAAACATTTTTTCAAATTCTTACTAGCTCACCATGGTAATTGTTGGCCATCATAACTAAAAAAACAGCCACTATCTTGATTCTTTAGGCGATCGATCACCCCCAACATTTCTGTTACCGCTTGTCTCGCTGGTCGTCCGATTTCAGCGCCCCGAAAGGGTTGCGAAAGTGCTGAACAAACAGTCCCCGGATGCATGGCAACCATTACCGCATTCCCCTGCTTGCGTTGAATTTCTATTGCAGCAGTCTTGATGAGCATATTCAAAGCCGCTTTGGAAGCACGATAACTATACCATCCACCTAAGCGATTATCTTCAATACTCCCAACCTTCGCAGACATCAACGCAAATACTCCTCGCTCCCGGTCCAGCATTTTAGAAAAATGACGTATGACGATCGCCGGTCCAAATGTATTCACCATGAAGGTCTTGTGCAGTTGCTCCATATTAATGTCCCCTAATTTCTTTTCGGGCATCCTATCCGACTGATGCAGCATCCCTGCTGCATGAATGATCAGATGAAAAGGACCTAGCGATTGAATTTGTTCTGCGGCTAGTTCGATACTGCGTTCATCACACAGTTCAATTGCTGGGACGGAATTTCTATGTAAGGCAACAATCTTTGCACAGCGAGGATTTTGTTGGAATGCTTCGACGAAAGCATTGCCAATTGCGCCGCTAGCTCCGATAACACAAACGCGGAAATCGTCCGGGAAAGATAATAAATCCATGAGCTGCACCTACTCCAATATTGAACTGATTTAAACTAAACTGTTTTATACACATTGATCGAACTGTCCACAATTTTGTAGGCATAAAAATATCACCTCACATGCTCTTCACTTCAGTTGATCAATGACGTTTTCAATTCCAACCTTGTTTCCAAAGCGAGATATCCTGCAATTCACGCCATAAAATTACCTTTTTAAAGCCTGAATAAACCGCTTCAATTTCAACCTCCGTAATCGGTTCACTGACATCCTCTGGCTGTATCACTCGGCACACAAAAAAATGCTTCTGCTTTGCATGAATCTCTACTGCTGTCCATTTACTCAAAAGAAGTTTCTTTGGATGGACTCGATTTGATTGACTTGGCTTTGAAGTCCCTTGCTTCCCCGACACTTTCATACGTGACTCACAACTTATCTAGATTGGCGCGTAAAAATTGCGCTCTTTGTGCAAGCTCTATTCGAATGTCAGGCTGCATCTTTCTTAATTGTGGATAGACCATACCAATCCGAGGATTGGAGGATAACTTTTCCTCATTCCGCGCAAAGAAGTCCCAATACAGCGCATTGAACGGACAAGCATTTTCGGTGGTGCGCTGCTTTTTATCGTACTGACAACCCTTGCAATAATCGCTCATGCGATCAATATAAGCAGCGCTCGACACATAAGGCTTAGTCGCTAACACACCGCCATCAGCGTATTGACTCATGCCCAAAGTATTCGGCAGTTCCACCCATTCAAACGCATCGATATACACACCGAGATACCATTCGTGAACACGCTGTGGATGCAAACCAGCTAACAGCGAAAAATTGCCAATCACCATTAAGCGTTGAATATGATGTGCATGCGCTTGTTGCAAAGATTGTCCAATCGCAAGCGATAGACAGCGCATCTTGGTCTTGCCAGTCCAAAACCACGTCGGCAATTCCGCTTGATGATCAAACACATTTTCTTGCGCATAATCGGGCATAAAATGCCAATACACGCCACGCACATATTCACGCCAACCGAGAATTTGTCGAATGTATCCCTCGGCAGCGGCAATCGATACTTCGCCACGTGAGTACGCGGCTTCTACCGCAGCAATCACCTCGCGCGGGCTTAGCATCTTGACGTTTAATGCGAACGACAACAGCGAGTGAAATAAACGCCATGCCTTGCTACTCATTGCATCTTGAAAATCACCAAAATGCGGCAATGCCAAGCGCACGAAAGCCTGCAATTGCGTCAAGGCTTCGTCGCGGTGTAAAGGCCATGCAAATTCGCTGGCGTTCGGCTCACCAAAACTTTTCACACCTGCATTTTGTATCGTCGCCCACAAGGTACTGTGATCGTGGCGAGGCCGAAAATCTTCTGGCTCCCACGGCAATCCTGGCCATGCTTTACGATTATCGTGATCAAAATTCCAAGCACCACCGATAGGATCTTGCCCCGTCATCAGCACTTGATATTTGACGCGCATTTGTCGATAGAAATGTTCCATCAACCATTTCTTGCGGCCTTCAAAAATCTTGCCCGCCTCTTCTCTTTGCGTTAGAAAATGTTCGCTATCAAACATATAGCAACGCAAGGCCGTGGTTTGCGCAAATACTTGTAATTGCTGATCTAAGCGATATTCATCAGGTGCTTGATATTGAAATTCTTGCGCTTGCACCATTTGTGCCAGTTTCTCAATATTGGCAGTAATCGCATGTAGATTGTCTGGATCATCTATAGTCAAGTAATGCACACGATGTCCTGCCAACTGCAAACGGCGCGCAAACTCGCGCATGCCAGCAAAGATCGCGATGATTTTTTGCGCATGATGCAGCACATAATCTGTCTCTTGGCGCACCTCCATCATCACGTACAACACATCGTCTTGCTGATGCGAAAACCAACTATGTTGTGAATTTAACTGATCGCCTAAGATCAGGCGCAAGGTGTGCGCGGGTTGCTGATTGTTGTTCATGGTTTTGTTTACCGTGTGTTCCAAAGTGCGCGATAGCTTCCATCCGCATCATGCTGTTTTGCTTGCTTCTGTGGATCAAACCAACGTCCGCCTAAATAGCCACGAGGATCGGTTCCTAAACCCGCCAAGTACAAGCAATTTCCTTGGTTGCTGTACACATCGTAATCAAGCAATTGCGATTCAAGCCAAGCAGCAGCTACGCGCCAATCACCACCTAACTCATGTAGCCAATAACTGATCACTTGCTGACGCAGGCGATTCGATAAATATCCAGTACTGATCAGCTCACGCATCGCGGCATCAATCAAAGACTCACCCGTCGTCGATTGCGTCCACGCTTGAAATTTTTGCACATCAAAAGCAGGCAAATCGACCGGGAGTTTTGATAAACCGCTGGCACGATACAGCCGCACGCCGTACTTGCAATGTAAAAAGCGAAAATAATCACGCCACAGTAATTCAAACCAAATCCAGTAACTGCTGTCGCTTTGTCCTTTTTCCGCCTCAAACTCGCGCAATGCAGCCATCACTTGCGGTGCCGAAAGCGCGCCACTCGCCAGCCATGGCGAGAACTTGGTCGAAAAGCGCGTACCCTGTAGTTGATTACGTGTTTGTTTATAAGAATGTGGCAACTCAGAAGAGAAGTAGTTTTTTAGATGCGCATGTGCAGCACGACTGCCGCCGCGAAACTCGGGCAAGCAATAGGGGAACGAACTGCGCACATCGTCAATATCGCGCATAACTTGAGTATCAACATCATCAAGGGCGTCAAGCTCGCACTGGCTTTGCTTACTCAAATGCACAGAAAACTTTTCTAATGTGGCGTCACGCAATGCGAACGATGCAGAGAGTGCACATGACACTACTTGACGTATCGGATATGCCGCGTGTTCTATCTTGTGTCGAAATGTCGTGAACTGATCTGGCATCTGCGCTATGTCGAAATCGAACGATGTCGGATCGTACATCGTCGATTGCCATACCGCTCGCACATCGATCTGCAATGCCCGCACAGCATCTACCTGCGCACGCTCTTCTGGTGCCGCGATATCTTCGCAAAAGATGGTCTGAAGCGTATAGGTTTGCGCTAGCGCCGCCCAAAATACAGATTGCTTACTCAGCTCACCATCGAATTCAATTAATTCAAATCCAAACTGCTGCAACTGCTCGCGTAAATCTAACAAACTATCGCGCAAAAAATATCGACGATGAGCCGATAAACGCGCAAAACCCCACTGCGTTTGTTCGACATGCAAAGTGCCTTGCGCAGAGGTGTGACAAAACAGCGGAAGCAATTGTGCTCCAGTGTGCTGCGCGTATGCACAAGCAGCATTCAACGCCGGATTATCCTCAACCCGAAGATCATTTCGAAACCAATAAACAACTAGTTTTTTCATATGTGCTTTACCGAGCCAATTGCGAGAACAACCATCGAATTTTTCACCGATGCGCTAGACCGTGCTCGACGACAACGCTCAGAACAATATTTGACTGAAGCCCAGTCTTTCTCCCACTTCTTACGCCAAGCAAAAGATAAACCACAGACTTCACATAGCTTGCTTGGCAAATCCGATTTTTTACGCATTTTCATGGGGCGCTTTCTCGAGAATATTCAATTTCAATACTGAATACCTTCTGCCTGCGCTACACGCACTAAGGCTTGCTCCAGTGCAGAACGAGCATGCGCCGCGGTGTAATGCAAGTCACGGTGTAGGCTAGCGTCGTCTTCATTACGGTTCTCACATTGCGCGCTGTAGCGTTCAAAACTGGTCAGCATTTGCAGCAAATCGACTAAATGACGTGGACATTCGCAATGAATACTTGTAGCAAATTTGGCGATGTGCGTTAGATGTTCATCATCGAGCAAACGTGCTGGAATTACATTGCTTTTCTTATTTCGCGCTGCATCGGCAGGTCGAGCACCATTTTTCTTCACGCGTCCCATACGCCCTTGCTGCTCCACAAGCGTGAGTGCGCGCGCCATCGCGACGCGGCATAGATGATCTATTTCCAGCATATCTGAAGGAATGCGGGCAACATGAAAACCCGCAAGTCGTAATTGACGAATTGCGTCGCTCGATGCAAATCGATACAGAATAAGTACCGCTGTCGCCTGACAAGTTTGTTGAGCCAATCCTAAGAGTGGAATTTGTTCTTCTGGTGCGGTCAACTCACCTTGCTCAACCACCATCACATCGACTTTGACATCCTTCAACTGCATCGGTGCCTGCTTCAGATTGAAGGCAGTTTGTACTAAGCTCAATTTACTTTGTTCTGGATCTAGATTAATCAAAGATTGGCGCAACATCACGCCGACCAACGCAATTCTCAACATGCCATTACTGAGTTGAACTTGCGACTGTGCCGCAGGCAAATTTGCCACCGCGCTTAACATCGCCAGTAACTGTTGCAAATCAAGATGCGCCACCGCACCAATCGAATTGCCGGCATCAACCAATTGCTTGATCAGACCCAAACGCCGCACATCCTCAAATGAATACTGCCGTTGACCACGTTCTGAGCGACTTGGGTCTGTCACGCCATAGCGCCGCTCCCACACCCGCAAGGTCTCCACAGGAACACCTGATAAACGTGCCGCAGCACCACTGCGATAAGTGGCATTCGCCTCATTGGCGGCCGACTTTACTGTTTGATTATTCATAGTTCACCCACTTTTTTAGCAAATTGATCGTAAAAGAAGTATTTCAAGAAAATGACAAAATACCGGAAAAGAACCGATATTGAACCGAATAAAACCATCATAACACAAGTTTTAACGGTTCACTTATTGGACACCATTTACGTTTTGGACTACTCTATACCAAACAGGATGAGCCAATAATTCATTATTAAAAATCTCACGCAACGTAGCAGCGACAACAATGACAGCAATGAAAAACGCGCCAACACAAATGAATACGCACCACGAAAAACAAGCAGCAAAACCAATTTGCACCGTTTATTTCGATGGTGCATGTCCCTTGTGTGCGAAAGAAATCGCCACCTACCAAACATGGCGAGGCGCTGACAAAATTGAATGGATAGATGCAAGCCGCTGCGAAGAAATCGAGCTAGGAACACAACTCAATCGACAACAAGCACTCAACAAGTTGCACGCACGTGATGAAACGGGACAACTTGTATCAGGAGCGGCTGCATTTATTGTGATGTGGCGACAATTACCTACCCTAGGCTGGATCACGCCCTTACTCGAAAGGCGTTGGGTAATTACTTTGTTAGATAATTTGTACCACGTCTTTCTAAAGTTTCGACCGCTTTGGCGCAAGCCAGTTGGCGAAAAATTTGATCGCTAAGTTTGATCAACTAAGCAGTACCGAGAATCAAATCAATTAATGACATTATCTATAAAGGAATTCATGATGAAATCACGTCGTCAATTTTTAATTCAAGCAGTTCCTGCTGCCTTAGGTTTGGGAGCCGCACTCAAGGTCAATGCTCAAGCAAATCGCGTCGATGAAGCAGCGCCCGGTTCAGTTGCTCTTGGCTACAAACATGACGCAAGCAAAGTGGACACGAAAAAATTTCCTGCGTATGCCGCTGGAAAGAACTGCGTCAACTGCATGCTGTATCAAGGCAAAGCAACAGACGCATGGGCAAATTGTGCCGCCTTAGGTAACAAGCAAGTCTCAGCAAAAGGCTGGTGCATGGCATGGGCAAAGAAAGCCTAAACCATGATGCCAACAATTGATCAAGCGGCTATGAATAACGCTACCGTCGATCAAGCTACCATCGATAGAGTGATACAAATGGCGTGGGAAGATCGCACTACTTTCGACGCCATCCAACGTCAATTCGGCTTGAACGAAAGTGCAGTGATTCGACTAATGCGTCAGTCGATGAAAGCATCGAGCTTCAAAATGTGGCGTAGCCGGGTGACTGGTCGTAAAACAAAACACCAAGCTTTGCGCAGCGACGAGGTAATGCGATTTAAATCGCGTGATCAGAAGAATCGGGATTTTTGAACCAAATTTCTTGGAACCCGATTTTCAACATGAAAATTTAGAAATCAAAGCCCATCTGCGGCGCTTGCTCGATATTGCTGGTCGAACTGGCGTCTTGCTGCTTCACTCGCTTAGTCGATTTTCCTACGCGCTTTGTACTGCCTGTACTGCGTGACTTAGGTGCACTACGTGTATTACGTGATCCGTGTTTCTTGACTACCGCTGACTTCGCTGCCTTCACTTCTGCTTGACCTCGCACAGCAAATAGTTTTGCCTTCGCTTCACGTGTGGCGACTTCAAGATCGACAACAGGAACTGGAATATCGTGCCCTACTTCTACGCCATAGGCCGCTTGCACATCTGCTGGCATGGTCCAAGGTTCAAACAAAAACAAATCAGGTACTTTACGCATCGCCGGCAACCAACGTCGCACAAAGATGCCTTTCGGATCATGATCATGCGCTTGTTTAATTGGGTTATATACGCGTGGCACATTGATGCCTGTAGTACCCGCTTGCATTTGCATTTGGCTCCAATGTATACCCGGCTCATAGTCGATAAATTGCGTCGCCAACCAAGTACCAACGCGCCGCCAATCTAACCACAACGGATAGGATGCGACGGAGACCAACATGGCGCGCATACGAAAATTAATCCAGCCAGTCTCACGCAACATGGCGATACAGGCATCCACCATAGGCCAGCCTGTACGACCTTGTATCAATGCCTGAAAATGGACCTCATTCCAATCCTGCTCACGCAAGCCATCGTAACCGCGATGCATATTTTGATATTCAATCTCGGGTTCTGATTCCAATTTTTGAATGAAGTGGCAATGCCAGTACAGCCGACTGATAAAAGCATTTAAGCCCTGCTTCATCCGTCCCGCGGATGGATGCTGCGACATGACCGCATCCTCATGCGGTTGTTCCATACGCTGTACCGTCGCATGCACGACTTCGCGCAAGCTTAAACAGCCAAACGTCAAATAAGGTGAAAGCCTAGAACAAGCATCTGGCGCTGATAAGGGGGAAGAAATTCCACCACGATAATAGGCACAGCGTTCAAGTAAGAAAGACGACAATACAGCAAGACCAACTTGACGCCCACCGCGCTGCCGACGTGGCGTATCAGCTTGGTGCAAATGAAGTCGATCAGCAGAAGGCGGCAACGCATCTTGCCACGGCATATCCACGAACTGCAATTGTGCCGGTACAGGCAAGCAATTTTGCTCAACGTGAGCGTCCCAACTCGCCTTCCAATGATCACGATCAGCCAAACGCCGCACCACGCCAAATTGTCGGAATTCTAACCAATTAATTTGTTGGGTACGACACCAGCGTCCAACCGCCAAATCACGTTGATAAGTCCAAGCATTACCCGTTTCTTCATGCGCATATAAACTGTGAAAAGGCGCGCGCTCATGCAAAGCCTGTAACACTTCCAGCATATCGCCAGTGACGACATGCAAACGACCGCCGTGCTGTTTCAATTCCACATAGAGATCACGCAAACTCTCTAGGATGAACTCAAAATGCTGGCGTGCTGCATCCGCTTGCTGCCACAACGCTGGCTCGACAACATATAAGCAAAGAATCGGGCCACGTGATGCCGCCTCAGACAAAGCAGCATGATCATGCAAGCGCAAATCGCGTTTGAACCAAACAACGCTGTAAGACATAGTTAGAGCGGAAGGAAATTGAAGCTCCTAGTATTCCAGATCGCTATCAGGGTCGCCTTAAGAAATGCGGGTCAAGCTGCACTAGTACTCATACCGGACAATTTTTTATCCCTTATACGGAAAATAACGATCTCGTAAGCGCATGAACGGTGTCTCGACCAATCGATACAATACATACGCTGCTAACAAACTCAGTGCAAACATCGCAGCAATTCCCAGCGCTGATTTCACCGAAATATCCCAAGCTTGAAATGGACGTAGCAAAGCATTCATTAGCGGTTTATGCACCAGATACAGTGCATACGACCACAGCGCTAAAACAGATGCGCCGGGGATGCGTAAACGATATAGATAAGAATTGGGACTTAAACCCGCCAAAGTCAGTAGAGCAAATCCACAAGCTAAAATGCTATAGCCAAAGGTCGTGGTGAACCACAAAAAGCCCTGCCCTTCGACAAAACTAAAGTTAGTGAACAACACCATCGCCAGCGCAGTCGTTACCACGCCCGCGATGAAACTATGGTGACCGTACTTGAGTGAGCGGGTCCAAATCGGCGAATGAAAATTCTTCAACAAAGCCAATGCCACGCCGGGTAGCAACTCATCAAAACGACACCAAGTTGAATAGTAAATGTGGACGTAGTACTGGATATAGTCGTCACCAACTTGCTGCCACATCCAATAACGCATGCCTGCAGCCGCGGCCATCGCTAACAACAACACTACCCACATAGCACGAACCGATTTTAAGGTCGCAATCGTAGCGATCGCGATTAAAGGCAAGGCGACATAAAACTGCTCTTCGATACTCAGCGACCACGCATGCGAAAATGCCGAGCCGGGTTTTAAATCAAAATTTTGTGTGAAGGTGAGAAACTTCCACAGTGGCGTTACTGCGTTACCTCCTGCTTCGACCGGAAACAGAAAATAGATCGCCAGCACCACATAGAAATTCGGCAAAGTTCGCAATGCACGGCGGATATAAAAGGTTTTAAGCGAAAACCCCTGCTCACTTTTTAGACCTGCAAATATTTGATTACCGATCAAATAGCCACTCAAGACAAAAAACAAATCGACCCCAACCCAACCGATTTCACTCAGAAAACCAAAGCTAGGCTCATGGCTGACAAATACCATGTAGTGATACATAAGGACCAACAGAATTGCGCATGAGCGCAGAGTATCGAGACCATTCAGACGAACTTTTGAATCCATTTTTATCGTTTATATCGGAATTAGGATCGAAAAAAAACGGCATCGCACATCCGCCATGCCGTCTTCAATTTTTTTTGAAAAGTAAAAGGATTTTACAATTACAGAATGCGCAAATGCTTCAGTCTCTATATCGCGCTAAACTCCGCTCCAAATGCGGAGCCAACTTCTCAGGAGAATTAATCGACATCCCTAATTCGTTGAGCAGTCCATCCTGAATTCCATATACCCAACCATGGATCTCAACTGATTGCCCGCGTTCCCACGCATCTTGGATGATCGTGGTTTGACAGACATTCACAACCTGTTCGATTACATTCAACTCGCAAAGGCGATCCACACGCTCTCTTTCAGGTAAAACATCACCTAAATACTTTTCATGCTTTTGATGCACATCTTGTACGTGACGCAGCCAATTATCCGCCAATCCAACTCGTCGTCCGGTCAATGCGGCATGCACGCCACCACACCCATAATGACCGCACACAATCACATGCTTAACTTTGAGCACATCGACTGCGAATTGAAGTACAGAAAGGCAATTCAGATCGGAATGCACAACCAAATTAGCGATGTTGCGATGAACGAATAATTCGCCGGGCAACAATCCAAGTAACTCATTTGCTGGCACTCGACTATCCGCACATCCAATCCACAAATATTCGGGACTTTGTTGTACTGCCAATTTCTCAAAAAATTGCGCATCGCGGCTGAGTATTTCCGCAGCCCAGCTACGATTATTTTCGAATAACTGGTCAGGTGTCACACTCCCACGTATTACTTCTCTCATAATGCTCCCTCAAATATTTACCGCCACCATTTTACCTTTTTTAGAGGACACTTTCGAATATATCAGGCATAAGCGGGGAACCTGAGCCAACGAAAAAACAAGCGCAGAAAAAAATGAAGAACAAACACTCAATGAGAAAATCGCCGATGTTGCGACTGATATGATGCCACTTAAGGCCGAATCGACACTCGAGAAAAATCCAAGGAGAAAAGGGAGTACTAGGAAGAAAAACGACTATTTTGCAAAGCTCAGGCGCCTTAGCAACTAAACTGAATTAAGCGACTAAAGCTGCCATTCTTGTTTAAGAATCTTGTCCAGCCAAAATGCGCCTATCACAGTCTTGACGTCGGTAATCTTGCCCGCCCTTACCCATGCCAACACATCTGAAACCGGCGCTGTAAAAGTTTCCAAAAATTCTTCGTCATCCAGTTTCGCATCACCAGCAACGAGACCACGTGCTAGGTAAATATCTAAATGCTCATCTGCATACGCAATAGCGTTATGAATTGTGCAAACGAATTCCCAATGGTCAGCTGTATAGCCAGTTTCCTCTTTTAGCTCACGTTTCGCACAAACTAGTGAATCTTCATTTGGGTCTATTTTGCCAGCTGGAAACTCAAGAAATACTTGGTTTAATGGATAGCGAAACTGACGCTCCATCAATACCGATCCATCATCAAATAAGGGAAGGATGACCACCGCGCCAGGATGTTTTATATATTCGCGCGTCACCAAATTACCATCAGGTAGTTTGACTGTATCTTTTTCAACCTGTAAAAAACTGCCGTGATAAGCCCGATGGCTATCCACCTTTATCTCTGCCAATTGGGGGTTTTGATCTGGACTGAGATCAAGGATGTTCATAGACTAAGGCTATTCAAAACTTTGCTTGCGCAGATAACAATAAACAAATCCGGGAAAGGCAAACACAACAAAAAGACATGCTGTAATTGCAAAAAATTCCCAACGCTGCTCAAAACGATTTCCAGCTTGAGCCTCAAGAAACGTTCCTAGTAAACCAACCAAAAAATATAAGACAACTAGTTCAAACAGCCGTAGCCATACTGTCTTTCTGAATTTTATGGTGATCAAACCGAAAAGGCGTTCAGTAAAGAATGGAAGGCTAGCGGCCAAAAGCGCTATGACAATCACGAACCAACTTAAAAGTGATGTATTCAAAACACTTCTTTCTGTTGAAATGCCTGGATCAAGACGCTATCGTACTTCTGATCGCCGCTATGCAACTCTGCAGCAATGTATCTGGAACGATACCTAGCACAAGAACCGCTAAACCATTGACACTGAGGACTAATTTTAGGTCGGCATGCGCCACAATCGGCGAACTGTCTACTGGCTCATCAAAATACATCACCTTAACAATACGCAAATAGTAGAACGCGCCAATTAAAGAGAACAAAACAGCGGCAACTGCTAGCCAAACTTGACCCGTCGCAACTACCGACGTCAATACTGATAATTTGGCATAAAAGCCCATCAATGGTGGAATACCTGCCAATGAGAACATCAACAACAACATGATGAATGCAAACCACTTACTACGTTTGTTCAATCCCTTCAAATCGGCAATATTCTCGGCTTCAAAGCCGGCGCGCGATAACAACAGGATCACACCAAAAGACCCAAGTGTGGTCATCACATAAGTAATCGCGTAAAACATCGACGCACTATACGCTTCGCCAGCCAAATTTACGTTGCCGTTCGAAACGCCAGAGATAAAACCAAGCAACATGAAGCCCATCTGTGAAATCGTCGAGTAGGCCAACATACGCTTCAGGTTTGTTTGAGCGATTGCGGTAATATTGCCGATCGCCATCGACATTACCGCCAACACCATCAGCATTTGCTGCCAATCCAATACCTGCGGAAACAAACCTTCCACCAACAAGCGGAACGTAATTGCGAAAGCCGCCAACTTTGGTGCACCACCCAATAGCAAAGTAACGACCGTTGGTGAACCTTGATATACGTCAGGTACCCACATATGAAATGGAACAACCCCTAATTTGAATGCAAGGCCA
The DNA here is from genome assembly GCF_018139545.1 of Affinundibacterium fentianense. GTDB lineage: Bacteria > Pseudomonadota > Gammaproteobacteria > Burkholderiales > Burkholderiaceae_D > Undibacterium > Undibacterium fentianense. The sequence goes on along the minus strand of NZ_JAGSPJ010000003.1, from coordinate 380,371 downwards.
GCGACTAAGAATACGATACCAAATACTAAGATCGTTTTATTTGCAGTAGCTAACGCGGCAATTCTTGCCATTTCATTTAAATTCAATGTGCCGGTAGCACCGTAAAGCATGGAAATTCCATACAACAAAAAGCCCGATGCCAAAGCACCCAATACAAAGTACTTCATCGCCGCTTCAGTCGACTCTGTGTGATCGCGACGCAATGCGACCAAGGCGTACAACGCCAAAGACATTAACTCAAGACCGAGATAAATGATCAACAGATTATTTCCAGAAATCATGATCATTTGTCCCAAAAGGGCAAACAAAGCAAGTGTGTAAAACTCGCCACCCAGCATCCCTTTTGTCATACCACGATCAGTGGCGTATTGACGCCCGTAAATAAACGTCACACCCACGGCAATATAACTGAACATTTTCAACAGATTCGACATGGCATCTGAGACAAACATGTTGTTGCTCAAATACACCGAGGTGCCACTTGTCGCATTCATCGTCAAAACGCCACATACACCAAGCGACAATAAGCTCAACGCATAGGTTACATTCCGCTTGTCGTCACTAAGAAACATGTCGATCAGCAAGATCGCACAGATCGATAGCAGTAAAAATACTTCTGGATAAAGTGATGGTGGAATCAGGTTCATATTATCGATTTCTAAATTCTAATGACTACTATGGAGCGATTTTTGTCGTTGCTACATGCTTCAATAAATCAGCGACCGATACTTGCATCGCGTCTGTGAAAGGCGCTGGATACAAGCCCATCGCGATGACAGCAATCGCCAACACACCCAACATGAAAAACTCACGCTTATTCAAGTCCACTAATTTTGCTACGTGATCATGCGTAATTGCGCCAAATACCACCCGTTTCACCATCCACAAGGAATAGGCAGCACCAAAAATCAGTGCCGTAGCAGCTAACATGCCAATCCAAAAATTGAACTTCACTGCCCCAATAATCACCATGAACTCACCAACAAAACCAGAGGTCGCTGGTAGGCCGCAGTTGGCCATCGAGAACAAGACAAACAAGGCGGCAAATTTCGGCATGGTATTAACTACGCCACCATAATCAGCGATTTCTCGTGAATGAACTCGGTCATACAACACGCCAATGCACAAAAACATTGCCGCGGATATAAAGCCATGAGAAATCATCTGAACAATCGCGCCTTGCACGGCGAGTTCGTTAAACATAAAAAAGCCTAAGGTCACAAAACCCATGTGTGCAATCGATGAATATGCGACTAGCTTTTTCATATCCTTTTGCACCAACGCAACGAGACCGATATAAATCACAGCAATCAGTGACAAGGTAATCATCATGCTCGCCAAATAATGACTTGCATCAGGTGCGATAGGTAATGAGAATCGCAAAAATCCATACGCTCCAAGTTTCAACATGATTGCAGCCAATACGACCGAACCTCCAGTCGGAGCCTCAACGTGAGCATCAGGCAACCAAGTATGAACTGGCCACATCGGCACTTTAACCGCAAAAGCCATCAAGAAGGCCACGAAAAGCAGGATTTGCGCATGCAAAGACAGCGGCAATTGATGCCACACTTGAATATCAAAAGATCCGTTAGACTTGAAGTACAGGTAAATAATCGCAACCAAGGTCAGCAGAGATCCAAGTAAGGTGTACAAGAAGAATTTAAATGCAGCGTACACCCTATTTGGCCCACCCCAAATACCAACGATGATGTACATTGGGATCAGAGTCGCTTCGAAGAACACATAAAATAACAAGCCATCTGTCGCGCAGAAAACGCCTATCATGAGACCTGAAAGAATGAGAAAAGCTCCCATATACTGGGCCACATTTTTCTCAATGACTTCCCACGCTGCGATGACGACGATAACAGTAATAAATGCGGTTAAAGGTACCAACCACATGGAAATACCATCGACTCCCAAAGCATAAAATGCATTGAAACGCTCAATCCAAGTCAATCGTTCAACAAACTGCATGCCATGGGCCGCATTATTAAACCCCTGAACAAGTGGAATAGTGACTGCAAAACTAAAAAGAGAACCCACTAAAGAAATGAGACGAACCAACCCGGGGTTTTTATCTCGACCAAGTGCTAACACGGCCACACCGAAAGCGATTGGCAACCAGATCGACAGGCTTAATATTGGAGAATTTGACAGCATCATAATTATCTTATTGTGGTCACTTTATTTAGCAAACGGGAGCGGCATGAAATAAATCAAGAAGCCCAACACACCCAAAATCATTACCAGCGCATAGTGGTAGATGAAACCAGTTTGGAACAAACGAACAATTTTGGAGAATAAGCCTACCAATTTCGCACTACCATTCACCACCAAACCGTCGATTAAGCCCTTGTCACCGATATTCCACAAGCCGCCACCCAATAAACGAGCACCACCAGCGAACACGATTTCGTTAAATCTATCCATGTAGTACTTATTGTCCAATAGCGTGAAAATTGCACTAAATTTCTGTTTGATCATTGCAGGAATAGCTGGTTTGACCATATAGAAGAAGTAAGACAAAGCAACACCTGCTAATGCCAACCAGAATGGTAGCGTCGTCAGTGCATGAATGCCCATTGCTTGCCAACCGTGGAATTCTTCTTTCAATTCACCCATTGCATGATGCGCATGGTGATCGATGAAAATCACGTCTTTAAAGAAATCACCGTACAACATAGGTTCGATCGCATACAAACCGATGAACACAGAAGGAATCGCCAACAGCGCCAATGGTACCCACACCACAGCTGGAGACTCATGCGGCTTTTGACCTGGCGCTAAACCATGATGATGATCATCGTGATGATCGTCATGACCATGTGCATCATGTGCATGACCGAAGTTTTCTTTACCGTGGAATACCAAGAAGTACATACGGAAAGAATAGAAGGCTGTTACAAACACCCCTGCCAACACCGCAAATTTTGCAAATCCAGCACCTGGCAAATGAGACAACATGACTGCTTCAATAATCGAATCTTTGGAATAGAATCCAGAGAAGAAAGGTGTACCGATTAAAGCTAAAGAGCCCAGTAATGAAGTAATCCACGTCACCTTCATGTATTTACGTAAGCCACCCATATTGCGAATGTCTTGATCATGATGCATACCGATAATCACCGAACCAGCCGCCAAGAACAATAGAGCCTTAAAGAATGCGTGCGTCATTAAATGGAATACCGCTACCGAATACGCGGATGCTCCAAGCGCTACAGTCATATAACCCAACTGCGACAAGGTAGAGTAAGCAACAACGCGTTTGATATCGTTTTGAATGATGCCAAGGAAACCCATGAACAGTGCAGTAATGGAACCGATCACCATGATGAAATTCAGGGCAGTATCAGACATTTCAAACAGTGGTGACATACGTGCCACCATGAAAATACCTGCGGTGACCATTGTTGCAGCGTGAATCAAAGCAGAAATTGGCGTTGGACCTTCCATAGAATCTGGCAACCATACATGCAGAGGGAATTGTGCAGATTTACCCATCGCTCCGATGAACAAACAAATACATGCAACGGTAATCAACATCCAATCTGTACCTGGCAACATCAATGGGGCAAGCTCGGCTTTCTTCGCAAAAACCTCTGCATAGTCCATGGAACCTGCATAAGCGACTAATAAACCAATACCCAAGATAAAGCCAAAGTCACCTACACGATTCACTAAGAAGGCCTTCATGTTCGCATAAATTGCCGTTGGCTTCGTGTACCAAAAGCCAATCAAGAGGTAGGAAACTAAACCAACGGCTTCCCAACCAAAGAACAATTGCAAGAAGTTGTTGCTCATAACCAGCATCAACATCGAGAAGGTGAACAAGGAAATATAGGCAAAGAAACGGTTGTAGCCTTCGTCTTCAGCCATATAACCGACAGTGTAAATATGCACCATCAAAGACACGAAGGTGACAACGCACATCATCATTGCGGTAAGGCTGTCCACTAAGAAACCAACTTCCAGCTTCAAGCTACCAACAGTCATCCAATGATATAAAGTGGCATTGTATTTCGCACCATCCATCACTTGCGACAAAGTCATGCAAGATAGAATAAATGCGATTAAAACCCCAAGTATCGTCGCGCTATGCGAGATCTTGCGTCCAACCAAATTACCAAAAAATTTCGTGCCTAACAGACCCGCAATGGCTGATCCAGCGAGTGGCGCCAATGGTACTGCTAGCAGTAAATGTGGGTTAAGTTGCCCCGCCATAATGACCCTTTGATTATCTTAATTCTTTTAAATTCTCAAACTGCTTATCAACTTGAAAGATGCTCAGAAGTCAACGCACTGTCAACTTCCAAGAGGTTTCTGTCTTTTTAGCCCTTCAATGAGCCTAAGTCTTCCACATTAATCGTATCCAGATTACGGAACATCACCACTAAAATCGCCAAACCAATCGCAGATTCCGCTGCTGCCACAGTCAAAATGAAGAACACGAAAATCTGTCCAGCTGCATCACCTAAGTAATGAGAGAAAGCGATGAAATTGATATTCACCGCCAACAACATTAGTTCAATCGCCATCAGCAATACAATGATGTTTTTGCGATTCATGAAAATCCCGACTACCGAGATTGCAAATAAAATCGCACCGAGTATCAAAAAATGGGTAAGTGTTAAAGTCATTTAGGCACCTGTTTTTTCTGCAGTAGTTTGGGTTTCTGCTCCCGCATTTGCACGATCAGATTCTGCCTTCATACTCACAATACGGATACGATCAGCACGTTTAACTTTAACCGCAGCGGCTGGATCAAAATACTTACTGTCTTTACGACGGCGCAATGTCAACGCTACCGCTGCAACAATAGCTAACAATAAAATTGCTGCGGCAACTTCAAACGCGAATACATAATTCGTAAAAATTTCTAAGCCCAAAGCCTTCGTGCCACCGATGTGTGAAGCCGCAGCAGGTACATTGTTATCAGGACGCAAAAAGCCTTTTAACAAAACTGCCGACATTTCTAAAGCAACCACCACACCGACGATGGCTGCTAAAGGCAAACGCCCCCAAAATCCTTCGCGTAATTTATCTAGATCAATATCCAACATCATCACAACGAACAAGAACAAAACCATCACTGCGCCAACATATACCAACACCAGAACAATGGCTAAAAATTCCGCTTTCAATAACAACCAAATTCCTGCTGCGGTGAAAAATGAGAGCACCAAAAATAAGGCGGCATGCACAGGATTACGTGCAGTAATCACTTGAGTGGCAGCGATTATTAAGATCGCTGAGAACGCATAAAATAATGCAGTAACAAAATCCATAATTCAGCTCTTCCAGTCTTAGCGGTATTTAGCGTCAGCTTGACGCGCTGCCGCGATTTCTGGTTCGTAACGATCACCCACAGCGAGTAACATCTCTTTGGTGAAATACAAGTCACCACGTTTTTCACCGTGATATTCCAATACGTGCGTTTCTACGATGGAATCAACTGGGCAAGACTCTTCACAAAAACCACAGAAAATACATTTCGTCAGATCGATATCGTAACGTGTTGTGCGACGTGAACCATCTTCACGTTGATCCGACTCAATCGTAATCGCCATCGCAGGACAAACCGCTTCGCACAATTTACAAGCAATGCAGCGCTCTTCACCATTCGGATAGCGACGTAATGCGTGCAAGCCACGGAAACGCGGTGATTGCGGTGTCTTTTCCTCAGGGAATTGCACCGTGATTTTGCGTGCAAACATATAGCGACCTGTCAAAGCTAAACCTTTGATCAACTCGCGCAGCATCAGGCTGCCAAAGAAATCCTTAATTGCTTCCATTATTTGCATCCATTATTCTTTAGCTGATTTACTTCCAAATATTCCATGAGGTTTGCATCCACCCGGCGACGATGACCAAATATGCTAAGGTCAGCGGAATAAATACTTTCCAGCCCAAACGCATGATTTGGTCGTATCGATAACGTGGGAAAGAAGCACGTGCCCAGATAAATAAGGAGACCACGAAGAAAGTCTTCACGCCCAACCAAATCCAGCCTGGCAAGTAAGTCAGCAATCCCAACACTGGAACTGCATGTCCAATCGGCGAATTCCAACCACCAAGGAACATCAAGGAAGCCAATGCGGAAATCAAAATCATATTTGCGTACTCGGCGAGGAAGAACATCGCGAAAGACATACCCGAATATTCAACCATGTGACCAGCGACAATCTCAGACTCACCTTCCACGACGTCGAATGGGTGACGATTGGTTTCTGCAATACCAGAGATCACGTAAACCACAAACATCGGCAACAAAGGCAGCCAGTTCCAAGAGAGAAAATTCCAACCGTGTTCAGCAAAATAACCTTTGGATTGACCATTGACAACATCTGTCAAATTCAAACTGCCAGAGACCATCAACACAATGACTAATACGAAACCCATCGCGATTTCGTAGGAAATCATTTGTGCTGAAGCACGCATCGCACCCAAGAAGGCATATTTAGAGTTAGAGGCCCAACCCGCGATGATGATGCCGTACACTTCCATGGAAGTGATCGCCATGATTAACAACAGGCCAGCATTCACATTTGCCAATACGACTTCAGGACCAAATGGCACGACGGACCAAGCTGCCAACGCTGGCATGATCGTCATAATCGGTGCGATCACAAATAAAACCTTATTCGCTTTCGCAGGAATAATAATTTCCTTCAATAACAGCTTCAATGCATCTGCAATTGGTTGCAGCAAACCTGCAGGACCAACACGATTAGGGCCTAGACGCACATGCATCCAACCAATCATTTTGCGTTCCCACAAGGTCAGGTAAGCGACACATCCCATCACAGGCAAAGTGATGCAAACAATCTTAACCAGGGTCCATACTAGAGGCCACAAACCACCTAGGTATTGCACTCCATAAGATTGAACCGTATCAAGTAAATTCATTATGCACGCTCCACATTAATTGGGCCAAACATCGCACCCAGTTGATGCGTTGCCAAAACACCGGCTGCCACGCGCACTACCGTCGCTGGCAATGTTTTATCTAATTTCGCAGAAACCAGTACTGAAGTACCCGCTTGCGTTAACTTCACAAAATCACCGTCAGCAATTGCGAGGCGTGCGAACTCAGCAGCACTCAAACTAACGGTCGGTGCTTTTGCGTCAGCGGTACGTTGCAAAGATTCTGCACGGCGAACGATTGCATCCGTGCTATAGATAGGCACATCCGAGACACGTTCCAAGCCAGCTACTGAACTTGCATTCGTGACCGCCATATCTGCAAAATTATTCAACTTTGCTGACAAGTCTGTTTGACCTTGTCCCAACACGGCATCGCGTACTGCTTCAGCTGTTTCAAACTCAAAATTCTCTAAGCCCAACAAGTTACCCAGAACACGTAAGACTTTCCATCCAGGGCGAGTATCACCCAATGGTTTCACGACACCGTGGAAACTTTGCGCACGACCTTCGCAATTAACGAAAGTACCCGCGGTTTCTGTGTAAGGAGAAACTGGCAACATCACGTCTGCGTAATCCATGCCATGCTTAAATGGTGACATCACAACTACCATATCCGCTTGCGCCAATACCGCTTGCGCTTGATTCGTATTCGCGAAATCAAATTCAGGCTCAGCATTGAATAAAACAACTGCTTTACGCGCATTTGTCAGCAGATTCGTTGCAACATCAGGACTCGCTGGCACCGCATCCGACAAATAAGCGCCTACCGTGTTCGCTGCTTCAGTCAAATAACCAAAACCTGCACCCGTGTTTTGAGCAATCCATTGAGCCAAAGCATGAATTTTAGATGCATCAGGATGTTGCGCCGCTGTATTACCAAGGAAAACACCAGAAGAGGCAGTTTCCGCACCAGACAACAAATTAGTTGCAATTGTTTGCGCCACATCACTGACCGCAACATCTGCCAAGCCTGCTGGCTTCGCAACTTGTTTTGAATTCGCGACTGCCGTAGCAATTTCCGCCAAGAACGACAACCATGCTGAAGGTGCCAACACTGCTTTATTCGCAACTTTCATCAACAATTCATCATCAGTCGCGTGCAAAACACTCAACTTTGCACCAGCTTTCACTGCTTGACGCAAACGTGCTGCCAGCAGTGGATGATCCTTACGTAGGAAGGAGCCGATCACAAATACATTTTTTAATTGCGCAAATGTGGCAATTGACATGCCCAACCATGGCTTAATTTTTGACGTTAATGCGAAGTCAGATTGACGTAGGCGCGTTTCGATATTTTCAGAACCCAAACCACGTACTACTCGTGACAGCAAACTCATTTCTTCTAAAGTTGAATTTGCAGTCGCCAAACCAGCTATAGAATTTGCACCATGCTCATGTTTCACATTTTTCAAACCATGTGCCACATATTCCAAGGCTGTTTGCCAATCTGTTTCTTGCCATTGACCACCCTGCTTCAACATAGGCTTCGTCAAACGATCTGCACTATTGAGGCCTTCATAAGCAAAACGATCTTTATCGGAAATCCAACATTCGTTCACCGCATCATTTTCCAATGGAACGACGCGCATAACTTTATTGTTTTTGACTTGGACGATCAAATTGGAACCAAGGCCATCATGTGCGCTAACAGATTTACGACGCGACAACTCCCAAGTGCGTGCAGAGTAACGGAATGGCTTAGAAGTCAAGGCACCCACTGGGCACAGATCGATCATATTGCCGGACAATTCTGAATCGACTGTTTTACCGACGAAAGACGTGATCTCAGAATGTTCACCACGACCCAACATGCCTAGCTCCATTACGCCAGCGACTTCCTGACCGAAGCGCACGCAACGGGTGCAGTGGATACAACGACTCATCTCTTCCATCGAGATCAAAGGACCAACATTTTTATGGAAGACAACGCGTTTTTCTTCTTGATAACGTGAACTGGTTTTACCGTAACCAACTGCCAGATCTTGCAATTGACATTCACCGCCTTGATCGCAAATTGGGCAATCTAAAGGATGGTTGATCAGCAAAAATTCCATCACATCTTTTTGTGCCTTGGTCGCTTTATCGCTGTTTGAGCGAACGATCATACCTTGCGTAACCGGAGTCGCGCAGGCTGGCAATGGCTTAGGTGCTTTCTCAACTTCCACTAAACACATGCGGCAGTTCGCTGCAATCGACAATTTCTTGTGATAGCAAAAGTGAGGAATGTAAGTGCCAAGTTTGTTGGCAGCTTCCATGACCATGCTTCCCGCAGGGACTTCTACTTTTTTGCCGTCTATTTCAATTTCAACCATGGTGTGCTCTGGATACGCTAAGCGAATAAATAGTCAGACTTGAATGCAATCTCAATTCAAGAACAAACGAAAGCTTTTGTTTATAAATAAGTCGGAACCAAGCAATGCTTATGCTCGATATGGTATTCAAACTCTTCACGGAAATTCTTAATAAATGCGCGCACTGGCATCGCAGCAGCATCACCCAAGGCACAAATAGTACGCCCTTGGATACCATCCGCAACAGCATTGAGCATATCCAAATCTTCTGGACGACCTTGGCCATTTTCAATGCGATGTACCATACGATATAACCAACCCGTACCTTCGCGGCATGGAGTACATTGACCGCAAGATTCTTCAAAATAGAAGTAAGATAGGCGCAACAATGATTTCACCATACAACGTGTTTCATCCATCACGATCACAGCGCCAGAACCTAACATCGAACCTGCTTTCGCAATCGAATCGTAGTCCATATCGGTCGCCATCATCACGTCACCCGTCAACACCGGCATCGATGATCCACCTGGGATGACGGCTTTGATTTTTTTACCGTCACGCATACCGCCTGCCAACTCTAACAGCGTAGCGAACGGTGTTCCGAGGGGAACTTCATAGTTACCAGGCTTGGCGACGTCACCAGACATCGAGAAAATCTTAGTGCCGCCATTATTTGGCTTACCGAGCGCTGCATAGGCTTCGCCACCCATCGCCAACACAAAAGGTACAGCGGCAAACGTCTCAGTATTATTGATCGTCGTTGGCTTGCCGTACAAACCAAAGCTCGCAGGGAACGGTGGCTTAAAGCGTGGTTGGCCTTTTTTGCCTTCGAGAGATTCCAACAACGCAGTTTCTTCACCGCAGATGTAAGCACCATAACCGTGAAATGCATGCAACTGAAATGAGAAGTCCGAACCATGAATACGATCACCCAGCATATTCGCTGCACGTGCTTCTTCCAAAGCCTCTTCAAATCGGTCGTAATCGGCAAAAATTTCACCGTGAATATAGTTGTAACCAACCGTGATTCCCATGGCGTAGGCGCCAATCGCCATACCTTCGATCAAGGCATGCGGGTTATAGCGAATAATATCGCGATCTTTGAATGTACCTGGCTCACCTTCGTCTGTATTACAAACCAGATATTTTTGTCCAGGAAACTGGCGAGGCATGAAGCTCCACTTCAAACCAGTAGGAAAACCCGCACCACCACGGCCACGCAAAGAAGAAGCCTTTAACTCGGCAATGACTTGCTCTGGAGGGATTTTTTCGTCAAGGATACGTTTTAAAGACTGATAGCCGCCACGCGCGACATAGTCTTGTAAGTGCCAGTTTTTACCGTCTAATCCGGCGAGTATCAATGGCTTGATATGGCGATTGTGTAGACTCGTCATTATTTACCCGCCTCAGTTGTTTGTGAAAGTTCCGTCACCAAAGCATCAATTTTGTCATTCGACATAAAGCTGCACATACGCTTATTGTTCACCAACAACACAGGTGCATCACCACACGCTCCCATGCACTCACCTTCCATCAAGGTAAACTGGCCATCTGCACTAGTTTCTTTGTAATCCAAACCCAATTTCTGTTTTAAATGATGTGCAGCACGTTCACCACCTGACAAGGCACAAGGCAAGTTAGTGCAAACTGTGATCTTGTGCTTACCAACTGGCTTTGTGTTGTACATATTGTAGAAAGTCGCAACTTCCTGCACAGCAACAGCTGGCATACCGATGTAATCGGCAACAAACTGCATCACTTCTGGAGACAACCAGTTTGTTTCATCTTGGGCAATCGCCAGTGCCGCCATCACTGCAGATTGGCGTTGATCCGCGGGGAACTTCGCTAACTCGCGATCAATTTTCTTTAATGCTTGCTCTGATAAGACCATCGCTTTTGCCTCAAATATCAGCCCTTACAAAGAGCTAATCATCTATCAATATTGAATTTTACAAATCACTAATGTTGTCTGGAGTGAATTAACGATCAATTTCACCGAAAACGATATCTTGTGTGCCGATAATCGTCACCGCATCGGCAATCATATGACCTTTCGCCATCTCATCCAATCCTTGCAAATGCGCAAAGCCTGGCGCACGGATCTTCATTCGATAAGGCTTATTCGCGCCGTCTGACATCAAATAGATACCAAATTCACCTTTTGGATGTTCAACAGCGGAATAGACTTCACCAGCAGGAACATGAAACCCTTCGGTAAATAATTTGAAGTGATGGATTAATTCTTCCATGTTCGACTTCATATTCACACGACTTGGTGGCGCTACTTTATGGTTAGTTGACATCACCGGACCTGGGTTATTACGCAACCATTCTACGCACTGCTTGATGATGCGATTTGATTGACGCATCTCTTCGACACGCACCAGATAACGATCATAACTATCGCCATTTACACCAACTGGAATGTCAAAATCCAACAAATCATAAACTTCGTATGGTTGCTTCTTACGCAAATCCCATTCAATACCAGAACCGCGCAGCATAGGACCAGTAAACCCCATCGCCAATGCACGCTCAGGAGATACAACGCCAATACCAACCAAGCGTTGCTTCCAAATACGGTTATCGGTCAATAGCGTTTCGTATTCATCGACATATTTTGGAAAGCGATTTGTGAAATCCTCAATGAAATCAAGCAAAGAACCTTGACGATTCTCATTCAACAAACGAATCGCTTTTTCGTTTTTCAAAATCGATGCCTTATGCTTAGGCATTTCATCTGGCAAGTCACGATAAACACCACCAGGACGGTAGTAAGCAGCGTGCATACGAGCACCAGAAACAGCCTCATAGCAATCCATTAAATCTTCACGTTCACGGAATGCGTACAACATCACTGCCATCGCACCAACGTCGAGACCATGCGCACCGATCCACAACAAGTGATTCAAGATGCGCGTAATTTCGTCAAACATGACGCGAATATATTGCGCGCGCAATGGCACTTCCAAACCAAGCATCTTTTCAATCGCCATTACATAGGCGTGCTCATTGGACATCATGGACACATAATCCAGACGATCCATGTAAGGAACCGATTGCAGAAAGGTTTTTTGTTCGGCCAACTTCTCCGTTGCACGATGCAACAAGCCGATGTGCGGATCCGCACGTTGAATCACTTCACCATCCAACTCCAACACCAAGCGCAACACGCCGTGCGCAGCTGGATGTTGCGGACCAAAGTTCAGGGTGTAATTTTTAATATCAGCCATGTTACGTCCTTACCCTTTAATCCCGTAATTTTCTTCACGAATAATGCGCGGTGTATTTTCGCGCGGCTCTATCGTGACAGGTTGATAAATCACACGTTTTTGATCTGCGTCATAGCGCATTTCAACAAAACCCGAAACAGGGAAATCTTTACGGAAAGGGTGACCAATAAAACCATAATCCGTCAAAATTCGACGAAGGTCGTTATGACCATCAAATAAAATACCAAAAAAGTCAAAAGCTTCGCGCTCATACCAGTTGACTGTACTCCAAACATCCACCAATGATGGCAATATCGGAAATTCGTCATCGTCCGCAAAAACACGCACACGGAGACGCCAGTTATGCGTTACGGAGGTCAGATGCGACACCACAGCAAAACGGCGACCTTCCCAAGCTCCATCACCATACGTTGAATAATCAACACCGCAAAGATCGATCAATTGTTCAAATGCTGTCGCAGCGCTATCACGCAAATCACACATCACTTGCAAATAATCTTTTGCGGCAACCACCACAGTCAGCTCACCAAGCGCCAATTGCGACTGCACTAGTCGCTCGCCGATGACACCTTTTACTGCAGACTCAAGTTTTTCTAGTTTGGTAGTCATTTTGCTTAATTTTGTAGATTTCTCAATCGAGGCGATTAACGAGCGATGGTATTCGTACGTTTGATCTTATTTTGCAACTGAATAATTCCGTAAATCAGCGCCTCAGCGGTAGGAGGACACCCTGGGACATAAATATCGACTGGAACAATGCGATCACAACCTCGCACAACAGAATAAGAATAATGATAATAACCGCCGCCATTCGCACAGGAACCCATAGAAACAACCCAGCGCGGCTCTGCCATTTGGTCATAAACTTTGCGTAGCGCTGGCGCCATCTTATTGCACAAAGTACCAGCAACAATCATGACATCAGACTGACGTGGAGATGGACGAAATACCACCCCAAAACGATCCAGATCATAGCGAGAACAACCAGCATGCATCATCTCAACCGCACAACAAGCCAAACCAAACGTCATTGGCCACATCGAACCGGTTTGTGTCCAGTTGATTAGCTTGTCCAAACTAGTGGTAACAAAGCCTTCGCTTAATACGCCTTCAATTGACATAAGCTTTTCCTATGAGGTCACTCCCAATCGAGTGCGCCCTTTTTCCAGATATACCAAAAACCGACCGCAAATTCCAAGATGAATCCCAACATCACCAAGAAACCAGTCCACCCCAACTCCTTCATAGACACAGCCCATGGAAAGAAGAAAGCAGTTTCGAGGTCGAACAAAATAAATAAAATCGCAACGAGGTAATAGCGCACGTCAAACTTCATACGCGCATCCTCGAAGGCTTCAAAACCACATTCGTAAGCAGAGATTTTTTGACTATCAGGCCGATGCGGCGCAAGGATACGCCCCAAAACTTGCGGCACAACCCCAACCGCAATACCAACCAAAATAAAGAGAAGAACTGGGAAATAGTTTTCGAGGTTCACGTTAGCTTATCCGTATAAAAACGCAACATTGAGATGTTAATTGCATGCTTGAGTGATTGCTCAATTCAAACTTTTTTTCGCAACCACTTCCTCGATCAAATCAAGCAGAACAGCTTGACTTATTCTTTGGTGCCGACGACGAGACTCGAACTCGTACAGCTTTCGCCACTACCCCCTCAAGATAGCGTGTCTACCAATTTCACCACGTCGGCATAAGCCCAGCATTGTACTCGTTTCAGCTCAATTGTTCAACGCACAATTGCAGTAATTCAAGATTTTTTTGCCGAACTTCTTAATCTAGATTAATTTATTTAGGGATTTCACTTGTTTGGCTTGCTGCACTCGATGCCGAGCCTACTACCGCAGCAGAAGTTGCAGTCGATGCAGCTGCAGAACTTGACTGCACCGCCTTAGCAGGCAAATTATCCATCACACCCACTGAAGGAGCCTTATTCGCGCCGAAAGAAGTCAAAATCAACGTCGCAACAAAAAACACCGCAACCGCAACCGCTGTCGACTTTGATAAAAAATTTGAAGATCCTGTCGCACCAAACAAGCTACCCGACGCACCAGACCCAAAAGAAGCTCCCATATCCGCGCCTTTACCATGCTGCAACAACACCAATCCCACGATCACTAGAGCCGAAATTACCTGCACTATCATTACCACTGTAGACAAAGAGCTATTCATTTAACACATCCAATCAAAAATTAACTTTTACAAAATCACTTCAAAAGCAATTAACCACTTTCCATCACTCACATCCCGACCCCCTACCGAGATCGCAAATTAGGCCGCGTTAATAATTGCCAAAAAATCTCCCGACTTCAAAGAGGCGCCACCAATTAGACCTCCATCAATATCCGGCATCGCGAGTAACTCTTTCGCATTATCTGGCTTCATACTACCGCCATATAAAATCCTAACCTTGTCAGATGCAAACACACTGCGCTCAGCGAGTGTTAAACGCAAAACAGCATGAACCTCTTGCGCCATTGCAGGAGTCGCTGTCTTTCCTGTCCCAATTGCCCAAACTGGCTCATAAGCAACGACAATCCGTGCCAACGCGCCATCATCCAAGACATCCATCACTGCACGCAACTGTGTAATGACAACCTCATTCGTTTTTCCAGCCTCACGCTGCTCAAGAGTCTCCCCCACACACACGATCGGACAAATATTCGAACGCAAAGCTTGCAATGCCTTTTGCGCGACCAAATCGTTCGATTCGTGATGATACGCACGCCGCTCTGAATGACCGACGATTACATATTGACATGAAAAATCAGCCAACATTGCCGAAGAAACTTCACCAGTGTACGCACCCGACTGATGCGCAGATACATCTTGAGCACCATAACCGATTGATGTCTTTGCCAGTACAGAGGCGCATTGCGAAATATACAATGACGGCACGCAAACCAACACCTCATTCTCAGAATCAATTGGCGCAGCCAATAATTCACTGAGCAAGCTGGAATTTGCCGCTAGATTACCGTTCATTTTCCAATTTCCGGCTATTAATGTTCGTCGCAGGTTTGCCATAAGGTTCAAAATTTTATTAACTCTCTATTGTATCGTGCCAGAGCGTAGGGGGTCAATTTTCAAGACAATGTTTCAGCCCGATTACGACAGATACCGCTTAAAACTCCAGTAAGTTTAAAAACTCTTCATATCTCAACTCGCGACGATTTTCAATTTAACGAGCAGGATTATCAAATTTCCAGAACCAACTTTCCAATGTGGTGCCCCGCCTCCATCTCAGCGTGCGCCCGTGCAGCCTCATGCAAAGGAAAGACATGATGGATCACAGGTCTAATTGTGGCATTCTCCAATAGGGGCCAAATCTTCTCGCGCAATGCATGAACGATCTGAGCTTTAAATTCCACATCACGAGCCCTCAATGTCGAACCGGTAATGTGCAAACGACGCCTCAGGACCTGCCCCATATCCAGTTCAGCTTTCGCTCCACCCATCAGCCCAATAATTACCAATCTACCATCATCCGCGAGCACGCTAAGATTGCGGGTCAAATATTTACCTGCAACCATATCAAGTATAAGATCGACACCTCGAGATTGGGTTTCCACCATAATTACGTCTTGAAATTCTTCATTTTGATAATTGACCCCTCGTTTAGCCCCGAAAGCTTCGACCGCACGTCGCTTTTCGTCCGAACCGACGGTCGCAAATACCTTTGCACCAAATGCATTTGCCATTTGAATCGCAGCAACTCCTATCCCAGATGCACCACCATGAACCAGCAAAGTTTCACCCGGACGCAATCCACCTCGCTCGAAAATATTCGACCAGACGGTAAAATAGGTTTCAGGTAATGACGCGGCCTCAATCAAACTCAATCCTTTTGGTACCGGCAAGCATTGTCCGACGGGTGCAACACAATATTCAGCGTAGCCACCTCCCTGCACCAATGCGCACACATAGTCACCCAACCTATGCTGACCACCTGTTAAGTCACCACCAACAATCTCACCTGCAATTTCAAGTCCTGGCAAATCAGATGCCCCTTTAGGGACAGGATAATGACCCATACGTTGCAATACGTCAGGGCGATTAACTCCAGCAGCAGCAACACGGATCAGGACCTCTCCCACGCCCGCAATAGGAATGTCGCGCGTGCATTCATGCAAGACCTCTGGCCCACCGTAGCTCGTAATTTCGATTGCTCGCATATTTTCAAGATCCATTTATCAAAAAAAATCAAACCAATCATCAACAAAACAAATCACAAATCCTGACCATGTGACCGCACTTGAGACAAAAAAAGCCGCTCGCAGGTGACTACGAGCGGCTTATCTTATTGCTTACTGGATCATAAACACCCTTTAAGCAACAGCGATCTCAAGCTATTAACTTAACAAAACTACAAATCAAGCCTCAGGTGTCGCATCTGTGCTAGCAGACTCAACTGCAGGTGCAACTGGTTCCGCTGCGGCTTTCATTGACAGTTTAAAGCGACCACGATCATCGGTTTCCAAAACCTTAACGCGAACTTGCTGACCCTCTTTAAGGTAGTCAGCAACCGCATTCACGCGCTCATTCGCAATTTGACTGATGTGCAATAAACCGTCTTTACCCGGCATGATTTGTACGATCGCACCGAAGTCCAACAACTTCAATACAGTACCTTCATAGATCTTGCCGACTTCAACCTCTGCCGTCAATTCTTCGATACGACGCTTCGCTTCTTGACCCGCTGCCGCATCAACTGAAGCGATCGTTACCACACCTTCATCGCTAATATCGATTTGTGTACCAGTTTCTTCCGTTAATGCACGAATAACGGCACCACCCTTACCGATCACATCACGGATTTTTTCTGGATTGATCTTAATTGTAATCAGGCGTGGTGCGAAGTCAGACAATTCCACCTTACCAACTGGAACTGCTTTTTGCATTTCACCGAGAATATGATCGCGACCTTCTTTGGCTTGCGCCAAAGCGACTTGCATGATTTCTTTGGTAATACCTTGAATTTTGATATCCATCTGCAATGCAGTGATACCCTCTGCAGTACCAGCGACTTTAAAGTCCATATCGCCAAGATGATCTTCATCACCCAAGATATCAGTCAAGACAGCAAACTTATTACCTTCTTTAATCAAGCCCATCGCAATACCTGCTACATGCGATTTCATCGGCACACCCGCATCCATCAACGCCAAGCAACCACCGCAAACAGACGCCATCGAAGATGAGCCATTTGACTCAGTAATTTCAGAAACCAAACGCACTGAGTAACTAAAATCTTCTGGCGCTGGCAATGCTGCCTGCAACGCACGTTTCGCTAAACGGCCATGACCAATTTCACGACGCTTAGGTGTACCAACACGACCAGTTTCACCAGTTGCAAACGGAGGCATGTTGTAATGCAACATGAAGCGATCAGAGTATTCACCCATCAAAGCATCAATCTTTTGCTCGTCACGCGAAGTACCTAAAGTTGCGATTACCAAGGCTTGTGTTTCACCGCGAGTGAACAATGCAGTACCGTGGGTACGTGGCAATACGCCAGTGCGAATCGTGATTGGACGTACAGTGCGCGTATCACGACCATCGATACGTGGCTCGCCATCCAAAATTTGAGAACGTACAATTTTAGATTCCAAGTCAAACATGATATTGCCAACTTCAGCGGAATCAGGCGCATCAACGCCAGCTGCAGCGGCTTGCTCAGCCAAAGCAGCGGAGACTGCTGCACTTGCTGCTTTCAATTGCTCAGTACGCGCTTGTTTTTCTTTAATTTGATAAGCAGAACGCAGCAAAGGCTCAGCAACTGCAGTCACAGCAGCAATCAAAGGCTCGTTCTTTGGCGCTGGCGCCCATTCAACTTCAGGCTTACCACCTTCACTCACCAAATCATGAATCGCATCAATCACGGCCTTCATCTGTGTATGACCATACACGACCGCACCCAACATCACTTCTTCAGACAATTGTTGCGCTTCTGATTCCACCATCAACACTGCTGATTCTGTACCAGCCACCACCAAATCCATCGCGGAGGATTTCAATTGTGTCGCAGTTGGGTTCAATACATATTGTCCATCGATATAACCCACACGTGCCGCACCAACTGGGCCGTTAAATGGAATACCTGACAAGCAGATCGCCGCAGATGCACCAATCATCGACGCGATATCTGGATCAATTTCAGGATTGACTGACAAGACGTGCACAATCACCTGCACTTCGTTCAAATATCCCTCTGGGAACAATGGACGGATCGGACGATCAATCAAACGTGAAGTCAAAGTTTCTTTTTCTGAAGGACGACCTTCACGCTTGAAGAAGCCACCAGGAATGCGACCCGCCGCATAACTCTTCTCCATGTAATCCACGGTCAATGGGAAAAAGTCTTGACCTGGCTTTGCATCTTTTTTTGCAACAACGGTTGCCAATACCACAGTATCTTCAATCGATACCATTACCGCACCAGACGCTTGACGTGCGATTTCACCTGTCTCCAATGTCACTGTATGTTGACCATATTGGAATGATTTTGTAACTTTATTAAACACAATGTGTCCTTTCACTATTTACTGCTATTGCCGACAGATTTCCAGGCGCTGTCGTTCACCTCACCACATGCGATCCACACTGCATCGCCCTACTTCACAAGCATCTCACAACAACGTATTTTTTTGCAAAATGTTCGCTCTTACTTCTAACCATGCCACAATTTTTTACGCAAATTATGACAACTTAAAGGCAAAAAGCCTGCGACAGCAACACTGACGCAGGCTTTTCACTTTAATTTCTTGCTAGGCTCAGCAAAATATTCTGACGAATAGATTACTTACGCAAGCCGAGTTTTTCGATCAATGAACGATAACGGTTCAAGTCTTTCTTTTTCAAATAAGACAACAAACTCTTACGGCGATTAACCATCATAATCAGACCACGACGTGAATGATGATCCTTGAGGTGAGCTTTGAAGTGACCGTTCAAGTCATTGATACGTGCAGTCAACAAAGCGACTTGCACTTCTGGAGAACCTGTGTCGTTTTGACCACGGGCATTATCCGCAACGATGGCGGCTTTTGCACTTTTTTCGATAGACATCTTATTTCCTTTACATGCGATATCAAGAGTGAGGATTTACACCAAGACCATCGATATCGTGAATTTACATTAACAAATCCCATCAAAATTTGATGAGACCGCGACTATAGCATGAAAAACAGGGAGAACTCAAGGCAAGACATGAAATGATTCCCTTTACGCGAAGTATACGTACGAAATCACCTCACCCCATCGTTTCAACAAATTATCCTAATTCGACCAATAATTTTCAAATCTGCGGATTTAACTTCTCAACCTTAGAATGCAATTTATTTAAGGCCGAAATATAAGCCTTGGCGGAAGCTACTACGATATCAGGATCGGCACCTACACCATTGACAATACGCCCTGCTTTACTCAGCCGTATCGTCACTTCACCTTGGGATTGCGTACCCGCTGTAATCGCATTAATCGAGAACAGCAACAATTCCGCTTCACTCTTCACTTCCGATTCGATCGCATTCACAATCGCGTCTACCGCACCATTACCTTGCGCAATACAAGATTTTTCGCGATCACCAATCGTCATCACGACCACTGCTGACGAGCGCTCACCCGTTTCAGAATGCTGACTAATCGAGACCAAGCGATAGTGATCGGCGTCGTGCGAATGTTCCTCTTCCGCGACCACAGCCATAATATCTTCATCAAAGATTTCCGCTTTTTTGTCTGCCAAATCTTTAAATCTTGCGAATGCTGCATTCACCTCAGTTTCAGACTCCAATGCGATGCCTAATTCTTGCAAACGTTGTTTGAATGCGTTACGGCCAGAGAGTTTACCCAGAACGATTTTATTTGCGCTCCAACCGACGTCTTCTGCGCGCATAATTTCATAGGTATTGCGCGCCTTCAAAATACCATCTTGATGAATACCTGAGGCATGGGCAAATGCATTGGCACCAACGATCGCCTTGTTCGGCTGCACAGCAAAGCCAGTGATTTGCGACACCATTTTTGAGGTTGCCACGATCTGTGTGGTATCAATACCGATATCGAGATTAAAGTGATCTTTACGCGTACGTACAGCCATCACGATTTCTTCGAGCGCGGTATTGCCCGCACGCTCACCAAGGCCGTTAATCGTACATTCCACCTGACGCGCACCACCAATCATTACACCTGCTAAGGAGTTGGCCACAGCCATCCCCAAATCGTTATGACAATGGACCGACCAAATTGCCTTATCTGAATTCGGTATAGTCTCGCGCAAACGTTTCAAAGTATTACCGTACAATTCAGGCACACCATAGCCGACCGTATCCGCAAAGTTGATCGTTGTTGCACCTTCTTTAATCACCGCTTCAATGACGCGGCAGAGAAAATCAAAATCAGAACGGCTCGCGTCCTCCGGGCTAAATTCGACATCATCTGTAAATTGACGCGCAAAGCGCACGGCTTGGATTGCCTGCTCAAGCACTTGATCTGGACTCATACGCAATTTCATTTCCATATGCAATGGTGAGGTTGCGATGAAGGTGTGAATACGTTTGCGTTGCGCTTTTTCAAGCGCCTCGGCAGCACGAGAAATATCTCTATCATTGGCACGAGAAAGCGAGCAAATAATTGGTTCACGCACCGCTGCGGCAATCGCCTTAATCGATTCAAAATCGCCAGGAGAGGCAGCAGCAAAACCTGCTTCGATCACATCGACTTTCAAACGCTCCAGTTGACGCGCAATCCTGACTTTTTCATCGCGCGTCATTGATGCGCCAGGAGATTGTTCGCCATCACGCAAAGTTGTATCGAAAATAATGAGCTTGTCCGCCATGTTTGCCTCCCAAAATACCGCAATAAAAAGAAAAATTAGAATAAACAAAAAAAATTTAAGAACCTGTCGAGTAAAACTCGCTGACTTGAATAGGCTTTTCCAACCCTTGCAAGACACACACGGGTGAGAGGCTACTCAAGTTGTGGGATAGAGAGATTTAGCGCGCGAGCGCTAGTAGATTCGCCAAAGATAGCGCTAGTAGAGATGCTAGGATAGTAGCAACTGGTAATGCGAACGACAAAAGCAGATCAGAGCGATCTGCTTTCATGTTTGCTTTTTGAGCAAAAAATGTCGTCGTTGGGAATGTCATGCAGAAGACTATAAGCGGGATTACAGCAAAGTGCAAGTGCAATACCTCAATTATTTCTTAATGTCGTCAACTTCATCATGGTTTTCTGACGTGAGTTGGATGAGGCTAACGGGACGCCCTTTACGCCAACGCCAAAGCAGAAGAACATAACCTGACAAGGCGTACAAAACAAACAATCCAAAAAGAACTTTTGGTGGATCGCTCACGACCGCAACATAAGCCAAAACAACTAAGAATGGCGCGATGAAGGGCACGGAGCGCTTCAAGTTTAAATCTTTAAAACTGTAAAAAGGAACATTAGTCACCATCGTCAAACCGGCAAACAATGCGACGCCCCAGGCAAACCACCGCACATCAGTACCAGCTATCGCCAAATCGTCCATTAACAAAATAAAACCTGCAACCAAAGCTGCGGCTGCAGGACTTGGCAAACCTTGGAAATAACGTTTATCGACTACCGTAATGTTTGCGTTGAAACGAGCGAGTCGCAATGCGGCACCTGCGCAATAAACAAACGCAGCTAACCAACCTAGCTTTCCCATTCCTTTTAATGCCCATTCGTAGGCAATCAAAGCGGGAGCGACTCCAAACGACACCATATCCGACAGACTATCGTATTGCGCACCGAATTCGCTTTGCGTATTGGTCATACGCGCAACACGTCCATCTAAACTATCGAGCACCATTGCAATAAAAATTGCTAGGCCAGAGTGTTCAAATTTCTGATTCATCGCCATGACAATCGCGTAAAAACCGCAAAACAGTGCTGCCGTCGTAAACGCATTCGGCAATAAATAAATGCCTCGTGCTGGCTTATTTGGCGCCAGATTCAATTGTCCTTGTTCGACACCATTTTTTCTTGCGCCGCGAGGAAACAACTTAAAACTACCTTTTGGCTTGCGATTTTTGATTGAACTCATGCTAAATGTTTGATATGAATGATAGAAACGCAGGCGACTATTTTTTAAGCAAGTGACGGAATCTTAGTTTTTCTATTCGATTATTTGCAAAGACCGTCCCGCGATGCGCTGAAGTATAACCGTGAAAGTCTAATCAGAAAACTATTTCAAATTAGGTTGAGCATTCAGAAAATGGCCTTAAAAATCACTGACCTAACAAAAACTCGTTGCAATTGACACAGCTTTTAAAGTCCTACTAAGCTAGATTGCGCAACAAAAAAGGCTTTGTCAATGACAAAGCCTTTTTGCATTCCGGCGAGCGGATTGACCAATTAAACGTGCATTTACTGTGCTTGTTTCAATTGTTCAAGAATCGCTGGATTCTCCAAAGTCGATACGTCTTGGGTAATTTCTTCACCTTTGGCCAATACACGCAACAAGCGACGCATGATTTTGCCGGAACGTGTTTTAGGTAAATTATCACCGAAGCGAATTTCTTTTGGTTTGGCAATCGGGCCAATTTCTTTCGCCACCCAATTACGCAATTCCAAAGCAATTTGTTTAGCTTCATCACCGGTTGGACGACTACGTTTTAACACCACGAACGCACAAATTGCCTCGCCCGTCGTATCGTCTGGCTTACCAACCACGGCGGCTTCAGCCACCAAAGGATTCGCAACCAAAGCCGATTCGATTTCCATAGTGCCCATACGATGACCAGATACATTCAACACGTCATCAATACGACCCGTAATCGTGAAATAGCCCGTTTCTTTATTGCGAATAGCACCATCACCCGCGAGATAAGTTTTACCGCCCAATTCTTCTGGGAAATAACTCTTCTTGAAGCGATCAGTATCACCCCAGATATTACGTATCATCGAAGGCCATGGACGTTTGACGACCAAAATACCGCCCTGCCCGTTTGGCAAATCCGCACCCGTTTCATCCACAATCGCCGCCATAATCCCAGGCAAAGGCAAAGTACAAGAGCCTGGTACCAAGGGAGTCGCACCTGGCAAAGGCGTGATCATGTGACCGCCAGTTTCTGTTTGCCAGAAGGTATCGACGATAGGACATTTTTCACCGCCGATATTGCGGTAGTACCACATCCAAGCTTCAGGGTTAATCGGTTCACCGACTGAACCGAGCAAACGCAATGATGTCAAATCATACTTATTCGGATGAATTGCTGCATCGCCATCAGCTGCTTTAATTAAAGAACGAATGGCGGTAGGTGCCGTGTAGAAAATCGTTGCCTTGTGCTTTTGTATCATGTCCCAGAATCGACCAGCATTTGGGTAAGTTGGAATACCTTCAAATACGATTTCAGTCGTGCCCATCGCTAATGGGCCGTAAGTGATATACGTGTGCCCGGTGACCCAACCAATATCAGCAGTACACCAAAATATGTCGTTAGGCTTCACGTCAAAGGTCCACTTCATGGTGAGCATTGCCCACAACAAGTAGCCACCCGAAGAATGCTGCACGCCCTTTGGCTTACCAGTGGAACCAGAAGTGTACAAAATGAATAAAGGATGATCCGCATTGACCCACTCAGGCTCACACTCAGTCGCTTGATTCGCAACTAAATCATGCATCCATAAGTCTCGTGCCGGATTAAAAGGTGCATTACCACCTGTGCGTTTATAGACAATTACTTTTACGACTTTTTCGCACTCACCTAAGCCTAAAGCCTCATCGACAATCGCTTTCAGTGGTAGTTGTTTACCACCACGAACTTGCTCGTCGGCAGTGATGACAATGCTCGCACCAACGTCAACAATTCGTTCTTGTAAAGATTTTGCAGAGAAGCCGCCGAACACAACGGAATGCGTTGCGCCAATGCGTGCGCAAGCTTGCATTGCAACGACACCTTCTACTGACATTGGCATGTAGATGACAACGCGATCATCTTTCTTAACGCCTAAAGAGCGCAGCCCATTGGCAAACTGACAGACTTTTGCATGCAAATCTTTGTAGCTGACTTTGGTGACTTCGCCACCATCCGCTTCAAAAATAATCGCAATCTTATCGCCCAAACCTTTTTGAATATTGACGTCGAGGCAGTTGTAAGAAACATTCAACAAGCCATCGTCGAACCACTTGTACAAGGGGGCATTAGATTCATCTAATGTCGTGGTGAATGGTTTATGCCAATGTAGATTTTCGCGCGCTAATTTAGCCCAAAATCCTTCGTAATCATTGGCGGCTTCAGCACAGAGTGCGTTGTACGCATCCATGCCAGAGATCGCGGCGTTTGCAACAAAATTCGCCGGTGGGGGGAACACACGTGATTCAGTTTTTACTTCTTGATCCGACATAATTGTCTCCATGCTGTTGTGAATATCAAAAAAGTTCGAATTGCACACCGTAAATGTATAGACAAGTTCAATGTGACGATCGACGAAAATTTGCCAATTCGCCTTCAAGCCTTTTTGATATTCACCACTTATTATGTTTTGACGTCGATTCTAAGGCTAGCAGTCCAAAAAAGCTATTTTTTAGTGAGTGGTATTACACCCAAATTGTGACTTCTGCGACAGGTTTAACTTGATTTAACACAATAAAACTGCAATTAGCTTGCAGCGCAGACATTGCCCGTGCATCGGTGTAAAATGCGGGCAATTTTTAAATGCAATCGAACTCATCTTTATCAGTCTGAATCACACCAAAATTTTTAAGAAAACCCATCTTTCTTCCATAAAGGTTTTGCATGTCCCTTACTACTCAAGTTAACGAACCACAAAAACTATCCAGTCTATCTAAATTTATCTTTGCGAGTCGATGGCTACAGCTGCCGCTATACCTCGGCCTGATACTGGCACAGTGCGTTTACGTCTACCATTTTTGGGTAGAATTAGTCGATTTAATTCGCGCGGCGATGGGTGATGGTGTTGCACTACAACACCTGTTAGATGCAGTTTCCGTCGCAGCCACCCATGGAAAAGAAGGCGTAGAAGCGATACCGCGCCCAACCAAACTCAATGAAACCACAATCATGCTAGTGGTACTCGGGCTGATCGATGTCGTCATGATCTCTAACTTATTGATCATGGTCATCGTAGGTGGCTATGAAACTTTCGTTTCACGTCTAGGATTGCAAAATCACCCTGACCAACCCGAATGGCTATCGCACGTCAACGCAACCGTACTGAAGGTCAAATTAGCGATGGCGATTATCGGAATTTCTTCAATTCATTTATTGAAAACTTTTATCAATGTCAAATCGTATGACGCAAAAGACCTCATCGCACAAACTGTGATTCACGTGGTGTTCTTATTGTCCGCCTTGGCGATTGCCTATTGCGATCAGCTAATGACAAAAACTCAGCAGCAAGCGAGCAAACACTAATTTCATTCATTTTCATTCCACTCAAAAGAGCCCATCATGACCATTATTAAGCAAGACGATCTCATTGAATCCGTCGCCGCCGCTTTGCAATACATCAGCTATTACCATCCTGCCGATTACATTGCGCATTTGGCGCGTGCTTATGAGATAGAACAAAGCCCTGCGGCAAAAGATGCGATTGCACAAATTTTGACCAATTCACGCATGTGTGCAGAAGGTAAGCGCCCTATTTGCCAAGACACTGGTATTGTGAATGTATTCTTAAAAATTGGTATGGGCGTGCGCTTTGAGGGTTTCTCAGGTTCGATTATTGATGCCGTGAATGAAGGTGTGCGTCGTGGCTATGCCTATTCGGAAAACGTCTTGCGCGCATCTATCGTGGCTGATCCACAATTTGATCGCAAAAATACCAAAGACAATACACCAGCGGTAGTTCATATGGAGCTGGTTCCTGGGAATACCGTGGACGTACAACTCGCAGCAAAAGGCGGCGGTTCGGAAAACAAAACCAAGTTCGTGATGTTAAATCCATCTGATTCTTTGGTGGATTGGGTCATGAAAACTGTACCGACAATGGGCGCTGGCTGGTGCCCCCCTGGTATGCTTGGTATTGGTATCGGCGGCACTGCCGAAAAAGCGATGTTGATGGCGAAGGAATCCTTAATGGAAGATATCGACATGCATGAACTCAAATTGCGCGGGCCACAAAATAAGACTGAAGAACTACGTATCGAATTGTGCGACAAAATCAATGCACTTGGTATCGGCGCACAAGGCTTGGGCGGCTTAACAACAGTGCTCGACGTCAAGATCAATATGTACCCAACGCATGCGGCATCGAAACCAGTTGCCATGATTCCTAACTGCGCAGCGACACGTCATGCGCATTTCGTACTCGACGGCTCTGGTCCTAGCTACATGGAACCACCATCATTGTCGAATTGGCCCGATGTGCATTGGGTCGCCGACACTGAAAAATCCAAACGCATTGATTTAAATACACTAACCAAAGAAGAAGTCGCGTCTTGGACACCAGGTCAAACGTTGTTATTGAACGGTAAGATGCTGACTGGTCGCGATGCGGCACACAAACGTATTCAAGACATGCTGGCGAAAGGCGAACAACTTCCAGTTGATTTCACCAATCGCGTTATTTACTACGTTGGCCCAGTTGATCCAGTACGTGATGAAGCAGTTGGTCCAGCTGGCCCAACCACTGCAACGCGTATGGATAAATTCACCGACATGATGTTGGAAAAGACAGGTTTAATTTCCATGATCGGTAAAGCGGAACGCGGTCCAGCGGCAATTGAATCGATCAAGAATCATAAGTCGGCCTACCTAATGGCGGTCGGTGGTGCGGCTTACTTGGTGTCAAAGGCCATCAAGACTGCCAAAGTGGTTGGTTTTGCCGATCTCGGTATGGAAGCGATCTACGAGTTTGACGTGGTCGATATGCCAGTCACCGTTGCGGTTGATTCGAATGGCACTTCCGTTCACAACACGGGTCCAAAAGAATGGCAAGCAAAAATTGGAATTATTCCCGTTGCCTAATACTCAAAACAAACTAAGTACATCAAGCCTTCAAGCTGAACACAAACACGCCGACAGCAATGCGCCTGTTGGCGTGTTTGATTCTGGTATTGGCGGCGTGTCAGTACTCAGGCATTTGCGCGAACAGCTCCCGAACGAAGATTTTTTATACTTCGCTGATACGGCATTTGCACCTTATGGCGAACGCTCCAATGAAGAACTGATCGAACGCAGCATTAGGATTACCGAATTCTTTTTGCAGCAGAAAATCAAAGCTCTGGTGATTGCTTGCAATACAGCGACTGCAGCTGCGGTCGCTGTGTTACGCACGCGTTACCCAAACTTAATTATCATTGGTATGGAACCTGGCATCAAACCAGCGGCAGCGCAAAGCTCCAGCAAAATTGTCGGTGTTTTAGCGACCAAAAGCACCTTGGCAAGTGAAAAATTCACACGACTAAGCCAACATGTGAGCCTCGCAACTCAAACGGAATTTATTTCACAAGCATGCGTAGGTTTGGTCAATCAAATTGAATTGGGTGATTTGAAATCGGAAAAAATCCTTGACCTACTTCGCCTCTACGTACACCCACTTCTCGCACAAAATGTGGATACCATCGTTTTAGGTTGCACACATTATCCGTTCGTCGCTCCGCAAATCGATCAAGTCATACAGGAATATTTTGCGGGAGATTCAAAGAGACAAATTCACATTATTGATACGGGTGAGGCCGTTGCGCGTCGACTCAAGCAGCAACTCCTCGACAGCAACTTGCTTTCAAAGTGTAAAGACTCATCACTTGTTTCTTACACCACTGGCAGTGTATATACACTGCAACTCGCTTTAAATTTCAACCACAATTCAACCTGTGTCTTTGAAATTCAAAAAATTATAATTTAATCGATAACTCAATTCACCAAGAAATATTTTGGTTTGCGTGCGGCTGGCAATTTGCCTTAATGACGTAAGCGTTTTTCCATGCGAATGAGCAGGACGCTTTATTGTCTAGCCCAATCGACACAATCCAAAACACAACACACGGGCTCGCATTGCTCATCCCCACAAAAAACGAATCAATCTGATCTTTAACTTTCTTTGTATTGTTTTCACTGAACTTAACAAAGTTTACCAAGAAAAAACCAGCTGCTTAAATGCGACAAGTATGATTTCGATAATTCATTTTTTACATAATTATCTATACACATAGAATTTATTTTGCTACTATTTTTTTGTAGTAATTATTTTATGAAAATATTTTAATGCTACTTTTTTACACTACAATTCATCTCATCATTTTGCAGAATAGATGAGAAAACTGAGATCGATAATTACAAGGAGTCAAAATGAAAGCTTTAAAAAAAGCACTATTGAGTTTAGGTTTGGGTGTTACCGTTTTAATGGCAACAATTGGTAGCGCGTTTGCATACCCTCCTTACGGGACAGTGTATGAATGGTTGCTTGAGTGCCGCGCTGGCAGTGAAGCCTCTTGCGTCAAAGTCGATCGTTACGGTGGGTACTATGGAATCAATCGTCATACTGATCCAAGCAATTTGCCTGATCCATGGAATTAATGACGATTTGAGACTTT
Source organism: Affinundibacterium fentianense (assembly GCF_018139545.1). Lineage (GTDB taxonomy): Bacteria > Pseudomonadota > Gammaproteobacteria > Burkholderiales > Burkholderiaceae_D > Undibacterium > Undibacterium fentianense. The sequence goes on along the minus strand of NZ_JAGSPJ010000003.1, from coordinate 351,375 downwards.
ACTCTCTCAACATATATTCCCTCAAAAAAAAACGCCGACATAAGTCGGCGTTTTTTTTATTGAAAAGGCTCTATGCCAATACTGCCGCCATTGCCGCTGCTGTCGCCTCAACATTGCGCGTATTCAAACCCGCTACGCACATACGACCAGAGCGTACTAAATATACACCGAACTCTTCTTTCAGACGATCACATTGTTCAGCTGTCAAACCGGTGTAACTAAACATACCGCGTTGCGTCAAGAAATAGCTGAAATCACGACCAGGTACTTTCGCCACCAAAACGTCATGTAAAGCTTTACGCATAGCTTGAATACGATCACGCATCGCAACCACTTCCGCTTCCCACATAGGGCGCAACTCAGGATCAGTTAACACCGTCGCTACTAATTGCCCGCCATGCATAGGAGGATTGGAGTAATTACGACGAATGATCGCTTTCATTTGGCCTAATACATTCACCGCTTGCGCTGCATCTGGACAAACCACGCTCAAGGCACCACAACGCTCGCCGTACAAACTCATACTCTTAGAGAATGAATTCGCGACAAAGAAACTCAAACCTTGATCCGCCAACAAACGAATAGCGAATGCATCTTCTTCGATACCATCGCCATAGCCTTGATATGCCAAATCGAGGAAAGGAATCAAGTTACGCTCTTTGAACACAGGGATCAATTGTTCCCACTGTGCTTTTGTTAAATCGACGCCCGTTGGATTATGGCAGCAAGCATGCAATAAGACGACGGATTTTTCTTCCGCTTGTTTCAAGCTCGCCAGCATTTCGTCGAAACGCAAACCGCCAGTTTCTGGATTGTAATAAGGATATGCTTTCACTATTAATCCAGAACCTTCAAACACAGCGCGATGATTATCCCAAGTTGGATCACTCACCAACATCGTCGTGTTTGGGAAATAGCGCTTAACAAAATCTGCACCTACTTTTAAGCCACCACTTGAACCGACTGTTTGCAAAGTGACGACACGACCTTCTTTGACAGCAGGACGATCAGCGCCAAACAACAAATGCTGCACCGCTGTACGGAAATTTGCCGCGCCTTCCATTGGCAAATAAGGACGAGCACCAGCCGCTTCAACCACTTTCAATTCAGCAGCACGAACCGATGGCAACATTGGAATCTTGCCGTTATCGTCAAAATAAATCCCAATCGACAAATTAATCTTGTTTGGGCGGGTATCTTTACCAAACGCTTCATTCAAGGAAAGGATAGGATCGCCTGCATAGGCTTCGACGTGCTGAAACATGTTAAAACTCCAAGTGTAAAAAATCGAGATGACTAACCAAAAAAATAAAATAAACTGCAAACTTTAAAAAACGTTCACCCGCTTTTTTCGTTGACCTTGCAACAAAAAAAATCGAAAGCAAAAACGCCAACCACATAATAAAAATTTAAGACTATCGTGCGAGCACCAAGCATCGGTTTGTTCGACGAAGTTCAACCGATAAGCCAGCGGATCAACGCTGAAACCATCGGAATTGCTCGACAGGAGCAATCGTTCTTGAATTCTTTAACTCATTGTAAGAGCGAGAATAAAGACGAAACTACTTCTATAGTGAAATTGGATCAGACCGATATTTTGACACAATATCGATGCAAAATGCCGTAAATAGCGTGAATTCTTGGCGTTTAAGCGTGATAGGAATCAGATTCAAAAGGGATTCTCATCATTCACAGGCAATATTTTCTTGTCACGACCACCGCGCTTGTCTACACTAAACCGGCAAACGCACCCCATGCAAGCCAGAGCCAATATCGGTGGAGCTGCAAAGAAAAAAGGGAAAACAAATGAACTATGTGGATGGTTTTATTATTGCGGTACCAACCGCTAACAAAGCGATGTATCAGAAATTTTCAGAGCAATCAGCAGCGCTCTTTAAGGAATTTGGTGTCATTCAAATTGTCGAGTGTTGGGGTGATGACGTTCCACTAGGAAAACTCACGTCATTCCCACAAGCTGTCATGTGTCAAGACGATGAAACCGTTGTGTTTTCATGGATGACATGGCCATCCAAAACAGTACGAGACAACGCTTGGGACAAAATGATGGCAGATCCGCGCTTTTCCCCAGAAAACATGCCCATGCCTTTCGATGGCAAAAGAATGATTTACGGTGGGTTTCAAAAAATTGTAGAAATTTAAGGCGCGAATGCAAGGCAATCAAAAGATTTTGTTGCCTCGTCAGTAAAACTAGGTCTACGCGTTTCGCGCAGCGAAAAAGTAAGTGCTGCATTGTGGTCTGCTTTTTCCGCTGCGTAAAACAAAAGAACAATTTATGCTGGTCGCATTGCTTTGAAGATTCGCTGAAGCCAATGCTCAAAATCATCCACATAGGTAAACACCGCTGGCACAACCAATAAGCTCAGTAAAGTCGATGTAATCAAACCGCCAATCACAGCAATCGCCATTGGTGAACGAAAACTTGGATCCGCCCCCCATCCCAGAGCAAGAGGCATCATACCCGCACCCATCGCAATCGTTGTCATAATGATAGGCCGACTGCGTTTATGGCACGCATCCACTAGTGCCGCAAATCTATCCATACCTGCACCGCGCGCGATGATCGCATAGTCAACCAACAGGATAGAATTTTTTGTGACTATGCCCATAAGCATAATTAATCCAATCATGGATGGCATTGATAGTGCTCGTCCTGTCAACAATAAAGCAACGAATGCACCACCTATACTGAGTGGCAACGCGGCCAAGATTGTCGCGGGTTGTAGAAAATCTTTGAACAACAAAACCAATACGCCATAAATGCACAAGACCCCAATCAGCATGGCGATTCCAAAACTAGCAAACAGTGCTTCCATCTCTTGCGCATCGCCCAATTCAGCGATACTAACCGAGGGCGGCAAATTCTTCATCGCGGGCAATGCTCGCGCCTCTTCATTTACTTCACCTAATTGACGCCCACCCAACTCAACATCTAATGTCACATTGCGGCTGCGATTCAATCGATCAATTTGCGCAGGCCCCGAATCCATACTCACAGATGCAACACTACCAATCATCACCGGCCCATTTTTACCTGGAACTGTGAGACGTTCTATCGCGGACAAATCTGCGCGAACAAAGTCTGGAAGTTTGACTCGAATCGGAACTTGACGTTGAGCTAGGTTCATCTTTGAAAGTGCCATATCATAGTCGCCCGCCGTCGCTACACGCACAGTTTCTCCAATACTATCTGCAGTGACTCCCAGATCAGCAGCTCTTGCCATATCTGGTTTAACAATGATTTCAGGTCGAACCAAAGATGCGCTTGAGCTCACATTGCCAATACCTTTTAAGCCCCGTAACTCACGCTCAACTTGACGTGCTGTTTCTATCAATGCTAAGGGATCCTCACTCTTTAACACGAGTTGCAACTTGACTCCAGTATCTGCTGGGCCCACTGAAAATTTAGCGCCGGAAATGGCATTCATTTTTTCGCGAATCAAATTATCAAGGTCAGACATGCTTTGCTTTCTTTGATCACGGTGAACTGCCGTGACCGTCAGCACAGCACGCCGCGCTTCTGCAGCAGCCCCCGGAGCAAATGCATCGCCACTCGATCCACCGCCAATTGAACTAAACACACCAACAATCCCTTTGACCGACATTACGGCAATTCGTGCTTGCTCAGCTACTTCACTAGTTTCACTTAAAGTACTTCCAGGCGGCAGTTCGATATTAACTTGGGTCTGCGCACGATCGGATGGTGGAACAAACCCCGTCGGGAGCAACCCCACCAAGGCAATCGAAGCGACAAAGAAAAGCGCTGCTGAAATAACCGTAATTAGGCGGTGTCGTAAACACCACTGCATCGTTGCCATATATTTTTGCATCATCCAGCTATCTGGTTTGTCATGCAAATTACCAGTAGCATCCCTTTCTGGCGCTTTCAAAATATACGCGGCCATCATGGGCGTAAGCAAACGCGCAACCACTAGCGACGCCAAGATTGCAATCACTGCGGTCCAACCAAACTGCTTAAAGAAGAGACCTGGGACTCCCCCCATAAAAGCTGTTGGCAAAAATACGGCAACCAAAGCAAACGTTGTCGCAATGACCGCCATTCCAATCTCATCCGCTGCTTCAGTCGCGGCCTCCATCGGCGATTTTCCCATCTGCAAATGGCGCGCAATATTTTCAATCTCAACGATCGCATCATCGACCAAGACACCCACAACCAAAGCCAACGACAAGAGCGTTACCGTATTGAGCGTATAGCCAAAATACTTTAAGCCCAAAAAGGTTGGGATGACGGACAGTGGCAACGCAGCTGCTGCCACGAGCGTTGAGCGCCAATCACGCAAAAACCACCAGACTACCAACACAGCGAGTAAGGCACCTTCATACAACAATTCCATCGAGCCTTTAAAGTTTTCCTCAACAGGTTGTGCGTTATCAATCGCGTGCTTAAACAAATATTTTGGATTGTTCGACTGCAATTCAGCGATTGCCAATCGGGTTCCATTGGCGACATCAACCTCCGATGCACCTTTGGTGCGAAAAATTTCGAACCCCACAACCGATTTGCCATTATAAGTGGCACGCGCACGCGGTTCGCTAACAGTATCCTTGACGTTCGCAACCTGATCTAAGCGAATATGCCGACCATCTGGCAATGGAATATCCATTCGCGCTAACTCTTCCGCAGACTTTACCGTGGCAATCGTTCGCACCGCTTGCTCCGCTCCACTCACGTCTCCACGTCCTCCTGGCGCTTCTTTCTGCACAGTTTTCAAGCGTCTCGAAACATCCAGTGCTGATACTTTCAATGCAGCCATCTTATCCGCATTTAATTCAATGCTAACTTCGCGATTCACTCCCCCCATGCGCTTCACAGCACCAACACCTGGCACAGCACGTAATCGTTTAGAAACCGTATTATCGACAAACCAACTTAACTCTTGTTCATCCGGCGTTGTATTGTCACCAGCGACTTGTTGCCTCGATTTTGCAAGATCAGGCTCGACCGTGTAAGTCAAAATAACCCGACCCGCCGTCGACATTTTTGTCACCGTGGGATCACGCATTTCACTTGGCAAGTCCGCGCGGACGCTCGCAACCGCATCGCGCACTTCGTTGACAGCATCAGACAAAACCTTTTCAAGAATAAACTCAACTGTGATTGACACACTTCCATCGAGCACCTTGGTGTACACATTTTTAACGCCTTGCAAACTCGCTACAGCATCTTCAATCTTGCGAGCGACTTCTGTTTCAAGTTGCGCGGGTGCAGCACCCGGCAAGCTTGCGTTAACCATCACCAAAGGAAGTTCAATATCAGGAAAATCCTGCACTATCGTACTGCGAAACGACAAAATACCTGCCAAAGTCAATAAGGCAAACAACATAATTGCAGGAATTGGATTCTTGATAGAAAGCGTAGAAAAATTCATGTTACGCCTCTATTTCTTTTGACCAGAAACAGGTGTTTCAACCAATTGCACCAAATCACCATCATTGAGAAAACCAACGCCACTGGCAGCAATTTGCGAGCCGACGCTGATGCCGTTGACAATCTCAATTTGCTCGACACCATTTACTAGACTTCTTTGTCCAGTCTGCACTTTAACTTGCGTTACGCGGCGATCTGGATTGATTTTAAAAACAAAGCTAAATCCATCTCGCACGACCACAGCCTGTTGTGGCACGATGAATGCTGCAGCACTTCCTAAAATGAATTCGCCTCGAGCAAACATTCCAGCTTTGAACGCCTGATCCGACTTTTTATCTTTCGAAGGAACTATATCCACATAAACCAAACCGGTACGATTGCTGACTTCAACGGTTGGCCCGATCACACGCACTCTCCCATTTGCCAATTCACCATTTGGCGCAATTAAATTGACACGCATTCCCTTTGTGATTTTACTTAGTTCAGCAGATGTCACTTCAGCTCGCCATTCAAGGCGTGCTTGTCGAATGAGTTTGAACAACTCTGTGCCATTCCCTATCACCGCACCGACAGTCGCACTGCGGGCTGAGATTAAACCGCTATCAGGTGCCAAGACTTGCGTGTACTTTAAACGTAGTTGTTGAACATCGAGAACTGCTTTAGCGGCAGAGACTCTTGCTTTCGCAGTTTGTTCCGACGTCAAATATTGGCCAATTTGTTGTTTACTGATCGCACCACTCGCCTGAAGTCCGCGCGCTCTGTCTGCGTTATTGCTTGCTTCTAAGGCAGTCGCCTCGGCCTCTGCTAGTGCTGCTTTTGCCTGAGCGATGTCCGCTAAAACCGACTCATTGGCAAAACGTGCCAACAACTGCCCTTTACTCACCATATCGCCGACATTCACGAGTACCTCTGCGATCCGCAGGCCACTCGATTCAGAACCAATGCTGGCTTCTTGCCAAGCCGCGATATTGCCATGCGCGGCTAACTTGGTTTCCAAATTTGCTTGACCAATTTTAACCGCCGTCACTGTCAATGCAGGTTTTGAGGAGGTAACAGGACCGACTTTGGCCGAGCTTGCATTTTGCGCGTCTGCACCATGATGAATGAAACTTAAAGTAAATCCAGCCAATCCAACTGCAATCCATTTCATGTTCATAAGCACTTCCTTTATTCAAATAATCAATTGCTTCATTTTTGCAATATCTCAGTATGGAGTTAGACGCATGCGTCACTCGCAACACAGCAGAACGCCATCGCTCAATCAGAATGAACTAAGTGGAAAGCAAAGTTTAAGAAGAAACTGCTTGAAGTCGACATCATTCATCAGATGTCCCATTAGAGCGTATCTGTGTCACTGACGATTAAGCGCTAGCAAGTCTAGTCGCATCACACCAGCACAAAACTGTCATTCGCAATGGCAGTCGCCTTAGAATTTCAACTAAGTTTGTGATGCGTACAGCGATGTGACGAACTTTTTTCCTAGTCGCTATGCTAACAGCAATTCAAATAGCTGTTTCGACCTGATAGAAAAAACCAGAAAAATATATTACTTATTGATTTGAGAAAATCACTCCTTTTGACCAGAATGGATTGATTTGAATCGTTCTGTCCAAGCTGACCAAATTAGACTGAGTGCAACACCGAAAACAACGAGCACTACAATCCATCGAACATAATCTAAAGGCAAAGATTTAACAAGGTAAGCTGCTATCAGCACTGCTGGCACTCCGCCAAGGGCAATACCAAGGGCTGTCGATACTTGATACTTTTGATTATTGATAAATCCCAAGCTGCTTATCGGCATTAAGAAAGCGCACGATCCCATCATGATTGGAAAGGCTGCCAGCGGACTCATACCCAATAGGCTTACCATGATCATGCAGGGTGCATAGAGCCCTATTCCCAAAGGCATCAGCAGACCCAAGGCAAAGTTACCAACGACACCAACCCACCAGCGCCACCCCGTTAGCTCAAGTGCGTCTAAGCCAGTCGGCAGCAGACCTAGCAGGGAACTCAGCATGATTAAGGCAGCGAGCAACATGGCAGCCCCCATCCCCAGCCGAATATGGAATCGTGGTAGACCTCCGACTATTGATGTTCCGAGCCACGCGCCACCACCAGCAGCAACGATCATGGGTAATAGCGTACCCGGCGCGACATCGACAATCTGGATAAAAATTAATGCTTGCGTTATGGTTCCTAGCGTATGTCCAACGTTCAAAGTGCCCGGAATTAATTCATCTGGCACTAATTTCCCTAGGCGAAAAAAAGCTGTGCTCGGAGCAAATGATCCAATCCCCAAAGTATCAAAGAAATCCGTCACTGCACCAATCACGATTTCAATTGGACGTGGGATCGACCAAGCGATATTGAGTTTGCGCATCTGTCTTAAACGCCAGCCCCAGACCAAAATAAAACCAATTGCAGAGCTCGCAAATACAATCAACAATGCGAGTCGTAACTCACTTTTTTGGACTGTGCAGCCGGACAAATTCAACAGCCCGATAGTGAGTAGGATTTGTTTCATTGGATACTTTTTCATTGAGCTCGGCCAAGATAGCAAGCGAAGCGAATAATTTAGGAAATGTGAGCACCGATAAAATGTTCTGACCAAGGGTCAGCTAATTGCAAGCTACACCACTTTAATATATCTATAAAATATGTGCGAGTATCCATGCAGCGCATTTCAAATGCAAGTGCTTTCCGCTATTTGAACGGAACTTGCAACAAACCGCGAATTTCTTGTGAGTGCACCACCGAAACCACAATTCAGTGTGAAAAAATACGAGTAGAATCGAAATAATCAATGCAGCTATCTTGAGAATTTATCGTGACCGACTCACTCAGCTCCGAAGCCACTTCTCATCGCCTTTCACGTCAAGTTGTTCTTGGCCTGATCTTATTTAGTTTGATGGCGCTGTATGCGAATGAGCACTGGATGAAACGCTATCTGACGATTGGCGCCAATTCCACCTATCCCGTATCCGTGATCGATGATAGGCCGGAAGGCGGGGAAAGCATCGCGAAGTTTGAACAAACTCAGGAGGGATACGAACTTGAATGCCAAATCTCAATGGTCTATCAATGGCCATTTTGTGAACTTGCATTTGAATTGAGCGGTAATGACCAAGGAATTAATCTCAATCAATACGATACCGTTAAGTTACAAATTCAAAGTGAAGGGCCTGCCTCAAGTCGCTCCGTTCGCGTTTTTCTACGTAACTTTGATCCAGCCTATTCACAAGCTAATTCTGCTCGAAGTTTGAAGCCACATGAGGTCGTGTTCGATCCTAGCCAGTCCGCTGGAACAGTTGAATTTCGCCTCAATCAATTTATGGTCGCTTCGTGGTGGACTCAACAAAATCCAACTGATATTGCCCACCTCGGGCCGCAACTTGAGAATGTCACGACACTGAGTTTCATCACTGGTGGCAACGTCGTCGCCGGAAAATACAAAATTCGTGTCAAATCTGTGGAGTTTGTCGGGCAATGGATTTCAACCGAGAGCTTTCGCTTATTCGTTATATTCGCGTGGCTAACAGGGATAGCACTCTATCTTATTTGGGGCTGGCGACAATCACGTATTGAACTACGAGAATCCGATCGATTAAAACGCGAACTTGCTCGCAGCAATGAAATACTAGAAAGCCGCGTTGAAGAACGGACTCGCGCCCTCGCAGCAAGTAACTCTCGACTGATCGAATCACTACAGAGTCTGGAAGGAACACGCTATGAATTGGTACAAAATGAAAAAAATGCAGCCTTGGGTGCTTTAGTTTCCGGCGTCGCACATGAATTGAATACACCAATTGGTAATGCACTTCTTGTCAGTAGTACCTTGTCGGATAAATTGAAAGAATTAGAAATCATCAGTGAGACCCGATTTACGCGGAAAGCCCTGAACGACTTTTTTACTGACGCGTTTCGCGGAACCGCAATTTTGCAACAAAATTTAGAGCGAGCGGCCTCACTCATCAGTAGTTTTAAACAATTATCCGCCGACCAGCATTCGGAACAACGCCGTCAATTTAATCTTGCAGACGTTGCTGAAGAAACTTTGCTGGCGATGTTACCGACTATCAAGCAAACCGGACATACGATACGAATTGACATCGATAAAGGGATTCAGATGGATGCGTATCCGGGTCCATTGAGCCAGATCTTTATGAATCTTATCAATAATGCTTTACTACATGCATTTGAGAACATTGAACACGGCAACATGATCTTGCGGGCACGACTCCTCAATCAAACCCATGTCGAAATTCGTTTCAGCGACGATGGAAATGGCATCCCAGCAGCGATCTTACGTCGCGTATTCGAGCCCTTCTTCACAACAAAATTGGGAAAAGGAGGAAGTGGCCTTGGAATGCATTTAGCCCACACTGTCGTTACGCAGATATTTGGCGGGAAGATCGACATCGAATCGATTCCGGGCGAAGGAACAAGCATACAAATGCACCTGCCTTTAGTTGCGCCTCAAGTTAGCCAAAGCTTGCTAAAGATTGGGGTCCCAAAGGATGTACTGGAGGATTACCAACTTTTCTTAGATGGTCGAGATATCAACGTAATCACAGAATTTTCTGGACCCAATAGTCGACGCGATGTCGTAGAACTAGCATTTTTTATTCAGGCTTTGAATACTGTCTGGCCAGACGCACAGTTTGAAATAATCCCAGTCGATAGTTATGCAAACGGGATAGAACAATTACGTGTCGCAAGTATCGCGGCCCTCGCCACGACTTGTTGGCTTTCAGATCTTGAGATCTACTCTACAGAAATTTGCATTTCCGATGCGATGATTGATGAAGGTGAATCATTAGTCGGCATCTACACTCAGGCACACAATATTCACGCCCTCGAATGTAAGTCTCTAGCAGACCTGCAAAACCTACGATTAGTATCAAATCGTGATTGGAGCGCAGATTGGAAGACACTAGAACAACTTGGGATTAAGCATTGTCTTGATGTAAAAACATGGCGTCAGATGGTATATATGGTGAGCAGTGGCGAGGTCGACGCTCTTCTATCGCCCTTCACTCTCCATACATCCATGAAAATTAGTTTAGATAATTGCGAACTACTTCCTATCCCAGACTTACGCATTGCGCTTCATGGCTCCCGACACTTTGCAAGTAGCAAAACCATACAGGGGCAGGCAATTGCTGAGCACGTTTTTCCCGAGTTAAAACGGCGCAAACAAGCACACAGTCTGACGCAAGCCCTGAGTGAATGTGGTTTTTTCAATGCACAAACAAGGTCTTGGCAAACTCTCAATCCTGAATGACTTTTTATCGTTTTTTTAAACTCAAACTAAGTTATCAGGACGTCGCACTTCGCAACTTGCACCCGCACACATATCAGATTTCAAATCAAGTAATTTATAAATGTGGCAGCCAGCACAATAGCTAAAAGTAGACTCCATCCAAGTAAATAGAACACATACACCACAAATGAGTTGCGTCGTTAAGCCATTTTTTTCTGTCCAGAATAATGTTGCAACGACACCAGAAAGAATAATTCCGATTGTCCAAGCAAAACGCTTAGGGATAGCAGAAACCCACTCAGCTTGCATTCCCAAAACACTTTGTGTAATCCAATTTGAGAGCACGAGCGTCGGTGAAAACTGTACACCAGCACATACCCGCAAAACAAAATCTAAAAATGAGTAACTCGCGAATAAAGTAATCGGCAAAAACATGCCATAGAAAAACGCGGCACAAAAAACCAACATCGCCAACATCATTGTCAATCCAGCGGACGCACGAACCGCTCGCTCATCGACAACGCCCTGTTGTATCAATTCTGCATGCGCAATCGCATTGGATAAATATGGATCTTGACGAAATGTTTTAAGCTCGTACAACTTGCCCGAATACTTTAGCAAATCTCTCTGGTAGCCATAACTTGGATTGGTAAAAAACTGTTTTAGCATTTTGTCTCAATGTCTCTTGTCATAATTGTGGCCTAAACCAAACGCACCAATTTTCAAGACTCGAATATTACTGAAAATTAAAATAAATTGCTGATATTTCTTTTCGTTTTCTCGTCAATTAAAGAGCGCCAAACCAATAGTTCTTTGCTACAAAAATCAAAATAAAAAACCCTGATGCCTTACGACATCAGGGTTAAATTACGTCACAACTGTAATTGGACCGTATCGATTACTTCTTGCGCTGCGGCGGCAAATCGGTACAGACGCCTTTGTAAACTTCGGCTGCCATACCAATCGACTCACCCAAGGTTGGATGGGGATGAATGGTTTTGCCGATATCCACCGCATCAGCCCCCATCTCAATCGCCACTGCGACTTCACCGATCATATCGCCAGCATGTGTACCGACGATACCGCCACCAATAATGCGTTTGCTTTCGGCATCGAAAATCAACTTGGTGAAGCCTTCAGCGCGGCCATTCGCGACAGCGCGACCAGAAGCGGCCCATGGGAAAACGCCTTTCTCGATCGCCATGCCTTTGGCTTTCGCTTCGTCTTCGGTGACACCAACCCAAGCTACTTCAGGATCGGTGTAAGCCACAGAAGGAATCACGGTCGCATCAAAGAATGCTTTGTGTCCGGCCGCTGCTTCCGCTGCCACGTGCGCTTCATGCACAGCTTTGTGAGCCAGCATCGGCTGGCCAACTAAATCGCCGATCGCAAAAATATGCGGCACGTTGGTGCGCATTTGCTTGTCGACATGAATGAAACCACGATCTGTCACTGCCACGCCAGCTTTGTCGGCGGCGATTTTCTTACCGTTCGGACTACGCCCCACCGCCACCAAAACCAAATCGTAGAGCTGTGGCGCGGGTGCAGTTGCACCGGCTTCCGCTGCTTCAAACGTGACTTTGATTCCCTCAGGCAGTGCCTCGACACCGACAGTCTTAGTTTTGGTCATTACATTATCGAAGCGATGCTGATTATGCTTCTGCCAGACCTTGACCATATCGCGGTCAGCACCTTGCATCAAACCATCCATCATTTCGACGACATCAATGCGAGCACCCAAAGTGGAATATACCGTCGCCATTTCTAAACCAATGATACCGCCACCGATGACCAACATACGCTTCGGGATTTGGCGCAATTCCAATGCGCCAGTACTGTCAACGATACGTGGATCTTCTGGTACGAAAGGCAGCTTCACCACAGAGGAGCCAGCAGAAATAATCGCCTGTTTGAACTGCACGACTTTCTTACTGCCATCAGCCGCTGTCACTTCGATGTGATGTGGGCTCACGAATTGTCCGAGTCCTTGCACAACGTTTACTTTACGTGCCTTAGCCATACCCGCTAAACCACCCGTCATTTGTTTGATGACACCATCTTTGTGCGCACGCAAAGCATCAAGATCAATTTGCGGCTTGGCGAATGTTACGCCATGACCTGACATCGCCGCGGTTTCATCAATTACTGCGGCTACGTGTAACAAGGCTTTGGATGGAATACAGCCAACATTTAAGCACACGCCGCCCAAGGTCGAATAACGCTCGACCAATACCGTACTCATACCAAGATCCGCAGAGCGGAAGGCCGCAGAATAACCACCAGGCCCCGCACCCAACACCATCATGTCGCATTCGATATCGACGGTGCCAGCATAGCTTGATGCCAGTGGCGCAGCGACGGCAGGTGCGTTTACTGTAGGTGCAGGCGCTACAGGCGCTGCAGCAACTGCCTGTCCAACTGGCGCGGAAGCAACGCCTTCCACCACGATCAGCAAACTACCTTCGGCAACTTTATCACCCACTTTGACTTTTAATTCTTTCACGACACCAGCATGGCTCGATGGAATTTCCATACTCGCCTTGTCCGACTCAACCGTCACCAAAGACTGATCGACTTTGACCGTATCGCCTACTTTCACCATCACTTCGATGACTTCGACTTCTTTAAAATCGCCGATATCGGGCACTTTGACGTCGATTGGGCCACTAGAAACGGCGGGAGCCGCGGCAGCAGCAACTGGGGCCGCAGCGGAGGCTGGAGCTGACGCCGCCGGTGCAGATGCCGGTGCAGATGCGGGTGCTGCAGCACCGGCCGCTTCGACTACGAGAACGATGCTACCTTCTGCAATCTTATCGCCCACTTTCACTTTCAGCTCTTTGACGACACCCGCGTGACTAGACGGGATCTCCATACTCGCCTTGTCAGACTCAACGGTAATTAAGGACTGATCAACTTTGATCGTATCACCAACCTTAACCATGACCTCGATAATTTCGACTTCTTTAAAGTCACCGATATCAGGGACTTTGACTTCAATTGTACTCATCGTCTTGGCTCCTGATTACAACATGGTTTTACGCAAATCAGCGAGAACATCCGCCAAATAGGCTGTGAACTTCGCCGCCATCGCACCATCGATCACGCGATGGTCGTAGGACAAAGACAATGGCAACATCAAACGTGGAGCGAATTGTTTGCCATCCCATACTGGTTTCATCGACGATTTGGACAAGCCAAGAATCGCGACTTCCGGTGCATTAATGATTGGTGTAAACGCGGTACCGCCGATACCGCCCAAAGACGAAATCGTGAAGGTCGCGCCTTGCATGTCAGCAGGCTTCAATTTGCCATCACGCGCTTGTGCAGAGAGCTCGCCCATTTCATTGGCGATTTGCGATAATGTTTTTTGATCTGCGTTTTTAACCACTGGCACCACCAAACCGTTCGGCGTATCAGCTGCGAAACCGATGTTGTAGTACTGCTTCAAAATCAAGTTTTCGCCAGTAGCATCGAGTGATGAATTAAACGCTGGGAACTTCTTCAACGCAGAAACACTCGCCTTGATCACGAAGGCCAACATCGTCAATTTCACGCCCGACTTAGCCAAGGCCGCGTTCGAAGATTTACGGAATTCTTCGAGATCAGAAATATCTGCTTCGTCAAATTGCGTGACATGAGGAATCATGACCCAATTGCGGTGCAAATTCGGGCCGCTGAGTTTCTTAATACGTGACAATGGATGCGTTTCAGTCGCACCAAACTTAGAGAAATCGAGCGATGGCCATGCTAAGAGATTCAAACCTGCGCCGCTACCATTTGTACTTGCAGCGCTAGCAACTGGCGCACTCGCAGATCCAGCGATCACTCCCTTAACATAGTTTTGCACGTCTTGCTGCGTAATACGACCTTTCGGTGCAGTGCCTGGAACTTTGCTCAAATCAACGCCGAGTTCACGTGCAAATTTACGGATCGAAGGCGATGCGTGCGCTTTACCTGCCGGCGCCGTTGCCACTGCAGCCGCGCTTGCGACTACGGGTGCAACGGAAACTGGTGCGGCAACAGGTGCAGGTGCTACTGGCGCTGCTACTGCGGCAGGGGTCGGAGCAACCGCAGCTGGAGCTGGCGCTGCTGGCGTAGATGCTGGTGCCGCTGCACCGTCAGCGTCAACGATCACCACTAAGGAGCCTAGGGCCACTTTATCACCGACTTTAACTTTGACTTCTTTTACTACACCAGCATGACTCGATGGAATTTCCATACTGGCTTTATCTGATTCAACAGTGATCAAGGATTGATCGACCTTGATGGTGTCACCCACTTTGACCATCAATTCAATCACTTCAACTTCTTTAAAATCACCGATATCCGGCACTTTGACTTCTACTGTACTCATCATTTTCTCCATTTATTCCCTCTCCCTTCAATAGGGGGAAGGCTGGGGTCAAGGCTAATTAACTAAGCGCTCTCGTAGCTCTTGTAGGGCGGGTGCAACCCGCGCTGCTAAGGTGCTCAATCTGTGGGCGACGCGGGTTCCACCCGCCCTACGATCTCGCACCGAACCTAACAAAAACTAAACAGTCACCGGATTGGGTTTGTTTGGATTGATACCGTATTTCTCAATTGCTTGCGCCACCACTGAAGCAGAAATCGCGCCCTCGTCTGCTAAGGATTTCAATGCTGCGATCGTCACGAAATAACGATTAACTTCAAAGAATTCACGCAATTTCGCACGGCTATCGGAGCGACCGAAACCATCCGTACCCAAGACTTTGTAGCTACGATCTTTAGGAATGAATGCACGCACTTGTTCTGCATAGACACGCATGTAGTCAGTAGATACAACGATAGGACCGGCTGTATCTTTCAAGCATTCAGCAATATAAGGGACGCGTGGTGTTTCGGTTGGGTGCAACATATTCCAACGTTCTGCATCTTGACCGTCACGCGCCAATAATGTGAAGGATGGTGCAGACCAAATATCGGCTGCAATGCCCCAATCGTTTTGCAACAAATCAGCGGCGGCGATCACTTCACGCAAGATCGTTCCAGAACCCAAGAGTTGCACGCGATGTTTGGTTTGCGCTTCCGATTTCTTGAAGGAGTACAGACCTTTGATAATGCCTTCTTCTTGACCAGCAACCAAACCAGGATGAGCGTAGTTCTCGTTCATCACCGTGATGTAGTAGAACACGTCTTCTTGGTTCGTGACCATACGACGCAAACCATCATGAATAATGACTGCGACTTCATGCGCAAATGTAGGATCGTAGGGTACGCAGTTTGGAATCGTCGATGCCATCACATGGCTATGACCATCTTCATGTTGCAAGCCTTCACCGTTCAGTGTCGTACGACCCGCAGTACCACCGATCAAGAAGCCACGTGCACGCATATCCGCTGCGGCCCATGCCAAATCGCCGATACGTTGCAGACCGAACATTGAGTAATACGTGTAGAACGGAATCATCACGCGGTTGTTGGTCGAGTAAGAAGTCGCTGCTGCGATCCATGAACTCATACCACCGGCTTCATTAATCCCTTCTTGCAAAATCTGACCGGCTTTATCTTCGCGGTAGTACATGACCTGATCTTTATCAACTGGTTCGTATAACTGACCAACTTGACTGAAGATACCGATTTGACGGAACAAGCCTTCCATACCAAATGTACGAGACTCATCAACCATGATAGGCACAACGCGTTGTCCCAAACTGCTATCACGCAGCAAAGACGTCAATACGCGTACATAAGAAGCTGTCGTTGAAATCTCACGCCCTTCTGCGGTTGGTTCCAACATTGCTTGGAATGCAGACAATGGCGGCACGACTAATTGCTCATCCGCCTGTTGACGGCGTTGTGGTAAATAACCACCGAGTGCTGCACGACGTTCGTGCAGGTACTTCATTTCTGGCGTGTCGTCAGCTGGTTTGTAAAATGGGATATCTGCCAACTTCTCATCCGCGATCGGCAACTGGAAGCGATCACGTACTGACTTAATCGTTTCGTCGTCGAGTTTCTTCGTATTATGTGCCGTGTTACGCGCTTCACCTGCTTTACCGAAGCCGTAACCTTTAATACTCTTGGCCAAGATCACCGTTGGTTGGTCAACGCTTTCTTGTGCGACCTTAAATGCTGCGTAAATTTTGTGTGGATCGTGACCACCGCGTGTCAAACGCCAGATATCGTCGTCCGACATATGCGCGACCATCGCCAAAGTACGTGGATCTTTGCCGAAGAAGTGGGAACGCACATAGGCGCCATCTTTCGCTTTGTAATTCTGATATTCACCGTCCACGGTTTCCATCATGATCTTACGCAACGCGCCTTCTTTGTCTTTCGCCAGCAATTCATCCCAACCAGAACCCCAGATCACTTTAACCACATTCCAGCCTGCGCCACGGAAATCAGATTCGAGTTCTTGAATGATTTTGCCATTGCCGCGCACTGGGCCGTCCAGACGTTGCAAATTACAGTTCACCACGATCACAAGGTTATTCAACTTTTCACGACCGGCCATACCAATCGCGCCCATGGATTCTGGTTCATCCATTTCACCGTCGCCGCAGAATGCCCAGACCTTACGTTTTTCCGTATCAGCGATGCCACGTGCGTGGAGATATTTCAAAAAGCGTGCTTGGTAGATGGCCATCAATGGGCCCAAGCCCATAGAGACCGTTGGGAATTGCCAGAAATCTGGCATCAATTTTGGATGTGGGTAAGAAGACAGACCTTTGCCATCGACTTCACGACGGAAGTGCAACAACTGATCTTCGCTCAAGCGACCTTCGAGGAAAGCGCGAGCATAAATACCTGGAGAAGAGTGACCTTGGATGTACAGCAAGTCACCACCGTGATCAGCTGTCGGCGCATGCCAGAAGTGGTTAAAGCCGATACCCAACATGTTAGCCAAAGAAGCGAAGCTCGATAAGTGACCACCTAAATCACCATCGAGACGATTCGCTTTCACCACCATCGCCATCGCATTCCAACGCATGTAGGAACGCAGGCGCTCTTCGATTTCCAAATTACCTGGGCAATGTGCACCTTTATCGGCAGGAATCGTATTCACATAGGCCGTATTACTGGAGAATGGGATATTTGCACCGCGACGGCGTGCCAAATCCATCATACGTTCCATCAAATAGTGAGCGCGATCTGGGCCTTCCGTATCAATCACAGACTCTAGCGCATCAAGCCATTCATTGGTTTCGATCACGTCGGGATCATTCACGGCTTGCGCCAAAATTTGGTCTATCTGTGACATACGGTCTCCTCATGGATAAAGGTCATGTGTTCTGGTGGCGACTGCTCACGTCGTGCAGAGCTAGTACCGCCTTTACACTGTTTAGTTTTACGCAAGCTTGTGCGAAATGTGAAAAATTCTCAAGCCTTTTTCAAGGCGAAAACGACTCTCGATTTTTTGCATCGGGGACATTCTAACAGCACTTTTCTCAAATTTCAAATTACGATATGTGATTTCATATTGTGATATTCGTGATGCAATGCAACATACAAGCTTCTATGTAAATTGCTATGATTTGTGAAGTCAAACCTGCTCATTTATTTCCTAAAATAGCAGAATGCTTGGCGAATTTCGGAACACATTTCATAGCCCAACCAACAATTTTGGTAATAAAAAGAAACACTTTCGAAGTCACAAAAAAGCCACGTCGATCTGGATAAGCAGATTCACCTCTGAAGTCAGAATTTTTAACTTTTTTTCGCCGAGTTTGATCAAGAAAGTTAGCAACTATTAATACGTCTGGTCGCCATCCTTTATAATCACGCTTGATCCATTTTTTGCCATCCGCCGACCTTGTCGTATTTTTTTCAAGTGTCCGCCTCTTTTCGAGCACAAATACCATGACAGCACAAATCATCAGTGGCACCCAACTTTCTCAGCAAATCCGCGAAGACGTGACCAAACGCGCAGCAAACTTAACTGCAAAAGGAAAACAACCAGGCCTCGCGGTCATTTTGGTTGGCGACAATCCCGCCTCACAAGTCTATGTACGCAACAAAGTCAAAGCATGCGAGGACTGCGGCTTTTACTCAGTCCTTGAAAAATATGATGCATCCTTAAGCGAAGTTGACCTTTTGGCACACATCGATCGCCTCAATAATGATCCAAAGATCAATGGTATTCTGGTGCAATTGCCTTTACCTGCGCACATCAATGCGAATAAAGTGATTGAAGCAATTGCCGCTGAAAAAGATGTAGATGGCTTTCATATCAGCAATGCTGGTTTGCTAATGACAGGTCAGCCTTTATTCCGCCCTTGCACACCGTATGGCGTGATGAAGATGCTGGAATCTATCGACTACCCAGTACGTGGCGCGAATGCGGTGGTGGTTGGTGCTTCAAATATTGTCGGCAAACCGCAAGCCATGTTGCTCTTGCAAGCAGGCGCAACCGTCACCATATGTAATTCCAAGACACGTGATTTGGGCGCCCATACACGCAATGCCGACATCCTCGTGGTCGCCACAGGTAAGCGCAATATCGTCACTGCCGACATGGTGAAACCGGGTGCGGTCGTACTCGACGTCGGCATGAATCGCGACGATGAAGGCAAATTGTGCGGCGATGTGGATTACGCGAATGTCAAAGAAGTCGCTAGCTACATTACGCCAGTACCAGGCGGCGTCGGTCCAATGACGATCACGATGTTATTAGTTAATACGATAGAAGCTGCTGAAAGAATTTAATACGATGAGTGACATGACGACCCAATCAATAACGACCACCAATCCGCTACTCGACTTTAGCGACCTGCCACGCTTTGATGCTATCTCGCCAGAGCATGTCAGCCCCGCGATGGATCAATTATTAGCGGAATGCCGTAAAGTGGTAACGCAATTAGAAGCACCAATAGCAAACATTGAATGGGACAATTTCGTCACGCCATTAGAAACCGTTACCGAAAAACTCGGCCGTGCTTGGGGTATTGTGAGTCACCTCAACTCGGTGCGCGATACACCAGAACTACGTGCAGCCTATAACGAAAACCAACCCAAGGTCACCGAATTTTGGACTGAGCTTGGACAAAATCTGCATTTATACGAACACTACAAAGCATTAAGTGCGAGCGCTGCCTACGCGACGCTGAGTGCCGCGCGTAAAAAAATCATCAGCAATGCCTTGCGTGACTTTAAACTCGGCGGCGCAGAATTAGCTGACGACAAAAAGAAACGCTACGCAGAAGTGCAAGAAAAATTAGCTGCCCTCTCCACCAAATTCTCTGAGAATGTGTTGGACGCGACCAATGATTACAAATTGCTCGTCACGGATGTGGCCGAACTCAAAGGTTTGCCGGAAGAAGTTTTACAGGCAGCACAACACGCTGCCGAACAAGATGGCAAAACGGGCTATCAATTCAGCCTGCATTTCCCTTCGTATTTCCCACTTTTGCAATACGCCGAAAACCGCCAGCTACGCGAAACGATTTATCGCGCAAACGCGACCAAGGCATCGGAACTAGGCGGACATCCTGAGTGGGATAACACGGCAATCATCGATGAGTTATTGAGTCTACGCCAAGAAGAAGCGGAACTACTTGGCTATCAAAATTTCGCCGAAGTCTCGCTTTTACCCAAAATGGCGGAGAGCGCCACCCAAGTCGAAAGCTTCTTGCTCGATTTAGCACACAAAGCGAAACCGTTTGCCGAAAAAGATTTGACGGAGCTACGCCAATTTGCCCAAGAGCAATTTGGCATCAGCGACTTGCAAGCGTGGGACACCACTTTTGTTTCAGAAAAACTCCGCGAACAACGTTACGCGTTTTCTGAACAAGAAGTAAAACAATATTTCCCTGAGCACAAAGTGGTCGCTGGTTTATTCAATGTGATTCAAACTTTGTTTGCCGTGAATATCCAAAGCGATAGCGCCGCCACTTGGCATCCTGATGTGAAGTTTTATCGTGTCGAGCGCGATGGTGAATTGGTTGGACAATTTTATCTTGACCTGTATGCCCGCGCCGCCAAACAAGGTGGCGCTTGGATGGATGATGCCCGCGCACGCTGCCGCAAAGCGAGCGGCATTCAGACGCCCGTGGTTTATCTAACCTGCAACTTCAATGCCCCAGTGGTGGTGGATGGCGTCACCAAACCAGCAACATTCACCCACGATGAAGTGATTACCCTATTCCATGAATTTGGGCACGGATTGCATCAATTACTGACCAAGGTCGATGACATTTCGGTTTCGGGAATCTCTGGCGTCGAGTGGGATGCGGTGGAATTGCCGTCTCAATTTATGGAAAATTTCTGCTGGGAATGGGATGTCTTGCAACAAATGACCGCGCATGTTGAAACGGGCGCCTACTTACCGCGCAGCTTGTACGACAAAATGATCGCTGCAAAAAATTTCCAATCTGGCTTACAAACCTTGCGTCAGGTGGAATTTGCGCTATTTGATATGCGCTTGCATAGTCCGAGCGACAAATCATCGAAACAAGAAGTCGCAAGAATCTTGCA
Source organism: Affinundibacterium fentianense (assembly GCF_018139545.1). Classification (GTDB taxonomy): domain Bacteria; phylum Pseudomonadota; class Gammaproteobacteria; order Burkholderiales; family Burkholderiaceae_D; genus Undibacterium; species Undibacterium fentianense. The sequence goes on along the minus strand of NZ_JAGSPJ010000003.1, from coordinate 330,265 downwards.
AGCAGTACGAGATCAAGTCGCTGTCATTCAACCACCATCATTTAATCGCTTTCAGCATTCTTTTAGCCATATTTTTGCGGGCGGATATGCGGCTGGCTATTTTAGTTACAAATGGGCCGAAGTGTTATCCGCTGACGCCTACAGCGCATTTGAAGAAGCAGCAAAAAACGAGGGCAGCACTTTGTCTCGGCGAGTCGGTATCACCTTTCAGACTGAGATATTAGAAATGGGAGGCTCACGCCCTGCACTCGACTCCTTTGTTGCATTTCGTGGCAGAAAACCGGCTATCGACGCATTATTGCGCCATAATGGCATGATTCAATAAACAATTATGCAGATGGAGAAGTGAAACATGTTCGTAGCACAGAAAAGTACAGGTGATAAATTACCGACTTACTTGCCAATGCTTTGTTCATTGATCGCAGCAGTAAGTTTATTCAACTTTGTACCTTCCGCGCATGCACAAATGTACAAATGGGTCGGACCTAATGGCAAAATCGTCTACAGCGATACTCCGCCTCCTGCAAATGCAAAAAAACTAGGAACCAAGGCGTTTGATCAATCCGCTTCAATTTCTAACATCAAGCTTCCACCCGACTTAGCAGCTGCAGTCGCTAAAAATCCAGTGACTTTTTACGCGACTGCGTCGTGCGGTGTTTGCAACGAAGCACGCAATATGCTGAAGAAAAATGGCATTCCATTCTTCGAGAAAACAATTAGCAATCCAGAGGACCTTGAAAAACTCAAGCAAGTTAGCGGCGATACTCAATTGCCATTTATGTTGATCAACAAAGCAAAATTCGCCGGATTCGAAAGCACGGAATGGCGAAGTGCGCTCAGCTCAGCGGGTTACCCAGAACAAAGTATATTGCCTAAGGACTACCGATACCCAGACCCAGAACCTGCAGCGCCTCCGGCTCCAAGTACTGCAAAAAAAACCGATGACACGCCCAAAGAAGTGCCGAGACCCAAGTCCACTTCACCAACTGGCATTCGTTTTTAAAAATTTCGCACCACTTCCTACCCAGACTGTTGAATTCAAGTTCAACACCTGAAGAACAGAGATTAAATCAATATGACTGCGACCCGCGTCGATTTCCATACGCAAGTAAATGACAAGATTCATTACAGTTGCCGCCTGATTCGAAAAGCCCGTGCTGCCAATTGTCGGATCATCGTTTTAATCGATAATCAAGAACAAGCCAAAATTTTAGATCAAGCACTGTGGAGTCTTTCGGATGCAGACTTCCTACCTCATCTGATGTTGAACGATCCTCTTGCGCGACACACTCCAATATTAATCGCCACTGAGATCAATCAAGATCAAGAGTTACCGCATCGGGATTTACTGCTCAATTTAAGCCATCAAGTTCCCGTCAATTTCGCCGAATTTAATCGTGTCATTGAAGTCGTTGCAAAAGAGGAACGCGACGCGGCCGAAGCGCGACTACGTTTCCGTCAGTACCAACAATTCGGCGTCAAACCGTCACACACCATAGCGAGTACAACATGAATGATCAGATTGATGAAAGCATTCCAGTTCTGACAGAAATCATTTCAGATCAAAACGACACCAACGCTAGCCCAAAGACAAAACAGAAATCGCACGATGTGCATTTTCCATTGAGTAGCTCGAGCGCTCAGGCTACGGCTCCAATACAAAAACCCATCAACGCTGCGATAGCGGCTGCAAAAGAGGTGTTGGCGCGGCCAGATCTGTTTACTGAGGAACAAGAAAAAAGCAAAGAGTTATTGCAATCTGAACGTATAAGTCCTGAAGAATGGGCGAACCTCGAACAAACCATTCGGGAAAATGTCCTACGCCAAGTGTTGGCACGCGTCGACTTCGTACTTGAACACAGGGTGAGCGACAGCTTGGCAGATGTCTTACAAACAGCGGTCGACCGTCTTGCCCAAGAGATTCGGGCTGGCCTGCGCCTTAGCGTCGAGGAAGTCGTGACGAGGGCGATCACTCACGAAATCAATAAAATTCAAGGACGCCGCTAAATCCACGAGTGGCTAGCATTCAAGCATTGGAGGGGCATCCAAGTCTATGCTATTTACTGATGCGTACGTTCAGCTCAGGCCCCTTTTCATCAAACGCGATTCGAGTGGAGAATTTTGCACGTTTCATTGGAAAACGTGAATGAAAATGCCGAACATTTCCCGATCCAGAAATGGCACGTCTGACAAACTGATAGTATGCCTCCATGTCCACCACGTGGATCACTAAGAAATAGTCAATTTCTCCCGAAACAAAATAACATTGCATGACCTCTGGCTCGTGACTCATGCATGCTTCAAAATCACGCATGTGTTCATCGGACTGGTTCGACAAAGAAATCTCAAGAAAAGCCAACATTCCATACCCGAGAGAGAATGGATCGACCATCGACACGTCAGCGCTAATGACGCCAGCATCCCGCAAACTCTTAATCCTTCGCAAACAAGTCGGCTGAGAGATGTGCAATTTTTCAGCCAAAATCCTCGTGGGAATTTGATTGTCCTTCTGCAAAAGATTCAACAACTTTCTGTCAATTTTATCGAGAGTATGAAATTTGGCCATAAGGTGACATGCAAAGAACCGGAGAATACAAAAAAAGCCCGAACTTGACCGGGCTTCTTCAGTGGAATCAACAATTTTAGAAACAAATTCTGAAACTTAGATCCTCATTTTTCTAGTTATTTCAGGCTCAACACCCATTTAACGAGTGTTTTTGCTTCAGCTTCAGACACTTGTGCATTTGCTGGCATAGGGATTGCGCCCCAAACACCACTTCCACCCTTCACGACTTTAGTCGCCAATTTTGCCTCAGCTGTTTTGTCGCCAGCATATTTTTTTGCGACATCTTTAAATGCCGGGCCCAAAATTTTATTGTCAACACTATGACAACTCATACAATTTTTTGCCTTCGCCAAATCAGCATTTGCTAATGCTGAGCCAGAGGCCATCAAACTTAAACTCGCTACAAACAATAAAGTCGCTTTCATTTCCATCTCCCGTTAAAAATTTGCATGCTCTCATTTTACCGCTTTTTTTGACACTACTGCATCGACAAACGCAATGGAATGACTTTAGTTGACCTTGATCATCTTAACCCCTATGATAAAGTCCATCTTGCAGGCGAAGACTTCCTTCGCTTCTAGATCGGTCTGTTCATCAATGTCTAACCCTTACCTATCCACACCAAATATGTTCTTGCTTATTGCCGTCGTTGCGTTATATGCGCTGAAATTTGCCGAATTAAGTTTCATGGAAAATGTTTCATGGTGGTGGATCAATGGGTTCGCTTTTTTTGCGTTCTTATGGTTTGAATTTTTTGAACGGATGTTGGGCCTAGACAAACGTAAAGACGAACTTCTCCATGAAAAAATGCGAAAAGAACGCCTAAAACGCAATTTCAAGGAAGGCAAAAAATAGTATCCTTCTACTTCACTGAGTCTGAGTAGTGGTACTCCAATCCCCGATATATGAATAATGCCAATTGAATTACGTCAGCTTCGCTATTTTGTAGCCGTCGCTGAAGAAAAACATTTCGGACGCGCTGCGCAAAAATTGCACATGACGCAGCCCCCCCTTTCCCAAGCGATCCTAGCTTTAGAAGCTGAAATCGGAACACCGCTGTTTTTACGGAATACGCGCAATACACAGCTGACTGCGGCAGGAAATGCTTTACTACCCGAAGCCAATCGGCTGATCGCACAGGCACACCAACTTCCATCCATTGCGCTACGTGCCGCTTCGGGCGAAACGGGTGAGCTGAGACTGGCGTTTATCTCGATCGCCGATTACAGCATTTTGCCTCCGGTTTTGAGAGAATTTCGGCATCAGCATGGAAGCGTCAAAATTGAACTACAAGAACGAACGAGTGATCAACAATTCAACTTGCTTGAGCGTGGCGAGATTGACGCAGGTTTACTGATCCCACCTATCCCAGAACATTTGCGGCATTTGCTGGAATTTCAACGCTTGCGAAGCGAGAAGTTATTAATTGCCCTGCCGGAGAACTCTCCTAATCGGGCAAAACCCGACTCACTTGCAAGTTATAAAAATTTGCCATTAATTCTCTTTCCGCGCAAAATTGCGCCAGCGTTTCACGACACGATTTTAGGTAGCTTCCGCAGTGCGGGTATCACGCCGAACATCGAACAAGAAGCGATTCAAATGCAAACAATCGTCGCATTGGTGTCTGCGGGAATGGGTATGGCTTTAGTGCCGGAATCGATGGCAAACTTGAAGCGGGCTGGAGTACGCTACCAAGCGATGCAGAACCCATGCCCCACTGTTGAAATCGGCGTTGCTTGGCGCAGGGACAATCCCTCGCCTGTTTTGCAAGCTTTTTTAAATCTCTTAGAAAAATAATTCATGCTAGAACATCCAAACTTTGACCCTGTGGCGATTTCTATTTTTGGATGGAAAATCCATTGGTACGGCATCATGTATTTGGTCGCATTCGCACAATTTGTCATTCTTGGACGACTGAGGCTGCGCTTACCTCACATCGCGGCCTTAGGCTGGACCAAAGAACACATCGACGATATGTTATTTTACGGTGTCTTAGGCGTCATTTTAGGCGGTAGACTTGGCGAGGTACTCTTCTACCAACCCGTTTATTTCTTCCACAATCCCTTAGAAATAGTCATGGTTTGGAAAGGCGGTATGTCATTCCATGGCGGATTTATTGGTGTTTTAATTGCAATGGGATTGTGGTCCAGGCACGCAAAAATGCCCCTACCAATAGTCTATGATTTCATTGCTCCTCTTGTGCCGCTTGGCTATGCCGCTGGCCGCATAGGAAATTTTATCAATCATGAGTTACCTGGGCGAATTGCCGCAAGCGATTTACCTTGGGCGATGAAATGGCCTGGACTTGCAGAACCTGTTCACCCATCCCCCATTTACCAAGCACTCGTGGATGGCCTAATGTTATTCATTGTGGTCTGGATTTTTGCCCGCAAAGCTCGTCCAACATTGGCAGTGGGAGCTTTGTTCGTGATGCTATATGGTTGCGCACGTTTTTTCACTGAATATTTCCGAACACCCGATTACGAAGTGCACTTTGCGGGCATCACCATTTCAGCAGGACAAATGCTTTCATTACCCATGATCATAGGCGGTGCAACCCTCTTACTCCTTTCCTACAAGGGTTTTTTCCAATCGCCCACGTCAAAGACGCCAAGCGAAACCATCGTCAAAAACAAAAAGAAGAATAAGTAATATGTGTTCTATCAATTAAGCGAGGATATCAACATGGAGAATATTCGTTGCGAAATCGATGATGTCATAGCCTTTATAACGATTTCCAATCCCGGCAAGCTCAATGCTCTAAACATGGAAATGTGGAATGCGCTTGCCATGCATTTCACTGAGTTGAACAAGAATACGAACCTTCGTTGCATCATCATTCGAGGTGCGGACGGTCATTTTGCAGCGGGTGCAGATGTACAAGAATTCGCCACGGTCAGAAACACTTTAGCTGACGGCATGCGCTACCACAATCAGGTCATTGCAAGCGCACTTAAAGCGATCAGTGAATGTCAACATCCGGTCGTTGCCGCGATCGAAGGTGTGTGCGTTGGCGGCGGTTTAGAAATTGCAATTTCTAGTGATATACGCATCGCATCACCCAACGCTCGATTTGGAATTCCGATCAACAAGTTGGGATTTCCCTTAGCCCCCAAAGAACTGAAAAGCTTACTAGGTCTCGTTGGCAAAGCAGTTGCCTTAGAAATATTATTGGAGGGCCGTATCCTCAACGCCATCGAGGCAAAACAAAAAGGTTTAGTACAACGGCTATCCGACGATGTATCGCTTGAAGCCTTAGAAACAGCAAAGCGCATCGCTATGGGAGCCCCTTTAGCGGCACGCCTAAATAAAAAATTTATTCGACGCCTTAGTTTTATGCCCGAACCGCTGAGTGATGCCGAGCAACTGGAAGCCTTCTCGTTTCTCGAAACCGATGACTACCAAGAAGGGGTGCTCGGATTTCTCGCAAAAAAAGTACCCGTTTTTACAGGTAAATAGTTTTCTCCTCTTTGATATGAACGCCAATCTCTACGCACTTTTTTCCTCGAAATTTCCCAAAGATCTATCGCGCTGTTGCATTCAAACCCCGGATGACCGCTACTACACATGGCTCGATATCGAACGTGCGAGCGCCAAGATCGCCAATTTACTCACAAGTTTACACTTAAGTGCTGGCGCAAGAATTGCAGTGCAAGTTGAAAAATCGCCTGAGGCACTAATACTCTATCTCGCATGTTTACGTGCTGGATTCGTTTTTTTGCCGCTTAATACGGCCTATCAACGCACAGAAATCGCTTACTTCATCGAAAATGCAGAACCAGAAGTGGTCGTGTGCGCACCAAGTCACTTCGGTTGGGTATCGCAAATCGCTTTTCATGCCGGGACTCGCCACGTATTTACCTTGGATGCGCCGCTTCACGGCAACAACAGCGGAAGTTTATTAGATCGGGCAACCCCCATGTCTGATCAGTTCGTAACAGTAACGAGTCAACCTGAGGATTTAGCCGCCATTGTATACACCTCTGGGACAACGGGGCGAAGTAAAGGGGCAATGCTCACCCACGCCAATCTCGCCTCAAACGCGTTGGCACTGCACGAAGCATGGGCCTGGCAAAGTGATGATGTACTTTTACATGCACTCCCCCTCTTTCACGTACACGGCCTATTTGTCGCATCACATTGCGCGCTACTCAATGGTAGCAAAATGATCTTCCTGCCGAAATTCGATGTTGAACAGGTCATACAACACTTGCCTGAGGCAAGCATCATGATGGGTGTGCCGACCTACTATGTGCGTCTTCTTCAGGATCAACGATTGAATCATTTGCTGTGCAAGAACCTGCGTCTTGTCGTCTCCGGTTCAGCTCCATTGCTGCAGGAGACCTTTAAGAATTTTCAGGAGAGAACTGGGAAAACCATCCTCGAACGCTATGGCATGAGTGAAACTAACATCCTAGTTTCGAATCCCTACGAAGGAGAAAGGAAAGCCGGCACAGTTGGACTTCCCCTGCCCGGAGTAGACGTCCGTATCGTCAACGCGCAATCGCAACATTGTGAAAACGACCAAATTGGGGATATTCAAGTCAAAGGTCCAAATGTTTTCTGCGGCTATTGGCGTATGCCTGAAAAAACAGCGGAAGAGTTCACTCCTGACGGCTTTTTTCGCACTGGCGACGTCGGCAAATTTGATGATGATGGCTATCTCACGATCGTTGGCAGAAGTAAAGATCTCATTATTACTGGCGGCTACAACGTGTACCCCAAAGAAATCGAAAGCATCATCGATGCCATGCCAGAGGTTGCAGAATCAGCTGTGATTGGCCTGCCACACACGGATTTTGGTGAAGCAGTCTGCGCGGTCATCGTTTTAAACGAGCAAACCCAACTGGAAGCCAATACGGTAATCGCCTATTTAAGGGCAAACATCGCCAATTTTAAAGTGCCCAAGCAGGTGTTTTTCTTAAAAGAGTTACCCCGAAATACGATGGGAAAAGTGCAAAAAAACATACTTAGGAATCTGTATCAGTCAGACTAAAATTGGAGTGAAAATGCGGTCTATGCCTACTTAGGCAAGAAGTTGCATGATCGTTTTCCACTCAGCAGGCGTGACGGGCGTGATCGACAGGCGGCTCCCTTTTTGTAAAACCACCATGGATGACAACGAGGGATTTTCGCGCATTTCCGCTAGACTCAACAGCCGCGTTTTTCTCGTCGCTTTAACGTCGACCAACATCCACCTAGGATTTTCCAGAGTTGATTTTGGATCGAAATAATGGCTATCGGGATCAAATTGTGTCGCATCTGGATAAGCAGTGCTAGCAACTTCAGCAACTCCCGCTACTCCAGGTTCGGCACAGCTCGAATGATAAAATAAAACGCCGTCACCGACCCTCATCTGATCTCGCATGAAGTTTCGCGCTTGATAGTTCCGTACACCAAACCAAGGCGCTGCACCAAGGCGCAATGCATCGTCAATACTGACTTCATTGGGTTCCGATTTCATCAGCCAAAAGTTCATTATTTACCTTTCGAATGAAAATATTTTTGTATCCAGCTCAACATAGGCTCAATCTTTTCTTCACACTTGAGCCAACTCACATTGATAAGCGGGGGAAGTTCAAACAAGACGCTGATCAAGAATCAATCATACGATAGTCTTAAATCGTCAACTGAGCCGAATTCTATTCTCAACAGAATACATATCGATTAGCTAAATCAAGAATAAATTCAACTTGAAAATAGCCAAGCAATGCTAATCCCGTTAGGATCAGTAACAAGATAAAAAATACAACCTTACGCTGACTTAGTTTATCCATAGACAATCCACTGATAAAAAATTCAACGAACGGGCGCGAGGTCAGTATCACGCACAATGGCATTTTCATTAATCGGCAAATTGACCAAGGCAGCAAAAATACCGAGCGCAATCACGATCAACCAAACTGCGTCATAGTTCCCATTCTTGGTGTACATATACCCGCCTAACCACGCGCCGATAAAACTACCGAGCTGATGCGAGAAGAACACAAAACCCGACAACATCGAGAGATATTTCAGGCCAAAAATCCCTGCGATCACACCATTTGTTAAAGGTACCGTCGACAGCCACAGAACACCCATCGCCGCCGCAAAAATGTAAACGCTATAAGTGCTTAAAGGAGCAAGAATAAACAAGGCGATCACGATGCTTCGACTGAGATAGATGCTCGATAACAGAAAACGCTTAGGAAACAAGCCACCCAACTTACCTGCAGAGTAAGAGCCAACAATATTAAACAAACCAATTAAAGACAATGCAATTACCGCGACGCTAGGATCTGTTATTCCCTTGTCCTTCAAATAGGCCGGCATGTTCATACCGATAAAAACAAGTTGAAATCCACACACAAAATAGCCAGCTAACAGCAATAAAAATGGCTTATGTGCAAACGCCTCCCGCACTGCCTCCATCATGCTCTGTTGCGGACCGACCGCCGCAACCTGTGGTGGCTCACGCAATTTCCACGCCATCGGTAACATCACCACTAACATCAATGCAGCGAGGACATAAAGCGCATTTTGCCAACCCGCATGTTGAATCAACTGCTGGTCAACTGGCATCATAAAAAACTGCCCAAATGAACTCGCCGCAGAAGACATGCCGAAAGCCCAGGAGCGCTTCGCATCAGGAGCGGTACGCCCAATAATTCCACTGACCGCACCAAAGGTGGTACAGGCAAGTGCGGCACCAATGAATATTCCTGATCCTACAATAAAAGCGAATGGCTGATTGACCAGTGCCATCCATAACAAACCAAACGCAAATAAAAATGCGCCAACCACAATCACTTTTGCGGTACCTAATTTATCAGCCGCCATGCCAGCAAACGGCCCAAATACACCCCACATTAAATTTTGAATGGCAATCGCCATCGAAAAAGTTTCACGGGTCCAATGATATTCTTGCGAGACTGGCTGCAACCAGAAACCGAAGCCATGCCGAACTCCCATCGATAAGGTTAGGACAAAACCGGTCGCGATCAATACGCTAGTTAAATCAGGACGGCCAATCGATTGGTGTGTTGAGGACATGTAAAATTTTCCAACAAGAAGGGTGAGCAAGTGTGAAAGTCTAACGCAAATTAGTTCTTGTCGTTCTCCATCGCCATTTTTCTGTAGAAAATTCAACAATTATCTAATTCGGTCGACAAATGAAAAGTGATGGCGACTAACTTCTTCGACAGTGTGAACCTAACTTAAATTCCCTCGTAGGTCGGCCACAAACGTTTGTAGTTGCGGAAAAAACTCGTGAAATCCAAGCTCAATAACTTGTTCATGCCGTTCCAGGTCAAGTAAACATTCACGCAACAAATGCCCATTTTTTGATAATCTCGACGAAACGCGATGTGTTGCAATGTTCACACCATCCCTATTCTGATAAGAACCCAACCAATCTTGCTCTATCATGCGCGGTACAAGCAGATCCAAGGTCGCCGTAAAAAACTGACGCCGCGCCAACATTTTTTTGTAAAAATCGGCGATAAACCGATCGAGTTCAAGATCGGAGTAAGTTGACCAATTTTTCGCCAGCACATGATCATAATAAATATCCAGCAATATCCCTGCGAATCGACGCCGCTCGATCGCAAAATAATTTCGCGCTTGACGCACGATCGGATGTTGATCGGTGTATTGATCAATTTTTCTATGGATATGAATCTCGCGTGCAATATCAAGATGAAACCCTTTCCTTGCATCACCTTTCACAAAATCACCTAGTAGCGCGCCCAACTGAGCATCACCGCTATGTTGCGCTAGATAAATATGTGCCAGATAATTCATATGTACGGAGATACCTACGCTAGGATCACGCTAAATGGGCAAGCAAAAAAAACGATAAATAAACAAACAATAAAAAAGCACTTATCGTCAATGACAATAAGTGCTTCTGTAAAATAAGTTCCCACCGATGCCGCTGTGCCGGCATCCTGAACCCGGCGGTTCAAGTCGGCCAAGGTCAGTTCAAATCGGGTTCATCGGACATAAGCGACGCTCACGCCATTAAACAATTTCCAAAGCCTATGCACATAAATGGTTCAAGGAATATATGACACTGGCGAACACGGTAGGAGTTTGTAGTTTACTCCTTCCGGAAAAAATTCACAGCAACTATTTGAATTTTATTTGATTGTTTTAAATAATGGCGCGCACTCTTAGAATAGATTCTCTTGTGGTGTTAGCGCATGATCAATCGTGTCGTGCATACTTTGAATTTTCTGCTTCACTTCACCCATACTCATTCCCGACAATGGACCATCGTGTGCCTTTGTCGATAATAAATCAATGGCCATTCCAAGGGCGGCCATCACAGCAATTCTATCGGTCCCCTTTACCTTGGAGGCATCGCGAATGCCACACATTTTTTCATTCAGGAATGATGCTGCTTCTTGCAAGGCTCGATCCTCACCTTCCTTACAAGCCAATTTGTAAGACTGCCCCATAATGTTGACATCAATTTGAATCGATTTTGCGGTACTCATGCTGCATCCTTCACATCTTCATTCGGCAATTGCGCCAAAATTGCCTCGACTCGTCCATGTGCTTCCGTCACGCGTTCACGCAAATCCTTGTTTTCCGAGGCAAGATCGACCGCAGTCCTGCGCAATGCCGCATTTTCTAAGCGCAGTGTATGTGTCATCTCGGCTAAGCGATTAAGCTTTTCGGCAAGCAGTTCAAATTCTGAGATCATTGTGACTATCTATCGAGCAAAAGGTTAATTGGCTAATCTGGGAGTGGTGATCCACGCAAACACATCATCATTATCGACTGGTCATCATTTCAAATCAGACGCGAGTGTCGGCAGTTACCCTTAAGTTATGGGATCATTATGTCGCATCATGGACAAGACAAAATAAACCGTCGAGTGCTTTCAACAATCTTTAACATAAAGCAATGGTTCAACTCCGCCCTCAATCTCCTTAATTATAAAGGGCTTTTCTTAAGATATGCACCTGCTTTTCATTAAATCATTTCAATAAAACTTCCATCGACTAAAATCAATCCCGCTCGAATTTGCTTCTCACGATATACAGCACTCACGGCATCACAATATCCAGATAATTGTTGCCGATATGCCGCTTGCTCTGATGCTAATAGCTGTCGTTTATAATCCAAAATCCACACACATTCATCTTGCATCACTAAGCGATCAAGACGTAAAACTTGCTCTTGATACACAATTTCCATTTCATTTCGAGCGAATTGAACCGCATCGGGATGAAAAAACCTTTCCAAATGCGGGGCAGTTAATACATTACAAACCTGCTCTCGGATTAATTTGGCAACTGGCAGCGCACAGGGCAACCAACTTGCCACTATTTCGGCCGAGGGAATGGAAACTGGCCAATTGACGATTCGATTGGTCAACCTCTCGATTAAAGCGTGAAAAGCAAGCCCTTCGATCTGTTCCGCGCTGGCGATCGGCTGAATTGCTATTGCGGGTAAAGATAAATCTGGCGCAAAAAAACGCTCGAGAATAAAAGGCTCTTGTTCGACTGACACCAATGGGCTCGCATCTTGGGCGACGCTTGCCGCTTCCCAAATTGGGAGCGAGACAAAACGCTGATACCAACTACTATCTAATACACCTTCCTCCGCAGCGCTCACATCACTCTGAATACCACTGATAATAAGCATGTGACGGGCACGCGTTAATGCGACATACAAGAGATTCCAATTTTCCTGCTTTGCCTGTTGTTCTTCTGCTTCAAAAAGTGCATCGCGCGCGACACCTCGCTCATTTTTTTTCCCAAACACAGAAAAATGCTTCTGCTCATCAGCCTCCACTGGCCAACTGCAAAGTACGCCAACTTTATCTTTTGCCGCCTCACTATGATTGCTGTCCATCACAACGACGACCTTCGCCTCTAGACCTTTGGCACTGTGAATCGTCAAAATCTGTAACGCATCTTGTCCGCCTGCGACATTTGACTCATCAGGAGAATCTGTTTCTGATCCCCGCTCGATCTCATTAAGCGCGGCAATAAATTTAGGTAAACTCGGATACCTGCCTCCGTCCATATTTAACGCGAGTTCTGTGAACGCGGTAATATTTCCAAGAATTTGTTCACGATTACTTGTCGAACTAAGCCGTGCATAACGAGGTATTAATTCGCCCTGATCAATAATTCGATCAATCAAATCATGCACCGGTAAATCATGGGCTGCTCGCATCCAATCAGTCAATAGGCTTTGTGCGCGCTTCAATGACGGGTTAGCATCTTTATTGATGTGGACAAGGCGCTTCCACCATGATTGCGCATCATACAAAGCCAATGCGATGAGATCGTCATCAGTGACCGAAAACATCGGAGATTTGAGCACATGGGCTAAAGCGCGATTGTCACTCGGCGTCATCAAAAATTGCAATAATGCGATCAAGTCTGCAATTTCCAAAGTTTGTAATAGGCCGCCTCGACGGTTGGAGATAAAGGGTATTCCCGCTTCGCGCAATGCTCTTTCATAAGCAGACAAATAACTCCGCCGACGGACCAACAACATCACATCGGTCCAACGCCAATCGTCAGCCGATTGACTTCTTAAATGCTTCAACAACTGAGCTACCTGACATCCTTCATGATATCGACGCTGATCTTCTTCCGCCTGATCAGGCGTCGTCAAAGGGTTCCGCAAAGGGAACGGAGATGCTTCTTCAGTTTGACCTTCAGCGCTTGTCCCATTCACAGGTGCAGGACTCGACTGGATGAGTGGCAGACGGATCACGGAACCGTCAACGGTAGACACAGTGGTCTGTGGTGCATACAGCGGATTGCCCAACATGGCCTGATTTAAGCTCGCAACGACACTTGTCGCATTGCGACGAGTTTGATTGGTTTTGAGTGTGACAGCACCTTGTGCTACGAGCATTTTTTTTGCCGCGGCAAATACGCGGGGATCAGCACGCCGAAACCGATAAATGGACTGTTTTGGATCGCCAACGATAAACACGGAGGGCCGCTCATCATCACTTCCATACGCATCCAACCAAGATTGGACGATATTCCACTGCAAAGGATTCGTGTCTTGAAATTCATCAAGCAAAATATGTTTAAACCGTGTATCGAGGCGCCCATGCAAATACGCAGCATATTCGGGGTGATGTAATAATCGATATGCCTGCCATTCTAAGTCTGCGAAATCGAGCGCGCCCTGCGCAGCCTTAAGCTTCTGATAGCACTCAACGTAAGCTTGTCCCACAATAAATAGCGATTCGTTGAGCTTTAAGACGTTCATTTCCTGACTACGTCTTTCAAACACTTTGATGGTTTCCGCTATCGCATCAAATTCGTCATGAAACGCCATTTCATTGTCTTGCCCCAACCAAGCTTCAATCGCTGCCCGCAAGGCATTTGTTTTGCGATTTTTTCGATTTTTCCCCTCGGCGTCGTAAAATTCCGTCGCCAAACGTTCAAAATATTCAACATGGAGCGGCGCATCTTGGGCGAGTTGGTGTCGAACTTCGGTTAACACCATTTCGATTTTTGTTCCTCGTTTTTGATTCTCGGGGCTTCCCTTGCCAAGACAAACTGCAATTTCTTGTATGCGATCGAGCAATGCTTGGTTTTCCCACAAACGCAATCTCGCATCGCGATGCGCATCCTCGCCCATCAACAAACCTAAATGCTCTACTACTTTCTCCCAAACTGGCGAATTCAATGGGTCGCTTTCATCGAGATTGTCTTGTTCACTGATTGCCCACCACTCCGCACGTTTATCTAAAAACGCATTTAACATGCTTTGACTTGTAAAATCTCCTAAAGAATCATACAAAAACAGTAAATGTTCTCTTACAAACTGCGCATATCGATCGACTGACGATTCTGTCGCCTGTCGACTCTCGACCAATTGCATCAAAGCGCCCCATGCTTCACGCTGAATAATACTGGTCGATTCGACTAAATTAAATGCTTGTGGAACACCTGAGGCCAACGGCGCCAATTGCAATAGACGCCCAAACCAACTGTGGAAAGTGTCCATTGACAAGCCCTGAGGATGCGCCAACAAGTCTTCATATAAACCTCGCGCTTGAGGCAAACGTGCCATTACTTGTTCCGCTGGTACGCCACGTTCCAAAAGTAAATTGCTCGCGTGCTCATCATCCGCAAGCGCTAGTTCTCTCAATAATTCCATCAAACGCTGCCGCATTTCCTGCGCTGCTTTTCGCGTAAAAGTAATCGCCAACAATTCGGTAGGTTGCGCCCCATCTAACAATAAACGCAACATCCTCGCCACCAACAACCAGGTTTTACCACTTCCAGCGCAAGCTTCAACAACGACAGACAAATCGGGATTGCAAGCAGTTGCAGTGAATGCTTGCGCGTCAATAGCTCGCCCATCTAGTTGGTAAGCCTGCGCCTCTTCTATTCCGATTTCGCGCATTACCAAGCTCCCTTACGGCACAATCCCCGTACATCACAATATTCGCAGACAGAATCGACCCCGTGTGCTGGCAAACTTGCACCTTGCTGTATCGCTTGCATATTTTGAGAAATTGAATGTTCCAATGCGTTCTTCCAGTTTGTGTAATCAATCGCCTCGACTTCACCTGTTTGATCTCGCTCGAGTTCCAAAGCCACGTAATTCGCGCTATCTACAGGATCGAGGAAATAGGTAGCAACATCCAATGAATCTTTTTCCGGTTCAATTTTGACGCGTAGCAGACCATAAAATGCGAGCTGGTGATCTGCCATCGCCTTAATTCGACTGCGAAGCTCTGATTTCTTTTTGGTTTTGTAGTCAAGAACGGCACGTTCTAATCCACCGCTATCTAAGTGCCGCTCATCTATCCTATCTAAGCGACCACGTAATTGTATGCCACCGTTTTCCCACTCGAGCTGCGCCTCAGCCCAAACCTCACCAAATGCAAACTGCCAACCGTCTGCTTCTCTTGCATTTGCCCATGCCACATAAGCTGGAATCACTTTACGCCATCGTATGCTATAGCCCAATGCGGCTGGACTTTGCTTCAACACGCGCTGAAACCAAGCTTCAGAAATTTCAATTAATATCTGTTCTCTATTACTCTCTAAGCTAATTTTCTCAGCGAGCAGGCGATCGTGATAATTTTTAAGAATGGCATGTAGCCAATCACCGTAGTCACGTTTCTCCGGCATATCAGACAATTCATCGATTGCAGATAACTTCAACATCCTTCCAGCAAAAAATTGATAAGGACATGCCATCAAGCTAGTAAATCCGCTGGCGGATAAAGTCTTCGGCATCAACTCTGTGGCTACCGGTTTGGGCTGAACAGTCACCGCAGGCTGTAACTCCCTCGTCTGCAGCGGGACTCTATTCGTCCGCAGTGGGGGTAACTTTTGCCGAGCCAAAGACAATTGGACTTGTTCTAACCAAGGACTCAATGCATTAAATTCTCCATTGATTTGAGACTGCCATGAAACCACCACTTCCGCGTTCGACATGAGCAGTTCAGCCAAGTCTCGTAATTGCTGCCGCTGTCGCTCTTCCCGCGTAATCAGACCACATTCACGTCTGACGGCATTTGTAAAAAACAAAGTCTCTTGAGGCTTCGAGGGCAAATGACTAGCATCGCCACCAATCAAATACACCGCATCAAATCGCCGCAAACGTGCGCCATTCAATGGCAACATCAACACACGCTGATCGGTTTGATCTTGTTTAAACGGCGTCTCTTCCATTTGTAGATTGATGAATGCACGCCACTCGTTAAAGTTAAAGTAAGTATCGAGCCCCTCACAATCCGTACTGAGCGCTTGCAGCATTTGTATAATTTGTGATCCCGCAATATCAGCTTGTAAGCCGACGAGCAGGCCTAGGTCTGTCAAGGTTTGTAAACTTGTTAGTGTCCATTCCTTTACACTTCGCTTTGCGGCACCATGGCCACTTCCATAACGATGAGCAAGCCGCGCAATTTGAGCGATCCAGTTATAGGCTTGTTGATGATGTCCAAGACTCGACAAGATGGCATCCCAACCACCAATCACATTATGACGTCGCAAGGCTAGTTCTATATCCATGATCGCGTCTGCTTTACATTCTATCGTCTGTGCGATCAAATCCCCATCGTCAACGGCATCGCTGGCGCCATCCTCGCTTTTCCCGAGAAACTCAGCAGGAGAGAGAAAAGGCGTTTTCAAGAAGTCTAATAAGGCAATCGTGTCCGCTCGACTTGCTACAACTTCAAACCAGGCAACAAGTGAAGCTGCCGCCCTAGTTGTCGAGAGCTTCCAGCCAGTCTCATCAGCAACGATCACACCCGCGCGCTCCAGTAAGGCACGTAATCGCCTTGAAATGATGCGGTCTTGCGCAATAACTGCTACCTGCTGCTTACCCTCTTGCAACCAATTGACAATCGTTTGTGCTGCTTGTTCGGCTTCTTGTTCGAGATTCGACACTTCACAAAGGCGCAACTTTGACCAATCAAACGGTGGCGCGAGTTGAACTAATTTCGGAGATGTCTGGATATTCGGAATATCCATTTCCATCTGAATCAAATTAGGCCAAGCTCTTTTTATTGAAACAGGTAAGCCATCCGCACGCCAATCGAGCGCAATCACGTCAACCATGCAACGTTTTGCATACGCTTGAATAAAAGCAAGCTCTAAGTGATCAGGTAAAGTCGGTGAGATCCACACCAAATCGGCATTCGCGTGCTCAGCCAAATTGAGCATTTGTAAGAATTTCTGGACTGTTTTATCACGGTTATCGATTTGCGCCTGCCACAATGTCCATACCAATTTCGTCTCTTCCGACGCGAGTTCCTGAACAGGCGCTGGCAATTGTGCAATGGCGTTCTGCCAAACTGACATCAATTTTTCCGTATCGAATTTTCGCCTATCCAAGGCCTTAGGCAACCAAACTTGCGTTAACTCATCGGATAAATTTAAGAGAGTCTGAGCCAGCGGCAACAATTCAGTATTGCTCCTTGCCCCGAATAGCTTTCTAAGCCATCCATGCTGCCTTAATTCAGCGTACAAACGCATCAAGCGTTCGCTACTTGCTGTCGGTGACATGTCAGGCGGAGTTTGCATATTCAACCAAGCAAACATCGTCTCGATTTTTGGGGGGATAAAATGCTGTCCCAATTCAACACCGAGTGCACGTGTCAGAAGTTGCGCATGTTCAAACGTAGGGACTACGACACGTTGCGCAGAAAAATCCAATTGGCTAGGCTGCTCTGGGCTAAACAAGTCTTGCTTTGGCAATCGTTGCTGATGCCAAGCAATGATCTTACGGGCGGCATCACGCCAAAAATATTCTGATGCGGGAATTAAGAATGGGGAACGTAACATACTATCCAGATATAAGAATCGTCATTGGCACGCAAATGGAACGCGTATTTTATGCGGGCAATGCTGTATTCCGTCACTTTCGCGAGAAAAAACCTGAAATAAGCCACTTTTTAAAAAATAGGGTATTATTTAAAAAATCCATTTTAAGCGGCATTAAATTAAGCACATATCGACAGAACAAATCGCCCTCAGACAGCTGATTTTGCAAGAAATGACAAAACAAGCTACTTGATTTCGGCAAAACGATCTCCAGATATTCATTCCAACTTAGTTTAAAATTCAAATCAACATAACCACCCCTCTCTCAAAAGAGAGATCAACCAGAATAACGAGAAATCTATGAGCGACAATATCCTCTATGTAAGTGATGCATCTTTCGAAGCTGATGTCTTGAAATCCGACAAACCTGTATTGGTCGATTTTTGGGCCGAATGGTGTGGTCCATGCAAAATGATTGCACCTATTTTGGAAGAAGTTGCGAAAGAATACAGCGGTAAGATTACGATCGCTAAAATGGATGTCGATGCCAATCAAGCAGTGCCTGGAAAGTTTGGCATTCGTGGCATCCCGACTCTGATCCTGTTCAAAAATGGCGAAGCAGCAGCGCAAAAAGTTGGCGCTTTAGCAAAAGGACAGCTGACTGCCTTCATCGATAGTAACATCTGAACCAAACAGGCACGGCAATCTAATTGCAGGCAATGTTACAAGAAAATTTGTACATTGCCTGAATTAAGATTTACAATACGCAAAATTAGCTATAACTTACTCGTTACAACTGGCCAATCGCAGCAAGCCCCAAAGCCTTCCTGCCTTACCCTTATTAAGTTCCAGTTAAACGTTTTTTCACCTCTGTTCACTCCCCCACCTCATTTCCCATCTCGGGACACTCACAACTATGCATTTATCTGAATTAAAGGCCTTACACGTCTCAGCGTTGTTAGAAATGGCCATCGGACTCGATATCGATAATGCTGCGCGTATGCGTAAGCAAGAATTGATGTTCGCGATCCTAAAAAAGCGCGCTAAAGGCGGCGAACAAATTTTTGGTGATGGTGCTTTAGAAGTCTTACCGGACGGTTTTGGCTTTTTGCGCTCACCAGATGCCAGCTACATGGCATCGACTGACGATATCTATATTTCGCCTTCACAGATCCGTCGGTTCAATTTGCACACAGGTGATTCGATCGAAGGTGAAGTGCGTACACCAAAAGATGGTGAACGTTACTTCGCTTTAGTCAAAGTCGACAAGGTCAATGGTGAACCACCAGAAATGTCGAAACACCGCATTCTGTTTGAAAACTTAACACCCCTGCATCCGAGCAAGCTCTTACATCTTGAGCGTGATATGCGCGGTGAAGAAAATACCACTGGCCGGATCATCGATTTGATTGCGCCTATCGGTAAAGGTCAACGCGGCTTACTAGTTGCTTCGCCAAAATCGGGTAAATCCGTGATGCTGCAGCACATCGCTCATGCAATCACTACGAATCACCCAGACGTCACGATGATCGTTTTATTGATTGATGAACGCCCAGAAGAAGTCACCGAGATGCAACGCTCGGTGCGTGGTGAAGTGGTCGCATCAACGTTCGATGAACCTGCAACCCGTCACGTTCAAGTCGCTGAAATGGTCTTGGAAAAAGCCAAGCGCCTAGTAGAGATGAAAAAAGATGTGGTGATTTTGTTAGACTCTATCACCCGTTTGGCTCGTGCGTATAACACGGTAATTCCTGCATCAGGCAAAGTCTTGACTGGTGGTGTCGATGCCAACGCGTTGCAACGTCCTAAACGCTTCTTCGGTGCAGCACGTAATGTAGAAGAAGGCGGCTCCTTAACGATTATCGCGACTGCCTTGATCGAAACTGGTAGTCGTATGGATGACGTCATTTACGAGGAATTCAAAGGCACGGGTAACATGGAAGTGCATTTGGAACGTCGCTTGGCTGAAAAACGTACTTACCCAGCGATCAACTTGAACAAATCAGGCACACGACGTGAAGAGTTGTTGATCAAACCTGATCAACTACAAAAAATCTGGATTCTGCGCAAACTCTTATACGGTATGGATGAAATCGAGGCAATGGAATTCATCCTGGATAAGATGAAAGCAACGAAGAACAACGCGGAGTTTTTTGAAATGATGCGTCGTGGTGGATAAATCAATTATCTACGCTTAGTTTGCTTCACAAAAGAAGGCCGAACATATTGTTCGGCTTTTTTGTTTTTTGGAATGTAGCTTTTGAAGTGTATTTTCAGATTCACCAATCGCTGGATTGCAATAAACGGGTGCACGACTTGCGGTGATTGACTAAATTTATTTCTACGCGAGCATATCGTGCACAGATCGGGAGTGGACCGACCTACAGACGATGCGTACATCAGAAATCAAATTAGCAAAAGAAAAAAGCCGAACCTTTTACAGTCCGGCTTCCATAAAACTCACGAGCAATCAAAAAAAAAACTACTGTCCCCAACCGCCCCCAACAGCCTTATACAAAGCCACACCAGAACTCAGCTTCGCACGTTGACTATCAATCGCGGCGATCTCTGCTTGCATCAAGTCTCGTTGCGCATTCAAGACTTCAACATACGCACTGTAGCCACTTTGGTAGCGCAGGTTCGACAAGCGATAGGTTTCACGAACGGCAGTTAAACGTGATTGTGTTGAGGCATCAATCGCTGCATTGCTGATCGCATTGTTCAAACTATCGTGAACATCGCGGAAAGCATTTTGAACAGTCTGCACATATTGCCCCAATGCTTGACGCTTGCGCGCTTCGGCACCATCAACTACGGCGCCGACTGCACCCGCACGGAACACCGGTTGTACGATGCTCGAAGCGACATTCCACAACAAAGAAGCTGGGTTAAATAGATCTTCCAATGCACGTGACTCGCGACCTAAAGACGTCGTTAATCGCACGCTTGGGAAGTATGCTGATTTTGCTTGTCCCACATCTGCATTGGCAGCAACCAGTACCTGTTCAGCAGCAACCAGATCAGGACGTCGTGCTAACAAGTCAGACGGTAGCTCAGCAGGCGTTGGTAAATTTTTTACCAATTGCTGTATCGTCAAACCACGTGGAATGTCAGGATTCATCACCTGCTTTGGTGAGCGTCCTATCAATACCGCGAGGCTAGATTCTACATTTCGCAATGCCTGCTTCGCTTGCGTAAAAGCGACTTCACCTGCTGCGAGTTCGGATTCTGCATAATGCAAATCGATGTCACCAATCGCGCCCGCTGCATGACGCTTACGCTGCAATGCCAGATATTCTTGACGGCTCTTTAATGTGGTTTCAGCAAAAGCCAACTGTGCATCAAAAGCGCGCAAAGAAAAATAGCTTTGTGCAACGTTCGCAATCAAACTAATTTGCACCGCGTCACGGTTCGCCTGTTGCGACAATAAACGTGCTTTTGCAGCTTCATCAGCGCGACTCAATTTACCAAACAAATCTAGCTCGTATGCCGCACTCAAACCAAATTGATAATTTTCGCCAATCAAATTTGCATTCGCTGGCAACTTGCCAGAATTTTCACTGGTACGTGAGCGACTCACTGCCAAGTTCGCGTCCACAGTTGGAAAGCGATTTGCTAATGCGATTCCCGCTGTGGCTTTAGCTTCCTCCATACGGGCAGTCGCAATCAACAAATCTTGATTTTGCTTGAGCGCATCTTCAATCAATTGATCGAGCACAGGATCTTGCAAACCCTTCCACCACGTCTTTAACGCAGCATGTTGCGCCTGCTGTGCACCACTAGCTTGACTCGATTGACTTGCTTGTGGCAAATCTAACTGTGGCCGTTGGTAATCAGGTCCAACTGAAATACATCCAGCAAGACTGAGACTGAACACTAAAGGTAACAATTTCACGCCTGTAGCTTGAGGAAAAATCTTCCCTAATTTCATGATTTCACCTCATTATTTTCTTTAACTGCATCCGTACTCTCAACTTTTCTAAATGGATTCTCGAACGGATCATTCGCGTAGTGATGCTCTGGATGATCAAAGTCACTATCTAAAGTTTTGAAACGACGGTCATAAATTAATTTAAAGAATAGTGGTACCAAGAAGATCGCCAAGAAGGTTGCTGCGATCATGCCTCCCAATACACCCGTTCCTAAAGATTGACGTGCCGCCGCACCCGCACCACTTGAGAATGCCAATGGCACCACGCCTAAAATAAATGCCAACGATGTCATCAAAATAGGACGGAAACGCAGACGTGCAGCCTCAACTGCAGCAGCAACAGGTGCATAGCCTTCATGCACTTTCATCACCGCAAATTCCACAATCAAGATCGCATTTTTTGCTGACAAGCCAAGCAAGGTCACCAAACCAATTTGGAAGTACACATCATTATTAAAGTGACGTAAATACACGGCAAGCAACGCACCGAAAATACCAAACGGCATAGCCAACAAAACAGAGAATGGCAGTGACCATTTTTCATACTGTGCAGCCAAGATCAAAAAGATCATTAATACACCTGCGGCAAGTGCCAAACCGCCCGCACTGCTGCTACGTTTTTCTTGGAAGGATGCGCCGCCCCAGTCATAAGTCACATCCGATGGCAATACATTTTTTGCTGCGCGTTCCATCGCTGCAATCGCTTGGCCTGAACTAAAGCCAGGTTTTGCATCACCCAATAACTTTATCGACGGCAAGGCATTAAATCGTTGCACGGAATCTGGGCCCGTAATGAACTTGGTCGTTGCGAAGGCTCGGATAGGGATCATTTGACCGCTAATCGAACGTACATACAAATTACCAATATCTTCAGGCTTAGCGCGATACTGTCCTTCCGCTTGCAATTGCACAGTGTAGACGCGACCATTTTTATTAAAGTCGTTCACATAGTAACTACCTAAAGTTGCGGCTAAAGTATTGTAGACATCTGATAAAACTACGCCCATCGCGCGTGCTTTTTCATTATCGACATCAACAAACAATTGCGGTGAGTTAGCTTGCCATAAGGTTTTTACTCCAGCTAGTTCAGGCTGTTTATTTGCTTCGGCAATCAAAACAGGCAACAACTCTGCCAAGCGTTTCACGCCGCCTTCACCTTTGTTTTGCAAATAAAACTCAAAGCCACCAGTTTGACCTAAGCCTTGAATTGCAGGTGGGCTGAAGAATAATGGCAAGCCTTCTTTGATATTGCCAGTGCGCATGAACGATTCACCCACCAATTCTTTCGCAGACTTATTGCGTTCATCCCAAGAACGTAATGGGAAGAACATCGTCGCAGCAGAAGATTTCAAACCGCCACCACCTAAGAAATCCAAACCGATCAACGCGAAACGTGTGTCGATATCTTTATTCGATTCAAGCGCTGTTTCCATTTGCTTAACCATCATATTGGTGCGCTCTAGAGATGCACCTTCCGGCAAGATCGCGGCGCCAATGAAGTAACCTTGATCTTCATCTGGAACCAAACCACCGGGAACAGTTTTCCACAACAAGCCAGCCATCAAAATCATGCCAACGAATAAGCTCACACCGAGCACGGCACGCTTCAAGAAGAAAGTCACGCCAGAGGTATAACGCTTGGTTAAATGTGCGAACGCATGGTTAAACCAATCGAAGAAACGATTATGGTTTTCCGCACCGGGTTTCAATAAAATTGCACACAAAGCAGGCGTTAAAGTCAGTGCAACGATACCTGACAAAATCACCGCAATCGAAATCGTGACAGAGAATTGACGATATAACTCACCAGCCAAGCCACCCAAGAATGCGATCGGTCCAAACGCAGCAACCAATACCAATACAATCGCAATGACCGGCCCTGTCACTTCTTGCATCGCTTCAATCGCTGCTTCTTTTGGTGACATGCCCTCTTCATTCATCAATCGCTCGACGTTCTCTAACACAACGATCGCATCATCCACCACAATACCAATCGCTAGCACCATACCGAAAAGCGTTAATGTGTTAATGCTGTAGCCAAGCATGTGCAATCCAGCCATCGTACCGACCAATGAAACAGGTACAGCCAATGTAGGAATAATCGTCGCGCGCCAACTTTGCAGGAATAAATACACGACGATAAAGACTAAGACCATCGCTTCGGCCAGTGTCTTTAACACTTCATGGATTGATTCCGTAACGAACGGCGTCGTATCGTACGGTGTTTTATAAGTCATTCCCTCTGGGAATTTCGCTTTCAACTCCCGCAGAGTTTTTTCTACTGCTTCACGAGTGTCCAAAGCATTCGCGCCGGTCTGCAAGAAAATACCAACGTTTGCTGAGGGATGTCCATTGATACGACCATACAAGTTGTAATCTTTTGAGCCCAACTCAACGCGTGCGACATCACTCAAACGTATGGTGCTACCGCCCTTACCTGCTTTGATAATGATATTGGCGAACTCAGAGGGTTCTAATAGACGACCTTTGGCGGTCACCGTCATCGTCAATTCTTCAGTGTTGTTCGGTGGTGCACCAATCTTACCTGCCGCATATTGTGCATTCTGTTCGCCGACAGCACTGGCGATATCACTCACCGTCACGCCTAATTGCGCCATACGATCAGGTCGCATCCAAATACGCATTGCATAGTCTTTTGCACCAAACACTTGTACGTTGGTAGTACCTGGAATACGTTTAATCGCATCCAATACGTTTTGCGTTACATAATTGGATAAGTACAAACTGTCGTAACGATTGTCTTCAGAATAAAACGCCGCAACAACCAAGAAGTTCGACGAACTCTTTGATACCGTTACGCCTTGTCGACGCACTTCTTGCGGTAACTTTGCTTCTGCCTGACGAACACGGTTATTGACGTTGACCGCGGCGATATCGAGATCGGTACCGACCTCAAAAGTCACGTTAATCGATACGCGACCATCCGCCGCCGATACCGAATCCATGTACAACATATTTTCAACACCATTGATTTGTTCCTCAATCGGTGCCGCCACAGTTCGCTCCAAAACCTCTGCTGAAGCTCCTGGGTAGAAAGCAACCACATTGACAACTGGTGGTGAAATTTCTGGGTAACGCTCAACTGGTAAGACACGCAAAGCGGCCAAACCAGCGATCACGATAATCAACGACACTACCGTCGCGAAAATCGGTCGATTAATAAAAAATTTGGAAAACATAGTGAGTCCTTAAATTCGACTGAAATGAACACCCATCCTAAACGGACTTAGTGCGCAGCTTTCGCACTTGCAGAAGCCGAAGCTGCCGCTGGCGCAGCCGTTGGTGCGGCCGTCGGCGCAGCAGAATTAGGGTTGGCCGCAGCTTTGGCGTCAATCGCTACTGGTTTAACGGTCATGCCTGGATCATGTGCCTTGATAAAACCATCCACCAAAACACGCTCGCCAGCTTGCAAGCCTTTTGTCACGATCCATTCACCACGTGACCATCCATCCAACTGAACTGGACGTGGCACCAATTTGTTATCTGGCGACACACCAAATACCAGTTTCCCCATCGGGCTATCAATCACAGCACGTTGTGGCACAGCAATCGCTGCTTGACGTGTTGCACCTTGCAACATCACACGTACAAATTGACCTGGACGCAAGGCACCATCGGGATTCGCGATTTGCGCACGCGCATCGAACCCACCTGTTGTCGTGTTGACTTTTTCACTTAAGAAATTCATCTTGCCTGCGGTTGGGAAGATGTCACCGTTAGCCATTTTTAACTTAACCTCAAAATCTAAGCCACCATTGCTTGCACGCTTACCTGGCAAATGCAATTTACCGTTAGCCAAATCAGCATTCAACTTCAAATAATCTGCCTCACTCACGCTGAAATTGACATAGATAGGGTCAGTTTGCACGATGGTGGTCAACAAACTATCGGCCGGTGTCACTAAGCTACCGTTTGGTTTGCTCGCTACACCAGTCACACCGGAAATCGGTGCTACCACTTTGGTATAGCTCAAATTCAATTTCGCCTCATTCACTTGCGCACGCACTTGCTTGTGGCTTGCTTCAGCCATTTCCAACGCCGATTTCGCATCATCGTATTCACGTTGACTGATTGCTTTCTCGGCTGCCAATGGCGTCAATCGAGCAAATTCGCGTTTTGCTTGATTTAACTTTGCTTCACTCACGCCAAGCGCCGCTTCCGCCGACGCTAATTGTGTTTGATAGGAGCCTGGATCAATTTGAAATAACACCTGACCTGCTTTGACTTTGGCGCCTTCTTCATAGACACGCTGCTCCAAAATACCGCTAATGCGAGCGCGCACTTCAGTTTCACGTATACCTGCTGTTTGTCCGACAAATTCGAAATCAATGGGTAAGTCGCGGCCTTGCAAAGTGATGACATTCACTTCTGGCGGTGGCATCGCGCCACCTTGTGCAGCATTTCCACCCGCGTTCTTATTGCATGCTGACAACGCAAAAACTGGCAATGCCAACGCAAGAACTAAAGCTAAGCGATTGAATTTAAATGGAAAAGCGGATTTCAAATGGCTATCCTTAAGTTCTTGATCATATATCTTGCTCATAAATTTCCTCTTTAATTGAAGTTCGCAGTATGCTATTATATACATACACGAATGTTTGTATAGTTTAAAATTGTAAAATTCGTGAAATATAAAAAAAATTTAATTTTCAGCAGGTCGCGCTTTCACGGCGAAGATGAGGAGTTCTGCGATGGCCAGAAAAACCAAAGAAGATACGCAACAAACTTATGAAGCCCTGCTGAATGCAGCGGAATTAGTATTTTGTGAAAAAGGTGTTGCCAATACGACTTTAAACGATGTTGCTTGTGCAGCAGGTATGACACGGGGAGCGATTTACTGGCACTTTAAAGATAAGAAGGAATTATTCCACGCTTTGTGTGATCGCGCATTTTTGCCTATCGAAATCCTACTCAATGAAATCACCAGCAATACAATTGACGATCCAATCGCGGCACTGCGGCAACTCAATTTACACTTTATAGCGCAAGTCACAGCAAATACAAGACAAACCAAGGTATTTGATATCATTTTTCATCGCTGTGAAAAGACCGCGGAAATGCAGTCATTTATTCAAGAACGCGAGAGCCGCAATGAATGCATGGATAAAATTGGTGATATTTTTCGGGCAGCCGTAGCAAAGGGCGAATTGCCCTTGGATACAAATATTCCCATTGCCGTACAAATTAATCATGCTTTCCTCATCGGTTTGGTCCATGAATGGCTAATTGATCCGACCGCTTACGACTTGGCCGCCCATGCAGAAACCATGATCGATGCTGTGTTATTTGGACTGATCAATAGACCACCTCGTAAGTAAATCGCAGTCATGATCGATCACCGCAAGAAATCCAAGCGCGATTAACCAGGCAGCTTCCAATCATATCTTACGGCGAAAAGACGAAGGATCAGAGTGACGGCAATTCCCGATACGACAGCAATGATTTCACTCGCACCATACAAGGCTAAAACCAAGTAAATCCAACATCCAAGAAATGCACAAGTAGCGTATAACTGCCCCCTTCGAAACACCATCGGAATTTCATTGCAAATAATATCGCGCAATACTCCACCAAAAATTCCCGTGATTACACCCATCATGACGCAAACAAACAAGGGCATTTTCATCCCAAATGCTAGCGAAGCACCGCCGACGCTAAATAATCCTAGACCAAGTGCATCCGCATATAAAATCACGCGTTCTGTGACAACTTGCCGTAACTGTCGAAAAAATGGTGACACCAGTGCACAAAAAACAAAAATCAAGGTGGGATATTCGTAATTTTCTATCCAAAACAGAGGTCGCCTATCCAACAAAATATCACGGACGGTGCCGCCACCAAACGCTGTGATAAAAGCAACTGTGAAAACGCCCACCAAATCCATTTTTTTACGTCTCGCCTCAACCAAGCCGGAGCTAGCAAAAACAAAAACACCAACGACTTCCACAACGTGTAAAAGACTGCTCATACCCGCATGAATATTGCTCGACATAAATTTCCTTTTCAACAGGCCTTAATTTCTTGCCGATTGACTGAATGTTGGAATTGAGACTTCGCAAGTCGACGATAAAATTACTGCATAATCAAAGACACGACGACGTCAGTCCATGATTTTATTGTATAATCACGGGCTTAGCTTGACGCTAAGAAACTTTTTAAGTGATTTAAACTCTGGCAAGTGATAAGCAATCGGGTCAAGAAGCTGGGCGACCGACGAAGTGCATATTGGCTACCAAACTATTTTTGAGGCAAGTATGAAAGACGGTATCCACCCAAATTATCGCGAAGTGATGTTCCACGACGTTTCTAACGATTTCAAATTCATCACACGTTCCACAATCCAAACTAAAGACTCTATCGAAGTTGACGGTAAAACTATGCCATTGGTAAAGATCGAGGTTTCTGCTGAATCTCATCCTTTCTACACAGGTAAGCACAAAATCGTTGATACCGCTGGTCGCGTTGACAAATTCCGTAAGAAATTCGGTTCCGTTGGTTCTAAAACGTCTGTATCTACTGGCGAATAAGCAACGAACTGGTACGTTTAGTACATCAGTATTAAGAAAAAAGGCAGCTACGGCTGCCTTTTTTGTATCATCGAGTTTTATCAAATAAAAAAACCATGAAGCCAGTCCGCCTTCCCGCCTCTGCCACAATTGCCTTACCACGTTGGAGCATTTTTGCCCTTTGTTTACTCTATATTCTTCCCGGTCTAATTGGACGGGATCCATGGAAAGGAGCTGATGCAGCGGGCTTCGGTGTAATGTGGACAATGGCGCATGGCAACTTGCAAGATTGGTTGTGGCCACATGTCGTTGGCCTGCCAGTGCCAGAAGAAGGTCCCCTCGCGTTTTGGCTTGGCGCGCTCTGCATCAAATTATTTGGCAGTCTTATTGGCGACCCTATGGCCGCACGCATTGCAACTGGACTTGCATTCCTATTGGGATCGATTTCTGTTTGGTATAGTACTTATTTACTTGGTCGACGTACTGAAGCACAACCCCTGAAGCTTGCATTCGGCGGACAACCAGAACCGCGCGACTTTGGGCGCACTCTTGCTGATGGTGCACTATTAATTTATTTAGGCTGTCTCGGTTTGCTTCTCCCAAGCCATACGACCAGCAGCGGCCCACTTTTCATCGCATTAATTGGATTCCTGTTGTATCTCAGCATACGCTTTTTCGATGCCCCAAATAAAGTCGGCGCATTAAAAATTGGGCTAGTGCTTGGATTGCTAGTCTTAACCAGAGGTTGGGTAATTCCGCTCGGCATCCTCATATCTCTATTGATTCTTTGCCGTTACCGAAAACAAAACTTAGAGACTTGGTTACTTTTTGTCAGCACTCCAATCGCCCTGCTAGTCGTCGGTGCGTGGCTATTCACACTACAACAAGTTCAACCATTCACCAGCTCACCGTACCAAGCTTGGATGGAATGGAACTATCGTCAATTAGGTGCACCAATATTCGACAATGCCATCCACTTCTTACGCTATGGAATCTGGTTTGCATGGCCAGCATGGCCATTTGCAGCTTGGGCGATCTATGCTTGGCGCAAACAAGAGAGGTCGCTGCACATTTCACTACCACTCGCTTTTTTAATTTGTTTTTCGAGTTTAGCTTTATTGAATCGTACCCACGAGGAAGGTTACTTACTTCCACTTCTGCCACCACTTGCCATCCTCGCGGCATTTGGTTTGCCGACAATGAAGCGCAGTGCAATCAATGCAGTTGATTGGTTCGCTGTGATGGTCATGACAGGCGCAGCGGGCCTTTTCTGGTTTGGTTGGATTGCATTCCAATCAGGATGGCCACAACGTACTAGTAAGAAAATCCTGAGCTGGGCACCAGGCTACACACCCGAATTTCATTTTCTCGTCTTTATTCTTGCTATTGCGATCAGTGTCATCTGGTTTCGGATTGTTTATTGGCGAATTTCCAGGCAGCCATCCGTCCTTTGGCGGGCGGTCGTACTTTCAAGCGGTGGCGTCATCTTGTGCTGGTTTTTAATTATGAGTCTATGGATGCCCTTAATTAATCACCGCGTCAGTTATTCCGAAGTTGCGCAAGAAATGGCCGCCAAGCTTCCGACTACCTATCGTTGCATTGACAGTAAGCTAGGCGCATCACAACGGGCTTCTTTCGCGTATTTTAGTAAAGTGCACTTCGCTGGATTGAGTGAGCAAAATTGTGATTTACTCTTAACCCAAGCCAATCGTCGCTTTCAAGGAAAAATCAAAGGCCCAGTCGACAAAGACTTTCCTGGAACTTGGGAGATGATTTGGGAAGGACAACGTGCAGCGGATAAAGATGAATATTTCACACTTTACCGAAAAATCGAAAAAAATACGCTGCTGAAAAATGAAGCGAAACAATTCAATCAAACTGCAGAACCATAAAATATAACAGCAAATTAAGCCAAGTGCTTGCAAAAATCGGAGCACCCTGTCATAATTCTGTTCATGCGTTGCCGAGATGGCGGAATTGGTAGACGCACCAGACTCAAAATCTGGCGCCGCAAGGCGTGCCGGTTCGATTCCGGCTCTCGGCACCAACAGTATTTAAGCCTCTTGAGAAATCAAGAGGCTTTTTGCTTTTCTAAGCTTGTTTTTTGTGAGGTGGCACAAATGAGTGTCACAACTCAGCTCAAGAATGGCGATCAAACTCCCCTTCCAATCAGCGCCCTAATCGTACTGTAGCGTAAGACAAAAACGAGTCGACTACATTTGCGGCATCCATATGTAATTAGCATACAGAAAAAGCAAAGGCCCTTACCTGCATATACAGAAACGAATTGGGTGCTTTGAAATAGGAAATCGATAGCTTGACTACCGATGTTGGATAGGCTCTTGCGCCGTGCGTACTCTGGCGTCATTGAGAAAGACATCAGTTCAATTTATGACCAAAATGCCTTTTTGCGGCAAGGACTAATTCGACAAACGATTCATCGAGTCCATCTGTAGGTATGGCGAGTGAAGAAGTCACCACCACTTTTCAACTTAACTTCTTTTTGGCGAGTGAATGTATTTTCTGTCACTGTATAAGTGAATCGAAATTCCGCAGGCCGATTATCGTCTTCACCAACCATACTAGTTATCACCGTTAAAGTTCCATCTTCAGCGACCTGTCTCTGTAGCACATTCTCATTGCCAAATCGACGACCATCCTCACTCAACTCAATGCCATTGCTTGCGTTTGCATGAGGCTCTTTGTCGTAGCCATAACTCCATAGCCAAACCGATGATTTCTCACTCGATCGAGTCACCAACAAATTGGATGGAATACTGCGCAGCACATTTGCGCTGTAGTCTAGATAGCTTAATTGCCCACGCCAAAGCTTTCCTGAAATTTTCAGCAGATCTTCATCAAAAAGTCGCTCTCCAACTACAGCTCGTGTTCCAATTTGCGGTAGCGCTGAACTCGATCCAACCTCCGTCTGTGCCGCATACGCGACACCGCTAGTCGGACTCACCAAGGAGTAACAAAAAAGTATTGCTATCGTGAGATTTTTCATTAGTATGAGGATGTTTGATTGTTTTCAAGATTTTTACAATTACGCAGGAAGTTTGTTCGCGCGAATAAATGCCAACTCCCACTGCAAATCAAAACCATGGTCAACCTGATGGATCCCTAAATAATGTCGCAAACCCTCTTCGATCTGCCGATCGCTCGCGAGATCAATGCGAAATAAATTTCTACAATAAGTCACGAGCGAGTCTACATCTTTAAATTCCCAAGCAAACCGCTGACTATACGCATCGCTGACTTTGAATAAACCCGCCACTTCAATTTCCGCGCTATCCGTCTTTAAGTCAATAAAACGAGCTCGATGTCCTTGCGAGCTATAACTTCCGACAAACTCATCCAAGAAGCGCGCTGGTGCACTCCCTGCCAGCACATCGGCAATAATAAAGCGCCCTTGATTGCTTAACACCCGAAAACATTCTTGATAAAACTCCGCACGACAATCCAGCATATGATGAATCGCTGCCAAGGTAAACACGACGTCAACTTGACCATCGGTAAAAGGTAAATTGGTCCATGTCCCGCCAATGATCTCGGGATTGTATTCAGCATAACCAGCGACATTTTCAACCGGAACATAACCAATCTCGGCATTAATCTTCGCGATAAAAGGTCGCAGATAACCACCACCACTCGGAAAATCAACCAAGGTCTCTTTTGGCTGGAGATTCGCCAACTGCAAGGGCAACATAAATTCGTGCACTCTCGCAAATGGACAAGCCTGCATGGCAGCCTGATACGTGTTTGCTGTACGTCGCGTGACATTGACCATCATTATCTTCCTGTATTTAATTAATTTTGACGTGACATTGCAGTACACCGACTAGAGCCTGCTGGTAGGTGTCTTGTGCTAGGTCGGTCTTTGGCAATGCACAGACCCTAAGTCCGTCAATCGGAACCGTGCTCAGGCTTGGAATCAGATCAGGCTGATCGACGCACAATGCGCCGCGAATATGCGGAATTGTCATTGTAAGCAAATCGCTAAGCGCGGAGCTTTGCGTTATATCAAGGCTATCGACCCAATAGAGTAAATCGCAATAAACAAATGGCAAGCCGTGAACTAACAAATCTTGTTCGCTCACCATCAACACTGCAGCATCAACTGATTGATTCACCTGTAGTGCTTTAGCATATTGCATATGATGAGGCAATGCTTGACTCAAGCGACGCGCATTGAGAAAACTTCCTGTTTGATCTGTATGAAATGTCTTTAATCCAATCTGGGCAAAATAGTCAGCAATCAGACCTGATAATCTCTCGACGGTCACCAGTGGGGTTTCTCTGTATACCAATAAAACCAAGGGAATTCTGCCTTGGCAAGGAACCGAGTCTAGTAACAGTTCATGGTAGATGGTTGGCACATATTCTGTACTGATTTGCGGCTGCGCATTCACCTCGCAAATAGCACCACTACTCTCCATCCAAGAAACGCGAATATCTGGCATCAATAGATCAATCCCAGCCAAATCGAGCCGTAGCACTTGTGCTGCTCGAATCGCTAATTCCACGTTGTCGGGATGCATCATATTAATCACATTTTCCGTCGTGCCCCCAGTCGAAATATTCGCCCGCTTACGTAAAGCCAGCTGTTGGTCTGGCGCCAAAACTGTGGCAGGAGTCAAGCGATGCTCCGTCAAAATGCCCAACGCCTCGTCATCCAGTGACAACAACTGTTTACCACGTTCGCGCGCTCGTATCACAGCTTGCTCTTGTTGGCTTGCAAGTTGAATCAATTCCGCGATGGTATGTTGACCATCTCCCACAACACCACCTGGCTTCCTAACGATTGCTTTAATGACTTTACCGTTCGCCACGGTAATACGATAGTCTTGTCCATCGACAAATTTTTCTAATAAGATTCGGTTCGAAATTTGATGACTCAATTCAAAGGATTGTAGTACTTCCTGCTCATTCTTCAATCCCGCATAGACCCCCTCGCCACCATCTTTATCGGCGGGCTTAATGACAACCGGATAGCCAAATTTGTTGGCCACCATCACCGCCTGATCTGCACTGTTGACAAGCTCATGCATAACAGCTGGCAAACCAGCCAAACGCAACAAGTGTGCGGTGCTGACTTTTGACTTCGCGAATTGCACTCCATGCGAGGTAGTCGATTCGGTAATCGTGGAATTAAAAATTCGACCATTCTTACCAACACCCAAAAGAAAAATTTGATTTTCTATATGACGAACTGGTATCCCAAGCTCCATCGCTACCGGGATCATGCGGCCAATATTCACGCCGCTATTCGAAAACGGCTTCAAGTCCTCAACGAGCTTCTTTAGCGAATTTTGAAGTTTTCCAATCAAAGTAGGACTGCGTTTTGGTTTACGTCCCAGCATATTCATGACTTCAACAACCCATCGCAGAGCATTGAATGCCGAACTAGCGTGCGAAAAAGGTAGCGCCAACTGCGCATGAATGCCCGCTACATCGTGTTTTATTTGAATGACTCGCCCCGTCTCAAACACTGACAATCGTGCTCTTTTCTGTATCTCGCGACAAGACAATAAAATGAAATGACTGAGTTCAAGATTCGAGGTCGGCATCACGGGATTAAATTGGGGCGTCGCAAAGATCGCGACCAGAACCTCATGAAGTAATCGCGCATGTGCCAACGTTTCCTGCGGCAATACCAACGTTCCCGTGAGTACTGATTGATTGAAGCCAAACGCGTTTCCAAGGATAGTTCGCCAATCTTGTGCAATGACCATTTGATTTGACATGTCAAATTTTGCTCTATGTGTTCAGTACTATGATTTTGCCTGCAAGGGTTCTATAAAGTCACGGAAGAATCACATCTCGGAGACAAATTGCTACAAATTTGTTTCTATTTCGACCCATTTCTGGCTTATCCCGTCAACAAATTCTGGCGCAGTCCCTCACTATGGCAAAGTCCCAGTGGCCCACCTTGTGCGGTATCGAATCAACACAACATTTGCCGAGCACGTCATTCGCGTATCTAGCCTTTTGACATGACCAACGCAAGTTTACTAATCCAATCAGACTAAGTTTTTCCCAATTGCATTTTTTATTTGTCATTCGAAAAGCAAATGGATACTATTACTTTATCGAAAGCCGTTTGTCGTTGCTTACTAGAGGATCGGTGAAATCTATGGCTATACCAAGTACCAAAGTTGCTGCGCCTATTTCCTTCACTGACCGCAAAATTTTGGTCATTGACGACATGCCCGATATGCGTACAACCATGCGCAATCAAATGCAGGCTCTAGGTATCATGAACGTGAGCCTAGCCTCAAATGTACGGGAAGCCTTGTCTTATATCAGCCAACGAACTTACGATGTGATTTTGTGTGACTACTACCTTGGCGGCTCTACCGATGGTCAACAATTTCTCGAATATTTAAGGACAAGCAACGCGATTAGCCGCGCCACCTTGTTTATTATGATCACCGCCGAGACAGGATTTAATAGTGTCATCACGGCGGCTGAATGCATGCCGGACGATTATCTGCTGAAGCCATTTACAGGCGAAACCTTAAAAATACGCTTAGAACGACTACTCGAACGCAAAGCGCGTCTCGCGGCTATTGATCGTTTACAAGATCAAGGTGCCTGGCCTGAAATTATCAAGGCATGTGATGACATAATCGCGAGCAAGGATAAGTACGTGGTAGACGCAATGCGTATCAAAGGCAATGCCCTACTGATGCTACAACAGACCGAACAGGCCATCAATTTCTATCAGAACGCCCTAAAAATGCGCGACATGCCATGGGCAAAATTGGGATTAGCGCGAGCCTTAAAATTTAAAGGTGAGGATGAACAAGCAAGTCATTTACTCGAAAACATCATCGATGATAACCCGCGCCTACTCGCAGCTTATGATCTCTTAGGAAAAATTCATTCTGATGCCGGCGACGCCGAAAAGGCGCTACACGTGCTCGATAACGCCTGCAAAATTGCCCCTCATTCACTGGCACGGCAGCGTTCTATCGCCAGCCTTGCCGAATCAACGGGCGATTATGAACGCGTCGACAAAGCACTCAGCGTGGTCGTCAAACAAACCCGAAATTCCCCTCTACGTGATCCAATCGATTTTGCAAAACTTACCAACGCTCTGACCGAGACAGGTGAGCTAGAACGCGCTGTTGACGTCCTTAAAGAAGCCAAAGAACATTTTAAAGAAAATGCAGAAGTCAAAATGTTAGCAGCGTATGAGGCGGTTGCACAAAGTCACTTGGGAAACAAGGAACTCGCAAAGAAAGCCTTAGATCTCGCGCTTGCTGACGATGGCGATAATCTTTCTGAAGCCAGCAAGCTTGCATTAGCTAAAGCCTGCTTGGCGCAAAATCGTGCTGAAGAAGCGCGCGAAATTTTAAAATCAGTGGTCCAAAACAACCCGGACTCGAATAAAGTACAAGCAGAAATTGCGAGCATCTACAAAGACCACGGCGGCGACGAAATTGCGCAACATTTGATCGAATCATCGGTCAAGGAAGTCATCAATCTCAATAACGAAGCAGTACAGAAAGCACGTGCTGGCCACTATGCAGAAGCGTCATCCATGTTGACCGAGGCTGCATTGAGATTGCCAAATAATTTACAGATCGTTTCTAATGCCGCGCTCTCCATTTTGATGGATATCTTTACGAATGGTTATGACAGTGAAAAATCCATCCGCGCAAAGCAGTTTCAGGACGCCGTATTTAAACAAAACAATTTGTATCCGAAGCTAGCCGAAATCAATGCGTTCCAAATCAAAATCCAGGCGAAATACAAATTGGAAATCAAAGCATGAGTGCACAGGACTTTTCTGTTATCGCCGCCTTGTGCATCCATGATGTCAAAAACGATCTGGCACAATTAGCGGCAGATGCTGAACGTCGCCAAGACGCAATTGCACAAGAAATGGCGATGCGTTCCTCTGAGACTTTAACGCGATTACTGTGTTTTTATAAATCTCAGACTGGACAACTGCATTTGGAATTAGTCGATCAAGCTCCCCAAGAGCTGGTCGCCGATCTGCTCGCACAGCATGCCAGCCACTTACGATCACGGCCACATATTCGAATCGAAACCGAGCTTGCTTTAGCACCATCAGTATGGTTTTACGACAAGATCTTGCTCCAAATGCTACTCGCCAATGCTCTCCAAAATGCACTAAGATTCGCCAAAAACAAGATAACCATACGCGTCGCAACTGTGGCGCAAAAAGACGATCCAACAAAGGAAGGATTACAAATACAAATTGAAGATGATGGTGCAGGGTTTCCTGCAACGATGCTCGGGCAAAATCAAGAAACCTTACCGACCAACTCTCCCATCACGCGAGACGGAACAGGCTTAGGATTGAATCTAGCACGAGAAATTCTGAAGAAACATCACAATGGAAACGACTGCGGCCAACTGGACTTGTTTAATCGTACCTCAAACGGCGGCGCTGTTTTTCAAATCACGATTCCTTAAGCAAAAGCGCTTGGATCAATTTCACAATGACATTGAAAAATACCGATCCGTGCTCGCGTCTTGCGTAAAAAAGTTTCAGTCAAATCGCAATAACATACGAACTTGGCATGCGCTGTGTCCTGTGTCTCCGATTGCGTAATCGATATACGTAAAACCCATTTTCTGGTAGAGCTTTTGTGCGGCTAGCATAGTTGGTAGTGTCTCTAGATAGCACTGGCGATAACC
Organism: Affinundibacterium fentianense; assembly: GCF_018139545.1. GTDB lineage: Bacteria > Pseudomonadota > Gammaproteobacteria > Burkholderiales > Burkholderiaceae_D > Undibacterium > Undibacterium fentianense. The sequence goes on along the minus strand of NZ_JAGSPJ010000003.1, from coordinate 293,314 downwards.
TCGCTGCTTGGCTTCATCGAGACAACGTTGTATCAAGGCATTGCCAATCCCCATGCCACGCGTTGATGGCAGCATATACATTTTTTGCAATTCACAGAAATCTTCCGGTGCGCCTGGCAAGCTACCAATCCCTCCGCCTGCGACGATGTCACCTCGATATTCGACCACGAAATATGCGCCGCGATCACGCGTATAATGTTGGTACATAAAGTCGAGCGAAGGATCAGCGGCGGCCGAGCCAACCTTTGGAACATTCATTTCCTCCAACACGGCACGAATTAAACTCGCTATGCACAAATTATCGCCCTCAGCAATCGGTCGGATGACAACATCCGACAAACGAGAATTGGAGGGTATTTCTGCGACATTCAAGGTCTCAATCATAGTCTCACTCATAGTCTCACTCATCATCTAATTCAAGGTCGCATTTGATGCTCGGGCGGTAGGCCTAGCATTTACTATGGAATCCGTTTGGTGAAAAGTAGTCATATTCGAAAAGTCTATAAGAATCGAGAAAGCAATTTACAATGAGAAGAATGAGATTGTGGAGTGCCACCAAAACGAAGATCCTATCCAGTCCGACAGGGAGAGAGGCGTCGCCCCTCTCCAATCCCATGTGTTAGCAGCTTAGTGAATATGCAAAACCGAAAATCATTTCACAGGAGAATAGTTGACTGGAGTCCAAGCATAGCCTTTGCCCTCGCTACGAATATATCCTAGACCAGGGAAAGACAGGTGGGTCGCGCCTACCATGTAGCCTTGCTTAGCGGCATCCGCATAGGCTTTTTTGCGTTGAGCCATCGCAGACTGACTATCACTATCAAACGCAATAGTCACGGAAGGATTTTCAAACTGTACTGCGGCGACGTGCATTAAGTCCCCCCAAAGCATCAATTTTTGCCCCTTACTTTCCACCAAATAAATGCTATGTCCTGGTGTATGTCCGCGTGCTGCGACCGCCTTAACGCCCGGCACTAGCTCAGTATCACCATTAAATGGCTTAAATTTCCCCGCCTTCACATACGCATTTAAGGAGGCCATTGCTCCTTGAAAACCACCTTTATCTTCGGGTTTCGCCTTTTCCAAATTGCTTTGACTCAGCCAAAACTCTGCATCATGTTGATCAGCTCGAACCACAGCGTTGGGAAATGCCATTTGCTCACCATTCATCAAACCACCGACGTGATCGCCATGCATATGCGTGATATAAATCTCATCCACTTGATCTGGCGTATAACCGGCAGCCTTCAAGCTATTCGCCAAACGCCCTAAAGTCGGCCCAAATAAACTCGCTGCGCCGGTGTCGATCAAGACTAATTTACTGCCTGTATTGATCAAATAGCCATTCACAGAAGTTTCGGTCGGGGTCCCTAGGTGATGTTTTTTTAAGGCTTTGAGCGTTTGTTCAGGTTTAATATTTGTTAATAATTTATCGATAGGCAGTGCGACTGTGCCATCCGATAATGCGGTCACTTCAAAGTCACCTAACATCACGCGGTAATAGCCAGGTGCGACAGCTTGACTGATCGGTGCACCAGCGACAGCAGTGGCAGAAACCAAGCTCAAACTCGCCACGCCTAAACTTGCCGACACCAAAGCGGCGGCAACACGATTGAATCGAACTTTCATAAGCATTTCTCCTGATGAGATAAAAACTGTTTTTGGGTTTGACATCGATGTGTTCGCAAGCGACCTGGACATTCGCCTCCTGCAAACATGCCGCAATTATGCAAGAGTTCAACAATTCTTGCTGATACCCTGCCCGAAAAAAAATCCGACCTCTCTTCGATCTATTTCAATCAATTGCCCCATAAGCTTTTCAAAAGCTCCGTCGCTTTGCTTTTCTTTTCATCCTTCTTCGGAGATTGTCGATCCGAGCCTTTGCCAGTCATCTCCCCAAATCCGCCGAGTATGGAACTGAATACCGATTTCACGCGTAGCTTCGCTTGCCATTCAGGCTCCCAAGCGATTTTGGGATCTTCCGGACGTGGTGGATAGGAGAAAAAGGCGTCTGATCCATAGGCAATCATTCTTAGCATCCCAGCACCTTCGGCAAATATGCCTTTTGGTACAGCACAATGCGTCGCGCTCGCTGGTAAAACAACCTGCTCTTTAATCCATCGATCAATGTCCGCGTTCGATTGATAATCAACTAAACCAAAGCCGAAATCGGCTAATTCACTGGATGTCCAGACGATCATTTCACCACTATCGTCATTCTCTCGCTTGCCCCCCATGGCCGAAAGAAAATAGCCTCGAACATGGGGAATCGATTTCCACTCCATCAGAACGGTACCGTCTTTTTTTGTCTGCGTTAATTCGATTGGAGGCATGAGATCCTGCGCCGCACCAAGATTGACTTTAAAGCTATCAGGAATGCCATTTCCTAAAAATTGATGTTGTCCAACGATAGATGCATTATCGGGAAGCTTGCGGTCATCGATCTTATTCGGCCATGCAGGGTGGCCAGCTTGCCAACGTGCACCTTTACTTGTTTTACCACGCATCACAAAAAATTTAGCATAGTCATCAATGGACGCACTCGCCACATCTAAGGTGCGCGGTTGACCAGGACGAATCGTGTCGCCGCACCCCCAATACAGAGAGATTTTCCCCTTCGGCTTTTCATAGCTCGGCTCCATCGGCTCCTCGTCGATCAAGGCAGGCACCGGTTTCTCAGGGATAGGCGCATTCAATTGCAAGCTTTCACCCAAATTCATGCTAACCGGCACAATTTGCTTCGCATCACTGAGACTAGGGTTACGATTTGTATGGACAGATACATCCAAGTATTTGCCACTGACAAATCCCAAATGATGTGTATTGCCAAATACATTACCGCGATCATTTGTCGCCCCCATTGCTCCTTTCGCCATGCCTGTCAGTGCGCCAAATAATCCTCCACCCGACTGCGTTCCTTGCGTAGCACCAGCCATCAGGTTCCCACCAGGTATATCACTCGCACTCGTCGCGACATCAATAAAGGCTAAAGCAACAGGAGGTTTGACGATTTGCGTGACATCTTTGATCGTGGTTGGCTTTGCTAGCGCGCTCGACTTCGACTTTGGCGGATTTGAGGTTTGTGCCTGAGCCTGCGCGGTGGGTACAAGCGGCGCCCCCAATAGACCAACGCAAAAAAAACAATGAAAAGAAACGCTAGAGGTGTTAAAACGACGCGCATGAGGTAAAGACATGTGATGCTCCTTCTAAGTGAGACACACAGAAACAAGTCAAACGAAATGACCAGAATAAAGAGATACAAGGCAGGAACATTTTTCATAATAGCCCAAAAATTAGGCAAGGCAATCTGCGATATCCGTCCCCCTTGAATAAATTTTAATTTAATTCCGCAATGCAACAAGAGTCACCATTTCATTGACCTAAGACAAAGACGCTCAGAAATGGAATCGCTAACATCTTGCGCATGAAAACACTCGACTTAGTAGCACCTGCTGGCAGTCTGGTCGCACTGAAAGCAGCAATCGATCAAGGTGCCGATGCCGTCTATCTCGGCCTTCGCAATGCCACCAATGCACGGAACTTCGGTGGATTAAACTTCAATGAATCAGATATACGCGCTGGGGTTGAGTATGCACACCAACGGCATCGCCAAGTCTTATTCGCGATCAATACCTATCCGCAAGCACAAAGGGCACAGGAATGGCGTACCGCAGTGGACACTGCTGTCAAGCTTGGTGCAGACGCCGTGATCCTCGCCGATCCGGGATTAATGGCCTATGCGCGTCAACGCTATCCCGACCTACGCTTACATTTATCAGTACAAGGCTCGGCAACGACCGTCGATGCGATTGAATTGATGAAAGAGAATTTTGGAATTCGCCGTGCCGTCTTACCCCGCGTTCTCACCTTAACGGAAATTGAAAAAATCATCCGCCAAACCAGCGTCGAAATTGAAGTATTCGGATTTGGTAGTCTATGCGTGATGGCTGAAGGTCGCTGTTTGCTCTCAAGTTACGTGACCGGGGATTCACCCAATAACAAAGGTGTCTGTTCACCTGGTCATGCAGTAAGTTGGGAAGAGACAGATCATGTCCTCTCGGCACGCTTAAACGGAACGTTAATCGATCGTTATGCACCAAATGAAGCGACTGGCTACCCCACGCTTTGCAAAGGCCGTTTTGAAATTAACGGTGAAACCGACTACGCACTGGAAGAACCAACAAGCTTAAATGCAATCGGCCTGCTGCCACAATTAATCCAAATGGGCGTCAAAGCCATCAAAATTGAAGGTCGACAGCGTAGCCCTAACTATGTTGCCCAGGTGGTCTCCACCTTACGTGCCGCACTCGACTCTGCGAGCCGCGAACCAGACCGCTATACCGCACGTCCTGACTGGCTAGCCAAACTTGCCCGTCATGCGGAAGGGGCTCAAGTCACGCAAGGGGCTTTTGAACGCCCATGGAAATAATCAATATCACAAAAATATTTCGCAACAGATTGTAGTGAGGCGAAGACCATAACAATTTGATGGAGTCAACAAAGATGAAACTATCACTTGCACCACTTTCCTATTATTGGAGCAAAGAAGACACGATGCGTTTTTATGTTGAAGCGATGCATTGGCCAGTCGACACCATCTATCTTGGGGAAACCGTATGTTCACGTCGCCATGAGATGCGTTTGGCTGACTGGGTTAGTCTCGCCAAAGCCTGTCGCGACGCTGGAAAAGAGGTGATCTTATCTACATTGACCTTAATCGATAGCGACAGCGACCGCCGCGCCATGCACAAGCTGGTCGATGCTGCTGCAGCAGAAAATATCATGGTCGAAGCCAATGATTTTAGTGCCGTACGCGCTTGCCGTGGCCACGACTTTGTCGCAGGTTCCCACTTAAATGTGTACCACGATGGCACCTTGAATTGGCTGTATGACCTTGGCGCGCGACGTTTCATTCCGCCGATCGAATTGAGCGCAGACGATCTCAGCGCTTTACAAGCCCACCGTCCAGCGGGGCTAGAAACTGAAGTGCAAGTCTGGGGTCGCATGCATCTTGCATTTTCCTCGCGATGCTTTACAGCCCGACATCATCGCCTACGCAAAGACAATTGTGAATTCAGTTGCGAGCATTATCCAGATGGCCTCGCGATGCGAACCCGCGAACAAGCCGATTTCCTCACGGTGAATGGGATTCAAACACAAAGTGCTCATTGTCTCGATCTTGGCCCCCAAGTCCCCGCTCTCCAACAACTCGGTGTTGACTACTTGCGCCTGCAAGTGCAATCAAAAGGCATGGAACAAATCGTCCATGCTTTCGATACAGCAATCCGTCGTCAACAAGCCGCACAGTTGGACGCACATTTATTGCCGCCTAACGCGCAAGCCTGCAATGGCTATTGGTCGGGAAAATCGGGCATGCAGTGGCATAGCATACCAATCCACGCGATCTCATGAAGCCTAGCAAACGATGCAGTACAAGTGCATTGACTCGCACATGCGCACCATCACCCAAATACACACTCACGAACAAATCGCGTTCGGATTTCGGAGCACAACGATGAATTTACAAGACATTCAACTCCCCCTTTTTATTCGACAATTGGGGCAAAAATTGCCAGCTCCGATTGCGAATACGCCATTTATACTGTTGCTCGCACTCGCACGCAAAAAAAACTGGCTGGTCGCGCCTGATCACTTATATGGCCACAGTTTTAATATCGTCGTTGAGGATCTTGGGCTCCACCTCTATTTCCGCTGTGAAGAAGGGAAATTCAAATCGATCCATGCGCAAAACTGCGAGGTCAAACTCACCGCACATGCAATTGACTACCTGCGCCTCGCTACCGGAGTCGAAGATGCCGATACGCTATTCTTTCGGCGTCGTCTAAAAATCGAGGGAGATACCGAGCTGGGCATCGCCGTGAAATACTGGATTGATGCGAGCGAACGCCCTGCGTGGTTGCAACAACTCACGGCAAAATTCAATGCTGAGCTGGCGTAAGGCATCGCATCCGATTCCATTCGAACTTTTAAAAAAATTGATATAGAAATAGTTTTTTTCAACTGCGCATGCGCTTCTCTAGCAAAGAATAGCGAGGCGCGTACACTTTGAAGCCATCCCTTGCTTTCGATCAAAAATCGAAACAAGGTTCAAAGCTAAGCTGACGCCTGTTCACTTTTTGTTTGACCTATCTCTATTCTTGCTATGAAACGCCTCGCCCATGCCCCCCACCGCCTCTACTTCTTTCTGGGTGCTCTCGCCGTCTCAATTTTATTTTCTTGGTGGTGGTGGCAATTGCAAAGTCCACGTCCAATTGAAATGCCTTTGCATGCAGTCTTAATGCCATTGGGCGTATTCCCTCTATTCATTCTCGGCTTTACCTTTACGGCAGGGCCTAAATGGTTGTCGTTGAACGAGCCACCGCACAATTTTCTGCTCCATGGCGGAACCTATTTTTCGGGTTTACTCCTTGCCTTGTTTGCTTCAACTTGGGGACTCAATCCCTTACGCATGTCGGGCTTTGCACTCATGTTGGCAGCTTGGTGTGCCGTGACATTCCGTTGGGCACGCTTAATCCTACTTAGCCCTGTTAAAGATAAAAATCATGCACAAGCACTCCTTTTCGCCATGACGGGTGGAATTTTATCGCTCGCTTGTGCTTTCTTTTGGAGTGCTGGCGTGCGTGAAGCTTGGGTTGCGGCGCGACAAATGGCGTTTTTTGCTTTCTTGCTGCCAGTGTTTTTGACCGTATGTCATCGCATGTTGCCTTTTTTCAGTAGTAACGTCATTCGTTCCTACACTGTGTGGCGTCCCTACTGGCTATTAAACCTCTGGATAGGCAGCAGTTGGGCCTTGGCATTCACGGGAATATTGGAATGGCATGTCGTCGAAGCCGTTTTAGCCAGCATGCTCAGCCTTAGTTTTGCCAATACCTCGTGGCGCTGGGGATTGTTTCGTAGTTTAGAAAACCGTCTGCTAGCCATGTTGCATTTATCCTTTGCTTGGCTATCCGTGGTCTTTGCCTTGCAAGCAGTCAGTGCGTTCGGCGTGCCGATCGGCTCTGCCATGATACACGCGCTTGCACTTGGTTTTATGGGCACCATGTTAGTGGGTTTTGTTAGTCGTGTGAGTTTTGGTCATAGTGGTCGTCCTTTACAAGCAAGCAACGCCTTGTGGTGCATTTACCTCGCGCTGCATATCGCTGCGCTACTGCGCGTTGTCGCCAGTGTCACCGCAACGCCTCAGATGTTGCAGTGGTCGGCATCCATTTGGCTTCTGCTGATCTTGGCATGGATTGGATTAATGTTGCCAATCTACTTGACGCCTCGCGCGGATGGACAGGCTGGCTAGTAGCGCCAAATATTGAAATCGCCTATGGAGACCGATGAGGGAAGGAGATACCTTCCCTCAAATCGGTCTCATTCATCGCAGTATCTGCACCCCAAAATGCGATAGATAGGAAGACCGACCTCATCAAGCTCACGTCGACCTGAATCTGCGCTGTAATTCATGGTATGTTTATGGCTTGCTCAATTTGCCTATCTATTCAACCATGTCTGTCGTCTCTACCATGTCGGATGCGGAACTCTGCCTCGTGCGCGCTGAGTTCCCCGCTTTACAAATCAACTCCCAAATTACTTTCCTCGATAACGCTGGCGGCTCACAGGTTCTACGTCGTGTTGCCGATCGTATTTATGACTACCTCTTGCATACGAGCGTACAACTTGGTGCCAGCTACGCGACCTCACAACTAGCCGGTCAACGGGTTCTGCAAGCACGACGCGATATTGCCGAACTCATCAACGCCGCAGACGACCGTGAAGTGGTGATGGGAGGTTCCACTACAGGATTACTGTTTTTATTGATTCAAGCACTTTATCCATCGATACAAGCAGGGGACGAGATCATCCTCACCAACACCGATCACGAGGCGAATATCGGCGCTTGGCAACGCTTGCGACAAGCTGGCGCAATCATCAAAATTTGGGAAGTGAATCCCGCAACTTTCCAGTTGGAATTGGATGACTTACGAAGCTTATTAACACCTCGCACCAAATGGCTCGCGATGACTTATGCTTCAAACGTCCTCGGCACCATCAACCCCATCCCACAGATCGCACAAATAGTACATGCGAACGGTACCCGTCTATGTGTTGATGCCGTCGCTTATGCACCACATCGCCTGGTCGATGTGCAAGCGTCTGGCGCGGATATCGTGGTCTTTAGTTTTTATAAAGTTTTTGGTCCTCACTATGCGGTGATGTGGGGCCGCTTTCCCTTACTTTTAGAATTTGCCAACCTCAATCATTTTTTTATTCCCGATGACAACCTGCCCTACAAGCTACAACCGGGAAATGTGAATTTCGAATTGTCCTATGGTTGTGCCGGCATTGCCGACTATTTGGTCGAGATGGGCAAGCATTTTAGCCCTGATGACAAGACTTCCCACACAAGACGCGCATTGATGCAATGTGCTTTTGATCGGTTTGAAGCCCATGAGAATGCCTTAGCGGAACGTCTGTTGTCCTATTTGCGCTGCAAAGATAGGGTAAAGATCATTGGCATGGAGTCCTTGAGCGAAGGAATCTATCAACGCGTCCCTACGATTAGCTTTGTGGTTGCAGATGTTCAATCCGAAACGATTGTTCGCCACATCGATCAATATCAAATTGGCATACGCTTTGGTGATTTTTATGCGCGCCATTTAATTCAAGCGCTTGATCTAGAAAAACACGGAGGCGTCGTGCGTGTCTCCATCGCGCACTACAATACCCTCGATGAAATTGACCAGTTGATCCAGCATTTCGATGAGCTATTAAAATAGACTAGGCGCTGTAGACCGGCGCTCGAATTCAATCGATCGTTCGACACCTGCACGCCTAACCAACCATACATTCAAATTCGGAACAACAACGATGCCTTACTCTCTCGATAATTTGTTGGTCATTGGGATTTCCTCGCGAGCTTTATTCGATCTTGAAGTCGAAGAAGCCATTTTTCAAGACCAAGGCCTTGATGCGTATCGCCAGCACCAGCTAGACCACGAAGCTCAAATTCTCAAGCCTGGTGCCGGATTCGCCTTGGTAAAAGCACTACTCAAACTGAACCAACTACCACCAGGTAAGCGTCTGGTTGAGGTCGTCATCATGTCGCGTAATTCTTCGGAGACCTCACTACGGATATTCAATTCAATCCAGCACTATGGACTGGATATCAGCCGAGCGGTTCTGGCTGGTGGAGCGCAACTTGCGCCGTATTTGCAAGCGTTTAATGTCAGCCTATTTCTGTCACTTCACGAAGACGATGTCCAAGCCGCAATCAACGCAGGCGTCGCTGCTGCCCTGCTGTATAAGATGCCAGAGCGAGTCGATGATCTTGAACAAATTCGAATTGCTTTCGACGGCGATGCGGTCATTTTCTCGGATGACGCAGAACGCATTTATCAAACGCAAGGCATCGAGGCATTTGAACGTCATGAACGCGAGAATGCCTGCAAACCATTACCAGAAGGACCCTTTGCACGGCTCTTAATTGCGCTGTCGTACATCCAACACAACTTCAAAGCACCCGATGGACACGCACTGCCTATTCGCACCGCATTGGTCACCGCCCGTTCGTCGCCAGCGCATGAACGCGTCATCCGCACACTACGCGCGTGGAACATCGCTATCGACGAAACCTTCTTTATGGGAGGTGTCAATAAATCGGCAGTCCTAGCCGCCTTCAAGCCACACATGTTTTTTGATGATCAACATGGGCACTGCGAACGTGCCGCCAATGTCGTGCCAACGGGACGTGTGCCTTATCGACAATCGACCTAAAAGAACATCTTTTCAGATCAATCGCTTTCTGCATTTTATTCAAAGACATCACTATGACAAGCAATTTTCGTATTCAACTCGACGACTTGAGTGGGCAAGCAATTTGCGATCTCATTACTTTTCACCTGAACGATATGGCATCAGTGTCACCGCCTGAGAGTTGTCATGCGCTTAGCGTTGACACCCTCAAGCAAGACAATATTTCGGTTTGGAGTGTATGGGATGGCGAACAACTCGCTGGTTGTGGTGCGCTAATGGAGCTCGATGCGCAACATGGGGAAATCAAATCCATGCGCACTGCACCTGCCTATGTCGGCCAAGGGGTTGCCGCGCAATTGCTCCAACATATTCTGCAAGTCGCCAAAGAACGCTCATACCAAAGACTTAGTTTAGAAACCGGATCCACCATCGAATTCGTTGCGGCGCGCCGACTCTATGACAAATTCGGTTTCACTGAGTGCGGCCCATTTGCAGACTATATACCCGATCCGCTGAGTACTTTCATGACGATCACTTTATAAACGCAACGCGACAGGTCTGCTTCTCGTACTGCGCACTATCCTATCGTGTCAATTTAACTTCACTAAACTCAAATCATGCCACCAGATATTCAAACCTTATTACGTCAACTCGGTGTCAACCTTCAAGAATTTGAAGGACAAGATTTCCATAGTTACTCTCCGATCGACGGTGCATTGCTCGCCAGTCTACGCATTGATAGCGGCAAACAAATCGAACAAAAACTCGAACGCGCAGAGTTAGCAGCACGCCAATGGCGTCAAGTTCCCGCGCCACGTCGAGGTGAATTGATTCGCTTATTTGGTGAAGAGTTACGTCAGCACAAAACGCAGCTCGGTGAATTAGTCACCTTGGAAGCAGGCAAAATTCTGCAAGAAGGACTCGGTGAAGTGCAAGAGATGATCGATATTTGCGATTTCGCAGTCGGCCTATCTCGTCAACTCTACGGTCTAACCATCGCATCCGAGCGACCTGGTCATCGAATGATGGAGGTCTGGCATCCACTCGGCGTTGTAGGCGTCATTTCCGCGTTCAACTTTCCCGTTGCTGTGTGGGCATGGAATGCGGCACTCGCCTTCGTGTGTGGGAATGCCGTTGTCTGGAAACCTTCAGAAAAAACCCCACTTACCGCACTCGCGACCCAAGCGCTGTTTTTGAAAGCAATGATGCATTTCAACGCGCAAAACAATGCAACACAAGGAATCGACGCACCCGTTGGATTGGCCGAACTCATCATTGGAGAACGGGAAGCCGGCGCGCAAATGGTGGCAGATCATCGCGTCGCCTTGGTTTCAGCGACAGGCAGTACCCGCATGGGTCGCCAAGTTGCGGAAGTTTGTGCCCGTCGTCTCACGCGCACCATACTGGAGTTAGGAGGAAACAATGCAATGATCGTTGCGCCGAGTGCTGATCAAGAGATGGCCATACGGGCAATCACGTTCTCGGCAGTGGGAACAGCGGGTCAACGTTGCACGACCTTACGTCGCCTGTTTGTGCATGATTCTATCTATGACACGCTAGTTCCCCGCTTGAAAAAAGTCTACAGCTCACTGCCCATCGGCAATCCACTCGACAAAACGACCTTAGTGGGGCCCTTAATTGATCGAGCGGCCTTCGATGGAATGCAAGCAGCGATCGTCGCCGCGCAAAAAGAGCAAGGTGTGGTCACTGGTGGCGAGCGAGTGACTCCAACGAACACTGCCGCTGCTTACTACGTTCGCCCGTGCCTGATCGAAATGCCAACGCAAACCGAGCAAATGCATCATGAAGTGTTTGCCCCGATTATGTACATTGTGCGTTATTCCGATTTAGCCCAAGCCATCGCTTGGAATAATGCAGTGCCACAAGGTTTATCTTCGAGTATTTTCACGACCGATCTACGCGAAGCCGAACTTTTCTTATCCGATGTTGGCAGTGATTGTGGCATCGCAAACGTCAATATTGGTCCATCAGGAGCGGAAATTGGCGGTGCCTTTGGGGGAGAAAAAGATACCGGTGGTGGCCGTGAATCTGGCTCCGATGCGTGGAAAGCCTATATGCGCCGTTCGACCAACACAGTGAATTACAGTCACGCCTTGCCACTCGCACAAGGAATTAGTTTTGACATTCAAAGTTGAACCGAGCTCGTCCATTAATCCAAAGTCATCACAACTTTGCTGAATAAAAAACGGATTCATGCGCCATGAATCCGTTTTTTACAATTTAAATTTCTGAGCGACGGCCCCAGTCTACACGTCGATCACGCTCACGTTCCTCTTCGCTATCGCGGTAATGATCATTCGCACCGTAGCGCCCTTCGTCGTAGCGAGAATGCTCACGGAATTCGTCATTGCGCCCCCATTCACCACGACTCCAACTCTTAAACAGATTACCATCGACAACGCTACCTTCGATATACTCAAAGGTCCGCATTTCACCGCGTGGCCCACGAGCATAAATCGTCAAGGTCTTTAAACGATTAGGATGTGGATCAAAACCAAAACTACGGTTGTTCATTCGAAACTGATGATCACGACGCGCCAAGTCTTTCAAACGGTCTGTGACATCAATGTTGCGCTCATGCGTGCCATAGCGTGCATTCATGATTAAAAATAATCCATCATCTTGCCACTGTGCCCGGCCGCGATCATCACGTTCAGCGAATTCCTTACGGTCATCCCAACGTCCATGATAGTCGTTCGCACGCCCCCATCGCCCGCCACCCCAGCCTTGAAAGATCGCGCCATCCACGATACTGCCTTCGCGATATTCGAATGTTCGCACATCACCTCGATCACTACGGGCATAGATATGCAAGGTTTTGACACGTCTTGGATGCGGGTCGACGCCAAACACTTCGTTTTCCATACGAAATAGGCGATCACGGCGAGCCAATTGTTTCAAGACATCCGTGACATCGACATTCCGTTCTTCAGTACCATAACGCGCCTGTAAGATCTGATAATCGCCATCGTCGCGTTGCGCCCACGCTGGATGCAAACAGGTCAACATCAGACCCAGCACAAGGCCAATTCGAATAAAGATTTTTTGCAGTAGCATGATCAACTCGCTAGGAAGTGAATGTACTTCCATAACGCATTGAAAAATGATTTGGTGTACCGATTCCAAATTTAATCGCTGTGAGGTCGCGCCTCCTATCCACTCGCGATCTGTGGCTAGTGGCCAATCATGCTACAGCGACTATCCAATCATGCCGAACAAGGGCTAAGCAATCACGCCTAGCCACTTTAAACCTTCATATCGTGGGGGAAACCACCAACAGTCGACATCAACAGTCGGCATCAATAATAGAAACGATCAAACAAAATAACGGTCCAAGTCGCAAGGGCTAACAAAAAAGTCAGCAATACTGCGGCACTACCAAAATCTTTTGCATTTTTTGACAAAGCATGACGCTCTAAAGAAACGCGATCAACCACCGCTTCGATTGCAGAATTGAGCAATTCAACAATCAACATCAATACCAAAACCGCAATCATCATTAATTTTTCAAAACCGGAAACCGGTAAGCTCAAGGCAATCACCGCGCCTATCACAACCAAAATCAATTCTTGCCGAAAAGCGTGTTCCTGACGCCATGCTGCTTTTAAGCCATCGAGGGAATAGAAAAACGCCGAAAAAATGCGCTTTAAGCCACTTTTGCTTTTGAATTCACTGACTGCTTCGCCCTGCTGCTCTGAAGGATTGCTCATAGCTTTATTTCTTTCATTACGCGATTATTCAACATCGTCACTGACTACACTGACCAAAGCGAATTCTAGCAGCGGAATAGCACAAATTGATCATTTGACCGAGCTTGAACGTAGAATTAATTGCTGATGTGCATCAAGAATTTCGATCGACAAATGATCTTTTTCTCGCCCACAAATCGGTCAAAGTCTATCCTCAATTGGCGAGCAAAAAGTCGACTTAACAGCACTTAGCGACTCACTCAATCACCCAATACGAGAAAGCTATCTCAAGGTTCACGTTGTCTACACCAATTCTAAAGGAGTTCATATGTCACACGATTGTTCACGTCCACAAACCGAAGCAGGTATCTATGCATTCGATGCACGCGGCGTCGCGAAACGTTTTCGACACGCGGCGATTTTTGGTGCGCTGTCTGCATTAATGCCAGGGGAAACCATGCGTTTTTGCAATGATCATGATCCTATTCCTTTGCTCCATCAAATCGGCGATCTGTTTGGTGACAAAATTAAGATGGCCTACATTTCACGTGAACCAGGCGAGATCGTGATTGATTTCTTAGTGCATCCCTAATTAATTCGGCAACCTCGCGGTGTTGTCGAATAATTCGTATCGATTCCGATTAAATATTAGATAGGTGCAAGGAACGGGACAAACCGAAGCCTGATCCCAATCTGATCTAGGCTTGGTCGGGTACCGAGGCAACTTGTAGCGATACTTGCTTGCTGCCATTCGCCACCCATTGGCTCCCGACTTCCTGAAAACCAAATTTGTCATGGAAAGCTTGTGAGGCGGGGTTGGGAGGTTGAATATTGTATTCACATGTGATGTAGGGGATCTCTTTCGCTTGGGCATCGGCAAACAATGCGGAATACAACTGAGCCCCAATTTTTCGTCCGGCGAAATCACGACTGACAACGATTCGATCCACATAAATAAAACGTGGATAGCGGGCGGCAAACCACTCGTAATTGACGTTCTGATATGCAGCACCCTCACGAAAAGCAAGTACAAATGCTGCGACCTCACCATCGATTTCCGCCACCAAGCAATAGTGCGCCATACCGCGTAATTCGGCTAATCGCGCCCCATCCATTGCGCTTGTCTTTTGTTCTTCAATATGATTAATCGCAAGAATGCTAGGAAAATCTGCCTCGACTGCGTCACGTAAAATAAGTTCAGCCATCCTATTCCATCTCATTCTGGGTTCGCGGCAAACTGCACATAGTCCCTCGCCAGCGCTTGCGAATCGATTTCTTTCTTAATACTAAACACACCGAGCGTATCTGCTTTGGCAATCACATCGAGATAACGTAAAACATCATGGTATTGCGGTCGATTCCAAAAGTCATGAATAACAATTTTGACTGGATGCCCGGCACCACATTGCATCACCAATTTTAAAACGCAAGCGACGCGGAACCGTCCATCGATCAGGGCGAGATCGAGCTGCGTACAATCAAGGATACGATACACCTGCTCTGAGTACGCTGGATAGTTGTTCTGATATTCAGTGGAGACGGGATAGCCCCACTTTCCAACAGGACCAATGTCCACCCCGACGATCCGCAGCCGCGATGATTCTGCTTCGCGCAAGACTTGGTACCGACGCATTTGCTCGATCCACTCCTCGCTCGATTCGACCGAATAAATTTGCGCATTAGAATGGCGAATCATATGTAATGTACTACCGCCCATGCCAAACTCTAAATAGTATCGCGACGTCGCAGCGAGACCTTCAAACAGAGCCCGCTCCTCTTTCGACATAATGAATGCATACAAAGTTGGATGCAAAGATCGTTGATCAAGATATCCCATTGCTAGCAAAAATTCTTCCTGATTCAACAAGGTCTGCTGAGCCGCGACCTGCTGACCGACGAGATCGGGCTGATTTTGCCAATTGATTCCCAATTTGCAATGCTTAGCTTTTAACTCTTTCAACCAAGTTTGTTGAAAATCATGCCAGTCGACCCGCACAGTTCGCAATTCAGCATGCTGCGGGTGATGTTGAAGAAATTGCAGGCAGCGCGCTTCCGAGGACCAAATAGGCATCACAAGCCCATCTTCGCCTTGCAACAGCAAGACCGCATTCGCGGCGTTTTTGATCAAATACAGACAAACAGTAGTTTGTAGTTCGCCGTAAAATTGAGCAATCTGAGAAATTCCTTGAGACATACAATCCTAAAATACCCTGTTCGTCAAAACAGCTTAGCACTCGATGCGCGATTCCCATTTAATCTATCGCAATGCCTCACCGATGTGCCCTATTCTACGCTCGAATCAATCATCCATATAGCTAGGAAGCATTTTTATGCGGTAGAACCAGCAAGCTGACAAACAAATCAACACCTGTTCCCAACTTACAGAGAATGCTATGAGCCCACCCATAGCAATAAAATCATAGTCCTTCTTGTTGACGAAAATAGGCAACGATCGCATTTGCGTGACCATGCCCAAGTTGATACTCGGCCTTGAGCCAAGCAAGCATTTCCATATGCTTCAAGGTTTTCTTTGATTGCAATAAATCTAGCCAATGGCTAATCGGCATTCCATATTTCTTCTCGATTGATGGAAAATACGAAGCAGGACCTTTGACAACTTCATTCGCACCCATAGAACACTCCTTTCTCAAACTTCAGACAATCGATTTCCCATCGACCAATCGCACACAACCATCCACAAAATTGGGAAACACGCACCACACAGATCAACACGACAAGGATCGAGACGAGCTACCTCTTATCATCAAAAAACTAATTTCATGCGGTATCGCGCACGCTTAATAATCAATTTTCATTTTCCATTTGATACCAGCGGTTTTCGCTTTGAGTAAGACATCTTCCCACTCTTTCAAATCCTCAATCACCTCATCAGCATCCTCGACAGCGGTCGGATTGGTCTTCAAATATTCCATCAATGCGCGCACAGTTTGTAAGCCTTGATCGGCTTCATACCATTTTTTTCCATAAAACGACATGATCGATGTGACTTGCTCTTGTTCTGCGATCCTCTCCAACGCATCGGAAGCATGAGCGATCGCCTTGCCGTTCACAAAAGTGTCAAAACCAGGGTCTTTATTTTGAAGCGAAATGAAATGGGCGAGACTCATACATCATCCTCACGATTAACTTCAACGTCTGTAATTATTCCATACTGATTCTATCGTATTATTTTGAACGTCCTGCTGCATTATCTTGAACACGGTGTTGAAGATCGCCTTGCAAATAATATTGAATCGCAGAGACAAATGCATTTTCTTCTGCGATTGAAGTGAATGCATTTTTCGGAATAAGATGAAATGCACCACTGACCAACTCAATCAGCACACTCTGTTTATCCCTCTCAACACGCTTTACCCCGCTCCAATTAATCAGAGTTTCATTGACTGAAGTACGTTCCATCAGACCTTGTTCCGTCACAGCGTAATAATGATCACCGAGGATACCGTCGCCAAGCTGAATCGCACTACGAATACGCACCAGCGTGAAGATTACGGATATCAACACAGAAAAAAAAGCCCCACCCACTGCTGATACACTGAGGACAAACAAGTCGATCAAAGTAGCTGGCATGCCACGAACAACGGCAAGCAAGACCACAACAAACAAAGTCCAACCAAGCCATACCTTAAAGAGGACACGCGGACGAGTAAGCCGCACGAAAACCGCTCTAGTGATGTCGTTCTTTGTCAGGGTGGTGTGAATTGCTAGCATCGGCATTGTCGAATCTGAAAATCTTGGTAAAAATGGTCTAATGTAAATTGCTTAACATAGGAATGGGTGACTATGCGTGACCATGTGTGATAATGGTAAAGCCGTAGCGACCCATTGCATACTTAGAGTTTATTGGCCAAGGGTGCGAGTTGCTGTAAGCAAGCTGCTTGCTCCATCCAACGATTTTCTAAAGGGATTTTTTGAATACATCGGATCGCTGACGTGATGCGACGGAGACGTGTTTCAGTCAAATTCACTTCACAACGATTTGCGTAGGTCGATGGCCATGATCCCCCTGCCCCGGTCAGCGAGCCTATCAACTCACACTCGTCAGAGCGATACTTTTCCCATGAGATTTGCTGTGCTTCTAAAGCAGCAATCACACGAGAATCCGGATATTTCTCGCCGTTATAATCAGGCGACTGCGTCAGCAAATCAATGAGTTCGAGATGCTTAGATCTCAATTGCGCCGACGTTTTCTGCAGTGTCGCCACTAAAGTAAGACCGGTATGCATGGCACTTCCCTCGGGCCAACACTCAGGACGATCGGTACAATTTTCTATGGCTTTAGTTTTTTCTGCCTCTTTTTGCGGCCAATCATTTAGCTCGGATTCTCGAGACTGATATTTTTCGATCAAACAAACATCTGTCGCACAAGCATCTCGCTTTTTTAGCCAAGCGATTTGGTCTTTGATCAAATCATTCGGATATCTGGCTTCCCTTTTTATACTCCCATACAAAGAAAAAAGAGACTCATCCGCCTTCGAAATTGTGGGATTAGCACAAATCATTTTTTCGACTACGGTTTTTGCGAGCAAACAATTAAAACTCGCAGCCTCGACCATGCCAGCAGATAGCGCGAATAGGATGAAAATTAGATTCTTCATGTGATCCTTTGTTCCTCGATCAATCAGCACAGCAAAATACTATCCCGCACTTAAGATACGAAGGTAATTTACTGATTAGAAGTATTACTTTGCATTAGGAAGAATATTGCCATAACTGGTCGCAGCTGAGAAAATTTCAGATTGTATGTACTGTCGCCCCGTTAAAATACCTAGTAGCTGGAACGAAATAAGAGTAAGGCCATTACTTGAACGAAAAATAGTTTCCAGTAGCTGTGGCGGCGCTCCATTTTTTGTCCAATGCACCACGTGTATTCCCGAATGTACGAATGAATTTAGCGGCCCCCAAGAGCTAGATTTAAATTCGTTCAACGAAATTAATAGATTTTCCAGTTGTGGAACATTCTCAAGTTCACGAATCATCGCATTAACCGTTGGAATATTCTTACTCGCCTGTTGAGACTCAAGCGTAAGATCCGCAGATAAACGCTGAACTTGACTCTCGGTGGCTCGATATAAAGCCCAAACACTGCGAACAATTGCCTCATACTGAGCGCGCAACGTAACACCTGCCCCCAATACCAAACCAGAACCACATAAAACACGTATTGCAGCCGCAAATTGCAGAGAACTGACAGCCAGTGTCTTACTGAGTTGGCTTTTTGGAGAACAGTCTCTGATTGGAAAATCAACAATCGAAGTTAGAACCTCTTGTAGCTCTTCAGCACGACTTAAATCCATTTAAACTCTCACAATAATTCGATCCCGACAGCGATCAACGACTGTCAAAAAAAAGAAACTCAAAAGAGCATAGTTCCGTCATTTTAAGGAATCATGTTGAATATCTTTTCTCATGTTCCGAGCCATGATACTTTCTAATTCAATTAAAGGCGAAAGCAAATACGTTTGATCGAGATCTAGCGTAAACTCCAATTTATTTTCATAGGTCGCTTGTGACCATGCTTCACCCGAAACTTCAATACGACCGCCACTCTTTCCGACCATCTTTAACGTAAACTGCCCTTCACGCGGTGTAAATTCGGCTTCACCTTTTAAAGTGTCATACAGAATGCGTAGAGCTTTCGTGAATCGCTCAAAATCACCATCATCAACCCACGGCCTTACTTTGCCGCGAAAGCAGTTCACAGCAATTTCAACATCAATCTGTGCCCATCCTTCATCCGAAAATGACTTAGGAAGTTCAATCGCAATAAACTCGGACTGCGAGCCGAAGTGGATAACGTTCATATGATATTTAATGTAGAGCTAACCGGCGCTGCGCGGCTTTATCGCGCAGCGTCCAGCGACCGAATGGAGCGAGGTTGAACGCCATGTTAGATTTCACTGGCCGATGATTGCGGCTGAAGCAAGCACCTGTAGTTGTGCGGTATTCGAAGCAGCAGTGGTGAGAGTGAACAACATCTTTCGGGGAGCGTTTGGAACTGACCATTCATAGGCGACGGTTTGTGTCTGACCATTTGCGATGGTTTGCGCTTGCTCATTCCGTACTTGCTTAGCGACAAGCGGGGATGGCGCGTTTAAAACCAGTCCAGCGAATAGCTTCTTTACGGCCTCTGTGTTTGCCCTTCTCACATGCACCACGCACAGATTTTTGCCACTCGGAAGAGCAAGCACAAACGTTCCGTGTTTGTCCGGAACGGGCCAAGCGTCGCCGGGGTTACCAGCGAGGAACATCGCGGCCTTTTCCGGAGGAAGCTTTGGCATAGGCTTCAGTTTTTCTCGGAGAGCCTCAAGATTCGACAGGTTCTTCAGGCAAAGCGATGCGTAAATGTTGGCGAACGAGTTGGCCTGATCGTCCCCTTCGCCGGCGAAGCAAACATTTGACGTTAGGCCGAGCATGAGTATTGCGGCGATAATTCTGAGCATGGGAAACCTCCGTGAAATCTAACGAAGCTGTATAAAGACCCAAAAACCAAGCAAAGCATGCACTGGCGTCTCTGAAGTTTTCATAGGATTAGTAAAAATTTAATTTCATAAGTGTCAATGTGCCACAAAGCTGCTATCTAAGGCAAGTGGGGAGCCGAATTGAGCTTTCTTCTCGAACTCTTTATTCACATCGCAGATCGATGATGCGCTAATTTTTCGATGTTATGAACGAGGCAGTAAAGGTGCCATTGCGTATTCACTTTCTTTTGCCCAAGCAGCGTAAAGGGATCGAGCGTTTAGTAATAACTAAAATTGCCAAATACAAGTTCGACGATTGTGAATCTTCCACCGTATTGTTTGCGACCATCGACGCTATCGATTCGCCGCTTCATTGCTTTGGTATAGCGCATCGGGAGTATTTGAATTTTGTGGAAGATCGCTATTGGCGTCTCTACTAGCCAATAAATTGGTCAGCATTTTTTATACAACACTACGTGACGGCGAGGGCCACGGAACCATACAACGTATGAATA
The DNA here is from genome assembly GCF_018139545.1 of Affinundibacterium fentianense. Lineage (GTDB taxonomy): Bacteria > Pseudomonadota > Gammaproteobacteria > Burkholderiales > Burkholderiaceae_D > Undibacterium > Undibacterium fentianense. Next base: position 272,848 of record NZ_JAGSPJ010000003.1, on the reverse strand, counting down.
AAAAATTAGAAAGGACTTCGTTTGCAATGCCAGCTTAAATCACCCATTGAGAATCGAGAGCATGATTTCCCGCCAGCTTTTGCGTAGAGATTGTACTCATCATGACACAACGGAGCGCAACCAGATCATTGAACGCCGATAACCCTTCCGGCAGCTTTAAGCCTGTCGCTTGTAGCGAGTGGCGCAATGATCACGCAGATTCCATGTCGGCACGGAACACAATAGATTCCACTTTAGATGCAGGATAGTCGAAGCATGCTTATTCGAAGCGCTAAATCTATTGATTAATTTTTTGTACTTTTTTTTGGAGGGACCATGTATTGTAGGGTAGGACTCGTTTCGCTTGCCAACACCAGAACGGTACATTCTTCTGTTAAGGCAACTAGGCTATTCACTAAACTCGTTTGGCTGGAGGCCGTAGAAGGGATTCAACAGATCCATCTTGGGCATCCTAGCGTCGTTTAGGTCGTCGATAAAACGCTTCATCGCAACGTAGTATTCGAGCCCCATGTTGATGGCTTCAGGATGTAATATTGCGAACTGACTAGGAAGAAAGATTCTAGGGATGTAGTGGTGAACTGCCGCATTCCCTTGGCTCGCCAATCGCTCAGACGTTCGCTTTATCGTGTCCATTGAATCATGCCCTAGGATCATATGTATACCGACCTTCGGAAATGTATCTTCTAGAACTTCAATCATCTTGGAATAGCCATCTATCGTCTGAGGCCCTTTTGCCTTGTACAACCGCTTCAATACGTTGTCTGATGTCCCGTCCATGGTTACTGAAAATCTATCTACGCCAATTGACCTAAGCTTATTTAATTGAGTCTGTGTAAAAAGTGCTGCGGTTTGAATGCTGAAGCGAGCAGCGTGAAACTCCTTTCGACGGAATGCTTCAATTATCGCTGTAAACATTTCGAGGTCTTCTTCAGCAGTTGGCAATGCTCCAGTGGAAATATTCACTACTTTCAGATCGTCTTTATTCTCAATCTGTGCTGAGATTTCGGCGGTAATTTTCTCAAGGTTTTCAGAGTACTCGGTGGTTCTATTTAGGAACTGAAGCCTCGAACACGACTTGCAACGGAGAGTGCAACCCAGAACGGGATTGACGAATATTTTCTCTGGGAGAGGTGTTCCATCGTAATCACGCCTCTCAAAGTACCAGAGCGAGACTGCGGACATAATGTCGAACAACCTAAAGCTATCGAAGGCATGAATCGGCATCTCCCCATAGAGGAGCTGTGCTGAACGCCTCCTTAACGGACGAATATCTTCTCCATCAATCAACACAGAGTAAGGTGTAACTATCTTGGCTTTCGTATCCTTCCACGAAGCGTTGTGGGCAGTAGAAAACGAGTAACCATTCGCCTGAAAAAGTAAGGTTGCAGAGGCCAACTCCGACGGATCTTTGTTGATCAAATTCACGAAGTGAACTGACGAACGTTGGGCGTCCATTACCCTCACGCGCCATGGCTCGTAGCCGTACTTTGTGGCATAAGTGTCCACATTTTCAGCGCTTCGCTCAAACGACTCTGTTGCAATTTTTATCTGCGCTGCTGGCCTTAATTCAGACGCTTCGATGGGGATGTTGCGCTTTGGCATAATGATGTTCCCTTTTAACATGTGGATTGCGAGAGACTTACCCAACGAGGACTAACGAAGCTGTAAAAAACCCAAAAGCTATTCAAACAAAATCCTGACGATTCTGAAGATTTCACGGGATGAACAAAATTTTATTTCATAAAAAGCAATGTGCCACAAAGCTGCTATCTAAGGCAAGTATGGGAGCGATTTGTGCTTTCTTCTCAACCTCTTTGTTCACATCGCGTATCGATGATGCGCTAATTTTTCGATGTTATGAACGAGGCAGTAAAGGTGCCATTGCGTATTCACTTTCTTTTGCCCACGCAGCGTAAAGGGATCGAGCGTTTAGTAATAACTAAAATTGCCAAATACAAGTTCGACGACTGTGAATCTTCCACCGTATTGTTTGCGACCATCGACGCTATCGATTCGCCGCTTCTTTGCTTTGGTATACCGCATCGGGAGTGTTTGAATTTCGTGGAAGATCGCTATTTGCGTCTCTACTAGCCCACAAATTAGTCAGCATTTGCTATACAACACTGCGTGACTGCGAAGGCTACGAAACCGTGCAACGCATGAATAAAAAATTAGAGAGGACTTCGTATGCAATGCTTGTTTGAATCACCACTAACAAATTGAAAGAATAATTTCCCAACAGCTTTTGCTGTAGAGATTGTAGCCATCATGGCACAACGGAACGCAAGCAAGTCATTGAACGCCGATCATGTTCAAACTGCGCCTCAGCCAGTTCCCCCTGCCCGATGTTTCTCAAACTAGCGAGTGGCGCAATGATCACGCAGATTCCATGTCGGCACGGAACAAAATAGATTCCACATTAGATGCCGGATAGTCGAAGCAGGCTTATTTCACGCGCCGAAACTACTGATTAATTTCTTGTACTTTGGTAGGAGTCCATATACAAATTGTTAGGCACCTTGGTATATATGCCACAAAACTCCCGAGGGATCACCAAGATTCATGATTAAACTCCCATGTTCTTGATGCGGTTCCGAATATACCTTTGCAAGCCCAGCGTAGTTTTCGGGTAGGTTCAATTGCTTAATTCTTTCATACCAAGATTGAATATTTTCAACATACAAACAAAGCATGCAATTTTCAGCCCATTCTTTTACGTAATAATCTTGTAGCCAGAAACCAAAACCATCTATTTCATAACGAAAAGCGTTGCCATTGCTAACTGTCTTTTGAAAACCCAAATCTTCATAGAATTTACAACTTATTGAGAAGTCTTTTGATGGGATAAAAACAGTTAAATTATTTACTTTCCGACTTTCCATATATTTCCTTTTTTCTGTTTTTACGCCCAACGAAGCTGTATAAAAACCCAGAAACCAAGCAAAGCATGCACTGGCGTCTCTGAAGTTTTCATAGGATTAGTAAAAATTTAATTTCATAAGTGGCAATGTGCCACAAAGCAGCTATCTGAGGCAAGTCTGCGGGCAATTTGAGCTTTCTTCTCAACCTCTCTGTTCACATCGCGTATCGATGATGCGCTAATTTTTCAATGTTATGAACGAGGCAGTAAAGGTGCCATTGCGTATTCATTTTCTTTTGTCCACGTAGCGTAAAACGATCGAGCTTTTTGTTGTAGCGAAAATTGCCAAATACAGGTTCTACGGTTGCGAGTCTTCGACTGTATTGTTTGCGACCGTCGACGCTATCGATTCGCCGCTTCAATGCTTTGGTATAGCGCATCGGGAGTGTTTGAATTTTGTGGAAGATCGCTATTGGCGTCTCTACTAGCCAATAAATTGGTCAGCATTTCTTATACAACACTACGTGACGGCGAGGACCACGGAACCATACAACGTATGAATAAAAAATTAGAAAGGACTTCGTTTGCAATGCCAGCTTAAATCACCCATTGAGAATTGAGGGAATGATTTCCCACTAGCTTTGCGTAGAGATTGTACCCATCATGGCACAACGGAACGCAACCAGATCATTGAGCGCCAATCATGCTTAAACTGCGCTTCCCGCAGCTTCTCTCCTCCCCGATGTTTCTTAAACTAGCGAGTGGCGCAATGATCACGCAGATTCCATGTCGGCACGGAACACAATAGATTCCACATTAGATGCCGGATAGTCGAAGCAGGCTTATTCGAAGCGAAAAATCTATTGATCAATTTCTTGTACTTTCGGGAGAGTCCATATACGACTGGTCAGAGGGCGCCTTGAACCTCGCTGACAAACGATGAAACGACCCTAGCGGCCTGTGCTGGCTCTGCCTGCAATAGGCAGTGCGGCGCATTAATTTGTACCACCGAGACCAATGGCAATACATCCTGGATATGCACTGAGGCGCTAGCCGGCACCATACGATCACGGGACGCCCGCAAATACAGACACGGTACCTTTACAGTAGCCAACATGGCCGACACATCGACTGAAGCAACTGAACGCAGCCTCGCTCGAAGAACCTTCGGCGCGACTCGCCGCACGGCGCCCGCAATTGCAGCACGGAGAGCGATTGACCCAAAGGAGCCGAGCAAAGCCCAACCGAGTGCGGCGGATGGCGACCAGTGGAGCGGAACAAACGGAAGAAGACTCTTGAGTGGCTCTAACGCGGGGCGAGGATTACGGACGAAAGTGCAGCACAGGATGAGCCCGCGCAAAAGTGGAGGGGCCTCCGCAGCGAGTGAGATGGCAATATGACCAGAGAAGGACTCACCAAGAACGATGTAGGGTTCGTCGATAGGAAGAAAACGCCGCGTGAGCGCCAACAGCTCGTCGTAGCCAAGCTCCTGGTCAGTCGGATAGCGGACGACTTGAGTCTTGAATTGGTCTCCAAGAGCTTCCAAGAAAGGTGCGAACAGATCGCCTGTTCCATCCATCCCTGGAAGTAGTACTAGCGTTGGCATTGCCATCTAACGCTTAAAGGACGAGATCGCCACGACGGTCAAAAATCTATGTAAATTAGTCATGTGCGATTCTCTCTGGATTGACCTGTTATGTTTTTATGTTGCATAAATTTCGGAAGGATTCCAGTTAATGCGTAACATCCAAAAAAATACGATCCCACCGGGCTCGCAACGAAACTGACCCAAATAGTTGTTAAGGAAGGCCAAGTTCCGGTGACGATTACATGACTAAGAAAGATCAATGTTGGCACAATTCCCAATAAGGCAAGCACTGCGGAAAAAACTCGTTGCCAAGTCCAAGTAATTTTGTTTTTTTTGAGATCACTCATTTGGATTCATTGAAACTTAATGTTGAATTGTGCACCCGTAATGATTTTAAGTGATTCGAAAAGTACCTCAACAAATCCCCATCTCCATTCCAGGTAATATGCCGAATAACACCCACATAATAAAGTCGAGGAAATAAGAGACAAAAGTTCCCAATAAACTGGCGAAAACCAAAATCAACCTACGTTCAAATAGCTTATAACAACGCCCTAAGACAATGAGCCAAATAATATATCTGACTGGAAATAGAATTAAAAGCATTTCAAAGTCAGAAGGATCACGCTTTCCAACAAGTGCGGAAAATGCCAGCAAAAAAAGGAACCCTCCAACGAATCCGCTCGCCACTTTAATAAACGCAAATTTTAACGGTGGAAAATTCTGTTCTAGTTTTTTATTTGCCACCGTTCCAAAGCAGTAATATCCCCCCAACTTAAGAGCGGTGTATGTTGCCGCTGCAAAAAAACTCGGAATCATTGGCATTTTGGTTTACTCCTTTAGATATAACGCAACAGTGAGCGGATGGCCACACACAAATTAACAACATACTGAACCAGACTATGGCCAGTCTGGTCGACTATCCTGTTAGGCTATATACGAGACATCTTCGAGACACACGTAAAATTCTTGGTCTTTGATAGTAATAATGAGTTCTGCCAACAACTCACCAGCGTCTTGCTCGAGCGGCAAGAAACACTCCACCAGCCCGAAGAGATTAGAACTATTTGGCTGTTTAAAATACTTCACAAGTATGCGTGCTTCATTAGCTAGGCTGATAACCGCGGTTCGTCCTTCTTCAATATGGCAAAAATCAATATCGGTAGCAATTGCTTCAGCGAGCGGCCTATCAAACGCTTTCGCGTAACCAAAGCGTTCTGCAATCAGAATGTAGTCGCGGTCCTTGATCATTCGTACGAGTTCCGCGCCAATATCAGCTAGTGGTGTTTGAAAAGTCTGATCGTACGAGATTCTCATGAGCAATCTAACGTAGAAATGACGGGCGCAAAACGTCCGAGTCGATTGTTGAGTTGTGCATGTCCTCTAACGCTTGGAACTCTCTATTTCGCAGCGTTGACAGCAGTGGTAACGAGACCCCGAATCAATCCATTGAAATTGCTTATTGCACCAATTACATTTTTTATATTCTCGTTGTTCTCGATTAAATGCCCTCTTTTCCTTACCCTCTTCCCACCAAAGCCATGGGAATCCGATGAACCACATAAAAATGAAAAACCATATTACTGGAGTACCCCACCACTTATCTTGATTAGACCAGGACCAATTAATCCAGATATACCCCATGAGTACATAAAAAGCAAAACCGAAAATTTTTTTTAAAAAACTCATTTTACCCTCCAAATAATTAAGTGTTAGTTATTGGTTTGGTGCACAACGCCAAGCTGACCCACGCAGCGCGTGGGCGTCGAGCGCCGTGTTATGAGTCGTTAAATGGTAGAGCAATGCTGTTCTCCTTCAATGCCGCTTTATAGACCCTCATGCGCTCATGTAAAGCTTCCGAAATGCCGCCCAAAATTTCTGACACTTCTTCAAAATTTTTCAAATTCAGTTCACGCTTGGCTTCGTCCACGTCACAAATTAGCGCATGTAAAGAGTCGCCCTGAATCAGCGATCCTGGAAAACTCCTATTCGGGTGTCTGAGCACCGCATTATTCGACGCATCAGACAGTATTTCGACTAATTCTTTTCTCATACGCGTACTGACTCGTAACGCCGAGCTAAAAGGCTTTGCGAAGCGTAGCGTAGCAAAGTCCGAGCGACCGAAGGAAGCGATTTGAGCGGCTTGTTATATGCCATTACTTGGCACCTTTTTAGTTAGATAAAAAATTGTAAAGCCCGAGTAGTTTTCAAAAGCCAGCCTTAACGGCGAGATATCAATGCTGGGATGGACATCAGGTTCTTGTAAGCCAACCCAATATCTACTGTTGTCCCCCCAAGGCTCGTTAATAACTGCGGGAACGTTAAAGTACTTAAATATTACTCGATCTTCGTTAAACCATTGCCGTTTGACTTCAGACACACCCTCAACAGATTTCAGAACTTTTAACAGTGGCCAAAATAAAACCCAAGTACTTGAAATTTCAAAGCCTCTCAAAGTGCCGTCGCTGTTTTGAATAGGGTGTGTTTTCATCTTGGCATATAACGTTTGAATTCACCGGTCTGCGCGGCTTTTCGCGCAGGTCCGGCGGAATGAATAGTTAGATTCATTTTTCTCCTCGTTTACCTAAAAGTGGTTGCAGGTTGTCCCACAAACCATCCTCCAACACTTGAATAACACGGTTACCAAGCCCGGCGAATCTGTAAAGACTAAATTTCACATCAACCTTCAGCTCAGATGCCCACATGGCAAAGTGAATTGCATATGTCCCAGAGCTGCTTTCTGACAGATGCTGCTTTAGTCGATCGCGTGGTCTGTATGAGCGTCCTACATAAATTGCACGCGTTGCCTCTGAGATTGCGTTTGGTTTGCACAGATTCTTTTTTCCATCGTATTCATCTGTGTCTTGAAATTCACGAGCCTCATCGAAAGCAGAAAGCATTTCTTCCAGTAAATCTGCACTGGAATCGGCCAACGTAAATACATATATGTATTCCGCATCCTTGTCCTCCTTCCGATGCCCGCTAGGAAGGGCTGCAGCCAATCTTTCAATTTCCGTTACTGTTAAATTGGAAAGTCGAAAAGATAACGTTATTGGCTCGGGCAGAGTGAGGGTCTTGGCGATACGAAGCGCCTCTTGAATCTCTTTCTCGTATGCACCAATGGATGCCACCAAGTCTGTTTGTGTGAGCATGAAGAATCTAACGCGGAATTAAGCGGCGCGCGTCAGCGCGTCCGGCGGAACGAAGTGTAGCGAACTTGAATGACTGGTTAGGCGATAGTTACGCAAAGTAGGCGCCATTTGCAATGCCAATGGCTTGAAAATATCTTTCTTCATCAGTAGGCCGCCATAAAGAAATTCCATGTACTTTGGAAATATAACAACTCCCAGGCTCTTCTTCTATCAGAGTAAGAGCCTCCGTGAAAGTTGATATTAGGGAGTTTGCATCTGTATCAAAAACCGATGTCGTCCCTCCTAGCATGAGCTGAGTTTCATTTGTTTTAAAGCATTCAATGAATTCAACGCACCCATTTGAACTGTAATACACATGCAAACCAAACAAATTGTAAACCTCAACTGGGTTCGTTGAGGAACGTGACTTCAAAAAAGTTGAATCAGGTTCGCCTGTCGTTTCGTAAACAGACTCACGTGACATTCCGATTGAAATTGAACCAACTGATGCACCGGGAATAAGTAATAGCTGGATCATATTTCGCCTAACGCTGAGATAAACTGTGGTTTTTAAGTTGACTGTTTGCGCAATAATGGCGAAGCCATGCGCAAAATGGCGACTTAAAAACCATCAGTTTGATTGATTTGTTAAGCATTTTACTCGCCGATACACAGCCCCTCTAAAAAAGCTGTAAGTGATGGAGCCAATTTGGTCATGTTATATTCCCACGGCTCACCATCGTAGTTAGCTTCTTCGTGGTCCCAGTGAAATATAGAACCCTTTGTTGGCTCTTTTAACGATATGCAATAAATGTCTCCGCCAGGACTTTCACCTATTGGTAAGTAACCTTCCGGAATCATATCTTTGTGCTCACCAATTTGGCGAACCAAATCATCGTGGTACATTTCTCCACGTATTGCATAGAAATAACCAACATAATCAAAGTGCTCATTTTCATGGCGCACACCATCTAGAACAGGTCGGCCACCATTATGGCTTAGCAGGAATAATTTATACTCTTCCGGCAGTTGATAACCAATTTTATTTTCTACTTCGATCAAGTCTATTGGACTAATTGATCTACAAGATTCTACGAATTCCATTTAGTTACCATTTGATGCTTAACTAGATATAGACGGCGAAATGACGGGCGAAAAAGCAACTTGTCGCATAATACTTTTCATAGATCCTCTACAAAGTCTTTTGTACATTAGCTTTCCAGAGTTATACTGTATATTTGTACAGTATTAAAATTTCTACAGAAAGCGTCATTGCAATGGAGCTGCATTCTACCAAGCTTCTTGATCGTGTCAAGGAAGCAATTCGCTATAAGCATTACAGCTTGCGCACTGAGAAAGTCTATGTGTATTGGTGCCGCTATTTCATCCGATTTCACAAGTTGCGCCACCCAACCGAGATGGGAGCACCAGAAGTCGAGGCCTTCCTGAGCTATTTAGCAAACCATAAGCAAGTGTCCCCTTCCACTCATCGTCAAGCGCTCTCTGCCATTTTATTTATGTATAAAGTGGTTCTTTGTATCGATTTACCTTGGCTAAAAGAGATCGGCCAACCAAAGACTGCACGGCGCTTGCCTGTCGTGCTGTCGGTTGATGAAGTTCGGGCGATCTTTTCTCGTTTATCTGGCGAACACCTTTTATTAGCGCAACTTCTATATGGCACCGGCATGCGTATCAATGAGGCGCTACAACTACGAGTGAAAGACATCGACTTCCTTCATAAAACCATCATTGTAAGAGCTGGTAAAGGGAACAAAGATCGCGCTTTAATGTTGCCGCTAAGCTTAATCGAACACATAAAGGCACAGCTAATTCATTCCAAGACACTCTGGACAAAAGACCGCGCAAACAATCAGTCTGGGGTTGAAATGCCTTATGCGCTCGAAAGAAAATATCCATCTGCTGGCCAAACTTGGGCGTGGCACTGGGTATTTCCTCAAGCGACTGTCTCTGTTGATCCACGCAGCAAAGTCATTCGTCGCCATCATCTTTATGACCGCACGTTTCAGCGCGCTTTTAAGCTAGCCAAGGAGGCTGCGCAGATTCATAAACCCGCCTCACCCCATACTCTACGACATTCATTTGCGACACATTTGCTTCAATCAGGTTACGATATTCGAACAGTCCAAGAGCTTATGGGTCACGCAGACGTGAGTACGACCATGATCTATACGCACGTCTTAAAAATTGGAGGTGCTGGCGTCAAGAGTCCAATGGATAACCTAACAATCTAGGACAAAGCCGAAAAAAACGCCTCCTTTAGCGTACAGCTTAGTCCCGCACAGCTCCAAAAAAATTAAGCTAAGCCCATGATTTTTAAAATAAAACTGCTTTTTTCCACTTTCTTCCTTGAAAAAGCCCACCCCCGCCCATATAATTAGCACTCAGCGAGAGAGAGTGCTAACAATGCAGATTCAGTATCCCTGATCGACTTGTTTGCAATTTCCTCTAGCAAGATTTTTCTGGCGAAATAGGACTTGAAAAGACTTGCTCTGCTCTTATTTAGTGCGCTGGACGTACTTAGTCGAGCAAAGCTGGATAGGTTTAAGTCATTTATTTTGCAATTTTATTTACTTTGGTAATTTTACTTTTGTAATTTTTTTAGGAGTTAGTATGAATCTTCGTCCCCTGCACGATCGCATTATCGTTAAACGTTTGGATCAAGAAACAAAAACAGCATCCGGTATCGTTTTGCCTGACGCAGCAGCAGAGAAACCAGATCAAGGTGAAGTACTGGCTGTCGGTAACGGCAAGGTATTGGACAACGGTACAGTGCGTGCTTTGGAAGTGAAAGTAGGCGACCGCGTATTGTTCGGTAAATATTCTGGTCAAGCTGTCAAAGTTGATGGCAATGAAGTATTGGTTATGCGCGAAGAAGATATTTTCGCAATCGTCCAAAAATAAGGTACGACTAAGCTACTGCGCAGCCGAATCTTGAGCCTGCGATGCTCATCGTACCCTTGTACGATTGCGCTTCTCGACTCAAGCTTCAACTGCTCGCTACGCTTATTCATACCTTCTTTACACAGTATTTATTTATCAAATTTGCGCTTCTTTTTTTGCGCGGATTTAACAAACAAATTCAGAATTTCATCCTTATTCGGAGAATATAAACATGGCAGCTAAACAAGTCGTATTTGGCGATGACGCACGTGCAAAAGTGGTTAACGGTGTTAACGTTTTGGCGAATGCAGTTAAAGTAACTTTGGGCCCTAAAGGTCGTAACGTTGTATTGGAACGCTCTTATGGCGCACCTACCGTAACGAAAGACGGTGTGTCTGTTGCGAAAGAAATCGAGTTGAAAGACAAGCTCGAAAACATGGGTGCACAATTGGTTAAGGAAGTAGCTTCTCGCACTTCTGACAACGCTGGTGACGGTACAACTACAGCGACAGTTTTGGCACAAGCAATCGTTCGCGAAGGCTTCAAATATGTTGCAGCAGGTTTCAACCCAACAGATTTGAAACGCGGTATCGACAAAGCGGTAACAGCATTGGTCGCTGAAATCAAAACTTTGTCTCGCCCAACAGCGACTAACAAAGAAATCGCACAAGTTGGTTCTATCTCTGCAAACTCTGACCAAAACATCGGTGACATCATTGCTAAAGCAATGGACAAAGTGGGCAAAGAAGGCGTGATCACTGTGGAAGACGGTAAGTCTTTGGACAATGAATTGGATATCGTCGAAGGTATGCAATTTGACCGTGGTTACTTGTCTCCTTACTTCATCAACAATCCAGAAAAACAATCTGTGATTTTGGAAAACCCATTCATCTTGTTGTTCGACAAGAAGATCTCCAACATCCGTGACTTGCTCCCAGTATTGGAACAAGTAGCAAAAGCGGGTCGTCCATTGTTGATCATCGCTGAGGATGTAGACGGCGAAGCATTGGCAACTTTGGTTGTTAACAACATCCGTGGCATCTTGAAAACAGCAGCGGTGAAAGCACCTGGTTTCGGTGATCGTCGTAAAGCGATGTTGGAAGATATCGCGATTTTGACAGGCGGTAACGTGATCGCTGAAGAAGTTGGTTTGACTTTGGAAAAAGCAACTTTGCAAGATTTGGGTCAAGCAAAACGCGTAGAAATCGGCAAAGAAAACACCACAGTAATCGACGGCGCAGGTCAAGCGATCAACATCGAAGCACGTGTAAAACAAATCCGTGCGCAGATCGAAGAAGCAACATCTGACTACGATCGTGAAAAATTGCAAGAACGCGTAGCGAAATTGGCTGGCGGTGTTGCAGTGATCAAAGTGGGTGCAGCAACTGAAGTTGAAATGAAAGAGAAAAAAGCACGCGTAGAAGACGCATTGCATGCAACACGTGCTGCAGTTGAAGAAGGCGTGGTTCCTGGTGGTGGCGTTGCTTTGTTGCGTGCTCGTGCAGCAGCTGGCGTGATCAAAGGCGACAATGCTGATCAAGATGCAGGTATCAAGTTGGTGTTGAAAGCAATCGAAGCGCCATTGCGTGAAATCGTTGCGAACGCTGGTGGCGAAGCAAGTGTTGTGATCAATGCTGTAGTTGGTGGCTCTGGTAACTACGGCTTCAATGCAGCGAACGACACATACGGCGACATGATCGAAATGGGTATTCTCGATCCAGCTAAAGTAACACGCTCTGCATTGCAAAACGCAGCGTCTGTGGCTGGTTTGATTTTGACAACCGACGCATTGGTTGCAGAATTACCAGAAGACAAACCAGCTGCACCAATGGGCGGTCATGACATGGGCGGTATGGGTGGCATGGGCGGCATGATGTAAAAAGCTGTCGATCGATGATGGATCTTGGGCTTAAACCAAAAAGGTCCATCGTCGATTGCACTACACGAAGTACTGAATTTAGTTCGCAACTAGGTTCGAAACTAAGTTAGAAACTAAGTTAGAAACTAAGTTCGAAACTGCTTAAGAAAATAAGCAACACACTACACACAAAATAGAAATGCCTCGCGACTTCGGTCTCGAGGCTTTTTTATTTTGTATATTGATCCTCAAACGCCCACTGAATTCATTCCTACTTTGATTTGCGCCATGGCATTTCAAGGCTGCACCGGACAATTCTGCTTTGCCCATGGTTCGCATCAATAGTATGATGTGGTTTGCTTCATTACCTATTGGTCTACAGCGCGTTAGGAATATATTTGGCGTGCCGGGCACTGGTAGCGTGACGCATCTATTTCACTGTTTTTTTCCAAGTTTCACGATTGAACCAATGCCGACTAATTCCACTCGCCACCTCGTTGAAAAAATGACGCAAGGTCAGCGTGAACAACAGCGGCGACATTGGCAACAAGCGCGAACCCTTTACGAGGACATATTGCGCGAACACCCTGATCATCGGGAAGCACGGTATCAACTCGCCAATGTGCATGTCGCACTTAAGAATCATGCATTGGCAATTTCTTTGTATTCCGACCTCATTGCGCAGCGCGATCAGTCGGAAGATGACCAACAATTCAGCGCTTATCTCTTAGGTCGTGCGATTGCTTACAAACAAACCCAAGCTTTAGAGCTCGCGATTGCTGATTGTGATCAGGTCTTAAAACTAACACCGCATCGTGTCGAAGCCTACTCGAATCGTGGCAATGCGCGACGAGAATTAAGGCATTGGAAAGAGGCGTTGGATGATTTGAATCATGCGATCGAATTACGGCCGGATGTCGCACCCTTGTATTTGAATCGCGGCGTATTACATAAAGATAGAAAGCGTTATGTCGAAGCACTCGAAGATTTTGAACAAGCAATACGCTTACAAGCGGTCTATCCAGCCGCCTACTCAAATCGCGGCAATACCCTTAAGTTATTAGAACGTTACCCTGAAGCGATTGAGAGTCTACATGTCGCAATACAGCAGCGTCCTGACTATGCCGAGGCGTATCTGAATCGCGGTTCAGCCTACTTTGAGGCAGAACAATTTGATCTCGCATCAGCTGATTTTGACACAGCACGCCAACTCAATCCGCAATTGCATTCAGCACGACATAATCAATCCTTGGTCTACTTGCTACGTGGTGATTTGGCACAGGCTTGGCCGCTGTATGAATCGCGTTGGGAAACCAGTCAATTGCGCCAACAACGGCGCCACTTTGCGCAAGCTGCGTGGAACGGAGACGCCGACCTCGCTGGAAAAACAATTTTTGTCTATTGGGAACAGGGCTTGGGCGATACCCTGCAATTTTGTCGCTATCTCCCATTCTTGGCCGCTCGCGGCGCTCGCGTCATCTGTGAAGTCCAAGCACCACTACACTCATTTTTAGCGCTGCAATTTCAAGATTCAGGGGATGCCATACAGTTTATTCCGGCGGGCTCCCCCCTCCCCGACTTTGATTTGCAATGCGCGATGTTGTCGCTGCCGCATGCATTTGCTACAAGTTTACAATCAATCCCGACGGCACAACCCTATTTGTTTGCGGATTCCGATCGACAAGCGCAGTGGGAATCTCGCCTAGGTCCTCGCTCCAAGCCAAGGATAGGTTTGGTCTGGTGTGGCAACCCCAAACACACCAATGATCATCATCGCAGTTTGATGCTCAGCCAACTCTTACCGTTTTTACCCCCGGAGTTCACTTATGTGAGCTTACAAAAAGAGGTGCGTCGGCAGGATCAGGCTGTTTTGGATTCACACCCTGACATCCTCCACTTTGGCGAGGAATTGGTGGACTTTAACGACACTGCCGCACTCTGCGCGAACTTGGATTGTGTCATCAGTGTTGATACGAGCGTGGCCCACCTCAGTGCGGCTTTGGGCAAACCCACATGGATACTCTTGGCAAAACGCCCCGATTGGCGTTGGATGTTAGAACGCGACGACAGCCCTTGGTATGCTTCCGCGCGGCTGTTCAGGCAAACCAACGCCAACGACTGGAGCACGGTATTCAAGTCTGTCGCATCTGCACTCATCAGCGAGTTTTTTCCAACTCCGCCTGCCAATCTCAGCAGCGCTAAACTGTCCTCAGCGACGACAGTCTTTGCGCAGGCAAAACAGTTACATCAATCGGGTCAATTAGCAGAAGCCCGCTTGCTCTATCAGACGCTACTCAACGCGCCGCCTACGACTAAGAGCGAAACCGATCAAGTCGCGGCAAACGCGCGCTACCTACTTGGCATGATAGGCATGCAAGAACAAGACTACCTGCAAGCCATCGAACATTTTCAAGTATTACTGTCGCGTGATCCCGCTCATCGCGATGCCTTGTTTCAACTCGCCGTGGCCTACAATGCCTTAGGAAAGACGAATGAAGCTTTAATGCATTACCAAACATTGGTGACGCACCATCCAGATGACGAGCCAGCTCACTTTAATCTGGGCAATGTACTGCAAAAAGTTGGCCAGATCGAAGCAGCGATTGCATCTTACTCGCAGGCGATTGAGCACAATACACACTATCTCGCAGCACGCCACAATCGTGCACATGCTTACTTGAGCATGGGACAATTCGCACTATCGTCTGAGGATTTTGACATTTGTTACGCGCTGGCGTCCGATCCCCTCGATCGACTCAATGCGATCAATGGACAAGGTGCAGTGAAGCTTGCACAGCACGATTTTGCGGCAGCGATTCACTGCTTTTACGAGGCCTGCGAACTGGCGCCTAAGGACGCTAAATCGCAGTTTAATTTAGGGACCGCATTGCAGCAAGCCGGCGATCTGGTACGAGCAATCGACCATTTGACCACATCCATTAGTCTGGATGATGGACAAGCCGAGGCTTATCTCAACCGAGCGACGGCTCGTATGAGTTTAAATCAGTTCAATGAGGCGATCCTTGACCTAGACTCTGCTATTGCACGCCAAAATGCTTATGCACTAGCCCATTACAATCGCGCCATAGCCTATAAGGAACTTGGGCAGCTCGATGCGGCAATCCGCGATTATCAAGCGTGCATCACCATAGCCCCACATTTTGAATTGGCAAAACTCAATCTTGGTATCGCCTATTTACTTCAAGGTGATTTTGCGCCAGCTTGGGATCTCTATGAGTCACGTCTCCAGCAATTGCCACCGAGCCAGCCACAATTTCAAGCGCTGCCGCATGCGCGAGCTTGGGACGGCGAAGAATCACTGACCGGCCAAATCTTTCTTGTCTATGCCGAGCAAGGTTTGGGAGACAGTCTACAATTTTGTCGTTACTTGCCACTATTGGTCGAACGCGGTGCAAAAGTTATTTTTGAAGCGCCCGCCAATTTGCATCGCTTATTGCAAACCCTCAAAGGGTGTGGTGACACCATTCATTTGCTCAAACCAGGCGAAGTACGCCCCGACTATGCTCTGTATTGCGCCTTGTTGTCCTTACCTCGATTATTCGGTACGCGTTTATCGACTATTCCAGCAGAGGTCAACTATTTAAGCCCAGACCCTGCATTACGCGAAATCTGGCGTGATCGGCTCCAGCAACTTCAGCGCAAGTTAAATAGCGCGCCCAACACCCGCTGGATTGGACTAGTCTGCAGTGGCAATGCGCAACATCAAAACGATGGGCATCGCAGTATTGCCTTACGTGATTTGCTGCCTTACTTGCCGCTACAAAGCGATCATGTTCGCATCGTTCTCTTGCAAAAAGACATACGTGCAGAGGACCGCAGCTGCCTTGACGATCATCCTGAGATTCTCCATTTCACCGAGCAGCTCCACGATTTTGCCGACACGGCGGCACTCTGTTCGTATATGGATCTGATTGTCAGCGTTGATACCAGTGTCGCCCACCTCGCTGGCGCGATCGGTAAGCCTTGCTATGTTCTGCTTCCTTTTGTGCCGGACTGGCGTTGGCTGCAGAATGGCGCAACGAGCCCTTGGTATCCGAGTCTTCGCTTGTTTCGACAGACAGAATTCAATCAATGGACGTCTTGCTTGCAACAGCTGCAGCAGCAACTTGCACACGATATGACGCCTATGAAGCCCCCATCGCCTAATGATTTAAGTATGCATCAAGCTCAACTCAAAAAACAATTCGACACGGCACTTCA
The DNA here is from genome assembly GCF_018139545.1 of Affinundibacterium fentianense. Classification (GTDB taxonomy): domain Bacteria; phylum Pseudomonadota; class Gammaproteobacteria; order Burkholderiales; family Burkholderiaceae_D; genus Undibacterium; species Undibacterium fentianense. The sequence goes on along the minus strand of NZ_JAGSPJ010000003.1, from coordinate 256,289 downwards.
ACTTCATCAAGCTGGACAGCTTGAGCGCGCGAAGCAGATCTATGAAGCGATCCTGTGCGAAAATCCACGCCATGTCGAATCCCTCACTTTACTCGGAACAATCGCAGCGCAAAAACAAGATTATCCCCTTGCAGTGAAGTTACTCGATCATGCAATTAGCATCCATCCTGAGCACGCTGTCGCGTATTCGAACCGTGGCATCGCACTCGATAAGCTCCAGCAATTCACTGCTGCACTCGCCAGTTTTGACCGTGCGATTGCTTTGCAAAGCAATTTCGCGGATGCCTATGCGAATCGCGGTATCACCTTGCGAAATTTAAGAAGATTTCCAGAGGCAATTGCTAGCTACAATCAAGCATTGCGTCTTGTTCCCAACAAACCGGATGTGCTATTAAACCGAGGCATTAGCCAACTCGACAATAAAGAATTTGACGCAGCACTGGCGAGTTTTGATCAAGCCTTGCAGATTCAAGCGAACTATCCTGAAGCCTATTCAAATCGTGGCGTCGCACTGACCGAACTGCGTCGCTTGCCGGAAGCACTCACTAGCTTTGATCAAGCAATTCGATTAAGACCAGGCTACGCTGGCGCTTTTTCAAATCGTGCAACCGCCTTGCGTGAATCCAATCAACTTGATGCGGCACTAGCCAGTGTAAACCGGGCGTTAGAGCTCGATCCAGATTTTTCAGAGGCCTATTCGAATCGTGGCAATATTTTGCGCGAACTCAAACGAATCGACGCCTCCATCGCCAGCTTTGATCGCGCGATCACTTTAAAACCCAGCAATGCACAAGCCTATTGGAATAAGTCTATCGCGTTGTTGCAAGCAGGACGATTTGCCGAAGCATGGGAATTATATGAATGGCGCTGGAAAACCAATGACCAAAAACAACGCCATCATGAGCACCCACGTTGGACTGGGAAAGAATCCATCCGCGGTCAACGCGTATTGCTACATTTTGAACAAGGCCTTGGGGATACCATCCAATTTTGTGCTTATGCAAAAATGGTCAAAGCATTGGGTGCTTTTGTCATACTTGAGGTCCAACCGCCACTTGCGTCAATCTTGCAAGATGTTGAGGGGGTCGATCAACTCGTCGTCGTTGGCGAACCGCTTCCAGAGTTTGATTTCCAATGTCCTTTGCTATCGATTCCGTTTGCTTTACAAAGCCTGCCAGATCAGTTCCCAAGCAAGCAGCCTTATTTAAAAGCAAATCCTTCTAAAATCGAATCTTGGTCAGGTCGCATGGGCACCAAGCAAAAGCCACGTATCGGCTTGGTATGGAGTGGCGGAACAGTACATAAGAATGATAGGCGACGTAGCGCGCAACTTGCGGATTTAATTCCTCACCTTCCACCACAATTTGACTATATCTGTTTGCAGAAAGAAATTCGCGAATCGGATCGCGCTGCGCTCGACCGTTCTGAGATTCTTTTCTTGGGCGACGATATCAAGGACTTTGCTGACACCGCAGCCTTATGTTGTTTAGTCGATGCGGTTGTGACCGTCGATACAAGCGTCGCGCATTTGAGTGCGGCACTCGGCAGGCCAACTTCTATTTTGCTCGCCTATACACCCGACTGGCGTTGGTTACTCGAGCGCACCGATAGCCCATGGTATGACTCTGTCAGTCTATTCCGTCAAAGTATTGATCACACCTGGCCCCCAGTTTTTCAACAAGTTTTTAAAAGCCTTGCATCGACATTAGGAACAGCGAATCCTTCGGGCGATCAGCGCGATCTGAGGCAAAATCAGACAGGCACAGCAAATTCAACAGTTCAAGAACGTCTGCAACAAGCAATACATCTTCAAAAACAAGGTAAGCGTGATGCGGCAAAGACATGCTACCAAGATATTTTGCAGAGTGAGCCAAATCAATTTGACGCACTCAACTTAATCGCTAGCTTGTTGACTGAAGAACGCGAGTTCGATGTCGCACTGAGTTTTCTGGAGCGCGCGTGCCTGCTAAAGCCGCACCATGCACCAACTTTATTGCTAAAGGCGATCTGCTTACATGAGGCAGGACGATGGGAGGAAGCGCTTTCAACGATTACGCAATCCCTAACGATCGCGCCGCAAAGGATTTCGGCGATGTTAAGGAAAAGCGCGATCTTGCAAGATCTACGTCGCTTTGACGAAGCCCTACAATGTATCGACGAGGTACTTTTGATCCAGCCTGATCACGCCGATGCGCTCTACAACCGCTCGTTCATCTTGCGCCTCCTTGGTGACTACGAATTAGGTTGGCAATTACATGAATCACGCTGGAAAAAAACCGGGGCACAGGCGAGAGTATTCACACAGCCTGCATGGACAGGTACGGAATCCTTACAAGGAAAAATCCTATTACTGTATGGCGAACAAGGCCTTGGCGATATGATTCAGTTTAGCCGTTACATCCATTTGCTCGCGAAGCAAGGCGCTCAAATACTACTCGAAGTACCGAGTTCTCTTGTGAGCCTATTTCAAGATTTGCCAGGAATCAAGCAGGTCATATCGAAGGGGACGGCCTTACCCCATTTTGATTTGCACTATCCACTCTTGTCTTTGCCATTGGCATTCAAGACCACGCTGGATTCGATACCCTATCCAAATGCCTATTTAAAGGCGCCAACGAAGCGATCAAAATTCTGGCAAAACAAACTCGGCATCAAGACACGACCTCGCATCGGTCTTGTTTGGAGCGGCAATCCTGCCCATAAAAACGATCATAATCGCAGTCTTCGTCTCACAGAACTATTGAAACAACTTCCGACCGAATACGATTACATTAGCCTGCAAAAAGAAATACGCCCAGAGGACTTGGCCGCATTTCAAGGGCAATCATTGATTCGTCACTTCGGCGATGAATTGCAGGATTTGAGCGAGACCGCAGCCTTGTGCGTCTGTATGGATCAAATTATCTCGGTCGACACCAGCGTTGCCCATTTGTCTGGCGCAATCGGTATACCAACGAAGGTATTACTGCCGTTCAATCCTGATTGGCGCTGGCAACTCGATCGCGACGATAGTCCTTGGTATGCGAGCATGCATTTATATCGCCAGCAAAACGACCGCACGTGGGATTCAGTTTTACAAAAAGTTGCCAGCGATTTGCGTTCTGACTATCCCCAATTGCCTGCAAAGGCCGAGAAGCAGGTGAAAAAGGCGCAAGTTGGTCGAGATAAACCTGGTCGAGATAAAAATGCCATTGCACCCGCTGCCACTGCGGCGCGTTTAAAACAGGCAATTCGCTTCCATCAAGCACAACAATTTGCCGAAGCTGGTGCCATTTACGAAGAAATCATCGCGCGCGACCCCAAGCATTTTGAAGCCTTAAATTTGCTGGCTGGATTATGTACACAGTTAGAACATCACGAACGAGCGATTGAGTTGGTCAGCCGCGCGGTTGCAATTAATCCCCAGCATCCGCACACCCAATTGAATCGTGCAATTTGTCTGCATGAGGGCAAACAATTAACCGAGGCATTAGACAGCATCAATATTGCGATTCGCCTCAAGCCAGATTATGCGAATGCGTATCTCAGAAAAGCAGGAATATTGCGCGAATTGGGCAGATTTGAAGAAGCGCTTGAATGCGTTGATCTGACTTTAAAGCTTCGCCCCAACTTCCCAGAAGCCCTGTCTGAACGCGGTATTGCACTGAATGGACTCAAGCGCTACGAGGAAGCGATAGCATTTTACAGCCGAGCAATTGAACTGAAACCAGACTTTTCAGATGCATTTTCAAATCGCGGAAACGTGCACAAAGTATTGCGAAATTTCCCACAGGCGATACGCGATTTTGAAACGGCCTTACAAATCAAACCCAATGTTCCAGAGATCTATTCGAACCTAGGCAACACCTACATGGATATGCATGAGTTTGCCAAGGCAGACGCCAGCTTTCAGCGCGCGATCTCGATTTTGCCGGACTACCCGCTTGCGCACTACAATTTATCGATGATGCAGCGTCTCGTAGGTGACTATGAAAACGGCTGGAAGAATTATGAATGGCGCTGGCATCGTGAGGCTACGCCCCCGCGACAATTCACGCAAGCGCTCTGGCTAGGCGAGACGGACTTGCATGGAAAAACCATCTTACTGCATAGCGAACAAGGACTCGGGGATACCATACAATTCTGCCGCTATGCACTGTTGGCGAAACAGGCTGGCGCAAAGGTGATTCTTGATGTTCAACATGCCGTCGTCAGGCTTCTGAAAGATTTGCCGTGGATTGATCACATCGTTGCCAATGGCAATCCATTGCCTCCGTTTGACCTACATTGCCCACTATTGAGCTTGCCCCTGGCGTTCAAAACGACTTTGCAAACTATCCCATTAAGTCAAGCTTATCTCCATGCAAAGCCGGCTTTGGTTCAAGCTTGGAAAACACGCCTTGGCCCCCAACAAAAGCCTAGGATAGGCGTCGTCTGGAGCGGCAATCCAATTCACAAAAATGATCACAATCGCAGTCTTCCATTGTGCGATTTAATCGCATCTTTGCCCGATGGTTTTGAGTACATCAGTTTACAAAAAGAATTACGCGGGGATGATTCAACGACTATGTCGCAACAGTCTAAGCTGCGTCATTTCGGCGAACAGCTACGCGATTTCATCGATACAGCCGCATTGATTGCTTGTATGGATTTAGTCATCTCAGTCGATACCAGTGTTGCGCACCTCAGCGCAGCAATGGGCAAAACGACCTGGATTTTGCTCGCACATACACCGGATTGGCGCTGGCTATTAGATCGATCAGATAGCCCATGGTATGAATCCGTTAAACTTTATCGTCAATCTGCTGACTACCAATGGCAACCCCTATTGACGCAGGTCGCTCAAGATCTATCCGCGCTACAACAATCCGCGCTAGGGCTCGCTGCACCACTTCCAGCAGCTAAGCAACAACACGCAGAAAAAGCGCCAGCAAAAGCCTCAGCGCAAGCAGTGACGACGGCGACTAATTTGGCGCTTAAAAAAGCCGTGGCTTTACATCAGGCCGGACATCTCGATCAAGCACGAACAGCGTACGAACAGATTTTGCTTGCACAGCCGCAGCATTTTGAATGCCTTAATTTACTGGCGAATTTGCTATCCCAGATCGGTGATTTTGCGGCCGCTTTATCGCTGATTGAACAGGCACTGCAACAAAAGCCAGACCATGCCGGGGCGCATATGAATCGGGCACTGTGTTTGGCTGAAATGAACCAGCATGAGGCCGCGCTGCAAAGTCTTGACATCGTTCTTCGATCCCAAGCAAATTTAGTCAGTGCACGACTGCGTCAGGCACAGAGTCTATCGACCTTAGGGCGTTTTGCGGAAGCCTTAGATAGCCTGAATTTAGCCTTGCAACACAAACCTGACTATATCGAAGCCCTCGCGGAACGTGGACAAGTCTTACTCGCGCTCAATCGACCTACCGAAGCAATCGCAACACTGCAAAGCGCCATCGCGGCAAAGCCAGCGTATCTTCCAGCTTTGATTTATCTCGCTAAATGCTACCGTAGTAGCAAACAATGGGAACTTGGGAAACAACAGATTGAGCAAGTTTTATCTCACGACCCGCACAATCTTGAAGCGCGTCTTCTCCGTGTCGTATTCGCGCGCGAATTGCGCCTATCATCCGATGTCATCCACGAACTCAACGCGATCCTGCAGCAAGATCCTAGTTGCGCGCAAGCGTATACTTTGCGCGCACAAGCTTTCAGAGACCAAGGCGAATTCAAATTAGCACTAGCAGATTATCAACGCGCATTAGAACTACACAATAGTAGTGCCGAGAATTGGGTGAATGTCGCCAACATATTAGTCGACTTGCGAGAATTCGAACAAGCAATGATGCATTATGATCGCGCCTTGAGCATTGCACCGAATTTGACCACAGCGCGTTTTAATAAGGCAAACGCTTTGCTATTAAATGGCGATTTGCAAGCTGCATGGCCACTCTACGAAGCGCGTTGGCAACGTGAGGATATGCGTAGCTTACGGTTTGATCAGCCTGCTTGGAGTGGTCAGCAAAGCTTACAAGGTAAAACCATACTACTTTATGCTGAACAAGGCTTAGGTGACACGATACAATTTAGCCGTTACGTGCAAGTACTCGCAAATCGGGGGGCCAAAGTGGTTCTCTTGGCGCAAGCTCCACTCAAGCGATTTTTGCACCGTCTATCAGGCATTGACCGCGTCATTAGTACTGGCGATGTCATCCCCGAATTTGATTATCACTGCGCATTGCTGTCCTTGCCTTTGGCGTTGAACACCTCGTTGCAAACCATCCCCGCGAATCCACACTATTTGACCGTAGAACCGACGGTGCGCACACGTTGGCAATCCCTGTTAGCGACGCAATTAGGAACAAAAGTACGGCACAGAATCGGCTTGGTTTGGAGTGGCAATCCACAGCACAGCAATGATCGCCAACGTAGTCTCCCACTCGCAAGTCTGGTACCGCATTTGTCTGAGGATGTCGATTACTTTTGCTTACAGAAAGAAGTCCGTCCTGAAGATCTTGTCACCTTAGAAAACACGCCAAGACTGCACTGGTTTCCCGAACAAATGCATGATTTTGAAGAGACAGCGGCTCTGTGTGAGCAAATGGATCTCATCATAACGGTCGATACGAGCGTCGCGCATCTCGCCGCGGCACTCGGCAAACCCACTTGGATTTTATTGGCAAGCACCCCAGACTGGCGCTGGATGCTAGAGCGCGATGATAGTCCTTGGTATCCTAGCGTGCGTCTGTTCCGACAAACGCGAGTCGCCGATTGGGAAGATGTGCTTGAACAAGTCAATGCGGCACTGAAACAACAATTTCAATGAGATTAAGGACACGGCAGCATCTGAGAATCGTTTCCAATTCAGACATTTTCTTGACAAGGGATTAAGTGCCACTGATACTTCCTAGACAATAAAAATCTAGGGGATGACCGTGGCAATTGTGCAGCTCAACGAGGAGCAGGTGAAGCATTGGTCGCGACAACAAAAAGACCAATGGTGGCTCGACCATATCTATCAAGGCAATATGGCGCAATTAAGTTGGCGCTCTGGCATCACAGGTTTTTTGCTGGGAGGCATCCTGTCCTCAACAGCCATGTACATTGGCGCAAAAACAGGTATTTCGATTGGTGTCAATTTAATCTCGGTAATTTTAGCGTTCGGCTTATTCAAAGCTTTTGAAAACCTTGGTCTCGCCAAAAATTTTACGATTTTAGAAAACAACTGCACCCAATCCATCGCCACATCGGCTGGCTATATGACCATGCCTTTGGTCGCATGTCTCCCCGCCTACATGATGATCACCAAGCGTATTCCAGAATGGTGGCACATGCTGATCTGGATGGTCATTATCGCGATTCTAGGCGTACTTCTCGCCTTCCCTCTCAAACGTCGCTTCATCAATGAAGATCAATTACCATTCCCAGAAGGAAATGCTTGCGGCGTCGTCCTCGACACGCTGTATAACGGTGACGCAGCCAGCGGCATTTTTAAAGCTAAACTCTTAGCCAAAGTCGGGCTTTGGACTGCAGCCTTACAAATCGTGCTCAGCGACGGTTGGATGAAACTTCTGCAGTTCAAAATTTTGCGACTGGATCAATGGGCCAGTTGGTCAGAACCTTGGTACTTAAAAGAACGACTCGACACGTATTACTATCTAGCGGCAGTCAAATTCGATTGGTGGATACCCAAAATACTGGGTGTGGACTTTCGCACTTTAGGTTTACGATTCACCCTCGATGCGGCCATGCTTGGGGTTGGTGCGCTAATGGGTATTCGGGTCGCAACAAGTTGTTTGATTGGCGCACTACTCAATTTTGCGATCTTAGGGCCTTGGATGATACAACGTGGCGAAATTGCACCAAGGATGGGACTCGATGGCAAACTTGTGCCGCTTTCACGAATAGAAATTCTCAATCAATGGTCATTATGGTGGGGCATCGTCATCATGGTTGTCGCAGCGCTGATCAGCCTATTTGCCAAACCTGACATATTTAAAGGACTCACGCGTCTACTCAAACGCAACGAAGCGAGTGATCAACACCGCGACGTGCTAGCTCACATCGAGGTTCCGCTTTGGATCTCTTACTGGGGAATCCCGATTTTTAGTCTATTGGGTGTTTGGGCAAGCCATCATTTCTTTGGCGTTCCATGGCTGTTCGCATTCATTTCCCTAGCGTTGGTTTATCTCTTGACTGTCATCTGTATCAATTCGATGGCATTAACGTCTTGGATACCAACGAGCGGACTCTCGAAAATCACGCAATTTTCAATGGGAGCCTTAGATCGTAGCAACCCTGCCACCAATTTGATCCCTGCCGGAATGTCTGCCGAAGTGGCATCCAGCGCAGCAAGCCTCTTATCGGATATTAAGCCAGGATACATGCTAGGCGCTAAGCCAAGACATCAAGTGCTTGGCCATTTAATCGGCATTTTCTCGGGCACACTTGCATGTATTCCTGTTTATTTTCTCTTGTTTCTCCCACCCGATGCAAACGGACTACGCGACACGACCACTATTGTTTCGGATCAATTTGCCTTTCCCGCTGCAACCCAATGGAAAGGCGTGGCAGAACTGATCGGTCATGGTTTTAGCAATCTATCGGATAGTGTCATCATCTCGATCGTGATTGCGGCGCTGGCCGCTATCGTATTTGAGTTAGCAAGCATCGTCAGTAAAGCACGTTTCCCACTATCAGCGATTTCAATTGGACTAGGGGTGGTGTTGCCACCAGAGTCAGTCCTGGCAATGTGGATTGGTGCATTTGTTTTCTGGATGATGGAACGCAAATATCGACAGCAAGCCACCGACAGCATCGGTTACCGGGTCTGGATTGATGGAATGCAGGCTGTCGCCGCAGGACTACTCGCAGGTTCGGCGCTAATCGGCATCGGTAACGCGATGCTCAATGTCCTGATGTGATCCTTGCGATTCGCATTACTTTGATGCGTGCGCGGGGCGCTGCAAGCGGTGCACACCAAATTCCAACTGCAATTGGTTAAATGCTTCGAATGCGCTCAGCAAACTTGACGTGTTTTGCGGGTCATGCTTGGGTTCTAACTCGGCGAGCGCGTAGGTGACCGCTTCCATCGTCGATAATTGGTGCTCTGCATGCGCGTGCCGAATCGTATAACGGGATGTCGGCGGTTGACGCAAAGCAAAGCGTGGCAAGGCTTGTAAGAGTGGATATTGCCTGAGTATTTGCAAACTATGCCGCCAACTCGCATCAATCACGATTAACCTTAAGGGCTGCCCCAATGTTGGTGAAGCATGCTCGAGCGCCACAAGACCTTGTCGGTCTGTCTCGGGATACAATAAAACATTCTGCTTATCGTCCACTTGCAGAATCTGCGTCAATTCCTCATGTGCCGTCGAGCCCCCGCTTTCACCCTGAGGACTCACCCACAATCGACTATTCGGCAAACAAAGATGCAAAAGTCGGGCGCTACCCTTGATGTGTTTTGACTCAGCGGGATGCTGCACAATCAAGACTTCCGTCAAGGTCGCAACCTGTTTAACGCATACGCAGATGCAGGCCTTCAGGGCACGCAAACATGCTGGACAAATAGAACGGGAACTCAACGCCTTCTCCACCATCACCAAACACTCTAACTATTCTACCCACGGCACGCCAGCATTTGGGAAAATCGCATCCTTAGGGGCCGAGCATATCTTGCAACGCAGCTGGTAAATCTGCAAACGCAAACTTAAATTCATGCTGAATCAAAGCGCGCGGCAACACTTTCTGTCCACCCAATAGCAAGTCAGCCCGTTCGCCCATCACCATTCGCAGGATCGGCGTGGGTGCGACCAACCATACTGGGCGGTGCAAACTGGCAGCCAAAGCTTGCGTGAATTCACTATTCCTAACTGGTGTCGGCGCCGTCATATTAAATGCGCCGTGTGCGTCCTTACTATCCAACAAGAACAACAGCGCACGGAGATAGTCTTGGTGATGAATCCAGCTCATCCATTGTTGGCCATTCCCTAAACGACACCCTACCCCCATTTGGAACGGCAAGCGCATTTTTTTCAAAATACCACCGAGCGGATCAAGAACCAAGCCAGTTCGCAATAAGACGACACGAACACCAAACGCTGTCGCTTGATTAGCGACTTGCTCCCAATCACGGCAAAGTTGCGCCGAAAAATCCTCAGCAGCCGGGGCATCTTCTGCCAACTCTTTTTCTGCGACGAGACCATAATAGCCAATCGCTGATCCACTCAAGAGTATCGTCGGAGCCCGGGTCGCCTCCGCCATTTTCTTCAACAAAGCTTGCGTGAGTCCAATGCGGCTTTCACGAATTTGTTGTCGACGTTGCGCAGTCCATGCGGCATCAATAATCGGTTCACCGGCCAAATTGATGACGGCATCAAAATATTTTTCTGGTCGCCATTCGTCCAGACGCTGCATGTGGGACACGGTACTGCCGCAAAGTCGCTGCACCTGTGAAGTCGATTGTCGACTTAAAACTGTTAAGTGATCGCCACGTGCCATCAAGGCAGCGCACAGGCGACGCCCTATTTGCCCTGTCCCACCGGTGATTAATATCTCCATGAGGAATTTTTTCCTTCCGTATTCATTTTGTGCGTTTGGACATGTTCACTGAAATGATCGCATGGATAAGCATCCATTGCGCAATTTGAGCGTGGATTTTCCGAGTCAAACCGAATCACTACAGCAAAAAGATATTCCTGATCTAAAATGCAGTAGGTAAGTTTTCTAAAATATGTAAACGATCGCCAAAGCTCCAAACACGTTGAATTTCGATCACGTCATATTTCAGGGCTAAAGCCGGTGGAAAGGCGCCGAATGGCGAGTTTGCCATAATGATGTTACGCGCTTTTTCGTCGATTGCACGCGACCCACTGCTACGCAAGATCACGACCTCCTCGATGCTCCCGTCACTGCGTACTACCATGTTCACCAGAACATTGTGCTCGACATTGCTTAGACTGCGTTTTTCATAAATTAAATTACCATTTCGCTCTAGTTTTTGCTTGAGGCTATCCACATACATCCGCAGAGGTACTTCTTTGTCGTAGGCACCGAGGAAACTGCGACGACGTGCAGCTTTTTCATCCAGCGCTTTCGTGTTCGGTGATGCCGATTTCAATAAATCACCATTGCGCGCCTGTTCTCGCAAACGACTCGCCAGATCACCCCGATTGGCGCTGCTACTTGGCGTTGCTGCACTTGCACCAGCACCCGCCCCGCCCTTGCCTTGACCAAAGGCATCAAAACTATTGGCCGCTGCAGCGCGTTGTGCAGCGAGCGCGGCTTCCCGTTCGGCGGTGATTTTGGATTCAGCCAATGCGCGCTGCTCTGCGAGTCGTTGTTCAGCGACTCGTTGTTCAGCGGCTCGTTGTTCCGCTAATTTTTGTTCGGCTAATTTCTGCTCCGCGAGCCGCTGCTCCGCGAGCCGCTGCTCTAAGACTCTTTGCTGCGCAATTTTTTGTTCCAACGCTTTTTGTTCGGCCAACTTCTGCTCGGCTATTTTCTGCTCGGCTATTTTCTGCTCAAGCAACCGTTGTTCTTGTAAGCGCTGTTCTGCAATTTGCGCCTGTCTTTGCACTTCCAGACGTGATGCCTCTTGTGCTTCTAGTGCTTCTCTCTTTTGACGCTCTGCAATCTCAAGTACGCGTTTCTTTTGAGCCTGCTCTTCCATTTGCTTTTGTTTTAGCTGCGCCTGCGCCAACGCCTCTTGGCGTTGCAATTCTTGTTCTTGGGCGAGTTGCCGTTGTTTCTTTTGCTCAGCTTGACGTCGTTGTTCTTCTTGCTTTAGCGTTTCTTGTGTCAGCAATTCTTGCCGCTTTGCTTCGCGCAAACTTTCTTCCATCGCGAGTTCACGCTCCTTTTGGGCTTGCGCAGCCTTTTCTTGCGCTAACAATCTTTGCTGCTGAATCTGCTCTGCCTGCTGACGTTTAAGTTCAATCGCCTTTTGTTCAGCCGCGAATTCGGCTTGCTCACGCAATTTTTCTTCTGCTGCTTTTGCGATTTGTTGTAGTAGGCGTTCCTTCTGTTCTTGTGCTTTTTGCTGTTGGATTAATTGCTCAGCTGCCTTTTTTTCTTGCTCGATCTTTTTTTGTTTCAATTCTTCTTGAAGCTTTTCCTCCGCTAATAGGGCGAGCTCAGCTGTCTTATCGATCACGGCATCTTCCGGTATCGCTTCCAATTTTTTCTTCTGCTCTTTTTGATCGTGGCGATCGCGTTCCAACTCTTCTTCGCTCGTCAAGGGAACCACGAAATCATCGTTTTTAATTTGATCTTGAGCGATGATGCGAGTCGGCGATTCGGTCGGGGGTGGGACTCGCCTCGGGGCAGCTAATTCAGATATTGGTGTTTGCGGCTTAAGCTTCGTCTTCTTCTTTGTTTTGCTTGCATCTGGTGGCAAGATGACTTGGGGCTGTGCCAACACGACAATCCCACCAGGGTTCACCACGCTCTTTTTCGGCGTCGGTGCTGGAAGAATAGGCGTCGGTAATTTAAATAGTTCCGGCACGGTCACAGTCGGCGTCGGCGGAACGGGTAAGGCTTTCGGTGCGGGGCTTGCGATATCCACTCGCAACGCCTCAACGGGTTTTCTGCGCTCTTTCCATGGTGCCTCTAAACTCGGCAGTTCCAAACCCGGGATACCAAAATGCAAGGACAAAATCAGCGCATGCAAAAATAAGGACACCAAGATGCCACCGATTAGACGTCGATTTGCTAATGCATCGGCGCTCGCTTGTGGTGGATCGTCAGTGATCAAATCAAATTGCATGCAAAGAATCATTCACAGAAAACAATGAATAATCATTATCCCAGATTTTCTGTTTTTCTCTTGCAAGTTCATCGAGAGAATCGAGAACGTCAGAATCTTGCGACAATTTAAGCATAATGAAACGTCAATAAACCTTGATTATGAGGAAATTACAAACTCACAGACTGTTCACGTTTCACAAAAAACAAGCTTGCGCCAATCAAAATAAGAATCGCACCAAATAAACGATTCTGTATTCTTTGTGCTCTTGCTTCTCGCATCCAATGTTGCAACGAGGCCGCCAAGAGTGCATAACTATGCATCACTGTCGTATCGACAAAGACCATGGTGACAGCCAAGATGCCAAGTTGTGGCAAAAGTGGGGCTTCACTATTGATAAAATTCGGCAGCACGGCAACCATAAACACGATCCCTTTAGGATTGCTCGCATTCGTTATAAAGCCCGTCAAAATGCGCCGTCTCACACTCGGAAGTAACGCAGTTGTGCTCGCAGATATCGGATTTGAAGTTGGCGCAGCCTCTGGATTGTCATCAGGCGCTGAGCTAGCTTGACCAATTTTTGATGCGCCTAGAAATTGCGTCACGCCTAGATACATTAAATATACAGCCCCAAGAACCTTAACGACATTGAATGCGGTCTCGGAAGCAAGCAATAATGAGCCGACACCCGCACCCGCAATAAAGAGTACCAATAGCAATCCTAACTGCAGTCCAAAAATCGTCACGCTCGCGCGCTTGACGCCAAACGCAAGCCCATGCGACATCGATAGAATCGCGCCCGAGCCCGGTGAAATAGCGATCAAACAAGCTGCGCAAAAAAACGAAAACCATGTTGCAAAATTCATCCCTACAACCTTTCAAAAATGCATGAAAATTTCAAAAGAGCTCCCTCCACAAGCCTCATCGCGAGCTCGATTTAGGGGTAACCATTGGCGACAAACTCAGCAAAACCCGCTTGATTCGCCAACCGTGCAAAATAACACTCGAGTGCTGGCAAATCAGGTTTCTCCATCGGGGTCGAACGCCACCGATGGACAGACAAGCCGATCACGACATCCGCTAAACTAAACGTCGCTCCAATTAAATACTCCTGACCAGACACTTCCATATGCTTTTCCAACAGGGTCATTGACTGGTTCCATTGGTCTCGACTTTGTCGAATCAAGTAGAGATCTTGATGGTCAGAACTTTGCCGCACCAAGCCCATAAAGGCATAACGCCATGCGTTATTTAAGTCACTAATCTGCCAATCCATCCAACGTTCAACCTGCGCACGCGCAAACGGTACTTGCGGCAGCAAATCAGAACGACCAGCCTGACTCGCGAGATAACGACAAATGCTATTCGATTCAATTAAGATGCGTCCCTGGTCAATTAAGACTGGAACCATGCCATGTGGGTTCATCGCCAGAAATTCGGGGCTATTCACCGAACCTGCGGTACCAGCACCGTATTCTTGCAATTCGAAGGGAAATTCAAGCAAAGCGCAAGTCCACAGTACTTTGCGGACATTGATTGAAGATGTTTTACCAAGAATTTTTAGCATGCCATGTCGCTTGAAAATCGGTTTAAAAATGCAGATGAATCGATGAATAAGCCATCGTGAACGCAGACGGCTCGCAAGACTTGCTCTTAGTATAAAGCAAAAGGACTTGGGTCGACATGCAGGCGTCTGATGACCTGGGTGATCGCAGATCTCAAGACGTCGAATGAACAATCTCGCCTAATTTCTCGCCAATTACCATTCACCCTACGCTTCAAGTATGCAAAGACAAGAACAGCTTAGTTTCTTCGCTTGTTTAAATCGAATTGATCTAAGCAAATCAATCAAGCTTTTCGATAAACATCCGTTACCCCCACTACGCCATTCGTCCATCGCACTTTCTCTAAACAACGAGTCCGTCAATGATCGCTTCTTGTTATCGTGCTATCTGGGACAAAATTTTGGGGTGTCTTGGCACGGCAATTTGTAGAGAATCAACGGTGCTGATTTTCCCTATTGCTGGTCGCTATCAACGTATTTTATTCACCCATCTTAGTAGGGGATTCTATGAAAATCGCGTCTTCCGATATCCAATTACAAGCACAACACGCTGTCACGCAACGCCAAGAAGTGCAAGAAAAAACACGCATATGGAAAGGCAATCAACGCCCCGATTTTGATGCGCTTGAAAAACAGAGTCGAAGCAGTTCGCCTCAAGCAACATCAACCATAAAAACACAGAATACGGCTCAAGCGGATACGAATCTAGTTTATTTATCATCAGCTGCGTTGAAGGCACAATATGAAGAATCCCCTTCAGCGCGTGCCTCGCAATCGATTAATGCTATCCGAAAGATTCAAGATGATATCGAGCAAGATCCTCGCATGCTTTTGATTCGCTATTTGGTCGAACAATTGACCGGACAAACAATCGACCAGATTAGCATGGCTGATCTCGAGCCAGACAATTCTGTTTCAGACAATATGCCGAATACAGCGCCCCCTAACGCGAGACCGCAGCAGTCCCAAACCACGCCGCCGCGCCAAGGTTGGGGAGTGGAAATCGATATTCATCAACGCGTGACTGAAACGGAGAAAACCCAATTCCAAGCAAGTGGGGTCATCACGACGGCTGATCATCGACAAATTCAAATCGATCTACAATTTGAATTAGTGCGAAGTCATACCGAGGAAAGCCACCAACAACTTCGTGCTGGCGACGCAAAACTTGTCGATCCGCTGGCTCTCAACTTTTCTGGTAACAGCGCGCAATTGACTTCACAAAAATTTTCGTTCGACTTAAACGCTGACGGCAAACAAGACTCTATTTCCTTCGTCAAAGGTGCGGGTTTCGTGGTCCTCGATAAGAATGGAGATGGCAAAGTCAACAATGGTAGCGAATTATTCGGACCTGGCACGGGTAACGGTTTTAATGAGCTCGCTGCCTTCGACCAGGACGGCAATCAATGGATCGATGAGAATGATGCTGTTTTTCAACGCCTCCAAGTTTGGACCAAGGACGCGCAAGGCAAGGACCAATTGCAATCACTCAAACAGGCCAATGTCGGAGCGCTCTATTTGGGTAATGCCTCTACCCCCTTTGATGTGATCGATAGCCAGCAACAACTCAATGGCCAAATTCGCTCATCTGGAATTTGGTTGAGCGAAGATGGGCAGGTCAAGAGTTTGCAGCAAGTCGATCTGGTTGTATGAGAGGCATTCTGATCCGCAGTCCCCATTTCTATCGAGATTGAGACTGGGTCGGACGACCTCCAACATCGCTGCGTCAAGATCGTGCTGAAGAATCAATGCAAATTGTGGAAAAATGATTTAAACGCCGCAACACATTGGACGATATCCTCTCGACTAATATCTAGGTGGGTCACCAATCGTACACGCTTCCCTGCAGAAATGCGTATACCACGCTCGCGCAAATAATGCCCGGCTTGTAGGCCAACTTCATGGGAAGCGAACTCGACATACAGCATATTTGTATGCGCTGTTTCAACTTCTAATTCCGGAATCTGTTGGAGTGACTCTTGCAGTAAGAGTGCATGGGCATGGTCATCCGCAAGCCTTGCGACATGGTGGTCGAGCGCATAATCGATTCCAGCCGCGATCAATCCAGCTTGGCGCATTCCTCCTCCGACCATTTTGCGCCAACGCCGCGCTTTCTGTATGAATTCTTGCGAGCCACACAGCACACTACCAATCGGCGCGCCCAGCCCTTTCGAACAACACACAGAGACCGTATCAAATACCTCGGTAATTGCGCGAACTGGGACTTCTTGTGCCACAGCGGCATTAAAAATCCGCGCGCCATCTAAATGTGCTGCCATTTTGTAACTATGGGCTAATTCGACTGCACGGTGCAAATATTCATTGCTTAAAACTTTTCCGTGATGGGTATTTTCTAGGCTCAAAAGCGTGGACTTTGCATAGTGAATATCGTTTGGTTTGACTACAGCGGCAATTTTCTGAAGTTCTAGACTGCCATCACTTTCCACGGGAATTGGCTGTGGAACAATACTCCCCAAACTCGCAGCGCCACCCGACTCATAAAGATAAGTATGGTACTGCTGTCCAACAATGTACTCGTCGCCTCGTCCACAATGGGTCAAGAGCGCGATTAAATTACTCTGTGTACCACTGGCAACCAACATCGCTGATTCCATCCCAAGCAAACTTGCCATTTTTTCTTCTAGGGCATTCACAGTCGGATCATCACCATACACATCGTCCCCCACCTCTGCTTGGGCGATCACGGCGCGCATAGCGAGGCTTGGACGTGTCACTGTATCACTACGAAAATCGATCATTCTTCTCTTCCTGTATTCTCTTCTTGTTGACGAATTCAACGGATAACCGCACTTTGGACGCGCCACTCTGCATTAGGTTCCCCTTCAAACTCAAGCAATTTATCCGCTTGAATGAAGCCACTTCAACAGCACAACATTTTCCTAGTCATCACTTTAGCGCTTCAATTGTCAAGAATACTAAGTCCTTTCACTGTGCGCAAATCGGCATCCACGATGTGGCATTCCAGCAAGACAAGCCTTTTTTCAGGGATTACACTTTCATTTTTCAAGTGCCATTCTCACGAATTGAGCAAAACTCGCCATAGAAACGACGGTGATGCTTAACTCAACAATCGAATGTAACCCGCATCCCAACTGAAATCAAACTCATCAGGAAATAGGACTATGTCAGCAACACCGCAAATTATCCATATTATCGACTCCCACACTGGCGGCGAACCAACGCGGTTAATCGTTGCAGGAGGACCTGAACTGGGCAGTGGTCACTTGGCGGAACGCGTCGCAATATTTAAAGAGCAATTCGATCATGTCCGCAGCGCCGTCGTTTGTGAGCCGCGCGGCTCAGATGTGCTAGTCGGCGCTTTGCTATGCAAACCGTATCATCCAGATTGTTCGGTCGGTGTGATTTTCTTTAATAATGTCGGCTATCTCGGCATGTGTGGGCATGGAACAATAGGCTTAGTCGCGACTTTGGCTTACCAAGGTGTACTTTCTATTGGACGCCATCTTATCGATACGCCAGTTGGAATAGTTGAAGCGGAACTGCATGCAGACCATAGCGTGACCGTCCACAACGTGCCAGCCTATCGCGCGCGACATGCCGTCACGGTCGAAGTAGAAGGTCATGGCCCCGTCACAGGTGATGTTGCTTGGGGAGGAAACTGGTTCTTTTTAGTTGCGGATCATGCACAAGATATGCGCCTCGCAAATGTCGAAGCGCTTACCAGTTTTAGTTGGCGTGTCCGAGAGGCGCTCAAGGTCGCTGGAATTCACGGTGACGATGGCGCTGAGATCGATCATATCGAGTTATTCGGAGCCGCCACCTCAATCGAGAACGATAGTCAAAATTTTGTCCTGTGCCCAGGCAAAGCCTATGACCGCTCTCCATGCGGCACGGGAACTAGCGCTAAACTTGCCTGCCTCGCGGCGGATGGAAAATTAAAAGCAGGCGAAATCTGGCGTCAAGAGAGCATCATCGGAAGCGTGTTTGAAGGCAGTTTCCAACCCAGCTCGCAGGAAGGAAAAATTCAACCAAGCATACGTGGCACGGCCTATGTGAATGCAGAGGCAAAATTGATCCTCCATCCAGACGATCCGTTTGTATTTGGAATTCGGTAAGATCTCTACGCACCGTTCGCTATTCTTCCAAGTTTTCGCTCGGCTTACCAACTATCGAATGCACCACACCATGAAATCAACAACACGATGCCACATTTGGCAATTGCCGCAATGATGTCCGACACAATGATTGACACAACAGAGTTCGACGTGATTATCGTCGGAGCGGGGATCATTGGCTGCGCTTGCGCCGCAAGCTTATCCGCGAATGGCTTGGCCGTCTGCGTAATTGAGCCGAACACCATCGGTGGTGGCGCGACTGCAGCAGGCATGGGACACCTCGTCGTCATGGATGATAATCCGACTGAACTGGCATTGAGCAGCTATTCACTCGAACTTTGGCGGAATATGTTGGGACAAGACCCACAACGACATCGTGCACACGAATACAGTCAGTGTGGAACGATTTGGGTTGCAGCAGATGAAGAAGAAATGCACGCAGCGACCGCCAAACAGCGCCTATTACAAGAGCATGGCATCAGTTGTGAAATATTAAATCAAGCACAGCTGTATCGTTTAGAGCCCGAATTACGAACGGGTCTTGCTGGCGGCTTATTGGTACACCAAGATGGCTTGGTCTATCCACCCAAAAGTGCGGAATGCTTGCTCGAACGCGCAATCCAAGCAGGGGCACAGATTTGCCAAGCAAAAGTGACCGCATTACAGGATGGTGCGGTGATGCTCGATGATGGTCGAAGCGTGCGTGGCAGAGAAATAGTGGTTGCGAACGGCATCGCAGCAATGTCCTTGATTGACGATTTGCCCTTGCGCTACAAAAAAGGGCATTTGCTGATCACCGATCGTTATCCCAATTTCATCCAGCATCAATTGGTCGAGCTTGCCTATATCAAGAACGCCCATGCGAGCGATGGCGATAGCGTTGCTTTCAATTTGCAGCCGCGGCCCACTGGGCAAGTTTTTATCGGTTCATCACGCCAATTTGACGTGCAACACAAAGAAATCGATATCGGGATTTTGTCCAAAATGTTACGTCAAGCAACTAGCTACGTTCCCGCGCTAAGCCAATTACGTGCTATCCGAACATGGACTGGCTTTCGCGCGGCGACACCCGATGGCTTGCCGTATATTGGTGCTCATCCGAACCGCCCCCATGTTTGGGTCGCCACTGGACATGAGGGCCTAGGTATCACCACCTCACTCGCAACAGCGGAAATACTCACAAATCAAATCTGCGGCGAAGCAAGCAAAATCCCCATTCAGCCATATTGGCCAGATCGGATGCTTCCCAAATTGACAGCATTGACGAGTCAATCAAATAGCCGATGAATTTCCCGAATGCTTCTCTTGACTTCTAAAAAATTTCGATCAATTTTTAAGCATTGATAGCAGAAAAATAAATAATTCGTATCGCAATCCTACCTTCGGCCCATTTACTTTTTCAGTACGAACAACGTATCAACTTAATTCGTTCACATCGCGCAAAGTTTACAGATGAAAAACCTGATCACGCTTTATATCAACGGTAGCCCATTCCAAGTCCCCACTGGGATCACTGTCGCGGCAGCTCTAGCGCACTGCGGCGTACTGCACACTCGACGCTCTGTGTCAGGAGAATCGCGCTCACCGCTTTGTGGTATGGGTATTTGTCAGGAATGTCGCGTCACCATTAATCAAAGTCCACACCAACTCGCATGCCAAACAGAATGCGCTGATCAAATGCAAATACAGACCGGAGTGCCAGCATGAATACAATCGAATGCCCTCTACTCATTATCGGTGCTGGGCCTGCAGGACTTGCCGCAGCCGCGGCCGCGGCAGTAAGCGGCTGCGCCATCCACGTCATCGATGACAACCCAAGATCGGGCGGTCAAATTTGGCGTGGTGGCGCTGACAAACAGGCGGATCAACGTGCGCAAACTTTGTGGAAAGAAACCAGCAACAACGAGAAAATCCATTTTCACTTTCAATCGAAAGTCGTACATGTTGCTCGGAATTCCGATGGCAGCTTTGATGTCATCACCGAAGGGCAAGCTGGCGCGAGGACACAACATTTTCATGCGCAAAAACTCATTTTGTGTACCGGTGCGCGTGAATTATTGCTGCCATTTCCTGGTTGGACTCTCGCTGGCGTGACCGGTGCAGGTGGACTGCAAGCTCTGGCAAAAGGGGGTTACCCTGTCGCTGGAAAACGGATCGTCGTCGCGGGCAGCGGGCCATTATTGCTCGCAGTCGCAGCGAGCTTGATCGAGCGTGGGGCGATCGTGACACATATTTTAGAACAAAGCAATTTGAGCCAATTGCGTCAATTTTCTCTGCATTTGCTCGCAACGCCAAGCAAAATCTGGCAAGCACTTCAACTTGCGCTACGCTTACGAAGCACACAATACCTTTATGATAGCTACGTCGTCTCGGCACATGGCGACACAGAAATCAAACAGCTTGTTGCAAAAGTGCGGGGCCAACAAATTACCCTTGAATGCGATTATCTCGCTTGCGGGTTTGGCTTAATACCGAATAGTGACCTGGGTGCCGCATTCGGTTGTGAACTCAGCACGGATAACCCAGCCTCATGCAACGCAGCATTGCCGAGCGATGCGACAGAGAAAAAATCACACCATCTCAGCGCCCATCCACGAGTGATTGTCGATGCGCTACAACAGACTTCCGTGCAAGGCCTTTACGCCGCAGGGGAAATCTGCGGTGTCGGCGGTGTCGATCTCGCGCTGGTCGAAGCACGCATTGCAGGCTATGCAGCGACCGGACAAGATGAGCAAGCAAAATCATTCGCAAACGAACGCAAGCGATGGCAAAAATTTGCAGCCCAACTTGACCACTGCTTCCGATTGAGAGACGAACTTCGACACTTGTGCCAAGCCGACACGATAGTGTGTCGATGCGAAGATGTGCGTTATACCCAGCTCCAAGAGCGAAAGAACTGGCGCGCAGCAAAACTCCATACACGATGCGGTATGGGCGCCTGCCAAGGCAGAGTCTGTGGTGGTGCTAATCGTTTTCTGTTTGGGTGGGAACGGGATGCAGGCCGCTTGCCGTTGTTCGCAAGCAGAATAGAAAGCATAGAGTCAATTTCCGTGGAATAAGACACTCAGTCAAACAGCAACGGTACGCCGATACGATGCACCATGCATGCAACAAACTGCCAAGGACTATACCGACGTCAACATCGCATCGAGAGACAAAAACACCAACCTCGGGGAACTCAATAGCCCCGAGACAGTCTGAACCAGTCTGGCACACGGCCACTCATTCGTTCCTGTTCGGGAATTGATAGCACCTAAGTGGTCGGATAGTTTAAGTAATTCAATGAATACATTACATCATTAACTGGTCTCTACTTCCTCCATGCTCGAATCGATCTCCATACGAGCTTTCATTAAAAAAAATGGCTTGAAATGACAAGTAAATTGCCTCGCAGTGTTGTTTTAAGATAGTCCATCATTGTTTCATATTGACAACTCACTTCATAAAGTGGTCTGATACGCCCCCGTGATAAATATTTTTCACAACTTAAAACTTTAAGTAAAAATATTAGTCAAAATAGTTGAAATAGCCCCGATAAGCTGCTCGCAACCTGATTTCCCCATCAGGCTCTCAAAGCTATTTTCAATTTAAAAATATTGATTTTTAAGACCTTCCTTTGGAGTTCACTATGTTCAAGAAAACTGCATTAGCACAGGCACTTTCCCTCGCCTTCGCGACGGCGATCGCCAGCATGGCACAAACAGCACTCGCTCAAAACACGGTTGCACCGCAACGTGTTGAAGTGACGGGTTCAAGTATCAAACGGACACAAACAGAAACAGCCTCACCTATCCAAGTCATTGGTCGCGAAGAATTAGCAAAATCAGGCAAAGCAACCGTTGCAGAATATTTGCAAACATTGACAGCGGATGGGGCTGGCTCATTACCTACAGGTTTCGGAAATGGTTTTGCTGCAGGTTCTACAGCAATTTCATTACGCGGCTTAGGTGCAACATCGACTTTAGTCCTGTTGAATGGTCGTCGTATGGCACCCTTCGCGCGCGCTGACGATGGACAAAAAAGCTTTACCGATTTATCGACTGTTCCAATGGAAGCAGTTGATCGCATTGAAGTCTTGAAAGATGGCGCATCATCGACTTACGGTGCCGACGCGATCGCAGGTGTGGTAAATATTATTTTGCGCAAAGACTTCCAAGGCGTCATTTTGAAAGGCAATTACGGCACTTCAAAATATTCTGACCAGAATCAAGCAAAAGGCTCTTTGACTGTGGGCTTCGGCGACCTCAATAAAGATAACTACAATATTTTGGTCAATGCGGAAGTCTATAAGTCTGACGAAATTCTCAATAAGGATCGTGCAGATCGCGCGTGGATTGGCCACGGCGATATTCGTCCATGGGGTTATGCAATGGCATCCCAATTTGCAGCAGGACACATCACCTCCTCAGGTTCGCCAAGCCCAACAGGCTCCTTGTTGGATCCTGTTTCCAAGGCCTATGTCAGCCTGCCAGGTTGCGCATCTTTCTCTGTTGCGAGCCCACAAGATCCTAAAGGCGGCTGCCTATGGTACGCTGACCAATTCCGCTCTATGCAACCACAAATCGACGGTGTCAATCTCTACACTCGTGGCACATGGCAACTCAACAATGATTTACAAGCCTATGCGGAATTAGGTTACTCAAAACGTGACACAGCATTTACTTTGGTTCCACCATCCATTACCCCAACCGTCGCATTCCCTCCGAATGCAAGTAATCCTAGTGGAGTCATCAACTATGGTTCAGGTGCTGGCACGACCATTGTATTAGCCGCAAATCATCCACAAAATCCTTATGGCGTACCAGTTCGTGTACGTTATTCCGCATTTGATGTGGGTCCAAGCACACGTAATGCAAACAACGAATTTAATCGCTTTGTTGTCGGTTTAAAAGGTGTGGCTGCGGGTTGGGATTTTGATACAGCATTTGTCCATTCTGAATCCAAATTACACTTAGCCTATACCAATATGTTGAATATGGCCGTGGTGAAGGCGGGCTTGGGCGATGCAACGAGCCCTTACTTCCCTTACTATATCGGTGCACAAGCTAGCAAGAATCCTAGCTCTTTGTACTCAGCAATGGTACGTACCGCAACTTCCGAATCAACCACACAACTTGATATCGTCGACGTCAAGGCTTCACGTGAATTGATGGAATTGCCTGGCGGTATGTTGGGCTTAGCGGTTGGCGCAGAACACCGTCAAGAAAAACTCAACAATCCTTCTTTGAGTGGAACAGAAAACGGTGCGATCAATGCTAGTTATGTTGCTGCCAAGGGCGATAGCAAAGTTTCTGCGGTTTTCGTCGAATTGGCTGCACCGATCATCAAAGATTTAGAGTTATCAGCTGCAGCGCGTTACGACAAATACGATCGTTTCAGCTCGACTACACCGAAACTCGGCGCAAAATGGACTCCTAGCAAAACCTTCGCTTTGCGTGGCACTTATTCCGAAGGCTTCCGTGCTCCAGGACCAGCTGAATCTGGCGCAGAAAGCCAAAGTACTGGTACGGCGACTGCACGTGATCCGATTCGTTGTCCAAACGGCACACCCGCACCTGGCGCAACTGCAACGGATTGTGCAGCATCAGTTGCAGCAGTAAAAGTCGGCGATCCTAACTTGTCACCAGAAAAATCTAAAGGTTACACTTTGGGTATGATTTGGGAACCTGTCAACAATTTATCCATGTCATTAGATGCATGGAAAATTAAGCGTAGCAATGAAATTAATCCATTGCCGTACAACGAAGCTGCTGCTTTGCCAACCGCAATTCGCGCGGATAATAATTTGGTGATCAATGGTGTTGTTGTTCCTAATTCAGGCACACTGTTAATTTCCAAGGCGCCGTATCGCAACTCTAGCTATACCGAAATCAAAGGTTTAGATTTGGATGCAAAATATCGTGTCAATATGGGCGAATATGGTCGCGCGACTATGGGGCTGACTTGGACCCATATTGCTTCTTGGTTGCGTGCTGAATCGGAGAAAGTTCAGTACCAATTTGCAGGCACACATGGTAACTGCGATACGTCAAATTGCGCTGGAACACCGAAGGACAAGATCAATTTCACGACATCTTGGGACAAGGGCGATTGGAATGTCACAGCGACAGCAAATTATCGTGCAGACATGAAAAACGTCGCATTTGCGGGTGACTTGTGCGCATCCAAATTTGCAAATGGTAGCGATGCACCAAATGGTTGCGTGTTGCCTTCCTTCACAACCTTGGATTTGTCAGTTCGCTGGAACTACAGCAAGCAGTTGCAATTGTTCGGATCCATTACAAACTTGACAGACAAGATCGCGCCATTGGATCCGCTGACTTACGGTGGATTGAGCTACAATCCGATGGATGCAAGCGGTGCAATTGGCCGCTACTTCAAAGTCGGTGCGCGTTATCAGTTCTAAGCATAATCGAGTTCCGATTAACCTGAACTAAAAGAAAGGCGGTGCGTAAAAGCATCGCCTTTTTTTATTTTAGTTAATGATCAAAACCAGACCAATCAATGATGAAGATGCTTGGTCTATGCCCTCATTTTTTGACGCCTTTTTTCGGCTCAGATTTCACACTAATACCGGATTCATTAATAGCACGGTCCAAACTTGGTGATGCAGTTGCACTCGTTGCGTCGCCTGAGCTTAATACCCCACGCATACTCCCTCCTCCCTCGGGCACAGTCACTAACATCATTCCATTTGTCACTTTGTTGTGGAACGGTGTATGCCGGCCTGCAGTCGATTTGCTCACCACAGTGTAGTCAAGCGCAAGACCAGCATTGAGCTTTTCGCCAAAACTATTCCGCGCCTCGACTTTTGAGTCTCCCGTCTCAAAACTAAGGCGGTATTCCCCCCCTTCTGAAAACTCAATTTGAAATTGCCCATTACTATCTGTCAATGCGCGCTGTATCATCTGACCACCAGGATTTTTGCCTCCCTTCACAATGATCCCGCCAATCGGTGTGCCCGGCGAAGCGGCGAGTGAAGTACAAAATAGAGCGGTGAAAACGAAACCAGAAAATTGTCGAATCATGGATTGCTCCTCGATGGTGAGTGATGTAGCGAATGTAATTCTATGACGCATCGTGCAATACATCCTGCAGCGTTGACACGCCAACCGTGTCAATTTTATTCAACGGTAGGGCAAGTTCCCGTCGACATGTCGTGATTTCAAGTCACGAGATTGAATAGCCGACTACAATATAAGCTTGAAATAAAAAAAGTACAATGACACGTTTGGATCAAAAGAGGAAATGCACGGTTCAGCCAACGGGATTAGAACAGGTCAATTAGCTGTTCAATGGGCGAAGGAAAGCTGCCATCGAAAAATCGCAAGCATGACATAACCGAGCGTGCCTGCCGACCTTCAACATCCCCATTCAAATGATCTGAATTTAAGTAGTCACTCAGCATACATGGTCGAATAGTACTTGTGCAGAGTATTGAAGAGATAGTTTTCGCCGAATTTCATGCCAATTCTGTCAGCAAAATCTAAGGTCACTTGCGGATTCAATTTAAAATCTGACACTTTAGGCTGCCAGTCGACGAGGGCGTCACGCCCAATGACCTCCGCCATCGTTGAAACAATCTCTGGTACGGTGTAGATCTGTGGACCTGCTAAGCTCAAAATACAATTGTGCGCCCATCGATTCTGTACAATTGCGTTGACTATACGCGCCATGTCCATTGCATCGATCAATCCACGACGTGCCGTCGTCCATCCTGTAAAGCGATATGATCTTCGAATATGATTCGCCAGATAATTTAACAAGGTGTGCGGGTTATTGGAATAGCCAACAACCAGTGGCAACCTCACAATCAAAAAAGATGGACAAGTCTGGACAATTTCTTCCATCGCCAACTTGTGTCGCATATAAGGTGTTTGCGCTGCCCCATCTTCGACCAGATGACAGGTGCTCAAATAGATAATGTGCTGCTGCGAATCCAATGCAGCGATCGCACTCAACAAAGTGTGACGTTCGCGTTCAAATTCTACAATTACATCGGTGGAAGAATTCGAAACACCTGCTGCGTATAAGCATATATCAGCGGAATCCTTTAAATACGATGCAAAACTACGTGCAATCAAGCCATGACCAACAATCATCTTTCCGCCAAAATCCAAATTTACTTTCGCTGCAACGCAGCAAGGCTAATTTCCGTCTGTCTCTGAAATACTCCCGTGAGAGCCAATACCTGACTCAAGGGCAAGTGGGTCTCATTGGCAGCTTGCGATTGAATAGGACGACCTCGAAAATGGTGTAGCTGAGTCGACTCGAAAATATGTTCTAACAAACCCAAAGTACTCTCGAGTGCTCGCACCAAACAGTCATCAGTTTTTGCTTTTTGACGCGTTGCTTGTTCGCTCATTTTCGAATCAATTGAATGCTGACTCCAAAACCAATCCAGTCGGTCTTCTTGCTGCAAACGATAAACAAGTTGCTGTTGCCATCCTGCATACCAAGGATTACCCAAATCCATCAATTTTTTTCCATGTTCTGCGCGTTTGTCTAAACGGCTTCTGGTAAGCATCGGCAAATGGGCAGCAAACAGCATAGGCTCGTTACGCTCAGCGTTGGCACCACCACCAAAATGCGTGGCAGTATGCGCCCCGGTATTCAATTTTAGGAAATGTGAGTAGCGACAAATGATTTTGCTTGGAAATTCAAAATCAAAGAATGTTTTTTCACCGCTATACATGGTTTGACTAGCGTTCTTGGGATTGTATTCAGAGTGTGGAACCGAGACAAATCGCAATCGACGATAGTGTTGCAAGTCGCATTCATCAAAATCATGCATCGAAATAAAATTTTTCAACGTATAGCGAACAGCTCGTTGTGAACTTGGGACGGTGGCAAGGAAATCATGCAAACGCGTTGACTGGAGTCCATCTCCAAGCAATAAAAATTCATCCGCATCGAATACATAGACCCAATCTGGCTTCACCTGTGCCGCGATCTGTATCATTGTATTCGCAACAATGCTTTGCTCCACATTTTGATCAGGGATATGGAATACATGCAATCGATTTCCCCAATACTGTCGTAGATGCTCTAAACCTTCAGCAGTTGCATCACTACTTCCTTGGTTGAATACAAACACCTCATCCACGTGATTCAATAAGGCATAGGAGATCGAAACAGCGCACAGCGCCCAATCGTTTTTACAATGAATGATTCCAGCAATTTTCAAATTTTTCATGTATTTCAAATAGTGATTCGGCGACGCTAACTCGCTCAGGCTAAGCGGCTATTATATCGGCACCAAACAAAAACCCGTACTCTGTCAACAAAGTACGGGTTTTAAATGAAAACCGCGGACGGTGGGGTTTATTGTCCCAACTTCGTCGGCATCGGCGGTGCCACCCGTAATTTCACGTCGCGATAATTTTTCAGCTTGGTCAAAACATTGTCGATGGCGGCGTCCAATTGCGGATCCCGTCCTTGATTGACGGCCAAAGGATCAAGTTCAACATCGATGTCCGGTGCCACACCTTCATTCTCAACTCGCCAAGCATTGTCAGGCGTAAAAAACCGGAAAAATGGCACAACGAGATTTCCGCCATCAATTAGGGCTGGATTAGCGGAGATACCAATTAAGCCTCCCCAAGTGCGCTTCCCTATCAAATCCCCCAGCTTCAAGCGTTTAAACGAATAAGGTAAAAAGTCACCTCCCGAGCCTGCATCTTGATCAATCAGCATCGCTTTCGGACCATAAATGGCTGCTCCCGGCGTTTCGTAAATCATGCCATCGCGGTCTTTCCAGCCCGCTAAGTAAGGACGACTCAAGACATCGGTAATGTAGTTTGCTGCCTGCCCACCACCATTCCGGCGCTCATCAATAATCAATGCCGATTTGTCCGCTTGGGCATAAAACATACGGTTAAAGTATTGGTAGCCTTCTCCTCCCGTGTTTGGCAAATAGACATAGGCGACTTTACCGTCAGTCTTCTTTTGCACGTAGTCACGATTTTTTTCTACCCAATGCCATTGACGTAGTTCAGCCTCATTCGCAATTGGTTGCACAGTAATGGTATGACTTAGCTTAGCCTGTAGATCACGTACAATCGACAAATTCACTTGCTTGCCCACTTTATTTTCAAGTAAGGCGTAAATATTTGTATTACGATCCACAGCCTTTCCATCTATCGCGACAATATAGTCACCGCTTTTCACGTCCAAGCCAGGTATTGCCAAAGGCGCAGGGACGAAAGGATTCCAACGATCCCCTTGATAGATCGTCTTAATTCTCATATGGTCATTTTCAAGAACTAGATCCGCGCCAAGTAAGCCGACCGAGACCGCAGTCTCTTGATGAATATCTCCTCCCCCCACACGATTATGTCCTACTTGTAACTCGCCAATCATTTCAACCAGTAATTCGTTTAGGTCCTCTCTTCTCTGTACGTATTTCAACAGATCGGCATAGCGTTGATAGATGCCATTCCAATCCAAGCCATGTAGGTTTGCGTCATAAAAAAACTCTTTCTGCATCCACCAGGTTTCATTAAAAATTTGCTGCCATTCTGCACGCGGATCAACGCGCATTTTCAATCCTGCGAGGCTGACAGGTTTCGCATCAATTTTCTCAGAAGCGTCGGCTATTTCCAATTTAGCTCCAGCCGATTGCAGGAGTAATTTCTTACCGTCTGCGCTTAAACCATATTCTTGAATCCCAGCGCGGACCAACTTAACTTTCTTTTCTTCCGCATTAAATCGCATCAAATTTGCTGTATTTGGAGTACGCTCAGTGGGTACCTCATTGCTCGCGCCTGGTTGCGGTTGTTCAAGAAAAAATAATGCCCCATCATGGGCTACCAATAAATTAGAGTAATTCCGCTCCGCCACAGGTAAAGCAACGATTCTTTGCTCAATTCCCTTGAGATCAATCTTGACAGTTTTCACTATCGCTTTAGAGGCATCGTCTTTTTTCGACTCATTCGCGCTTTCTGGCTTTTTCTCTATCGCAGGCTTGACATCCACCTTTACTTCCTCATCACCACTTTTCGGTAGCATCGGAGACTTACCATCGGCTGCTAACACGACTGCATAGATGCCATGACGTAGTGGTCTTTCTTGACTCGACATATCCAACCCAACATGAGTTGGGCCAGCGTTGGTCGAAGCGGTAAAGTACAAATAATCTTGAGCAGCAAAGGCGGGATGATCCGCATCACTCAATCCATCTGTGATGGTCGTACTCTTACCTGTCACAAAATCAAAAAGTTTAATTTGCGAAAAATGATTGTCACCCACGACGGTATAGGCTAGCCAGCGACTATCACTGGAAAACGAAGTACTAAATGCCGCCCGTCTCGCACTCTCATCGATTTTGCTGACCTTCGAGTTCGCGAGATTGAGTACGAATAACTGCAGGTGGTTATCTTGAAAAACGATTTGCTGGCTATTTGGAGACCATTCCAGCAACGTGAAATAACCAGTTTTTCCCAATGCGACGGTCTTCGGCTTGCCTTCGCCAGTCTGATTCTTGATGACAATGGTGTGCGTGATACCTGCATCAGATAGATACGCAATCTGCTTGCCATCGGGGCTCCAGATTGCGTCTTTTTCCCGTATCCCAGAGGTCTCAGTCAAATTACGAACCGATCCATCCTTGACGGGGACTGTGAAGACCTCACCACGGGCTGTCACCAGCACTCTCTTCCCGGTCGGTGACAAGTTAGCCGATGTCAAATTCGGACTTGCGTCTTTCCACTGTGGGCGAACCTGATTTGCCTGTGCCGTTTGCAAACTCAAATCGATGCTTAAAGTCCGAGTCTGTCCACTCTGCGTATCAAACTCTTTTAATACACCGCCCGCTTCATACACAATGCGTTTTTCGAAAGCACTCATGCTACGAATATCCCATTGTGTCTCTTTACTCAATTGTTGAACCTGCTTACTGCGCCGATGATAAACAAACAAATTCGCGGCACCATCATGTCGATCAGAAATAAAATAAATATCATCACCAATCCAAACTGGCGACTTATCACTCGCATTAACATGCGGTATTTTTTCTAATTCTTTGGCTTTCAAATCGATAATCCAAATTGGCGGGGTCGTACCTCCACGATGTTGCCGCCAACCGCTAGATCCTGAGTACGCTTGTGGAAATGGTCGATAAGCAAGATACTTTCCGTCCGCTGACCAATTGCCTTCAAATGCAATGGCGTCCATCACTTTTTGTTCGGCACCACCATGCAGGCTGACTTCAAATAAATTGGTACTACGACTAACTGCAATCTCCCGTCCAGATGAAAATAAGATGCGTTGGCTATCGGGACTCCAGCCTACCACCACATCCGCACCTGGATGCCAAGTTAAGCGACGTGCTTCACCTCCGCTAACTGGCATCACATACACATCAATATTTCTGTCATAGGCGGCAGAAAAAGCAATCCAACGTCCATCAGGCGAAAGACTAGGTGCAAATTCGTTTGCTGGATGTTGCGTCAAGCGCTTGACCGCTTTGCCCTCACGATCACTTAACCAAATATCGCCACCATAAACAAAAGCCAAGTGATCTTTTGACACTGTGGGCTGTCTGAGTAAACGTGTTTCTGTTGTCCCCTCCGCGGCTATCGGCTCGGAACTTGCACTTGCTGGCAAAATTGGCACAAGTGCACCAACAAAAGTCGCGGAAAGGCACAATTTCACTAATTTGGGCTTGAATTGTTTAAGTTGACTCACAGTTTGCTCCTCTGCTGGCGTGGGTAAGTTCAAAAATTATTTGTTTTCTATGGCTGTTATTGACACTCTTGGCTCGACTCTTCTATCGAAAATCCTGCATTACTGGCCCTTATCTGTCAGTCTAATCAATTGATGCGTCATGCCACACTCCTGATTGACTATGAGAAGACGAATGAGTTCCCAGTTTTGACACTAGATTCAACTGCGAGACAACACCACGACATAAACAATCAACAACTGCGACAATCAACTACTACGGGCTCGCGTCAGCAACACGAATCCCCAAGGACTGTGGTGTGACTTTGGGCAACGCTTCACATTCACTAATTAAGCGATGTGGACGACCATCACAGACAAACACTTGATGCATACCTTGCGGTGTTCGTTGCGGTTCACGAAAGATATAGATCTCACCGTCACCTGTTCCTTTTTGGTCATCGAAAATTCGGTTCAATAGCTTTAAGGGAAACTTACCGAGACTCTTGCTCGCTATTTTCTGATTAATCTGTTCAGTTTTACCATAGTTCACTTCACGGGTTCGAAAATGACGAACCGCATGAATCATCAAATAAGTCGGCGCATTATCTGTAGTCGGCAATAAACTCCGACTAGATCCCAACAAAAATGCGGCGGCACAGGCAGAAGCACAACGCCCTATCGCTTCAGTGCGCAACTGATGTTGCTGTATCAAAGCTTCTATTTTGTCGAGAATAATCGTCGCTGCCGCGCCTGCACCGGGCGAATCCTCAAATTGCAATGTATTAAAAACGCCTTTGTTTTTTTTCAACGCGTCTTGAATCAATTCTACGCTGGCCAAACTCAATTCCCCCTCAAGATGTAAGCGACTTTCATCATTCACAACACGGTAGGAACGGATACCAATAAGAGCGAGCGTCAACAAAAGGATTAAGCTCTCTGCCACCCAAAATCGCCAGTCCAAGCGGCGATCGACTGCGACACCCTCGTCTATTTTTGCATTCATTACTTCCAAACCCACGTTCTCCATACTTCACTTTATTCTTCATTGAACAATCACCTACAGCCTAACATGGGGACAAACAAAATCCGTGGCTTGCACCACAGACCTGGCAATTTTGCGTCAAGACCGCGATCCCTGTTCCGAAAAAAACACAGATTTCTAAGAATTTGTCGAAATATTTTGCTGCGCACCAAATTAACACAAACCAATCTATCACGATGCAAATGCTCCAATCAGGCTCAATTTGATCTGAGCTTTGCACGGAAATCGTGAAGAATTTGCGCCAAAAAAATGCACGTTGCACCATGCGAGCACACTCTAAAAACAGCTTTGCACTTTATACGATTTCGAAATAATACCCATACAAAATAACAATTTTGAAGACGACATTTCAACACGTATATTGACTCCATCGACAACGCATTGGAATCACAAGTTCTGCGGAGTCGCCCGATCCTCAACCTTATTGGAGCTGCTATGAAAACTATTCACGCTATTTCTCGTTTTGTTATCGCCATTGCTTTGTCTGCTGGCGCTATGCATTCCCACGCAAATGAGACAAAAAATCCATGGTTAAATAACGCATGTAGCATGCCAGAATACGACGGAAGCATGTTACGTGGAGATGAAAAAGGCACGGTCAAATTACGCTTTGCCACCGACGCCAGTGGCAAGGTTATTGATGCAAAAATTGAAGAGTCTAGTGGCTATGTGAAACTGGATCGCGCTTCGATTGCTGCGCTGAAGAACTGCCGCTTCGATGGCGCAAGCAATGCCGCGATCGCCGAATCTGCCGAAGCACAAAATGCAAAGCGCATTACGTTTGCTTGGTCGATTAAATGAATTCGATCCTAATTCACATTCTCGTTTTGCAAATGACGTAAGAAAAAAGTACGATCATCGCTCAGGCATGTTCGTACTTATTTCCTTGTATAAATCAAATGAATCGATAAAGCGAAGCTAGCGACTATCTCTACGATTCGCCTATCCATGCATCCCTTTTTCAGCGAATCGCACCGTCCATTGCTGGATCCAAATTGGAATTTCTTGCGCGGGCATTGGCTTTGCAATACCGTACCCTTGCGCTTTTTCACATCCAATCGACAACAATTTTTCGCCATGCTGCAAAGTCTCCACTCCCTCTGCAATAACACAACGATGAAACGCTGACGCCAATCCAATCACGCCTTTAATAATCGTTAGATCTCCATCATCCTCAAGCATGTCGCGCACAAAACTTTGATCTATCTTGAGGATTTGCGCTGGCAGTTGCTTCAAATAGCGTAACGATGAATAGCCAGTACCAAAGTCATCCAAAGCAAAGCATATTCCAAGCGATTGGCAGCGCTCGATCACCCTCGTCACCTGCTCAATATCACTTAGTGCACTACTCTCTAGAATTTCCAGCTCCAGTCTTTCCAACAAAAACCGTGGGTAAGGCGCGAGTAATTTTTCTAATCGTTGCGTGAAGTCAGCTTGCTGCAATTGCAAAGCACCTACATTAACGCTGACTGCTAAATCTAAGCCTAATGTTTGCCAATGTGCGATTTGCGCCATCGCGGTCGCCATCACCCACTCACCTAATTCGATACTAAAAGCGTGGTTCTCGATCGTTGGTAAAAAACTTGCCGGTGGCAATAGGCCTTTCGCCGGATGTTGCCATCGAATCAGAGCCTCCACCCCAAAAACCTGCCCCGTGCGCATATTCACTTTGGGTTGGTAATACAAAACAAATTCTTGGTGGATCAGCGCCATTTGAATTTGGGTCAAATCATCGCGTTGAACTTTAATTGCGGCATCTTGCGCGACATCGAACAAGTGATAGCAATTTTTCCCAGTTTGCTTTGACAGATACATGGCTTGATCTGCATGGCGCAGCAGCTGCTCTGCGTCAACGCCATCCTGAGGGTAAATCGTCACACCAATGCTTGCACTGACTTGTAATTTCGCATGATGCAATTCAATTGGCTCGGAGGCTGCCAGAAGCAGGCGCGCCAACACAGGCTCACAGTCTTGACTTCTTTCTAAATCCGATAAAATCGCAACAAACTCGTCGCCACCGAGACGTGCTAAGGTATCCCCCTCTCTCAAGGCGGCACGCAAACGGGCGGCTATCTGGATCAATAATTCGTCCCCGACACTATGTCCATAGACATCATTTACGCTCTTAAAACCATCCAAATCGAGAAACGCAACAGCCAAAGAATTGCCACGTCGCTGGCATTGAAGCATCGCTTGTTGCATGCGATCCGCAAGAAGGACTCGATTCGGCAGGTGGGTCAAGGCGTCATAATGGGCGATGTGCTCCAACATACTGTTTGAATGCTCTAACTCTGCATAGGCATTTTTCAGCGCTAATTGAGCCGCCTTTTGTTCCGTAATATCCTGAAAAATGCCCGTCAATCGTATCGCTTTTCCATCGTGCATACTGACGTTGCAAGTCGTTCTAACAATAATGCGACGCCCTTTCAACGTAATTTTTTCCAACTCAAGATCATATGGCTCCCCCAAATTGATCGCACGCTGTAATGCTTCTTCGATCAATTGACGCGACGCTGGCACAAAGAAATCAAGCCCGGCTTCTACGCTCGGATTAAATTCTTGCGGCGTCGTGTCATGAATGCGATAGGTTTCGTCGGTCCATGTTAATTTTCGAGAGCGTAAATCAATTTCCCACCCACCAATTTGCGCAATTGACTGACACTCCGCTAGCAATTGTCGAGAGGTCGCGATTGCAGTCTCCAGCTGCTTTCTCTCCGTGATATCTTGCACTGTTCCCGTCAAGGCAATCGCATTTCCTGCACCATCATAAAAAGTTTCACTTTTCGCTTCGATCCAAATCCAATCGCCATTTTTCCCTGGATAACGAAAATCGAGTTGTTTACTTCCGCCGAGCAAATATTCCTCATACATCTTCGCAAAGGCATCACGGTCTTCAGCAAATACTTTCGCCTGCACTTCTTCAATTCCAGGCGTATTCAAACCTGGCGTGAATCCGAGGATACGATAAAGCTCCGCCGACCAGACTGTATTCTGGGTGATTAGATCGCGCTGCCAACTGCCCATTTTTGCCCGCGCTTGTGCCGCCGCCAAATTACGTTCACTCTCACGTAACGCGACTTCGTTTTGCTTGCTGACATTGATATCGGTACTAGAACCAAACCACTGCTGAATCTGATCATGCTGGTCGCGCAAAGGCAAGGCCAAGCCAATATGCCAGCGGTAAGCGCCATCCACTCTGCGAAGGCGAAATTCCACTTCGTATGCAGCGCCGGTTGCAATACTATGTCGCCAACGCTGAACAACATGTTGGCGATCATCTGGATGCACTAAACTTTCCCACGCCAAACCAGTAATTTGATCTAGTCGAACGCCAAAATATTCCAAGGTGCGTTGATTCGCAAAGGTGAGATTTCCAAGCGCATCAGCGGTCCAAATTTGTTGAGGAATGATTTCAATTAAAGTGCGAAATTGCTGTTCAGATTGCTGCAACGAGAGCGCGATTTCCTTTTGATTGCTGATATCTCTTGCAATGACAAAAATCCCGATGAGATTTTTATCGAGATCTAGAATCGGACAAAACTTAAATTCTGCCCAACCGAGATTGCCTTGCCATCCACGATATTCCAACTCTAGAATTTGCCGCTGTCCCTCAATCAAAGTGGGCAATGCGGCTAAAAACACAGTGCGACTTGTTGACGTTAGTAGATCGACGAATTCCCACTCTTTCAGATCATTCAATTCGTGCGCTGCGTCTATCTCTTGTACAGGATCAGCTTGCAACATTTCCCTCGCTGCGAGGTTCAGTTGCGTAAGCTTTCCGCTGGCTGATAACAATAACAATCCCTCAGGAAAAATATGATGAAGCGATCGATCGTTAATTAATTGCGCAAGATGGAGAAGCGAGTTAGGCATTATTTCTTTTCTTCATAGCTGATTCGATGGAGACAGTATTCGAGGTATTTCTACTGTCATCAAGCCAAATTTTGAGACGCATCTTAGTGGGTGAATTACAAGTTGGAAAGCATACCATTATTCAAGAAAATACCGCAAAAAAAACCTGAAGTGTCTTACGACAGCTTCAGGTCAATTTCATATGCGCGGTCCATCATGGATAGCAGAGCCGCCCAAGGTGCTGACTTATTCCGCTTGCGATTTTTGCAGGTATTTTTGACGATACTTATCCGTTAAACGGGATTGTTTAGTACTAATATCCACTTTGCGTCCCTGAATATACACTTGTTCAACATTCGTCATCGTCTCCAAAGGATCGCCATCAGTGATGAAGAAATTTGCGAATTTACCAGCATCAAGTGATCCCAACTTATCCGCGACCCCAAGAATTTGCGCAGGATAAATTGTGATGGCTTTCAAGGCTTCCTGAGGGTCTAATCCAAATGCCGCAGCAACCGCAGCTTCATAAGGAAGATTGCGTTCATTCGGCGCATCGTCATCCGTCCCTGCACGCGCAATACAAAACGACACACCTGCTTTCGCTAACTTGGCAGCTAGTGAATAGTACACGTCATAATCAGCGCCACGTCGAAGCGGCAATTTATGAATACCAGTAATAATCACGGGGACATTTTGCTGCTTTAAATTGTCAGCAAGCTCTGCCGCATCAGCACCACCAACGATGATGGCTTTGAGTTGGTAACGCTGTGCAAAATTGAGCGCAAACCGAATTTGATTCACATCTTGTGCATGGAAAAATACACGACGTTGCCCACTCAACACCGGCAACATCGCTTCCCAACGCACATCAACTTTAGTCGCCTCTGGTTTACCTGCGAGATTTTGCGCGCGTGCCTCACGGTAAGCCAGTGCGGCATCAAATGCTTCTTCCAGCATCTTAATTCGCTGCACACTTAACTTTCGCATTTCCTCTAAACGACTGTCAAAAGGAGCTGGGTACAGTTCTGGATTAAACCGCATAGCAGGCACAGTGATGTGTAAGCCCAACTCGGCCTGTATCGACATATCCTCCCAAGTCCAACCATCAAGTTGAATCAAGGCAGAAGTGCCCGTGATCAAACCAGCAGGAGAAGCAGGTACAGATAATGCAGCCAACACACCATTAGCACGCGCAGTTGCAATCAATTCGCTATCTGGATTTACAGCGACCAAAGCGCGTGCATTAGGATTGATTGCACCCGCTTCGGCGTAGTCCAAAGTAGCTCGAACCGACTGCACTTCGGCGAGTCCGATCACGGTATTTGCCGCAATCATACCCGGATAGATATGTTTGCCACTCACATCGACTATCCTTGTATTGGGAGGTACCGCCACATCCGTTCCGAGTGCAACGATGCGCCCTCGTTCGACTAGCATCACTGCATTCGGAATGGCTGGCCCCGTGACAGGATGCAAAGTCGCGCCCTTAAATACAATCGCCTGCTTTTGCGCGGCAGCGGGAACATTGTCTGACGCAACCGCCTGTTGATGTACTGATCCTGCGAGCGCGACGCCTAGGCCCAACATGCGCACAATGTGCGGAAAATTTGATATGCAAGCAATATTCATAAATAGACTCTTAAAGGCATCTTGAGCAGGTAGCATGTTTTTGCTTCGGATCAGATGATCAGTCGAATTCAACAAAAAAGATGAAATATGAGATCGCATTATTCTTCTCCTGTGCATTCATGCTCTTCGGCACCAATCCAGTAAGCGGTCCGGTGCTTACTCATCATGTGCATCCAATGCTGTATTTCCAAATAGGCGCGATTTGCATCAAGTAATTCCGATGCTGTTTTTGGCGTACTCACCTTTTCCATCGATTTTTCTGTCGAACTATCTTTTCCACGCGGATTGGGCGCGTTGGTTCGATTACTCAATATGCTTGCCGCTATCCTTTGGCGCTCTTGTTGCGCTTCACTGCGCAAGCGAGCATCAGTGGCAAGATCAAAATAACGCCGCCCCTCGATCCAAGTCTGTTCAGCACGACTGAAATTGGATAATGGGCTGGTGTTCCAAATGACAAAATCAGCGTCTTTACCCACTTCCAACGATCCCGTTCTCGAATCGATGCGCAATTGTTTTGCTGGATTCAAAGTGACAAATTTGAGTGCTTCTGTCTCAGATAAGCCGCCATACTTCACCGCTTTCGCAGCCTCCGTGTTCAGATGCCGTGCTAACTCATCGCTATCTGAATTAAAACTCGTTACGACACCTGCCTGATGCATCAGTGCTCCATTGAACGGGACCGAATCGCTGACTTCCATTTTGTATCCCCACCAATCTGAAAATGTCGAACCTCCAGCCCCCAGAGCAGCAATTTCGTCAGCAACTTTGTAGCCTTCCATGACATGCTGGAAGGTACCGACTAAAAGATTAAATTCTTTCGCAATACGCGTGAACATTAAAATTTCATCTTGGCGGTATGAGTGAATATGGATCATCCGTTGACGTTCAAGTAATTCCACAAGCGTGTCCATTTGTAAGTCGCGACGCGGCTCGATCATCGTGCTCGGAGATTTGCGCCACGCTTCACGCTCGTTCTTATACTCACGCGCAGCTAGGAATGCACTCCGAAGAATTTGTTCGACGCCCATACGCGTTTGCGGATAGCGTCCAGTCGATTCATTGCCCCAATTCGATTGCTTGACGTTTTCGCCAAGCGCAAATTTAATTCCGGGAAAAGCACCGCTTAACTTCAGGCCCTCTGCATCATCTCCCCATCGCATTTTAATGACTTGATTTTGTCCACCTATCGTATTTGCTGAGCCATGTAATATATTTGCCGTCGTTACCCCACCCGCTAATTGACGATAGATATTAATACTACTTGCATCGATCACGTCGCCCACTCGCACCTCAGCGGTAATTGAGCTAGTACCCTCATTGATCCCTTGCATCATGGCTGTATGGGAATGGGCATCAATCAAGCCGGGACTCAGGTGCTTACCACTCGCATCGATCACTTCAGCATTCGCTGGCGCTTTCAAATTTTGTCCAATTGCAGCAATTTTGCCGTCGACAATCAACATATCAGACTGCGGCAATTTACCCGCTTGCGCACTCGTCCAAATGGTTGCATTGCGAATCAAAGTCGCGTTTGATCGAGTTGGAATTTGTCCAGCATAAGGACCCGCTGGATAAAGCTGATTCCAACGCGCGACCGTTTTTTCTGGTTTAACGGGAACATTATCAGGCACAGCGGCTTTTTCTCTGACCGCAGACCACGCTTGCGCTGCTTGTAATCCGATTTGCAAACTTCCTTGCAAACGATCGCCGCGCCCTTCGGCGACAACGACGGTATCGCCATAGCGAGCGAGCAATTGATTGTCTTTCAATGTCAATTCAACACTTACGCCATCGATTGTCAAAGTCGGCTTTGCAGTACTTCCAGTGATATTCCAAGTTTGATTCTTCCCTGCGGTATTGATAGTCCAATTGCCACGAACATCGAATCGTTGGTAATTGTCAGTGACAAATGGTTTGCCGTCGACAAAAGTCAATTCAATATTGGCTTTTTCATCGACAAACATATCGCCACTCGCGATCACCAAATTCGCCAAATTTCCTGGAGTCAAGCTGCCTAAGCGTTTTTGTTCTCCGAGTAGTTTTGCTGGGATCGTTGTGAGTCCCGCCAAAGCATGTTCTGCGCTCAAGCCGCGTCGAATCGATTGGCGTAGGCGTTGCCAAAAATCTTTCTTTGGTTCTTTCAACCCAGCAGCGGTAATGGCGAATTCGATTCCTGCTTGGTCCAAGGCAGCCAAATTTGAGGGCGCCTGTTCCCAGTGCTGTAAGCCTTCAAGTGAAGTGTCTAACATCGTATCGGGATTTTCGACTTCAGGAGTGCTGGGGAAAAGCAGAGGAACAATCACTGGCATTTTGCTCGATTTAAGATGCGCGATGCGACGATACTCGTAACCATTCCCTTGCAAGATCACTCTGAGCTTAAACTCATCACGAATTTTCTGAATACGCTGATAAGCTTGCTCATTATCCGTTGCATAAATGACCGGCTGTTGACCACTTAAAACTGGCTTCAGCGCTGCAAGCGACTGATTAATTTGCGGGCGCTCCGTCTGCAGCTTTGATTCAAATGCGCGCTGATACCATTGCGCGTCATAAAAAGTTTGACGAACTTGCGCAATCACACCCATTAATGAACTTGGATATCCACCACCGCGCCCAAATTCTAGTTCGTTCGCAATATGCTGTGCGGTATGGGGGTTCAAAACTAAGGATTTCGCATTATCACTCCCATTGAGATTCAATAAAGCACTCTCCCCTCGGAAGATGCCCGCCGCAGGGGTCGCAAGTACGGTTGTGAAACCAAGTTCACGAACTGACTTGATTTCGTCATTTCTTATTTCGATTTGGCTTGCGACACTTTGCTCAGGACGTAAACGCGGATTTTCGCTTGCCAACGCTCGGCCATTGATGACTCGAGGTGGCGCAGTACGAGCAGCTGGCCCGGTCGGTGCTGCTTGTAAAGCACTAGGGACGCCAACTTGACTCCCCATATCGATAAACCCTGGATACACCGTACGTCCATCCAATTTCCAAATTTTTGCGCCCACTGGAATCGTCACATTTGCGCCAGCAGCAACAATGACCCCATCGCGCATCACTAGATTTCCATTTTCAACGACCTTGCCAGGCGCGATCACCAAGCGAGCACCCGTCAAGACATGCCAACCTGGATGACTCTCGCGAAGACCTTCGATCCGAGCAGTGCCAACCTGCGCGCTGCTAAACGCTGAGACCAGCCCTAGGGTGCAAAATAAAAGACCCGAAAGGGGTCTGAGTTGCCACGGCAATTGCATACACGCTCCTCTTATTAAATTGTTGTTATGAATAATGACAAAAAAGTCAGAAAAAATGGCCTAGCCGCGTTATGACATGCCGAGCGGCAAATAAATTCCCGACAGACACGGAATAAACGAATTATTTTTCAGGACAAAGAAGCGATGCTACCCTATTGCTGCGTATTGACGCGCCCTCAACGTAAAGGAATAGGAAAATAAGTACGAATGGCGACCGATTGCAGCTACATTGTGAATTCAATGGCGACGTCAATCCTGCGAAAAAAATATGAAATATCAATAATCAATCATCATATTTTTTGCTGCGCAAAAGTAGCTCGCGATAGTCTGATGGAGTCATACCAACGGTCGCCTTAAACATACGTGAAAACGCACTATGGTCTTGATATCCACAAGTTGCGGCGATGTCTGTAATGCTCCGCTGCCGATCTCCGAGCATCGCCGTCGCTGCATCGAGCTTCACTTTGATCATGAATTGGCGGGGTGTCAAAGAGAAGATTTTTTGAAAGTATCGTTCGATTTGTGCAATCGAGAGATTCGTGATTTGCTCCAATTCAATCATCGGAACATTCTCCCCGAAATGGGTATGAATATGGCGCACAGCTGCAGCGATTCGGTGGTAAACGGGATGTCTCTGATCAGGCATCCCAAGATCTCTTGACGTTCCACTAAGTCCAACAATGCGATGTTGCTGGTCGCGCAAAGCAATTTTATTGGTTAAGCACCAGCCTGGATCCCGATCGGGATAAAGATGGAGTTCCAATTGATCTTTCACCTCAAAGCCTTGATGCAGTACCATTTGGTCCTGTTCATGGTAGCTAACAGCCAAGTTCTCGGGAAAAACGTCCTGCGCAGTTTTACCAATTAACTGATCTTTGTTTTTTAAGCCACAGCGATTGACTAAGGTTTGATTCACAACGACGTACCGTCCTGACAGGTCTTTGACAAAAAAGACTAAGTCAGGCATGGCATCAAACAAGGGTTCGGCAAAAAAAACATCGTGTATGCGTTCCGCCATCTGGCGTTTATCGGCTTGCTCTGGCGAACTGAGTTGAGTATGCATGGTGGTCAGCAGCATAAAATGGTATTCAAAGAAACTCTTACTGAAATTAATAAACAGGCAATTGATTATTTAAATTTCAATAAATATTATCCTAAAATGTCGAGGACGCACGCAATTTTTTCCATTTTTTTCAGCGCTTATTGAAATAAAGATCAGTTTGTTTCATTTTGCCGACTGCTGATCGCCCTTACTCGTATTTCCTATTTCAATCAAATTGGAGAAAATTCAATGCAAGGAAACTATTCCAAAATGGAGCGTATTTTTCCAGTTGTCATCACACGTTTCAAAGCAAGCGAAGCGC
This sequence comes from Affinundibacterium fentianense, assembly GCF_018139545.1. Classification (GTDB taxonomy): domain Bacteria; phylum Pseudomonadota; class Gammaproteobacteria; order Burkholderiales; family Burkholderiaceae_D; genus Undibacterium; species Undibacterium fentianense. The sequence goes on along the minus strand of NZ_JAGSPJ010000003.1, from coordinate 214,103 downwards.
CTGATCCAATTGCGGAGGAATGGCTGTGTTCTTTTCAAATCGATGCAGGCATTCAAGAACTCTGGAATTCATGACCATGCCTTCGGATTCGTCCGCAAACAGCTCACACGAAGTCAACGTCGATCTAAGCAGAATAGCCAACGCCTTACAACTACCAAGCCCGATCTATTACAATCCCGTGCCTCATCTCCCATTTCGCTAAGACACACAGTCAATTGCTTTCGTCCTGCTCTAGTGAAGAAGTAGAAAACTTTAAGTTCCGCCATTAGTAGCAAATTCACATGCATTTTAGCCTCAACTTTTCTGACAATCGCACAACGTGTTCGCATGGGCTTGCGCTTGTCTCTTTTTTTGTATGAAAAAAGGCGCTAAATTCAAAAGAAAATTGAGGAAAATTGCACAAATAACTTATAATCCAATGATAAATTTCACAACAATCATTGTATGCAATCACTAAAAGTTACTACGCCCGCCAAAATGCGTGCTGCTGACATCGCTTACGATGCGATTGAAAGCATGATCGTGACTTTGCAGCTCAAACCCGGAGCTCCGATAGTCGAATCAGAACTGATAGAAATCACTGGACTTGGACGCACGCCTTTGCGTGAAGCTCTCATGCGTATGTCATCGAATGGCTTAATTGTCCAATTGCCTCGACGTGGCCTTATTGTGAAAGACATCGAGGCAGCAGAGCATGTCACCTTGATCGAGACTCGTCGGGTCATTGAGCGATTAATTGCGAGCAGTGCCGCGCGTCGTGCTAGTCCACAGTTACGCCAAGACATTTTTAGTTGCGGCGAAAAAATGGTGGCTGCTGCCAACAACGGGCAACTCGATGAGTTCATGGCAGCCGATCAAGCACTTGACCACGTGGTTCACGAAGCTAGCCGCAATCCATCTGCGGTAACAGCAGTGATTCCACTGATCATCAAATGCCGCCGTTTCTGGTACGCCTATCAGCATGAAGGCGACATGCACGAGGCAGCACGCTGCCACATGTTACTCGCTCAAGGGATTGCCGATGGCAATGAAGAAGCCGCAGCAAATGGGGCGGATAATTTAATGAATTATCTTGAGTCCTACACTCGCAAGGTCATCAACGGCTAGGTTCCTTGTTCTTCACAAGGTGTCTCTGCAGCCTGATCTTATCGGCTAGGTGAAATAATTGAAGTCGAATCACGGGCTGAAGTCGACACTTCAGACGATGTTTCAGCCAATGATTCAATACTCACCTGGGTGAATCATAAAAAACGCACGACAAATCGTGCGTTTTTTTATCGATAAAGTCCGACGCAACACTGACTATTCGGATTGCAAAACATTCCGAAAGCGCCAAGCGAGTCGTGCCTATTGCAGCTTGGTTCGCGCCAAATTTCCGTAGGGATCGCCCGCTCGCCAAGTTGGTTTTTGCTTTGCATTGGCTAAACGATACCCCAATTCAAGGGTGAACTGTGCTTGTTGCTGCATGCCGCTCAAATCCCATTCAGGATGGTAACGATCACGCGGTGTATGGTAATCGTTCTTAAATTCTTTCATGATCAAGGCTGACTTTTCGGCCTCATGCAAGTAGTCAAAATGGCCATCACCTGAAAAAACCGCCGAACCAACATTGAACGCTGGCACCCCATTCCGCGCAAAATTAAAGTGATCCGCGCGATAATAAGCGCCACCTAGATCCGGCACACTGGGCGCAATGCGCATCTGCATAGCACCTGCCACTTGCTTGGCCACTTCATGCAAACTGCTCCGCTCGCTTCCAGCAATACCAATATCACGGGTTTTCCCGACAAAATTCATACTATCGAGATTCAGATCCGCAATCGTCTGTTCGAGTGGCCAAAGAGGATTCTGCACATACGCCAAACTCCCCAGCAGGTATTGCTCTTCCGCGGCGGGCCACAAGAATATCTGGCTACGCTTAGTCGGATGCTTCACCGCCTCTTGTGCCATTGCTAACAGGGCTGCCGTGCCACTCGCATTGTCGATTGCGCCATTCCAAATTTGCGCTGGCTTTCCCTCTTCTTCTACTTTCCCCAAATGATCCCAGTGTGCTGAATAAATCACGGCTTCTTTCTTCAGAATCGGATCCGTTCCCTGCACAAAACCAGCGACATTGTATTGACGGATCGTGCGGATCTGACTCTGGACTTGTGCTTGGACACGCGCGGGAATTGGTATCGGGCGAAAATCACGCTGCTCTGCTTTCGCCTTTAAGTCGTCTAGATCGAATCCTGCGATCCGAAAAAATTCACGAGCACTCTCTTCCTTCCACCATCCTTCAAGCGCATTTCCTTTGCCTGCGAGGTTGAAACGCTCATGACTAAAACTCGCCTGCGGGACATTCCATCCATACGATGCGGATTCATTTGTATGTAATAGCAAAACACCGGCTGCACCTTGGCGAAGTGCCTCTTCAAATTTGTATGTCCAACGACCATAGTAAGTCATTGCTTTACCAGCAAATCGCGCAGGTTCTGAATTGGTTGGCTGTGGATCATTCGCCATCATCACGATTAATTTGCCACGTAAATCCATTCCTTTGAAATCATCCCACTGCTCTTCCGGAGCTTTCACGCCATAGCCAACAAATACCATATCGGCATCAACTTGATTGGACGTGCGGCCATTATTCGCGCTCAATAAAATATCCGATCCCAAAGTGGGTGAAATCGTATGTTGATTTACGTTAAAGCTAATACGACTATCAGGTAAAGTCAGCGAACCAGATAGGTCTAATGCCTGCCTATACGGAAACGCGGCATCAGACGTCAAAGGCTGTAAACCGATCAAAGCGGCCTGTGTTTCTAAATAGCGCACAGTCAAATCACCGCCACGTTGCCCAGTTCCTCGGCCCTCCAATAAATCATCAGCCAAAAATGCAAGATGGCTGCGTAAAATCGGCTCTTTGATGTTTGGTGCGAGATTTTTTTGCGCATGACTGAACAAGGGAATGAGCACCAACAATGAGACGATACATCGACGCATACAAATAGTCCTTTCAATTGGGTTTGAGACCGACGTCATAACAAAGATTGCAAGAATCGATGCGACACAACGTCGAAACGAATGGCTTCAAATAAATCGCACAAAACGATTGTTCATAAAAAATAGGCGCTAACGAAGATTTTTTATTGCAGACTTAGGCAAACGCTTCACGTTATCCAAAGCACTGGTCAAAAGCCAGCGTTTAAAGCGAATCATTTTGTAATTCGTGTGACCACCTTCAGTGCGCGTCACCAATAATCGCATCAACGCCTCCTCAGTCAATCCACGCATGGAATGCTCTGGGATACTTTGGCAAGCGTTCCCAAGCATTGAAATTTCGTGCGCCTGCAGTTTGGGTTCCAATATCCGTTCGACATCGACTAATGGCATCCAAACGACTTGTTCAATCAAATAAAATCGAATCTGATGACCATCAAAACTATAGTACTTCCCATGCCATTGAAAAACTGCCGAATGATACGCGCGACGCTTGATCCACGAAACTATATTCATCAAATCTCGTGGGTATAAATGCACCAAAAACATACATGGAATTAATAAGCCTATTGGCCCGTATCCGACGCGCATACGCTCAAAAAAATTCCAGCCTAGATAGCACAGGCCAAACGTCACGATCATCTTTGCCAACAACTTCAGCATATTGGCTTGAACTCGTAGCGGTAATAAAAATTAATTCTCGTCATCCCTTGCGTCTTCCATCATGCCGGTATCGACACTCTTTCCCTGCCCCAACAAGACAGGCGGCACATAAGTCGCCAACAAATGTTCTCGGCTCTGTGGCGTTTCCAGACTGACCCGTCCTAATGCGCCACTACGGTAGTCGAGCAACAAAGTATGTGCGGCTTTTTCAAAATCCCAATCACCACCTTTCAAACGATACGCACGCTTCTTAGCCACAGCTTCAATTACCCCCACCGCATCGATAGAGTCGACAGACAAGCTGTAGCGTTGCACCAAGAACTGTGGGTATCGTTGTAGTAGTAGCTCAGCCAAGAAGGTCGCAACCTCTTCTTCAATCAGGGCATTCACACCAACGGCATGACTGGCGGCAAGCATCAAACCGTCGGTTGGATGTTCAATTTTCGGCCACAGCATCCCAGGCGTATCGGTCAAAATCATATTCTTCCCTAGGTACAGGCGTTGCTGCACCTTCGTCACCGCAGGCTCGTCGCCCACATTCGCAACCCGCTTTTTGAGCAAAGCGTTCATCAAAGTTGACTTTCCGACATTGGGAATACCCATGATCATCATGCGTAATGGCTTTGTCGGAACGCCACGATGGGGTGCCATTTCCAGAGCAAATCCCGGTACTTTTGCAACATCGGCTGGCTTCTTACAACTCATCGCAACGGCTTTCACGCCTTTCTGAGCATTATAAAAATCTAACCAAGCTTTGGTTGCGTGTGGATCAGCCAAGTCACTTTTATTCAATATTTTTAAACAGGGTCGTTGCCGAAACTGGCGTAACTGTTCGACCATAGGATTACAACTTGCTTGGGGAATTCTGGCATCGAGAACTTCAATGACCAGATCGGTGTTTTCCATGGTTTCGGCGGCTTTCTTGCGTGCCGCATTCATATGACCTGGGAACCATTGTATAGACATACTTATTCTTCTTTGGTGAATTACAAACCGCTATTTTACGGACTTACACACAGTTCGATGAAAATAGTTGAATTTCAGCGTGCCTTTCTTAACGATTTATTGAATATTTAGATCAAAACCTCGATAAAAAAGGTGAATAAATTGCTATCTCGATGGCATTTAGTCTAAGAACACCACTGGATTCGACAGGTATCTTAGAATCAGTCCTTGCTCTACTCGCTTAGTCTATTTTGCAATTTGAGTTATTCTTTGATCAACAAAAGCATGCAATTCTGCGCTCAAGCCGCCTTGTTGCTTTGCTTGCTTATAGGCCTCAATTGCTTCTTGATTTTGCATCTCTGCTTGTAAAGAAATACCAAGGCCCATCCACCAAATACCATTTTGCGTATGCCTTTTTAATGCTTGCCGATACAACTGAATAGCTTCTTTATGGTGTCCTGTTTTTTGCTGTAAGGCCGCTAAGAACGCAACATATTCAGGTCGTTCATTCGCTATTGATAAACTTTTCTGCAATACGTCAATCGCCTCATTCAACTTGGCGCGATCAACCAAGAGGCGCGCCAACATCATACTAAAATTGATCTGTGCTGGATCCAAGCTCAAAGCCATACGCAATTCACGAATGGCATCTTCTTGTCGCTTACTGTCGATCAACAATGCAATCAACAACTGGCGAGCTGGCGCATGATTCTGGTCCAACTTTAATGCATTTTCCAATGCACTAATCGCCTCATTGACACGCCCCTGTTGCTGATAAACTGTCGCTTGCCGATATTCTCCCTCCGCGCGTTGCTGTACCGATACCTCTTTAATCATCGTAACAGGACCACCATTCGAAACCACACTCAATGAGCTAGCATTTTTCCCTGCGCTTACCCTGCTCTTGAGATCCTCACGGTTATTTGTCTTACTGTCTTGTTTTTGACTCTCTTGTTTGTGACTCTCTTGTGATTCAACTTGGTTGACGGCGTTGAGATGCTCGTCCTTCCTCGGCATTATCTGCTTCCGATTTGCTTGAAGTCTTCCATCCAGCACTTGCCCTGTGCCCTTGCTATTTTCTTCATTTTTGTTTCTAAGTTCCGGCTGTGTTCTCGGTGCTATTTTCGCTAATGCGTCATTCAACGACTCATCCTGACGAAGCAAGGCTTGATTCACTTCTGTGCTCATTTTCAATTGCAAGCTGGCAGAAGTTGGGATGTTCGCTCCCGCACTCATCTGTGGCGCGACCAGTTCCGCTTCTTGCTCGCTTGTTTTTGTACTCCGAGTCAATGCTACATTCGGCGAGCTCTGAGCCTGCAACGCCAGTCCCGACGCGACATGCGGATTCACCGTCACAATAGAATTGGATGTCTTCAGGTGTGGGGAAAATGCTTGCCAAATTTGCTTCCCAGCCAACAAGATGATTACTGCTACAACGAAAAAAAATAAGGTCAGTACCACAAACCACTTTGTAAAGCGACGTGGCTCGCCCATCGCCGATGAGCCTAATTGCAAATAACGCCCTGCCATCGGCTCCGATTCTTCCGCACCGCGCTTTTCGAGATCTTGTAGCATTTGGTTGATCAAGCTCATAGAGTCTTCTTTTATCCCTGTTTGATGGCAAGGCCGATAAAGACTGCCGCACTTGCAACGATCAACACACTGACCACTTTCAAAACACGACTGGTCGTTTTTATCAAAGGCGTTGCTTCGGTATCACGTATTGCGCCTATCACTTGTCGCACACCCACTTCACGTCGCCCTCCGCCATAACTCAACATCATCGCCTTGCTAGCTAAAATGTTCAATACTCGAGGGACGCCATGACTTGCGAACCACAATGCTGCGACAGCAAAGCGAGTAAATAAACGCAATTCACTGTAGCCCGCCACGCGAAGGCGGTGTTGAATATAGAAGTGCGTCTCGTCCCAATTCAGCGGACGCAAGCGATAATGAAAACTGATTCTTTGCGCCAATTGTCGAATTTCTTCGCGTGCCAGCCGACGATCGAGCTCTGGCTGGCCGAATAGTACGATTTGCAGCAATTTGCGCTTTTCAGTCTCAAGATTGCTCAAAAGTCGAATCGCCTCCAAAGTCTCTATGGGTAAAGCCTGAGCTTCATCTATACATAGCAGGACGCGCTTTCCCGCTCGAGCTAAGTGAAGCAAGTGCAAATTGATGGCTTTGAGAACTTCGTGTTGTTCGCAATTTTTCTCTTGCGGGATGCCCAAATCATCAGCGAGCACTAGTAATAAGGTGCGCGGCTCAAGAAACGGATTTGGAATGTATGCAGATACAAAATCATCTCCCAATAATTTGAGAAATTGTCGGCAAAGTAGTGTCTTACCTGTACCGACTTCGCCAGTGATCTTAATAAAGCCTTCACCACTCTGCGCCGCGACCAATAAGGTATTCAGCGCTTCTAAGTGATTGCCGAATGAAAAGAAAAAACTGGTATCGGGTGTAATTCCGAATGGCGTTTCATGCAATCCAAAATGCGATTTGTATTTGCTGATCTTGACCATAAATTAATTCCGCGCGCGCCGCTAATTGCATAGATCGTTAGAAAGACTATTGGCTGACGCAAAAAAACAAGCACAGCATAGGAACCGTGCGTTATTGATTTTTTTTCTCAAGTCGGCTACGTGGTGTCATCTCTTCAATTCGTTTCTGACTTTCCAGCAAATCCTTCTCCCAAGACGCATCATTTTCGACTATGGTTGGCCGAATGAGTATCACTAACTCGCGCTTTTGAGACACTTGATTCGTATTTCGAAATAAACCACCCAACACCGGCACTTCACCGACGCCTGGGACTTGTGACCGATCATCTGCATTCGACTGCCGCATCAAACCACCAATAGCAACTATTCGTCCATTCTGCCCACGAACAATACTATCGGTCTCCGAGACCACGCTGGAGGCAAGAGGCAAAACGACAGACCCAGCACTTCCCGCATTGATTGTTTTCTCGATCGTGCTGACCTTGCTGACTGAAGGATGAACATGCAAAATAATATTTCCCGCTTCGTCGATTTGTGGCGTCACGTCTAAAGCAACCCCTGAAAAGAAGGGCTGCACTTCGACACTAACAGTTGGTGCAGTATTGCCCGCAGTACTAGTAACGCCTGGCGTTGTTTTTAAACTCGTCACAAAGAATTCGTCTTTGCCGACTTTCAACACCGCTTTTTGATTATTCAGGGTCGCGATTCGAGGGCTGGACAACACATGAACACTACCCTGAGATTCAAGGAAAGATAGCAGTGCTGTAAAGTTAGCAGTTTGAAAAGCCAACCCAAACAAAGAACCTGCTGCACGCGCACTCGCACCTAAATTCAAACCCGTTATGCCACTAATACCACTCCCATCGGTAATCTGACGGGTTGTACTGAGCGTCGTCCCTGGCGTCAAAAAACCAAAAGATGAGGCGCTATCGGGCGAAGATTTCAGGGAGGCAAAAGACGCCCAATTAATGCCCGTTTGGTATTGATCATTCAATTCAACTTCGAGAATCTTGGCTTCCAAAATCACTTGCCGATCCACAGAGAGTTGGGTCGCCTTTAAGTAGGCAGCGATATTGCGTATTTCATCTGACATCGCTCGTACAACCACCACACCCGACTGTGGATTGATCACGACTTGCCGCCCATCTTGTCCACCACCAGCCAAGATGTCGAGCGAGGCTTTCAATTCGGCCCAGAAATCATTATTGGAGCTAGTATTAATCTTACTTGAAGTCGACGCCTGCACTGCTCCGCCATTCGAACTCGGACTGGGCGCATTTTGTGGCGTGGTTTGCGAATTGGCACCTGAATTCGACGGCACCAAAGCATCTGCAACCGAACCTGAAGTCACACGAATATCGGAACTACCTTTACGAATCGAGGCCAAATAATTAATTTGAAAAACTCGGGTTTGTAAGGTCAGTGGTTTCACATAAATGCGCGTTCCCTCAACCCTATACTCATAGCCATATAATTCCCGAATGGCATCGAGCGCTTCGAACAACGTCACATCCTTCAAGTTCGCAGAAATATTGCCTGTCACCTCTGGATGCACCAACATGTTGTAGGGAGTCCCTGCAACGATACCCATAAAAAATTGAGAGGCGGGTGCATTGCTAAAACTGAGGTTAAATCGCTCTTCCAACGGCTTTCTCACCGGGGGCAAATCACTATTAAGTGCAGGCAACAAGGAAGCTGATACTGTTTCTGGTTCCGCCGCCTTAACATTGCCAGCAGCCGCCTTGCTCATCTCACTCTTAATGAGGTCGTAAGTTTCCTGTCTTGAAGGAGGCATGGCGCAGCCCGCAATCAATACAGGCAACAAGATTGTTAGCCCTATTTTTTTCATTTTATAACCTTCATGATGCAACTTGGTTTGATCATTTCTTTTATTCCTACGCCAGAAAAAATTGGAAATCTGAGCACGCAATCCAAACTTTTCAATTATTTTTCAAGATCCCAGTCACAGGTTTTTTGCTTAAATCCGGATGTAAACTCAAGGTCTGCAATTGCTTACCTCGCTTTAAAACGACTTCGTTTTCTGTCATACGAATCAATGTTTGGTCGCCAAATTTGCCATTTAAACGAACTGCTTTTCCGTCAATGATCGCTAACTTTCGGTTTGCCGATATCAGTATCGATTGCAAAATCGGACCACTCGCAACGGTAAGTCCCATCCCCGATTGCAATACCCGATTCGGGGGACGTGTTGGGTCTGACAATTCCTGCATGACGCCAGCGTTGGCTGAGCAAACCAACCCACACAACAACGGTAAGCACACCGCGATCTGCCTGAAGTTTATAAATTGAGCCATTTTTTCTCCAGACTCAATGTAAATAAATGCAGACTTAAGCTTGCCTTAGGATACTCAAGCACAGTCAAACTGCTCCGTCCCCAATAGACTCTTTGTGGCATTGCTTCCAGTGCGCGCATATACGCCAACATATCCAAATAATTGCCCTGTAAAACCAATTCGACCTCGTGCTTATAAATACTACGGTCATCTAATGCAATCGTCCGTGGGTTGGAGTCAGCGCCCTCCGACCCAATCGACGCCTCCTGAATACTCGGCAATTCCATCAAATTCACGACGGGCAAACTTTTCGTCGAAATCCATTGTAATTTCTTATTCCGCTTGAACATATCGCTCAATAGTCCGTCCATTTTGTCTGGTCGCACCAAGTTATCTTCAAGCTTTAATAAATCTTGGTCCATCATGGTCAAACGCAGCTTCGCTTCCGTGATCTTCGCCTTTAGCTCCGCATCCGGGTCGATTTTGAGCGCTGCTAACCGTTGATTGACCTCTTCTTGTGCGATCGCAATTTGCTGTTGATTCGACAGATGTACTGCCTTTAGAGATTTCTGTAACTTCTGCTGAGGTTCAATCAAAAACGTATAGCCCAGTAGCACAAGGCCTAGACTCATCAAGATAAACAAAATCACGCGTTCCCGCAGACTAAGCGCATCGATTTTTTGCAGCAAGGATTTGAGGGATGCACTCATTTCACTTTCCCTCCTGATGTGTCCTGCTTCTCTTTTAGCTCGGTAGAGTGCAACTGGAACTCAAGATAAATCGCTGACTCCTGTGTTTTCTTGACGTCGTTAGGATTGGTCGATGGCGGTAATGGCAACAGCGGACGCTCCATTTGTAGCGTAGAGAAGGTCTTCCCTTGCATGATCTTTTCGCGTTTGAGCTGCGTCACATATTGTGGCACCAATTCAGGCTCCAAAGTACGTCCAGATATCACTAAATCATGCCCAGCACCCTCTATGCTAAATCCGGTCAGCCACAGATTTTCTGGTCTTTGCTTTGCCAACGCAGCCAAATAGGCCGAATAACCATCGGTATTACCAAATTCACTATTTTGCAACATCTGGGCGATTTGCTGACGACGCAATAACGCGGCTTCAATTGCGTTGAGTTCTTTTTCCAAAGTGGGATTTTTGACTTTCGGTATCGCAGCATTCCGCAAACTATTCAATTGCTCGTTTAAATTTGCTAGCTGTGCTGTCGACTGCGTACTGATGCGCTTTGCTTCGGCGGTTTGTTTCTGAACCACAAAAAAAATCACCGCCACGAGGCCTATGCTCAAGCTTGCAGCAATTACTAAGTTCAGCGCCGAAAAAAAATCTTTTTTCTTCAGCAGTGCTAAATTCAAGAGGTTGATCTGTTGACTCATGCTACAACCTCATCTTGACGTAAGGCTGCGCCAATGATCGAGAAGAAAGCGGCCTGCCGCGCCGCATCTTTAAGTTCAGGAATCGTATCCATTTGCACCAAACTGGATAGATCAAGAATCTCCACTGGCAAGTACATATTCGCAGTCAGAAAATCACGCAAAGGCGATGCACTCTGTCCCAACGGAGCTAGCACTAATTTCTCGGTCGTAATGTAATTATGCTGACGATCAAAGTGATCCAATGATCGCTGCAATTCTAATGAAATCCGTTCATAACTCGCGGTGCGCTCGGATTCATCAGCGTGCTGTAAGTCAGACAAATTAATTTCTAAACGACGCGCTAAATAAAGTTCGCCACTGAAAGTCACTGTGAGCATGCCACCGTATTGATCAAAGCTTAGCATTGCTAAGCCTCGGCCAGGCGACTCAAGGCACACCGACCAATTTCTCTGTGCAAGTTCTGCGACATCGATGACAGCCAGTGGTAACTTAGCGGTATGAAATAATTGCTGAAAATTCGCCAGCGTTTGGTTCGCAGCCACAATAGCAATAAGCGATTGATTGCGGCCACCGTTTTGCACATCACCGGGCACTTTAAGCACATCAAAATACGCTGATTCAACTGGGTAGTCCAAGAGTTCCTTCAAACGCCACTGCATCGCACTGCGTAATTCTGTGTCGGGAACATTGAGATGATCAATCGCGAACCACTGATAATCTCGGGAATTCAGCTGCAACAAACAACGTTTTTGTTTTGCGGGGGACTCGCGCGCCAAACGTTCTAGCAGGGCGGCCTGTGTTTGTTGGTCATTCGGATAAAACGCCAAGAAATCGAGTGCTGGCAAACTACCTGTCACATGACGGATACAAGCAGAATACACGCCATCATTCGCAATGCGAATTGCCATCAAGTCCGTCTTTTTCTTATTCTTTGAGAAGAATCCCATGCGTATAATCCAATTCAGCAATATTGCTTGACGTTAAGATAATAAGAGCATCTTGTCAATGATTGAGCTTATTTTTGTTGTCGGATTGTTTTCAATAATCTTCGCAAGTTGTCGCAAACATCGTGTTAAAACCTTAATGTATTTCTCGTGTATAGATAATTTGATTAGATTTTTTGTACGTACCAAATTGTACTTTTGCTGTCGGATTTATTGGCGTCACGCCACCCCGCCATGGAAATTTTAACCAATCAGGCACATTGATATCGAGATCCAAATAGCCGCTATTTCCAGAACCTGGTTTTGAAAACTTCAATTTCCCGTCACCATTGAGGAATTTGCCAGTCGCGCTCACACTCGCATTCGTCTCTCCTGCACTTAAATGATTCGTCGCGGTTTCAGGTGAATAGAAGATCGCACCTAGTCCATCGACGGGCGCAACAACTGGTGTACAGTTATCATCAACATTTTTAAGCCAAATGTTGGAGTTGCGGTATTCAGCGATGAAAGGAACCGGCAAATCTAGCATCTCCGAGCCATATGCGCTTTGCAATTTTAAACGACCATATCGTTGTCTTGTACTTGCAATACTTGTCGCTGACGCAGCGGGTACTTCCCCATCCGTCGGCGCCGCCATCAGCGCAATGAGCGTTTCATTACTGATGGCTGATGGACGTGATATTTGATGTTTCGCGGTGACATTCACCATTCCTGCTAGCCAACTGCCACTTGGTGCTGGGGTTCCTGCTGTGAGACTCGCACCAGCAGGCGCACCGACAATTGTAAATTGGTAATTGGAATACACAGTGGTATTCAATTTTGCAAACGTTGACGTATAGTTCTGCGTTTTGTTACCGCTACTATTTTCAGCAGTGATACTAAAATTCGTTGAAAATCCGTCTTGACCGAAATAGGTAAACCCCGTGGCAGAAGGGCAAGCTTCCGTTAGAGTCGATGCCGAAGTCGTTATCTTGAAATGATGTGGAATAAATCGTCCAAAATGATTGCTTGATGAGATATTCGCAAACTTGCAACCGTATTTACCACCGACCAAAGTATTCGAACTATCATTCGTGCAGTCATTATTTGTACTATCAGCTGAACCAGAATTGGCAACAAAAGTATCGTCGTACACAGCCTGCGCAAGCAAGCGGAAATACCCAGTTTCATCATATTTAAAGCTCGCACCACTTGCACCATTGCCAGTCGTCGGATTGGCTGCAACACTAAAATTCCCCGTCAGACTACCCACACCGGGGGCAGCTCTTCCCCCATTAGTAACACTAGGAACATTTGGCCAGTCGATTAAATTCGGCGCTAATTTCGGCAATCCATCATAGCCTTTCACGCCAGTATCTGCGAATAAACTAAAATCGTTACCAGCCAATACGATGGGCGTTGCACTCACACTGGCACCAATACTATCTGCATTAGCATTCGAGCTAATAGTCGAAAAAGACTGGGGGCGTACCGTGAACTGATCGGAAGAACAAGCAGTCACAGCGGGGCCTGAAGTCGTTCGCACACGACATCCCAATTTTTTGTAGGCGTCCGCTAAGAGTAAATCGGATCCTAGGGTTTTTCGACCATTATCAGCCGCCACAAAACTGAGATTTTGCGAAGTGATAGCGGTCGCGGCCGAACAGGATGGGGCAGCATTGCTATCGAATAGCTCAACCACAACATTCCCCGCGTAGGTATTGGCGATCGCGCCTCCCGTTTGTAACGCCACAACATCAAATCGAAAACCACGATTCGCTAATTTAGTGTAGAGAGGATTTCGATTCGTCGCTGTCACCGGATTATTGTAGCTGGCCCCAGTTTCCATACACTCGAAATTACTCACACACGGCGTATTAGTGATGGTCAGTTGACAGTTCGACTGCGCGACACCATTCACAACACAACGTGTTCCATTTAAAGGAGTATCACTCAATCCGGTCGGGATGAGATTGTATGTACCAGCGGATGCGGCCGTCGCTTGCAAAATGATATTTGCGGTACTGCCCGACGTACTACTACTTCCACCAATCGAAAAAGTACTTGGAGTGAATGTCACGCCTGACGCCGCAGGCGATAAGGCAATTGCCCCGGTTAATGTTCCAGAATTCAGTTCGCTACCAGCTGGACAAGGCACTGTTGAAGACAGACAGGCTAATACTTGCAAATTTTCTGGGCACAAATTGATACTACCATCATGACGAATTTCAAGATGGTCGTAGGGCGGAACTGCGGTCGAACCGATCACAAAGTCATAACTGAAAACATAGGTTCCTGGTGCCGTAAAATCATACGCAATGCCAATCCCAGTATCTTGCAAAGTCGTGGTGATCGTTTGACTCATCGCCCCTGTACTTGAAGTTGGCGTGGTCAGCTGTAACATCGAGCAATAAGGGCTACCATTCACAAAGAATGTACTCCAACCCGCAGCACAATAACTGCTAAAGCTGTTCACCGCGATGACGCCTGGGCCTGCACTGGGTGGCGTACGCTCTCGAAATGATTCAACAATGGTTCCCGCTGTCGGTAAAGACGTACTGACGGGACAAGGTGTTGGATTCCCCAAACTTGAATAGGTTCCAACGATACGTTTGCTCCCCGCCACATTCACACCGCAACCACTATCACTGCCGCCCAGATAGGTGTCGAACACATGGTAGTAACGCACCGGATTGGATGCGCTGACTGCAAAGCCAGCGGGAATCGTCAAAGTGACTTCTGCGGTCAAAAAATCGAGCGGCGTCGTGTATTTCCAAATAATGGAAACTTGCGGACCATTCGTGATCCCGAGCGAATTTGTCGCTGTTTGCTGCACACCTGGCGTGGATGGGTTAGCGGGGCTCGCGGCCGTGATGCTATAACTACTATACATGCCACCAGTGGGATTAAATGTTGTAACAGTGTGAGTTGGGCCGTACAGTAGATTATTTGCGCGAATAAAAACGCCATTATCCAAACTAGTCAAACTTGATGTAGGAGTCGAATTGGGGTTGTAAACTTGACCTGTGTTATTTGCACGACGCACCTGCATCTTACTCGACCGATCGATATAAAAATGCAAGCCATTAGTCGTGGTCGTACCACCCGTGCTATTAAACTCAATCGTCTGAGCCCAAGCAGTATGGGATCCGAACAAGGCAGCTACACAAAACAGCAGAGAAAATGGCAGCGCGACACATCGCTGTAGGCAAATAGCCTTCGTCAGTCTCATTTTAGTTGCACCTAGACCTAAAAATCGAAACAATTGCGTGACTAATATGACATCTCGGCGCGCGATTAACAAGGCTGATCCCCTGGCAATCCCGCAACGCCTAATCGACAAGTACTGATGCTTGCTTTCATTTGGCGCTCCACGAAATCATTGGATGGCGCCGTACCCGCACTCGCCGTTGAGGTTAAGGTATACACCCGTATTGTATTTCCGTCTTCAATAGTGGAAGTCTGCACGCAACTAACGTTAACTGAAAAATTACTTAAAGCGCCTGCAAAGCTTGGGCTTCCCATACTAGGATTGCAATTAGCATACAGTGCATTCACCACTTGCGCATTTTCCAAAGAAAGAATTTGATAACTCCCCCACTCTAGTCCGGCCTTGGCTGCTTGATAAGCCAATACACCGCGCACATCCTGATTTGCAGTGGAACGTTGGCTGGAATAAATTGACAGCATAAACAGACCTAGTGCGGCAAAAATAACCAATAAGAAAATCGCCGACACCAAAGAAAATCCGCTCTGCCGTGCTGTGCGTTTCGATTCTGTGAAAGTGATATTCATTTCTAACTTAGGGAACAT
This sequence comes from Affinundibacterium fentianense, assembly GCF_018139545.1. Taxonomy (GTDB): domain Bacteria; phylum Pseudomonadota; class Gammaproteobacteria; order Burkholderiales; family Burkholderiaceae_D; genus Undibacterium; species Undibacterium fentianense. The sequence goes on along the minus strand of NZ_JAGSPJ010000003.1, from coordinate 198,592 downwards.
TATTGATATTCACATCTTGATAGAGCGTCACCAGCTCGCCTGCTTTTTGCAGACCTAGGCGTATCGACAATACCGCGCTTCGCTGCATCACCCCGCTACTATAGTTGAAGCTACAACTGGCGATATTTTCCGATAACAATGCTGTCGTTGTGTTCGCAGGAAAAGTCGGACAAGCACCTGCGATGACCGGTGCGACTGCATAATTTGCCTGGCGATACAATTTCCCAGTGCCATTGCCTTTCGCGTCAACACCTGCCCCCTGGCAAACAAAACTGACCGCTGGACTACTCCCCGACAACACGAAAAAACGCTTCGCAGGTGATTCGATTGGGTTTTGAATCGCGGTCGACAACTTGATACTGTTAAGTGTGCTGGCACTACCGTCGACCACACCGCGATAACTTGCGACATAAGCATCTGCACCAGGAATTCCCAAGTTATAAACAACAATAAAATCACCGTTATCGGGAATCGCATTCAGTCCACCGATCACATCAAACTGCGTTCCTGATGTTGCGTCAAAACTCATTACATTGCCTGGACTGCCAGCACGATATCGGCCTCCGTCTTTGGTCATTAAAAACTCAACACACGCACCTCCCGGCTGCCGCAAACTATTTGGCAAGGCCAAATGCAAATCACGGGACATTCGACGCACGGCGGAATTCGCCGCATCAGTCAACTCGGCACGTCGCGTCAAATCGCCATATTGCTCGATCGGCCGAGTGATAAACTTCGCGGTGATCACCGACAAAATTCCAGTCAAGACAATCACAATGATCGCCTCGACTAAAGTAAAACCTTGAAGATGATATTTCGACATATAGCTCATGTTAAGGAATTGCCCTTGGCGCGTATCGATACCGATAACCAGTTAATTTGACTGTAATATTATCGATGCTCACATTGATGTCTATCTGTAGTCTATCTCCACCTAAGTCCTCGGTTTCAGTTACTTTGACCGTATAAGCTTCTAGCCCAGCAATGACGTTTCCTTGCATATCCTTCACCGGATCTGCAGGATTCATTTCAAAATTATGATAATCCGCAACATGATCAAAGCGTGGAACACCATACCGTGTTTCGCCAGCAGTGGGCCCTAAGCCTTGCGGCCCACTCGCACAAGCGCCTGGATTGAGTGCAGTCATCGCATTCGCATCATCTGGATCACAGTACGTGAACGATTGCAATTGAATTTCCTCTAGTAACGACTCCGCTACTGCGAGTGCTTGCTTCTCGCGCAGGGGATCGGTGCTAGCAAGACTGGTTAAACTCATAATTCGCATTATTCCAACCACGGCAATGCCGATGATCACCATGAACATGATCAATTCGACTAAAGTAACTCCAGTTTGCATACCGAGAAGAGGTCTCGTTTTAGTGAGTTTCAAGGTATCAATGCACATAACCCGTCTCAGCTTCGATGATGATGGTTCCTACTAAGGTACTCGAATTTTGAAAAATCGAAAGATTGATGGTTGTGCCTGTACTGATTCGTCCTAATGCGTCAAAGGAGAAATTGGGCGAGCTGCCAAAGCGCAAATCGGTGGGTGCCGTTTGTACATACCAATTCGATTCACCTGATGCATACACGGGTGCGCCGCCATCCGATTGACAATTGACATTTACTTGAACATAAGTCAAGCACATGATCCCCGCAGCCTGACTAATTTGCACCCAAACAGGGCGGCGTTGTGCAATCGCTGTTTTGTGCGCAAAGCGGAGCATACTTTGGGTTTGATCGTAGAAACCGCGCGCATCAAAATCGGTCTTTGCGGTGAACTTTGGTATAGCAATCGCCGACAATATGCCGAAAAGCAAAATGACCAAAATCAGCTCGACCATCGTGAAACCATGGGACTGCGTTTGACTAATCTGAAAATGCCGCAGTGAGATTCCTTGACTTTGCATAATATTCCACGCCGATTCGATACATTGAGAGACTCTGTGCACAGCAAGGCATAGGCTAGCAAAAGCGATCAGAGCCTGCTGCGTATTGCTCCGCAACAGGCTCCACTGCAAATCAAGCGTGACTTACATGCCATCTCAAGCAAACAAGTACTGCCCTCTCAATCTGCTCGATTAAAAGGTTCCGACTAACTCGCCAATCAAGCACAGTTTGCGGCTGTTAAGCCAGTATTGCTATAAGTTGGGGGAGAACCCGCCGCAACAGGAACGGTGTAAGTCACTGAACAATTAGGATGATTCGCATCGGAGGAGACCGTAAACACCGTTGCTGAGGTCACAGTCAATACAAAATCCGGTGTCGCCAAACCCGCCGCCACTGGAATGCCCGTCAATGCAGTCGTTGGGTAACCGTTCGCCATGGGTATCGTCGCGCCTTCCATGACAATTGAGGTATTCGCCGCAAGTTGCTGGGTTAATTGAATTGATCGCGCCAAGGCGGCACCCGACTTTAATGAGGCCAAAGCACCATTCATCTTAGCGATGCGCGCTTCAGTTTGCAATGCCGCGAAGCGAGGCAACGCATACGCGGATAACAAGCCCAAAATCGTGATCACGACAATCAATTCAATCAGGGTAAAGCCAGTTTGATTCTTTTTCATAGCGATTCCAAAAAAAGTTAATAATTCCAATACACCAACAGCGTAGGCACAAAAATCTTCCAATTACTTGCATCATAGCAAATATCGTCGAAAAACCCGGTAAACTTGCGCTTTGCCCCTAGAGAAATACAACATCTTTTATTTTCTCAGTGCAACTCGTCCCAAATCCCAAATCGGTAAGAAAATTCCAAGTGCCAAAATCAAAACCATAAAGCCCAGTGCAATAATCAAGATGGGTTCAATATTCGCCGATAAGTTTTTCAGCTCATATTCCACTTCCCCTTCATACATAATCGCGATTTCATCCATCAATTCGTCGATTGCACCGGTCTCCTCGCCCACCGCAATCATTTGCAGAACAACAGGCGTGAATACATTCGCCGTGCTTGCCGTACGCAGGATGCTCTCGCCGCGCTCCACTCCATCGCGCATTTGCTCAATCCTGCTCGCAATAAACGCATTATCCACCGTGCTTGCCACCACGCTCAAAGCCTGCACTATCGGTACGCCACTTTTACTGGAAATCGCAAAACTTCGAGCAAAACGAGCAAGGGTCGCTTTTAAAACAATGCGACCAAAAATCGGAAATTGCAAAATCTGACGATTCCACCAAAAGCGACCATCTTTTGTTTTGATATACGAACGAAACAAACTTGCAGCCCCAACTCCAAGCGACAGCATGACCCACCAATACGCCACAAAAAAATTCGAGGTGTTCAACAGCACGCGTGTCATCAAGGGAAGTTCAGCATTGAACCCCGCAAACACTTTGGCAAACATGGGAATGACCCAAATATTCACAATGACGATGGCGAAAAACATCACAATAATCACAAACATCGGATAACGCAGCGCCGTTTTGACGCGATTGCGCATTTCCCTCTCAAATTCCAAATGCTCGGACAAACGCAAAAAGATCGCATCTAAGCGCCCTGTCATCTCGCCCACTTTAATCATACTGACGTAAAACAGACTAAAAACCGCTGGGTGACGTCGCATTGATGCGGACAATTCACGGCCGGAATCAAGTGACTCACGCAAATCACGGATCACATTCCTAAAACTACGACTAATCGCAGATTCTTGTAAGCTTGTGAGGCCGCGCATAATGGGCACCCCCGCCCTGATCAAAGTATGCAGTTGGCGACTAAATAGTTGCACATCCAAAGCTTGGACTTTTCGCTCCCAAATCCGCTGCCACCAATTGAGTTCTTGATCACCCGAGGCGCTTTGCGTGATCTCTATCTGAATGGGTGAAATCCCTTGTCCAAACAATTGACCTGCAACGGCGTCTCGATCGGCCCCTTCCAATACACCTTCCACTAAATCGCCACGCGAATTTCTCGCTTTATATGCAAAAAAAGGCATATTCGTTCCTAATCATCCATCTGATTGCTGATACGCATCGCTTCACTGACCGTCGTCACACCACTCAAGACCAACTCAATCGCATATTGGCGCAGTGTCTTTCCTCCCATTTGGCGCTTCGCGACGTCCATGAAATAGGCATTATCCTCACTATGGGCTGCATCAATCACAGGCTTTGTCATCTCTAACAATTCATAAACACCAATGCGTCCGCGATAGCCTGTGCCGTTACAATGTCCACATCCTTTACCGCTATGATAACGATGTAAGTCTATCGTCTCCCCCATATCCTGACCGAGCCATTCCCGTTCTGCCGGACTCAAACGATGTTCCGAATGGCAGCTCTCGCAAACCACCCGAACCAAACGTTGCGCTAATACTGCTTGGAGAGAACTACCCATCATATAACGCGGCACCCCCATATCAAGCAAACGAATTGGCGTACTAATTGCATCATTCGTATGCAAAGTTGACAAGACCAAATGCCCCGTCATGGCTGCCCGCATTCCGATTTGCGCTGTTTCTTGATCTCGCATTTCGCCCAACAATAAGATATCTGGATCTTGCCTTAAGGATGCGCGCAAGACTTTCGCGAAACTTAAATCGATCTTTTCATTGACCTGCACTTGATTAATACCCGGCAAACGGTACTCGACCGGATCTTCGACCGTAATTAACTTTCTATCTTCTCGATTCAGTTCCGAGAGAGCGCCATACAAAGTCGTGGTTTTACCGCTTCCCGTTGGGCCAGTGACCAAAACAAGTCCATTTGGGCGCTGAATAATAGCCCGGAAGCGTGCCAACATCTCTGGTGGCATGCCAATTTTATCGAGATTCAAAATGCCGCCGCTCTGATTCAATAGACGCATCACAATCGACTCACCATACTGAGTCGGCATGGTCGATATCCGCACGTCGATTTGTTGTTGACGAACTTTAATAATGAACCGTCCATCTTGCGGAAGACGTTTCTCAGAAATATCCATTTCAGAAATCAATTTCAAACGCAAAGCCAAGGCACTGGCAATTTTCATATCGGCTTCCGTCTGCAAATGCAGCATGCCATCGATACGAAAACGAATTTGCAAGCGTTTTTCTTGTGGTTCGATATGAATATCTGAGGCGCGTACTTGGGTCGCATCATCAAATACTGACTGCAATAACTTCACGACTGGCGCGTCTTCAGAGCCCGCTGTACTCACTAAATTACCAAAGTCGATATTCGCATCCGTCAACTCCTGTTCGAGTTCACGTGCGAGGTCGGTTATCGCTTCAGTATGCCGGTAAAGATTATCAATCGCTGCCAAAAGATCGTTTTCATTGACCACCGCCAAATGGATGGCACTTTTGAGGATTCGGCAAATTTCATCATAGGCAAACAAATCGGTCGGATCGACCATCGCCACCAAATACCCATTGTCTCTTTGTTCCAAAACAATCGCGCGAAAACGTCGCGCTTGCAACTCAGGTAATTTTTTTACAAGATCAGGCTTGATATTGTATTGCTTCAAATTGACGAAACTAATATTCAATTGGCGCGCCATCGCCTCTGAAATCTGGTCCTCAGTCACAAAGCGATTTTCCACAAACAGGCGACCTAATTTACGCCCAGTGCGCTTTTGTTCTGCCAAGGCAAACTGCAATTGCTCATCGGTCATGAGCTTTTGCTGCAAAAGAATTTCGCCCAATCGAATTTTTTCTGGTCGTGCCATGCCTATCCTCTACTCCTCAATTACTTCCATTATTGCGTGCTAATACCCACGGCAGAGCCGATTCACTATATCAGATTCACGGGGACTACTGCAGAGAAGCAGCGGTCTGTGCTAGTCTTGCACACTTACAACACAAAGCAAGCTAACTTGACTTGATTCTATGGGAAATACACATGTTTTTAAAAGTCCATGAGGTCGCAAAACAACTGAACCAAGTGATTATTGGTAAAGAACGTCAAATTCAACAATCTCTCGTCTGCCTCCTCGCAGGTGGGCACTTGCTGATTGAAGACGTTCCGGGTGTCGGCAAAACCACGCTCGCCCACGCCTTAGCCATTTCCTTGGGACTGCAATTCAATCGCTTACAATTTACTTCCGACCTTTTACCGACGGATGTAATCGGTGTCTCCATCTTTGAGCGCGAGAAAAGTCAATTTGTTTTTCATCAAGGTCCCATCTTCACACAAGTTTTGCTCGCTGACGAGATCAATCGCGCCACCCCGAAAACCCAGTCTGCGCTACTCGAAGCAATGGAAGAACAGCAAGTGAGCGCAGAAGGTCAAACCCGCGCGCTGCCTCAGCCTTTTTTTGTCATCGCAACGCAAAACCCGACTCATCAGGTTGGAACGTTTAGTCTCCCAGAATCACAATTAGATCGATTCTTGATGTGTCTTTCACTTGGCTATCCTGACGCTGCCGCAGAACGCGCACTATTAATGGGTGAAGACCGCAGGAACTTGCTTAAGACCTTACCTGCTCTGATGCGCGCGGAGGAGTTACTGGCGGTGCAAACGGCAGTGCGACAAATTCACGCTTCCCCCGCACTGATCGATTACATTCAAAAGCTCGCACAAAGCACACGCGACGCGAGTCTCTTTGCCGAAGGAATGAGCCCACGCGCGGCACTCGCGCTACTACAAGCAGCTCGCGCTTGGGCCGCATTGGAAGGCCGTGATCATGTCATTCCTGAGGATGTGCAAGCCGTTCTCGTGCCAGTGATTGCCCATCGTTTACGCCCCATCAACGCGGTTCACAGCAAAGCCAGCGCTAGCGCTGACCTACTCACCCAATTAATGCGAAAAATTCCGGTATGATTGGATGGGTCGACGTCATAGGAGCAGGTCACCGCGAAGTTCGCTTAGGCCTGCCTTTTACGGTATCAATCGCACAGGAATTGGAACATTACATAATTCAATATGATTCGCGGCAAATTTATACCACTCCCCACCACGATTTCTTTGCGCTTCAATCAAGGCTTGAAAGTTCGCTGTATCCGTCCTAAAGACCACTAACTTGGTCCGATCAGACTCAAGCACATCCGCAGCCAGTCGTACAGACTTAATCGGCGTGCGTTCCTCTTCGGTCTCATAAAAACCCAAAGGTGCTTTCCCCCGAGGCAAACTAGCGAGCAATTCGATCCCAAACATCACCCGTCCCACAACGGTGATGTTTCTATCGAGATGACGAGGTGCGTGACCAATCACGGCATACAGTGAACTGCCATTTCCACTATCCGTCTCATTCCCACGCGCCACGCCAACCGCCCCATAGCAATGAGTAAGCCAAGTCGTTTGCGTTTTTGGATCACGGGCGACAGGGAAACCGTTGACATGTCCCACTTGTGGTGCGTAACCATCGCTATCTGGCAGTCGTGTAAACGATGCATCGCTCTTGAATTTCACTGTAAATTCGCCATCCACTTTTTTTGCTGCTTTTTTGAACTCGCGTTTCTCATTTGGATCGCCCCATTGCGCCACATAGTTGTCGTGCGATCGTATCATCGCCAAACCATCAAAATATCCTTCTTTCACCAAAGCCCGTATATTTGCAACATTTTTGGGCGCAAACTCCGGCGCCAATTCGATCACTACCCGACCTTTCTCCGTTTCCAAATAAAGCGTATTCGCTGGATCAAGTGCTCGCCAATCTTCCGCTTTTGATTGATTCAAAATATCGCCCATACTGCGATACGTGTGCATCACTTTTTGGCTAGGCTCTTTTCTTTCAATCTTGCCTTTTTCCGCCGATGCAATGACTGGAAAGGACGTTCCACAACTTAATGCGAGTAACACTGCGGTTATCATATTTTTCTTCAACTTCATCATCGTCCTTTGGGAATAGGTGTTGGTATGGATATCGACGTAGGTAACACTGTTTTTTCTGGATACATCACAATTTGTATTTGATTGCTCAGATCAAAATAAATTCGTGCTGCTTGCTGTATATCTTCGGGTTTTAATTGTTGAATTTGATTTTCATAATCAAATACTTTGGCAGCATCTTCTTGTAAGAAATTCGCGTCGCTCAATACACCGATCCAAAACTCATTGGTTTTGACTTCTTCTTTTCTGTTCTTCAACCAGTTTTCTTTTACTTTATGCAATTCTTCTTCGGTGACAGCATGCCTTTTCATCTCTTCCAACAAAGCGCGACTGGTTTGTAGCAGCTTTTCCACGTGCTCTGGACCGCTAGGAAGAACCAGGACGATGGAATACGAGCCAAAAGGAATTTTCTTGATTTGTGCTGTTACCCGTGGACTATAAACCGCTCCTAATTCTTCACGCATCTTCGCAGTCAAACGTAATTGCAAAATCTCGGTCAGTGCAGAAAAGCGCAATTCATCACTGGCACCGACTGGACGTTCACCGTGTAACTGCAAAGTCACTAAACTGCGTTGCTCCTTTCCAGCATAGACCTCCTTGTGAACGATCCCCTTTACGAGTCGCAGTCCATGATCGGGCAAGCCGGATTCAATTGGGTGCACTGGCAAATTGGCCAAATAGGTCAACAACACAGTCTTAATCTTCTCTGGCTCGAAACTACCGACTATAAAAAAAGTCAGCTTATCTGCACTTGAAAAACGCGACTGATAAATGGCTATCAGCCGATCCATATCGAGCGCCTGTAAATCTTCGGGAGTCGCTAGTTTGGGTTGACGGGGATGGTCCTGATAACTGGTTTGCAAATAAGCCTTCTGAAAGATCGCAGATGGCGTCGCCATCTGATTTCGTAATACATCTTGTTGCTTAGTGACGTATGATCGAAACAAATCTGGGTCTCGACGTGGCGATGTCATCAACAAATAGAGGATCTGAAGTGTGGTTTCAAAATCTTCCGGTGTCGATGAGCCTGAGATTCCCTCCGCAACGTCGCTAAAATTTGTCGACATGCTGGAACTCTTACCGGCTAAATACTTACCTAACTCAATTGGCGTAATATCTTTAATTCCCATCGCGCCGACAACGGATGTTGCGTACATCGCTTGTGAATAATCCGAGGCGTCAATCATACCCAAGCCGCCCGGTCGGCTTGCACTCAATAAAATTTGTTTATTTTTAAAATCCGTAGGCTTAAGTACGACCCGCACTCCATTACTCAATGTCCATTCTATGGTGCCCAAGACAGCGTTGCGCGACTCTTGAAGGATCGACCCAATCGTAGGCTTGGTATCGATCAACGCACGCGTCACCGTCTGTTCTCGATACACTCCCAACTTACTTTGTTCAGCCTGACGTATCCACGACGCCAGTTCAGATTTCGAAGGAGTCCGCTGTCCCTGTTGGGTTCCACCTTGGTAAACAATCAGTTTAGGCGAACGCGCTAAGAGCACAGATTGGGCGAATCGATTGACTTCTTCTAAAGAAATTCCTCGAACAAATTCACGGTGAAAAATATACTCTGCTTCAATTCCCGGAATAGCCTCGCCTGTCAAAAAATTTCGAACAAATTCCGCCGCAAACTCTGCGGATTGGCTTTTGTCTCGCTCGTTAAAAGCATTTTCCATGTAACGTAATGTGCTTAACTTAACCCGTTCGAGCTCCACTTGACTGAATCCATACTGCGCAAGCCGTTGATTCTCCGCGACCAGCGCTTGAACTGCCGCTTGTACGCCTGCTTTGCCAATCACAACCGAAGAATTGAATTCATTATATTCAGCGACGAGTGAGGAGATACCACTACTTGCCGCTAAAAAAGGAGGTTCCTGCACCTGCGTCAATTCATGTAGACGTTGATTCAGCATTGCATTAAAAAAACTTTGAATTCTACGTTGACGATAACTAGCAAATCGACCGTCATTCACTTGATGCATGCGCCCTTGACTAATACTCACGCTGGCGAGATTTGCCTCCTTATCGGTTGCGATCACGACCGACTCTTGATTCTCCAAAGGCACGCTCGCTCGCAAGCGTTTTCGTGGCTTCTGAGGATTTTTCATTGTTGAAAAATATTTCTCGAGTAAGGCTTGAATCACCGGCACTTCAAGATCACCGACGACGACAATTGCCATGAGATCGGGACGGTACCAATCTTGATAAAACCGCTTTAGCGCAGCGTGACGGAACGATTTCAAATTTTCTTCTTTGCCAATTGGCAAACGTTCCGCATATCGTGAACCATGCAAAACTTTGGGCAAGATAATTTTTTGAAGTCGATCCGCTGCGCCCTTTCCTAGTCTTGCCTCCTCCAGAACGACTCCGCGTTCACGGTCGATTTCAGTGGGATCAAAGCGCAAACCGTATGCCCAATCGGCCAAAACCATCATACCTTTCTCAACATTTTCTGGTCGATCTGTTGGAATTGGCAAAATATAGACCGTTTCATCAAATCCCGTATAAGCATTCAGGTCAGCGCCAAATTTGACACCGATGGATTCGAGGAAAGATACCAATTCATTTTTCTTAAAATGCGCACTACCGTTAAATGCCATATGCTCGACAAAATGGGCAAGTCCAAGCTGATCTGCATCCTCCAATATGGAGCCAGCTTTAACGACTAATCTTAATTCAAGTTTTTGTTCAGGCTTGCCATTTTTTTGAATGTAATAGGTAAGGCCATTTGGCAATTGTCCTTTTGCCAAACTAGGTGAATAGGGAATACGCTCATGCAAAGGAAAGTCAACGCGCGCTGATGCCTCAACGCAAAGTAACAGAGCCAAGCCATGCACAAGTAGGAATGATTTTATAAGTTGCCGCATCGCTTTAGCTTGAGTTAAGAATCGAGCGATCAACTTACCTGATCTAGGTAAAAATAACAAATAAATTATTCAATCGACAAACCTATTCAAGCAGCGCAAACCAGTAACAATCCATTACACTCCTATCTATCTCACTCATTATCCATCTCACTCAATTATCGACTATAGGAACACCGTGGACATCAAACTCAAACCTGAGATCAGGCAACAAGCATTAGAATCCCTGCAACGCTATTTCACGAGCGAAATGGAAGAGTCGTTAGGCAATCTTCAGGCCAATGCCCTACTCGATTTTCTCGTCGAAGAAATCGGCCCAAGTATCTACAATCAGGCGATCGCAGATGCACAACTCCACTTGACTGCTAGAGTTCAAGACCTCGACATTGATGTTCATGCTGAAGAATTCGGCTATTGGAGTAAGCAAAAAAAACGTCGCTAATTTTTTGTTCAAACAATGAGCGAGGACGGCATCATCAGCATATCGCTCATTTGATTAGTGCAATTGCTGAGAAGGGGTAAAGCTTGAAGGCCGAAGATCGAGCTCAAAGCCCAGATTCAAAAGGACTTTTTGTAAATTATCAAACAATCACGTAATTAATTGCAGGGCATCGCCCTCGACTCTGCACTTACCTTGACGTTCGCTCAAGTCTGGCCGATACTCTAAACGTGCCTATATTGTCAAAGCCATCCCCACAAACAAAGTGAGTGGATCGTCTTTCTCGAGACAGTAATTTAATCAATTTTTTGCATCAACTAAACAACATGTCAGGCACCCATAAAAATACTGACGGTGATCAGTTAATAAAAGCGCTTTTACAGCTTTGTAAACGCCTAGAAAGCGCTTGGAAAATCGATGATATTCTCAACGCCTATGCGCCAGTTGCCACCGAAATTCTTGGCTACCCCCATGCTTGGCTATCGATTTTTAATGAGCGACCTGGTTTTGTCTCTGTCATTAATTTTCGAACAAATGGCCAAGAGTCGGACACGACACGCATGATCCAAAATATCGAAATCCCGATGGCTGGCGATTTGATGATCGAAGAAATCATGCGGGCACAAAACGTGGTGGTGGTCGACGATGCACGGATTGACCCACGTACCAACAAAGAAATGGTTGCATTAATCCACAATCGCACCATTATTAATGTACCTCTGGTTTTAGTGGATCAAAAAATCGGCTCACTCGGTATGGGTACGATTGGCGATGACGAAGGCGTCCGCCCGCCTCAAGCTTGGCAGCTCGAGTTTATGCAGGCTATGGCAAGCCACATTGCCGTGGCGATTGATCGCGTCCAATTCATTAACGCCAGACAAAAAGCCGAAGATGCATTGCATGCTTCGGTTGAATTTGCGAATAGTTTAATACATGCGATGCAAGACGGTTTCTCGGTGCTAGACAGCACCGGAAAGCAAACCGATGTCAACCCAGCCTTTTGCAAAATGACGGGATTTCGCAAAGAAGAACTTCTACATTGCATGCCACCGTTCCCCTATTGGCCTGTCGAAGAGACCGATCGTATTCAAGCCGCCCTGAACGACATGCTACAAGGGCATTTCAGAGAATATGAATTCAATTTCGTGCGCAAAAACGGCGAACGTTTTCCGGTCACGATTAATCCCTCTGTCATACGCAATAAAGCAGGCGAAATAATTAATTATATTGCGACAGTCAAAGATATTTCAGAACGTAAGGCGGTAGAAGACATTATCAAATTTCAAGCCACCCATGATGAATTAACAGGTTTAGGCAATCGCCGCGCATTTGAACACATCCTAAACCAACTATTTGACGCGACCCGCTACGCGCCGCATCAACATGTACTTTGCTATCTTGATCTCGACGAGTTCAAAGTCATTAACGATACTTGCGGTCATGCTGCAGGAGACGAATTATTACGTCAAATTGCAAATAAATTTAGTAGCGTCCTGCGTGCAGATGACCATCTATGCAGGATAGGCGGCGATGAATTTGGGATCATTTTGCATCATCAATCGATTGAGCAAGCGCTCTTAATCGCTGAACGCTTACAACAGCAGCTACACCATTTCCGCTTTCAGTGGCAGGATCGATCCTTCGCCATTGGCGTCAGTATCGGTATGGTTGTACTCAATGAGCATAGTGAGAGTGTGGGTGCTTTGTTGCAATCGGCGGATAGTGCATGCTACGTCGCTAAAGATGCAGGACGCGGTCGCATCCATGTGTATGCCAGCGATGATCCCGCTCTAGCACAGCGTTACGGCGTGATGGAATGGGTTAGTAGAATTGAAAAAGCCTTGGCAGAGGATTTATTTGTGCTGTATGCACAAGCAATTGTTGACACCAAACCAGAGGGACATCAGGGCTTGCATTGCGAATTTTTATTGCGAATGAAGGACCATCATGGTGGCATCATTCCGCCCGGCGCATTCATGCCAGCAGTCGAACGCTACCATCTTTCCGCACGTGTCGATACTTGGGTCGTGAAACATGCGCTTGCTTGGATGAAGAAGCATGAGGATCAGATTGAATTATGTTCCATCAATTTATCGGGACAGAGTCTTGGCGATCCACATTTCCTTGAATTCGTGAGTTTAGCAATCGAGAGTTCAGGACTCGCTTGCGAAAAAATATGTTTTGAAATCACCGAGACTTCTGCGATCGCCAACATCACCATGGCAAAAAATTTTATGCAACAACTCAGCGCCAAGGGCTGTCGATTTTCTCTCGACGATTTTGGCAGCGGACTGTCTTCTTTTGCCTATTTGCGAAATCTGGATGTGAATATTCTCAAGATTGATGGCCAGTTCGTAAGAGATATCGAGACCAATCCTATCAATTTGGCGATGGTGAAATCGATTCACGAAATTGCTTGTTTAATGGGTAAGAAAACTGTCGCTGAATTCGTCGAGAACCGCGAAATTCTCGCATTGTTGCAAGGTATAGGCGTACATTATGCACAAGGCTTCGGCCTCGGCATGCCGGTTCCTGCGGATCAATTGTTGCTCGATCAGATCAATTGATAAAGAAGGTTTCGTGATTTGTCGACGTAAATAGCAAATCGAATTGGTAGATCGAACTGATAGATTGATTTGATAGATTGATTTGGTAGATCAAATTCGCAGCCAGCCAGACCAACATAGAGAGTTAAAGAGTATCAACATCATTGCTATGAATCGCCATCCATCATAAAGGCATACTATTAGGACCACGACTATGAATCAACATCAAAGCCTCGATTTCCAAGAGCAAGAATTCGCTAACATTTTGCAGAAAACGATCGACCTTGTTCTTGAGCAGTATGCGAAGGTCGATCAACAAGCAGGATTTCATGCGATTTCGCAAAAGGATGTCGCGGCTTGGTTTGACGAACCGCTTCCTTTGCTGGGGCACGATCCTATCACCTTGCTAGAACAGGTCAAGCAACAAGTATTGGATAGCGCGACGGGAAATCTTGGTCCGAATATGTATGCGTATGTGATGGCAGGCGGAAATCAAATATCGACAATCGCCGATTTCTTAACGTCTACCATCAATCAAAATGCGACTAAATGGCATCTCGGTCCTGCCATGACTGAAATTGAGAAGCGAGTTATCCAGTGGACAGCAGAAATGCTAGGTTATACGCCCGACGCTGGCGGTGTAATGGTCAGTGGTGGTTCTGCTGCAACGTTAACCGGTCTTACGGTCGGGCGTAATGTCTTCTTACGTCAACACAATGTGAATAAACACGGCTTATTTGGGCTCCGCCCTCTGACCATTTATTGCAGCACCGAAACGCATAGTAGCACCGACAAAAGCGTTGCTTTGTTAGGAATTGGCACACAGTATTTGAGAAAAATTCCAACTGACGACCAATTCAAGATCGATCTTGGCGCGCTACAACGCCAAATTGAGCAGGACATCAAAGATGGGCTGGAACCATTCTGTATCGTGGGAAATGCTGGCACAGTCAATACAGGTGCAATCGACGATCTTACCCAACTCGCAAGCATCGCGAAGCGACATGGCATGTGGTTTCACGTCGATGGTGCCTATGGCGGCTTGGTATCATCACTGCCCTCTCTACAAGAACAATATAAGGGAATGGAACTAGCCGACTCGATCGCTCTCGATTTTCACAAGTGGCTATACCAACCATTTGAAATTGGCTGCACATTGGTCAGAAATTGGGACTTACTGCGCGAATCTTACTTCAAGCAAGCGGACTATCTAGACACCTCCTTAGAAGCGAAAAGTGATCGATTAGAATTCAACGAACATTATTTTCAACTCTCACGCAATGCCAAAGCCTTCAAAGTTTGGCTTTCCTTAAAAGCGTACGGATTCCAGAAAATTCAAGCCATGATGCAAAAAGACTTGGATTTGACGCGCTATTTGGAACAGCAAATTCTCGACTCGCCAGATTTTGAATTGAAATCACGTAGCGACTTAGCAATTGCCTGCTTCCGCTATATCGGCCAAGGTCTCGACGAAAATCAAATCAAGCAGGTGAATCAAGATCTGATTGCCGCCTTAGAAAAAGATGGCAGAATTTTCATTACAGGTACACGTCTGCGAGGGGAGTTTGTTCTACGCGCTTGCATCATCAATCATCGAAAAACACGGGCATCAATCGATTATTTACTCGAAGTCATTCGTGATGTTGCACAGCACCTAAGGGCGTCAGCTTCGCAACACGCGGATTAAAATCAAGAATCCCAATTGATCAAGCAAAGGGGGCAAGTTTCCCCCTTTTCTTTTCACTGAGCCAAGCACGTATTGAGGGATGACTCAACTAAGTAGTGCCGACAAGGTCGCCATAAAATCAGTCAACGCCTTGCATTCGCTTTTTTGCTGCATCTTTTTTTGACATCTCGTTCAAAACAAATCGACATCATTTCACTTTTCCCACGACCCAAGTCTATTTGCGATTCTCAAATAATTAGACTGAAATTATTCCGGAACGATTGCAGTCACTTCAATTTCAACTCGCGCCCTATCCTCTATCAATCCCGCCACTTGTACCGCCGCCATCGCGGGGAAATGTTTGCCTATCACATCACGGTAGGCGGCACCGATTTCTTTATACGCGGCGACATATTCCTTTTTATCAATCACATACCACGTCATGCGCACGATATGCTCAGGTTTGGCGCCACCTTCAGCCAAGACTTCGACAATATTTTGCAATGCTTGGCGTGTTTGTCCTGCGATATCGTCACAATGAAATTGCTCTTGTCCATCCCAACCTATCATGCCACCCACGCAAATCGTACGACCTTTGGCAGCAACACCGTTCGAATAGCCGCGAGGTCGAACCCAGCCAGGTGGTTGTAAGAAGTCCATCGTCTTTCCTTTCAAAATAAATTCTTTGCGCTGGCACTAGCGCGCTTACGATACTAAATATTTCCGCATTTGTTCACGTAATGCGCTAGGTAAGGCAATCGCCTTGCGCTCTTGTACCTGCGCCATCACCAATACCAGTCGAGCTGTGAGTCGTAGATCTTGGTCTTGCCCCAGCATGCGGATTTCTACCGTCGCAGATGCGCGTCCTAGTTTGATGACGCGTAACTCCGCAAGCAGTTCGTCACCCATCACGCTGGTTTTCACAAAATCGGTTTCTATATGCACGGTCGGCAATCCTATGCCTTGCACCATATGCATTTCATGAAAGCTCATTGCCAAGTCTTGCGCACACCAATCTTCGACCACGCCATTGATCAATTCAAAATAGCGTGGATAAAACACGATACCGGCAGGATCACAATGCGCGAATCGTATGCTGATCGGTGTGCGAAACACTAAGCTCATAGCTTGGCATCCTTATGTTCTTTCAGCATTTCACGGGCGATAATTAATTGCTGCACTTCGGTCGCGCCTTCGTAAATCCGTAGTGCGCGAATTTCACGATACAGTCTTTCGACTGGTACTTCGCTCATCACGCCCATGCCGCCAAACATTTGTACTGCGGCGTCAATCACCTGTTGCGCGCCTTCAGTCGCGACCATCTTCGCCATCGCAGCTTCTTTGGTGACACGCTGCCCTTGATCCCGTTGCCACGCTGCGCGATACACAAGCAAAGCCGCGCTATCAATCGTGGTTGCCATCTGTGCCAACTTAGCTTGTGTCAATTGAAAATCCGCCAGCGTTTGTCCAAACATTGGACGACTGGTAGCGCGTGCCATCGCTTCGTCTAAAGCGCGACGTGCAAAACCTAAAGCTGCCGCGGCAACCGAGGTACGGAACACATCAAGCGTCGCCATCGCGACTTTAAATCCTTGCCCGCCGTCACCTATGCGCTGACTGACTGGCACGCGACATTGATTGAATTTCAAACGTGCTAAAGGATGCGGTGCGATCACATCAATACGCTCAGCAATTTCAAATCCTTCGATGTTCGCGTCAACGATGAAAGCTGAGATACCGCGTGAAGCTTCCGCTTCGCCTGTACGCGCAAACACCACATAAAAATCGGCGATGCCACCGTTTGAGATCCAAGTCTTTTCACCTTCCAGCACATAGTAATCACCTTGCGCATCGTGTACTAAATTAGCGCTACATTGCATCGCGGCGACATCCGAACCCGCGTTCGGTTCGGATAAAGCAAAGGCGGAGATTAATTTGCCTTGTCCGACTTTTTCTAAATAGTGCGATTTTTGTTGCTCGGTTCCGAATAAGCTAATTGCACCCGTTCCCAATCCCTGCATCGCAAACGCAAAATCGGCTAAGCCAGAATAGCGTGCTAAGGTTTCACGCAAGAGGCAAATCGCTCGAGTGTCAATGACGTCTTGATTTGCTCCGTAGGCTTTACCGCCGATTGCATGTTTGAGCCAGCCAGCGTCACCTAGTTGTTTGACTAAATCGCGACAGGCTTGATCTACATCGCTGCCATGAGTTTGTTGCAAATTCTGGCTCGCCCAGTTGTCTAATTTTGTTTGTAATTGGCGGTGTTCTTCATTGAAGAAGGGCCAGCTTAGGTATGCAATGTCTGACATGTGTTTCCTGTTATTTGTTTAAGCGAACAATGACTGCACATCATTTACGCATGCATTCTGTTTCTGACTTTAATCTCCCTTCTCCCGCAAGCGGGAGAAGGGGCGGGGATGAGGGTGCTTCAGTTACTCGCAAAGTTCATTCAATTCCAACAATCCATTTTTTAATTCGTAATGCGCTATTCACAACTCTGAACTACCCTCACCCCAACCCTCTCCCGCTTGCGGGAGAGGGAGTTTAAAACGTATTCCATAGATCGGTCAGAGGCGCTCTATGCTTTAGCGGCGCGGGTTGCACCCGCCCTACATCTTAAGTTCATCATCAACCTACGCAGAGAAATTCAATTCCAAGGATTTGCAACGCTGTAATGCGCCCTGCAATTGGATTTATGTTTAATTACCCTCAAACTTTGGCTTCTCTTTTTTCACAAACGCATGATAAGCCCGATGGAAATCATTGGTCATCATGCAAATCGCTTGCGCCTTGGCTTCTACATCGATAGCTTGATCGACACTCATGTCCCATTCTTCATGCAGCATTTTTTTGGTCATCGCATGCGCAAATGTGGGACCATTTGCGAGATTGCTGGCGTAGGATTGCGCGGCGCTGATCACGTGTTCTGGTTCCGCTAATTGATTAAAAAATCCCCAACGCTCGCCCTCTTCGCCTGACATGCTGCGTCCGCTGTACAGCAAATCGGAGGCGCGGCCTTGCCCAATGATACGCGGCAAGATCGCACAGGCTCCCATATCGCAACCGGCGAGTCCGACACGGGTGAACAAAAACGCCGTTTTGCTACGACTAGTCGCAATCCGAATATCTGATGCCATCGCAATGATTGCGCCTGCGCCTGCGCAAATCCCATCGACAGCAGCGATAATCGGTTGAGGACAAGCGCGCATAGCTTTGACTAAATCGCCCGTCATTTGGGTGAAGCGGAGTAAGCCGGGCATATCGAGTTGAGTGAGTGGTCCAATGATTTCATGCACATCACCACCCGAACAAAAATTCTCACCTGCACCTGTCATCACGATGGCTTTAATATCGTCGGCATAGCACATCGCACGAAACAGATCGCGTAATTCTGCATAAGAATCAAAGGTCAGAGGATTCTTACGCTCGGGCCGATTCAGCGTAATTGTCGCGACTTTATCTTTGACTTGATAGGCAAAATGTGTGGATTGATAATTTGCTAGTGATAAATGATTGCCAGGTAAGTCGCTGGTTTTTCCTGTAAGGTAATTCATAGTAATTTTATTCTCTCATTCATGCTCATTCTGTTTACCAGCACCAAAGTTCCCACTCAAATCTGATTTCACGCTCGATAACAAACCAATCATTTGGCTTTTTTGCTCTGCATCTAATCCAGAAAATAGCTCAGCAACCCAAGCTTCGTGCACGCTCGCCATGGTTTTAAATGCTTTGCGTCCGGCTGGCGTGAGTTTTACGCTGTAAGCGCGGCGATCTTGTTTATCCGTCACGCGCATCACCAGGCCTTCTTGCTCTAACTGATCAGTAATACCCGTGATATTGCCGCCGGTGACCATCATGCGTTTAGATAATTCACCCATGCGCAAACCGTCTGGATGACGCTCAAGCTGTGCCATCAAATCAAAGCGCGGTAAGGTAATATCAAATTCGGCACGCAAGCGATTGCGAATTTCGTTTTCTATCATGACTGTGGTCGATAACATCCGCAGCCATAATTTTAAAGATTGATGATGATCTTGGGTTAAGCGGGTTTCCAGATCGATCGTGTCGTTTGCGATTTCGTGCTGACGCATCACATCACCTCACCACCAGCGATTGCAATCGATTGACCATTTTGCGATGCGCTCGCTGGCGAACACAGCCACAACACGGCATCAGCAACTTCTTCAGGTTGAATCAAACGCCGTTGCGGATTAGCCGCTGCGAGTTCGGCACGCGCTTGTTCTTCGCTGCGACCCGTCTTTGCCATGATATTAGCTATCGCATCGCGCACGATGTCTGTTTCGGTATAGCCCGGACACACCGCGTTCACCGTCACACCTTTTTGTGCCACTTCTAAAGCGAGGGATTTGGTTAAACCAATCACGCCATGTTTTGCGGCAGCATAGGCTGCGACATACGCATAACCCTTCAGCCCTGCCGTACTCGCCACATTCACGATACGTCCCCAAGATTGCGCCAGCATCGCGGGCAAGACTTGTTGTGTACACAAAAAAGTCCCAGTCAAATTGACAGCCAACATCTGCTGCCATTGCGCTTCGCTGGTTTTTAAAAATGCAGCAGAGCTGGCTTGTCCCGCATTATTGATCAAGATGTCGACCGTGCCAAAGCGCTCGACAGTCTGCGCAAAACCCGCGCTGACAGACGCGCTGTCACTGACATCCATCACTATGGTCTGCATCAAGCCAGCATCGTTTAACTGCTGCTGCGCGGTGTGTAGATTTGCTTCTGTACGTCCGGTGATGGTGACTTTCACACCTTGCGCTAAGAGTGCCTGCGCAATCGCGTAACCGATGCCGATCGCACCGCCAGTGACGACGGCGTGTTTTCCAACTAATGCTGGATGAAAGAAGTTCATATCAGCCTTCCAATAATTTTGCTGCAATTTCTTGTGGGCTCATGCCACGACTTGCCGCTGCCACTTGACGCTCGCGTTCGAGATTGCGCTCCAATTGCAACTTGCCAGCGATGTAGGGTTTAGGCCAACTGATGTCGGTGAAACCAAGCTTGGCTGCTTCGTGCAAAGTCCACGCTGGATCAGCTAAATGCGGTCTAGCAATCGCACACAAATCAGCACGACCCGCGGCGATAATGCTATTCACATGATCGGCTTCAAAAATCGCACCCACTGCAATCGTTGCAATCTGCGCTTCATTCCGAATACGATCCGAAAACGGCGTTTGGAACATACGACCATACACTGGCTTTTCTTGTTTACTGACTTGACCCGACGAGCAATCGATCATGTCGGCACCCGCCTGTTTGAACAGCTTAGCAATTACCACAGCATCATCTGGCGTAATGCCTCCCTCCACCCAATCGTGGGCGGAAATACGCACGGACATCGGCTTATGCACTGGCCAAACGGCGCGCATAGCAGCAAATACTTCTAATGGATATCGGCAACGATTTTCCAAACTACCGCCGTATTCATCACTGCGCTGATTGGATAATGGAGAAATGAAACTCGATAGAAAATAACCGTGCGCACAATGCAATTCCAACCAATCAAAACCCGCTTGATTGGCGGCAATGGTCGCTGCGACGAATTCATTCAATACTTGCCTCATTTGCGCTATCGTCGCAGCTTTGGCGACTTGCGACACACCTCGTAAATATTGTTGTTCAGACGCTGAAATCAAGGGCCAATTACCAACATCTAAAGGCTGATCAATACCATCCCAAGCGCGCTTGGTAGAACCTTTGGCACCTGCATGTCCAAGTTGCACAGCAATCTTGGCGTCGCTATTGACGTGCACGAAATCAACGATGCGTTTCCATGCCTGCGTGTGTTCTGGTGCATATAAGCCGGGGCAAGCCGGTGTAATTCGGCCTTCTGCCGAGACACAAGTCATTTCGGCAAATACCAATCCTGCTCCACCCATCGCACGGCTGCCGAGATGCACTAAGTGGTAATCGCCAGCGATGCCATCGACCGCTGAATATTGCGCCATCGGTGACACCACGATACGATTTTTTAAAACCACGTCGCGTACCTTGAATGGTGTGAACATCGGTGGAATCGTTTGCTTGATTTTAGGCATGTCAATACCAGCTTTAGCAAAAGCTTGTTCCGCAATCCAGGATTCAAAACTACGCACATAATTTGCATCGCGCAGACGCAAATTCTCGTGTGATAAACGCTGACTGCGCGTCAACATCGAGTAGGCAAATTGCGGTGCTTGCATCGCAGTGTATCGCTGCACGTTTTCGAACCACTCCATCGAGTTACGCGCTGCACTTTGTATTTTCAACACTTCTATTGCACGTAGGTCTTGATACGCGTCCATCACCGCTTGCATACCATGCTCTCCATGTTGCGCGAAACAGTTAGCGAGCTCTATCGCGTCTTCCAGTGCCAGCTTGGTTCCCGAGCCGATAGAAAAATGCGCGGTATGTGCCGCGTCACCCATTAAGACCACAGGAACGTCTTTGCCATTAATCTGATTCTGATGCACCCAACGCTGACAAATTATCCGAGGAAATTTGATCCAACTCGCTGAGCCCCGCAAATGGCTGGCATTGCTCATCAAGGCATTGCCATCCAAATACTTGGCGAATAATTTTTCGCAAAATGCGATCGCTTGCGCCTGATCCATTTGATCGAGACCCGCTTTCAACCACACCTCTTCCGGTGTCTCGACGATGAAGGTCGCTGTGTCACCATCGTATTGATAGGCGTGTGCTTGAAACCAGCCATGTTCGGTTTCTTCAAATGCAAAAGTGAAGGCTGAGAATAATTTTTTGGTACCTAGCCAAACAAAACGGCATTTGCGCGTATCAATATCGGGTTGATAGGTCGATTCATAGCGCGTGCGAATTCGACTATTCAATCCATCGCTGGCGATCACCAGATCAGCGTCAAAGGTTTGCGCTAAAGCTTGGTCATCTTGTACGTCGGTTTCAAAGACCAATTCCACACCTAATTGTTCGCAGCGCTCTTGCAGAATATTCAGTAAACGTTTGCGACCAATGCCGCAAAAACCATGTCCACCCGATGTGACGACCTGCCCTTTGAAATGCACATCGATGTCATCCCAGTGATTAAAGGCTTGCAGTATGGTCTTGGCAGTGGGTTCATCTGCTTTCACCAAATTACCCAGAGTCTGATCCGAAAACACCACGCCCCAACCAAAAGTATCGTAAGGACGATTGCGCTCAACCACTACGATACGATGTGCGGAATTTTGCTTCTTCATCAGCAAAGCAAAGTACAAACCAGCGGGACCGCCGCCTATGCAAAGTATGTTCATAATTATTTTGCCGTAGTCGTTTTTAATTTAAAGCGCTGCACTTTACCGGTCTCCGTGCGCGGCAAAGCATCTTTGAATTCTATGCAGCGGGGATATTTATACGGGGCGACATTCGCTTTGACGAATTGTTGAATCTCGCTAACCAAGGCCTCACTGGCCAAAGGGTCACTGACCTTACTGGCGTCACGCAAGACCACAAAAGCCTTGACGATTTGCCCACGCTCTTCGTCAGGCAAACCTACCACCGCGCATTCAGCGACCGCGGGATGCTTTAAAATGATTTCTTCGACTTCGGGACCTGCGACGTTGTAACCCGCGGTAATAATCATGTCGTCGGTACGCGCGCGATAATGGAAGTAGCCTTCGGCATCCATTTCATACGCATCACCGGTTAGATTCCATCCATTCAAGACATAATTCTTTTGTCTGTCGTCAGCCAAATAGCGACAACCGGTCGGCCCCTTGACTGCCAATCTGCCTGTCACACCTACGGGCGCTGGATTTCCCTGTTCATCCAGCACACAAGCTTGATAACCAGGCACCGCTTTGCCCGTAGCACCAGAACGCGCATGCTCGCCTGCTGCGGAAATAAAGATATGCAACATCTCGGTAGCTCCTATGCCGTCTATCATGATGAGTCCAGTCGCAGCTTGCCAAGCTTCACGCGTGGCGGCTGGCAAAGTCTCTCCCGCTGACACGGTTTTTTGCAGCGACTTTAAGGAAAAATTCGGCACCATCGGCAACATTTGACGATAGAAAGTAGGTGCCGTAAAACAAACCGTCGCTTGATATTCATCGATAGATTTGAGCAGTGTTTCTGGCGTGAGTTTTTCTAATAACACCGCTGTCGCGCCAATCCGCAAAGGGAACAGCAACAAGCCGCCCAGACCAAACGTAAATGCTAATGGTGGCGTACCAATGAAGATATCGCTAGTCTGCGATTGCAAGATCGAACGCGGAAAGCAATCACAAATCGCCAACACATCGCGATGAAAATGCATAGTTCCTTTCGGCATACCGGTCGTGCCTGAAGTAAAGCTAATCAAACATACATCTTCGGCGTGCGTATCGACTGCGGCAAAACTCGTCGGTTTAGACTGCATCAATTGTTCGACAGAACCCACTTCCTCAGAATTAAAGCATTTGATCTGTTGCAAAACCGGACTCAATTTCTGCGCTACCTCTAATTCTTCATGCAAGGCAGCAGAACACAGCGCAGCGGAAATTTGCGCCTTATCGATAATCACACTCAACTCTTTCGCACGCAGCAAAGGCATGGTCGGTACTGCGACACAACCGACTTTCCACACCGCCAAAATACAAGCTGCCATCATGGGATTATTTGCACCACGCAATAACACGCGATTGCCTGGTGCTAGACGCATCTCATCCACGATGACATGCGCAATTTGATTCACTTTGGCGCATAGCTCGGCATAGGTCCATTTCAAACTAGCATGAGCACTAGCACTGCGGATTGCAATTTTGTCGGCAAATCCTTGAGCGGCGATATCTTCTAAAAAAGCATTCGCGCAATTCAAACGCTCTGGATACTGCAATTCAGGCAAGTCGAATAGCAGTTCCGGCCACTGTTCCGGCGGTGGCAAGTGTTGAAAAGTGAACGTATCGATGTGTGCAGATTGCGGAAAATGAAGAGGCATTAAACGCTCCATACATGATTTAAAGTGACCTTCCCTATTACCTAATCGCACATCGCCATTCTTGTAAGGAATAAAGCTGTGTTAACTTGATTGCAATAGTGAATAATTACTTTAAACCTAAACTATTTAAAGGTAAAGTAATAAATTTACACACTGAAACGCTGTTGTGCGAACAAATACCGGCGCCGTCTTGTTCAACGGTGTCGATACTTTGACTAAGGAAAAACAAACAGAAGGCCATTTTGCTGAATCGACTAAATTCTCGAGACAAGACAAATTCGACCAAGCGCATGGAATCCAAAATCGAAACATGGCGAAGATATGCGCGGAAATCATGCAATTCCATACAGAAATTAGGGTATATTCAGCACCTATTTCACCATTCAGCAGAGAATCCCGTTTTCTGTATAAAAAATTAATGCGCCTCTTTTACTCTTTGGTTTGGACGCTTGCCTTACCTATCATTCTCTTGCGTTTATGGTTACGTGGCAAACAAGAACCCGGCTATCGCCAACATGTTGCAGAACGATTAGGCTGGTACCAAGATATTGAACGTGATCCGATTGCACGGCCATTTATATGGGTACACGCTGTATCTGCGGGTGAAACTCGGGCGGCAGAGCCCATCGTCAGAGCCCTGCTCAACAAGTATCCGCAACATCGCATCTTATTGACCCACATGACGCCAATCGGTCGCAGTACAGGGCAAAGTTTGTTTGCAAATATCGATACGCGTCTAACACAAGCATTTATCCCTTACGACATCAATTGGATGATTCGGCGTTTTTTGCGTCACTTTTCCCCCTGCATCTGCATTTTGATCGAGACAGAAGTTTGGCCAAATCTGATTGCGCAATGTAAGGCTGCGCAAGTTCCTGTCACCTTGGTCAATGCGCGCCTATCTGAAAAATCTCTGCGCAAAGCACAACGTTTATCGTCATTAATGGTCCCAGCGGCAAAGTCAATCGACTTTGTTGCGGCGCAATCGGGCCCAGATGCGGAACGGCTAAGTTCACTTGGTGTCCGAGCATTGTGCGTGACGGGAAATATGAAATTTGACGTAAGCCCTCCCCCACTCATGGCCGAGCGCGGGGCAAAGCTTCGTGCATCTTTTGCAGATCGGCCGGTATTCATTTGCGCTAGCACACGCGAAGGCGAAGAAGCATTAATTCTGGATGCGTTCACCCAACTTCAGCTACCGCGTGCCTTGCTCATTATTACTCCTAGGCATCCACAGCGATTTGATCAGGTGGCCGCGCTATTGACCGACTATCAATTGCGTTTTGTGCGCCGTTCATCGCTTAACTTGAATGAAGCTAGTTCGCCGATTGCGGCTGACACCCAGGTCTTATTGGGCGACAGCATGGGTGAAATGTATATGTACTATGCTGCCAGCGACCTTGCATTTGTCGGAGGAAGCCTAGTTGCACTCGGTGGGCATAACTTAATTGAAGCTTTTGCAATGCACAAGCCTGTTTTGACCGGTCCGCATACATTCAATTTTTCCGAGATAACCGAACAAGCTATTGACGCCGAGTGCGCACAACGTGCGGCTGATGCAAATCAAGTCATGCAACTCGCGCAAATTCTTCTCGACGATGTCACCACTCGGACAAAGATGGGATCAAAGGCGCACGCATTCTTTTTGCAACACCAAGGCGCGACGGAACGCACTATGCAGGCAATCGCACCATTTATTGTGTCACTCTGACTTTCAAATCGATGCAACCAACTTGCATCACACCGGCACACATTGATCAATGTAAATGAATGGATGATCGATCGACCTAATGCATTTGCAAGGAGGATAGAACCATGAAGAAAATTAACTTCTCAGCCATTTTGCTGAGTTTGAGTTGCATCTTAAGTTGCGTAAGCGCTGCATCAATTGCGGCATGTCCGCCGCAGCAATACACAAGGGTTCAGCTCCTCGAACTAAAGAAAAATAACTGGCAAATTACGAATGCCAATGAGCGTCAACACATCGCTTTGGCATTGCTTGATTGTTTAGGTGAACCCGATCCCCACCTGCGTGATGAGATCGCTTTCGAGGCACTGTCTTTCTGGATGCGCAATGAACTCATTGCAACCGAAACCATCGTCGCAATGCAAGAAAAATTGCAGCAGCAAATCAATCAAGTTATCGACCAGAATGACCCAGGCTTCATGCAAGCATTTTCAGCAATGGTGTTAGCGGAAATTGCGCGAGTCGATCGACGCAAACCCTTCATGAGTGAAACACAGCGACAAGCCATGTTGGCGGTTGCCGGCAATTACCTCAATCAACTACACGACTATCGTGGATTTGATGAAAATGTCGGATGGCGCCATGGTGTTGCGCATGCTGCAGATTGGATGATGCAATTATCATTGAATCCCGCTTTAAGCAAAACACAGCACCAATTTATCTTGAACACACTTGCGAAGCACATTGCCAACGACCAGCACTTCTATATTTATGGCGAAGGAGAACGGCTTATGACACCAGTCTTCTACTTGGCACTTCGATCACAATTAGGCGTCGAAGAGTGGGAGCGCTGGTTCAGTTACTTATTCGAAACCAAACTCGACTTGAAAAAAACAACGCAAGCAAGCCTAGCCCGAAAACACAATTTGACCGCATTTCTGTCCGCACTTTATATCGCACTACAGCAAAGTCAACAGGATGCCTTACGAGAAAGATTACTCCCCATAGTCATTAAGTCTTTGAAAAAATTGAATTAAATTGAACTAAAACAACGACGCGCAATCTTAACTCGTCAAGCTTTTGACCCTAAAAAATTTTATTTTGCATTATCCAATCATCAAGAAAAATCATTTGGAGGATCAACCATGAAACGCACTATTCCCTTGAGCGCCATTACCGTTGCCATTATCACCGGTTTTGCGGTAAATGCTGCAGCGTATGCCGGCGATGGCAAATTGACTTTAGAAATGCTTTATCACCCAGAGCAGCGACAGAACTTTAATGCAGCGCCACTCACCCGACTGTCTTGGGACAACCAAAACCGTTTGATCGAATCCAAAGTCAACAAAGGTGTCGCTGAATTATTCGTGGTCAATCCTACGACTTGGGAAAAAACCGCACTGCCTGCAGATGGTAACGTCTTAAGCATACTCAAAGCCGCCAAAATCGATGAAAAAGAAATCGGTAAACTCGCGGATCAATTAAGTGCACGCATCAAGCCAGAAACGAAAAGTTATATCTTCACATACAAAAATGATATTTGGTTGCTCGATTTAAATGCGGCGAAAGCACGTGCTTTGACGAATACGCCAAACGAACAAGAAGACGAAGCATTACTCTCACCCGATGCGAAAACAGTTGCCTATTTAAAGGGCAATGACATGTATGCGACTGACGTTGCGACTGCAAAGGAAAAGCGACTAACCACAGGCGGCAGTGAAACAATTTTCAATGGTCGACTGGATTGGGTCTATCAAGAAGAGGTCTATGGTCGTGGTGATTTCCGCGCATTTCGTTGGGCGCCGGACTCTAAAAAATTGGCCTTCTTGAGCTTTGATGAAACCAAGGTTCCTGTTTACACCTTAAGCGGTGATCATGCACAACCTGTCAAAACAGATCGCACACGCTATCCAAAAGCGGGCGATCCAAATCCAATTACCAAACTCGGCGTAGTCGATTTAAATGGCAAAATTAGTTGGACCCAAGATCCCTACGCTGGCAAAGAAACCTTAATCGTTCAAGTTGATTGGACCCCAGATGGCAGACTTATGGCAGCTTGGCAAGATCGCGTGCAAACATGGTTGGACTTACGTATTTACGACACCAAACTGAACAGCAAAGCCGTGGTGAAGGAAACAAGTCCTGCATGGACAGAGCGCCTACCGCTACCGCATTTCTTGAAAGACGGCAGTTTCATTTGGGAATCAAGTCGGACTGGTCACCATCACCTGTATCACTATGATAAAAATTTCCAACTCGTCAAAGCTGTGACACAAGGGGACTGGGATGTGCGTAGTGTTCACGGTGTTGACGAAGCAAACAACCGTGTTTTATTTGCCGCAAACGAGCGCAACCCTATTGGCAATGACGAATACAGCGTCAATCTCGATGGTTCAAACTTGAAACGATTGACAGAAGAAAAAGGCACGCACATGGTGCGTTGGAACGAAACCTTTACGCATTTCGTTGATACCTGGAGCAGCATGACGCAAACTCCAAAACAAGCTTTATTCACGGATGCTGGGGTACAAGTTAAATTAGTCGATGATGCGGGCGTACCGACTAAATATAAAGAACTACAACTCGCTACCGTGAAGCACCAACAAATTAAATCCCGCAACGGCTTCCCAATGGAAAGCGTGTTGTTCTTGCCACCGAATTTTGATTCAACAAAAAAATATCCGGTGTATCAACATCTCTATGCAGGTCCAATGGCACCGCAAGTACGTGATATGTGGAATACCAATTTGTACTACCACTTCTTAGCGCAGCAAGGCTATGTTGTCTGGGTAATGGACAATCAAAGTGCGAGCAACAAAGGTGTTTCAAGCGCTTGGCCTATCCACAAAAAACTAGGTCAACTCGAATTGCAAGATCAACTCGACGGACTGGAATGGTTGCGCCAGCAAGGTTTTGCTGACATGGATAGGATCGCATTAAACGGTTGGAGTTACGGTGGTTACTTTACATCCTATGCGATGACGCACAGCAAGGCTTGGAAAGTGGGATTCGTCGGTGCACCTGTCACGGATTGGCGCTTTTATGACAGCATCTATACCGAACGTTACATGGGCTTACCACAGGAAAATGCGGAGGGTTACGATAAAGGCTCCAGTCTGAAAGCAGCCAAAGATCTAAGCGGTAAAATCTTGATTATGCATGGCACAATGGACGATAACGTCCATCCGCAAAATACCGTCATGTTCATTGATGCTTTAGCCAAAGGCAATAAAGAATACAGCTTACAACTCTATCCTGGTCAAGGCCATGGCGTTGCCGATGCTTGGCAAAATTGGTCCTTACAAAAGGCTAAGTGGAAGTTTTTGCAGGATAATTTATAAACATTTGATTGCAGCATAAAAAAGAACCGGTAAGCGCAATGCTTTACCGGTTTTTTTTGCGCATTTTTTAGTTCGAGTGATTGGCAGGTCAAACCGCCAGACGATTACGAATAAATCGCCCTGAAAGGACTAAGAAAACTGCAAAGGCGCGGGCAATAATTTATTGCGGACGGCTCTTGTGAAAGACCAATGGACTCACGACCGTTGTCGGCGGAGCTGATTTCAAAATATGCGGCTTCATGCTACCCATGACATGCATTTCACAGGGCTTGCAATCAAATCGTAAAGTAAATTTCTCGTCACCATTGACCAAAGTCATCGGCTCAGCCCTCACTTGTCCTTGCACACCTGTCACGCCTTTCGCCTGTTTAGGGCAAAGATTAAAAGAGAAACGCAAACAATGCTTGGTGATCATCAGAGGAACTTCACCTGATTCTTCATGAGCTTCGTAAGCTGCGGCGATTAACTGGACACCATGCTTCTTATAAAAAGCACTGGCTTTGTGGTTATACACATTCGCCAAGTAGCTCAAGGTCGTCTCGGGGTAAGGTACCAAGGGTTCCTCAGCGGGCTCGCGTAAAGGACGTTTCCACTGACGTACACGCTCTTGCTCATGGTGTGCGATCGCGTCACGTCGTAAGGCGTTCATTTGTGAACTTGGAACAAACCATGGTTGGCTCAACTGTAAATCAATTTGCTCGACGTAGAACATGGTATTGCCCAGCTTAGCCAAAGCATCGCGCAAACTTGCCTCTGCTTTTTCAGCTTGTTGCGCTGGTTCGAGTACCAGCTCGATACGTGTCGTTGTATCGATACCGTCAGCGTCCGACAAGGCTAATTGCAAGCCTCGTTTTTGCTCATGTTCATACTCAGACAACGTCATCCACAAGCCCAATTTACGCTCGGCTGACTTTTTAGTTAGTGCCATTTCCCATTGTTGATCGCGATTGCGATGCACTGACATACCGACTTTCAAGCTGGCGAATTCTGCCATCTTTTCATTCGGATACACACGCCAAATAGTGCCATTCTCGTTCGTCGATTTTTTTTCGACTGTATTGGCATGCACACCGACCACTTCACGTTTATGCATGTAGTTGAGGCCGTCGCCATTGGCGAGATCTTCATTGGTTTCCAATTCAAACCAATCGGGTCCTAAGCGGGTAACGTAACCAATATGTAAGCCGACAAATTTCGGCGAGTCAAACGCCCCAATATTATCGAGACGTCCATTTGCAAAGTAATCGGTGTGTCCGCGGTGAAAAGTCTTATCCACATTCGGCGTAAACGCGACTTGGGTATGTCCGCTCGATGCCCGATAGTATTCGGGGCGGCGCTCTAAGATTTCATCCAGCAATAAACGATAGTGCGCCGTGATGTTTTTTACATAGCCCATATCTTTATAGCGGCCCTCAATCTTTAAAGATTGAATTCCCGCGTCGAGCAAAGCCTCTAAGTTTGCACTTTGATCATTGTCTTTCATCGACAATAAGTGCTTGTCGTAAGCGACCACGCGTCCAGCGCTATCGGTCAATGTATACGGTAAACGGCAGGCTTGCGAGCAATCACCCCGATTCGCGCTGCGGCCATCTTTCGCGTGTGAGATATAACACTGGCCAGAAAACGCCACGCACAGAGCACCATGAACAAAATATTCAAGCGGCGTTTGTGTTTGTGCCTTAATCGCTCGAATTTGTTCTAGAGTTAATTCGCGAGCTAGTACTAACTGTGAAAACCCCGATGCTCCCAAAAAGTGCGCCTTCGCCGGTGTACGAATATCACATTGCGTGCTAGCATGAATTTGAATCGGTGGAATGTCGAGTTCCATTACTCCCATATCTTGCACGATCAAAGCATCGACACCCGCATCATAAAATTGATGAATCAAAGCTTGGGCTGGCTCCAATTCGCTGTCATGCAAAATCGTGTTCAAGGTAACAAAAATGCGCGCGTGATAACGATGGGCAAATTCTACTAATTTTGCAATCTCACTAATTTCGTTACTCGCATTGTGCCGCGCTCCAAACGAAGGCCCTCCGATATACACGGCATCCGCGCCATGCAAAATCGCTTCCCGGCCAATTTCTATGGTCTTAGCGGGAGAAAGTAACTCGATTTCATTGGTGCGTAGGGTCATGGCGAGACATCAGGACAAACTGGAGAAGGCGCGATTATAACAAAAGCGCGTTGCGACGCTCGAATTGTGAAAAATAGCAATAATGCCAATTTAGCTAGGCTACAATCTTCGCCTGCGCATTGAGCCAAGCCTGTGCTTCGGCCATCGTCAGATCCAATACGGTCTTAATTTCGATAAATAGGCGATCGGCCTCATCGACTTGTTGTGACTTGATTGCAGACTCCAATGCCTTCGACGTTTCAACAAATGCCACGGCACCTAAAGTCCCCATCGACCCACGCATCGTGTGAAAAACCCTAGCAGCCTCGTCAATTTTTTGTGCGCGCCACGCTTGCAATGCTTGGTCGTATTGGTTCTGCGCCTTTGCAACCATATTTTGAATCAGTCCAATGAAAGTATTCCGATAGGCCGGATTGCCCTCACAAAAAGCCATAAAACGATTCGGATCGAAATAATCTGGCTGCTCGTCTTCAATCGTCTGGGACGGCACTTCCATTTCTTCACGTTGTCGAATTTCAAAGCCACGCGACCTCAGGTAACGCTCTAAAGCGACTTGCAACTCTTTGCTCTCTAGCGGCTTACTCACATAATCGTCCATACCAGCTTGAAGACAAATTTCTTTGTCTCCATGCATTGCTGCAGCGGTCACTGCGATGATTCGTGGTTGACGGATGCGAGAATTCCGCACTATTTTGGTACTCTCCAGCCCATCCAATACAGGCATATGCAAATCCATCCAAACAACTTCAAATGCGTGTTGATTTGCATCTGCGGCTAAAATTTGATCGACTGCGTCTCGTCCATCATTCGCATAAACGGCCTCATATCCCAAGCGCTCCAACATCATGCCGGCAACTTTTCGATTTGTCGGATTATCATCGACCACCAACATACGTAACGGAAACCGCTCACCTAAAGTTGGACGACCTTGGCGACGCTCTTGCTCCAATTGGAACCCTGCTTGTCCAGGTCGAATCGCGTCAGGTATAAACAAGAGCTGTAACAATGCTTCGGTGAGATGGGATTCACGCACAGGCTTTAACAAATAAGCCGCGCCTAAACGATCTAATTCTTTCTCGCGGCTTTCGGCCTGTATCACAATCGCCAAAACAGGCAAGTGAGCCAAATTTCCAGATGCACGCACAGCATGGATGAAATCCGTCGTCAGCAGATTGCTTTGTTCAACATTGACCATAATCAAAGCAAAACCCTTGGTGTCAATGTTGCGAATCTCTTCCATCGTCTGGATTACTTGCGATGGCATCTGATATTCCAACAGGCGTTGTTGCATAATGCGCGCGCTGTTCGCATTGGGATCAATCAACAACACAGGCTTACCGCCCAAAGACTTCAGCTGCTCACGTGCCGCCATATCACTGGTATTCGGATTCACCGCAGCTTCATCCGTGAACGCTTCCGCTTGCAATTCCACGGTAAATACGCTGCCCTTGCCCTCTTCACTTTGAAGCTTGATTCCCCCTCCCATCATTTCCGCCAAGCGGCGGCTAATTGCCAAGCCTAATCCGGTACCACCATACTTACGCGTCGTCGCCGCATCAATCTGGGTGAATGCGGAAAATAATTGGGTCACCCGATCTGCTGGAATGCCGATGCCCGTGTCCTTCACATGGATCGCCAACCGATTGACTTGTTCACTCGCGCCCCGACTGACCTGTATAGTCACCTCGCCGCTCTCTGTAAACTTAACCGCATTACTTAGAAGATTAAGAACAATTTGACGGACACGGGTAATGTCCCCCAAAATGAACCGTGGCACGTCCCGATCAAATTCATAGAGCAATTCCAACTTCTTTTGGTTTGCTGCGCTCGCAAGTAAAGCAATGCAATCCTCAATCATTTGTTGCAATGAGAACGGCTCACATTCCAACTCCATTTTGCCAGACTCAATTTTCGAAAAATCCAAAATATCGTTAATAATAGTTAGCAAAGCATTCCCCGACGTGCGTATGGTTTCAACATAATCATGCTGTTCTGGATTCAAGGCTGTACCAGCCAACAAATCGGTCATTCCGATCACACCATTCATGGGTGTACGAATCTCATGGCTCATGGTTGCAAGAAAAGCCGCTTTGGCATTTGCGGCCTGCAAGGCTTGCTCGGTCTGATGCGCTAAATCCTCCGTGCGCGCAAGCACCCTAGCCTCAAGCTCCGCGTTTTGTGCCATCAACGCATCGCGCGACTGCTTGAGCGCGTCAGCCGTATGTCCCAATTCCAAATTAATTTGCTGAAACTCGACAAAGTTGGTCCGAATCAAACCCGGATCTAAATCACCATGTCCAAGCTTAACAGCCGCCCTTGCGATCGCGCTAATACTCGCATTTAAACGCGATGCAAACCAGATACCAAAAGCGGATGCCACCAAAGCTAGCACCACCGCCAGTATTAAAGTCTTTTGACTTTTTTCTTTAATGACATAGTTAAAATCCTCAGATGGCACAGCAATTACCAAGCGCCAATCGGGGAAATTAAAATCCTTCACCTGGTGTTGCGCGAGTACATTGGATGTACGGCTACTTCCTTGATTCAAGACCAACGCATGAGCGAGATAACTCTTATTTTCAAATTCAAACTGAAAATTTTCACAAATCCCGCCAGACTGGCACAAATTAGCATTGTTTTGACTTTCCCGGTTGCTGGTCAAAACCAGTCCCGTTTTCACGCGTTCTGGCAGAGCGCGCATGGCACTTCTGATCAAAGGAGAATTCGCTTCCAAGCCGTTGACCTTAGGCATATCGGGGGAACCCAACAGCATATTCTCAACCGAGGTCGCAACCAAATCACCGCGATTATCCACAATGAAGGCAATTGCATTGGGACTGATGTCCAAATTGTGCAAGGACGCACTCAGCAATTTAAAGGACACATCCAGTCCCACAACACCAACGATTTCACGACGCGAATTGCGTACTACAGTGGAATGAGCAACTTGCAATTGATTTCGAGAAAATGAGGGATAAACATCGGTCCACGCACGCCCATCACTCTCTTTACCTGTCGGATCTGCTGCTTTTAAGGCCGCGCTGTACCATGGCCTCGTATTCGCATTGTAGGCTTGGCCATCTTTTCCTATCATCATCCTTCTATCCAGCGGATAGGCACTGCGAAAATGGCGTCTAAAACTCTCACCCGGTTCCTGTACCAACACATCTGGCAGTGCGTCTTCGTCATAGACATTGATCGCTCGGTAGCCTCCGGAGGCAGCAGCGTATCCAATAAATTTGACCAATCTCGTCCCGCGCATTGCCCCCCACGCGACTTCTTCAAATCGATCAAAGCTAGTGAAGTTTTTAAAATCGGGTTCGCCATTGACGGCGTCTCCATAACTCGAAAAGTAGCTCAATAGACGAGACGGTTCTGCGAGATCGGCATCAGCAGCCTCACTCGCACGCAAACTTGCTTGTATCATCACTGCATTTGCGGCATCCACGGCCGTCTGTTGCGCAGCACGATAACCAAACCAAGTAATGAGAACCGCAGGCAACAAGACCAGGACCCCTATCGCCAAGGGCAATACCAATTTGAGATGGAGGTTCTTCACGCTAGGCGCTTCCTTCGTCAGCGAAACCAGAAAGACATTCTCTCCGGAAATAAAACCAGTATCTAAGGCAGGTTCATGGGTGTCAATCCATTTCCTCAAGGAAGCTTGAGAAAGACCAAAAACTGTTTAAGAGCTTCTCAAAATTGTTAAATTTAAGACACAGATTACCAAAACCACAACCCAGCTATTCATGCTGGGTTTGTGCTATCTGTAGGGATATTTGCTTACAACTGATAGACAAGATATCTGCAGTGAGTAGTGCCAAGTATGGAATGAGGACGGCTATACGACGACAAAAATGCATGATTTTGACAAAACACTCTTTGTCTTTTCCGCATCATCGCGCATTATTTAGGACTATTTTTAGGACTCTTTTTTTAGGACTCTTTTTTTAGGACTATTTCGCAAGCTTTCTAAAATCACGCAAACGGAATCCCATCACAAACAACACAGCAAAATAGATCAGCATACAAACCAAAATAACGCCCCCCATTAAGCCAGCCCGCATCCATTTATGACCTTGCAATCCAAGCCAATCCACCTGATAAGATAAGCCAAGCGCGACCATTGCCATTAAGCTCAAGGCGAACAATAGTTTAAAAAAGAATTTCAACCACCCGGACTCAGGTTGATAGATTGCACGTTGCCGCAATCCACGGAAAAGTAAAAACGCATTCACGCAAGCACCAAGCCCCACCGACAAAGCCAAACCAGCTTGCTGAATAAACGGAACAAAACATACATTCAAAATCTGCGTTACAAGCAGGACCACTAACGCAATTTTCACTGGAGTACGAATATCTTGTTGTGCATAAAATCCAGGTGCCAAAATCTTCACCAAAATGAGACCCGTTAAACCAACCCCATACGCGGAAACTGCTTTCGCCGTCTCATGTACAGCGTGGGCATCAAATTTCCCATTATGAAACAAAGTTGCCGTTAGGGCATCAGACAAAGTGAGCAAACCAACCGCTGCTGGCAAAGCGAGTAAACAAGTTAAACGCAAACCCCAATCGAGCAAGGCGGAGTATTCTTTGGTATCAGCATTCGCCTTAGCACTAGAAAGACTCGGTAACAAAACTGTACCCAATGCGACGCCTAGCATGGCGGATGGAAATTCCATCAAGCGATCTGCAAAACTGAGCTGCGATGCACTCCCATCCGGCAACCAAGAAGCCCATGTCGAATTAATCATAATACTGATCTGTGTCGCAGAAACGGCTAACACCGCTGGCCCCATTTGTCGCAAAACACGTCTAACTTTTGGATCACGCAATGCAAAGGCAGGATTGGATGTGATGCGAGGTAACATCCCAATCTTGATCAAAGAAGGAATTTGTATCGCTAGTTGCAACACTCCCCCAACGAACACAGCAATACCCAAAGCGTAAATCGGCTGATGCAAATGATTGGTCAGCACCAAAGTCGCACTGATGAACGAAAGATTAAGCAAGACCGGTGTGAATGCTGGGATTTTAAATTGCCGCCAGGTATTTAATATACCGCTGGACAATGCGACCAAAGACATGAATCCAATGTACGGGAACATGATGCGCGTCAAATTCACCGTCAAATCAAATTTCGTCGGTGAATTCAAGAAACCCGATGAAAACATCACAACCAGCACTGGCGCGCCCACCACACCCAATACGCAAGTCAACAGTAAAGCCCAAACTAACACAGTCGCCACATGATCGACGAGCTCCTTTACTTCGGCCTCCCCTTTTTGATTCCGATACTCGGCCAAAATCGGCACGAAAGCTTGAGAAAAAGCACCCTCAGCAAACAGGCGTCGAAAGAAATTAGGAATCTTAAACGCTTGCACATAGGCGTCCATCATCGCGCCAGCACCAAAATACCAACCAAATAAGACATCACGAATCAATCCAGTGACACGTGACAACATCGTCATACTGCTAATCGCAGCGAGTGTTTTTAATAAGTTCATAAAGCAAGATTATAGCCTCAGGGCATCGCAATTCTTCGATCACCGCTGAATAAAAAAACGAGCGCAAACAAGCTTTGAAGTACTCTCAAGCCATAGCACCTTGGAAGAAAGGTTTTACAAACGCAGTGAAGACTGCTATACTCTCGAGCTTCCCAAATGACTGTAAGCATTTCACGGCGTTTGACGAATTCGGAGAGATGGATGAGTGGTTTAAGTCACACGCCTGGAAAGCGTGCGTAGGTTCATAGCCTACCGGGGGTTCGAATCCCCCTTTCTCCGCCAGAATTGATAAGGCTCTCCAAGTGAGAGCCTTATTTTTTGCGCTATTCAAAGTGGGCTCTGAAAATTCCATCTTCACCGTAGCCGCCCCAATAATTCAGTTTCAGCCTTCGCGAATACAACCGGTCAAGATTCAGTGCGCAGCACGATAAAGCTATTGACCAAGGCAATTCATTGACACGTCGCGAAAATCGCCGCATTTGAAACCTATTTGAATGGCGAAGCTCCTCGCTAGCAGCGCAAAGTCAAACGCACTACGGCAAGCCAGCCTCCTTGAGAAACTGATTGCCCAACCGCTTTTAGTACAGATGAACTTCCTGCCAAAGCTATGCCAAACACAACCACATCATTGAACGCAGATTCCAAATCGACGTGGGAAGCATCTGCACCATTGAAAATAATTTTTCAAAAAAAATTACCGTCCCAGATCAAAAACCATACGAGAATTGTCACGCCTCTAACCGCGATCGCGACCATCAATTTCCGAATTGATACTAATTTATTCTATCTGCGAAATCGGAAAATTAGCCATCCCACATCGATTGTGTAGCGAATTGAATGAGCGACATTGAATG
Source organism: Affinundibacterium fentianense (assembly GCF_018139545.1). Taxonomy (GTDB): domain Bacteria; phylum Pseudomonadota; class Gammaproteobacteria; order Burkholderiales; family Burkholderiaceae_D; genus Undibacterium; species Undibacterium fentianense. The sequence goes on along the minus strand of NZ_JAGSPJ010000003.1, from coordinate 160,864 downwards.
CCGAAACACGTCTCAAATTGCCCCTTTACACACCGATCAACAACAGTCGAAATAAAAATTTTGTTTCAATTCTGTCCTGCCGTTGACAAGCCTAGTTTTTCCATTCATTCTCATGCGGCAATGTCTTATCCCTTCACTTTATTGATTAACGAGACTCATTCAGATTTGAAAATGAAAAAAAAACTCTTAGCTACTTTGTTCATGGCCGGCGCCCTGACAAGTCATGCAGCACTTGCCGAAGTCCAATATCAAATTAAGATTACAAATGCAGCGCAGCACCTTGCCGAAGTGAAAGTCGACTTCCCTGCAGTGACTGGAAAAACTCTCGATGTACAAATGCCTATCTGGCGTACGGGACGCTATGAGGTACTCAATCTCGGCAAAAACGTTCGACAATTTGTAGCAACCAATGGCAAAGGCAAACAACTCAGTTTTGCAAAAACTGACAAAGGAACCTGGCAAATCAAAACACAGCCGGGTGATACAGTTAAGATTTCTTACGAGATTTATGCGAATGCTTTGGGTGAACGAACCCAACACATCGATGATACGCATGCTTATCTCGACGCAAGCGGCGTATTGATGTACGCAGCGCCATTCCGGTCCCAAGCGATCAGTGTCAAACTCGATACCCCTGCAAACTGGATTTCTCGCTCAGGCATGGATAAGGGCAATTGCGACCACTGTTTCGTTGCCAAAAATTATGACGTCTTGATCGACTCCCCAATCGAGACTGGTGAACACGAGTTTCATCGTTTTGATGTGGATGGACACGAAATCGAATTGGCGATTTGGGGACGTGGAAATTATGACGGCAAGAAGATGGCAGCAGACTTGAAAAAAGTCGTGGAAGAAGGTCGCAAACTTTTTGGTGCTTTTCCATTCAAACGCTATTTATTTATCGTGCATGCAACCGATGGCGTCGGTGGTGCAACTGAACACATCAATTCAACCGTTATCCAAAAACCGCGCTGGGGTTTCGCTCCACGCAAGGAGTATTTGAATTTCATTCGGACGGCTGCGCACGAATTTGTCCACACATGGAATGTGAAGGCCTATCGTCCGAAAGAAATGGTTCCTTACGAATACCAAAAAGAAAACTACACGCGCTTGCTTTGGATGGCGGAAGGAAATACCTCGTATTTTGAAGAACTACTAACGATGCGTGCAGGACTGCAAACTCGTGATGAAATGCTCGAGGAATTTGCCAAAGCATTATTTGCATACGAACACCAACCTGGTCGCTTTTATCAAAGTGCATCTGAATCAAGTTTTGATGCATGGATTGATGCCGGCGGCGAACGCGCCCGCAATGCCTCAGTGAATATTTACAGCAAAGGTCAATTGTTGGCTACTGCAATGGATATCTTGATTCGTGAGCAAACGAAAGGGGCAAAAGGCTTCGAGCATGTGCACCAATACCTCTACCAACATCACACGGTCGAAAAAGGTGGCTATTCCGAGGCAGATGTTCGCGCTGCGCTCAAATATGTGACGGGCAAAGACTGGTCTGATTGGTGGGCAAAATATGTTGATGGCACCGCTGAAATTCCATTTACAGACATCCTTAACCAAGTCGGCCTAAAGTACACGATAGAAGGTGGCAAAGACGATGAGCAAAAAGAAGAATGGTTCACGGGATGGCGCACACGGGATACTGGTGATCACCCTGTCGTTATCGAAGTAGAACGTGATAGTCCGGCATGGAAATCAGGAGTCGTCGCGGGCGATACTTTGATTGCAGCAAACGGACTTCGTCTGACACCGAAAGATATCAATGATAAGTTATGGCTATCACAGCAAACGCCAATCAAACTAACCCTGTTCCGCCGTGATGAACTACGTGAATTAAGTCTCACGCCTACTCGTCAAGTCAAAGGTAAAGCGAAATTAAAAACCGTTGAGAATGTCAGTGACACGCAAAAAGACTTGAATAGCCGTTGGCTAGGTGTCGCTTGGCCAACTCCCAAAGTCAGCCCAAGCAGCAACACGGAGAAAGCAAAAGATTAGGATCAGTTTTTTTGATTCTTCTTTTTTGATTCTTCTTTTTAGATCTTTCTTTTTGGATCGAACTTTTCAAAGAGCGCCAGTATTCCAAATCATCGAATACTGGCGCTTTTTTTAGCGATGCGTTACCACGCCTTCAAAAAGCAACTTCACCATAGGATCAAGACTAAGTAATTTCACTTCATCTTTCATCTTTATCGAATAGTCCGTTACGCCTTGCCTGACTTCGACGCTGGCAACCTCGACGCTACCATCGACCTTTTGAATCAAAATTTCAATTGGAAAATCAAACTTTGCATTCACCTGCCGCTGTTCAATTTTCATCGTGAGAGTTTGTGTATTCTTTTGCCAGGCCCAGTCTAGCGCGACAAGCGGATAGCCCGCTTGATACAACCACTGCTGAAAAAAACGATTCAAATCTTTTCCAGATACTTGTTCCATCACGCTTTGAAAATCGCCCGATAGTACGTTACCGCCTGCGAATTTTTTGTAATACGCCTGTATCCCGTTCCAAAACCTTTCGTCGCCCAATTGTTGGCGCAACATATGAAGTACCCAGGCTGCTTTTTCGTAGGTATTCGGACTCAATACATTTTTTGGATCTTGGATCGTGACATCCACAATAGGACGCACGGTTTTTTGATGATAACGGATGACCTTCTCTCGGTCTAACAATAACTGTTTGACAAATCGCTCACGCCCATATGTATGCTCTAGATATAAATTCGTAAAATAGCTGGCAAATCCTTCGCTCAACCAAACATGATGCCAATCATTTTCCGTCGTTGAGTTGCCAAACCATTGATGGGCAATTTCATGGGCAATTAGTGCTTCTTGTTCACCTTTTCCATTCACCGAATTTTCGAAATAAAAAATCGTGTTGGCATTTTCCAAACCGCCAAATCGCGTTTTTGACTGTACATTGGCCAATTTTTTGTATGGATAAGGACCGACATTCTTTTGAAAAAATTCAAGGGCGTTAACAGCTGGAGAATAATCATAAAAGCCTTCTGTTCGATTTTGTGGGAAAACCCAGCTTGAAACAGAAATATCATTCAAGCGTGCGCTCTCCTGCATCGCAAATCTAGCGACCCCTATAACCATCACTTTGACCGCAATAGGCACATCTTCACGCCAATGCGTCAGTTTTCGATTATTCTCTAAGTTACTTTCCTCGATTTTTAATCCGTTAGCGACCACCGCGTAGTGTGCGGGTGCTGTAACTACGAATTCAACCGCGGCCTTATCGCTGGGGTGATCAATACTGGGCAACCAATGATGGCCTTGATCTGGCCAGTTATCAGCAAAGAAAACCCGATCACCAAATTTATTTTTGCTGATATGTAGACCAGATTTGGGCACGCCTTCGTAAGCAATTTTCAAATTTATGACGGAATTTGCCTCTAGATGATTTGGTAAAACGATATGCAATTTGTCAGCGACATGATTGATCGGCAAAGCCTTTCCTTCCGATTCAATTGACGTCACGCGCATTCCTTTGCCACTCGAGTCAATTTGACCCAGATCGATCTGGAATTCATTCAATACTGACTTCGCCTTCAAGGAAATGATCGCGACGCCTTTAATTTGGTCATTCTCATCATTGAGCTCAAGCGAAAATCGATAACGCTGAACATCAAGCGCCGCGTTCTTTACATAAAAATCGCGCCCGACAGAGGTGAAACTAAGCACGAACAGGGAAAAGCCAACAAGAAGTTTTTTCATATATTTCAATTTACTCTTAGAGATACACCATTCAAACATGAGGATTTTATTCGGGAACTTTATTCGAATTTGCTGGCTCAAAGGATAACAAAAAAAGCAAACTGTGAATTGCCAATCAAAACGCTTCACGTGAAAACTGTTCACAATTCACTTTTTTTCACAACTAGGGACTTGTATCATTGCGGTGGATCACATATTATTAAATTGAACTTCGTATAATCATCCAAGTTTAGGGAGCTACTGATGGAACATCGCCATAGCAGTAAACAGCCCGACTGGAAATCGCACAAATCGCGCCATGCGGCGTCTGGATTTGCTGCGGCGCCTTGTGGCATCGTACTTTCTGCCAGCTCTGTCGATTTTTACAGACGGCAGCAAATCTTGTTATCCGACGACAACAATGATGATGACATTATCTTTCTGTCCGAATCCGACGAGACAAGTTCTCAAAAGCCTAAGGTCTCCCCTTGGAAAATTCTTATCGCGGATGATGATAGTAACGTGCATGACACCACGGTACTCGCGTTAAGCGGTGTCGAAATCCATGGCAAACCGCTTGAATTCTTACATGCCTTTTCGGCAAAGCAGGCAAAAGAAGTCGCCGAAAACAATCCTGACACCTCTTTGATCCTCCTTGACGTTGTGATGGAAACTGTCGATGCTGGCCTAAAATTGGTCAACGTCTTGCGTGACGATATGTCACGTAAGGATCTCAGAATCGTCTTAAGGACAGGACAACCAGGCTATGCCAAAGAGAACATCATGGGCAACTACGCGATTGATGGCTATGCGACAAAGTCAAAATTAACTCGTTCGATTTTGATTAGTATGCTTAACGATGTTCTCGATTCCGATGAGGACAAACCGAACACCACAAATTAAATCGCGAATGAATCCTGAAAAAGCCAAGTAATTCTTGGCTTTTTTATTTGCTCAATTTCTCTTTATTCGGCGTCAGGCTGATTTGCTGGGGTAGCCCTTCTAAAGGCGTCAAGTTCCAAACAGCGTTGGTTAATTTCCATCAAATTGGGCATTTCTGATAGATCGCATTGGAAGCGTTGTGCATTGAATATTTGTGGGATTAAGCAGCAGTCCGCCATCGTCACTTGGTTGCCAAAACAAAAATCACCGCGTTGCCGATTTGTCGCCAAGCGTTCCTCTATCACTCTCAAACCTTTTTCACACCAATGTCGGTACCATGTATTTTTCTGTTCTTCAGTGGCAGCAAAATTGGCACTCAAATATTTTAGAACGCGTAAATTATTAATCGGATGGATATCACAAGCAATCGACAAGGACAATGAACGGACATAGGCGCGATCAGAAAAATCCTTAGGCAATATTGGCACCGAGGGATATTTTTCTTCCAAGTATTCCAAAATGGCCAAGGACTGACTGATTGCGACTTCATGTCCATTATGTTCATCAACCAATACTGGGACTAAAGACTCCGGATTAATTGCCTTAAATGACTCAGAAAACTGTTGTCCACCGTCTTTGATCAAGTGTACAGAAACCTGCTCATAGTCGATTTTCTTCAAATTCAATGCGATTCGCACTCGATAGGAAGCAGAGCTACGAAAATAACCGTGTAATTGCATTTTATTCCCTTTCCTTTGCTGTTCTTGGTTTTACCATTTCCAATAATGAGGCACGCAATCAAAACTCAATCTTGGACAACAAGACTGTGACACGCTGTTGACGCACGCGATCTGTCGAAAACGGTAAACTCACTAAGTCAGACATTAATGAATTAATTTTTTGTTGAGCATCTCCATGGCGTAAAGCCATTTGTAATACCTCAACCTGTTTTTTCAATCGATTCTGGGTGAATTCTGGTGGGCTCTCTATTGCCATCGCAATTTCTAAATGCAAACATAAGTCATCTGCTACCTGCACATTGTCTGCCAATCTGCGTGCATAAGCACTGTATTCCGCAGCACGCAATTTAGCGACATTTGCCACTCGTTGATCCAGCGCTTTTTTCAAATGACCAGGAATAGAATCAAATTCCTGCCATTGTTCCAATAGCCTAGGTAATCGTTCCTCTGCATCATCCATTTTCTCGACCGTTTGATCTATTTTCAAACAGTGCTCAAACGCCTTCACAAGCTGTTGTCGAATCTGCTTCATTTCTTGCGTTTGCACATCGTGGATAAGGTTTTGCAGGCGCAACAACTGCTTCTTAAAGTCGAGTTCAATATTTTGTTCGAATGCGCGAGGGACTGGCCCTATATCCCGCCACGCTACATTCGCTTTCTGCATTTGTTCGCGGAGGACGCTTACTTCATTGCTGGCAAACTCAGACAAAGCAAGACACAGGGCTTCTTTGGCGTTAAGGTTTTCTTGGCGCTGTCGATCCGCAGACTCCGAGTGACGGCGCTTATGTTCAAATACTTTGTCACACGCCAATCTAAATTGTTCCCACAGTTTTTGCTCAACTCTGCGCGGCAAAGTGAAACTCGTGGCTTGCATTTGCCATTTCTGTTGCAAAGATTTGACCTGATCAATCGCCGATTTTTGCACTGGATCAATTTGTTGAATCTCGTCGATTATTTTTTCACGCGTGGCGATTTCTTCAGTTTGGCGAGTTTCCAATGGTCGTCTTAGCGCAAGATACAGTTCATTATATTGTTGATCAAGGCGTGATTTCTCCTTTCTGTCTAATGGACCAATTTCACGCCAACCATCTCGCATGGACATGACATAATTTGATAATTTCTTCCAATCTATTGGCTCGCACAGTAAATTTGCACTCTCTTTTGCAAACTCAATCAATTTTGCCTCAGCGAGCGCTTGATTGACGCGCCGTTGCTCCGATTGCGATTGAAAGAATTCCGCTGCCGGCGCGTAGACTGCATTGCATGCAGTATCGAATCGCAACCAGAGCTCCTTCGCAGCGCCTGGTGTTCCCAAATCCATTTGCTTCCATTGTTCACGCAGCGCGGACACAGTTTCAACAATTTCTTTAGGGGCCAATTTGAGATTTTTTAATTTTTCAGCGGTATCGACTAATTCTTCCCGCGAGACCCCTCCTCCCCACTTCGCCCAAGAATTCAAGCGACCAAGCTCTTTGCGTGCCATATTCAGCCGCTCACGCAGCTCTCGCCGAAGCACGACATTGTCATACTTTTGCTTCGGATCAATTTCGCGCAAATCCTTTTCAAATTGTCGAGCCAATTGCAAGCGACCTGCAGCGATTGCCTCCTCTAACTTTACTAAGGTCTCTTCGATCTGCGTCAAGGACAACGGACTATTCAAATTCGCTTGCACCGTTTTTCTTTGGATCGTGGCTGAATCAATAGGGACTTCTTCCAATGGCGATATAAGGATCTGTTTCGACGATTCGTCAATATCAGCACTTGTCGAGGCCGAAACTTGCGATGCTAACCTCGTATCATTTTCACACTGCTCCACCACATCACGGAAATGCTGCATTTTCTGCTGACATTCTGAAATCAACGATTTAGAAATCGCTGGAATAGCCTGTTCACTCAAAACTTGATCCAATTTCGACTGCAATTCTTGTGCTCGCTCAGGATTTCGACGATCAAGATGATGTAAAGCATGATCGAGTTCGTTCGACAAGGACAAAAGACGAGACTGCAATTCGACCTGTTGCGCAAGCTTACTCTGTAAAGACGCCAGCTTCGATTCCAGCGTCTCCCGCAGAGATGCTTCGATCAAATTCGATGGCCCAGCAATCGATGCACTTTGCTTATCGATCTCAATCATCTGATTTGCATAGACACAATTTTGACTGAGTAGGTGATCGATTTGATTGATTAAAGCTTGCGCTGCTTGTTGGGTCTTTTCTTTTTCCTGCCAATGATCTAAACGCAATTGTAGCAATCTGCTGACACGTTTATCCACTTTTCGCATAGGCATCAAAGCGCGCTCGAGCATCGCTTGAGTGTGTAGATTTTCAGCCGCTTTCAGTCGCCCCTCAGCAAAATCGCAATCGACCATCAGCTGAAAAAACTGCTGTTCTGACGCTTGGCCTATCACCGCCTGTTCTATTTTTCGGAGATAGTCCTGACGGAGCTGCTCGGCACTTTGAAACTGGATAACTTTTTTCTGCTCCTCCACAGTATTCAGGGAAGACCGTGCGTCTGTATGTGCAGGTCGTGGACGACGGGATACCAGTTTAGAAAAAAAATCGAACATATAAGTTTTGTAATTTTGGTTAATGATTTAAGACTATTCTGACAAGATTGCAATCACACTCAAAAAAAATGCTAGCAATAAACTATGACAATGATCACTTAGGTCTAAAGTCAAGCTTAGGCAGGCTGATTTCAAATTAGAAAAAATGAGCGGAGCTAAGCATGATAGCAAGACTTAGACACATTTCGCAAAAGAGATCTTCGATGAATAGGGGCGAACTGGAGTCCAATCAGCACATTTCGGACAGGTCCCATTGAAACATTTGCTTGCAATTTTCCTCGCCGACACCAGTCAGCGGAATGAAAGCAAGCTCGTTGAAGGCTTATCAAAGGTATCAATGGAGATCAAACATGCAAAAGAATTTATCGACTTCTGTCACCATCTTGGCCATATTGGGAATACTGTATGCCCCAACAAGTTCAGCTCATGAGCATTTTCATCATGCGCCAAAGATAATCAAACGGCATAGTGTTCGCTACTATGATCATATTTATTATCCCAACCACCACGCTTACTACGCAAAAGAAGCGAGAACTTGGTATTGGTTTGAGCGCGGACGCTGGCACAGCGCTTACAATAGACCTTATGCAATACGCGCTGACATTGGCGGGATCACACTCCGACTAAGTTCGCCAATCCCCTACGGCGACCATCGCATTCGTGAACAATATTATGGGCCTCGTATCGAGCGCCACCATACGGGCCCAAATTCGATGAATGATCCCGATTACAGACGCGATCGTTGGTAGTCATTCGAGATTGTGTATTGAGATTCGGTCGATTTAACATCACTTTACGCGATATAGGGTGATGAACCGTACTAGGGTTCCGGCTAATTCCCCACGATCCCTGCGGCGATATTAATGGAGAATCCCAAAATCGCCGCATTAAAAAAGAAACTCAATATTGCGTGCGCCAGAACCACTCGCCGCGTTGCTCGTGACATTACCGCCACATCCGATGTTTGCAAAGCGACCGCGATCGTAAATGAAAAATACAAAAAATCCCAATAGTTTGGATGGATTTCATGGTCCGGAAAAACGAGCGCACGCGCATCTTTGGGTGACCGGTAATAAAGAACGGCGTAATGAAAGGTGAAGATTATCGCCAGCAGAAACCAAGCACCAAGGACCGTCATGCCTGCAAACGCGTATTTTAATAACTTCATTTCTGCCGAAAGCCCGCGCATTTGAGTCAATTCAAAAATGATTGCGAACAAACTAACGATTGCCGCCGCGACTAACATCAATAGAGCAGCAAGTGCACTGCTGTCCTCTCGCTGAGCAACGCGGATCACACTCTCGTGATTAGATCGTAAAAATACTGCGCTGACCGAAATTAAGTAAGTCCAAACGGCGAAATTCCACGCGATTAATCCCCGTGTCACCACGCTCCACAACCCGGGTAAAAGGAAAAACACGAGAATTCCCAATAGCGATGTAAAAATAAATCGCGGCCGATGCGAGACAAAATCACGGATGAACTGTTTAAGCATTTTTGTGTAACTCAATATAACCATATTTTCTCTATGGTCAAACATACCATGTTCGCCCATTCTGCACTATGCTGAGAATGTGCGCTAAAGAATTCGAGAGCAATGGAGAGAACTAGAGGGAGCGGGAGAAGTATTGTCGCTCACCAAATTACAACGTTGTTGCATATTTTCTCTGAAAATCATTACACTAGCGCAACAAGGAGTGTCCAATATGAACCCGAAACATCGCTATCTGCCACTCGCGCAAATTTCACCTGGCGCCATTCTCGCAGACGATCTACTCGACAAACTGGGTCACGTTTTACTTCCCTCTGGAACCAAACTGACCGAATCCATATTGCGTTCTATTGCAAATCACGAGATTCAACAACTCTATATTTTTAATGAAATCCCGACGACCGATAGTGGGCTCAACGAAGAAGGATCTCATGCGAAGGCGCAATTGGAAAGAATCGATTTCATTTTCAGACATCTCCCTCAAGATAGTCCGAGCGCAACACTCAAGACGTATATCCAACGCTATCGGACTGGGGAAACAGTATGAGTTTGTTCATTACCGATCACAATGATGATCAAATTTCGCTCGAAGAGGTGATCAATAAGATCAATAATCTTCCTAGTCTCCCCGAGGTTGCTAGAGAAATGCTAAATGATCTGAATAACGATGACATCAGTCTCGATATCATTGTACAAAAAGTGTCTTTAGATCAGTCGCTTGCAGCGAAAGTACTACAACTCGCCAACACGTCTTACTTCGGCGCAAATTCTAAAGTCGTTACAATTCAACAAGCTGTTTCGATGCTTGGAACAAAAAATCTGAAAAACTTGATCCGCACCAGTATTTTCACCAACAATTTACCCATTGGCCTTTGTCGGGGATTTGATAACAAAGCCTATTGGCGACACAATATTGCCACCGCCATTTGCGCAGAGCTGATTTCGCGTACTTTGCACATGAAACACGACTTTGCCTTCACTGCGGGTCTACTACATGACATTGGACGCTTGGTGCTCGTCTCTAAATTCCCAAAAAAATATGAGCAAGTGATCATTTGTTCGAAAGAACATGACTGCAGCCTGCTCGATGCAGAGCGTGCGGTTCTGGGGGTAGACCATGTTTCAGTCGGATTAATTCTCGCTTTACAGTGGAATTTTTCTGAGGCGATTCAAGATGCCATCCGCGGACACCATGCACCTGACGATAAAGAACTAAACTCCGTCGCATCGATCGTCCACGTAGCCAACGCAATTGTACATGCACTTGACTTGAGTGAGATCCAAGAAGAATTGGTTCCAGCCATTTCACAACATGCTTGGGACATATTAGGTCTAACGGAAGAAGCATATTTGTCGATCTTTCACGAAACGGAATTACGCTTTCATGCAATGAATCAGATAATTCAATAAGACATCGATGATTCCGCTATCCGCGTTTGATTTTTTCTAAAGGACATAATTTAGGTAAACGCTTGGCGATGACGACGAAGTTTTAGAATAAAATAGTGAACCCTATTCGCTCACATTGCAGCTTACTTTCTTGAGGTTAATTTGGAACAATTAAGGTATTTTCGCGACACCATTTTCAAAGTAGGTGAAATCCAATTATTCAAGAATATTGAAAAAAATGAGTTGATTGCGATAAAGCAAACGCTCGACCATTGCCCAGTTGTGGAGGCTAAATCCGGTGAAATTGTATTGGACAGTCAAAGTTCCGGCGCTTGTTTATACGTTGTCTTGTCTGGCGTATTGGCACAAACCTCAGTAACAAGCAAACGCCAGCTAGAAAATTCAAGTACTCAATACTTCGCCGGCGAGTGCGTAGGCGAAATTTCGGTTTTGGATGAGGAAGCCAGTACAGCGACAATTGCTGCAGTCACCGATACTCAACTGCTCTTAATTAACTCCTCGGTAATGTGGCAATTAATCGATGAATCTAACGGTGTCGCACGTAATCTTCTTCAATTGCTTTCATTTCGAATTCGTGCGACCAATGCACAACTGAGGAATCGACAAAAGGTCGGGGAATTTTATCGTCAATTGTCCATGGTCGACGGATTGACTGGCTTACATAATCGTTCTTGGTTGAATTCTCAATTACCTGGAATGATCGAAAATGCGCATGCAACCAATGCAGATTTAAGCATCATCATGCTCGATCTGGATCACTTTAAGAAATTTAATGATCAACACGGGCACATCATGGGTGATGAGGCATTGCAAGCATGCGCAAAAGTCATTAGCGCAAGTTTAAGACCCAGCGATTTTGCCGCGCGCTATGGTGGAGAGGAAATGATCATCATTCTTTCCAACACCAACAAAGAATCGGCATACATAGTTGCAGAACGATTGTGTGAACGAATCCGCAGCACGATTGTTTTTAAAGACACCAACTTGACATTACCGCACATCACGGCGTCATTAGGTTTAGCGACTTTGCTCGAAGGTCAAGATGGACTCGCGGTTATTGCCAGTGCTGACGCGGCCCTATATCGTGCAAAAGAGCGCGGGAGAGACCAAGTGGCGCTCTAGAGTACCGCGATATAAAATCTAACTCGGGATACATAATTGAATTGAATCCAGATCACATTCCAATCATGTCTATTGATTTATTCATCAATGACTAGTCGCTAGCTTTGACAACCAACGATTAAAGATCACCAACGAACATGCGGTCGCAGCGCCTATTGCGGCAAAAAGTCGCCACATAAGACGTTGCTGCTGCATTTCTTTGGTTATGACTGAATAGGACCAACCCGACAACAGGCCTGCAAACAGATTACCAAGTGCCATCGATACGAAGTAATACCCCATGTACATCGCTGTCTTGTTTTTTGGTGCGATCGCGGCGACATACTCCTGACTCTTGGGCGATGCGATCATTTCACCAAGAGAAAAAATGATGACCGCCAACGCGATGAATCCGCCACCTGTTACTAAGTCTGTACCCAAACCACAAAGTGCAATTCCACTACTGAGTATGATTGTCCCGAACACGAGTACTGGTAAAGCGCGCCAACGCTGTAAGTAGGCACTGATCACTACCTGGCACAGAACGATGAAACCAAACCCGATGTTCACAATATATTCAGGATTCACTTGGCGATAATTCGCTGCCCAATCGTCTGCCAATGCACGAGCTGTGAGCTTACCCTCGATGAGCGCTTGCAAACCCGACCGAAGGACAAATTCCGGAACCATCACTTTATAATTGACTAACTGCCATTTTAACTCCTGAAAATTGCCCATCCCCTCGTGGTAATTCTGAGCAATAGTAGGGAGAACATGCGCCAACTGTTCCACATTGGCATCCGCTAAAAATTGCGCCAACCCAGGCGACCAATCCTTAAGCACTTGAACTAAATCACTCGTATCAACAAAATCGCGGATAAATACGGGTAAGGTGGTGAACAATTGAAAATAGACCATCCAAAAACCCGTCAAGATGGTCTCTAAAAAAATATCGACAACCCAGTGAAACAAGCTAACTAAATCAACATCGGACTCATCCCATTTTCTATCTTTAGGCGAAGAATAGACGATCAAGGACCAATTGCGCTCAGATTAAATCACTCAAGGCTGTTCCGACGGATTTATGCAACGGGATTTCTTGATGCATGCTCCTCGAAATCCGCCCTTTCATGCATATTTCAGCCAAATCGGCCTGAACCCTATCCGTAGAAAAACAGCCTTCTTGCATTGGGGAAAAGTAGTTCACCTGCTTCATTCAAAACATTGTCACAAAAATCGACATAGGCGTGTTGACTTCAGAAACACTTCCGAATCCTGCAGATTGCAAACAGTGGGAAAAGCTTGTTTCAATGAGAAGCGAAAAATTGATCGCTTCCACCTTTAAAGAAAAAAAGCCACAGACCGCAAAGCATACGGTTCTGTGACTCTTTACAAGAATAATGGATCAAATGTGCAACGCCGCTCGATGTGAGCATTAACAAGTGACACCCAAGCTTGCAACATTAAAATCGAAATCGATGGTTAAACTACCTGACGAGATCGCAAATCAACTGTCGTACTTATTCAGCGAATTCTGTGTCCATTGGTGAATACCAAGCATCTTTGAGTGCGCCGACTTGGATATTTTCAAACTCAGCGCGTGACTGCATCCACGCACGCAATGCTTCGCGATCATCGTCTGTCGCGGAACCTGAACCAAATCGACAAACAAAGCCACCATTTAACCATCCACTCAACGCTAAATCACGCGGCTCAATGACTTCTTCCAACAAAGCATGAATCAAGTGCGCTTCTTCATCGGAATTTAACTCTTTGATCAAATCGGCTTTATATTCAAAGCCAAACTCTTGAAACTCGCCCACATGCAGTTTCTTACGTTGACGCGCATTTCGCGATTTTTTTGATGGTGTCATGATTTTCCTTATATAAATTAAAAGAAATTGTCATCGCTTAGGATTGCAAAAGACAAGATCGGCGCGCATTGTCGCCCTTCCCGTCCAAAGATGCAAATTTCACATCCGACCAATGCTTATAAGAACTTGCGATGCAACTTAAATTGTTCCGTTGCCCGGACGAGCTCTTTTGCAATTCCCGGTTCCATTGCGGCGTGTCCTGCATCGCCAACCATATGAAGTATTGCGCCTGGCCAAGCTTGATGCAGGCGATAAGCTGACAGTGGAGGACATATCACATCGTAACGTCCTTGCACAATGACAGCGGGTAAGTGTCGAATTTTATGAATATTCTTGATTAACTGATCCTCATCCATGAACGCGCCATTTAGCATGTAGTGCGCCTCAAGTCGTCCGATTCCCAAACTCACTTCATCTGATTCAAAATCTTCAATCGCTTGTGCTTGTGGCTCAAGAAATAAACACGAACCCTCATAGCGGCTCCAGTTTCGAGCGGCTTCTTTATAAATCTCCGGCTCGTCGCAAAATAAACGCTTTACATAAGCTTGCAATAAATTGCCGCGCTCAGAATGCGGAATCGCATCAGAAAAGCGTTGATGGACTTCTGGATAGAAGTGATTCATCCCATTGACGAACCAATCTACTTCCGCACGCGTGCACAAAAAGATGCCTCGAAGAACAAAACCTAAACAACGCTCAGGGAATTCTTCACCGTAAGCTAAGGCCAAAGTTGAACCCCAAGATCCACCAAAAACTAACCACTCTTGAATCCCAAGCATCACTCTGATTTTTTCTATGTCTTCAATTAAGAGCGCTGTCGTATTGTGCCGGTATTCTCCCAATGGTGTCGATTTGCCAGCACCTCTTTGATCAAACAACACGATACGATAATGCGAAGGATCAAAAAAACGTCGGTGCATTGGACTCGTTCCTCCGCCTGGCCCCCCATGCAAAAATAACACAGGTTGGCCAGCTGGATTACCGCACTCTTCCCAATACAATGTGTGCGTGGCATCCACTTCCAGTGTGCCTTGGCGATAAGGTTCAATCGGGGGAAACATTAAAGTATTTTCTGACATTTTTGTCTATCATGAATGAAAAAAACGCCAGCTCGCAAAGCCAGCGAAACAACATAGTAAGGAGCCCAACAAATGCAAACCTGAATGTAAAAAAGCCCACAACCAATCACCTCTCTGCAGTAGGCTCATCGATTCAGCGGAAAAACTTGAAAAGGTCGTCAAACCACCTAAAAATCCAGTAACGATGAACAAACGCCATTCAGGTGCAAGCTCGGGGTGAGACGAAAATATACCGACACATAGTCCGATCAAATACCCACCACTCAAATTAGCAAAGACGGTCCCTAAAGGCAAATGAGGCAGGGCTGCATTGAACGAATTCGTCAGGATCCAACGTAAGCAAGCCCCGATTGCTGCGCCTATTGCCACTGCGAGAACACCGATTACATGCATACAATTCTTAGCGCTTTCTGTAAATTGAGTGTGAGCGTATGAATTCAAAATAATGACACATGCTCACCATGATATGTTAACGACAACACCAGTTAAACACCTTGGTTGCTGTCCCATTTCTGCAATGCGACCTCGTCGGCCTCACGTGCATCAACCCAACGTTCGCCTGCTTGAGTCGATTCTTTTTTCCAAAATGGTGCTTCTGTTTTCAAGTAGTCCATCATAAATTCACATGCTGCAAACGCGTCGCCACGATGGGCACTAGCAGCAGCCACCATCACAATCTGATCCATCAATTGCAAGTTCCCAATTCGATGAATAATCAATGCATCACACAATTGCCAGCGATCTATCGCCCTCTTTGCAATGTCTTGCAATGACTTTTCAGTCATACCAGGATAATGCTCAAGTGCCATCGCGCTGATTTTTTGACCCTCGTTAACATCGCGAACTAGACCGACAAAATTAACGATTGCGCCGATCGCTGGATTTTTCTTTCTCAACTCGGCAAGCTCGTGGCTAACATCAAAGTCTTCAATTTGAACCGCAATCCTCATATACTCTCACCCACCAGTCACAGGTGGGAAAAAAGCCAATTCCCCACCGTCTTGCAGTTGAACATCGGCACTTAACATTTGCTGATTATAAGCCATCCGAATGCTACGATTAGATGCAAAAACGCCAGCCCATAATTCACCTCTTCCGATCAAAAATTCTCGTACTTCATACGCAGTTTGAACAGACTTCGGCAATTCAACTAACTCTGCACTGCAATTAAGTTGTTCTCTGACACTTGCAAAAAACCGTAGCTGAATCTTCATATGCACATCTCATCCAAAAATAAAAAATACGACCGACAAAACTTTCCTGTTGATTTTCAGTACTTCATCGGAAGTTTCTAATACATCAAGGCATGGAACGGCAAATAGTCAATTACATCACCCGCTTGAATCGTGCAACCTGGTGCGACATCAACTAAGCCATCTCCCCAAACCGTCGAAGTTAGAACGCCCGAGCCCTGATTATGGAATAAATCCAAACCACCGTTTTGATTCATGCGAACACGTAAAAATTCATTGCGTTTGTCAGCTTTACTCCAATTGAAATCCGCACGCACGCGAATTCGAATTGGATTAATGTCCCGCACGCCTTGAAGGCGCAATAAAAAGGGCCTAACAAACAACAAAAAAGTCACAAAACTCGACACCGGATTTCCTGGCAAACCTAAGAAGAAAGCCGTGTCAAGGTTCGAATCCGTGCGGCGAATCTCGCCAAACGCGAGTGGCTTGCCTGGCTTCATTGCTATTTGCCACATACTGATATTCCCCTCAGCAGCGACCGCCGGTCGAATATAGTCTTCCTCTCCGACCGAAACACCTCCAGACGTCAGGATCAAATCATGACGAATTGCAGCCTCACGTAAAATTTTACGGGTGTCGGCCAAATTATCGGACACGTTTCCATAGTCGGTAATTTCACAACCTAAATTTTGCAACAAGGCCGTCAACAAGAAACGATTTGAATTGTAAATCGCACCGGGTTTCAACGTTTCACCAGGCATGGTCAGTTCGTCGCCAGTAAAAAATATCGCAACGCGTAAACGCCTGACAACAGTCAATTTTGCCAGACCAACCGAAGCAGCCAAACCCAACTCTTGGGGGCGTAAACGTGTTCCTGCTTCCAGTAACGTTGCGCCCATCGAGATGTCCTCGCCTTTGCGACGAATCCACTCTCCAGTTTGAGGCTGATGCCGAATCCGCACCATGGTTTGACCGTTCGAGTCTTCTACTGAACATTGTTCCTGCATCACAACCGCATCGGCACCGTCTGGTAAAAATGCACCAGTAAAAATACGCGCTGCTGTATTTTGTTGCAGTGTCACCCCAGTATAGCCTGCAGGAATTCGCTGGCTTATTGGCAGGAGCACGTTCCCATCTTGGCAATCAGTCGCACGTACGGCATATCCGTCCATCTGCGCATTATCTCTTGGAGGCACATCCATCGAAGAAGTCATCGCGCTTGCCAGAACCCTTCCGTTTCCAATTAAGGTTTCGACTTCCTCCACGTCCTGGATGGGTCGCACCACTCCCAACAAGGTCTGCAGTGCTTGTTCAACAGTCAACATAGTTTTTTTTTCAGTCATACTCAGTCGTCATTTTCATTAAGCCACCGACTCTTCTTAAAACTCAAGTTCGGATAAGCAAGATTGCGCCATCTCGTGCTACGGCGAGTTTAACATTTCGCTAGAAGAATCTTATATGGATCTTTAAAATCGCTTGTCTGCACTTGATACAAGTCTAAAGTATTCCTATTAATCCTCACACGACCTATACAAAATTAATGAAATCTCGCTATTTGTCGCGATGTACATCTAAAAGCCACGCACTCAAAAATGTGTCAATCCCCAAAAAGCTTCCCCCGCGATTCAGCAAACTTTGTCTGACAAATTACTAAAAGAGTAACTCGTGCAAAATCATTTCTCTATCGATCAACGAACAGAGAGATAATGCAATATGCAAGGACGCAATCAAGGTCCAACTTGATACAAAAATCGAAAGGAAAATTATGTCAAAGAAAAATCAAGATCTGGATGAGGAAACGATGGCCGTCATCAATTGGTGCATTGAATTAGAGGGATTTCTCATCAAAGGTGGTGCAACGCAAGCGCAAGCACAAGAATTTATCGAGGAAGAAATTGAATTTCTAACGGACCAGTTCTATGACGGACTCTCTCCAGAAGAAGCCGCAAAGGTGGCGTTAAGTGATTAGTCGCGACATCAACAGCGACAATAAGAAAATCATAGCGAAGACAGAGTGGCTTAAATTTCACGCCCAAATCGAACTTCGTTAAAAAAAACGGGTCAGACTTGCTTCAATCAAGTACGGAGAACAATGTGAAAAAAAAGCTAATAGCCAGCCTCATTGTCGGTCTAGCTGGAATTTTTAATCTATCCACTGCCAATGCCCAAATTTTGTCGGTTAGAGAACAAGCACGCGTCATCGACGAGAATTTAGCGGACCGCTTTGACAATCATTTAGCGAAAATGATGGATGATGCAGGGATGGATATGTGGGTGATCGTTTCTCGCGAATACAATGAAGATCCTGTCCTCAAGACTATGTTACCCGCAGAGTGGCTCAATGCGCGTCGCAGAACCATATTAGTCTTTTATCGTCATCCTCAGAAAAATACCGTTGAACGATTAGCAGTTGCTCGTTATGATTTTGGGGCAAATATTAAAGCAGCTTGGGATACACAAAAATTTCCAGACCAATGGGATGCACTGCTTGATATCATTTCTCAACGCAATCCCAAAAAAATTGGCATCAACACCTCAAGCCATTTTGCCCATGCTGATGGACTCGACCATACCGAGTTCCAAGAGTTGATGGAAAAATTACCTCTTGCGATGAAATCACGTGTCACCTCAGCAGAACCATTAGCCATTCGTTGGTTAGAAACTCGTACGCCGAGAGAAATGCAGTTTTACCCCCAATTAATTAATGTTACACACAAAATCATCGCAGAGGGATTTTCAGAAAAAGTCATCACGCCTGGAATTACGACGAGTGAAGATGTTGTGTGGTGGTTCCGCCAAAAAATTCGTGACTTAGGCTACGACACGTGGTTCCATCCTACCGTCGACATTCAACGACCAGATCCTAAAACGGATGGCGCTGAGCGTAGTTTTGCATCAAAACCCAAGGCAGACGTAATTCAACCGGGAGACTTGATACATGTCGATATCGGCATCAGCTATTTACGCCTAAATACAGATATCCAACAGCACGCCTATATTCTTCGTCCAGGGGAAACAGAGGTTCCAGCGAATATACAACTTGCGTTTAGCAAAGCGAATCGCCTACAAGATATCCTGACTTCACACTTCAAAGAAGGAAGAACGGGCAATCAGATTCTTGCGGGAGCTCTACAACAGGCGAAAAAAGAAAACATTAATGGCAGCATCTACTCTCATCCGATTGGCTACCACGGACATGCTGCTGGACCGGCAATTGGTATGTGGGATAACCAAGGAGTCGTAAGCGGCACAGGCGATCAGCATCTTCGCAAAAATACGGCCTATTCGATAGAGCTAAATGCGAGTAGTGTTATTCCCGAATGGAGCAAAGCGATTCGAATCATGCTTGAAGAGGATGCTTTTTTTGACGGTAACACCGTTCGCTACATCAATGGTCGCCAAAAGCAAATTTATCCTATTCCTCGACCATCTAACTTTAATCAATAGGTCTTAGCGCCCTATGCCAAGTAGGGCGTCTTCGAGCAAGAGCCCATTTTTCATTCACGGTGTTCAAGTACGATCGTGAATGAAATTGGGAATTGAAGCAAAAGCTTATCGATCTTTATTGCGCGTGGTAGTTTGTTCAATACGAACTAATTGGGCATCTTCCGCTTCACTAGTCGACCATTCCCTATTCCGATAGCGTGAACTAAACGAAGTTTCCGCGGACTGTTTGCCTCGAACATTCATCACCATTGCAAGCAATATCAGCTTTATCAGCATAAAGATGACGAATAAAGTCAAGATCAAGGGCACTAAAGTAATAACGAGTGCAAGTCCAACGCACAAAATCAACACCCGAGGTAATGGCGTCCTCATTAACATCGCACTAACGTGAGACCAAAGTCCACCAAGCTCATGCCAAGCTTGGCGCAACACTGAATATAGATACTGTTTATTTGAATTCTTCATTTCAATTCCTTCTATGAAAATAGGATTACCTAGAAAACTTCGCACACTTTAGCGGGTTCGTATTCAATTCAATAATACTTTCCGACCAAATTACATTTTTTGATCATGAAATGACTTCGATTGAGAATAGACGGATTATTAGGAAAACCGTGCTTAGGAACTACGGTAAAAAACATCGAAGATAGCCACTTCAATGTAAGACTTTTTCAATCCCAAACAGGCGACTCAGGCATTGCATAAGGAATCGACTTATCATGAACAGTCAAATTCGTGAATTCACTCCCCTATTTATGCATTTCGTCGCAATCTAGCGAATAAAGAGAGCCATTCCGATTAAAGTAAGGGATGAACAACTAACGAGTAAGCCAACTTATCAAGCCAAGTCGTCAATCAAAAACTCCTTTAGTTTATTATTTTTTGTACATTTTTCTGATACAAAATTATTACAAATAGTTTGACGCCAATTTGATAAATTGCATTACACTTCATCTTTCGCTGCCATTCACTTGGAGTACAACAATCATGAATATGAAACAATTTTCACTCGGTTTTGCTTTACTGGCCTTCACCAGCGTCGCGTTGAGCCAAGAATTTGTCGTTGTTCCAAGCCAGTCGACTAGCCAAGCAAATAATCAGGCAAGTAGTCAGAGCACTTGCCAAGAAAATTGCTCGAGTGAAGGTGGTCAAATGCAGATCGATCGAAGTGGCATGGACAAAGCGTCAATTCATTTGCAAATTTTGCAACAAGCGTCACAGAAATTTTCTGAGCCATCTTTCAATAACAAAAAGACGGCCAATGACGATAAAAAAAATCCAAGTAAATCACAGGATAATAGCTAACTTGCGTATCGATTAGCATTAAGCCAAAAGCCTGTTCTAGCGACAGGCTTTTTTGTTTCTAACAGCGGCTTCAGTAAAAGAAGGTTTAAGTCATAGATCGATCAATACGTTTGCTGAGAATAATCGAGGTCGACGTTTGACGTACTCCATCTAGCGTACCAATTTGATCCAAAAGCCTGTCTAGAGCCTCAGTATTTGCACAGCGCAAAGTCAGCATATAGTCGATCGCACCGCTCACAGCACAAAGACATTCCACTTCAGGGACTTCCAACATCATCTTTACCAAGCGATCTGCAGCCCGTGCCTCAATGGATAGGCCAACGTAAGCCCGAACAGCAGGTTGCAGCAATCCCTGATTTAAGCGAACACCATAACCCGATATCACATTTCGCTTTTCCAAATTGCCAATGCGCGCAATCACGGTGGTTCGCGCAATGCCAATCAGCTTAGCGATACTTGTTACCGGCATCCTTGCATTGTCCATCAGCATTGCGAGGATTCTATTATCAATTTCGTCAAGTGTTGGCTTCATCGTATCTGAAAATCTCTATATAAATAATCGAAGGAATCGTCAATTTGCTTCGGTAGAAAACAATTTGACGACCGTAGTCTTCAACATTATCCAATGTAAGGCTTCTTCAAATGTCTCTATTGCAGCACAAAATTCGAAATAAAGCTGTTGATAAGATACCAGCCTAAATCTAAAAAAATGATCGAATGTGGAATTGTTGGGCAATTTCTTCAGACACACGATGTGAACGCATTCGAATGCCCACACATCGATGTAGAACATGGAGTCGCTAAATGGATCAATCCGAGTTGACGCTATCGGCGTCAAGTTGGCGCAAATAATTTAACTTTTCTGCGATCTTGATCTCCATGCCACGTGCAACTGGCTGGTACCATCGCATTCCTTGTAAGCCGTCAGGTAAGTATGTTTCGCCAGCAGCATAGGCTCCCGGTTCATCATGAGCATATCGATAAAGTTTGCCGTAACCAAGTTCTTTCATCAGCTTTGTTGGAGCATTTCGCAAATGTTCCGGAACCTGACGCGAACTATCCTTTGCGACGTGGGCGCGCACTTGGTTATAGGCCACATAAACTGCATTCGATTTAGCAGCACAGGCCAAATAAACGACTGCTTCTGCGAGCGCTAATTCTCCTTCAGGCGAACCCAGCCTTTCATAGGTTTCAGCCGCATCTAAACTAATTCGCAATGCGCGTGGATCGGCCAATCCAATATCCTCACTCGCCATTCGAATGATGCGGCGCGCTAAATAACGTGGATCGGCACCACCATCAAGCATCCGAACAAGCCAATACAAGGCGGCATCAGGATTCGATCCACGTACCGATTTATGTAAAGCGGATATTTGATCATAAAATGCGTCCCCACCTTTATCAAATCGTCGTAACGCATCCCCCAAACATTCAGCAATGAGTTCGCTATCGATTATCTTGAGACGCTTGATTTGTGCCGCGCGCGCTATGATATCGAGGTTATTCAGTAATTTCCTTCCATCGCCATCTGCACTGCTAATTAGACTTTGTTTCGCCTCTTCATTGATGAGCAATCCATCGAGTTCTTGTGCACAAGCTTTCTCGACTATTGAACCAAGTTCAACCTCACTCAACGACTTTAGTACATAAACTGCTGCGCGAGAAAGAAGTGCACTATTCACTTCAAATGATGGGTTCTCAGTGGTGGCGCCTATGAATGTAAATAAACCACTTTCAACATGGGGCAGAAATGCATCTTGCTGGCTTTTATTAAATCGATGGACTTCATCAACAAACAAAATCGTACGGCGCGCCGTACTTGCTCGAATATATTCCGCTCGTTCAACCGCTTCACGAATATCTTTAACCCCCGATAGAACGGCTGATAGTGCAATGAATTCCGCTTGAAAAGCTTGCGCCATTAGTCGAGCTAAGCTTGTCTTTCCAACGCCAGGCGGTCCCCATAAGAGCATCGAGTGTGGCTCGCCTGACTCAAATGCGACCCGTAACGGCTTACCCTCGCCTAGCAAATGTTGTTGCCCGATCACCTCAGTGAGTTTTTTTGGACGCAAACGCTCAGCAAGCGGTTGATGCAAATTTTTATCAACATGCATCATGGTCTTAAAACGTCAGCACCTGCTGGCACAACAAATTTAAATTGATCGAGAGGAAAACTTGAATTTTTCTCGAAGTTCTTCAAAGTGATGACGGAAATTTGACCAAAACTGTCGCGCAATTCCATCCCAACTGGAATGCCGTCTTTCATACCGATTCCAATACTATCAAACTGACTATCCTTAGTCTTTGGTACCGCTTCCAACCATTCAATCCCCTGCTTTACTTCGACATCTCTCATCGTAAAATTTTTCTCGAG
Organism: Affinundibacterium fentianense; assembly: GCF_018139545.1. Classification (GTDB taxonomy): domain Bacteria; phylum Pseudomonadota; class Gammaproteobacteria; order Burkholderiales; family Burkholderiaceae_D; genus Undibacterium; species Undibacterium fentianense. Next base: position 137,690 of record NZ_JAGSPJ010000003.1, on the reverse strand, counting down.
ATCGACGCTTCCAAACAAAATTGCCGCTGGACTCGATGCAATTGCGTTCCCCAGATTTTTAATCGTCACTTGATTCAAGTCTCGGTCGTACAAATAGAGCTTATCTCCATCCGCCTGCAAGATTTGTTCATAAGGCTTCAAATAAGTCCAAATGAATTTGCCAGGCCGTGCGAACTTAAACGTACCAGAGGACGATTTACCCACCTTTGACACCCCATTAACCATCTTCATCTGGACTTGATTAAATTCACCTTTCGCCGTTTTCGCATTCAGAACAAATGCTTTAAATTGCTCGATTGCCGACGCGTGTGCTAGGCCAGCTGACAACAGTAGACTTATTCCAAGCACTGTAAATCGTTTTTTTGGGTTCAATGTATCCAACATAAATTCAAAACTCATTTGGTGATAAGACAAGATAAGACTAACAATCTTGCAGTCTTTGTATTTGGTATTGACTGCACTATCCTCAACGCACCGGAACGATATTCGTCTACTCGGCGTTACCCACAGGGACAAGAATCTCGCGATTCCCATTTGACTGCATCGTCGACACCACTCCACTCGCTTCCATTTGCTCTAAAAGGCGCGCCGCGCGGTTATAACCGATGCGTAAATGACGCTGGACTAGAGAGATTGAGGCTCGGCGATTTTTTAAAACTATCGCAACAGCTTGATCATACAAAGCATCGGCTTCACCAGCACCTTCGCCCGGCACGCTGAGTTCTGTGCCATCTTCTAAAACGCCGCCCTCCAAAATACCTTCAATATAATTCGGCTCGCCTTGTTCCTTAAGATGCTTGACGACACGATGCACCTCGTCGTCAGACACGAACGCTCCATGCACTCGGACTGGCAAACCTGTGCCGGGTGGCATGTACAACATATCCCCCATGCCAAGCAATGACTCTGCGCCCATTTGATCTAAAATCGTTCTCGAGTCAATTTTACTGCTAACTTGAAACGCAATGCGGGTTGGAATATTCGCTTTAATCAATCCCGTGATCACGTCAACTGACGGGCGTTGTGTCGCTAAAATTAAATGTAGTCCTGCTGCACGAGCTTTTTGCGCGATCCTTGCGATCAGCTCCTCCACCTTCTTACCAACAACCATCATTAAGTCAGCTAACTCATCGATGATAATCACGATCGTAGGTAATTTCTCGAGAGGTTCTGGTGCGTCCGGAGTGAGGCTAAATGGATTGGGAATATGCTCTTCGCGCTTCGCTGCTTCTGCGATTTTGGCGTTGTAACCGGCAAGATTTCGCACACCCAACTTCGACATCAATTTATAACGGCGTTCCATCTCATTCACGGCCCAATTCAACGCGTGACCAGCTTGGCGCATATCTGTCACAACCGGGGCGAGTAAATGAGGGATGCCTTCATAAACAGACATTTCCAACATTTTGGGATCAATTAAAATCATTCGCACATCGTTGGGATCAGATTTGTACAACAAGGATAAGATGGTCGCATTAATACCCACCGATTTTCCCGAGCCTGTTGTACCAGCAACCAATAAATGCGGCATCTTAGCAAGATCCGCGACGACAGGATGTCCCGCGATATCTTTACCCAGCGCCACAGTCAAATTGGAAGTGCTATCGTTATAGACTTTCGAACCCAAGATCTCCGTCAATCGAACTATTTGTCTTTTCGGATTGGGCAGCTCTAATCCCATGTAATTTTTGCCCGGAATTGTCTCAACCACGCGAATTGAAGTAAGCGCAAACGAGCGTGCCAAATCTCTAGCCAGTCCAACAATTTGGCTTCCTTTTACGCCAGTTGCAGGTTCAATTTCGTATCGTGTGATCACTGGCCCTGGGTAGGCCGCAATCACTTTTACATCGACCCCGAAATCAGACAATTTTTTCTCGATCAAACGACTCGTAAATTCCAAGGTCTCAACACTCACGGTCTCTTGCGACAATGGGGGCTCATCCAAAAGCGAGAGCGGTGGTAAATTTGTATCGGGAAGATCATTGAACAAAGAAACTTGGCGCTCCTTTTCAATGCGTTCAGATTTTTGGACTGCCACTACCTGAGGTTCGATACGAATTGGGGAAGCAACGGTGATCTTTGCTCTCTCTTGTACAACTGTGGTTTCGCGTTGCACCGCGGCCGACTCGCCGAGTATTCGGTCCTCGCGATCGGCATATTTCTTTTGAATAAATTCAAAGCTATTTTCGATAAACGCACCAGTATTTTCGGCAATTTGCCACCAAGATAAATGAAAATACAAACTTAGGCCTAATGCAATTACAAACAGCAAAAGTAAAGTTGCACCTGTAAATCCAAAAGCGCTAGTACTGAGATGACCAATGATATCGCCAAGCACACCACCATGTACTCCAGGTAATGCGAGCTTACGCGAATACAGACGCAAGTTTTCAATTCCCATACTACCTATCAGAATAAAAACAAACCCAAAAATCTGTATCAACTTGTCGACGAAATGCGGCTCCTCGTATTCTGCTCGAAGATCACGATTTAATTGCCGATAACTTCGCCACACCAATCGCAGCAAAGCAAACCCAAACCACCAAGCGGAAAAGCCGAAAATAAACAGTGCTAAGTCCGCAATACGCGCCCCAACAAAACCACCTAAATTATGATAGCGCTCAACCACTATCGATCGAGACCACCCAGGATCGAACGGTGAATAGGTGGCAAGCACAAGAATAAAATATAGAGTCAGCGCTGCAAAAATCATCCAGCGAACTTCACTTAATAACACAACTAAGCGATTAGGCATCGGTGCTGGCGGATTTTGCTGACGACTACGTTGATAAACTTCGTTGGTATTTGGCATAAAAATCAAAGTGAAAAAGCAAGCATGATTGTAGGGCAAATCTTCGCTGTTGCGCTATTCGTGAGTGACCAAGATATGAATTAAGCACCGAGAACAATTGAAAACACGCACACTCAAGCAAAGCACTTTCAGCAAATGAAATTGCGCTAATTTTGCTTCTCAACTTCACTACTTTAATTTTTACGCATGCCACATAAGCGTTGAAAGACCGCTACCCCGATGCATTCTATGGATCACCCATCATGTGTCAGCATCGCGCTTTTTTTTGTGAAATTCGTCGTATTTCAAAACAAGACGTAAACCGCCCCACCTACTCTACCAACTAAATTTTCCATGTAGTTTTACTACAAATAGTAAACACATTTCAAACTTAAAATAATAAAATCATATATCTACTAAAACCTATTTATATAATTTAAACGTAGTAATCCTACCAAATGTCTATCAAATCAAAAAACATTATCAACAAAATCGTATTGCTCACGAGCCTCTGCATTTTAAGTGCCTGCGGTGGCGGAAGTGGTTCGGACTCGAACAAAATCTCCCTTACACCAAACTCAGCAACGCAAACGAACGAGACACCATCCAGCAATTTACCAACGTTCGAGCAAAGCCCAGTCACAGTCGCCAATAAGCAAAGTGCACTTCCTGAAACTTGGCGTCAAGGTCCTATGATGGAAATTTATGTGCGAGGCTATCAAGATAGCGATGGTGATGGGATCGGTGATTTGCGCGGCTTGATACAACGGTTGGACTACTTACACGATCTCGGAATCAAAGGCATTTGGTTGATGCCAATCACAGAGAGCGACGATCAGGACCACGGTTACGCTGTTAAAAACTATCGAAACATTGAACCGAAATATGGTTCATTGGAAGACTTTGATAGATTAGTTCAGGAAGCACACGTGCGTGGTATCGGGATTATTCTGGACTATGTCATGAACCACAGTGCCCGCACGCATCCAGCATTCATCAATGCCGCCGATACCAGCTCGAACGCCTATCGCCAATGGTACATTTGGAAAGACACACCCCCAACGGGCTGGAACATTTTTGGCAATAATCCTTGGTACAGCAGCAAAAACGGCAACTATTTTGCAGCCTTTTACTCTGGTATGCCAGACTTCAATCTTCTCAATCCACAAGTAATTGCGTTTCACGAAAATAATTTAAGGTTTTGGCTGAACCGAGGAGTTGACGGCTTTCGATTTGACGCCGTAGGAAATCTAATTGAAAACAATGCAGGCGCTTGGGAAAGCCAACCAGAAAGCATTGCGCTCATGGGAAAGATACGCGAAAACGTACAACAATACGACAATCGTTTCATTGTCTGTGAAGCGCCAGGCAAGCCACTTGCCTATGCCGCTAGTACATCGTGCGGCAATGCTTTCGCCTTTCAACACAACTACGACCTAGTCCGTGCTGCACAAGGGCAAATTCCAGCAATTCAGTCAATAGGAAGTTATTTCAATACCGCGCCCACAGACATGGCAACCATGATTTCCAATCATGATGAATTCGCTGGAAGAAGGCTGTGGGATCAAGTCAATGGTGACATAAAGCAGTACCAACTAGCAGCAGCCACGTATCTTCTACAACCTGGAACACCCTTCATTTACTATGGTGAAGAAATTGGAATGTCTGGCGCCGCGAATCTAAGTGGTGACCAACAATTGCGCACGCCGATGAGCTGGAATAACCAAACGAATTATGCTGGCTTCTCCACAGCACAACCGTTTCGTTCATTGTCCGCAAATAGGAACACAAATAATGTTGCAGACCAAATCCAAAACGACAATTCACTTTACCAATTCTACAAAAAATTAATCGCTTTACGCTTACAACGTCCCTCTCTCAGCCAAGGAAATTATACAAATAGTGCCGTCGATGGAAGCGTACTAAGCTTCCATCGTAGTGCGGGGAACGAGAAATCACTAATCATCTTGAATTATGGTTCGAGCCCAGCAAACATATCTCTCAGCAACCTACCGGCCAACAGAGAATTGGTTAGCCTTTATCCCGATACCCAGTTTAGTTTTCAAACCAATTCCCTGGGTTTTTCAAGTATCCAAATTCCAGCACAAATGGGTTTCGTTTTTGACATTAAATAATTTTGGTCCTGAAACGATACAGAGATCCGCTCACAGAAAAATCCTCAACCTTGCTTGACGCCCATCCGAATTTCCAAGATCAGGAATGTAGTTAAACTGACATTCCTTGACTTGGTTAAAGTCAAGTTCGCCTAAATCTGGGATAATTCCGCTACTTCGCAACACAATTCATTCAATGCGACAGCACAAACACTCTTGACGACTTTCCACGGGAACTTTATGTCTACACCTAAATCCACCAAACATGCTCACGTTCTGATACTTGGATCTGGCCCTGCTGGCTATTCAGCAGCCGTCTACGCTGCGCGCGCCAATTTGAAACCTGTCTTAATTACTGGGGTTGAGCAAGGTGGCCAACTCATGACGACCACCGACGTTGAAAACTGGCCGGCTGATCCCAATGGTGTCCAAGGTCCTGAATTGATGCAGCGTTTTCTACAACATGCGGAACGATTCAATACCGAAATTATTTTTGACTATATTCATACCGCCAAACTTACCGAAAAGCCGATCCGCTTAATTGGCGATCAAGGTGAATACACTTGCGATGCGCTCATTATCGCAACTGGCGCATCGGCGCAGTATCTCGGACTGGAGTCCGAAGAGGCGTTTATGGGAAAAGGAGTATCTGCATGCGCAACTTGTGATGGCTTCTTCTATCGCGGCAAAGAAGTTGCCGTAGTTGGCGGTGGCAACACAGCAGTTGAAGAAGCATTGTACTTATCAAATATTGCAAGCAAAGTGACCGTCATTCATCGCCGTGATAAATTCCGAGCAGAAGCAATCTTAATTGATCGCTTGATGGCCAAAGTTGCGGAAGGCAAAGTTGAAATAAAATGGAATCACACTTTAGATGAAATAACAGGCGACGCATCAGGCGTTACTGGCATCAATATCAAGTCTGCCGAAGGGGTAGTCTCCTCAGTTTCTTTACATGGTGTCTTCATTGCTATCGGACATAAGCCGAATACAGGTATTTTTGAAGGTCAATTGGAAATGAAGAACGGCTACATCATTACGAAAATGGGGAACGAGGGAATGGCAACAGCAACCAACATACCCGGTGTCTTTGCGGCAGGTGATGTTCAAGATCATATCTATCGTCAAGCAATCACAAGCGCAGGAACAGGTTGTATGGCCGCTCTCGATGCACAACGCTTTTTAGAAGCCTAAGGCACATTCTATTTGGTATTCAAACCATCAGAAATGACTTGAATGGCGAGATACGACTTGCAATAAGTCGTATCTCCTAATCTTTTAAATCAAAGGTTCTGCAGATTTATACCATGCCAACTTCAATGAAATCATTTGCTGAGCTTCAACAGGTTGGTCAGCAACTAAAAATCCAACAAGAACTCAGAGCAAAAGCAGAAGCGGAGCGTATCGCGAAGGAAAAACAAGCTAAGATCGAAGCGAATCTTTTCCGCTCGGTTGTCGGCGATGTTAGCGAACTCAAGAAAACTGAAAAAGTCTATCCAGTGACACCAAAGCCTGCTCCACTTCCCTTTAAACATTTTGAAGATGAGAAAAAAGCTTTGCAAGAGTCTTTATCAGATGAATTCGATGCGGGGACATTACTTGAGTCCGACGAAAATCTGAGTTTTACTCGACCGGGAGTCGGGTTGGATGTCGCAAAAAAATTACGTCAAGGCAATTGGGTAATCCAAGCCCAATTAGACCTGCACGGAATGCGGCGCGATCAGGCACGTGACAGCTTGGGAGAATTCCTCAGGAAATCGTTACGAAGTGGATTACGATGCGTCCGCATCATCCATGGAAAAGGTCTAGGCTCGATTAACAAGGAACCCATTTTAAAAAACAAAGTACGTAACTGGTTAATCCAAAAAGACGAAGTCATTGCTTTCAGCCAAGCTACGGCAGCCGATGGTGGGGCAGGTGCATTAATTGTCTTGTTGCGTGCGTCATAGTCATCCTAGGTCAAGAAATCGAGTACGGCACTTGAATCTCAAACGAAGCGTAGATTCACACGCTTGCGCGTCGCACAGAAGGCAAGCATGGATAAATATTAATCAAACAGCTTCAGGCCCAGTCTCGCCAGTTCGAATACGAATTACTTGCTCGACATTTTGAACAAAAATTTTCCCATCACCGATCTTGCCAGTATGTGCGGCTTTAATAATCGCGTCCACCACATCATCGCAAACCTTGTCATCCACGACCACTTCGACCTTAATTTTGGGCAGAAAATCAACGACATATTCTGCACCACGGTAAAGCTCTGTATGCCCCTTTTGACGACCAAAGCCTTTGACCTCTGTGACTGTCAAGCCAGTTACACCCACCTCTGCCAATCCTTCACGTACTTCATCGAGTTTAAATGGCTTAATAACAGCAGTAATTTGTTTCATCATTTCCCTCTTCGTTCTCTATGTATTCGCAATTGAAGTTAATCTCTAAACTTTGATGTGATTGGATAACGCCAATCACGCCCAAATGCTCTGTGCGTGATCCTAATCCCAACCGGCGCTTGGCGCCTCTTGTATTCATTAATTTTAATCAAGCGCGTGACCCGTTCGACTTCCGCTTCCGCAAAACCAGCAGCAACAATCTCGGCTCGCGACTGGTTTTCTTCCATGTAGCGCTGCATAATCCCGTCAAGGATGTCGTACGGAGGCAAAGAATCCTGGTCCTTCTGATCTGGACGCAGTTCAGCCGATGGGGGTCGTGTGATGATACGTTCAGGAATAATATCAGAGAGCGAATTACGATATGCACATAAACGATAGACCATCGTCTTGGCGACGTCTTTAATCACCGCAAAACCACCTGCCATATCACCATACAAGGTACAGTAACCTACGGCCATTTCACTTTTATTACCGGTGGTCAAAACGATGGATCCATATTTATTTGACATCGCCATCAAAATCGTGCCACGTATCCTTGCTTGAATATTTTCCTCAGTTGTATCCTCTTTTAGACCAGCAAATTCTGAACTTAATGTTTGTTTAAATGCACTGAAACACGCATTGATCGAAATTTCATCGTAGCGCACACCAACCCGATGCACCATCTCTCGTGAATCCAGCCAGGAAATCTCCGCTGTATAGGGAGAAGGCATCATGACAGCTCTGACTTTGCTCGCACCCAAAGCGTCTACCGCAATCGCCAATGTTAAAGCGGAATCGACTCCACCAGAAAAACCAATCAAGACACTAGGAAAACCATTTTTCACAACATAATCGCGTACGCCCAACACCAGCGCTTGATAAATTTGGCCTTCAACAGCGAGACTTGGTGCGATCAGAGCAGGCACAGGTTGACCGTGAATAAATTCTACAATTTGGAGGTCTACCGAACAATGTTGTAGGCGCGCACACAATGTACCTGAGGAATCAAGCACAAAAGAATTTCCATCAAAAATCAATTCATCCTGACCTCCCACCAAATTCGCATAAACCAGACTCATTCCCAATGAACTAATATTCTTGCGCATCGTCTCTACACGAAAATCACTCTTATTCATATGAAATGGCGACGCATTTGGCGCGAGCAGCACTTGGGCACCTGCATCCCGAGCCAACTCAGGTGCATTGCCACTCCAAACATCTTCACAAATATTGATCCCAAATCGGCAGCCCTTGACCTCAAAAACAACTGGATCTTTACCGGTTGCGAAATAGCGTTTTTCATCAAATACCGCATCATTTGGCAAACTATGCTTCAAATACGTATGCGCAATCTCGCCGTTCAACAAAACGGAAATCGCGTTATAGTACTCATCAGCAATTGCTAACGGATGCCCGACTAACACATATATGTTGGAAAATTGCTTTAATGAAGAGCACAGATTGTTCAAACATTGTTCAGTTTGATGATAGAAAGCCGCTCTCAGCAGCAAATCTTCGGGCGGATACCCGACTAAGGATAATTCGGGAGTAACGACAATATCAGCCCCCTGAGCAGCGGCAAGTTCAACATTTTCGATGATCTTTTTGGCATTTCCTGCCAAATCACCTACTACGCTGTTCATTTGGGCAATAGCAACTTTAACAGTCATATAATTTAATGCACCTAATTATGCACTCGGCTATGAAATCAGAAATATCACATTATCGCACGCGTATAGTCGATTCTCTATCGGAGATTGGTCAAGAGAATTGGGACAGGCTCGTCAAGTCACAAGATATGCCAACACCATTTGTATCGTTTGCCTTTCTTGAGGCACTGCACCAATCCAATTCCGCATGCAGCATGACCGGATGGAAACCGACATTTATCACTGTTTGGGACGACGAAGAACTCGTTGGCGCCTTGCCTCTGTACGAAAAATCGCACTCATATGGCGAATACGTCTTTGATTGGGCTTGGGCAAATGCTTACCATGAACACGGACTGAATTATTATCCTAAACTGGTATCGGCGATTCCATTCACACCGATTCAAGGAAGCCGTTTGATTTCCAAGCATCACGATGCAAGACGTATATTGATCGCTGCTTTAGTTGACTTAATGCGCAATGGTCAATATTCATCGTGCCACATTCTTTTTCCAACTGAACAAGAAGCAAACGAGTTAGATCGTATCGGTTTTCTGACACGTGAAGGCGTGCAATTTCATTGGAAAAATCAAAATTATCAAAGCTTTGAGGAATTTCTATCGAAACTAGAACGGAAGAAAAGAAAAAATATTCGAACAGAAAGACGTAAAGTCCAAGACGCAGGCATTCAATTTCAACATGTGATTGGTAAAGATATCTCGAGTGATGATTGGTTTTTTTTTAAGCAATGCTACGATAGAACCTATCGAGAACATCACTCAAGTCCCTATTTAAATTTAGATTTCTTTCAACGCATTGGAAGCGATATGCCTGAAAATCTACTTCTAATCATTGCCAATCTGAATGGCGACAGAGTTGGCGCAGCGCTGTTCTTCTATAATCAAACGCATTTGTACGGGCGCTACTGGGGGTGTTCCATCGAAATACCCTATTTGCACTTCGAAACGGCTTATTATCAAGCGCTGGAATTCTGCATTCAGCATAAGATACAAATTTTCGAAGGAGGCGCACAAGGCGAACATAAATTGGCCCGTGGATTCATGCCGCAGAAGACCTATTCCAATCACTTCATCCTACAGTCTGATTTTGCCCATGCCGTTGAACATTTTCTCAAAAGGGAAACCCATGGGGTCGAACAATATATCGATGAATTAAATGAGCACACGCCATTTAAAAACGATAAGCATCATATAAGTGGTATCTAAAGCGAACCTGCGGTCGGCGGCGAAAATTGCAACAGCATCGTTGAAAAAAACAGTAAAACAATCAGAGTTTTTCATACGAAGATGGCAAATCCTTTAGAATGTGCAAATGCAAAAAAAATCATCATTAGACAGTGATTGATTTCAATCTATTCAAGGTTATCGACAGTATGATTCAACATCCTCCATCCAGTCATGTCCACTCACCGGGAAAAGGTCCGATGCGAAGAATCGGTCGCTTCACGGTCACAGACAAACTGGGCAGCGGATCAAACGGTAATGTACTGCTAGGACACGACCCCATAATTGATCGTGCGGTCGCCATAAAGATCTTAAATAATCCAGTTGGGGCAACAGATAAAAAACAGCGAGAACAACAATTTATCAATGAAGCCCGAGCAGCAGGTCGGCTGTCGCATCCCAATATCGTCACCATTTACGATGCCTCCACCGAGGGTGGAACAACCTTTATAGCGATGGAATTTTTGCAAGGGAAGGATCTGCGGGAACTCATGACCGGTGGTAAAAAATTTGACCCTATCGAGGCTGCTGGAATAGGCTACAAGGTCGCAAACGCCCTCGCCTTTGCGCACAACCAAGGCGTGATCCACCGAGATATTAAACCTGCCAATATTTTCATTGTCGAAAATAATCAGCCTAAAGTCGTCGATTTTGGGATTGCACGCGTGCCGAATCGGGTACTTGATGAAGATGGTCAAGCACAGACTCTATTCAAAGGGAATATCATGGGGACACCTAACTACATGTCTCCCGAACAAGCATCGAGTCAACCCGTCACAGCCTTGACCGATGTCTACTCCCTTGGGGCCGTCATGTATGAAATGGTCACGGGTCAAAAACCATTTTCTGCGTCTGACTTTGATAAATTGCTCCACAACATCAACCATCGAACACCCAAATCTCCAGAATTACTCAACCCAGCGGTACCAGAGAAACTGGCTTTGATTATTATGAAAGCGATGCAAAAAAAGCCACATCGCCGCTACAAGAGCGCAGCAGAAATGGCACTAGCGTTGAATCGATTTCTAGCAAAAGAGAAGCGCGCTCGTCGGTCATCAAACACAAATAATCCAACTTCATCAACAAAAGCCTTTTTCTCAGGGAAAGGCTCACTTTTTTGGCTTGGTTGGCTTAGTGTATTGATCGCTGCGGCACTAGCATTTCTTGCATTTACCAACCATTAGCCTTGCGATAATCATCCAAAAACAAAAAAAGGCAGCCATAGCTGCCTTTTTTAAAATTCATGGCCTTAAGCCACTGATTTTTTATAGTTCTCAACACCCGCCAAAATTTCAGCGCGGGCATCGTCTGGACCGCCCCATCCATCAACTTTGACCCATTTTCCAGGTTCCAAATCTTTATAATGTTCAAAGAAATGTTGAATTTGATTCAAACGCAATTGATTCAAATCCTCTGGCTTTTGCCAATGCTGATAAATTGGTAAAATTTTATCGATTGGCACTGCCAACACTTTTCCGTCTGCACCAGCTTCATCGTGCATGTTTAAAATACCGATTGGACGACAACGAACTACGACGCCAGGAATTAGTGGGAACGGCGTAATTACCAATACATCTACTGGATCGCCATCACCAGAAATCGTGTCAGGTACATATCCATAATTGCATGGATAATGCATTGCAGTCCCCATAAAACGATCAACAAAGATCGCTCCACTTTCTTTATCGACTTCATACTTGATCGGATCTGCATTCATTGGGATTTCGATAATCACATTGAAGTCATTCGGCAAATCACGGCCGGCGGGTACTTTATTTAAACTCATAAGACACTTTCAAGGTAAATCCTACACATTCAATAGGTAATGGGTAAATTATAGCGACTTCTAGATGAATTTGGTGCATCGCAACAGAAATTCACCGAAACTCTGTGTCCATAGTCTTTCCGCCTCTGCGAGAGATCAGACGCTTGTTGCAATTGCGCATTGTCTATAATGTTTCATCGCTTCTTGTGTCTGTCCAATCGCTTCGTGTAGACGCGCCAAACTCAAATTTGCCTCAAGAACTGTACGCGATTCTTGGGCATGATTCAGCGCATCTTCCATATGGACTTGTGCCTTGCCCCACAATTTTTGATTCAAGCACAAGACACCAAGAGTCAATTCTAGCTCCGCATTCTTTGGATGCTGTTTCAGCCAGTCCTCACAAAGCTCAATCTGCGAGCGCAAGGCGACAGAGCCCTCGCTTCCAGCTGCTTCGCGATAACTTCTTAACAAACGATTATCCCATTCCTCATTCAACGCTTTCTCAACAATACTCCGAGCTTCGTCGAGTATTTGACATTGGATAAAAGCAGCTGCTGCACTCACCGCAATATACCGATTCTTGCGTTCGTTCTGCGGAACTTCGCTCCACACTCGACGCAAGGACTCTGCATCTTGACCATTTTCTTTAAGCAATGCGTCATAGGATATTTCACGTAAGCGACCAGCAAGGGCTGGGTGAATTGCGTGATTTTTTTCCAAAATTCGGACCAATTTCACCACTTCTGACCAATTTTTTGCTTGTTGATTTGCTTTCAATGCCCAACGCAAAACCTGAATATGCCGCTTACCTCGCGAATTTAATTCTTTTATCGCATCAAGCGCTAAATCCGCCTTATGTTGGTCAACATACAGCTCAGTCATTGTCACTAATCGCGCGGTCTTAAATGCTGCATCGTCTTCAATTCCGGTAAACCAAACGTTCCGACGATCAAACTGACTCATATGATGTGCAGCGCGAGCACCAATAATGCTTGCCAAAGCTTTATTTTCTGGTAGGTCAAGTGCTTTTGCCGCAGCTTTTTCCGCATGTCCAAATCGCCCTTCAAATAAAGCTTTCAGCGCTTCGCGCAAAGCGCGATTGCTCTCTCGCTCACGCTTACTTTGGCGATACTCAGAGACTTTCTTCGGCATCTCACTAGTCAACACGACGGTACGGACAATCCAATACGCGACAAAGAACAATGCCGCTAAAAGGAGCAAGAAGAAATTAAGAGAAACATCAATGCGTGTTGGCGGATAAAATAGAACCACGTTGCCAGCATTAAATCGACCACCAACTGCGATACCAACCGCAAGTGCAAACAGAATAAGAATTCGGATAAAGATACGCATGCTTAAGGTTTCACTTTGAAATTACGAACAGAATTCAAACTTTCAGTCAATGCTGGCATTTCTATTGACAAATTATTGCTCTGAATTTGTTTTAAGAGCGCTTGGGCAGTTTGCGCTTGCTTGGTCCTCACATCAAAATACTTGGATATCAAATCTTGCGCAGCAATCATGTCGCTTCTAAACGCACCCTCGTTTCTGGACAATAATGCGAGACGTGCATTCAACAAACGCAACTTTAAATTCTCTTTAGCAAAATAAGCCTGTGTAGGAGACAATAGCAAAGCATCAGGTGACTCAACGTTGCGGATACGAACAAGTTGCTTCAACTCTCCCCACATCTCCGTTGAAAAACTCTGCCAGCGATCTTGCAATTGCGCAGCGAAAGTATTTTCACGACCATCCGCAGCAACTTCCGACTTTGCATTTTTATCTTTTGTAACTCGAGGAAGGACACGCAGTGGTGCTTTTGGTGGAGTTGCGACAACGGGTGGCTTTTCATCCGACCAAAGTGGAATGTTATCGACTTGTGCAATCACACTGTCTAGCCGTAAAACAAGCCCCGTCATATCAAGTTGTGGGAGTGCCTTCAACATTTCCACATCTTTCGCGATGGCTCGACGAACCGCAATAAATTGCGCTTTTTCTGATTTTGCAAGACGTGCATCTGAATTCTGTAAAGCAATCAATGCGCCTTGAACATTCCCCGCCAATTGCATTTGCTGACTGGCAGTCGCTAACACTTGTTCAATTTCTGCCAATGCCCATTCATCTCGACTTTTTGATAAATCTTGGTAAAGCTGTTCGAGTGCAATTTGTTGACCCTGCGCCTCTGTTTGCTTCGCCTCAAGTACACTCACTTTCGCCTGAATTTCCTTAGACGCTTCCTGTACATTCTTCGCGATGCCTTTTATTTCGCTGTTGTTGATATCAGCAGTTTGCAACCGACGTGCCACTTCCTCGCGCAATGACACAATTTGATTCTGCGACGTGTACCAATGCACAGCTAAGAGTACAGCGAGAACCCCAGATAAAATGTACCCGCCGTTTAAGTTACTAATCATGGGAGGGGACAACACTGCGGCACCTACGCTTGCCCCAGAAGAGCCCATTGATTGTTCATTTTCAACGGGTGCAGCAGAGCCAGCGATTGTTTTTGCACTGTTTTCAATCGAATTATTCGTCGTCGACATAGCTTCGGTAGTGGGAGTTGATTCATTCATAATTGTGATTGTAACGCGAGTATGAGATTTTCGTCGCCTGATGCAGTCAGGCAAATTTGTTTGAATCCCAATTCTCTTGCGACTTCCGCGATTCGAAAATGGGGCACATATAACTTTTGCTGTTGCATTTTAGCGACTGCTGGACAGATGTTCTTTTGCGAATCCCCCCTAGCGAGTAATTCGAGTTGATCTAGCTGCTCACACCAAGCTAATAGCGTCGTTAAAACGGATGAACTTGTAATAACCCAATCACAAGCGGATTGAAGGAAAGTGCTTAAAAGTTGCTGCTTTACTTTATCAAAAAAAGGAATCACGCGTCGATAACTGCTAATAGTCTGTACCTCAATTGATGCTTTCTTTAACGCATCGACGAAAAAATCTCGCCCTGAATCAGCACGTACGACCAGCACCTTCTTGCCTGCCAAATCATCTAATGGAAGTTCAGCTAGTAAAGTTTCAGAATCTGTACGAGACTCGTTCCGTGGGCAATAAATACGTGTATTGGTGTCACTCACCCCATGTAAAAGCAAGGACTGTCGGCTAGCAGCTCCGACAACAGCTGCAGCAGTCTCCTCAGGCCATTGCCAAGTTTTACCATGTTTTTTTTCAACGCACTGAAATAATGCGTCGATGGCATTTGGGCTCACAAACATAACCACTGCATATTGATGCAAATTACGCACGGCCAAATCAAGTTCCAAGTTATTTGAAATCGACTCTATTTCAAAGAGAGGAAAAACGATCACAGTACGTCCTTGCTGCTGCAATTTTTCCTGCAAATTAGATGCTTGGCGAAGTGGTCGCGTGACTACCACGACGGGAGAAGTCGGGATCATCTCTCTAGAAGAAACTTGCATCAAGCAGACCTCATCTTGAGTTGAACTAAGGAGCCTAAGGCTGCTCGTTTTCGCGGCATACTGCTAAGATTGCATCAGCATTTTGAGCCCGCAGGGCCGATACAAGCTGCCCACCAAGCGATTCGAAATCAATAGCTTGTCCTTTAACTTCTGCCTTCGCTACCAATGCACCATCTGGCGTTGCGACCATCGCACGCAAAAACATACTATCTCGGTCAATTTCTGCAAAAGCTGCCAATGGAATTTGACAACTTCCGCCAAATGCCTTCGACACCGTGCGTTCCGCCAATACCGCTTGTGAGGTTGGTAAATGATCTAACGGTGCTAATACCTCTAACAAGTCCCGACGTGAAGACAAAATCTCTATTGCCATCGCACCTTGTCCCGCAGCAGGCAAACTTTCACTTGCGCTCAAAAATCCTTTTATACGCTGAGACAATCCAAGGCGTTTAAGTCCTGCGGCGGCTAGAATAATCGCGGCATATTCGCCATCATCTAATTTACGCAAACGCGTATCGAGATTTCCGCGCAAGGGTTTAATCACCAAATGAGGAAACCTAGCAGAGATCAAAGCTTGACGCCGCAAACTGCTAGTACCGACAACAGCACCAGGCGGGAGCTCGGACAATTCATCAAAATGATTCGAAACAAAAGCATCGCGCGGATCTTCTCGTTCCAAAATCGCTGCAAGGGAGAAACCGTCTGGCAACTCCATCGGCACATCTTTCAAGGAATGGACCGCCAAATCGGCTCGACCTTCTTCCATGGCGACTTCCAGTTCCTTTACGAACAAGCCTTTGCCACCGACTTTCGATAATGCTCTATCCAAAATTTGATCACCGCGAGTTGTCATCCCTAATATTTGAACATCACATTCAGGATATAGGGCCTGCAAGCGGGAGCGAACATGCTCGGCCTGCCACATGGCGAGCCGACTTTCACGCGAAGCAATGATAAGTTTAGATGGGACAGTACTCACTTCGAAAGCCTTCTAAGTTAGGATCGAGAATTAATAACAAGTCTGAGGTCAATCCCCCCCGACAAGCTCGCAATTTTACCATGCTGATGTCGACAAATCTTGACAAAAAACAGTGAAAAACGGCATTATGCCTACATGATGATCACTTTCCACATCCCAAGCGACTATTGGCGGAGTACCTTTGACTGAGGGCGGCTTCCCATATTAACAATAGCAAACCAACGATTACTAATGCCGCCTTTCTTTTTGCAATGGCGGCATTTTATTTTTATATTCAACGTTCTTTCCACTTTTTCGGGCCATTCATGAGCGAGCAAGCAGCAAATACAGTAGAAGCAGGCACAGCAAGTACGGCAACCGCCCAACCATCTGCAAATAAACAGCATTTAATTTTGACGGGTGACCGCCCCACTGGCCCGCTTCATCTTGGTCATTTTGTCGGCAGCCTACGCAATCGTGTCACTTATCAAGATCTTTACAAGCAATACATCATGATTGCTGATGCTCAAGCTCTCACTGACAACATGGATGATCCTGCAAAAGTACACAACAACGTCATTGAAGTAGCTCTCGACTATTTGGCTGTTGGAATTGACCCGAGCAAAACGACGATCTTTATTCAATCTCAAATTCCAGAACTCACTGAACTCACTTTCTATTATATGAATTTGGTGACTATTTCACGCTTGGAACGCAATCCTACAATCAAGCAGGAAATCATTCTACGCAATTTCGAACGCGACATTCCGGCTGGTTTTTTCACCTATCCTGTCAGTCAGGCTGCGGACATTACTGCATTTAAAGCGACATTAGTTCCTGTTGGCGACGATCAAATTCCGATGATCGAACAAACCAACGAAATCGTACGTCGCTTCAATCGCTTAGCAAAGAAAGATATCTTGGTTGAATGCGAAGCTTTGGTTCCAGAAATTGGTCGGTTGCCAGGTATTGACGGAAAAGCCAAGATGAGCAAGTCACTAGGAAATGCCATCAACTTAGGTGCTAGTGAAGCGGAAATCAAATTAGCAGTACGGAATGTATACACCGATCCGTTGCATCTCAAGGTTGAAGATCCGGGACATCTAGAGGGAAACGTCGCTTTCACATATCTTGATGCATTCGATACCGACAAAGATTCGTTACAAGCAATGAAAGAATACTATGTTCGCGGTGGGCTTGGTGACAGCAAAGTAAAATCACGTCTCGAGGGGATATTGCAAGACATGTTGCGCCCAATTCGCGAACGCCGTCAGGAGTATGAAAAAGATCGTGGACATGTTCTGCAATTACTCAAAGAAGGCACCTTCAGGGCTAGGGAAATTGCAGCAAAAACGAATGATGAAGTGAAGGCGGCGATTGGCTTGAAACATTTTTAAACAAGCGATCGGTGCAATTATGTCGTTAAGCTTACAAGCAGCGCGCAACATTCATTTGGCAGCACAAGGACTGTTGCGCCGACCGACACAACCAGCAAAAAAAGAAACGGTCCTCACCACTATCAAAAATCTCGGTCTACTCCAGATCGATACCATCCACGTGGTCGCACGTAGTCCTTATTTGGTTCTGTGGAGTCGCTTAGGAAACTATCAGCAAACTTGGTTAGATGAGCATCTTGCGGAAGGAAATTTATTCGAATACTGGTCTCACGAAGCAAGCTTCCTCCCGATTGAAAATTTCGGCCGCTATCGACACCAAATGTTGAATCCCATAGGAATGGGTTGGAAATTTAATCAAACTTGGCTTTCCAAACATTCCAAGCAAATCAAACAGGTTTTAGCACATATCGAGGAGTTCGGTGCTTGCCGATCGGCAGATTTTGAGCGCACAAACGGAAAAGCTGGTGGCTGGTGGGAATGGAAACCTGAAAAGCGTTCATTGGAACTACTGTTCACGACTGGCAAATTAATGGTAGCCGAGCGCCATAATTTTCAACGCGTGTATGATTTGACCGAACGCGTCCATCCAAATTGGGAAGACAAACGCGATTTAGGAAACCTGATCGATGATCAACGAGATCAGGTATTAGATGCTGTAAAAGCCTTAGGCATTTGCAAATCAAGTTGGATTCCCGATTACTTTCGAATGAAAAAACTGGCGCCTGCCATTCAGGCTGAAACCTTATATCAACAGGGTTTACTCCGAAAAATCGCAGTCGATTCATGGCAAGAGCCTGCCTACTATCACCCAGAGCACACCTCGCTCATCGAGAAAGGATTGATGGGGCAACTACGTGCAAATCATACTTGTTTATTGTCACCATTTGATCCCGTTGTATGGGATCGAAAGAGAGCACTAGAATTTTTCGATTTTGAATATCGACTGGAATGCTACACGCCAGAAGCGAAACGCCAATATGGCTATTTCACTCTGCCAATTTTACGACGTGGGCAGCTAATTGGACGTATCGACGCCAAGGCAAACAGAAAAGAAAAAGTGATGGAAATTAAAGCCTTGCACCTAGAGCAACATTGCAAAATTAGTGAAGCGGTCAGCAAAGACATCGCCAAGACTTTAGAGACATTTGCGAGCTGGCATAAAACCCCCAATATACAGATTGACCGCTGCGACAATCGCGATCTAAAAAATAAGCTCCAAGCATATTTTAATTAAGATTAATTCCGCAAACGCAGGCTCGACAAAAAAACAGAACGAAAATGCTAAGCAAATCCGCCTGTTTTATTTCAGAAGACCGAGAGAAGATCAAGAAACACCTTTGCCCCACAAAAAACAGGCGTTAAATCTTTCCAGCGTTATTCAGACCCTTAGGTAATGGGAAGGTGACATTCTCCTCTTCTCCCTCCAAAGCACGAACACTCCTCACGCCATATTTTTTAAGTTGATCGATTACTTGGTTAACTAGGATTTCCGGGGCCGAAGCACCTGCGGTTACGCCAACTCGAATACAATTTTCCAACCAAGCTGGATCGATATCTTCCGCCTTGTCAACCATATACGCAGCTGTACCTACCTTCTGTGCAACCTCACGAAGGCGATTCGAGTTGGAACTATTTTTACTACCGACGACAATGACCAAATCGACAAGTGGGGCCATGAATTTAACCGCCGCCTGACGATTTGTAGTTGCATAGCAGATATCACCTTTTTTCGGTTCAGCGATCAGTGGAAACTTCACTTTAAGCGCTGCGATGATGTCTGCAGTATCATCGACCGATAAAGTAGTTTGGGAAACGTAGGCGAGCATTTTCGGATCAGCGACCTGCAGGCGATCAACGTCTTCCGCGGTTTCAACTAAATGCATTCCTCCTTCACTCTGGCCCATGGTTCCCTCGACTTCTGGATGACCTTGATGACCAATCATTATGATTTCGCGTCCTTCTCTACGCATCTTCGCTACTTCAATATGCACTTTCGTGACGAGTGGGCAAGTAGCATCAAAGATCGTGAGTCCACGTTTTTCAGCATCCTCACGAATCGCCTGTGAAACACCGTGGGCGGAGAAAATCAAGGTACTCCCAGTTGGAACATCATCTAACTCTTCGATAAAAATTGCCCCTTTTTCGCGTAAATCATTCACTACATAGGCATTGTGTACAATTTCATGTCTAACATAGATGGGCGCACCAAACTGTGCTAAAGCCAACTCGACAATATCAATTGCGCGATCAACACCGGCACAAAAACCGCGTGGTTGCGCCAATAAAATTTCCTGCTTCATCTCTAGCCCTAATTATTGATTCAAAGTGGCGATGATCACATTCACCAAGGCAATCGCCATGAATGAATCACCACAAAAACTCGCTACAAAATCCCGATAATTTTAACTTCAAACAACATACGTTGACCTGCTAATGGGTGATTAAAATCAAACAGTGCGGAATTGTCATCAAGGTCTTGAATAACACCAGCAAACTTACCTCCGGATGGCGCGGAAAAATCGACCAAGTCCCCGACTTTATACTGTTCACCAAATGCAGAATTTTCTCGCAAAGTCTTCAAAGAAACACGCTGAATTAAGTCTGGATTGCGTAGACCAAATGCCTGTTCGGGACTTAATTCTTGCGTTGTATGCGAGCCCTCCTCCAAACCGATCAAGGCCTGCTCAAGGTTTGGTGCAAGTTGACCTTGCCCCATCAACAAAGTAGCCGGACTCTCATGAAAAGTTGAAATAATATCTTCACCATCAAGAGTTGCAAGGCGGTAATGCAAAGTTAAATAAGCACCGTTGTTAACGACAAGTATAGACTTTTCAGACATAATTTAATTTCAACTTTATATAAGAACTTTAAAGCTCTATTGTAAGTCAGGCGCGATCGAAACGCTTTGCTCGAACACAGGAAAAAAAAGGAACGACGATGGGAATCAATCATTGGCCAGAAGAACAGCGTCCAAGGGAGCGCTTGATCAAATTGGGACCCTCAGCATTATCTGATGCTGAACTGCTTTCTGTCTTCTTGCGTGTCGGCGTAAAAGGGAAAAGTGCGGTAGACCTTGGGCGCGATATGCTTACCCACTTTGGTTCGCTACGCGGCTTATTTGGCGCGAATTTAACTGAATTTTCGAAAATTCATGGCCTAGGCAGTGCAAAGTACGCTCAGCTACATGCTGTGCTTGAATTGGCGATGCGATCAATCTCCGAAGAATTACAAGTGAGTTCATCACTATCATCACCGCATGCAGTCCGCCAATACTTACAACTTGAAATTGGAAATAAGCAGTATGAATCCTTCACCGTTCTATTTTTGGACGTCAAGAATCGCTTAATCATTGCAAAAGAAATGTTCCGTGGCAGCCTGAGTCACGCGAGTGTCTACCCTCGCGAGGTAGTGAAGTCCGCCCTCAGCCACAATGCTGCCAGCGTGATCTTGGCACACAATCATCCTTCAGGCTCTTTTGAGCCAAGTTCAGCAGACCTCAGTCTGACACAAACATTAAAAGCTGCCTTAGGCCTCGTTGATATCCGTGTATTGGATCACTTTATTGTCGCAAGCAATACCGTTTATTCGTTTGCCGAGAATGGACAAATTTGAATCTCGAACCTGCGCATGACGAGGAATTTTAATTGTTAAATTCAAGGACATTTAAAAGACACAATTGTTTTTCACAAGTCGTTGATATTTCAAAGTTTTTTAGATATACTCTTGTTTTTTCCAATTTCGGAAATCATTAAGGAGCTAAACATGGCGCGTGTATGCCAAGTTACTGGGAAAGGGCCAATGGTTGGCAACAACGTTTCCCATGCGAACAACAAAACTAAACGTCGTTTTTTGCCTAACCTGCAAAATCGCCGCTTTTTCGTAGAATCAGAGAATCGCTGGGTTTCCTTGCGTTTATCTAACGCAGGTTTGCGTGTTGTTGACAAAATCGGCATCGATGCTGTTTTGGTTGACTTACGTGCTCGCGGCGAAAAAGTTTAAGCAGTTTCTGCTTAATACAGAACTCATTGTTAGGAAAATATCATGGCTAAAACTGGTCGCGACAAGATCAAATTAGAATCGACTGCTGGTACGGGTCACTTCTACACGACATCAAAAAACAAACGTACGATGCCTGAAAAAATGGAAATCATGAAATTTGATCCAAAAGCACGCAAACACGTTATTTACAAAGAAACAAAAATCAAATAATGATTATTTGATTTTTTATGTAAAATGTTAAAAAAAACCTGCAAAATTTGCAGGTTTTTTTTTGCCAAAATGATTCCCAGGATGGCACAAATTCGACCGAGAATTGATAGCCATTTCGATGCAAATCTACTTCTTTATACACTGAAATTCAGCCACACTATTCGTTTATACATTCAAGTTGTCGCAGCTATCGAGTTGATACATATGTCAAATAAAAAAAATGACGCCTCTCAGCGTCATTTTTCACTCAATATTACACTCTAAGCATAACTTCTTAACCGCAATGAGAATTCCTGTAAAGTTTTAATGCCTGATGCCTCTGCCCGCTGACACCAATCCTGCAACTGCGCAACTAATTGCTCACGGGTAGCACTAGAACGCTCCCAAATTGCATTTAATTCCAAACGCATATCGTGCATTGTTTTCAATGCAGCACTATGTGCGAATAGTTCAAGCAATTGCTGCTGCTGCGGCGCTTCTAACTTAGCTGGTTCGCGCTGCAAAGTTTTTTTCACGGCCTTCAAGAAACCCTTCTCCAAATGTGCGTTTTCGCGCAATTGCTGTAATTCCAGACGCCAAGTCTTTTTCAAAGTTTTTGCATACTTCGCCATCACATCATAACGATTCGCAATCACT
This sequence comes from Affinundibacterium fentianense, assembly GCF_018139545.1. GTDB lineage: Bacteria > Pseudomonadota > Gammaproteobacteria > Burkholderiales > Burkholderiaceae_D > Undibacterium > Undibacterium fentianense. Next base: position 115,125 of record NZ_JAGSPJ010000003.1, on the reverse strand, counting down.
GCCTGCAAAGTTTCCACATCAACAACCATCTTCGACGCGTTAAACTTTGGTTGAGGGGCGACTTTTTTCACTTTGGCCAAGCCCACCAATTCCAAACTGCGAATATAGCCCCAACCAATATCAAATTCATACCATTTGGACGACAACTTTGCAGAAGTACCAAACGTATGGTGATTGTTGTGCAGCTCCTCGCCACCAATCAAAATTCCCCAAGGGACTATATTTGTCGCCGCGTCATTACATTCATAATTGCGGTAGCCCCAATAATGTCCAATACCATTAATAATTCCAGCCGCAGTGACCGGAATCCACATCATTTGAACAGCCCAAACAGTCACGCCGATAACACCAAACAACATGAAATCAATGATCAACATTAAGGCAACCCCCTGCCAACTAAATCGTGTGTATAGATTGCGCTCGAGCCAGTCGTCAGGCGTACCATGGCCATACTTACTAATTGTCTCTAGATTCTTCGATTCTGTGCGATATAACTCCGCACCTTCCAAAAGAACTTTTTTGATACCGCGGGTCACTGGACTGTGAGGATCCTCTTCTGTCTCGCATTTTGCGTGATGCTTACGATGGACTGCGGCCCATTCTTTTGTTACTTGACCGGTCGTCAACCATAACCAAAAACGAAAGAAATGACTAGGGATGGGATGCAGTTCCAAAGCACGGTGCGCTTGGCAACGATGCAAGAAAATGGTCACACTAGCGATCGTAATATGTGTAACGACCATCGTGAAAATAAACACTTGCCACCCTGAAGCTCGGGTAAAGCCGTTACTCAAAAAATCAACCGCTAAATCGATAAAATTACTCAAAATATCACTACTCCTAAAACATAATTCCAAATGCAGGTCACTATCAGAACACAATTTCTCAAATACATCTTAATTTTACGCTGATTCAAGCCTAAATTTTCGGTTGCGCCTGAAAAACAGTGACTTCACGTTGCGGGTAAGGTAATTCGATACCTCGTTCTTGTAAAAGAGTCCAAATCGCCCTGTTAACGCCTGAGATCACATTCGTTCGCCCATTCTCAGGATCTTCGATCCAAAATCCGACACGCAGTTCAAAACCATCAGGACCAAAACGTAATAGGTAGGCAGAGGTATCAATATTGCGCGAAACGCGTGGAACACTTGCCGCAACGGCCATCAATGCGGGAAGCAAACTATCAAGATCCGTGTCGTAGGCAACGGTAAAGTCGGTCGTCAGAACGACAGCCCTATCGGTTAGGGAAAGATTTTGCACAGGATTGGACACAAGCATTTCGTTCGGGATTATCGACTCGACGCCATCCAAACCTTTAAGCACTGTGTAACGCGTATTAATCTGCGTCACACAACCACTAAATTTATCGACCGTAATCATGTCACCAATTGAAAGGCTTCTATCAAACAAAATGATGAAACCAGATACGTAACTACTGGTAATTCTCTGCAATCCCAACCCTAATCCGACGCCAAGTGCACCGCCAAAAACCGACAGCACTGTCAAATCAATTCCAACCAAAGATAAACTTATTAAGATCGCCATTAAGATAAAGATCGCGCGCCCTAATCGTGACAGCACAACCTTTAAAGACGAATGCATATTTGGGATTAGCATGAGACGAGCTTCAAGTGTCGCACTAACCCACAAGGCCAAAATAACAGTCATCGCAACCGAGGCGACGCCTTGTAACACCGCTAGCAATGTAACTTTGCTTTTTCCAAGTGGGAGCACCACTTCTTCTAACGCGATGAATATTTCTTCCCACAACCCAGTGAAGTGCAAGACCAGGGCAAGCCAAACCAAAGCTGCAAATATTTTTTCAAAAATAAGAAGCGTGTTGCCAACCGTTCCGTCACGTACAAAGGCGCGCCTAAATACGTAGAAACTAAATCGTATGAGGGCAAACGAACCTAATATCGGAAAAAATAACTTAAGCAGTGCCGTATGCTGATATCGACCAATAATCAGTTTTGCCAAGAACAAAAAAATCAATGCCAACAACGGCCACAAGACTCTAGAGAAACTCTCCACACCAATTCTAATCACGCCAGAACTATGATCAACGGTGGCGAAAAACCTCTGAATATGACGTGAGAGCAACCAAGCTAGTGCAAAACACGTCACCAATGCAAGCACTTGAAAAACCAGACTCGCATTTCCGAAGTCTGTCGATATTTCCGCGATTAGGCGTGTCAAAGACTGTGTTTCCATCATTCCCATCGAAGATACTTGAATCATTGCTCTCAACAAAACTACTATTCCAAATTAAATCGTGTCATTACGTTTACAATGTTTCCGCGTCCGTAGAGACTTCGACCTTTAATTTTGCAGTTGTTTTATTGCGCTGAAGGACAGCAGCAAAGAAACCATCTGTGTTGTGGATATGTGGATACAACTTAAGATAGCTCCCCATATCAAGATCAATTTTTTGTTCTTCGAGCACTTTTGAAGCAGGTAATAATGTGAAATCTGGATGGGTTGCCAAGAATTGTTCGACAATTCCTTCATTCTCTTCATCCAAAATACTGCAAGTAGCATAAACCAATCGTCCACCGCCTTTCACTAAACGGGCAGCACTATCTAAAATCGACGCTTGTTTTACATTTAATTCCGCCACGCCAACCTGGGTTTGACGCCATTTAACATCTGGATTCCGACGTAATGTTCCAAGTCCACTACATGGTGCATCGACTAAAACACGATCAAGTTTTCCCGCCAAGCGTTTAATTTTGGCGTCCCGTTCATGTGCGATCACAACCGGATGTACATTTGACAAACCGCTCCGAGCCAGGCGTGGTTTTAATTTTGCGAGTCGTTTTTCTGAAATATCAAATGCGTACAAGCGACCAGTATTCCGCATGGTTGCACCTAATGCTAGGGTCTTCCCCCCAGCCCCCGCGCAAAAATCGGCCACCATTTCTCCTCGTTTTGCACCAACTAACTGTGCAAGAACTTGACTACCTTCATCCTGCACTTCAATCGTTCCATCCTTAAACAAGGGCAAATTTTGGATTGAAGGCTTTTTAATTACGCGTAAACCTAAAGACGAAAAAGGAGTCGGCTCTGCCAAAATAGGTGCCTGAGCCAATGAAGCGATGACGTCTTCACGATTTGACTTTAAAGCGTTCACACGAAGATCTAATGAAGCGGGCGCATTTAATGCAATCGCCAGTTTCATCGCTTCATCCTCACCAAACTTCAACGATAATTTTTGCCATATCCATTCTGGCAAATTTGATTTCAAAGTCACGGGTAGATGCGAACGATCAATCTCCATCACTCGGCGTAACCAACTATCCTCCTCTTCTGTCAGCCCCCCCAAGGAATCAATGCCGACTGCGTCAGCTAACCCAAGCAACGAAATTCGACGCATCGCTGGTCCACTTCCCGACTCTGAAAAACTGGTGTAGACACTTTTGTTACGCAACAAACCATAAATTGCCTCAGCAATCACTCCCCTTTCACGCCCTCCTAAACGAGGATTTTCGCGAAAATACCGCGAAAGTGTTCCGTCTGCTGGCCCGGTAAAGCGCAACACTTCGCGCAATACAGACTCAGTATGGCCAATTATGGCTGGTGGTAATCTCATATCTTCCCTCTACTTTATCTCTGACTAAATCGCGCAATGATCTGCTTCTGATCCATTGACAATCACACGATTGCCTTGCACCACCAATTTACCTTCCACAAACAAACGAACTGCGCGTGGATAAAGGACATGTTCTTTAACTAGCAATTTCGACGCAAGGCTATTCTCATCGTCTCCATGCTCAATTCTGACGCAGGCTTGATCTATGATAGGACCATGATCTAACTCCGCAGTCACAAAATGCACCGTTGCTCCATGAAACTTCACCCCAGCATCCAGGGCTTGTTGATGGGTATGCAAACCCACGAAACTTGGCAACAAAGAGGGATGAATATTCATGATCCGATTTTCATAGTGCTGCACGAAATCCGGTGTCAATATTCTCATGAAGCCAGCCAACACGACCAAATCAGCTTGATAGTTATCGATTGCATGCATTAAAGCTGTATCGAAATCTTCACGAGACGCGAAGCTTTTACTATCGACAACTTTAGTAGGAATTCCTTGACTCGCAGCATAAGCTAAGCCAGCTGCATCAGGTTTATTACTAATTACTGCCGCGATTTGAGCGGGCCATTGCTGGGCTTGTGATGCTTGAACGATGGCTTGCATGTTGCTGCCACGTCCAGAAATTAAAATAACGATTTTTTTCATTGCGGCATTGTACCCTTGTCACGGTCTAAGCCCAAGTAAACCAGCCGAATTTCACGCAATTCGGGCACTTTCAATAGCACTCAGTTAATTAATTGAAAGAATAAAAGACCCTAAAAGGGATATTCTTACTAGCCCAAAAGTTTGCAGAGTCGCGGAATATATCCATCAACGTTTCACGCATCTCAATGTCGAACTGAGTGGTATTTGGCAAATCCTCAAGAACGACAACAAACCCTTTCTGAACACCTGATTGAAATAGGGAATCGGTCAGACAATCGTACAGAGCATCAAAATTAAAGCCAAAATAATCTGGAAAACCAAATGATTTCGCTATACAGTTCAAAACACTGGACTTATCGTTCGTTCCGGTAAATTGAGCAAATAAAAAGTGTTGCCCCTCCCGCATCGCTAGGTTTTGCAATTCTAGGCTACTATATTCCCCGATTAATTGCACCGTATTCGGGGCCGCTCCATTCAATACACTCATTTCATCCTCATTTTGAAATTCGTACGATTCATTCAGATTTGAAGAACAAATTTGACCTTACTCTCGAATTTTTCTGAAACTCGCATAGTGGTCATCGGTATAAAAAAACTCCGCGAAATTAGGATATGCGCCTCCAGCAACGATCCGTCGAGCGCCACGATTTCTTGCATAGGGCGTCTTCACTGTATATTCGCGATAGTATCCTCTCGGGCGCTTTGGCAATTGACGTTCGTAATTACCAAACACAGATCCGTCCTTTTCATAAGGAAATGGGCCTCCTTGACGAATCATCCGCAAAGTTTGCTGGGCTTCGCGCGGTAATTCTTGAACTCTGACAAAAGCCTCATCTTGAGAAAATACCGGAAAAACCAGACTTAAACTCAGCAAGACTGTCAGCCAAAACTTTTTGAAAAGAGATTTCATAACGAACCTTTTAACATCGCTCCATATTATTCTAAAAGCCTCGTCATATTTCTTGTCGAGAATTTCAGTTTGACTCCTCAATCAACCGTACCCATCGCGCCTAGACTATGGCACTTTGAAAGTGAGCTATGCGGTGACACACTCAGCTGTTGAAACTGGGTATTGGCCAGTCGACTGAGAATGAAAAAAGTGAATGACGTCCTCCCTCATCGCATGAGTATCTTTGATACCAAGTGCAATCAATTCATTGGTGTAACTCGCCTCAAACAGAAGATAAGATGCCAATGCAGCTCCGCGAACTTCAGTCGCACCAATTCCACCTAACATTGTTCGAACCGGTAAAGGCAGGCTCTGGGTATGACGACTTGCAATTTCATCGAGTCGCTCCGAAGGTGCAATGACCAAAAGATCGACTGGTTTTAATGGGGTTTTTTGCAATAAATCGGATGGCAACATCGATAAAGTTTTATTAATTCTTGTCAAGCGCTCGATATCAACAGCCAGGCCATCTAAAAAAATACTCGACATTGCATGGCCCGCAATCTGCGCCAAACTAGGATAAGTTGCCAAATCAAAATTCTGACGAGGTGGCTCAGTCAAACGACCTGCCCCCACAATCAATACTTTATTCGCTCCCAAATGAATCGCTGGAGAAATAGGCGCCAGTTGGCGCATCGAACCGTCACCGCAATACTCCAGATGCCCCCCCCAATTCAAGGGAATAGAAGGAAATATGAATGGAATTGCAGACGATGCCAATAGATGTTGGATACCAATAAAGTCACGTTGAGCCAAGCGCTGACTACGTACCCAAGGCTCAATTTCTTTCAAAGTTTGATAGAACGTAAGGTGATGGCCAGTCGTGTAGGACGATGCCGTCACTGCCAGCGCCTGCAAATCATCGGTCGCGAACGCTTGATCCAAACGTTCCATGTCGAGCATGCGATGGAGCAGGTTCGCTAAAGGAGAATTATCGAGAAGCGAGGTTGGAGGTGACTTGCGCCATTTATTCAAGAGCCATCCAAACGACATAATAGACAGCCAACGAGCGCCCGAACGAATCACTCCAAGAGAATCAGCTCGGTACACTTGGGCAGCCTCAAAGTGACTCCACACATGCAATATACTATTTACTGATTCTTGAAAATGATCGGCACGGGAAGCCAGTGCGGTGGCATTAATCGCACCTGCAGAAGTACCGCAAATAATTCCAAAAGGATTTTTCTTTGGACTCCAACCTTGCTCGAGTAAGATGTCTGAAATTGCTTTCAATACACCGACTTGGTAAGCGGCGCGAGCGCCACCCCCAGTCAAAATTAAACCCGTAGTAGCATTACTATTCATTCTAAGTGAACTCCAAAAATCAATCTTTTCTTATTTATCTAGTGTATTCGCGTACAAGAAAAATGTCTGTAAGAAAGGAGAAAACTGTGATTTTTGGAACCAAAATGTGGCCTTATTTGGGTTGCATACGGATCGCGCCATCTAGACGAATCGTTTCACCATTCAACATCATATTTTCGATGATCGATTTTGCCAATTGAGCATATTCATTCGGTTTCCCCAGTCGAGAAGGAAATGGCACCATCTTACCTAGTGCATCTTGCACTTCTTGCGGCATACCGAGCAACATCGGCGTTTCAAAAATACCTGGTGCGATTGTCATCACACGAATACCATTACGCGATAAGTCGCGAGCCATCGGTAGAGTCAAACCGACTACCGCTGCCTTGGAGGATGCATAAGCGGCTTGGCCAATTTGACCATCATAGGCTGCAACTGAGGCTGTATTAATAATAACGCCCCGCTCTTCTTGAACAGCTTCGACCTTACTCATTGCTTCTGCGGCCAAACGTGCCATGTTGAACGTGCCAACCAGATTAATATTTACCACTCGCTGAAAGAGTTCCAATGGGTGCGCACCATCTTTACCGACCGTTTTCACTGCTGGCGCAACTCCAGCACAATTAATTAAGCCGCGCAATGTACCAGCCGCAGTGGCTGCAGCAATCACTGCCTGACCATCTGCTTCCTGTGTCACATCACACTTCACAAAGACAGCGTTCAATTCCGCCGCCAAATCTTGCCCAGCCTCGACCTGCACATCTGCAATGATAACTTTACCGCCATTTGCGGTGATCATGCGTGCGGTCGCTTCACCTAACCCAGATGCTCCACCTGTAACAATAAATACACTATTTTGAATTTGCATATATCCCTCTATTTTCAATTATCGTATAGGTTAAATAAGAAAATAATCAATCACTCCCGTTATGGCTTGGGAGAAATGACGTTAACGTAAACGTCAATTATCTCGCTTTTCGCTCATTGTAGAAAGTAAAAAATAGTTGAAGAATAAAAAAGGCAACGATCGCATCGCAATCGCTGCCCAATTCGTAAAAATTTAGTTAGATAAACAGACTAAATTGAAACTTATTGTCTCTATTTAGAAGCGGCATCAACAGCAGACGCTGCCTTTACTTTAACAACATCCAACCCCACTGGTGCATCAATTTGTGGCAGAACATCCGCTTTGTGTGTAATTGCAGGCGGAACTTGCATGGGGGCCTTAAGCCAAGGCACCAATGGGAACAAGGGGACCAATAACAAAGCGACGATATTGATAATTTTAATCAAGGGATTGACTGCAGGGCCAGCAGTGTCTTTGTATGGATCACCAACGGTATCACCTGTCACAGCAGCTTTATGAGCCTCGGAGCCTTTTCCACCGAAATTCCCGTCTTCAATATATTTTTTAGCGTTATCCCAAGCACCTCCGCCGGTCGTCATGGATATGGCGACAAATAAACCAGTGATAATCGTGCCCATTAACATGCCACCTAAAGCCGCTGGACCTAAAGTCAAGCCGACTAAAATCGGCACTGCAACGGGCAATAAAGAAGGCAAAATCATCTCTTTGATTGCCGATGCCGTCAACATATCGACTGCTTTATCGTACTCTGGCTTGCCGCTTCCATCCATGATCCCCTTGATTTCACGGAATTGGCGACGCACTTCGACAACCACCGCGCCAGCAGCACGTCCCACTGCCTCCATTGCCATCGCGCCGAACAAATAAGGAATCAAGCCGCCGATAAACAACCCAACAATGACTTGCGGATCTGACAAATCAAATTTCACTTCTAAGCCAACCGAACTCAATGCATGTGTGTAGTCCGCAAATAAGACTAATGCGGCCAATCCAGCTGAGCCAATCGCATATCCTTTCGTGACGGCCTTCGTTGTATTTCCAACCGCATCAAGAGGATCAGTGATAGCACGTACCGACTCATCCATTCCGGACATTTCGGCGATACCACCCGCGTTGTCAGTAATTGGACCATAAGCATCGAGCGCAACAATAATGCCTGCCATCGACAACATCGAAGTCGCGGCCACTGCGATACCGTATAAGCCACCGCCAAATTGATAGGAAATTAAAATTGCGACGCAAACAGCTAAAACAGGATACGCGGTGGACTTCATCGAAACCCCGAGACCCGCAATGATATTCGTTCCATGACCTGTCGTCGAAGCTTCAGCAATATGGCGAACTGGCTTGAACTCTGTTCCTGTATAGTATTCCGTGATGTAAACCATCAGACCTGTTAAAACAATTCCAACGACAGATGAAATCAACATTTGATGGCGCAACACATCATCTTTGAACAGCATGAATGTGACGATAGCAAATCCGATCAAAGACAAACCAGCGGCCCACCACAGGCCTTTATACAAGGCAGACATAATCTTCTGACCTGGAGTATGTTTAACGAAAGCACATCCAATGATTGATGCTGGAATAGACACTGCACCTAACATCAAAGGATAGACAATCGCTTCTGTCACTGCATTTGTTACCATTAATGCGCCAAGTAGCATCGTCGCAATTAAAGTCACCACATAAGTTTCAAACAAGTCAGCGGCCATACCAGCACAATCGCCAACATTATCACCAACATTATCGGCAATCACAGCAGGATTACGTGGATCATCCTCAGGGATACCCGCTTCTACTTTACCTACCAAGTCCGCTCCGACATCAGCACCTTTGGTGAAGATACCGCCGCCAAGACGAGCGAAAATAGAAATCAAGGAAGCCCCAAATGCGAGTCCAATTAGAGGTTTGATTAAATCATGCTGCGACAATCCATTTGCAGAACCACTAGTCAAATACATATAAAATAGAGCGACACCCAACAAACCTAATCCAGCAACCAGCATTCCCGTGATCGCTCCACCTTTGAAAGCGACATCTAAGGCTTGATTCATTCCTTTTGTCGCTGCTTGCGCAGTTCTCACATTGGCTCGAACTGACACATTCATCCCGATAAAACCACAAGCACCTGATAACACGGCACCAATCAAAAATCCCACCGCTGTAAGCGGCCCCAACCCTGGCAGTAATGCGATAGCAATAAACAAAACCACGCCAACCATCGCAATCGTCTTATATTGGCGCGCCAGATAGGCGGCAGCACCTTCTTGAATTGCTGTTGCAATCTCCTGCATCCGGGTATTTCCCGCATCCTGTTTCAAAATCCAACTTCTCGTGACTAAGCCATAAAGTACCGCAAGTACTCCGCACGCTACGACAATCCAAAGACTTAATACCATGTTGACGCCTCCAATTTTTGTTAGTATTGATCGCGCTTAGTTTTTGACTTTGCGCTCATCACACTGTTTATAGAAATAAGCGAAATAGAACAACAGACATTTTTGTTTTTAAAAAACTGAAACTGGTATTGGAATACAAAAACTATACAGAAAATTACTCACATAGACGAATCAAGATCCTCCAAAAAAATAAACAACGAAAAAACTAAACATCACCACAAAGACAAAAAAAAAAGCGGACACTAGGTCCGCTCATTCTATTCTGTTAGCGCCGCGAATGCCGCGTCACGTATTGCTTCGACGGCCCCCACTCCAGCGATTTTACGATACTTAGGGGCGCCCGATTTACCCGACTTAGCCCAATCACCATAGTAACCGACTAGCACTTCAGTTTGATTGTGATAAACAGCCAAGCGCTTTTGTACTGTTTCTTCCTTGTCGTCATCACGTTGAACTAAATCCTCACCAGTTTCGTCGTCTTTTCCATCAACTTTTGGCGGATTAAACTTCACATGATATGTTCGACCAGAGCCTGGATGAACACGACGCCCGCTCATCCGCTCAATGATCGCACTATCTGGGACATCGATTTCCAAAACATAGTCGATTGCAACTCCAGCGTCCTTCATCGCATCAGCCTGAGGCGTCGTCCTTGGAAAACCATCAAACAAATAACCGTTTGCACAGTCATCTTGTTTTAAACGTTCTTTAACTAAGCCAATAATAATATCGTCAGAAACTAATCCTCCAGCATCCATGACTTTCTTCGCTTCGATTCCTAACGGTGTTCCTGCCTTGACCGCTGCACGCAGCATATCTCCCGTAGAGATTTGTGGAATACCAAATTTTTCCTTAATGTAATTGGCTTGCGTGCCCTTGCCTGCTCCGGGTGCTCCCAACAAAATAAGACGCATTTTTATTTCCTAGACGAGTTTAATATTCTGTACGCCTTGCAATTTGAAACTTGCAAGACCTGGTATTTTTGAGTTTAGTTTTATTATTTCGAAGCAACGGCATCGGACGGTCACCGTCGTATATTTTGTTCTTTACGAAATTTACCACAGTTTTTTCCGCTTGAAACGCTTTCCACAGGTTAGCAGGTGGATTTTTGTCAGTTCCTCAAAAAAAAGTTCTGACTCGTTGCAAATCTTCCAGTGTATCAACCCCTGCTGCTGGACTTTGATCTGTAACATGAACCGCTAACGAGAAGCCATTCCACAGAACACGCAACTGTTCCAATGCTTCGATTTGTTCAATTGGAGAAATAGGCAATGAGGGGTAAGCTTGCAGAAACTGATTTTGATAAGCATATAATCCTATATGTCGCATTGCTTGAAAACCAATCGGTACGACTGGTGGTTGTTGAGCAAAAGCGTCACGCGCCCAAGGAATCGTCGCTCGCGAAAAATACAGAGCCCGATTCATTTTATCGAGAACAACCTTCACAAAATTCGGATTGAATAAATCTTGCAATTCGTGAATCGGGTGTGCTGCTGTCGCCATTGGGGTTTGAGCATTGACCAATGCCGCGGTTGCAGCAATTAAACCGGGATCAATTAGAGGCTCATCACCTTGCACATTGACCACAACCGCATCAGACGACAATCCCATTGCTGCAGCGACTTCAGCAATTCTATCTGTGCCAGATTGATGATCCGATCGGGTCATTTGCGCGGCAATTCCATGCTCGCGGCATACAGCAAAGATATCGGAATGATCCGTTGCCACCACGACTTCAGTTGCGCCGGACATCAAGGCACGTTCAGCTGTGCGCACCACCATCGGTTTACCACCCAAATCAGCAAGCGGTTTATTCGGTAGACGTGTTGAAGCTAGCCGAGCAGGGACAATCACGACAAAACTCATAGCACTACCTATTAAGGATGATCGATAAGAATGGACCTTGCCTGATCCTCCCACATGATAGGAATTCCATCACGAATTGGAAACGCCAAGCGATCAGCTTTACAAATTAATTCCTGTGCTGCCTTATCATGGACCAAAGGCCCTTTGCACAAAGGGCACACTAAAACATCAAGCAGACGTGCATCCATTTTTATTCTCCGAAGTGATCGCTAAAAGATTAAGCAAACTATCCCTGAATTTTGAATCAAGATGTGCTGATACCGGCACAATCCAAATCCGAGGGTCGTTTCGCAAAACCTCGATTTGTCGACATTTTACTGCATCCTTCTCAGTGATAAGAATGATTTCCGCATCCACGTCGGCAAATACTTTTGGAGAAAAGTCAAAATGATCAGCTAATGGCATCGATTCAAAATCTAACCCGCACAAACTTAACATATCAAAAAATCGTTGAGGATTTCCAATTCCTGCCGCTGCCAAGATTTTTTTGCCTAAAATTGAGGTCAGTGGCAAACGCTTTTCAGGGCGCGCCAAATTAGTCAGTAGTTCAACTTGTAATCGCATCGTTGAATCAACTTTTCCAATTTCTGGCAGGCTCTCGCATTCCACAGAGTTCAGTATCGTGAAGTCTCGTCTACGACGCACAGGCTCCCTCAAGGGACCCGCAGGCAATAACAAGCCATTCCCAACTCCTCGCTGATCAAACATAAGAATCTCAATATCGCGCCCAAGCCTATAGTGTTGCAAACCATCATCTGAAATAATGACGTCTATCGTTGGATACTTGTTCAACAATTGCTGGGCGCTAGCAACTCGTCGACGTCCAACCATCATCGGGCAGGATGTTCGCTGAAAAATCAACAGCGGTTCGTCACCAACTTCAGTTGCTAGGGAATCGTTATTAACCTCTTGTATATTCTCAACCCGAGCTCCATATCCACGCGAAATAACACCTGGATTCCATCCAGCTTGGCGTAAATTTTCAATCAACCAAATTACCATTGGTGTTTTTCCAGTGCCACCAAGATAGATATTTCCAACGATGATGACCGGCACCGGCAAGGTAGTCTGTGCTCGAAATCCAAGCACTTGAAGACCATAACGAAAATGAATCAGAAATTCAAATAGCTTTGAAATTGGCCAAAGCAAAATCGCAAATAGACCTCGTCTTGACCAAGTGTGGATAAAAAATGATTCAACTACTGCACGCAGCACAACATTTCCTCAAATCTAAAAAAACAATATCTTCTGACAAACATGAAAAAAGAGAGTGCCAAGACTCTCTTTTTATTACCCACTAAGGAACAAAATAAACTTAGTTTTCCTCACGAGAAAATACGCAATGGAGCCTACCTCGCATTGGTACTTGCTTGTGCAGCAAACGTTACTTTCGCCAGCCCAGCGATTCGTGCTGCTTCCAGAACATCAATGACCGATTGATGGCTTGTCGCCCGATCCGCATTAATAATAACAACCGGATCAACACCCCCTGCTTTACCGACACTCAATCCATCGGCTGCTTTTTTCAAATCACTTGCTAAAGTGACTGCATCGAGAAAGCTCACCGCTTCATTATTGATTTTGTATCGCCCTTGCGCGTCAATTCCAATCTCAATTTGACTCGGTTTTTCCTGCGCTTTTTCGGCATCCGCTGTTGGTAATGTAATTTGCAGTTCGGTAAAACGGCTGTACGTTGTTGTCACCATCAAGAAAATCAAAATCACCAACAAGACATCAATAAACGGAATCAAATTAATTTCTGGATCTTCTTTTCCATGTCCCTTACGAAAATTCATAACTTACTTTCTCGTACTATGAACGATGTCAACAAATTTCACAGCTTGCTGCTCCATCTCAACGACAAAGCTATCCGCTAGCGCGCGAAAATGGCGATAAAAAATCATTGCTGGCATAGCGATGAGTAAGCCAAATCCCGTGTTATACAACGCTACTGAGATCCCATGCGCCAATTGAGCTGGATTTGCGCCTGCTGCATTTTGCGAGCCGAAAATTTCAATCATACCGACGACAGTTCCAAATAAACCCATGAGCGGCGCCAAGGAAGCAATCGTCCCCAAAGTCGTCAAGAATTTTTCCAGGTCATGGGCCACTGCGCTACCCGCTTCCTCGATCGACTCTTTCATTACTTCACGTGGTGCATTCACATTTCGTAGGCCCGCAGCCAAGACGCGTCCTAACGGCGAATTAATTGCCAACTGATCAATCACTTCTTGTTTGATCTTGCCACTTTGGTAGACACGGATGACTTCCTCAAGCAAAGTCTTCGGCAAAATCCGTTGTCTCCTAAGGGATAAACTTCTTTCAATTATGAGTGCGAGAGCAACAATCGATGCCACTAATAGAAAATAAATAGGCCAGCCAGCCGCCTGAATGATCGCGAACAAATGAAACTCCTTGCCAGAAAAATACTACGTTAATCGTCATACGCATACATACTCAGTCCGCAATGTAACTTGTTGTCTGACACTGAGCAAGTAGCAAGACGGAAATTTCTTTTAAAGAACAAATTGTCGTCGCTCGCTATTCACAATCCAAGAAAGGGCGCGATTCCAAACTTATGCACAAAAACTGTGTGCAAGATTGTGGATATCCTTTGAGCTAATCGCTAAGCATTTGATTTTAATAATAAATATTTTATCGCTCCTAAATTGAGCATGAATTCAACAGGTTCCGATATTCTCACTACGCTAAAGCAAATAGCGAACTGATGGCAGGCAAATTAAGTTTTACACACAAACTGTGGAAAACCATGTGAACAATGCGCTCACATGGTTTTAAATCATTGATTTAAAACCATAAAAACAAGGTGCAAGAAAATTAATCAAAGATTTTTCAAACGCAACAATCTCCATTTTTCATATCAATTTGACTAGGTAAATAAATACACAATTTAGAAAAACCAGCAAACTTCACAAGTTTTGCACATAAATTGTGGACATCTTTGTGAACAAGGCAATAACATCCACGTAAGTGCATGATTTCATTCAGCAAATTCAGCTTGCCACTAATTTTAGCAGCTTTATAGCACCGCAAATTCACATTACCGCACGTTCATCATTTTCCTTAACTGGTATTTTCTGTGGATAACTTTGTGCATAAGCACAATTCCTTTCAGCAAAAAATTAATATTATTAAATGATTTTTTAATTATCTAGCACTTAAGCATAAAACCTAAAGTTAATTAATCCATTAAAATCATTGAGTTACGCTGAAAACCTCAAATCGCTTTTGACAAGTTACCGTGTCCATGCCATCCTCGCACTAAGTTCAACTATCTGTGGATAGCTTATAAATCATCAGACTATGTCAACTCAATTTTTTACTCCATCCATTCAAAGAACCGATCTCGTTCTGAGCGTTTCCGCCCTCAACAATGCGGTCGCCAAATTACTCGAACAGAATTTTCCATTGACTTGGATTGCGGGAGAGATCTCAAATCTAACGCGAGCCGCTTCAGGCCATTGGTACTTCACCTTAAAAGACGGGCAAGCACAGGTGCGCGCGGTGATGTTCAAAGGACGCGCACAATTCGCCAGCTTTATTCCACGAGAAGGAGATAAAGTCGAGGTGCGTGCTTTAGTGAGTCTTTACACACCACGAGGTGACTTCCAAATCAATGTCGAGGCGATTCGACGCGCAGGGATAGGCAACCTATATGAAGCTTTCTTACAACTCAAAGAAAAACTGGAAGCAGAAGGACTATTTGACAAAAAAAGAAAAAAATCCCTGCCAAAATTTGTTCGTAAAGTTGGCATCGTCACCAGTCCGAATGCTGCTGCGCTAAGGGATGTGTTAAGCGCACTAAAAAGACGTGCACCTCACATCGAGATCATCATCTACCCATGCCCTGTACAAGGAGATGGAGCAAGCGTTCGAATCGCACAAATGATCGCCCAAGCAGACAACGACAACCTATGCGATGCACTTATTGTTTGTCGTGGGGGCGGCAGTATTGAGGATCTCTGGGCATTTAATGAAGAAGTTCTCGCACGAACGATCGCTCATTGCAACCTACCTATCATCAGTGGAATTGGACACGAAACCGACTTCACGATTGCGGATTTCGTCGCCGACCTACGCGCTCCAACACCAACCGCGGCAGCCGAACTAGTTGCGATATCACGTTCCGAGCTACTTTTTCAAGTAAGTGAAGCGCAAGTCAAACTTAAAAAGTTAGTACAAAGACAGCTCGAAACACATGCTCAAAAATTGGACTGGATGACACACCGTCTGCGAAGTCCAGAAGCCAGTTTAACAATGAAACGTCTCGAGATTTCGCAAAATGCGAAGTATTTGCACAATGCGATGCGAAAACTATGGCAAACGAAGAAAAACCAACTCGAACAATATCAAGGTCGATGGCATCATAGACGACCAGATTGCAAGCAAGCACAACTACGCCTCGAGCATTGGCAAGAGACCTTGCTTCGCCAAATGGAACAACTTAAACAAAAGCAACATACTAATCTGCGCAATCTAAGTGAAAAATTAGAAATGCTCAATCCTCAGCGAACTTTGGAGCGCGGATACATTATCTTGCAACAAGCCGATGGAACCGTGATTCGAAACGCAAAACAAATTCACGCCGAAGAAAAATTGCAAATGCGAACCGCCAGCGATCAAAGTGAAATTCGAATCGCTGAAGTGCGGTTAACAAAATCAATGCTTTAGCTGCAAGCAAACTCGCAAACGCTTACAATATTGCTTTTTGTGCTTGCATGCCTATGCGTATGCGTTTTAAAGCACGGTTTTATCAATCTAAGTTTTTTTGATCTTTGAATAGGAATTGCCATGGAACATACATTACCAGCATTGCCATACGCTCTCGATGCGCTCGCTCCGCATATTTCACAAGAAACGCTCGAATATCATTATGGGAAGCATCACCAAACTTATGTTACCAATTTGAATAACCTTATTAAAGGCAGTGAGTTTGAAAACTCAACCTTAGAAGAGATCGTAAAAAAATCCGCTGGAGGTGTTTTCAACAATGCTGCACAAATTTGGAATCACACTTTCTATTGGAATGGTTTAAAACCAAATGGTGGCGGGACGCCGAATGGCGCACTGGCCGACGCAATCAATGCGAAATGGGGCTCATTTGATGCATTCAAAGAAGCCTTCACAAAATCTTGCGTTGGAAATTTCGGCTCAAGCTGGACTTGGCTGGTAAAGAAAGCTGACGGCACCCTTGATATCGTCAACACATCGAATGCAGCAACACCATTGACGACAGAGGACAAGCCACTCATCACCTGTGACTTATGGGAACACGCTTACTACATCGATTATCGGAATGCGCGCCCAAAATATCTTGAGGCTTTTTGGGCATTGGCAAATTGGGATTTCGCTGCTGCCAACTTCGCGTAAGAAAAAATAAGAACGATCAGCAAGTAGTCTTCGCTGATTATTGATGTATTGAAAGCCTGCTCGGTGCTAAACGAGCAGGCTTTTGACTTTCTGCCCCCCCAATTTTCTTCATGCAAACTTGATTCCGATTATCACAAATTGAACCAAATCGCGAACGATCAACACTAAGTCACATCCGAACATATTTAGGGAGCATTATGCAATTACTTAAACATACCGTGTTTGCTGTATCACTCATGATGGGATCTCACATAAGCCAAGCCCAAACAGTATCGCAAGCTATGCGCGACTTACAAACACTAGCAGGTGAGGAAATGCAAGGACGGGAAATTGGCAGCGAGGGAAGCGCGCGTGCCCGTACTTACATTTTGCAACGACTTAAAGAAATCGGATTAAAGCCCTGTGGAGAAAAATTTGAACAAGAATTTGAACATAAAGCACGCACTGGAATAGTGATTGGACGAAATATTCTTGCCTGTCAGTCAGGAAGTAAGGGGACGAACATCGGTGCGATCGTGATTTCCGCGCATTACGACCATTTAGGAAGCAATCGTAGAGGCGTCTATTTCGGAGCAGACGACAATGCCTCTGGTGTTGCAGGTGTCCTTGCATTAGCAGAACACTACGCAAACCGAGTTCCTCAACACACCTTGGTGTATGCATTTTTTGATGGAGAGGAACAGGGCCTAGTCGGTGCAAAAGCGTTTCTGAAACATGGTCCAGTTTCTGCCAAAAGCATTGCATTCAACATCAATTTCGACATGATAGGTCGAGGCGACAAAAATGAACTGTATGTGAGCGGCACACACTATAGACCAGAATTGAAAACCCTGTTATCGCCTATTGCGGACACATCCAATATCAAAGTTCTGTTTGGACATGATCGACCAGACCAAGGAGTTGATAATTGGACTCCACAATCAGATCATTTTCCCTTCTTTAATGCAGGAATTCCACACTTGTACTTTGGCGTAGAAGACCATGCTGACTATCACCAACCCACCGACACCAGCGATAAAATCAAAGCTGATTTTTTTGACAAAACAATCGCAATCTTAAAGCAAACCGTCCAGATTATCGATGGACAATGGACAACGCCGCTTGATCAGAAATGAGCGTTTAAATTGACGGGTGCTCAGCAATTTGAGTGCCGTTCGCGAACACAGTACGCAGTTCAACTCAAGGGAGTTTAATTGGAAAAAGAAAAGCTTCCAGCAATCGTTTCCAACTTGGCTCCTTTTCATACATTCTGATCCCCATCGCAAACACCCGTGTTGCTGCGGATTTGCACATTCAAAGGCAACCGAGCTATGAACCCAAAGCAGTGTGATCTCCAATTGCCCTGCAATTGCAATTTATTGAGCTCTCTCAAGCGACCAATATCGGTCAGATTTTCGCGAGCTGATTTATCCAAGTAAAGTCAGTGGTCTTCAATTAAATTAAATAAGCGAAACTAATTACAAAAAGCTGATCTAAAACACATCTTTCATTCGTCGAACAAATTTCCCCATCTTCAGGAAGTGAGCCCACCTGAATGCGTTAGATGACAATTTTTCTGCTCTATTCTGCCCCAGCGAAACATACATCTAACCCGGTTCGACATAAGCGAAAAGTCATGAATTGCTTTGACCACCCCATAAGTTTTACATCAATGTTCAACTTCGATACCTATCAGTCTTTCCCTCACCTATTTCCATCAACAATCGACAAGCTACAACACTAGGTTTCAAACAACTTACCAAACCAAATCGCTTACTTATCACCGCAAGTATGGCGCAGCGAATCAACAGATTTCTGTCTCGAAACACGAAATTTCAATCGAAGATTTTCTAAAGCCGCCTCAATTACTCTCCCAACTCTGCAGAATCAGGACTATAAAAAAAGCCTCGCATTCAACATGCGAGGCTCTTTATCAGGCAAATTTAACTTTTCTTGGTTAGCTATTTACTCATTTTTTCCTTGTTTGATTTCACCGCTGGGGTATCAGATCTAACAGAAGTTTTCGCCTGTCCATTTACACGCAAACCAGCATCGGATAGCTTCACTGCATTCTTCTCGCCGATTCCCTTGATGCGCGTTTCGAAATCATGCCAATCCTTAAACTCACCACCTTTCGCTCTTTCCGCTAAGATAGCCTTAGACTTAGCAGGACCGATACCTTTAACTCCGTCCAATGCTGCTTGATCAGCCTTATTTACATCAACATCGGCAAAAGCAAAACTGACGCTAGCGAGTAGACTTACCAGAGAAAATAACCATTTCTTTAACATCATTAGCTCCCAAAAAAGTTTGATCGAAGAGTAAACCCACGGTAATGATTCATTGTGTCAGTATTTAAAATACGACCTTGCTTTGCACGTCAAAAAAAATGCAAATAAATCATTACAAATAAATATTACATGAAGTTTACCAAAAAGCTAGTTTTTTTGAAATAATTCATCTCTTGTAACGGTTGCCGTACCCAATTTTCCAACAACAATGCCACCAGCCTTGTTTGCAATTAAAACGGACTCTTGTAAATTTTTCCCCTCTGACAACATCGCAGCCACGGTAGCGATGACGGTATCACCAGCGCCAGACACATCAAATACTTCTCTCGCCATTGCTGGGACCTGCAATACCTCCGCATCCGTGAATAAGGTCATGCCCTCTTCTGATCGGGTTAACAACAAGGCTTGCATCTGCAATTCTTTTCGCAAGTTTTGCGCTTTCTCCGTCAAATCGCTTTCATCGCGCCACTGACCAATCACTTGTTTTAACTCCGATTTATTCGGTGTTAACATTGTCGCGCCTTTATAGATCGAATAGTCACTACCTTTCGGATCGACCAAAATTACCTTGCTTAATTTTTTTGCGCTCGCAATCATCTGAGCAATATTCACCAAACCACCTTTGGCATAATCAGAAAGGACGATGACATCGTATTCGGATATCAAATTTTGAAATCGCGACAATTTATCCTGCAGCACTTGCTCAGTCGGCTTTTCTTCAAAGTCAATTCGGATTAATTGCTGTTGCCTACCAATTACTCTTAACTTAATAATTGTTGAGATACTGGGGTCGTGATTTAAATAACTACGAATACCGACTTGTTTCAACAAAGATTCAACTTGCTGCCCAGCTTCATCTTCGCCAATTACTCCCAACAAACTGGTTTCAATACCTAATGCGACAGCGTTTCGAGCTACATTTGCGGCACCTCCTAAGCGCTCCTCACGACGTTCAACACGGACGATTGGGACGGGCGCTTCTGGTGAAATCCGATTCACTTCCCCAAACCAATAGCGGTCTAGCATGACATCACCAGCTACTAAAATACGTTTTTGCGAATTCATATTCATATCGAGATTCGAGTTGATCATTTTTGCAAAAACTTGGTCAAAACTGCACGTCCGATCGGATGGTACTCAATACCCAAAGCTTGCACTTCGCGTGGATCATATAGATTACGTCCATCAAAGATCACGCTATGTTTGAGTCGCTGCTTCATTTCGCTTAATACTGCATTACGAAAAACTTTCCATTCAGTCACAATAATCAATGCATCTGCGCCATCCAGAGCTTGCATCGCGTCATTTTCGAAACGAATCTGTTTTAACAAATCTGGGGACTCTACAAAATCTAAAGCGAGCACACGCTGAGCCTCATCCATCGCCACAGGATCATGAGTAACAATCGACGCACCAGCCAATAATAATTCTTTAATTAGCACTCTCGAAGAAGCTGCGCGCATATCATCCGTATCCGGCTTAAACGCTAGGCCCCAAAGGGCAAATTGCTTCGTTCTTAAATCAGAACCATATTGACTAAAAATTTTGGAGACAAGAACATGCTTCTGCTGCTCGTTGACTTCTTCCACCGCTTGCAAAATTTTAAGATCATGGCCAAATTCTTGGGCAGTACGGACGAGTGCTTGAACGTCCTTCGGAAAACATGAACCTCCATACCCACAACCCGCCATCAAAAATCCTGGGCCTATCCTCGGATCAGAGCCAATCCCTTTTCTTACCGCATCAATATCAACACCGACTTTATCCGCCAAATTCGCCAATTCATTCATGAACGAAATTCGCGTCGCTAGCATCGCGTTAGCTGCATACTTTGTAAATTCAGCAGAACGAACATCCATCCAATAAATCTGGTGGCCTGAATTTTCAAAGCTAGAATAGACTTCACGCAGCATGATTTGTGCTCGAGTACCTTGCGCATCTTGTCCGTGTCCGATCACCAAGCGATCCGGTTTCATAAAGTCAGCGACGGCTGCTCCTTCCTTCAAAAATTCAGGATTAGAGGTAACAGCAAATTCTAAACTCGAAGAACGCGCCTTCAATTCGTCCGCAATGACAGCAGACACGCGATCGGCTGTCCCGACAGGAACTGTTGATTTATCAACGATGACCTTAAAGTTCGACATATGCTTGCCAATATTACGCGCAGCTGCAAGAACATATTGCAAATCAGCTGATCCATCTTCATCTGGCGGAGTGCCAACGGCGATAAACTGAACATCGCCATGAGCGACACTAGCAATCACATCAGTCGAAAAATGTAAGCGTCCTGCAGCAACATTACGCGTAACAACCTGATCGAGACCAGGTTCATGAATCGGTATTCCACCACCATTCAAAATATCAATTTTGCGTTGATCAACGTCGAGGCAAAAAACATCATGACCCACTTCCGCTAAACAAGCTCCGGTAACCAATCCAACATAGCCAGTGCCAATAATAGTAATTTTCATTTATCTAATCATTTCATAAAATATTCGCTTATCGCAGCACAACAAAGCTCAAAAGCCATAGAAAGATTCAATCAAGCTTCGAGCCATGTGTTCCATCTTCGTAAAAACAGATCGATTGATACTCGAAGACGACGTCCGAACTAGTTCATGACATTCAACTCTTCTGTGCGACGAGGTGGATAGGTTTCCCATTTACTGCAGCCAGGGCATTGCCAATAGAATTGCCGCGCTTTGAAACCACAGTGCGTACATTGGTAGCGGGTAAATTTTTGCGCGTAGCCATTGACTAAATTTTTTACAATTGACAGCTCCGGTAGCACTTCAGGTGGTGCAACCATCATTCGCGCATCAAGTAACTTATCGAGCCCGAGCAAGGTGGGTGTCCGTCGCAATTCATTACTCACTAACTGATTTGCCTCAACAACGCTCTCTAACTCCAAACTTGCTTTGAAAACGACTTCCAACAAATCAATCGATGGCGCTTCTGCCAAGTAGGATTTTAAGAGATTCAACCCCTCTAACGGACGATCCAATTTTCGATATCCATCCATCAAACGTTGTGCGACTAAAGCAACGTGTGGGACGCTCTGTTGTTCGACTTTGCGCCAAGCAAGAACCGCTTGTTCAAGATCGCCTTTAGCTAAGTGAATATCCCCCATTAAGACCACAGCGCGAACATTATGTCGATCCGTGCTGATGGCTTTCTCTAGCATTGCCATCGCAGCTTCAGGGTGAGTATGGACCAATTCATCTTGTGCAATTTCACAATAAAATTGGGCGATCTCTTTTTGTCGGCCACCGGCACCCGATTCTTGCAATGCATGTGCAGCGTCGATCGCCCGCAGCCATTCTTTTTCTCGTTGATAAATTTCCAAAAGCGCTTTCCTTGCAGAAATTGCATACTGTCCAGCGACTAGCTGATTGAAGGTCTCTTCAGCTCGATCTAATAATCCAGCCTTCAAATAATCTTGCCCCAATTCGAACATCGCCTGTGTTTGCTGCTCAATTGGCAAATCTGGGCGCGACAAAAGATTTTGGTGCACACGAATCGCACGCTCGGTTTCACCGCGACGTCGAAACAAACTACCGAGTGCAAAATGTAGCTCAACTGTCTCAGGATTAAGTTTTAAGATTTCGATGAAAGCGTCGATTGCTTTATCGGGTTGATCGTTTAGCAGAAAATTTAAGCCTTTAAAATACCCTTTCGGCAGGCTACTGGATTCAGAGATAAGCTGTCGTATATCGACCCGTGCGGCGATCCAACCTAAGCTAAAAAATAGGGGGATTCCTAATAACCACCAAATTTCAAATTCCATATTGATTCATCTATGTGGAAAGTTTATGGGTGACGCGTCGTGTTCGGAACAGCATCAGGTGTTGGAGCCTGATTCGCAGCGGCTTGCTCGCTTTGCCGTTCTTTTTCAATCTCAGCAATTGTCTTTTTGTGGCGAGAGATATCTCTCCGATGGCGAAAAACCGTGGGAGCCATGGCGAGCAAACAAAACACTGCACCTGCAACAAAAAAACATAACAACAAAATAACCAAAGGCGCTGACTGCTGATAACCCCAGAAATATTCCAAAGTAACGATCTTGTCATTCTTTAATGCGAAACCTAAAAAAGCAACGAAAACGATAAGCCAAACAATTTTCGAAATAATTTTCATAATAATCCTACTAAGCTCAGAGCAAAATTAGCCAATGCGCGTCTCACATTCATTGACTAGAGTTACGCTTATGACTCGCAATGGAATCCCATAAATGAAATTGTACGTGAAAAAAAACGGCATATCGGAAATCCGTTATGCCGTTTTGTTTTTTTTTAGCGCAAATTTCTCGTTTTTCGCTAAATGCCTCCATATTTGCGATAGAAGCAAACCACAATTTAATTAATACAGCCTCGACAATACTAATCAACGTTGTGGATAGGTTGACCGACGGTTGCGTCCACACGCTCTCGCAACTCTTTACCAGGTTTAAAATGCGGTACCCGTTTTTCAGGCACCATCACCTTATCTCCCGATTTTGGGTTACGACCAATACGTGGCGGACGGCTATTTAAAGCAAAACTACCAAAGCCGCGAATTTCTATGCGCTGACCTGTAGCCA
This sequence comes from Affinundibacterium fentianense, assembly GCF_018139545.1. Taxonomy (GTDB): domain Bacteria; phylum Pseudomonadota; class Gammaproteobacteria; order Burkholderiales; family Burkholderiaceae_D; genus Undibacterium; species Undibacterium fentianense. Next base: position 91,246 of record NZ_JAGSPJ010000003.1, on the reverse strand, counting down.
ACGCATCTGACATCGCATCCAAAATAGTTTTCACCGCGATATCCACGTCTTTAGCAACAAGTTGCGGATACCGCTCGGCCAAACGAGCAATCAGCTCAGACTTAGTCATAAATCAAACCAGGTCGTTGCTTAGTTTTTGTTATCAAGCTTAGCTTTCAACAAAGCACCGAGGCTTGTTGTGCCAGAAGCAGCATTAGAGTCTGTCGACATTTTTGCCATTGCTTCTTGTGTATCCGCTGTATCTTTTGCCTTGATAGACAATTGAATACCACGTGCTTTACGGTCGATGTTCAATACCAATGCTTCAACTGTGTCGCCAACTTTCAAGTGTGTACCAGCATCTTCCACGCGATCGCGGGAGATTTCAGATGCACGCAAGTAGCCTTCAACTTCATCAGCCAATTGAATTACTGCGCCTTTAGCTTCAACAGATTTCACTGTACCAGTCACCAATGCGCCTTTGTCATTCATTGCGCAGTAGTTGTTGAATGGGTCACCTTCCAATTGTTTTACGCCGAGAGAAACGCGTTCACGTTCAACATCGATCGCCAACACAACTGCTTCCAACTCGTCACCTTTCTTGAAGCGACGAACTGCTTCTTCACCTGTTTCGTTCCAAGACAAATCAGACAAATGCACCAAACCGTCGATGTTGCCTGTCAAGCCAATGAACACGCCGAAGTCAGTAATAGACTTGATTGCGCCTTTAACTTTGTCGCCTTTTTTGAAGTTCAAGGAGAAGTCATCCCATGGATTTGCTTTGCATTGTTTCATGCCCAAGCTGATACGACGACGTTCTTCGTCGATTTCCAATACCATAACTTCAACTTCGTCGCCCAATTGAACAACTTTGTTTGGTGCAACGTTTTTGTTTGTCCAATCCATTTCGGAAACGTGGACCAAACCTTCGATACCTTGTTCAACTTCAACGAACGCACCGTAGTCTGTCAAGTTTGTTACTTTACCGAACAAACGTGTGTTTGCTGGGTAACGACGTGCCAAACCTGTCCATGGATCATCACCCAATTGTTTAACGCCGAGAGAAACACGGTTTTTCTCTTGATCAAACTTGAGGATCTTCGCAGTGATTTCTTGACCCACTGTGAGAACTTCAGATGGGTGACGTACACGGCGCCATGCCAAATCAGTGATGTGCAACAAGCCATCGATGCCGCCCAAATCAACGAACGCACCGTAGTCAGTGATGTTTTTAACCAAGCCAGTAACCACTGTGCCTTCTTTCAGGTTTTCCATCAATTTCTGACGTTCTTCACCCATAGAAGCTTCAACAACTGCACGACGTGACAACACAACGTTGTTACGCTTACGGTCGAGCTTGATAACTTTGAATTCCATTGTTTTGCCTTCGTAAGGAGTTGTATCCTTAACTGGGCGTGTATCAACCAATGAACCTGGCAAGAATGCGCGGATGCCGTTCGTGAGAACTGTCAAACCACCTTTTACTTTGCCATTGACTGTACCAACAACCATTTCGCCAGACTCCAACGCTTTTTCCAGCGCGAGCCATGATGCCAAACGTTTTGCTTTGTCGCGGGACAAAATTGTGTCACCGAAACCGTTTTCCAATGATTCGATCGCTACGGATACGAAATCACCGATATTAACTTCCAATTCACCTTGGTCGTTTTTGAATTCTTCAACAGGAATAAAGGCTTCAGATTTGAGGCCTGCGTTCACGATCACGAAGTTGTGGTCGATGCGAACGACTTCGGCAGAAATCACTTCACCGGAGCGCATATCTTGGCGTGACAAAGACTCTTCGAACAAAGCTGCGAAGCTATCTGCACCAGTTGCGAAATCTTGAGACATGTAGACTGTAGACATAATATTTACGAGTTAGCCGGAATAGGACAAAAGGTCTATTTACCGGGTTGAGTTAAACAAACTCATTCAGACTTTGCGCCTAAATGAGAACCTATCAACAAGCCCAGCAGACGATCTGAGCTTGGGGATTCTTACGCAAAAAAATAAGACGATTATTTTTTACTTCTTACCGCGTCAGTATAGAGACTAAGTATCTGATGCACTGCTTCGTTCGCAGTGATATGAGACGTATCTAAGATAAACGCGCCTGGTGCGGGTTTGAGAGGCGCTTCTGTGCGAGCCATGTCGCGAGCATCACGTTCTGCCAAATCTTTTACCAAGTCTTCCATATTAGCAGGAAAACCCTTTTCAATCAATTGCTTATAGCGACGATTTGCACGTGCTTCCACACTTGCGGTCAAAAAGACCTTTTGGATTGCATCAGGGAAGATCACAGTGCCCATGTCACGCCCATCCGCCACTAAACCGGGCAATTGACGAAATGACACTTGCAACTCGACCAAGGCTTTTCGAACCAATGGTAAAACGGCAATTTTCGAGGCAGCAACGCCAATTGCTTCTTGCCTTACCGCGTCCGTCACATCATCACCTGCGAGAAATACATGGCCTTTTTCAAATCGGCACGGCAATACACGTGCCAAATCAGCAATTGCTTGCTCTTGTTCCAAGGCGATCCCATGACGTATCGCGGATAAGGCAGTCAAACGATACAGCGCGCCCGAATCGAGGTAATGAAAACCCAACTGCTTCGCCACACGATGCGCGACCGTTCCTTTACCGGAAGCGGTAGGACCATCAATACTAATGACAGGAATACTGGTAGAACCGTTCAAAATAAATCCTCGTGTTTGATCTTCATAAAAGCTTCGAAGAAGTCAGGAAAAGTTTTAGCAACGCACTTAGGATCGTTAATCCGCATCGCTGCCCCTCGGCGCGCAACACCATCTAAGGTCGCCAATGAAAAGCACATCGCCATTCTGTGATCATCATAGGTATCTATCGTCGCTGGCGCAAGTTCGGCTGGTGGCGTGACCGTCATAAAGTCTTGACCGTCCTCAACAATCGCGCCAAGTTTACGCAATTCTGTTGCCATTGCCACAATGCGATCAGTTTCTTTAACCCGCCAGCTTTCGATATTGCGCAAAGTCGTGGTACCGTTCGCATACAAAGCAGCGATCGCGATCGTCATCGCCGCATCGGGAATATGGTTAAAATCCATATCAATTGCTTGCAGTGGACCTTGTGTTTCAGCCTCAATCCAATTATCCCCCATGGTGATTTTGGCACCCATTTTTTCTAGTGCTTCAGCAAAACGGACATCGCCTTGTATGCTATTTTTGCCAACGCCTTCAACTCGAATCGGCCCACCCGCAATCGCACCAGCCGCTAAAAAATACGATGCGGAAGAAGCATCTCCTTCCACATACACCACTCCAGGCGAGACATAATGCTGGCCCGCTTTGATAGTAAAACACTGCCAACCATCGCGTACAACTTCGACGCCAAAGCGTGCCATCAGATTTAGTGTAATTTCGATATAGGGTTTAGAAATTAAATCGCCCACCACTTCAATCACCACATCACTATGCTGCGCAGCAAGTGGTGAAGCCATCAACAAAGCAGTTAAAAATTGACTAGAAACATTGCCCTTCACTTGCATCTTCTGCGCATGGATATGCCCGCGCTTGATGTGCAACGGTGGATAGCCAGGATTGCTTGTGTAATCAATCTGCGCACCCACGGCATTTAAAGCATCGACCAAATCACCAATCGGACGCTCATGCATGCGCGCTACCCCGTGTACCGTGTAATCGCCACCTAGGACTGCGAGTGCAGCCACCAGCGGTCGAATTGCGGTACCCGCATTGCCCATAAATAAATCCGCATGATGATTCGGAAAAACGCCATTCGCACCGATCACCGTATAGTTGTGCGTGTTGCCTTCTTGGGTCCAATGTACACCGAGTTTTTGCAGTGCATTTAACATCACCATCGTGTCGTCGGATGCGAGCAAATCATGGATCTGTGTTGTGCCTTTAGACAAGGCCGCCAACAGCAAGATCCGATTCGAAATACTCTTAGAACCCGGCAAGCGGACTGTGCCCTGCACTTTCATCACGGGATGTAAGTCAAGATATGGTGGGTAATGTTTGCTGTGTTCTTTCATGCTTTTTCTCTATTTAAATACAACAGAATCTATTCGCGTAGCGTGGGCTGTACACACCCTTTTTTTAACCAATCGCCTCAGTGCTCAGTGCGCACCGCGCAAGCTATTTATATCTACTTATACTTATTTATACCTAATTAGTCGCCGCCATCTCTATTCTGTGCTTCTGCCGCTTCGATTGCCGTAATCCAATTCAGCCGCGCGGTTTGTGCACGACTGTAAATTGCTTCTAAACCAGCGCTATCATTAGCCTCTAAACTTGCTCGCAATTGTTTTAGTTTGGCACTATATGAATCCAACTCCTCCAAAATCGCATCACGATTAGCCAGACTAATATCGCGCCACATCTCTGGCGAAGACCCTGCAATACGTGTGAAATCTCGGAAGCCACTCGCTGCATATTGAAATAGGCGATCAGCGTGCGGTTTTGCAGCGATATCATCTACCAAAGCATAGGCCAACAGATGCGGCAAATGACTGACCGAAGCAAAAACTTGATCATGCTCCTCAGAGCTTAAATGATGAATGATGGCACCACAGGCACGCCATGCTTGCGCAACCAATTCAACTGCTTGATCACTATTTTCTGCTAGGCGCGTGATCACGACTTTTTTGCCAACATACAAATCATCGATAGCTGCTTCAGGGCCATTTTTTTCACGCCCGGCAATCGGATGTGCTGGCACAAATTGCGCGATTTTTTCATGCAAGGCATTTCTTGCAGCTCGCACTACATCGGCTTTAGTACTGCCAACGTCAGTGACTAAAGTGTTCGCCCCCAAATACGGATAAATCGCGCTGAGTATCTTTTCGGTTTGGGCAACTGGCGTCGCGATCACAATCAAATCCGCATCTTGCACCGCTGATGCGATATCTTCGGTAAAGCTATCGATAAAATTTAACTGCTTCGCTGCCTCCAAAGACGCTAAGTGGCGGTCCAAACCGACGACATGCGTTACTGCGTTCGCTTTTTTTAATGACAAAGCGAAGGAGCCGCCGATTAGACCAACGCCGATCAGAACAACTTTGTTAAAGCGTGGACGTACAGACGTCTCATCATTCTTCATTTTTAAAATCACTATCAACAATTATTTTGTTAGAACACGTTTTGACTATGCCCTTCTCCCGCAAGCGGGAGAAGGGTTGGGGATGAGGGTGATTCAGATTCCAGAAAAATATTTAGAAGGACAGAAATCAAGAGCGACGATAAACATACTCCTAAATTCAACTCACAATTTCTGAACCACCCTCACCCTAGCCCTCTCCCGCCTGCGGGAGAGGGAATGTTATTCGAACCTATTTGCTCAAGAATTTCATCCGTAGTGTAGTGAAGGTGCAACCTGCACCTATCCTCACATCAAACCGTGCAAGGATACGATCCAAGAATTTTAAAGAAGGCCGCATCCTGATTCAATTCATCCATCGCCGCCTTAACCTTGGCATCCATTGCATGCCCCTCGACATCGACGTAGAAGTAATATTCCCAATTGCCGGTACGTGCCGGACGTGATTCGAAGCGTGTCATTGATACACCGTGCTTGGACAGAGGCGCCAACAAATTGTAAACAGCACCTGCCTTGTTCGGCGTGGCTAACACGATAGAGGTTTGATCCTTGCCGCTAGGCGTCGTATTCAAACGCCCCACTACCGCAAAACGCGTTCGGTTATGCGGATCGTCTTGAATATGCGCACTGACAATTCCCAGATTGTATTGATGGCCAGCGATTTCACTCGCAATTGCAGCGACGCTGTAATCGGCACTCGCCATACGCGCGGCTTCTGCATTAGAGGCAACGGCTTGTCTCTCGACGTGCGGGTAATGTTGATTGAGCCAAGCCTGACACTGCGCCAGTGCTTGCGAGTGTGCACAGATACGCGTCACACCTTCCATCGTGCCGGACTTACTCATCAGGCTGTGCTGCACAGGAATCGCGACTTCCCCGCTAATCGCCAGACTCGTTTGCAATAGCAAATCGAGAGTGCGATTAATAGCGCCCTCAGAAGAATTTTCAATCGGCACCACGCCAAAATCGGCCGTACCTGCTTCGGTCGCACGGAATACTTCGTCGATAGAAATGCAAGGCAAAGCTTCGATCGCGTGACCGAATTGCTTATACACCGCTTGCTCACTAAAAGTGCCAACAGGTCCCAAGAATGCCACCACCACACGCCGCTCTAGCGCGCGACAGGCGGACATCACTTCGCGGAAAATTAATTGAATATCTTCATTCAGCAAAGGGCCGGTATTTTTTGCAGCCATATTGCGCAAAACCTGTGCCTCACGCTCAGGTCGAAATACGGGTGCATTGGTCTCTGCTTTCACATGCCCAACTTCTTGCGCAACGTTGGCACGTTGATTCAGCAACTCTAAAATTGCTGTATCTATCGCATCGATTTTCTCTCTAAGAGGAAGTAATTTATTGTCGTTCATTTGAAAACCTAAAAACCGTTTTGGGTTCAAACATGCCTAAAGCACGATTGAAAAAATCTTATTTCTACTCAATCTAATTCAAGCTTTTGACTTGATTCATCAGCGCCACGGTTTCTAGGTGATGGTGGGTACCATGCGAAGAAAGGGCTGATGATTTTGAATCTATTATTTGACGAATCTTACTTGCCGTTTGCGATCGCAAAATCCCGCATAAACGCCACCAAAGCCTGCACACCTTCAATCGGCATTGCGTTATAAATCGAGGCACGCATGCCGCCGACTGATTTATGTCCTTTCAACTGTAACAAACCACGTTCTTTCGCGGCTGTCAAAAACGCGGCATTTAAGGATTCGTCTTTCAAATAGAACGGCACGTTCATGCGTGAACGGAATTCTTTAGCGACTTTCGTCACATAGAAGTCGGTACTATCTAAAAAGTCATACAGCAAATTGGCTTTCGCGATATTTTGACGCTCCATCGCCGCTACGCCGCCCTGTCGCTTCAACCATTGGAACACTAAACCAGCGATATAAATGGAATAAGTCGGTGGCGTGTTGTACATGGAATCATTGTCCGCCACATTTTTCCAATCAAAGGCCGACGGGCAAATGGATAAGGCAGAACCTAATAAATCTTCTCGCACAATGACCAAGGTCAAACCTGCAGGGCCGATGTTTTTTTGTGCGCCACCAAAAATCACACCATATTTAGCAACATCAATCTCGCGCGACAAAATATGCGAAGACATGTCGGCCACCAAAGGGGCATTATTGGTTTGCGCCGCGACGTCCGGGACAAAATGATATTCGACACCGTCTATAGTCTCGTTAGTACACACATGCACGTACGCGGGATCAGCACTCAATTGCCAACTGCTTGGGTTTGGAACGACGTCAAAACCCGTCGCCTGGCTCGACGCTGCAACGTTCACATTTGCGTATTTTTGCGCTTCCTTAATCGATTTTCCACTCCAAGATCCGGCGTGAATAAAATCAATCGTCGCAGGCTGCGCTTTACGCCCGACCAAATTCATAGGAATGATCGCGTTTTCGCCAAGGCCACCACCCTGCAAAAACAAGATTTTATAGTTAGCAGGAACGTTCAATAGCTCGCGCAAATCGGCTTGGGCTTGCGCCAAGATAGACATAAATTCCGGACCGCGATGACTCATTTCCATCACCGACATGCCACTGCCATGCCAATCTAACATTTCACTCGCTGCCTGTTGCAAGACTTCTTTCGGTAAGACGGCTGGGCCGGCTGAGAAATTGTAGATCGTCGTCATGGTTTTCAAACCGTAGTATTAAACGTAAGGTGGGCAAGGCTTTACACCCACGTGTCCGGCAAACGCCGGAGATTTATTTCAATATTTTCCGAAGTAACTTAAGCGTAACGCGTGGGCACGTAAACCGTGCCCACCCTGCGATTATTCTTCGACAGGTGCGTCACCGTTAGCTTCACCAGCCTCAGCATCCGCGACTTCCGGATCAGCATCCGTTTCCACAATACGCTGCAAACCAGAGAGTTTTGTACCATCTTCTACTGCAATCAAAGTCACGCCTTGTGTTGCACGACCCATTTCACGAATTTCTGAAACACGGGTACGGATCAACACGCCACCAGTGGTAATCAACATGATTTCATCAGTTGGTTCGACCAAGGTCGCGGCAACGACTTTACCGTTACGCTCTGAAGTTTGGATGGCAATCATGCCTTTGGTACCGCGGCCATGACGTGTGTATTCCGTAATTGGCGTGCGTTTGCCGAAGCCATTTTCAGTTGCCGTCAAAACGGATTGCTGTTCGTTTTCTGCCACCAACAAGGCGATGACTTGTTGACCTTCTTCCAGATTCATACCGCGCACACCGCGTGCGGTACGCCCCATAGGACGCACATCGTTCTCATCAAAACGCACTGCCTTGCCTGCATCAGAGAACAGCATCACGTCGTGCTTACCATCGGTCAAAGCTGCACCGATCAAGAAGTCACCCTCATCCAAATCAACAGCAATAATGCCCGCTTTACGAGGATTACTGAAATCAGTCAATGGCGTTTTCTTTACGGTACCAAGACTGGTCGACATAAAGACATAATGGTCTTCTGGGAAGCTACGATTATCACCAGACAATGGCAAGATCACCGTAATCTTTTCGCCCTCTTGCAATGGGAACATATTCACAATCGGCTTACCACGTGAATTACGTGAACCTTGCGGCACTTCATACACTTTCAACCAGTACATACGGCCACGGTTCGAGAAGCATAAGATGTAATCGTGGGTATTCGCGACAAAGAGTTGTTCAATCCAATCGTCGTCTTTTGTCGCTGCCGCTTGCTTACCACGTCCACCCCGTTTTTGTGCACGGTATTCGGACAATGGTTGTGACTTCATATAGCCTGTGTGCGATAAGGTGACAACCATATCGACAGGGGTAATCAAATCTTCTGTTTCTAAATCAGTCGCATTCAAGACGATTTCGGAACGACGTGCATCTTTATTGCCGATGCCGTATTCGTTCATGCAGGCTGTCATTTCATCGGTAATGATGACAGTGACGCGCTCTGGCTTAGACAAAATATCCAAGAGATCAGCAATCTCTGCCATCACATCTTTGTATTCATTAACGATCTTGTCTTGTTCCAAGCCGGTCAAGCGTTGCAAACGCATTTGCAAAATTTCTTGCGCTTGGTCGTCAGACAATTTATACAAGCCATCTGGCTGGATGCCATAGTGCTTAGGCAAACTCTCAGGGCGGAATGCTTCGATACCGCCTGGATTATCAGCCGCTGTGCGCGTCAACATTTCACGCACCATAGAGCTATCCCAAGCGCGCGTCATCAATTCTTGTTTCGCAATTGGCGGCGTTGGTGCCGCCTTAATAATCGCGATGAAATCGTCGATATTTGCCAAGGCAACTGCCAAACCTTCCAACACATGACCACGATCACGTGCTTTGCGCAATTCAAATACGGTGCGACGTGTGACTACTTCGCGACGATGCGACAAGAAGCATTCGAGCATTTGCTTCAAGTTCAACAACTTCGGTTGACCATTCACCAAGGCCACCATATTCATACCAAACGTATCTTGCAATTGCGTTTGTTTGTACAAATTATTCAAAACGACTTCAGGAACTTCGCCGCGCTTCAATTCGATCACAACGCGCATACCCGACTTATCGGATTCATCGCGAATATCAGAGATACCTTCGAGCTTTTTATCGCGAACGTTTTCAGCAATACGCTCCAACAAGGACTTTTTATTCACTTGGTACGGCAACTCATCAACGATGATCGCAGTACGGCCTTCTTTACCAAATTCTTCAAAGTGCGTCTTGGCGCGCATCACCACACGACCACGACCAGTACGATAGCCATCACGCACGCCGGATACACCGTAGATCAAACCTGCAGTTGGAAAATCTGGTGCAGGAATAATTTCGATCAATTCATCAATCGTGCATTCTGGGTTGCGCAATACATGCAAAGCGCCATTTATGATTTCAGTGATATTGTGCGGCGGAATATTGGTCGCCATACCAACAGCAATACCAGAAGAGCCATTGATCAATAAATTTGGAATACGGGTTGGCAAAACGGATGGTTCTTTTTCTTTGCCATCGTAGTTAGGCACGAAATCGACAGTTTCTTTGTCGATGTCCGCCAAAATTTCATTTGCGATCTTATCCAAGCGACACTCGGTATAACGCATCGCCGCGGCATTATCGCCATCGACCGAACCGAAGTTACCCTGACCATCAACCAAGGTGTAACGCAAGGAAAAGTCCTGCGCCATACGCACTAAGGTATCGTAAATGGAAGCATCGCCATGCGGATGATACTTACCCATGACTTCACCGACCACACGCGCACATTTGACGAACGGGCGGTTGTAGACGTTATTCATTTCATGCATCGCGAACAAAACGCGTCTATGCACAGGCTTTAAACCATCCCGCACATCCGGCAAAGCACGACCGACGATCACGCTCATGGCGTAGTCGAGGTAGCTCTTGCGCATTTCTTCTTCAAGGGAAATCGGGAGTGTTTCTTTTGCGAATTGATCCATTGGCGGTCAGACTTGTCTAATTGCTTAAATATTTGCTTAAAAAATCAGCAGTAAGCTTGGTTAAAATAACAAGCCAGCACGAGGCTGGCGGAAGACCTACATAAGCTAACTAACTCTCAAGCGTCTCTTTCACACGCTTTTTTCGAATTTAGTATTCAACTGTTCATTTTAGCACGGCTGACTCTCGCATTCATCGTTTTTCTAGCCTTACAGAGAGCTCGTTTTAAAGAGGGGGAAATATGCGGACTTACACTCAATCAAGCCATCACAAATATTTTCAAAAAGATCATGAATTTGTACTAAATCATGAAGCATTTAAGCTGTTGTCAAAAAAAGACACAATCAGTTTGCTGTAATTAGCCATGCCATGACTTTTGATCCACCTAGGTGGACTTGTGGCAAAATGAATCTAATGCATTGCACAAGACTGTACTTAAAATTAGAAGAATTCTGCTATGACAGTCATACTGTTGTCACTTTGCTCGTGATAAAATTCTATTGTTACAGATTAGCATTTTGTACCTTTGCACTTTTTTACATACTTTTTGCATCATTTAAACGCACATCACTGCGCTTATTCTCAACCGAGGAAAAATATATGAAACTTATAATCAAGCTCGCGATTGCAGCATCGGCGTTTGCCTCTATTTCGGCAAGCGCACAAACGATTACTGATATCAAAGCAAACGCGCCATACAGCGCATACGTACAAGATGCGCGCGGCATTATCGTTCGTGACCCATTCGGTTTGTGCTGGCGCACTGGCTACTACACACCCGCTGACGCTGTTGCTGGATGTGATTTGCCGATTGTCCCACCAGCACCTCCAGCGCCGCCAGCACCAGTTGCTCCACCACCACCTCCACCAGCACCACCGGCACCAGCTCCAGCCCCAGTTCCAACATCTGAAAAAGTTACATTTGCAGCTGATGCATTTTTTGATTTCGACAAAGCAATCTTAAAACCTGAAGCAAAAGTCAAACTCGATGACATGACATCGAAATTGAAAGATGTGAACTTGGAAGTGATTGTTGCGGTCGGTCACACTGACTCTGTTGGTACAGACGAATACAATCAAAAACTTTCCATCCGTCGTTCAGAAGCTGTCAAGGCTTACATCATCAGCCGCGGTATTGACGCGAAACGCGTTTTCTCCGAAGGCAAAGGTGAAAAGCAACCGGTTGCAGATAATAAAACAAAAGAAGGCCGCGCGAAAAACCGTCGCGTCGAGATCGAGGTTGTTGGTACTCGCACAATTACGAAGTAATCCGATTTCACCTTTACGAAAAAGCCCGCTTCGGCGGGTTTTTTTATTGCCAGTCCAACTTAATTCGAAAAACTCGAATTAAGTCCTTTGGTTTTTACGCCTCGCCCACATTTACTTTAAAATGTATGCAACTTTGAAGTAATCAAAAGAAAAGACACTCAAATTGCTGACTCGCCGCAACTTTATCAGCGCAACAAAGGTAAAACCATGCAAAGCACCGAATCAAGACCCATACCAAGCAATGTTGACCCCTCTGAAATCCAGAAATTCAGCGACCTCGCGCATCGCTGGTGGGATCCCAGCTCCGAGTTTAAACCCCTTCATGAAATTAACCCACTCCGCCTTGAATGGATCAACAATGTCGTGCCACTTGCCGGAAAGAAAGTGATCGATATTGGATGCGGCGGAGGCATCCTGGCTGAATCAATGGCAAAACGCAAAGCGCTTGTTACGGGAATTGATCTTTCGGACAAAGCATTGAAAGTCGCGGATTTACACAGTTTAGAGACTGGAATTCAAGTTCGCTACGAGAAAATTGCAGCAGAATCGATTGCGGAAAAAGAAGCGGGTCAATATGACGTTGTCACATGCATGGAAATGTTGGAACACGTTCCTGACCCCGCCTCCATTATTAAAGCATGCGCACGCTTGGTAAAACCAGGTGGCAAAGTCTTTTTCTCAACGATCAATCGCAATCCTAAAGCCTATCTGTTCGCTATTATTGGGGCCGAATACGTATTACAGATGCTTCCAAAGGGCACTCACGATTACGAAAAATTCATCACGCCCGCAGAACTTACTCAGGACATCCGCAACGCTGGGCTCATTGTTGATGCAATGAAAGGAATGAGCTACAACCCACTCACCCAAATTTATTCTCTCAACTCAGACACCAGCGTCAATTATTTGGTCGCTTGTACTCGCCCATGATTACTCCAAAAGCAATTCTATTTGATTTAGACGGCACGCTTGCTGACACATCACCCGATCTTGCAGCCGCGGTTAATTTAATGCGCACCAGACGCGGCCTAGATCCAGCGCCCTACTTGAGCCTACGACCTTTCGCGTCAGCAGGTGCGCGCGGACTAATCGGTGCTGGATTCCAAGTCCAAGCCGATAATCCCAATTACGAATCGATGCGACTCGAATTTATAGAGAATTACGAAAATTCTATTGCAACTCATAGCACGTTATTCCCAGGAGTAATAGAGCTGCTAGCTGGACTCAGATCTCTACACTTGCAATGGGGTATAGTAACGAATAAAGCGGCAAAATTGACTGACCAACTTGTACCGCTCATTCGTCTAAACGATGCGGATTGTGTCGTTTCGGGTGACACGACACCATTTGCAAAACCTCATCCAGAGCCGCTCTTCGAAGCAGCACGTCGCTTACAAATCACACCGGCCGAGTGTTGGTATGTTGGCGACGATCAGAGAGATATCCTATCTGCCAAAGCAGCTGGAATGACCAGTGTTGCTGCCGCATGGGGTTATTGTGGTGCTACCGAACCGACCCACTGGAAAGCGGACGCAATTCTCGATACACCATTAGAACTTCTTGAACTCATCAAAGGAAAATTATCGCAGTCCAAAGCTGCATAATTGTGTGACCAAGACAATTCAATCATTTAATCGTGACTTGAAATTTGGATCACTTGCTTTATATAGAGTATACTGTTAATTGCTTTGGGGACGACCTGGTTTCGACAGGGGTTGCAAAGCAGCGCAGGGCATACCGAGGCCTGACTACCTCGTAAATACAATCAGAACTATATAACTGCAAACGATAACTCGTACGCATTAGCAGCTTAATTGCTTGCTAACTCTTAACCGCTTCTTCCCTAGGGCGGGCTGGAAACAGCATAGAGTCATTTATAGGGAATCGTCTTGAATTGGGTTACTTAATTCAGGCCTAAATAATAGGTAACTCGCCTAAACGCAGCGTGTGCGTCCGCGTCGCTTAGGTTAAATTAAATGGCAGCACTAAGTATGTAGAACTGTCTGTAGAGTGCTTCTGGACGCGGGTTCGATTCCCGCCGTCTCCACCAAAATAAAAAACCATCCAGCAACATCGGATGGTTTTTTTCTTGCTCGGATCCCCATTCAAGCAGACCTGAATCAAGTCTTCCGATATGGTCATTGAATCGCTATCGTATTTCGAGGTCATCGAAGAAATATTAAATTAATCGCCCTATCTCACAATCAAGTTTGAATCAAGTTTGATTGTTCGATTATTTGCACTCGCACGCATTCAATGTCAATATTTGACCAAGGCTTGGCGCACTCGTTTCTTCATCTGGAACCTCACAAGCCGAAAATCCCATCATAAAATTGTTGCTCCGCTCACAGTGACTGAAAGGAATTTGATCAATGTCTGATAAACCCACTTGCACAGTAAATGTGAGTCGTCAGTTCAATATGTCCGCGAATACAATTTTTGATGCTTGGCTCGATCCTAAAAAAGCCGGTAAATTCTTATTTGTCACACCAACAGGTGTCATGAAGAAAGTAGAAATAGATGCACGAGTCGGGGGACAATTTTGTATCGTTGAATCACGGAATGGTGAGGATGCAATTCATATTGGAGAATATCTTGAAATTATCCGCCCCTCACGATTACGCTTTAGCTTTGGCGGAAACCCCTTTCCAGCAACCTACGTCACAATCTCAATTCGATCGTCGCAAACTGGCTGCGAGCTAAATTTGATCCACGATGGTGTATGGATGGAATACAGAGAAAGCGTCACGCAAGGATGGTCAGGTATATTAGACCATCTCGCACAATTGGATATTGGCTAAATCAATTCAATCGAATTAACCTAGACCACAAGCGAGAGCAATTCGATATGTTAGAAATGCAGCTAAATACGCGAGTCCGAACAAATAAAGCATCATAATGATCGGCATTCTCCAACCACCCGTTTCACGCTTAACGGTTGCCAATGTCGAGATACATTGCGGCGCAAAAACATACCACGCTAACAAAGATAGCGCCGTTGCCAGACTCCATTGATGCGCAATAATCGGAGCAAGTGCGTCCGCTGTATCACTTCCAGAAGCAGCTAATGCATATACAGTTCCAAGAGAACTAACCGCAACTTCTCGCGCTGCCATTCCAGGCACCAAAGCAATACTAATTTGCCAGTTAAAGCCGATGGGTTCAAAAACATAAGCCAAGGCTTTGCCAATGTACCCTGCAAAACTATATTCAATCGGCATCCCCGTTGCCCCTACAGGCGCACTCGGATAGCTTGCCAGCACCCACAAAACAATCGTCAACAGCATAATAATGCCACCCACGCGGCTCATAAAAATTACAACGCGCTGTTTTAAGCCTGTCAGAACATTGCGAAACGTGGGTAAGTGATAGCTCGGCAATTCCATCATTAAGGTACGAATCTGACCTTGTGCCGTAAAACGTTTAAGTATCCACGCGACAATCAATGCGCCAACAATTCCTGCACAATACAAGGCAAATAAAACCAAGCCTTGCAACTCAAACACGCCCATCACTTGGCGCGAGGGAATAAATGCGCCGATCAAGAGCGCATAAACTGGCAAACGCGCTGAACATGTCATCAGAGGCGCAATCATGATCGTGACTAGTCGATCTCGTGAATTAGCAATCGTTCGCGCTGCCATAATTCCTGGAATTGCACAGGCAAAACTCGATAACAAAGGAATAAACGAACGTCCAGATAGACCGACACTTCCCATTAATCGATCCAATAGGAACGCCGCTCTAGGTAGGTATCCAGACTCTTCCAAAATTAAAATAAAAAAGAACAAAATCAAAATTTGAGGTAGAAAAACCACTACCCCACCAGCACCTGCAATGATGCCATTCACAATCAAACTCTGAACCCAACCATCTGGCAAACTCGACGAAACCGTTGTTGCCAGCCATTCCGTGCCAGCTTTAATTAAATCCATCGGGAGCGTTGCCCACGCAAAAACAGCCTGAAAAACTAAAAATAAAATCAACGCGAGCAAAGCTGGGCCGAAAATTGGATGCAACACAATCCGATCAATCTTATCGCTGACATTATGGGGAATAATTTCATCTAAGCCTAATTTAGCAAGGATTTGACGAACTTTTTCATGGTCTAAGTCAGTGTGCGATTGCCCTGCCAAATCACTGTTAGAGACCGTTTCAACTTGGCGATTTTGTTGATTTAGAAGTAGGTCGAGCATTGATTTTAATGCTTGGTCACCGCCTTGTTTTATCCCCACTGTCCTTACGACTGGGATGCCTAACTCAACGGATAAGGCTTGCTCATCGATTCGCAAACCACGTTGCTCCGCCATATCCGTCATGTTTAACGCAACGATACAAGGAATACCCAAACGCTGCACCGCGATCACTAAGCGTAGCCCACGTCGTAAATTGGTCGCATCGACAACACAAACAATAAAATCAGGGCGTTTTTCCCCAATTGCATTACCGAATAACACATCGTGTGTTACACGCTCATCTGGCGAACGTGGGTGCAAACTGTAGGTGCCCGGCAAATCCAATACACGCAAGCTCTTTCCAGAGTTGGTCTTGAGGCGCCCCTCTTTGCGCTCGACCGTGACGCCAGCATAATTTGCAACTTTTTGTTTGCTTTCGGTAAGCAGATTAAATAAGGCGGTCTTTCCGCAATTTGGATTGCCGACGAGCGCAACTAAAGGCCCAGTTGCATGGAAGTGAACAATCGCAGGTTTAATCTGGCTCATGCAGCGACTCTCGCAGGCCGGTCATGCATAGATGAATCAACTTGCACAATCACACATGCCGCTTCTGCTTTACGCAACGCAAACGTTGATAGTCCGATCCGTATAACGAGTGGATCACCACCAAATGCACCTCTTGCCATCAAAGTAACGGGTTCTCCGACAATAAAGCCGAGATCTTCCAACTGTGTCGCCCATTCCTGCATCTCATCGGGCGCTTGCAAATGGCTCACCGTACCATATTCTCCGACCGCAATCTCAGCCAAACTCTTCGTGTTGGTCGAGAGACTTACTCTTCCACAAGTCGACGCTGCTGATAAATTAGTTGACATTGCTGCAATTATTGTCGTGTCATTGATAGTTGTCATACGTGCTCTGATAAAAATCTCTCGTTCAAGTTAAAACTATAAACGAGAATCATTCTTAAGTAAATCAAAGGCAGCGGATGAACAAGCTTAATTTCTTAAGTTAAATCAAATGGCGATGAAATGTTCAAAGTCGAATTACGTCCAACTAAAACGCATCGCAGGAAAAAGCCAAAAACACAACAATCTTGCAGCAGCAAATGTCGAACTTGATGATAACAACGGATCAATCTCAACTGACGAGATTTTCATTCTATGTAAGTAGATTTCTTAAGAATGCAAAAGAAACAATGCAGCTACCCGTTTTTTTTATTCAACAGGCATTGAGAGCTATCAAGGAAAATTGCCGTTAGGGGTCTATAATGAATTGAAATTTATCAGTCAAAATATCGATAAAATTCTTTAACCTCTCCCTTTTTGTCTACGACATTCGCAAAGAAATTAGCATGAACGCCAATGAAAAAATTCTAGGAATTAACGATATGCTGCCACAAGAAATCTCACTTGACGTGCTATTAGAAAAATACGCAAAAGGAGACGAAAGAACTATTCATGATGTGCAGAGTCGCGTGGCGAAGGCGCTCGCTAGCGTTGAAGCACCTGATTTTCGAGCCTACTATGAAGAAAAATTTCTGTGGGCGCAAAAAAATGGTTTCGTTCCCGCAGGAAGAATTAATTCAGCAGCGGGCCTCGATTTACATGCAACACTTATTAATTGCTTCGTACAACCGGTGGGCGACTCCGTCTCGAGCTCAACCGACGGCAAACCCGGAATTTATGCTGCTTTAGCGGATGCGGCCGAAACAATGCGACGCGGTGGCGGTGTAGGTTACGACTTTTCGACAATTCGACCAAAAGATGCATTGGTGCGTGGGACGCGTTCTAGGGCATCGGGCCCCGTATCATTTATGCAGGTATTTAATGCATCATGCTCGACCGTTGAGTCAGCAGGTGCAAGACGCGGCGCACAAATGGGGGTGCTGCGTTGCGACCATCCCGACATTCTCGAATTTATCCACGCCAAAGATAAAGGTGGTTTGACTAACTTCAACATCTCGATCGGTGTCACGGACGAATTCATGGAGGCCGTCGCAAACGATACAAATTTTGAGCTTTCTCATAAGGCAGAACCTAGCGAGGAACGTCAACAAGCAGGTGCCATTCAAAACGAAAAAGGGCTATGGGTATATGAAACAGTAAAAGCGCGCGATTTATGGGATCAAGTCATGCGATCAACCTATGATCACGCTGAGCCTGGCATCCTATTTTTGTCACGAATCAATGCGGAAAACAACCTTTATTATTGCGAAGCGATCGAAGCGACGAATCCATGTGGAGAACAGCCATTGCCTGACTACGGTTGCTGTTGTCTCGGCTCAATCAATTTAACGCGTTTCGTCAAGGCTGCATTTACGGAAGCTGCCAGTTTTGATATGCAAGGATTCCAAGAGGTCGTCTCTGTCGCTACTAGAATGCTGGATAATGTACTCGATGCGACCGCATGGCCACTCCCACAGCAACGAGATGAAGCAATGTCAAAGCGGCGCGTGGGACTTGGATTCCTTGGTCTTGGTAGCGCATTAATCATGCTAGGAGTGCGCTATAGCTCTGAAAAAGGCCGTGAGCTTGCCAGTTCGATTGCGCAAGCAATGCGTAATTCAGCATACCAATCCTCAGTAGATCTTGCCAAAGAAAAAGGTACATTTCCTCTTTTCGATAGCGAACAGTATCTTCACGGCGCTTTTGCTCAACGACTCCCAGCTGATCTACAGCAGGCGATTTCACAACACGGATTGCGCAATTCTCATCTCCTATCGATTGCACCAACCGGAACCATCACGCTCGCATTCGCCGACAATGCGTCAAATGGCATTGAGCCTGCTTTTTCTTGGGTCTATAACAGGAAAAAGAGAATGGCCGCGGGTGACAATAAAATCTATGAAGTAGCAGATCATGCGTGGCGCCTGTATCGCCATTTGGGTCATGATGTGTCCAATGATAGTCAACTCCCAACCGCATTTGTCACTGCGCTCGATATGTCAGCCCATGATCACATGCTAATGCTACAGGCAGTTCAGCCTTACGTAGATTCAGCGATCTCGAAAACGGTTAACGTACCAGCCGATTACCCATATGAAGATTTTCAAAACCTCTATATGGATGCTTGGCGTGCCGGTCTCAAAGGATTGGCAACCTATCGTCCAAACAATATTTTAGGCAGTGTTTTATCAGTCAATACAGAGTCGACTGCACCTACGCCAAAAGTCATTCCTGACGATGATTTACTACGAAAACAGTTTGATGGTCGTCCATTTGGAGATTTAGAGTCGGTAACCTCAAAAGTTCAATATATGACTTATGAAGGCAAAAAAACAGTTTATCTAACGGTTAGCTTCATTCATGTACAAGGCATTATTGGCGGCGAGCAAGCAACCATAGAGCGCCCCTTTGAGTTCTTTATGCCTGCTGGACAAAAAAATGACGGCCAACAGTGGATATCAGCGAGTATGCGTCTGCTCTCCATGGCAGCACGGTCGGGTGGATCCATTGCAAAAGCATTGGCCGATATGCGCGAAGTTGTGTGGGATAAAGGTACGGTTCGTTGTGGCAAGATCACGAAAGATGATGGGTCACAAGCACCTTTATTTCACGAATCGGAAGTCGCAGCAATTGGTTATTCACTTCAACGCATCTTGATGAAGCGTGGCTTCCTCGATGCGAGTGGCAATCAAGTACCAATGACCGTCTTAGCTGAAAAATTCAAGAACAAGCAACTCGCTTATGGAATGGAAGATTTAGCTTTCGAAGCCGATTCTGCGCCAGTGAATTACAACGCCACAGGTAAAAAATGCCCTGACTGCGGCGCCTACGCTTTGCAAAAAATTGATGGCTGTTCACGCTGCATGTCTTGCGGTTACGTTGGTGCATGTGGGTAGAAAATGCATTGAACAAATAAAAAAACCCGCAACGCGGGTTTTTTTATGAAAAATGACTAGACTCATTGCGTCAACAATGCATTCACTTCCACCAAGTCAGTTTCTTTCAAAGTTCCAGCAGCAGCTTTTAAACGCAATCCATTGAGAATAGAATCGTAGCGAGCCTTGGCCAAACTTTGACGCGTATTCGACAGTTTTTGCTGCGCGTTCAACACATCAATGTTAATACGCACGCCAACCTGATAACCCAATTTGGTTGAATCCAAAGCCGATTGACTAGATATTTCCGCTGCTTCAAAAGCTTTAATTTGCGCCAGGCCACTCACCACACCGATAAATGATTGACGCGCCGCTTGCGCAGCAACTCGACGAGAATTTTCTAAGTCATTGCGGGCCTTATCTTCTAAGGCGATCGTTTCACGAACGCGACTGTCAGTGGCAAATCCAGTGAAGATGGGGAACTTTAATGTCACCCCCAAAGTGGTAGGCTTTGTCACTCCACCTGGTGTTGTTGCCGTTGCAGAGCCATTGCTACGGCCCGTCGTCGCAGAGAAATCCACTGTTGGCAAATGACCGGCACGACTCTTCTTAATCTCACGTTTTGCAACTTCCAAGGAAACTTCTGACGCTGCTACACTAAAATTTTGTTTTTCCGCTGAACTAACCCAGTCATTTAAAACCGCAGGAACTGGAGCACTTAACTGCACACCATCCTTCAATATCGCTAAATCGCCTGCATCTTTTCCGATAATTTGGCGTAATGCAGCGCGTTTCACATCAAGATCACCTTGACCAGCGAGTTCTTGCGCAATAATTAAATCATATTGCGATTGAGCCTCGTGTGTATCCGTAATGGTTTGGGTACCGACTTCAAAATTGCGCTTGGCAGATGCCAATTGCTCAGCCACCGCAATCTTTTGTGCTTGCAATGTTTTCAATGTGTTTTGTGCTGCCAAAACATCAAAATACGCTTGACTTACGCGCAACATCAAATCTTGCTGAGCCGCAGCAAATTGAAGATCAGTTGCTACGACTGCCAATTTGGACTGTTCGTAATTTTCCCATGTCGCCATATTGAACAAAGTCTGACTTAATGCCAACGTCATTGATCGCCCTGTCGAACTCCCACTAATGGTCGGCCCTGAATCAGGATCAAACTCAGTATGTGTCTTTGTGACGCCAGCACTCAAACCAAGGCTTGGTAACAGCCCAGCTCGCCCTTGAACCGAACGCTCTTGACCCGCCAGCTTTGCCGCCCGTGCCGCACTGAATTGGGCATCATTCACCAATGCCTCTTTATAAATTTGCAGCAAATCGCTAGCACCAGCATTCAAGGAAATAAACGCGGTCGCAATGAAAGTAGCGATAATAGATTTACGCATAAAATGCTCCGAAAAAATTTAAAATGTCGCGCTCCAAGACCATCCGTCCTGTCACAACGACGACAAATCACTCACACAGAGATCCTTAGCACCACTAAAGACGACTCTAATATGTAGGCATCGAAGTATCAACTTGCAATGCCCACGCGTGCATACCACCGGTCAAATTAATGATTTGATCAAAGCCATTTCTCTCGAGGAAATTAGCTACTTGCATACTACGTCCGCCGTGATGGCAGATACAGACAATCTCTGCGTCACGGTCTAATTCATCTAAACGCATAGGAACGCTATGCATCGGCATCAAACATGCTTGAGAAATATGACAAGTGTCAAACTCCCAAGGTTCCCGCACATCCAGTAAAAATGGCGCTTTTTTTGACGAATCTTCAAGCCTAGCCGCCAATTCTAGTGCAGAAATGTGTTGCATATTTAATTATCTTCTTGAATTATAAGTTAAATTACAATGTGAACGTTGACATTGGCTTGACTTGAGACAACGCTGGAATGACTGTTTCAAACAAAGACTTTGTATTAAAAAACAATTCGGATTCACGTGTAATTAATTGCGCCG
This sequence comes from Affinundibacterium fentianense, assembly GCF_018139545.1. Classification (GTDB taxonomy): domain Bacteria; phylum Pseudomonadota; class Gammaproteobacteria; order Burkholderiales; family Burkholderiaceae_D; genus Undibacterium; species Undibacterium fentianense. Next base: position 69,491 of record NZ_JAGSPJ010000003.1, on the reverse strand, counting down.
TCATGACGGGTGCTTTTCCGACAATGACAAACAATCGTCCACCAACGTTTAATTGCTCTTGCAAATTAGTTGGAACCGTTTCTAGGGAACCAGTCACAACAATCACGTCAAAGGTCGCAAATTGGCTACTTTCCAGTGCGTCGCCCCATTGCACATCAACGTTGACGATTCCATTTTGGCTTAGATTCGTTTGAGCCAAAGTCTTTACTTCAGCTACAGCCTCCAACACAGTAACATGTCGAGCCTGATGGGCTAGTAGTGCCGCTAAATAACCGCTATCAGCACCGACTACCAGCACCGATTCCGTTTTCTTTGCTGCCACATCTTGCACAATACGGGCTTCCAATTTAGGGCTCAAAGAGACAATCCCCGCCGCCAATGGCAAACCCGTATCGAAGAAAGCTAAACTTTTCTGCCCAGCCGGGAAGAAATTTTCTCGTTTCACTACACCGAGCAACTCCAGCACTTCGGGCGCACTCACATTAGTTGGACGAATTTGCTGTTCGATCATGTTAAAACGGGCTTGTTCGATGTTCATATCAGTTTCTCGTTGCATTAAATTAGGGTAAAGCATCAGTTCAATCATTTGTTCACTGGCGTGACAAAGGTTAAACCCTCATTTTATCAAAGCGTTTCTCAAAATGAACAGTGAAACCTGTGTTTTACGACTTATTTCCAATTCAAAGCAAAAAAATTTGAGAATTGCTTGATTGAAACCAAAGAATCGCACTACTTTACCATTGTGGGTTCCAATTGACCCTCATTTGTCGGAAGCAAAATTCCTCGTAGCGCCATATCAATATAAAAGTCTAAGAACGAGCCAAGCTTGTCGGGTTCGACTTGGCAAACACCATTTGAATGTTTCCACATCATCATCATGATGATTGGGGACACCAAAATTTTGGGAGCAATCGTCAAATCCATATCCCGAATTTCACCGCGGGAAATGCCGCGACGCAACATTGTGGTCACAAGCTTCTCGCCCCGATCAACGACTTCCTCTTGGTAGAATCGAGCCAATTCGGGAAAGTTACCTGCCTCCGCCAACATCAACTTTGGCAAACCAGACAATTTCGACGCGCCTATGCTGTCCCACCATGTGGTCATCACGAGACGAAACAACTCCTCACTAGATCCTTCGAATTGCTCGATAACGCCCTCGGCTTCACCTAGCAATGGTACGATCGACTCGCGCACGACAGCTTTGAACAACTCTTCTTTGCTACAAAAATATAAATATAAGGTGCCCTTCGAGACGCCTGCAGATTTTGCAACATCGTCCAACCTCGTCGCAGCGAATCCGCGCGCAACAAAATGATCCAAAGCCGCACTTAGCAGCTCTTGTGGTCGCGCATCTTTACGTCGCTCCCATCGTGGCTTAAATGGACATGACATCATAACAACAAACAATCCAAAAATTAACTTACTCGTGAGTCATTAATGTAAAGCTTTGCTTGCATTTGGTCAAGCAATCAACAATTCGCATGCCTCGAACTGATGAAAGCAGCTAAAATAAGCCTTTGAATTTTATAAATATTTCACATGAATTGTCGCCCAGGTTGTGCGGCCTGCTGCATTGCTCCCTCCCTATCCAGTCCCCTGCCTGGAATGCCAAATGGCAAACCAGCAGGCATTGCTTGCACGCAACTCACTTCGGAACTTCGTTGTGCGATCTTTGCGCAAGCAAATCGACCAAGTTGTTGCTCAGGCCTACAAGCTTCCGTAGAAATGTGCGGGGAGACGCGTGAGTACGCACTGCATTGGTTAGCAAAACTGGAGGCAGAGACCGCACCACAGGCGACGTTTTTAGATCGAACAAAAATGGCGGAAAATTAAGAATTTATCCTTAACGTTTTCGGCGCAATTCGGGGACATGCGTGATAAGCTTCGTCCCTTATTTTTTATTAGTTGATCTACTGCTTACACTCGAACTATGGATTTCACTCTTGCAATCAAAATTATCATCATGGGTATCGTCGAAGGGTTGACAGAGTTTTTGCCAATTTCATCGACGGGTCATCTTATTTTGGCCGGTAGCTTGCTAAATTTTACCGGCGAGAAAATCAAGGTTTTTGAGATTGTGATTCAAGCGGGCGCAATTTTTGCAGTTTGCTGGGAATATCGTTCACGCATCGCACAGGTGCTACGCGGCCTCACCACCGACGTTACCGCACAACGATTTGCCCTGCACGTGTCAATTGCATTTCTTCCAGCCGCAATCCTAGGTCTACTTTTTAGTAAGCAAATTAAGGCCCATTTATTCAAACCTGAACCCGTTGCGGCTGCACTCATCCTAGGCGGCATATTCATACTTTGGACCGAACGCAAACACCGCCAAAACTTGCAAGTTCGTCCGCCACAAATTGAGACAGTCGATGATATGCGTTTAATCGATGCATTTAAAATTGGACTTGCGCAATCGTTGGCCTTAATTCCAGGCACAAGTCGTTCGGGCGCATCGATCATTGGGGCAATGTGGTTTGGCATGTCACGCAAAGCCGCCACAGAGTTCTCTTTCTTTTTGGCGATTCCTACATTGCTGGGCGCAACCATCTATTCATTATACAAAGCACGCAGTGAGCTTTCGGTTCAAGATATTCCAATGTTTGGCTTGGGTACCCTTGCAGCATTTATTTCTGCTTTTTTCTGCGTACGTTGGCTACTAAAATATGTGAGTACCCACAGTTTTAATGCCTTTGCGTGGTACAGGATTGCCTTTGGCTGTATGATTTTACTGACTGCTTACACTGGTGTCATTAGTTGGGCCGAGTAATCGACTAGACGCTATGCAGTCAAACCTAAGCTCCGCTCAAACTCAAGCCCTGCACTTGTTGCAAACTGTATTCGGCTATCCCGCATTTCGTTCACAGCAAGGGCAAATCGTCGATCACGTCGTACGAGGTGGCGATGCATTGGTCTTAATGCCGACTGGCGGTGGAAAATCTTTATGCTACCAAATTCCAGCGTTGATTAGGCATGGTGTGGGGATTGTAGTTTCACCACTCATCGCCTTAATGCAGGATCAAGTCGACGCCTTAGCTGAAGTGGGTGTGCGGGCAGCTTTTCTGAATTCGACGCAAAGTTTCGACGAAGCGCTCCGCATTGAAAAATTAATGCGCAATGGTGAAATCGACTTAGTTTATATCGCGCCTGAACGGCTTATGACGCAGCGTTGCTTAGAGTTGCTCAGTGTCACTCCGATTGCGCTGTTTGCGATCGACGAGGCACACTGTGTATCGCAATGGGGTCACGACTTTCGCCCCGAATACATCAAACTTTCCGTTCTTCACGAACGCTTTCCATCGATACCGAGAATCGCACTCACTGCCACGGCCGATCAACAGACACGCGATGAAATCATCCATCGTTTGCAACTTGAAAACGCGATGCAGTTCGTCGCGTCATTCGACCGTCCGAATATCCGCTATCAAATCGTCGAAAAGGCAAACGGTAGAAAGCAACTGCTCGACTTTATTCAGGCACAACACGCTGGAGATGCCGGTATCGTCTATTGTTTATCACGAAAAAAAGTCGAGGAAACGGCAGAGTTTCTCAAGGAAAACGGCATTACAGCGCTGCCCTATCATGCTGGAATGGAACAAGCTGACCGAAGCAGAAATCAAGCACGATTTCTGCGCGAAGACGGCATCGTCATGACGGCCACAATCGCCTTTGGAATGGGAATAGACAAACCTGATGTGCGCTTTGTAGCACACTTGGACTTACCAAAAAGTATTGAAGGCTACTATCAAGAAACAGGGCGAGCTGGTCGAGACGGCGCCAATGCCAATGCCTGGATGGCATATGGTCTACAAGACGTTGTGCAACAACGTCGAATGATTGACGAATCCGAAGCCAACGAAACGTTTAAACGTGTACAAGGTGCCAAGCTTGATGCGATGCTAGGACTCTGCGAAACACTAAATTGCCGACGCGTCCATATATTGGACTATTTTGGACAAGAATCAGAGCCTTGCGGTAACTGTGACACTTGTCTGTCCCCACCGATTTCTTTTGACGGCACGATTGCGGCGCAAAAAATCCTTTCAACAATCTATCGTGTCGATCAACGATTTGCAGCCGGACACGTGATCGATGTTATTCGTGGAATTGATACCGATCGCGTAAAACAATGGCGGCATGATCAACTATCGACTTTCGGAATTGGATCAGATAAAAGCGAAGCAGAATGGCGCGCACTCCTCCGGCAATTAATCGCACTAGGCTTAGTCAGCGTCGACTATGACAACTTTAGTTCGTTAAAGCTAACAGAAAATTCGCGCCCGGTCTTGCGCGGTGAAACGCGAATACAGCTGCGGCAATATAAAAAGGCTGACAAAGCAGTGAAGCATAAACGCCAGTCCGCTAGAGACTTCAGTGAAACGAACTTAAATGATCAAGAACAAGCGATCTTCGAGCGTTTGCGTTGGTGGCGTGTTGAAACTGCTAAAGCACACAATACGGCAGCATTCATTATTTTTCATGACACAACCTTACGAGAAATCGCAAGAGCAAAACCGCGCAGCTTAGACGATTTACGCGGCGTCTCAGGTGTAGGTGCGAAAAAACTGGAAAGCTACGGGACAGAACTCGTTAGTCTCATCGCTGAATTCATAGAGTAGTTCATCGCACCCAAGGCCGCAATAAATCCAACACCGAATGGTTTGTATCAGCAGCGTTTGTTACTTCAAACAGAACGCCCAATAGGGAAGCCAGGATGTAGGTCAAATGTGCGTAGACGTCGCACAAAATAATATGTCGTCACCAAGACGATTAGCCCTGCATAGAATAGCGCCATGCTCAAAGGAAGCAAAAAGAGAGAACAAGCACAAAGCCCAAATATTCCTAACGAAGTCAAGATGATTACCAGCAATGGATGATCATTCGCGCTACGCATTTTGCTGTGATTGCGTGCAATTCCCATGATCATCGGGAATATCGCGCTCAGTAACAAAATAACGATCGCAGATCGCAAACTAAGTCCCGTTCCACGTCCAATCAAAAATGCCGAGGTGAGACAACTAATACCAAATAGAACAAGAAATTGCCGCAATAGGAAAGTACGTAAGAGACGATCAAAACGACGTAGATCGGTGACCGCTGGCGTCAAAGAAATTAATCCTTGTTCAATCCGTGTCTGATACAACACATGCGGCAATTGCATACTAAACAGCAAACACTGCAAGATCAAAACGATCGCACCAAATCCCAAGCCGAATCCAGTCATAAAATCAACACTACTTTCGCTGGAGAAAACTCGCATCAAATACATCGCAAACAATCCGGTCACTATCATTGCAATCAATTGCGCTGAAATGGTTGTCCAATGTAATCTTGGCCCCAATACAAATGCACTTAACTTCATCGCAGAAGCACCAAAGTGAGACTGATCGGCACCGTCTTTCTGCGTAAAAACTCGCCGCACTCTTTGCTTCATCCACCACAAATAGGGATTCGAAAACATTCTCATTCCCGAGGTTTCAGACACACGTCCACCCGCCAGTCCATGACGAAATGCAACGGTTCGCTGATACATTTTATAGAGTTTGGCATCACGAACCACAAAAATCCAACGGAGTGAAAAGATCACAATTAAAACGGAGAACAACAAAAGCAACAAATCAATCGGCAGATGAAAAATCTGTTCAAGTTGCTTATCTAAATCTTTCACACCAGAGCGAACCAGCAAGGTGGGAACCTGAAAGCACATGACCATCGGAATTACCGCCCATTGCGTTCGCACAATCAACAAGAAAAACACACTCACAATGACGCACACAAATGCAGGTAGCATTGAAAATTGTTTGGTGACAATCCAACTCGCCAGCATGCCGCAGAATGCAAAGACTATGATAGGAAGCGCGATCGCGATTTGCAAAGTGGATCGCAAGCGTGGAATCAAATTCGCGTTTGCTGGAGAGAATTGAATTCCAATGTTCTGTACCAACATCACAAACCAAACATACGAGAGTAAAACCAACAAAATTAGCAAACTCAATCCCAATGCTCCTGCAAAAGTTTGCCAATGAAAGCGATCAGCCTTAGGCAACTCAATAAGCAAAGCAACAAGCTGAGAGGAGATTGGAAAAAATGCGAGAATCAACCAAAGCCATTTGGTATTTTCAATATTAAAGCGCGCATAAACGGGTTGCATCCAAATATTAAAAATTTTATTCAATTCGAGATTCCTCCTACGCATGTCCTACGCTCAATTTACCTATTCACGTCCATTAGACGAACTTTACAAAGTCAGTTTTTGACGTCTATCCGAGTTTGCACGCACCATTTTTTTCAGATTTGACAGCAGTATTTACTTGGTCATTTCAATAAATAAATCTTCCAAACTGAGACGCTCGACCTTTAGGTCCGTGCGCGCTTTTAAACTCATGCATTGCTGTTCTGTCCATTGACCCAAAAGGCGGGTATAGCCGTCATGTTTAGTTTCCGCATGTAAGACTTTATGTGGCCCAAGTTGATTGACGATGGACGATGGTCCACTAATTTGCAAACTAACTTCCATCAAGTCGTCTAACATCTGTTGATGAACGATACGACCGTTCGCAAGGAATGCCACCTTCATTGCAACGCGTTCAAGATCCGATAAGATGTGCGTCGAGAAAACAATAGTGGTTTGTTGATCGATCACACTATCAACAATTTCACGTAAAAAATCGCGACGACCAGCAGGATCAAGACTAGCCACCGGTTCGTCAAGAATCAATAAAGCAGGTTCGTGGGCGAGCGCTCGGATTATCGACAAACGCTGTTTTTGCCCACCTGAAAACTGACTGATGACTTTGTCATAGGGAACGTCCCAACGTCTCATCAAGTTTTCGACTTTCACATCATTCCAACGCGGATACATTGCCTTAAAATATTTCAACATCTGACGTGGCGTAAGCCAATCAAATAATTCGCTACTTTGGGGAACGTAGCCGATTTTGGACTTACTTATATCGCTGAGATGCCGAACATCTTCACCAAACAATCGGATCTCGCTACCATGATCGGCGTCGCGCAACCCTAACATACACTCGATCAAGGTAGATTTACCTGCACCATTGCGTCCGAGGAGACCAACAATACTGCCAGCCTCCACTTCCCAATCGAGATTTTTCAACACTCTTTGTGGCTTGAATTGCTTGCTCAATCCTTGAATGAGAATCGGTGCGTTCATAGGCTATCCTGACAAACTTTCTATGCTGATTAAAAATAGAGATCAATTGAAAAATCACTTGCTGGAGTCGACTCCAAGCAATTAAATTGCGAGAATCAGCGAATCTGATTGACTTCTATGCCTTGTTTTCTCAGTAAATCAACAATACTTTTTTCACCCGCCAAATGCCCAGCGCCGACCACAACAAATAATTTTTTTCCTGAACCCAGCAATTGATTAATTTTCGCGGCCATGCCCTCATTGCGGTCGTCCATCAACATTTTCATCATTTTTTTTGATGCTGGATCTTTATTCGCTGAATCGACAAATAGTTTTGCAATCGCAGCCGCATCCGCCGCTTTCCAGGCCTTGACGATATGATCAAGCTCGCTCAGGAACTCTTGTTTCTTTAAAGACTCGATTGTCGAACTAAGCAATGCGTCACCTTCCTCGTCAGACAGTCCACCAAGCACATCGGCTTGAAATGCTAAACTTTCTAACTCAACCAAAGCTTTTTTATCACTTTTCGCACGTTGGATAAAATGCAGATCGATTCCATACTTGGGTTCATAACCCATTTGCATGCCGATCTGAACTGCTAATCCCGAAGTAACAACAAAGGGTTTGTACGCTTGCATCTGTTCAAGTGCTGGGCCAAAGACGGCTTTGAGACTCGTCCATGTGGTGGAACTCAAATGATTTTCTAATTTATCTGGTGCTAGGTACGATAATTTTGGCATCATCGCTTGTACAGCTTGCGTATCAGAAGTGTCTGCTTCTATCGCGACCGTATCAGCTTGACGATATGCAGCTTCGACTTTCGAAGACATGGGATAAAAGTCCGCTTTGGCGATATGGATCGATCCAAATAAATAGGCTCGCTGATTTCCAGATTTAATTTCGAACAACAGCCCTCTCGTAGGCGACTCGTTTGCAGAAGTCGTTGATTGCGTATTTTCGCGTGTTTTTTGATCGGTAAGCGGTGCATTCTTTTCTTCCGCAAAAACAGGCAAGATTGAAAAACAGAGGCAGCTCATCAACAGCACACCGAAACTATGAGCCAATGTCGATTTATTTCTATTCAAGTTCGTATTCATTTTTTTCCTCAATAATGAAGTCAAATTTCTAATTCAACGACTAAGTCTATTTTTGAGTGTTTGTATCGTGATCGTTCTGATTTAAGATCTCAGATAAGCAACTCAACACCGCCTCAGCAGGAAGCTGCAGTTGTTTTGCTTCCGTTCCCACACGTTCTAAACTTGGTCGGAGTAAAGCTAAACGTGAACTGGCTTCATCCAAGCTCAGCGTTTTCTCTGCAACGACCATTCCCATTCCACGCCGACGCACCAACCAATCATCAGCTTCCAACAAACTATAGGCTTTCGATACAGTCATCGGGTTGATACCTAAAGCGGTTGCAACTTCTCGTACGGAAGGCATAGCATCTCCTGCCAAAAGTTGGCCACCAAGAATTTGACGGCGCACTTGCTCGACCATCTGGCGATAAATGGGTTCTGTGCTTCCTGTCGAAATCTGGAAAATATCCACCGCTAAATCTCGATTACTTATCATAAGAACGTCTTCTTAAGCTCACTGTATTAATATAGTAATACAGTGAGCTTAAGATTTCAAGGAGTTCTTGCTTTTTTTTAATCAAAGTAAGGAAACTCAAATTCAATTGAGCGCAACAATGCAATTGTCGACAGGATAAATCTCAATCGATTCAACGCATGACGATGCGACCGACATACAAATCGCAATAACGCCAAAATAGATAAACAAGCAACAAAGTTAAAACGAACCAAACTATAGAGATCTGATCCAAGTGCGGACAAGCGCGATGAGGGGAATTACGGAATACTTCGATTCGAATGCGTTCGAAATGATATCCAAAAAAGAAAAATTCCAACAATAGAAAAGGTCCAATAGTCTTTTGGTAAGCCCCACCACCATTGCTTGTGCCAAAACACGATTTGCGGCGTAAAGCGATCCAAGCCGAATGCAGGATTCAAAACAAACCACAGAAAATCTTCGACAATCCAAAATAACATAATGCAAGCAACTGCGCGTACTTGTAGCTGCCAGTTCCAAGTATGTAGAAAAAAGAAAGGCAGATGAAATATCATTGCAATAAAGGGAAACATCCAAGCGTGGTAGCCTGTCATCGCCCTACCGCCCCAAAAGATATCGAGCAACCAATGCTGCTCAATCCGCCATGTGGGCAAACTGGTAGCCCATCCCGCTCCGCCTTCTATTTGAATTTCCACTTGCGCAAAAAATAAGGCCATGAGGCTCACCCAACATACTGTCAGACTCAATCTTTTCCAGTCGATTCTCATGTACATCTCGATGTTTCTGATCCAATTAAACTCATATCGAATGAGAGCGAAGTTGTAGCATCACGTCGCCAATGACGCACCGTGCAGCATCAGCTCGTCCTAATTCACGCGCGCGTTTCTGCATCGCGGCTAAGCGCACAGGATTCGATAGCAATTGCTGTAAACGGAACTCCAGTGCAAGACCGTCAACTGCTTTTAGTCCCGCTCCATTTTCGATCACATAATCCGCATTGCGCTCCTCTTGACCAGGGATCGGTGCATTGACAATCATTGGCAGTCCCATTGCAAGGCACTCAGAGCTCGTCAATCCTCCGGGTTTGGTGATGATGAGATCCGCACAAGCCATCAGACGCTCGACATCAGAGCGAAAACCGATGGGACGTAGGCGATCAGGGAATTCACGCTCTAATGCCTGCAGTGATTCAAGCGCCTCAACATTTTTTCCAGTTAATACGATAAGTTGAAATGAACTCACATCAGATTCCATTGTTCTCATATGTAAAATCCGCTCGGCTAATCTGGTCATATTCCCTAAACCAGCACCGCCTCCCATCAACATCACAACGTGTCGTTGTGGATCCAACTTCAACTCAGTGCAGCAAGCAAAGCGATCCCAACGATGTCCAAAACTTGGCATGATCGGAATCCCGGTAATTTTGATGCATTCCAGCGGAATTCCATATTGCTGCATACGGAATGCCACTTCATGACTTGCTGCAAAGTAGCGGCTGATACCTTGATGTACCCACATCCTATGCAGATCAAAGTCTGTTACCACGACTGAAATCGGGCATTCGACTCTTTGCGATGCAAGCAAACGCGACAGCATTTCTGCGGGAAGAAAATGGGTGCAAATGATCGCATCAGCCTCAAATTCTTGGATCGCTCGAACGAGTGCGGTCGCATTCCAACGCTCAAGTTGGCGTCGCAATTTTTCCAAAGTACTATCGGGTTTCGCGTCATTACTCCGGTGATAGAGATACCCCCATAACGCTGGTGCATGGTTCACTAATTTAATGTAAAAATCCGTGTAAATCTTGCGGAAACCAGCGGTAACAAAATCCATCGCGTCCCAGTGAACCACAACACTTTCCGGATAGGTGATGGCGGCTTGCGCCTTGATTGCCTCTGCCGCGCGCGCATGTCCAGCCCCCGCAGAGACACTTAAAATGAGAATACGCTGGTGCGTGTGATTGATTGAATCCGTCATAGTTGGCGGATTCTAGAGAAGCTTCATGACACCGACATGACAAGATGCCACCGTATCAGATGAGTTCAAGAAGCAAGGCACGAAGTATGCCTTGCGAGGGTCAATTAAATTGAGGTTGTCACGTGAATAAAGAATTCACAGCTAAGTTAAAAAAATAAAACTACCGTTTTTCGAAGACCAAATCCCAAACGCCATGTCCTAATTTTAGACCACGATTTTCAAATTTTGTGACTGGACGATACTCTGGACGGGGAGCATAGCCGTCAGCGGTATTCTTCAAACTTGGCTCGTTGCTTAACACCTCAAGCATTTGAACTGCATACTCTTCCCAGTCAGTCGCACAGTGAATATAGGCACCGGTTTGCAGCCGCGATGCAAGCAACGCGACCAATGGCCCTTGAATCAATCTCCGCTTATTATGTCGCGCTTTATGCCAAGGATCTGGAAAAAACACATGCACACCTGCAAGTGAGGCTGGAGCGATCATGTTGATCAGCACTTCATACGCATCATGTTGGATGACACGCTGATTCTGCAAGCCCGCAGCCTCAGTCAATTTCAAGAGATTCCCCACGCCTGGCGTATGCACTTCAACACCAATAAAATTTTTCTCGGGCATTAAAGATGAAATTTTGGCACTAGTTTCCCCCATACCAAACCCAATTTCAAAAATGGTTGGCGCCTGTCGACCAAACACAATGTCAAAATCCAGGTGATCTTTCTGGTAAGGAAGCATAAATTTAGGACCGAGTAATTCGATCGCCTTGGCTTGTGCTTCAGACAAACGACCTGCTCGCGTGACGAAGCTACGAATACGCCGCTCAGTCGGATCATAAAACAATGGTTTTCGTGCTTCGCCTTGAGACGACTGCATGTTGTCTTTTGGAGTATTTTCTATGGGCATGGATAAAAGAAGAGGAACAACTCCCTGCTTGTCCTGCTGAAACGCTGGACAACATGAGCAATAGGTAATCGGAAAACCTATATTTTACGCGGGTTTGGAGATACTTGGCAAACGAGTTGGATCGAAGATTATAGGATTGATACTGCAGTCAAAAACCAGTTTCGCATGAAACTGGTTTTTGATTTTTTCACGATACGAGCGTATCGTCTAAGAGAATTATTTCTATCTATGGATTGCCTGCGATTGCTTTACTGTCTTTTGACGGAAACTGACCAGTTGCAACTTGTCGCTTAAACCAGGTTTGTAACATTTTTTCTTCATAATCGAAACTCGTCTTACCAGAAGGAATTTTCACTCTATGTAAGTAATCCATATCATTCAACTCTTCTTTACCTTTCGCCACAACTTCTTGTTGAGCGTTCCTCAACTCATAAGTAAAACTCATCTTTGGCCAGTAAATTTCGCGCATAAGTCGAATTTGTGTTCCTTGCAACCAAATTCCAGGGCGAATATCACCTGCCAAATCCAAATCCGACACATCGATTTGCAGTACAAATCCCTCTGGCAGTTTTTGCGCGAAGCCGTTAAACACATCAGCAAATTCTTGCATTAAACGCGCGCGAAATTGATCTTTGTTTTCAGAATGACCCGGATGGATATCCGAAAAGTTATCGAGCTTTCCCCAGCTGACTTTCGCCTCACCAGCCAAGGCAGTGTGAGAAAGTGAACCAAGTAACAAAGTCGCCAACAATAATTTTTTCATGATGTCTCCTCGTCGAAGCAATATTTAACGACTGCATTGTAGTCGAAAAGACCAACTGAGCAAGCCCTATTACAAATCCACAAAATTTTCATACAATCAAATACAAAAAAGCTGTCCGAATAATCGAGACAGCTTTCTCATCAAGAACACAATCACGAACCGCTTTCGCGAATTCGAGATTGATGGAACATTTAAAACTTGTGGCGGATACCAACGTTAAACAAGCGCGCTGTTGCACCGTTGACATCTGCCAAGGTTTTTACAGATTTTTCATTTTTTACGTTGGCGATAGATGCGTACAAATTCGTGCGTTTAGACAAATCGTAGGTGTAGCCTAAAGCAACACGGTTAGAGTTAGCATTGACACTCGTCTTGACATTCGAATCAGTGTAGCTAAGGATAAAAGTATTCGCGCCGTCTTTGATAGAACCACCAATCATGTACAACTGTTCTTTCGTCTCTTTCAAATTGGTCAGGCTCGTTGTCCCTTTAATTTCTTCATACATCGCATTTAATTTCACGCCGAAGAAATCTTTACCAAAGTCATAGGATGCGCCAGCCAGCAATTTTTCACCGCCAACCGCTGTATTTCCATTCGCATCTTTCAATTGATCCCAAACGATATTGGCGTTCAATGGGCCATTCACATAGGACGCCGCAACGCTGGTCACGCGATTTGCAGTGGCATCACCAGCTTTTTCACCAAAGCCGTATTGAGCAGCAACGGAAAATCCGCTGAAACTATTGGATGTGTAAGTGATAGAGTTATCACGTACGTTATTAATCTTAAACATCAAATCTGTTTTACCTAACAAACCGTCCATGAATGGATCGATTTGCGCGCCGTAGATGTAGGTCAAAGATTTATGACGACCAAAATTAACTGAGCCAAATTCGTCACCAGACAAGCCTACCCATGCGCCACGAGCAAAAATGGCAGCGTCATTTGCGCCCGTATCGGATTTCAGGCCCATTTCCAAATTGAAGTTCGCTTTCAATCCACCTGATAATGCCTCTGTTCCCTTAAAGCCCAGACGTGATGTGGAATTCAAACCGCTGTCCAAGGAAGTCAGTTTGCCTGCACCTGCATCTTTGTACGCGACGCCCGCATCAACGATGCCGTAAATCGTGACTGAAGATTGCGCCATTGCTGCACTTGAGAATGCACCCAACAATGCCAGTGCAAGAATTGATTTTTTCATAGTTTCTTTCCTGAAGATAAAAATTTGTTTTTCGCCGTAAGTTTTCGTTGCGGCAAAAACGGTTTACAAGTCTCATTTAAAGCCCTGAACCAACACAGCGATCCAACGACAGGGCGCAGTGTATGCAAGAAAAATGACAACTTGATGACGACGCAACAAATTTTTCAATCGCGTCTCATCTATGCATGACAATGCAAGGCATCGCCATTCAGTACCGCGAGAACAATCGATTCATCGAGTGAAAAGAAAAAAATAGAAAAAGGGACAAGCTAACGATGGCAATAGAAAAAACAAATGCGCATCCAATATGACAGCAAAATCAAGATGATCAGTTAATCCCCATTTAAGTTGTTGGATGTCCCGCCGCACTGCGGCCGCGATAATAGGCTCGCCCTGCGTACCATAAAATTAAAGCCGTCAATGCAAAACCAAATTGACCTAATGCGAGCGACAAGACGGAGTGATCCAATGCAGGCGCCATGACTCCTGCAACAAAAGCACTCAACAAAGTGACGGATGCCGACTGACATGAGGCAACAATCCCGCGAATATGGGGGAATAACTCCAACACCATTAAAGTCGCGCCCGGAAAGACGATCGACATGCCAAAAGCGTAGAAGAAAATCGGTACAACTGACCACGGCAGCATCGGAGCCGAAAAGAAATGAAAAATTAAATTCACACTTGCCGCAGTAATGAGAAATCCGAACCCAATCGCAACTTGACGCGCAATCTTCAATCGACCTGCTAAACGATTAGCAACCAAGGAACCCAAAAATATACCGCCAACCATGGGAATAAATTGCCAACCAAAACTCTGCGCATCGAGTTTCAAATGTTGCGTAATAAACGCCGGTGCAGAAGAAATGAAAAGAAATAGCCCTGCAAAATTGCAAGCGATCGTACCTGCCATGAAATGGAAACCGGGTGATTTAAAAACATCTCGATAACTATTCCACAAAAAATCAACATTGAACGCCTGACGCTTTTCCATTGGTAACGACTCCGGCAAATAACGATAACAAGCAATCAGCAAAAGCACCGTGTAAACGAATAAGAGCAGAAAAATAGTACGCCAATCGGAGTGATACACCACCCAACCACCAATAATTGGCGCAATCGCAGGCGCGATAGAAAAAATCATGGTGACCATCGACAATAGACGTTCGGCTGGCGCTCCCTCGTAAAGATCACGGACAATTGCGCGACCGATGACCATTCCCGCCCCTGCTGCCACACCCTGCATAATGCGAAAGACCCATAAATAATGCACGGTATGCGCAGATGCGCAACCAAACGAACCAATCGCGAACACAACCAAAGCAACCAATACCACGTTACGCCGGCCAAAGGAATCCGAAAGAGCACCGTGCCAAAGTGTCATTACTGCAAACGACAACATGTATGCAGTCAAGGTTTGCTGAACTTCTATTGATGACGCGTGCAGGCTGGTTTGAATTGAGGCAAACGCAGGCAAGTAAGTGTCGATTGAAAATGGTCCCAGCATCGACAGCGCTGCCAATAAAGTCGCTAATCCAGCATTACTCAAAGGTGTAGTTGAACGCATGTGATCTTTCTTTATATTGAATAGAATGTCAGGAATATACGAGGATCAAGAAACACTAGATCCCTCCGACACAAACGTATTTCATCTCCAAATATTCATCCATGCCGTATTTCGACCCTTCTCGTCCGAGACCTGATTGTTTGACTCCACCAAAAGGCGATACCTCATTGGCAATCAATCCGGTATTCACCCCAACCATGCCGTATTCCAATTTTTCAGCGACGCGCCAGACACGACTGATATTGCGAGCATAAAAATAGGCTGCCAAACCAAAATCGGTCTCATTTGCAGCCGCAATGACTTCATCCTCATTACTAAAGGGCATCACCGCAGCGACTGGGCCAAAAGTTTCTTCGCACATCACCAACATTTTATGATTGACATCTGCGAGTATGGTTGGCTCATAAAACAAGCCACCGACTTCACTCGGTTTGCCGCCTATCAATAAACGAGCCCCCTTTTCCAAAGCATCACTGACATGGGCTTTGACTTTTTCTAGCGCCTGCATTTCAATCAACGGTCCTTGGCGAACGCCGACGAGTGTTCCATCTCCAACAATAATTTTTTTACTCGCTAGAGTCATTTTGTTCAAAAATTCTTCATAGATAGATTCGTGAACATAAAAACGATTTGTACACACACAGGTTTGACCTGCGTTGCGAAATTTAGACTGTATCGCCCCTTCCACTGCGGCATCAACGTCGGCATCCTCAAAGACAATAAAAGGAGCATGCCCGCCCAACTCCAACGACAATTTTTTCAATGTCGGCGCACACTGCTGCATCAGAATCCGACCAACTGGTGTGGAGCCTGTGAAGGACAAATGACGCACCACGGGGCTATCACACAAAACACGACCGATTGCGATCGATTGTTCTGCATCCGCAGTAAGCACGTTTAATACGCCAGCTGGCATACCAGCACGCAACGCCAACTCCGCCAAAGCGAGTGCGCTAAGCGGCGTTTGTTCTGCCGGCTTAATCACGATCGTACAACCGGCAGCTAAAGCGGGTGCCACTTTGCGGGTTATCATCGCGAGCGGAAAATTCCATGGTGTAATTGCAGCACAAACGCCAATAGGCTGTTTCAACACTAAAGTACGCTTATCAATCCAAGTCGATGCTAATACATCACCCGATACGCGCTTGGCCTCTTCTGCGAACCACTCCACAAAACTTGCACCATACAGGACTTCACCTTTGGCCTCTGCCAAAGGCTTCCCTTGTTCAGCGGTCATGATAGCCGCCAAGTCGTCCGCGTTATTCACGATCAAATAAAACCATTTACGCAGGATGTTTGCGCGTTCCTTGCCAGTCAAAGCCGACCAACTGGATAGTGCTCGCCGCGCAGCAAGAATGGCATCGCTCGCATCTTGAATATTGAGATTGCTCACTTCCGCTATCAAGGCCCCGGTTGCAGGATTATGCACCGGAAATACTTGATCGCTTTGTATCCAACGTTGGTCAATTAAGGCGTACTCGCGGATCAAAGAGGGATCCTTCAGTGCAGGACGAATCATGGTAGTCATAAAAGTTAGAGGTAAACAAACCAATCTCAACAAGGCAATCCATCTAGGAATGCTTATTGCAAAGGTGAAATTAGAAAATCAAGAGGTGTGATCAAGGATACGCCAAAAGCGCAAGGCCTGCATTTTAAACGAGGAAAAATCCATATCGAATTGTTAATCGGAATGTCTCACGTTATTGTGTCAACATGGTTAAGTGAATTTACTTAGCTATCCAAAGATCAAGGTGTTTTCTGAACTTCTTTGCAAGTAAATAGTCAAAAAAGCCGACTTCATCGCAAATAGGTGATGCAGGTAAACCAATGGAGGATGACATGCAATCAAATACAAGGACACGGCGAACCAAACTTCGCTTAGCAATCGGTACCTTAGTCGGAGCAACAAATTTTTATCTCATCGCAATCAACCCAAGTAATGCCGCTGAACAATCATACCGCACGGCAGAACAAATTGAATCGCGCCTACAAACGCTGGCGAAGCAATATCCACAACGCTTACAACTGCAAAACATAGGAAAAAGTGCAGGCGGCAAACCGATTTACCTTGCGACCTTACAAAGGCAAGGTCAAGTCAAATCAGAACATCGCCCTGCACTCTTCGTCGGAGCCAATATCGCGGGTTACCACAACGCAGGAAGCGAGGCTGCGCTCAACCTAATCGAAACCTTAGCCACGTCAACAGATCAAAAAATTGATGCACTCTTAAGCAAGCGTACGGTCTATATTACACCTGTACTCAATCCTGACGCCCACAATGGATATTTTCAATCTCCTCGTCAGTTACGTGCCTACAACGATGGAAAACTAGACCACGATTTGGATGGACTTATCGCGGAAGACGGCGCAGATGATTTGAATGGAGATGGGATCATCAGCACGATGCGCATCAAGGACGCTAGTGGCGATATGATCATTGATAGTAAAGATCCAAGACGGATGGTCAAAGCTGATACCAATAAAGGTGAACGTGGCGTGTATCGCGTGGTAATCGAAGGAAAGGACGATGATCACGACGGTCTTTACAACGAAGACGGCGTTGGCGGCATTATGCCAGATCGGAATTTCGCAGCAGGATTCGCGGTTGCGGATAGCGATGCCGGGCGCTGGCCAAGTCAAGCGCCAGAATCGAAAGCAATCATGGATGCATTATTGGCTCGACCCAATATTGCGATGGCCGTTGTGTTTGGACCAGCCAATCAACTACTTGCACCGCCAACAGGATTTGATCGCATCACGCCACCAGGCGCCACCCCAGCCGCGGAGGCGAACAAACCGGAAAATGATGATTTAAAAGTTTTGGCGAGTCTAGGAGAATCATATAAAAAGTCTTTAGAGCAGGCCGGACTTGACAATAAGCGGAGTGGTCGGCAAACCGGTAAAGGCAGTTTTGCCAATTGGCTGTACTTTCACTATGGCGTACAAACCTTAGAGCTCGATATTTGGGGTGCGCCCAGCCAAAAATCGAGTCAAGCCAATGTGAATGCCAATTTAGCTAACGCAGTGGGAAACTCCAACGATAAAAAATTAGCGCCAGACGCGGAGCGTGATTTGTTCGCGTATTTGAGTGAACACAATCCTAATGCGATCATTCCCTGGAAAAAAATCAAACTGCCAGACGGGCTTGAAGTTGAAGTCGGCGGGATTGATCCGTATGCAGAGTTCATTCCACCATACAAAGATCTTGAGGTTCCTATTAGAGTTCATACAGAACAAATTTTAAGCTGGACCGAGAAGCTCGCTGAACTCGAGTTACTTGAATCCAAGGTCATCGCGAAAGGAAACGATGTTTGGCAAATTAATGCCGTCGGTGGTATCCAAGGT
The DNA here is from genome assembly GCF_018139545.1 of Affinundibacterium fentianense. GTDB lineage: Bacteria > Pseudomonadota > Gammaproteobacteria > Burkholderiales > Burkholderiaceae_D > Undibacterium > Undibacterium fentianense. The sequence goes on along the minus strand of NZ_JAGSPJ010000003.1, from coordinate 51,005 downwards.
GGTTTTCCAAGCCATACAAAAATAGCATCCAAGATGCGCAATAAATTACCTGTACGCCTGGAGATGCGTTTAGGAAAAGGTGTCGAGAGTCTCACGCTAAACCGTGCTGCAACTGCTGAACGACTTGATTCGTCGATGACAATCAAGAACGAATGGCTAGTCAAAGGTAGTAAAGGTAGTACCGTCGAGATTGCACTATGGAATCGTCAATCAGGACGCGTAGTTCGCACGATCACTTTAGGAGGCAGCAATGAGTAAATCCATTCGGTTTCAATTAAAGGCAATATGCCTCGTACTTGCGAGCATCAGTATTTCGCCCATCTCTTTAGCCAGCGACTCGAAGATTCCACAGCCACATTTTAATCGTGTTCATCACAATAAAGAGATCGTCGACTACATGAAGGGATATGCCGCGGCCTATCCGAATTTAGTCACGCTTAAGAGTCTGGGGAAGACGGCAGCTGGGACAGAAATGTGGATGCTGACGATCAATAACGAAAAAACTGGCAAGGCTGGCGATAAACCTGCAAGCTATATTGACGGCGCAATTCACGCGAACGAAGCCCAAGCCGCTGACACAGTGCTTTACACCATCGATTACATTCTCAAGAATTACGGTAAGCTCGACAAAATTACCGAAACTGTCGATCGCTCCACACTCTATTTTGTCCCGAGCGTCAGCCCAGATAGTCGTGCGAAATGGTTTGACGAACCTGCCACAGCAAGTTATCCAAGATCTTCTCCTTGGCCATTTGATGACGATCGCGATGGAAGGGTCGATGAAGACGGTCCCGTTGACATCGACAAAGACGGGGTGATTACAACGATGCGAAAAAAAGTCCCACTTGGTTTGGGAAATCGCAAACTCGATCCCAAGGATTCTCGTATTTTGCTTCCGCTTGAGCCGGGAGAATTAGGCGACTATATCCTTCTTGGGCAAGAAGGATACGATCAAGACGGTGACGGGCTCGTTGGCGAAGACAGTGTAGGTTACGCAGACCCAAACAGAACTTGGGGATACGATTGGGCACCACGTTACATTCAAAACGGAGCGACAGACTATCCTCTACAAATTCCAGAAACGCGCAGTATTGCCAATTGGGCGCTGGATCATTTAGAGGTTTCCAGCGTCATCAGTTTTCATAATTCAGGTCGTATGATATTACGTGGCCCTGGCTCCCCAACTCAAACACCTGTCAGCGCGCAAGACAATCGAACTTTCGATTTCTTGGGTCGAGAAGGCGAAAAAATGATGCCGGGATACCGCTATATGATCACATGGCGTGACCTCTACACAGCCTATGGCAGTACAACGGACCATTTCTATGGAATCGTTGGAGCCTTTGGCTTTGTTCCCGAGCTTTTCGGACGGGTCATGGATGACAACAATATTGTTCGCTACGAACCTCCGCAGAAAGTTGGAGATCCTGTTCGCCCCCCATCAAACGATGCAAAGGGATTTGATGCAATGAAGTGGAATGATATGTTGAGCTTAGGACGCCAATTCATTCCGTTCAAAGAGGCGAAACATCCACAGTATGGTACGATTGAAATCGGTGGCTGGCGTCAAGACACTGGACGTATGCCAGAAGGTTGGATGCTCGAAGAAGAAACACATCGGAATGCTGCGTTCGTCTTATTTAACGCGATGAATGTTCCGAAATTACGCTTTCTCGACGCGAGTATCAAGAAACTCGGTTCACGCGTTTGGCAAATCGAAGTGCCTCTCATCAACGAACGAGCCATTCCTAGCATTCCCAGTATTGTGATTGCGAATAAATTGCATCGTTTAGATCTTGCGACGATACAAGGCGCCAAAGTTCTATCAAGTGGCATTGTCCGAAATACATACAATGGACAGATTGATTTACAAACACATCGTCCCGAGCGTTTGATGGTCAGCGGCGTGCCGGGATTTGGAAATACAACGCTCTATTTTCTGATTGAAAGCGATGGCGGTGAATTAACCGTGCACTACGATAGCGTCAAAGGTGGAAAATTAAGTAAACAGATTGTTCTAAAGTAATCAACGAGGAACAAACTCTAAAATAGTGCGCCGCCTATCCTTGCCAAATAGCGGCGCACTTTTGCTGATAGACGGCAGAACGAAGGGGATGAATGTGCCCCACTATTGACGCCTACCTTAAGCTGCCCGAGATAATCTCTGGCACCCGCTTACATGTCTTTCGGTTTCGCTGCCTCACGACGATTAAATCCCGCCACCATATCAAAGCGAAACAAACGACATTCCAAAGCACCATTGAAGAATGGTGTTTTACGTGATTCTTTTAAGCGTAAAAGTTTTGGCAAACCCAAATCGGCAGTGAATAAGAACACGCTCCAACCTGCAAAGCGTTGCTTCAATGTGGCACTGAACGCGGCGAAAAATTCGCGCGCTAAATCATCAGGTTCAAAGCTTTGATCACCGCGCACGCCGATACGTTCGCCGTAAGGTGGGTTGGTTAACAAGATACCTGGATGCTCAGTTGGTGCTTTGATTTCTTGGGCTTCAATTTGTTTTAAAGGCACTTCGAATTTGATACCGGCTTTGTTCAAATTATTGCGCGTCATGCTGACCATATCGCCAGAAATATCGCTACCGAAAATAGTTGGCTCTACTGGCAAAGGATTAGCACGTATGCTGTTTTTGATGTCTTGCCATTCTTCTTCGTTGAAGGCAGCAAATTTTTCAAAGGCGAATTCGCGGCGCATGCCGGGTGGAATGCCTGCGACCATTTGCGCAGCTTCAATCAAAATCGTACCCGACCCGCACATCGGATCGAACAAAGGTACACCCGGTTTCCAACCTGAAGTACGCAGCAAACCTGCCGCCAAATTTTCTCGCAAAGGCGCATCGCCTGTCTCCAAACGCCAGCCGCGTTTGAATAAGGCTTCACCTGACGTGTCGAGATAAACGGTGTAGTTGTGTGCATCTAAGAAGCCGACGATGCGCATGTCAGGTTGTTTGGTATCGACCGATGGACGTTGCGTGAATTGATCGCGGAAACGATCGCAGATCGCGTCCTTAATTTTAAGCGTGGTGAATTCCAAACTCTTGAGTGGCGACTTCACCGCAGTGACATCAACGCGTATCGTGTGGTGATAGCCAAACCAATCTTCCCACGGCTGTTCTAGCGTCAAATCGTAGATATCGTTTTCGTTGGTGTAGCCACCGTGCGCCATACGCAACAGGACCCGGGAAGCAATACGTGAATGCAAGTTAACGCGATAGGCGTCATTCAGTTCGCCAGAAAAATGCACGCCACCTGGCACTTGTGTGTGTACGTGTATCGTCTTAGGCGATTTGAGATCGGCGATCTCGTTGAGCTCTTCGGCTAAAGCCGTTTCCAAACCGCGTGGGCATGGGCAAAAATAAGAATAACGTGTTTTCATGGGGGACCTTTTTTCCGTCATGGTTTTAAAAACTCTGAACACGCTGCGTGATCAGAGGGCTTACTAAAAATTAAATACAAATACTTTTTTCGAACTAAGTCGCAAACGCGCGTTCAAGAAAATCTAATCTATCTTGTCCCCAAAAGCCTTCACCTTTGTATACATACCAAGGGGCGCCAAAAACATTGGCGGCAATCGCATCATTGGTATTGCGTTCATAGTCAGCTTGTACTGCTGCGGTTTCTGCTGACTTCAACAATTGTTTGCCATCTAAATCAGCATCACAGGCAAGGCCGATTAAGGTTGCTTCATCGGCGATATTTTTTTGCTCTGCCCACATGGCACGCATGATCGATGTTGATAAAGCCAATGCGACTTCATTACCATGCGCGATTTGTGCGGCGATGATTAATCGCGCTGCAGGATCGGGCGTCACCGGAAAAAATTGTGGTTGCACATGCATAGGGACTTGCAAAAAATCACTCCAACGCTGCAACTCAATCAGACGATAAGCTTGTCGTTGCGGTGCGCGTTTGGCTAATGGTAAGCCGCCAGACGCTGCAAAAACACGACTTAAGTCACAAGGTTTTAAAGCGATTTTTACTTTGTGCTTGGCTGCAATGTCGATAAAGCGTTGATGACCTAAATAAGACCAAGGTGAATGGGGTGCGAAATAGTAATCACAAACTTTGCTCATGCAAAACACTCCACAAATTGATTATTCAAAACATTCACCTATTGGCGGTGTTGGGCTTGGCAGAATTTAGTGTTGTTTGGAGATACGATTTTGAACCTTGTTATCACATCTCTATTCATTGTTCAAAACACTTTTGTTTCGGCTGAACTACCCTCATCCCTGCTCTCTCCCGCTTGCAGGCGAGGGAGTGTTATCTGCATTCGACTTTTCTACAAATAGCCGACTAAAACGGCTTCACCACGACCAAAATCACCGCCGCAATCATCATTAATACTGGTACTTCATTGAAAAAGCGGAACCACTTGTGGCTGCGTTTGTTTTGACCGCGTTCAAATTTTTTCAAGATGCTACCGCAAGCATGGTGATAGCCGATCAACAAAACCACAATCGCTAACTTCGCATGCATCCAGCCATTACCTGGCCCTTTGCCGATACCGTAGCCTAGCCATAACCACAATCCCAATACCAATGCAGGAATCATCAAGATGGTCATAAAGCGGTATAACTTACGTGCCATTAGTAGCAAGCGTTCAACGCTAGGTTGATGACTTTCCATCGCCAAATTGACAAAAATACGAGGCAAATAAAATAAGCCAGCGAACCAAGAGGCGATAAACACGATATGAAATGCTTTGACGTAGAGCATGGGTGACCTTATTTTTGACTATATTTCTGTTATTGGCGAACTTCACCATGACCAAAGACCACGTATTTCAAAGAAGTCAATCCTTCCAAACCAACGGGTCCACGCGCGTGCAGTTTATCATTAGAAATGCCAATTTCCGCGCCAAGTCCATATTCAAAGCCATCTGCAAATCGGGTCGATGCATTCACCATGACCGATGCAGAGTCAACTTCACGCAAAAATGCCATGGCACGGCTGTAATCTTCGGTAATGATAGACTCGGTGTGCTTGGACGAATATTGGTTGATGTGCTCAATTGCTTCATACATATCGACCACCAGTTTGATTGCCAAAATCGGCGCTAAATATTCGGTGGACCAATCAACTTCTTGTGCCTCTGCCAAATAAGGATAAGCGTGTAGGATTTGTGCTGCTTGTACATCACAACGCAATTCTACTTTTTCAGTCAAATAACGCTCCGCTAACAAGGGCAAAACCTGTGGTGCAATTGCTTCGGCCACCAATAGAGTTTCCATTGTATTGCACGTACCGTAACGATGGCATTTTGCATTAAATCCTATATCGATGGCTTTTTGGATATCGGCTTTATCGTCGATGTAAACATGACAGATGCCGTCTAAATGCTTAATCATCGGCACAGTCGCTTCGCGCATCAAGCGTTCTATCAAACTCTTGCCACCACGCGGGACGATCACATCGACATATTCTGGCATGGTAATCAAGGCACCAACCGCCGCGCGGTCGGTGGTATCAACTACTTGCACCGCTTGCTCCGGCAAACCAGCCGCAGCTAAGCCTTCTTTCACCAGTAACGCTAACGCGCAATTGCAATGAATAGCTTCGGAGCCACCGCGTAAGATCGTTGCGTTACCACTCTTGATGCACAAACCCGCGGCATCTACCGTTACGTTGGGACGCGCTTCATAAATGATGCCGATCACGCCTAGCGGCACGCGCATTTGTCCAACTTGTATGCCAGATGGACGATATTTCATATTCGAGATTTCGCCGATCGGATCAGACAAGCGCGCAATTTGTTCTAAGCCTTCTGCCATAGTGGCAATCGCTTTATCACTCAAGGCAAGTCGATCTAACATTGCGGCATCCATGCCTGCAGTTTTTGCGGCTGCTAGATCGAGTTCATTGGCGGCACGCAAAGAAGCAGCATCACGACGAATTGCTGTTGCGATTGCCAGCAAGGCTTTATTTTTGGTCGCGGTATCGGCTTTAACCATCGCACGTGAAGCGGCACGAGCCTGCTGACCCAATGTCTTCATGTAATCTTGGATATTGTAGGTATTGAGATCCATACTCATTTTTGTTTAATCTAAACTTTATTAGTGTCATTGATTGGTTGGCGCGAAGCATCGCAAATTTGCTTTTTGGGATACTGCGCTAGGTGCTGAGCAAGCGTTACAAAATCACCCTATATGGCGCCGATATTGCGAGCATGAGCAACAACGCGATGCGCACAAATAAGCGATTTAGAGAAGCGTTAATTTGCTTTTGCTACTCGCAAACCCAGATGCAATAAAGCATCCCAAGCATCACCAGCAAATTTTGGCGCACGTAAGCCCTTCACCATTTTGTCGATTTGCGCAGCGTCTTGTAATGCTGCTTGCAGGGTCGCCAAACTCACGCGACGTAATGCGGGTTCCATGAGTTTTTCCCTTGGGCCCCAAATACGGTACTCTTTCAAGAGTGCCCCCAATGGGCGTCCTTGTGCGACGCCGGATTTTAATTTGAGTAAGGTGCGTAGCTCTTCTGCCATCGCCCATAAGACCAAAGGTAGCGCTTCGCCCTCACCTTTGAGTCCATCTAACATTCTGACCAAGCGTGCCACATCGCCGACTAGCATCGCTTCGTTGAGTTTAAATACATCGTAACGAGCGACGTTTAAGACTGCGTCATGAATCACGTCAAAACTCAATTTACCTTGTGGGTGCAGCAAACCGAGTTTTTGAATTTCTTGATGCGCTGCGAGTAAGTTACCTTCCACCCTATCCGCAATAAACTCCAAGCTTTGACGATCGGCACTTTGGCCTTGTGCCGCCAATCGTTGTCCTATCCAATTCGGCAAGGCAACGCGTTCAATCAAAGGGATGTCAATATAGACAGCAACCTGCTGCAACATCGTCACCCAAGCTGCTTTTTGCGTTGCCCAATCGAGTTTAGGCAGGGTAATTAAAGTGATGTTATCGGGCGAGAGATCTCGCACATATTCTTGTAAAGCTGCACCGCCGTCTTTGCCTGGTTTGCCGGTCGGAATACGCAAATCAATCAGCTTTTTATCGCCAAATAAGGATTGCGATTGGTTCGCAGCGAGCAGTTCGCCCCACTTAAAATAGCGTTCTACCGTGAGAATTTCACGCTCTAAAAAACCTTGTGCTTTCGAGACTTTACGAATTTTGTCAGCGGTCTCTTGAACTAGCAAATGCTCATCGCTGGAGATGACATACATCGCCGCCAAACCTTTGGCGAGATGGGCATCAATAGCATCATAGCGTAATTGCATATTCAGTTTTGACCTTTGTTTGCTTAGTGTGCTTAGTGTGCTTAGTCTGCTTTAGCAGGTGCATCCATCTTCACGACGGCGAGACGACGCATAATTTGCTGTACCAATTCCGATTGCATATCGCGATACAACAAAGCTTCCTCCGCTTCTTTCGCGAGGACTTCATTTTCTTTAAAACTGAGATTGCGCTTCAGACTAATCGTGGTTGGCTCTAAAACTTCACGTCCGGCTTTATCGCGCAAACGAAATTTTAAGTTATACAGTAAATTGAATTCACGCACACGACCTTGGCTGTTCAAAGACAAGATCGACTTATCACGCGACTCACCTAATACATCCAAAATCACATCCGCCGTCGTTGCTTGAGCAGTGACTTCCGTTTTGCCATTAGCACGTAGATTGCGTTTAAGTTCGCCACCTAAAGCAGAACTATCTGGCAAGCCAACGTAAATGCTTTGGAACGGAAACGCGACTGCGCCACGTAGCGCAAATCCGCAAGCGCTAAGACCCATGATAAAAACAAGATAACTAACAATTTTTAGAGAACGCTTTATGCTCATGAGGCTTTCACTCTACTTAACAACTTGGAATTTCAAACTCCCTTCTCCCGCAAGCGGGAGAAGGGTCGGGGATGAGGGTGGTTCAACTTCGAATAAAATTATTGAAAACAAATGACAGGGGCTTTCCGCCATCCTATGCCTTTCGACGACTTTATCACTTCTGAACCACCCTCACCCTAACCCTCTCCCGCTTGCGGGAGAGGGAACTAGTCTACAAGACATCCACGTACTTTGCGTCTGCAATACTATGCAAACTCAAACAACAATATTCACCAATTTACCCGGCACCACAATAATCTTCTTCGGTGCACCTTCGATGAAACGCGCCGCACTTTCATTCGCTACAGCTGCCGCTTCTATCGTCGCTTTGTCAGCATCTTTAGCCACCTTGATACTACCGCGCAATTTGCCGTTCACTTGCACCATCAATTCGATTTCATCTTGCACCAAGGCTGCTGCATCGACTTGCGGCCACGGTGCGTCAATGATGCCACCGAGGTCTTTTGCATAGCCAAGCTCATTCCACAAAGCATGCGTAATATGCGGACAAACAGGATACAAAGCGCGCAACAAAATGCCGAAGGCTTCACGCATTGCGGTAGCTGAACCTTCCGCTTCCGATTTAAACGATTCAATTGTATTCAACAATTTCATCGCACCAGAAACCACCGTGTTGTACTGCAAACGATCATAATCGCCATCGATTTGCTTCAAGGTGCTATGCACTTCAAAACGCAAAGCTTTGACATCCGCTGCATAGTTCGCTGCAGGTGTTACGCCAGCGGCAATCGTTGCAGAGAATTTCAACGCCGTCGCCCACAGACGACGCAGATAACGTGATGCACCCTCAACACCGCTGCTACTCCATGCGGCACTTTGATCTGGTGGACCTGCGAACATGGTGAACAAACGTGCGGTATCTGCACCAAATTGACTGATAATATCTTTTGGCTCAACCACATTGTTTTTGGACTTGGACATTTTCTCAATGCCACCCATTTGCACAGGCTGTCCATCGCTCTTCAAACTGGCGGAAATTGGACGACCTTTGTCATCATGCTGCACTTCCACTTCGTTCGGGTAGAACCATACTTTTTTGCCGCTCGCATCTTCACGGTAGTAAGACTCATTCAATAACATGCCTTGCGTGAACAAGTTTTTGAACGGCTCATCAATTTTCACCAAGCCCATATCACGCATCGCCTTAGTCCAGAAGCGTGCATACAACAAGTGCAAGACTGCGTGTTCGACACCACCGATGTATTGATCCATCGCCATCCAGTAGTCGTTACGTTCATCAACCATCGTTGTCGCATCAGGGCAGGTATAACGCATGAAGTACCAACTGGAATCGACGAAGGTATCCATGGTGTCGGTTTCACGATGCGCTGATTTGCCGCATTTCGGGCAAGGAACGTTCAAGAAACCCGCATGCGTTTTCAATGGATTGCCAGAGCCATCTGGAATACATTCGGTCGGCAATACCACCGGTAAATCTTCGTAAGGCACAGGCACATCACCGCAGTCATCGCAATGGATGATAGGGATTGGCGTCCCCCAATAACGTTGACGGGAAATACCCCAATCACGCAAACGCCATGTAGTTTTCTTCTCGCCTACGCCTTTGGCGACTAGGTCAGCTGCAACTGCGTCGACAGCGGCTTTGTAGTTCAAACCATCGTATTTACCAGAATTGACCGTCACACATTTTTGTTTATCTCCATACCATTCTGCCCAAGCATCGGTCGTGAAACTTTCGCCTTCCACCGCGACGACTTGTTTGATCGTGATACCGTATTTCTTCGCAAACGCGAAATCACGTTCGTCATGCGCCGGAACGCCCATCACAGCGCCATCGCCATAGCTCATCAAGACGTAGTTGCCGACCCAGACTTCCACCTGCTCGCCAGTCAACGGATGCGTCACAAATAAACCTGTTGGCAAACCTTCTTTTTCTTTGGTCGCCATTTCTGCTTCTGTAGTACCGCCAGCTTTGCACTCTTCAATGAATGCAGCCAATTTTGCGTTGTTCTTCGCAGCGACAGTAGCGATGGGATGCTCTGCAGCGACGGCACAGAAAGTCACACCCATGATGGTGTCAGGACGTGTAGTGAAGACATACATCTTGCCGTCTTGCACCAAAGCGCCTGTGTCATCTTTAATCTCGTGGCTGAACGCAAAACGCACACCTTCGCTCTTACCGATCCAATTACGTTGCATGGTACGAACTTGATCTGGCCAACCATCAAGTTGATCGATGCTAGACAAGAGCTCTTCCGCATATTGCGTGATGCCGAAGTAGTAGCCTGGGATTTCACGTTTTTCAACAATCGCACCCGAGCGCCAACCGCGACCATCAATCACCTGTTCATTCGCCAATACGGTCTGATCGATCGGGTCCCAGTTCACTACTTGGGTTTTTTTGTAAGCAATGCCTTTTTCCAGCATCTTCAAAAACAGCCATTGGTTCCAACGGTAGTAATCTGGATCACAAGTTGCCACTTCACGTGACCAATCAAATGCCAAACCCAAAGGCTGCATTTGCGATTTCATGTCTTCGATATTGGCGTAAGTCCATTCTGCTGGCGATTTTTTGTAAGCAATCGCCGCATTCTCTGCGGGCAAACCGAACGCATCCCAACCCATAGGCATCAAGACGTTATAGCCCTTCATGCGCAATTGGCGCGCGAGCATATCGTTAATCGTGTAGTTACGCACGTGGCCCATGTGTAACTTGCCAGATGGATATGGCAGCATCGAGCAAGCGTAATATTTCCCTTTAGGGAAACGTGGGTCGTTTTCTACCGTTTTAAACGCATTAGACTCGGTCCAATGTTGTTGGGCGGCTTGTTCAACTTCTGCTGGGCTATATTTTTCTTGCATGACAATTCGATTGAAGAAATAGGAAAATTTAAATTAGTTTGTTTGCATAAGACTCGCAAACTCAAGGTCGAGCGAGCAATTCATTGAAGCAAATCACAGCCTTAGATTATAAGGCTAAAGGCAGGGAAATTGAGGGAAGACTAGGACAAAAAGCCAGCTTTTACTTACTTTTTAGGGGCTAAAGCGGAATGATCGACGGAATTTTTTGTTGCCTTGCCGTTGATTTTAGTGTCTGTCGCAAAACCAATCTGCTTCAGGCCTTGCTCTTGCGCTGCAGCCATCACCTCAGCAATTCTTTCGAAACGTGTTGACTTATCAGCACGTATGAGAATTTCCGGCTGTGGCTTTTGCTTTGCACTGAGGAGTAGTCGTTGCTTTAAAATCTCGGAATCGATCAGCTCGGTATCCCAAAATAATCGTCCTTCGACATCGAAAGACAAGCTAATGAGTTTTGCATCCTGAGGCAACGCATCACTTTGCGCCTCGGGCAAATCGAGCCGAATCGCGTGATTGAGTAACGGCGCCGCCAAAATAAAAATAACTAACAAAACCAACATCACATCCACCATCGGTGTGACATTAATTTCTGACATCGACCCCAGCGACGCTTCAGAACGTCTTCCCAAACTCTTAAATTGACCAAATCCCATAGAAATCAGAACACCTAAACTTGCTTCGCTTTGGTGAAATGGGCATGCAAGTCAAATGCAAATCCATCTACCTCGGCAAGAATAATTCGATTCATCCGGTTAAATGCGTTATACGCCAGTACGGCTGGGATTGCGACGATCAAACCTAAGCCTGTCATCACCAAAGCCTCGCCAACAGGTCCCGCAACTAAATCAATCTGAATCGCACTGGAACCTGAGACAGCAGTCAACGCATGATAAATTCCCCAAACCGTTCCCAATAAACCGACGAAAGGCGCTGTCGCACCAATTGACGCCAATAAAGTGAGCCCCGATTCCAATCGCACAGTCACTCGGTTTAGCTCTTCACGCAAGACCCGCGTCAGCACGTCAGTTAGCTCCGATTTAGCCATGATGGAGTGTCGTGATGGTTGTGGAATTGCCGCTGACCAGCTTTGCTTGGCTAACGGAGTGTAAATACCTTCTAGGTCAAGTACATCCAAAATCGTCACCGCATCTTCGATGGTTGGCGCGTTCCAAAATGTGTTTAGCGCAGACGGATTGCGTCGAATCCGCCAATACGACCAAGTTTTACTGAGTATCGTAAACCAGCTCAGCAAAGACATAAAAATCAAACCTACAGCGACCGCCCGACCCAAATCATCAAGTTGCAACCAATATTGGCTAATCGTAATTGGCATGTATTATTCTCTTTGATTATTGAATGTCACTATTCCGAGTCATTTTGCATTGAATCCCAATACATCGTACATGTCGTATAGCCCTGTCGATTTGTCAGCAAGAAATCGTGCTGCGCGCAAACTGCCATGGGCATAAGTCACGCGGCTGGAAGACTTATGTGAAATTTCAACGCGTTCCCCAATACCCGCGAATAACACAGTATGATCGCCCACAATGTCCCCCCCGCGTATAGTGGCAAAACCGATCGAAGATGGATCACGTTCACCAGTAACCCCTTCTCGAGCAAACACACCCACTTGTTTTAAATCTCGGCCTAAAGTGTCTGCAATGACTTCACCCATTTTCAATGCGGTACCTGAAGGAGCATCGACTTTATAACGATGATGTGCTTCCACGATTTCGATATCATAACCGTGCGAAAAACTCTTTGCTGCCATCTCTAACAGTTTCAAGGTCACATTCACACCCACGCTCATATTCGGCGCGAACACAATTGCCGTCTTCTCTGCTGCAGCAGCAATTGCTGCTTTGCCAGCATCATCAAATCCGGTAGTGCCGATGACCATTTTAATGCCATGTTCAGCACAGTATTTGAGGTGTTCCAAACTACCTTCGGGGCGCGTAAAATCGATCAAAATATCAGCATTAGCCAAACCTAAGGCAAACTCTGATTCAATTTGAATCCCTGTATTCTTCCCTAAAAAACTACCGGCATCAGTGCCTAAAAACGCTGACTTTGGTGTAACGAGCGCACCAACAAGTTGCGCATCGTCAGCCGCCGTAATTGTTTCAATCAACATTTTTCCCATGCGGCCAGATGCACCTGCCACTGCGATTTTCATACCAGACATAATTTAACTCGACTTACTTTTTCTTTTGGGTTTCAGTTGGCATCGATTCCAAACGCGAAGCGATCGCTGAATTCGTGATGTGTGCCAAATACTCTTTCTCAGTCGGTAAATTACCTCCTTCAAATTTGGCGACAGTATTGTCTTTAAAATAGATCGCAAGTCGGCTAGAAATCACTTCACCATTAGGTTTTAACATACGGAAAGGATAATCCCATCGATCTTCGTGGAACATATCCGTCAACAGTGCAGTACCCAGCAAAAAACGCACCTGCTCACGAGTCATCCCTTCTTTTAGCTGGGAAACCATTTCTTGCGATACGAAATTACCTTGTTGAATGGAAATACGATACGGCGAAATCAATCCAAACAGTTTCTCGAAACCACTTGGTTTTACGATCTGCGTACCACTCGTGGCACTTGCCGCTTCTGTTTCAGCGACCATGGCCTTTTGAGAGGCACACCCCGAAGTTAATGCAACACAAGAAACCAAACTGAACAATGCCAATTTGCTAGGAATTCTATTAAACACAGTTAAAGCCATAAACAACCTCTATTTTTTCATGCAAGAATGTCGAACCCGCCAACTTCAGATAAGATAACAGAAAATCTTAACTGGGCTCTAAAACCCTATATCATAAAGCACTTAGCCTTCTTTTGACTGAAAACATGACAAATAACACGCCTGACCTGAAAGCAAGCGGACTCAAAGCGACTTTGCCACGTCTAAAAATTCTTGAAATCTTCCAAAATAGCTCGGTTCGCCATCTGACAGCTGAGGACGTCTATAAGATTTTATTGACTGAAAATATGGACGTTGGACTCGCCACCGTCTACCGTGTTTTAACCCAATTTGAACAAGCTGGCCTTCTGCACCGCAATCATTTTGAGTCTGGTAAAGCGATTTTTGAGTTAAATGAAGGCTCACACCATGATCACTTGGTGTGTCTCGACTGCGGCCGCGTTGAAGAATTCTTTGATGATCAAATCGAAAAACGCCAACATGCGATAGCAGAGGAACGCGGCTTCGCAATTGCGGAACACTCACTCGCAATTTATGGCAATTGCACCAAGACGAATTGCGCAAATCGCAAATAATTCTCGTTACACACCCGCAATTGTCACACTCATCATTTGCAAAATAAACAAAAAGGCGGAAATTTCCGCCTTTTTCTCACAAAATCTAACAATCATACGATTCTTAATTTACCGGCTTAACTGGGTCGTCGTTCACCGTTGCTGAAGAAGCAACGGGAGGTGGATTGGCCGCTGCTGCTTTTGCATTTCGACCTGCGCGAACTTTCGTCACGACACTTTGTACCGTGTCCAAAACTTTTTTTGCATTAAATGGTTTCACAATATAGCCGCTAATCCCGCTTTTGACCGCCTCTGTCACTGTTTCTTGATCTTTATTAGCAGTCACCATCAGGACAAACACATCGTGCATCACCATGCGAATGCTCTTCAAAGCTTCTATCCCACTGACTTTCGGCATCACCACATCAAGCAAGATAATATCTGGCTTGAGACGTGTTGCCATTTCCAATGCACCATCGCCATCAAGAGCCTCACCTATCACGTTGTACCCATCATGTCGCAAGATGACTCTGAGTGTTTCGCGCGTCATATCATTGTCATCGACAATCAATACAGAGATGTCTTTATTATCAGCCATATTCAATATTCCAAAATTCTCTAAATGTATTCTTTACAATGAGTGGTTCAGCGCATTCGACAGAAGTTTAGCGGTAATATCCACGATAGGGATCACTCTTTCATATGCCATCCGAGTCGGACCAATGACGCCTAAAGTGCCAACTATCTTGCCATTTACCTCGTATGGCGCCGTAACGACACTCATCTCCTCCATTGGCACCAATTGAGATTCCCCACCAATGAAAATCCGCACGCCTGACGCATTACTGGTGACGTCCAACAATTGCATTAAACCACTTTTTTGTTCGAAAAGATCAAACATACGACGTAGAGAATGCATATTCGACGACAAATCGCTGACATTCAGTAAGTTCCGTTCACCAGAAATAACAACTTCCTCGGTATTTTCGGCAATGGCTTCACTTCCAGCCTGAAGCGCGGCTTGCATCAAACGATTCATGTCGCCTTGCAATTCACGCAACTCTCGATTGATCAACATGCGAGCTTGTTCAAAACTTTGCCCACCGAAATGCTGATTCAAATAGTTTGCGGCTTGCACCAACTGTGCCGGGGTATAGTCCACATCCGTCAATAGCAAACGATTGTGCACCTCATCGTTTGGGGCAACAACAACAAGCAAAATTCTCTTTTCAGACAAACGGAGAAATTCCACCTGCTTGAAGACCGACTCCTGACGGGCCGTCATGACGACACCTGCAAACTGAGACAAGGACGAAAGCACCTGTGCTGCATTGGCGATAATTTTCTGGGAAGAGCCAGTGATAATCGAGGGTTGCAAACGCGCCCCCAAGGTCGACTCTAAAACTGACTCATCGATATCCTGAACCGTCAGCAATTGATCGACAAATACACGATACCCACGAGGGGTAGGAATACGTCCGGAAGACGTATGTGGGCTCGTCACAAAACCCATGTCTTCCAGATCAGACATGACATTACGAATCGTCGCCGGCGACAATTCGAGTCCTGAAATTTTGGAAAGCTCCCGTGAGCCTACTGGCTGTCCATCGGAAATATACCGTTCGACCAAAGCCTTTAATAATGTTTGAGCGCGATTATCAAGTTGCATATTTTAATTTTAGGCTAGCTGTCGTAGAAACGCACCGTTTTTTGTTGGCTATCCTGAGGCATTTTGACGCTTATGTTAATTCATGCAACAACTCTTGCAAGTCTTTCACGATAAGATCTGGTTGAAAAACTTGATGGGCGTTATTTGTTTTGTGTTTATCATAGCGATCGACCAATGCACCCACCATTCCCACCCCTTTAGCCCCACCAACGTCCAACAGCAAATCATCACCAATATACATGACTTCCGTTGGCGCTAAATTCAAGTGCCCTAACATAGCGCGGAAAATCTCTGGATCGGGTTTAGCACAACCAAAAGTATGCGCCGCCAATGAGACCGAAAAATAGTTGCTGAGTCCAATTGCTTTGACATCGGCAAAGCCATTCGAAATCGAACCTAAAATAAATTCATGTTTCAATCGTTCCAAAGCGGGCAGGACATCAGGAAAGAAGTTCACTTGATTGCGGGCATTTGCAAAAACCTGCATCCCTTCATCAGCAAGCTCTTGCGCAAATTTGCCCGCAAACTCAAATTCAGCGAAAACTTGCTGGAGCAATGTATGTCTAAGCGCCCACAAATCGTATGCAAAACGCGGATTTGTTGTTGCTAACGCTAGGCGCCGCTCACGCAACTTTTCGATCGTGTAACGTTCAACGATACTTCGCGATTGCTCTCCCATCCAAGAATGCAGCACTCGTTCCGCATTTTGTATTAAGGGCGCGACCGGCCAAAGCGTATCATCAAGATCAAAAATTAAGGCTTTTATAGTCATGTCGCGCCATAAGAATGTGTTGGATTTCAGTTTACTCTAATTTGCGGCTTTGGTACCGCTTGCTCGCTCTCAATTAGAGTGCATCAATATGCGCTTTTAGATCCCAAACTCCTTGTT
Organism: Affinundibacterium fentianense; assembly: GCF_018139545.1. Classification (GTDB taxonomy): domain Bacteria; phylum Pseudomonadota; class Gammaproteobacteria; order Burkholderiales; family Burkholderiaceae_D; genus Undibacterium; species Undibacterium fentianense. The sequence continues at coordinate 34,497 of NZ_JAGSPJ010000003.1, read as the reverse complement.
TTGCTCCGCATAAAGTCAACATGTATTGACGATAAATTGGCGGCAGGTGTCGCCCGAGCATTGTTCCCGCATCACGTATCCACGCATAAGGAAAATAGGATTGATACAAGGGTGTCATAATGCGACTCGCCATTTGATAGTACGCAATATGTTTTCGCCGTCGCTCTGAGTATCGTGCAAACGCGCTGTGTAGATTGATCGACGCATTGCCTGCAACACACTCAGCAAGAATTTTTGCATCAATTAAAGCCATATTTGCACCCTGTCCAAGCTGTGGACTCATCGAATGTGCAGCGTCGCCGATTACCAACACTCGATCCTGATGGTAGGACGACATTCTGACATCAGCATATTCTGCAATCGCAATTTCTGTTTTCGGTGCTTGACTTAACCAATCCGCCACTTCCGGCCAAATTGGCCGAATCTGTTCTACCAAGCCTGCTAAGCCTTCATTTTGGCGAATGGAAAACAAAGACCGATGTAGACTCCAAAATAGCGAATAACATGTTTTTCCTGTGTTGGGATTGACACCGGTTGGCAATACCCCAAGCATCACCCTTGAACCACGATAACGTTGCATCAATTGATGCGGAAATGGCCAGCTATCGTGATCTAATACTGCCCAATAGGCTCCCCATGGATAGGGGCGATATGATTGCTTAACATTCAAATTTTCACGCAACTTAGAGCGCGTTCCATTCGCGATAATTAACGCGTCTGCATTGCATTCTCCCTGCTGATGAGAAACGATCAAATGGGTGGAACACTGCTTAAAATCATCAATACCATTCCCTAATTTGATTGACACTCCCAACTCTCGCGCGGCAAACAAAAGCGTCCTGTGCAATTGGGCCCGATGTACACCTAAACCGGACCAGTCAGGATGCACGGAATGGTAATGCAAGTCCAAGGTTTTGCGTCGACCAGAATAGCCTTCCAAACTATGCACCACTGCGGCTAAACGTCGAACTGAATCAAGCAAACCCAATTCAAACAGCATCTCTTGACCACTGGGCTGCAATAGTAACCCTGCGCCAACCGGCGTCGGATCTGCAACATGTTCAAAAACTGTTACTTGATGCCCTTGGCGAACCAGAAAAATTGCCGCAGCAAGGCCACCAATTCCCGCACCTGCGATCACAAAATGAGGCATAGTAAGTTTGCGAATAGAAAGATATTTAATTATACCGACGACGACAAACTTGGCGTTCAGCAATTGCGAAGGTAATTCAGACAGTACCTCATTAAGAAGTGACGACGAATACGTCCAATTTTTTTAAAGTCACCTGAAGCAACCTAACAGTTTTACAATGCCATCACCCGTGACTTCAATGACTAAGCTAAAAAAATGAACATTTCAATACAGCGCGCAAATCTGCATGACATCGATACGATTGCACCTTTATTCGATGCATATCGGTGCTTTTATCAGCAAACCTCGGATTTAAAGTTGGCCAAATCGTTCTTAACCGAACGCATCAACCGTCAAGAATCAATACTATTTTTGGCCCAAAATGATGACCAAGTTGGTCTCGGCTTCGTACAACTCTATCCAAGTTTCTCGTCTGTTTCCGCACAACGTTTATGGATTTTAAATGATCTCTATGTCACCCAATCGGCACGCCGTCAAGGGATCGCCAAACGTTTGATGAATTGTGCAAAAGAATTCGCAATCGCGGACAATGCCAAAGGCCTATTTTTGGAAACTGCGCATGACAATATTGAAGGGCAATCCTTGTATGAATCGTTGGGCTACCGTCGCAACCCAGAGTTTTATTATTTTTTAGACTTACGAAACCAACCCCATTTTCCTATCTAACAAGATGTAGAGTCGATAAGATCACTTTAGGCCGCGATCATTTGCGCTTGGGAAAAGTATAAAAATTGAGACGGAATTCAAGAATCAGCACGCATTCCTCTATGGCATACATCCAATTCCCATAGAATAGTGTAATCTTAGATTTTCTTTACATTGCAGTTCTTATATGACATCGACAAAAACCATCGCACTAATTGGCAAATTTAATGCTTTAGGCATGGGTGAATCTTTACAAGAACTCGCAACGTTTCTCTCTCATTCTGGCCATGCCGTCGTATTTGATCACGAGTCTGCACAAAACTTAGGACTCGATGATTTCCCAGCATTGTCAGTGGCAGATATAGGAAGAACTGCAGATGTTGCGATTGTTCTCGGCGGCGATGGCACCATGCTCGGTATTGCGCGACAACTCGCTCCCTATGACGTGCCATTGATTGGAATCAATCAAGGTCGCCTCGGCTTTATTACCGACATTCCGCGCGATCAAATGATCCCAGCAATCGCAAATATTCTCGCAGGCAAACATATTGCCGAACAGCGCTGTCTGTTACAGGCCATCGTTGTGCGAGATGGCGAACAAATTTTTAGTGGGGTTGCCTTCAACGATATCGTACTATCACGTGGACCTGGTTCTGGGATGATAGAACTCCGCGTTGAGGTCGACGAACACTTTATGTATAACCAACGTTCCGACGGTTTGATTGTATCAACACCCACAGGTTCAACCGCTTATGCACTATCGGCTGGCGGCCCTCTACTGCATCCCAGTTTAGGTGGGATCGCAATGGTACCGATCGCGCCACACGCATTGTCAAACCGTCCCATTGTGTTACCTGAAACAAGCGTGATCAGTGTTGAAATCGTTGCTGGACGCGATGCTAGCGTGAATTTCGACATGCAGTCGTTTGCCAATTTAAATCACAAAGATAAAATTATTATCAGTCGTTCCGCCCACCATATTACCTTTCTACATCCTGAAGATTGGAACTACTACCACACCTTGCGCGAAAAACTTCATTGGAATGAATACCCATCGGTCGAAGGTGCGCTGAATTAATTTTCACAATGGAATCAGTTGGCAAGTCCGCCGAACCGAAAAAACCTGTGAATTAATACAGTAGTTCTATACTAAAAACCCATGCTGCTAGGGTAAAATAAAAGCATTCCTTCAATTCTATTGAATAGATCCTATGCTTCGTACGCTTGCTATCCGCGATTTTGTCATTGTTGAATCCATCGAGCTTGAATTTTCAGCCGGATTTACCGTGTTTACTGGAGAAACAGGTGCTGGGAAATCGATATTGATTGACGCATTAACCTTAACATTAGGTGGACGAGGCGACGCAAGCATGGTGCGGGAAGGCGCGCAAAAAGCCGACATTTCAGCAGAATTTTCTTGCAACGCCGCTGTCAGCTCATGGTTGGAATCCCGCGATTTTCACAACGATGACGCACAATTGATTATTCGACGTGTCATCGACCATACAGGCAAATCCAAGGCCTATATCAACGGTGTAACAGCAACTGCCGCACAATTACGAGAGCTTGGAGAATTATTAGTTGATATTCACGGTCAACATGCTCATCAGTCCTTGTTAAAGAATGACGCTCAACGCAATTTACTTGACTTGCAAGGTAGATTACAAGACCAGTCGCAAAAAGTTGGAAGACTTTTTAAGCAATGGCGTGTCCTTGTGAAACAACGCGAAGATTTCGAACTCAACGCAAAGAATATATTGCAAGAACGTGAACGTCTCGAATGGCAAGTTGGCGAATTGGAGAAACTTCAATTAAAACGTGGGGAATGGGATGAAATTAATCAAGAACACAGCCGTCTTGCCCATGCAGCTAGCTTGTTAGAAGGTGCGCAAGAGGCGGCCGAATTAATTTCCGAATCTGAACAACCACTACTGTCGCAGGTCACAGGACTTTTGAATAAGTTAAGGAAACTTGAGGAGTTTGATTCTAAATTGCAGCCAGTTGTTGAAGCACTCGATTCAGCGCGCATTAACCTACAAGAATGTTCCTACACATTAAGCGACTATATGGGAAGAGTGGAACTCGATCCCACTCGGTTACGTGAGGTCGAACAACGCGTCGAAACTTTGCATAGTGCAGCGAGACGTTTTCATGTCGAACCTATTTCACTAATCGATGAACTGACAGGACTGCGCGAACGCTTGTTGCAACTGTCTGGTGCAACTGACATCGAATCACTCAAAATTCAAGAAAACTTGGCACAGCAAGAATACCTCAAGGCCGCAACTAGCCTGAGTGAACAGCGCAAAACTGTCGCGAATGATCTCAGCGTGGCGGTCACGGCGGCGATGCAAGATCTCAGCATGACTGGCGGTCGATTTGCAGTTGAATTGATCGATTGCACGCCGAGTTCAACAGGACTCGAACAAATTGAGTTTATGGTAGCGGGACATGCTGGAGTGCAAACCCGCCCCTTGGCAAAAGTTGCATCGGGCGGTGAGTTGGCCCGAATTGCACTAGCAATTTCAGTAATCACCTCATGCGCAACAGCGACACCAACGTTAATATTTGATGAGGTTGATAGTGGAATCGGCGGCGGTGTTGCAGAGGTAGTCGGTCGATTACTCAAGCAACTTGGCCAAGATCGTCAAGTTTTATGCGTTACCCATTTAGCACAGGTGGCAAGTCAAGCAAACCAACACTTCGAAGTCAGCAAGACGCAATCCAATGGAAAAACGCAATCACACATCGCCGTTCTCGATCAAAAACAACGGGTCGAAGAAATTGCACGAATGCTCGGAGGTTTGGAAATTACTGCAACCACGCGCAAACATGCACGTGAGCTACTGGCTTTGTAAACAACACAGCACCTGAGATCTCTTACAGCTTGGTGCGAACCCATAGAGGCAGCACCATTGACAATGAAAGTATAGAATGGCATTTCTAAAAGAACCTGATTTTTCGCATGGAAAGATCACGAAAACCGCAATCGTCTTGATTAACTTGGGTACACCTGACGCGCCTACCAAGTCAGCCGTACGAGCCTACTTGAAACAATTTTTGTGGGATCAACGTGTCGTCGAAATACCACGAGCAATCTGGTGGATGATTTTGAATCTAATCATTTTGCCCTTCCGCTCCAAGAAATCAGCTGAAAAATACGCATCCATTTGGACCAATGAAGGATCGCCACTGCTAGTTCACACAAAAAAGCAGGCTCTTCTTCTTCAAGGTTACTTAGGCGAACGTGGACACGAAGTCCGTGTCGTGCACGCTATGCGGTATGGATCACCGTCCATTCCCAGTGTGTTGACGCAATTAAAGCAAGATGGGTGCGAGAGAATTGTGATTTTGCCTGCTTATCCACAGTATTCCGCAACAACAACGGCGTCCAATTTCGATGCGGTCGTGCGTCACTATCAAGAAACTAGAAACATACCTGAACTACGATTCATCAAACATTACCACGATCATCCCGCCTACATTCAAGCGCTCAAGAGCTCCATTTTAAAATCGTGGGAAATCAATGGAAAGCCCGAGAAACTTATCATGAGTTTTCATGGCTTACCAAAAGCTTTTTTAGTACGTGGAGATCCATATCACTGCGAATGCTATAAAACAGCACGATTGCTAGCGGAACAGCTAGGAATCAGTAAAGAAGAGTATCTCGTCACCTTTCAGTCTCGTCTTGGACGTGCGGAGTGGCTACAGCCATATACCGAACCAATGGTACAAGCACTTGCCAAACAAGGTGTAAAGAGAATCGACGTGGTTTGCCCAGGTTTTCTTGCGGATTGTCTTGAGACCCTGGAGGAAATCGCAATTGAAGTGCGTCAAGCATTCCTTACTGCTGGCGGCCAATCATTTCACTATATCTCTTGTTTAAACGAGTCAGCTGAGGGTTTGCGCGCGCTCGCTGAGATAGCCGAACAACATCTCATTGGCTGGCCAACCATGATGACCGCTGGTTTACGTGAACAATTGAAACAAGATGCCATGATAAGTCGTTCAGAGGCAAAACGCCTTGGTGCTGAAAACTAAAATGGCGAATTCCTTTGTGATCGGAGACGTGCAGGGTTGCTTTGATCAATTGCTAGAATTAATCGAGCGGATCAATCAAGTCGACCCTACAGCTCAACTTTATTTTGCTGGTGATCTAGTGAATCGAGGTCCCAAGTCACTCGACACACTCAGATTGATCAGAGATCTAGGTGCGAAAGCAAACGCCGTTTTAGGTAATCATGATTTACATTTACTTGCGGTTGCACAGCAACTTCGTCCGAAGCATCATAGCGATACCTTAGATGACATACTCAATGCACCCGATCGTGATGAACTATTGGAGTGGTTACGCCATCGTTCTTTGGCCTTAGATATCAAAGGACATTTACTAGTGCATGCTGGAGTCTATCCCAATTGGACGAAAGCGATGACCTTAAGTTTAGCGCATGAAGTCGAACAGCAACTACAAGGCGAAAACTTTCGTGAAATATTGAGCGCCATGTACGGCAACTCCCCCGCTGAATGGCGCGACGACTGGCAAGCAAACGATCGTTACCGTTGCATCATCAATGGACTGACACGCATGCGATTCTGCAACGCAAATGGTGCAATGGATTTTGAACTAAAAGAAGGTAGTGGAAAAGCGCCCGACCATTTACATGCATGGTTCGATCTTCCAACCCGTCAAACCCAAAATTGCACCGTCGTCTTTGGTCATTGGTCGACTTTAGGTTTGGTAATGCGCGACAAGCTAATCAGTTTGGACACAGGTTGCGTTTGGGGCGGAAAACTCAGTGCAGTACGTTTAGAAGATCGATTGATTCTACAGGTTGATAGCCCACAACATCAGTGCCCTTTTTAACATGGGGAAATGCTTGCTTCCTCACTTTGACCTAGGGCTTGCGCCACAATTGCGTGTGCAGCTTGCGCCAATTCGCGACGATGCATACCGACAACCGATATTTGCGGCAATTGAATCAATTCTGCAATGATGTGATCCTGCTTCAATATTAGTCTCATACTCTCAGCAAAACTCATCTCACCAATAAAGTCCGCTGCCGAATGCAAGCGTCCTTGACGATCAACATAACGCAAGGCGAATGGCAGAACAGGCACTTTGGCTTCGATCGCGGCTTCAAATAAATTGGCATGAAAGGGAAGTAAGCTTCCTTGTGCACCAGTCGTCCCTTCGGGGAAAAATGCTATTCTTTTATTTTCACGCAATTGATGAACCAAGCCTTCATAGATGCGACGTACATCTCGTTGCTTTCCACGGGCCAAAAAGATCGTACCAGCCTGTGCACTTAACCAACCTGCGATAGGCCAAGCGCGTATATCTGATTTTGCGACAAAATGACAAGCCTGCCATGAATTAATAACAAAGATGTCCATCCATGAAACATGATTGGCAACAATCAGAGCATGCTCGGTACTCTCTACTCCACTGCGATTGATGAATCTGACTTCGACGCGACATAAACCCAAAAGTTTTGTGGACCATGCGCGAACCAATGAGGCTCGCCTTGCATCCGAACTAAAGGGAAATACTAACGCACAAGTCAAAACACCTTGGAAAACATGCAGAAGCACGCGTATCAATCGAAAATTAGGCATGCATCACCAAAAACCAAACAGGAATATTCAAAGAAAGAGATTGCTGCATCGAGTTACCAATAGGATTCCTAATTATCCTACTCGGCAATGTAAGCAACTCGTCCATTGACGATTGTCGCTTTGACCACTGCCGGAAGCTCATAACCGAGGAATGGCGTATGTTTGCCCTGACTAACTAAAGCATCACGCGAAACGAACCAACGAGCGTCCAGATCAAACATGCACAAATCTGCTGGGGCGCCCACATCTAAACGGCCAGCAGTCAAACCGACCATTTGCGCTGGTGAAGCAGTGATCTTTGCTAATGCATGACTAAGACTAACCGCACCACGACTGTCCTCTGACCATTTCACCGCGAGCGAGAGCAATAATTCCAGACCAGTCGCGCCAGGAGATGCCTCTGCAAAGGGCAAAGCTTTTTCATCATCATCAACTGGAGTGTGATCTGAACAAATTGCGTCGATGGTTCCATCCGCGAGCGCAGCCCAAATTGCATCGCGATCACGCTGACTACGCAACGGAGGTGTCAAGCGTGCATTTGAGTCAAAATACCCAATATCATTATCTGTCAAATGCACGTGATGAACGCCGACATCGCAAGTTAATGGCAATCCTTCTCGCTTAGCTTGTCGAATCAGCTCAAGCCCGGCGGCGGATGAAATTCGGCACAAATGGACTTTGGCGCCCGTCGATCGCATCAATTCAAACAAGGTATGTAGGGCAATCGTCTCCGCCATGACAGGAGAACCAGACAAGCCGAGACGCGACGCAAGTGGACCACTATGCGCGACGCCACCTTTACCAATGAAAGGATCTTGGGGACGTAACCATACCGTGTAGCCAAAAGTCGCTGCATACGAAAGAGCGCGCTGCAAGACATTGGTGTCGACAATGGCGACTTCTGCCTGTGAAAATCCAACGCAGCCTGCTTCCGTGAGTGCTGCCATCTCGGTCAGATTTTCACCCTTTAATGCAATCGTCAGAGCGCCTAGTGGATACACGTTTGCCTTAGCTTGCATTTTCGCTCGCTGCTTCAACATCTCAACCAAGCCCGCCTCGTCCAATACAGGATCGGTATCGGGTGGGCAAATCAAACTTGTCACGCCACCTCGCATCGCGGCTTGCAATTCCGACTCCAAAGTCGCCTTATATTCAAAACCTGGCTCACGCAAACGAGCACTAAGATCAACTAAACCCGGTACAACGACTAAGCCTGTTGCATCAATCGTTTGTTCTGCGACGAAATTAACTGGTGCCGCAGCAAATGCAAGAATATGTCCATTACTGATAAATACATCTTGAATCTGATCGATGCCACTAGCTGGATCTATCACGCGTCCATTCTTAATATGAAGATTCATCACACTACTTTCAAAAAATTCGATTGGTATTCAACGATATCAATTCAAATACAACCTAGGTATTCGAACCCGACACGATACTCATCACAGCCATCCGCACAGCAATCCCGAAAGTCACTTGAGACAATATGACGGCTTGTGGGCCATCTGCAACAGCAGAGTCAATTTCAACACCGCGATTCATTGGTCCGGGATGCATCACAATCGCATCTGGTTTTGCCAACGCGAGACGCTCAAGCGTTAGTCCATATTGTTTGAAGTACTCTTGCGTCGATGGCAGCAAGGCGCCATTCATGCGTTCATTTTGCAAGCGCAACATGATAATGACATCGACATCTCTCAAGCCCGCATTCATATCAGTAAAAACGCGCACGCCCATTTGCTCCAAGCCACTGGGCAACAAGGTTCTTGGTCCGATTACCCTAACTTCGGCAGCACCTAAGGTTGTCAAGGCGTGAATATCTGAACGTGCAACGCGGCTGTGCAGTACATCACCGACAATCGCTACCGTAAGATTTGAAAAATCTTTTTTGTAATGTCGGATCGTATACATGTCCAACAAACCCTGGGTTGGATGTTCGTGCCGGCCATCACCTGCATTGACGACGTGCACATGATGCTGATTCGTGTCATTTAAATGCTGCGCAATTAAGAATGGCGCACCCGAAGTTGCGTGACGTACGACGAACATGTCTGCGTGCATTGCAGCTAAGTTATCAATCGTATCGAGCAAAGATTCACCCTTGCTGGCGCTTGATGCCGCGATATTTAAGTTGATCACATCAGCAGACAATCTTTTCGCCGCGATTTCAAATGTTGTGCGGGTTCGGGTCGAATTTTCAAAGAATAAATTAAAGACGCTCTTTCCGTGCATCAAAGGCACTTTCTTTAGCTCTCGCTCACCAATATCAACAAATGACGAGGCTGTATCTAGGATATGACTGATAATCTTTTTTGGCAGACCATCAATTCCCAATAAATGTTGAAGCTCGCCGTTTTTATTTAACTGTGGATTTTTCATCATCGCTCTTTATTTTATCGTTGATCTTTCGCCCTCAATTTAGCGAAATTTCGGTTCATTCAGTCATCGCGTTTTGTGCAGCGCTATATCAATATTCCTGTGATCAAATTGATCTCCATTCCAACAAACCGTCGCTCTCACCCTGCCATTTGGTCAAAATACTGCTGCAAAATAATAGCAGCGGCTTGATCATCGATTCGTTCGCCTTGCCTTCCTGAAAGCACTGCCGAAGAATAGCGTTCATCGACCAATTCGACCTTAACGCCGAATCGACCATGTAATTGATTTGCAAACCGCTGACAACGGATCGTCATCTCGTGTGGGGCACCATCAGGATGCATCGGTAAGCCAACCACACAAATCGTTGGCTGCCATTCTCGTATCAATTGGCTGATCGCCTCAAACTTCGCATCGTTACTCGCTGCCTGAATAATTTTCAGAGGCTGCGCACGCATTATCAGGGTATTGCCGACGGCAACACCAATTCGCTTCAAACCAAAATCAAAGGCCAAAATACTCGATTCAATCTGCGCGAAATCAGGTCCCACGATTAGGCATGCCCCGCAACACTAGCAAGCATCAAAGGATCAAAGCCTAATAACTTCATTGCCTCATCAAATCGATCCTCAACCGGAATATCAAACATCACGCGTAAATCGGCAGGCACAGTAAGCCAACCATTCGCCAAAATCTCTTTCTCAAGTTGACCAGCATCCCACCCTGCATACCCGATACTCAATAAGAGACGTTCGGGAGTTTCACCCGCAGCCAGCGATTCTAAAATATCACGAGAAGTTGTAAATGCAACGTCTTCGCTAACTTGAAGCGAAGACGAATATTTGCCGGCATTTGCATGTAAGACAAAACCACGATCACTTTGTACTGGACCACCAAACAAAACGGCTCGTTGTCCCAAAGGATGCGAATTAGGAATAATCTCTAATTGCAAATCTATCCTTTCGAATAAATCTGCGATTGTCATATCGGTCGGGCGATTAATCACCATCCCCATTGCACCACGGGCATTGTGCTCACAAATGTACACCACACTTCCACCGAAAATCGGATCGTTCATGGTTGGCATTGCAATCAAAAAATGGTTGCTCAGACTGAATTTTTGATCGAACGTATCCCCGTCATTGGAACGCAGTCTTAATTTGATTGTCCGTTCTAAATCTTCCGACTCGAGTTCGTCGGTCAGTTCGATTTCCTCAATGTCGAGGTCATCCGTTTCGATATGGGCTATTTTTTGCTTCTTCATTTCAGTATTTTATCATTTTTGGAACAAGATTATCGCTTGACGCCTACCCAAGAAACACTCTGGAGCCATGTTGCGAGAGTCCAGTGACCCAACAGTTTCATCCAATTTAACTTAGGTTCGGTTTATGATTCGAAGAATTTAACCGCTTTAGAAAATATGAACTATTCAACAAGTCTCGTCTGGTTCCGTCGTGATCTCCGACACTTTGACCACGCTGCGTTGTTTCATGCCCTAAAAAAATCGCAAAAGTGTTACTGCGTTTTCATTTTTGACCATGGTATTTTGCAACATCTACCGCGACAAGATCGAAGGGTGCAGTTCATTCACGACAGCATTATTGAACTCAACCATGAACTCGAAAAAATGGGCGGCAATCTCATCGTTAGGTATGGAGATCCGCGCGATGAAATTCCTCGGCTTGCAGCAGAATTAGAAGCCCAAGCCGTTTTTACTAATCATGACTATGAACCCGCTGCGATACAACGTGATAGGGACGTTCGTGACGCTTTAACTAGCTTCGCTTGTGATTTTCATACATTCAAAGATCAAGTGATTTTTGAGATGGATGAGGTCATGAGTCTTGCCGGCAAGCCATTTTCGGTTTTCACTCCCTACAAGAATGCGTGGTTAAAGAAATTATCGTCAGAACTTGAAGCCCCGCCTGATTTTTTCTTTGAGAGCTATCCAGTCGAAAAGTACCAACATCACTTACGCGCGCTCACAAATCAAAGGATTCCTAGTCTGGAAGAAATAGGTTTTGAGCGAGTCGCATCCGATGCGATGAAATTAAATGGTGGCATGCAAGCGGGAATGCAACTACTCACCGATTTTTTAACACGCATCAGTCTCTATGGTAGTGCGAGAGATTTTCCCGCTGTGAAAGGTCCATCGTATTTATCAGTCCATCTGCGTTTTGGTACCGTCTCTATTCGTTACCTTGTGCGACAAGCGATTCAACATATCCGGACAGCAAGCGACTCGCATGGCGCAACCGTATGGTTATCTGAATTAATTTGGCGCGATTTCTATTTTATGATTTTGCACCATCATCCCAGAGTCATACAAAAGGCTTTCAAACCGGAATACGATGCAATTCAATGGGAACACGGCGAGCCTGCTGAATCACTTTTTCAAGCATGGTGCGAGGGACGCACGGGCTATCCTTTAGTCGATGCAGCAATGCGCCAACTCATTCAAACAGGTTATATGCACAATCGTCTACGAATGGTCGTTGCAAGCTTCCTGGTGAAAGATTTGGGACTCGATTGGCGTTGGGGCGAACACTATTTCGCACGACATTTAAATGATTTCGATTTATCAGCGAACAACGGGGGGTGGCAATGGGCGGCATCCACGGGTTGCGATGCGCAACCCTATTTCAGGATTTTCAACCCGATTACGCAGTCAGAAAAATTTGACGCGGAAGGAAGATTTATCCGCCGCTATGTTCCTGAACTCCACGCCTTAAATTCAAAACAAATCCATGCGCCATGGAAACTGGGGCAACTTGAGCTACAAGCTGCGGGAGTCAGACTCGGATCTACCTACCCTTATCCTATCGTTGATCACGACATCGCAAGAAAAAAAACATTAGAGCGTTATAGCATAGTAAAAAAACCGACGTAGAATAAAAAAGCCCCGATAAGTCGGGGCTTTTTTATCTTTAAACGGATCGAGATCAGTTTAAATAGGTAGGTCCGCGGTTTTGTTCACAAATCCACTAATCGCAGCCAATAAATCGTCCTCACGATACGGCTTACCGAAATACTCATTCACACCCAACTCGGCCGCATAATTTCGATGCTTATCTGCGGTTCGGGAGGTAATCATAATGATCGGAATATGATGTGTGCGGGTATCACTGCGAACATTGCGAGTCAAATCAAAGCCATCCATCCGTGGCATTTCAATATCGACGAGCATCACATCGGGCGTAATGGATTGCAATTGCTCCAATGCATCAATGCCATCTTTTGCCAATACGACTTGGTAGCCCTCGCGTACCAATAAGCGCTGTGTAACCCGACGCACCGTCAATGAATCGTCGACGACCATAACGATATGGTGGGAACGCAAGCCTTGGACCGGCGCTACATTTGATGGAGCACTTTCCTGCGCCACCATTTCAGCAACCGCGCCCATTTCCAATGATAGTGCATCAGTCGTCGTATCGGGCAATTTCGCGCGCTCGTACTCAATTTTTTGCGCCAATGGAACCGGATTGAGAATCAAAACTATATTGCCAGACCCTAAGACTGTCGCACCTGCGATACCGATCATCCGCGCTAACTGAGGTCCGACGTTCTTCACCACAACCTCACGATTACCAATAATTTGATCAACATGAATAGCGACACGTTCGTTATCACTCTTCATAATCAGAATCGGTGTGTATTGTTGTGTATCAGGCGTTGCATCGCGCTCACCCAACATACTCGGCAAGTAATGCAATGGGACACGATTTCCCTGCCACATAATTGCACCGTCGTTATACGCTGTTGCCAATGCCGCCGATTTCAGTTGTTGCACTTGCTCGACCAAAACAGATGGTACGGCAAATGTCTTTCCACCCGCATTCAAAATCACAACTTGGGTGACCGCCAGTGTCAAAGGCAGATGAATCGTGAAATGTGCTCCCTGACCTTCGACGGTACTGACCGACACACGACCACCGAGTGACGCAGCCTCAGACCGAACCACGTCCATGCCGACGCCTCGCCCTGCTAATTCTGTGACTTCATTCGCAGTTGAAAATCCAGCCTCAAAGATAAGATTCACTACATCAGACTCTTGCATGAAAGTTTCATCAGTCAACAAGCCAACGTTCTTGGCTTTGTCGCGAATGCGCTCGATATTCAATCCTTGGCCATCGTCATTGAAATGAATAACAACTTCGTTACCCTCTTGTCGAATCTCGATTAGCAGCTGACCAACTTCATTCTTCCCACGTGCAATTCGATCTTGTCTCGATTCGATACCATGGACAATCGCGTTCCTCAGCATATGCTCGAAAGGTGCGACCATTTTTTCCAAAACGCTACGATCAATCTCGACCGATGTACCACGAATATCCAAATTTACACGCTTGTCGACTTCTTTTGCGGTCTGACGAGCAATTCGATAGAGCCTCTCCGACACACTTGAGAATGGAATCATACGAACGCGCATCAAATCTTGTTGCAACTCACGCGTCAAACGTGCTTGCGCATTCAAATCGCTCGTCGCCCCTTCAATCGTACGGTTCAAAGCAGTTTGAACCGTTGCCACGTCGCTGACACTTTCTGCCATCATTCGTGTTAATTCTTGTAAGCGCGTAAATCGATCAAACTCCAATGGATCAAATTCACGATCACCTGAAAATGCCATTCGTGAAGTGATTTGCGTTTCAGCTTGAATCTCGACTTCGCGCAATTGATCGCGCAAACGACTCACGTTTTCAGTTAATTCTGATAACGATGCCTTTAATGTATCGACCTCATTTTCGAGCTTCGATCGAGAGATCGAAACCTCACCCGCTTGATTGACTAATCGATCCAAAATATCCGCGCGCACACGAACCAAGGGCACTGGTGCATTACTAGCCTGCGTCACCACTTGCGGTGCAACTTGCCTTAAAGCGCGCGCGACAATCGCCGGCTTATTCACCGACGTTTCGACCGCAGACACATCCCTAGGCGATGGGATCAAGCGTGAGTTTTCGGAGTCAGCTAAATCATTCGCTGCTTCTGATCTAACTTGTTCCGAAGGTGAGCTATCACGAGAAATAGAATCAATTTCGATTTCCTGCGGCTTCGCACTAGCTTCAGGTTCAACCGAAACTGCTGTCGCCACATAACGGTTTAATTCTTCAGTCGCACTTAAGTTACTCGAATCATCTTCCGGAGCAAGCTGCGCCGCTAATTCCGGATTTTGTAAACGTTCAAATAAATGCATCGCGTAATCGTGGCGCGCGATCAAATCCTCCAATAGAGGCTGACGGATCGCACTCCCGGTATGCATTAAGTTTTCGATACGAGTTTCCATATCATGCGTGTGCTGACCCAGTTGCATCGCACCGGCCATACGTGCACTACCCTTCACTGTATGCATGAGCCGCAAAATCGATTGCGGAATAGCATCATCTTCAGGGCTTTGCTGCCAGGAACGCAGCAATTGACCTATCATCGGCAATAAATCATTCCCCTCCTCGAGGAAAACTGGCAACAAATCTTGGTCGATTTCATCGCTAACTTTCAGCTCAATTTCAGAGCTACTACGTTCAACAATTAAAGCAGGTGTCTCGACACTTTCCAATTCCAACTCTGCGATCGCCGGTTCGTCTAGCCCATTCAATGTCTGCACCTGAGACATATCGGATATCGAATCATGTGACCGCGTCAGGTCTACTTCTACATCCGCTTGTTCTCCCGCGACCAACTCAGCATCTTTAGAAATAGGGGCGGAGCTATCTTCGTCAATACTTGCAGGCGCTGCATTTGCGACCTCAGAATCAGTCAACTCCAATGAATTATCTAGTGCTTTATCGCCTGCATGGTCAACCGTCAAAGTCGCAGTCGTCTCACCGTCATTAGGCAACGATTCGGTCGTCACGCTCAGTTCAGGCAGTGCGTTATTACCTAGCTCGACCTCACCCAGCTCTAGCGATTCTTGGTGCGCAAGTTCGGAGTCAACGTCAGGATCAAAGTCAACACTATTCTGTGGCGCCACGATATCCAGTAAATCAGGATCCAGCTTTTCATTCGTGGACGTTATGAACTCCTCATCATCGCCAACATTGGAACGTGCAATGACTGCGGCGAGTAGCTGGCTCAACTCTTGAATTTGATGCGGAACGCGCTCCGCCATTTCAGACAAAGCGAACTTCAACAGCATCGCTTTCACGCATTCAACCGCGTGATCGAGTAAATCAAATTCCGTACTTTCGAGTTCAACCGGATGCCGTTCCAATCGCTGCAAAACATTTTCCAAGCTGTGGGCTAACTCTTGCGCAGGGAATAATCCAACGGTCGCGGAACTTCCCGCCAATGAATGTGCTGCATGCACAGCGTGACGTGAAACTTGTCGAGAAGGCTCATGACGCCATTCAGCAAAATCCTGTGCCAAGAAACGTACAATTTCATCGGTTTCCGCCATGTAGATCGTGTGAAGCGGCAGACTAATTTCAATTTCGCCAATCCGTTTCGTATTGTCAGAATCGGTGGAAACCGGCATGGAGAAATCAGGGAACTCAATAATCTTTGCAGTCGCCTGACTTGGCTCAACATCTAATGTATCCGTTTCTTCGACGACTATACTTTGCTCAGAGAATGAATCTGGTTCACCAAACTTCTGATCAAGAATTTCGTCTCCATCATCAAAAACACTGCTGTTCCCATTCAAGGCAGAGTCTGATTGAATCAAATCATCATGCGGATCAGTTGGTAAAACATTGGTACTTGTCGTTGGCTCAACGAGAGTCAATCCAACAGCCGAATCCAATTCAGGCTCGAACTGCTCAGTTTCCAATATTGGAATCTCAAGTTCAAAACCTTCATCAACAAATTCGCCGAGCGGCAATTCTGGTATTTCTTCGATTATTTCACTTAATTGCGTTTCACCAATATCTGAATGCTGTGGTTCGGGAGCGACTTCGGTTTTTTGCTGCGCCAATTCTAAAGCAAGCTCAGGTTCGTCGTTGATCGTTACGACTTCAATAGCCGGTTGATCAAGACTGAAGGCTTGACCCTCCTTCACTCGTACCGCTGCTGCAATAATCGCGTCAGAATTTCTATTCGAACTTCCTTTACCTTTTAACTCTTCGACCCAAGCAAACATTTCCTCTGCCGCGTATTCGAGCAATTGGTAAAGCGGCTCCGTTCCAGAGCGCGACTCTGACAACCACAAGTTCATCACTTGTTCGATATTCCAAGCACCTTCACCAAATACTGTCAGGCCGACCATTCGGCCGCTGCCTTTCAAAGTATGGAAAGAACGACGTAAGCGAATTAGATATTCCTGATTGGCAGAATCATGGCGGGACAACGGGATATTTTCACGAACTGCGCCAAGAACCTCATCTGCCTCCGTTAAGAAAATTTCAAGTAATTCGGCATCAATTGCTTCCTCAGTTTCCGGTAACTCTTGACTTAACTGAATTTCAGGAGTCGTTTCCACATGGGAGGTCGCGGCAACAATGCCATCCAATGCGGTCGCTTGCGACAAATCCGCATGTGCTAGCAAATCAATGGCCGTTTTTGCCCGAGTACTGGCTTCGGTGTCGTCAAGCAAAGCAGCGAACGATCGTTCACTATCCAAGGAATCCTTCAACTTCGCTTGCAATGCCGAGTCAGCAGGAGAATGAACCAAGGAAGCGAGCAAGCGCTCTGATTCTTTTTGCTGTTCAATCAAATCTTGTTCCGCCGTAGCGACATGCACTTGGCGAGGATCAGCTTCCAATGGTATCGAAGGCAACAACTCCTTTTCTGGCGCTTTTTCTAGCAGACGCGTTTGAAAGGTACCCGCTGCACCATCGAAACTAAACCGTTTTTTTGCAAATTCTGGCTGACTCTGCAACGTTTCAATAAAGAATGACAAGGCGCCAACATTTTGCGCTACTTTTTGATGTAAGCCACCTAACTCTGCCGAACTTAAACCATGCTCACCATCGATAAACTGCTTCACCAATTCACGTGTATGCGAAACGGCAGCAAGCGCATCGTCCTGATCAAGTATCGCCAACGCACCACCAATTTGCGCCAAAATACCATCTACCGGCGATAAGATCGCGGTGTTTGAAACGTCCCTAAAATGTTCATCCAGTGCTTTTTCGGCTTGTTTCAAACTCAACTGCATTTCACCAACGAGAACACCCATGGTTTGTCGCTGTTGTGCTTCACGCGATATTTCACCGATCCAAGTCGCTTGATTATCAGGAACTTCACCGCCAACGACGGAAAGCAATCGTGCTGAAATTTCATCAGCGCGAGCCGAAAAGTTCGCTGGTAAATGGGTAATCTGGTCTAATGAATTTTCTAGAAATAACAAGCAAGTTGCCAATTCAAGTCCCATCCGCTCCTTGTCTTGTGCACGCACTGCGTGACTTGCGATTCCATTTAATTCGCGCAACAGCTTCGTCAACGGAGCTGAATGCAATGAAGCACCGACCTCCGCCAAATCTTTCATTTTTTGTGAAAATTTTTCTGCTAATCCAAGATCACCGTTGGAGATTCTGCCCCACAAATTTTTAATATTTCCCAGCAGCTCTTTAACGTTAGTCAAGACCTGTGGCGCAATCAAACCATAGCGTTTTTGATCATAGTCCTCAGGCACATGATTATCGAGTTGGTATGCCTTTCGAATTTGCGCTACAAATGGCGAAGGCTCACGTACCTGTGCAATAAAAAACAAAGCGTCGCGCAAAAGGCGCTCAGGAACACTCGTATTGCCTTCAACCAAGCGACGAATCTGGAGATTAATACGTCCCCAAATTTGTTTGATATGCCGCTCATCGCGCGCATCAATTGAAGAAGCCGACTCTGCAAATGCACGCATCACCAACCAAAATGCTTTGGTTTGCGAGGTTGTCTGCGCCTGTTCAATCTCACGAATCAGCCCACTCATTTTCAGGCAGGCATCACTCTTGGCATTGCCATCCTTACTCGTCAATACTGTCAACAGCAATTTCTCAAAACGCAATCGAATTGCGCCGTAATTAATATCAACAGGGGTCAACGACAAAGCTAATTCAGGGATTTTTTCCTGAACAGATAACGATGGAAAAAATAGATCCGCTGGATGAATACGTTCTGCCCCCTTTAACTCAAGCAAGGCTCGGTATTCAGGAAAAAGACGTACGGGTTGCTGTGGATTACCTGCCAGCAAATCCTCGAGATAGCGCTGTACGGCATAAAACGCTTCTGTCACTTTTTGAACGACATCCGCTGATATCTCTAGCTTGTCGGCCTGAATTCTTTCAATTAACTCTTCGACCGTTTCCGTTACAATCGAAACGCCCTCTACCTCAACAATTTGCAAAGCACCATGCGCTTGATGCAAATAAGTTTTCGCTTGAAGCAAAGATGTTGTTTGAGTATCTGCATCTTGACCGACAGCGTCATTCAGCAACTTGCCCGCACTCGTGAGGGCTTCCCGCAATTCCGTCATCACCCAAGACAATGGTGCAATATCAAATTGCTCATGTCCTGAATCCAACGATTTAGAAGAACCTGATGTCATTCTTAAACCCCGCAAACTCTGGAAGCGGGAAACCTTGTTTCCCGCATTGCATTTAAAAGCAGTATATTTCCTGCTTTAACTTGTGGCTAACGCTCAGGCAGTCACGCGGAATCGCGATACTGAGTTTTTCAGTTCTTCCGCCAATTTTGACAAGTCTTTAATAGAGAGTGAGGTCTGCTGCGTTCCGTTTTGCGTTTTTTCCGTAATTGTCAAAATGTGTTGAATATTTTGTGCAACACCATTCGCTGAGGTTGCTTGCTGTTCGGTTGAAAGTGAAATACCTTGAATCAACTCCGCTAGGCGGTTCGAAACACTACGAATTTCAGACAATGCCGTACCCGCCGCATCTGACAGTTTTGCTCCCTCAACCACACCCTGAGTTGACTTTTCCATCGCGGCAACCGCATCATGCGTATCCGTTTGAATCGTACGAACCAGCGCACCAATCTGCTTGGTCGCTTCAGCGGAACGTTCCGCCAATCGCTGAACCTCTTCCGCAACAACGGAGAAACCTCGACCAGCTTCACCCGCAGATGCCGCCTGAA
Organism: Affinundibacterium fentianense; assembly: GCF_018139545.1. GTDB lineage: Bacteria > Pseudomonadota > Gammaproteobacteria > Burkholderiales > Burkholderiaceae_D > Undibacterium > Undibacterium fentianense. Next base: position 14,681 of record NZ_JAGSPJ010000003.1, on the reverse strand, counting down.
TCGCCGCATTCAACGCCAAAACGTTGGTCTGTTCAGTAATATCGGAAATCAGTTCTGTAATCTCACCAATCTCTTGTGAAGATTCACCGAGACGCTTAATACGTTTAGACGTTTCTTGAATTTGTTCACGAATCTCGTTCATGCCCTTGATCGTGTTTTCCACCGCTAATGCACCTTGCTCTGCCGCAGCAACTGATTGACGCGCAACCTCTGCAGATTCATTCGCAGAACGGGAAACTTCTGTAATATCGTTTGCCATGGTGGTAATCGCTTTACCCGCATCCACAATCTCACGCGCTTGTTGATGCGAAGCCTCCAACAATTCGTCTGAAATATTTTGCGCTTGGGACGACGCTGTTGTAACTTGTACCGCAGTTGTCGTAACACGACCAACCAGACCACGCAACTCTTCCACCGTGTAATTAACTGAGTCGGCGATCGCACCAGTAATATCTTCGGAAACCGTCGCTTGTACCGTCAAGTCACCGTCCGCCACTTCTTGCAATTCATTCATTAAGCGCAAAATCGCGGCCTGATTTTGTTCGTTCACGGCGTTCGCTTGTTCCTCTTGTTTCTGCGCCAATTGCATTTGCGCATCGGCCTCTAGACGACGTTGATTCGCTTCTTTCGCACGATTACGACTGTCTTGCAACAACACCACCGCAATCCCTGCAGCAGAAACCAAAGCTAAGGTAGCTGACAGCATCAAAAACCAGAAAGATAGATTGGTTGAGTCTTGCTGTGCTGTATATGTTTTTTCTAGGGTTGAAATTTTTTGCTTTAATTCTTCGTTTTCATTAAAAATCAATTGTTCTGATTTTTTCGCTTCGATAAATTCATTATTTTTCGCCAAGATACTATCAACACTCTTTTTGTAGTCTACGAATTTTTTTTGTAATGTCGTCAGCAAAGCACGAATTGCAGGGTCTTTCACCGCAGCCAATTTATTAATTTCACTACCGTTCAAAAATCCTTCAATCAACTCGTAAAAAGTATTCGCATCTTTACCTAACAAGAAGGCTTTTTCTGGATTGATACCTTCTGTCGTCATAAATTCACTCGCGCTTCGTGCTAATCGTTGCGTCAACATCACTAACTGACCTGATGCGAAAATCGCTTGCGCTGAGGCGCCACCTTGCACTTCGCGAGTCGAAATATCGCTCGTTAAAATTTCTAACTCGGATGACAATAAGTTCATATTCTCCAAGTCTTCACGGAAGCCCGCCAATTCTTTTTTTGTCTTCGTAATAATCGACGCCGCATTGCTCGAGTTAGTCCATGCAGCTTTTGTTGCTTTCAGAATCGGCTCAACTGATGAACTTGGTTTCGAAATAGAACGCCCCTTGTATTCTCCGCCTTCCATTAACACTTTCAAGTTCGCGTTGATCGTCTTTTGACTTTCTTCCAATTGTGAGAATGCCGCTGGTTTTCCATAAATCGCATTCGGTGCAGCTTTACCGATACGCTGCGAGTGCATCAAAATTTCACCAGAAATTTGTGCCTGAGTGGAAATCAAAGTCGACTGACTTGCATTCAAATAAACGAACAATGCACTAAGTCCAAGCGACAAACCCATCGCAATCAATAAATATCGGATTTGTTTTTGCAGAGAAAGATGACCGATCAAAGGCAAGCGAATGTCGCGCCCTTTATCCAGGGTATCGCCTAAAATCGTTGCATCGACGCGATTGATCGTGCTGTCAAAATTAATTTCTTTTTCTGGTTCAGCAAATGGCAAAGCCTCGGGCTCACCTGCTTGAACTTCAATCTCTTCTAACATTCTGACGTTTTGCGCCTCCTCTATCGTCTCCGCAGGCTGATGAATCTCATTCTCAATCGACGTTGTCGATGTCTCTGAAGGCTGATTCGCAAAGTCTAAATCTTTGACTTCTTGGTCTTCAGACGAATGTGGTTGGTTATTCAATGCCATTACAAAATCTCCTAAACGATTGAAAAGCGAGGCTTTTTCAGTTTTACTTATCCGTCAAACACTTCTTTTTTTATTTACAAGCCTATATGCAAAAATTCCTGATCTTGCACCAGCAACGACAAGCTTAATTGCGACCAAATATGTCCATCTGCATCAATAAATCGATTCAATACCCAAGGCTTTCTCGCCCCAATTTGAGGCTCATCTGAACTTGCCATTTCATCGATCAAATCCATCTCATCGGCATTTCGCAAGCCGAGGACCTTAGAAACCAATAATCCACTATTGAATGACAGAGAATTCGAGAATGCCAGAACACGGCACGATGCGTCGAGAAAAGTTGCTTCATTTCCCTCGAATAGTGAATAGTCAATAACGCTTGTCAAACTACCCCGCACGTTTGATAAGCCCAAATACCACGGTTTGGTCAAAGGCACTTTTGTTAAATTGCCCGAAGTCACGATTTCACCGGCTTCGCGCAAATCGATTAAGTAACGTTGCTTGCCTATTAAGACGCCAAGCTGGTTAGCTCGTACGTGTGAGCCCGCCTTTGCCGCCTGCATGCGTTCCATCAATTGTGACTGAAAATCACGTAGACGCGCACGTCTTCCCACTGATGCGGAAACTCCTGTTTCTGTTTCCTGAACGACTAACTTCTCACTCGATTTCTCTGTCATAAACTCAATCACTTAACCAAGTGCTGCAATTTTCGCCAGTAACTCTTGCGGATCGATCGGTTTCACCAAATAGTCGCGAGCACCTTGGCGTAACCCCCAAATCCTGTCCGTTTCTTGATTCTTACTGGTGCAAATAATGACAGGGACGTCTTGCGTTTCAGGATCACGGGAAATCGCACGAGTGATTTGAAATCCATTTTGACCTGGCATGACCACATCCATCAAAATCAATTGAGGTTTATCTGCCTTAATCTTGGTAAGCGCATCTTCACCATTTTCTGCTGTTGAAACTGAAAATCCGTTCTTTACCAAAATATCGGTGAGGAAATAACGCTCCGTTGGAGAATCGTCAACGATCAAAATCTTTTGTATTGCCATTTTCAACCTCGAAAAAGTTTTTTTAAATAGTGTTTGAAATTGCCTCAGAGGTATATTTACGCACCGTTTTTAAGAGGCTATCCTTTGTAAACGGTTTAGTGAGATATTCTTCCGAACCGACCATGGCACCGCGCGCCCGATCAAACAAGCCGTCTTTCGAAGACAGCATAATGACTGGCGTGTCACGAAACTTGGCGCTTTTTTTGATCAGAGCGCAAGTTTGGTAGCCATCTAATCGGGGCATCAAAATATCGCAGAAAATCAAATGTGGGTGCGTGTCATTGATTTTTGCCAATGCATCAAACCCGTCTTCTGCCAAAACCACTTTATATCCAACTTGCCCCAAAAAAATCTCGGCAGATCGACGGATAGTACTACTGTCATCGATTACCATAATTCTTAAATTTTCATTACCAATGGAAGTTGACATGTGACTATCTCAGAGTAGAAGAATTTTTACTACATCGCACTGTATCAAAATTTATCAAGCTTGCACCAATTTTTAAGTGTTTCTTCACGATGAAACAACAATTCCAGAGTCTGCTTTTGAAAACCTCAGCAAAAATAGAGTCCATCCCCTAATCCTTGCCATTCAATCCGGGACTTAGACAAACTTGCGATCAGACCGGCACCATATCAAAATCATCTTTCCGCGCGCCACATTCTGGACAAGTCCAATTCAATGGAACATCCTCCCATTTTGTCCCTGGAGCAATTCCATCTTCTGGCATCCCGGCGGCCTCATCATAAATCCAACCACAAATCAAACACATCATTGTTTTATATTCCACGAAATAAATTCCTTTTAGATAACGACTTTAAATAGGTGTTGAGTTAATATCAGCATTATATTTTTCTCGAAATATATTTAGAAGCGTAATCGGCACTCTTCCTTCGAAAACATCGAAGAATAAACAAAGTTATCAATTTATTCCACTAAAAATGCCAGGGTTTCGGAGCGTTCTTTATATCGGATTGAAGCTATTTTTATAAAAGACAAACATCGACAATGCCGGCGAAACGATAATACTTAACACAAAAATAAAATCTTTTTTACCCCTAATTCTATTCATTCAATTCATTTCTGTAGCGAGTACCCTAGTATGTCATCCAATGAAATTTTATTTCAACGTGCTCAACGTTCCACACCTGGTGGTGTCAATTCACCAGTTCGAGCTTTCCATTCAGTAGGAGGAACACCTCGCTTTATAAAAAAAGCAAATGGTCCTTATATTTGGGATGCCGACGACAAGCAGTACATCGACTATATTGGATCTTGGGGACCCGCCATCCTTGGGCATGCGCATCCAAGTGTTATCGAAGCGGTTCAGGAAGCTGCTGCACTTGGCTTAAGTTTTGGCGCCCCCACCGAGGCGGAAGTTTTAATGGCAGAAGAAATCTGTCGACTCGTTCCCTCTATTGAGCAGGTGCGGCTCGTTTCAAGTGGCACTGAGGCGACGATGAGCGCACTTCGGCTCGCACGCGGAGCAACGAAACGTGACAAGATTGTAAAATTTGAAGGTTGCTACCACGGTCATGCCGATTCACTGCTCGTAAAAGCCGGCAGCGGCCTACTGACTTTTGGTAACCCGACATCCTCTGGTGTGCCGAATGACTTTACCAAACACACATTGGTGTTGGATTACAACAACTGCGAACAACTTGAGGCTGCGTTCGCTCAATTTGGTAGTGAAATTGCCTGTGTCATTGTCGAACCCGTCGCTGGCAACATGAATCTGATACGTGCTACGCAACAATTCTTAGAAACGATGCGTAAACTATGCACTGAACACAGTAGTATTTTGATCTTTGATGAAGTAATGTGTGGATTTCGGGTCTCACTAGGTGGGGCGCAAGAAATATATAACATTCAACCTGATCTGACTGCCTTGGGTAAAGTGATCGGTGGAGGCTTGCCAGTAGCCGCGTTTGGGGGTAGGTCTGACATCATGGCTCACCTCGCCCCACTTGGCGGCGTATACCAAGCTGGAACATTGTCCGGCAACCCGGTTGCGGTTGCATGTGGCTTAACAACGTTAAAATTAATTCAAGAATCAGATTTTTATAGCAAGCTCAGCCATCACACCAAATTATTGACAGATGGCTTGAATGGCTTAGGACAAGAGCTGGGTATTGATTTCTGCGCTGATGCCATCGGTGGTATGTTTGGCATTTATTTCTCAAAGAATGTACCAACTAGTTTCGCGGAAGTCATGCAGTGTGACGCAGAGAGTTTTAAGAAATTCTTTCATGCCATGTTGGATCGTGGCATATATCTTGCTCCTTCTGCATTTGAGGCTGGATTTGTCTCAGCAAGCCACTCTGAATCCGTGATAAAAACAACCATTGCTGCAGCACGTGAAGCCCTGTTGGAAATTAGCACAAAGAATTGACATGTAAATTAGTCTCACTGAAGTTGCCGCACAGCATTGAATGTGTGAACTTTTGAAAAATAGACATTAATACACTAAGGATTTCTTGTACTTGTCGATAATGTTCTGCTATCTTTCGCATCAACTTAATCTTGAACTATTTGAGAAAAACATGTCACTAAATCTAAAGCAAATTAGTCTAGCAATTAGCTTAGCGTCAACGACAGTCTGGGCTCAGGCACAAACGCAGACTCTCAAAGAAGCTGCTCAGAAGGCAATTCTCACTAACCCTGAAATTCAAGCTAAATGGCACGCCTTCCAGTCAACTAGTTCCAGCCGCGACGCAGCTTTTGGTGCTTACCTTCCGAACGTCACAGTTAGCGCGGATGCTGGGCGTGATAATCGAGACAATCGCCTTGGCAAGTCAGAAATGACGCGGAATTCGACTGCGATCAGTTTAAACCAAATGATTTACGACGGTTTTTTAACCAGCAGCCAAGTTAAGCAAATGGACCATCTCAAGCAGGTTCGTTTCTTTGAACTTCAAGACACTTCAGAAAATATTACTTTGGAAGTGGTTCGAGCCTATGCTGACGTGGTTCGTTTCCGTAAATTGGTTAGTCTATCTGAGGACAATTACGTCCGTCATCGTGCCGTATTTGAGCAAATCCAAGCGAAGTCAAAAGCCGGGGTTAGTCGCCGAGTGGATCTTGAACAAATTTCAGGTCGCTTGGCTTTAGCAGAGGCAAATCTCGTTACGGAAACATCGAATTTGCATGATGTCAGTGCGCGCTTCCAACGTTTAGTGGGCGCGATGCCAGCAAAAGACCTAGAAAACCTGAGTACTTTAATCAAAGCAAGCCCTAGCTCAGTCAAAGATGCGCTGAATACCGCATTCACCAGCAACCCAGCAATCATGGCTAGCTTGGAAAACATAGAATCTGTGAACTTTGGCGTTAACTCACGCAAATCAGCTTATCAACCACGCCTCGATTTCAAAGCCCGAGCTGAGCGTGGGAACAATATTGACTATGTGTCAGGTCGAACGAATAACAACACAGCCGAAGTCGTCATGTCGTGGAACATATTTAACGGCGGTTCGGATAAGGCAAGAGTACAAGAGGCGGCTAATCAGTTGAACTTGGCGCGCGATTTACGTGATAAAACATGCCGCGATGTTCGACAAACGGTTGCTATAGCATTTAACGATACAAAGAAATTATCGGAGCAATTGAATTTCCTAGATCAACACCAACTCTCGATTGAGAAGGCGCGCGATGCTTATCGCCAACAATTTGATATCGGACAGCGCTCACTATTAGATTTATTGGATACCGAAAATGAGCTATTCCAAGCTAAACGCTCTTTCGCAAATGCAGAAATTGACTTATTTCTAGCCTACGCTCGAACTCAAGCAGGTATGGGCAAGTTATATGCAGCTCTGGGACTAGAGCGCCGCGATGATGGTGCTGGAAGTTTAAAATCACTCGACTCAAATGCCAACGCTGCGGCAGCAAATTGCCCAATTGAAGCGCCAGAAATCTATACGATCAATAAAGCACAATTGGATCAAAGAGCAATGGAGGGTCTAGTTAATCTTGAGCCGATTAAGCCGACCACAAAAGTAACACCGCTTGAAAATAATGTCCCAGTTGCAAAAGCAAGCGAACCAACGAAAGATCATGTCGCTGTTTCACGCACCGCGATTCTAAATTCATTGAAGAGCTGGCGCGATGCCTGGGTAAATATGAATGCTGACGCCTACTTTAATTTCTATTCTCAAAAATACACATCGAGAGAGTCATGGAAAACAGCACGGCGTGCACGCTTAATGAATGCGCAAAAAATTAGTCTTGATCTGTCAGACATTAAATTTACAATGCAAGACAGCAAGCACGCGACAACGAGTTTTCAACAAGATTACCGCTCTGCAAATTATCAGGATAGCCTCCAAAAAACACTTTATTGGGAGGAAACAAATGGAAAATGGCAGATTGTTAATGAATCAGTGTCAGGACCAAAAGCAAAACAATGGTGATCTAAACAATCGCATTTGAGGTGCTAAATTCAAAGAAACCCGTTGGCGTCCCTAGCGGGTTTTTTTGTGACTGAAGTAGGAACAAAGATATTGAATGTTTCTCGCAAGAAGCATTTTCTTGTAGAATGAATGGAATCGCAAGAACGTAGTTTACTTCGTTTATCAGCATTGTTAGGCTAACGAAAACTTCAATCAACGTTTAGTCATTCAGTACAGGCAAGGCACAAGGCGTTCAGTTTTCTCAACATTCTACAGTCGAGCTCAGATTGCACTCTGCTTCATTCTTCGGTCGACGCACATCCATTCAGATCGCAAAGATCGCTTTGCTTTGTGCGCTAGGCTTACTCTCTTTTGTGTCTCATGGTATCAATTGGGATCGATTGAGAATCAGTATGCGTAGCCTAGGTGGCGATGAACAAATATTCAGTGAATGGACGAATCTCATCAACAACAATCTTGATACAAGTACAGATCAAAAACTTCAGCGAGTGAATCAATTTTTCAATAGGAAATTAATTTATACGGAAGACATAGAACTTTGGGGACAGTCAGATTATTGGGCAACACCATTAGAAAGTCTTTCGAAGAAAAAAGGTGATTGCGAAGATTTCGTGATTGCTAAATATTTTAGCTTGCGCAATCTCAACATTCCCGACACGCAACTGCGATTAATTTACGTCAAAGCACGAATTGGTGGTAGTAACAGCGCTATTACGCAGGCACACATGGTGCTCGCATATTATCCGACAGCGGACGGTGAACCATTAATTCTAGATAATTTAATTACAGATATTCGCCCTGCATCAAGACGCACAGACCTATCGCCGATCTTTAGTTTTAATGGTCAAGGTATTTTTGCAGGCGCGGCGAGCAACGCCACCTTAGGGCCTGGTGGCACCAGCCGTCTATCGCGTTGGCAGGATCTGCTCGAGCGCGCGAAAAAAGAAGGTTTTGATTAGGCAAATACCTGCCTTTAGAAACAGTAAGTATTAGTATCAATTGAAAAATGAATCGCTTTATTCGAAGTACAGTTCGAGAAAGCATTCAAAATAATTAAAGGAATGACCATGTCGATGTACCGCCAACTTTGGTTCGCCATTATTCTTAGCACACTGATCGCTTTGGTCGGAAGCTTGTTTGCGTCGACGATGAGCTCCCGAGCGTACTTGAATGAACAACTGAGAATGAAAAATTCCGACAATGCAACAGTACTTGCATTGTCCTTAAGTCAAAAGAATATCGAACCAGTTGAACTGGAATTAATCGTCGCATCACTTTTCGACAATGGACATTACGCTTCCATCAAGGTCACCGACCCAAATGGAAAGACGTTGATTGATAGACGTGCAAACAATGAACAAATTGATGTCCCTTCATGGTTCAGGGATCTATTTCCTATTCAATCGACACCTGGGCAGGCCCAGATAAGCAGTGGATGGAAACAGATAGGAACAATTTCACTCGTGAGCCACAGTAGTGGTGCTTACGCCACCTTATGGCAATCAGTGAAAGAAATGGCCGCAGCACTTACTTTTTCTGGGCTCATCGCATGTTATTTAGGCGCACTTATTTTACGTCGCATCAAACAACCTCTGCGCGCTGTGATTGATCAAGCAAAAGGTATGACTGAACGCCGTTTTATCATTACTCCGGAGTCCACAGTTCCAGAGTTAAAGCAGCTATCGTCCGCGATGAATTCCACAGTTTTGCTCTTGAAGTCGATGTTCTCCGAAGAAGCAGAACGACTAGAAACGTTGCGAATACAGGCAAATTCTGATGCAACCACCGGCCTAGCAAATCGCACCCATTTCATTAGCCAATTACAAGCTAGTGTTGAGGAAGAAAACGCACCGTCGGGAAGTTTGATTATCATCCGGCTAAGTGGACTTGCTGCTGTCAATAAAGGATTAGGACGAAATAAAACAGATGATTTATTAAAGCAAGTTGGACAACTCTTACTTATCCATCAAAAACACCTCAATGATGGTTTAGCTGCGCGGTTAAATGGTACTGATTTTGCACTATTATTCCGCCGCGAAGACGCCGCGCCGATTGCACAAAAATTACTGAATGATATACAGAAGATATTTGTCAGCGCGACAGAGCAATTTGTCGTATCGATTGGTTTTGGTCATTTCGACTTTGGGATTGCACCCAGCAGTTTGCTCGCACAAGTCGATGCCGCTGTTGCGAGTGCTGAAGCAGTGGGAGTTAGCGAGGTTCGTCAATCTGCTCCACTCAACATTGAACACGCCCCCCGCAGTGCAGAAGAATGGTCCAAACTCATCCTGCGCGCAATTGAACAGAATTGGGTCAAGCTAGCTTATTTCCCTGTCATCAAAAATGATGGCACATGCGTGCACAAAGAGTCTGCCCTTCGTCTTATGTTTGGTGGAGAATGGTTTCCAGCAGCGCGTTTTTTGCCGATTGCAGAACGTTTAGGCTTAACTGAAAAGCTCGATCTGATCGCAGCTAAATTAGCCTTAGACGAACTAAGCAAATCAAATTCTAGTATCGATATTGCTGTCAACCTATCGGCACAATCTATTCAAAGCGTCGATTTTCGTAACAAACTGCGAGCGATTTTATCGAGCAAACCAGCAGCAGCGAAACACCTTTGGCTAGAGGTTCCTGAAAATGGCGTGTTCGCGAATATTGACGCTTTCCGCCAATTCCATGCAGACTTAGCACCGACTTCTTGCCATCTCGGACTAGAACATTTTGGGCGTCAATTCGACAAAATTAATTTGCTGCACGATCTTAAATTGAATTACGTAAAAATCGATAGTGGATTTGTTCGCAATATTGATAGCAATGAAGGGAACCAAGCGTTCATCAAAGGTGTATGTACAATTGTCCATCGACTTGCTCTGCAATGCTTTGCGGAGGGTGTCACAACGCCAGCAGAACTCAGAACTCTGAGTCAACTCGGACTCGATGCAGCAACGGGGCCTGAGGTGGGTAGACAATTCCCTCTTCTTGAAAAGTGAAAATAGGTCGGGGCTTGCTGAGCTCATTCGATTTTTCAGAAAATTCCTGAAGACTCAACCTCGATCACTCCACGTCAACAATCCATTCAACAACACTTAAAAAGAGGGGCTGAATTCAATTGAAGTCAGATCCTCTTTTCCTCCAATTTCCTTGAGTCTCCCAAGAATCGAAAATAATTTCGCGTTACTCGATGAGGGCAAGCTGCACCCAGCATTTAATGCCAGCGATGTAGCAACTTCTTTTTGTCTTTTGGCCTACTAGTAGCTCGATAGACGAGCGACACAGAAAAATCTATTCCTAAAAAAATTCCCCCCAGAGTACGAACGATCTCTGGAGGGAAATTTTTTTAAATCTTCAACCTCATGATTTCACCAAATCAAAAACGTTGAATAGGTCTTCCTAACTTGAAGTCAATTAGTCAGTGACAATTTTCCCTTTCGCAATCAAGTCGTTAATGAGTTGCAAGTCTGTCGTGAATCCTGTAGTTAAATTCACACCAGCGATGACAATTTGCTGAACATCATTACTAGTGACATTAGTCGGATTGCTTGCAACAACGTTGCCAGCAGTAAATGCCCCGCTCGTGCTGATGTACACGGTTGTATTCGCGCCATCCCAGTTAAAGTGCAAGAACTTGTCAAGCGTCGCGCTCGATTCGCCAACTAGGAGATCACGTAAATCCAAGCGATCGCCTCCACTTGCAAATGAACCATTTCCAAAGTCAGTAATTTGATCAATTGCTGGAGCACCTGTCGTTCCGTTATCGTTCAAAGCCCATTTGAATGTATCGGCACCTGCCCCACCAGTCAAGGTGTCCGAGCCTGTGCCTCCAGTAAGAATATCTGCACCACTACCACCAGCCAAAGAATCATTACCAGCGCCACCAAGCATCGAATCATTGTCCACAGTTCCATTCATCGTGTTGGGATTACCATTACCAATTACTTGACTATAACCGTTAGTACTCATTCCATTCAGAACGGTGAAGTTCAGATTTTGTGACGCGCTTGTAAATGTCGTACCACCGGTCTCTGTTGTCGTCGCGGTGACCCCGATTGAAATATCCCCAACCGTGCTAGCCAACATTTGCAACTTAGCAGAGGCAAACTCAATTGCCGGCACAGTCACTACGCCACCCACCGCAGCAATTCCAGAGGGATGGGCATCGGTCACGATCGTTGATCCCGCAGGCAAACTTGAGAATTTATAACTCAAAGTTTCGGAACCATCGGTATCGGCGAGAGTCGCACTAACATAGGTGGCCAAAGAAAGTTGAGTCAAACTTCCCGATCCTGCGTTGCCAGCGATCACACCTTGCCGTTCGGTCAATACAATATCGTCGATCATCGCACCACGACCACCCGCTTCATACTGTGTTGCGTCTGAGATGATCGTGATATTCTGCGATCCACCCGTTCCTATGAAACTAAATTTCAAACTCTGCCAATTTAATGATCCTTGTGTACTTATATTTGAATAGGACGCCACTTTGACACCATCCACCAACACCGTAATAAAAGTAAAGTCATTCGAATATCCGTTGCGACCCGCATAGTCGAAAGTTAGATCATAAGCACGACCAGCAACCGTTGTGACAGCTCGCTCGATCCCTAATGTTTGAACAATAGAATTTGCATTATTTAGTTCAAGCCAATTGGTCCCATTGCCAGTCATGGCATTGACTGTGGGTGTCGTGCCGCTTTGTGATGTCATCGTGTCGCCAGTTGACCATATTTCAAATCGATTGCTTCCTGCACCATAATTATCTGGCGTATCGATACGTGTCCATCCACTAAGTATTGTTTGATCCACACCAGTCGACGAGTTATCGATATTTAATTGATCTTGTGTCAAACCAATCCCTGCATCGGTCGCTTCCCAAGATGTAGAGAATTTCGTACTTGCCGTAACATTAGTAACAGTTAAGGTTGCGGTGTCCACGACTGGCCGAACGTCGATCGTCAATGTACCGGTATTACTTAGATTTCCTCCATTATCCACACCTTGGAATGTGAAGTTTGCATAATCATTAAACTTATTGCCGACGCCTGGTGTCGCGAAACTACTATCACCTGACTCATTCGCACCAGGAACAAATCGTAAGTTATTCCCGACCACTTGAGCCTGAGTGATCGTCAAGCCAACAGCACTCACCCAAGATATTCCATTAAAGAACTGCAAAACACCGGCCGTCGGGGCAGTCAAAATTTTCACGCTCAACGTATCCCCAGCGTTCGCGTCCGTGATACCAAAGTCAGCCCAGCCCAAACGATAAGTTGCACCGCTCACGCTACCGCCACCTGTTATAACTGAAGCCGCATCTTCGGTAATTGTGATCGCTTTCGAGGTGGCGACTGGTGCGAATTCGTTATCAGTAATACCGCCAGCGCCCGTTACCCCTGAAATCACTAGCGGCAAGGTTTCTGTCGCTGCTGAATCGAGAATCGTGTCATCAATTGTCGCTACAGTCACAGTGAAAGTGCTTACACCAACTGGCACAATCAAATTACCTCCGACCAAACTAACACCATTGCTAAATGTGGGCGTCGTGTTGAAGTCGCTGGTTCCCGTTGCTGTACCTCCTCCTAAAGTGTAGGCATAAGTTGAGGCATTCGAGGTTGCAGCTGACAAACTCACTGTGTAGACTAAATTATTACCTTCGACCACATTATTGTCACCCGTACCTGCGGCACCCGGTTCAACAGAAATCACCGTTGGCTTGTCATTATCGAGAATGCCGCCTGTACCAGTGATGCCTGCCACCGCCAATGGCAAAGTCTCAGCGGTCGATGATTCTAAGAGCGTATCGTCAACTGTTGCCACAGTAATAGTAAAACTTGACACACCCGCTGGGACAATCAGATTACTTCCAACAAGACTTACTCCATTACTGAAAGTCGGTGTTGTCGCGTAATCACTTGTTGCCGTCGCAGTGCCACCACCTAAGGTGTAAGCGTAGGTTGACGTATTCGATGTGGTTCCAGCCAAAGTAATCGTGTAAACCAAGTCACTACCCTCGACCACATTGTTGTCACCCACTCCAGGTGCGCCCGGTTCAACAGTCGATACAGCAGGTTTCTCATTATCCAAAATGCCACCTGCACCGGTGATACCACCAATAACCAATGGTAAAGTCTCCGCAGTCGCAGATTCCAGAATCGTGTCATCAATCGTCGCGACCGTCACGGTGAAGCTGGAGACACCCGCTGGCACGATCAAATTACTACCCACTAGGCTCACGCCATTACTGAATGTCGGTGTGGTGTTGTAGTCACTCGTTGCACTCGCTGTACCGCCACCCAAGGCATAGGCGTAGGTCGAAGCAATCGTCGTGGTTGAAGACAGCGTCACTGAGTAAATCAAGTTTGCACCTTCAACCACGTTGTTATCGCCAACACCAGGAGCGCCCGGCTCAACCAAACTAATTGTAGGTTGGTCGTTATCAATAATGCCACCATTGCCCGTCACACCACCCACTACCAATGGCAAGGTCTCTGGTGACGCACTATCGACAATCGTGTCATTAATTGTCGCAACCGTGACCGTGAAGCTGGACACGCCCGCTGGGACGATCAAGTTGCTACCGACCAAGCTCACACCATTGCTAAATGTCGGTGTGGTGTTGTAGTCGCTCGTTGCTGTCGCTGTACCGCCACCCAAGGTGTAGGCATAGGTCGAGGTATTCGATGTCGTTCCTGTCAACGTGATCGTATAGGTCAAGTTATTACCTTCGACCACATTATTGTCACCCACACCCGGTGCGCCTGGTTCAACTGTGGAAACCGCTGGCTTGTCGTTATCGATAATGCCGCCTGTCCCTGTCACACCTGCTATCACCAACGGCACCGTTTCTGCTGTCGCCGATTCCAAGATTGTGTCGTCGACTGTTCCTACCGTCACCGTGAAGCTGGACACGCCCGCTGGGACGATCAAGTTGCTACCGACCAAGCTCACGCCATTGCTGAACGTTGGGGCGGTGTTGTAGTCACTCGTTGCAGTCGCTGTACCGCCACCCAAGGTATAGGCGTAGGTCGACGCAATTGTGGTACCCGATGTCAAGGACACGGTGTACGTCAGGTTATTCCCTTCCACTACATTACCACCACTGACCACTGTACTAATCGTTGGTTGGTCATCATCAATAATGCCACCATTGCCTGTCACACCGCCCACTACCAATGGCAAGGTTTCTGGTGACGCACTATCGACAATCGTGTCATTAATTGTCGCGACCGTGACCGTGAAGCTGGACACGCCCGCTGGGACGATCAAGTTGCTACCGACCAAGCTCACGC